>JACKFE010000001.1:0-952500 GCA_020632635.1 Nitrospiraceae bacterium
CGCAAGTTATTCAACCGCTGGCATTCGATCAATTTGACAATGGCGCTCGGATGGTGCGTTTGGGAGTTGGAAGCGTCATACCCAATAGATTTTTTCGTGGCAGGACCCTTGCCACGACGCTGGAGCACATCATGACGAATCCCAGGCTACACAAGGCTTGCCAGACCACGTTTTATCGTTTGCAACAAAACCATGGTCTTGCCATGGCAGGGGACATCATCGAAAATCATCTTATCTCCAGCATCCGCTGAATTTTATCCTCTTTTAACTTGATGAACTTTCCACAGCCTTGCTAGAGTGTTCCCGCTGTGCCTGATCCCTCAACTTTCCAATTCAAGAAAAAAAATCCGAAGGCCGTTATCTCCACCAAGCTGGGAGATATTGAAATCCGGTTTTTCACCGATGATGCTCCCCGTCATGTGGAAAATTTTGTCAACTTGGCCAAATTAAAGTTTTTTGATGGGACAACTTTTCACCGCGTGATTCCCGGATTTCTCATTCAAGGCGGCGACCCGCTGAGCAAAGACCCCGACCGAAGCCTTCATGGGACGGGAGGACCGGGATTCAACCTGTCCCCAGAGTCCAGTGATCGCCCACACCGGCGTGGCACAGTCTCCATGGCCAAGGTTCCCCGAAATGAAGACTCCACCCGGGACGTCGCCGATAGCGGTTCTCAATTTTTTATATGTGTGGAAGACCAGGGTAGTTTAGACCGCACGTACACCGTCTTTGGAAAAGTCATGAAGGGAATGAATGTGGTGGATCAGATTGTCGGCATGCCGCGGGATGATCGGAATAATCCCCTTGACCCGATTACGGTCACTATCCGAGTTGAAGAATAGATTCCAAGCAATCCCTGATTTTTCAACGCCAGGCTAGACAAATACAATGCTGGCATAGGTCACGGTGGAGTTAAACTGATCCGTGATGCCGCGATCATACCGCAGGACTTGCCCTGTGAACGGTGTCTCGTCCCGTTTTAGCAGCTTGAGCAGGGAAAAAATTGCGGAAAAGCCCAGAATCTTTCGGTGATCCCCTTCTTTCAGGATAAACTCGGCGAATCCTTCCGGATCAGCCTCTTCCACCTTCTTCAACATTTCCAAATCCGTTTGCATACACCGATGGAAAGAAAAGTCGGTCGGCGGTTTCTGATCTCCGTACCGAATGCCGATGTGGGCCAAATTCGCACTGGCGATCACACAGACGGATTGTCCGGTGGCTTCGATCGCTCGTTTCGTAACCGCAAGAAACTGATCCACCCGTTCAAAAAGTTCCTGATACTCTCCCCCGGTGAGAGTCGCTGGAGGAAAGGAGCAGAGGATCGGCAAGATCGTCAAGGCACGATCTTCGCCCAGTGCATGCTGCAAAAATGGGAGTTGCAATTCCAAGCTGTGCTCCCGGATATGAACCAATTCTTCTTGGAAAAACAGGTCCCCGGTCTCTTTCCGAATGAAGTCGACCAAAGGCCGATTCACCTTCACCCGCCCAAACGGGGTTTCAAAATCCTTATCAGTAAACGCAATGCCCCCTTCCAGGCCGGCATGACAGGTGCCTAACACCACAAACACATCAGGAATGTGTCCTTCCCTGAGTTCTTTATATCCCCACGCATAAATGGGGCCAGCCTCCTTCATATCGAAATTTGGAACGACCAGCCCTTTAATTGATTTGCCCGCATGTTCGGAGGGTGTTTTCTCTGGCCCTTCTTTCGATTGATAGAAGCTATCAAGCTGGGCTCGCAACTTCACCGGATCGGCTTCATATTGTTTGCCGGCGAAGGCCATGGGCCGCGCGTCCTGTTTTCGATAGGCCTCCAGGGCCTCCCGTTGAGCCTGCTCCGCGCGCGCGCCTTCCAAAAAGAGCTTCTCTTCCAGGTCCCCAACCAGCTTATTCAGCCGATCCGGCATCATGAATTCCCCATATTTTTTGAGATATTCGGCCCCCACCTGCTCCAAGGAATGCTCTCCATCAAAAAACTGAACCAGATAAAAATAATTGAGCGGCAACACCAGCCGTTCAGCCGACAGACCGGTCGGATCCCACAATACAATATACTGCTCATCCCCCTGTTTCAGAGGGGAATATTGGAGATTGCGAAGAATGGGAAAATTTTTCGAATGCTGTTCCAAGGCTTCAGTACTCATACACGTTTTATCCTGACGTTATTAGGGGTTTTGACTCACGGCTGATTATTATACGGATGCCCCAAGCAGGCCCGCAACCAATCATGATAGGGGTTTTATCAGAAGCCCGTGATGTGGGAAAAGGCGGACCGCAATAGAGAATGGCGGGGAGTTGCCCCATTCTCATAGCCAAGGATTCAACAAAAGCCTTCCCCGGCTAGGCATTCGCTGAGATAAACACACTCAAGTTTTCTGGCCCGCCATTCGCTTGGCTAACCGTTGGGCAACCCGTTTCATGGCAGTGGACCGGTCATTGGAGTCTAAATACACATTCAGGACATGGGCTTGTTGAGGATCGGCAACCGCCAGGTTGAGCGCCTGGACCAAATCACCAAATGTCCGAACCCGATGCCCCATCCCTCCACCCAACACATCACAAATTCTTTCGTATTGCCACTCATGGATATCATTAAATGGGCCTTCCAGAATTTCCCGTTCGGTGGAATACCCGCGGTTGTTCAACACGATGATAATAGGAGCCTGGCCATAGCGAATGCAGGACGATAATTCCGTCCCGGTCATTTGAAAGGCCCCATCCCCCACCAACACCAATGGCCTCAGCGTCGGATCGGCAAATCCCGCGCCGAGAGCGGCGGGCACACTGAATCCCATCGAGGTGTAATAAGCCGGAGACAAAAATTCGGCGCTTTTGCGGACGCGCAGATCAGCTGCGGCAAACAAGGACTCGCCCACATCGGCAATCACGATCGTTTGATCATTGAGCAACCCATCAAGATACCCGAACACATTACGGAGGGTCACGGATGCTTCCGGCGTGGGAGGATCAAACCGGACACTATCGCGAGGGGGAAGCGCCCGCGCGGGAAATGAGGGCAAGGGGGAGGCTGCCAACGCCCGCACAAAATCCTCAAAGCGCACACCGTCATAGGTATGATGTTTAATCGCAATGGAATCTGCCGTCGCATGCACGGTGCGGCCTGCCGCCAAGAGAGTCGTATGCGCTTTGATGTCCTCGACATCGGTGAGTAAGGTCCCTAAGGTCAGCAAGCAATCCGCCTCTTCCACGAACTGGAGGATTTCTTCCCGCCCCACCAAACCGCCATACACGCCGATGTACAGAGGGTGGTCTTCCCGGATAACGGACTTGCCCAATAAGGTCGTGGCGATGGGCGCATGCATATGCTCAACCAGTTGGGTCAATTCAGCATGAAGTCCGAAGCGGTGAATCTCAGCCCCCGCCAAAATGACAGGACGCTCGGACCCGGAGAGCAACCCACGAACCTCAGCAACCGCTTCCTTCAACGCTGCCGGATCACTTTGGCAGGCTGAAGCTTTTGGAGGTTCCGTTGAAGCGACGGACACCGGAGCCAGCACCAGATCCCGTGGAATTTCCAAATAGATAGGACGCTTATATTGCAGCAAGGCCTGCAAGGCCCGATCAATTTCCCGTTCAGCCGTATGCGGGTCATCCAACACAACCGAGGCCACAGTGACTTTCTCGAAGACATCCCGTTGGGTCGAGAAATCACGAACCATGTGGTGCAGGAAGGGATTATTCACCCGCTCATTCAGGCCTGGCGAACCGGAGAGTAAGACTACCGGAGAGCGCTCGGCATAGGCACAGGCAACGGCATTGACCATATTCAACCCACCCACGCAGTAGGTGACGCAGGCGCCGCCGATCCCATGAATCCGGGCATAGGCATCAGCCGCAAACCCCGCGCAGTCTTCTCGTGTGGTTCCAATGTGGCGGATCGGCGACTCTTCCAAGAGCTTGAAAAGAGTCAACACGTAATCCCCGGGAATGCCAAAAATATGATGCAGGCCCAGCTTATACAGGCGATCTAGAAGAAGGGAACCAATGGTAAAAGATGCATTCATACATGCAAACCACGTTTTATTGATAGGCCCTTTTAGGCCCTTTATTGAGCATCGGGCTAAGAGGAGGACTCGAGGAGCCAAATACACCCCTTACATAATTAAAATCGAATGCCGTTTTTCCAAAAATATGAATGCTATTTTCGTTCATCAAGATTGAGTGAATGGTTCCCGCAAGCGCTCCGCCCAAGCCGCTCATTGTCATGGGCCCGTCAAAAGATCGGCCATAGTCGCCACTGACCAACCACTTGTCTATAGAAGAGTAATGAGGACTACCAGTGGATGGATCCAGCGTCTCCCCGATGCACCGCCAGGAAAGATAAACGTGCCGATCGGCAGTGGCCAAATTCGGGATATAACAGTTTTTACCTTCCTCTCCCAAAGAAACGGTTGGCGCGAAAGATGCCCCCGCATCATGACTGACGCCAAGGAATGCAGACCAAAAGCCGCCAACAACTTGCTCCCAGGCCACAAAGACGTGGTCCCCGTTTGCCCAGACTGTAACAGTATGCGGGGCACCGCTAACCTCCTTAGGTACGTTTTTGCGTACAAAGCTCGCCCCCCGGTCTGTGCTAACATTCAACCAGACATCGTTCGTCTCTACAACGGTTCCGGGCCCTGTCCCTTCGGCTGTCAATTTCCTCGACGCGACAAACACCTGCTCGCCGGTGACTGCAACAGAGTCACCGCCAAGATATTTGATGTCGCTAAACGTTCGACCACCGTCGCTGCTGCGGAAGTATTTGCTTCCATTAAGAATTAGATGGACCCCATATACATCTGCTACCAAAATCTCATAATTTTCGCCGGGACTGAAGCGATCGGTGGAACTCCCAAAATGCATGGCTTCACCAAAAGTAAATCCTCGATCATGACTGACCCGCAGTCTATGCGCTGCACCGATGCCACTGGCATCGCTGCTTTCCTGCCACAATACGTATACGGTGTCTCCATAGGCCGCGATCAGCGGCGCCAAAGCTTTATGGCCAGGGTTAGCTCCGAGGTTCGATCGAGGACCAAAGTCACGTCCGCCATTTGTGCTACGAGCGAAGTTGATCTGAGTGTTCGAGTGGCGTCCCTCAACCCATGCGACATAGACATGTTCACCTACAGCCGCGAGCCGCTGCGCCCATGATCGTTCAATAGTTGGACGCACAAGAATCGGTTCGTCAAAGGATACGCCGGCATTGTGGCTTGCGCGAAGGTAAAGATCTTCATTCATACCCATAGGCCCGTAGAGAACATAGATATTCTCGCCTGCCATTGCCGTTTCAATATCCGGAAGCCCCGGTGCCAAGGTCACTGCATCCTGGAATCTTGGTTTGTCAGAATTTCCTTCGATAAAAGATTTTTTTTCGATCGATAGATGCTCACGACGGTCCGGTCTAATGGCACGTCGCTTATCGGACTCTTGTGCACTGTTGCCTGGTTGTGCGCCCATGAGACCCAAAAGCACCAGCAGAAAAACCAGCAGCAGACGATAGGGAGACACTGCTGCTTTATTTGAGGATTGTTGCAAGTTTTTCATGCTTTAACCTCCAATGAGATCTTGCATTTTTCTTCCTCTCACCTTCAACCGTGTGTCAAACAGGAATTTCTGCATTCATTTGAATTTTAACAAGTTAAAATCTGAGAGCAATTTGGCAATAAAAGTTCCCTTTTCCATCTCGCCAAATTAAGGATACCTAGTCATACAAGTGGCACCAGACTTGGTGGCCGTTTTCAGGTGGACCGATCTGGATCAACGGAGGTTCGACCGTTCTGCAATGGTCCATGACTGGCGGACGACGGGGAATGAACACGGCCTCTCCTAAGAATCGTGTTTTTCTTTAAGCAATTCTTTCATCAGCGCAGGCAAACTGATGGCTTCCACCCCTTCGGCAATGGGATATCGCTCAGGCCCGGCATACACAACGAAACTCCTGGATGGTTGAAGATCCTCAAGCGCATGATAAAACCCCCTGGCTGGTTTGGCGGTCAAGCTGCGCTTGATTTCCAAGGCCCAACGTTCCTTCCCTCCAGGCCATTCCAGCACCAGATCGACCTCGGCTCCTGCGGCCGTTCGATAAAAGCTGACCTGCGTTCGTTCCGGAGCGGCGGCCACGACATTTTCAATCACAAACCCTTCCCAACTGGGCCCGACAACCGGATGCCCGGCTAATTCCTGGTACCCTTTAAGACCGAGCAAGGCATGGACAAGGCCACTGTCACGAACGTACACCTTCGGGGACTTCACCAGGCGTTTGCCGATATTGGCTCGATAGGGAGACAACCGTCTCACCAACAGCAGATCGACCAGCAGATCAATATAACTCGTGACTGTCGGAGGGGTGACCGATAAACTGGAAGCCAACCGAGAGGCATTGAGCAACGCTCCCTGGTTATGAGCCAGCATGGTCCATAACCGCTCCAAGGTTTCTGCCGGAATACGCGGCCCGAATTGCGGCACGTCCCGCTCAAGATACGTCCGAATAAAATTCTGCCGAAAGGCCAGACTATCTTCTTCATTGGCCGCAAGATAACTGTCAGGAAATCCTCCTCGCACCCAGAGTCGCATCAAGGCCTGGTCATCTTCACCCACTTCCAAGACATCAAAGGGAGCCATCTCCACATATTCCAGACGTCCTGCTAAACTTTCCCCTGATTGACGCAAGAGGTCGATGGATGCCGACCCGAGAATAAAAAACCGTCCTGCTCGGAGCCCTTTTCTTCTCCCCTGATCAATGAGCCCTCGTAACGTTTGAAATAATTCCGGAACCCGATGAATCTCATCCAGAATAACTAACCGATTTTCATACTCCTGTAAAAATAGTGCTGGGTCCTGCAATTTCTCGCGATCGGACCTGGCTTCCAAATCTAAATAGATGGCGTGCCTGTGTTGAGTAATTTCTAATGCCAGTGTGGTCTTGCCCACCTGGCGCGGCCCCACCAAGACGACCGCGGCTTGACGACTAAGCGCACGCTGGATGTTTGGAAATATTCTACGCTCAATCATCATCGTATATTAAAATATTTATTTTTAATTTACAATATAAATGGCCATAAAATATGTATTATAACTTAATAATATAGGCTTAATAAACTATAAAACACTTAACAACTACAACTGGCGCTGGCAAATTTTTTAGGAATACAAATGACACCAGACTTGGTGGCCGTTTTCAGGGGGACCGATCTGGATCAAAGGCGGGTCAACGGTTTTACAATGGTCCATGACTTTGGGACAACGAGGATGAAACCGGCAGCCACTTGGCGGATGTAACGGTGACGGGACATCACCCGGCAGAACGATCCGCTCGGATTTGGCCATCGGATCGGGCACGGGATTAGCTGACAGGAGAGCTTGGGTGTAAGGATGCTTCGGGGTATTGAAGAGATCTTCCGCTGTAGCAACCTCGGCGAATTTTCCAAGATACATCACGGCAATACGGTCCGCCAGGTATTGCACCACATTCAGATCATGCGTAATAAACAAATAGGACAGATGGAATTCCTTCTGGAGGTCGCGCAACAAATTCAGGATTTGCGCCGCAATCGACACATCCAGAGCGGAGACGGCTTCGTCACAGACAATGAATTTTGGGTTGAGGGCCAAGGCCCGCGCAATGCCAACCCGCTGCCGTTGCCCGCCAGAAAACTCATGCGGGTACCGCGATTGATGTTCCGGCCGCAGGCCCACTTTCATCAACAACTGATCCACCTGTTCTTGCAGAGCCTTGCCTTTGGCGATTTTATGAATTTTCAATGGTTCGCTGACGATGGAGCCAATCGTCATTCTGGGATTCAATGAACTATAGGGATCTTGAAAAATAATCTGCATCCGTCGTCGCGTCTGCCGCAACTCTTTCGGCCCCAGCGCCAAGATGTCTTTTCCCTCAAACCTCACCTGGCCTGCCGTGGGTTCCATTAAGCGAAGAATGGACCGCCCCACTGTCGTTTTCCCGCAGCCGGATTCCCCCACCAACCCTAATGTTTCCCCCTGCTTGAGATGAAAGGTGACATCATCAACGGCTTTCACCCAGGCTGATACCCGGGAGAACAGACCACTCCGCACAGGAAAATATTTTTGAAGTCCGGTGACTTCAACCAATGAGTGAGGAGATTCGGTCATGGTCGGTCAGCCATTGCTCATCATCAAAGTGTCTTATGCAGCCAGCAGACCGATTCATGGGCTTCGCCCACCTGAATCGTCGGCGGAGGTTTGAGATGACAATCATCGAGCACGTCCGGACAGCGTGACGAAAAATGACAGCCAGGCGGGTACTGCAACGGAGACGGCACCGTTCCAGGGATCGCTTCCAGGCGCATCTGCCGTTCTCCCGGGCGAGGCAGGGATTTCAACAGGGCTTTCGTATAGGGATGGCAGGGATTCCGAAAGAGTTCCCGCACCGAAGCCCGTTCCGCAATTTTGCTGGCATACATCACGACGATATCCCGGGAAAATTGCGCGACCACGCCCAAGTTATGCGTAATCAACAGAATGGCCATGCCCAAGTCTTTTTGCAGCGACGCCAGCAAGTCCAAGATCTGAGCCTGAATGGTGACATCCAGCGCCGTCGTGGGTTCATCGGCAATCAACAAATCAGGTTTACAGGCCAAAGCCATGGCAATCATGACGCGTTGTTTCATCCCGCCCGACATTTCATGAGGATATTGATCGATGCGCCGTTCAGGGTCCGCGATCCGAACCTTTGCCAGAAGACTGAGGACGTCTTGGCGAATCTCGTGATCGGAGAGAGGAGTATGAATCTTCAAGACTTCCCCAATTTGATCCCCTACGGACATGACTGGGTTCAGGGAGGTCATCGGCTCCTGAAAGACCATCCCAATGGACTTTCCACGAATCCGCCGCATGTCTTTTTCCGGCAGTTCAAGCAGCTCCTGGCCTTTGAATCTAATGGAGCCCCCGATGATCCGGCCCGGAGCCGCGATCAACCGCATAATTGACAGGGCTGCGACGGATTTCCCGCAACCGGATTCACCGACCAACGCCAATGTCTGTCCCGCCTGAATCGCAAAACTCACGTCATCGACAGCCCGCACCTCTCCTTTATCCGTAAAAAAGGAGGTGCGCAAATTGGACACGTGAAGAAGCGGGGAAACACCAGCCCCCATTATCGCCTCCGCAATTTCGGATTGAGGGCTTCCCGCAGACCTTCGCCCACGAGATTAAAGGCCAACACTACGATAAAGATGGCCAACCCCGGAATGAAAAAGAGCCAGGGAGCATCAAAGATAAACCCCTTGCCGTCAGATAAAATATTGCCCCACGTCGCATAGGGCGGAGGCACACCAAACCCTAAAAAGCTCAATGCCGATTCCGTGAGGATAGCGGTCGCCACCCCAATCGTAGCCGATACAAAGACCGGGGCCAGCGCATTGGGCACCATGTGCCGAAAAATGATCCTGGCTTCTGGCAGGCCCAACGCCTTGGCAGCCGTGACATAATCCTGTTCACGCAGGGCCAAAAATTCCGCCCGCACAAACCGCGTGGTGCCCATCCAACTCGTCAGACCAATAATGAACATTATGGTATAGATGCTAGGAGGTAACAGAGCCACTGCGGTCAGAATCAGGAAAAATGTGGGGAAACACATCATCGCATCAGTAAACCGCATGATGAGGGTATCCACCGTCATGACCCCCAATTTCACCTGTCCATAATATCCCGCGAATCCCCCCAACACGATGCCCACCAGCAACGAGATCCCCACCGCCACAAAACCCACCGATAGCGACACGAAAGATCCCTGAAACATCCGAGCAAACACATCCCGGCCCAGTTCATCCGTGCCAAACAGGTACAGGCCTCCCAAAGGCCGATCGGACGCAGCGATGTCTGGGCTGGGAGACGATAAGGGAGGAAAAAATTTATCAGGCAGCCGAACCACCTCAGGATCGAAGAGAACCCACCATTCGGTGAGCGCCTTTCCTGCAACCGCAATCACCAATAAAGCCAGCAAGACAAAAAATCCGGCAAGCGCCAAGCGATCTTTTTGGTAGATGCGGACAAACTCCTGCCACGGGGTTTCATGTTCCGGCAGGTCATCCGCTCTCACGGATGGTTTCGTCGCCACTTGCGCGGAAATGACTGTTTTCATGGATAGGGGCTCAGGCTCATCGACTATTGCAAGCGAATTCTCGGATCGACCACGGCATACAGGATATCGGATAAAAAGGTCCCCGCGAGGGTCAGGACTGCTGCCATAAAATTCAAAGTCATAATGACCGGAAAATCACGGCTCAGGATGGCTTCATATCCCAAACGGCCCAGACCGGGCCAGGCAAAAATTTGTTCAAAGATGACGGATCCCCCAATAAGCCCGGGGAGAAGAAAGCCAAACATGGTGACAAAGGGCAACAAGGCATTGCCCAAGGCATGGCGATAGATAACGGTATCTTCTTCCAAGCCCTTGGCCCTAGCCGTCCGCACATAATCCTGTCCCAAGACTTCCAGCATTTGAGAACGCACATACCTGGATAAAATGGCAACCCCTCCCAACGCTGACATGAGCGAGGGAATCACCAAATGCCACACCCGGTCCATCATCTTAAACACCGGTTGGGCTTGGTCCATACCAAACGTTTTAATGCTGATCACCGGAACCCCCAGCCAACCAGCCACCCATAGGATCACTAAATACGATAGAAAAAACCCAGGGATAGAAATGAGGGCATAGGCCAGAAAAATAGTGAACCGATCATACATCCCGCCTCGATGAACCGCTCCATAAATTCCCGTGGGAAACGCCCAGGTCCATACCAACAACGTGGCCACAACAAACAAAGGCAAAGAGTTGAGAAATCGATCCCAGATTTTGGGAAGGACAGGCTGACTATCCTTGAACGATTTTAATTCACCGGTAAACAGGTCACGAATCCAATAGCCATATTGTAGATACAACGGATCATCCAAATGAAAAGCCGCGCGAATCTTGGCGATATCTTCCGGTTTCATTCTGGGATTCATCGGATCCACTTCACTCGGCTCGCCTGGCGCCAAATGAATGATGGAATGAGCCATAAACGACACAATGACCAACAGGATCACCCGCTGCAAGATATTCCTGACGATAAAACTCCACATGGCCCTTTATATCTCCGTAGCCTACGCTGTTAGACCACGCTTAGAAATCAGGCGTATGGTCCAACTTCCGCCATTTATAAAAGTAGAAGGTAATATCCCCGCTTTTGATCGGAAAAATCTTTTTATAATGTTCCTGCCCGTTGGCATCCCGTTCGACGAGAACAATTTTTTTATCCAGCACGCGCGTACTCAATGGAGCATATAAAAACGTGTAGGGTTGATCCTCGGCGATCACCCGATGCAACTCATGCGTCAGATCCCGTTGCCGATTCCGATTATATTCCTGCCGGATACGGACAATGAGCTCATCAGCCTTTGAATTGTGATACCCCACAAAATTTAGTTGCTGCGGCCCGGACTGACTGGAGTGCCAGATTTGATACAGGTCGGGATCAATCCCCATGCTCCAGCCCAAGACCACGGCATCAAAATCTCCGGTATTCACGAAATCATTCAGAAACACTGCCCATTCAAACACCTGAGTATTCACTTTGACCCCGATGCGCTTCCACGCATTCTGTGCGATGGTCAGAATATTTTTCCGGATCGGATTTCCGTTATTCGTAATAAGCGTGAACTCGAAAACCTTCCCATCTTTTTCCAGCCAGCCTTCGGCATTCATTTTCCATCCCATGTGAGCCAACAGGGCTTTGGCTCCTTCCGGATCATAGGGAATCGGCGCAATGGATGGGTTATACCATTCGGTGTTTTGGGGATAAGGCCCGGTAATACGTTCCCCTTCCCCGTAAATGAGAAAATCCGTGATTTCCTGAACATTAATCGCCATCCCCAAAGCCGTCCGCACCTCCCGACTGGCAAAAAGCGGCTTCCGGTTATTGTACCCGATATAGGTATAGGCAAACCCCAAACTGGAAAAAGACTGGTAGGTGGGATCCTCTTTATAGCGGGCGACTTGATGAGGCAAGGCCCCATAAAAGTCCACGGCTCCCGTTCGAAACTCCACTTCCTGAGTCAGAAGGTCTGGAATAATACGCATAAAATATTCGTGGTATTGCGCCGGTTCCTCCCAATAGTCCTCGAAACGCCGGAGATGAATATATTCATCTCCTTGCCATTCCACAAACTGAAATCGACCGGTACCCAGAGGACGACGGTTAAATTGGCTGTCTCGCATTCCAAAAGTTTGTTGGGCAGCCTCCGACAAACCTCGTTCTTGCTTTTCCCTATTCAGGGCCTCTGCATGTAACACATGCTCAGGCAAAATCCCCATAGTCCAGGCATTAATGGCTGGAGAATACAGGCGTTTGTAGACGATTTTCACCGTCAATGGATCGATGATTTCAACTGTCTTAATAGGCTCAAAGTCCGGTGTCCGTGGCGATAAATTCTTCGGATTCATAATGGATTCATAGGTAAACTTCACATCTCCCGCATCAAAGATGTGTCCATCATGGAACTTCACCCCTTGACGGAGGTGAAAGACAATCGTGGGATTATGCTCTGCCACGGGTAAAATTTCAGGGTATTTCTCTCTCAGCAGCTCTTCATCCTCCGGAGCCACGGCTTTCTGAGGGTGAATCCAATCGGCATACGAGAACTGATCCCCATATCGTTCCCCCAACACAGGGATCAATCGCTCGAATAAATCTTGATCCACCTGTTTTAAGGAAAAAACGATACGTTCCGGAACCTGAACCGTCACCGGAACCTCTACCACATGCGGTTTTCCCTTTTCATCGACCTTGAGCAGTGAGACCTGTTCCGTCCGTTGACTGGCAGGCAACAACGCCAACGGCTGTAGCATCTCAGGCATATCACGGAGAACACCCGCCTGCAGCGCCTGGCTCAGCCGCTGCAGCAATGACGTCCCATTGACCTCCTGGCCATCCGGGAATCGATGATGCGCATTGACCAACAGATAAGCCTGTTCCGTAATAGCCCAATCCACCGCCAACCTTCCCCGAAGATTCAAATGTTCATCCAAGTCCAAAAGACCTTCGAAGACATGATTCACGATATTGGCACTCGCAGAATCCGCATTTAATATGGGATTGAGAATTTTGGCATCCCCGCTGGAACCTTCAATGTAGGTCACTAACCGGTTCGGATTGCCGGCCGCTTGATTTTCATAGGTAGGAACCCAAAAAAACGATTGAAGTAGGAACACGACCAAGACAAGGGGAATGAGGAGGAGAAGCCGTTTAATCAACATGGCACAAAAAAACTTCGCCGAAGGTATAGCGTATGTTAACAAGAACTTGGGGTGGATGCCATCTTGACCTACTGGGTATAGACCCTGTCACGCACGGGGAATCATTGAAGACTGCAATCAGGCATATTTTTTCTCTTTCGGCTTGAAGTCTGTTTTTTGATTCGTTAGACTCGCCGTTCCTTTCCTTTTAACAGACTGGTGTGATGGTGAACAGTTCAATTTTATCTGCTCCATCAAATTTTCATTCTGTCAGCCATCACCACAGATTCAGTTTCATTGCTTTCGTTCTCTCTCTTCATCAACTGATCCAAAGGGGTTCCTTCAATTATCCGGCATTATTTCACGGTCGACACCGTTCTTTTCTGTCCGGCATACCCACTCTGGTTGACGTCATGAAGGAGAGAATTCTATGGATCAACAGAGGATTCCGCGCACAGTCCTCATCATTGACGACCATCAAGGTCTGATCGCGCTCATTCAACGTTGCCTGTCTCGAGAAGGCTACTATACCGCTGTGGCATATAGCGGGGAGCAAGCCTTGTCTTGGTTATCCACCAACCAAGCTGATCTACTCTTACTTGATCTGCGCCTCGCCGACATGCACGGTGAGGAACTGCTCCTTCGCCTGAAATTGCGAAACTACCATATTCCGTTTATCGTCATTACCGGTCAAGGCGATGAACGCCTTGCCGTAAAAATGATGAAGCAAGGCGCGCGAGACTATTTCATCAAAGATAGCTCGCTTACCAGCCTTCTCCCAGCCATCGTGAAACAAACCTTTGAACAAATTCAGCAAGAACACCACCTGGCCCAAGTCGAGGAAGCTCTCCACACCGCCCAAAAACTTTCCGCCATTACTCTGGCCTCGATTGAGGAAGGGGTCTTCACCTCCGATAGGCATGGACACATTACCTATATGAATCGAATGGCCGAGGAAATGACCAACATCTCTTTCCTGGAAGCACGAGGCTGTCCGATTGAGGAGGTCGTTCGCTTTACCGACTATCCCCTTGCATCAAAAGCCTCTCATCCGGTGTATCAAGTGCTAGACCATGGAAAACCGCTGCACCCCATCGCCCATCACATCATTCGGTCTGCATCAACCGGAGAACGGCCCGTGATCTTCAGCGCCTCCCCCATTCAAGGCAAGGAAGGGCACATGCTCGGTGTGGTCCTGATTCTTCGAGACATGACCGAACACCTGCAATTGGAACAAGAACTCTTAAAAGCCAGCAAATTGGAGTCCTTAAGTCTGCTAGCGGGTGGCATCGCTCATGATTTCAATAATTTACTGACGGCGATCTTGGGCAATCTTTCAATTTCACGAAACTGGGCCCATAGCAGAGAAAACTTGGACGAATTTTTATCGGAGGCCGAACAGGCCTCGTTGCGCGCGAAAAGCCTCACCCAACAACTTCTTACCTTCGCCAAAGGGGGCAGTCCTCTCAAGAAACCCTTGAATATTCGAAGCCTGGTGATGGAGACCGCCACGTTTGCTCTTCGAGGCTCTTCAACGCGATGCGACTTCGATCTACCGGAACATCTCTGGGCCGCCCAAGGGGATGAAGGGCAAATCAGTCAAGTGATTCATAACTTGGTTCTTAACGCCCACCAAGCCATGCCCGATGGGGGCGATCTCACAATCCGATCCACCAACATCGAGTTATCCGTCGAGGCCATTACCCGTTTGGCCCTTGCCACGCCTGGCCCCTATCTAAAAATCGAGTTTATCGACCAAGGAGTCGGCATACCGACGGCCATCCTGCCAAAAATCTTTGACCCCTATTTTTCAACGAAACCCCATGGCAGCGGCTTGGGCTTAAGCACCGCCTACTCCGTAGTCAAAAACCACCATGGAACCATTATTGTCTCCTCGGATCAAGGAGAAGGAGCAACTTTTACGCTCTATTTGCCGGCACAAATCCAGCACGCCACCCGATTAGACGACCCCGCAACCCTCGCCCGAGGTGCAGGGAAAATTCTTGTCATGGATGATGAGCCGTCTATTCGAGCTCTGGTCCATCAAATGTTGGGATTTCTAGGCTATGAAGTACATTGCGTCTCCGATGGGCAGGAAGCCATCAGACTGTATGAAGAAGCGATGAATGCGAACCAGCCTTTTTCCGCCGTCATATTAGATCTGACGGTCCCGGGCCGGATGGGAGGCAAGGAAACTCTGAGTCGGATGAAAAAACTGAATCCACATGTCCGCGCCATTGTGGCGAGCGGATATTCGAACGAAATGAACCTATCGCAATACTCCGCCTACGGATTTTTAGGGGCTGTTTCCAAGCCCTTTCACTTTTCAGAACTCAGTCAGCTCTTGAGTCAAATTACGCAAGGAACGGAATCCCCGCTCTCTCTTCGATCAACTGCCTGAAGTCATGACAACTTCAGGCAAAACCATCAAAGAGTCCAGCCGTCCTCCTCTCGCTCTTTACAGCTCGACTTGCACTTCACCCGCTTCCACTCTTGTCCTATAAACTTTGACGTTTCCCGCAGGATTATTGGCACACTGTCCGGTTTTCACATTGTATTCCCAGCCATGCCAGGGACAAGATACAATATCCCCGTCTACATCACCCTCGCCTAAAGGCCCCCCTCGATGCGCACACGTATTATCCATCACGTGGAATGTCCCTCCCACGTTGAACACCGCTAGACATTTCCCCTGACAGTCCACAACCAGCCCTTTACCCGCTTCGACTTCCGTTGATTTGACCACAGCGACCCACTCAGACATTCCCAGCCTCCTTTTTCTCTCTTAACATCTCTATGAACCGGGTTGTAACGGCTCTTTAATTTTTTTCAATAAATTGGCCATCGAAGGCACCCCACCCCCCTGGTCTTTCTCGGATTGAGCTAATTGGTCGACCACCGCTTGCGCAATCTGCAGAAAAGCTTGGGCTTGGGGAGAAGAAGGCTGATGGATGACAATCGGCTTTCCCGAGTCGCCCCCCTCTCGAATGGCGGGATCAATCGGAATACGGCCCAGAAAGGGCACAGCAAATTTTTGCGCTGCCCGTTCCCCCCCGCCAGATGAAAAGATTTCACTCCGTTCCCCGCAATGTCCACAGACAAAATAGCTCATATTTTCAATCACACCCAATAGCGGGACATTCACTTTTTGAAACATCATCATGCCCTTTCGCACATCGGAAAGGGCCACTTCTTGAGGAGTGGTCACGGTAATCGCGCCCGTCAATGGCACCAATTGCGATAACGTCAATGGGACATCTCCCGTACCAGGAGGCAAATCAATCAGCAGAAAGTCCAACTCTCCCCAATTCACATCTCGGAAAAATTGCTGTATGGCACCATGCACCATCGGTCCTCGCCAGACAACCGGGGTATCTTCCGGCACAAAAAACCCCATGGACATCACTTTAACTCCTTGTCCATCAGCGGGATGAATCCTCTCGCCTTCCTTGACCGGTGGCACGGTTACCCCCATCATCATAGGAATATTAGGGCCATAAATGTCCGCATCCATTAATCCGACTGCATATCCCAATTTTTGTAAGGCCACCGAAAGATTGACGGTCACGGTGGATTTCCCTACGCCCCCTTTTCCACTACTGACCGCAATAATATGCTTCACGCCAGGCAACATGTGTCCTTCCTGGTGACCTGGTGAGCCCGAAGTATTGCTTGAACCTTGCTCAGCCATCTTTCAATCTCCTTTTCACGGTCTTGAAAACATCGCATTCCTTCAAACACATCATGATGCTCACATCTCAAAAAAATGGCATGCTGCCATAGAACCGTCAAGCAGCATGCCATTCTTTTTGCAACCCCTGCAACCCGCTGGCTTGGGCTTGGATCAGGCTCTCCGCCCTCGATTAAAATCTAAAGAGGATTGCTAACACTGCCATCGCCTCGGAACCGTTTCACGAACGGTCCACCCAGGCTAACCAAGCTGAGTCGCAAATTTCTTCCTGGACCGGCCTAAAAGGGGCTCATGATGGTTATTTCGATTTGCAAAGATCACAGGATCTAAAATTTCTCCACAAGTAATACAGCGCCATCCCGAAAAATACATCGCTCCAGCTTCATCTGCCACATCGCCAAATTTATCGGACACCATTACACCTTTGCATCGCGGACAATCCATACGACACTCTCCTTCCAAAAAATATCCATGAAACTATCCATAAATTGAGATAAACGGGTTAACATAGAAAAATATAGAGCAATATATGTACCTCAATAGAAAAAATATAACATGTTGATATTATGTTATTTTTTTAATTAATCCATCATGCATGCGTTTCAACTTGAAACAGCAAGAAGTACATCCATTGAATAAAAAACCAATAACTCATTGATTTTTTTAATTAAAAATATAAATGAAACCATATGGTAACAATAAGTCTACTTTTGAAACATCAATTAAGAATCTGAGTGCTCCAACCCAAATTGCTTGACCTTTCGCCAGAGGGTCGTACGGCTTATACCAAGTTGTCGTGAAGCCTGAAGGAGACGCCCCCTGGAATTCTCTAGGGCCGACTGAATAGCCTGACGCTCCAGGTCATCCAAACTTTGGGTCTTCACCTTGGCCGTTTTTATTTGTACCGCCTTCTTCACTTCATCGGGGAGGTGAGCACATTGCACGACGTCTTCCTGGCAGCACACAAATGCATGCTCAATCAGATTTTGCAATTCTCGAATATTCCCCGGAAAATCATACTCCATCAGCACACTGAGACAATCGGGCGAGAGCCCCACGATTCGCTTACGCATGGAGTCATTAAACTTTCGACAAAAGTGATTCACCAGCAGCGGAATATCATCCCTGCGTTCGCGGAGGGGAGGGAGTTCAAGAGGAATGACTCGTATCCGATAGAGCAAATCCTCGCGGAAGCGTCCTTCCCGAACATCGAGATCGAGATGGCGATTTGTGGCCGCGACAATGCGGACATCCACTGCCTGGGTGTCATTAGAACCAACCCGCTCAAATCGACCTCGCTCCAAAACTCCCAACAACTTCACTTGCGTCGCTAGGGTCATTTCTCCAATCTCATCAAGAAAAATCGTTCCCCCATCCGCAACCTCAAAACGTCCCGGCTTATCATAAAAGGCATGAGTAAATGCACCTTTGACATGGCCAAACAATTCACTCTCCAACAGACTTTCCGATAAAGCGGAACAATTCACCACCACAAACGGGGCTTGGCTTCTTGGGCTGTGGGCATGAAGGGCTTGAGCAATCAACTCCTTGCCCGTTCCACTTTCCCCAGTGATAAGGACCGAGGCTTTGGATCCCGCTATAATAGGAAGTTTGGCCAGGATTTCCTGCAATTTGGGAGAACGCCCGACAATATGATCACCAATCGCCTGCGCACTCAGACAATGCCGCAGCTCCGAAACCTCAGCCGTTTTTTGCCCCAATTGTCGGGCCCAGGACATATCCCGAATGACCTCAACCAATCCCACCATTTTGCCAGCCTGGTCCAACAGAAAATCGGTACTAATGGTCACAGGTATCAGCACCCCATCCCGTCGACGAACCATGGCTTCAAATTGCCTGACTCGATCACCCTGTAACGCCCGCTCAAATACGCAATCTTGATTAGAACAAATGGAACTTTGCACAAGCACGTTACAAGCCACCAACGGTTCCGTCACACCCTCTTCGTAACCCAACATCCGCTGAAGAGCCCGATTGGCAAAGGTCACCCGCTTTTGGAGATCAATAGTCATCACCCCATCGCTGATACAATCCAAAATCGTTTCGGCTCCCAATGCTTGGGACTTCCCATCAAATACTGTCATACCGCCTGATCTTTCCTTATTATTTTTTCTCTCTGCTTGCGTGACCTGGTCCACCTCAATCGGCTATGCTAGAAAGTCGGCTGGCTTGGTCAATTTCCACCATCTCCCAGTCAGTGTAAGTCAACCTAACCATCTTCCACAAACGTGTCGTTCATATCCTTTTGACCACCCTTACCCCTCACCCTCATTTGCCATATACCTTCCCTATTTGGCTTCACCTCCCCGCGGAAGTGAGTATTTCATGACAGATTTCCTGCTGATAGGCACTCAATTGTCCGCTCTCCCCTATCCGGAGATTGACCCCGTATTTTTCCGGATCGGCCCGTTAGCCTTTCGATGGTATGGATTGATGTATTTATTGGGATTAGGGTCGGCCTATTGGCTGATCAAAGTGCGCTCCGCCAGCAAACGGATTCCCCTCTCACCCCAGCAACTGTCCGACCTCATTGTCTTTGCTGCCTTTGGCGTATTTGTAGGAGGGAGACTGGGGTATATCCTTTTTTATAATCTCTCTTTTTATCTCGAGCACCCCTTCAAAATCTTTGCCGTCTGGGAAGGCGGCATGTCTTTTCACGGCGGACTCATCGGAACTTGTGTCGCGATATGGCTATTTTGCATCAAGCGGGGCTTTCCGATTTGGCCAATGGCCGACCTCGCAGCCGGTGCCACTCCCATCGGATTGGGATTTGGAAGATTAGGAAATTTTATTAATGGGGAATTATTCGGCCGAGCAACCGATGTGGACTGGTGCATGGTCTTCCCGCAGGGAGGCCCAGACTGCCGTCACCCCTCTCAGCTGTATGAAGCCGGACTGGAAGGCCTACTGCTCTTTATCATCCTGACGTATATCAGCCGTCAACGCACCCCGCCAGGCACCGTCTTTTGGTCATTTATTTGCGGATACGGGCTGGCCCGATTTTTCGTGGAATTTTTCCGGCAACCTGACAGCCATTTAGGCTTTATCTTTCAATGGGTCACCATGGGACAAATCTTATGCCTTCCCATGATTGTGGGCGGTCTCTTTATGATTGTCCGAGGCTATCGCACCACCTCACCTGCCACCTATCTCTAAGATTCTCAATACCCCCCTGCCCCACCACCAAGGCCCCCAGCACCACCAATTCCACCAAAGGCCGGTAGAGCTGGAGCTGCAGCAGGCTGTTGAGGCGCATCAGGCACATTGCCATACCGGCGAAGCGGCGGGGAATTCCAAATCACCTTGTGCCCAGGGGCCAAGTTCGCTGCCTCGATATAATGCTTTTTGGCCTTTGCCGTTTCTCCCAGACGATCCAACGAGAGCGCTAAATTATAATGGGCTTCCGCTAAATCCGACTGCTGCTCAATGGCTAATTGAAATTGCCGCCTGGCGGCTTCCCAACGACCCTCCATAAAGAGTTGATTCCCCTCCACCAAAAGCGTTCTGGCCAATTCATTCGCATTGGGAGGAGGCTCCAACGCCACCAATGGAGCCGGTTTATCCGTGGCACATCCCAGCATACCCCATCCCATGAAACACCAAGCCAACAGGTTGACCCACCAACGTCTCTTCATCTTCACCCTCCTATGAAAATCCGCCCCTACCCATTTGCGATGTATGGCACTACAGCCATTTCGTCCAATCGTAAAAAGAAGAGTTTACACCCTTTGATGTCCAGACCCAAGCTCTGTACCGCCGCCTGGGCAGAACGCTGAGCCTGGCTCTCATACCGTTTCATGCGTTCGATCAGCCGGCTCTTGTCAATCGCATCTGTCTTATAATCCCCCACCCAAAATTCTCCGTGAATTTCGTAGACAATATCCAGAACTCCTTCCAGAATCCCATGGCCGGGACACTTTCCCCCTATCCCCTGAATACCCCAAGGCACGGTGACAGGCACTTCTCTCCCCAGGATGCGCGCGCTTCGCAACTCTTGATAAATGCGTGTCTGGGGAAAAGAATGGAGCATGGCTCGCAGTTCCGCAAGCAGGATCGGAGAAGTAGTCCCGATTGAGGTTTGCACAAGGCAAAAATCTTCCACTGACTTCTGAAAAACAGCCGCATCAGCGGAAAATGAACAATACTCAAGAAATTGATGCACCAATGTTCCCAGCTGTGGCCCCGGCATACCCAATTGCACATCCGACTCCCTCTTCCATACGGATGCCCCTCTTGCACTCCGCATCGGGTCAGAAGACGGTGTTGTCCATACCATCGCCTGCTGAGCCTGTTGCCATCGACGATTTCTTGTCGTCCATTGGGCTTGAGAGAAGTCTGGCATTGAGGGGGCATCTAACGGAGTGGTTCCATCATGAGCCGCTTTCGTCCGCTTGAAGGGAGAAGTTACGACAATATGAGGGAAACCAATCTCACCCACCTGCACCCTGGTGCAAACCGGATTGCCAAAATCCTCCCCAATCAAGCCCCGCAATAGCTGAAACGGTGCACCACCTCCAGCCCTTGAGAGGGCTCCCCCAGACAAGACCAACCGCTCCTTCGCACGAGTCATGCCTACATATAACAATCGGCGTTGCTCAGCCTCTTCTTGTTCCCGCTGTTTTTCCCATAGGGGCACCTGACTCGCATTACACCAACGGGCAAACGTCACCCCATACATTCCGCTCACCCAATCCCGAGTCAAACTGGCTCCTCGTTCCGATCCACCCGTCTTGGCATGCAATCCGGGCAAGACGACCACAGGAAATTCCAAGCCTTTGGCCTTGTGAATCGTCAGGACTCGAACCGCATCTAATGAGTCTTCGGCTAACGGCGCCTCGGCCTCCTGAGGAGGTGTGCGAATATTCCCGACAAGCCTGGCCACTAGGCCGGAAAACGATACGGCGCCCCCCCGGCTCATCTCCACCATCAAATCTCGCAATTTCCAGATGTTCACGACAGCTTGTTCGCCATGACTCGATGCGGCAGCCAACTCGACCAAGGGAAGCTCTTCAAACAATCGATCCAAAAGGTGAGAAAGGGAGAGGTGTCTTGAAACACGGTGAAGAGAGACCAACCGTTCACAAAGGGCCTGCACGGCCCGACGGCTCCCACTCTCCCAGTCCTGTAGCCAACAAGGATGACTGACATCCAACGGCCCGCATTGTGCCAGCGCCATGATGTCCGTATCAGGAACCCCGCCTAATGAAGACCGAAGGACCCCGACCAGGGCAATACCGTCGGCTGGATCATCAATAAGGCGCAGGACATTCACGACATCAATGACTTCCTGCCGTTGGTAAAAATGGCGTTCTCCGTCGGTAACATATGGAATCCCTCGACGTCGTAACGCCTCAACATACCATTGCGCATTGGTTAACTTTCGAAACAAGACGGCAATATCCCCAGGGCGAACCGAAGCATTCCTTGGGGAGCCTGCGCCTTCTTGGCTCCCTTGACTCAAAAGCCTTTGCATCCAATCACCCAGCCATTCGGCCTCCGCCCTCGTGGCCCGTTCGGCATCCCATTCTTGCTCCGATTCTGGTTGAGCCAGCACATACAGCTCGACCCCAGCTCTCGATAAGCCAGCGGACTCACGTCCAACTTCCAACGGAATATGTGGAGGTTGCACCTGATTTTTCTGAATGAACAATTCTTCAAAGACCGCATTCACCACCTGAAGAATGTTTCCATGACTACGAAAGTTTGTCGTTAAGGTACAGACCAGAGCTCCGCCTTTGATCAAGGCCGCCACGACCTGATCGAATGCCGCAATATCAGCCCGACGAAACGCATAAATCGATTGTTTAGGGTCTCCCACAATAAACAACTTTCCCGGCACCACCTGAACATCCGCCCACGATGGAACCTGCTGCCCGTGGCACTCGGCCAAAAAAAGGAGAATTTCGTATTGCACCGGATCGGTATCTTGAAATTCGTCAATTAAAATCGCCTGATACTCCCGTTTCATTTGCTCCCGCACCACAGGATACTCACGCAAAAGATTACGGACCTTCACCAACAAACCATCAAACCCGATCCAGCCCTGCTCCCGATAGAGTTGGCGCACCCGTTCAATGCATGGGGTCAATAAATCCAACAACAACTCTAAAAGCGGATGGTTGATTTTCCCGAGAGATTGTGCCGATAGGATCATCTGCTTGGCCCGTTGAAAATCCCCAGGGTCCCAATCGCGGGGAGCCGACCCCATCAGACCATCCCACCCATCCTCTTCCGGATTTCCGCCATCTCCGTCAGAAAGGCCATCCCGAAGAATCCGCTCAAATACACGGCGAGCTTCTTCAACCTGCCGTTCGATCTTTCTAGGGTTCGGACGGCCATAGGTCTGCAGCAACCCCTCCGCTTCTTGAGCTTTTCTGATAAGCCACTGACGAAATCTCCCCTGCTGAAGGGAATCCCTCTCCACCACCGAAGGGCGCAGTTCGGTCAAGGCGCATTCTTCTCTGGCAATCATGGAAGCCAAAAAGCGGACCTCCTGAATCGGAATAGCCTGGAGTACGGACTCCCACCGACCATGAGCCTGCCCGGTTGGTCCCAATTCCTGCTCAATCCAGGATTCCCATATCTGCTCAAAGATTTCATCAAAATGGACGCCCGTATCCTCACGAAAGTTCGGCGGCACCTGAGCCTCAAAAGGGTACAGACGAAGCACTGATGCGGCAAAGCTATGCAAGGTGCGAATATGTGACCGTTCCAGATCCTCCAATGCTTGCGCTACACGCGTGCGAACGGTTTCGGTCGACAGTCGATACCGATCGCGAAATTCTGGAAGGGTCCATCGACCGGATAAGCCGCTTGCCCTCGCTCCGTCACATTCTCCCAATAGGCCTTGAAGCCGATCGCGCAGACGGAGTTTCATTTCCTGTGCGGCTTTATTCGTGAAGGTCAGCGCCAACACATTTACAAGCCGAATCGGTTGCGGGTCCCGCAAAAGAGCATGCAGAAGACGATTCACCAATAAGGTCGTCTTCCCTGTTCCAGCTCCCGCCAACACCACCACATTTCGATCAAACGTTGTTTCGGCCGCATCACGAGCCATCGCATCGGGTAGGCCTGTTGATTCAACCATGAAACATCCGCTCTTTTTTGAGAAGACGAAATTGCCTCGCCAACGGAAGACCTTGCACTCTGGACCATGAAGGGTGGTGCTGAGACCTACAGGCCCCGGACCAGGCACAATCGCGGCAATGCGCACCCGTGATGAGAAAAAAATTCCCTTGCTGGATGGCCCTCAGCCAGTCCAAGATCCTTCGACTCAGCTGTGTTTCGATTTCTCCTGTCCAGGTTCCCGTCAATAAGGAAGCGAATCCGAGCGAGGGGGTTTGAAATGGGCGGATGAAGCGGAATTCCACCATATCCACAAGCTTGGGATGGTCGGGGACAACAACCATGGACTCCCCACCTTGAAAAGCAGACAACCAGGCATAGAACGGTGCCTGAAGACGCTTGCCCTGCCCAGCTTCCAATAGGACGTCGGGTTCGGAAATATTCCGGGCACGACTCCAGGAAAACTTATAGTCCACCACTCGGACTCCTTGGCCCGCCCGCCCTTGATCAACCCGGTCTACTCGCCCATGAATAGCCACGCCCTCCTCACTTTCGCCGGACGACGAAGGAATGCTCCCCGTGCCTTCCACTTCAAATAACAGAGGCACCCACCCTTGTCTCGCAAAGTCTTCTTGGTCCCGGGCGACCATGTCTTCAATGACATGCTCCAATCGCCGCATAAGATCTTGCCAAAGCATGACATATCCCTTCCCATAGGCACGAGCATAGAAGTGAGCTTTTGTGCGAATGAGCGCATGAACGAACTCATGCATTCGGCATGGCTCGAAATCCACGCGAGGCCACCCCTCCTTGGCCAAAGATTCATAGATGCCATGCAAGACCTCATGGCCCAACTGTCCCCACACTCGCGCCGGCAGATCCCGCGTGACAGGCTGCCTGACATCCTGTGCCCCCAACAGGTCCTGCATCCAAAACCGCAGAGGACATTGCACATACCGCTCCAACCCCGTGGGGGAAATTCCTCGCGCCTGCATCTTTCGCCAAGGCAGATGATCGGCTTCAACTAATCCATCAAACGATCCAGCCGGAAGAGCACTTCGCTCAAGTACTTCCATGGCTTGCCGGCCATGGCTCAAGATCACACCCCAAGAACCCAAGTCCGGAGCTTCGACAGAGAGGCCTCCTCCCTGTAACATTGCGAAGATCAGGCTATTTTGCGAAGTCGTCATCGCAAGGGAATCATCACAAAGCCTATGGCGTTCGAGCACACTCAATGGCACATGAACCACGGATGCGTTGTCCTCACCGGCCTTTAGACAATCTGGGGAAAGAAACGAAGAGGGAATCAAAGGACGCCCCTGGCTATCCGCCCGCTGATGAATCAGGAACAGGCGATCTTTGGCTGAACGTTCCAACAAGGTAAACAGAAGAGCTTCTTCATCAAGACCTTGTAATTTTTCGTCAACTTTATATCCTAAACTTTCAGCCAGCACTCGACGTTCCCGGTCGCGCAACAAGGCGTCCTCTCTGACCACGCGGGGAAAAACCTGGTCATTAAGCCCAAGGATCAACAACGCACGAAATCCGTAGCCCCTAGCCGCCATCACATCCATGACCTGCACACCAACCTGACTTTGTCCCGGGAGCGGAAGTTCCGCCTCTTCCAGAAGTTCCCGAAAACGCTCCACCCACAGGTCTGAAGAAATCCGCTCTCCTAGCCGATCCCACTGCCCCAGGAGCGACATGACATGCCCCGCACATTCTGTCAGTTCGGAAGCATCCGGCATGCCTTCTGCATGTTCATCCAGACTGGCCGATCGGCCTGGCAAGACAACACAGGCTTCAAACAAGCCTTCAAAATAGGCCGTGATCTCCCCAACGGTCCCGGATAACGGACAGGAATCGAAAGACTGGATTAACCGCATGCACTCACGTGCGAACGCGCAAACATCCTCCCTTGCCAGATGAGGAGGTAACACCTGATTTTCAAGCAATTCCTGCACATAGGATGGATCTTCGGCTAACTCAGCCAACCGGTCCCAATCCGCACGCCCCCGAATCACTCTGGCATGCCGGACCAACCGCCACCACCAATGGGCATCCTCCAGCAAGGATCGGCTAAAGGCATTGGTGCATCGAAAAAACGGAGAGGTCAGAATATCCATCATCGCTTGAACCGGAAAATTATCACGGTGCAATCCTGCAAGCTGCCACCATACTTTGGCCCATGGCTCTTCAAGAAAGGGGCGTGTCCCCGTCGTGGAAAACGGAATCCGATGCTCCCGGAACATTCTCGGGAGAAACGGGCAATAGGGTTCCAGGGTCCTTGCCACCACGCCAATCTCGTGGAAAGCGTAGCCATCCCGTTCGACCAACCCCAGAATGGTTTCACACGCGAACCGCAGTTCTCCCCCCTCGCCGACAACACTCACCACTTGCCGAACCGGAGGACCTGGCCTGAACACCCCAGATGCGGTCCCCCGCCGATCTGTTTCCAGCAGACAATGGTCAACGCCTCCCTTCAACAGGTAGCGTTCAAGAAACCGCCTGGCATAGTGATAACCGGGCCCTTTTTCCAAGGGGAAAAAAACCTTTACCGGTCTGGCACGGGCAACCTCCTCCAAGAGGGATAACTGGATCTGCGTTAAATCATAAAAGCCGTAGTACAAGAGATTCGCCTGCTCCCGAAGAAAGGGAGATCGGGGCACCCAGGGCAGAATGGCTTGCGTCACATCATCAGGCAATCCAACCTTGAAATGCCGACTCCATTTCAGCACCGCGGCTTGAAGGGAAAAAACTCTGCGCAACCGATCACAGGTCGACGCGTCAAAGAGGCCTTCGTCTACCGCCCGCATGCCCACGGCGGGATCCACCTGTCCTTCGTGCAAATCCCGTATGGTCCGCCACAGAGCCTGCCGCATGCCCCGAGAACGGGACAAGGCCTGGTCATCCTGGCTATCCATGTCTAATTTGCTACGGAGCCAAGACACCATCCATTCATACCAATGATCCTCCACGATCTGAATGGATGACAGGCCTGTTTCAGGCGAGACGTCCAACAGGGTCTGCTCCGCATGCAGACGTAACGCCAGTTGGTGAAACGTGAAAAAAGAAACGTGAAAAAGAGGGAGGCCGTGCTCCGCACAAAGAACCCATTGCACACGCCGACGCATGACAGCAGAAGGCACAATGACCGATAGCGGAACGAAGGGGTCAGCTAACTTATACTGACGGACCGTCTCCACAAGGTACGGTTCGAGGGCAGAGTGAAAAGAACCGGTCAGTAACGTAAACATGAGATCCCGACCTTACCAGATCGGCGGCGGGTAGAAATAGGAAGGAGGATGGGAGGGACAAACGAGATATTATCCGGTTTCCGGACCAATCAGCTCCCCATTACAGTCAGAGCACCCCCAATCGCCGTCAATCATGGTCATTGGCTCACCACAAAATGGGCATTCAGGCGGTGGACCGGTTTCAATCCTGGGAAGAACCGGCAATTCAATATCAAACTCTGAAACATCGTCTTCATCATGCATGGAAATGGCCCCTTTATCTTGTGACAATTTATTGTATTGCAATCCCACTTGGCGGTGTCACCAACAATGGACGGTGAGAACAAGGGCATCAATTCCAATCTTTCCCGCTCACCTATTCATCATCATCGGTTGGCTTCGGCTTGGGTTTGGCTTTCGCTTGAATGGCCTTTTCAGCACTTTCCCGGGGCGGCACCCCGATAAATGTCAACCGTCCATTAATAATGGTAGCGGGGACGGCCCGGATCGCGTGACGCTCGGCTAATTCCTGACCCGCCTCGGACCCAATATCAATCTCCCGGTAGGAAAAACTATACTTCACCTTCATCCCCTTCCATAGGGTCTTTGCCGAAGGACAAGCCGGACAAGTTTTCGAGACTAATAAGGTCACACTCGCCATAACGCATCACTCCTCATAAATTAAGTAGAGACAAAGTCCCTTCATAGTAGCATCGCCTCAAAACTACGGGCAAGGTAAGAAGAACCCTTCCCATTGACTCGTTTACTCTAAGCCCATGAAGCCGTTACAGACGAGCATGGCATGCCTCTCTTGAGACTATGAGGGGAGTCCATTGGCACTCCACGGCATGGCCTACTTTCTGCATTATCAGCTGACTCATGTGGGCATTTCACTGCCGAATTTTCGGTTGAAAAAATTCAGATAATCCTATCGTCAAGTATCGACTTGTGAGTAACCTCTTCGAAAGGAAGCGTGCCATGGGAATGCTCAAAAATGACCTTGAAAACCTGATTGCCACCCTGAAACAACAGCGAGATGAACTCAGTTTGAAGATACATTTGGCCAAAGCCGATGTTCGAGATGAATGGCATACACTTGAAAATCATTGGCAGGAAATTCGGGCGAAATACGATGCCACTCGCAAAGACGCAACTCAAACCGTTGAAGGAGTGGCGTCAGCTCTAGAGCTGGCCGTAGAAGAAATCAAACGAGGCTATGAGCGGATTCGACGATCGTTGTAACCAGACATATCCAGAATGTTGACTTGAACACGATTCTGTCAAAGCGTTTCCTGTTGTCTTTTTGGTTTTGATACTCTTGGTGATCTGATCAATTCCAAGACCTTTTACGTGAGACCGGAGATGGGGAAACTCATGAGTGTTCCACTTTGGTTTTTTTCGGGAAATGCATGCAGCACGTATTGGATAACATCCTGCGACTCTGTGGAATTCTGGGACTTATCGCAATATTTCTTCTGTAGCAAGAAAGGGCAGTCTTTGCGAAGAACCTACGCTTCTCCCCCCGCCAGGGCTATCCAACACCTTCATTTTCCATCCCTTTTCTTCGTCTGATCGATCGAATGGTCGACGAACAATCCAGGGCACAAAACTTGTTTTCTTTTTTGATATTTCCATTCACTTCTTACCGGCACAAGAGAAAGGGAGTCAGGCTATGACTATGAGAGGAGGACGACGTTATTCCACTCAATCTTATAAGAAAAAAGAACTGACCGGAGATGATCCTTATTCCATGAAACAAGCCCCTCCAGGGCTCTTGGAATGTCCGGAATGTCACGCGATATACTTCCGGAAGCGCTGGAGCGTTTCCAAGTCTCCTTCAAGTTCACTGCGCAGTTCGTCAAAACGCGTCGGGGGTGTTCCCAAAAAGTCCACGAAAGAAGTCTTGCCCCCTCAAAGCTTTATTTGTCCGGCTTGCCGAAAACTTCGGGATGGCTATGCGGAAGGATTTTTGACCATTCATTGGCCAGACTGGGGCACCCACAAAGCCGAGGTGTTGGGTCTCATCCATAATGAAGAAAAGCGGGCCTCACGAAATAACCCTTTAGAACGGATTATGACCATCCGGACCCGCCCTGACGGTGCCGACCTTGAAACAACGACCGAGCATTTTGCGCAAAGCTTGGGCAAACATTTACATAAGGCCTTTAAAGGGAAGATTTCCTACCAATGGTCCCATAAGGACAAAATGGCTCGCATCGAATGGGAAGCGCCGCAAAAAAAGAAACCAATTCAGACTCGCTAGTTTCCCACCTAACACGATACACGAATTCGTGCGACAAAAAAGGAAAGGATGCTAAGAGAGTCGATCACCCAACCGGAAAAAGGAAATGGCCAATTATGACATTATCCCCTCTGTTCTATAGTCTGCTCGTTCTTGCCACGCTGAGCCTCCCAGTGCACGCTCAGGAACCTCCCGTGAACGCGGAGAGGGGGAAAGAACTTTTTACCCTCCATTGTGCGAGATGCCATGGAATGCAGGGCCACGGGGACGGACCGGATGCCGGCACATTGATCGTGCCTCCCACCAACTTTCATCGGGCGGAATCTCGAGTTAAATCAGACATGGACCTGCGTAGTGCCATTATTTGGGGGCTGGCATTCAGCCCCATGCACGGGTGGTGGGATACCATCAGCGTTCAAGATATCCGGTTAATCACGGCCTACATCAGACAGTTGGCACCCTATACTCCATCCAGCCCGTAATTTCGAGGAAAGGGAGACATTCCTCTTTGTTCAAACTCGTGACAACTGCCGCCTCACCGTTTTCCTGGGTTCTGCTGATACTCGCTATCAGCCTGCCCCTGGTCGGGCCTGGCCTGGCCAGCAATCTCTCGGCTGAATCTGGGAAATCCCTTTTTCAGAAATACTGTCAGGAATGCCATGGACCGCACCAAGACGGCAGGGGGAACCTGGCTCCCGAGCTTGAACGGGAACCAGCCAACTTACGATCTGATTGGACGCAATCCAAAACAGACGATGAGCTTTTTGCAATCATCAAACAGGGAGGCGGCGTCGAAATGCACGGATGGGCCGATACGTTCACCGATCAAGACATTCACGCCATTGTGGATTATCTTCGGAAGACTCCCTTCTAATAGCAACCCTTTTTCTCTTCATGTGCGCCGATCGCGAGCCAGCTCTGCCAGACCGTCTGGATACGGGTTCGCTATTCTTCCACGACCTAGGCAGGATCTTTCAAAGAGCTCGTTCCCAAATATCTAATATATTTCAAAATTTCCTGCACTTCTTCTTCCGATAGTGCATATTTCCAGGTTCCCATGGCCGTGTTGGGATGCCCATTCCGAATCGTCTCCAATAAGACTTCGTCCGTCTTGTGCTGCGTGTCAGCCGCTTTCAAGTCGGTTGGAGGCGGTTCAAACAAGGCATAGCCATCACCCCTTCCCGCTTTTCCATGACAAACCGCACATAATCGCTGATAGAGACCTCTCCCCTTTTCCAATGATCCATCCTGTCCATGGACCTGAAAATGAAACATTCCTCCGAAGATAAGGTTAACCAACAGGATGCTCCATGCCCGTTTTCTGATCACCCGACCAATCGTTACCATCATTCCGATCTCCCTTCTCTCATGAGCTTGATCCGCCACATTCCGATTAAACAACGCATTGGTAAGTTCGTCGTCAAGACTGGCCCAATAGAAATGCCCTTCATTTCCACCAAAAATCAGCATGCTTAACAACGCTTGAGAATGAAGACTCTCGGGAGATTCAAACCCGGCATGACTATCAAAGTTAGGTGACAGGTGTATGTTGCAAACCCCGAAAGGCCGCTAAACACTCTCCGGTCACGGCAGAACCTGCCTGGAAATGACGGGCAATCAATGGCGCCCAAGGGCTCAATCCGTTGGACAAAGGATCGCGAAGCGGCTGCCAAACCGCATCGCCAAAATTGGCATGCTCGCACACACTGGTGGCGGCCAACTCAAATGGCATATTGTCGAACAAGACGGCATCCTCGTGGTACAACGCCCCAATTAGGCCAGCCAGTCCCCCACCCAATGGATGCCCGGTCAAGGTGGCTGACTCTGCGAGCGGATCACTAATTTGGGTTCCGGTCACCGCCTGATAAAATTCCGCTGCCAATCGCCCCTGTTCAGCATAAGGAGAACCAACACCAAGCCCGTACCCATTCCAAACATCACTGCCTCCAGCAATGTCATCGGCCCAGAGGCCGGGGTTATCTGTTCCTCGGTACGAAATGATGCTGTCGTCATTCCATTGATACGCCACCGCGTAGAAGCCCGCGGATTGAGAGGCCGCCGGAAGTAGTTCCTCACTGCCTATGCTTGCCGTTCCAATATTGCTGCCGCTGAGTAAGATACCTGGATTGTACTCTCGGTCATAAGAATCCATTGCCAGAATGGCGTACATGAGTTCTTGTGAAATACTCATTTCACTTTCTCCTTTTACCTTTGACGTATTTCTGAAACGAATCTTTCAATGACTTTTCATAATAAACTTGGTGATGCCAATGGTCTCGTAACCCCGTGGACTGTTATTAGGCGCATGAAAAGGAGGAGGATCTCGTCGATCCGTTCCTTGTGCCAGCCACCACCCCAACACCTGCTCAATCTTCCCCTCTGTCACGGGCTCGTCGGTGATTTCCAGCGTGATCCGTTTGAGGGAGACGCCCGGCCCGAGCGTGGCCGCCAGATTCTCCGGATCGACCTTCTTGACGGTCGTCGGATCGGTGAGATCCGTGAAGGTCACCAAGAGGGGATACTGCTTCGGATCGATCACGCGGGTCTCCCGCAAACGTGACAATGCCCCGGCCCATCGTTCGCCTGGCGCATGGACCGCCTCAATGATGCGGTCTTTAAACACATCCCGGGCCAAAAAGGCATTGTAGGTAAGTAAGGCAAAGAGATAGCGGTGGGCAGGCAACGCCACCACGACGGCTTCCCCCTCCAGCTCCAGATTGCGTACCCCGTGTACCATCGGAATTTCCGGATGACCGAACACGTTCATTTCCACCACGCTTGATCCAGCATACCGTTGATCGCCTACCTCCACTTCCACGGTCATCTTCTGATGCCACGAATGCGACGCGAACCCCAAAAATTCCCACCCCACCAAGAGGGGGGTAAAGATAAGACAGAGGAGGAGCCATCCTCCTCTGCGATAAAAGCTTTGTCCACATATCCGTTCACGACCAGGCCACTTCATATTTATCCTCCGTGTACCGTCCTTGGCGCACGTCTTTCGATCCTTTTTCTGTCAAATCTGTCTCTCACATGCAATCCCAACACCTCAAGAACGCGTCGATTGAGCTGGAGCAGAATCAGCCTTCGGCTTCTGAGGTTCCACGGTCATCCCAAACCGCTTCTATGTGTTGTCTTTGAACACCGACGCTTTCAGTTTCTTCACTAAGGCCCGCGCCACGGCCTTCGGCGCCGGGACGCCATGATCGTGTCGCCATTCCATGCATACGCCACCGTGTAGAAGCTAGAGCGATTAGAAATAGTGGCAGTGCCAATTTGCGTTCCAACCGTATCACTTAAATCAGCAATACCAGGGTTATACCCTCGGTTGTAGGCATCCATGGCCAGAATGGCAAGAAATAGATCATTCGTCATGTGCAGTCTCCTATCCTAAAAGATCCAGTACCTAAATTATTGGAAAGTTCGTTGTCAGAAATGGCAATACTGGTGCTTCCATTTAATCTGGCGCGCTTCTTTCGAAGATCACACCACCACCCCAACACCTGCTCAATCTTCCCCTCCGTCACCGGCTCGTCGGTGATTTCCAGCGTGAGGCGTTTGAGGGACACCCCCGGCCCAAACGTGGCCGCCAGGTTCTCGGGATCCACCACCTTGACCGTCGTCGGATCGGTGAGATCCGTGAAGGTCACCAAGAGGGGATACTGCGACTCGGGAATCTCCGTCTTGAAGCGTGATGTCGATAAGACGGCAAAGCGCTCAATGCCGCGTTGGGGCAGGCGGTCCTCAAAAATATTCACGGCATTGGTCTGTGGCCCACTATTCGAAGGGCCGCCCCCCAATAAGGCAAACAGGTACCGGTTGCCTGGCAGTTCCACGTACGCGGCCTCCCCCGTCGCCCCAAATTGTAACGGGTACCCCAACTGTTTCGTGAGCGGCTCGCTTTCTTGGACAGTCACCTTGACGACACTTGCCCCGGTGTAGAGCTGGCCATTAACCTCCACCTCGATCGTCATCTTTTGATGCCAGGTATACTGCGCCAAACCAACGTAGCAGTACGCTAACGTTCCTCCGACGACTATCAGTCCACCGATAAGCAAGATTTTAAGAATTTTCATCACGCTGATTTATTTTCCCTTAAACGGACACCAGCCCGAATCAGCAATAGAAGAATAACTCGTTTCCTTCCAAACCCCCTTCTTCTTCGAATCATGATTTCTTGCTTACTCTCCATACTGGAGCATCTTCAAACAATCTGTTCGCTTTTCAAAGTTCAGCGCCCCATGGTCGATTGTCCTTCGGATTCCTTGGTTGAGGTCTGCATTCTAGCATTCATCTGAACCATTTCAATTCCGCGAGACTCATGTGCTTATACACCGGCAAGACACTCAGTAGCGCCACGATCTCCCCGAACGTGGCCGTGACAATCCCGACTTGCTGCACGGGATTCGTATTGGAAACAGCGCTTCCTTTTTGTGACTCGACTCGCAAGGGGGTCCTGTTGCGGCCCTGCGGATGCCTGCGTTCGGGCGCTTCCACCGTTGGCCTCCACTGAGGCCTTTATGGCGGCAGCTGTTACCTTACCGAGACTCTCTAAAGGATCCAAAGATATAAATTGCGCTGTAACGGTACAGCCTATCGAGGAGGAAAGCCCAGAATAAATAGATGGCGATATAAAAATGTCCTGATTCACAGCGTATTCGCGTACAAGGCGAAATTTCATTGCTTAACGGAAAATATAATCGTCCGACTGCCTCCAGCGGCTCCGCTTCCCTCACCTTCTGCAAATGGGGTGGCGGTGAGGGTATGGCTACCCGTCGTGAGGTTAAAGGGGTGATAATCCCCGACTGGATTATCTCCGGCGAGAGCGTAGGGAGCCACATTTTCCGTTTGAATGGCTGTTGTGTCATCGTAGTCAAAAACCACGCTTCCAACAGGTGCCCCGGCAAGATCAGCCCGAATGGACAACTCGGGTGGAAGCTCCGAGAGCACTAACGTGTCTCCATGCAGAAGCTGACGAATATCGGTATTCGTGTCGGCATTGACGAGAGTCAAGCCTACGACAAAGGTATTGGCGCTTGTGACTTCGACAGCACCCATGTCGCATCGGCCTGTCCCCTGCGGTCTCGGCACCCCTCGCTGGTCTCGAACCTCGCAACCGTCTACAGCCGGAGGAGGAAACTGATAACCGGCCTCCAACACCGGGCTATTTCCTGACGGAAGATGAGTTTGCGTCGGACCTCCATTGGCGGTGGTTAATGGCCCGATGAGTGGATCGATATTCAACAGGAATGTGGACAGGTGTGATGGAATGGTACATTCGGTGGTGTCGCCTATGAGATTGTACTTGCTATCTCCGCTTAACTCTCCCACACAATCATTGGGTCCGATTCCGCCGTGATTCCCGGCAATAATACTGTTCTTTACCACGGTGATTTTGCCATTGCCGATTTGGATGCCACCACCACGGTTGGCTCCCGCCTCATTTCCGGCACCCGTGTTGTTTGTGAGGGTCACGTTATTCAGGACGGCAAACCCGCCCTGATAAATTCCACCAGTCCCTGCTTCTGGCGAATGAGCAAGATTCCCACTGACCGTTGTATTTCGAAGATTCATCTCACCATCGTTCCTGATTCCTCCGGCCCGATTCGAATCGTTATTCGCTATCGTCGAGTCATACACCCACAGTTCACCTCCGTTCCATATGCCACCGCCAAACGCACCCGTGGCGAAATTGTCGATGATCGCGCTCCTATGGATTCGGACCGTCGCTCCATTATTAACAGACAGACCGCCTCCACCCGTAAAGGCTTCGTTCTGTCGAATGACGATCTCATGAAATTCGGAAGTGCCCGCATCGATTTGAATTCCTCCCCCGACCTGACTGTTACCGCCTTGCACCGTCAAGTTATTGAGCTCGAGACCTTCGCTTTGGACATGGAACACCATCCCGCTACCTTGACCGTCGATGATCGTATTGGAAGCGCCGGAACCTTGAATCTTAACTCCGTCGGTGATGGGAAGGGACCCTCCACCCGCGAGCGTCAATTGATACAGTCCGTTGGGGACTTCAACGGTATCCGGCCATATTGAGGCGTTGGATTCCATGACCGCAGCGCGGAGGGTGCAAAGACCGTCCGGTGGCGCTCCCGCCTCACTCTCAAGTGAAACGGCCCGCTCGCATTTGCTATCGCCAGGGTTGGCATCAGGAGCATCTGCCAGACTATCCACGCGATACGTCATGCAGGCGCTAAACAGGAATGGCAGGAGCCCCGCCAACAAAGGGAGCAGGCGCTCCCAACGCAGTCTTGCTCGGTTCGAAGGAGTGTTCGGTCTCATGGAAAACCTCCAAGGAAAAGTCTGATGGCCTGGCATGAAAGAGGAATATTTTATTGCCAAAGAGAAATCAGCAAATCCTATACCGTTAGTTCATGCTCAAAAAAGATATGATTTGTTCTGGAGTTAGGGCAGAAACCATACAGCATAATTGTGGTGATGTATCTAAAAAGATAACTCTGCGTATCATTCTCTCTGCGGAACCGACTCTTGTAATTGTCTTGGTGATTGAGCAGACTCACGACCCAGATAGAATGGACCTTGAATTAGACGTTCCCAGGGATCTCTCATGATGTATACATCGACTCATGCGAATCCGACAGGCAAATGAAGGGGGGAAATTACTGGCTGATGACGATATCAATTAAGTAAGGGCTTCTCTTTTCGTCCCATGCAGGAGAAGAGCCTACGGCACTGCAACCGGCAGAGGAGCGGCGGGCCTTCATTGGATGCAGGACTCATGCACAAAGTCCTCGTGCTGCTAACCCCCTCTAACTTGTCGGATGACCAAAGAGGGTATCAGTCCAGGACCGACTTTCCTTTTTGTGTTGCTTCATGCCTGTGATATTAGGAACGGTTAGGGCATTAACCAATGCGGAATGCTATGGTTCCTTGTCCCTCGTTATGTAATGGGTAATTCTACGGTCCGGCACATACGGTCCGGTCCAGTAGTTTTCGTTTTCTTTCCTTAACCGGCTCATGGCCGTACCGGTTGTATGCCGGAACACCAGCTCGCCGTTTTCCATCGCCCAAAAAGACTCATTGGGATGGCAGGCTTTTATAACGTTGCCAAACGCTCCCTTCTCCGCGGTCAGGGTGATATTACAAAGAAACGGGCCGTTGACCCGGCCGAATTTCCAAGAGCCGATCAGATCGAAATGAGTTTCCTCAGGAGGCAGGTGTTCTTCAACCAGGGGTCCGGTTTCTCCAGTGGCTTCGGAAGGCGGGGTGGGTCTGGTTCTCTGTTCCGGGATTGTTTCGCCGGTTGGGGGAGATGGTATTTGCGCTGGCTGGAAAACCGTTTCGGGAGCGGGCGGTGTGTCTCTTTCACTGGGTTGCTCCTCCTCTTGCCCAGGGGCAGGACGATCTCCCCCTTGGGCCGCAACCTCTCCTGGCGCCGGAGATTCCCCCGTTTCTTCCCCAGGGGAGAAATCACTCAGGTCTTCCGGTCCTTTAAATTGAGGCGGGGACAAGGATTCCACGGATCGCGTAGCCGGCAGGTATTTGAGTCCGAGATCAATAATTCCAACGCTGATCGAATCAATCCAATCGGTTTGATTGAAATACCCGGCCGAGTCAATGACCAGTTTTTCTCGTTTCCCACGGTAGTCCAGACTGTAAAACCGGCGCTCTTTCAGGCCCGAATACTCGTTACTCTCTCCCGAAGTGGACAACTGAGGCTGATAATAAAATTCGATCGGGCGGTTTTGCTTATCACGGATAATTTTTGTGGGGACAAAAGTGAGCGTCGCCTGGACCTGACCGTCCTTGTGAATGGAGCGAACGGATATGCGATGCTGACGACCGTCACGGCCCGTTTTGAACACCCCCGCCTCATCGCAAAAGATCGCCAGATCTTTCTGGCCTTTCACGTCAACGGTGGAGATGGTAGATCGAAGACCCAGGAAAGCAAAAATTTCCTTATGCTTCTGATTTCGCCCCCAGCAGTGTTGAAGATTGTAATGGCGCGTTTGTGCCTGGGCCGTAAAGGAAAACGGTTTACCCAGTACGATTTTCCGGGGATATTGAGTGATCACGCTTGTCCTGATATCTGTTAATGCCTTTTGCCCTTTTTTGGTGCGCCAACGCTCCACATGCCCCGTGCTTTTGCCGTCCCACTCCATTTCGTACTGTCCGTACCGAAAGCTTTTTTGGTGTGTGATTTCCGAGAGCACGAAGATCGGCAGTCCACCCGGACCAGGCTCCACTTCTGGTGGAGGCGGGGGAACCGCTTCCTCTTCTTCCGGTTTTATCTGAATGCGAACTACGGGATTGGGCATTTCGAAATGCCCCTGGCGGGCAAGGAGAAGAAATGTGATCTGTGTGATGTCCCCCGGAATGGCCTCCTCACTGACGTTAAACTGCACATCAAAACTTCCAGTCCCTCCAGGGGGAATATCAGCCAAAATCTCAGGCGTGACTTTGGTCACCATTAGGGAGGGGGAATGCTCCATCAGCTCCATAAGGATATTTTTTATCGGCTCTTTCCGGGAAATGTTTTTTATCTGAACCGGAATCGAGTTGCCAGTAGACCCGCGGTCTACCACGGCCTGCACCACCTGTTCCGCCCAAAGCCAATGAGGAGCAACCATGTTCACTGCGACTCCACCAAAGACCCAACATATGAAAAAACGAAGAAGAATCCTGGTCATGCGGCCTCCTCCAGGAGGAAAACGGACTGAACAGGTTGGGGGCCAGCTTTCAAACAAGCCTTGCCCGCATCGATCCCCTGGTGAATGGCCGGAGTTCTCGGCCATCCAAAGGGTCTCCCATGCCCTTGCCATGCGAGTTTATCCCTCAACCCATGAAGCCAATGCAGGATGCTTCCCAGTTGCATAGGACCGGGTCCTCCAAACAGTCTTTCACTGTTCAAGGCCGGTTCCAGGGCGCTACGGCGCTTTTCCAATTCTCTCACAATCGCCTTGGCCCGCCCTTCGCTGAATCCGGCTTCCATGAGTTTGTCCTGAATCGTACTCATATTTAAACTTTGGATTTTTTCGACGGTGGGGGCCATATCCTGATAGTGGATTAATTGATCGAACCGGCTCATGCGTCCATACAGAGGGTGTTTGACCATTTGAGGCCCATACCGAGCTCTCCAAAATTCTGCCAGCACCTCGTCCGCAGACTCGGGAATTTTGCCTTGAGGAAACGTGACCGTCGCCTCGATAAGATTTTTGGGATCATTGGTGTAAGGGATACTACCCGCTTGCCGGAGGGTTGAGCTGGTGACGTTGCCCATATCATGATCGATGATCCACATCCGTCCCTGCCGGTCAAACAACACGTTGCGCATATGGCCGTCGGAATCCGCGACCCAGGCCTTCAGGGTCCGCTGGGCCGCATAATCCGACTTCACGGCTAGCAAATCAAATTCATGCATCGCACCGAGTTCAATGAAATCGTCGACGGGACGCATGATGATGGCATATTCAAGTGGTTGGTCCGATTGCGTCAGCATCCGGCCTCCAATATTTTCCTGGTAGGTCACTTTGATATCAGGTTGCCGCAAACCGCGTGCGGCGGGAGTGTTGAGGCCCAGCTCCTTTGCCAGAACCGGAACCGCAACTTCCGCCTCCAAATCGTCCAAGCTCCCCAGTTTTTTCACCAAGAGCCGCCGGCCGCTCTCATCCTTAACCTCGAACAAGGGGTTGGCCCCTCCGGAGATTTGTGTGTAATGGCCTTTGCGGAATTGTTCCAGGACCCATTCGGCTTCATCCTCAAGGATGGGAAGCATGGCCTCCGTCTCCGGCGCGACGGTGCGAGCGAGCTCGAACAGGCGACGCGATTGCTGAGCGTTGAGGATAACCCCAACCTTCTCTTGCAGATAGGCGAGGCGGGCCGTATTAGTAGCCCCCAACTCCAGCTCCAGCCGCTGGGCGTCCTGATATAGTTCCAGCGCCTCATCGAGTTTATTGTTTAGTAACGCCTCGTCGGCCTGACGGATCACACTGCCGGAGTCGCCGGTATACTGTGCCGAATCGAAAAATGGTTGAAGGGCCTTTTCGGATTCTTCACCGATAGTTCTCAGATTTGCTACCCCGCCCATCCCTTTTCCGGGAACGCGCGCGCCTGCCCCCACTTCCAACCCTCCGGCGGCCACCCCGCTTCCAGGAGCCCCTCTGCCGGGAACGCCCGCTCCGGATTCGAGAACCAACGCTTGCGAGACTTTTTCACGGGCCTTTTCCACTTTTTGCGATACGGTTTTGAGACGCTCTACCGCCCGCTGGTTAAGGGTCTGGGCGGCAGTGGTCGCCCGCTCCAGTTCGGCCACGTCGCCGCTTCTCATGGCGGAGACGGATCCTCCCAGGGCGTGTTCGATGGCGTCGTCGGTATTCTGCGGGATATTGTGGACAATCCCGGATTTCGCGCTCACCGTTTCCGCAAGTTCGTCAATGCGCTGGCTGATAGTCTCGGCAAAGGGGTCCACACTACTGGGGCCGGCTCCCTGAACGGTCCTAGCCGGCGGGGGCGGGGACTTCAATTGGCGGTTGACGTCCATGATCTCATCCATGGCCTTATTAGCGATCTCGATTTCCCGTTGGCGCCGGGCTATCTCTTCGGCCAAGCCTTCCAGCCTCCGGGCCACGCGGTTGAGTTCCACTCCTCTTTCTATAAATGCCGCCCGTAACTGATGCGGGACTTCAAACTCCATGATGAGATCCACCAGCAACACGGCTCCCGGGATTCCCGACTCGGCCGCCAGATGGTGCGCCCCGCCCCAGAGCAACATTAGAGCGGCAAATTTTGTCGTTCCAAGACCGGCTTGCATTCCCTTGACCCCCAGCCAGCTCAGGCCCTGTACCATGCGACTGCTGTGGGCGGCACCTGCTTCGCCCATTTTTTCTAATGCGAGGACAAGATTGGGTGAACTGGCCAGTCTTTTCTGAATATAGGCCATCAATCGATAGTCCGAGAGACGGGTGCTCAGATTGGCCAGGCGCGGCGCCAGGTAGGAGGCCACCCGGTCACGCGCCATCACCCATTTCCCTGCTTCCCGCAAGGCTGTGACCTGTTTGGGATTGACGAAGCCGGGCAACCACCTGCCGTTGACCTTGGTAAGAACCGTGTTGGCGGAGAAAAACGCGGCAATATTCCGCAGGCTCATGATGTCGCCCACCAATTCGTACCAATGATACGCCCCATCGATAGGCAGGTAGAAGGAGTTCCCGAATTCCTGATTGACATCCTGAACGAAATTAAAGGGATCGTCACTGACCAGAGCATTGAGAACCCCGAGTTCCGCGAACGCTTCCTTGACCTCGCGTACCATTCGGCGGGACTGGGCCTCAGGAAGGGGGCTCTCCATCTTGGTATTGAGGATGATCGTTTCAGCCAATTGTTTGGGGGTCATTTTGGGAAGTTCCGTAAGTGGCAACCCGTTTTTGACCAATCGAATCATGATGTTGAGGGCTACCAGGTTCTGGGCGGCAGACATCTGAATCGTTCCAACACTCTCGGCCAGGGCACCGGGAACATCGATACCGGGAAGCCCCGCCGTCAAAGCAATGGGCCCCAAACCGAAATAGGTGGCAAGGAATTCCGTGAAACCATCCCAATTGTTGTAACGGTCATTGACGTTAAACCCTCGGCCAGTCAGATATTCCTGAAACGCGGCCAAGGAAATTTTTCGCTCCCGGTCCAACTTATTGGCGACCTGTTTGAGCCAGTAGAGCTCCAGCTCCCGAAGTCTTTCGCGTCCCTTTTGATGATTGGGATATTGTTGAACCAAACGCCGAAGGGCTACCGTGGCCTTCAGCCTCTGAGTGCGCGCCGCCATAATCAGGGGTACATCAGGCGGGTTTGGAGTCGGGGAGGTTTGTTGCAGCCAGATTCTCCGGTCCAGGTTGTCTGCATCCGCCAGATAGGTCCGCGCCTGGAACCACAACGTGATATCTGGAATATCCCATTTGTTAAAATCGAATTCTTTCATCAATTTGATCAGTTCATGCTCCCCGTACCATTTGGCGGCATCGTATAGCTCGACCGTCAAAAACCATTCCTGATCCTCAAGGCGCTGAACCTCATCCGCAAGCCCCTTGCGCCGGTCGCCGCTTTTTTCAAGCTGAGCCTTGGTGCGTTCAAGTAGGCTGCGGTGAAGGCCCAGAGCCTCATCGATAAGTTTTTTCTGTTCGTCCTTCAGAACATTAGTCTGGCTGATCAGCTCCCGGCGCTTCCGGGCATTGTTGCTCAATACCTCTGCCTTCATCCTGGGACCTTCAGCCCCTGGTCCCTCCTCATATTCCAGCTCAAGTTTAAGGCGGCGCATCCATTGACCACGGAGATCCTCAATCTGTGCCGCATACCCTTCCAGATCCTTGGAAATTTCATCCAACCGTTGCTGGAACAGTTCCTTTTCGAGAACATTGTGCACCAGCCAGGTCCAGTAACCGTCGTCCGGAGTTTCCTCACAGGGCCAGGCCTGAATCACCAAAGTTTCCAGGCGTACACCCTCGACGAAAGACTCCTCTGTGGTGGGCTGGGAGGGAGTTTGCACCGTGCTGGAAGGATCTCCGGATATTGCAGGCTTGGGACAGGGGATACCTTGAGCTGAAGAGGAGAATGAGAGGAAAAAAACCACCAAAAAGGTCACAACTCGGAAACGCCACAAACAGACGGAGATGTTCCTAGGATGCATGTACCTGATCCTTACCTTGATTGCGGTCTCGCAAACATTTCATACTTTTTCAATCGGAAATCTCCCAGATACGCAAAGCCGGAAGTTTTGCGAGACTGAAAACAATCTCTACTTTCATACAAAGAAGCTCTTCGCCTAATCGAGTGAGTAGATTTATATCACCCTGAGCATGCAGATCAGGATGTTCAGCCGAGGGGAGCCCCTACATCATTCTTTCTATTAACACCCACGCCGTCATCCAGCACTTTTTCACTCGGAGTCAACAGAAGAACAAGTAACATCCCTCCCCTGCCAAATGCACTTATGATTTGAATTGAATTCAATATTTATACCCATACGGTGTTTAAAAATTTACAGAATTTTGTGGTCTCTGTTACCAACGGTAGAGGACAATTACCCCAAATGGCTGAAAAGATTCGTTGCAAAACGCCACAACGGAATTGCCGAGGAATGGGAAAAACCCAAGCAGAAAGTTTTAATGTCTGAGTCAAAACTGCAATACTATACTGAAGAAGGTTTTCAACCCCAGCACCTGAGGGTTAGCGGAAATGGCAGGATGGATAGATCGATGGCGCGATGCCACCGTGGCAATCGGCCAAACACAGCAGGCGGAAATCCGGTACGCCAACGGACGAGTGGTGCACAAAAAGTTGTTTATCGTCGTGGGCACAGGAGTGATTTTCGGTCTGCAGAACGATCCGTCCGAACCTCCTTGCCTCGTCACCGCCAAACATGTGTTTCGAGACAGCCACAATCACTGGGCTCCATCCCGCCTCCAACTCCGCTTTTCCTGGTTCGATGAAACACGGGTGAATCAATATTTTGGCATTGGGATTACCCTGAAACGAGGCGACACACAATATTGGATCGCGCATCCCAATGCCCAGGTGGACCTGGCCTGCCTGCCCCTTTCCCTAAGCAAACGACAAACAGGCCGGAGCACATTGCCACGCGTCCGGTTTGGGGACTTTGGCACAACCCAGGAAATTTATGAAGGCGCCTCCTTGATGCTGCTCGGCTATGCCGACCCGGTAGGACCCGACCTCCTTGCAAAGGCCCTAGTACGGCAGGGCATTGTCTCCTGGGTCTCGCCCACAAAACCTGAATCAACCTTATTCTGGATTGACGGACATATCTTTCCTGGTAATAGCGGAGGGCCGGTGTTCAAAGTACCTGCCGGGATTGATCGTGATGGCCATTTTGCCACCCGTGGGGACATGTCGTTTGTAGGCATTGTGACGCAGACGCGGATTCATCAAATTCCCCTCACCGCCGGAGGGCGTGAGATCGGGCTGACATTTGAACGCAAGAAAATCCCGGAAACGATCCTCTCCCAAAATTATACGGGGATTGGTCTGGCCGAACCGGCCGTTCGAGTTCAAGAATTACTCTCGACCGTAACCAAACGAAAAAAACGATAGCCGATGCCTTTTAGGGATCGGACTTCATGCTTGCTCACACATGGCAAAAGGAGAGCTCCCCATGACGGTAAGAGGAAAGACATTTCTCGTTGGTGTGGAGGATTCGGACTCTTCCGTCCGAAGTGTCTCCTATGTAGCTGACATGATTGGAGCTCGTGAGGATTGTCAGATCGTCCTCCTCCACGTTCTCCCCCCGATTCCCCCTGAATTTTTGGAATTTGGTGGAGCCGAAGATCCGGCAACAGAGCAAAAGCTAGACGAGACCGTAAAGATGGACCAGGCTCGGTGGATCGAGGAGGCCAAAAAGGCCGCCGAGCCAATTGTGGAGAATGCCAAGATGATTCTGTATCGAATCGGTGTCTTGCCTAGCAGAGTCAGCGTCACCTTTTCTCAAACTATCCATCGCCCGGATATTGTGCGTGAATTGCTGGAGACAGCACAGAAACAACATTGTGGCACCATCGTCGTTGGACGGGAATCCTACCCCAGCTTTCAGGAAATGTTTCACCACCATATTGGGGAAGAGTTGGTGAAAAAAGGACAGGGCGTGGCCGTTTGGGTCATTGCATAACGGTAAGAGCTGAGACCAGAGCGTCCATTTGATCGGCGGCGCTACCGTTCTGGCCAAATTGCAGCGGTCATTTGAGGGAACCACCGTAGCATGATCAAGAGGAGATTTTCGTGATAGAACACAGTCTTCAAGCAGTGAATCTGTCTTCACTCAGTGACGGGAAGTTTTTCCCGTCTCCCGCCGCATGGGAGGATCAGGTCTTATATTTTTTACTGCTGGACCGTTTTTCGGATGGGCAGGAAAAGGGATATACAAGCAATGATGGAGCAATTGTCCGGCGAGGTTCCACTCCCGTCTTTCAGCCAATCGATGGGGGCAATGCCGAAGAATCCATTTGGAAAGCGGCGGGGCAGAACTTTTGTGGCGGGAACTTACATGGATTGACAAGTAAACTGGGATACCTTGAACGCCTTGGGGTGACCGCTATATGGATCAGTCCGATTTTCAAACAGGTCTCATTTAAGGAAACGTATCATGGTTACGGCATTCAAAATTTTTTGGATGTCGATCCCCATTTTGGTAAACGAGATGATCTGAGAACACTCGTCCGGACAGCTCACGCCCACGGCATCTACGTCATACTGGATATTATCCTGAACCACACGGGAGATGTCTTTCGCTACAACCCCAACCGCTATTGGACGGAACGGGATGGACAGACGGTCATGGATCCACGCTGGGATGGCCATCCCTATGATGTGCAAGGCTTCCATGATCAATTTGGGGAGCCGACCCTTCCCTTCCAACCACTCGACCTAACAGTTCATCCAGAGGCCTGGCCACATGGAGCCGTCTGGCCCATAGAATTTCAAGAGCCCGGGGTGTTTACGGGAAAGGGCCACATTACCAATTGGGATTTTTCACCTGAATTTCTTGAAGGGGATTTCCTTGACCTGAAAAACATCCAACTCGGGTCCGGCGATGTGGATCAGTTTCAACCGTCGCCTGCCCTCAAAGCGTTGGCGGAGGTGTACAAATTCTGGATGGCCTTTGCGGACGTGGATGGGTATCGCGTTGATACCGTGAAGCATATGGATCTGGGGGCAAGCCGGTACTTCGCCTCGGTCATCCATGAATTTGCGCAATCAATCGGCAAAGAAAACTTTTACCTCATTGGCGAAATCACCGGGGGAAGAACCCGGGCTTTTCAGACATTGGAAACCACCGGGCTGGATGCCGCGCTGGGCATAGACGACATCCCGGACAAAATGGAATACCTGGTGAAGGGATACCGCAACCCGGAGGACTATTTCCAATTATTCCGAAATTCCATACTGGTGCAGAAGGAATCGCACGTCTGGTTTCGTAATCGGGTGGTCACTCTGTTCGACGATCACGATCAAGTCAGAAAAGGACCGAACAAAGCCCGGTTTTGTGCCGGCCCGGATGGGCCATCCGGGCTGGTCAATGTGCTGGCACTGAACGCCCTCACGATGGGCATCCCCTGTATATACTATGGCAGCGAACAGTATTTTGACGGTCACGGACCAAGCGATCAATTCATTCGGGAATGCATGTTCGGGGGAGAATTTGGAGCGTTTCAGAGCCATCACCGGCATTTCTTCAACGAAGAGAGTCATGCCTATCAGCAACTCGCGACGATCTTAGAACTCCGCCGGAAAAAGTTCGCATTGCGGCGGGGACGACAATATTTGCGAGAAATTTCCGGAAACGGAATTGACTTTGGCCTCCCACGCATGCTTGGCGGACAGATTCGTTCGGTGGTTCCCTGGTCCAGGATTTTCAATGACCAGGAAATTCTCCTGGCCATCAACACCGATTATGCGTCGCCTCGTAGTGCCTGGGTCACCATTGATGACGGACTCCATCAGGTTGGCCGAACCCTGACCTGTCTCTATTCCACAAGTCCGGTACAGATTGGTCAGGAGACCACGGTTGAAGCAAGAAATGGAAAGGCCGTCGTCCTCACCCTCCCTGCAGGCGGGCTGGTTATCTATGAGTGAGCATCCTTCTCAAAGGCCAAATGAGGCTTCAGGGTTTTGATGAGGGAGGCCCTTTTTCAGCCTCCCCGGTCATCGGCACAAATCGGACAGGCAGCAATTCGGTTCGTTGATATCCCTCTTTCGTTCGTCGAATCATGACCAGGTTTTGGGAATACCCGCCAACAGGAAGCATCAACCGTCCGCCCATCGCCAACTGATCCAACAGGGGGGCAGGAACATGATCAGGCGCAGCAGTAATGATAATAGCATCGAAGGGACTTTCTTCCGGCCAACCTTCGTAGCCATCTCCGGCTCGCACATGGACTTGATGATATCCCAGCTTTGACAAATTATCTTTGGCATATTGGGCAAGCGGTTTCACAATCTCAATGGAGAATACCTGGGCGCCGAGTTCGGCAAGGATGGCCGCCTGATATCCTGACCCTGTCCCGATTTCCAAGACCTTCTCCCCTGGGCTCAGCTTCAAGGCCTCCGTCATATAGGCCACAATAAATGGCTGCGAAATCGTCTGGTCATGTCCAATGGGTAGGGGAAAATCTCCATAGGCATCTTCAGCTTCATAAGACGGCATGAATTCGTGCCGAGGCACCCGTCTCATGGCCGCAATCACTCGGGTGTCAGTGATGCCTCCTCCAATAATTTGTGTATTCACCATCCAATCCCGTTCCGACTGTCGTGTGGGTTCGCTGCCTTGACTCATCGCCTGATTTCCATTTCCGCATCGGGTCTCGATGCTTCCAAGGCCAATAATGACCAGCAATACCGCCAATGAAATATGCCTTCGACACCTGACAGAGACTTCTTTCCGTGGTTTCGTGCAGTCACGATCACTCACCACATGCTTCAATCCATCCTGCCTTTGATCGCCAGACACAGCCTTTCCTTAGATGATGGATACTCGCGGCCATTTGTTCATGACCCAATAAAGAGGAAGCCCCCCACTCAGCGTGAAAAAGGCCCAAAAAGCCTCAACAGGCTTTTCCATACTCAACGCCACCATGATCATTCCTGATGCAAGGATATACAGAACCGGCAAGAGGGGATACAGTGGCACTCGGAAAGGACGCGGCAATCCAGGCCGACGGCTGCGAAGCACGGGAACCGCTCCAAATGATAGGCTTCCCGCAGGCACACATAATCTCCTTCCACTAAAGGCAGAGCCACCCCTCATTCGCTGTAACACAGGGCTCCCATCAATGCCAGGAGAGCTCCCCCTCCCCATAGAGCCACAATCAGCCAGGGCTGCCCAATATCTCTCGCCATAAACCCAGTCGTCCTGAAAATCCCCGTCCCCACGACGCTACTGATCAACACACAGATAGCAGTCAGCCCACTGATTTTGTGTGACTCGGGTTGAGATCCTGGAGAAGACGGAGGACGGTCGGACAATGCTATTCACTCAATTCTTAGAGATGAACAACCCCCGATGTCATACATCTCAACGTGGCGGTTCTCATCAAAGTGTTCACCTGTGGCATGCAGCCAACTAACAGACTCCATAACTTCCCTTGGAGAGGTTGTCACAAAAGCCTTCCATCTCCGCCAATTCTACCTTGATCAACTCCTGAACCTGCCCCATCACCCGCTTGAAGACATACCTCTTCTTGATTCCTATTTGTGCTGAAACCACCAGGGGCCGATCGATTGTCTGACCGATCTGGCTGGTCATCCAAACGGTGACCTCTCGAACCCCGGGAATGTGAGCATGAATGCGTTGGGCCATTTGATGACAAAGGACGTTATAGATTTTTCCCACATGACTCACCGGATTTTTTCCAGCCGCCGCCTCTACGCTCATCGGTCGCTTCAAAGAAATAAGCCCTCCTACACGATTACCCCGGCCAACTTGCCCGGAATCACCCTGTTCAGCCGATGTCCCCAAGAGCGTCAGGTAAGTTCCCTTGAGACCTTGATCAGGACGATCCAAGGCATTCAAGGTTAACTCCACCCGATACGCTTCATGGGTTTGAGTACGAAGAAAAGCCCGAATCTGGGTGAACACCTTGTCTTTCATCCGAAAATAGTCCCTCTCCGAGTGAATGGCTTTGGCCAAAAATGGCATCGCCACCGTTAGGGACACCACCTGGTCCATACGAACGGCCATGACTTTGACGTCTTGTCCGGTTTCAGGATATTCCTGTTTGAACGAGGGACTGTTTAAATAATGCTCCAGCTGCAACACCAATTGTTCGGTCGCTGTGAGCGGAGCATAGCCGACCCCAGCCGAGGTATCATTGGCAGGCAAGAGACCAGGGCCTCGATCGAAAATGGCCCCCAATTCAACCGACGTGGGTTGTAACACCATCTGATAGTGCAGATGTCTGTGCGGATCAACGTGGGGGAGATGTGCACGGATCCATCGTTTGGCCGTCTCAACAGCCACTTCCTCCACCGGTATGCTTTTTCGTCCCACACCGAAAGAAGCCCGATCCCCAATAATCAACCGCATGGGACGAAGCACTCGGCCTTTTCCAAATTGAATGGTCACTTGGCCCGCCACTAACATACACTTATCGATATTATGATGCAGGATACGGCCAAACGTCTGGCGATAGGCCTGAGACAACTCCATCGAAATGGCCTCCGCAATGGCATCACACATGGTATCCGGATGCCCCAGCCCTTTCCGCTCGACAATCTCAAGAGACTGGGCCTCTAGGGGTAACCCTTGGCTCTGATCAACAAGAATGCGCGTCATCATGGCACGGAACGGTTATTCGGAAAAGAATATAAAACACCTCTCCCTCATCCTCTGCTTTTTCCATTCAAGATGGGTTGAAGGTCCTCAAGGCCTGGGGACGTTCACGTTCGTTTCTCATGCCTTACCACCACCAATAGGGTCCCCAGTAGGGGGCCCAATAGGGATACACGTAAGGGTACGGACGAATATCCCGAGCCGTTGGGATGGGAGGCCAAACCGTTAACCGTTTAACCGCCAATGAAGGATAATCGTAGGTGGTTTCATCCAAAGGCTTCTTCACCACACCGGTGACTTCTCCCACGACCGTTATCCGAGTCCCAGCAGGAAGAGTAGCCGGATCTAAAAAAGTATCCTGAATAGCCAAAAACCGTCCCTGTGATTTTCGAAGAGGTTCGACAGGCTTCATTCCGCGGTCTAACGGAAGTTGCAGCACTTCAATCTGGGTATGATCCGTCAAACGCCTTGCCGTCAGCACTTGTCCCCCAAGCACCACTATCGTACCTGTATGCCCAAGAGGGTTTTCGAGCAATTGAGGAAACGTGACCTCATAATTGACCCGATCATCCAACTCCTTCGGCACCACTTCGACAGAGGCGCAGCCTCCCATGACGATCATGAAACCCCCGAACAAGACAAAGACCGCCATCATGACATATTTCATAGCCTTTTTCCCGAAGATGCGTTTCACTCTCCTTGTTTCCATCCCTACCCTCCCGTCCCGGATGAGCGCTGTCATACCCTGGCAGCCTTGTGTACATGAGGGCTTTATGGAGCGGTAATTTCCTCGGATTTTTCACGCAAGGTCTTCACAAGCTCTTCATAGGAAGAGTCACGAATGATCCGATCAAATTGCACTCGATAGTTTTTGACCAGACTGACGCCGTCTACAACCACGTCATACACCTGCCAGTTGTCATCTTTGACGAGAAGCCGATAATCCAACGTGATTTCAGTTTTTGGAGACACGATCGTGGTTTGCACTTCCGCATACCCATCTTTTAATCGCTCCTTGAGGTAATTGACGGTTTCTCCTGAATAGTTTTCTATTTTCCCGGCATAGGTTTTGGAGAGCAGCGATTGAAATAAGTTGACGAATTCCTCATGATCAGCTCGCTTTCGACCTTTCCAATGCGCGGCTAACGAGCGCTTGGCCATTTCTTCAAAATCGAAATGCTTTCCGATGGCCTCCTCTAGCAACTGCCGTCGGTGACTCAGCTGTTCCGGACTTTTCAATTGTTCATCTGTGACCAATCGAATCACCTCGTCAATCGTACTCTTGACGACGACCATTGGGGCCTCTGTCCCCAGGACACTCCCTATCCCCCATGCACAGACCAAGACAAGGGAAATTCCTCCGCTTATTACCGTTCTCTTTCTACACAAGGAAACCACCCCATTGCTCCTGATCTTCGAAAGCCCCCCCATGAAGGGCCATGCGAATCCGCATAGCTCTTCATGAAATACGGTTGATGCCATCAATCAATCTTTACCGTCGTATGCCGCTTTTTGGCTTCCTCGGTTTTCGGAAGCTTAACTTCCAAAATTCCATTCTTGAACGTAGCCTTCGCCTTGTCGGATTTCACCGCACAGGGCAAATGCATACTGCGAGAAAACCTTCCGTAGGATCGTTCGGAATAGGAATAGGCTTCTTCCTTGACATCCTCTTCCTTCTTCTTTTCCCCTGAAATCGTCAGCATGGAATCCGTGAGGTCTATCTTCAAATCTCCTTTCTCCAAACCAGGCACTTCGGCTTTCACCACTACTTCATCCTCTGCTTCGTACAAGTCTACAGCTGGAACCTTCAAGGAAAAGGCCTCGCCCAAAACAGCCCGTGAAGGACGGAGCAAGCTAGGCAATGAGGGAAACGCACTCGAGAAAGGCCGACCCCACCAATCCGCCATCATGTGATCGAACCGATCAAGCATGCGATCAAATTCCATACTCCCCCGTCTGACTTCGCCTTTTTGCGCAGGCGCCACTTCTTTTTTTCCTTTTTCGATCACCAATTCACTCATCCGACACCTCCTTTGTGACCTTAGAACTTCCAACCCGTTTAGCCATGGACGTAGAATAATGAAGAAAGCAACTTGTGTGCCTTGCCCAGATAACCATCAAATGAAAAATTTTCCAGCGAAGGAGAGCATGGTTTTCACATGAGGCATATTGTTTGCTGGTCTAGAGGGAGAGAGAATAAGGCTATAACAGAACCCGCGAATAGGCATATACTATTCGTCAAGGAGAGAGGGATACGATGAAAGCGACCACCATCGACATCTTGGCTACCAAAATTTGCGGGAAACGCATTCTCTCTGTGGAACCCTCACAATGGTCGGGCGAAGTCAAATCTCTCACGAAAAATCAGGATTTCGTTTCCATCAGCCTCGAAGATGGTACGGTTCTTGAGGTCGGACAAGTATTTATTCGCGAGGGAAGACCATGAGCCTCCACAGTATTGCCGCAGCCGGGCTTCGAACCATCAGTCAAATTACCAAACTGCACGAACTCCGTTTTCCCATCGATCACAATGGGTTAGCCGTGACGCTTGAATTACTGTCGTCCTCCCTGCCAGGGGCTCCGGTCGTAAATCATAAGGGGCGATATGTAGGGTTTATCAGCGAGTTCGACGTGCTCCAAGCATTAGAATCTGATCGGGAAATTGCCCAGCTAACAGCGAAAGACATCATGGTTCATGATCACCTGGCCATCAATATTTCCACGACCATTAAGGAAGCGGTTCAATTGATGAAAACCCGGCATTTTCTGGTTCTTCCCGTTGTGGACAAGGAAATCGTCGTGGGCTGTCTGACTCGGAAAGATCTTCTTCGGGCTTGGCTTGGAATGGGGCTGAATCAACCAATCTAGAGGAACAGAGGCGTGCCCATGAAACCTGGGTTTGCAAGTGGGGAATTTTGGGATCACGTGGAAATATGATTATGGTGCAAGATGCCACATTCCTGAAGAACTTCAGCCTAGAAATCTCTCATTCCCAGAATGACTCAAGCGATGAAATTTTGAATTTCCCGAAGGGGGCACGTCAAATTGGAAGGGATACAATCAAAATTCCCCGATGAGTGAGCGATAGCCCCTCCGAAAAGGCCAATCATGATGACCTATAAGATCTTCTCCTGGTTGATTATTCTGATATGTTTCCCAATCTTGGAAACAGTGCATGGACAGGACTGGGAAACCCGATCATTGCTAGGGGAAGCCATCTACCAACGACATTGCCTTCGTTGTCACGGGGAAACGGGTAACGGGAAGGGACCAGATTCCGCCGCCTTGATGGTTCCGCCAAGAGATTTTCATTCTCCCGAATCAACCGGAAAAACGGATCTCGAACTTCGAGCCATTATTATTTGGGGCTTGGTATTTAGCCCAATGCATGGCTGGTGGGACCGCTTGGAATCGGATGAAATTCGGGCTGTCATTCATTACATTCGAGAATTAGCTCCCTATCAACCACGTATTTAGTGATAGCCAACACTGTAAAATATCTTTTGTGAAAACGGCATATGTCCACCCCATTTCACAGACATTAGAAAGTCGGTACTCATGGATGAATTAAAAATTCCCGTGTCGCTCCTATCGCCCACAATCGACGTTGAAAGCCTTGGGTTCGCTGACACAAATGAACTCCCGCCCTTGGAGGAACCTCTTGGCCAAAGCAGGGCCTTGGAAGCCTTGGATTTCGGACTCAATATTAAAAGCCATGGATTTAATATTTATGCCTCGGGTCCTATTGGAACCGGGAAATGGGCCATAATTCATAAGCGCGTCCAACAAGTCGCGTTATCCATGCCCCCTCCTCCGGACTGGTGTTACGTCCATAACTTTCTGGAACCGACCTCTCCGATTTGTCTTTCCTTCCCCTCTGGCAAAGGCCGGGAGTTTAAAGATGCCTTGTCCTTTGTCATTCAAAGCCTCCGTCGTGACCTTCCCTTAGCTTTTGAGAGTCATAAGTACCTGGACGCCCGGGCTAAAATCATCGAAGAACGGGATGGGAAAAAAGAGGATCTTTTCAAAGAAATCACCAATGAAGCCCATAGCCGGGGCTTTGGATTCAAAGAAGATCCCGTCGGGTTCAGTCTCGTGCCTCTTCGAGATGGCAAGCCATTGCGCGAGAAGGATCGCGAAACGCTGACGGAAGCTCAAAAACAGGAAATTTCCGAACAGGCCAAAATCTTAGAAGCAAAAATTCGGGAGTTTCAAGCTCAAGTTCATGCCTTGGACCATGAAGGAGAACATTGCCTCACGGAAATGGATCGCCAAGTTGTCAGAGCGGTGATGCATAATCGATTTGCGGTGCTTCGTGACCATCACCATCACCTCCCGGAAGTCATGGAGTACCTACAAAAAGTCGAAGAAGATATCGTCAATAATTACAAGGATTTTTTGCCGCGAGAAGGCCCACAACTCGCCCTCTTAGGCTGGGATGCCCGCGATCGAAAACCGAACTTGACACGCTATGAAGTCAATCTCCTGATTGAACAAGCGAAAGAATCCGGGGCTCCCATTGTGGATGAACCACATCCAACCTACGCGAATCTCATTGGAAAAATCGAACGAAAAGCTCATTTGGGCGTGGTGTATACGGACTTCACCGAAATCAAGGCTGGCTCCTGTTTGCGGGCCAACGGGGGGTTTTTATTGCTGAATGCGTTGGATTTACTTCGTCAGCCTTTTGCCTGGGATGCATTAAAACGCGTTATTAAAACCCGATCCGTCAACATTGAAGATCCAGGGGAATATTTTGGATTTTCCACAACCGGCCTGAAACCCCAACCCATTCCCATTGACATCAAAGTTATTCTCTTGGGCCCACCCTATATTTTCCATCTGCTGCAATTCTATGAAACCGATTTTCCTAAACTGTTCAAGGTGAAAGCGGACTTTGACACTGACATTCCCCGCGACTCCCGCCAGGAACAACTCTACGCGCGCTTCATCGCCCAGCTCTGCCGTGAAGAAAACTTGCCTCCGTTTGGCGCGGATGCGGTTGGCGAGATTATTCGCCATGGTTTGCGTCTGGCTGAACGACGCGATCGCTTGTCGTTACGACTAAGCTGGATCAGCGATGTGATTCGTGAAGCCGCCTATTGGGCGAAGCGGGAAGGGCGGGCATTAGTCTCAAAATCCCAGGTCGAAATGGCGATACACAAAAAACGCCACCGCACGAATTTAATCGAAGAAAAAATTCAGGACGATATCCAGGAAGGCACACTCCTCGTGGATCTGGAAGGCGAAACGGTGGGACAGGTCAATGGCCTTTCAATTCTTCAGTTGGGTGATTATGCCTTTGGGCGACCGTGCCGAATCACGGCCAGAACTTACGTCGGACATGAAGGAGTCATCGATATCCAGCGAGAAGCCAAATTAGCTGGTGAGATCCATAGTAAAGGCGTGATGACCCTCTCTGGATATCTGGCTGGAAAATTTGCCGAGTTTCAACCCTTTGCCTTAAGCGCCACCCTCACGTTTGAACAGACCTACTCCGAGGTTGAGGGAGATAGCGCCGCCGTCGCCGAACTGGTGGCCATATTGTCCAGCCTAGCCAATGCTCCGATTCATCAATATCTGGCTGTCACAGGATCCGTGAATCAATTGGGAGAAATTCAGCCGATTGGAGGAGTCAACGAGAAAATCGAAGGATTTTTTGAATCCTGTCAAAAACGAGGACTGACGGGAAAGCAGGGTGTGCTTATACCGGCCAAAAACATTCGGCACCTCGCCCTGAATCGTGAGGTCGTTGAAGCGGCCGAGATGGGGAAGTTCTCCATCTTTGGAGTCAATACTCTTGAAGAAGCCCTCGAACTCCTAACGGGAATCCCGGCAGGAGAAACAACCCCAGAGGGTCACTATCCCCCCTCAACAATTTTTGGCCAAGTAGCAAGGCGATTGACCGAAATGGCGAATATAGCGGCCGAGTGGGGTGAACGTCGGCACGCCTCGAAATCTTCGGACCATTCTACACAATGAGACTCCATGAGATGAGGGGAACCACTGTGCCGATCAAAGGTCTCACTCAGGTCATACATTTGACTGCGGGAATATTTGGCATTCCCAGAATAAAATGAATAACAGGAAGGCGAAATTTGTATGCCTCTTTATGATTACAAATGCCTCAAGTGCGGAAAAGAATGCCTGTTGGCTCTAAGCTTAAAAGAACATGAACGCGGCGATGCAACCTGCCCCTCGTGCGGGAGCAAGGACTTAGAGCAATTGATCACCAGTTTCATCGCACGGACCAGTTCAAAAAGTTGAACGTATTCGTGAAGATCAGCTGGCGTTCCTGACATTCCATCGATGACGTCGCGATACGGTTAGCGGCATTCTGATACCCCCTAGGCGAGGTAGTCATATGCCATTCCCGCTGAGGCTTTTTTCCGCTTCTTAACACCACTCAAGACAAGGCCGACCTACCCACAGAAAAACACTTCATTCCAACCGCTCAAGCCTGGCCGGAACCACATCATAGAAACTGAAGAGAAATTCAAGGACATTGCAGAGGGATAGGCAGCACTTTCCGGGGAGGTCACACGCCGGGAGTACGACATCACGGGCCATGCGAGCATCAGCGCGCACCGGTCGACCGAAGATCTCATGCAAGACTGTTAATTTGGAGATTTTTTCAGAGCACGCTTGAATGGTCTTTCCGGCATCTTCGGGGACGTCTTGGGACGGCGAACCCGTATTGGGCCTCATTCGCGGATCAGACCGTCGTTACGATTTGAATCCGCCCCTAACTGCTATAACAGAAAATATCTGCCATTCATAGGGCGCAAGCTTGAGTAATAATCCATTTTTCCGATAGGTCTCCTGCCCAAATTCATAGGAGCAATCCGAAAAAACATCCTGTAAAAGTATGCAGGCATACTCCTGCTCTGAAAATGGGAATTCGTCAGTGAAGCAAACCCGCCCCTGAGCCTCAGCAGGACTCAGATTTACAACAATCATTTTCCATTGCTCTTGCCATGTCCATTGATACGCCAGTAGGCTCGTCACATTTTGCTCCCCCTCCCCCTCAAGAGACAAGAGACGCCAATTTCCAAAATGAAACACATCTTCATGAGAGAGCTTCAACAATCGCGAGTAGCAGGAGACTGTCGTTTCATCAAGAGGTTCCGCAGCCGACCGCCCCAACTGGACTGGCAGTCGAACGCGTTTTCCTTCCAATTGTCCTTGATGGTACAAGCGCAGACCAGGCAACGTCGCCAAGAGTACGCTAAAGGCTGAATGGGCTTGCCGACCAAAGACGACCGCACTTCTGGCCTCATCATGATTTTCTAAAAACCTCACTAATTTCCGTTGGTATTCCAGGGAAGCTCGGAGATGGGAGACGATCCCCTGAGGATTGAACTGACGCAACCGTTCGTACAGTCTTTTGTCGTAGGTATACTGGAACCCAAGTTGTTGCATGTCCCACTCAAGATCCCAGTAGACTTCCGCAATCCAGAGCCACCCGGGCCGTCCGGCAATGGCCTCGGACCAAAATTCATTGGCGGGCCATTCCCGGTCCATGAGAAGCCGACCCCACGTTCGGTGAAAGACTTCATTGAGAATCAACATGGCCATATCGCATCGGATTCCATCGCAATACGGGGCGATCGTATCCAGAACACCCATCATGGCCGCACGGGTTTCCCCATGGAAATAATTCAGTTGAGCCGTATCAGTCCAGGGTGAGAAAAACGGATCACGCCCATGAGCGAGATACCGAGGATTATCCGACTCACCCACGACAAAGAATTCATGCGGGGCCAACTGGTATTCCTGAGATTGCCCTTGAATATAATACTCAGGATGACTGGCAACCCATTCATGATCCAGGCTGGTATGGTTCGGGACAAAATCCAGAATTAATTGCATCCCCCGGTCATGAAGTTTCCCCAAGATCCGTTCCACATCATCCCACGTTCCCAAGGCAGGATCGGGCCGATAGGCACGAATGGCATAAGGAGAGCCCACCACATCCGATTCCTGCCAACCAGGAAGCGCTTGATCATATTCGTCCCGCAGGAAAGGCAGGCTTCGAGCGATCGCTCGGCTTTGAGCGCTTCGCTCCCAAATACCCATCAACCACACGCAATCAAACCCCTTCTCCTTGAGCGCATCCCACTCTTGATCGGGAATATCGCCCAGGGTCAACTTCCGTTGGGTTCTACCGGAAAGTTCCTGTAACCAGACCCACGTATTGATTTCATACAAATGAGGGTGGGGACGCAGAGGAGGTGAAGGAGACGGCATATAACCTTGTAGATTAGGACAGGGCGTGACAAGAGGCTCAGGGGGAACCGGTCATACGAGTCAAATAGGTAGACTTTTCCTCCAATTCATACGGGAATCAACGCCGTCAGGGACATCCTCAAAGAAAATGGAGATCATGGCAACCGGATAACTTCCTGTTCGGCCTCCAACCAAATCTCATGATCTTTGCCGTGCGGTTTTCCCCGTTCATGCCAAAGTTCCTGGGCACGTTGTGAAATTTGTTGGCGAAGGGCCGCACGAATCGCACAATCCACCTGTTCACAAGCGATATCGCTTTCTGTGGCTTGGCACACCCCGACGACCTGATCAACCCCCAGTTGAAAGGCTTGCGGAATCAAGGGACTGTTTGAGACGCCGGCCAGGACCACGACCCGCCCCTTGAACCCTTCCGACCGAAGTTGGCGTAATACTTCAATGCCGCTCGGTTCGGCGACATAGAGATCTAAAACGATGACCTGTGGCTTCATCTCTATAACGAAGGGGACGACTTCCTCTCGATGATTTGGCACGGCCACCCGATATCCACGTTGCATCAGAAATTGCTGAAGCTTGTTCCGCCTTGGTGATTCATGGGTGATGAGTACGATCATACGTGCCTCACTTCCTGACAGGGCTTCCCACCGTCCTTGAACAAATTCAGTCAAAACCACAAGCCTACGACTTCATCATTTTTTCAGATCCATTCTCCTGCAGGATCCTCTAGGATCTCCAATAAATATAACATGCCTCCAACGGGACAGACGCCCAAGGATGAAACGGCACAATTCGAGGGGTGTAATGATCCGCCGGCCTTGAAGTAGGAACTTCGCCCGAATAGACAAAAGCATTAACCATGCCCGGAATGGGTTCACGAGAGGGCAATATCGTGCGGCTCGCCTCATGGTCCTCGGACTGATTGGCGAATAATTCGACTTGAAGCCAATGGGGATTGAGTTCTCCGCAAAATACTTGGACCCGAAAAACAAAATGTTCTTTCTCTTCTGAAATATCCAGCGTACCGAAACGAAGCCATCTCCAATTTTCATCCAGATGGGCTTGCCAATCCGAGAGGTCCTTGGCCGTCGTGCCATTTTTGTCGATCCTCGACTGATAGGATCGGGCCGCAGGGGCATAGACCGTGGTCACATATTCCCGCATCATACGATTGCTGCTATAGCGCGGGGTTAGCTGTGACATACTCGCTCGCACCCGAGCCAGCCAGGTTCGCGGATACCCGTGATGGTTTCGATCATAAAACGCTGGAATGATTTCCTGTTCAAGAACATGATACAGCTGCTCAGCCTCCCTCGCATCCCGATCCGGACCGTCTGAAATGGAAGGCCCTCCGATTCGCCATCCCACATCGGACGTATACCCCTCAGCCCACCACCCATCGAGTTCGGAAAAATTCAATCCGCCATTGACCAATACTTTCATTCCGCTGGTGCCGGACGCCTCTTGAGGACGTCGGGGAGTATTCAGCCACACGTCCACCCCCGCCACCAGTTCCTGCGCCAAGCTAATCTCATAATCTTCTAAAAAGACCACACGATCACGTAACTCAGGTTGTTCGGAAAATTTGGCCAGCGCTTGGACAAGCCGTTTGCCTTCTTGATCATGCGGATGCGCCTTCCCGGCCACAATCAACTGAACCGGTCGTTGAGGATCGCGCATCAACCGACTGATCCGCTCAGGGTCGGTCAATAGCAAGGTCGGACGTTTATACTCAGTGAATCGCCTGGCAAAGCCCAGTGTGAGCACATTGGGATCCAAGACATGACGGGCAAGTTGAAGATCCTCCCCGGATACCCCATGCTCCTGCAATTGGCGGACGAGTCGACGACGAACATAGCCAACCAGGCGTTGCCGTTGAGCCATTCGAAACTCCCAGAGTTCTTCATCCGGCACTTTTTCAATCAAAGGACAGAGTTCCTCCAGGGTGGTGCCCCACCGGCCCTTCCCGCACACTCTCGTCCAGAGTTCATCCGCAACCGGAGAATCCCAAGACGGCACATGAACGCCGTTTGTAATATGCCCGACGGGAATATCTTCCTCAGGCCACCGGGGAAACAATGGCCGAAAGAGGCTCCGGCTCACGGTTCCGTGCAGGCGGCTCACCCCGTTGATGCAACCCGCACCACGCACGGCCAGATAGGCCATGTTAAACGGTTCATCCATATTATGACGATCCTGTCGCCCCAGGGCCATCAGATCGGCTACCGGAATCTGAAGAACTGCTGCAAGGTATTCCGCATAAGGCCTAATGAGAGACGGGGCGTATCGATCGAACGCCGCTTCCACTGGCGTATGGGTGGTAAACACATTTCCCGCACGAGTGGCGGCCAGCGCAACCGGAAACGACAGGCCAGTTTTTCTCATCATACTCAAGGCACGGGCGAAGATGACAAATGCCGCATGCCCTTCATTGAGATGGCACACGTCAATGGAAAAATCCAAGGCTTCCAACGCCATCCATCCGCCAATGCCCAGCACAATCTCTTGGATTAACCGTTGTTCCTGGCCAGCAGGATACAAATTGGCCGTCACGCTCCGATCCCGCGGATTGTTCAGTGGATCGTTGCTATCCAATAAATACAAACGCACTTTCCCGACAGAAGCCTGCCACACACGGATCAGCAAGGTTCTCCCCGGCAGAGTCAGTTTGACCCGGAGCCATCCCCCCGCCCGATCCACTGCAGGGATGATAGGCAGGCTGATAGGATCATTGTAAGGATAGGCCTCAATTTGCCACGCTTCCGGACTCAGCATTTGCCGGAAATACCCTTGTTGGTATAGAAGGCCAACGGCTACTAATGGCACGCCCAAATCACTGGCGGTTTTCAAATGGTCCCCAGCCAGAATCCCCAATCCACCCGAATAAATCGGCAGGGCCTCAGAGAGGCCAAATTCCATGCTGAAATAGGCCACGCCAGCAAATGGCGGAACTGAATACTCCTGTCCGAACCAACCTGGATCTTGGAGATATTGTTGACGTTGCTTCAACCAGATTTGCAGGTCGCGCTTCAGGTCTTGATCGCACGCCGCCTCTTCAAGACGCGCCTGGGAGACACTTTGCAGGATAAAGTACGGATTCGCCATACGATCCCAGGCGACAGGGTCCAGACGCTCCCACAGCCGGTCGCTGAAGTGACTCCACGTCCAGCGAAGGTCCAAAGCCAGTTCGGTCAGGCCTTCCAGCCCTTTTGGCATGGGACGATTAAAGAAATAGGAGGGATGAGTCACCGAGGGTAGATGGTTATTGCCATTCATGGATTCACGCTCCAGCTCGGATCATTCTGCCATGCTTCCATATTCAGACCGGTCATCAATTGAATTGTCTTCTAACGCGGCACATACCGATCCCAACAGTCACGCTGCCTAACAACCCCATGGTTCCCACCAATTCCCAAAGACTGTCTAACCCCGCACCCTTAAAAAATATGCCGCGCGTAATTTCAATATAATAACGCAAGGGGGAAAGGACCATCAGAGATTGGACCCATGTTGGCATGGCTTCCATCGGACTCGTCATCCCGGAAAGAAGTATCATGGGCACCAGCATCAGAATGGTCATCATGCCGACTTGCGCTTGATTCCGCGCGAGAGTGGCCATAAACAACCCAATACCAGCTGTGGTAAAGGCATAAAGCACGGTGATCAGAAAATACAACACCAGACTATCCCGGATCGGCACCTCGATCAACGGATGGATCACTCCCAGAATACTCATGGCTGCCGCACAGAGGATCACAATCGTCATGGCAATCACCTTTGAAAACATAATCTGAAATGGCGTCGGAGGAGACACCAGCAGCTGCTCCACGGTCACGTGCTCTTTTTCCCTGACCATGGCCGCGGCAGGCAGGAGAATGGCGAATCGCGTGATCGGCCGCGCAGCAAATCACAAAGATCTCGGAGGCTATCAAAAAAACCAAAAATTCCCTTTAAACGGCCCCTGAAAGAAGTATACGGTGATGACCCACAGGATCAAAACATTGAGAGAGGCAATGAGGATGAACGGAAGAAGCTTATCCACCAGTGGCTCGAGCCCAAACCGATTCAATCACATACCGCTCGGGATTCCGCAACAACGCCGCCACAGGCCCCATCCCTCGTCCATTTCCAGAAAAGGCATCCTTAAAAAGATCTTGTCCCGCCCCATAGAGCCCTTACTCCTTGGAAAGCTACATCCCGGCCAGAAAGGCCTCTCCGGCCAACTGGTGAATGTCTTTATGACCTTCTCCTTTTGTATGGGTCATAACAATGGCAATCTCATCTCCGGTAAAACTCACATAATGATCCAAAAGACTCTGCCGGCCCTGGATTTCCACAAACGATCGAACGATCCTCAAAAAGCGGTTCGGACGAACAGATATGCCCCCCAATTGATCCGATATCCGCCTCAATAACACTCACCGTCAACTTCATCACAATGCCCTTTCTCTCGTTGTCCAACCCTGGAACACTCCGAGAAGAGAGTGTCGTCCGAGTACAATGAAGTTGATAGGCTGCCGTTTCTTAAACACACAATCCCGCTTTTACCCTCGATCGTTAAAAAAACCTGTCCGCGTTTATCATGACAGCATCCAATACACGGCTAACATAGAGCTACCCAGTCTGTTCCTCCCCAGAGATAACCCCCTCCCTGGGGATCGTCCGAGGGATATTGAGCAAGACGAACTCGACATGATGTCTGCCGATATAATTGATCAGTCTTATGATTCATCAACATGGCCAATGAAAGGGAAGGATGGGCTCCGGCTAAAGTCACAGGCACAATAATAGTCCCATCCGCCATACGAGACATCCGTTCAAGCAGCACTTTTGGTGGCGGGAACCAGCCCTGACGTTCGATCATTCGAAGAAATTCATGGACCGCGCCATTTTCAGCTTGATCAAGCTGGAGATCATCAGGCTGCCCTTCACGCATAGTCCTCCTTCACCCAACGCCAAGCCTGCTCCACTTCTCCCGGAGGGAAGCATTTCACCCTCATGACGGGACAATCCGTCTGTTTATCCCAGGGAATGTCTAATCCTTGAAACTCATGACCGGAAATTGCTATGCGCGTCGTCCCGACCTGTTCATGAAATTGGACACATAACGTCCTCCACTCGTCTACGTTCTGCTTTCCTGGCACTTTCGTTAAATCCAAAAATAGGCAGAGAGGACGGCCAATCTCTTTTTGCAGTTTCCTCAAATATTCAATTAAACCCTCCCGATCTTCACTCGTGAACGGCCCCTGCACCATAATTCCGACGGTGGCACCCTGACTTTCATCAAGCACTCGATACATCGTATTTTTCCTCATCAGACAGGAACACCTGTTCCTTCCCCTCCTGCAAGGACCTGCTTGGAAGGGAACCCTTGTCCGCCACAATACCCTCAGGCGAATCCCAAGAATTGTGAATGCGAGGGTTGTGCCATCCCCCTAACCAAGCCACATTGCTGAAAAAGATTGAAGAGGACGAAAACAAAAGTGACGGCAAAGAAAAATCTAATGAGGCAAAATTCTACATGGGTAGTATGATAATGCGGGGAAATGCAACAAATTCATGCCAGCTTGAAACATAAGGGCGAGCATCTCACGTGAAAGTCAGGAAGCATCCAGGAAGCCGGGCATGGATCTGGAGGATAATCCATGCCAAGCGTGAGCATGAGGCAGTCTTATCGCCCCTGCCGACCCATTCCCCCGCCTTTCTCCATCGGAATGGATTCGCCTTTTCCCGATGAGCTTTGCGAATGAATCCGTTCACGTTTTCGTTCCCGCATCATTTCCTTTTTGTGCTCCTGCTTTCCTTCTTGGGCTTGGTCTTGCTTTTTCAGTCGAATTCGGTCTTGCTCCTGCTGCTGTAATTGATCCTGCGTTTGAAGCTGCTCTTGCGTCCGATCCTGAGACCAGACGGCACTCTCAAATCCCCACGGGCCAACAAAGGCCATCGCGATGACACTACAGAGCACCATTCTGCCGTTCATCTCACACCTCCTGTTCAAAAACGCCAAGCGCGGGATTGCGATTGACTATCACTCATTCACATCTGAATGATGGGGAGACATAGTTTGTAACACCCGCCTCATGTCCGGCTGCCACATAAGGCTTGTAAATCCATCCCGCTGATTCGGGGAAGGGAAACACACAACCAGTCCTCCGGCAAACGGTCGAGACTCGGCACACCAATGTTCTCCCACACCTCTTGTTCAGCCATCAACCAATCGTCTTGGTCCTAACCATGATACCCACCAGGCCTATGGATCATTCATAGGCTCGTTGCGCAATACGAAACTGTACATCCCTTCCCAGTACATGCGCATGAGCTGATCGAGAAGAGACGGCCACGTCGATGCATCTCCGCGGCTGGATAAAGCTGACCGGATCGATGAGGGTTTCCGGAAGATCCTCTTGACTTGAGAGCAAGCTCCACCGGAAGGTTGACTTCCTGAGCTCCCGAGGAAGCATTCTTGTTATTAGCCATCAGGCCACCTCAAGATTATGTGAAGACTGGGGCCAAGCAGAAGAGGTTGGTGGCTCCACCACAGAAGACGGAAAAGCGGGCTCCTTCCCCAAACTCTCAAGCGTTTTTTGAATCCGATCCGGACGGCCCCAATCACTCCACAACACCTCTTCCAATTCCAGGACGCCAATGTGGCTGCTGGCATGCTGCAACAACTCGCTCGAGAAATTTGCGGCGGGCATTTGTTGGTAGATCTGGCGAAGCACCGACCCTTCCCGATTGGTCCCAATGGCTCGTGAGAGCAGGGAAAACCGGTCCAACACCATGGGAAGGTACTGAACACCCAATTGCCATAACGTCTCCACCTTGGCAACCAGAACCAGAGTATTCCAGAGGGCACCATTGGCCAATGCCTGTAAACTTTCCGAAGAACCAGGCTTCTCCAAAAAGGAATCAACATGATAGATACACGATCCCCCGCTCCAGCCCAGCACTCCTCCCACCTTAATCCATCCATAGTCCAATTCAAGGTGAGTGGGAGGAACCCCTAGAAGAAAAAGACGGTCCCGGAAAATTTCGGATGCACGAATCGCACGCTGGACGGTCTCCACAAAACGATCTTCTGGAAAAATAAAATGATCGGACGGAAACAGCACCACAGTCGCATTCGGATTCCACTGACGCACATATGTGAGCGGAAAAAAGACTCCGGCCCCCGTGTCGCAATTCGCGGGCTGAACCAAGACTTGCCCCTTCTGATAGTGAGACATTGCTTCAGCGAAAAATTCCTGATGGTGCTGGGAGACCACCGTCACTTTTTGGCGAGGAGCCCCCAATCGATCGGCACGATCCAAGGTATGTTGCAGCATGGACCGGTGTCCGACAAAGGTACAATACTGTTTTGGCTTCGAACGACCCAGCCACCGCTCAATGAAGGGCCGGGTTCGTTCCCCCTCCCCTCCTGCCAGAATAATGGACCACACGGGATTCACATCTGCATCACGCATACGGCACCTATCCTTCCCTGGATTACACATGAAAACACCCCATGACAACGGTCTCTACGAATAACTCTTTGTATAAAAATTTCAGAAGGGAGGGAACTGGGAGTTTTCCTAGAAAAGCGGAAGAAGGTGCCTAGGTGAGTCAGAACCCAGGAGAAAACGGATGCGGAGTCAGGACAAGATCTGGAAAAGCGTCAAGGGAAGCAACCTTGCAGACCATCAGCTCATAGAAAGATAACAAGATCTTCTGTCACCCCCATGATCCTTCGCCTCCTGGGAAAAACAAGGTCAGGCACCTCTCTGCTCTTCTCCAACAACCTTGCCCTTTTGGAGGAGCATGAACACTTACATTGGAGAAATCTTTTCTAGGTCATGCAGCAGTGAACAGGATAACCCTCTCTCTTATCCAAGAGTGTTAAACGGATCGGCAATCACGGCATGACACTCTCGACAAATCAGATGCCCCGTCGATTGCCCCTGTTCGTCATGCTCATATGTGACCATCCGTTGATGAAGACAAAGTGGTTTATCCTGATCGGATTGTTCATGGGACACCCCATTCACTCGACCGGCCTTGCGTGGCTCCATGGTTCCTCCCCTGACCCAACATCCACTCACCCGATGGTTTTCAACTGTCCTCATTGCCATACGATTGTCTTTCCCGTCCTATCCCGCCACCAGTAAACGACGTCTCTCACTCTCGTCAGGCATCCGGTTGGCTCTAAAAAGCTGTTCACAAATTTGCTTCAGCCCTTGAAGGGTAAACGGTTTCATCAAATACCCCTGCGCACCTTCTCGCAGAAATTGTTTCAGTTCTTTATGGTCTTGTCCACCCGACATCATAACCACCGGAACTCGACTTTCCAGCCATCGCAATTCATCCAACATCGTTCGCCCAGTCATGATCGGCATATCCAAATCCAACAAAATTCCATCCACCGCTCGTGTCGTGACCGCTCTCAACCCCTCACGACCATTACAGGCCGTGCACACCTCGTATCCTAATTCCTCCAGGGCTTCGCGCAACATGGCTACCACCGAGGGATCATCATCCACCACCAGCACACAGGGCGACGGCAATGTTTGCATATGGGCCTTAGCCGGTAATGTCGCAGACATCTTTTGGAGAAAGGTGTTTAAGGAATTCAAACAGGAAGGGCAATAGGTATGAGCCAAGTCAACATTCGCGGAGGATGGAATTCCTAAAGAGAGGAAACTTTCTTGGTCACTCCATCCATCGGTTGTCGCCGGATTCTTCTGCGGACTCCGCAGCCGCTCACACCAGACGCAAGAAGTCACGATCTGGGCAGGGGAAGCTTGAATCCCGCAATACCGCCGGACAGCCTGGCTTCGGGCAATCACACCCACCAAGCGCCCCTCACCGACCACGGGCATTCTCAACACCTGGGATTGAACCATTTTTTCCAACACCACCGCCAACGGATCATCTTCAGAAACAGAGCATGCTGGTGTCGTCATGATCTCTTCCACACGAAGTGCGGTCCCCGCAGGAGTCGATGATAAGGTTTGGAGCAACCGGGATTCCCGCAGCACTCCTATGACGGAATGCTGAGAGTTGACCACAGGCCATCCGTCAAACCGCCCGGAGAGAAATTGAACAACCAAATCGGGTGGAAAGACTCCTGTCGTCAAAGGCGTTGATACCCTACTCATGACATGCTGAGCCAAACAGACCGTCTGAGGGGATGCAGACTGATGAGTCATAGGAACCTCTCTTTCATCAGGATGTCGCGGGGACACCTATCCGGGTTGAGGGGGGAGCGAAGGACATCATCATGCCAAGCTGAGCAAATAAGGAGAACTAGGAGAAACCCTAGTTCTTCAGGGAGAATAGCCTAGGGCCGGAAAAAGCCAAAAAGGCCCTTATATATCGAGCAGGCCATGGCTCACGGCATACCGTGTGAGATCGGCCACCGTATGCATTCCCACGGTTTCCATAAGCCGGGCTTTATGAAACTCGACCGTTTTGGGAGATATATGCAGGAGTGTGGCAATTTGTTTGGTGGAATGTCCCTCCCCGATCAACTGCAGGACTTCCCGTTGACGAGAGGTGAGTTTTGGCACAGGAAACAGATCGCGTCGCCGGGAGGAATGGCTTGTGATGTCTTGCTCCGATTGTACCAAGGGCGTCACATAGACTCGGCCTCCCCACACAGCCTCTACGGCTGACTGAAGTTCAGCAGTCGCCGATCGTTTTAACAAAAACCCTTCCCCCCCCGCTTCAAAGGCTGCAGCCACGTAGCTGGGGTCGGCATGCATCGTCAAAAAAATAATACGGCATTGGGGAAGCATCGTTTTAAGTTGGCGAGCGGCTTCCACTCCATTCAAATTCGGCATGGAAATATCCATGATCACCATTTCAGGTTTCACCTGCCTGGCCTTCTCCAGCAACGTGCGCCCATCCTCCACTTTGCCCACAACCGTTCCAAAATTTTCGACCAACTTGGCGATACCTTCCAGAACCATGGGGTGGTCATCGGCCAAAAGAATTCGCGGACGGAGCATATCTGGCCTCCCAATCAAGAGGGGGTTGGGTTGCACAGCCATTCGAAGAGTCATGAAGACATCCTTCCCTTTTCGATCACTTCGGAGAAAGTATACAAAAGAACCGACTCGTCCCACACTAGGAGTCTTCCTAGTTTTGAAAGGACAGAGAGTGGCATGATCCTCAATGAGAGCGGAGCACCCTGTAGAGTTATAATTCTGGGGGAATGAGACCGTGGCTCATCGCATAACGGGTCAACTCGGCGGTACTGTGAAGGTCTAAAATCCGCATAATTTGCGCCCGGTGAAATTCAATCGTTTTACAGGACACATGAAGCATTGCGGCCATGTCTTTAGTGGTATGTCCCTCCGCTACCAACTGAAGGACCTCTCGCTGACGAACCGTGAGAGGTCCTTTATCAAGAGACGGGGACAACTGAGGATGGTCAAATATCTCCAACAAGTCTTTTGCAATCGCGGGCGTAATATAGGTCTGCCCTTTCAGAACGGCTTCAATCGCCTGAGACAACTCAGCAGCAGCCGAGCGTTTCAGGAGAAAACCGGAAGCTCCTATCTGAAAGGCTTCACGGGCATAAGCCGGATCGGCGTGCATCGTCAAAAAAATAATTTTGGCCCTTGGCACCGTTTTGACGATTTGTCGAGCAGCATCCAATCCATTCAACTGTGGCAAACTAATATCCACAACCAGAACATCCGGTTCCACTTCTTGCGCAACTTGCACTAAGGTTCGACCATCTTGCACTTTGCCAACCAGTTCATACTGATCATCCATGAGTTTGGCTAATCCCTCCAAGACCAACGCATGATCATCCGCAAGGAGAATACGAGGTCGGCTCATGATGGTGACGACGCTCCGACAGGCACCCACACAGCAATCATCGTGCCCGCTCCGGGTTGACTTTCCAGACGGAAATCGCCCCCAACCTGTCGAATCCGCTCTCGCATACTCACCAACCCTAACCCCTGAGGTTGCCGTGATTCCAGATGAAACCCCGTTCCATCATCCCGAATCGACAAGGTTATTCCTGTTGTGTTCCCCAGCAGTTCAATATAGACATTGGAGGCGTCGGCATGCTTCAGGGTATTTTGCAAACTTTCCTGAAGGATCCGGTACAGACACGTCGCCACATTCGGGGATAACCCCTTAGGTACATTCACCGCTCGCATATCAATAGACAGGCCTTTCACTTGAGAGACCTCTGCAATCAAGGACCGGACGGCCACTTCCAAGCCTAAATCATCCAGGATTGATGGATGATAACCGGCAGCTAAATGCCGAAGATCATCGGACAGCTTGGCCAGGTCACGATCAACATTGGAAAGCGTCTGCCTCACCGGATCGGCCTTCGCCATCATCTGGAGGGCAGACTGAACGTGTAGACTCACCAGAGCCAACCGTTGATTGACATCATCATGAAGTTCACGAGAAATTCTCCGACGCTCCTCCTCCTGGGCCGTCAGTAATTGGGCGGCCAAGGCTTGCAACTCCCCTTGCTGCCGATCTAAAAGATTTCGGTTTTCCTCAAGCGCAAGATTGGCCAACTTTCGCTCCGTGATATCCAAGGCCACCCCACCCAAATATACTTGCCCCTGCCTCTCATAGACAGGGAACTTTAACACCAGCCAATAACGCACTTGGCTACGCTCATCGACTGTGGTTTCTTCGGTTTCCAGGACCTTCCGACGGCCCAATACCTCACGATCATGTTCCTGAAATGTCTGCGCGATATCAGCGGGAAAGAGCTGTGCATCCGTTTTTCCCAGCACGCCCCCAAAAGGAAGATTCATATGCTCTTCAAAGGCATGATTCACAAAGAGGTAACACCCCTTTTCGTCCTTTAAAAAGGCCAGAGTCGGCGTGTGATCCATAAAGGCGTTGAAGCGTTCCTGACTTTCCTGTAATGCCTGCTCGGCTTTTCGCTGTTCGGTAATATCTAATCCGGTCGCAATCACATATGGAAGGTTGCCTCCGACGTCCGACATAACCGTATTCGTCCAGGCAATCAAGCGTTTCTCTTTTTTTTTCGTTACCCAGTGGTTGACATGGGTTTTTGATGCCTGGCCATCCCACAGTGCGTTGAAGACTGATTCCACCGCCGAACGTTCTTCCTGAGGCACCAGCGTTTCCCAAACAGAGTCCCCACACACTTCTTCCCAAGAAAACCCGCTCAGCTCCTGGCAAGCTCGATTAAACCGAACAATGTTTCCCGCTTCATCCAAAACCACAACCAAGGCCCCAGTCGTATCCAGCACTGCCGAAATAAACTCCTGCTCTTTTTGGAGTTTTAATTCCGCCGTTTTTCGGTCTGTAATATCGGTGCCGGTCACAATCACAAATTCCACTTGGCCCGCGGTGTCTCGTATGGCGGTACTGATCCAATGAATCCACCGCAGATGACGCTCCTTATCTACAAGAGCACATTCAAAAACATCGGGGAATTGGCGTTGGCGATGTGCACTGAGAAACTCCCGCACCGCAGAATCATCTTCACCGGACGCCACGAGTAAATTCGAAAAAAACTGCCCGTTGAGATCATCCTCGGAATACCTCACGATACGCTGACAGGCTTGATTGATCCGCTGAATTTTCCAGTCGGCATCAAGAATCACCACCAGCGCGGCCGTGGTATTCAAGATGGCCGAAATAAACTGCTGCTCCTTCATCAACAAGGCCTGCGCCTGATGCCGGTCGCTGACATCGCGTAACACCACGGTAAAGAGTCGTTTGGTTTTGCCCTTACCTTTCATCTCCACCCGTGAAATGGTGACCTCGGCGGGAAATTCCTCTCCGCTGGCCCGCAATCCAACGACTTCCCTCGTCACACCCATATGACGGGCAGAGTGGTCATCCTGGGCAAATTCCCGATGGGCTTGATGATGGGCTTCCCGAAATCGTTGGGGAATAAATTGATCGACGGGCTGACCAAGAACCGCAGAGGCAGAGACACCAAACATCGCTTCGGCCGCCTTGTTAAACAGCACAATCTGCTCATCCTCATTCGTGGCGACAATCGCATCCATCACCTCATCCATAATCAGGCCCATTAACGTTTCCTGCTCACCTGCTTCGTGTTCTCGTCGTTTCAGCATAATGTCACTTCATTTGATATCGTCCTACAGTCTTTTTCGGACACTTACCTGTCCCTATCAGCACTCTCAGCGTGTAACTAGAATGCCAGCTATGAGACCGTCTCCTGACCAAGACCCAACAAGGGGCTGCTGAAAAAAGCCGTCAGCGGCGTTCTCGCCATTTTTCCGTGCTCACGTATGATTCATACGCTCCGCGCAGAAAAATGGCTGCGGCCTTGCTGAACGGACTTTTTTGAACCGCCCCTCGGAGTTGATGCCCGAGGGCATAGCGGGAAAATATGGCTTTTAAAATTCGCATTATTCAACAATCCCAACAATCAAATTTTCGTGAATCCTTTCTAGCCACCGCTTGGAAATCATAGAACACCATACTTCTTCAGGAGACAATAATGCCGACTAGATTAACTCTGAAACTTCGCAGAAAGAACGAAAAGAGACTTCAGCCCTCCTTTAGGGTGAGGTCGGGGGGGATTTTGCTATTCTTGCGAGATCCTACGACATCAACATTCCTTGGAAGACTATTCCGCAGGAACTCATAAGGGCTTCTCAGCGCATGGGAGGAGGACATCTTAGTCTTTTTCGAAAAAAAGGTAAAATAACCCGTATATCTGTCCCTCCCATTCGACAAATGCACATTCCTTCGCTCATGGGAACAACCTTGAGAATTTGATGATGAGCTCAGATCTTATTCAGATGATCAAAGCATTGCGTAAGACCTATATCTCACTTTCAGTGAGGAAGGTTGGGACCATGATTCACTCGTCAGTGTGGCAAGTTGCCACAATATTTCCGTCATTCCACCATGACTGAAGATCTCCATTTCTGCCGGACATTCCCGTTTGAGTCCATTGAAGCTTTCCACGTAGTGATCATCCATGCCACCCTCAACCGAGCTTCTCTCCATTGAATTTCTACTATTTTATTCTTCATTTTTCCTTTCTTTTGATCGACCTCGCCTGCCTTCGACCGATTCAGCAGACACTATGATTCGGCTTTGGCATGAAGTTTGATCCTTCAGTTTCCTCAACTGAGGAAATTCAATGAATTGTCCATGATGTGAAGAACTGATGGGCAGGGATTGGTGTTTGGGATGTGAGGGGGACCTTCAGTCCATCTAAGTGCAAGAATGGCGGTGCCTGAACTGCAAATGATTGGATTCCGTGGCCCGAGAGAATCGCCTATACTCGAATCTCATCCCATCAGTCATCCGCCAGACCTCAAGACAGACACGAAAAGAAAAGACTGTACTTTCGGCTTAAGAAACGTAAGGAAAAGAGCGATGGTTTATTCCCTGAAAGTGGTCCTGATCCTGAGCCTCTCCCTTCTCCCTCTGGGAGGAGCGAAATCTGCGGCGTGGTCTCAAGAACCGGAAATCATTCAAGGCGGCAGACATTTATATGAAAAATTTTGCGTGACCTGCCATGGGCCAAAGGCCAAAGGAGATGGATCCTTGGCTGCCTCCCTTTCGCCGAGACCAGCTGACCTGACTCAATTGACGCGACTTCATGGCGGACAGTTCCCATTCTGGAAGGCGTACCGCGTAATCGATGGCCGACAGCACCTGGAAGGACATGGGACTCGAGATATGCCGGTGTACGGCATCTGGTTTCGAATCCCAGACGATGAAGTCTCAATCGAAACCGAATGGGCTGATCAGGTTCGGGGAAGAATTTGGCAATTACTTTCGTATTTGGAATCGGTTCAAGAGCGGTCATGATGACCGGCATATTTCGGGAACTTTCATGGTGCAAGGAGATCACAATATGAACAAGCTAGCAGGGCTGACGAACACATCCTACCGCAGGGGCCTGGCATTTTTCGCTTTGGCCTTCGTCATGACATGGTCCACATGGGGCGCGGCTCAAGTGGCTCCTGGCAATCCTCAAAACGGCAAAGTGCTCTATGAGAAACATTGCCTGCAGTGTCATGGCCAAAATGGAGACGGACAGGGCCCGGACATGAAATTTTTGAAAGTACAGCCGGCCAACTTTCATTCGTTGACTTCCCGCTCCAAAACCGATGAAGAGTTGATGACCATCATCACGTTTGGAGCCATTTTTTCTCCTATGCATGGCTGGGCAGACCGTTTGACCGAAGACGAGCGATGGGATGTCTTACGTTATATTCGGCTCTTGGCTCCCTTCAACCCAATGGCGTTTCAATCCCCGCGGCTGGACCGCCTGGAAGGATAACGGATCGTCACACCACCGTGACGGGATGCCTCATTCACCGATCAAAGGAGGGATTATCATGTCAGACATGTTGAAAGTCATTGAAGTGCTGGCCGAGTCGGACAAAAGCTGGGAGGACGCTGCCTCCCAAGCCGTTACCCGCGCGGCCAAATCCGTCCATGGCATCAAATCCATCTACATCAAGGATATGGAGGCCAAAGTCGAACAGAACACGATCACCAAATATCGCATTAATGCCAAAATCTCTTTTTTACTTGATTAGCCTGGAAACCAAATGCGGATAGTCGGGTGACTTCTTTTTATGGAAAAGAGTACCAAGTATTTCCTACAATCACCTATGCTTGATAGCGGCCTTTCACCACAACGAAAGGCCGCTCTTTCGTTGATACCTGGGGTGGTTTCAAGAGACAGCTTCTCGAAATGGGCCATGGCTCATGAGGCAAGAACCGGCATCATTGTTTTATTCATCTGCTCCGAGAGAGCCGGTCATGTTGGTGGTTTGCCTCGATTCTCCGATTTATTATGACTATCGGGCTTTACTCGCCCGCGCAGCTCTGAAGACCGGTCTCCCCATGAAAGAGGAAGAACCCGCCAAAACACAATGGGAACATTTCCCCCATGATGCTGATATGGGCATTCGAGGAATCGGCCCTACCAAAGCCGAGGCGTTTGAGCAAGCCGGATTGGCCGTAACAGCAGTAACAGTCGATCCCAGCCTTATCCATGAACAGCACGAATCTCACTTTACGTGTGAGGCGCCTGACGATGAATTGCTCTTTGTCGATTGGTTAAATACGTTGATCTTCGACATGGATCACCAAAAGATGATCTACCGCCGCTTTCACGTCATCATGAATAACCATCATCTGGAAGGCACCGCTTGGGGTGAACCCATTGACCGTAAACGGCACGAACCTGCCGTCGAAGTCAAAGGAGCTACCTACACCGAACTCTCCGTGCACCAGCGTCCAGATGGTCTGTGGGTCGCCCAATGCGTTGTAGATGTGTGAATGACCGGAGGGAGAGATGGATCGTTCCCAACTGACCCAAGTTTCCGAATACGAATGGCATATTCCACCAAAGGGAAAGATGCGCGTGCCGGGGATCATTTTTGCCACTCACGACTTGATTCAGGGAATGGATCAAAAAGTCTATGAACAGGTCACCAACGTGGCCACCCTTCCCGGAATTGTCCAAGCCTCGTATGCCATGCCGGATGCCCATTGGGGTTATGGTTTTCCGATTGGCGGAGTGGCAGCCTTTGATGCGGATCGCGGCGGGGTGGTGTCGGCCGGGGGAGTGGGATTTGATATTTCCTGTGGAGTACGTGCCCTCTACACTGGTCTTCGAAGGAAGGATATTGAGCCGGTGAAGATGAAGCTGGCCGACATGCTCTATCAGACCGTCCCGGCCGGTGTCGGCAGTACAGGGCGGCTGCACCTCTCCACCAAGGAGATGCAGGCTATGCTGACCGGTGGAGCCCAGTGGGCCGTCAAACGAGGATACGGGCGCCCGGAAGACCTCAACCGCATAGAAGAGCATGGCCAAATGCCTGGAGCGCTTCCGGAGCATGTCTCTGAAAAAGCAAAACAGCGGCAGCAGGACGAAATGGGCACCCTCGGTTCCGGCAATCACTATCTGGAAATTCAGGAGGTGGTGGAAACATTCCATGATCCTCTGCCCCAGCGGCTTGGCATACACCAGGGAGATATATTGGTCAGCATTCATTGTGGCTCTCGCGGACTGGGTCATCAAATCGGCACAGAATTTCTCAAAAAAATGGTGATGGCCGCCAGCCAATATGGCATCACCCTGCCGGATCGTGAATTAGCTTGCGCTCCCATCGATTCCCCCTTAGGACAGGAATATTTGGGAGCCATGCGAGCGGCCATCAACTGTGCCTTGGCGAATCGCCAAATCGTGACGCATCTGGTGCGGCAAGCATTTTCGGAAATGTTTCCTCAGACCGATCTGCCGCTCATGTACGACGTGTCCCATAACACCTGCAAGGTCGAGGAACACCGAATCGGCAACCAGAGCCGTCGGCTCTTTGTGCACCGAAAAGGCGCCACTCGGGCGTTCGGCCCTGGACACCCCGACATTCCTCCCGATCTTCAAGCCATCGGACAACCGGTACTCATCGGCGGCACCATGGGAACGGCGTCGTATCTGTTAGTGGGAACGGCGGAAAGCATGACCATGGCGTATGGATCGGCCTGTCACGGTGCGGGACGGAATATGAGCCGACACCAGGCAACCAGGTTGTGGCAGGGAGGAACAGTGATTGATGAGTTGGCAAAAGCCGGCATCCTGATTCGAAGCCCCTCGAAACGCGGCGTGGCCGAGGAGGCTCCCGGCGCCTATAAGGACGTGACTGCGGTGGTGGATGCAGCGGCGACGGCCGGGCTAGCCAGCAAGGTCGCCAAAATGCGGCCGCTCATCTGCATCAAAGGGTAACACCGCACAATGGCTAGATGTGAAAAATCGCAAAGATGATCACTGAAGGCAATCAGTCTCCAACGGAAAGAAGAATTCGGTCATACAGAAAACGAAACAAAAACATAGCCTGTAATACATCCTAGAAAGCTTCACCAAAGGATTGACGGTCTTAACAGCCTGGTCCAGCCTCTCTCTGGTTTGATCAGATTGGTCTCGAGGATATTCCCTTTGTAGGAGGCAATACTGCCCCATTGGGGAAATGGTATCAGGCCTTACCCCCCTCAAAAGGTGTTAACATTCCAAGGGCTTTGCCATTACGGCTACGGCCTATCGATACGTGCTTCGTGAGGCTGGACTCGATACCATCCGACAGATCCTCCAAAACTACGGTGTCGGGTTGGCCCGTGAAGAATTCATCGTTCGGACATTTATTAAAATTCACCCCTTGGCGCTACTGGAATATCAGCCCCTCCAGGATATCAGGGGCAAAGCTGAGATTGATCGCCTCACGGCGGCATACTCAACAAAACACACTATTTCGTCGACACGCTTGCCAAGGGGTCGCCATGATTGGAGCAGCCTTCTACCCCGAGGACGTCATCGTCCGCATGAGCGAATTCAAGTCGAACGAATATGCCAATTTAATTGGGGCGCACGCCGATGAACCAGTTGAGGAAAATCCCATGCTCGGCTTTCGTGGTGCGTCCCGCTACTACCCCCCCGTTACCGGGAAGGCTTTGCTCTGGCATGTCAGGCCATGAAACACGTAAGGGAGGAAATGGCCAAGCATGGGCTGAAGCGAGGAGAGAAAGCGATTGCCCACGTCATAAAAACCGCAAAAGCCCGTGGGCGCAAGATCGGCATTTGCGGGCACGCGCCTAGTGATTATCCCGAATTTGCCCAGTTTCTGGTGGAGCAGGGCATTGACAGCATCTCATTGAATCCTGACGCCGTTCTGAAAACCCCCGTCAAAACTCTTGAATGGAGCAAGCTGAGCCAGTTCTTTTCTGCCCTCATCATTTTCAGATAGGGGCAAACAACCTTTGCCTCGAGAAAACTCCCCCGACTCATTTCATCGCCTTGGATTGGCCATTTCTCTGATTTCTGGCTTGCCATCGATAGGCTACCGTATTCAGTTGATCGAGAATCGTGGTGAGTTCTCGCCCCTCCTTGGTTAATCCATAGGTGACCTGTGGAGGAACTGTCGATTTTTGTTTTCGAAAAATTATTTCAGCTTGCTCCAACATCCGTAATCGTTCTGTCAGCATTTTGGATGAAATCCCAGGCATTTGGCGTTTGAGTTCGCCGAAACGGGTTTCTCCATTGTTATGAAGGCGGCATAGGATATAAATCGTCCATGGGCCTGACAAAATCCGCAACAACGAGTCTAAGGGACACCCAAAAGCGCTTGGCGGCAATTTCATGGTTACTTTTTAGTACCTACTTTACTTTCGTAACTAGTAACTTATCTTAACTGTGGGTAAGGAAAAAGACAAGGTAGGAAAATATTTTTGAAAGGTGAACACATGGTGAAGTGCGAACGATGCGGCGGGTTCCTGGTAAAGGACAGCATTTACAATGTAGGAGGACAGTTCTTGGAATTGGAAATTGCCCGATGTGTGAATTGTGGTCATATTGTGGATCTCACCCTTTTCAAGTCGGCGCAAGGAAAACAGATCATCGCACATCCCAAGGATGAGGGTGTATTAAATTAAAAGAGTTTCGCCCCATGCAAGGCGGAAGGATTGAAGTGGAACAAAGGAGACTGAAATGACAGGATTCATTGGCAATATCACTCTGGCGCATGCGCTGACGGGTTTCATCACGGTGGTTGGATTATGGGAGATGGCTCAGGCTATCAGCCAGTTATCCCAAAGACAAAGAGTTCCGGTCCAATATTCCCCAAGTAGTTATGGGGTCAACCATGCTCGAAATTGACTTTTCCCACTATTTAACTCGAATGCCTGGCATGAGCCATTCGGAAGACCAAGACTTTCCGGCCTTCAGGGTTTCGAAACAGTGGGAAGGGTTTCGCGTGCCCTCCCAAAAGCCTTTCGGCAGGAAACCGTTTCCATAGCCACAGATGGACCGGCAAGCTCTGATAAACCAGGGGATCAATGAGGGCATGAATTTTCATTGTCTGCGAATCGAAAAAAGCTAAAAAAGGGAATCTATATGAACAACCGATCTTATCCCCTGCCATCCACTACCTTTATGAACGAAGAAGAGGAGACCGCCATGCAGTCAGGAGACCTTCTCAATGGCCCCTGGGGAGGGGCAGCCTCCTCTAAGAAGGAGTTCAGGCTTTCGACCGGAAATGGAAGCGACGGTGAAGAAGGCCAAACGGCGGAAGTCGAAGCCACTGAATCGCCGGATACAGAATCCATGGCAGAAGAGAGCTCATCTACCAACCTGCCCATTTCATTATTTCTTGAAGAGATTGGACGAGTGCCACTTCTCACGCGTGACCAGGAAATCAATCTTTCAAAAACGATTGAACAAGAAACTGATCGTTTCACGCGAGCGCTCTATGGCCTTCCGATCGTACTGGATCGCCTCAGCACCCTGAACCAGCAATTAGCAGAGGACCGCATCCAAGTTAGTGAATTGGTGGTCATCGGAAAATCCTCTGAAGAGGAAGATAGGGAATCCGAGGCAAGGCCGCTTTCACAAGGCATTCATTGTCAAAAAACTCTCAGGGTCCTCGAGTCGGTCAAGACGTTCAGCCGATCGGTTTTCCAGGAATATCAGCGTCTCTTAAAGATTGCACACAGCGGCAACCGCCTGGATCTCGATACCACGAAACGCCTTACGGCCCTTCAACAACGAATCGGTCAGACAATCGAGACGGTGGCTTTTCGGAAGGACCTCGAAAAAGACTTTGTGACCTCCGTCACCATCATCGCCGAAAAGCTGGAGGAACACCGCCATACGCTACTTCGGTTGTTCCAGAAACTTGGATCGAGTCCGGAAAAAAGCCGGACTCAAATACTCTCCATATTCCATTGTCCTCTAGCCCAAGTCTCCCCGCCGGCCTCAACCTCCGCTGTACCCAAGAATCATGCGCAGAACATCCTCAATCATATCCGCCGAACTCAAGAACAACTTCACCATCTCGAAACTCACGTGATTCGCATGCCACTCCCCATGTTTGAAGAAGCCACGCGCATCATCACACGAGCCCAAGAACACCTCGCTGCCACGAAAACCCTCATGGTAGAAGCGAACTTACGCCTCGTAGTCAGTATTGCCAAGCATTATACGAACCGAGGCATTCACTTTCTCGACCTGATCCAGGAAGGGAACATCGGACTGATGCGGGCGGTGGATAAATTTGATTATCGTCGTGGCTATAAGTTCAGCACGTACGCCACTTGGTGGATTCGTCAGGGTATTACGCGTGCCATCGCGGAACAGGCGCATACCATCCGTAAGCCCGTTCACATCTATGAAAGTTTGCAAAAACTCAAAAAGTACTCCGATCGCCTCACCTTTCAACTGGGACGTATCCCCACCCTCGCTGAGTTGGCGCAGGGAAGCGGGTTCCCCGTCGCCAAAGTACAGGACATTCTGGAATCGTATCAGCCACACGTTTCTCATGATGCTCCGTTGGACGAAAACGGAGACACCCGTTTTGGAGATTTTCTCGAAGACCCGCATGCCCCGTCACCGTTACGGATGACCGAACGCCAAAATGCGGATGCCGTCATCTCTCACCTCCTAAGAGTATTAACCCCCAAGGAGGAGGAAGTTCTTCGACGACGCTACGGAATCGGATATGACGAAGAGTCTACGTTGGAAGAAATCGGTCAGGTTTTTGGCGTCACTCGTGAGCGCATTCGACAGGTAGAGACCCAGGCCTTGAAAAAGTTACACGACTCGAAGATATTGGCAGAGCTTCGCAGCCTGCGAAATCATTGAATCCGATGACTGTTCCTCTGAAGATCTGAGTGCTGGAATCTCTCAGGGGAATGGACTTCTTGGGAAATCCTCCAGAAGTCTTTATACTAGCATCTCCTCTCTTTTTTCTTGCCATACCCAATGGGAGATCAGTCGAAATGGCACATGACAACGATCCTCGCCTCGCCAAATCCCGGAAAGCCGCCGAGCAGGCTATCCAGCTCCACCGGCAATATCGAGGGAAAATTCAAATCATTCCCAAGTGTCCGATCCGGGAATTCAGCGACTTCTCGATTTGGTATACTCCCGGCGTGGCAGAGCCCTGTCGGGCAATTGTGAAAGAAAAATCCCGGGTTTACGATTTCACGAACAAAGGGAATTCGATCGCCATTGTCACGGATGGCACACGAGTGTTGGGCCTCGGCGATATCGGACCGGAAGCCGGGCTTCCAGTCATGGAAGGCAAAGCACTTCTCTTTAAATATTTGGGAGGGGTCGATGCGGTCCCGATTTGCCTGGGAACCACCCATCCGGACGAATTCATTCAAACCGTGAAGCACCTCCAGCCAACCTTTGGTGGGATCAATCTTGAAGATATTTCTCAGCCAAAATGTTTCAAAATTCTCGACCAACTCCGGAAAGAAATGGATATTCCGGTTTGGCATGATGATCAACAAGGCTCAGGAACAGCTCTTTTGGCAGGCCTGCTCAATGCACTACGAATTGTCCAAAAGGATCTGGCCACGATTCGAGTGGCCATGATCGGCATGGGGGCAGCCAATGTCGCCGTGTATCGCTTATTGAAACACAGCGGACTTGATCCAGGGCGGGTGATCGCCTGCGATCGCCAAGGCACCCTCCATCGACACCGACGGGATATTGAAGCCCGCCAAGACGAATTTGTCGACAAGTGGCGAGTGTGCCAGGAAACCAATGCCACCGGTCTGCAAGGCACTATCGCGGAGGCCTTGCGCGGGGCAGACGTCTGCGTGGCCTTCGCCGGCCCTCAGGTGGTACAAGCCCAATGGATTTCCACCATGGCTCCCAATGCCGTCGTGTTTGCCTGCGCTAATCCCACTCCAGAAATCTGGCCATGGGAAGCCAAGGAGGCTGGCGCCAGAATCGTGGCCACCGGACGGGGAGATTTCCCAAACCAAGTGAATAATTCCTTGGTCTTTCCCGGGGTATTTCGGGGGGCATTGGATGTCCGAGCCTCCACGATAACCGATGAAATGGCTTTGGCAGCCGCCCACGCCTTGGCAGACTATGCCGTGAACCAAGGGATCCATGACGACGCGATTCTTCCAACCATGGCTCAATGGGACGTCTATCCTCAAGTGGCCGTGGCCACAGCCTTGCAGGCCCAGGCACAAGGCCTGGCTGGCCTTCACACACCGGCAGCGCAACTCCATGCTGATGCCACTCGAATCATTCGCCAAGCCCGCGAGGCCACCCAGCTACTTATGCCAATCATGGATGCCCCTTTCAGGTCCCAAGAAGGATCTCGAACATGATTGAGGATGCCGCATCTGTCATCCATTTCCTTGTAAATTCTTTACCGGATGGAGAGGAACGCTCTACCACACGCAGGTAAGATGAGATCAGGCAATCTCTATATCGGGACCTCCGGTTGGCATTATCCTCATTGGGTCGGCACGTTTTATCCAACAGGCATGGCGAGTGAGGAATTCCTTCCCTACTATGCCAGACATTTTTCCACCGTCGAGATCAATTCGACCTTTTATCATCTTCCGACCAGCGACACCCTGACCCATTGGCGGAACCAAACCCCCAGGAATTTTCTTTTCACCTGCAAGGGAAGTCGGTATCTCACGCACATAAAAAAACTCAAGGATCCTCAGGACGGCATCCACCGATTTTTCGAAGCGGCCACGAAACTTCACTCCAAACTGGGCCCCATCCTCTTTCAGTTACCACCCCGTTGGAAGAAAAATATTCCCCGGCTGGAGGCATTTCTGAACGCCTTGCCGGGAGAGTTCCGCTATGCCTTTGAATTTCGTGACACCCGTTGGTTTGATAAAGAAGTCTACCAGTTACTCGAGGCTCACCAGGCCGGATTCTGCCTGTATCATCTGGCAGGCCAATGGGCACCGGAAATCGTGACGGCCAATTTCGTATACATCCGATTGCATGGGCCAGGAGCGGCCTATCAGGGGACATACAATCAGTCCATGCTCCGAGCCTGGGCCCACAAGTGCCGGAACTGGCATTCGGCCGGAAAAGACGTCTATTGTTATTTCGATAATGATGAACAGGGCTATGCTCCTCTTAATGCTCTCACACTCCTTCAATACCTCCACACCGGTTAAGTTGGGAAAGTCATGGCCCTTGCGGCACAACAGAAAGGCTATGAATATCTGGCGATCTGTGACCATTCCCAACGAATCACGATTGCCCATGGGCTGAATGCCAAACGCCTGGCGGCCCAAATGGAAGAAATCGATCGACTGAATGAAGATTTCACAGACTTTACTCTTCTCAAGGGGGCTGAAGTCGATATCTTAGAAAACGGCACATTGGATTTCCCCAACGAAATCCTCGCACGGCTGGATCTCACCGTCTGCGCCATCCATTCTCAATTCAACCTTCCACGGCGCCAACAAACAGAACGGATCATAAAGGCCATGGATAATCCGCATTTCAATATTCTGGCCCATCCCACTGGCCGTCTCCTCAATCAGCGTCCTCCCTATGATATCGACATGGAACAGATCATGGTGGCCGCCTTCGAGCGGGGGTGCGTTCTGGAGTTGAATGCCCAACCGATACGCCTGGACTTCACCGATCTTCACTGTAAGATGGCTAAGGACTTGGGAGTCAACGTCGCCATTTCCACCGACGCCCACCGGACGACCGACCTGGACTTCATGCGGTTTGGCCTGGACCAGGCTCGCCGTGGATGGCTCGAACCTCATCATCTTCTGAATACATCCCCCCTCAGAGTTCTGAAAAAGCAATTGATCCGCAAGTAACGTATTCACTCAATGGCCTGAGGTCCGCCAGGCCGGTCTCACAGTGGACTGAGAGACCGGTCTGAACCAGACATTTATGGTAGCAACGCTCTGATCGAAGACTATCGACCTCTGCCACCTCTACCGCCAGGGGCATGCGATTGGCTTCGTTTTTTCTGCTGCTGTTGTTGCATCTGTTGTTTCTTCTGCTCCTGGCTTTGGGACTCAATCCGCTGGCGCTCTTGCTCTCGAACCTGCTCCTTATCCTGCTCGTGAATGCGCTCTTGTGATTCTATTCGTTCCCGTTCCTTGGCTGTCTCCTCGGCCCACACCAATCCGCTCAATCCAACCACCAATGCCACGCCCAAAACCAACCCATTGCCAAGAACCATGACACCTTTCATACAGCACCTCCTCAATGAATCGTCAAAGACCGAATGGCCTTTGACCGCCAACCTGCTTGAACCATGAACAACACTCCGCCTTAGAACCGGACCCCTCCTCCCACTCGAAACAGACTTTCACGGTTGTCAAAATCAATTGTGTCCGCATTGGTGTGAGGAGTCGTGATCGAATAGGCATTGTAGTCAGTGTAGGTATAGTCAAATCTCAAAAAAATCCGGTCAGTGGCCGGGACTTCCGTCCCCAGCCCAATCCGCCATCCATATTGCGTTTCATCATCATCCACCCAATTATCGGGATTGGTGCCCTTTTGATATTGAGTGATAAACTTAGATCGAACCATTCCGCCTCGACCGTACACCAACACCCCGTTGTGTAAGACATACCCCAGGCGAGCACTTCCTCCATACCCGCCTTTTTTATCAACTGAAAAATCCCGCCCAGAAGGATCTCTTGCGTGATCCCAGGAGAAACGACTGGCCTCAGCTTCCAACTCGAAACTGAGATACCATTGGCGCCACACATACCCATATCCGGCAAAAACACTCCCAATGGCCCCCGACCCGCCAAAATCCGCCTCCAGGGTCGTGTCACCTCCGGCATCGGTTTGCAACGCATCAACCTCGGTGTTCAAATTTCCATACCCAGCCTGTGCCCCCGCATAGAAACCGGAAAGATCCCGAAACCGAATCTGTGCGGGATCTTCCTGGGAATCCTCATGAAAGCGATAGCCGATCCCCAATCGAAACAAGGTCTCACGATTATCAAACCGATCGAGCCCATTTCCAAAATTCACCCGATACGCATTCCCGTAATCGGTATACGTATAATCAAACCGGCTGAAGAGATGTTCCGTCATGGCCACCTCGACTCCCGCTCCCACACGCAACCCGGTTTGCTCGTCGTCCTGTGAGGTTGGAACACCCTCATGGCTATAGTCGGTCGTAAATTCTGTCCTGACAAATCCCACACGCCCATAGACCAACGCCACATTTCTCAGCGCATAACCAACACGAAATGCTCCCCCATAGCCGACAACTTTCTCGACCGAGAACACGCGTCTATCAGGATTTCCACTGTGGTCCCATTTGGCTTGACTGGCTTCACTTTCAAGTTCTGCCCCGACATACCAGTGACGAAACGTTTGGCCATATCCGGCAAATCCTCCCCCGGTGAACCCCTTTCCACCGAAGTCAGCATCCAATGTACCTCCGGCCCCTCTGGGACCGGCTAATTCGGACATGAGACCTCCAAACCCCACTTGCCCACCAATATACAGGCCAGACCAAGGAGTTTCCGTGTTGGGCAACGCCACGTTCTCCGTCATGGCATCAACCGTGGACCCGTTACCGGAAAAGGCTGCGGGCAATTCACCTCCGATTCCCACCTGGATCAGATTTTGGAAATAATCGACGGTTGGCACATTTGAATCACGATGCAACAGTTGATAGTCGGCAGTCACAAAGAAATTGGGATGAACGGCATACTTGAACCCCGCCCCCCCTTCGATGACATGATCAAGACGCCGAATTCCCTGAAAATCGACATGGCTGTATCCAAGATTCACATTCACCGTCAAACGTGGCAGAACTTTATGGGTGACCTTGGCACCCACCTGAGTGTGTAAATAGCTGGATGCTCCAGACACAATGGTTTCCTCCACCGACCGATCCAGAAAACCGCGAATGGTCGTAGTCGGAGAGGCCCTCCAACGGAGAAGTCCTCCAAAATCCACCGATTTGACATCCTTGAGATTGGAATCCACATAATCCTGGCTCAGATATCCACCAAGGAGTTCTGCGTTGAGGGTCTCAGAAAAATCAAGGTTCAGGCCCGCGGCAACATTAAATCCTTGAGAATCGCGGTGGACAGGAGTTCCACCGGACTCGCAGCAGCGCGAGGCATCATACATTCTGCGGTCATAGGCTCCCTGCACAAAAGCTTCATAGCGAGTCGACAAGGCATATCCCAATCGACTGCCTGCCCCAAAAGAATTCCGGTCACGGTCGTCATTATCGATCTCTCCGGTGATGGTCCCCACATCATCAAAATCCAATCGCTCAAAGGTACCACCTAATCGCATGGAGAGATCCTCCCACTGCCGAAAGACTCCGACATGACTGCCAATCTCCCGGTAAATAGTCGGCCGAATACCAAATACTTCGTTGGGGGAAGTGCGTGGAATATGTAAATGGGAAAACCTGGCCCCTCCAAAGACATTTGCTTTGCCAGACAGATCATATCGGCCATCAGCTTCCACCCAATAATCCTCATAGTCCTGTAATCCGTCATGAAGATATCTGGCCACATTGGCGCCGGTTAAGACATTGAATTTGTGTTGGGTCCAATCAGATCGCAAATGGAGAGACGGTGAAAGTATGGTAATGAAATCATCCCGTTCATCTTTCCTGGTTGCAAAGATGTTATCGTCATAGAGCTCTGACAGCGTCAATGACGGGCTTAGTAGAAATGATCCAACCCGATAGGCGGATACATCCGGCGAACGGGATTGCTTGGAAAGAACAGACTGTTCGGTTGGCTCCTTGGGAAGAGAGACTTGGGCCGTAGCTCTATCCCCAAACATCACAATTCCTCCTAAGATGAGGACACAGAGCCTACCCGTATATCCCGCTACCATCGAGCCTCGAATTTGTTCGTGGGTGTCCCCTCTTGCCGCCTGACGCCCCCCACGCCCCTCACAAAAGAACCCGCTTCGATACATTTCACACCCTGGGACTGACGAGATATTCCTGAACCACTTTTCCCTGACAACTATTGAAGAGCCATGGACCCATCGTGTGAGCATCTTCCAACACGGTCATACCTTGATGATGGGGAATCTAAACAACCAGACTTTCTCTCACGTCCAATGGGAGATCCCTACCAACACAGCCGACTTCTTGTCGTACTATTCTGACTGAATTCGCACCCTGGGAAACCATTGCGAATCATTCGTGGGACAACCGGGAGTCAGCACCATACTTATGAAGGATGATCGTGATAGTACAACACGACGGCGCGCACATCATCTGCTGCCTGCGCAAAGCCGGTGGCCCCAGCCGCCACGACTGTTTCTCCTTGAAATATCAGTTGAATTTCTTCGGGGGTGTACTGTGATTCTCGGACATAAGAGAAATCCGCAAACTTTTGCGAATCATCAATCTGCAGAATACGATTCAGCGCCTTGAGAGATTCTCCACTAAGAGAAAGATTTTTATCGGAAGCTTTTCCCAAGAACATAGCTGCCTGATCAAGAGTCCACTTCCCTTCCACGAGGGCCTCTTTATACAAGGCCAAATTGGCCAATGGGGAATCCACAAGACGCACATCCTCGGGATTGTCGATCTCCCCGTTCCCATCCCGATCAAAGCTGGCATAGACCTCTTGTCTGGCTTTCTCTAAGACATGCTCAGGAGCTCGCGCCACATTCAACCGGCCAAGCTCAACCTCTTCCGGAATCGCGCCTCCGGCCCAGGGAGGTTTTCCCCCTGAACCGGTATCGGCTTTTCTCCCTGTTGTCATTGACCGACCTGATTCTTCCGAAGGAGCGATGACTCGATTATGTCCGCCAGGACTTCTGAACACTTCAGACTCAAGCATTTTACTGCCTGACCCATGGGTACCAGGGATATAAATATCCCGTAGCCCCCCTTTCCCACCCTGGCCGCCTTTCCCCACACCTGAGGAATGACTACTTCCACTGTGTCCGTCACTCCCTGAATGACCTCCCCCCTTCCCTCCGGAATGACCACCAGCCCCACTATGGCCACCCGAGCTATGTTCCTGAGCCACCGCAACAAAACCCCTCCCCTCACTGAGCCACCACAACGACTCGGGTAAGCTGATAAAGACTCCCGTGAGGGACACAAGCAACACAGCTCTCTGGCTTTGTATGGTATAACGGCCTTTGCCCAACGTTCTTCCTCCTTCCCTGCTCAGTGAATGGGCTCATGAATGAACTCTATCAAGGTACGCGCATCATCAGTCGCCTGAGCAAAGCCATCCACCCCTCCATCGTCGCTGGTATAGGTCTCATCTCCAAACACCGCCGTCATGATGGGTTCGGTCACCGTGATATACGTTCCCGTCCCGGTGCCGTCATCCTTCAGATAGGTAATGTCGCCAACGTAGGTGCTGGCCCGGTCATAGTTGAAGGTTGAATAATCAACATAGCTATCGCCATTCACAACGATCGTCCCCGTGATACCAAGGATGGCATTGAGGTAGACCACACTATCGATGGTCACCGTGGTAGCCTTATCGGATGCCGCGGCAAGGAACGAAGTGGCCGCATCCAGATCTGCCGTAGTGAGCTGAGCATCTTTCAAAAATATTAAGGAACCTAATATCGCATCATCGACAGTGAGACCAGGCAAAAACCCTTTATCCAAGAGCATCTCATAAAGCACTAAGTTCTCCAGTGGAGAATCAATGGTTTTCACCACACCATCAACGGTTACAACCAAGCGACCAGCCGGATCAAGCGTGATGTTGGTTGCAGAATTTAAGGTTTCAAGCACTGAATCATAGGCATGGTCGGAGACTTTTGAAGGTGACCGGGCCACATTGAGACGGCTAAAATCCACTTCCTGGAGAAGTGCGGCCGCCGCTTCGTCGACCGGTTCCCCTTCCTCATTTAACGGGATAAGATTCCCGTCTGCATCGATTGGTTGTACGTGTCCATATTGATCCAAAATGGGAACCCCATTGGCATCCCGCAAAATGACATAGAGATCGCCATAAAGGTCGCCCTTCATCGTACCGGCGCCCACCGGCTTTCCTCCTCCGCTACCCGGCTTTCCTTCACGCCCTGGAGTTTTGGCCCAAGGGGGACGGTCGGAATCTTCCTCTTCCGTGATGGTGATTCGATCCTTCCCTCCTCGAAAAATTTTTTCCTCTACCCCCTTGCCTCCATCCATATCCGGCCGTTCACCCGTTCCGCCTCTCGCTCCGCCAAAACCTTTTCCCTGACCTGCACCCTGCCCCTCGCCTTTGCCAGCAGCCCATGCCACACTTCCCAGATCAATATTGGAAGAGACCATCGCCCCCCCTGCCAAGCCAAAAACCATGATCGGCACGAGAAATCCGCGAAATTGATTTTTATGAACACCTATAGGACTTTTCATTACCCTTTTCCTCCTCAAATGTAATGTTTAAAAGTACTCCTTCATTGATACTTGACTGACCTTAGAAATATTTCTTTTTCTCTAAATTGAGCAAACCCTGTGCCATGACAGGCATCTCATATTTTTGATTTTTTCCAACGAGTCTGGGAGCGTTGCATCGTCATACCCAAGATAAATGGGGTGAAATGAATCAATCGTGAGGAAAGGCCAGTGGAATTATTCCCCAATGTCACATTCCAACTGGACCGAAGCACACTTCAGGAATATGAGCGGAATAGGGATGAGGATGGTCTGGTTTCTCGGACACATCAATGTCCCGAGAGGGGAGCATTCCTAGACGATGACAGAAGATTTTCTCACGGAGGTATTCTTAAGATGTGCGGTCTATATGCAAATAGGCAGGCTTGAAGAGGGCCAAATTGCTTCGTTAAAAGTTGCCTAGGCCAAATCCGACTCCAAATATAAATGCTTCATCCAGTTTCTTGTTTCCTAATAACGGTTGACTATTGAAACGAATATCGTATTCAAAATTCATATACAAATGTTTATTCAGCCAAATCCTGACCCCTTGATTGGAGTTCACACGAAGAGCGGAACTGTCCGCTCCCACGTCCTTAAACCCCTGATGGGTCAGAAAAAAGTTCACCACTTTGGGCATCAGCCAATAGGCCCAATTGACCGACCATAAAACCGTAGGACTCTGAATTGTCGGCCGGGTTTTGAAATCCTGGTGGACTAACCCACCCCCTCCGACCACATCCAGTTTATGTTCTTCGGAATCAAAAAATTGATACCCCACCCCCGCAGTCGTAGAACTCCTCAGCGTTAAATCCTGAAATGAATCCTGCTCAAACAATTCTTCAACATTCAAAAAGATCTTGTCTGTAAGAAAATAATCATACGTGAGAGACCCCCGGCCATTTCTGGCGGTCACCTTCCCAACCGATTCACCGTAATTATATCGGCCTCCCAAACTGAGGCGATGACCGGACATCCGCCCCGTCGCGGTAAGGGATCCATTCATCCCTTGCGTATCGGAATTCCCCGTTGTCCGGTTCCCGCCAAGGGAAGCATCCGCCGTGTATCGAAACCACGGAATGGGATTAATCGCTGCAATGGTCCCTAACTCAAGAGATTTCGGAAGCACGTCCTGGGTTTCGGCTGCAAGCACTTTTTGGGGATCCCGCATCTGAAATCCTTCTGACTCCGAATAAACCACGGGCCCCTTATATTGTGAACCATCGTAGAATTGAATGACCAACGGCGTCTGTGAATATAATCCTTTGATCCTCTCCCAGTTAATCCGTATTTCCCCACTATAGGCGGTCTCCAAAATAAGCGTGTCCTCTTCCATCCTGACAATAGTTCCCGATAGACGATCCCCATTGAAAAAATACACTTCGTCCGCCCATGAGGTATCGGCCACACTAATATGGAGGAATAGAAAAACCACCAGAAGACGCAAGGAACAGATACCCATCGGGAGTGACATAGAGTCCAGGGCACATTGTCAGGGGGGATCTCAAACATGTGATCCATTAAGAAAATGGATCTTCACGCATACGACCAGGAATTAAGGCTGAGGACTTCCGTTCGGCATGGAAGAAGCCGTTACTGTCCCACAGAACATTGGCTCTTGCCAAGACTCGGCGCAACGCAATTGACAGGGAATCTCGCCTGAATGAATCCAGCACACAATCGATTGTGATGACACACGCATTTCAGGATCCAAGAAGCTTCACGAGAATAGCTTTTTCCGTATGCAGACGATTTTCTGCCTGATCAAAGACCACACTCTGGGGGCCATCAATGACCTCTGCGGTTTGCTCATTTCCTCGCTGAGCCGGCAGACAATGCATGAAAATGGCTGTGGCACGAGCCTGTTTCATCAGTGCCTGGGTCACACGAAAGGGCTCTAAGAGCTGAAACCGCCTCTCATGTTCTTCGGCAGGAATATGGTAACTCATCCACGTATCGGTGTAGACCACCTCTGCATTCGCCACGGCACTCCAGGCATCATGCACGATGGAGATATGTGCTCCATGACGTTCGCCTATGGCTTTCGCCTCCTTGACGATTTCTTTCAAAGGGTGAAAAACCGGATCGTGTGGGCAGCCCACCGTCATATCCATACCCAATTGAGAGCAGACTTGGAGAAGCGAATGCGTCACATTATTATTCCCATCACCGATATAGGCCACGCGGAGTCCTTGCAATGTTCCCTTTTTTTCTTGAATGGTGAATACATCGCCCAACGCCTGACAGGGATGCTCATAGTCGGTCAATCCATTAATAACTGGGACGGTCGCATAACGTCCCAACTCTTCCATATCGTCCCGCTTGAACATTCGGGCCATGATCCCCTGGACGTAACGCGAAGCTGTCCGTGCCGTATCGGCAAGGGTTTCCTTGCCGGCTCCAAGCGGGGATCCACCCAAATCATAGAAAATTCCATGGCCACCCAGCTGCAACATGGCTGCCTCGAAAGAAATCCTGGTACGGAGAGAGGGTTTTTCAAAAATCATCAGGAGAATGCAACCCGCCAACGCATGAGTGTAATGGCTAGGATCCCGTTTTATCTGAGTGGCAAGCGCCAGAATCTCTTCTATCTGCTCCTTGGTCCAATCCGACAACGAAAGTAAATGCATACCTTGAGCCTCCTTCAGGCCGGAATCATCTGTGTACCCGTCCGGCCTTCAAATCCCTCAAGGGCTTTTTCTGTGTGTGTGATGGTGAATTGCCGCCCACCATGCTCAAGAAAATACACCCCGGCCTCAATTTTTGGCCCCATACTCCCTGGAGCAAAGTGCCCTTCTGCTAAGTATCGCTTTGCGTCTTCCACAGTTATTCTCTCCAAGTTTTTTTCTCGAGGAGAACGAAAATGAAGTTTGGCAAACTCCACCGATGTCAAATCCAGAATCCGTTCCACGCCAATGGCCACGGCCAATTGACTAGAGGCCAGGTCTTTATCCACGACGGCCTCAATCCCGGTCAGCATTCCGTCGGTATCGGCACTGACCGGAATGCCACCGCCGCCCACCGCAATAACGATCACACCCTCATCAAATAGACGGCGAATCATCTCCGTCTCGATAATATGGAGTGGAGCTGGAGACGGCACCGCTCGACGAAACCCCTGTGAGGGGTCCTCTGTCAAAGACCACCCCTTGCTTTTCAGCTCCAACAGCTGTTCCCTGGCATAAAAAGGACCAATCGGTTTGGAAGGATTCACCAACTTAGGATCATGTCGATCCACAACCGTCCGGCAAAGCAAGGTGGCCACACCCCGGATAATCCCTGCTTGGCGAAGCAGATTCTCCAAGGATTGCTGAATGAGATAGCCGGTTTCCCCTTGGGATTGCGCCACACACACATCTAAAGGAAGATCATAGGCCTGCCCCCGAGCAGCCTCCACACGAATCAGGATATGTCCGACCTGAGGTCCATTGCCGTGGGTGACCACGATCTGACACCCACGCTGAATTAACGGGACAATTCCAATTAAGGCACGGTGGAGATTCGCTGTTTGCTCCGCAACAGTCCCCTGCTGTCCAACCTGCACCAGAGCGTTGCCGCCCAGCGCGACCAGAATTCGTTCAGCCATGACGCTTCGCCTTGACCAGGACATCCTCCAACACTTCGGCTAAATCCGGCTTCCCCACTTCTTCAAACTCATAGGTCACACGACTAATGGGCGTCCTGATCGCCATCACTCGGCTCAAATCCACTGGTGTCGCCACCAACACCAGGTCACAGGGGATTCGTTTAATGGTCTCTTCCAGTTCGTGAATTTGTTGTGGCCCATACCCCATAGCCGGAAGAAGCGGGCCAATATGCGGATACATAGAGAAAGCCTGTTTGATGCTGCCAACGGCAAATGGACGGGGATCGACTAATTCCGCAGCTCCAAATTTTCGGGCAGCCAACACTCCTGCCCCAAAACTCATCCCTCCATGAGTCAGTGTCGGCCCATCTTCCACCACGAGAATACGAGCGCCACGAATCGGCTCGGGCAAATCGACCCTTATGGACATGACTGAATCGATCACCTTGGCAGAAGAGTTCGCAGCAGCAATCCGTGCACGAACCGCATCGACGTGTTCTTTCGACGCACTATCCAGTTTGGTCAGCACCAGCACATCGGCACGTAACAGATTGACTTCCCCGGGGAAATAGGCCTCCTCATGACCGGCCCGATGGGGATCCACTAGGACGATTTCCAGATCTGACCGGAAAAACGGAAGATCATTATTCCCTCCATCCCACACAATGACATCCGCCTCTCCCTCCGCCTGTCTTAAAATTGCGTCATAATCTACCCCGGCATAAACCAGATTCCCTCGCCGGATATGCGGTTCATACTCCTCCCGTTCCTCAATTGTACAATTCGCGGCGGCCATATCATCGAGAGTCGCAAATCGTTGTACCGCCTGCTTGGCAAGGTCTCCATACGGCATAGGGTGCCGAACCACAGCCACACGGAGTCCCGCGGCTTTGAGAAGACCAGCCACTTTTCTGGCCACTGGGCTTTTGCCGGCACCTGTTCGAACGGCACAGATGGAGATAACCGGTTTATGTGACACCAACATGGTCGCTTTGCCACCCAGGAGACGAAAATCGGCCCCACAGGCCACCACCCGTGAGGCCTTGTGCATCACGTCCAGATGAGCAATATCGCTGTAACTGAATACCACTTGATCTACATTATGATTCTGAATAAGGGCTTCCACATCAGTCTCTGGCCGAATCGGAATCCCTTCAGGATATAATTTTCCTGCCAGTACCGATGGGTACTGACGTCCCTCAATATTGGGAATTTGCGCCGCGGTAAAGGCCACAACTTCATACGCAGGATTGTCACGGAACACCACATTGAAATTATGAAAGTCGCGGCCTGCTGCCCCCATAATCAGAACTTTCGCTGGCTTCATCACCCACTCCATGTTGTTTCCCAAACCATAGCAATTTCTTTGTTCTTCCGACCAGCAACCGATTTCACTCTACATCTCTCTCGCCTCCCCGCCATCCCAAGAAAGCCAGCGTTACAATCCCAATAAAATCGGTTATCATGACCCCCGCACCCGATTATCGTCTCCTGGAGACCTCTACCCAATGGTTCGCATCACTCGCATTGTTCTCGATGTGCTGAAGCCCCATAATCCTAACGCCTTGGACTTCACCACAGCCATCTCGGAACAACTACCGGGATGTCGAATCAAGCTGACCGTCACAGCCATGGATGAAAAAACTGAAACCGTCGTGCTCGTTGCCGAGGGGGCACATGTCCTTTTTCCCCTTATTTCCGAAGTCATTAGTTCCCTGGGCGGATCGATACATAGCATCGATGAGGTCGAAGTAGACAATGGACCTCCCGATGTTGAGCCTCATTAACGGGTTGCCTCCCTGATGGAACAACTGCTTTGGCTGCTCAATATCACCCGCTCCCATGTCATCGCTCGCCGATATTTTGTGGTCAACGGATTTGACGGGGCTCTCACGATGTTGGGACTGCTGGTAGGATTTTATGTGAGTGAGAATGTCAGGCTACCAGTGGTCACCAATGCCTGCCTGGGAGTGGCCATTGCCTTAGGCATGAGCGGAGTCAGCAGTGCGTATATCAGCGAGGCTGCGGAAAAACAGCGGGAATTAAGGGAATTGGAAAGAGCGATGGTCTCTGACCTGGGGCAATCCGCTTACGGTCAGGCTGCACGCTTGCTTCCCATGGTGATCGCATTCGTGAATGGTATGGCACCGTTGATCATCTCCTTGATCATTCTTCTTCCCTTATGGCTGGCGCCCTCCGTGGAACTCTTCAATCATTTTCCTCTGGAATCGGCCTTTGCGATGGCCTTACTCACCATTTTCTTGCTGGGCGTGTATTTGGGACACATCAGCCAGACCTTCTGGCTCTGGGCCGGACTCCAAACCCTCGTCATCGCGGCAGCAACCACCGGCTTGATCTTCATCCTCAGTCCAGGCTAAAAACTATAGGCATGCCTCTGATCCCGACAATCTCTCTCTAAATTCTTTCTTCACATTCGCCGCCATCTCATGCGATCAGCTAGGACTCGCGACCACCATAAGGAGTCCTAAACCGGCTTATCATCAAAAAAGGTCCACACGTTAAAATGGTCAGATACCAATATTTCCCCCATTTTGGGATTGAAAAACAGAAGACCAAGCTGGGAATATGAAAGACTCACTTTGGGAACAGAAGAATTTGTTCTGACCAGCCAGGAAGGCTTCACATTCTATCGGTTCACACAAGGAGGACGTTCATGTCTCGGTTCATCTACACAACGACGCTTTGTCTGGCATTGGCCTTTTCATTCTCCATTCTTATACCAGGCACGGGGAGAGCGGCCACCCTGGTCACGACTCATGGGACTTCGCAGGCTATGACTCCTGCGCATGATACGGATGATGCGAGTTTCCTCCCCATCCTCACTTCAGGCCCCATGGTGGAACAAGGAAAGAAAAAGAAGAAAAAACCCAAACCGATTGTCACACCAAAATGTGGAGACATTGAACAGATTTGCGGAACCCCCGGAGATGCCCGTTGGTGTACATGCAAGGAAGGCGGTTCTCAAAGGACCGTCCAGTGCGGCTGCAAGGGAGGCGGTGGTGTATCCACTAGTCCGCAAACTCCCCCACGGACTCAAGGAGAGGGATTTTAAGTATCCCCCGATCGCACTGAGTGGAAGGGCTTTTCATGGTTAGAGCAAGCGCCATGGGATACCCATAAAGCCACATTTCCGGCATCCCCGGAATCAGGAGAAAATGGAGATGGCCTCGTCTGGCTCCCTCTTCATAAATATGATATGAACTGAACTAATGCTCATGGAATGGCCCAGAGACTTGTAATTTCACTACATCCATCAGGATCTTTGGTGAACAAGGAGAACACCTTGAAAAGATTTGATATGCTCACCACCGTTCTTTTACTGATCGCGTGTCTGCTTCCTGCCCCAAGTTTCGCTCAAATGCGGGAATTTGAACAGAATATGTCGAAACTGCAGATCAAGTTGCCGCCGAGTATTTTCGATGGCACATCCCTTTCAATTTCCACCTATGAAGAGCTCCAGCAGATCAAGCAATTCGGGGTCAACTATAATTCCTTCTTACAGAAAGCGATCACCTCGTGGGAACAACTCGGCAGAGGCCAAAACCAGGAACGCCGGGAAAAACTGATGACTCACCAAGCGTATCTGAATGCACTGGTGAAGGCCTACAAAATGAAGGAACAAGAGATTCAACGGCCAATCGACATCAAACCCGTGACGGCCAAAGCAATCACGTTGCAGGAGATTTATATCGGACCGGATGTTTCAAAAGACCAGCCGGTTCTTCTGGATACTCTTGGCCAGTACGATACCTTGGTTCAGGCTTACGGACATCCCGGCACCAAGGCCAAACCCACTCGTTGGAGTGCGCAACTTCGGTTTTATGTCAAATATCAGGACATTGCTCCTGACGATACCATTATGATTGAAGTGTTCAAGGATGATAAGAGCTTGGGCAAACCCACATCCTGTCAATCAAAACCTGCCTATACGCTCACAGAAGCCCATCTGGCCTATTACCAATGCGAGGCCCCTTCCGACCGGGATTTCGACAAACTCTTCACGACGAGCGGCACCCACACCATCAAACTCACCTATAAAAAACCGATCGAAGGCATCGAGTTCAAAGATTTTGCCAGTCTGAGACTGCAGGTTATCGAGGCCAAGCAAGGCGCGGCCAACTCTCCGTCTTTAAAATGGCAAACGGATCACGACATGAAGCTGGCCGTATCCACAATCGAGGAGGAAATTCCTCACTCAACGCCTTCTGATGGAGGGATTCGATCGGCCATCGAGTTGGCTTATCAAAAAAATGAGGCCGCGGTAACCATCCGAACATGGTTTAAAAAAGATAAGGGTTATCATCCAACGAAAATAGCTTGTCTCTACAACGGCAAACGCATCGATGAAGCCGAAGGCATGAAAGGCAGCGAATACAGTTCTTGGACATATCTCAAACAAGGCTCGCCCGAAAGAGAAGACGCCCAATGGACACAATATTACTATCAACTGTTTGCGTTACACCCCCGCCCCAATCCTGATGGGAGCAAAGGATCCTACTCACAGCCACAATTCTATTTGAACGAGAATCCCGGAGAATACCGGTGCGTCATCACGGGAGACGGAGACGTGATGAAAGAATTATTTTTCACGGTTGGGCCCGATGGACATCTTGTCAAACCGGCCTGCCAGCTCCAATCCATGAATACGCTCCACACCGTGACCTTGCTGGCGTCTAAAGAGCACCAACTCTCCACCGTCCCATACGACAAAGACATTGGGAAAAAATGGGGATATGAAGGCCGAGTCACTTGGCAAGACGGGTGTCCTCCCACAAAATAGTGGGGGAACACAAAGAGACTGGTGGGTGTGCACCTTTGAAGATCGCAATCACCCACTCAGGCTTCAGCGGACAATGAGCACGGAACAGGAAGCATGTTCAAGGATTTTCTGAGAAACACTTCCGAGCAGAAACCGCTTCATCCCTTTGAGGCCCCTGGCTCCCACGACAATTAATTGGATCTCATGCTGTATGGCTGATTCGAGGATAACCTGAGGGGGATCGCCACATTTCCATTCATAGTTCACCGTATATGGGTTATGCTGAAATCCCATAGCGACTTTATGCAGAAAGGTTTCCCCTTGGCTTTTGGCTGATGCCGTATTGGGAGCCACACAGGCGGATTTAGCCACTGAGGCCAATAGACTCGAAGGTGGCGGCGCCCAGACCATCTCGATCATGACATGAGAGGGACTCTTCAACGGAAACTTCCCCAAAAATTGAGCGGCAGCGCTCGAAGCCTCCGATCCATCCACCGCTAGCAAAATGCGGTCAAGAGCAGGGTAGTCTTCCTTGCAGACCAGAACCGAGCAGGGCGCATAGGTGGCCACTTTTTGCGATACGCCCCCCAACAGAAACATGGCAGATCCCGTCATTCCCCGATGTCCAAGTAAAATAAGATCAACCTGCTGCTCCTCAGCCGTTTGAATGATGCATTCGGCAGGATCCCCATTATCCGCAATTAATTGGATTTTTCGTGCAAACGGAAGGAGTTCATCCCGAGTGTCGTGCAGAATATGTTGCGACAACCTGGCGATTTCCTTCCGGTAGCTCTCAACGTCACTTTCCGAACATGCCGAGGACAGATAAGCATGTTTCAAGGCCGGAACATCCACCACATAGAGGATGAACAGGTTCATCTCCCCTGATAGATGCTTCACCATTTGCACAGCATGCTTGGCATGGGAGGATGAATCCACAGCAAGCAAAATGGTCATGATGGTCACACCTGCTTTCTCCAATAGACTTCAGCGCCGGTTGAGTCTTGCCTCATTCCCCCGGCTGAATCCCCAACCGCTCCAATTGTTCTCGAATAACCCGAACCGGTACTCCCATATTGATGCCACCCACCGCTTTTAACTCTGAATGATTGACAGCAATCACCAATCCCTCACGGTTTAAAACGGCTCCACCGCTGCTGCCACGACTGGCCCGGGCTTCATAAGTCACCACCTCTTTTGAAACATCCGATACATAGCCATGTGTAGTAAGTGGACGAATCAATCGCTCCTTAGCCAATAATTCAGGAAGTCCCACCGGATCTCCCCCGGATTGACTAAGAATGGCTTCACTCGCTGTTCGCGAGAGCCGGCTCAAAATACTATCAAACGTGCCTGGATAACTCATAATCACCACGGGTTCACCCACCCGAATCGGATGGTCGGCAGGAGCTAAGTGCAGCGGAGGTTGCCCAAGGGGAGCTGGCATCGTGCGGAGGATAGCGAAATCATTCTGCTCTGACACCGACACTTCCTCCAAGGGGTAGAAACCGGTGTACCCTGGGAAAAATATGCGAAGAAATTCGACAGCAGGCTCAAATCCTTTTTCTAGTAAGGCATGGACCGGCTCGTATACTTCCCACATCCGGACAAGATGGCGGTTCGTCAAAACGATCCCATTCTTGTCGATCAGTAATCCCGTCCCGGAAAAAAAAATCACAACGGCCGGAGTGTTGCCCTCCAACGTCAGTAATGGCACCCCATGATCATCCAGTAAGGGGGAGCCATGCTCATCATACCCCTGATAGCGAAGCGGTCGCCCCGAGGATTGTTCCACAATGCCATATCCGCCCTGCAACAGCCCGACTCCCCCTTGAAATTGCTGAATGACGTCTTCGGCAAACCGTTGTCCACTCTCCAAGTGGGTTAATTGTTGTTGGATCGCCCGAACATCTTCTTGGGATTGCCGGGCGGCCTGACGATTCTCTAACGCCGACTTCAGATGAGCTTTCAGTTCATCTTGTTCCTGCTGGAGCTTCAAGGTCACTTCACGTTCTTGTGCCACTCGAGTCTCAAGTTCGGCTTGACTCAATCGTCCGGTTTCCAGTTGGCTCACCAGCTCCGCGACCTGTTGTCGGAACACCTCGGCCGCCCGGTATTCGTAATACACACTCACACCCAAAATCGTAATGAGGGCAATCGGGAGCACCGCAACACCGACGGCCACTGTTTTTGCAACTGAGGAACCATAGCGCACAATATCGCTCACGACATGCCGTGCCAAATGAAACAACGACGTATACGGGCGGTGCGGGGTTCGGACAATGATATCCTGTGCATCCTCCACAATATACTTCCAAGGCTTGCAGCCATCCGCCTGATCGGACAGCACTCGAAATTTCACTAATGGACCGTGCTCACCAAATTGAATCAAATCCCCGTCATGGACGGCGGCTTGCCCGGTCTGTCGATTATTGAGAAAAATGGCGTGTTGCCCTGTCAGATCACGGACCATGGGCGCATGGTCATACAAGGCCAACTCGGCGTGGGAAGCCGCGACCTGTCGATCGGTGGAAGCATCGAAGCGGACATCACAATTGGGGGCTGTTCCAAAACGGAGAGAGTCTGCCTGAAAATATTGCGTCTGCCCTCTCAGGCTGCCCGTCAGATGGTGCAGCATGCATTTCATGGCCAGGCACCTCTACCACGAATGGGCTAAAGGATCAAGGAATCCAATACTGGCAACGGGCAGACGCCCGCCCTGTCGCGTTATTGACAACCACGAAAAGACATCGCATGACGAACGCGCTCGCCGGCCAGCTCCACCGCAGCCCGTCGAGGCTCAATGCCTTCATTCAGACTACGGGTGAGCACTTCCTGTGTATTCCGACGAATATTCTGCGAAATGTTCTGAAAGGCCTGTCCCTCATTGCCGCCATGGTATTCCACGGAAGCACAAATGACCCCGCCAGCATTCGCAATAAAATCCGGAATCGTGAGAATGCCTCGTTGATACAATCGTGTTTCCGCTTCCGGCGTGGCGGGAATATTGGCTCCCTGTAAAATCAATTTGGCTTGAATGGTTTCAACATTGTCTTTGTGAATACAATCCGGGCGTGCGGCCGGAATCAAAATATCGCACGAGAGACCAAAAATATCAGCTTGCCCCAGCCTCTGTCCTTTCGCATATCCCACGACACTACCCGACGCCTCTTTGGCTTCTACCAGAGCCGCAACGGGGATGCCGGCTGGATCATAGATCGTTCCCTTACGATCACTGGCTGCGACAAGGCGTGCGCCCTTTTCCTCCAAAAAGCGCGCCGCATGCCGTCCGACATTTCCAAACCCTTCAATGGCAACCGCCGCCCCGTTGAGTGAGAGACGACAGGCCGGAGCGCCCACTTCCGCGCATTCTGCCAGCCCAAAGCCGGTGGCGCCGATTTCGTCAAGTGGAATGCCGCCCAGCACACGAGGGAGGCCCACGGCCCGTTTTATCTCGTCATACATCCAACCCATACAGGTTTCATCCGTTCCCATGTCTGGCCCTGGAATGTACTCGACCAGATCCCGAATCGCACGCGCAAATGCCCGGATCAGGCGGGCTTTATCAGACGTGTGAGGATCAGCCACAATTCCGGCCTTACCCCCGCCATGCGGCAATCCGGCCGCCGCGTTTTTCAGAGTCATCGCACGGGCCAACCGAAACACTTCTCTTGTTGAGACATCAGGAACCATGCGGACCCCCCCAATTGCGGGCCCACAAGCCACATTATCGATAACGACCATGCCTCGCAGGCCACAAGACGGTTCATAGAGATGGACGATTTTTATTGGTCCCAGGTCATCACAAAAGTCTTCAAAAGTAAAACAGGTTTTCCCCATATTGCTCCTCCTTCCTGACTCACGTGCCGGATGTACCCCGATTCAACGCGGGTGATGCCGCCGGTTCATCTTTTCGCACTTGCTCCCAATAGCGGTCCACCTTTTGCTGAATGGCCTGCATGGCCTCGGTATGAGGCGCCGGCTCAAACAGGTGGCGAAAGCGTAGTTGAGGACGCAGATACTCTTCCACCGGTAAGAAGCGTGAGGGGATCAGGGTATGACGCACCACACCGTCCACAGCCTCCTTGAGCGGCCAGATACCTGTTTTGACGGCCAAGTGGGCCAATTCATCACCCATGCGAGGATCAAATCCCCATCCGGTTGGACACACGGCTAATGCTAAAAACAGTTTCGGCCCTTTTATTGCCATTGAACGTTTGACTTTTTCCGCCAGATCCACGACCTCATGGGAGGACACCGTCGCCATATAGGGCGGCTTCTGGGCTCTCCAGAGCTCAAACATGTCCTTCTTCTCCTGAAACGTGCCTTCGGGTTCTTGCTGGCCAATGGGTGAAGTGGTGGTCCGTGAAGCAAAGGGAGAGGCACTCGACATTTGAAATCCGGTATTGCCATAGGCTTCATTGTCATAACATAAATACCAAAAATCCAACCTGCGATGGATGGCGGCTGACGTGGCCGAGAGTCCCATGTCATACGTTGAACCATCCCCTGCCAGCACCAAGACCTTCATCTCATCCTGCTCAGACAGCTTTCCCTTGGCCCGTCGAATATCCAATGCGTCTCGAATACCTTGCGCTCCGGCGGCTACGCTTCCCATGGTGGTATATAACCAGGACGAGCGGATGGGACTATACGGATAGGTCGCCATGAGCGTCATACATCCGGCCGCATTGACAATGACCACGTTTTCTCCCAATACCTTATGCATCAGCCGAAGCGTCATCAGCCCCCCGCATCCGGCGCATAAGGGAGCGCCTGGACTTAATTCTTCCTCGTGAGGAATATCCTTGGGACCTTTGTAAAATTCGCGCGGCACTTTCATGAGGCTGTTCCTCCCTGGGACTTTCCGGCTATGCTCAAAGCCATTCTGACCTGTTCGTACTCTGCGTCCGTAAAGAGCAGCTGACAGGGAACAGGGCCATCGCTCGGCTTAGCCCCATCCAATGCCTCGAGAACCCAATCGAATTCCCCCTGGCTAATATCCTTTCCCCCAAGACCTCCAATAAACGACCGCATCACTGGGACCCGTTCACCGGCTGAGGCCAAGGCGCCAGAGACTTCCTGATAGAGGATACCGCCCAAGCCAGGAGAAATATTCTGATCAATCACCCCGACGGCCTTTCGCCCAATCAGAGACCGAGCAATGTCCGCCGCCGGTTGCGGTCGAAGCATCCGCAATCGGAGTAATCCCACTTTTCGACCTTGTTCCCGCCAACGATTCACCGCCGCCTTACCTTTCGTCGCAAAAGACCCAGCCATCACCAAAACGATTTCGGCATCAGCCATGCCATATTCTTCCAAGGCCCGGTAACGCCGGCCAAACAATCGTGAGAATGCCTCTGCCACTTCCTCATGCACCTCCAACGCATTCTCAAGCGCTCGATGCATTTGATAGCGAAAGTAGCTATAGGTCGCTCCATCCAGCACCGCCACCCCCTGTGCCAGAGATTGCGATCCGGAAAACACCGGGTGCTGAGGGTGAAAGGCCGGGAGAAACTCCTGGACCAGCTTGGCATCAGGGATTTCCACAGGCTCTCGAGTAAAAGAGAGAAAGAAGCCATCCAAATTTACGAGCGTCGGCAAAGAGACCCGAACATCCTCGGCAATCCGAAACGCCATTAACACGGAATCCAGGACTTCCTGGCAGGTTTCTACATGAATCTGGATAAATCCGGCATCGCGTGCCGCCAGCACATCATTGTGATCGGGCCCCAAGGTGATGGGGGATGAAAGACCGCGTGACACATTGACCAGCACAAACGGCACGCGCCAACCCGAAACGGTATAGAGAGCCTCCATCGCGTAAACCAGACCCTGACTCGAAGTTGCCGTAAACGTGCGCACACCGGTGGCGGCGGCGGCTCCGGCTGCCGTCACCATTGAATGTTCACTATCCATGGTCACGAATTTCCCAGACAAGGTCCCGTCAGCAAACCATGTGGCTAGTGATTCAATGATTTCTGTTTGAGGGGTAATCGGAAAGGCGGGAACGTATTCGACCTGAGCCAGTCGGGCGCCCCAAGCCGCCGCGGCATTACCGGTCAGCATCCTCCTCACCATGAGCGAACTTCCTTTTTACTGCGAATGGAATGTCGCGGACATTGCTCCAAACAAATGAGGCACCCTTTGCAGTGGTCGTAATCGATCACCGGATATCCTTGCTCATCCAGGGCGATCGCCCCATCAGGACAATGGACAAAGCACAGACCGCAACGCGTGCAGGAGTCATAATCAATTTCAGGCCGTTCCACTCGCCAGGCACCCGTTTGACGAGCCTCTGCATTGCCGGGAGCCAGAATACTGGGCGTGCCCAACAGCACGTGGTCGTAACCCATTTTATGGATCACTGCTGTCGCTGAAAATTTCCTGGGCTCCACCGTAACCGTCTCCAACTCTGCATAAACCTCTTGCGCCAAGAGAAGATTTTTTTCGATCATCGGAGCATCAAGCCCCAGTTCTTCGAGTTCCGTTCGCACACCCTCCCCGAGCTGCTCACAGCTGATAAGGCCGGAAAGCCGAGCTGCGGCAGCCCCCAACCCCACGCTCAGGGCAGACGCCTTGCCAATTCGGTCGGAGGTCCGCTGGGTGATATCAAGGGCCACCATGCGGACATGCAGCTTCCCTTGAGCCCTGATGGCCTCCAAATTTCTGGTGTTGATAAAAAGAGCAGCAGCCTGTTCGACGCCGTTTAAGACACCGCTGGCAGGTGATTCCAATAAGGTTTCATCCCCGCAAATAATGAGATCGGGCTGAGTGATGACGCCCCGCTCGAGAATGGCCGAGGAAGCAATCCGCGTAAATGCGGTCACGGGCGCCCCACGCCGTTCCGCCCCATAGATCGGGGAATCCTGCACCTCATATCCGGCAAGAAATGCCGCCGTTCCAACAATTCGACTTGCCGTTTTAATTCCATGTCCCCCTCGGCCATGAAAACGCATTCGAATCATATCCGTTCTTTTCCCTTCATCTGTTCTGTTCTTTGGCGAGCCATTCGGAGGCAATCTCCCGCATCCGAAACTTTTGAATTTTCCCGGTCACGGTTAAGGGAAAATGTTTGACAATCCACACATACCGTGGAATTTTATAGTGAGCCATGTGCCCCTTGGCGTAGACGCGAAATTCCTCAGGTTCGGCCTCCTTCCCCTGACGTAGCTGAATCCACGCAGCGACTTCCTCACCCATTTTGGAATCGGGGAGTCCAAACACGGCAATTTCGGCCACCTTGGGATGACGAAAATAAAAGGCTTCAATCTCCGCCGGATAAATATTCTCACCTCCCCGAATAATCATATCCTTGAGACGTCCGGTAATGCGCAGATACCCGTCCTCATCCAAAACCCCCAGATCTCCGGAGTGCAGCCACCCGGCTTCGTCGATGGCCTCACGCGTCGCGTCCTCTTGTCCATAATACCCACGCATGACGTGATAGCCTCGAAAACACACTTCACCCTGCTGATGAGTCGGCACGATACAACCGGTCCGCACATCGATCACCTTGACTTCTTGATGGGGAAGATTAGTCCCCACCGTTTCAACTCGCCGCTCAAATGAATCCTCGGGTCGTGTGAGATGGGTAATCGGTGAGGCTTCGGTTTGCCCATACCCAATCAAGATTTCTCGACATCCCATGTCTTCAATGACGCGTCTCACCAACTCAGGCGGACAGGGTGCCCCAGCCATGATCCCCGTACGCAGCGAGGAAAGGTTGAACCGGCGAAAGTGGGGATGCTCCAACTCCGCAATAAACATGGTCGGCACGCCATACAGGGCGGTGCACCGCTCTTTCTCGACAGCGGCTAAAATTGCGCCGGGATCAAAATGGTCAGCCGGGATCACAATGGTTGCCCCGGAAGCGACACAGGCTAAATTCGCGACCACCATGCCAAAGCAGTGATAAAACGGGACGGGAACGCAGAGCCGGTCCTTCACACCAAGGTGCATAATTCTGGCAATAAAATAGCCATTATTCAGAATATTATGATGCGTTAACAAAACCGCTTTGGGCGAACCGGTTGTACCGGAGGTAAATTGAATATTGATGGGATCATCGGAATCAAGCGTGGCATCCCGCGCCGATAAGGCTTCATCCGAAACGTCGGCACCTTTCCCAATGACGTCGTTCCACGTTAAAAACCCTATCTCGGGACGCGTCGTCCGTTTGACATCGGCGGGGTCATACACAACGACGGAGTGAAGGTCAGGAAGACGAGAACAGGACAACTTTTCCGGGGCGCTTTCCCGCACTTCCGGACAAAGTTCACATACCATCGTCACATAGTGAGAGGTTCGGAATGCGGGAATCAAAAACAGCACTTGCACGTGGGCTCGCAGGAGAGCTTGATGCAGCTCCTCTGCGGGATACGCTGGATTAATGTTGACTAAAATCGCCCCGATACGTGCGGTGGCGATTTGCAGGAATACCCATTCGAAGTTATTCGTCGACCAAATACCTACACGATCTCCGGGCTTGAGATTCAAGGCCATCAAGCCTTTGGCCAGCTTTGTCACTTCTTCATGAAATTTGGCATAGGTGAACCGCCTCCCTTGCGGAATGGAGACCAAGGCTTCACTTTCCGGATTGGCCACTACGGTCTTTTCAAAAGCATTCCAGATCGTGACACCCAGCAGGGAGATGTCTCCCCCTCGATGAACATAGGAACATGGCTGAGCAGAGGGATTCATGTCAGAGTCCTTTATGGAATGAGGCCGAGTCCTCGCCCGACCACTTCAAAGGCACGAAGAGCCGTTTCCAAGTCTTTCCGGGTATGAGCCGCTGATATTTGCACCCGAATACGGGCCTGTCCTTCAGGGACCACGGGTGAACTAAATCCAATCACATACACCCCCTCTTCCAACAACCGTTCAGCCATCTGAGTGGCCAGGACCGCGTCTCCCAACATGATTGGAATAATCGGATGCTCACCTGAAATTATCCGAAATCCCAATGACTCCAGATGAGCTCTGAAATAGTGCGTATGATCGCGGATTGTCGCTCGCAATGCATCTCCTTGCCTCACAAGATTTAATGCTTTAAGAGAGGCGGCCACCATGACCGGAGGAACCGCATTGGAAAAAAGATAGGGACGAGAGCGCTGGCGCAACAAGGCGATAATCTCACGACGTCCGGACGTAAACCCTCCGGATCCTCCACCCAGCGCCTTGCCCAATGTACCGGTCATGACATCCACCTTGTCCTTCACACCGAAATAGGCGGGTGTCCCTTGGCCATGTTCTCCTAACACTCCGGTGGCGTGACTATCGTCAACCAGAACCAACGCCTCATATTGCTCAGCCAGATCGGTGATACGATCCAGTTTGGCACAGTCCCCATCCATGGAAAACACTCCATCCGTGACAATGAGGCGAAGTCGTGCCCCAGACGCCTGTTGAAGGGCCCTCTCCAACTCCTGCATATTCGAATGGGCATACCGAAAACGTTTCGCCTTACACAGCCGAATTCCGTCAATGAGACTGGCATGATTGAGGGCGTCGCTGATTACCGCATCATTCTCGTTCACAATCGTTTCAAAAAATCCGGCATTGGCGTCAAAGCAAGAGGAATACAATATGGTGGCATCCGTCCCTAAAAATCGACTGATGTCGTCCTCTAATTGCATATGCTGATCTTGTGTTCCGCAAATAAATCGGACCGAGGCCATCCCATATCCATAACGATCCAACCCCTCTTTGGCAGCTTGAATGACTTCCGGATGATTGGCCAACCCCAGATAGTTGTTCGCACAGAGATTGATGACCTCGCCTCGTGAAACCTGAATATGGGATCCCTGCGGTCCGAGAATGCGCCGCTCGGCTTTCAAAAGACCGGAAGAGCGGATCTCTTCCAGATGGGATTGCAGAAGACGTTGAAAGCTCGTAGTCATCATCGGTGGTCATCACGACAAATAGTGAGCATGATTTCTGTGGGAATCTCCCTGTCGTGCGTTAAGGAAGCATCACCACTTTTCCGCATAGGCCGGAGTTCACCAGATCAAATCCCTTGACAAAATCCGTCATAGGAATAGTATGCGTGACGACCGGACGAATATTGAGCCCTGCGTTGAGCAGTCCAGCTAACCGATACCACGTTCCAAACAACCGTCGCCCCGTGACCCCATAGACCCGGATGCCTTTAAAAATAATTTCGTTGGGCAAATCAAAACAAACCTGACCGCTGGGAATTCCAAACAGGGTCACGCGCCCTCCGTTTTTCACAACCTGAAACGCCAGATGCAGGGCAGAAGGGTTTCCAGACATTTCCAAAGCCACATCCACCCCTTCTCCCTTGGTCATCTCCTGAAGATATGCGCCTAACCTTTCCGAGGAATCCGTTTGAACATTCAACACATGGTCCGCGCCCATGGCTGAAGCAAGCGTCAACCGATAATCACTCACATCCGTCGCAAATATGCGAGAAGCACCCGCGGTACGAGCGACCGCGATCGCAAATAATCCTGTTGGCCCGCAACCCGTAACCAGGACGGTGTGTCCGGTCAAATCTTCTGCCAAGGCCGCATCGACGGCATTTCCCAACGGTTCATGCAAACAACCCAATTCGGCAGGAATATCCGGGTCTGTTTTCCATAAGACCCGTTCCGGGAGAGAGACGAACTCTGCGTAGGACCCATCGAAATCAATACCTAAGATTTGATAGTTCTTACACACGTGCGCCTGACCGGTTCGGCATTGGAAACACTTTCCACACGTCAGGTGAGACTCGGCGGCGACTCGATCCCCCACGGTCACAAGCGAGACTTCAGGGCCAACTTCTACCACTTCCCCAAACATTTCATGACCGATAATTTTTGGCAGATGGATGCGATGGCTGGCCCACTCATCCCAATTAAAAATATGGGCATCAGTTCCACATAAGGACGTGGCTTTCACCTGAATAAGCACCTCGGCGGGACCAACCTTAGGGATAGGCCACTCCATCAAGGAAAACCCTTTTTCCGGTTTCATTTTGAGAAGCGCTTTCATGCTATTGATTGCTTACCCCTTGGAGAGTGATCCTGTCACTCCTTGAAACAAGACCCGCTATGTGAATGAAGGGGGATCCTCATGATCCTCTCCGGTTAAGGCCTCCTCTTCAACCTTCTCCAACTCCTCAAGTTCACCTAGGATAGCTTGCAGTAATTGCCTGCGCTGCTGGATGGCTTTTTGTGGAAGATCCTGGCTAGGAGCCTCCTGGCCAGCTTCTGGCATATTCACAAGCGCTTCCGCTTCCCCCAGCATGGCATATTTATACGTTTCTATATATGAATGCGTCGCGCCAAATGTTTGAGCCAATAGATTTTCAACCTCGGTGTCGTAGATTTCCCATCTTTTTTCATTGGCATGGGACTGCCTCAGCTCTTCCAGTTGACGAAGTTTTTCACGAACATAATCAGCTCGTTTGACAAAGACAAAGGATGGATTCGAATCAGCCATGACTGCCTCCATTAAGATAAGAAGATAATGACTGTTGGACTTTTTGGACCTCGCAGTTCTCGACTCTCTCTTTCCTCAATCTCCCTCCTGGGCTTCGACGCAACACACCCTCATTCCTTCCTCTCTATTCGGTCACGCAAAGGCTATGCCTTCCTACCAAACCCTTGGCATTTTTTGTTTCCTTATCTAGACGTCCTGGAAAGCGAATCCGCTAAAAACCCCGATATTGCAAGGCTATGGTCAGGTTGAAGACCTTGATGGTCATCATAATTAGCCAGTGATCATGGCAGTAGAGTGATTTTCCTCTCCTCCGGTTTCCCCCTAAAAAAAGAAATTTGTGGCATTATTCCTCACCTGGATTTTTAAGATACTCAACCCATTTCTGGCTCATCGACGGCTCATGAATAGGGTCAAGAGATCCGCAGTACAGCTCCTGCAGCCTGCCCAAATTTCAAGTCACCTCGTTATTTTAGATGTGACCGGTTTTTTTCAGGAGATGTGAAAATCTCCATTGGCGTTGGGAGATCGGCCTCTACGGCAGAGTAAGAGCTTGAGGGAAGCCCACCCTCCATCTCTGGAGGTCATCAACTTCCCTGGTAGGGGTTTAGGGCAAAAAAGGAAAAAGACGAAGCAGGGTTCAAAAGAACAGCAAATGAAGGCTTGCCATATTCATGCTTATGAATGGCAAATAGGAGAGGACCAACCTGTTCACGGAGAATTTATGTAGGACGTGGCTCGAGTTCAATAATCCCTTTTCGAATCGCCAAGATGGCGGCTTGAGTCCGATCATATACTTGCAGTTTATGAAAAATATTTCTGACGTGGTTTTTCACCGTCTTCTCACTGAGATCCAACACGTTGGCAATTTCTTTATTGGTTTTTCCATCAGCGACCAGTCGCAGGACCGTAATTTCCCGTTCGGTCAAATCATGTTCCAAAATCCCTCGTTTTCTCCCTTTTCCCTCTGATAACAACGAAAATTCTGCCAGAATTTTGCTCGCTACCGACGGATGGATCAAGGATTCCCCTTTACCAATCGTGCGAATGGCCGCCACAATTTGCGCCGAGTCGCTGTCCTTCAGTAAATATCCGGTTGCCCCAGCCCGCACAAGATCAAATATATACTGTTGCTCTTCATACATGGTCAGGGCCACGACCCCAATATGAGGAAATTCCCGTTTGATGAGGCGAGTGGCCTCCACCCCTGTCATACCCGGCATACTGACATCCATTAAAATGACATCAGGCATCAGTGAGCGAGCTTTTTCGACGGCTTCCCCACCATCCTTGGCTTCCCCAATGACTTGAATGTCGTCTTTGGTCTCCAAAATCGCAGAAAGCCCTTCACGGACTACCCGATGATCATCAACTATTAACACTTTAATTCTTTTTGCCATACAATCGTCTCTCCTTTCCGACAAGCGGGACATGAAATTTGACTGTTGTCCCTTTTCCGGGCTCCGAATTCCAACGGACTTCTCCGCCCAGCATGCGGGCTCGCTCCATCATCCCTCGCACGCCAAAATGATCCCACTTTTCGGGATTTCGACTTTCCGCTTGCACGTCAAATCCCACACCATTGTCCGACACCACCGCTTCCAACATATGGGGCTCGCAAAGAACGTTCACCTTTACTTTCGTGGCCTTGGCATGCTTCGCCACATTATTCAAGGCTTCCTGGACCATGCGAAAGACAAATACTTTTGTTTTGGGATCAAGCGGAGGCTCCTGTCCTCCGGTATGAAATTTCGTTTGAATACGATGTTGCTGTTCATAAGACTTAAGATAATTTGAAAGGGCCGGCATCAGTGCCAAATGATCATACTGACCAGGCCGGAGATTGTACACCACTTCCCTGGTTTCCTGAATGGCATTCTTGAGTTGATGCGTCGCTTCACTTAATAAATTCCAACACTTTGACGGTTCCTCGGAAACCAATTCCCGGCAACGCTCCATTTTAAAGTTGACCCCCACCAAGGTCTGCACCAATCCGTCATGAATTTCACAGGCAATTCGTGTGCGCTCTTCGTCAACCGCGCTTTCCGCCTCTTCTTTGACATATAGTCGAAACAGCGACTGATATCGAGTGAGAGTCTTTTCAATTTCCGCAGAAGCGCGAATTCTGGCTTCAATCAGCTGCCACATAAACTTGGCGCTCGCTCCCCCCACCAGCGCTAAATGTGGAGCTTGAACTTGCAACAACATTCGTTCGACATCCGGATCTCCCGTCACATCAATAACCAGATCCACATCTTTAATTTTCAGAAGATCTTGATACCGGCGAACGACAGGGATTTTCAATTTCTTCGCCAGTCTGACACCGGCAGTCAGAGGGCGAACTTCAGCCAACCCCACAACCGTCACCAACGGATCTTCCGCAAAAATCTCCATCAGCGCCGTCCCCCCTCGCCCCCCCCCAATGATGGCCACTCGGCTGGTGATCACACCGGATGTCCTCTTATGAGGTTTGGAGGGAATTGTGGAGTGCGTTGAAATTTTGGTTGACATGGAACGTTGATACACCATTCTCCGGCACTGGCGACCCGCCGGTGCCGATCACGAGCCTAGTGTACCTGGCCTCAAAGAAGAAGCGGAAGGGGGAGACCCAAATCACTCGGCGTGACAGAGATTAGGAAACCCGTGAATCATGTGTCAGCGCTCGAATCGTATCCATAAACTGATCAATATCTTTAAACTCCCGATAGACCGACGCAAAACGAACATAGGCCACCGGATCCAAATCTTTTAATTCACGCATTACTTCTTCGCCCACGGTTCGACTGGGCACTTCCGTTTCTCCAAGATCTTGGATTCGCTTTTCAATCCTGTCGGCCGCCGCCCCCAATGCCCCGATACTCACCGGACGTTTTTCACAAGCTTTTTTCAAACCGGCAAGGATTTTTACCCGGTCAAATGGTTCCCGCCGATTATCCTTTTTGACAACCATTGGGAGATTTTCTTCAATGCGCTCATAGGTGGTAAACCGGCGTTTGCATCCTAAGCATTCCCGTCGGCGACGAATGACTTCGCCTTCACGGGCCGTCCGAGAATCAATGACCTTATCTTCAATTTGGTCGCAGAAGGGACATTTCACGGAGGGGGATCCTTACCGCCAGGAGGATTGACTCACCGGCGTTATGAGTAGGTATGGAATATTGGAAAGCGGGCGCACAAGTCTTTGACATCCCGCAAAATTCGTTTGTGGACCACCGAATCCTGTGAATGCGCAATGACTTCATCCATCCAGGCCAGTAATTGTTCCATCTCGGACTTCTGCATGCCACGGGTAGAAACAGTGGGCGTTCCAATTCGAATGCCACTGGCCACAGCAGGGGGCTTCTCATCAAAGGGCACCGCATTTTTATTGACCACGATTCCCGATGCATTTAATGCAGCCTCAGCGTCTTTGCCCGTCACGCCTTTGTTCGACAAATCCAACAAAAACAAGTGATTCTCCGTCCCACCCGACACGACATGATAGCCTCGCTTCAGGAATCCTTGAGCCAGGGTTCTGGCATTGGCCAACACTTGTTTTTGATAGGCTTTAAAGGCAGGAGCCAAGGCTTCCTTAAAGGCAACGGCCTTTGCAGCAATGACATGCATAAGAGGGCCGCCTTGGATACCAGGGAAAATCATTTTGTCGACCGCCTTGGCATGCTCCTCTTTGCACATAATCATGCCGGATCGAGGCCCACGCAAGGTTTTATGAGTTGTGGTAGTGACAAAATCGGCGTAAGGAACAGGACTGGGATGCAAGCCAACCGCCACTAAGCCGGCAATGTGGGCAATATCCACCAGCAAATAGGCGCCAACCGATTTCGCAATACTCTGGAATCTGGGAAAATCGAGAATTTTTGAATACGCACTGGCTCCGACCACAATCATTCGAGGACGGACTTCCTGAGCCTGTCGCTCTACCGCCTCATAATCGATTTCTCCTGTTTCTCGCTTGACCCCATAGGTGAAGGCTTGGAATATTTTTCCAGAAAAATTGACCCGACTCCCATGAGTCAGATGGCCACCATGAGCCAAATCCATTCCCAGAATGGTATCACCAGCCTTTAATACCGACAGGTAGGCCGCCATGTTGGCTTGTGAGCCGGAATGAGGCTGCACATTGACATGTTCACAGCCAAATATCTCCTTGGCACGAGCAATCGCTAAGTCTTCGACCACATCAACATACTGACAGCCCCCATAATAACGTTTTCCGGGATAGCCTTCGGCGTACTTATTGGTCATAAGGCACCCTTGGGCGCCTAGTACCGCGGGACTCGCATAATTTTCTGATGCGATCAAAACCAGATTTTCCCGTTGCCGCTTTTCCTCGGCCCGGATAGCCGCATACACTTCATAATCCGTATCTCGAATAGCTTTGAGCGTTCCGACAGAATGGCGCATTGTTTATTCAGCCTGCATAACGTCGTCAGTGGAAGATTCTGCTTCGGTGGCCTCAGGTGCCGCGGATTCCTCGCCGCCTTTTTTCGCAACCGTTACGCTCACCTTGGATACAATTTCACGATGAAGTTTGACGGGAACCGAAAACGTGCCGAGCTCCTTAATGGGATGGGACAATTGAATTTTACGCCGATCAACTTCAAAACCTTGTCCTATCAACTGCTCGGCAATATCTTTAGTCGTAATAGATCCAAACAACTTGTCGTCTTTTCCCGTTTGGACCTCAAAGCTTAAGGATACCCCTGATAACTTTTTCGCAAAGTCACCAAGAGCGGTTAACTCCTCTTTGGCCTTTTTCTCAGCCTGCCGCTTGAGATGCTCAAACATTTTCTCCTGCCGCTCATCAGCCACTACGGCTTTTTTCCTGGGAAGCAGATAATTTCGTGCGTACCCATTGGCAACATTCAACACGTCGCCCAAGTACCCCAAACCTTCAATGTTTTCTTGCAAAATCACCTTCATGCACATTTCTCCTTGCTAACGGGTAAATAGGGAAAACATCTTAAGACCGGGTGTGCTAATTGTCAATTTGCAATACAGATAAACACCTAAGCTTTCTCAGGATTTCGTGGAATCATTCCTTGTGGATTGCTCCTACAAGGCCTTATATTTACGTAGATTTTTACGCCTTCGCCAATTATTCGTGAAGGACTAATATTTTTCAAAATCAGGAGAGATGGTGCCTGTGGCCAATAGAAAATGGAGTGTTGATTTGTGGTTTTTCAACCATCTCCTTATCCGAGGAGGCACCCTTTACGCCACCCTGTTTCTAATTACTATTTTCCTGTGGCTGCTTTGTCCACTCGAAAGCCTTTGGGCCTCTGAACCAGAGAACGTTCCCCAGGGTATTAAATCACCACAAGATTTCTCCTCTTTAAATATCAGAATGAGTCATCAGGCCATCTCACCTCCTCCCAACCTCGTCAAACAGACTTTTTCCTTGGAGGGCTTTTCGGTGGCACGCCCTTTTGAAGGACCCACACCCCAAGCCGCAATCATCGAAAATGACCATCGGCAAAGAGTCGCCCTTCTTTCGAAAAATTCAATGGAAATCTGGCAACTCTATCTCCTGGAGCCCATCCCTCTTGATCCACAACTTCCCGGCCTGCTTCAATGCGCTGAGGCCCGACAATGTGAAACCGACCGAATGCCCTTGACCGGGGGACTTGCGTGCCTGGCCATTTGCGTCAAAGATCTTATCGAGGCTACCGTGCTCGACAACCATTAACATATGAAACTCGACGACTTCCTCACATACGCAGCGGCTCACTTATTAGAAGAACGAGAGCAAGCCATGAGCCTTGGGCTTGATGCTCCCCTGAACATTCCGTTCGCCTCTCATCTTCGCACAGTTGGCACTCTTCACCTGTATCAATGTCCAGCTCCACAAGATCGACCTATTCTGCCTGACGTGCCCATGACACTCTTACCTGGCAATGACCTTGAACCGACAGAAGGCTATATCCTAGGCACACAAGATGGCTTGCTCATCATTCAGACCTTTGATCATGTAGGAGAGACTCTATCTCATTGCACCATCATTCCCGATACATCAGGGCTGTTGGAGACCGGCGAACAACGCCTGTCCGATATGGCCAACAAACCCGACTCTTTTACCTTGGGACCGGCCGAGCGATTGGTGCCCTGGCTGACCTCAGACCAAAACTCCAACCAGGCCAGTGCGCGAGAGGGAATTCCCTCGGCTATCCTGGCAACCTTTTGGGGAGAGGACCGCCAAACCCGCTGGACCAAGCTAGCCACCTTCATCGTGGAGCAGATCAAAAAAAATAAACGCATCCTTCTCCTAGCCCCGGATCATCCTACGGTGGATGCGCTCACGGGGACTGTCGCGCGGGCACTGAAGATGGCCGCATTACCATACAAGAGCCTACTCTGCCGGTACGAAACCCCCATGTGCCAAGAGGCCGCCGGCATTTCCTTGCAAGAGCTGGGCTTTGAAGCACAAATGTACCAGTTTTTTGCCAAAGCAAACTCCAACAAAGTCGCACTGCGAAAAAAATACGACCGGTTTCGAGAACTCACACCCATTCTGGCGTATAAGCGCGAAAAGCAAAAAGATTTGAATGAAGTCAAACTCCTGGAATGGCGCCTCTTGACGCAGTTAAGCGAATGGCAAGGCAAGGTCAAGCAGATTGATAAAATCGTCACCGATTATGAAGCTATCCCCATTTGGAAACGTATCGGCTTACAAGTTACGGGCAAAAACATCGAAACCCTGGCCGAATACCGGATCATCTACCAAACCAAAATTCAAGGCCTGATGACGGAAGTTGAGGTGGCTCAGACCCGTATCAAGGAACTAATCCCCGAAGCCACCATTCCGAAAGACCTGCGACCGGAATATGATGATTTGAAGGACGAGATCAAGCGCCTTGGCGGAACTAAAAAAATTCGAGAAATGCTAGCGGCGGGGGAAGGCACCAATCGGCAGGCCTTTGCCCAAAATAAACGAATCATGGCCACCACCCCCGGAAAAGTTTTGGCAGACCCCCTGTTTCGAAAAGTTCCTTATGACATCCTGATCATCGAAGAGGCTCCTCGAATTCCAGCTCCACTCATTTTGGCTGCGGCTGGCCTCATACGAGAACGGATTGTGTTAAGCGGCAATACGACTGACCTGCAAACCATGGCTGCAGAGAACACGGCAAATTCGCATGCCATGTGGCCTCAACGTTATTTGGATATGGCTTCCATACCTGCCACGAGCGTTGGCTAATATTGGCGAGGTGCCTAAATCACTTGACCCCCTTTCCCTATTCAACGATAATCCTCCCCTCATGCCGAAGTGGCGGAACTGGCAGACGCACTAGATTCAGGGTCTAGCGCCCTCCGGGGTGTGCGGGTTCAAATCCCGCCTTCGGCACCATTCATTCCTGCCCCTTAGGCGTCGTTTTTTTGCTTCCTTCTCCTTTTTTCTTTCCTTACCTCCCTCAATGTCCTATGTAATCTGGCTGCGAATGCACTCTAGATTCGTTAGGACTTTCGAGGAATTGCGTGCCGCCCCTACGGCTCCTAGATTGATCACGTAAGACGAAGATCCTGAAAGAAAGGAGGCGGAGCATGTGGTTGGAAGAATTCGATACCGTACAAACCTGGGTAAATGGAGCTGAGGTCATTCTTAAAAAAGAAGGCCGTAATTATGCGTTCCGATTGGCCAACGAGCCTGGCGATTGGATGCAAGGTTTGCCGGACGGCATGGTGTGGGCCGATGCTCAAGCCTTATTCGGAGACTCACTCTAATTTCACGACTCCCTCTCCCTTCTCAGATTATCCTCCTCGTTCAGGAGTTCTTGCTCCCTATTCTCTTTCATTCCTCGCCCGGCTCTACTTAGATATCAAACTGACGCGGAAAGTGCTCGGGGTGGACCTGTAAACGCGAGGCCACTTTCCCTAGCCTGGCAAGGGAGTCCATGTTTTTTGGATTATCCATGGCTTGAAGCCCCTTCACCACACTCGGCTTTATATCCACCTGTAGATGCTCTCGTAACCATTCCCGATCCAGCACTACGTTGTATCGTAGATAGGAAAACATTTCCTTTCCACCCAATACATCACCCTGCAAATCGCCTATTTCCCGATCAATCTTCCAGGCTGTTGGACTGCGAGACATCCACTGCAACATCGTTTGATTCATGGCATCACAATCATTCATGAGAGAAGACAAAGCCTGAAGGGCCACTTTAGCCGATGACATGTCCATGATTTCCTTGGTCGACAGTCGAAGTTCCTGAGCACCCGTCCCAACCGACACCAACAACAACTGATCCGCCCCCACAGGCCATTTGAGACCAAATCCTTCCATGGTTGCCATCATCAATAACTGTAGAGCCGGATTGTTATGCGGACTGACTCCTCCATCCACAAAGGCCCCTTCCAGAAATGTTCCATTCCTTTCACTGGAAATTTTCAATCGTTCCGGGTTGAAGTAATGAGGGGCTGCCGTACTGGCACGCACGATTTCCCGAAGCAGAAAATTTTTGTTCGGTATCGTCTTGCCCTTCTTTGACGCCGGATCGAAGTACCGCCCTTTGGGATTATTCATCAATGGCCAAGGGCTTCCGGTATCCAGCCGTTTGGTCATAATCATGAGACCCGTTTGTAAGTCATCACTGCCCAACGTACGGTCCTCAAATTGCTCTAGCAGAACCTTCATAAGCGGTGTCCGAGGAAACTTCGCCTGCAAAATTCCCTGCCGCCAGATGGATTTTTGAAACACTTCCTCAGCCAAGGCGTTATAGAGTGTTTCCAGTTTTTCCACCGGCCATCCCAAGGCTAACCCGGTCGCAATAATCGAACCCGTTGAGGTCCCTCCAATCAAATCGAAATAATGGGACAATCGAAACGAGGGATCATTTCCCAACCGTTCCCGAAGGAGAGCTTCCAACCGCTTAAGATACTGGAGAGTGAAAATGCCCCTCACACCGCCCCCATCCAAAGCCAACAAGCGTTTTGGGCCTGCATCAAAGAGGTGTTGGTCCCGTGTTCGAATCTGCATACCGGCCTCCTGGTTGCGAAGTTGGATAAGTCAAAATCTCTAAGACGGGCAGCTCATACGCACGAGCCTCTTCCCCAAAATGCAGGGTGAGATCTTGAGGGCCGCGGGGCCGGCCATCCCATATCATGAGGGCTTGCACTTGGACAGGTTGGGACCCGACCGCGGCTCCAGGATGTTGTTCTCCCAACCTCATGGCCTCCAGCACCAGCGCCCGATTTACCGCTTGATACCCACGATGCCCCTCCGGAGTCCCTTCAAGAATCTTCAGATCCCCCACCGTTTGAGCCAATTCAATAAGCTGATCATAGAGCACACCCCAATTCCATTTCACAGAAGAGGGGCGATCCGTTACCGAAGAGGTTCGAAACTGCTCGGGAGAATTAGGAAGAAGAATCCGAAAGCGTATTCCAAAGCTCCGAGCCATTTCCAAAACAATAAGATCTGCCCCACAGGCAGCCGAGCTGACGACCATGGTCACCCGCTGCTCCTGAAGCACGGCTCCCACCTGGCGGCACACATATTCTATCTGACTGAGGGGAAATCGACTGGGAGACGCATCAGGAGCATCGATACGACGGCCTGCACACACCAGAATAGTGGAAGGCCTCATATCCACGCCTTACCGGTCACTCTTTCTCCTGACGGTTGACGAAACCCAAGGTTATCCAAATGGGGCACAGCAAGACTCCCACCAACAACAATCCGCCAATCCATAGTTCCCGCCATGGCATCCAGGAAGGCGCCGGACTCCCAACCATCCACGATCCCATTCCGGTGAGCAGACAAAAGATCGAGAAGGCTGTCAGCCCCATGGCCAGCAAGGCTCGCCACATTTGACAGACCCCCTCCGATTCGGTCAGCTTGGCTTTCTTTGCGACCGGCCCCCAAAACCCTGGAGGCTGCGCACGCCGAAAAAACATCTGCAACCGATCTGACTCTTCCGGTCCAGTCAGAAGAGAAACGAGAATCCCAATACATCCGGATCCCACCCCCATGAGGAGCAATCGAGAGGCATCATCCCAATCAGCCGCTAACAATAACGGCGCCGCCACCAGAGAAGCCAAAATACAAGCCAATTCCCCCCAAGCGGTGATCCGCCACCAAATCCAGCGCAACACCAATACCACGCCCATCCCGGCCCCTAATAAAAGGCTCACCTGCCAAGCCGTTTGAATGGAGGACAACCAGGGAAGAATGGCTAAGGCGAGCAGGATAATCAACACATTACTGCCCCGTGCCACCCACACCAATGCCCGATCTGAAGGACTTCGCTTGAGCCACCCCTCGCAAAGAAACCGCCGGAACAGATCATTGGTCCAATACGAGGCCCCCCAATTCAAGTGCGTATCCACCGTCGAGGCCAACGCCGCCAACATGCCTGCCAACATGAGGCCTTTGACCCCCGCAGGCAAGAGTTCGTCAATGCCTTGCACGAAGGTCCATTCCCGTGCAGCGATAAACTGGGGAGTCCCCCATTCACCTGATGGGGGAAAGACTAACAGCAAACCCAAGGCCAATGGCAACCAAATCAGACTTCGAAGCAACACTTGCACAACCGTGAACACCACGGAAGCCACGCGGGCATCATGGTCACTTCGGCACGCCATCGATCGCTGAGCAAGATAGCCAGTACCATCCGCGTTCATTTGCAACAACCATTGAAATCCATAGACCAACAGCACAAAAAGCGTGACCTCTTTGGCATCAAACGGCGTGAATCCCAAAATTTCATTGCCGGTCAGTCCATACCCGGCAGCGGGCGAAAATTTGTCTTGAATCTGTAAACTCAACTCCGACAACCCGCCTATTTGATTGACCACTACCCATGCAAACGCGGCACTGGCCAAGAGACCAATGGCCAATTGCACGAGATCGGTCTCCACCACACTCCGTAGCCCACCCGTGGTGGAATAAAAAAGTGTCACCCCTACGATGGCTCCAATGGAAAGCAAATTGTTCGCGGAACGCACCCAGATCTGCTCAGAATCCAGACCATCCACCGTAAACGGCACCCCAGCCCATTCCACGAGGTTCACCAATCCGCCAAATACCTCCGGAGAAAGCCATTGATTCCACAAGAGAAAGGGCTCAGCCAGTCTGGTCGCAGCCAGAAGCACCATAGCCAACACGGTGCAATTGATCACCGTCCCAAAATATATGGCCTTGATCCCTCGTAAAAAACTGGCCGCCATGTGCCCATAGCGGATTTCGGTGAGTTCCGCATCTGTTAACACTCCAACCCGGCGCCAGCTGGGAGCTAATAAAAATCCCATTAGCAAAAACGCCAAGGCATAAACCCACAAACGCCATAGCCCAAAAATACCAACCGTCGCCACGATTCCAGTGACAAGCAGCGGAGTATCGGCAGCAAATTGAGTGGCGGCCATACTTAACCCCGCCTTCCAACCCGGCAAGGATCGTCCGGCCAGAAAATATTCCTCCAGATTTTGGGATGCCGTTCCTCGTTCACGGAGCCCGGCTCGCAGGGCATACGCGAGAAAGATCGCCACGATCGCGAAATCCCAACCCGTCATCTTGTTGATCTCACCATTTTCCCTTGAAACGTGTAGCTATTGTCCCACGCGATAGACACGCACCAGCGTCTCTTCTTTCAACCTGCCCCTTGCAAAACCAGGCCGAGCTGCCATCCAAAAATCGGCAAACCTAACCCCGCCAGAATTACCACCAAGCCTGCCCCCATCACTGCCAGACCAACCAATCCCGCCCGAGAACCGAGGATCATTGGAGCGCTTGCCCGGAAACCCATTCCGGCTGGCGGCCATTGGCCCGTCTGTCGAACCCGTGACCCCACATACATTACATAGGCTCCAAACCCCACAGCCGGCATACCGGCTAAGGCTGAAACGACCACGATCATCAACCCGACCTGATGAATAGTCGTGCCCGCCGCCGGTTGGGAAGCAGAATTAGTCAGGGCCTCAAGATATTCCATCGTAAAGTAGAGTAAGGCCGCACCGAACAAGGCGAACGTTCCCACCATGATTACCAGTAATATCCGGTTGGTGTTCTGAAATGGTTTCAATTGATCCATAGACATCCCACGAATCTGACACTCCGCATTACGTCAGCGTGATCATGTGATAGAACCATCGGCACCGGCTCACATAATCTTCTAGATAATGGGCGGCAAACCAAGAACTGATCCAAGGTTCTCCCGACAACAAATGGGCATATCTGACGGGTACCACATAGGCATGGGCGATGACACTGGGACCGTCTGACAAGTGCACTTCCACCTCTTGCCGTTGATAAATGGGATCTTCAAAACGATCCAATAGCCCCCACGCCACGTGGTCCACTCCCGCATAAACCTGACCTGCCGTTACCCCTTCGGAATCTGCGATCATGCCGGGATACAGTTTATCAACCATTTGGTATTGGGAATATCCGTATGCCTTGGCTTCCCTCCCGGATGAGATCAATCCCGACACAGCCTGCAGGACTTCAGGAAATTGAAGCGTTCCATAAGTAAAAAGCCAATCAGCCATTTTGGAAAATCGAGTCGATCGTGGTCCTTTCAAGGGACCTTCGCAGAATTTCCTCGAATGGTCTCATGCCGTCGTCCCACCCACCATCCAAGGGCGAGCCACCCTAAGGCAATGGGCATCGCCGCAAACGCCATCTGGGAAAGGGTGGCTCCCCAGGACTGTAGCATGGACACCATCCAGGTCCCGCTGACATCTCCACCACGATGCACCACGGTGTCGATCACATTTTTCGCCTGATATTTTTCTTCCCGGGAAACCACCGTAAACAGCGTTTCCCTGGTCGGTTTCGTCATGGAAAATTCTCCGGCTCGACGGAAGACACCGAACCCGATGAGCACCGGCAGCACAGTCCACAGGCCAAACACCCCAAAGCCCACCAACGAGACGATCGGCATAAGAACTAACATGAACACCACACCCAAACGGCTCAACAACGGTCCGGTGGCAAACAGTTGTAACGCCACGGCCAACATATTGATGCCAAGATCCACCGTCGCGAATAATTGGGTGCGCGCTTCTGAAGTCAAAACCACCTGAGGCACGAGAATAGTTTGCTGAGAATATAGGAATGTCGAGAGAATAGAATAACAAACGAGATACATGCTGATGCCCAGTAAATAGGGCGATCGGACGATTCGGATAATCCCGATCAGCAAACTGGGCGGCGAGGATGCAGCGTCAGTTGAGGACGACAAATGTTGGGCACCTAAATCCACGTGGTGAGCCCGCTGATACCATCGGAGCAATCCAACAATACAGACAACCGCTGCACCCAGTAAGGCGGCAGATACCAGTAGCAGTCCCTGGACGCCTACTCCCTTGACCGCTAAGGCTGCCAACATGGGGCCGAGAATCGCCCCCAGACTTCCCCCGGCAGAGATACAGCCGAACAGTCGACGCGCTGAATCGGTCGAAAAGACATCGGCCATAAAACTCCAGAACACCGACACCACAAAGAGATTGAATACACTGAGCCAAACAAAAAAGACGGGCGCGATCGTCGTGAGACCGGCCCCAGTGTGTAAGACCACGAAAAATCCCAACACATTCACAATGAAAAATCCATAGACCGTGGGCAGCAGTCGTCGAATGGTCAGATGACCCGCCAAATAGCCAAAGAGTGGAATGACCGCTACCATGGTGACAAACACGGCCGAAAACAACCAGGGCAACTTTTGGACCCCCGCCAACACTCCCATTTCATCTCGAACCGGACGAAGAATATAGTAGGCCGCCAAGAGACAAAAGAAATAGGTAAAAGACCAGAGAAGCGCCGCCATTTCTTGGCGCTCGACCAGGATGATCCGATTGAAGAACCTGTGCAAGACAGGCATGATCAAATGAGACATACAGCTTAGCGCGATACGCTATCCTGAATGATGAGAGACATCGTTCGTTGATTCAAAGGGGAATGCCCGCTATTCTCCTAAGTCGGAAGACAATGGAAATCGCGTCAGGGGAATAGAAACGTTCTTCGGAGAACCCGACATTTATGCGACAAGGTTCACCGCTGCCCCAACACCCATGGAACAAGCATCGGCGAGTGATCGTCTTTGATGGGGTGTGCAATTTTTGCCATGCCTTTGTCAATTTCGTCTTAAAACAGGATCCTCACGGCGACTTCAAATTCGGAACCCTGCAATCCTCTCCCGCTCAGGAAATCCTCAAACACTATCAACTTCCGGTTAGCGCCTATGAAACCTTCTTATTCATTGAAGAGGGAATGCTTTTTACCAAATCCACCGCGGCCCTTAGAATTCTGAAACAATTGGGCATTCCTTGGTCCATCTTTTGGGTATTCGTGGTGATCCCTCGCCCGATTCGAGACCTGATTTATGACTGTGTTGCTCGGCACCGATACCAATGGATGGGCAAATCGAAAACCTGCCGCGTGCCTTCAAAGGAGGAAAGCGGGCGTTTCGTGTCCTAAGCTGCTTTTCTCGCCATCCGGCTCCAAATCTCATGCATAAATGTGGAGCCGGGGTTATTCTATTTGGAAGATGTGCTCGATACGCGGTTGACCATATTCCGCCGATCCGGTCAGAACCTTGAGATTGGGAAGAATCTGAACGGATCCGGCATGATGGGTATGACCGCAGAGAACTATGACCTGACAGGAAGCATGGCGTTGAGCCATTTCCAGAAGCACCTCTCCCACCGCTTTGCAGGTAAAATAGGGGAGCCAGTCGTTATTGCCTGTCTTCCCTTCATACCAGCAGGCCTCCTTAAACGGAGGCACGTGCGTAGCAACCAGGACCTGCCGATAAGATGACATCACACTGGGAAGCCGTTCAAAGAGGGATTCGGCGGCTTCATCTCCCAAGCAGTGAAGTTTTCGTAGGACCCCCTCTCGATCCAAGCCACGAAAATCTTCGATGCATGCTTGATCATTCAACCTCACCGGGGATTCCCAATACTCTCCATAACGACCATCACCCCATCCATCCACCCCCACCAAAACCGTGCGTGGGGTCAACTCAACGGACTTTTTATCGGACAGATACGTCAGTCCAGCATGCTGTTGACACCATTCCTGCACCATAAGGCGAACCTTCTCGATTGATCCAAAGTAAAAATCATGATTCCCTAAAACGACGTAGAGAGGTCGCCGAAGCGCGTGTTCCATCTCATGAAGGTGAAAAATCAAGGAGGGAGTTTCCGCAATATCTCCAGTCACACACACCACATCCGGCTGGCAATCGATAATGGATTGAAAAAATAATGCCCGCGCGTGATGCTCCAAAAAGTTCAAATGAATATCGGTCGCCCACGCCATACGCATACTTGAGTATCCAGGAGGTACCAGCCACGCAACACCTGAACTCGGCCAATCAATAAGGAGCCACGGAGGTCAGGTAGCCGAACGGAGGTTTCATCGTCTATGCTTCTATTTCAGATAGTCCCAAACCTCACTGAAGGAGTTGATCATGACCGAGGTCCCTACAGCAAGCTCCAAGGAGTTGGCCACCTTGGCAGGCGGCTGTTTTTGGTGCTTGGAAGCCGTATTCGATCAAGTCAACGGCGTGGAATCCGTGGAATCAGGCTATATGGGAGGAGGCCGCCCCAATCCTACCTATGAAGCCGTGTGCAGCGGCACGACCGGCCATGCCGAAGTGGTACAAGTCACATTCGATCCAACCCGCATTTCCTATCGAGAAATCCTGGAAATCTTTTTTAGCATTCATGATCCCACGACGCTCAATCGGCAGGGCAACGATGTCGGCACACAATACCGATCAGCCATCTTCTATCATTCGGAGGATCAGAAGACCGTTGCCGACGCCACCATCGCCACATTGACCGACCAGAAGATTTTTGATCGTCCCATCGTTACACAGGTGTCAGAGGCAACGACATTTTATGTCGCGGAGCCCTATCATCAAGAATACTTCGTCAGGAATCCGTCTCAACCGTATTGCGCGTATTTGATCGGGCCAAAGGTGGCAAAGTTTCGACAACACTTTCTCAATAAACTCAAAACCTAACACCATGGTCCAGGGTTATGGATCGTTTAAATGTGCAAACTAAGGAGGCGGGCGGAGCCGCTTATCATCTCATCATGCGGGAGAGAAGAAACGAGCAAACGTTTGCCAAACGGCTCCTAATACGTCGGCCTTCAACGTAGCTTGATGGGGATGAAGGATGACCGGCACTCGAGGCAGGCAATACGGAACGTGATCGTCATGATTCCCAATGACCTCGGCAATCAGAGATCCGTCCGGAGGGATTCCTGTTTTTTGCACGATTAATTGCGTGCGGGCTTCGACAATACAAAAATCCTGATGGCGTTCCAACGCCCAGGACTCCGGATTGAGCAGCTTCAACCTATGCCGGTCGGTTGAAAAGACCACGTCGCCAACCTTGGCGGGCCCTTCCGGCCCCCCTGAATACAGGGCAATGGGGACGAAAAGGACTCCAAGCACCACGAGCCCAATCGCCACGAGCGGTGCCCGTGGCTCATCTCTTTCGTCCTGGGGGAAAGGATGCGGCATGAGTAACCTTTCTGACGTCACCTTTCACGCACTTTGGACACGTTGGCCCTGGAAGGCCATTCGCCATTGCCCCGGCCGTTTTCTTCTGCCGCTCCGCGGCAAGCCCTTATCATTTGCAGAACTCACCGGCCAGCCTTGTACACCCATAAGATATGAATCCTCGAACGCTCCTGATCCCGTATGGGTATTGCCAGTGGTCGATGGGGGATTGATTGCCTTTCAACAAACCGACGGTCGGCTTCTTCATACCTTGAATACCCCGGAGGGATTCATTCGAAAGCTTACTCACTTGGGAATCATGGCTCATGGCGCAATGGCCCAACCTTAATAAGGATGTTTCCGTATACGAACTCGATAGAGTCCAAAAGACAGCAGCAATTCCAAGACCAGAAAGGCTCCGACCGTCATCCCAATCCCAACCCAACTCAACCCATAGAGAGATTTCACACCAACGAGAGGCAGGAAACTTTCTGGAATTTGATCGAGCCCAAAAGCCATGGCTTCCGAGGGGAACCCCAACCGCCGTTTCACAAAGCTTGACGCACTATCCCCGCACATGGCCAAAGCCCCCACCAACAATCCCACCTCATACGGAAGCGCCATCACCTCAGCAAAGAGACCGGCGAGCACCACTCCAAAGACCACTCCACGATAAGTTTTAGAGGGCCCTAGCCACGGCCGCCCATCATGGAAACAGGCACCAAAATCGAGGGGAGTCGTCCAAATGTCCCGCAGGAGTAAGCGACCAAGAATTGGACCTCCATTGGCGGCAAGGACAAGGATGAGTAATTGAAAGTAGACCACCGACATACAGAACCCGATCCCGCTTGCACAAAAGAGACACGCGGGTTCACAGAAAAGCTGAAAGCCCACACATAACCGCAAGCGGGTGTACCGGTTCAGATGTCCGTAGGGCGCAGATCTTGAAATGCAAAGAGGCGATGATCTAACAAATGACTGGGCACAACATTGGATAGTGCCCCAAATAGGCTATCCCCAGACCCGGGATACTGTTCCTCCCATTGCCGGAGCAGCTGTTTCACTTCCTTGCGTTTCAAATTTTCCTGGGATCCGCACAAATCACAAGGAATAATGGGAAATTGACGCAGTTCCGCATACCGGGCCAACTCAGACTCCCGCACATAGGCCAACGGCCGGATCACCACATGACGTCCATCATCTGACCGTAACTTCGGAGGCATACTTTTGAGTGTTCCCGAGAAAAATACATTCATGACAAATGTTTCAATCATGTCATCGCGGTGATGCCCTAAGGCAATTTTGGTCGCCCCCAACTTGTCGGCTAACCCGTAGAGAATGCCCCGGCGCAATCGGGAACACAACGAGCAGGTCGTGTCTCCCTCAGGGATGACACGCTTGACTACCGAATAGGTATCCCGTTCTTCAATATGAAACGGCACACCGATTTTCGTCAGGTAGGCAGGCAACACTTCGGCCGGAAATCCCGGCTGTTTTTGATCCAGATTTACCGCAATCACCCGATACGACACGGGGGCACGGGATTGCATCGACAGTAGAATATCCAGTAAGCCATAACTGTCTTTTCCCCCGGACAGACAGACCATGACCGTATCTCCGTCTTCAATCATCGTAAAGTCGGCCACAGCCTGTCCCACCGACCGGCACAATCGATGGTGAAGCTTCTGCACCGACCCGGTGAGATTGATCTTTTGGGAAACGCTGGCAATTTGATGGATCATAAACTGAGATGTGCAGGCGGCCCCCATAATAGGGTCATCACCCACTTCCTTCCTCGAACTTATCAATATGTAAAGTCCACACTGCTCCGCTGCGGGGAAGAAACTTCAATATCCTGAGTGAGTACCCCCAACGATTCATGCCACACACGAATGGTATACCGACCAGGAGGAACAGGTGGTAATTGATAGCTCCCAGACTCATCAGTCACCGCATAGTAGGGGTGATCAAAAACCATCAGCGAGGCGCCCATAAACTTGTGTTTGTCGCACCGAACCACATGCCTTCCTGCCTTTTTGAGCCCCTTGGAAACGGGACGCCCTCCCGGCAATTGAGCGACATTCAGAACCGTCCGCTGGTCTAAGGTAATATGGGTGTTATGAAGAATGGGATCCTCATTCCGAATTTCCACGACTTGTCCCACTTGCGCCGCCTTCACCTGCGGTGAAAAGGTGCAATGGACATTCGAAATGGCAACCTTGTGAGACATATCGGAAACGACGTCACCCCTTTCATTCCGGACACCTTCCAGACTCACCACGGCATTGGCAAGCCCCGCCGTTCGAGGATTTCTGATCACCCGAGTATTCGCCACACTCGTTCCACAGGTTGAAGTATCAACTTTCACGGCAATCATATGAGGGGTTGGCTGTTGCCCATGAAGCAATACCCTCCCTGTCACTGTAACAGCATCCGATGGTGGCGCTAGGATACTCCAGGCATACTCATGAGTTCCTCCCACAATTAGAAACAACCAGACCATAGAGGTGAACATGAGAACGGCTTTCATTCCGATAGCCTAATCAGTCCCTAAGAATTGGTCAAGCAACAGAGGCATTCATGCAGAGCTGGCGTCCACAACCAGATCTTAGGCCTCTCGGCAGACCCAAGACGGATTCAGATACGTCAAAAATGTATTTACTTATGTCCTGACCTGGATTATTCTTTTTTTGTCATGCCTCACCCAGGCCACGGCCTCTCCCTCCCGTCACTCTTCGCCAAACGATTCCCCAAATGGGGAGGCAGTGTTCGCCTTCGTCATACGATCTTTCTTTCCATTGTCGTGCTCTTCATCATGGGACTGCTAGCCAGTATCATGCTGGCAAAGCAGCGGGCGACCTTGCACCATGCCGCTGAAGCCAAGGCCTTGGCCTTTACCCAAGCCTTTGCCTCGGGAGGATGGGCCGCGATCCAGGACAATCTCTATCGCATCCAGGAAGCGCTCATGACCTATCCCCCGGACCCTGATGTCCGTGATATCGACCTTGTCGATCACGACAACATGATCATGGCCTCTAAAATACCGAGCCGAATAGGGTTAATTCTGGAAGACTCCGAATGGATGCAGCTCAAACAACCCAACCGGACGGCATTCCGGTACACGGAAACCCGAGAGGGAGAGCCTCTGTTAGTCATTGTGGCCCCCTTGGTCGGACAGGGCCGCACCGATGCCTGGCTCAGAGCCAGTTTCTCACTTCAAGACCTCCATCAGGAGGATCTCCGATTGGTCATCCAGATGAGTCTGATCACCCTCCTGTTGATGGCCACCGTCATAGCCAGTCTGCGATGGTCTCAAAACCGTATCTCTTCCATACTTCGAAACGTCATTAAGCAATTACAGGACACCCTCTCCTCCGGAAATCCCGTAACGGTCCCTCTGGTTTCCAACACCGCGACTCCGGCTCCGCCCAGGGAAACGGTCCCTTCCCAACGGGGCACATTGGAACGACTCGACGCCACCGTGACTCAAACCATTGGCCTGTTGAAAACTCAATCCCAGGCGCTTCAAGAATCCGCCATCCTCCTAGAACACAAAGTCCAGGAGCGGACGGAAGCATTATCGAAAGCCAAAAGCACGCTGGAGAAGGAAATCCTGGAACGACGCCTGGCACAAGCCCAACTTGAAAAGATCAATCGTCAACATCAGCTCATCTTGCATTCGATCGCGGAAGGAATTTACGGCATCGATCTCCAGGGCCGAGTGACGTTTATCAATCCCGCAGGCGCTTCTCTGTTAGGGTATGCAATAGAGGAATTGCTCGGCAAACCCATTCATGAAACGATCCACCATACGCATCCGGATGGAACCCGCTATGACCGGGGGAACTGCCCCCTGCATGGCGTATTTTTACGAGGCACCTCACAGCATGCCGACAACGAATTTCTGTGGCGAAGCGACGGAACCCGGTTCCCCATCGAGTTTACCAGTACGCCCATACGTGAGCAGGAAAAAATTGTTGGAGCCGTGATTAGTTTTACCGACATTACCCCTCAGCGTGAAGCTGAAATCAAAATCCAATACAGCGAGGCGAAGCTTCGACAGATGCAAAAAATGGAAGCCATTGGCACCTTGGCCGGGGGAATTGCCCATGACTTTAATAATATTTTGACGGGAATCCTGGGATATACCCAGTTGGCCCAGTTCAAAATGGAAAAACAGGACCAGGCACACGAGTATTTAGAGCAAGTTGTCATTGCCGGAAAACGGGCCAAGGATCTGGTCAAACAGATCCTGACCTTTAGCCGCCAAACGGACCCTCAACACCAGGCAGTCGATCTCCGGGTCATAATTCAAGAAGCCCTGACACTGATGCGAGCCACCCTGCCCGCTACCATTGAAGTGACCACCCATCTCTGTCAAAGCCCAGGCATGGTCCTCGCGGATCCCACACAACTTCACCAGGTGCTGATCAATCTCATGGCCAATGCCGAGTATGCCATGCGTGAAAAACACGGGACCATCACGATCACCCAAGACCATCTCCTCCTCGATTCGCATGGACACGACCGATTCCCTGAACTCGTTCCAGGATCTTATTGTCGAGTCAGCATTCAGGACACCGGAACCGGTATTCCGACACATGTCCTCCCGCGTATTTTTGATCCGTTTTTTACCACCAAAGATGTCGGGGCCGGAACCGGCATGGGCCTCTCGGTTGCCCATGGCATTATCACCAGCCATGGCGGCACCATCACGGTGGAAAGCCAATTGGGGGTCGGCACGACATTTTCAATTCTTTTACCCTGCATGAAAGAGGCATCTTCCGTCTCGTCACCCGACACGGGACAGTCGGAATTGCCCAAAAAAGAAGGACATATCCTCTTCATCGACGATGAGGAAGTGATTTCTGAAATGGGTCAAAAACTTCTCCATCACTTGGGATATACCGTGACGACCTGCACCAGCGGACTCATGGCCTTGGATATCTTCAGAACGAATCCGGATCGTTTTGACGCCGTCATTACCGACCAAACCATGCCCAAAATCACCGGCGAGCATCTCGCCACCGAACTGTTAACCATTCGGCCTTCAATTCCCATCATCGTCTGCACGGGCTTTAGCTATTCCCTCACCCCGGAGAAGGCTCAAGCGATCGGCATCCGCCGTCTCCTGAATAAACCGCTCCTGATTCAGGACTTGGCGGCAGCTCTGGAAGAGGTCTTGAACAATAAGGTCGCCGCTTCACGCTCTTGAAGACCATCCCGGCACGAGTAGGTCCTTGACGGAATGGAAATGCGATGAAAGCGAACAGGAGCCCGGTCAAAATCTAGAAACGGGCCAGCGGGACCGGCTTCAGACCGCTTTGGTAGTCGGCATCTTGTTGAGGTGGGCCTTGGCACGCCTGGAATGAGAGATCGGAACAACTGGCGGCAAGATTTGCTGCACCAGGCTGGATTCACGCCGCAAAAAACCTTCGGTGTGAAACGAATCTTTCAACTTCAGACATTCGTAATCCAGATGGTGACAGACCTCATGTAGCAACGTTCGCAGAAAGGTTTTAAACGCCACCACTTGCCGCCGTTTGGCCGTCCGCATCCACAGCTTCATCCGGGGAAGAGTGCGACCCTCCGTGGGATAGTACAACCCATGCAGCTCCATCTTGGAATTCGAGGGACGCACATCCAAGAGTTCCAAGCGAATAGGACGAATACCTAATTGGAGGGTAATGGCGTGTAACAACGCCTGAGACCATTTTTGAGTCCGATCCAAACGGCCGGAGTCAAGGGCAGCTTGAATTTTAAGCGCCAATGGCTGAAGAGCAGCCGAATCCGGAAGGGGCAAAGCCCAAACCCGGTCGCTTTCCTGATAAATTCTCTTTTGTCGGTGATTGAGTCCGTTATAGTATCCAAATGGCATGACAACATATCCAATCGTAAGTCGCGAGTAAGATGTTTTCGGAGTTCCAGACTTCCTACACTCTATCCCTTCGGCCCCTCACCCATCCATGGATTTTTAAGGGAGAGAGTACCATCTTCTTTTCCATTCCTCGGCGTTTTTGAAAGGTATCATACCTGAAAACCAGCGAAAGAAGGGAGGCATGGGGACAAGAGGACACCCCTGGGCAAAAACAGCGTAACACATTGTTTTTAAATGACTTACTAGCATTTCACCTACGTATTTACGGAAGAAGCCATGAGAAAAAAACGACAAATTCATGATGGCATTGCCGGCAGATTGATTACCGTGGGAGTACTGCTGGGAATCTACGTGAACCAAGCATGGCTATGGCTTCCTGGCCTTTTGGGAGTCACCCGACTCCAAAGTGGATTCACCGGATTCTGTCCCGTCTATGACATGTTAGACCGAACCTGCCCCGAGCAGTAAGATTTTTTCGGAATTGGGAGAAGGCGAGGGTTGCCCTAGGAGTCGATACCCTATAATGGAAGAGTCCGAGCAGGAGGGGAAGCAGGCTGCATCTTCCGTTGAACCTGATGATGAAGCCCTGTCAGCAGTGGGCACCGCTCAACAATTGCGGAAAGAAATCCTGCTTTATCGGAGGGGGACACCCTGATTTTTTTTGAGCCCCCACAATATATGATTTCCAATCGGTCAGCGGAACAGGCCGGACTCGCCAAGAGGCTGTTCGTCGGAGCAATGGACTCAATACTGTCCAGGGGTACACGGAAAAAGAAAGGCCCACTTCGAATAAGCAGTCGATCTTGAGTAATGCGATACCCTGTTCCGTAGAGCACCCACAACATGAACGCATCCATCATCAGAATAAGGCCCGCCACCCAAAAGGCCTCAACCCGATCGGCATCAGGAAGGGCCAAGGGTATCAGCATTCCAACAACACTTGTGCCCAAGCTGCCTAAAATAACACCTTCGATCCATCCATCCCGTTTGGAAGGAAAATAACGATCAGAGCTGGAATCAGTCTGTGACATCAGGCCACTCCGTTTGAGGACAAAGAACAATCGACCATGCTCAACTCCCCCCATTGCGTGACCGCAACCTGGCCTAACATCCCTCAAGCCAGTGCCATTCACCACTTGCAGCCACTCATGAATAAACCCCAGCATTCAGGATCTGGTCTTGAAACGGTCTCATATTCCGCTACCACGCAAAACATACCACCGACCGTCATGCGAAACCGCCTGCCCTCTTGCATACGAGGCGCTGATTTTAATAAATCGGGCATCCAGCAAAATTTCATGAACCTCCCACCACCTGAGCGAGATAGCTTGAACATTGGGCAAGTATCACCATTTCCATGGAGGGACAACCACCCAAAATCTGAATTGCTGCATCCGAAATCCGCGTACCGGTAATGTGAACATCGGACAACTTCGGATGCTGGAAAAGATTTTCCATCACTCCGTCATCAAGAGAAATGGGTCGCAGAAAAACCGTTCCAAGAAAAAAAGATGGGCCAACTCCGATTGACATTGCATCAAAACCTCAGGAGGAGGGAGTGAGTCATACACCGAAATATCATGGACATAATCCAATTCCAGATGGCGAATGGTGGACGGCCAGCCAGAGAGTAAAATCCGAAAGGCCTGAGTTAGTTCCCGTCAGGCATTATGCTCGTTCAATCAGAATACCATGATACTCACAGAAGGATATTGGATTAACTTACAGGCCTGTGGCACCGTCACATGGGTCAGCACAAATCGCGCATTCCCCTTTCGATCAAATTCCGTGGCCTTCGAAACCTCCCCTGCCCTGCATCGATAGCAATGGATAGTTGCCGAAACCGCTTACGATCCCCTTTCACTGGTCTCCACATGCATCGGCGAGCAGGCTTCCGGAGACGTCCCCTTAATTCTTGAAGAAAGTCTCGATGAAAATCAGCATCTACCTCAGCCAGAGCACTCCGCCCTAAGGGACCATAGGGTGCCCATTCGAAGCGGCACGATCGCACTGGCGGCCTCCAGCCGCTGCCATCCCCTCTCACAAGGCTGTTCAGAAGACGTCAAAGCGTTCACCAATACTGAAGCGCCGTCATTCAAGACCTGAGAAGCAAAATCTTGTGTTTCCACGTTGGAAAAACTAGGGGTTGGCACGATAGGATCGCTTTCTATGGTCCTATACTTTGATGATTGGATAAGAGGCCATTGGCGGAAACTTTCTCGCACCAAGATGACTCTGGAGACTCCAGACCATGAAGAATCTTATCGGTCAATTCCACTGGTTTTTGCACTAGGGCCATCCTCAAATGTTACATGGATCTTCATGAGACCTGACAGCTCTTTCTGAAGACCAGAACATTCCACAACTAACTGACTGAGGAAGATAGACCCTAAACTTGGAGCCGGAAAAATCAATACATGACGAGCACGCACATTTGAGCGGAGACGCAAAAACAAAACGCGTGTCTTCCCGATTAGGGAACCCCACAATCTTGAGTGATCCGACAAGGACAACGAAGGGGATATCCTTCTTGAACCTGTGGATACTCGAAGGCCGCAGACTCCGGTATATTTCGAAGTCAATGGTTACGAACAGCTGTTCATGAAACGTGTTCTGACAATCCAAACCGTTGAATTCCCATAAAGAGGCTACTCAAGGTGCATAGGATTGGGGGACCTATTCGACAAAAACATTCACGGGGAGCATTATGTCCCACAGCATAGCGGAGAAACTTTCTGCGTCTTTGGCCAAGAAAAGGTTGCCCTTCTCCCGGGCCAGTTCAGATAAGATTCCTAATGAACTAAAGAAGCGCCAAGTGAATCCCCCTATTCTTTCATCTCCCCAGCATCCCCATAATATCGTAAGACCTCGCCCCCTATAGACAAGAGGCTGACATAGAAACTATTCAAGCTTGCAACATTACCACAGCATTTTTTCAACCAAGAGGCTTGAGAATACATCATCATATGTGCAACTCACAGTATCCACACTGGAAATAACTGCATCGACGTGATAGAGCTCCCCTTCGATATAGGTCTGGCAGAATTTGCCCTGGCCTATCATGATTTCAAGAGTATCATCCCCACAGACCGGTAAAAAACGAAACGTGAATTCATGAGATGGAAGCTTGCCAACGGCATGCAAGGTCCCGCATGCCTGATAGGCAATTGAATCAATAGGTGCACGGGAGTCATTGTGAATCTTCAGTGTGGAGGTGCCCAGCCAAAGTAGATTGGGACTGAATACCACAAAAAGCCCTGCGACAGCCCATCCCCAATAGCGAATCATTGGACGCCACTTAACACAGCACATGAAAGGCGACGGTCCAATCGCACAATCTCCCTGCACATTAATTCAACAACATCACTCACAGAAACAGACCGCGGCATGTGATGAGCGTTCCCTAGTCCCTACTGAGACCTGCAAAGATTCATGGGAATAATATATCTCTCATGCTCATTTTAGAACTGAGGAAAACCAAACCGAAGTTTCTGACTTTTGGGGTAGACTTTATTCGACTATTTTCCTAAGGTTAAACCTGACGAAAAAAGCAAAGAGTCGCTACTGGCAACTAGATTTTTTCATAAAAAAAGGAGAGAGGAATTAAATAATATATTGCCATGAATTATTCAAGGATGGAGACAAGCTATGGATGGCATGTGGTACGTGCTCAGAAATCATGTTTTGGTCGTTGTTTTTTTAATGGTCACGGGATTGACGCAGTGGGGGTGTGATCCCACAGGGGCCATTATCGGAAGTGTCGTAGGAACAACCGCTTTCACAGGGCTTTCCCCAAGTAATTCCCTTGAGCAGATCTACTATTTAGGTGTCTTTGACCCGCAGGAACAACTTCCGTCGAGCATCTACCGTGTGACCGTCCGAGGACAGGCAAGCTCCTTTAGCTGGATGAATTTTGGGTCAGGTTGGGTGCCCTCTCGCCTCGTCGATTCCTTAAGTACCCCCATCAGTACGGAAAAAAAGACCGGGAAGGTGATCATTGGTAAAAGTGATGATGGCACCTTGTCAGAACTGACGGGGAATCGCCGGCTCGTGTTGTTTGGGCCAGAAGGATTTCGGGAAGCCCCGAAAGACCACAGATTGGTGATCGTCATGGGAATGAGCCCGGAGGACTATTTTCAGGCCATTGATCAGGCATTGGGGAATTTTGCCAGGATTCAACATGAGCAGCTCCAAGGAGATGCCAAAGCCAAAATGATGCAGACCCTACTGAAACTCTCCGTTCAGCAGGAACGCTTAAAAGACTTTGAAATGGATGCAAGGCTTTTAGGTTTGGCAGATAAAGGAAATTGACATGAACAACAAACATTTTTCAGCCAACGTGGTTCTGTGCGGTATGGCATATTGGCTCGCGGGGTGTGCGGCCTTAACCATTGATGTAGACGTGTATAAGGGGCCGTTAGTTAACGATACTCATGTGCAAACCGAGTCCATGACGGTGATGGCAATGGGGGCAAAGCCCCTGTTAATTCAATTGCGGAATACCATGGAAGAAAAGGCGATTGAACGGGCCAATATCCAAACAGCCGATCATTGGGATTATCCCGAAGGTTTGTATGAGCCAAACTATCCTTTTCTGGAAAAACGAGGATGCCTGAATGGAACCAAAAAGATCGTAGCGTTTCAAGGACATAAAAACTACGGCCAAGGTTTCATTGAAGAAGACTATGAATTTTGCGGGCACGACTCGTTCAAGGTGAATGCCATCTTGAGCCTATATGAAGATCAAAAGTATAACCCCATTTCAATGCCGGTTCAGGAGATCAAGCATGCCATCAGAGACTATAATTTATTTAGTGACATCTTATTTCCTAAAGATCTCAAACACCAGAAAGATTTATGGAAAAATTTAAAAACTGCCTTTAAAATTGAACTACAGACTGAACGCCAAAAAGCAAATTCATCTTTAGAAAGTAAGAAGAGTTGTGCGGGCAATAAGAAAAAGGGAAATAATCCCGCAGATCTGGGGCCAACTCAGCTACAAGGGGAAGAGAGCGGCGAGGCTCCTATCGAGTGCGCCAAAACACCTTTTTCCCTTGAAACCAAGAATAGTGGGGAGGGCAACGAAGTTCCCGGCGAATCAACGGAAATCAGTAAGGCAACGAATAAAAGCAAATTAAATTCCCCTGAACCATACACCATAAATGATTTGGTTGACGCCTACCGAAATTTTTTGGCTCCCCAAAAAGAAAATCGTTCAATAAAGGAAATTTTTATAGTCCATGATCATCTTCAAAAAACCAACTTGTCCCAGGGAGAAATATTAGGGGAGCAGTATTCAAGTTGGCCGAAAGTGGAAGATTTATTGGATTCCGGGGATTTTAATGGAGGATGTAAAGATCTATTTAATGAATCTTATGATCAAGCAAAGAAAGAATTACAAAAGAACAAAAAGGGATGTGGGGCAAGCTATACCTCGATGTTTTTAGCCCTGGCAGAAAACAAGAAAAATATTGTCGACATCCATGCAAATGCTCTATTTCCACTAGAAAGTGATCAAAAAAGGCAGTTTATTGCAACGGTAATCCAAATCGGTCAATCTTTTTTGAAAGTGAGAAAGGCAACCCGGCAGATCTTCCATGCTCTCCTAGACATTAATCATTTATTAGATTTTCCGGGAGAAGAAATTGAAAAACTGAAGAGAAAACACGGAGACGAAATTCCTGAAATGATCATGGGGCTAAGCGTGGGCCATTATTTGGTTTCTGCTTTGAAGAATATGAATGAAGCTGGAACCCTACTTCCAAATATCGCTATATCTGATGAAACGCCTAGGGACAATCTAGAAGACAAAATTACGATTCCAAAATCTAAAATTATCAGCTGGTATGGGAATGAGGATCTTGAAGGGAATTCCAAACAAAATAGCAAGCGCATTAGAGGACAATTTCTAGAGCAATTAAAGACCAATCGAATAGAAATGACGGATTTATTAAGAAAGGCCGATCTATACCTTGCCTTGCTCACGGATGAATATGAATTACGTTCTACCTTTGGAATTACCGTCGGTCCTATGAATCCGGAAGAATCCAATTTGGAGAAGATTATAGATGGAATAATCGAGGGGGTTGGTACGGCGGTCAGCAATATCAAAATTGCTGCAGGTCTTGGAAAGGGTCGATTGGACGACGGATTGGAGACTCTCATCGAACGGTATTTGAAGGTAGCAGATCAACAGCCGCCTGATTTTCGAGTGATAAAGGCTGAACGTGATAGGCTCTTTGACGGTCTCATCCGGTTTTCCCAAACCGTGCTATTCTTGGCCAATCATCGGATATTGTTAGACTCCGAACCGGACACATGGTTCAGTAGGCTGACTCCATTAGGCAACTTAGAACTGCAGAAAAAGAAAATTCATAAAGATACGAAGATTCTTCAGGCCGTGGGGAATTCTATCTTGAATCAGATCGATGAGATTTCCCACAAAGAACGCTATGAAGAGGAGTTGGATAAACGCGGTCCACGGGAGGCTCTTGCGATGAAAGTAGCCTTTCCTAGATATGCCACAGAAGCGGTCGATCAGCTCATTCAACGCTTTGGCGGGGAAGCCAAAATTTCAGAAGACCAGTTGGTGAAAGCCGACACAACATTTAACCAACTGGTTGAAGCGGCGGATGGAGCCGAAAACAAGTTGAAGGGCATTTCCAAGGAATTGGGCGAAAAAACCAAAGCATTCAATAAAGCAAATAAGGCGTTTAAAACTTTACATGACCACAGCGGCTTTCTTTTCCAAACAAACGGTGGATATACCAAGGGAGGAACGATCAAAGGTCCTGGAGATACCAAAAATGGAAAATATTCGGGAAGTATTCTTGCAAATGTTTCCGCGTTGACTTCCTTGAATATAACAGGTGGGGACTATGAAGGGGGAAGCAACCAGAACAGCAGTAAACCTGGTGAAGGGTATGGTGGAAAGTTATCCGATCTCATCATTCAAGGCGGACAGACCAATGGAGGCGAGCTCATTGGTGGAAATTTGACCTGGAAAATTTCAACAGAAAGTCACCAGAGTCTTCCTGCCAAGTCAACAGTGACTGGAGAAAATGTGACCGTCAAATATCCAAGCTTCACTGGGACTATTTCATCAGCTAAGGCAACCTATTCGTTGAAGGCTACGACAGGGAAAAAACTCACTATAACAATAGAAAAAGGAAGTACTCCTAAAATAAACGAGACAATAGTTGGGAAGTTTAACGAAGGAACGATACAGGGAACTATTACAAGCTGTACGAAAATTGCTGTTGATTCGCCGTTCTGTAAGATAGATGGTGAAAAAATTGATGCGGTGGAATTATCTAACCTTTCTCTAGATGACGCAAAACTGAACCAGGGAGAATTAATACCTAAGAAAACCATTTCACTTGTTCGATCAAGCTTGGAACAAACAATGAACACAAGTAAGATTTTCAAGAAAGACGATCAGATGATTTTGGAAGGAACGCTTTCCCAGAATTCCGAAAAAATAGTTTTCGGAACTGAAAGTGCTCTATATGGAGAAATTCAAGAGGTGCAATGGAAATCCTCCAAAGATGCCAACCCACCTGAAATCACAGGCGGGACTCTCGCGAAACTTTCTGGCCCTGTTATTTTTACATGGGCAGAGGGGAGCAGTCCGACGATAGAAATCGACCTAGAAAAAAATCCGGTGATGATAGCCAGCAGCAATAATAATTTAACCCTTACCAACGCAAGCATTACCAATGCGTGGATTCTTGATGGAACGACAACGCAGGACGAGAAACAAATATTGCCCCAAAAGGCTCTTGTTTCAGGCGCCACATTGAAGGGTGAGAAAAAAAAGCCAATTTCCCTTTCCCAGTGGCAGATCAAAGATTTGCGCTGGAAAAACGATAATCTGACAGGTGTGATTGTGACAGCAACATTAGGAAAGGATTCTACCTCCGCCAGTGGGGGTACCGCGACGGGTGGAACCCTCAAATCAGCGGAAAAAAAATCCCACAGAATTGGTAGAGCCTCAAGATTGAACGCAGGGCCGATTAAGGAGGCCACCGTTAATAACGCGACCGTTACCCTGAAGGACGAAGCTTCGTATACCTTAGTTAATGGAGTACAATTGGTCAGTGGAACCGTTATCTCATCGACCTTGAAGGGTGGTACCTTGTCGCCACAGCCAACGGATAAGGAACCCACTGTTGAAAAGGTAAACGTTCTGACCGCATCGTTTAAGGAAGTTACCCTGAAAGATGCTGTGCTAAAGGGAAGTGATGAGGAAGTATTACGCGCCAAAAAAATTACAATTAAAGCCACCAACGGCTCATCAATCGTGACCCTTAATCTTAAAAACGCCACCGTCATTAATCTCGAGGATGGAAAGGTCTCGGGCGGAAAATCAGTAGTTTCCACTGGCGAAATAGACGGACGTTTTGCATTCCCAGATAAAACTCAAGCCATCATTGATGAAGGAACATTAGAAAAAACTACGATAGAAGGGGTTTCTCTGGATAATGGAAGCTTTACAGGCGCTGAAACGGTTGGTGGAGAGACCCAATATATAGGCGAACTTGCGGAAATGATAGCCAACACAGCTCGCATAACCAAAAAAGCTTTTTTTGATAAGCTTGAGATGCAACTCGACCAAAAAATTGGTACAAGCACTTGCCCTTCTGATCCAGTTCTCAGATCGGATCAGCTTGCCTGCTTGAAAAAAGTCCTTTCTTCCGTGAAAGAACGACAGTTTCCTGCCGAACAAATCAAGGGGTTGGAGAATCCAGCCTATATAGAAATTGATAAGAACAAGGCGGATCAACCGTCCTTTCACACGGTGATTCTTGCTCATCTCATCCTGTCACAGTTATGGGAGCAACAACACCAGGCAAACTTGGAGATGGACAAAATACAGAGGGAAGTAACTGAAAAACAAAAAGAGAATGATTCACAAAAAGCGAAACGAGATGCCGCCGATAAGGCAAAAACGAAATATTTGGAAAAATATCAGGCTAAATTTAAGACCGCGCAAGCGACTCTGCTGCGCTATCAGGACGACATTCTCCATGCGTTGGCCCGAGAGGGTCGCTTGGATTCCTCCGATCTGGTCTACCGGACTATTGGTGACGTTCTGGAACAGAAAAAGGCTATGGTTTCGGCTCAGGGAACCGCTGGCAGTAGTGGGAATGCACAACAAAAAACGAAAAACAAAACGAATGAATCATCGGGCGATCCATCAACTGATCTGTCTTCCACCATTGCCACTCTGCAACAAACACCGGAGCCACTCCGGGTTCCGTCTCCCCAGGAGACGCAAGGATTGGATGCCAAAGAAGTGATGGATCAATTGATTGCTACCTTGAAGTATGAGCACATTGCCGCCGTGAGAGAGGGCGGTGAGCAATCGACTATCGCTCAACAAATTGAAAAATCCCTGAAAACCGCTTATACCCACCGGGCCTCGATGGTGTTGATCCGTCCGGCTCTGGCCTTCCTTCGATCGAGTTATCCCTCTCCAGCTCTCCAAGAAGAGGCTCCCTTAGAGTGGAAGAACATGCTGACTGAAAATGCCTTTCGCAGTATTCCCTTCACCTCTAATTTTGTGACGGGAAAAAGCCTATATGCCGATTCAACTCTCAGGGTTCAGAGTCAAATCGACAAACTGTTCTGGCATAATGTGAACCGGATCAAACTAAACGGGGCCGGGGATACGAATTATGTATTGATTAAAGACGATATCGGCAACTGGACCGTCAAGAATTATTCTGCTAATCCTCGAGATATCATTAATTCTGCCACGAATCTCGCCATGTTCGGATTTGGGGGAAGCGCCACCAATTTCTTAGATCGTTCTCAACCAGGTGCTCCTCAGCCAGGTGGGGATACCGGAAATCAGTCTGGCCAGGTTATTCCCAACACGGCTGACCAGAATCCATCCCTTCTTGAACGGCAATTTAATCGATTCGACAAGCTCTATCAAGAGCAGACGGATAAAGACTTGGAGGCTGCAGAGTCGTTAACGAATTCATTGGGTGGGAATATCAAAGCGGCCTGGCAGAAGGAGCCCCTAATGAAAGAGGCCATCACTTCACTATCTTCCATTGTCGATACGGCCCAAGAAAAGCATCTGGACAATCTCGAACCGTCACGGCACAACACGGAGGAAAAGGCACAAGAAATGTTGAACCGGCTCCGTGCCGTCAAAAGCTTCCATCGTGAGATTGAGCTTGGCATTCTCGAGAAACAGCAGGATTTAGAAGCTGAAACGACTCAAAAGGCCTTGGTTCTTATGACCGGTGAGGTCCAAAAGCGACTCCTCGCTTTTATTAAGCAACGGCAAGAGACCGTGAAAACATTTGAGGTGCAAATTTCTGTTTTAAATGACTCTGTCACGAAATAGCCTCTTAAGGGTTTTTGGTTTAGGGTGAAGGGTGCTTCTGTCGGGGCAACGCCTTCCATACTGTTTCTGAACCATTATTGAAGGAAGACTCTAATGAATCGGTTATGGAGAGGGTGTGTGCTCAGCATCTTGTGTGGGGTATTGCCTGTATGCCCTGTTTCTGCCTTTGAACCTGGCATTAGCGGGATGGCAAAGATCGACGACAATATCTTTCTGACGGTCGCAGACACCAAAAATTCGCACAAATCGGATGGACGCCTTGTCGCCAATCCTGCGCCACGAGTGCGAATTCTGACTGTTGGAGAGGATGACATTACGTCCGAAGTTCTTACCTTGAAATATCAGTCGTCACCAGAGGATTTACCCCCAAGTGATTTGGAGGCTGCCTGTTCTTTGCCAGGACAGAATCAAGGAATTCTCATGGCCGAAAGCGGCTTTTTCCAGGGGAAGTATGGACGGATTTTTTATGTACGGATCGAGAATGATAGGAATGGTTGGACAGGGGAGGTGCACTCCACATTTTTGCCTTTTTCCCTCAAGCACCAGTTCTACTCGACTCCAAAAGATGAACAGATAGAAGGATTGGCCTGTCTGGAGACGCCGAACCACGATCTTTTTCTGGTATTGGCATTAAGGGGAGGAAGCCATAAACCTGGAATGTTGATTTGGGGGAAATTGGGTGGATTAGAGAGTAATCAACCTGTATTCACTAAAGCAGGAGAGGTTTCTTTGACTGAAGGAGTCCGATTCTTTGGCAATCGTGATGCCTCGGATGTCTTTTTGCAAAAACACTGTGAAGAGGAATGGCAAGTCTGGACCATTGCCGTTGATGACCCAGGAGGGAAGTTTGGCCCATTCCAGTCAGTGATCTATAGCCCGGGAACTTTTAGTTGGGACGAGAGCCATGGATTGCTTTTTCATCCGACAAGGCCCCTTGTTGGCTGGAAACGGGAAGGTTTAAAAGTCGAAGCGTTGGCAGGGCCAGCCAAGCAAGTAGAAAATAGTGTCCTCAGTATCGGCACGGAGGAAGAGGCTTTGGGAGGAATGTGGTTCCCCTTATTCCCGGATGAAAATAATCCATGAGTTACAATGAACGGAACGGGAGAGGCAGCCACTGATTCCATGCCCCGATAGAGATTTATGACCTTAATCTCCGTATTCACTTGTTTCAGAATCCCGTCAATCTGCACTTCACTGAACTGTGTCTGTTTCATACGAGTCTCGTGATGGTTTTGTGTAGAACGCCCTCCCTGCTATGTATTTCCCTTGTTCGGAAAAGGTTCCATTGGCAAGTGCTCAACACTCAGGAGCAGATCCATGTTAGACACCGTCCCCACCTGGGGCAGACAGAATCGTCGTAAGAACTTAATGTTATTGGTTGACCGTGTAGGAATCGAACCAACGACCCGGCGAAAACGGACCGGCTCATTGAGGCGCCAGGAGCGTCCTCAAGGCTTCGGCGAGTTGGAATTCGGTGAAGGGTTTGTCCAGGCGGTTCACCACCCCTAAGGACTGAAATTCTGCGGCCATGGCCTCCTCCATCCTCCCGCTGGCCACCACAACCGGAATGTCCGGTAACATCCGCCGGAGTGCGCGAACAAAGACCAATCCGTCCATGTGTGGCATATGCAAATCCGTGACGATCGCCCGCAACTCAGCCCGATATTCGGTGGCCTGCATCAAGCCGTCCGCCCCATCCGTGGCAATCAACGATTGAAAGTTCAATCGCTCAAGGACGGCACGCGCCATCTCACGCACGGCAGCCTCATCATCCACGAACAAGATCATTTCGCCTCGCCCGCGAAATTCCACTCCCGCTTTGGGCACTAATTCCGTGTCCCCACCCGTATGATCAGGGGGCAAGTAGACGGCGAATGTCGAGCCTTGGGCGGGTTGGGAATACACCTGCAAAAACCCCCGGTGCCCCTTCACAATGCCCATGACAGTGGAAAGCCCCAACCCCGTCCCTTGCTCCGGATTTTTGGTCGTAAAAAATGGATCAAAAATCCGGTCAAGGATTTCAGGCGGAATCCCGGTTCCCGTATCACGCACCCGCAGGACCACGTACGTGCCGGGCTTGGCATCCTGAATGAAGCTGGCGTAGGCCGTATCCACTTCCATACATTGCGCCTCCAGGGTCAGGATACCGCCATGAGGCATCGCGTCACGGGCGTTGACGCACAGATTCAGAAGAATTTGATGTAATTGCGTGGCATCCCCCAAAATAGTGGGAAGATTCGGATCGCATTTAACGACCAACTGAATATTCTTGGGGAAGCTACCTTGGATCAGCGTCTGCAATTCCTTGAACAACTGAACCGGCTGCAGAGACACTCGCTCCCCTACGGTACCCCGAGCAAAGGTCAATAATTGCCGCACCATGTCGGCGCCACGTCTGGCGCTGTATTCAAACAGATCCAAAATTTTCGATTCTTTAGGATACTGCAACTTGAGTAATTCCACGCCCATCAGAATGGGAGCAAGCGCATTATTCAGGTCATGTGCCACTCCCCCGGCTAAGGTGCCAAGGCTCTCCAGCCGTTGGGAACGGCTGGCCTGTTTTTCGATTTTTATGCGCTCCGTGATATCCCGGACAATGGCAATAAAACAGGGAGGCTCCCCCGCGGCGGTGATGTATTGCAGATTGATCTCGACCGGAATGCGGCGGTCGTCTTGATGCCGCAGTTGCGTCGTGAATTGCTTCTTCCGGATTTCCCCCCCCAACATGGGGGCCAGCATATCTCGAAAACCCGCCTCATCGAACTCCGGATCGATGTCCACCGGCGTCATGGTTAACAATTCCTCTCGGGAGTAACCAAGCTGTTGCATCGCCCCCTGGTTCACATAACTAAACCGTAGGGTCTTCGGGTCGAAGATGAAGGCCCCGTCCTCCGTCGCATCCAGTGTGGCCAAGGCCTGCCTCACCTCGGCAGTCCGTTCCTGAACCCGGCTTTCCAATGCATGATTGAGTTGAAACAATTCTTGTTCAATCCGCTTGCGCTCCGTCACATCCTGATCGGCACCCCAACCTCGAATCGCACATCCGGCCTCGTCACACTCGACCCGATAATGCACCAGAATATCCCGCACCGCGCCGGTATCCCGTTGCAACCCACGATACTCCAGCACGTGTACCCGACTGCAGTCGGGTGCGGCAAGCGCTTTGGCAATGGCCTCTTGAATAAGAGGAACATCATGCGGATGAACAAAATCTCGTAGGAATCGTTCGGTGGGAATCTGATATCCGCCTTCCCGCTCCGCCGTGGTGCCGCGAAGCGCGTAGTAACGATCGCTAAAGGTGAACAGGCGAGTGGGCACATCGAATTCCCAATCGGCCATGTCCACCACTTCCATCGCTTGTTCGAGACGATCCCGACTCCGTTGCAGATCCACGGCCACCTGCTTTTGCTCCGTGATATCCCGCACCGTGGCTTGAATGAATGTCTCGTCCCCTTGGTCCACACGGCTTAACAACACGGTGGCCGCAAATAGCCGGCCGTCTTTTCGCTGGTGCGTCCATTCAAAAAAGTTCATGCCGGCACGCATGGCCTGATCAATTGCCGCTTTCGCTCGCTCGATAGACGGGTGCCCATCCGGCTGCAGCGTTGGCGACAAATCCCAGGGCCCCAGCGCCAGGAACTCCGCCTCATCCTTGACTCCAAATAAGGCCAGGGCGGCAGGATTGCAGGACGTAAATCGCCACGTAGGGGGAGCCACTGTCATCATGGCATCCCGACAGCTATGAATGAGAGCCCGATAGCGTTTTTCATTGTCCAGAGCGACCTGCTCAGCCTTCCGTCGCTCCGCTTGTTCGAGCGCAAGCATGACGTAACTGGCGGCGGACATGGCAAATTTGTGCTCTTCCTGCGTCCACTGACGGGCCGGACCGATGTGTTCGCAACAGAGCACCCCGGCCAGGGTTCCACCCACCCGAATAGGCAAGTCCAGCATAGAGGTGATCCCCAGCGGGTCCAGATAGCTGGCGGTAAACTCACGGGTAGCCGGATGCGTGCGAGCATCATCCGCCAAAATGGATTCGTGATTGGAGATGGCTTGGAAATACACCGGATAATCCGCAGCCGACAGCCGGGCGCCGGACTCATGAACGTGCCCTGTGTTGGGGAACAGGGCTTTGCAGACGATAGCCGAGTGAGTCTCGTCAAACAGCCATATGCTGACTCTGGCCGTGCCCAAAGTTTCAGCGATGCGATCGGCTGTATACTGGAAAAATTCCGGCAGATCCTCGTCTTCATGATCCCGCAAGGCCAGAAGGGCCGATTGAAAGCTCGCCGTTTGCTCCCGCTGTTCCCGTTCGAGACGTTCGGCGCGGCGTTCGTCCGTCACATCCCGAAAGACCAGCACCACCCCGATAATGTGACCGTCCACATCCCGCAGAGGGGCCGCGCTGTCCGCGATGGGAATCTCCCGTCCATCTCGGGCAATGAGCGCGGTATGATTGGCCAGGCCGTGGACTTCTCCCGTGGCGAGCACATCATCCACCGGAATTGAAGCAGGCTGGCGCGTCTCTTCATTGATAATGCGAAAGACCTGCTCGATGGAACGCCCCAATGCCTCGGCCAGCGGCCAGCCTGTCAGACGCTCGGCAATGGGATTCATCCGCAAAACTTTGCGGTGCTGATCGGTTGAGAGCACCGCATCCCCGATGGAATTGAGGGTAATGGCTAGGCTTTGCTCGCTCTCCCGAAGGGCAAATTCCGCCATTTTTTGCGCATGAATATCCGTATGGGTGCCGGCAGCCCGCAGCGGTTTGCCTTGGGCATCCCATTCAACGACTTTTCCACGATCCAAAATCCACCGCCACTCGCCTTGTTTGGTGAGCAGACGGTGTTCGCATCGATAGGCCGGAGTTCGTCCCTCCAAATGGTCGGTCAATATCCGCATCACCTGCGGCATATCATCGGGATGAACCAGTTTCTCCCATGTCTTCACATGCGGTTCGATTTCATCCAGTGAATAGCCGAGCATCGCCGCCCACCGTTCACTGAAGCGAACATTTCCGGTTTGGATATCCCAATCCCAGAACCCGTCGCTGCTGCCCTCAAGCACATGAGCCAATTGCAATCGGGCCGCCTGAAGTTTGGCTTCACTGTGTTTTCGCTCGGTAATATCCCGCGCAATGCCCAGGAATCCGGTGATCTCTCCCGCGTCATTTCGAAGCGCGCTGACCGACAGCAGCACCGGAAATCGCGACCCGTCCTTGCGCACATACGTCCACTCACGGGTTTCTGGCTGCCCCGTACGGGCCTTCGCCACAAAGACCTCAAAACCCGGCGCGATGATGGCATCCACTTCACGCGAGAGATCCGGCGCGCGCGCGGCCACTTCCAAGGGGTCATGAAATACGGCAGGAGTGAGCTTACCGATCATCTCTTCCTTCGTGTAGCCAAGCATCTGCTCCGCTGCAGGATTAAAGTGGGTGATCACGCCATCAGGAGTCGCGGCAATCACCGCGGAGGCCGCACTATTGAGAATGGTTTGTTGAAAGACGGCCTCCTGGGCGAGCTGAGCCGCCGTACGACGAAATTCCAACTGCGTCATCACTTGCCGAGCCAGCCTGGAAAGGATCTCCCGCTGTTCGGTTGTCAACCGGCGCGGCACGCGGTCAATGAGACACAGGGTCCCAATATTCTGCCCGTCGGGGGTAGCCAGAGGCGCACCGGCATAAAAACGGATACGCGGATCGCCGGTGACCAGAGGACTGGTCCGGAACCGCGCATCTTGTAACGCATCCGGAACCTCAAAGATCTGCTTTTCCTGAATGGCATGTATACAAAACGAAATTTCCTTGGGCGTCTCACGGACATGGAGGCCAACTTTGCTCTTGAACCACTGCCGCTTCGCATCCACCAGGGAAACCAATGCGATAGGAACCACGAAGATATGGGCCGCAAGCTGCGTCAGGTCATCAAACGCCGCTTCAGGCTCGGTATCGAGGATGCCATAACGGTCCAAGGCTTGGAGACGGGCTGAGTCATCGGAAGAAAAAAAGGCAGGGCTCATGGGCGGTAACATTCCTTCGCCTTCCTGGCTTCGGCACGGCATCCTGAACCGTCGAGGGAACAGGCAGATTCTTGGTCATCCGAGAAAAGAAGTCAAGCGCTTAGGCGCCAGAATACCAGATTCCAACAACGTGTTATAGAGGAATCTCCTGTCTCCGACTCTCTCATTGCCAGCGGGGAAAGCACCATCCGATTTGGGAGAGGAATGTGGGGAAGGACGTGAAGCCGTTGGTCACCGAGCAATTAGCGAGACAGACGTCTTGCGATGTGAGCACAACGAGGCATAGACAACCATGTTTCAGACAGACTCATGATGGTGCCCTCTCGCCAGACCCGGTTGACGGCGTATCCAGTCATGACATCCACGTGAGAAAAGACGAAAGAGTTTGACGCGACACACACGTCCCGCAAGTGGTCTTCACGGCTCCGCCATTTTGCTTCGCAGCATCGAAAGAAATTGAGGGGGTATCTGTCCGCCAGCCTCACGAGCCCTCTTCACCATGGCCCAAGCCAGCACATAGTTTTCACGCCAATAGTACGCGCTCGCCCATGATGCATAAACATATCCCTTGTTCTGATCTTTTTCGACCGCCTCGGTGTAAAGGGCATCGGAACGGTTATAGAGGTTTTGTCGGGTCTCCGGAGTCAGATAAATATTCTGGACTCCGCACAAGGAAATAACACGGCCGGCATCCGGATACAGGCCGTGAATATAGCGTCCGGCGCTTACGGCGGTTTCAAAATGCGTCATCGCTTCACACAGTTTCTCCTGATCATGCAGGACAGACCCGAATCCCCAATACACTTCAGGATTCTTAGGATCAAGTAACCATGCCTGATTGAAACAACGCATGGCTCTGGTCAAATCATCCTGATATCTGTCGCCTTGAGCTCGGGAACCACCGACCGGTTCATACCACCATACATGGGCAAATGATCATTACGCGTCCATTGCGGGGGGGATGAAATTCCTCCCCCACATCCGCCCATAACAATCAAAAGACACAGAATGCGAGACATTGATCTTTTCATTATTCCTCCTTGAGTCAATCAACAACAGCTCCCAATCTTTGGAGAATGGTTATTGAATCCACATTCCTATTGGGCATTTCTCAACTAATTGACAACGCCTAGGCTCTAGGCTGCCAAAGCAGGAGGGCATGGCGTATGGCTCTCACTAGAAACATCCCGTTTCACCTTTTTTCATCATGCGTGACAAGAGAGTCCGGTTTAGCGGGAAGGCATGCGTTTGAGAATCCACTGGGTTTTTTTGTTCACATAGTTGTTATCATCGGTCGGGCGATGACGAAGGGGCCTAGGGATGACCGCGGCCAGCCGGACTCCCTCCATTAAGGTGAGCTGAGCGGCGGATTTGTGAAAATACCGTTGAGCGGCCGCCTCCACGCCGAACACTCCGGGTCCCCATTCAATCACGTTCAAGTACAACTCCAAAATCCGCTTTTTTGTTAACTGACTCTCCAGCATCCAGGTAATCACGAGTTCCTTCAATTTTCGAATCGGATCTTTGGAGGTCGAGAGAAATAAGTTTTTGGCCAATTGCTGGGTGATGGTGGACCCTCCCCTGGCAATGCGGCCCTCTTCCCAATTGTTTTCGAGGGCTTCCCAGACTTCATGCCAATCCACCCCATCGTGGGAATAAAAGGCGCCATCTTCCGCCACCAGCACGGCCATCCGCAGATGCTTAGGAATCTTGGAGAGAGGCACCCAACGATACTCGATAGGCAACGTCTGGCCTTTGGCTTTCGCCTCGTCGATCCGTTGCTGCATGAGGGCGGTTTCATGAGGAGGCTCGGTTGGTAATGTACGGATCGCGCCAAAGGGCAACGTGAGCATCTCCAATCCCAAAAACAGGGTCATCACAATCACAAAAAATTTGAGAGGGATCTTGCGCATCCATCGACCTCGGCCACGAACCGAGCCGGAACGCGATGGCACCCGTTCCCCAATCTTCCAGAGAGGTGAGTTTGAACGGATTCGTCTGGAACGGATCTGAGGGCGTTTCATAAGCACAATCTCATTCGACTTCACCCCTTCGGACAAATAGGCTATGATGAGGCCCTCATGGACGACTGCGTACAGGGGGAAAGGTTCCATTGGGCACCGCGCCCAGACCATGAACCCCGTATCACCCAAGGCTGCTTCATCTTATGAATGCCATGCTCCTCGAACAGGATGCGGATGTCTCCACCGGACCGTTGCGGACGCGGGATATCCCCATACCCGAACCAGGTCCGGGGCAAGTCCGCGTGAAAGTGCATGTGTGCGGAGTGTGCCGGACCGACTTGCATGTCGTGGAGGGAGAACTGCCATCCGTCACCCGGCCCATTGTCCCTGGGCACGAAGTGGTCGGCACGGTGGAAGCCCTGGGAGCCGGCGTTCGCCATGTCAAAGAAGGCGACCGTGTCGGCATCGCATGGCTCCAGGCCACCTGCCGAACCTGCGAGTTTTGCCGAACCGGCCGGGAGAATCTGTGTTCGCAAGCGAGGTTCACCGGCTATCATGTGCATGGCGGCTATGCGGAATATGCGTTGGTCTCCGAACAATTTGCCTATCCCATCCCCCCGATCTTTTCGGATGAAGAGGCGGCTCCGCTATTGTGCGCGGGCATCATTGGATATCGCGCCTTGCGCCGCAGCCATATTCAACCGGGCCAACGGCTGGGACTTTACGGATTTGGGGCCTCCGCGCATATTACCATTCAAATTGCCAGACATTGGGGGTGTTCCGTCTATGTCTGCTCGCTTCGAGAAGAACACCGAGCCTTGGCCCGGCAATTGGGAGCCGTGTGGGTGGGGGAAGCGGCAGATATGCCGCCGGACATGTTGCACTCGGCCATTCTGTTTGCTCCAGCGGGGGCATTGGTGCCACCGGCATTGCAGGCCCTTGAAAAAGGGGGCACCCTCGCCTTGGCAGGCATTTATATGACACCTATTCCCACCCTGGATTATACCCGAGATTTATTTCAGGAGCGCACCCTGCAAAGCGTGACCGCCAACACCCGGCAAGACGGATTGGATCTCCTGAAGGAAGCGGCGGCCATTCCGATTCGTACCCATACCGTACCGTTTCAACTGGAAGAAGCCAACCTCGCCCTTCAACAGTTAAAGGCCGGCACCATTCAAGGGGCAGCGGTGTTGCATCTTTCGTAACTACTGGGATACGACGCAGCATCAAGGTTGACGGACTCTGTTCTTGACCAGACAGGATACACCTTGTCCCCGTTATCTCACACCATTTTAAAAGTACTGGTCGGCTCCCAGGCCCATGGGCTGGCCGCTCCCGATTCCGACCGGGATTATCGGAGCGTCTGCGTGCTGCCAACTGAAGAGATGTTCAAACTGGGGTTTAAACCCCCCGGTACCCAATGGACGAAAGGTGCGGCGGACGAAACCTCATGGGAGGTTGGCCCCTTCCTCACGGTGGCCGTTCAAGGCCATCCATTGATCTTAGAAACGTTTTTGGCCCCCGTGGAAGAGGCAACCGAGTGGGGCCATCGCCTGCGCTCGTTGTTTCCTGATGTCTGGTCCGCCAACCATGCCTTCGAGTCGTTCGTGAACTATGCCCATAACCAACGCCAGAAATTCCTGGAGAAAAAAGACGGACGCCCCGGAAAATATGGAGCCGCGTATTTGCGAGTTCTGGGGAATCTCTGTTCTCTCCTGGAGAAAGGCACCTTTTCCGTTCACATCGCTGATGCAGAATGGAGTACCCACCTCCGTTCTATTAAAGACGGACATTATCGAACCGGAGAGGTGATCGATGAAGGGGAAGCGTTGCAGGAACAAGCACGGGGGCTTCTCAAGCAGGCCACTCAGCACACGAACCTCCCGGCCATTAATAGATATTTGATCGACCTGCGCCGTGCCTATCTCACACCCGTCTGATTCTCAGGAGTTTCAATCCCATTCTTTCCCAAACACCCATGATTGGCACCCTCCTTGCTCTTTCTCGTTGATTGTGATGACAACCACCCGACGCACGACAAGGAGTTCTTATGCCACTCTTTTCACATAATACATCTGACCCGGGCAACCAAGACACGGTATGGCGCCCCCTGACGTGGCACGTCCTGCTGGCGTCTCCCATTCTCTATGGGATCTTTATTCCCTTACTCATACTGGACCTGTCCTTGACGATTTATCACTGGACCGTCTTCCCGATATTGCATATCCCTCGCATTCGGCGAAACGCCTACATTCGCCTGGATCGGCAACATTTATCGTATTTGCCCTGGATCGTGAAACTTACCTGTACCTATTGCGGCTATGCCAACGGGTTACTGCACTATGGCGTGCGGCTGGCTGGGGACACCGAAGCCTATTTTTGTCCCATCAAACATCAATTACGCCAACAAGAGTTTCACGAACCGCCGCATCATCGGCACTTTGCGCCCTTTGGCGATGCCCAAGCCTTTCAACGGCTGTATTCTCCTAAGGATCGGCAGGCTCCATGACGATCGCCCTCTGACGATGCCCCCCGGCTATGTTCTCCGGGAATCATTTATGCTATGAGTACGGTAGCGTAAAGGAAGATGACGATGGCTGAACCCAAACGGGATTATTACGACATTTTAGGCGTCAGTAAAACAGCTGACGCCTCAGAACTCAAAAAAGCCTACCGGCGGCTGGCCCGCCAATATCATCCCGATCTCCACTCGGGAGGGAAAAAAGCGGAAATGGAGGCCAAATTTAAAGAGCTCAATGAGGCCTTTGAAGTCTTGGGGGATGAAGCGAATCGAAAAAAATACGATCAATATGGCATGAACTGGCGGGATGCCGAAGCCTATGAACGCGCTCGACGAGAAGCCGGAGCCCAACAGACCGGCGGCCGATGGTACTCGCCCCAAGGCGAGGGCGCCGAAGATTTCAGCCATGTCTTTGAGGAAATGTTCGGCGGCCGGAGCCAGGGCGGAGGCCCCTCCTTCAGGGGTTTTGCCATGCCCGGAGCGGATTTGGAGGCCACGATTCCACTGACCCTCCGGGAAGCCTACGCCGGAACGAAGCGCACCTTGAATCTTCCCGATTCCAGCGGCAATCTCCATTCAGTCGACGTTCGCATCCCGGCCGGCGTTCGGGATGGAGAACGTCTTCGTGTCAAAGGCAAAGGGGCACCGGGACGAGGAGGAGGCCCCAAAGGCGATTTGTTTTTATCCATCCATCTGGCGCCTCACCCCGTGTTTCACTGCAAGGGCGAGGATATTGTCGTTCACCTCCCACTCTGGCCCTGGGAAGCCGTTCTGGGGGCTGACGTGCAAGTCCCGACACTGTCGGGTCCGGTGAAGATGAAAATTCCACCGGGAAGCCAGGCCCAACAACAATTACGCTTACGGGGAAAAGGGTTACCTCGCCGGACGGGAGGCCATGGCGACCAATTGGTCTCCCTGGAAATCAGGGTACCGTCCACCGTAACCGACAACGAACGACACCTCTTCGAACAATTATCCAAAGGCACGCACCCTGACCCACGGGCTCAGGTGCTCCGAGAGGCTGGTCATGAATGAAGAATATCGCACGACGGATGAACCCATCATCGCGGAATTTTTCTCAGAGGTCTGGATACGACGAGAAGAAGTCTGTACGAGATTAGGCATCGGCGATGATCTACTTGACATCTGTCTTCAATGGGAAATTATCGAGTCTCATGACCCTGAACGACAGGGTGCGACGCTCTTCTCTCCACAGGATGTGGATCGCTTGGGGCAAGGTCTGAGATTACATCGTGACTTGGGCCTCAACTGGCCGGGAGTGTCCGTCGCGCTGGCCTTACTGGATCGTATTCGCGCGTTGGAACAACACGAGGAAGGTTAGCGCAACTGGGTGTCTGACAGCTAACCGGAGAATCAAGATATGCGCATGTTCCCCGGAGTAACCCGCGCACCGGGCATTGTCTTCCTTGTTTTTATTTTTCAGCATTCATGACTTTTTCATTGGAGGGGCTATGACCACACCCGATCTTCACTTGAAAGCACGAGATCTGATGCAAACCCGAATCGTGGCGGTCACGCGGCAATATGGGGCTCGTGATGTATCGATTCTCATCCAGTCCGGAACGTTTAGTGGTGTCCCCGTTATCGACCCTGGAAATCATTTGGTTGGTATGGTCACGGATTTTGATATCTTGCATGCGCTCCTAGCCAAAAAAGATCTCCTGACTCTCAAGGCTGAGGACATCATGACCCGAAATCCAATTACCGTCGAAGAAACCGCCACGGCTGAAGACATCATCAAACGAATGGTTGAACATCACATCATTCGCATTCCCGTCGTTCGTGAAGGGCGGTTGGTGGGGATGATTTCCCGAACCGATTTGGTCAATCATCTGACCCCTACGAATATTATCAATGTGTATGGAGGATAAGCGGATCCGGAACCCTTCGCACACTCAAAACACATACCGCAATTCCAGCATGTGCAAATCCACACCCCGGCTGCTTCCATAGATGGTCGCATCGGACATATGGTGAAAACGCCATCCGACGACCGTCTTCTTCACCAACTCAACACCCGCCCCACCATGGGCAATGAACTGAAACGGGCCACCGATATCTTGCCGCCCGAATCGATATTGACTGATCAGGCCCACACCGATGCCCATATCCAGCAAAATCCTCCATTCCGGGTTATGATAGGCCAATCCGGTGGTGAGAGTGGTAATAAATCCCGTTTCTCCATTACTTCGTAAGGCCCCTGCCGACCCCATGAGCTGCAGAGAGAGATTCTTCGGACTAGGGGCCTCCCCAAAAATCCATGGCAGTTGCATGGTGGCAAACACGTCATACTGTTGAAAATCTTCTTTTTCGGTTGGAGGCAGGCCTCCGTCCTTAATATTTATTCCGCCTCGAAGGCCAATGCCCGTGATGTCATAATCACTTGCCCATCCGTTTTGCCAAGCTATACAGGTAACGAGTATAGCGAAGATCCAAACCATCTTTTCCCTCCTCTTCCCATCCGCGGTCAATTCCCAACTATAGAACGCACCCTCAATCAGCCTCTTCATACCAACTCGCATGACACATCATGGTGAAGGAAAATATCGACCATTCGAGCGCAAAATATAGCGGTTATCAGGTGACTTTACAATTAACCCCTCACAAATCGGTGAAATTATTTTCTATCCCATTGGAGCGTCGAAGTACTTGAGATGAAGACCGATCAAGATTGCCGATCAATGACTCACGCCTCCACCAGTTCCGCTTTTCATTGACGCTAATTGCTACAATTCTGAATCTCCTCCTGCGGAAAAAAGAAACAGAAACTGGACATGGAAATGAGAAGAAGCTTTTCAGATCAGACAATTATCCATCTCTCCCCCTGGCATGAGTCTTGTAATTATGTATAAGAGAGAAGTTTCATATGGACAGGAGATACGGGATGATCCTGATTGCAACCATTGACCCACTCCTTCGTCGGGGGCTGCAAACAACGTTCGAAAAAAAAGGGGAACCCTTCATGATGTTGGAGGAAGATTCCGACATCGTGGAATTCACCTTGTCCTTTCGTCCTTCCTTAGTCATTCTAGATCTCTTCCTCAGTAACCCTAGTGGATTGGAAATTCTACGGAAGCTGCGGACCAAAGGATTTACAGGAAAAGTCGTCGTCTTAGGGGGCCAGTCCGTGCAAACCTTGACACCCGAAGCCTCTCGCCTGGGAGCCTTCCAAATTGTCGGGCGTCCTTTCAATCCCGCTCACGTACTCGGAGCCGCCAGAGTCGCCAGGGGAGCGTTAGACAACGATCCGGAATACCATCATGCCATTGACCTTTAAACAAACGGAGGATGACGCATGCCCCATCTTTGCAATCTCGGACATCATGAACGCGTAATTCGTGTGGGAATCGGCATCATTCTCCTAGCGATTGGCGGATTCTCCTTTGGACCGGAGTGGGGGAATCTTATTTTTCTGGTTGTGGGATTTGTCGCACTGCTGACTGGGATCGTGGGGTATTGCCCTGCCTGGCATCTGATAGGACTTTCGACGTGTCAACGGAGTCAACATTCCACGGAACCACAACAGGCCCCCAAAAATCTCAGTTCGCACTGACCGTTTGACAACGTGGACCGTGGATCCGGTTCCTCGGATGACCCCATAATCAGAGAGCGTTCCTGTTTTTTCAAATCCTGGTGATTGTCGCCCTCGCCTTTCACATTAGACCGGTCCCACCAAATCTGCTAGGTTTTCCCAAGAGAGGTATTTCCATATGGATAGAACCACGGCAAAATTCGGGATATTGGTTGGCGGAGGGCCAGCGCCTGGCATCAATAGCGTCATTGAAGCGGCCACGATCCGCAGTCGTCTGAGTGGCGTCACCGTGGTCGGATTGGAGGATGGCTTCAAATGGCTCATGAAAGGGGACCATTCCCATATCCAATCCCTCACCCGGCAAACCGTGAGCCATATTCATTTTCGTGGCGGGTCCATCCTGGGCACATCTCGCGCCAATCCCACCAAACATCCTCAAGATTTGTCCACGACCTTCGAAGCCCTTCGTCAGCTCAACCTGACCGGGTTGATCACGATCGGCGGAGATGATACCGCGTTTTCCGCGCTCAAACTGGCCGAGCTCGCTCAAGGACGCCTCCAAGTGGTCCATGTCCCCAAAACCATCGATAACGATCTTTGCCTCCCTCACGGCATGCCAACTTTCGGGTTTCAAACCGCCCGGCACATGGGAGTCAGTCTGGTAAAAAACCTCATGATCGACGCCCATACCACATCACGCTGGTATTTTGTCGTGACCATGGGACGCAAGGCCGGTCATTTGGCATTAGGAATCGGCAAAGCCGCCGGCGCCACACTCACGCTCATTCCTGAAGAATTCAAAGAGAATGGCCCTTTGAAACTGAGCCACTTGACGACCATTCTGGCCGGATCAATCATCAAACGGTTAGCCCAACATCGGGCGGATGGCGTCGCCGTCTTGGCGGAAGGCCTGTCGGAGCTCTTGGATCAAGAAGACCTGACACTCCTCGGCGGGGTGGAACGGGATGAACATGGACATATCCGATTAGCGGAATTGGACATTGGCAAGGTTCTTAAAGAGACGGTGACTCGAAAACTCAAACACCATGACGTCAACATCACCATCGTGTCAAAAAATATCGGGTATGAATTACGATGTGCCGACCCCATTCCCTTCGACATGGAATATACGAGAGATCTGGGTTATTGTGCCGCCCAGTATCTGCTGGATGGCGGACAGGAAGCCATGATTTCCATGGTGGATGGCCGTTTTACCCCCCTGCCCTTCAAAGATATGTTAGATCCTGCTACCGGCCGCACCCGGGTGCGCATGGTCGATACCGAATCCGAATCCTATCAAATCGCCCGCGCCTACATGGCTCGCTTGCAATCAGAAGACTTTAGCAACCCTGAAGCCAAGGCGCTCTATGCCAAGATGCTCAATCTCTCACCAGAACAATTTCAGGCAACTTTTCAAGAGATCGTATAAATCATGACGATTCCGCCACCTGTATTATGGCCTTATCATAAGCTTGGGACAATTCCTGCAAGGCAGTGTTGATCCCAGATTTCAGGACAAGCCACTCTGCGCCCTTGGCCGTCCGCAAGGCTTCCATCTTCCGTTGAACAGCTTGTCCCTTCTTGGTTAGGTCCTCAAGCAAGAAGTCCAGTCCTGAATATGATCCGATCCCCTTTTCCGCATGCCGAATCCCATCAACCAATTTCGCATGCCTGACCTGAAGTTCCTGAAATTTACCTTCTACGACATGAACATATTCTATGAATCCCTCTCCCGCGAGGCCCTGCATAGACTGACTGTCAGACCGACTCCTAGACGTCCGATCATCATTTTCCGCCAGGCGAGACTCTAAGGGCGGTTCGGTTTCGGAAATTTCACACCCGAGAGCCGCAAATCCAAGCAGCCCCATAAAGACACTCCCACCAATAGATAATTTCATCGGTATCCTTTCTTGACTGATCTCGCCTGACAAATCTTATTTTCATGAGAGTCGTAAAAAGGGGTTAGCAGGCAGCTAGCTCCCATCAGGCATGGCAAGAAATAATCGCGGGATTCTTCCTCTGGAAGGATGGCGAGATCCAACACGAGCGGTGTTTCCGCGCAAGGTGAGTTCGACTCTCACCTAGAACGAAGCGATTTTGCGATGTACCAACAGAAGCGGGGCGACAATTTCTTCCCCATTCAAAGAACGTTGCCCTTCACGACTTCAGTACTCCCAATACGTCGCAGACATGGCCCCGCCGCTGCGCCAAACTAAGTCTGCGCCTCGTGTTTGCTCCCGGATTCCGACACATCCATTGAGAATCCTCCATCATCAGTCAATATCATTCCTCCTGTGTCATCGAGATGGAATGTGACAGAATCCAGACGCAGGATATTCGGTAGTTGATAGACGAGAAAAGTCCCTGACAGCATGGAGAAAATCTTGATACGCAGCTCAATCTTTTTTTTGAAATTTCCGCTAAAGACATCCTTCACAAACGTGAATCCCTTCACTTTGACCATCCCCGATTCATAGGCTTCAACCTCCCCAACAAAAAATCGCGGCGTATCTTTTTCAAAGAGTCGACGATGCACAATTAAGAGTTTGTCCCCACGCTCCAGCATCCAACACCTCCTCCTTCCCTGTTACCGGCAAGTTGCACACCGCAGTAGGCGATGACTCCCCACTCTGGATCGTTACACCCATTGATCAAAATCGGGATGGGAAATCAACACTCGGAGAATATCACTTCGTGTGACCATACCTACAAGCTTCCCCACCTCTGAAACAATGGGCATTGCGCCGACATGCTCTTCAAACATGATTCTGGCAATCCCACGCACCTCGGCTTCAGGATGCGCGACCAATACCGGTTGACTCATAAATGGGTGAATAAGAGTCCGTGCGGGATCAAAAGCAGAAGGCACCCGATAAGCGGAAGGGTCGGCCTTGCCCCGAAGCATGTCCCGATCCGACACGATTCCCCACACCTGCCCATGGTCATTGATGACGGGAATATGTCGAAATCGACGATCTTGAAAGAGATCTTGTGCTTGTTGAACAGTCGCTGTGGCTAGCAAACTGACCACGGGGGAAGACATGACATCCTTGGCCAGGATGGGAGATCGCCCTGATGTCCCTGCCGTATCGATATTCTCATATGCCTGAATCAAATGAGATTTGCCTGGGGAAGAATGGCCACCAGCAGAATTTGTCGCGCTCTCCCCTTGCTCCACACGATCCACAGGAACCGCGTTGTGGACAGGATCAACTTTTCGTGGACGAAACCGTCCAGGCACATATGGCGATTGAAATCCCGACTCCACCACCACAAACATCTTAACCACTCCATCGTTTCATTAGATCGACCTGACCGGCTGCACACTCGGCTTCAATCGCTGCGATGCATTTCCCATCTCTTTATACGTTTTCTGATCCGGCGAGTTGGTGTCTTCCCTTCCTGTTTCACCGCTCGCCACTTTTCTCATTTTCGCAAGGAGGAGGCAACTGTAGTCCTTCAGGAAGTCGGGTCCGGACATCCAAGCAGGCGGCATTGAGCTGTTCCTGGGTGAGTCCATGGGTATAGCGAAGCGCTACCCCCTGTAATCGAGCATGTCGAAGGGAGGCACCCTCCAGATTGGTTCCCCGCAAATCGGCCCCGTAGAATCCGGCATTATCTAGTTTGGCTTCCTGGAGGTTGGTTCGAAAGAGGACGGCAAATTCCAAGTCACCGGCCGAAAGATCCGCTTCGACCAAATTCGCCCAAGAAAGATCTGCGGCCTCCAGATTTGCCCCTCGCAGATTGGCTTTTGCGAGATAGGCCTCATCCATTTCAACACGAGCAAGATTTGCCCCTTGGAAGTTGGCCCCCAGAAGATCCGCATCCTGAAAACTGGCTCCGGCACAATTGGATTGACTCAAATCAGCCTGATACAACACGGTCCGTACCAGGGTGGCTTCCCGGAGACTCGCTCCAGCAAGCTTCACCTCCACCAAATTGGCTTCTCCTAAATCCGCACCGGACAAATCCGACCCCGAGGCATCTGCTTCCTGCAGATTACTATGATTGAGGTCCGATTCTGTAAATTTGGCATTCCGCAACAAGGCCCGGTACAAATTGGCCTGACGGACATCAGCCCGCACCACATAAGCTTCCTCCAGATTGGCCATCTCCAGATCCGCGCGCACCAAATAGGCCTCTTCCAAATCAGCACCCCGTAATACACCCATCCGAATATCCGCTTCCCCTAAATTCGCTTCTCGTAAATCTGCCGCGGCCAAGTTGACCTGGCCTAAATCCGCCTTCCGCATATTGGCCGATCGCAGCTTCGCTCCGGCCATTTGCCCGCCACGCAGCGTGGTTGAATATAACGACGCTTCCGACAGATCGGCTTTCTGGAAGTTGGCATGAATCAGTATCGCGCCCGTAAAGTCGGCGCGTGAAAGATTCGCTCCTTGAAAATTCGCACCGCTTAAATCGTGTTCTCGAAAATCAACCCCCGACAAATCCGCTCCACAGAAATTAGCCGGCTTCCCTGCTTGAGCCTCATGAGACTGCAGCCATAAGGCATGATCCGCCAACATTTCCTGAAGTACGTCGGAAGGCACCTGACGTCCCCGATAGAGGCCTTCACAGACCGACATGGCCTCAAGGGTTACCTGCCCTTTCTCCACATGATCTCCATGAGCCAATGTCGAGAGAACGCAGATCGAAACGAGACTGAGTATTCCAGCCACCACAGGCCTTGACCGGACACTAGAATCGGGCAGCGATTTCCCTTTCCCCGTTTTCACGTACACACACCTTCCTTTCTAACCCTAACGATTGATTTTTTGAGTGAAGACGCCTCAGGCCGGACCCATCACCCTTCGTGTCTTAAGACAAGAACCGATTGGGAGGCATAGGTACTCACCCACTCCGAGACACTTCCCAGCGTAAATCGCTCTATCCCGGAAAGTCCTTTGGACCCTAAACAGATCAGCCCAACATGATGCCGCTCAGCGGCCTGAAGAATCTGATCGGGAGGTGCCCCTTCCAATAATTCCGTTTTTACCTCATGGCCGGTTTTCAGAAATTTCTCACGATAGTCCTTCAGAAGCTCCCTCGTCCCTCGCTGGATGGGCCGCAACAGATTCCTCACCTGCCGTTTGCCTAACACTTCTGACGCCAGATCGGTGAAACGATCGGGAACCACAGAGACAAGGCGAAGTGACACCGCTTCGGGGTCCAACCAAGCCTGGAGGGTCCTCGCGGTAAATTTGGAAGATTTGGAACCATCCAAGGCGATTAAGACCGGGAAAGGCTGAGTTCCAATCGGGCCTTTCACCATGAACACCGAGCACGGTGCATGGATCATGACTTTCCGTGACACGCTGCCCAACACATACCCAGGAATATCGTGAATGCCACGGGAACCCAAAGCGACACAATCCGTTCCAATCTTCTCACTCCATTCAATGATGGTATCAGAAACATGGCCTTTCACAAGCACAGGTTTCATCACAGGCATGCTGCCGGCAGGACCTAACGCCACGGTCAATCGTTCCGCAAATTCATGCAAGAGTTTCTTCCCGGCCTGTTGAATTTTTTTTGATAGGCCCAATAGCGATTTGGCTTCGGCACCCGCCGCTTTCCTGCCCCCATAGACCAAATGGGAATCCACCACATGGAGCAACACAATTTCTTTCACCGCAGAACGGAACACCGACCCTACACTTTGAATAGCCAATCGTGAATAATCTGAGTCATCAACCGCACATAAAATTTTCATACCCAACGAACTCCTCTCCTTGCATCACTACCCCTCTGATCGTTTCTCTTGTGGCCCCCTTCCATCCATTACGCATGAACCTTGCCAATTTATGAATAGATTCTCCCTCTATTTACCCCTATCGACTCTATGCTTTGCCTTTTTTTTCCAATCTCTTCATGGCACCTGTTGCATTTTGGGTCATCGAATCGTCCTCCAACTGTAGCAAACTTCCCCCATCACTCAGGCACTGCCAGACACTGTATGGGGTAAATCTCCCACCATCCATGCTCTTTCTCTCGCGAGACCCTTCCTGTAAACGCAAGAAGAACGCTCCGGAAGATTGGCATTTTCTTTGCTCAATTCTCAGATGACCTCTCGTCTTTTTTTAACAACTATCTGATAAAGGTCCACACTATGGGAAATCCCCTCTTTCAAAAAATCCTGATACCAGTTGATTTTGGGCCATGTTCACGAGAGGCGTTTCTGGTAGGGCTCCAAATTGCCCGAAGCTTTCAGTCCCAGGTGATTCTCTTGCATGTCATCGATACAAAATCTCTGGATGCATTGAACGCCCTTGGCCTCGCGCTGCCCTCCGAGGAGAAAGCTCAAAAAAAACGGCTTCATCATCATGCCCGTCTCTTGGCACGGGGGCTCTTGGCGTTGCCTGAAGCCAAGGGGATCAAAATTACCCGTCTGCTGAGTGAAGGCAAACCGTTTATAGAAATTGCCCGTCTGGCTCGAACGGAACATGTCAATCTGGTGATTATGGGGAGTTATGGAGGACAAACGGGAGATATTACACGAATGTTCTTTGGCAGCACCGCTGAAAAAATTGTCCGTACCGTGAATTGTCCAGTTCTCTGTATCCCTTTCCCGTATCATAAGATACAGGCCTTTACCGATATTGCTGCCGTCTCGAAATCGGTCAAGTCAGGAGCAAAACCGCCTCGTCGATCCACGACAGCACGGGCCCGCACATGAACCGAATTCCGCCAGCGGAACACTTGCCCTTCGCATTCTCTCCATTCCGGCCCCTACGATCACACCAACACCCTCATCATTCGTTCATGTGGGGCATAGCCCACCCTTACAGCCTGAGACCGGCCTTTCCGCCATTTATATTACCGCCGAAAGAGCGGCTCTTCATGCCATTTCGTCCGGACAAACATGGTTTCCCTTTTGTTTCGGCATACAACTACATCAGCCACCGCCGGAATGACGGTCCCTCTCTCTCAAGACCGAGCGGGATGGTCCCTTCCCAGGAACAGATGCCGGTGAGCTAACCGACCCTGCGAATGGAGTAAAAGATGAGTCGACTTTCCGCTCCGACCAACAGTTCAGACGGAATCTCCATTGGACTTCTCGGAAAATCAGAAGATCTAACCTCGCGACCAAATGAATGACATCCCCAAAATTCTCATCACACTCGGGACGCTTTTTCTTGTTGGGCTTGTCACGGATTTGTTAGGACGCTTGACGTTTTTCCCAAGGGTCACCTTCCTGCTGTTAGCGGGATTTGCCATTGGCCCGTCGGGACTCGATGTGTTGCCTGATTTTGGTGAAGACTGGTTCCCTGTGGTGACCAATATCGCCTTATCCATGGTTGGCTTTTTAGTCGGTCACCACATGACGACAGAGTCTCTCAGAAAAAGAGGCAAGCCGGTTCTCTGGATCTCAATTGGGGAAGTACTCGGTGCCGCAACCGCCATGTTCGTTGGCTTGATCTTTTTGGGATTTCCTCCAATCCTTGCACTTATTCTGGCAGGTATTGCACCTGCGAGTGACCCCGTGGCCATCGTCGATGTGATTCGGGAGGTCAAAGGACATGGAGAATTTTCAAAAACGCTGGAGAGCGTGGTGGGCATTGATGATGCCTGGGGATTAATTGTCTTCAGTTTATTGTTAGCTGTGGTTCAGGGAGTCTATGGCCGGGAGGAAGGATGGGAGGTTCTTCTCCTAGGAAGTTGGGAAATCGGAGGGGCATTATTGTTAGGATTCCTTCTTGGAATTCCTATGGCCTATCTCACAGGGCGACTGCAACCAGGGGAACCGACTCAGGCGGAAGCCTTGGGCATCGTCTTACTGTGCGGAGGCCTCGCCGTCTGGCTGAATGTTTCCTTTATTTTAGCTGGAATGGCTTTGGGGGCAACCGTATCGAATCTAGCAACCCATCATAAACGTCCATTTACCGCCATTGAAGGAATCGAATGGCCTTTCATGATACTGTTTTTTATTTTGGCGGGAGCTTCGCTGGAATTACAATCCCTGCGGGCAACCGGCATGCTGTGCCTTGCCTATATTGGCTTACGTCTCATAGGGCTCCTGGGTGGGGCCTGGATAGGGGGGTATATCAGCCGAGTCACTCCCAGCTGGCGAACATGGATGGGATTCGCACTTTGGCCACAGGCCGGGGTTGCCCTGGGAATGGCACTACTGGCAAGTCAACACCTACCAGATCTCCAGGAAGTGATTCTCCCCGTGACCATTGCCTCCACGATCATCTTCGAACTCATTGGACCAATCATGACCAGACGGGCACTCATCCAGACTGGTGAGGACCAGATTGCCATGGGACCCTGATTAGCAATCACTCTATCGCAAGGGGTAAACAGACCAATTGAAATCGACGGCTTTTTCGAGAACATCGAGTCTGATACCCTGAAAAAACAATATCGAAAAAAGGGACGGCCGATGACCGGAATGAAGAGCAATCCTGTGTCCATAAATTTTCCGTGACACACGGCCCTTTAGACAATCAATCGAGCCGAACGGCAATCCCCGAAGGGGGCCATCATATGGACCATCACCATAGCCCCACCAATCTCGGCACAGTCGTCTCCGTACGCGGCAGTGTGGTGGATATTCGATTTGAGAATCAGCTCCCACCGATTTATTCATTATTGCGCACAGAACCTGACGCACGAATGGCTATCGAGGTCTTGTCCCATCTCGACCCACATCGCGTGCGCGGCATTGCCCTCACTCCCACCCAGGGACTTGCGCGCGGAATGATCGTGAACGACACGGGAGGACCACTGACGGCACCTGTCGGCAAAGGCATCCTCTCCCGCATGTTCGACGTATTTGGACGCCCCATCGACCGGCAGCCGCCACCATCGGATCTCCAATATCGCTCTGTTCACCGTGCTCCACCCCCCTTAGGCCGGCGATCGACCAAGTCCGAGATTTTTGAAACTGGCATCAAGGTCATTGATGTCCTCATGCCCTTGGAACGCGGTGGGAAGGCAGGGTTGTTTGGCGGAGCGGGGGTCGGCAAAACCGTTTTGCTCACGGAGATGATTCACAATATGATCGGACACCACCAAGGGGTCAGTATTTTTTGCGGAATTGGCGAGCGGTGTCGTGAAGGAGAAGAGCTCTACCGTGACATGAAGAATGCCGGCGTCCTCCAAAACATGGTCATGGTATTCGGTCAGATGAACGAACCACCGGGCAGCCGATTCCGCGTAGGGCACGCGGCCCTTACCATGGCAGAGTATTTTCGGGACGATGAACATCGCGACGTCCTCCTGCTTATCGATAACATTTTTCGTTTTATTCAGGCTGGTTCGGAAGTATCAGGTTTGATGGGACAAATGCCCTCACGTTTGGGTTATCAACCCACCATGGGAACCGAATTAGCTCGTCTGGAAGAACGCATTGCCAACACCGATACCGGAGCTATTACATCAATTCAAGCCGTATATGTCCCGGCGGACGATTTTACCGATCCGGCGGCCGTGCACACCTTCTCCCATCTTTCCGCCTCCATCGTCCTTTCACGTAAACGGGCGAGTGAAGGTCTCTACCCGGCCATCGACCCCTTGCAATCCAGCTCAAAGATGGCCACTCCAGGCACCATCGGCGAAAGACATTACCGCATCGCACAGGATGTGCGTCGGACCCTGGCCCAATATGCCGAACTCAAGGACATCATCGCGATGCTTGGGTTAGAACAGTTATCCCCGGAAGACCGTCAGGTGGTCGCGCGCGCCAGACGCTTGGAGCGTTTTCTTACCCAACCCTTTTTCACGACGGAACAGTTCTCCGGCATCAACGGGACACTCGTCAGCCGCAAGGATGCCCTAGACGGATGTGAACGCATCCTTCAGGATGAATTCAAGGATTATCCTGAGCATGCCCTCTATATGATTGGAGGGATTGAAGACGTCAGGGAAACAGCCAAGACTGGCGCTCAGACCATATAAATAGCCATGAGACACACGAAATATCCAGGAAGGCAGTAAGATCCATGCCAGCGACGCTCATGACTCTGAAAATCCTTCTACCATTTAGGATTTTCGCCCAGGAGGCCGCCGTGAAGCGAATTATCGCAGAAACCCGTGGGGGATCATTTGGCCTGCTTCCTCAACGGCTTGACTGCGTCGCTGCACTTGAGCCTGGAATCCTCATCTACGAACATGAAGTGGAGGGCGAGAGGTACGTGGCCCTCGATGAAGGCGTGATAGTGAAAAGCGGCCAGGAGGTTCTGGTCTCGGTACGCAACGCAATTGCCGGAACGGACCTCCATCAGTTACGCCAGGCTGTTGAACGTGAATTTCTGTCCCTGGACGAACAGGAGCAAAGTCTTCGCTCCATGATGGCCAAGTTGGAAAGTAGCTTTGTACGACGCTTTGCGGACTTTCGTCATGACTGAGGACCCGAAAGAGAAGTTTCTCAAGGAGGAGACGACCCTAGCCCGGCAGGTCGGCACAAAAGCCGCACGTAAACTCAAAGCCCAACGTCATGTGACACGGACTATCTGGTTTGGGTTGGGAATGATGGGGCTCATTGGATGGTCCGTCGCCATTCCGACCTTACTTGGGGCAACACTCGGACTCTGGCTAGATAAAGAGTATCCCGGAATTCATTCTTGGACACTCACGCTCCTCTTTATCGGGCTTATCATCGGCTGTTTGAATGCCTGGCATTGGGTGACCAGGGAAAACCAGGAAATCCGTGCGGAACAGGAGAATCACGATGAATAATATCCTTGACCTACTGCCAGCCCTGAGTACGGGAATCTTACTCGGGGCGATATTTTTCGGAGGCTTATGGTGGACGGTCAAAAGGGGACTATCGTCGACACAACCTGCCCGGTTGTTTCTCGGCAGTCTGCTGCTGAGAATCGGCCTCACGCTAGCAGGATTTTACCTCGTCTCCGAAGGCCAGTGGGAAAAATTCGTGCTATGCCTCCTTGGCTTTACGCTAGCACGGTTCATCACGACACGACTCATCCCTCCCGCTGACCAATCAGCCCCCCTGCAGCAGGAGGCCGATCATGCATCTTAGTCCGGATGACACGATTATTTGGCAATACGGAATTTTCAGATTGAATACCACAATTGTGGCGACTTGGGGATTGATGCTGTTCCTCATCATCGGATCAACCATCATCACACGCAACCTGTCCACGGCCCTGAAGCGTTCTCGCTGGCAAAATCTTCTGGAAATCATTGTAATGGCCATCCTCAAACAAATAGAAGAAGTGGGCCTGAGCCACCCCCGTAAATACCTTAGCTTTCTGGGCACGATCTTTCTCTTCATCGCCCTGGCGAGTCTCGGCACCATCATTCCCGGATACGAGGCCCCCACCGGCTCTCTTTCAACAACGGTCGCCCTCGCCTTATGCGTGTTTGTAGCGGTCCCCCTCTTCGGTATTGAGGAACACGGTCTCGGCGGCTATCTGAAATCGTATCTGAAACCCACGTTCATCATGCTGCCATTTAACATTATCAGTGAATTGTCCCGAACACTCGCGCTCGCTGTCCGCTTATTCGGCAATATGATGAGTGGAGCCATGATCGTCGGTATTCTCTTGAGCATTATCCCGTTTCTCTTCCCTCTCGTTATGAGCCTGCTGGGTCTCCTCACCGGTATGGTACAGGCCTATATCTTCAGCATCCTGGCCACAGTCTACATTGCAGCCGCCACCCGAACCCGGCATGTTCCGTCGCATAGCAACCCAAAGGTGACTCCGTGATAGATTTACCCTCAAACTCAAAGGAGCGACTATGGATAGCATGACTCTCATCGCGGTGGCATCGATTATCACCGCCGGCTTCACCACAGGCGTTGGCTGTATCGGTCCCGCCCTGGGAGAAGGCAAAGCCGTTTCGACCGCATTGACCTCGCTGGCTCAACAGCCCGATGCCTCAAACACGATCACCCGGACACTCTTTGTGGGCTTGGCGATGATCGAATCTACCGCTATTTATTGTTTCGTGGTTTCGATGATTTTAATTTTCGCCAACCCATTCTGGAATTACGCGCTGACCCACACCATAGGAAAGTGAGACCATGTTACTCGACTGGTTTACCGTGGTGGCGCAAGCCCTCAACTTTCTGATCCTCGTCTGGTTATTAAAACACTTCCTGTATCAACCCATTTTGGACGCCATCGACGGGAGAGAGCACCAGATCGCCACGAAACTCGCGGAAGCGGAAGCCAACAAGATTGAAGCCAGAAAGGAACGCGAGGAGTTCAGGCAAAAAAACGAGGCGTTTGAACAACGGCGGGCGACCTTATGGTCGTCGGTCGAGGACGAGGCCTCCCTCGAACGTCAGCGGCTTCTCAACGAAGCCAGGAAGGAAGTCGAAGGATTCCGGAATAAATGGCAAGCAGCCTTGAGCAAGGAACACCAGAGTTTGAGCGAAGAAATCACCCGCCAAACTCGTGAGGAAGTGTTTGCCATCACTCGAAAAGCCTTGAAAGACTTGGCGGCCATCAGTCTCGAGGCACAAATGACGGACATCTTCGTTCAACGTTTGCTCGGGCTGAGCAGTACTGAAAGGCAGGAACTCCAATCGGCTTTTCAAACGGCCTCCCCACCAACGATTGTCAGAAGCACCTTTCATCTCCCGGCTCCTCAACGTCATGCGATTGAAGCGGTGGCGAAAGACGTACTCGGCATTCAGACCCAACTGCAGTTTGAAACCGACCCCCACTCCGTGTGCGGCATCGAGCTCACCGCCAATGGGCACAAAGTTGCATGGAGCATTAGCGATTATTTGATCACCCTGAAAAGTCGCCTGGACGAGCTTCTCAAACAGCCTCCGAAGCCATCCGTCAAACCCAGCGGACTCAGCAAACCCTAGCACCATGAAGATTGAACCAATTCGTTTACACCGCCTCTTCGATCACACCTTCGCTGCATTCCGTGATGCGCGTGAAACCTTTGCACCACAGATCAGACCTCACGAGGTAGGCAGGATCACCAATGTCTCCACAGGTATCGCCCGAGTGTCCGGTCTTCCCCATGTGGGGTTTGAAGAGGTCCTGAAATTTCCTGGAGAGATATACGGCATCGCCTTTAATGTCGATGAGGAAGAAATCGGCGTCGTACTCCTCGGCGACGACTCCCGATTACAGGCCGGTGACGAAGTCGAGCGTCGGGGACATGTCATGGACGTGCCCGTCTGCGAGGGATTGATCGGGCGAGTTATCAATCCATTGGGAAGGCCTCTGGACGATCACGGACCGGTAATCTCCAGCGAGCGCCTTCCGATTGAACGACCGGCACCACCGATCATGAATCGCGCACCTGTCACGGTGCCGTTGCAAACCGGCATCAAGGTGATCGATGCCCTCATTCCTATTGGACGCGGCCAGCGCGAGTTGATCCTTGGGGACCGGCAGACCGGCAAGACCGCCATTGCGCTCGACACTATTCTCAACCAACGGGATCAGAATGTGCTGTGCGTATATTGTGCGATCGGTCAACGCGCCTCCGGCGTGGCCAAAGTCGTGGCCACCCTCCGCGAACAAGGCGCCATGGAATACACCATCGTCGTGGTCACCGAAGGGAACGATCCGCCTGGCCTGGCCTATATTGCCCCTTATTCGGCAACCAGTATCGCCGAGTATTTCATGGAACAGGGTCGCGACGTGCTCATTGTGTATGACGACCTCACCCACCACGCTCGTGCATACCGCGAATTGTCCTTACTCTTGCGTCGGCCGCCTGGTCGAGAAGCTTTTCCGGGTGACATCTTTTATATCCACTCACGTCTTCTGGAGCGCGCCACACACCTGAGCCTTGCACTCGGTGGGGGCTCCCTGACCGCCCTGCCGATTATCGAAACCGAAGCACAAAACATTGCCGCCTATATTCCGACAAATTTAATTTCTATTACCGACGGGCAAATCTATCTCTCCCCTTCACTCTTTGAATTAGGAGTGTTGCCTGCCGTGGATGTCGGGCGATCCGTTTCCAGGGTGGGAGGGAAAGCCCAACGGGCAGCCTATCGTGCGGTCGCGGGAAATCTCAAACTGGCCTATGCGCAATTTGAAGAGCTCGAGACATTTGCACGGTTCGGCGCCAGACTCGATGAGGATTCCCGCAGCATTATCGAACATGGAAGACGAATCCGTGCCTGTCTGAAACAGCCGGAGTTCGCCCCGTTGCCGGTCCCAACTCAAATCACCCTGCTTCTGGCATTGACAGACAACCAATTGGATTCCGTGGCCCTTGACCAGATGACCGCCGCCCAGCACGCCCTGCACCAGGCCTCTCTGAATATCCCGCTGGAGATAACAAACCGATTGCAAGGCCCTGAAACCTTACCGTCTGAGGACCGCGAAACGATTCTCCATATCGCCCGCAAAGCCCTGACACGCTTTTCACATGCCTCAGCACTCAAGGAGCAATCATGAGCGATACCATGATCGCTCTTCGCCGACAGATTCATGGAGCTGGGGATCTGCAATCCGTCGTACGCACGATGAAGGCCTTAGCCGCTTCAAGCATCGGACAGTATGAGCAATCGGTGAGCGCATTGGCCGACTATTCCCGCACTGTGGAGTTAGGGTTAAGCGTCTGTTTCCGGAAAGCCCCACTGATAGGTCTTATAGGAGATCAGAGGAAACGCCTACATGCAGAGGCAATTGGAGCGGTCGTATTCGGTTCCGACCAGGGGCTGGTGGGCCAGTTCAATGAGGTCATAGCCGAATACACGGTGAAGACCCTGGCCTCGCTCCCTGGTCATCCCAGGGTATGGGCCGTCGGGGAACGCGTGCAAAAGCAGTTGGCAGACGCGGGAGTGTCGTTACAAGGATTCTTCCCTGTCCCAAATTCCGTCAAGACCATCACTCCGCTTGTCGGACAGATTCTCCTGGAAAGCGAAACGGGCAGCAGTCGTGGGGAAATCCTTGAACTCCACCTTTTTTACAACCGGCCCACGTCGAGGGCGGGGTATTCCCCAGTCAATCACCGTCTACTGCCACTGGACGAACGCTGGCAAATGGAGTTAGCCTCTCGCCCCTGGCCGACAGAGAATTTACCCGAGATCATAGGCCCTACCACCTCGACCTTGCGGGCACTCATCCATGAGTATCTCTTCGTCTCGCTTTTCCGGGCATGCGCCGAATCTCTGGCCAGCGAAAACGCCAGTCGCTTGAGCGCCATGCAACGCGCCGAAAAAAACATAGATGAACTGCTGGAAGACCTGAATCGGCGCTTTCACCAAATTCGCCAACGGGGAATTGACGAGGAGCTGTTCGACGTCATTTCGGGCTTTGAGGCTTTGGCCACACCCACACAGCCTCCGGACGGCCCATGAATGAGCGCTTCTCCAAGCTATCAGATGAACCCCGACGCCCAGCCTTTTGCCAACAAATGATACCTAAGGTTATTCTTGCAACAGACTCAACGCATTCATCCCGTACGATCATCACGATGATTCCCCGTTCTTGACCCGATCAGGCCATTCATGACTCGCTTAACGGAAATTCGTCGGATCCTTTGGTGGATTCTTTTTCTCAACCTGGCTGTCGCGGCCGCGAAGTGGGGATATGGCCTCCTCACCAATTCATTGGGGATGCAAGCCGACGGGCTCCATTCCTCCTTCGACGGTGTCTCCAATATCGTCGGGCTGATCGGACTTTGGCTTACCACCCCTCCCCCTGACGCCAACCATCCTTATGGTCATAAAAAATTTGAAACTCTGACCGCTGGCACCATTGGCTGTTTTCTCCTCCTGACCTGTTTTTACCTTCTTTGGAAGGCTTACCGGTCATGGACATTGGAACTCAACCCTCACGTTACCGGCATCAGCTTTTTCATCATGATCGTGACCATGGGAATCAACATCTTCATCACACGATGGGAGCGCCGAAAGGGCACAGAACTCAAAAGCGACATTTTGACGGCTGATGCCTATCACACGGCAAGTGATGTCCTGACATCGTGCTCCGTACTGGTAGGACTAGTGGCGGTTCAAGCCGGATATCCCTTTATCGATCCATTGGTTGCGGTTCTGATTGCTGGAGTGATTGCCTGGACAGCCTTTGTGGTTTTGACCGACGTCCTCTCTTCCCTGACCGATGCGATACGATTGGATCCAGGGGAAATTCGGGCAGCAGTCTTGAGCATTCCTGGCATTTTGGACTGTCATGAAATCAGGACTCGCGGCCTCGCTCACCATGTGTTTGTCGACCTTTCCATTCATGTCGATCCCACATGGTCCGTTGCCCAGGGCCATCACTTAGCCACCCAGGTTGAGGAATGGTTGATTGCTCATTTTGATGCGGTTGAAGACGTCGTAGTTCATATTGAGCCGGAAGGACATTCAGATTCTCCCCCGGGTGTGGAAGAAGCATAAACACCATGCATGGGGAGCGTAACCAAAAAGACCGTCCCCTTCCCAGGAAGACTGCTCACTCGAATGCTGCCTTCATGTTCTTGAATGATTCCGTGAACCACCGTCAAACCCAATCCCGTGCCTTCTCCCACCCCTTTCGTGGTAAAGAACGGATCGAAGATTTTCTTGAGGTCTTCCTCAGACATCCCAGCCCCGGTATCTTCAACTCGTAATTCTAGACCCTTCTCCGTGGCAACAAGCCCCAGGGAGAGTTTGCCACCCGTTGGCATCGCCTGACAGGCATTCAACACGAGATTCAGAAGGACCTGATTCATTTGGTCGGGATCCGCCCAGGCTCTGGGCAACCCCTCCGCCTCATTCCGTTCAACCTGAATATGCTGTTTTTGCAATTTCTCCTGCAACACATCCAGCACATCCGTAACCACCTCCCGCATATCTACGGCTCGGCGTTCAGAAGGCCGTCGTCGGGCAAAACTCAATAATTGATTCATGATTTTGGTGATCCGCTCCACTTGCGTCACAATAGTCGACAGCCCCTTTCGGGTATGTTCGTCTTGAGCTTTTCGCATGAGTAATTCCGCTCGCCCTAAAATGACATTCATCGGCGTTCCAATTTCATGCGCCATACCCGAGGCCAAAGTCCCTAACTCCGCCAACCGCTCCGTCTTTCGTAACTGATCTTCCAGCATGCGCTCCTGGGTGATATCAATGACATATCCCTCGATAGCCAAAACCGTTCCATCTTCAGCATAAATTCCACACCCCTGTTCCCAAAACCATCTGATGGTCCCATCCGCTTTCCGAATGCGGTAGGACAACTGAAAGGGCCGTTTTCGCTTCAAGGCCTCCTCAATTTCTAGGAAGATTTTGACTCGATCTTCCTGGAGCACCACGTCACGGCTGAAGGAAATAGGATTCCCCCGCAGAAAGACCTCAGCGGAATACCCGGTGAGCTCCCGGCAACTGGGACTGATAAATTCCATGGACCACTGTTCATCATAGCGGCATCGATATACCATCCCGGGAAGATTCGCGAGCAGGGTGGATAGGGTCCGCTGGGTTTCTTGCAATTGCCGTTGGGTCTTTATGCGATCAGTAAGGTCCACCACGATTGCCACAAACAACCCGTTTCCTTCCTGAACAAAATATTGCAAATGGACTTCTACCGGATAAGTCGTGCCATTTTTTCGGCGATAAAAAGCCTGATATTCCATCTTTTTTCGCTCACCGCTCATCAAGGGGTGAACCTGTTCCTCGAATGTCTGGCGGGTTAACGCGGAACTCAGGTCCATAGGGGTCATCCGCAGCAGGTCCTCAAGGGAATAGCCGGTATTATCGCGCGCCGCCTGATTCACCAGCGTAAATTGAAATGTCAGGCCGTCAAACACATACACTTCATTAATCAAGTCATCCAGGATGCGGCCCAGTTGAGAAATCCGATCCTCATGGGCTTTGCGTTGAGTGATGTCACGAAGAATGACCGTCAGCCATTTCTTCCCTGAACGTTTCATTTGTGAAATGGATGCTTCCAAGGGAAATTCTTCGCCGGTCAGGCGAACACCTTGGATTTCCCGGTAGGGATCCATGAGTCGGGTGGTCTCCCCGGAAACCGAAAATTCATGAATATGATTTCGATGGATCTTCTGTAACGATTGGGGAAGAAATTGATCCAGAGGTTTGCCTAAGGCTTGTTCGGCAGTACAATGAAAAATTTTCTCCGCCGCCGCATTAAACAAGACCACCCGTTGTTGCTCATCGATGGTAATGATCCCATCCATGGCGGAATGAATGATCCCAGCCAATTGCATTTCCAGCGCTTCCAGGCCCTCTCGCGTCTCATGATGAATCGCTTGGAGAGCCCGTAGCTCGGCCAGCTCTTCACGAAGAGCATGGAGATCATTTTCCGAATTGGGGAAAGGGGACGTGTCCGTCATCAATGGGTACTTTGCACAGAGTCACTTCTGCGGAGGAGACAACCCATTCATCAAGCCAGAGTATGGCTCCTGGTTGAGTGAATCCTACCGAAATGGCCAGGCTTGGGAAAGCCCCTTGAGGCAGGAGGTGAGATTGTTAGAAATGTTGGTTACCCTGGTCTTTCGGACATTAACATGAAAATGGAAGGAACCGATCACCACCATTGCCTAGGCTTTCGCCTCCATTTCTGACAACTTCCGATAGAGAGTTTTTCGGTCGATACCCAATACATGCGCTGTTTGGTATTTATTGCCACCCATTTTTTCCAAAACCCGCCTGATATAGGCATGTTCCAATTCTTCCAAAGACATCACGTGTTCAGCAGCATCTTCAATAATCTGCCCCTCACCAGTGATCTCACGGATTCCCGAAGGCAGATCGTCCAACGTAATTTTGTTGCCTTGCGTCAATGTGGCGGCCCGCTCAATGACATTCTCCAGTTCACGGACGTTGCCCGGCCAAGCATAATCCATTAATCGCGCCATCGCTGACTCCATCACTCCTTCCACCTGCTTTTCCTGGGCAGACAGGCTCTTATGGAGCAAGCCGTGGACTAACAAAGGAATATCCTCCCGACGATCCCGCAGGGGTGGCAATCGGATTTCAATCACATTGAGCCGGTAAAATAAATCTTCACGAAACCGCTTGGCTTTCACTTCCTCAGCCAACTTTACATTCGTCGCGGCAATTAGCCGAACATTCATTGACAAAGATTTAGTGGCACCCACCCGTCGAATTTCACGTTCCTGGACCGCACGCAGTAATTTGGCTTGGAGCATCATGGGCATCTCGCTGATTTCATCCAGAAACAACGTGCCGCCTTGCGCCTCCTCGAAAAGGCCCCGCTTATCCGTCTTGGCATCCGTAAAGGCCCCGCGAACATGACCGAAGAGTTCGCTCTCCAATAACAATTCCGGAATGGCCGCACAATTCACTGGAACGAATGGCGCCCCGCGACGTTGACTATTGAAGTGAATGGCTTTCGCCACGAGTTCTTTTCCCGTACCACTCTCGCCCGTGATTAAAATATTCGTTTGGGAATCCGCCACCCGTCTGATCAAATCGAAGATTTCTTTCATCGGCTTGCTTTTCCCGAGAATTTGGTCAAAAGAATACTCCCGTGTCACGTGTTGGCGAAGTTGCTGGACTTCTTGTCGTAATAACGCTTCACTCAACGCTTTCTTGATCGTGAGCAAGAGTTCATCGGTTTTAATCGGCTTGGTCAGGTAATCAAATGCCCCTTGCTTCATCGCTTCAACCGCTGACTCAACCGTTCCAAACGCGGTCATCATGACTAAATTAGTTTCCGGATGGGCACGAACAACATGTTCCAGCAAGCCCAATCCTCCCATCCCTTTCATACGTAAATCGGTAAGCACGACAGGGAAATCCCTGTGCCCCATCCGGTCAATGGCATCTTGCCCATCAGACGCCACTTCGACCTGATAGCCCTCTTCTTCCAACAGCTCTCGAAGCAACTGACGCATTTCCAGTTCATCGTCCACGATTAAAATACAGGGCATTGGTTGGGTCATGACGGCTTCCTCAAGTTGTCGATCATTCGTATGCGCGCTGGACATCCCATCGGCTCCCTTTCACGCTTGGCGTGTAACCGTTGCGGACACGTTCCTGAAACCAACGATCTCTTTGGCTTGTTGCATTTTCCCCCACTATGGATTTTAGAGACTGGCGCGTTTTGCAACATCCTTACCAGCCATCAGACATCACTTGCAATACTCGCCCATCCAAAACAATTCCATTCCTCTCATGAAAAACCGTTCGTAAATTTTGAAAACCAGTCGATGAATCATGGCACCTGTCTTGCTCTATCCTGAAAAACATGCCATAAAGGGTTTAAATCCTCTCGTGAAACTCACGGCGTTATGAAAATTATCGTTGCCATAGATGGTTCACCATGTTCGACCTTTGTAGTGCAATCTCTTGCACATTTTGCGCCGCCAGAGGAATGTACGTTGGTCCATGCTCTTGCTCTTCCCGATCTGAGCTATCCGCTGATTACTCCTGATGTGAGAGAAGAAGCCCAACGTGAGATTACCGCCCGGCTACGCCAGGAAGGGGAGGCGCTATTACAGGATGCTGAAACCCATCTCCCTTCTGATTTTTCCCACATTCAGCGGATCCATCAGATCGGACATCCCGTTGACGTCATTTTAGACACGGCACGATCCTCCCAAGCTCATCTGATTCTTTTGGGGGCCAGAGGTCTAGGACCGGTCAAAGAATTGATCTTGGGAAGTATTTCACACCGCATTGTCCTGCATGCCCCTTGTCCAACCATGGTGGTCAAAGCTCCCATCCAGCACATCAAAAAAATTCTCCTTCCCATTGAGGGAGAGGAAGATGCGAATACCGCTATTCAATTTTTAGGGTTGCGGCCTTTTCGGCAATCCGTTGACATTCAAGTATTTAGCGTGTGGCCCCAACCGCAACTTCCATGGCCGACCACCATCGGGCAAACCAACGTCCTAGAGATTCAAGCATTGGAAGAGGCTCAAACCAAATTGGACCATATTGCCGAACGCCTCCACAAAATGAATTACTCTTGTCAATCCCAAGTCGGGTTAGGCAATCCTGCCCTGGCCATTCTGGAACAAGCAAAATCCTATCAACCCGACCTCATCATTATGGGAACACACAGCCGAGGGGGACTATCACGGTTTTTAATGGGAAGCGTCTCTCATTCTCTCCATCACCAAACACCCTGCCCGGTCTTATTGGTCCGCTAGCCTGTTTGCCTTTCCTGCAAATAAAGTCTGTAGCCATCTGCCCCAAGCAATCAGGTTTAAGCCAACGAAACAATCTGCTAAGATCCCACTTCTCTTGATTTTCCAAATGGTTCCATCAAAGTTCGACCACAGCCGATTGGTGGCATATCCATTGCTATTTTTATCCTTGAGGGATTTTTTCTCAAACGACACACTCAACAAGGAGGAAAGGCATGGCGGCTATTACCAGATGGGATCCATTTCGAGAACTGGACGATCTTCAAAACCGGCTGTCCACGATGTTTGGTCGGGCTCCGGTCAAAAAAGAAGGCGAGCGGCAGGAAGCGTTACGTGTCGCCGAGTGGGCTCCCTTAGTCGATATCACCGAAGACGCCAAGGAATACCTTATCAAGGCAGAACTTCCCGATATTAAAAAAGAGGAGGTCAAAATCAACGTTCAAAATGATGTCTTATCTATTTCGGGAGAGCGAAAATACGAAAAAGAGGAAAAAGATAAGAAATTTCATCGTATTGAACGGGCATATGGCAGTTTTCTAAGGAGTTTTACGATTCCGGAAGACGCAGACCCGGAAAAAGTCTCTGCTGAATTTGAGAATGGGTTGTTGCGTGTTCATATTCCCAAAACCGAACGATCCAAACCCAAAAGTATTGAAGTGAAGGTTTCGTAGAAACATTTCTTCCCCCTGGGAAACCGGGGGGGAGGAGAGGTTCTTAGCGATTATTTATTTTCCAAAAAGGAGAGAGTCCATGATGTCCACTCACCCTCACCTCGGACTTCGGCGCATCAGTCTCTGGCTTCTGACTGCGGGAATGATTGTAGCCGGAGGCCTGGCGCCCGCCACCGCCCAAGTTCAACAAGACGTGCATGTCACCATTCAGGATTACACGTTTCGCACAACTCAAATGCCTCTTCAGCTACATACCGACACCTATATTTACATCAAAAATTTGGATGAAGTGCGCCATGACTTTGGCTCAACCCTGTTTTCAAATACCCTCACCCATGTGGACAATAATGGGGTTGTCGCCTATGGGAAAGGCATAGAAGGGGCCTATCTCGACCCTGGGAAGGAAGCCGTCATCCATTTGATCATCGAAAAACCCGGGCGATTTCAATTTCAATGTTCCATCCATCAAGACATGAAAGGAGAAATACTCCTTCTTACCGTGGACGCCGTTTAAAGACTGCCGCAATCGACCTGGTAGAGGGAGTGGCTTTCAAGGTTCACCATTCGGCTTATTCATATTTTCTTTCTCACGACATCGCCGTGACATCGAAAGGGACGAAACGCGTATGATCAAATTTGCGACCAACATTGTGTTCGCGACCGATTTCTCTGACAGTTCCAAGCCGGCGTTTCGTTATTCACGGGAATGGGCCAACGCATTGGATTCTGCCCTGATGCTGATCAATGTCCAAGCTCTTCAGCCCGGCCTCGACATCGATGCCGCTGTGTCTCAACGCTTTTTTGATGAACAACGAGAGGCTGCCAAGTCCCAATTGGACGAACTGCTGACCGAGGCCAGGAAGGAGCGAGCCTCGACCGCCGCGCAACTCCTGACTGGTATGCCATCTGAACAAATTTGCCTATTTGCCAAGGAACAGAATAGCGACTTGATTGTCATGGGCACCCACGGGTGGTCGGGAATCGATCGAGTATTATTTGGCAGTGTGGCTGAACGAGTCGTCAACCAGGCTCCCTGTCCAGTCTTATCGATTCCCTTACAAAAACCTGCCGAAGTGGCTGGCATGCATACCTTGAATCCGGCTCCTCGCCAGATCATTCTCCCTCTGGACTTTTCAGACTGCTCAATGGATGCGTACGAATATGCCGTGCAGGTGGCCAAATGGTTTGATGCCTCCATCACCTTGGTCTATGCGATTGAACCCCTTTCGTATAGCCTGGATTTCACCTTAACCCATCCTCTGCAGGACAAGGCCAATCGGAAAAAAATTCAAGATCGCCTTATCCAACTTACCGAAGTCCTGACCAAAGAAGGCATGACCGCCCAATATGAAATATCCGAACAGCCGGCCATGGAGGCGACACTGGAAATCAGTATGTCCAGGCAAGCTGATTTGATCATCATGGGAACTCATGGGCGTAAAGGGTTGTCAAAGCTGGTCATGGGCAGCATTACCGGTAAAGTCTTACAACACAGCCCCTATCCGGTTTTAACCGTTAAAAGTCCAAAATTTGCGGGAGGCCACCACCCGATTACTGGCTCAAGTTCCACTGCCACGGCTCACTCATAAAGAACAAACCTGGCCACATGACCATTGAGACACACCCGAACATGCCTCACGAAGAAGAAGGCCTACACTGTCTCCTAAGGCGCCTGAGAGAACAATCCCTGCAGGTTGATTTTCAAAACCAGCGCCAAATGGCGCTGGGCATGGCCTTAGAACCTTATCTGGCTCCCTTGACGGCCCAATATCTAGCGCCTCTGGAGGAAGAGATTGAGCTAGCCGAATGGTACCTCTTTGCGGATTATTTTCCGACGGATGGACATCCGTCCTTAGTCGAACAGATTCGCGACAACATCACCGACCATGTCCCAGAAGAAGAGCGCGTATGGCTCGATCCCGTCCGACATTCCTATATGGATGTGTTACGCATTACAGGGACGGATTCCACCACCCAACCTCATCGTCTTGACCTTCAATCTATGGGCGATAACCAAGAATTTCAAGTTTTCCACCCTATCAGCCCGGAATTTCAACAAGGACGAGTTCTGCTGACCAGGCTCATCCGTGGATCTTCCACGACGTATCTACCGGGCTCCCCTCTGGTCTTATCTTCCGCCATGGGGAATACCTTATTATCATTCACCCATGATCTGAGGCGGCACCTGGAATTTGGCACAGGAAATTTCGCCCTGGCAGAATGGCCGGAATTTACGAAACAGTATGGGTATCTCCTGATTTGGAGTTTAGCGAGGCTCCGGGGAGGAGCCATGGCGGTCGCAGATGCGCAAGTTACCTATTGGACCGAAATAGGGGACCCATTTTTTTATGCCATCGCCATTTATGCACACCATGCGTTTCGAGTATTGGCCGCGGGATTAGAAGAGTGGAAGAACTGGGAACCGCAAGACCCAGGCCATCAACAATCCTCCCACCCTTCCGGAGATTCGGAAATACGCAGATGGGTGTTCAAAGCACCCAGCGCCAAACCCACCTCCTATGCCCTAGCCAAAATCACCCTCACCCCCACTCAACTGATCGTTGAAGGAGATTCGGCAAGCCGCCTGGATTCTCTCAAACACCAATTGGCAGCTACGTTTGGGTTCTCACTGCACTTCATGGGAGAAACGGTTATCCCTCCCCCTCATTCCCCACCTCACGTGGATTTATTGGCGGATCACTACGTCGCCCCGCCCGTAACCGTCTCCACAGCTGAAGAGGCAAAGATGTTGGCCTCTTTTTTAGAAACGGTTTATTTAGAATGGGCGGAACAACCCTGCCCTGCACTCGACAATGAAACCCCTCGACATGTGGCTCGCGACCCTCAGAAACGCCCACACATCGCCACACTCATCAATCAAATGGAAGAACAGGATCTCGGACTCCAACGAACAGGACAACGAGCGTATGACTATGGAATCCTCAGGTCTCATGTCGGATTATAGAAACGTCGATTACCATGGACCCATCTGCTGAATACAATTCTTCTCCTCACTTGCTCGCACGTCACGATTTCCCTCAACTCCTCCAAGTCCTGACTCATGGCGGCTATCGTATTTTAGGCCCCACGATTTCAGAAGGAACCGTTCAGTGGAAAGAGATTCGCACAGTGAACGATCTTCCAGTGGGGTGGACAGATCAACAAGATCCGGGAAAGTACCGGCTTGAGCCCAAGAAGAGTCCACGAGTTTTTAATGTGGTCCATGGTCCGGATTCACTGAAACCCTTGACGTTCGCGCCACGCGAAACGTTATTGACCTTGGATCGAAAGAACAACACGTTTGCTGCCCGAGAAATAATGCCCGAAACCCCACCAACGGCAATCTTGGGAGTACGAGCCTGCGATCTGGCTGGGTTGGCGACACAAGATCAAATTTTTTTAAAGGGCCCCTTTTCCGATCCCTACTATCGACAACGCCGTGAAAATCTTTTCCTGGTGGCGGTCAATTGCACCAGGGCTCACGCCACCTGTTTTTGCGCCTCGATGGAAACAGGCCCCAAAGCTCAGGAAGGATATGACCTTTGCCTCACAGAGGCAGATGATGATTTTGTGATTGAGGCCGGCACCCAAGCAGGGCTGAAAGTCTTGGAACAGCTGCCTAGTTCTCTTGCGAGCAATGAACGCCTCTCACAGGATGATGAACGGATACAAGCCTGCGCGGATAGTCAGACCCGCAGCCTCCCCCTCGCATCCTTTCCGGATATTCTGTATGACGCCCACGATCATCCACGGTGGGACCAGGTCGCGGCACGCTGTCTTTCCTGTACGAACTGCACCATGGTCTGTCCCACCTGTTTTTGTCATGGCGTGCAGGAGACTCCGTCCTTGGACTTCCAGCATTCTGAGCACACCCGTGTGTGGGACTCCTGCTTTACACCCGACCATGGCTATATTCATGGAAAAAACTTCCGGCCTACGATTAAGGACCGGTACCGAATGTGGCTCACCCATAAATTGGCTGCTTGGGTCGATCAGTTCGGCACGTCGGGCTGCGTCGGGTGCGGTCGGTGCATCACCTGGTGTCCTGTGGGCATCGACCTGACCGAGGAAGTGCTGGCTCTCCAAGACACCCCCCTTTGATCACCCCAGACTGATCTAAACGCTTTTAAGCACTGGCGAAAGGATTATTGCGGAACCATGCCAACTGTCCATGTGTCAGTTGGTCTTCTCCATTTCGGTTGTTCCCCGCAGCCATCAGACTCTCGCCGTTCGGCACATGTTCTCCACACCCCGTCAAGGCATGACCAAGTTCATGCGCCAGGGTGGTAGGATACGTGGCCATCCCTTCATTAGGCGGGTTCATCGTAATCGTCACGATCGGACGAGCCGGGACATAGCCATTGTAATCTTGACCGGCCCGAAGCGTATAACCCTGTACGTCGGCCTGATCGTAATGATTGAGGTAGACCACATCAATTGATCCGGCAGGAACTCCTTGTACGGCATTACAATAGGTAATTAACCGGTCTCGGCACGAACCCTCCGTGGAAAATGTCCGGCGTAAGTGCTGGGGGACTTGGGGAAGATCAGGCGCCAAAATCGACTGACCCTGTGCCGTCTGACTGACCAGAATGAGATTTTTATTTCGTCGCTCAACGGTCAAATTGCCATCACGGAAAGCGCGATCTTGATTGGCATTGGCAATATGCTGATTAATTCTCCCATTAATACCCTCGGCATCGGCAACACCCAGAGCCATTCCCACGGGTATCAAAAAATACACGTTTACGGTCATCAAACGTGGAGGCAGGCCACCTACCCCATGCGCCGCCAAATTCGATAAATCGGCATTTCGCTGTGGTTCGAACATTCCTCCACAAATGTGGTTTAAATCCAGGGTAACCGATTGATGTAGGGCCTGTACCGCACTGGTGTAACGGGGAGGGATCGCAGCCGGAACATGATCTAAATAATGGCGTGTATCCTGTAAAAGCTCACTTAACAATGTGACTTTATGAAAGGTACTATCCGCGACAGCATTCTGAACTGCTTCAACTGATGCGTCAAACCCTTTCAGATCAGTCCAACCTTGATCCGGCCCCTGGTAGCGCCGAAACCGTGGGTGGGCCTGTCCCACACACGGAACATGAATATGCACATGATCAACACGCCGAGTCTCCTTCCATTGAGCCAAACTCATCATGCCGCTATCCTCCAGGCAGAGAAAAGAACCCCTAGACACTCATGAGCAGACACGAATACCCTGTCTGAACAAATTGCCTCGCCCACCTCAACTCGGACCATCGATTCCCTCTAAAGGGAACGGACAGCCCAAATTCCCCATCGTGGTCGTGGTCCTTAAGGCATCTTTCGGCTTGTTCTTGGAAATCTTTACTGATTTTTCTCCAATTCTGGCTCACAAACCAGGAACAATGATCTCCCCTCTAACTCCTGAACCATAGGTTGTTAAGGTTCCCTAACGACCGGTTGGGGTTTGGGTTTGCCCCGGCTGGGTAGGTAACACCACACAAGGCCCGCAATTTTCCGTATACGCATGATCCGGTGTACCAGGCTCTCCCAAGCAATGAATGAATTTTGAACTGCATTGTTGAGTCCCATCCTGACCATTCATTTTGCAGGCACGACTAAAACTCGATGTGGTCATGGGCCCAACCTGACTGGATCCGATGGGACATTGAGGATTCGGGGGTGGCGCCGGAGTCCCTCCCCCCTTTTTCCCAAATGCCTTCACATCCTGAGACTGCAGAGGATTCAATTCTTGCATCTCCATTTCTCGTGCATGGCTCACATCGAACAGACCTGCCACCATCAACAACAATCCCATTCCACCTAAAAGAGTTTTCATCCGTAGATACTTCATGTTATTCCCTCCATAAAAGATGTGATTAGGCTATCACCCATTCCATTACTGGAAGATTTGAAATACCCGAATACACGTCAATTCGCTTCGTTGCAGTTTCCATTCCACGACCATGTCTCTGTGGAATAAAAATTTCTCCCTGAATATCAACGTGTTTTGGGAAGAGTATTCTGCTGAACCGCACGAATTACCTACGACCGAGATACTCGAAGTATCCATTCGGATACCAGTGCAATCTTCAAGCGGCAGGCACGAATTCTTACAGAAAGGGAGAATCAGAGAGGCTGGACAGGAATATGGGGAAAGAAAATGACCCTATGAATAGGAGACCCCTCTATGGAGTCTTTTTGAGGTGAACGAGGAGCTCTTTGCGAATGTGATCGGTGGCGTCACGTAGGTTTGGCTGAATGAGTTTTACACCATTGGTAATCAGCGACTTGGCAATGCCTCCGCTTATTGCCAGCAACAAGACCGTTAAAATCAATCCTACCACGTAATAAAAAGAGTCCGGGATTGTGAGCGTTTCCGTTGCTCCCTTGATTGTGATCGTCAAGGATTCCAATGGCATAAGATTGGAGATCATTTCTTTGGTGCCATCTCCCGTTAGTAAGGCATAGATCATGGTGATGACCCAACACGCGACTATAACCCCAACCACTAAAAGACCCATCCCGATCATGGGGATATATTGGGAAGGTTTATTTGATTCGGAAGGATCAGTCCAATTGGCATCCATCATATTTCTGTCTGTTCGAATCGGCACAAAAGGCATAAGTCATCCTCTCTTACTCGTTGTTCTGACTGCTGGAGATTAACTCCTTACAGACAGTATTAAGGACATTCCTGCCTCCCGTGATGTTCATCATGCTCCTAGAGCCATTTCGTGGTAGTCTGATGAATATTTATTACTGAGTGATAAATCCCTTTCGGACTAGAGATTTCATCTCCCGATTCAGTAATACCCGTTTTTTTCCCGATAGTCACTCGCCATTTTCCTTCCACGACCGTCACTAATTCGTTAGTCGAATGGACGAAGTTGTTCCCCTCCTACCCCTACAGGATCGACAACCACATCGCAGGGCAGGAATAGCCCCGCCGGTTCCAAGATCGGACAACTTCTTTCATACTTCAATGGAAGCCAAAATTTTTGACGGACGATAGTCTCCATTGAGACAAAATGAGAGAATAAAAAATCTGATTACCACGCAGTCCAGGAACATACTCTTCATAATCCATGTCTTCATTTCCTCTTGGCGCCGATTTTGCTGTCTTCATTCCTTAGGAGTGCCCTATTCATCCTTTTTGAGGATTAATGCTACAGTACTTTTCCATATTATGGCAAAGAAGTGATCTTCAGGGAAATCAAGAGCGGAACGACGCATTTCCAATCTAGCCTGAAAACAAATCTGCACCATTGAATTTTATCGTGCTGGGGTATGACTCATAATCCCTATCTCATTCAACCGGCTATCATCGTGGATAGGCGACAGGAATCCACGGATATTGTAACGTTTCGCCTGCAACTGACCGACCCAACCATCCAGAAGGCATATCGCTTTGAAGCGGGACAGTTCAACATGTTGTACGTTTTCGGTGTGGGTGAGGTGGCGATTTCCATAGTATCCGACCCCGAAGAACCGGACTTTCTGGACCATACGATTCGCATCGTGGGGCGGACGACCCAAGTCTTAGGTAATATGCAAAAAGGCGAAACCGTTGGTGTCCGTGGTCCCTTTGGAATCGGATGGCCGATGAAGGACGCGCAAGGCAAGGATGTGCTTATTGTCACCGGAGGATTGGGATGCGCTCCAGTCGTCGGAGCGATCGAATACATTTTCCGAAGACGAGAAGAGTATGGGACTCTAACCATCCTCCACGGGGTGAAGACCCCCCACGATTTGCTCTACCGGGAACGGTTTGATGCCTGGCGCCATCAACCCCGGACCACGGTGCTCCTAACCAGTGACGAACCCGGGAAAACCTGGCATAACCATGTGGGAGTGGTCACTGAGTTATTTGACCAACTCCGATTATCCCCAGACAACACACTCGTCATGATGTGCGGACCGGAAATTATGATGCGGATTGCCTGCCATACCTTAGCGCATCAGGGACTCCGTCCCGATTCCATGTATGTATCCTTGGAAAGGCATATGGAATGCGGGATTGGACTTTGCGGTCATTGTCAGCTAGGACCGTTTTTTTTGTGCAAGGATGGGCCCGTCATGCGGTTGGATCGGCTTATTCCGTTTTTGGGGAAAGGTGGGGTATGAGCATACCAAATCCTTATGATCTTTTTTTTAAATGGAATCCGACAAACTATCATACGGGATCATGAACAATTCATCCTCAGATACACCCCATCCATCTAGCAATCCTCCTCGGCCTCGAATTGCCGTGGTGAAATTTGCCTCGTGTGATGGCTGTCAGCTCAGTATGCTAAATATGGAAGACGATCTCCTAGCTTTGGGAGACGCCCTGGACATCGCCTATTTCCCGGAAGCTTCCAGCGACATGCGCAGTGGACCGTATGACATCACGTTTGTCGAAGGTTCAATCACCTGTCCAGAGGATATTCCTCGAATTTTCGATCTCCGCCGGGAATCGAAATACCTCATCACCATTGGCGCCTGTGCGACATCAGGCGGAATTCAAGCTCTTCGAAACTGGGCGGATGTTGAAGCCTTCGCGCAAGCTGTCTACCCCAACCCTGAGTATATTCATAGCTTGAGCACCTCAACGCCCATCTCGGAACATGTTACAGTCGATTATGAATTGTGGGGGTGCCCAATAGACAAGCACCAATTGCGCCGCGTCCTCACGGATTTATTGAGCGGAGTGGTTCCCCGTCTCCCTGTGCACAGCGTTTGCCTTGAATGTAAACGGCAAGGACATGTGTGCGTACTGGTCTCCAAAGGCCTGCCTTGCCTGGGCCCCGTGACCCGCACGGGGTGTGGAGCGATCTGTCCCGGAATGGGCCGCGATTGTTACGGGTGTTTTGGCCCCGCTGAACAGGATAGAGTCCTACCAGGCATGGCCCCGAACACATCTTCCTTGGCCACCCGGTTTCAAAAACACCTCAATCTGATTCCCATCGAAGTCCTTCGCCGGTTCCGAGGGATCAATGGATCGGTTCAATCTTTTAGCAAGGAAAGCGATGCCTGGGAATCCCGATAATACCCGCAGGATTAAAATCGACATGATGGCTCGCGTGGAGGGCGAAGGGGCTCTTCATGTCACTGTCAAAGATGGACAGGTCCAAGACGTCCAGCTACGTATTTTCGAACCTCCCCGATTCTTTGAAGCTTTTCTTCAGGGGCGCCACGCCCATGAAGTCCCCGACATGGTGGCCCGCATCTGCGGGATTTGCCCGGTGGCCTACCAAATGAGCGCCGTTCACGCATTGGAATCCATTTTCGGTGTCCTCATCCCACCAGGGATTCGCGCTCTGCGCCGCCTGCTCTATTGCGCAGAGTGGATCGAGAGTCACGTACTGCACATCTATATGCTCCAGGCTCCTGATTTTTTGGGCTTCGCCAGCGGAATCGAGATGGCACGCATCCATCCTGCTTTGGTCAAACGTGGGCTCCGTATGAAAAAAGCAGGTAACCAGTTATTGACGATTCTGGGAGGACGATCCGTCCACCCGGTTTCCGTGAAAATCGGTGGATTTTCAAGAGTTCCCAGTCAGGCTCAACTCGCTGACTTGAAAGATGAACTGCAATGGGCAAGAGATGCGGCAGTCGAAACGTTGATGTGGGTCAGCGGATTTGAGTTCCTCGATCCCACACAAGACTACACATTTTTGTCCCTCCGTGGTCCTTCAGAATATCCCATGAATGAAGGGCCCCTCATCACCAATCACGGACATCACATTGCTCCCTCGGACTTTGAACACCATTTCTTTGAAGAGCAGGTTCCCTATTCCAATGCCTTGCAATGCACTTTTCAGGGAGGATCGTATCTTACGGGACCAATGGCCCGCATGGCCTTAAATTATGACCAACTCTCACCCTTGGCCAAGGAGGCGTTCGGGCAAACACACCTGACCCTCCCCTTTCAGCAAGCCTCAATGGGTATCGTGGCACGAGCCGTCGAAGTCCTGTATGCGCTGGATGAATCCTTACGATTGCTTGAAGCATATGAGCCACCAGAAATGCCCGCAATACCGGTCACCATGCGAGCTGGGTCAGGCATGGCCGCCACTGAAGCCCCACGGGGGGTTCTCTATCATCGTTACCAGGTGGCAGAGGACGGCACGATCCAACTAGCCAAAATTGTGCCTCCAACCTCCCAAAACCAACGTCGCATGGAAGATGATCTCCGACGGCTTCTGCCAGACCTATTACATTTGAGCGATCAAGACATGGCGATCAAATGCGAACAGCACATCCGGAGTTATGACCCCTGCATCTCCTGCGCAACGCATTTTTTAAAGTTTACGAGGAAAGAAGTCTAAGGTTGCTGTCACCGATTAAAATCATTGGATTGGGCAATATTGTTCGAGGGGACGATGCCATTGGCCATTTGGTCCTGCAAGAACTTCAGCGTAATGATCAGTTTCCCCTTTCCCTCGTAAACGGGGGAATAGCGGGCCTGAACCTGCTCTACGAGTTAGAAGGCATGGACGCTGTCATCCTCATTGATGCCGTATCCAGTCAATCCGAAGCCGGAACGATTCATCGCTTGACCATTCCTCAGGATTGGGGAAAGATTCGCCAATGGACATGGAGTTCCTCTGTCACATCTACCCATGCGTTTGGGTTAGGAGAAGCCTTGACCTTAGCAGAGACACTTGGAATCCTTCCCCCACAAACCGTCATTTACGGCATTGAATTGGGCACCGTCACTATTGGAAATTCCATGTCTCCGGGAGTCGAAGAAAGCATACAGACTGTTGCCACCCAGATAATCGCCGAAGCAGGACCTTTCTCCCATGCATGAATTGCAACTGTTGCAACAAGTGGTCAGGATCGTCGACGAACAATGCCGGCAATTTCCCGACCACGAACTGTCCATGATCCATCTGACCATCGGCAGCCACTCCCATTTGGCCAGTCACAGCCTGGAAGAGTTACAGGACACCTTTCAGTTTGCTTCAAAGGGAACCTCCTTGGAGTCGGCTACTTTGAAAATTCACACTCACGTCACCCATGGGACTTGCCAATCCTGCCACACCTCATTGACGTATTTATCTGACGCCCTCAGCTGTTCTCAGTGCGGTTCGGTCGATATCAGTTGGGATGCCCATCCTGAACTGGTCATTACCGGCCTGGAATTCCTTGAACGGACAATAAGATGAGTTCCACCATTTCGATCTCCAGGCAAATCGCACGGTCCAAACGAATTCAATTGACCCTGCGTGGAACCCTTCAAGGCATCGGCTTCCGTCCATTTGTTTTCCGTCTTGCACAGGAACTGATGCTGGGTGGCTGGATTGCCAATACCACACAAGGCGTTCTTCTTGAACTTGAGGGCTCCGCCAAGCGACTTCGGGTATTTCAAGAACGCATGCTCTCCGAACTTCCAGAGCCCGGCGCCATTCAGGATATAACCTCCCTCACTATTCCTTCTCTGGGTGAGCAGTCCTTTGCCATCAGGGCCAGCCAATCCGACGGCTATCGGTATGCTGTGCTGTCCCCGGACCTGGCTACCTGCCAGGCTTGTCTGAACGATCTTCAGGATCCACATTCTCGTCGGTACCAGTATCCCTTCACCACCTGTGCCCATTGCGGCCCGCGCTACAGCATTGTCCATGGGTTGCCCTATGACCGGTCACACACGGCCATGTCTCAATTCCCGCTTTGCCACAATTGCCAGGAGGAATTTGAGAATCCATTAGACCGCCGGTTCCATGCGGAAACGATGACTTGTCCGGCCTGCGGACCCGAGGTAGCCCTATGGGATCGTCAGGGAAAAACCTTGGCCGCACAGGAAGAAGCCTGGAAACAGGCCTGTGATCTCATCAGACACGGCCGCATTGTTGCCGTTAAAGGACTAGGAGGATTTCAATTATGGGTGGATGCGTTCAATCCAGCAGCAGTCATCCGGCTTCGGACGCGCAAACATCGGCCTGACAAACCTTTTGCGGTTCTCTTTCCAAGCATGCCGCATCTCCAAGCCCATTGCGAAATCTCTCCCGAGGAAGAACAGGTTTTGAAATCTTCCGCGTCCCCCATCGTCTTGCTCAAAAAACGGATTGATTCGTTCCTTGCCACGGCGATTGCCCCGAAGAACCCCTATGTGGGTGCCATGCTCCCGTTTACTCCTCTGCACCACCTAATGGCCACCACTCTGGGATTTCCCGTAGTGGCCACCAGCGGCAACCGTTCAGAAGAACCATTGGTCTATCAAGAACAAACAGCCGTCACGCGGCTTGGAGATATTGCCGATGCGTTTCTGGTTCATAACCGGCCCATCATCCGCCCCATCGATGATTCAGTTGTTCGAGTCATGAATGGCAAGCCCATGATGCTCCGACGAGCAAGAGGGTATGCGCCTTCACCCCTTCAGCTCTCTTCTGCAGCGTCAGTCCTGAATGACTCCCCCATCCTGGCTGTGGGCGGACACCTAAAAAATACGATTGCAATCATGAACAACAACCAAATCATCGCCAGTCCGCATATCGGAGACTTATCAACCGTTGAATCCATAACGCAATTTGAACAAACGGTGGATGATCTTCTGAACCTCTATCATTGCGCGCCCCAAGCCATTGCCTGCGATGCCCACCCAGACTATCGCTCCACTCATTTCGCCAGGGCTTGGGGAATGCAGCGGGATCTCCCGATTATTCCTGTTTATCATCACCATGCACACATCACCGCCTGCCTGGCTGAGCACCAACTCACCCAACCGGTCCTGGGCGTAGCTTGGGACGGAATCGGCTATGGCCCCGATCAGTCTTTGTGGGGAGGAGAATTCCTTCTCTGCCAGAAGGAGCAATTCACTCTGGTAGGTACAGTCCGACCTTTTTCCTTACCGGGCGGGGAAATCTGTATGCGAGAGCCACGGCGCGTGGCGTTGTCACTCCTTTATGAGATTTACGGAGAAAACCTAAGCGCTCTGAACCTTCCCCCTCTTCACTCTCTTGGACCGAATACCGTTCAACTGATGACTTCCATGATCCAACGGAGAGTCAATTGCCCAATGACCTCCAGTATTGGCCGGCTCTTTGATGGGATAAGCGCACTCTTGGGCCTCTCCCAAACGACCAGTTTTGAAGGACAAGCCGCTCTGGGCTTGGAATACCTGGCTCAAACCGCCAGGACATCTCCCTTTTCACCTTTATATTCGCTTCCCATACGCCTCTCCCCACACTCATCAACACCGTTCGTGGCAGATTGGGAACCGCTGGTGAGGGCGATCGTTCAGGATATGAAAGCGGAAATAGACCTCAGTGAGATAGCCTGGAGATTTCATCAGACACTCGCACATCTGATAGTCACGATGGCCGAAAAAATCGGATGTCCGACTATTGCACTCAGCGGAGGAGTCTTCCAAAATTCGATACTGGCATGTTCCACGGAGCAGCTTTTGACTGCAAAAGGCATGAAGGTGGTTATTCCCCATCTGTTTGGCCCTCATGATGGTGGGTTATCGATTGGTCAATGTCTGATAGCCGGCCAGATCCTTTCATCAACCGGACGAGGAAAGTCTTCAGCGCCTAACACGTCTTATTCATTTTCTTAACAGGGGTCGTTTTCATGTGCCTCGCCATTCCCGGACAAATTCAGAAAATCCACCAGGACACCCCCCTGAGCGGCATCGTGTCTTTTTCCGGGATCACAAAACAGATCTGCCTTGCGATGGTACCCGAGGCCAAAGTGGGAGACTATGTCATCGTGCACGTGGGCTTTGCCATCAGCATCCTGGATGAACGCGCAGCCCAAGCTTCGCTCGCACTGCTTCATGACCCAACCGTTACCGGCCTCATCGATGAGAGCTCCGCATGAAATACGTAGACGAATTTCGCAACCCTCAAGCGGTCATGCATCTTGCGGAACGCATTCGAGAGAAAACCCGGCAGCCTTGGACAATCATGGAAATCTGCGGGGGACAAACGCATGCGATTGTTCGCTATGGGTTGGACCGACTCCTTCCATCTGACATCACACTCATTCATGGTCCAGGGTGCCCCGTCTGCGTGACGCCGATAGAATTGATCGATACCGCATGCCGGCTGGCCCGTCTTTCCCACGTCACACTCTGCTCTTTCGGAGATATGTTACGCGTCCCTGGCACAAACGAAGATCTCCTCACGGTCAAAGCTCACGGTGGAGATGTCCGAATCATCTATTCACCTCTCGATGCCATCCCCCTGGCCCAAGCCTATCCGGAACGGGAGATTGTCCTCTTTGCCGTTGGCTTTGAAACAACTGCCCCCGCCCAAGCCATGGCTTTGCTCCAGGCTCGCCGTCTGGGACTGACCAATCTCAGCATGATCGTGGCACACGTTCTAGTCCCTCCCGCTATGGCAGCCATCCTGTCTTCTCCTTATCATCAAATCCAAGGTTTTTTAGCTGCCGGCCATGTCTGCACCATTATGGGTTATGAGGAATACGAACCACTCTGTCGGACATATCGGGTACCCATCGTGGTGACTGGATTTGAACCGCTGGATATTTTAGAAGGCGTGTATCTGGCAGTCAGTCAATTGGAGGATGGCCGGTGGACGGTAGAAAACCAGTACACTCGCTCCGTCAAACGCCATGGAAACCCCGAAGCGCGGAATATCATCAATGAAGTTTTTGAACCCACGGATCGAACGTGGAGAGGTCTGGGAATCATTGAGGCAAGCGGACTCAGACTGAGGGAAGCCTTTCGTTCGTATGACACCCTTGAAAAATTTCGCGATGACATAGCCCCCCTCTCCACAATTTCTCCTTTACCCGTTGAGTGCCAAAGCGGACAAGTTCTACAGGGTCTCCTCAAACCCATTGACTGTCCGGCTTTCGCCTCACGGTGCACTCCGGATCGCCCGTTAGGCGCGCCCATGGTGTCTAGCGAAGGGGCTTGCGCGGCTTACTTCCGTTATCGGCATCAACATCAACCAATTTCACCAAAGTCCAGATGACCTCAAACCCTTTCCAAGCATGGCCATGTCCCATGCCCGTCTCACCGTCTGACACCATTCGCCTAGCCCATGGGGGAGGCGGATCGTTGATGCAACGCTTGATCCATGAAATATTTCAACCCGCATTTTCCAATGTCTTTCTGAATTCCATGCAAGACAGTGCGATTCTCCCGGCCTTGAATGGACGTGTGGCCTTCACCACCGACGCGTATGTCGTTCAGCCTCTCTTCTTTCCAGGTGGAGATATCGGCAGTCTCGCAATTTTTGGGACCGTCAATGATCTAGCCATGCAAGGTGCGAAGCCCCTGTATTTATCCGCCAGCTTCATTCTCGAAGAAGGATTACCCATGGAGACGTTGAAGCGAATCGTCACCTCGATGGCTTCCGCCGCAACCAGCTGTGGCATTCAAATTGTCTGCGGGGATACGAAAGTCGTCGACCACGGGAAAGGCGACCAGATTTTCATTGCTACGACGGGCATCGGCCTCGTTCCGAACCATGTGGATTGGGGTCCACACCGCATCCAACCAGGGGATTGCCTGCTGGTAAGCGGAGATCTAGGGGCACATGGAATTGCTGTGCTTAGCATGCGGGAGGGACTGAATTTTTCTGGAAATTTACGAAGTGATGCAGCGCCGCTTCATCAAGTCGTGTCCGCACTGATCGAGGAAGGAGTAACCTGTCACTGCTTACGAGACTTGACGCGAGGAGGATTGGCCACTGTTCTGAACGAACTGGCCATGACCTCCCAAACCGGCATGCAGGTGGAAGAAACCCGCATTCCCATCTCAGAGTCTGTCCGTGGAGCCTGCGAAATGTTGGGACTTGACCCTTTATATGTGGCCAACGAAGGGCGATTCGTGCTGATTCTTCCCCAAAACCAAGTTCAGACTGCCTTGAACATCCTCAAACAGCACCAGGTTTCGCACCAGGCTGCAGTCATTGGACAGGTTCTTCCCCTGTCAGAGAGTCGGACACCCTTTATTCACCTCAGCACTCCGTTTCAGACCGTGAGGATTCTCGATGTGCTTTCGGGAGAACAACTGCCCAGAATTTGCTGATCAGGGAAATCCAAGAGGTTTCCTCGCAGGATTTACTATTATCCCACCCCAGGCATGGCTTCTTGAAGAAACAAGGCATCGAGCTGCATGGCCAATTGGGCATTCCGCCTGCCCAAGAGAGTTTTGGCCTGCTGGGTCAATTTCTCAAGACTGTCTTCGCTGTGACTACTCATCTCAAACATGGCCTCGGTATCTCGAAGAATATCTTTGGTATTTTTGATAATCATGGCAAAAGCAAACGGATCCAAGCCCAATTTGTTTTCGGCAAAACCCACTAATTCAAAAAAGGCTTCATCCTTGGCCCGATTGATGAGAAGCTGAGTCAATTGCACACTGAACATGACACAATTGTAAAATTGGTCAGAGGCACTTGGTCCCGGATAGGGACCTAATTCATCGCTGAGTTGAACCGCCACACACACTTTGGCCGGAAAATTCCAATCCGTCAACAACCAGTTTCCTACCTGACCGTGATCCGTTCCTAGCTTTTCACGTTCGTAGGCCACCACGTTCCGATGAATACGTTGTTGAACATCCCCGGCCATATAGAATTCGGGCAGCATTCGATCCAAGACCAACATCCCAATATCCTGAATCAGACCAACCAAAAATAATTCCTCCACATCCTTTCGGCCGCATACTCCACCCACCACCCGACAGATGGACGCAGCCAGCAAACTGCGTCGCCAAAACAAATCCAAATCCAATCCCATGGCGGTTTCTTTCCGAAGATGGTTGACCAGGGTGAAGGAGAGAGCGGTGGACAGAATCCCATTATATCCAATTAAAATAGCCGCCTTATGCAAAGTGGTGACTTTATATTTGTATGGAAAGAACGAGGAATTCGCCAATTGGAGAATTTTCGCCGTCAGTACGGAATCTCTCGATAAAGCCTGGACAATATCCTCCACATCCGGACATCCCGTTTCCATGAGTCCTATCAGGTGTTTAGCCACCTGAGGGGAACTCGGCAAATTCGTGCAAGCTCTCATTTTATCCCGTAATTCAGCTTCATCCATCACTGTCCTGTCTCCCAGATCAAAAAAGTTTTAGCGTTCCAAGATGGGGGATTTCCATTCTTTTCGGCAATTCAACATCCAATATTAAGGTGAGATCACAAATGAAATGGATTCATGAGGCTTCATGCAGGAGACCGGAAAGCCTGTCAAGGAAGAATGCCATTTGGAGCAAAGCCTATCGAGGCCCATTTCGTGAAAAATTGGGTCATCTCATCGAGATGTCCCTTTTCCGATACCGCGACCACACTCTCCTAAATTTTTCCACTTCCCCTGCCCCCTCATTTTGATTCATGATAAGGCATGTTTTAGAATACCCAAGCGTTCGGATCAGTATCGATCGTCGATTCAATATTCGCATGCATCACTTATCTCATCTGGAGGACGATTATGCCCACGATTAAATTGAATGGAAAACTATTTGATGCGCGACCCGATCGGATTGACCTTCGCGACCGAGAATATCAACCGCGATTACGATCCTTACCCCCTGAATTCCCCAATCCCAAGGATATCAAACAGTACTTTTCCCGATATGCAAAAGCCGGCCTGATTCTCGACCAAGGCGAAGAGGGCGCCTGCACCGGATTCGGCCTGGGAGCGGTGATCAATTACCTTCGTTGGCGACAAGCCATCGAAAATCGCAAGCGGACCACTCCGCCAAAAGTCAGTGAACGCATGCTATATCATTTGGCAAAGCACTATGATGAATGGCCGGGGGAGGATTACGAAGGGTCCAGTTGCCGTGGCGCAATGAAAGGCTGGCACCGGCATGGGATCTGTTTAGAAACCACCTGGCCATACAGAAATAAAAAAGGTGACGTGGCTTTTATCGGCCCCCAAAAAGGGTGGGATGATGAAGCGGCACTCTGCCCGTTAGGAGCCTACTACCGAGTCAACAAAAACTCGGTGACTGACATGCAATCCGCTCTTTACGAAGTCGGAGCCCTCTACGTTTCAGGAGAGGTGCATCAGGGATGGTTTCCCAAACAAAATAAGTGGAAAACCACCAATGGCTTAGCCGTTATCGACATGCCATCTACATCCAGTAAACGTGGCGGGCACGCATTCGCCCTCGTGGGGTATACGGATTTGGGATTCATCGTCCAAAATTCATGGGGTCCCAAATGGGGAACCAAAGGGTTTGCCATTCTCACCTATCCGGATTGGATCCAGAATGGTATGGATGCCTGGGTAGCCGTCCTCGGCGCCCCAATGGTTGGGGCCAAGTCCCGCCGCTACCAAGCCTCGCAAGCCCTCGTCAAAGAGGCGGCAGAACCATCACAATTATTCGGGCTCACCAAATCCAGGACCGCCTCATTTGTGTATCAGAACCCAGCCGTAGAACCATGGGACGACGACACCGCCTATGACCATTCCATTGTCCTGGGCAATAACGGAATCGTACTTAACCGAAGTCTGATTCGAGAAAACGCCCTGAATTCCCTGCAGGATATCATGTTAGCCAATCCCCGCACGTGGCTTCGTAACAAAGGGACAAAAATTGTGTTGTATGCTCATGGAGGATTGAATTCCGAAGAGGCCTCCTTATCTCGCGTCCGCGTCATGGCCCCGTATTTCAAGGCCAACCACTTGTATCCCATCTTTTTTACTTGGCGTACGGGGTTTCTGGAAAGTATGACCAATATCATGGGAGACACTCTCCACGGCCTTCCTCCTCAGGGTGCCTGGAAGGATATCTGGGATAGCGTGACGAATGCGGCAAAAGAAGCCAAAGACCGGACTATCGAAGTGGCCTGTCAAAATCTTTTGGTCAAGGCCGTCTGGTCGGAAATGAAACAAAATGCCAGATCCGCTGGAACGCTTTCGACTCCAACGTTGGGGCAAATCGCGGACAACCTGGTCAATTTAAAAGCCCAATTTCCCAATGCCGAAATCCACCTGATGGGCCATTCGGCCGGTTCTATTTTACTCGGCCATTTGTTGGATCATGTGGTCATGCGGAAATTACGGATTCACTCCTGTACCTTGTTCGCACCAGCTTGTACCGTGCGATTTGCCCTCAACCATTACAAACCGGCCCTGGAAGCCGAAAAGATCCTGACCAAATCCGATTTTTTCATCGAACTCCTGAGTGATGCACGAGAACTGGGTGATTCCGTCGGCCCCTATGGAAAATCCCTGCTCTATTTGGTCAGCCGTGCCCTTGAGGACTATCATAAGACCCCTCTCCTCGGAATGGCTAAAGCCTGGGACTCCCAGGATAAAAATTCCTGGCATCCTGACCTTACGACCACCGTCAAGGAATGGCAAACCTTCTGGGGAAAACAGAATCTGCCGGTCCAACACAAAGAAGCCCACGTCTCGGACGGTGTCGGGAGCATTCCGCTGGCCCACGGATCTTTTGATAACGACGTAGAAGTCATGACTCGCACGCTCACACGAATTCTGGGGAGACCTCTTTCATTCCCAATCGAGAACCTCAAAGGCTATTGAGGTTCGACTCCCCCATTCTCCTTTCCTCACTGAGAAGGACGGAATCACATTCAGTCGGTTCCGACCTCCATTCGCTGGGCTCTTCCATGCCATATTTTTTCTCTGCACGGTACCAACTGGTGAATAATCCCTCCGGGATATTCCACCTTAGTTTACCCCCTTGATGCACCGATAAGATTTTCAGTGCTATTCCTCAGACCAGGAGATCGACATGGAAGGAATTGACCTCGTTACACAAAGTTATGGAAGGGCTTGCCTTCACCCGCAACTTATTGATCGATTTTACGAAATTTTTCTAGCGAGTCACCCCGACATTAAGCCTTTTTTCCGCCACACGGATTTCGTGAAGCAAAAGCTACTTCTTAAAACCGGGGTCATCATGTTACTGACTCATTTAGAAGGCAAATCTGCATGGACCGAAAATCTCATTCACATCGCCAGACGCCATTCCAAACAAGAGTTGAATATTCCGCCCTCTCTCTATCAATTTTGGATCGACAGCTTGATAAGCGCGGTCAAGGAATACGACAATAAATGGAATCCGGAGCTTGAACGAATATGGAGAAAGATTTTACGGGCCGGGGTAGACTTTCTTTTGGAACACTATGACCACGTTGAGGCAACATGACGACGCCTCAAAAACAGACGACAGGAGTAACGCATACTTAGGGGAGTGAAACTAACGGATGCCCCGTGAGTCCAAAGTATGCCGCATCGACGGTTTCCACCGGCGATACATGCATCAAAAACGGGGTACGATAATCACCCTCTCGTACATCATAATCGGCTGGCACTAACACCCGTTCAAAATGGTTTTCATACGCAGCTAAAATCTTTAATTGCACGCCACTTACCGCCCCAATAGTTCCATGGTCGGTTATCGTTCCGGTCAAGGCTCTTCCTTCCAATGGCCAATCGCCTTTAGCCATGGCCACCACACTCAATCCCACCATGGCGGATAAACTTTCTCCATAAAGCGTTTGACCGAAATCCGGAAAGGTCAAATACACCGTCCATCGATCCGAATTGATTTTCGCAGCTTCAAACGCCCGGATGATCGCCTGAAGAACAGCTTTTCTGGCAAACGGTGAAAATCGTCCTGGCCGGGTATGAAACTGAACTTGCAATCCTCCATGATCCTCACGTTCAAATAAATCAATATCAACTCGCGTCACGAGGCCGATGGGCTTAAAGTTTTGACTCAGAGACGTCCCCAGGATAGGAATACTCAAGTGAGGAATCCGTTTGGGAAAGAGACTTGCCCCTACGGTCTCCCCAAGAAAGACCACACCCAAAACGACCAACGCAACAATGACATTACCTGTTTTTCGACACACTGAAAACCACCCTGTATTCACCCACTGAATACGTTTGACAGTATTTCAGTATATCAAACACTTCATCATGGAACAAAGACACACACCACTCTCGGGATACCCTCTCTATGAGAGAAGCCAGAAAACCCCTGATTCACGCAAAAAAGAGGAAGCCGAAATCAATTATGGCAAGATGGGTCACGAGCAAGGAAAATGGATTAATGACAGGGGGCCGTACACCAAAACATGAGATACACAAAGACTACCGCTCCACACACAATAGCTCCGACCAGATACCAGTTCAGCTTCATAAATCTCACACCCCGAATTCATATGCCTGAGGCAGGAGCTTGCCCATTTTTGATCCCGCCTCCGGCTAACCTCCAATGTCACCCGCTTTATCGAAGTTCATCGGACTAAAATGACCGAACAGTCCGCATGATGCACAACCGCATGAGAAACACTCCCAAGAAAAAATCGACTAACCCCGGAACGACTGTGAGTGCGCATCAACAACACATCAGGAGACATTTTCTCGATTTCTTCTATAATTGTTGAGGATGGCGCTCCCACAAGAGCCATGCCATGGGTCTGATGCCCTAATTTTTGTAATTCTCCACACAACATATTCGTAAATTTTTCAGCATAGGCGAGCATCTCTTTTCGAAAATCCTGGGGGATCATGGCACCCATCGGCCACACCGGCTCAGAAAAGGGAATCACATGAAGTACGGTCACACGACACGGCTCCCGAAACGGTTGCTTTTTCATAAAGGCCAGAATGGCATCGGCATCCTCTTGGCTTTCAATGGGAATGCACAATTGCTGAATTGTTCTCAGTGGTTTCTTGACGATCAATGTCGAACAGGACGCATGGGTCATCACGCGATGAGAGACGCTGCCGAAAATTTGCTCCCGAATTTTTCCTAGCCCTCTTGCACCCAGCACAATCAGATCAGCCCCTGTTTCCTGTGCGACCTTCAAAATCACATCCGCCGGCTGTCCCGTTTCCAGTCGTTTGCGCGCAGAACCTGCATCGAGGGGCAACAAAGAAATGGCCCGATCAATCATTCGGCCAGCTTCTTCATTCATCGCCTGGGAGACGGTCATAGAGAGGTCCTTGGCGACTCCGGCCCCCATGGCCGGATAGGGAATACCTGGAACATTTACCACCCCCAAGATCACTAACTGTTCTGCAGGACGTAACGCTTCAAACGCCCGCGTAGCATCCAATGCCTCATCCGATCCATCAACTGCCAGCACATATTTCATAACTTATCTCCTCATTTTGGAACCATGACGGATACATCTGATTTTCCTCATGAAACGGGCACTGTTTTTTTCTTGGGACTTCTTCTACCTGATTTCTTTCACCATATCAATCGCCCCGCAGGGACACTCCTCGGCACACAAACCGCATCCTTTACAAAAATCTTCATTTACGGAATATCCTTGACCTGGCCCCAATTTGAGAATGGCATTATCCGGACACACTCCATAACACGTATCGCATTCAAAGCAATTCCCACAGGACAAACACCGACGGGCTTCCAGTAAAGCGGACTGCTCATCCAAGCCACCCAGAATTTCCTCAAAACCGGATTGCCGTCTGACAACCTCCAGCTTGGGTTGATGCGTGTGTTCGGCATCGGTGTAATACCAGGTATTCATTCGTTCAAAACTCGCGATCGCTGACGGCTCCGGCTTATGATAAGGGACTCCTCGAAGAAACGCATCAATATGCCTCGCGGCTTTTTTCCCATGGCCGGTGGCCACAGTGACCGTCCGCTCGGCAGGCACCATATCTCCTCCCGCAAACACGCCAGGTTTCCCTGTCATCATCGAATCATCTACCTGAATGGTCCCATCCTGAGAGATGGTCAATCCCGAAACGTTCGCTAAAAAGCGGGTATCCACCTGCTGTCCTAACGCCAAAATCACCGTATCCGCTTCTAATGTTTCCAATTGCCCGGTTGGTTGCGGAAACCCGGCGGCATCCAAAACCATTTTTTCTACCGTCAATGTCGTGTCATCGACCTCCCGAATGGTTCGCAACCATCGGGTGAGCACACCCTCTTCTCGTGCCTCTTCCACCTCAAAGTCATGTGCGGGCATGTGGTCCCGATCACGACGATAGATAATCACGGTTTCCTGAGCACCTAATCGTTTCGCGGTCCTGGCCACATCCATTGCCGTGTTCCCTCCTCCATAAACCGCTACCCGTCGTCCAATTTGAGGAGTGTGACCTTCGGCCGTGTCTTTTAAAAATCCAAGCGCACCCAGGATTCGCCGAGAGTCACCACCCGGAATGTCTACCCGTTTATTGAGATGCGCTCCAATAGCCAGAAACACCGCGTCGAACGTCTCTTTCTCGAGAAGACTCTCCAAATCCGTTACAGACCGATTCACCTGAATCACTATCCCCATGCCTTCAAGTCGACCAATCTCGGCATCCAACACCTCTCGCGGCAGCCGATATTTCGGGATACCGAATCGCATCATCCCGCCAGCTTTTGGCGCAGCTTCATAGATAGTCACGCCATGTCCGAAACGTGCAAGATGATAGGCGGCAGACAAACCACTAGGACCGGCTCCAACCACCAATACACGCTTTCCAGTTGAAGGCCCTGGGGTCATCTTCCATCCTTGCCGGATCGCCTCATCGCCCAAAAACCGTTCCACCGCATGGATACCTACGGACTCATCCAATTGCCCACGATTACAGGCCGTTTCGCATGGGTGGTAACACACTCGTCCATGAATAGCCGGAAAGGGGTTATCCTCCACCAATTTCCGCCACGCTTTTTCATAAGCGCCTTCCTCAGCGTCATACAGCCAAGCCTGGATATTTTCCCCGGCCGGACAGGCCTGGTTGCAGGGAGGCAGATGATCGATATACACCGGGCGCATCGTCCGCCAATTACCCGTATGATTGGCTAGACTGGAAGCCGGATCCAACGTAATTGCGAAGGGTTTCCGTTTCATGTCAACTTTTTATCGTTGTGCGAGTCACGCATATCGTCCAATAACCGATAGGTTCGAATGTTGGCATCTGCCAACGCTTGGATGTGCTGAATCGCTGGTTCATCCCGCGGATCCAAGAGATGTCGAAACCGCCCCTGAAGAGCTAAGTACTCATCAACCGGCACTTGCTTCCTGATTAAAGTCCGTGCCGTCACCTCTCCTCCTTCCGCCTCAAATAAGGGGAACAATCCACTTTCTACCGCCAACCGCGCCACCTTTATCGTATGAGCCGGATCCGATTTCCATCCCAATGGACATGGCACATGGACATGAAGATAGCGGGCTCCATGAAAGGACATCGCCTTTCTCACCTTAGCTTCCAGATCATGCAGGTCAGCCACCGATGCGGTGGCTACGAACGGAATTCCATGAGCCATGGCAATGCGCGGCACATACTTGCCCACACCAACGGGATTGCCGGGTTCCGGCCCTACGGCCTGCGTCGTATTAGTCCACGCCTTAGGCGGGGTGGATCCCGATCGCTGTACCCCCGTATTCATATAGGCCTCATTGTCATAACACACATACAACACGTCATCATTTCGCTCGAACATACCAGACAGACAGCCAAACCCAATATCCACCGTAGCCCCATCACCCCCTTGGGCGACCACCCGAACCTCTGATTGCCCTTTGGCCCGTAAGGCGGCCGCCACACCACTCGCCACAGCGGGAGCATTTCCAAACAATGAATGCAGCCAAGGAATTTGCCATGAACTGTCAGGATATGGGCTGGAAAAGACCTCCAAGCATCCGGTGGCATTCACCGCAACCATATGATGGTTTGTGGCTCGCATGACGGAATCCAAGACATACCGAGCCCCCAACGCCTCTCCACAGCCCTGGCAGGCCCGGTGACCGGAATTAAGGGAATTGGTGCGATCCATGCTGGCTTGAACGGTACGGTCAGATTCATCCAACAACCGATTGCCCACCGTAAATGTACCGGTTTGATAAAATTTTATGCGTGACGTTGTCATCTCATTCCCACGATAATCCCCTGCCAACTAGACAGGATTCACGCCAAATGGATTCACATTTCGCAACAAGTTGACCGACACGGGACCGGAGCGCCGTTGGTCCAACTGACGCGTCAATTCCCGATTCACGACATCCCAATGCAAGTCCAAGAAATGAGGTTCTTCCAACCCTTCCAAGCAAGCCTGTTTGACGACATCGATAATAGAAGCCCGAGGAATGGGACGCCCGCCTAATCCTCCAATGACTGTCTCCACTAAGGTGGGCAACCCACGCAAGGCCATTTTGACATCACTGGACACAATACCGCCCATTCCCACAGCCAAATCCTTTTCAATGACAATCACCCGCTTGGCCTCATTCACCACATGGCGCAAGGCATGAGTTGGAAAAGGCCGGTAAAGCCCGAGTTTGACAGATCCCACCGGCCACCCCTCTTTCCGTAACACATCCACCGCATCCTTGATCGTGCCATTCACCGACCCCAATGCCAGAATTATTGTCTCCGCCCCCTCAATCTGATAGCTCTCTAGGAGTCCGCCGGAGGCCCGGCCGAATATCTGTTGAAACGAGTCGAGTAATCGTGGCACAAGGTCCAGCGCCCGCAGATGGTTTTGATGGGACAAATAGCGAACTTCCGCAAAGGCTTCAGGGCCCACCATTGCCCCTATGGTGACGGGATCCTTGGGATCTAAAACCTGTACGGGATCATAGGGAGGAAGAAAGGCATCAACCTGATCTTGGGTTGGGAGATCCACGACTTCCACCGCATGAGTCAGAATATATCCATCCATGCACACCATCACCGGACAGCTCATCTCTTCCGCAAGCTTAAAGGCTTGAATGTGCAAATCGACGGCTTCTTGATTATTCTCGGCATAGAGTTGAATCCACCCTGCGTCCCGCATAGCCATGCTATCCGAATGATCGTTCCAAATGTTAATAGGAGCACCCACGGCCCTATTGGCAATCGTCATTACAATCGGCAATCCCAATCCTGCAGCGTTGTAGACAGCTTCTGCCATGAAGAGCAATCCCTGACTGGTCGTGGCCGTATAAGTTCGTGCTCCCATTGCTGAAGCTCCAATCAAAACACCCAAAGCCCCAAACTCTGATTCGACATTTAAGAACTGACAGGTTCCAACTTCCCCTGCTTTCACTTTCCGTGAAAGAGTTTCGACAATATGCGTTTGAGGGGAGATGGGATAACAGGCCATGACCTCTGGCCGACACAAGACCACCGCTTGCGCCACGGCTTGGGACCCTTCAATTTGCCGTCTCATGTTGGAGATCCTAGCGTACGGGTAGAGAAACACCGCCCAGTATTCTCTTCCATCCTACAATAACTCTCCTCTGCAACCTTCACATTAAGGACTCCAAGTTGCCCAGGAAACCGTTCGGTAATGGCGTGCATCAACGAATCAAGAGAACAGATTTTACTCAAGGCGGCATAACCAGCGACCAATGCAACATTGGCGATAGGCCGTCTAAGATGTCTCATTGAGATATCAGAAGCCGCCATGGTCATAACATGAACCTCTGGATGAGATACCGTGAACCCACCTAATCCCAATTCCTCGAGGGACCGTGTTGAGTTAATCAAGACGGTGGCATCCAAGGCGAGTCCATCGAAAACATTGACGTGGTGTAAAAGAGTGGAATCTTGAATCAATAGCCCATCTGGATGATATATGGGCTCCCGGCTCCGAATCGGATGCGAATCAATCCGGCAATAAGCCATCACCGGAGCCCCCATGCGCTCCGATCCAAAACTAGGAAATGCTTGTGCGTAAAGCCCCTCCTGAAATGCCGCATACGACAATAATTCCGCTGCTGTCACGACCCCTTGCCCACCGCGTCCATGTATTCGAATATGAATCATGAGATCGTCACATGAAAACATCCATTTTTTTCTTCATTAGATATAATTGGCAAGAGATATGCCCTTCTTCCAACAACTCCCGAATGTGAGATTTTCAAGGGAAATAAAGGAAAAACCCATCATGAATACATGATATCCAGATCAGTCTGAGGAAAAGTGGAACACTTCAAAAGTAATCAGGTGTGGAAATTTGCAACACATTGGAGCCCATTGCCTCAGGTATGATGACTTGCACCTAAAATAGGGCACCGATAAAACACCCCTTACAATATTTTCCAGACGTGAACCAATCCATGACTCGGAAAAACCAGAGATCACCATCTCACCCCATGCATTCGGACATAGCATGGCATACGATCAACACTTCAGATGTCTTCACCCTTAGTGGTACAACCCCACAGCAAGGGCTAACCCACCAGGATGCCAGACAGCGGTTGCATCACTACGGACCCAACTCCATTCCAGAACATCGACCACGTCATTTAAGCAAAATCTTCCTTGACCAATTCAGTGACTTTATGATTCTGGTGCTTATGGGTGCCGCCCTGGTCTCCGGTCTATTAGGCGAGCATCTGGATGCTGTAGTGATTGTGATCATCGTGCTGCTCAATGGTGTTATTGGGTTTGTGCAGGAATATCGGGCAGACCGGGCGATGCAAGCTCTCAAACAACTCGCCACTCCCACTGCACGAGTCCGACGCGAGGGACAGTTAATGTCCCTCTCTACGCTCAATCTCGTGCCCGGGGACATCGTTCTTTTGGAAGCTGGGGACTCGGTCCCCGCCGATCTTCGCTTGTTCGAAGCGATCCAACTAAAGGTGAATGAAGCCGCATTAACCGGGGAAAGCGTTCCGGTCGACAAACATACCAATGCCTTGAACGACCTCACGCTTCCCATCAGTGATCGCCGGAATATGACATACAAGGGCACCCTTCTGATAAATGGACGAGGAGCCGGAGTGGTCATTGGAACCGGACTGAAGAGTGAGTTAGGCCAGATTGCGACGCTCCTACATAAAGGCGAAGACATCAAAACGCCCCTCCAGCAGAGACTCACGGCATTTGGACGGCGCTTGGCTTTCGCCGTTCTGGGCATTTGCATCATGGTCTTTGGGTTGGGACTTCTTCGGGGAGAACAGCCGGTACTCATGTTCCTGACGGCGGTGAGTTTGGCCGTGGCGGCGATTCCGGAAGCTCTGCCGGCGGTTGTGACCATTTCCCTCGCATTGGGTGCACGGAAAATGGCCGCAAAACAGGCTCTGATACGACGACTCCCGGCCGTGGAAACCTTGGGGTCGGTCACCTACATCTGTTCTGATAAAACAGGGACTCTCACGCAAAACAGCATGCGGGTCGAGCAATTATCTGTAGGGGGCACACAGCCGTCATCCGTCCGCAACGAACCACCAAAAATGGAATCAGAAACCAACCCTCTTCACCTCTTTTTTCTGGCTTTGACGTTGAACAATGATACCAAAATCCAAGCCGATGGCCGTCCGATAGGGGACCCTACGGAAATGGCGCTTTATATGGCTGCGTCGGAAGCCGGATATCATAAACAGCAATGGGAAACAAAGATGCCTCGCATACACGAAATCCCTTTTCATTCCGACCGTCAATGCATGACGACCCTGCACCGTTCGCCTCACGGCCTTATCTCCTTTACCAAAGGTTCACCGGAAAAAATCCTGCCGCTTTGTCAATCTATGCATCAACAAGAGCTCCCCATTCCCATTCCAGCTGCCGATCTCCTGAATGAAGCTGAGCGGATGGCTCACGAAGGATTACGCGTTCTTGCTGTAGCCTACCGAAAATGGGAACACCCGTTACCGGAGGTAACCCCTTCAATTCTCGAAGACCAACTGATCTTTCTCGGGTTTGCCGGATTGCTGGATCCACCCAGGCAGGAAGCCGCGCCTGCGGTAGCCCTGTGTCGATCCGCAGGCATCAAACCTGTCATGATTACGGGAGATCATCCTGCTACCGCGAAGGCTATCGCTTCGCGTGTCGGCATCACCAACCAGGACACAACGGTATTGACCGGACAAGAGATGGCCAACTGCTCTCGCAAGGAACTCACGGAACTGATTGCGCGCACTCATGTCTATGCCCGCATCAGTCCAGCCCAAAAAATTGCTATCGTCAAAGCTTTGCAGACCCAGGGGGAATTTGTGGCGATGACCGGGGACGGGGTGAATGATGCTCCGGCTTTGAATCAGGCCAATATTGGCATCGCCATGGGAAAAAATGGGACGGACGTGGCACGGGAAGCCTCCGACATGATTTTGCTGGACGACAACTTTGCGACCATCGTCACCGCGGTCAGGGATGGCCGGCGGATTTACGACAATATCCGGAAGTTTGTGAAATACACAATGACGAGTAATTCCGGAGAAATCTGGACGATTTTCCTGGCTCCATGGTTTGGCCTTCCAATTCCGTTACTCCCGGTTCAAATTTTATGGATCAATTTGGTCACAGACGGTTTTCCTGGGTTGGCTCTCGCCATGGAACCAGAGGAACGGAACATCATGCAACGCCCACCTCGCCCGCCCAACGAAAGCATCTTTGCCGGAGGCTTATGGCAACACATTGTATGGGTGGGACTGCTGATGGGAGGAGTATCTCTAGCCACGGAAATGTGGGCATATCACACGGAACAGGCCCAATGGCAAACCATGGTGTTTACCGTACTAACCCTGTCGCAAATGGGTAACGTCCTTGCCATTCGTTCGGAAAGAGAATCATTTATACAGCGAGGGTTATTAAGTAATATCTGGTTGCTAGGGGCCGTCCTGCTCACATTTGGCCTTCAGATGGCTATAGTCTACATACCATTTCTCAATCCCATCTTTCATACCCTCCCATTAACGCAGGGACAGTTGGTCCTATGCCTCGTGCTTTCTACAGTCGTTTTCTTCGCTATCGAACTTGAGAAATGGATCAGGCGGCATAGGTAACTCCTTCACGGCCAACTTCCGTCTATTCGTTCTCCCCAAATTCGCTACAGTCGCCCCACTCAAAAAAATCTTTGGCTCAATGGATCAAAATCAATTGAGGGGCTCCTTTTGTATCTAACCGTACAGAAGAGTATCTATTCGGATACGAATATTTCAGATCTAAACTAGTTATCGCTTTTTCTCTCTCTTTCATCTATCAACATTTCCGCAATACATCATGCATTTTCTTTTTAAATGAAGTGAGAATTTCACCCGCAATTGCCTTCGCATCAAAATTGCAGTGGTCCTCAAACAATCCAAAGATGATTTCAGGTAATGCACCAGCTATCCCCCAACATCGTCCCTAGCCTTTGCAATCTTTTGAGTCTCTCATTAACAGAGGAGCTGTCATGAAAAAATTTTACGTCCCCTTCATGGTATTCACAGTTCTGGCTACCTTGGCCATTCCCTTAACCGCTTCTGCCGATAATGACCGCGAACAAAGCAACCGCCTAGTGCTCAACTTGGTTGGCGAGGCGCCTATGTATGAGCGGATGGTTCCTGACATTGATGGCGATGGCAACGAAGATCCGGCCATCTGTTTTGACGCTACCTTGATAAATGGCAAAAACCGCCAACGCATTGGGACCGCCACGGATTGCCTATCCAATATCACCCCCGTAGGCACGGGACTGGGCATTACCGCTACCACTTTCTTCCATCTTCCTCAGGGAAATCTGATAGTGAGAGGCGGGACAAGTGTTCAACCAGTCGTATTGCCTACCGTCACCCCTGGCGGTCACCTGATCACACACATTACCGGCGCGGCCTCAACGGGGAATCCCATCATAGAGGGAACGAAGCGCTTTCAACGGACGACCGGAAACGTCAGATTATCTGGGATGGTGGATATGACTCATTTTGCCGGCAAGGTGGGAGATCCGATTTTTTTCGATTGCCTATTCATTGTTGACCTGGACTAGTATGTTTTTCAAAAACAAGGATACAAATTATCGGGGGGGGTAGGCCTTGTCAGCTGGAATCGTAAGCCTCTCCGTTAAGCGGGCGGTTCGTTTGACCTTTCTTGCCAAAAGGACCGTTAGAGTTGGATAACGGCTTCAGGTGTCCGTATTCGGGATTGGGCACCTGCCTGCCCATCCGTGCCTTGGCTCCCCTGCGGATCTTGGGCCTCTTACTGTGGGAAGGATTCACATGAATCGGAATCGCATATGTCGGATCTCTTGCCTCGACGGGGTACAATTCCAGATGCGCCACCGCCGACGCAATCACATCACATTAGACCATAGTCCGGCCTCGTTCCGGTGACCCCCAATGAACGCTGGGAAAGGGATGCCGGGCTCGAGTTCTCACTGTAATCGAGAACTAGAGTCAGCACGCACCCTTACGGAATATCGGATTTCGGATGGCCGGCGAGATCGTTTGGCAGGCCCTTCATCAGGTCTTAAGGGAGCGTGGTCGGAGGCCATTCCCCAGAGCCCGATCAAGCGCCGGACTGACCGTCTCCCCCGACATCTGAAACCCCGCCTCTAGCACTGGACTCTGCCGACTCCAGTTATCGACAAGGGGGAGCATCCGAAACGGGTAGCCATCCGCCAGCGTATCATGGACGACATCCATGCTCCAACGCTCGGTTGGTCCTCCCGGAGTCGGAGCTGGACCGCGATGCAAGGCGATAGGCTTTCGTCTCCGGACTCGCATGCGAAGTTGGAAGCTTTCCTAGCGATAGAGACGGCGGACCCACTTCCGATTGACCAACCACCCTTCCTGCCGTAAGAGAACCCAGATCCACAGATAGCCAGACCGCGAACGCGCATGCGCTCAGTCCCGAATCCGGAGACGTCAGGCGGATGGATCTATGGCCCGGCTCCGGCGATACCACGCCGAACGGGTACACTGTGCGACCCGACAGGCCCGCACACTACTCACCGAGAACGTGTTCTGGAACCACTGCACTAATTCTCGGCGGCGGGCGGGCCTCAGGCTTTTTTGTCACGCCTCCGACAGCATGTGTTGATCCAACGAGAGATCTGCACCAGCCGCATTAAGCAGGTGTTCTCTTTTTCCAGCTGGCGCAACCGGCGGAGTTCACTCACCCCGAGATGGACATATTTTTTCTTCCACACAGAAAACGTCACCTCCGCCACGCCCAGTGGCCAACAAATGTCGCCCACCGGAGTGCCCGCTTCACTTTGGCGTAGGGCATAGATGACCGGCTCTTCCGAAAATATTGACCGCTTCATAGAGCCCCTCCTTTCGCGCCGGACCGCTGAAGCCGCCATTCGACTCTCGTTTTACGGTGCTGTCCTTTTTAGGGGAGATATCATGTGGCTTCTTATTTGCATTCCCTTACGAATTGGCTGGTCTATTATTGGTCTTTTGGTAACAACTTCCTTCTTTTTTCAATTGGAGGTCGCCTTCCCCCCTACCGACTTCCGAGATTCCAATAGGGAACCTCTTTCAAACTAATGAAGTTTTGAAAGCAATTATTATTAGATAATGCTGGGGAAATAGAAAGGTGGATTGTTCAAAAATGCTTGAGGCATATCCATTGTCCGATTTTGGCTTCTATTCATTTTCAAAGGCAACCACCCAGTGAATAAACTCGTAAATCCCTACACCATGAAGGGCAGCGCCTTCACCTCTTATCAGAAACTTGTGGAATGATTGTGAAGTTTACCCTGACATTACAAACGAGTTCAGTCACATCTCATTTTGGACGATGGGGTAGATAATTATTGAGAATCTCCTTCGTGTCTATTAAGGAATAACCATGTTGTTGTAAGTCGAGCAAATTTCTTGCATTCGCCCTCGTTGAATTCATCGAATAACCGGGATTCAATAAAGGGAAAGTATATCCCTCCCCCATTTTACCGTTTCCTTTTTTCCTAATACCGTGCCTATTTTCTCAAAAGAAGCACAACCTCATATCCAAACTGAAGGAACTCCTCGGACCTCACCAGGACACTATGTACTATTCCATAAATACCTTTCCTTTGCTTTATTTACTTCAGGATTGATCTTTCTCTCATTGATCCTTTCGATAGAACTTTTCTTAAGGAATGTGGGGGAAAGCTTCAATGCCAATGATATTGTCAAGACGCAATTAGCGGCCAAACCGAATAAATGCTTAGCCGGACAAAAGCTAACGAATTTTATTTTTCCATATAAAAAAGCCTTAACCCAACACATTCATCCCACAGTATTAGCTTTGGGGTCATCACGCGTGGCTCAAATCCGTGAATCTTTTTTTACAGTCCCATTTGTGAATGCTGGAGTGGCCATGACCAGCATTGAAGAAGGCAATAAATTTTTCAACGATGTTATTGCTGGCAGCGCTGCCCAACCCAAACTGGTCATTCTGGGGATGGATATTTGGTGGTTCAACGAAAATTATGTTTTGCCCACAACGATTTCCAATGACCATATCTACGACAATTACAAGGCTCAAAGTCTTCCATTATTCCCTCAAAATTTTTCGTTGATATATAAGGGCCTTCAAAAGGGTGCTATTTCTATGGACCAATTCCTGAAGGGAGCTTCTGGAGCTTCACCAAACAACTGTGGGATCGGAATCGAAGGCCGGTTTAATATGACAGGATTTGGCCCAGATGGGTCATCTTATTACATTGAAAGAATGGCGGGACAGGAAAAGGGAGATCTCAGGTTTCAGGATTCCCTTAAAAAAATTCAATCCGGCGATAACCCTCACATTCAATTTGCCCATGGAAAATCCGTAAGCCTAAAGCAATTGCATCAATTCATCGCATTACTGTCAAAATTAAAGGCACGAAAAATACGCACGATTTTATTTTTCCCCCCTTTTCCCAAAACCATTCATTTGGCAATCGCCAATAGACCAAACGCATACGGTTATATTGGTGAGTTGAAAGATAAGTTAACCAAATTCGGAGTTCCGTATTACGACTTTACGGATCCAACAGTGCTAGGCTCTTCTGATTGTGAGTTTTTCGATGGAATCCATGGTGGGGAAGTGATCTATGCACGAATCATCAAAACCATCTATGAACGCGATCCCTCTATTAGAACTTTCATTGACATTCATTATTTAGAAAAAGTCATTTCTCACTATCAAGGACACACCTTTGTACCCGATAAAACTGTGACCTCATTGGAAGAAGTGGATTTTCTTGAGATGGGATGTAGGAAGTCAAAAGTTTCTTAAAAAGACATAGAGCCGAAAGAGCATCCTATAGCTTTCCTGGAATTTCTAACTTTCAACATATATATTATTAATAGCAGGAAAATTTGCTACAGCCTTGAAAAAAAGTAAGAGGGGAACCTCATTCTCTCACAAAGACTTGACCACTACATGGGAAGGATAGGAAAAGAGAAAACAAAGAAAGAAGGATAAACCTAAATTTATTTTGTTCGAACCTCTAACAAACTTCTAATTCTTCGCTGTATCAGTCCACTGATACCATAAAGCAGGAGAAGGGCAACCTGCCGAACAATTTGCAGTTAGATCACGCAATGAATCATGAGTAATCAGTTCTGGCTTTTCATAATGTTCTCTACTTTGTTCTTTCATTTTCATTGTACTCCTTATAAGAACCCGTCATGGAAATTTTTCTACGTTAACCACAAAGAATTCAATCTAATTTTAAATAAAATTATATGTCTTAAATTTTTAAAATGAAATAGTTATAAAAACCTAGGAACATTTACCTACAAAAAGGGCAAGCGATTATTTTTAAAAGAAAAAGTTTCTCAAGAACAAGTTCCTCACTTGTGAGATTCCTATAGCTTCCACTCCCAACCGATTAGGGTTAGAACGTTGAGAATAAATAACTAGTCTCACCCCTCTTAAATCCGGCAATATTTATCTCTAAAGCAATACGTAACAATCATCCTCAAGTCCCTTTCCGATAACTGTAAAATCACATCTCATCGCTTTATCACAAATCTCAAATTTTAAAACATTGTAGTTCAAAGGGGGTATTGTTCTACTTCCTACTGGCACCTTAATTTTCCACTAAATATATGAGTTTCTTCATTAACCAAAAGGGGCCAAATATGGAAAACCTTAAAAAAGAAATTTACTCTGCACCAACTCTTTTGAAGCACGAATCACTGAGAGATTTGACCGCACGAGGGTCCTACGTATGCAGTGAAGAAGAAAAGCCTACCATTAACCTTTGGTACCGTTGGCAATAACCTAAGCTAAACTCATTTTCGAAACTCCCTTTTAATATGAAAGGGAGTTTCCCTTTTTTAGTCCTACCAACCACAATAGAATATCCCCCTGCATGAGAAAAACGGGAATTAAACCCGCCGCTTTACTCTGGATCACTTCGCAGGGATAGCGTTATGCGTTCGTGACAAGAGTGTATCAGCCAGTCTTTTCTCCTCATATTAAGATTCCGTCCAGAACTTTCTGTGTAACAGACTGCAATCCTCTCATCATCCTCACTTATCTTAGGGAGAGGATTAGAAGTAGTCTTTGATTTTCAGACTTTTGAAATGCCTACTCACTCTCGTCCAAGAAAATCAAAGAAAAGATCTTTTCAATACATTCAGAAATTTTTAAGATATTATTGTAGACGTGGCAGTTTTGAGAGGACCAGAAAGAGTATGAAGATAGTCTAGAAGCGCATGAGCCAGGGTTCGTTTGGTTTGGCGGGGAATGAACTGTGGGGGTGCATGTTTGGTCAAGACATACACTTCATTGGTGTCATTGTCGAAAGCAGATTTCTCACCACCAACTTGATTGACCACTAACATATCCAAGTGTTTTTCAGTTAGTTTGATTTGTCCATGTTCAAGCAAATGGTCAGTTTCCGCTGCAAAACCTATCATACGTTGATGTGTACGTTGAGCGGAGAGAGCCAGCAAAATATCCGGAGTTCGCTCTAAAACAAGTGCTTCACCATCCCAGTGGCTTTTTTTCAATTTTTGAGAAAGAGGGAATTTCGGACGAAAATCTCCGATCGCAGCAGTCATCATCAAGGTAGTGGCCCATGGGAAATGGACGGTCAAGGCCTGAAGCATTTCCTCGGCCGTCTGAACAGAAACCAAGGATACCCCCCGCGGCGCCTTCAATTGAGTCGGACCAGAGACTAAGACCACTTCCGCTCCCCTGGCCACTGCAGCTTCTGCAAGAGCAAACCCCATTTTTCCAGACGACCCATTACTAATAAACCTGACAGGATCAAGGGGTTCCCGGGTCGGGCCTGCGGAAAGAAGAAGTCGTTCCTGATTCAAGTCTTGCTGAATTCCCAAAACCTTCACCACTTCATCAAAAATCGTGGACTCTTCTGGAAACCTCCCTCGCCCCCATTGCCCAGAAGCCAAGGCTCCGATTTCTGGTTCAATCACGATTACTCCACGATCGGTCAAGACGGCAACGTGATTCTGCACCGTCGCGTGTTCCCACATTTCCCCATCCATGGCCGGACAAATCATAAATGGACATTGAATGGTAAGAGCTAAAGTACCCAGAAGATTATCAGCTAGCCCGAGCGATAACTTAGCCAAGGAGTTGGCAGTACAGGGAGCCACCAATAATAGATCAGCATGTTCGGTTAACGACAAATGCTTCATATCCTGGTGCCCCTCAAATAAATCCTGCGCTACAGGATGGCCTGAAAGGACTTCAAAGGTCTGGGGGGTAATAAATCGTGAGGCTGACTCAGTCATTACAACATGAACCTGGGCACCAGCCTGCACGAGCAACCGTAAAACCGTTACAGCCTTATAGGCAGCAATGCTTCCAGTCACTCCTAACACGATACATTTTCCAGATAGGGATAAAGGCTGCACGGCAATCTTACCTGCCTTATTCGTCTGGGCCGGTCTCAGAGATACCATGCTGGGCGGTATCGTCAATATATACACTCAGCTCTTTTTTAATTTCCTCTGCATTTTCATCCGGTTTGGCATACAAACTTGGATCGATCGGCCGTTCAGTCATCCGTTTAGCATCTCGCATCGCTTGCTTCGCTTCCTCACCAATCAAATAAGGGATTTTTCCTTGAAGGACTTCCTCTAAGGCCATAGAAGTTTCTTTATTAAATTTACTGGGAACATGCGTGGACATTCCATGCACCAGTTGTTTGGCACGTTGTGCCGCGATTAACACAATGCGAAACCGCGAATCGAATTGCGTTTGATGATGTTGTGGCAATAACGATAAGGCATCCATGCAAAAACCTCTTTCTGCTTAAATTGAATAATAAAACGTACTTCGCCAGCCACGAGCCTGACCAGCGTTTTCTTCATTTACCGAAAAACTTGCGCGGGATCAAGATGGACGGTCCGAACCCGCTCTGCCATAATCACTGCTCTCAGTTCCCATATTGCTTGCTCTAAGTTCACATTCCGTATGGTGTATTGATATTCTGGATAATGCTTCATTTCATCTTGAGCCTTTTGAAATCGGCGTTGCTGTTCTTCGGGAGCATCGGTTGCCCGTCCAGAAAGTCGCTGCCACAATACCTCCAGTGATGGGGGAAGAACAAACACACTGACAGCCCGCTTCAGAGTGCTCATAACTTGATGGGCTCCCTGGACATCAATATCTAACAAGATGTCACTTTGAAATTGCTGTCCATTTTGTTCTAACTCCGACCAAGGAGTTCCGTAGAGATGACCATGAACTTCTGCCCATTCTGCAAAAGCATGAACCGCCTTTTTTTCCTCAAATTCCTCTTGAGAGATAAAGCGATATTCTTTTCCTTCGGATTCGTTAGCACGGGGCTTCCGCGTCGTATAAGACACAGATAACCGAATATCAGGAACTGTTTCCAAAATATTTTGACAAAGTGTAGATTTACCGACCCCAGAGGGACCAGATACCACAAACAATAATTTCTTACCAACTGCCAGTTGTTTACTCAACGTTTTGAACTTGCTCCCGCACTTTTTCTAATTCACTTTTCAATTCCACCACATGCTTTGAAATATTGGCGTCGTTCGCTTTTGACCCAATGGTGTTTACTTCCCTCCCCATTTCCTGAAGCAGAAAATCCAATCGTTTACCCACAGCTTCCTTGGCCTTTAACGCAGATCGAAATTGCGTAAAATGGCTGGACAGACGAGTAACTTCCTCAGTCACATCACTCTTTTCCGCAAAGAGCACAGCCTCCTGCGCAATCCGGTCGCTATTGACAGACTCTCCGGACAATAACCGAGTCACTCGTGCCTCCAGACGTTTTGCGTATCCTTCGACCACGGACGGAACTTGAGACTCAATCTCTTCCACCCGAGCTACCATAACCTGAATTCGTGCGGCCAAATCTCGCTTTAATGCCGCCCCCTCCTTCTGCCGCATTTTCTCCAAGTCCTGCAAGGCATGGCGAGTTAACCCCAGAATCATTTTTGACAATCCTTCAACCGACAAGGTTTCTTCATTAGAGGAAAAAATGTCCCGGAACCCGGCCAAGAGATTCACGTCAATGGCGCCATCTAAGTGAAATTCTTTCTGCAAGGATTGAAGCGCCTGATAATAGCGTCTCGCCACCACCCGATCGATCTTCACCATCCGACTAGGTGATCCAGTCCCATTAAGAGTCACGGTGACATCAACGCGCCCACGAGCACATATCTGTTTCACTAATTCCTTCAGCGATAACTCCATATCGGAAACAAGTTTGGGAAGGCGAACGGAAATTTCACAAAATCGATGATTCACGGCACGCACTTCGACTCCCACCATGGTATCCTGGCACAATGATTCCCTCTTACCAAAACCGGTCATACTTTTCACGCGTGACGCACCTTTCCTTCCCAAAAGCACTCTTGATTAATTAGACATCGATCACATTGTGGCAATCTGGCCTGACACACGTATCGACCATGTAGCAAAAGCCGCTGAGCACCCAAAGTCCATTGGGCCTTTGGAATGAGCCGTTGCAAATCCAATTCGATCCGGTCAGGATCCTGGCTGGATGTAAAACCCAAACGATTCGATACCCGCTTCACATGGGTATCCACCACAATGGCAGGTTGGGCAAAATAACTCCCTAAAATCACGTTGGCTGTTTTCCGCCCGACTCCGGGAAGAATAGTGAGGTCTGCCATCTTTCCTGGAACCTTCCCGTCAAATCGCTCTTGTAGGACCTTTCCACATCCTATTAAATGCCGGGCTTTGCTTTTATAGAAACCCGTGGAACGAATTATCGCCTCCAATTCTTCCGGGACCGCCTGGGCATATTCAGCCGCCGTTCGATACTTGGCGAACAGCCGAGGCGTCACTTGGTTTACCCGCTCGTCGGTGCATTGGGCAGAAAGGATAGTGGCCATAAGCAATTCAAGTGGGCTGGTAGAATCTAACTCTACCCTCACGTGTGGCATAGTGGCATCTAAAATTTTCAGAATACGTTTCGCACGCGCTGCCACCTCATCAGCGGATTTCAAGCCTTGTCGGGAAACCTTACGTAGTGTCACGGGCATATATTTTCTTCAACACACTGCAGCAGATCCCATGCATGGGATCCGTCCGGCAAAAGATCGGCATGATTCGGACTGAGCCCTTCCATCAAAAGGGACTGAAGTCGATTGACCAATTCAGCCCTCATCCCATGTAAGGACGAATTATCAAGCGCTGCCCCGGCAACTCCCTCATAGCGCAGGCACAATCGTTGTAGACTTTCAGGATCCGCCATGTCAGCTTTATTGAAAAATCGAAGACGAGGAATTTGTTCCAAGTTCAGAGATTGTAAAATTCCCTCGACGGCCGCGATATGTTGTGCCGGATCGGAGGCATGCGCATCAATGACATGAACCAGAATATCCGCATCTCGCAGCTCTTCGAGAGTCGCTTGAAACGCAGCGACCAGATCTTTTGGTAAATCACGGATAAAACCCACTGTATCCGTCAGAATCACCTCTCCAAACCCTGGCAGATACCACCGCCGACTGACGGCATCCAACGTTTCAAAAACCCGGTCCTTCACCGAAACGTCACTGGCCGTCAACGTATTGAGCAAAGTAGACTTTCCGGCATTGGTATAGCCAATAAGTGAAACCACAGGCACCCGTCGCTTAAGGCGCATTTTCCTCTGTTCCTGACGGCCTTGTGCGACATCCTTTAAGTCTCGCTCTAACCGTTGAATTCGCTCACGAATCCGCCGGCGATCAGATTCCAGCTTGGTTTCTCCAGGCCCTCGTGTTCCAATGCCTCCAGCAAGCCGGGAGAATGCCGTTTTCGATTGGGCCAATCGGGGAAGACGATAACGAAGTTGCGCTAATTCCACCTGGATTTTCCCTATACGGGAATGCGCACGCTTAGCAAAAATATCCAAAATCACCTGAGTCCGGTCCACCACCCGTAAATCTGTCAACTCAGAAATTCCGCGAACCTGAGCAGGGCTCAAGTCTTGATCAAAAATCAACGTATCGGCACCCGATTGTAGGGCATAAATAGCCAATTCTTTCATTTTCCCCGAGCCAACCACATACTTGGGATGTACCAGAACTTGACGTTGAGTCAGCGTCCCCAGAACTTCAGAATCACACGCGCCTACCAATTCCTGCAATTCCTCAAGACGACCTTGTTGATCCCCTCCCCGTCCCGTCTCCACACTGACCAATAATGCCCGTCCTTCCCGAACACCCTCACGCAGACCTGGACAACTTTTAACGATATCCTGCTCCAATGTTTCAATAAATTCTTGACAATCCAACCGAAACGCCTGGAAGCGGCAAGGCTCCCATTGAAAATATGGCCGGCCTTGGCTGGGCTTTGGAAGATTATGAGCCAGGAAAATATCTTGTACCTCTCCATTTTTCCCTACCCCTAATGCCACCATTAAATCCAACCGAAGCAGAGCGAGGTCAGTTAAGTCATCCTGCGTCAGTGATTGATTATTTAAATGGGTATGGACTAACCGAACACCGCGAAGCAGCCGCAATCCCGAACGGGATCGAGATAAATGCGGAATCACCAACTCATGATGATCTCCAATAATTACGGATTCAATTTGCCCTAATCGATTAATAAGCAACCCAATTTGCCTACGCGTTTCGAACGTCAAGGAGGCACACTCCCGAGCCACATCCAGCGTAATAACCTTTTCCACTGGAATTCGCCGTCGATACAGGCGTTCAATCTGCGCAGCGTGATGAGCTTTCAACCCATGTAAATTGCCTACAACTGTCGGAATTTTATTTTCCCTTCCCTAAAAAATAACTCACCTTCAAATCAACCAACCTGACTTCTGAGAAAATTTTTCCATTGAAGTGTTGAAAAAACTTCCATGTCCCAGGTAGCTAATTCACTTTTCCTTAGTTTCTGGATACCAGCCGCCGCAATCATCGCCGCATTATCCGTACATAAGGACCGAGGCGGCAGAACAACCGACAATCCTTGAGCCTGAGCTCGATCAAATACTTTTTCGCGCAACCGTGAATTCGCGGCAACCCCGCCAACAACCGAGACGCCACAGGTAGAATACTGGCTTGCCCCACGGAATAGTTTCTCACAGAGTACATCCACAATGGCCTCCTGATAACTCGCAGCGATATCTTCTCGTGAAGCCTGCCCCCCCCCATTCCTACTAGTATCCCGCAAATAATAAAGCAGTGCCGTCTTCAATCCACTGAAGCTAAATAGCAAATCTTGACTATGAAAATTTGGCCGAGGAAACGCGATAGCTTTAGACGAGCCTTCAAGGGACAACGTCTCGATAGCTGGCCCGCCTGGGTAGGGCAACCCCAGCATTTTAGCTCCTTTATCAAATGCTTCGCCAGCCGCATCATCAATAGTCCACCCCACAAACTGATAGGTCCCAGGTTCAGACACCAATGCCAAATGAGTATGCCCCCCAGAGGCTATCAGAACAAGCGCTGGAAACGGAAAATCAGGATCCGCTAACCAGGCAGAAGCTAAATGTCCCTCTAGGTGATTGACTGCCACTAAAGGCAGACGCCTTGCATAAGCCATAGACTTACCAAAGTTAACTCCAACAATAAGTGCACCCACCAATCCTGGCCCATTCGTCACGGCAAGACCTTTCAATTGGCTAATCGAAATCTGGGCTTGCTTCAACGCCTCCTTAGTTAAATTTTCAAGACACTCCATATGACGGCGGGAAGCCAACTCCGGAACCACTCCACCATACCGAGCATGGACATCAACTTGGGAATCTAAGACATTGGCAAGAATGCGTCCTGTCTCGTCGACTACTGCCACAGCGGTTTCATCGCAAGATGTTTCAATTCCGAGAACAAGACCTTGGAACATTTTCATGTTGGGGGAATAAAAAAAACAACAAGACCCTCAGGGAGAAACCCTGAGGGTCTTGGAAAGGTTGGACTCTTGCTAACGCCAATCACACACTTGCGAGGACCTCTTCCTCGACAAATTTAGGCGTTTTATCTTCCATCACCACTTTAATTTTTTTCGCATCCTTGAAACGCCCTTTAATTAACTCTTCAGACAAGGGATCTCCCAGATTACGTTGGATGGTTCTCCTGAGCGGCCGAGCACCATATTGAGGCTCATACCCTTCATCAATCAGCCATAACTTCACTTCCTCTGCCACTTCAAGATAGACTCCACGTTCCACAAGACGGGCATTGAGTTCCCCAATGAGAATGTCCACAATCGTGACCAGATGTGTTTTATCAAGTTGATGGAAGACCACCAATTCATCAATGCGATTTAAAAATTCTGGGCTAAAGTGCCTGCGCAATTCTGCCAGGACATCACCACGAATCCGATCACTCCGCTCGGTCTCGACATTGGACTGAAAACCTAGTGAAACACCTTTTTGAATCAATTTGGTCCCAATATTGGAAGTCATCACCAGGATCGTGTTTTTAAAGTCCACTTTCCTACCCAAACTGTCGGTTAACACTCCGTCATCTAAGACCTGAAGCAGTACATTGAAGATATCGGGGTGTGCTTTTTCAATTTCATCAAACAGTACGACTGAATAGGGACGGCGACGCACTTTTTCGGTCAACTGCCCCCCTTCTTCATAGCCAACATACCCTGGAGGGGCTCCGAACAACCTGGAGCTGGTAAACTTTTCCTGGTATTCGGACATATCCACACGGATCAACGCATCATCAGTATTAAAGAGAAATTCCGCCAATGCCCGAGCCAATTCTGTTTTCCCCACACCGGTCGGTCCTAGGAAAATAAATGACCCAATGGGTTTTCTTGCATCTTTTAACCCAGCACGGGAACGGCGAATTGACCGACAAATTGCGGAAATCGCCTCTTCCTGCCCGACGATCCGTTTATGGAGAAATTCTTCCATGTGTAGCAGCTTTTCTGATTCCTCTTCTTCGAGTTTAAAAAGAGGAATTCCCGTAATTTTTGACACCACGAAGGCAACCTCTTCACCGGAAATGACGGGACGATTCTTTTCCTGTTTTTTCTTCCAATCCTTCTTGGCATCTTCAAGTAATTTTCGAAACCGCTCTTCTTCTTCGCGAAACTTCACCGCCTCTTCAAAATTCTGAAGGCCTATGGCCACTTCTTTTTCACGAGCTACTCGCTTTAATTCCTGCTCAAGGGACTTCAGTTCGGGAGGCAAAGCATAGGTCAACAGCTTCGCACGGGATCCGGTTTCATCAATAATATCAATAGCCTTATCAGGGAGGAACCGATCGGTAATATATCGATCCGTAAGCCGAACGGCTTCTTCCACGGCTTCATCAGTAATTTCCACTCCATGATGCTCTTCATAGCGATCACGAAGCCCTTGGATGATACTAATCGTTTCTTCCACTGAAGGCGGCTGAACATAGATAGGTTGAAACCGTCTTTTCAGTGCTCCATCTTTTTCAATGTGCTTCCGATACTCGTCTAAGGTGGTCGCTCCAATACATTGAATTTCCCCCCTCGAAAGGGCAGGTTTCAACATATTGGCCGCATCAATAGACCCCTCGGCCGCTCCGGCACCGACTAAGGTATGCAATTCATCTATAAACAAAATAATATTTCCGGCCTGAGCGATCTCCTTCATGACCACTTTCAACCGCTCTTCGAATTGTCCTCGGTATTTAGTACCCGCAACCAATGATCCCAAATCCAGCGCAATAACCCGCCGATTCAATAAGTTATCAGGCACATCCATGCCGATTATTCGTTGGGCCAACCCTTCGACGATGGCAGTTTTCCCCACCCCTGACTCCCCAATAAGAGCAGGATTATTCTTCGTTCTCCTGGAAAGAATCTGGAGAACTCGCTCTATTTCATCGGCCCGTCCAATGACGGGATCCAATGTCCCTTCTTGTGCCAGTTGAGTAAGATCCCGACCGAATTCATCAAGGGCAGGCGTACTACTCTTCTTGTCCCGCTCACGAGTTCCAGACTTCCGAAGGAATGTCACCGTCAATTGACGAGCTGTGAGAAGATTGGCTCCCAAACTCCTCAAAACTTTTCCTCCTATGCCCTCTTCCTCACGGAGAAGGCCGAGAAGAAGATGTTCACTTCCAATGTGATTATGGCCCAGTAAGCGTGCCTCCTCGACTCCGTATTCAATGACTTTCTTGACTCGGGGACTAAATGGAATTTCTCCAAAAGTGACCGTGGTCCCGCCCCCTGGTAGATTGCGCTCAATTTCCAATCGAATCTGCTCGGGAGAAAGACCCATTTTTTTAATAATCATCAAGGCGATACCATCCGACTCTCGAAGAATCGCCAGTACGAGATGTTCCGTACCAAGATAATCGTTTTGATGGCGTTCGGCTTCTTCGCGCGCAAGGATAATAATTTTTCTGCCACGGTCCGTGAATCGTTCGAACATTGGTCCTCCTCTTAACGGATTACGTACTCGTTTTTTCTCATACCTGACGTGACATAACCCTTAAAATTTTCGAGGAAAATTGACAATTTTAGTCTAGCCCTCAACCTGCAAAACTGTCAAGCCAACTGGAGTCATGGAAAGGAGGTGGACGCATTCAAGAGAAGAGTCTTTGACCTCCAGAATACCCCAGTTCATGAGTCCTCACAAGTAGGAAAATATTACCGGCCGCTTTCATCAACTTTTCACTTGCCAGCGTCGGAATCAAGAGACTACCATCAGGTTTCCACACTCCACTACCCCTCAAAAGTCATGTCCATTTTCTCTACCATCGGCATCATAACTAAACCTTTCCTGCCAGATACCCCCCGCATCCTGAATCAGGTCCAGCAATGGATCCAGGAACACGGAAAAACAGCCATCGTTGATAGTGCCAGCATGGATGGCCCCCCCTGCAATACAAGTCCTATGCGTCTCCGCATCGAGGCCGAAGCGGATCTGTTAATTGTCCTAGGAGGCGATGGCACGATGCTAAGCGGAGCTCGCTTGGTAGAACGCCGAAGTATTCCCATCTTGGGCGTCAATATGGGCGGACTAGGATTTCTTACGGAAACGACCTTTGAGGCTTTGCCCAAAGCTCTTCATAAAATATTTTCCGGCGACTTTCAACTTGACACAAGGCTCATGCTGCAGGTGGAACTCCACCGGCAGGGGAAAACCGTGGAAGCCTATTCCGCTCTAAATGATATTGTGATCAGTAAAGGCCACCTGGCCAGGATGATCGCCACAAAGGTATGGATCGACCAGACTTTCATGACCAATTTGCGGGGAGACGGTCTCATCGTAGCGACTCCTACCGGATCCACGGCCTATTCCCTGTCAGCAGGCGGGCCAATCCTTGATCCTCGGTTGGAGGTCCTTCTTATTAATCCAATCTGCCCTCACACTCTATCTCATCGCCCATTTTTAGCATCAAGCCAAGCTCCCATCAGCGTTGAGCTCACCAGTCCTGAAGGAGCCATGGCCACTATTGATGGACAAATTGGCACCGAAATGATGAAGGAAGATTTAGTAAAAATCCAAGCTTCTCCTCATCGAACCCAACTGATTCGATTTCCAGATAGAAATTATTTTGAAGTACTTCGATCTAAGCTCAAATGGGGAGACGGCAACCCATGATATATCTTGGGTCATGGAAATAACAGGAAGACTACTCAAAACACTGAGAGACTATCCTCAGAATTGCTACTCAATCACAAGGAGCTGGAAGTAGGAGGGCAGAATATCTGGCAAGCGGTTTTTGTAAGACAAGATTCATGGGGAACATTCAGGGCATTGTGTCCGCTCTTCGGGCGCATGGAATTCCTCGGAGGTGAGAGGGAACAGTTGATCGCATAATTCACAATACCGAATTTCAAAATAAGGAATACCATCCTGATCGATTTCACATGGCAATAATAATTCGGATGGATCAAATCCCAAGGTTTTCCCTTCAGGAAACTTGATGACCGCTAATCGCACATTAAAGTGCTCAAATACCCCTTCTTTTCCCTTATAGGCTTCTTCATGTCCCATCACATAAACCGGCTGCCCCTTCTGTTTAACGCGTAAGTCCTTCAGCGTACGGGCAGTTTCACTGGCACAAGAAAACGTAAGATCGGGGGTCACATCACTCATGGGTTACGGCATTCCTCACTTCCGGCTTGATCCCAAGGGGATTCCACATTATAAGTATTCAGACAGGCCCAGCTTGTAGCATGCCTTGAAAAAGTCGGTCAAGGCGCACGAAGCCCCTACACCAGCCATCACAGACAAAGGAGCGCCGCATCAGGTATGAACGAAATCATTATTTATCAAAAACCTACTTGTTCCACCTGCCGAAATGTCATAAAACTCGTGGAGGCCAGTGGGCAACCCTTTACCGCGATCAACTATTATGAAAAACCATTTTCGAAATCGAAATTAAAGGGACTGCTTAAGAAAGCAGGCCTGAAAGCTTCCGACGTGATTCGCACGAAAGAGGACGTCTATAAAACCCTCAACCTGGGCCAATCACAGTTTACCGACGATGAATTGCTGGACATCATGATCAAACAGCCAGACCTCATTCAACGCCCGTTGGTCCAAAAAGGGGAGAAGGTCATCCTGGCCCGCCCACCCGAGACCGTCACCGACTTGCTCTAAGTTTCTCAGAAAGCTGTAACTTCCCGCTCGGGTAAAACGGGGATATCCCCTTAAAAGGGAGGATTAAAGGAATCGGCTTGTGGGCCATTGTAGTATTCTGTTTTGAGATATTGATACGCCTCAATAATTCGCCGCAATTCCGGTTCAGACGTACGATCCCCTTGACGAATATCCGGATGTAGTTTTTTCGCCCGTTCCCGAAAGGCGCGAGTCACGGCAGGCAACGCACTCCCAAACTCGACGCCTAACACTTCAAACGCCTGCGTTGAAGAAACAATTTCTCCTTTGGCAGCCGTCGGCTCTCCTCCCATACCGGCTCCACCACTAGCTGCCTTAAAGAAATTAAACAAATTGATCTTGCGACGGCGGCGACGGGGACGTTGCCGAATTTCGCTATCAAACTCATCAAAGCGATCCTCAATAAATTCCAACCGCGACTCCAAGCGCTGCGCGGCGGACAATTCGCAGATCTCCTCGATTTCCCCTTCAACTAAACCCAACATCCGATCAATTTCCAACAATCCTTGTTCAACACGCAAATAACTATCGACCCGCTCCTGAAACATCGTCTCTAACGCAAAGTCTAAACTGGTTTCCGTCTGCACACGTAACTCTGCGACACGGCGGTTCATCCCGGAGATAAACTTTTTTCGATGCTGTTCATTCAGGGCCATACGTTGGACCAGTATAGAGAAAAATCCGAACCCTTGCCAGGATGCGGATTGCCCCGCTCTAAAAATGATACATGAAGAGTAGCCTCCAATCCTCCGCGCATTGCCCAGCTAAGACAGGCTTGCTATCCTGCCCTTTCTGCGGTGAGACGGCAGGCACGCGTCATTTTAGACCCAGATGGGGTTTCCCGTCCCACATTCAATGAAATCGGTCAATTAGGTAAACAGAACAAGTGAGATAGTATCCGTATGAACCCATCTACTTCTGAACGGTCGCCGAATCGACTCATCCACGAAACCAGCCCCTATCTACTCCAGCATGCGTACAATCCCGTTGATTGGTACCCTTGGGGCCAGGAAGCCCTCCACCATGCGAAACAAGAGAATAAACCCATTCTTCTGTCTGTGGGGTATTCGGCTTGCCATTGGTGTCATGTGATGGAACGAGAGTCGTTTGAAAACGAGATGATCGCAGAACTCATGAACCAATACTTCGTGAATATCAAGGTCGATCGTGAAGAACGACCCGATTTGGACGAAATTTACATGCAGGCCACCACGGCCATGAACCAAGGGCATGGGGGATGGCCAATGACCGTCTTTCTCACGCCCAATCAGGAACCTATTTTTGCTGGAACATATTTTCCCCCCACCGACAAATGGGGGCGCCCCGGGTTTGGGGCTATCGTAAAAAATATCGGTGAAGCATGGAAACACGATCAGGAAAAGATCGTGACACAGGCTGGACGGTTTACTTCACGTTTACGCATGGCTCTCCAACCTACATCCCCTCTGGCCGTGGGAGCAGAAGAAATCGAATCTGCCGTTCAACAGTATGCTAGAGACTTTGACGCCCGTTACGGCGGATTCGGCCGTGCACCCAAATTCCCCCCGGCAACGGGACTCTCCTTCCTACTCCGTCAATATACGCGGACCCACCAAGACCACATACTGACGATGGTGACCAAAACCTTAAATGGTCTGGCTGACGGCGGCATCTATGACCACATCGGCGGAGGCTTTGCCCGCTATTCCACAGATGATCACTGGCTTGTGCCACATTTCGAGAAAATGCTCTATGATAACGCACTCCTGACTAGAACCTATGTGGAGGCGTACCAAGTCACCCAAAATCCGCAGTATCGTCGCGTGGCGACCGAAACCCTCGACTACATTCTCCGGGAAATGACCAGCCCAGAAGGGGGGTTTTATTCTGCCACGGATGCCGACAGCGAAGGAGTCGAAGGGAAATTTTTCGTCTGGACTCCAAAAGACATTCAGAACATACTGAGCAACTCCGAAGACGCCAGACGATGGTGCGCCTATTATGACATTACTGAAGCTGGCAATTGGGAAGGGCACAGCATCCCCCATACCCCCAAAACCTTACAGGTTGTTGCCCACGAAGTCGGCTGCACTCCGGAGGAACTCCAGGAGACGCTTTCTCGCTCAAAGCCCTTAATCTACCAAGCGCGCCTCCAACGGATTCCTCCGGGCATGGATGATAAAATCATCACGGCATGGAATGGCATGATGATTGGAACCATGGCCGAAGCCGGTCGTGTCTTCCAACATCAACCCTATCTGGATGGCGCCTTAGGCGCAGCCGATTTTCTGTTGACGACCTTGTCCCGTCCTGAGAATCGCCTATGGCGCACCTATCGGGCAGGCAAAGCTCACCTCAATGGATGCTTGGAAGATTATGCGTATGCCGCCGATGCCCTTATCGATGTCTATGAGGCCACCGGATACGAACGCTACCTTCATCAGGCCATTGGATTGGCAGAACGGCTGCAAGAAGACTTTGAGGACCAAGACCATGGAGGATTTTTCACCACCGCTGTCGACCATGAACAACTCATCATTCGAGCCAAAGAGGGGGCAGACGGCGCCACCCCCAGCGGCAATGCCGTCGCCGCCACGGCCTTGGCCCGTTTAGGCTTTCACCTTCATCGCGATGACTTCAAAACCTCAGCCATCAACACCATCCGGGCCTACGGTCAACAAATCCGGCAGGTCCCCCGGGGCTTCCCGAAAAGTTTACTGGTAGCCGACTTTCTGCTGAGGGGCCCCCTAGAATTGGCATTAATCGGGCAACCAGGGACGCAACCCTATGACCAGATCTGCGCTACCGTGCATCACACATTCCTTCCCAACCGAATCCTGGCCTATCGACAAATCGATCAAGAAGAACCGACCCATCCCCTGGTTCAAGACAAGACATTAGTCAATGGGCAACCCGCCCTGTACATCTGCCACAATTTTTCCTGTCAGACTCCCCTTACCCATCCCGATGACATCCCTTCTGCCCTCTCCAACTTTCCACTAGCTTCCCGCCAATCGGGCACAGCCCAGATTCAGACGCTCACCACTGCCGGATTGCCAGGGTATGCGACTCCAGAAGGCACGGGGAAATATGTCGCCGGAATTCTCGGCCACGAAGGGGGAGGAGGCCCATCGGCCAATGGCTTCACCCTCTTGGGTAGCACCGGCCTCACGACCTCTCGCATCGGGTTTGGCGGATATCGCATCGATGTTGGAATAGAAGACCATCGTCAGGCTTTGGAGAATGCGCTCACTAAAGGCTGCAACCTGATCGACACCTCAACCAATTACGCCGACGGCGGCAGCGAGCGGCTGATTGGAGCCGTGCTCAAAAATCTGATTCGCAAAGGAACCCTTGGACGAGAAGAGGTCATTGTGGTCTCTAAAATTGGATACGTACAAGGACAGAACCTTAAACGGGCAGAAGCCCGAGAACAAGCAGGGCAGCCGTTTCCCGACATGGTAAAATATGGGGACGAAATATGGCATTGCCTTCATCCAGAATACTTGGAAGAACAGCTGACCTTGTCCCTTGACCGGCTGGGCCTACAAACCCTGGATGTCTGCCTTCTTCACAACCCTGAATATTTTCTGTCGGATGCCAAAAACCGCCAGTTAACCATCGACGCAGAACGACTGGCCGAAATCAGGGGCGAATTTTACCGCCGCCTGCAACAGGCTTTCCAGTATCTCGAAACTCAGGTCAAATCCGGAAGACTCCGTTTTTATGGCGTGTCCTCCAACACTTGCACAGCCAAACATGATAATCCTGAATCCACGTCCGCTTCGCGCATGCTGGAAGCCGCACAAGCCGCGGCACGGGAGCAAGGCCTTGAGAATTCGCATTTCTGCGTCATCCAACTTCCGATGAACATGCTCGAAGCAGGAGCCCTTCTTACCTCCAATACCGGCCCAACTCATACGCAAACGATCATAGAATTCGCGCAAGCCAACCAATTAGCCGTTCTGGTAAATCGCCCCTTGAACGCCATTCCCGGAAAAGGAGAGGGCATCGTACGACTGGCCGATCCACAAGCGGAAACGCCCAACACCAATTTCGAGACACAACTCCCAAAAGTCTCAGTCCTCGAACAGGATTACAAACGGGTCTTAGCCCCCACTATTCCCAAAACCGAACAAGGACGACCACCATCCGATTTTTTCAATTGGGCAGAAGAACTTCAGCGAGTGCGCGAATCCATTCACAATCTTGAACATTGGGATCAGATCGAAAATCAGATGATTGCGCCCCACTTGAACCACGTGTTTCAGTTGCTGACCCGTCATTACGCGGGGAAACAGGAAGAGGAAGCCATTTGGGAATCGTGGAAGGACCGCTATGTCCCGGAATTACTTACCCTCCTCAAAGTCATGCGGATGGAAGCCGCCCAAAAAAGTGCCCAAAAGATTTCGGCACTCAGATTCCTCATTGATCCCCTGCTACCGGAATCACGGCGTAACGAACCATTCTCTCGAAAAGCCATGTGGGCACTGGTCAGCCTCCCAGGAGTCACCTGCGTCCTGAACGGAATCCGTCATCCCTTTTACGTACAAGACTCTCTCACCGTTCTCCAATGGCCCCCTTTGCCCGAATCCCGACTCCTATTCGAGACGCTTCATAAAGCCCAGACAACCTAATTAATGCATTGTCCCCCTACCAAAGAAGGGGGACAATGTATTATAGTGAATCATCATTTCGATAATGATAAGAAATTTCAACATCAACTAATCCACCCCGTCGCTCCCCCTCAAGGAGAATGGGCAATCGAGTCAAAAAAGGAATCCCAACATGGATCAGATCGGCCAACTTATTGGACTGGGTGCTATTGCTGGAGTCATTCCCATTTACCTGGGAATTGGCTTAGCCTTGCTCATTGCCACATCCATCAATCGAAGTCTGGAGGGATATTTAACGGGGATTGCTACCGGGGTTTTGGTCTATCTCTTTTTTGATTTGATGCACGAAGCCGTAGAGCAAACCGGAGCGACCGACCTGCTATCCTGGGTTGCATTTCTCGGCAGCTTACTAGTGGGTTATGTCGGCTTAGTAATCATTGAGCAGCAACAACAGGGGAGAAACCGTACCGAACCAGCGAAATTGTTCCTTCCCTATATGATTGCCCTGGGAATGGGGCTGCATAATCTTGGCGAAGGACTGGCCATCGGAGCGGCATACATGCAGGGGGAGTGGGTCTTAGGTGGATTGCTCATTATGGGATTTGCCTTACACAATGGCACTGAAGGATTTGCCATCATTGGATCGGCTGGAAAATCCAAACCTGGCCTCAAAGATATTCTTCTCATGGGATTACTGGCCGGGCTGCCAACCTGCCTGGGAACCCTCATCAGCGGTTTTGCGGTCTCCCCTTACTTCACTATCATATTCTTTGCCCTAGCTGCCGGATCTTTACTGTACGTTATTCTTTCTCTGACCACGATTTTCTACACGGCCTCCAGACGGGTGCAATGTTCGTGGGGCGTCTTCACCGGCATTAGCCTCATGTTTATCACAGCCATGATTCTTCAAATCGTCAGTGGAATTCGAACATAGAAAATCTCTCCCACGGCACATATTCATTGAAGGGGTTCTCCAACCATTTCTGCCCGTTGAAGGGAGGCCAACGACCTTTTCTCTCCCTTTCCTCCGGATCACTCACCAATCGAGTGACTGACATCGAATGACTGACAAGGTGAAATGCTGAAACCTGGAGGTTGATCGCCCGGCATTCTTCCATCCCATCAAAATGTTCCTGGGATCGCCTCTCCACGGACTACGAAAGAACTCACCAACCAGCATTGCCGAGATCAGTTTGGAGTGGCCACCCTACATCATGTTGCTCCCTGTGAGAATACATCCGCAACCGAAATTCATGGATTGGCTTGTGGGATCAGCGATACCTCCGACCGTGAAAACATCCTCCATACAATTCCTGAGACTCTATTTTCCAATCCTCATAACCATTAGGAAACGAACAAAAGCAATATCACCATCATCTTCGAAGAGATAAGAATTAGCCCCACTTCAAACCAAATGGCGTCATACTTCCAAACTGCAGGTTTTGCGCAAACATAAGGACGCAAGACTGTCAAACAGATGATAACTGTCAATCTGTTTTGGTAGCCGTCCTCCGACTTCAACCGTTGCAGAACATCCTACATATTTGGCTCTGGGAGAAATTCGCATGATTGAGGATATCCCAAATATGTCTGCAAGTGGGTAAAGCCAAAGGAGGGATTGACGTCCTAGCTACAGGAGAGGCAATTGAACTGCCTTTCATTTCTTCAGGATCATTGTTCCAAGTCAACTATGTCGAGAAATAGGGGACTCTCACATCAACAGTCGCGTCCAATTCAAGTATTCTTCTCTCAACATGTCCCCGCCAACCTTGACAGGAATCAACGCCATCTCCCTGGTGGTATGCGTGCTTAGGTGCGGTGACAGAGATGTTCCTACAAACCACACGGCACCATCGCGGTCAGTCTGAAAAATCGGCCTGTGCTTTTGACGATAGGCCTCCATCACTTCCGGCGCCGGATGCCCATATCGATTATGAGCTCCCACAGATACCACGAATGCTGTCGCGTTGAGTTGGTCCACCCACCGAGAGGTCAGGGAACTTTTTGCGCCATGATGCGGAATTTTGACGATCTCGGCCGCGATGCCATCCGCCCGTTGGGCCATCCGCTCCAAAGCCTCGTGTTCGGCATCAGCCATAAACAAAAAGGCATGGACTCCGCAGGTTAATCGAGAAATCACAGAACGATTGTTTAACCAGGTTCCCCCAAGCCGATCCGGTGCGTTCATCTGGCTCGCCGAAGCCGTGGCTGGCGGGTTCAAAACTTTTAGCGAGCAGGGGCCGGAATGGAGTAATTCTTGCCCCTCTTCGGCTATAGAGATCGGGATTCCTCGTTGCTCTATCACCGATTGCAGGCGCTGAAAAAAAGCCTCTTCACGGATAACCCCATTGCTCCAATAATTCCCGACCGAAAAAGTTCGCAAAATCCAAGGCAACCCTCCGACATGATCCCATTGAGGATGTGTGGCAATGACATGATCCAACCGTCGGATCCCTTTGTTCCACAGAATCGGCCCGATCACCGCCCTCCCCATATCCAAACGGGAATATGCCGGCCCTCCATCAATTAACACCGTTCGGCCGTCCGGCAACTCGATGAGTGTAGCATCACCCTGCCCTACATCCAGAAACGTGACGCGGACTTCCCCCGGTTCCCAGCCTGATCTCGGCGACCAACCCCACCAGCACAGCAGACCTACCAGAATACCGATTCCACTCCATCGAAGGATCCGCCGGTTCTTCCAGACATACACTCCTCCAAGGGTCAATCCAAAGACCAACATCGCAGGAATGGCCGGTGACGCCACATACCACTCGGCACCTGGCATCCGGGCAATCCATGCCATACTATACGCCAGGGCATTAAAAAGGCTTTGGTTGAGTCCAGCGAAGGGGATGATCTCCATTCCCATGATTAATCCGGCAATCCCGCTGAATAACCCCAAAGGAATCACCAAGATGCCCACTAAGGGCACGATCACCAGATTCGTCATGATCCCCAGCCAGGGGATTTGGTGGAAATAGAATGCCACCAAAGGTAACGTAGCCACACTCACGGCCAAGGACATGCCCCACGCCATCTTGGTGTTCTGCCACAGGGTATAAAGGCGTGATGAGATACGAGTTCGAGATGGAATCTCCTGCTTGATTTGGACGTCATCTTCCATTCGTTGAGACCACACCACCATGGCTATTGCCGCAACCGACACAAACGAAAGCTGAAATGAAATGTCATAGACAGCCTCCGGATGGGGAATCAGAATCAGCAAGGCTGCCACGGCCAACGCCGTCGCCAGATTTTTGGTATGCCCTAACCAGACACCAATACCAAATACCACGATCATGATCCATGACCGGACCGTGGCCATTTCTGCCCCAGCTAGAAGGGCATAGAATGACACGGCTGGCAACGTGACCAACATGGCACACCTTGTGGCGGTGAGCCGTAAGGCCATCCGTTCTATCCACGTGGATGGCAGAAGACAAAAACACCCACGAACGACCGTAAAAATCAACACCGCCAAGAGCCCCAAATGAGACCCTGAGATGGACAAGATATGCACGGTCCCGCTAGCCATAAACGCATCCCGCACCTCAGGCTCGATAAAACTTTGCTCTCCCAGCACCATCCCCAAAAACACGCCCAATGCCGGGGAGGCAAGACTCGCGACGGCGGCATCATGAACCGTTTTTCGCCAATGATCCACTGGCCCCAACACCCAAGCACGCCAGCTCAACTTGGGGGATGGCCCAAAAGAAACAGCCCCAACTCCACGTAATGTCGTCACCGCATCAATTCCCTGCTGCTGTAAATAGCGACCATAATCAAATCCTCCAGGATTATGGGTGCCATAAGGCGTTCGTAATATGCCGGTAAATTGTACTTGATTGCCAAAGGACGGGGTTTCGCCAGGCTCACGCCAAGAAACACGGATACGTCCAGAGCCGCGTAAGGTTTTGTCATGAGCGGTCCAGAATCTAGGCTCCACGACAAATACAACCCCCTCCGGGGTATGGCGAACCGGAGCGATAATATCGCCAACGATGGTCACCGGCTGTTCATGAATGCTGGGGATCCTCTCAGCCTGTTGATGGGCCGTCGCAGCCCAATGACCCTGTCCGACGCCAATCACTAGCACCGCAAACAACAGGACTCCCGAGGCGCGGGAGAGCACCCGGCGGGTTTCACAATACGTCAGAAGAACGGCGATAAAAAGTAGCCAGCTAAGAAGAGAACATGGAAAGAAGGCCAGATATGGCCCGAGGAGGAGACCAAGGACGTAGGCAAAGACAACGGGAAGAATCACAAAATATGAGAGTCATGGCTATTGAATGCAGGATTTCACCACATTGACCAAATCTTCGGCAATGGTCTGAATCATGGCGGCATCCTGCCCCTCCACCATCACCCGCAACAATGGTTCGGTTCCCGAATACCGAACGAGAATTCGGCCGGTTCCGTTGAGTACCTGTTCTTTCTCACGAATAGCCTGTTGAAGAAGAGGAAGAGCCTGAAGATCAGGCTTACGAGGCACTTTTACCCCCAAGAGCACTTGGGGAACGGCTTTCATACAGTCAGCAAGTTTGGAGAGAGGTTGCCCTGTCCGCCTCATAAGCTTCAACATTTGCAACCCGGAGATCAGCCCATCCCCACTGGTATGATAATCCAGAAAAATCATATGACCGGATTGCTCGCCGCCCAAATTGTATTGATCTGCTACCATCCGCTCAAGAATATAGCGATCCCCAACCGCCGTCCGAACCAAGGTAATCCCGGCTTCTTTCATCGCCAATTCAAATCCAAAATTGCTCATGACCGTTCCCACGACGGTATCTTTTCGTAATCGCCCTTGCCGTTTGAGATCCAGTGCAAATGCAGCCATGGCATGATCCCCATCGATCACATTTCCCTGCTCACACACAAACATGGCACGATCCGCATCCCCATCGAGAGCAATCCCGATATCGGCTTTTCGATCACGCACCATTTGGCTTAACCGCTCAGGATGCACCGCCCCACAGCCATCATTAATATTCAACCCATCGGGCTCACATCCCATGACCCAAACTTTAGCGCCTAATTCCTTGATGACTTTGGGAAACACATGATAGGCCGCGCCATTCGCGCAATCCAAAACTACGCGTAACCCTTGAAAATCCATTTCCCTGGGGAGTGAGCGTTTTACATATTCAATATATCGCCCATCAGCATCATCAATACGAAAGGCTTTGCCGATGGCTTCTGCCGTGGGCCGAATATGCTCGATTTCATTGGAGAGAATAAGATCTTCAATCCGTTGCTCGGCCTCATCCGGCAATTTCATCCCATCATTGGAAAAGAATTTAATACCATTATCCTGGTAGGGGTTATGGGATGCAGATATCATCACTCCGGCATCGGCACGGAGACTGCGGGTCAGAAAGGCTATCGCCGGCGTGGGCAGTGGACCGACCAACAACACATCCACCCCCATGGAACATAAGCCTGAAGTTAACGCTGACTCCAACATATACCCGGAGATACGGGTATCTTTCCCAATGACAATTTGATGCCGGCCTTCCCGGTTTCGAAAAACATGCCCGGCGGCCCGCCCCAACTTCATCGCCATTTCACTCGTCATCGGGTCTTGATTGGCAACCCCGCGAACCCCGTCTGTTCCAAAGAGCTTTCCCATAAATTGTCCCCTAAGAGTGGTTGAGATCTTCCGCCCCAGCTTCATGTGCACGTCGTAACGCTTGAGCCACCGTGACCACATCGTGCATGGCCTTCACATCATGACCCCGCACGACATGAGCTCCCTGCCATACGGCCGTGGCTACCACCGCTGCATGCCCCATTTCTCGATCCTGCACACTTTTACCCGTCAATTCACCTAAAAATGCTTTCCGTGAGGCGCCGATCAGTACCGGATACCCCAAAGCAAAAAATTGGGGAATATGAGCCAGTAATTTCAAATTATCGGCTTGGGTTTTTCCAAATCCAATACCTGGATCCACAACAATTCGATCAGAAGCAATCCCGGCTTCCTCGGCAAATCGCGCCCGCTCCCGTAAAAACTCCAGGACATCCCATATGACTTGGCCATACCGGGGGTTCTGCTGCATGGTGGCACTATGGCCCTGTCGATGCATCAAAATTACCGCGGCCCCGGCATCCCGCACGACACGAACCATTTCGGGATCATCTTGTAACGCACTCACGTCATTCACGATAGAAGCTCCTAAATCCAGAGCCACCTTGGCTACCGCGGCCTTTCGGGTATCGATGGAAAGCGGAACCCGAGCCTGCCGACCCAATACCTTTAATAGTGGACGAATGCGCACAAGTTCCTCTTCCTCACTGATGTACTGCGCACCGGGTCTGGTTGATTCTCCCCCAATATCGATTATGTCGGCTCCATCTGCCATCATCCCTTCAGCATGGGCCAGAGCATTTGAAATCGTTGAAAATTGGTTTCCATCTGAAAAGGAATCGGGGGTAAGATTTAACACCCCCATGACCAACGTACGTCTACCAAGGACAAGACGGTGAACACCACAATGGAGAGGATGAATAGGATGACCCGTTTCAGTGGATATCATGTCAGAATGAGGAGGTGTTCACGACCATCACGGAGCCTGAGATGGGAATAATGGCCTCCGTGGGACTATGAGAGTCCAAAACTTCATCACATTACTTGGGGAAAATACAGCAGCCGCCTCTTTTTTCAACCCCTCGCTCTTGAATGGTTCAATTGCCGAGAGAGGCACGAAAAGGAGTCAGCCCATATTTAAACAACAGCCGCTTGCTCAAGGGAGGAGGACCGCTGCACGATTTGCTCCACCTCCATAGAATCCAACACCTCTTTTTCCAACAAGGCTTCTGCTAGGGCCCGCAAGGTGTGAATATGCTCAGTCAGCATGCGAGTCGTTCGCTCATAGGCATCCACGATGAGCCGCTTGACTTCCTTATCAATCTCAAGAGCGACCTGATCACTAAAATCACGACGAGACGCAATTTCTCGGCCCAGGAAAATTTCTTCATCTTTTTTCCCGAATGTCAAAGGACCGAGTTTCTCACTCATACCCCATTCACAGACCATTTTTCTGGCCAGGTCAGTAGCTCGTTCAATATCATTTCCCGCACCAGTTGTCACGCACTTAAAAATCAACTCCTCCGCCACCCGGCCCCCAAGAAGAATTGAAAGGGTATTATAGAGAAAATCCCGTGAATAACTATGACGGTCATCAAGCGGTAGTTGCATAGTCATTCCCATGGCTCGTCCACGAGGAATAATGGTCACCTTATGCACAGGGTCGGTACCTGGGAGCAACTTTGCCATTAGAGCGTGTCCGGCCTCATGATAAGCGGTGGTCCGTTTTTCCTCTTCGCTCAAGACCATACTTTTCCGCTCCACCCCCATCAGTACTTTGTCCTTGGCATTTTCAAAATCGATAAGGGCCACGGATTTTTTATCAAGCCTGGCTGCCCATAGTGCAGCCTCATTTACCAGATTTTCGAGATCGGCACCTGAAAATCCTGGAGTGCCTCTGGCAATCTGCTCTAAATCAACATCGGAAGAAATAGGCACCTTTTTTGTGTGGACTTTGAGAATTTCTGCCCGACCTCGAACATCTGGCCGGTTCACAACAACTTGGCGGTCAAATCGACCAGGTCGGAGTAAGGCAGGATCCAACACATCCGGCCTATTGGTTGCCGCGATCAAAATAACCCCTTCCGTAGTATCGAAACCATCCATTTCTACTAATAACTGGTTTAGGGTTTGCTCCCGCTCATCATGCCCCCCACCCAGCCCTGCTCCTCTCAAGCGGCCAACTGCGTCAATCTCATCGATGAAGATAATACAAGGCGCATGTTTTTTCCCCTGCTCGAACAAATCACGCACCCTGGAGGCACCGACTCCCACAAACATCTCGACAAAATCCGATCCACTAATACTGAAAAATGGCACACCCGCTTCTCCGGCAATGGCCTTGGCTAAAAGTGTCTTTCCCGTACCAGGAGGACCTACGATCAACACCCCTTTAGGGATACGCCCCCCCAACTTTTGAAACTTTTGCGGGTCTTTTAGAAACTCGATAATTTCGACGACTTCTTCTTTGGCTTCATCAACACCTGCCACATCGGCAAATGTTACTTTTTTCTTATCTTCAGTCAGCAACCTGGCTCGACTTTTGCCAAATGATAAAGCCCGATTCCCCCCCATTTGCATCTGCCTCATCAGGAAAAACCAGAGCCCTAAAAATAAAATAAAAGGCCCCCAGGAGAGTAAAAAGGTAATATACCAAGGGCTATCTTCCGGGGGTTTGGCTTCGATTTGGACTCCCTTTTCTCTGAGGACATTCACTAAATCCGGATATTCCACGGAATAGGTCTGAATCCGGTTCCCATCCTTTAAAATCGCGCTGATATTGTTATGTTTAATAATGACCTTTTCCACATCACCTTTTTCTAGGTGAGCCATAAATTCGCTAAAAATTACAGGATCTTCCTGATGCTGATTCGGTACAGTAAACAGGTTAAACAGTAAAATCATGAACAAGCTGACAAAAACCCAAAACAATAAATTTTTCACACGAGAATTCATATCCAGGGTAACCCCCTTAACAATTCAATCGGCTCACTTACAAGCCACATACGTTGGAAAACATACAATTCTATCATGCACTTTTTAGGACTGACAACCGAAAATGCCTTCAGGACCCTTCTTTCAGAATGGCCGGATCGATTTGAGCCAAATACGGTAAATTTCGATAGGTTTGTTGGTAGTCTAACCCATAGCCCACGACATAGGTAGACGGCACCTCAAAGCCCACGTATCGCAGGGGCACCTGAACTTTTCGGTTTTCCGGTTTACTCAACAAAGTACAGATTTCCACAGAAGCCGGTTTTTTTTTGAGCAATTTTTCAACCAATAGTTTGGCCGTTTTACCGGAATCCACAATTTCTTCAACTAACAGAACGTGTCGCTTCTGGATCTTCTCGGTCAATTCAGACCAGACTTTGATCGTTTTCCCCGGCATATTTTTCACAGGCCGATTTTTGGCAATCAAAAAATCAATATGCAATGGCAATCGAATAGCCCGAACCAAGTCGGCATAAAAGACATACGCTCCCTTTAAGACCCCCACGACGACTAAATCCTTCCCTTGATAATCTTGGGAAATCTGTTTGCCAAGCTCTTTAATTCGAGTGCGAAGAATTTCCTGAGTCACTAATGGCTTAACAAAAATTCGCTCCATGGTTCCTTCACTAATCGTATTGTGAAACTGTGGTTGTGGAAATTTGAGCCACCACTGTCGAAGTGGTCTCAGCGGTAACTCGAAACCGTTCGTCGGCGCGGAACGCCCCTACACAGACGATTCCCTCTGGCGCTACCAATAACGGGACCAGGGGCCGTTGCGAGCGGGGGATTTTAATGTCCGAAAAAAAATCTTGGAGCTTTTTTCGTTTCCCTCCCAATCCTTTGGGATAGAACAGGTCGCCTGGCAACCAACTTCTAACGGTCAGCGGGGTAGAAAATGTGCTTTTATCCAGGTGTGCCTTAAATAAATGCGAAGAATCAGGCTGGCTTTCGTCTGTAGAATCAGAAAGCCAAATTTTCTGTCCAGTTGAGGCCCACACCACTTCACCGGGAATCGACAGCCTGCAGGGTTGTCCGTTTGCTCCAGATACGTCCAGATTCCTTGCCGATTCCAGCGCTTGAATAACCACCATACCCTGTTCAAGACTGACACACACTCCATGACATTCCACCATCCATCCCGAATGCCCCATGGCCAGTTGATCCAAGACGCGTTGAATCATATCGAACCGAGGCCAATGCACCGAAGCAAGGACTCGTTGCACACACAACCGCAATACCCGCCTTTGAATGGGTAACGGCAATCCCAATAACCGGTCACGGCTCACCACAACCCCCTTTGAGGCAACTTGACAGTGAGTGTTAAAAGCTTGATCGGCCATATGCTCCAACAAGGCATGATCAGCTCGAAGAATGTGCGATTGCCGTGAAAGCACCCTCACAATGCCTGGAGAAAATTCCTGCAAGAGGGGGATCAGCTTGTGGCGAATTCGGTTACGGAGATAGAGAGGCTTCGCATTTGAGGAATCCGTTCGAAATGCCATCTTTTTTGACTGGAGGTATTCGAGAATTTCAGTCTTCGTTCGATCAAGTAAAGGCCGGACAATCGTCCCATCTCGCATAGGAGACATGCCTCCCAATCCTCCAGTTCCGCTTCCACGCACCATCCACATCAACACGGTTTCGGCTTGATCATCTGCTTGATGGCCCAAAGCAATTTTCGTAGCCCCCAAATCCAATGCGATTTCACGTAATATCTGATATCGCATAACCCGAGCATACGCTTGGAATGATGTTTTTCGGCTCCGGGCCTCAAACTTTTGCGCCGAAATGTTCCGCACCACCGTCGGAATTTTGCATGTTTCCCCAAGGTATCGAACAAATTCCGCATCCCCACTACTTTCTTTTCCTCGTAACCCATGATCCACATGAGCAATCGCCAGATCCCATCCCCATTTCTTTCGTAACCCCATCAGACAGACCAATAAGGCCACTGAATCCGGCCCACCTGACAACGCAACCAACACTTGATCCCCAGGGTTCAATAAGGCCTGTTCCTGGATAAATTGTTCAACTTTCTGTTCAAAGTGGTGAATCATCATAACCGGCATAGCTCAGGCATTTGGGCTGGAAGACTCCAGAATCGAAGGACAGAAGGCCTCATACGCAGCCAGGATGGCGCGGGCCCTTTCGCCATCCTGTGCCATTTGCTTCAAAAGTGCTTCCACGGACGAAAAAGTCCGATCCTCACGAATATATTCCACAAAATCTACCACAAGTTCTCGCCCATACAGATGCAAGTCACGATCAAAAATGTGTACCTCTAATAATCGTTCTCCTTCCAGAAAGGTTGAACGCTTCCCAATATAACTCACCGAGCAATGTGGCATACCCTCAATATAAGCAAGAGTGGCATAAATCCCATCGGCAGGGAGAACCCGGTGTACCGGCAATCGAATATTAGCCGTCGGCCACCCTATTTGCGCTCCGCGTCGGTCTCCAGGAATCACTTGCCCACCCAACCGGTAAGGACGCCCCAAACATTGGGCCGCTTCCGCTACCTTTCCGGCCATTACGCATTTCCTTATTCTGGTGGAACTCACAATTTCTTGTCCAATCAACACGGGGGAAATTGGTTCTACGGAAAATTGGGCCTCCTGCCCAAGTATTCGCAAATCCTGAATTGTTCCGCTCCGTCCTTTTCCAAACACAAAATTTTCTCCAACGAACACCTTCCGGATTCCTAATCCGTGCCACAACACCTGCTCCACAAATTGGCCAGGGAGCAAGGCGGCAAGTTCGGGCGTAAACGGCAAAATAATTAGCTCGGCAATACCCAAACGTTGAAAAAATGCCTGTTTGTCTACACTATCCGAAAGATAGTTATGCGATGCGCCTGGTCGAAGAACTTCTACCGGATGTGGCGTGAATGTCAGTACAGTCGGCACCCCCTTAATCTTACGGGCAGAGGATACAACAGCCCGCACCAAAGCCTGATGCCCAAGGTGTTGCCCGTCAAAATTCCCAATGGTGAGAACAGGAAAACCTGGAAGAGGACACGCCGGAAGACCGTGGGTAATGTTCATGTGTCAGGGCCGGTCAGCACACGGGCGGCATCTTTGGCGAAATAGGTCAAAATCAGATCGGCTCCGGCCCGTTTAATGGCCAGGAGACTTTCCATCATCAACGGGGTTTCCTGCATCCATCCCATCTGAGCCGCCGCTTTGATCATGCTGTATTCGCCGCTGACCTGATAGGCCGCTACCGGAATGGTGACATGTTGCCGGACCAACCGAATAATATCCAAGTACAACATGGCAGGTTTCACCATCACCATATCGGCTCCTTCTTGAATATCCAGTTCAACTTCCCGCAAAGCTTCCCTCGCATTGCCCGCATCCATCTGATAGGACCGTCGATCACCGAACGATGGACTGGAAAATGCCGCATCGCGAAATGGCGCATACAGAGATGACGCATATTTGGCCGAGTAGGCCAAAATAGGCATTTCCGTATATCCACTCGCATCCAAAGCCTGACGAATGGCGCCAACCCGCCCATCCATCATATCGGATGGCGCCACCATATCCACCCCGGCCTCGGCGTGGCTCAGCGCCATCGCTTGCAAGCATTCCAACGTTTCATCATTGATAATCCGGCCATCGCGTACAATTCCACAATGCCCATGTGACGTATATTCATCAATACAGACATCGGTCAAAACCATTAGATCCGGCAGCTGGGATTTAAGCGCGCGGACAGCCTGTTGCACCACTCCATTGGCCTCACATGCCGACGTCCCACGCTCATCTTTGTATTCTGGAATGCCAAAGAGAATGACGGCCGGAATACCCAGCTCCCACGCCTCATGAGCTTCCTGAACTACCCGATCCACCGACCACCGAAATTGTCCTGGCATGGAGGCAATGGGCTCCTGCTTGTTTTGCCCATAGGTCACAAATAACGGATAAATAAAGTCGGCTGGTGCCAACGCGGTCTCACGCACCATCCGCCTAAGCGAGGCATGTTGCCGCAATCGGCGTAACCGATGAATCGGAAATCCCATTTTTCTCCTTTGCCTAACTCTCGCTCCCACAGAAGTGAGGAGCGCCTAATACACTCACCCCACTCAACAAGGCCCCGCTCTTATTTTCTGGGGAGATTGGTCAAAAAGACGACTAAATCCCGCACAGAAATCATTCCAGCCAATACCCCATCTTTGGTAATACCCAAATGGCGTACGTGATTTTTAGCCATGAGATCGTTCGCATCCAACAAGGTCTTATTACCTTCAATCGTCAAAATAGGCGCACTCATAATTTTTTCCACCGTCGTCTGCTCCGGATCGGCGCCCGCCGCCACAATTCTTCGCACTAAATCCGTATCCGTCAGAATCCCGATGATGGCATCAGCGCTCGTGACAAAAACACTGCCGATGCCATTATCCCGCATCATTTGAGCGGCAGCCCGAGCCGAGACATCACGGTCAACCTTCACAATTTTTTCAACCGGAACCATGAATGATTTCACAGGAACCATGTCTATACTCCTTTACGCTATCGGTTAACAAAAACAGTCAATCAGGACATCCCTCGTATCATCTGATTATGAAACGACCTTAGGGCCAATCGCGTTGTTGAACGATGTACGTTCCGCATGAGCTACAATGGCTTGCACAAGTGCCGGAACAGTATTTTCAGATGCCATAACATCAACATTCAACCCTTCCGCCTCCACGGTCTGGGCAGTAATAGGTCCTATACAGGCTACGGTCGTTTGTGTCATGAACGAAGCCAATTCCTGCCGATCGGGAAACAGACCGCAAAAATTCTTCACTGTAGATGAGCTTGTAAAGGTCAGATAGTGAATCTCCCCCTTGTGCAACCGCCGACGGATCATCTCCACATCCATAACCGGAGGTAAGGCTTGATAAACGGTTACAACATCGACAGAGGCTCCCATTCTGCGTAATTGTTCCGGAAGAATTTCCCGTGCTATTTTTGCGCGAGGAATAAGGATTCGCTTTCCGAACACTCCCTCCTCGCCCAGCGACGCCAAAATGCCCTCCGCTTGAAATTCCTGCGGTACGATATCCGCAGTCAAGCCCCACATCCGGAGTTCCTCGTTGGTTTTGGGTCCGATACAACAAAGCCGGATGCCGCCAAAGATTCGTGCATCCTTGTGACATTCATGAAGGCGCGTCATAAAGGCCTGCACGCCATTGACGCTGGTAAAAATCACCCATTGGTAAGTCGAAAGATGTTCGATCGCTTTATCCACAGGATCCCAACAATCTGGAGGACAAATGTCTAAAGTGGGACATTCAACAGGTTCCGCCCCTAACTCAACCAATAAATTTGACATAGCGGGGGCCTGAGACCGTGGCCGAGTAACCATGACAGTTTTTCCAAACAAGGGACGTGACTCGCACCAATTGAGTCGATCCCGCAACCGGACCACTTCACCGACCACAATCACGGTTGGAGGAGTTAGGCCAGCCGCAGTAGCTTTTACAACAATGTCTGCCAGAGTCCCAACCACAGTTCGTTGCCTCGCGTAAGTTCCCCATTGGATCAAGGCCACAGGCGTCGCGGAAGGCTTACCCTCCCGGATCAACCGCTCTACAATATGGGGCAGGTTTTTAAGCCCCATCAGAAAGACAAGTGTTCCCTCAGCAGAAGCAAAGCGAGGCCATTCCATCGCACTCACAGGCTTCTCAGGATCTTCATGACCCGTGACAAACGCCACAGTAGAGGCTAATGTCCGATGAGTCACTGGAATCCCGGCATACGCTGGGACGGCAACAGCGGAGGTAACCCCCGGCACGACTTCAAAAGAGATTCCTGCCTGCGCGACGCATTCCGCTTCTTCGCCGCCACGCCCAAAGACAAACGGATCCCCGCCTTTCAACCGAACCACTGTTTTTCCTTCCCGTGCTTTCGTAATCAACAAGGAATTAATTTGTGATTGATCTTGATAGGTGACTCTCCCTTTCCGCCCTACATAAATTCGTTCAGCCTTTCGGGGAACATATTTCAAAAGATCCGGATTAGCTAAGTGGTCATACAAAACCACGTCCGCCCGCTCCAACCATTCTTTTCCACGAAGGGTCAACAGCTTGGCATCCCCAGGACCTGCCCCAACTAACACCACACACCCATGGCTTTGGGATCCGCCCATCATGCCGTTCCATAAATTTCCTGGAGAATGGGAGCCGCCCCGTTTTCCAATAATTGCTCCGCTAATTGAATACCGATCGTTGCCGCATCCTTCCCCATCCCGCTTTGGGATTTCCGCACATACTGTTGTCCATCAAGGCTGGCAACCAACCCTTCTAAGACCACCGTCTCACCATGAATCGTTGCATGTCCGGCAATCGGTACCTGGCAGCCTCCTTCTAATCTGGCCAAAAAGGCCCGCTCGGCATCAACCGCCACTCGCGTGGGGGGATGCTCAAATTGAGACACCAATTCCCGAACAAAAACATCGTCCGTTCTGCCTTCAAGACCCAAAGCTCCCTGTCCAATAGCTGGCAGGCAAATATCGACGGACAAATATTCCGTGACATGATGATCCCACCCCAATCGCTTCAACCCGGCCCCGGCCAAAAGAATGGCATCGAATTGACCATCTTGAAGCTTTCGAAGGCGAGTATCCAAATTTCCCCGAAGCATTTCAACCTGAAGATCCTTCCGGTAATACATCAGCTGCGATTGCCGTCGCAAGCTACTCGTCCCCACCTTTCCTCCCTGGGGTAATTGGTCTAAGGTCACCCCCTTATGACCCAGAAACGCATCCCGCGCGTCTTCCCGTTCAGGGACGCAAACAATTTGCAGCCCGTCAGGTAATACCGACGGCATATCTTTCATGCTATGGACGGCCAAATCTATGGATCCATTGAGGAGCGCTTCCTCAATCTCTTTGACAAACAAACCTTTTCCCCCGATTTTGGCTAACGGAACATCCTGAATTTTGTCCCCGCTCGTTTGAATCCGGGTTAACGACACTTCTAGATCCGGAGCCACTCGCAGAATTTGACTCTTTACCCATTCAGCTTGCCATAACGCTAACTGACTGCCTCTGGTACCAATAACCAAGTGTGAGCGTGATGCCATAATATGTCCCACGTGAATTTCCTGGCCCTGTCACCCAATCAATCCAAACTCGACAGAGCTTCCGGTAATAATTTTGAGGGCCTCACCGGCCCTCATCTAAGACAAATCCAAATCCCCGAAGACCTCCTCATGAGGATTCATCCGAGACTTCCTCAACATGAAGCATTTCCGTCTCATCAGCAGAAGTCTCATGACCAACCATCTGGATATCCTGCTCTTTGAGTTCAAAAAATCTTCTGGCAGCTTCAATAAAGGCAAACCCATTCTGAGATTGTGCCTCAGCCTTGAGTGTAACTAACGGGCCATGCAGTAATTTGTTGACAATGGAAGATGCCAACCCTTCGATCGCCATCCGATCTTTTGGCGAAAGATCCCCTAGGCGATTAAAGACCTTCTCTAACTCAAGATGCTTGATTTGTTCAGCTTTTTTCCGCAAAGCCACAATAGTCGGCGTCGCCTCTAAACCATGAACCCATGAAAGAATACTTGAGACTTCCTGTTGGACATAACGTTCGGCTTTTTCGGCTTCTCGGAGACGTTCTTCCTGATTGTGCCCGACATGCGCTTTCAAATCATCGATATCGAATAAAAAGGCATTGTCGACATCCTTGACACCCGGATCGATATTCCTCGGGACCGTAATATCGATTAAAAAGATCGGACGATTCATCCGCTGGTGGACCGCCGATTCAATATCTTCCTTGGCAATCACATAATGCGGAGCTCCCGTGGCACAGATAATAATATCGGCCTTCGGCAAGATACTCCCCAAATGTTCATAGGGCACGGCATGTCCATTGAACCGTTCGGCCAGAGCCAACGCCCGATGATGATTTCTCGTTGTTAACAAGACCTCCTTCACCCCTTGGGTCACCAAATGCCTGGCGGCCAGTTTCCCCATTTCGCCCGCGCCAACAAGCAGTACCGTTCGTTGCTTTAAATTAGAAAACACCTTTTTAGCCAACTCTACCGCGGCATAACTCACCGAGACGGCGTATTCACCGATTCTGGTATTCGTGCGCACACTTTTTCCAACGGAGATCGCCTTTTTCACAAGTTTATTGAGAATCACACCGGATGACCGATGTGTCAGGGCCATCTCATACGCTTCTTTTACCTGCCCTAATATTTGCGGTTCCCCAACAACCATAGAATCCAGACTGGCTGCAACCCGAAACAAATGTCCAATCGCCTCATCATCACTGTAATGATAGAGATGGGGCAGTAACTCATCTGACGAGAGGGAAAAATGCGTAGATACCAGAAAATCCTCCAGATTTCGAAATCCTCTCTCCCCTCCTTCCACCACCGCATAGACTTCCACACGGTTACAAGTCCCCAAAAACATCGCCTCTTTTATGCCGGCATAAGCCATCAAACGGCTTAACGCTTCTCCCATCCGGCTATCTGGAATAGCTAATAATTCCCGAAGCTCAACGGGCGCTGACCGATGGTTTAAGCCTAAGACAATAATATTCATAATAGAGAGACAGTCTGATGGCTTTTCAAAAGAATCCCGACAAAGGTCAAAATCACACCGGCAAATCCCACAATGGTGAGATACGCTGCTTTTTTCGCTCGCCAGCCAACAGTCACTCTCCCCAGGATGACGGCCAAATAAAACACCCACGTGACCATGGCCCATACTTGCTCAGGATTCCAACTCAAATAGGACCCCTTGGTTAATTGGGCAGAAACGGCACCAGTCAGAATGCCAAGCGTCAGCAGAGGAAAACCCAAGAGAATAGACCGCTGATTGAGCGAATCTAAAAAATCCAATGGCGGCAGCTTAAAATATAAAACATTAAATTGCTTAGACTTTAACAAGCGCTCCTGTAGCACGTACATCACCCCAGCCACAAACGCCACACCAAATCCAATTGTTCCTAACATACTTAACGTCACATGAACCCAGACCGTTTGAAATACCGGGGGGAGCGTATTACCGGAGGGGGAAGGAGCCAACGTGGCGGACACCAAAGACAAGAGGGCTAAAGGCAGAATAAAGGCCCCCAGAACTTGAAGCCCACGTGTTAAGCCCACAATGACCAAAACTAATACCAAGCCCCAGGCAAAAAAGGACATGGCCTCTTTAAAGGTCATGATCGGAACTTGACCGGTCGTCATCATGGTTCCCAGAAGATTGGCCGAATGACAAAGAAATCCCACACAGGTTATCCCGAATGATAACTTGGCGATAACCTCAGACCGATGAACGAGATAGGTCAGGGCCAAAATAGTGCCCCCTAAATACAATCCCATCGTTAAATAGATCAAAATTTCAAACATCCCCACCCGCTTCCGAAGATTCTATTGACACTGCCCCATTTTCGAGTATAGAGCTGCAAAGGCATAAGGTCAAGAAAATCAATGACTTATCACATTATCTCCCAAAATCATTGAGACTAGAAAGGACAAACGTTCAGGCAATCCCAGCGGTGGTTCCACCACACACGTTGATCGCCTGTCCGGTAATCGCACTCGCTCCCGTGGTGCAGAGAAAGACAGCCAGGTGGGCAATCTCATCTGCTTCTGCCATTCGCTTTATCGGAATAGATTGAACCGCTTGTTCACGAAACGCTTCTGGGGTAAGCCCTGCGGCACGGGCAGTCTCTGTAATTCCCTGGCGAGCCATGGCCGTATCCACCCACGTGGGACAAATGGCATTGACCGTCACCCCTTGATCGGCCACTTCAAGGGCTAACGATTTTGTAAATCCTATGAGGCCATGCTTGGCGCTACAATAGGCCACATACCCTCCCACTCCAAACTGCCCGAGAACTGATGACATATTGATAATACGTCCAAATCGCTGCTTGATCATATAAGGAATCGCTATTTTCGAACACAAATACGTCCCGGTTAAATTTACTTCAAGGATTTGCTTCCATTTGGCATCATCCGAGTCCGTAATAGGCGTTCGTCCTGACATTCCGGCATTATTCACTAAAATATCAAGACGCCCGAAAGACGCGATAACCTGCTGAACCATTTCCTCCACTTCAACCCTGTCCGTCACATCACACCGAATGGCTGACACCCGACCTCCTTGAGCGACGAGCTCCTTGGCTGTCGCTTCAAGAACATGCCGACGCCGTCCGCAGATAATCACTTGTTTTTTTTGATTCACAAAAGCGGATGCTACAGCGCGACCGATTCCCTCCCCCCCGCCGGTAACCACTGCAACTTGACATTCTGACTTTAAAATATCCGTCATAAAAATTTCCTACTTGCTAAAATGACCGACGTCTGTCTAAAAGAAAAGCCGGGTTCCACCCTATTGAAAAAGACTGGCCCATCATGTATTTCAATTCTAGACAATCCCTTTCACACTCAGTACCATCCCGACACCTGACTTCTATCTCAGAAAATAGTAGAGAATGCCCATATGACCGGAACATTGTTTGTCGTCAGTACACCCATCGGAAATTTAGAAGACATCACATTTCGAGCCATTCGTATTCTAAAGGAATCTTCGATCATTGCGGCGGAAGACACTCGCCACACCCAAAAACTTTGCAATTACTATCAAATTGGAACCCCCCTGACCAGCTATCATGACTTTAATAAAGAGGAGAAAACCCCACTTCTCCTCCACCGCCTGAAAGAAGGGCTTTCCGTGTCACTCGTCTGTGATGCCGGTACCCCCTTGATCTCTGACCCAGGATACTACTTAGTGCACCGAGCAACTCATGAAAAAATTCCTGTGGTCCCTATTCCTGGCCCCTCTTCCATCCTAGCGGCCCTCTGTGCGTCCGGGCTCCCAACAGATCAGTTTAGATTTGAGGGATTTATTCCCAAAAAACCCGGGGCAAGAGAAAAACTTTTCCAAGAATTAAAGGATCAGCCTGGAACATTCATTTTTTTTGACACACAACATCGAATACTAAAATCTTTATCCCATTTGCTCGCCGCTATCGGAAATCGCCAAATTGTCGTGGCGAGAGAACTTACGAAAATCAATGAGGAATTTCTTCGTGGCACTATCGAAGAAGTTTCCGAACACCTGACTCAAAAACCTATCAAAGGAGAGCTCACCCTTCTTGTTCACGGGTTGTCAGCAAAAAAACGGAAACGAGAGTACGACCAATCAATGCCTTAAAAATCAGCTATCTTCCTTTTGAATGACAATTCGATAGTACCCTTCCAGTAAATCTTGACTTTGAATATGATGTCCCTCGTTTTGAATACTTTTCGGAACATTCTTAATTGGATCCCCTTCATCTAATAACACACTTAATAATGCCCCGGGGTTCATAGTATCCAGCTTCAGTTTCGTTTTCACAAAATTATAGGGACAAATCACCCCTCGCAAATCAAGCTCTTCCATGATGGAACGTCCTTTTTCTTGGAACCGATTCATTCCGTTCAACAAGTAAAGGTTGACAGGAACCAATGATAAAGTTGTCTATAATAAAAAAGCGTGTCGGCTTTCACCGACACGCTTTTTTCAAACCGAGAACGACTAATCTAAGCAATAAAGATTATTGCACAGTTCCCTTGTTGAAATTCTTTCGATCATCGCCGTAATCGGTGGCAATGGTTTTGTCAGTACGGGCATTGACCGTATCTGGTTGCGGCGCACATTGCCAGCAAGGAGCGGCACCGGTCACAATACCAATTTCACTGGTAATGCCGGAGTTCACTTCCCCAGGCTGAACAGATCCAGCCGGAACACCGGTATAGCCAGCCAATGTCGTTGATAAGCCCCTGGAGTCTTTAGGATTTGGACGTTGCCCCAACCCACCACCAAAGTTTGGATTATTGGCACCACCAAGAAGCTGAGTTCCACCCAACACATAAACATCTCGAACAATTTTTTTGCCGGTTCCAAACTGATGATTCGCATTGGTTTCATTGACAGCTGAGACTGCAACATAATCACCCTTGTTAAGGGCTTTCAAATTCTGCATGTTGGTTTGCCCATCAAACCAAAGTTCTTTCATGTTAAGGGAACCTCGCAGGGATTGCCGTTCGTCCCCTGAGCTACCACCCATGTCCAGATACAATTTCCCAGATGCATAATCGATCGCAACCACCTCGCCCTGAATACTTTCTGGGGCAGAAAGGTACCGCAACATGTCATCTTCGTCCATCACCCTGGCTCTGGTTCCAGAACCTTGAGATTCTCCGACACCTGTCCCGAACCCTGAACTAGCAGGGATACGCTCTTGCGCAACTGCCACGCTGACCGAGCTCGCAAGAATAATTGCTGCTCCGAAATACCCTACCTTCCGCATGTGGCTCCTCCTTGGAAGTGTGAGTGAATAATCAAAAAAACGAACAAATTAAAGTTTCTTTTTTAATCTTATTAACGGGGTGCACACTATAGTCAAGGTGAACCCAGCTGTCAAGTGAAAACTGACTATTCTCGACTCCATTTTCGTTATTCGAGTGGATCTGGGAAATTCACCACAAAAACATCAGAACAGTCTAAGGAGTACTGCAAGATCATATGCAATTCATCATCACTCTGGTGCCCGGAGGGAGGGTCGAACTCCCACTCTCGTAAGAGAACCGGATTTTGAGTCCGGCGCGTCTGCCAGTTCCGCCATCCGGGCGTTAGGCACCGTGAAACGGATATCTACCACGAAGCACAGGCAAGGTCAAACAACAGGGAGACAAGAATAGCACGGATTGGGGTTAAGGCCCACTTGAGCAAAAACGCCTTTTCATATGCTGAATCATTTTCCTAACCCACGGCTCCAAGTGAAAACTTTTCGCCCCATTGCATCATTAGTTTTTTTCGTAAAGAGCTATGCTCAGACTTGTGCAATTCTGGATCCGCAGCCAAAATGTCTCTGGCGACATCTTTGGCTTTCTTTAATAAGGAAACATCCCGCACCAAATCTGCGACACGAAATTTCAATTCCCCCCACTGCTGTACCCCAAGCACCTGCCCGGGTCCACGAATTTTCAAGTCCTCTTCCGCCAATGCGAAGCCATCCTGACATTCGGTAAAAACCTTCAACCGATGCTTGGCCAGAGATCGGGACATCTCAGGAGGGGGCATGGGCCAAGTTATTCCAGCGGAAGAAGGAGGCATCCCTTCCAAAGTCAACGAAAATGACCTTTCCATCCCTTCCATTGAGCCTAACCCATGCACCAGCAAGCAATATCCTTGGCTTTGGCCACGTCCTACCCGCCCACGCAACTGATGGAGTTGGGCCAGTCCAAATCGTTCCGCATGCTCAATCACCATAACCGTCGCATTGTGAATGTCCAACCCCACCTCCACAACAGTAGTGGATACTAGAATATCAATACGGCGAGATTGAAAATCATCCATCACATGTTGCTTGTCCTTGGAGGACATCCGTCCATGGAGCAGGCCGATCCGAAATGCGGGCAAGGCTTTCTGTAAGTTTTCCGCTCCCTCGACTGCTGCTTGCAGATCGACCTTTTCAGAAGGTTCGACCAGCGGAAAAACCACATACGCTTGCCGGCCCCCTTCCAGTTCTTTCTGCAACAATTCGTACACAGCCTTTCGTTGACTGCGCATAAACAGCTTAGTGAGCACCGGCTTTCTGCCAGGGGGAAACTGGTCAATAACCGAAACGTCAAGATCACCGTAAATGGTCATCGCTAGAGTTCGAGGAATCGGGGTCGCCGTCATTACCAATACGTCTGGCTGCCAGGAAGCCTTTTCCCGGAGTCTGGCGCGTTGCAATACCCCGAACTTATGCTGCTCATCAACAATGACCAAACCCAATCTGTGAAATCGCACATCAGGCTGAAGCAAGGCATGGGTCCCCACCACAATATGGACAGCTCCAGATTGTAGAAGAGCGAGACTTTCTTCTCGGGCTCGTCCCGACAGCCCGCCCTTTATCAAATGGCAAGAAAGTCCGAGTTTCTCACAGTAGGGCATCAGCGAGGCATAATGCTGTTCACTTAAAATTTCCGTAGGGGCCATTAAAACAGCCTGATAACCCGCCCCACACGCGATCAGCATCGCATAAAGGGCCACTATGGTTTTTCCGCACCCGACATCACCCTGCAACAATCGATTCATGGCGGTTGCTTGAGACATATCCAGCACAATTTCGCGAATGACCCGTTCCTGTGCAGCCGTCAGGGAAAAAGATAATACTTCCCTAAAGCGGGTCACGAGCGGATTGCTTGGAGAAAATGAGACCCCCTCCACCAACTGGTCAAGAGAGGTTCGCCGCATGGCCAGCGCCAATTGCAACAATAATAATTCCTCAAAAGCCAACCGCCGGTGCTCAGATGTCTCGTGCGCATTGAGCTGGGCAACCGACCGCTCTGAAGAGGGGGAATGCAATACCGGAAAGGACTCAGCCAGGGAAGGCAGCCCCAGGGATTTCCGCAAGGACTCTGGCACCACATCGACAGCCTGGGAAAGATATTGATCCAAAATTCCTTGAAGAATGCGACGGAGTTGTTTGGAACTCACCCCATGAGTTTCATGATAAATGGGAATAATTCGTCCTACCTCCTGATCCCCATCGTCCTCATCCAGGATTTCATACATCGGGGCCTTCATGATTAATTTGTTTCCACGATGATGGGAGCTGGCCGTCACCATTCCTGTTAACAAAACCGATACGCCCGGGGTAAATGTCCCCTTTAGGAACGGCTGGTTGAAAAACAAACATTCCAGAACCCCGGTATCATCTCGAACAATGACGGTGACCAGGGTCAATCGACGACGCGAAGTAATGGCCACGCGGCAAGCTTCCACAATCCCCCGAACTGTCACTTTTACTCCCGGCACCACATTTCGAATCGGGAGAATCTCAAGCCGGTTGTCATATCGCCAAGGAATATACCAGAGAGCGTCTTCTACAGACCGTATACCAAGCTTTTCCAAAAGAAGCGCCCGTTTCGGACCTACTCCCTTGGCATATTGGATCGGAACTTGGGAAAGCTGAGAGGAAAACAACATAGCACCCTTTATCCGAAAGCTATTTCTGGATTCTTGGCTTTCAGAAAAGATACGAGGAGCCCTGGATTCCGCGAGGAAAGACTCGCGGCAATTTTTTCATGAATGTCTCCCACTGGATGGAGCAGGAATTCCGTCAGCCCAAAAATCCCTCCATTCCTCTTTTGTTTTAAGAAACTTGAGTGTACAATAGCACCTGTGGTAACAAGGAAGGTAGGAATTTTGATTTTTTGTTGTATTTATTGAAATCCACTCCAATTTACGTTTAAACGAGGACATACATCATGGCTCTTTCATGTGAAATCTGTGGGAAAAACCGCCAAGTTGGCAATAACGTCAGTCATGCCAATAATCGGACCAAACGCGTTTTTCGACCCAACCTTCGGTCCGTTCGGGCTTTGGTTAAAGGAGCTGCTAAACGAATGCGGGTATGCACCCGTTGTTTACGCTCTGGCCTAATTCAAAAAGCGGTGTAATATTCTACAGACCTTTTACCTCAAGATCTTCTCCTAAAAAACACTTGGTAAACCCCGCCTTCCTTAGTAAAAGGGAGACGGGGTTTTTTCTAAGGGATCACCCCTTTCGACAAGTCTCATTGTGCAACCGACCACACTCATCCGTTTTGTCGCCGTCACGCTAACCGGTCTTATTCATCCGCTATGCTTTCCTAATTTTGATCAAGGCTGGCTGGCCTGGATAGTCCTGGTTCCCCTCCACTGGGCTCTTTCCGGACTTACAACCCGTCAAGCATTCCGGTATGGCTGGCTGGCTGGAATCATTGCCTTCGCCGGAACTGTCACCTGGGTCATCACGGCCATGAATCAATTCGGACAAGTCCCCATGGTTATCAGTTCGGCTTTGATGCTTCTGTTGGCCACCTATTTGGGGCTATTCATCGGTGTCTATGCATGGGGTTATGCCTTATTCCAAAAGCACTACCCAGATAGTCAGTGGCTAACAGCCCCATCCCTGTGGGTCGCGCTGGAGTATCTGCGGACTTACGCGTTTAGCGGACTACCCTGGGCACTTTTAGGATACTCTCAATATCAATGGCTTTCCCTTATTCAATTCGCAGATATCACGGGGGTCTATGGAGTTTCCTTTCTATTAGTGATGGCCAATGTCGTCATCACTCAATATCTGACAAGAATCCGCACCGACTCCCCCCAAGCCGCAACCATCTCGACGGGCGAAAAAACGTGGATTCCCCTGGGGGGATTGGGTCTCACCCTTGGATTGGCGCTGGCGTACGGAACATGGCAAATTCACCATCAACAACTCCTGAATACAACCGCCCCTATGCTGAAAGTCGGGGTTGTGCAGGCCAATATCGAACAAGGGAAAAAGTGGGACGAACAGTATCGCGATGAAACAATGGAGCGGTATATCCGGCTCAGCTTGGAGGCAGGCCGGGACACAGACCTCCTCATTTGGCCGGAAGCGGCTACACCGTTTTTATTCGAGCAGGAACCCGACTACCAAGAAAAAATTCGGCAGGTTCTTCGGACAACCAACAGTCCATTGTTATTTGGCAGTCCCACCGTTCGCTTTCACCCGGACGGCCGGCCCTATCTCTTTAATAGCGCGTTTCTGTTGGATCACGAAGGTCAGATCACCCATCGGTATGACAAACGGCACTTGGTACCGTTCGGTGAATATATTCCACTCAAATCTATCCTCTTCTTTTTGGATAAATTGGTGGTCGGGATTGGGGATTTTCAAGAAGGGCAAGGCCCTCTGACCCTACCCCTGATGGTCCCTCGCCTAGACAGTGTCACCAAACTTGGAGTTCCCATTTGCTTTGAAGTCATTTTCCCCGACCTGGTCCGACGCATGGCCCATGAAGGTGCAAATGCGATGGTCACCATTACCAATGATGCATGGTTTGGAAAATCTGCTGCTCCCTACCAACATTTTGGCATGGTCGTCTTTCGGGCCGTGGAAAATCATTTGGCATTTGCCCGCGCCGCGAATACCGGAATATCCGGATTCATAGACCCCACCGGCGCCATTCTCGAAGCTACCCCCATCTTTACGGAACAGGCCAAGACCGCCACGCTTCCGCTTCGTCACACACTGACATTTTATGCGCAATTCGGAGATGTCTTTAGTTGGATTTGTGTTATACTGACGGGTATTTTGATAATCGGCACCCGCTCACAGGCACGCCAAACTTGACATCACGCAACATCGCTCAGACGATTATTCTCACAGGGAGGTATTCTGAATATGTTAGAGGACATTCGGTTGCGCATGGAAAAAATCCAGGATCGCATTCATGAATTGCGGAGGTATCTTTGACCTCCCTAAACTGACTTCGGAACTTGAAGAACTTGAACGGGAAACCTCCCAGCCCGGATTTTGGAACAATGCGAAACATGCCGCCAAGGTCGGACGGCGAAAGTCTGACATTGAACATTCCCTGGAACGCCTACGGACCCTTGATCAACAGCGAGACGATCTCCAGGCTATCCTCGACCTTATCGGACAGAGGGGTGATCCGGAATTAGAGGCGGAATGGAGCCAAGGGATCCAAGCGGTGGAACAGACCTTGGATACCTGGCGTTTGGAACGGCTCCTGGCCGATGAGCATGACCAGAATAATGCCATTTTGAGTATCAACCCTGGCGCGGGAGGGACGGAATCCCAGGACTGGGCTCAGATGCTCATGAGAATGTATGTACGGTGGGCGCAAGAGCGAGGATTTAAGGTGGAAACCATTGATTTGCAACCAGGAGATGAAGCCGGTATCAAAAACGTGACCCTAGGCATCTCCGGCCCCTATGCCTATGGTTATCTCCGATCCGAAGCCGGCGTTCACCGTCTCGTGCGAATTTCTCCCTTTGATGCCAATAAACGACGCCACACATCTTTTGCCGCCGTGGGGGTGTATCCGGAATTGGACGATGACATTGATATCGTCATCGAAGATAAAGATTTGAAAATCGATACATTCCGTGCGGGAGGGGCAGGCGGACAAAATGTCAATAAAGTGGAAACAGCCATTCGAATGACCCATCTCCCAACTGGTATCGTGGTGCAATGCCAAAATGAACGGTCACAATTACAAAATCGGCTAGGTGCCATGCGAGTGCTGAAAGCCAAGCTCTTCGAACTGGAACAGAAAAAAAAGGAAGAAGAGTTTCAACATATTGTTGGAGAGAAAAAGGACATTGCCTGGGGCAGTCAAATCCGCTCATATGTCTTTCAACCCTATCAAATGGTCAAAGATCATCGAACCAATCACGAGTCAGGCAACGTCACCGCAGTTATGGATGGCGCGCTGGATCCCTTCATTGAAGCGTATTTATCGATGAAAGCTTCTCAGTCGGCACCAACCTCGCACGCATAGCAGGTCATTATGTTCAACACTTTTTGAATGAACCGACATACCATGGATGAATTGAACGAACAGCGGCAACAACGGTTGGAGAAACTCGCCTCCCTTCAAGAGAAAGGCATTCGGCCATTTGGCACTCGGTTCCCCGCATCCCATACTCTGGAGGACATCCTCACCTCATATTCTTCCCGGACTAAGGAAGAACTGGAACAGAGTCCTATCACTTGCCGAGTGGCCGGACGGATCATGGCCCTCCGACGATTCGGCAAAGCGGCCTTTTCCGGGTTACAGGAGGAAGGCTTTCGCCTCCAAGTGTATCTCAAGAAAGATTTATTGGATGAGGCGGCCTATGAATTATCCCAAACACTGGATCTTGGCGACTGGATCGGGGTGGAGGGCAAACTGTTCAGGACCAAAACCGATGAATTGACGGTTGAAGTGCATACCCTGACCTTTTTATCGAAAGGGCTTCGCCCTCTTCCCGAAAAGTGGCATGGCCTCACCGATATTGAAACACGCTACCGGCAACGCTACGTCGATCTTATTGCCAACCCTTCGGTGCACCAAGTATTTCGAACGCGAAGTCGCATCATCAATTCGATTCGCGGGTTTCTCGCAAACCGGGGATTTCTGGAAGTAGAAACTCCGATGATGCATCCCATTCCCGGCGGAGCGACCGCACGCCCCTTCGTGACCCATCATAATACCTTGGATACCGATCTGTATTTACGGGTAGCTCCAGAACTCTATCTAAAACGATTGATCGTCGGGGGATTTCGCCGAGTCTTTGAGATTAATCGAAACTTCCGGAACGAGGGAATTTCCACGATCCACAACCCTGAGTTTACGATGCTCGAATTCTATCAGGCTTATGCGGATTATCATGACCTCATGGACCTGACCGAACAACTCTTTATCCAGCTCTCTCAGGAAGTCTGCCACACCGTGGAGTTGGATTATCAGGGACAACAGATCAACATGGCTTCCCCATGGCGACGCATAGGCTATCTGGATGCCATTCTGGAAGTGAATAAGCTGGATGCCCAGGTGCTATCCGACCACACATGCGCTCGTGAGGCAGCCACGCGCTTGGGTGTTGAATGCTCCCCTCAGGCCAGCCATATGGACATCCTCGTCGCACTGTTTGAAGAAACCGTGGAGGCCACTCTGATTCAACCAACGTTTATTACCGATTTCCCATTGGACATTTCGCCATTGGCCAGAAGAAAAGAATCCCATCCAACATTGACTGACCGGTTCGAACTATTTATCGGTGGGCGGGAATTGGCCAATGGGTTTTCGGAGTTAAACGATCCGCTGGATCAACGCCAGCGCTTTGAAGGGCAAGTCGCATTACGAGACGCTGGGGACGAAGAAGCCCATTACCTAGATGAAGATTTTATCCGAGCATTGGAATACGGCATGCCACCAACCGCAGGCGAGGGTATCGGCATCGACCGGCTCGTTATGCTCCTGACCAATCAGGCCTCCATTCGCGATGTCATTCTGTTTCCCCAATTACGACCGGATCGGCCTGCGTGACCCTCCCATACGAAATCCTTGTGGGGCTCCGGTATCTGAAGGCCAAACGCCGTCAGCGTACCATTTCCCTCAATACCTTTATTTCCATTGCGGGGATTACCTTGGGAGTGGCCGCCTTGATTGGCACCCTGGGAATCATGACGGGGTTTAAGGAAGATTTACAGACTAAAATTCTTGGGACGACTGCCCATATCATTGTCCAGGAGCGTGGCACCAATGATATGAAGGGCTACGCCGATTTGGTCAAACAAATTGAACACGTTCCGGATGTGTTGGCGAGCGCCCCCTTCATCTTTAAACAGATCCTGGTTACATCCAAAACTGCCGTTCAAGGTGTGGTCCTTCGGGGCATTGATCCCCAACTAGAGACCCAGGTTACGGACTTGCAGAGCAATTTAAAATTTGGGGAGCTCGCGCATCTCGAGCATCCACCAGAATTTCTCACTCCACCCACTCTAAACGCCACATCGCCGGAAAAATCTGAGGGATCTCAGTCCAAGAATAAGCTCCCAGGGATTATTGTGGGTAAAGAACTGTCATTTCGACTGGGCGTCTTTCTCGGTGATACCTTAAATGTGGTATCCCCTGTTGGTCCCATGACTTCCTTCACCATGACTCCTAAAATCCGGCCATTTACCGTTGTCGGCATTTTTGAATCCGGCATGTTTGAATATGATTCATCCCTTGCCTATATCAGCTTGAGAGAAGCGCAAAACTTTTTCGGCCTTGGCGATACCGTGACGGGCATTCAGGTGAAAGTCAATGATGTGTTTCTCGCGCAGGACATTGCACATCGGATTGAAGCGACGTTAGGGACCGGGTATTTGGCGCGGGATTGGATGCAGCTAAACCGCAATCTTTTTTCAGCGCTGAAAATGGAAAAAACCATGATGTTCCTGCTCCTGGTGCTCATTACACTAGTAGCCTCCTTTAACATTGTGGGAACCTTGACCATGATCGTGAACGAGAAGCAACGGGAGATCGCCATTCTCAAAGCCATGGGAGCAACTCCTCAGGCCATCATGCGGATTTTCATGCTCAACGGAGTAGTGATCGGCTTGGTTGGCACCGCCATCGGCATTCCCCTGGGCTACACCTTTCTCTATCTCATTGAGAATTACTGGACCTTTGACGCCTCGGTCTATTACATCTCCAAAATTCCCGTCCATATCATACCGCTGGACGTCATCATGGTCGGGGCGTCCGCGATTCTCATTAGTTTTGCCGCGACGCTGTATCCCTCATGGCAGGCAGCCAAACTGGATCCGGTAAGCGCTCTACGTTATGAATAACCCTGACACTCTCTCTCAGTCCAATCCTCAACCTCTGGTCTTGATCAAGGACTTATGCCGGTCGTTCAAAATGGGCAAACAGACGGTCAAGGTGTTAAACGGAATCAATTTGACTTTACACCGGCAGGAAATGGTCTCCATCGTTGGCGCCTCCGGTGCCGGCAAAAGTACCTTGTTGCACATTATGGGCACATTGGATCGTCCAACCAGCGGCCAGGTCCTCTTTGAAGGGAAAAATCTTTTCAAAGCCAGTGAGACGACATTAGCCAAGTTCCGGAACCGATTCATCGGGTTCGTGTTTCAATTTCACCATTTACTGCCTGAGTTCACAGCCCTGGAAAACACCTATCTCCCGGCACTGATCCAAAAAACCCCTAAAAGCCAGGCAATACAATCGGCCACAGATTTATTAACCGAAGTGGGATTATCCCATCGGCTGCATCATAAACCCGGTGAGCTATCAGGTGGGGAACAACAACGAGTAGCAGTGGCCAGAGCTCTCATTCGGAACCCCGTGCTGGTGTTGGCGGACGAACCAACTGGCAATCTGGACACGCATACCGGAGATGACTTATTTGCATTATTACGAAAGCTCAATGCAAGTCATGGAACAGCATTCGTGATTGTCACTCATAACGAAAAGCTTTCCCATCAAACAGACCGGCTCATCCACTTGCAGGATGGTCACATCATCGACGACCGCTGTCTCTCTGCCTCCAGGGTGACCGAATCTTCTGAGCATCCGGAAGATGAAAAGGGGGGGCTTCATCTAGATGAAGCCCCCCCTTTGTGATACTTCCAAGAGGGAAAACCCTCTCTTTCCTATATTAACGAAACGATCGTTCCTTCCAGCAATGAGACCTCAAATCAACAAATACCTCTCGGGATCAGGCCGCTCACAAGGCAACCTACGGAGCCGCCGTGATCCGGTCTTTAATCTCATCAAACGTGGATTTAGGGATCACGTTTTTGGCCACTAACTCCCCTCTCAGTCGATAAGGCCGATTCGAGACCACATTTTCCGCCACGTCCCGGCTTAATCCCAAACCCAAGACCAGATCACTCACTGACGCCTTATTAATATTCACCAAATCTCCGGCAATACTTGGAAGTGACGGCGGACTCACAATTTTGGGGGCTGCCGGCTTGGCCACAGCCACCTGAGTCCCAGACGCTTTAGCGGAAGCCTCCGATGTGCCTGCCCCAATAGCACTGAGTGCTTTGGAGGCCACATTCGCGACTCCTCCGCTCGATTCCCGGGTATCCTTTAATTCCTTCTGATACCGGATCACAGTATCCTTCAATGCCCGATTTTGTGTTTTGACCTTTTGATATTGTTCAGTCAACACACGGAATTTGGCCATCAGTTGAGATTTTTCCTGGTCAATTTCCCGCTCTCGGGTCTCCAAAAGAGTCTGTTCATTTTTTCGCCCTTCCTTGACCCGCTGAACTTCAGCTGTAGCCATTTCCAAGTCCGCGGAAAACTTCTCATTGACACTTTTGAGGTTACGAATTTGTTCTTCCAAGGCTTCCTGATGCATGCGGCTTTTTTCCAGTTCGGCCTTGGCCGTTTCCATGTCGGCTACCGTACCTTCGTACTTGGATTTCGACACCATGCACCCCGACAGCCCAAATATCAGCATACAGGAAAGAACTACCCACTTGGTCATAACGCCCTCCTCATCCCTGCGAATTGAATGTTCATCCTTGAAAAATATCACGTCGTTACTGCAGACGCCATTTCACCTATACTTCAGGATTTATTGTATTCCCTAGGTTATGTCAAGCCAACGGACATGAAGAGCTACGATGGTGGCAGAAAGAGAAATGCACGGGTCTCCTTCCCAAATTCCTCTCTCCTAATCTGCCGACTCGCGCCATTTCATTCTCCTTCCCCAACATACCACTGAGGCTGACGATCCTTCAGTAAATCATTGTAGGGGTTGATCCGCTTATTCCTGGCCTGAGCAATATCGATTTCACATTCGTATAGTTCGGATTGAGACGCCTCCGCACGATGAAGGATGGATCCATTGGGAGCAACCACTTCACTCATGCCAATAAAGCGTAAGGGCGGCTTTCCTCCCCGCTCCTCTTGTCCAATTCGGTTGGCGGTCACGGCAAACACTCGATTTTCCAAACATCGAGTGACCATGGCATCAGGACAAAAAGGCAAGACCAGATTACTGGGGTGACAAAGAATATCTGCCCCCTTCACAGTCAGCGTTCGTGCAGACTCCGGATAAAACCAATCAAAACAGACCATGATTCCAACCTTGGCCCCGCCAATGTCCCAGACTTGAAATCCCGTATTCCCAGGAGAAAACCAGAGATTTTCCTCAAAAAACAAATGTGTTTTGCGGTAAATTCCGATTATCCCCTCTGACCCCATTAACACAGCGGAGTTATACAAACACCCATCCGCACATTCTGCAAACCCTAAAACCACATGCAGGCCACGGTCATGAAGGGCGGATTGGAGAGTTTGAAAAATAGGACTTTGACGATCCTGCGCCAATGCCTCAACTTCTGTTTTGCTGGCAAACTGATATCCCGACAAAGCCAATTCCGGAAGAACCAACAGATCGCCAGTAAACGCCTCAATAGCGTTCAGGATCTGATCCAAATTTCTCTGGATCTCACCAAATTTTGGAGCAAATTGAAAAAAGCCAACTTTCATCAAATTCGGTTGGGCTCGGAAGAATTCCACAAAAAAAGCGGGTAGAGAACCCTCTACCCGCTTCTGAGCCCTATTCTAGGCTGGCAAAGCTTAATGAACCTCTTTCATATGCATCACAGCATTTTGAGCATGCTTGGTGGCCACTTCGGCATGGCCCTCTTTGCCATGTTCAATGGCTTCCATGAGTTCATGCACGCCTTCATCTAAATGCGGATTTTTCACATCTTTTTGAGCGGCCTGAGCATGGGTCAACGCTTCTGAGGCATGTTCCACCAATGCATCGGCATGTCCCATCCCACCATGTTTGGCCGCCCCTTCCGCATGGGCAATTGCCTCCGCCACATGGGGATTTCCCCCGGCAAAAACAACCGTCCCCCACGTCCCAACCACCAACACAGTCAGAACTGCCAACAAACCCAATCCCTTTAACTCTGCTGCCTTCCTCATCCCTGACCTCCTTCTGAAAAAGTGAATGATGCCATCACAGCAAGAATTCCTCATCCTCTCACGCACATCCAACAAGATCAAGACGGTTTGGCCGGATCTTGGTTCATAACTTTATAGAGTAATTTGACATCTTTTTCCGTGGGGGCGGCAAAATCACGAGACCACTCCCACCAAGAGCCTGGATACGTTTTCACATGACCATATCCCACATACCGAAGCAAACAATACACCCAAGCCGCTCGAATGCCCCCCAGGCAATAGGTGATAATTTCCTGATCGGGCCGAAGACCATGGTCCTCAAAAATTTTCTTGATGTCTTCAACGGGTTTGACTGTGGCATCAGGATTCAGAAATCGGTTCCAGGGAAGATTCATGGCCGAAGGAATATGTCCAGCTCTCGGCAACCCATCAATTTCCTTTCCGGCATACTCTTCAACACTCCGGGCATCCAGGAGGATCGTGTCCGGATGGGAGGTTTTCACCAACTTCTTCAAGGCATCCTTCAACACAATCAGCTCAGGATGAACCGTCGGGGAAAAATTTCCAGGGGCCGGCTTCACGGTCTCATGCTGAAAGGGACGCTGTTCCTTGACCCATTTCACCCAGCCCCCATCCAGTATCCGGACACTGGGATGTCCCAGATATTGCAACATCCAATACATCCGTCCCTCGTCCCCCCAGTTATCAAAGGGATTGGAATAAATCACAATATCGCTGGAATCATGAATCCCGATGGCTCGCAAACGTTGCTGAATCCGCTCAATATTGGGATCAACAATCCCCTTGGCTACCGAATCAGGATCACTATATTCATGCCAGGTACTGTGAACCGCACCCGGAATATGCGAGGAATACGCCCCACGTCCTCGCACATCAATGAGCACCAAGTCTTCCCGTCCCAAATTCTGGGATAGGGTTTCCGTATCAATAAACATGTTTTCCATAATTTTTCCCATATCGCTTATGTGGCAAAACCTTAGGACATCCCTGTCGGTAAATGAACACCCTCGCTCCTTTTCGGAACAGCACACCCTAACTCCGGATGATTGTCTGGCTGATCAAGTGCGGCAGCCAACGTGGCATCCAATGGAAATTCCTGTTCATAAATCGTGAATACATAGGGATCTTCGGACTTCAATCCGTACCGGTCAATCAGCATCTGATGTTGATCATCGGTCAGAATATGATACCGGATTCGTGCAACCACGCTCCACCCTTTTTCCGTTCGGGGTAATTCATATCCAAACGTATAATCGCGACTGGCGAGCGGCAACAATCGATTATCATACACTTCCCAAATGACCGGGTGCCACATAATCCAACGTCCCATCGTGTCAGTTTGCTGTTGCACGACCTTTCCGGTTGCATCCTTCACCAGAAAATCCACAGAAAAAAATCGATCGGGATCACCGGTCGGAATTTTATGGCCGGCTCCGGCATTTATCAGGGTGAGAGTCAATGTGACGTCGTCTCCAGGACCCGGGGTCGGCGGGTCGGATTGCACCTGAACTGCGACAGCCTTTTGAATCATGTCCGGATCATGCCCACCACGCCAGAGATGCCGTCGACCATACCGAATCGGACTGCCGTTGGCCATCGGCCGTTTCACTTCCGGCATATGACAGGTCTGACAGGTAAACCCCCGCTCTTTGATAAAAAACTCTCCTTCAGACTCGGCATAGGTTCCACACGGCCCCACGTTATAAAACTGCATGGGCCCCGACACGACATTGTGACAGCGGTAACAGATTTGAGTTGTCCGAAAAGACGGATCGTACCGGGTAGGATGCGGAGCAGCCGAATCATCATACGGCCCCAAAATCACCCCATCCCGCACATGGCAGGCCGCACAGGTTACTCCTTCCTGCTGATAGGCCTGATCATAACGATAATTAGGAATTTCAAAGGCTTTTTCGACGCGACCCCGCGGCACATCTTGGATCAGGGTAGGCTGTTGATTTTCTAAGGGAGTATGACAGTTGAGACAGACCCAAACATTCCCATCTTTCTTCCAGTAGGCTTGAAAAAATGGATCCGTATAAGCATGCGCATGAATGCTGGTTTTCCATTCTTCGTAAATCTCCTGATGACAATCTCCGCAATCCTCAGCCTTGAGACTCTTTAGGCCGACCGGAACCTGTTGATAGGGAATGGCTTGAGCATAGTCCTCTCGTAATCCGAAGATGACCGTGGGCCGGATTTCGGTATAAAAAACATACAACCCGATACTCATCAGCAGCATCAGGAACATCCAAAGTTTGAATCGCCATGTTCGTTTGGAATCCATACAATTAAGACGCTAAAAGAGCAAGAAGATGCTGTTCGACTGCTCCTGCCAGAGCCTCTAAGTGATATCCGCCCTCCAAACAGGAGACCATTCGTCCTTCGGCAAACCGATCCGCCAAACCGGCAACAATCTTTGTCAACTGGCCATACCCTTCATCAGTCAAGTCCATACTGGCCAAAGGATCATTTCGATGCGCATCGAATCCGGCTGAAATCAGCACAAATTCTGGGCGGAAGGCCTCTGCCGCTGGAACCAATACCTTACGAAAGATCTCCCCATACTCCTCATCCCCTTGCCCTCCCGGTAGAGGAACGTTCACCGTAAACCCCTTGCCGGCCCCTTCACCCGTTTCCGTTGCTCGCCCCGTCCCCGGGTAATGGGGAAATTGATGCGTGCTGAAAAATAGCACCGACGGATCCTCGTAAAAGCTATGTTGTGTTCCATTTCCGTGATGCACATCCCAATCGACAATCAATACCCGGTTAAGCCCATGCTGCTGTTGAATATACTTTGCGGCTATTGCCACTGAATTAAAAAAACAAAAACCCATGGCTCGATCCGCTTCCGCATGATGTCCAGGTGGACGAACCGCGCAAAATGCCTGATTTACCTCCCCTTTTATCACCTCATCTACCGCGGTCAGCGCCGCACCGGCAGCCAGGTAGGCGGCTTCCAGGGTCCCAGGAGACATGGACGTATCAGGGTCCAAGTAGGCATGTCCATGTAACGGCGATCGACGTTCCAAGCTATCGATATAGGAGGGCCGATGAATGGTTTCCAGCCATCGGCGTTCAGCCCGGCGAGGAGTCAGATGATGGAGTTGTAACCACGTCTTGGAATTTTCCAGCCTGGCACGTATGGCTCGCAACCGCTCGGGAGATTCCGGGTGACCGGCTCCCATGTCATGTTCGAGAAAGGCAGGGTGTAAAAGAAACCCGACTCGTCCCATCCAAAACCAGCCCAACCGATTGAGGTGAAAATGAAGCTCCGGGGAAATATCGTAGAGCCTCGTCTGGCCAACCCGGAACCCGTGTTTACCCAGGAAGGAAAAGCATGGTCGATCCTAACACAGCCATATTTCTTAGACAACGCAATCCATCACGTGCTACCTTCCCAAAATGCCACCTTCACCCACACATGAGGGTTCCCATGCCCAATCCTAAAATTGAACAATTTAAAAAAGTCCTGAAAATGGACCCGCAAGATGAAACGATGTGGTTCGGTTTGGGCAAAGCCTATATGGGCGATGCAAACTGGGAGGACGCGATTTCCGCCTTGGACCAATGTATCGCGGTCAAACCAAGTTACTCTGCGGCCTTTTACGCCTTGGCTCAATCACTCCAGCGTCAAGGCACCTTGGACCGATGCCTTGAGGTGTGCAACGAAGGCATCCAGGTGGCGACGACAAACCGAGATCTTCTGGTCATTAAACAACTTGAGGAACTCAAGCAGACCCTGGTTTCCTAATTCCTGATTCCTGCCTTTCCTGTACGGCTATTTTTTTAAATTCACAGCGCCCTTTTCAGGAGCACGACTTCTCTGGCCGTGAGACCATAGGTCGCAAAAGCATTGTTGGCCAACAGTCGAATTCGCGGTTGTGAGGTATCATGCGGGGGTCTTGTCACCCAATGCACCTGCCGAATTCGAATCGGATTTCGTAATTCCCTGGCTGGGGCATTCCAGCATGTCAACAGAACTCCACTGAACTGAGGCACGTCGGCCAAGACGCCTACCAACATTCCCGCAATCCGTTGAAGATCCAGAGGAGGCACTGCCCCGGACCGGCCTTTTTCAAACAAAATATCGGGGACACTCACGGCCAACAACACGGGAGCGCAATAGCGTTCCAATTGCTTGGCTTTTTCCGACATTCTCGCTAACAATCGCCTCACAAACACATCTTCAAAAAAATCGTCCCCCGTTTCGGACAGAATTTCTGAACTGGCCCGAGTAAAGCCGGTCTTCCCCAACACGCTTTGCGTGGATTGAATGACGGTAATTTCCACAAAAAAACGGTGGGTTCCATCGTAGCACTGGAGGTCGGCCGTCCGACCTCCGGTAGCTTCCAGAAAGGAGACCGAAAATCCTGCCTGCATGAGAAAATGAGCCGTTTCAATTTCCGCTTGTGAAGAAGCGACTTCCTTATCAGAGAATCGGTCCAGCTGTTCGCGCAAAACGGCCAATCGTTGTTGACTCTCGGCATCCGAGCAAATGGAAAAGATGTGCGCCCACTGCTGTCGTACCGTTTGCTTGAAAGCACGTTTTCTCATCATAATAAGACATCGTATCAAAATACCGGTCAAGAGGTGTATGCAGGCCGGACAATTACAATCCTTTCTTTTTCTCCCTCGGCCTTTCGGTCCTGGATGGGACTTGTTGAATAATGCGAATTTTAAAAGCCATCTCCCCCCTTATGCCCTCCGTTATCAAATCCGAGGGGCAATTCAAAAAAGCCTGCCCCTGAGGCTTCTCGAAGGGCCTGTCCTGAGGCCACTCGAAGGAAAGGCCGCGTATTGCCTGCTACGTCCCGAAGGGCGTCACCGTTGTCTTATGCGCGGAGCAAATGAATCATACGTGAGCACAGAAAAATGGCGAGAACGCGGCTGACGGATTTTTTCAAGAGCCCCATATGGGAATTCCTGACAACTCCCGAAGAAAGCCCGAGATTGCATCTCTTCCGTCTTTGACAAGACCGGACAGGTCCTTGCTCGCTTGGCATAACATATTTAGAAAAATCAGAATGACGTGTTGACGAGACGAAATCAGGAGGGAGAGGATTCCGAGGAGCGTTTCAATTCCTCCAACACGAAATGTTTGGGCAAGAGGACGGGCAGCACGAGACCAATGGGATCACCCCGATAAATCGTGATGGGCTCTTCTCCCACCGCATGATCCAACTGAAGGAGAAAATTAGTCACAAATGCATCGTAATCGGGAAGAAACTCATACAGGTTGGGGGTGGTTTTATATTCCTGGGTCTTCACACCTTCCCAAATGGAAAACTTCCGTTGAGGGAGATGGTAAAAGTGGTTGGGCAGGTCCTTCATCATCATGCCCAGTTGTTTGGGATAATAAAACCGGAGACCGCAACAGAGCTTCGGAAAGCCGCTATTCAGAATCGTATCCACATACATACCGGAAAAGGACTTATAGCCAAGCAACCGCTCTTCAGGAAGAATCGGAGGGGATTGCCATTCGAATCCGTTCCCTTTCCGGCGAATACGGCAATCCGCCGGAGAGCGAATCAGCCAGCCATACTGCCCGACAAACCGGACCGGCCCACAGTCATCCGGGATCACCGTATATCCACTGGCCGCGACTTCCCGCTGTTCAGGAAGGGACATACCAGTCATCAAGGGGCGATGCGGGTGAAAATCCAGCTTCAATCGTTCAGGAGCAAATGCCGTGGAGTATTCCCGCTCCCAATAAATAATCCATTTATCATCCTTACTGCCCGGCAACGCATCCATGACAGATCTACACCCATTTCTGTTCTTATCAGTAATCAGTAGGCCATGTTATCCGAAAAAAGAGGAAAACCAGAAGAAAACCTCCACGTGCGAAAGGAGCGGTAAGGCCACCCCTGATGTCCCACTAGGGAGACATGCCCCGTTTGACCATCCCAGCTACCTCCGCCACACGCTTACCCAAAGCCCTCGCCGCAGCTCTTTCGTGTTCATCAATTCCCGGACTATCCCCTTCGGTGGTGGCGGAGGCCCCGAAGGCTCCACCATCGCTCACGACGATCATCTGATTCCCTAACATGGCCGCGACAATCGTCAGCATGGTCACTTCCTTGCCACTCGACACTTGTCCCCCAGTAGCAAAGGCCGCTCCGACTTTGTTCCGCATCTTGAATTCAGGAAACACTCCGAACTCAAATTGCCACCGGTCAAAAAACGTCTTCACTTCTCCGGACATATTCGACCAGTAGACCGGCGAACCCACCACAATGGCATCACTCGCAAATAAATCATCCGCCTTTACCTGCCCAACCTTTTTTAACAGCACCCTCGTGCCATCCACCGATTGAGCCCCTTCCTGAACACTTTTGGCCATTTGCTCGGTATGACCGGAAAGGGAATGATACGTGACTAACACCTGAAGAGTCCGATTCGGGTTGAGGGAGGCCTTGGGAGAGGAGGGCGCGTGTGCCGTCACCTGAGCACATCCCAGGCTTCCGCCAAGGACAACGACCACAATCCACAGAACATCAGTTAACAGTCTATGCATGAAAATGCCGCAAGAACGGGAAACAAATCCCTGTCGATACAGTTCAATACCCGGAATGCCGTTGGAGGCCGTTACCGCCGTTCAATTTCTTCATCATACTGCTCTTCAACCGAGACATGAGTGAGCGTACCGCGGTAATCGCACTTGTGGCACCGAACCCGCCACTCCTCCAGCCACTTTTCCTGAACAAAGGTTTGACTGCATTTGGGGCAGACAAATACCCCCCGTACATAATGAACCTGCTTGCGATGCTTCATAATCTTACCCTTTCCAAAAAAGAGAATGCCTGTCCGTAGCCTGCCACAGGCCTTTTTCCGATTGCAACTTATCAGAAATTCACCTGTTCTGTTACTCAGAGGATGAACGTGACCGCTGTTTCCGGGGAAAGTATTGGTCGTGGACTTTTTTGAGGCGGGTATGCTCGACGTGGGTGTAAATTTGGGTGGTGGCGATGCTGGCATGGCCGAGCATCGTCTGAACGGACCGCAGATCGGCTCCATGATCCAGTAAATGCGTGGCGAATGAATGACGCAGCATATGGGGGGAGATCGGCTTGGTAATTCCCGCTCGAGCCGTGCGGCCTTTGAGAATGCTCCAAAAACATTGCCGGCTCATGGCCCGGCCGAGACGGGTGAGAAATAGCGCCGAGGAGGTTCGTTTTTTCACAAAAGCCGGGCGGGCGGACTGCAAATACACCGACACCAATTCACGCGCCTTATCCCCGATAGGGACAATTCGCTGCTTGTCACGTTTTCCAGTCGCCTGTAAGAAGCCCACTTCCAGATTCAAGCTCTGGAGGTCCAACCCCACCAACTCCGAAACCCGCAATCCGGTCGCATATAAGAGCTCCACCATGGCGGCATCCCGCATATCTTCAGGGGTCTGTTGCAACGGCAGATTCAACAGCCGAAGGACCTCAGCTTCACTGAGCACCTTGGGCAATTGCATCCATTGTTTGGGTGTCCCTTTTAAAAATGTGTGGACGTCACAAGGCCCCGGTTGCTGATCAACCCATTTATAAAATCCCCGGACGGACGCCAAACACCTCGCCATTGTAGCTGGGGACAGCCGCATAGCCTTCAGTCTTCCAAAAAACTGCACCCAGAGCGGCTTCGTTAATCCTCGCGCATCGTCAATGCCTTGGGCTTGTAAAAACGTGTGGAGTTTCTTCAGATCACGGCGATAGGCCGCGAGAGTATTGGCCGCGTATCCCCCCTCGACCTGGAGGATTGTCAAATATTGATCGATTTGCTCATTCATGCCGACAGGTTCCAGAACCCAGTATGCAAGGGAAGAGGCAGGATGATCCAACCCCCTGCACATTCGCAGAAGATCCGTCCGTTTCTAAAATCATATCTTTTAGTAAGACCGAGACCTGCTATAATGTCGAGTACCCCTGAATCCTATTGTTTATTCATCTATATTCCATTTTGATGGTTGTGTCAGCTACGACGTTGAGAGATCCGCTTTTCGCTCCGGACACCATCCTGCCTCCTCTTTTCTAATCGCATGATGCCCCACCTCCCCATGTGTTCCCGCATCCGCCTTATGACATGGATTCTGGCTGGCCTCGTCTGTCTGGAATCTGGATTAATCCCAATGCCTCATCATCGTCACCACAACGCTTGGGCGGAGTCTCCCTCCACCATGTTGGAACGCGGACAGTCTCAATTGGGGGAAGGAAAAACCTCCGACGCCATTCAAACTCTGGAAGCCCTCATTGACTCCTTCCCGCCCCCGGAGATACTTCAGGAAGCCTACCTGCTGCAGGCCCAAGCCCTCAAACATGAGAACCAATTAAAAGAGGCTCTCTTACTCCTCAAGCAAATGGCTGAGGAATTTCCTGTTTCCCCCTTTCTCAACCAAGCACGCGTCCTGATGGCAGAAATCTATTTGGCGTTAGACAATCCCGAACAAGCCCTCACGCACTTATACCAAGCCTTGGATTATGCCACCGAATTGGAGCCACGGCAGTATATTCTCGGGTTAATTCGTCAAACGGAATTGGTTCACCATAATCCACTTGGCGCCATCAAAGCGGCGTTGGAAGAAATGATGTTGGTGAATCCCACCAGCAGAGCCGAGCTAGAACAAATTGTACAAACCCTTATTTTGCAAGACTTGGATGTCCCAGGGTTGCGAGACCTGATTGATGCCTATCCCGCACGTTATCCCGGAGACCTGGCTACGATCCGGCTCATTGAAATCCACACGGCCCAAGGCGATGAGGTCCTCGCCGAGCGAGACATTCGTGGGTTTCTCAAACGATTTCCCTCTCATCCCTATGCTCAAACGGCGTTTGCCCTCCTCCAATCGTTTATCCATAAAATCAAGGCTCATTCTCATATCTTAGCCGTGGCCCTTCCCTTTTCCGGCCCCATGAAAACATACGGGACGGACTCATTGAATGGGATTCGTCTGGCGGTGGAAATCGCTAAAGAACAGTGGGGACTTTCTTCAATCGGTCTGGTCGTGAAAGACACGACGGCATTACACGGCCCCTTACGGGTGGAAATGCAGCAGATGCTGGATGAATTTCAACCCCTGGCCGTCATCGGCCCCCTCCTCTCCCGGGAAATCCAGAATGTTGGCCGATTAGGGGATGACTACAACACCCCGTTTTTAACGCCCTCCTCCACATTATTGAATGTCCGGCAATACGGATCGTTTTGGTTTAGCACCGCCATGACCTCTTCCGTCCAAGCCAAACGGATGGCGGAATATGCCATTTTGAAAATGGGGCTACATCGATTTGTGGTGATCTACCCGCAAACGGCCTATGGCCGTGAATTGGCCGACTTGTTTGCGAAGGAAGTACTCCATTCCGGCGGGGAAATCATTGCGGTGGAAAGTTACTCGGAAGACCAAACCGATGTCGCGGACCAATTACGACGCATCAAAGAACACGATCTGACGAAATACGGCACCACGATAGAAGAAACGACCAAGACGAACGAGAAGCGAACGGTGTATACTCCCGGATTCGATGCGGTCTTTCTGCCTGGGCAGCCCGTTCATCTCACCTTGATCGCGGCCCAATTGGCATTTTTTGATATGAATGTGCCGCTGCTTGGCGGCAATAGCTGGCATAACCCTGAATTATTCCGATGGGCCAAACAGGATTTGGATGGCAGCGTCTTCGTGGATGGATTCTTTCTGAATAGCCCGGACCCCAGCATTCACATGTTTGCCCAACGCTACCGAGACCATTATCAACAAGAACCCTCATTATTTTCGGTACAAGCGTTTGATGCCGCAACCATGGTGCTGGAAACCATCAGAAATGGTGCCCAATCGGGTCAAGATGTCTGGGACCAATTAGTGAGGCGGTCCGACTTACCTGCGCTCAGTGGATTTGCCTCCTTTAGTTCCGCCGGCATCCTCAATCGTCGCCTCTATGTCCTGCAAGTCAACAAGCGGACCTTCATGCAACTCAATTAATCCTGTGTAAACACCGAACACCTGCCACCTCATGGATTCCCTTTCAGTCCTTCTCCATAATCTGTCCTATATGCTCGTTCCGCTTATGGCAGCCGTCGTCTTGCACGAAGTGGCCCATGGATGGGTCGCCCATTTTTTCGGTGATCCTACAGCCAAATCACTCGGACGCCTCACGCTCAATCCAATCCCCCACATTGACCCATGGGGCAGCATTATCGTTCCCCTCTTGTTATGGCTCGCACCAGGCGGCTTTGTCTTTGGTTGGGCCAAACCGGTCCCCATTGATCCGCGAAAACTCCACAACCCAAAGCGAGATATGGCATTTGTGGCCCTGGCGGGTCCATTGATGAATTTATTGCTGGCCATTGCCAGCGGATTGCTCCTGGCCCTCTTTCTTTGGTTGGACCCGACCCTGCAAGCGAACTGGCCCCCTCAACCCGGGGTCGAGCCTCGCACGGATCTCCTGGGAAGAATTCTCGTGCCACTGACCGCCATGGCCCTGTTTTCCATTGTCATTAATACGCTGTTGTTTACCTTTAATTTGTTACCGGTCCCCCCGCTGGATGGCAGCCGAGTTTTACTCAGCCTTCTCCCCTTAAAATCGGCCTACATCTTGAGTCGGCTGGAACCCTATGGCATGTTAATCATTTTGGGCCTGTTCATGATTGATCCGTACATCCCCATCATCAGTACCGTTGTGGGAGGACTGTTTCGTTTCTTGACCGGTTTTTTGTTAAATAGTCTGGTGCTTTAACGAAAAAGGAAATGCACACATGCCGTCACGGGTGTTAAGCGGGATGCAGCCGAGTGGATTGATGCATTTAGGCAATCTACTGGGAGCGTTAGAAAATTGGAAATCGTTGCAAACTCAATACGAGTGCTACTTTTTTGTGGCGGATTGGCATGCCCTTTCCACCAACTATGCCGATACGAGTCGGCTCAAGGAATTTTCCAGGGAACTTCTCATCGATTGGCTGGCAGCCGGCATCGATCCTAATCGGGCCACCGTCTTCCTTCAATCCAGCGTCCCTGAACATGCCATCCTGCATCTGCTCCTTTCCATGATCGTGCCGATTCCCTGGCTGGAACGGAACCCCACGTATAAAGAAAAACAGGAAGAGATTAAAGAGAAGGACCTAACCACCTATGGATTTTTAGGATATCCGGTGCTTCAAGCCGCCGACATTCTCTTATACAAGCCTGATTTTGTTCCGGTCGGCAAGGATCAACTCCCACATCTGGAACTCACCAGGGAATTAGGCCGCCGGTTTAATAGCTTGTACTCACCCGTATTCCCCGAACCCAAGGAACATCTCACGCAGTTTCCTAAGGTCATGGGAACTGATGGCCGAAAAATGAGCAAAAGTTACGGCAATACCATCAATCTATCAGATACGGAACCTGTGCTTCGGCAAAAACTGAAAACCATGGTGACGGATCCGGCTCGCGTCCGTCGAACGGATAAGGGAAACCCGGAGGTCTGTCCCGTCTTTGATTTTCACAAAATTTACTCCTCGGCCGATGTCGTCAAACAGATCGATCAGGACTGCCGGACGGCAGCCATCGGGTGCATAGATTGCAAACGGCAAGTCGCCGATGCCATGGTGACGTGCTACGGTCCCATGTGGGAGAAACGATCCGCCTTGAGTCAGCATCCGAAACGTACGGAGGAAATCGTGGATGAAGGACGAAAACGTGCCAGCCACGTAGCCCAACAGACCATGCAAGAAGTCAAGGCGGCCATGAAACTGGCCTAACAAATAAATAGTGTTAAGACACCGATCCCGTTACAATAATTTCATTGACACGAAAAAAGACCATCGGTACTATCCGGTATCCTCCAAAATTTCAACTATTTTAGGAACATTTTAATAAAGACATGTTATGAGTATTCGCGTTGCTATCAATGGATTTGGCCGCATTGGACGAAACTTTTTCCGCACCAGCTTTCAAGATCCGGACATTGACATTGTTGCCATCAATGATTTGACGGATTCTAAAACCCTAGCTCATTTATTGGCCTACGATTCGGTCCACGGGCGATTTCATGGCGAGGTCCAGACTGGTTCCAACTCGTTAACGATCAATGGAAAGAATATCGCCATTTTAGCGGTCAAGGATCCCCAGGCCCTCCCCTGGAAGGAATATGACGTCGATTTCGTCATTGAGTCCACCGGCCGCTTTACCGATCGCCAGAGCGCCGGACAGCATCTGACCGCTGGGGCCAAACGGGTCATCATTTCGGCACCGGCGAAAGATCCCGACATCACCATCGTTCTTGGGGTCAACGAATCTACCTATGATTCCCAACAACACACGATTATTTCCAATGCCTCCTGTACCACGAATTGCCTAGCTCCCGTATCGAAGGTATTACTCGAAGAGTTCGGGGTGAAGCATGGGTTTATGACAACCATTCATTCCTATACCAATGATCAACAATTGTTGGACCTCCCTCACAAGGATCTCCGGCGGGCTCGAGCGGCCAATCTGTCCATGATTCCCACCTCAACCGGCGCGGCTAAGGCACTCCACCTCGTCCTCCCGGCTCTCAAAGGCAAAATGGACGGCATGGCCATTCGTGTTCCAACCCCCAATGTCTCCCTGATTGACTTGTCTGTTGAGGTGGAACGGGATTGCGATGCCGCTGCGGTCAACAACGCCTTTCGCAAAGCCGCAGAAGGCCCCCTCAAAGGGTACTTACATGTCTCTGATGATCCGATTGTTTCGACGGATTTGAATGGATGTCCCTTTTCAGCTATCGTGGATTCCCCCTTGACCTCGGTCATGGATGATCGGCTGGTGAAAGTATTTGCGTGGTACGACAACGAATGGGGCTACTCATGCCGCCTTCGAGATTTAACCAAGTTGTTAGCGAAACGGGCCTAATCACCGACGAGGCCTCTCCCCTACCCATTCCACCTTTTCAGGGATCGAAGAGGGAGTCATGAAACATCTTACCAAGCAGACGATTGATCAAATTGATCTCCATGGCAAACGTGTGCTCATCCGGGTCGATTTCAACGTCCCACTGGACGAGACCTGTGAAATCACTGACGATTCACGCATTCGAGCTGCCCTTCCGACGATCAACCGGGCCATAGACGAAGATGCGATTGTCATTTTATGTTCTCACCTGGGACGTCCAAAAGGTACCTTTCGAAAAGAATTTAGCCTCGCTCCTGTCGCCAGACGGTTACAACGGCTTTTGAATAAACCGGTCCAATTTACAGAGGATTGCATCGGACCGGCCGTTGAAGCCGTGGTCAAAAAAGCCGAACCAGGAGATGTCATTTTATTGGAAAATCTGCGTTTCCATGCAGAAGAGGAACAAAATGACGAGCAATTTTCCGCCCAATTAGCCGCCTTGGCCGACGTCTATATCAATGAGGCGTTCGGAACCGCCCATCGCTCTCATGCCTCAACGGTCGGCATTACCAAATATGTGAAAGTGGCGGCAGCTGGATTTCTCATGAAACGGGAAGTTGAATCCTTGGAAGGCACGGTCGAAAATCCCGTCCGGCCTTTCGTGGCAATTTTAGGAGGAGCCAAAGTCTCCGGGAAAATCGGAGTGATTGAAAATCTCGGGAAAAAAGTGGATAAGGTCATTATCGGCGGCGGCATGGCCTTTACGTTCATTAAGGCCATGGGCTACGAGATTGGAAAATCCTTGGTCGAGGAGGAAATGCTGGATTTTGCCAAGCGGATTCAAGCTCAAGCCCTTGATCAAAAAATCAAATTTTATTTGCCGGTAGACTGTGTCGTCGCATCCAGCCTTGATGCCGACGCTGAAACCAAGATTGTGCCGATCCAGGAAATTCCCAATGGGTGGTACGGATTGGATATTGGGCCTGCGTCGGTCACCCTGTTCCGGGAGGCTGTTCAAAACGCCAAAACGATTTTATGGAATGGCCCCATGGGTTTATTTGAACGTGACGCCTTTTCACAGGGCACCTTTCAATTGGCACATGCGGTGGCCAATGCCTATGCGAAAACGATTGTGGGAGGAGGGGATACCGCTCTTGCCGTCTATCGGGCCGGTGAATCTGAACGTATGACATTCATCTCAACCGGAGGAGGCGCCGCCCTCCAGCTTTTAGAAGGTAAACATATGCCAGGCCTCGCGGCATTACCGGATCGCATCTAAAAATCTGGCAATAACCAACCCGGGAACCGACAGAACAAATCCCTTCAATTTTTCAACCTCCTGATAGAGAAAATTCCTTTCTCACTGTCACTGAATGTCCATGACTTCCCGTTTCATTGTTGGTAACTGGAAAATGCATAAGACCGTTTCCGAATCGGAAACGTTGGTGCGCGAAATTTTAACAGCTTATTGCGCCCATCCATCAGTCGAAGTTGCCATCGCCCCCTCCTTTGTTGCCCTCCAGTCGGTAGCCGCACTCTTGCGGGGCACATCCATCCACTTAGCGGCTCAAACCGTGTATCAGGAAGATGAGGGAGCCTTTACGGGGGAAATCTCACCTCCCATGTTAAAAGCCGTGGGATGCCGGTATATCATCATTGGCCATTCCGAACGCCGCCATATATTGGGCGAAACCAATCAAGACGTGAACCTGAAAATCAAAGCCACGCTTCGCAATCAGCTGCAGCCAATTGTATGTGTTGGAGAACGGCTGGAGGAACGTGAAGCTGGCCTGACCACCCAAGTCATTCATACCCAATTACAAGAAGGGCTTACCGGAATCCCAATACAGGATCTTGGAAAAATCACTGTCGCCTATGAACCGGTCTGGGCTATCGGTACAGGAAAAGCTGCTACCGTGGAACAGGCGACGGAAGTTCATGGAGAAATCCGCAGATTTCTTCATCGCCAATTCGGCATAGACTCTCAAACTCAGCGCATTCTGTATGGAGGCAGTGTATCCATGGAGAATGCCAACGCACTCTTTGAATCACCAGAAATTAACGGCGCGCTTATCGGAAAAGCTTGTTTGAATGCCGAATCCTTTGGTAAGATCATTCTTTTGGCAAGCCAATAATTTCTTACGAACGAGACTCCTCAACCATGTATACCCTTACTATCATTATCCACTTAATTGTTTGTTTTCTCATGATTGCCGCTATTCTTTTACAGGCCGGAAAAGGCGCCGAAATTGGAGCGTCCTTCGGTGGGTCGTCACAGACGGTATTTGGTAGCCGAGGGCCAGGAACGTTCCTGAGTAAAGTGACAGTCGGAGCGGCTGTGATTTTTATGTTAACGTCTTTAAGTTTGGCTTTTCTTTCCAAACAAGCCAATACCTCTTCCACCGTGATTGACCTCCATAGCCCGACCCAGTCAGAAAATTCCGGTGCCCACTCAGAAGGGTCTCATGCAACACCTGCAGAAGAAAAGCCCGTAGAATCTTCTACAGACACCGCTCCAGCTCCAGCGTCCACCACCCCGCAATAAAGACCGTATTGCTCGGTCATCCGTCTATTGTTCTTTGTTAACGTTTCGCCAAACGAATACGTTTGACCTCCTTGGAGTAATGCCTAACAGCCTGTCCAATAAATACTTAAGCCGTTCTCCGTATCAGACAGGGGTGAGCCAATTGGAATAATCCCAATCTTCCCCCCGTACAATTTTAAAGAAATCATTCTGCAAAGCCAGCGTTACCGGTCCAGGTTTGCCTTCTCCAATAATTCGATCGTCTAGTTCACGCACCGGAGTCACCTCCGCAGCAGTACCGGTCAAAAAGATTTCATCGGCCACATACATGGCATCACGGGTAAATCGTTCTTCAACCACCGGAATATTTTTGGCCTTGGCTAATTGAAGAATCGAATTTCTCGTAATCCCATCAAGGATGGAAGTTAACGGAGTCGTCCGTAATACCCCCTTGCTCACAATAAACACGTTTTCACCCGTGCCTTCAGCCACATACCCATCTGGGTCCAACAGGATACATTCGGCATATCCGGACTTTTTGGCCTCCCACTTAGCCAAAATGGAATTCACGTAATATCCGGAAACCTTGGCTCTCGTCATTGACACATTCACATGATGCCTGGTGAAAGATGAAATTTTTGCCCTAATACCCTGAGACAGGGCATCTTCCCCTAAATACGAACCCCAGGGCCATGCAGCAATGGCCAATCGAATGGGATTATCTCCCGGATAGACTCCCATGGCTCCATAACCGATAAAAGCGATCGGACGAATGTAACAAGATTCCAGTTGATTCACCCGAACCGTTTCGACAATGGCATCCATCACCACTTTTTTACTAAATGGCATCGGCATCATCATAATATGGGCAGACTCAAACAGCCGATCCACATGCTCTTTCAGTCGAAAAATGGCCGAGCCCTTGGCCCCTTGATAGCAGCGAATACCCTCAAACGGGGCTAAGCCATAATGGAGCGAATGCGTTAAGACATGGACAGTAGCATCATCCCAATCAACCAGAGCCCCGTCCATCCAAATTTTTTTTGAAGCCTTGACCATACAGTGGATATCCTTTTTTAAAGCGTAAAAAATGAACTATCGGGAATCGGACATTGAATTGGCATTGACAATTTACGCTGAATACAAAAGAGCAAATGATATACTAAAATATTGACATAATTGTAAATGTCCTGGCAAAATGAATGGTTTGTAAGGATTTACCTCTGCCAAGGAGAGAACACCAAACTATGTATGCCATTATTGAAACAGGCGGAAAACAATACCGTGCTGAGCCACAAGTGATCTTGCAAGTGGAATCCCTGCCAGGGGATGTCGGATCCATAGTCGAATTTGACGCCGTCCGGCTCCTGCAAACCGATCAAGCTCCACTGGTGGGAAGTCCCATCATCCCGCAAGCAGTCGTAAAGGGTGAGATTGTTCGTCATGCCAGAACTCGGTCGATCCGGGTTTTCAAAAAGAAACGACGCAAAGGGTATCGCCGGACAAAAGGACATCGTCAGGGATTTACGCAAGTTCGTATTACAGAAATTATCGCACCCGCATAACGCAGGATATTTTTGAGGAGAATCAGTCATGGCTCATAAAAAAGGCGGCGGATCATCACGAAACGGACGAGATAGCAATCCACAGTATCTTGGCGTCAAGGCGTATTCAGGGGAATCGGTCACAGGCGGTAGCATCATTGTCCGTCAGCGGGGAACGAAATTTTTTCCTGGCGTGAATGTCGGCCTGGGAAAGGATTATACCCTGTTTGCCAAGGTCGCAGGGATTGTAAAATTTGAAGGAGGAACAGTTCGCCGAAAGGTGAGCGTCTACCCTCCCGCCTAATTTTTCCTTCCCGTTCCAAACCTACCCATAAATTTCATACAATTATCCCTGGTTGATTAGGGACAAGGAATCGGTATGTTTATCGATCAGGCTCGGCTATTCGTCAAAGCTGGAAATGGCGGGGCGGGCTCTCGCAGCTTCAGACGGGAAAAATTTGTTCCGGAAGGAGGCCCAGACGGCGGAGACGGGGGACGAGGAGGACACGTGAGTTTCGTGGCATCCAATCGGGTCTCCACCCTCCTGGACTTTCGTTACCAGCGACATTATGAGGCCAAGTCTGGGGAGTCTGGCCATGGCAGCCACCGACATGGGGCCAATGGAACCGACGTGATGCTTCCCTTGCCAATTGGGACCATCATCAAGGATGAGCAAACCGGTGAAATTTTGGCCGATCTCATTTCTGAAGGCCAAACCGCAATTGTCGCCCATGGGGGCAAGGGTGGGAGGGGAAATTCGCATTTTGCCACCTCAACCAATCGAGCACCGAGAAAATATGAGGAGGGCATACCAGGTGAAGAACGATGGCTCATTCTTGAGCTAAAACTCTTGGCCGATGTGGGACTCGTGGGGTTTCCCAATGCCGGAAAATCCACTCTGATTTCCACCATTTCGGCTGCTCATCCGGAAATTGCCAGCTATCCGTTTACCACCCTTCGTCCCCATTTGGGAGTCGTAGAATGGGCCGAGCATGAATCGTTCGTTGTCGCCGATATTCCTGGATTAATAGAGGGCGCCCATGACGGGAAAGGATTGGGAATCCAGTTTTTGCGCCATATTCAACGAACAGCCTTTTTGCTCTATCTCATTGATGTATCCGAATGGACGCAGGACGACCCGATTGAAACCTTTCACACCCTGCAAACGGAGTTACAGGCTTTTGATCCTGCTTTGCTGGAACGGCAATTTGCCATTGCCGGCACCAAAATCGATGCCCAGGGAGAAGGACAACACCTGACGACCCTCCAAGAATTTTGCGCCAAGCAGGCCTATCAGTTCTTTCCGATTTCTTCGGCCACCACGCAAGGCATCCCTGAGTTGATGCGGTTTTTAGGCCAAACGGTCAAAGAAGCCAAAACCTCATGCGCGAACAATTCTTAACATCCTGCAAGCGAATCGTCATCAAAATCGGTAGCAGTCTGGTGGCTTCGCCCAAAGGCGGTCTTCGCCTGGATCGCATCGAGCGCCTGGCCAAAGAACTTGGCGCCCTTCAATCCCAAAATCTGGAAATCGTCATCGTGTCCTCCGGGGCCATCGTGGCGGGCATCTCGCACCTAGCCTTGGACAGCTATCCGCATGAACTTCCCCTCCAACAAGCCTCGGCCGCCGTCGGCCAAAGCCGGCTCATGCGGGCCTATGAAACAGCATTTGAAGCCACACACCACAAAATTGCCCAAATACTTCTGACGCATCAGGACTTAGCGGATCGCCGCCGATTTCTCAATGCCCGGCATACGCTGACCACCCTTCTACAGCTCAAGGTTATCCCCATCATCAATGAAAATGACACGGTTGCCATCGATGAAATCCGCTTTGGCGATAACGACACCTTGGCAGGTCAGGTGGCTCATGTGGTAGATGCCGATCTCCTGGTCATCCTATCCGATGTTGATGGCCTTTACACACAAGATCCCCATCTACACCCCTCGGCTGAACTCATTCCATTCGTCCCAGTGATCACACCGGCCATTGAAGAATCCGCGGGAACCTCACGAACCCAAAACAGCCGAGGAGGCATGATCACCAAAATCCGCGCAGCCAAACAGGCCGGGCGTTTTGGTGTCTCCACATTACTATTAAATGGAGAAACACCATTGGCCCTTCAACAGGTTCTTGATGGCCAGAAAGGTGGTACCCTCTTTCTCCCACAAGAATCGTCCCTAACCAGCCGGAAACAATGGATTGCCTTCACCCTCAGACCAAAAGGAGAGCTCCGATTAGACGGAGGGGCTGTCCAAGCCCTGACCCTTCGTGGGAAAAGCCTCTTACCGTCCGGAATCGTGAAGGTGACCGGCACGTTCATGCCTGGTGATCCCGTTACCTGTGCGACAGAGGAAGGAAAGTCATTTGCACAGGGATTAACGAACTACTCCTCCGAAACGCTGCAACGAATCTTAGGAAAAAAAACCTCAGAGATTCGGACATTACTGGGTTCACTGGAATACGAAGAAATCATTCACCGGGATAACCTGGTCCTCACTGGCTCATAATCGCCGCACTATGGCCAAACCACTTCCCGTATTAACCGATTTCTAAGCACGGCCATTTCCATGTTTATCGGACTCTTAGGTGGCTCGTTCAATCCTATCCATAACGGGCATCTGCATATCGCCCAGCAGACCTCCCGTCTTCTCGCGTTCGATCAGTTACTCTTTGTTCCTACGGGTGATCCTCCTCATAAGGAGACCGCAACTCTGGCTCCAGCCTTTCACCGCCTAGCCATGGTCAAGCTGGCCATCGCCCCATTTCCTCGTTATGCCGTGTACGAACGGGAAATTCATTTTCCGGGCATTTCCTATACCTTCGATACGCTGACTCAACTCAAACGGGAATACCCGCCTGAGACTCGTTTTGGCTTCTTGATCGGCCTGGATGCATTTCTTGACATCCAAACCTGGAAAAAAAGTGAGGCACTCTTTACCCTTTGCCAATTTATTGTGAGTTCCCGTCCTGGGGTCTCATTCGCTCAACTGCAGAAGCTCCCGTTTTTTCCCTCTCAATACCGCACTCAATTAGACCAACTCGACGCTGGCACCCAAAGACAAGCCGATGTGGAGCTTCCCCATAAACTCCCCCTCACCCTCCTTTCAGTTCCGCCTTGTGACGTTTCGGCTTCGGCCATCCGCCGCTCGCTCGCACAAAAACAGCCGGTCGGAGCTTGGTTGCCCGCCCAGGTCGAATCTTATATACTTCAGCACCGTTTGTACCAATGCCCAAATTAACTCACTCACCCTCCTTTCCTTCGCAAGAAAAAGCCATTTTCATCGCCCAGGCTGCGCAAGAAAAACAGGCCGGTGAAGTGCTCATCCTCGAAGTCGGACATCTCACCTCGATCGCCGATTATTTTGTATTTGGATCAGGGGAATCCGAGCGACAAGTTCGGGCTATCGCCACTTTCATTGAAAAAGAAGTCTCAGCTCGCTTTCATGAAAAACCGCAAGTCGAGGGGAAGGAAACCAGCAAATGGATTTTGCTGGATTTTGGGGACGTCATCGTCCATGTCTTCAAGACAGAGGTCAGGCAATATTATGCATTAGAGAAAATGTGGGCTGATGCCCCGCAAATTGATATTCCTGAGGCAGAGACCACATTTCGGCAACCCGTCAAATCCGCCAAAGGCCCTCCACAGCCCAAAGTGGCCAGATAGTCCTCATCTTGACAATGGATTTTTGAATGATCCCTCATGGCAGGAACTCCCCAATCAACGCCCATGTCCCCTATGGCCTTCACTAACCAGTCAGGAGAATATACCATGGCCTCCTATCATCATATGGCAACTCGCGTGCTCAATGAGGAACCCATCACCAGGGAAGAAGCCCTGAGTATCCTAACCGCACCCTCGGAACAATTGTTAACCCTGGTGGACGCCGCCTATCAGATCAGACACCGTCACTTCGGTAATACCGTCCGGCTTCAAATGCTGTTAAACGCCAAGAGCGGAGCCTGCCAGGAAGATTGCCATTATTGTTCGCAATCAACGATCTCAACAGCTCCGATTGAGCGGTATGCACTGTTATCTCCCGAAGAAATGCTGGCCGGTGCACGACGGGCCGCTAATGCCAAAGCTCAACGCTATTGTGTCGTGATCAGTGGCCGGTCACCACTGCAATCCGAGCTGGCGCAAATTTCGAAAGCCGTCAAGCAAATTAAAGAAGAGATCCCCATTCAAATCTGCTGCTCCTTAGGCCTTCTTAATGGCGATCAAGCCCGTCAACTCAAGGAAGCCGGAGTGGACCGCATCAACCACAATCTGAATACCAGTGAAGCCTATCACCCCTCCATCTGCACGACGCATACCTATCAGGATCGATTGAAGACCCTGGAAGAAGCAAGAGCCGCAGGCTTGGAACTCTGCTGCGGAGGCATTGTAGGGATGGGGGAAACAGATGCAGACTTAGTGGACCTGGCCTTCTCGCTCCAAAAGGTTCAGCCGGACTCTATCCCACTGAATATGCTCTATCCGGTCGAGGGAACGCCATTCGAGGAACACCGAAACCTGACGCCCGCCCGCTGCCTGAAAATCCTCTGTCTCTTCCGATTCCTGCATCCCAAAACGGAAATCAGAGCAGCCGGTGGACGTGAAAAAAATCTCCGTTCGCTCCAACCGTTGGCACTCTATGTCGCTGATTCACTTTTTGTGGACGGGTACCTGACCACGCCGGGCCTGGCTCACAAGGAGGTCTGGTCCATGATCGAAGACCTCGGTTTTACCGTTGAAGTGGAATATCAGGGAGAAAAAATGTCACAAACGGACCTAACGGAAGCCTATTCACCTGCCCAATAGGAGACTCGGCAATCTCATTCATACCGTAAACCTGAGGCAATGACCTGGTGGCCGGCCCAGCGGGCCGGCCACCAGGCGCCAATCAGTATGGCGATTCCGGTTACCACACAAGCGATTACTATTGGCTCAAGCGATACGGTCCAGGGAATGGTCCACCCAAAAGATTGCTTATTGATGACCGTGATCAATACAAACGAAAGCGCTATCCCGACGGCGACACCAACGACCGCCCCCAAGCACGCCAGATAGCCCGCCTCCCAATAGACCAAGGTCTTCATCTGAGCCACACTGGCTCCTAAGGCCCGCAAGGTCGAGAATTCCCGCCGCCGCTCCATCATGGCCGTCATCAAGGTATTCACAATGCCAAGGATCGCCACCGCCAGGGCAATCCCTTCCAATACATAGGTGACACGAAAGGTCCGATCAAAAATTTCCAGGATTTCCGCCCGCAATTCCCGATTACTGACCGTGGACACCGGTACATCCGTCGAGAGAGATTGCTCAAACAACGTCCGAATTTCCGGCAGTGCGGCTCCCGGCCTCACATACACCGCAAAGACGGTCGTCAGATCATCAGGCCAGAGACTACGATACAGCCGTTCATCCATGACCACTTTCCCACCATCGGTTGCGTAATCATAAAAAATTCCTTGAACCTTGAATGACCTCAAGCCTTTCGGCGTCTCAATCCTGAGGAGATGTCCGACTTGCACATCTAAACGCTGAGCGAGTACCTCGGAAACGATCACCCCATTCGTCTCAACGGCATTGTATAAAATTTCTGCCGAATCACCCTCAACAAACAGATACCGACTCCGGCCGGCATGAACCGTAAAATCTCGTGAGACCAACGCCACATTTTTCCCATTCACGTGAACTTTGTTTTCCCGATAGGGATCAACCGCGCCCACCCCGGGCGTCTCCTCTAGGACGGAACGCAACCTCAGGGGCAGACCGCGCCCCTGTTCATTTCCCCCTAGCCAGGACACGGGAGCCACAATGATATCCGCCACCATGGTTTGCTCAATCCACCATTCCACCGTTTGGCGAAAACTTTGGATCATCAGACCCACCCCGACCATAATCGATAGCCCAATCACAATGGCTGACAGTGTCACAGAAGTTCGTCCGACATGACGAGTCATTTGATCCGCCGCCAGAGACGGCCAGAGCCCCCATCGATCAGAATTTCCGGCACCCAACTGGATTCGTCTTATCAGATCGAACAGTAACGGACCAATGGCTGTCCCCCCAAGCAGGAGACAGAGCGCTGCGCCATAGCCTCCCCAAGGTATTCCCTCAACAGGAGGAACCAGACTCAAGAGCAAGGCGCTGAACAATGCCACGGCAACCACCCCAACCGCCGCCCGACCGCCATTCAACGAGGTGTCAATACTTGGATTCAACGCCAAGGCTTGCACCGGCGGTAACCGGCTGGCTTCCCAGGCCGGCCGACATGCGCCAATTACGGAAACCAGAAGGCCAAGAACCGTCCCCTCGATGATCATATTGGCCGACCACGTCAATTCTAAGTAAGACGATTGCAGTCCATATAAATCCCCGGTGGTTTCTCCGATGAGCGTCAAAAGGAACTTGGCCATCCACAGACCCAGGCCACAGCCCAGGAGGCCCCCCAAACCTCCCAACAGCCCCCCTTCCACCAAAAACAACCCGATAATGCCCCTCCGTTCAAAACCCAACGATCGTAAAATACCAATTTCTTTTCGGTGTTGTGTCACGGAAAATGCCATGGTGTTATAAACCAAAAACAGTCCGACCATGAGGCCAATACCGCTCATCATCGTCAGGTTCATTTGAAATGCTTTCAACATCCCTTCCACCTGACCATTTCGTTGGGGTGAGGGACGCACCATGACCGTTGACGGCAACAGTGCCGACACCTCCTGTTGCAATTGCTCTTGGGAAATCCCCAACGCCGGAACCAGATGAATTTCATGAACGCGCCCCACCTCTCCGAATACCCACTGGGCAGCGGCAATATCCATCATCAGATGCCGCCCCCATCGGCTTGCGGAAATACTGGATGGCTCTAACAACCCACGCATTATCAACTCTACCGGCTTCCCCTTCACATTCACTTTCAGAGCGGTCCCAATCGAGATACCCAATTCTCGAGCGATGTCCTCCCCCAGAAACACCGTCTGAGGGGAAACGATCTGTGCCCATGGCAACGTCTCACCTAGAGATGATTGATCGGAGGAGCGGCTCAAGACGACATTCGCCTGCTCAATCATATCCACCCCCAGAATTTCCAAATCTTGATGAGCCGGCAAATCTGTCCACAAACTGGCATGGATCTTCAAGAGCGGATGGACCGCTCGCACGGCCGGATGTCTTTGAAGCGGAATCAAGAGGCGCTCATCTATCCCATGTGCCCCACCCTCCACAATGACGGTGGCCTGACCAACCACAGAATCCACTGAATACTCAAAGGATTGGTAGACCCCACTGTTGGCTGTCCGAATCGCCAACCATGCGGCAACCCCAATCGCCACTCCAAGCACCGTGAGCAGCGCACGAAAAGGACGGTGCCGTAGATGATCTCGGGCCAAAATAAAAAAAACGTGCGGCATAGCGTTGGTTGCCTGGGAAGATTACGTATGTTAAATTAACTAGAAAAAGATGCGTGGGGTCATCTCGATCAATGACAAACGAACAAGACGTAGAACACGAGCCGAATGACGCAGAGGAAGTGGATTCCCCTTCGGAAGGTCAAGCCTTGACCTCACGTCAAAAGGAAATCCTCCGGTTGGTGGCCCAAGGCTATACGAACCGTGAAATCGGACAAAAATTGGATATCAGTGTTCGAACCGTGGAGGTCCACCGGTTCAATCTCATGCGTCGTCTCCGGGTGAGAAATGTGGCACAACTTCTTCGGCAGGCCATCGCACTCGATATCATTTCCAAAGAACCCCCGGCGGAGCAGTAACGTTCTCCCGCCTCACCGAGCCTCTTAAGCCTTTGGCAATCAGGGTATTTCCCGGAGTTTTCCACGGCAGGCTAAAACAGAGGCATATCCCTTCCGCTCCAAGAGTTCCGCAAGTTCCCGTGCCAGCCGAGCAAAGACTCCGCAACCCTCTTCCACCAGCATTGTTCCGACTTGAACCGCCGAAGCCCCACATAAGAAATGCTCAAATACATCCACCCCATGTTCGACCCCACCCGTTCCAATGATCGGAATCCGGTCACCCCAGATATTCCACAACGCCCGTACGTTGGCTAATGCTACCGGCTTGATGATCCGTCCACCCAATCCCCCGAACCCACCTTTCGGCTTGATCACCACTTGCTCTCGTTCCGGATCCACCACCAAGCCATTGCCCACTGAATTAATCATGGTGACAAAAGCAATCTCCACGCGCTGCAACACCTCCGCAATTTTTTGATGGTGGATCGGGTCAAAATACGGTGGCAGCTTGACTCCAAAGGGTATGGTCAGAATCTCTCCGACTTTCTCCAAGAGCCGTTCCGAGGCCTCAAAGTCATAACCAATCTGTGGCTTCCCGGGAATATTGGGACACGACAGATTCACTTCGACCAGATCAGGGCCCGCCTCATTCAAGGCCCGCGCTCCAGCCAGAAAATCATCGGGCTGCAACCCGGCCAAGCTGGCAATCACCGGTTTCTGAAAACGCTTGAGGGCCGGAATCAATTTGGCATAGGCAGGATACCCCAGATTGGGCAGGCCCATGGAATTAATGGACCCGCCTTCAAAGGCGACATACCGAGGTTCGGGGTTTCCCTGCCGCGGTTCAGGAGTCATGGACTTCGTGACAATCGCCCCCGCTTCGGACGCTCCCAGAGCTTCCAATTCGGTCTGGGTGACACATAATGCCCCGGAAGCATTCATCAATCCGTTTGGAAACGACACACCGGCAATTACCGTGGAAAGATCCATGATCCTACTCCAATTGACCATCCCGGATGGCTAACACCCGATCAGCCGCCTGGGCGGCACTTAAGGCGTGGGTGGCCAGTAATATAGTTTGTCCAAATTCCTTCGCACATTGCCGAAGGAGCGAAACGATGCCCTCTCCTGTCAACCCATCAAGATTCCCGGTTGGTTCATCGGCCAGGATCAGCCTCGGCCGATGGATAAACGCACGGGCGATAGCCACACGCTGCTGTTCCCCTCCGGATAATTCTTGAGACCGATGCCCAAGGCGGTGACTCAACCCGACCAAAGCCAACATGTCTGTTACCTGAGTTCGAATGTCAGCCAGCGGTTCACCGCGCAATCGTAAAGGGAGAGCCACATTTTCTTCGATCGTCAAGCCGGGGAGCAAGTGAAAGGCCTGAAACACCATTCCCACGTCCCTGCGCCGCCATTGGGTCCATTCCTCATCTCTAAATGCTTTTGTCGACTGGCCATTTAGAAAAATTTCTCCTGCAGTCGCATTGTCTAACCCAGCCGCCAAATGTAAGAGCGTACTTTTCCCGCTTCCACTCGGCCCCATGAGGGCGCAAAACTCTCCCCGAGGAATGTCGAGACAGACATCACGCAAAGCCATCACCGAATTGGCTCCACGGAAATATTCCTTGGACACACGATCAAACCGAATCACTCGCCTCACCTACAACAGGCCGTGAACAGAGAACAACTCAGTCATGGCACCCCCAACCTCAATCCTATATCATACTGTCCCGGTCAGGGACAAAAACACGAACACCCTCGTTCGGAACGGGGCTCAAATTACCAACCCGCTTAGAAAGGTCCTCTCACACATGCCGAAGGTTCCTGCCTGGCAAGACGTTGTGCAGGCACTGATCCACCTCGTCTTTCCTTCCGGCTGTGCGAGTTGTCAAACGCCCTTATGGCAGACGTCCATTCCCTTTTTTTGTCAATCCTGTTGGGGGAAGCTCTCACTGCTGCCAGAGCCCTATTGCCCTCAGTGCGGTCGCCCCTTTGCCTCACCGGTTGCCTTGACTCACAGTCCCACCCATGCCTGCGGAGCCTGTCGTGAACACCCTCCGGCCTTCAGCAAAGCCTGGAGTGTCTTTGCCTATCAAACTCCATTAAAGGAAGCCCTCGCCCTATTCAAATACCGCGGGAAGGTCACCCTGGCTCATCCACTCGCCCGACTGCTTATTCAACATCTCCCTTCACTTCCTCCGGTTGACGTCATTATGCCGGTTCCCCTGCATGCACAACGATTGCGAGAGCGGGAATTCAACCAATCCGCGTTACTTGCCAACCCGCTGAGCCAACACCTCGGGTTGCCCTTGATACTTGGCGGACTGATCCGGACGAGGCCAACTGTTCCGCAAACGTCTTTAACTCGAAAGGAGCGCCTCACCAACCTTCGTGGAGCCTTCTCCGTTTCACAACCCGTCGCTATTCAGGGAAAAGCCATTTTAGTCATCGATGACGTCATGACCACAGGCACAACCCTTCACGAATGCGCCCATACGCTGCGACAGGCCGGTTCGGGTCCGGTCTATGGCCTCACGCTGGCGCGTATGGTGTAACCCCTCATCCCCGCTCTTTCCTTACGTAATTTTTTGCGATATAAATCCTTCATCATCGGAGGAAGGAAGACATGCCCATCTACGAATACCGCTGTCAAGATTGCCAAAAACGAAACACCTACTTATTGCTGAGTGCAAAGGCACCCACGCCCTCCTGTAAGCATTGCCATAGCCAAAAATTAGAGCGACTGATGTCCCGCTTTGCCGCTCCCAAGTCGGAAGAAGCCCGCATGGAAGCCCTGGCCGATCCCAGTAAATTTGGAGACTTGGACGAAAATGATCCCGCGAGCATGGCTCGTTTTATGAAGAAAATGGGAAAGGAGATGGGCGAGGATTTTGGGGATGAGATGGATGAAGCCATGGAATCGATGGGAGAAGGTGAACCAAACGAGGACAGCCTCAGTATCCCTGAGGTTGAGTAGGAATGGCTTGCAGGTTTTACAGGGCTCGCATCACCTCCTACACATGATTTCTTTGAACGTGTCATTCTTGATATGAGGTATGAGTCGAGACCAATCCATCCCCTCTCACCCACTCAACGACGGTATGAATTTCCGAATACCGGCCTCCACCACTACAGACTGTGGCGCTTCTAGTAAGAACACCCTAGTCACATGGCTTGACTTTTCTTCATCTTTGGGTAAGCTAGACTCACAACCATGAGCAAAGAACTTCCTAACAGTCTCTAACCATGTTTGCCGGACAATATTACTGCAAAGTCGATGAAAAAGGGCGGTTTGTCATGCCAAGCCCCATCCGGGAACAGGTGGAGTCCTCAGGGAGTACGCTCATGTTTCTTAAGGGCCAAGATCTTCCCGTCTTGGCTTATACCAATGCGGAGTGGGTGAACCGCCTGAAAAAGGCCGAAGAGTTGTTGGATGAAGACCAACGGCGGTTATTCATGTACCATATGGTCTCCGAAGCTTCCCCCTCGGAAATGGATCGTGCGGGACGCATCCTCATTCCGGGCCGATTACGCAAACTTATCCCGGTAGATGATGAGCAGGAAGTCGTCTTGGTGGGAATGTTCCACCGGCTGGAAATTTGGAATCCCTCCGAGTGGCGCCGATTCGTCCAACGTAACGAAGAGACTTATGAATACAACATGGGCAAGATCAACGGTATTTTATAAGCCCTGATCCGGTCAGCCTGGCTTTTTCCTCCTATCCTTTCAGTCGAGATCACCATTGCATTGAGAACCATTCGCATTCCCTCTCTCCCAAAGGTCACTGCCGTCAAGAGGAAAGGTGGACTCATCCTCCTACCCAGTCATACCCGAAAAAGCCGTTCGGCCACCACGCACTTAGAGTGGAATCAGCTGGGCGGGGATTCACTCACGCCATCAGAACTCTTTTTGGTGCTCCCGTTGCCTCCAAGCATCAATCACCAATATGCCACGGTCAATGGACGGCGAGTCCTGGCTTCTAAAGGACGGCAATACAAAACGGCCGTAGCCAATCATCTCCAGGGCCTCATTCGTCAGTCCCCCCACCGCGCGGATTTTTTTGAGGCCCTAGGCACACATTTTCTAAGCCTGTCGATTCGCTTTTATTTCAAAACAGCCTTGCGGCGAGATTTGGATGGCGGGCTAAAAATTGCTCAAGATGCCATCTGCCAAGCTATCAGTTTAAACGACAATCGAATTTCAGAAATTCACCTCTATAAAGATTCCGATTCCGTCCGTCCTCGAATGGAATGCCGTTTAGCCATGCTCAGCCCCCTGCCTTGCCATTCTCGCCCATCACGTCCCCGTCATTCCGCTGACTCCCGCCACAAACCCAATCTTCCCTCGACACCCTCTTCAGATTAGGTTATTTGAAGGGAAGCCGTATAGGGAAAGAACGCGACTCCAACAGCCCCCAACAGAGAGATTGGACCTTAAAAGGCCAAAGAACTTCTTCCCTGTCACCATGAGTGTGGAAAACGAATCGTGGTAAACTAGGACGATTCGCCGGCACGAGAAAGGGCTTGGACTACGACGGAAAGAGGATGTTTCGATTTTGAGGTTTTCATATCCGTTAAGGCCGGAAAGTGAAATCCGACTTTCGAGCCGAGACGATGCCGGACCACCCCCGGCAGCCAAATACTATCCCCAAGATAATGGACCTTGACCGATACCGTTGAAGAGACGGGAACGGGCGGTAATTGGCCTTTGGGGAAATCCACTAACATCCCTTGGGTACTGAGATTGACCAGGTATCCATGGCAGAGGGTCTCCTGACGACATCGGATGACGACCGACAACCCTTGTTGATGTTTGACGTGCAGGCGGCGGCTCGACCGCCGTTCTTTTTGCTCTGATGCAGCGAGCGGCCCTTGAATCTCGGTGACCGACGAAGGTTTGGACATGATGGTCTCTTTTAGGAAGATGAAGATGTGGAAGAGGGGGATAGTAAATTCAGAGCCTGGACGGCTTCGGCTTCGCTTCCGAAAATGGGGATCCATTCCCCGATTTCCGTCAACTCTAAGATATCCCGCACAAACCCTGCCGGGGCAATAATACACATCTTGCCCCCAATGCGGTAAAACCGACGTTGGGCTAACACCAACCACCCCAACGCGGCACTATCAACAAACGACACGGCGACCATATTCAGCACCACAAATCGATACCCTTGAGAGATGGCATGGTCGATGCGCCATTTAAAATCCTGTCGGGCATGCTGATCAAAACGACCGGCAAAGGTTTCAATCAGCGTCTCATGACTGATACTACGTTCGGATACCACCATACGGTTCATTTCACAACGGTTGAGGCAATGTGGTTTCTATCGGTTTCTCGGCACGAAGTCTTTACCTTCGTGGAAGGGTCCACATCTGCTTGGGGAACAGGCCTCTTAGAAAAGAACCGTGAGCGGTGACAACCAACTGAGATGAGACTACCGTGGAGACCAATCAAGGGCGAGATCATCGATGAATTGAAGTGGCGCCTGTCGTCCCGCCCCACTGGTAAATGGTCTGGACATTCGAAGCTGAATCAGATGACTTCCAGCCTCCACTGGAATATCAGCCGTAAAATGATGGCGAATAGTGGCCCCATTCTCGATGGGTCCTATTTCGTGCCTGCCCATGACTTGATGATCAATGATCCATTCGAACAGCCCACCAGCTAAATTGCGCCTATCGTTCTGCGAGGCATAGGTAACCATGACGAAGACCGACAGCTTGAGCCACCCTGGAGCCAATGCCTGTCGGACTTCCAGCCCACCTCCCTGTTGAAGATCCTGGTCTGGTGAATACTGAATTTGCCCGACCTTCACCTGCCAGCAGCGCGAAATATGGCCGGTGCCAGCTGCATCACAATTCACAAAGACAGGAAACCCCTCCCCCCCGAGGGTGCCATTGGGAGTGGCAAACGGACTCCAGGCTCCGACCCGTCCTGAATCAAAATTCTCCTGTGAGACAATCTCAGCCTGAACCGACCTCCCAGACCAGATCACAACCAACATCAGGCATCCGATACTCACGAGTCCCCTGACGATTCGCGAGAGAATGCCTTCCAATGCGCCGCAAATGACCAGGATTCCAGAGAACCGATTGTGGGGCATTTTTTCACCTCACCAGGTTTTGTTTGGATTTGTTTGCCTGTTAGAATAGCCTATCATTTGAATCGATTCGGTCTCGAAATATCCGAAAAATATATAGCCCTACAATGTATAGCCCTATGTGGAGCATCCTTCGTTGATTGGCATTACCAATCTATTTGCCAGAATTTCAGATCGAATCCTCCATCCATGGCCATGAAGATTTCACTCGCATCACCATAACCCTGACTCATTCGCCCATTCTTGCAAAGGTTAGACTTCATGATACCGCAGACTCATCGACCGAATATCTGTACTTACCTCCGAACCCTGTTCGTGGCCGTGCTAGGCTTCCCATCCCTCACCTTCGCGCAGTCCCCTGGCGAAGAAAGTCCCGTGACCTCCCCCCTGATTCACGCCCAAACGGTCTTGATCGAGGGAGTGGCGCTGACAGAGCGGGGACTCCAGGATCCCACCCCCCTTATTCAAACCGTGGGGGATCAATTACGAAAAATTGGCTTTACGATTGTGTCCCAACCCGATCAACCCTATGATGCCGCAGTCCGGGTAAAATGTGAAGAACGCCAGACTTGGACAGGACCAAGTAGACACCGGCGCACCGGACCGGCCCCTATTACCCGACTCTGGAAAGGCCCGGCCTGCCACATCTCCTATCGTTACAATCATGAAACCCCCAACTGGAATTGGGAAATTCGAACGGCCTTTGAAGATACACGGGAGGCCGCAAAAACCGCTGGAGCCACCGATGTTGGGGCCTTTGCCTTACAGGCTCTCAATGCTCAACTGCAACAGGACGAGTTCCCATTATTCCTGGCAGCCGAATGGGGGCAAATCGACCGGCTCTTGCTGGCTTACCAACATGCCTCCGATCAAATCGACCGGCAGCGCACCATCCTTCAATTATTGGGAGAGCTCCCTTCTTCACAATCACTCTCAGCCCTTCAGGAAGCCCTGAAACATCCTGACTTGGCCACCACGGCGTTATTGGCCCTCGGCCAACAGGGAGAGCCAGGTCTTCCGGCTCTGATTTCTTTTCTGGAATCCTCAAAAAATCCCGATACCCGCTTAGCCGCCATACAAGGATTGGGGGCCATTGCCACGCATAATAAAACACCTGCTCTCTTCACCCAATTTATGACCTTCTTGGAATCGGACGACCCTCGGATGCAAACCGAAGCCGTGAAAGGATTAGGAAACCTGGGTGACCGCCGTGCAATCAAACCATTGGAAGAACTCAACCTGAAGGCCTGGACCAGTTCTTCCACACACCCCGATATGCAGGCCCTACGGGAAATGCTGAGCTGGAGTCTCTGGCAATTGAATCCGGATGCCCATACCGGGGAATAATCACCCTGCTGCCTCGTCTCACGGCAGGGTAAGTCCGAGATCCGTCTAGTCTTCCGCAAGGAGGAGCGCGTTGATTGGGAGGACATCTTTACTTTTTCCGGTCATCGGCATAGGCTTTTCGGGTATTCCCCAACCCCCGGAGCCCACGAAGAAATCATGAATCGAACCGAACGCCGATCCCAACGAGCTCAGACGCCACCGGCGGGACAGACTTCTCTTCCGTCACAAGCACACCGTCTGTTTCTTGAAGCTGTCGCCCACCATCAGGGCAAACGGTTTTCACAAGCCGAAGCACTCTACGACCAGATTCTCGATCAATTTCCCACGCATGCCGATACGCTCCATCTTCGGGGATTACTGGCCTATCAACAAGGCCACAACACGCTTGCCTTGACCTATATTCAGCAGGCGATTGAACACGAATCAACCAAATCCCATTATTACTATAACCTCGGCCTGGCACTGGAAAAGGAGGAGCGATGGGAAGATGCGATAGGGGCTTATCAGCAGGCCTTATCCCTCAATCCAAACTCGGTGGAAGCCTACTCCAATCTGGGACACGTCTTCCGCCGGCAACGGCAATGGCCAGCCGCCATTGAAGCTTTTCAGCAGGCGTTGGAGAGAAAACCCCATTCCGCCGATCTGCATAATAATCTCGGGGTCACGTATAAAGAACAAGGCCTCCTGAGCGCAGCGTTGTGCCAGTACCAAGATGCACTAACACATTCTCCGCAACATGCGGAAGCCCTCAATAACATGGGCGTCGTGCTCCAGGATCAAGGGAAATGGACGGAAGCCGCCGAGGCTTTTCAGCAGGCGTTGGCGGTCAAACCCAAATATGCGAACGCGCACTACCACTTAGGCCTGATACGGCTCTGGCAGGGGCAGGCGCAAGAAGCGTTAGACGGCTTCCAGCAGTCAGCGAACGCCACCTTTAATCACGGCCAGGGCATGGCTCCAGCCTTCGTCACCAAAGCCCGCATCAAACACGATTTTGAACAACTGCACTATCTGGCCGAACATGTTTCCAGCGTCCCCATTCCTCATGAATATCGACGCACCGTGACCACGTTGCATCAACGCATCTGTCAGTCATCGCCGGATTCACTCTTTGTCAAACTCACTCCACAGGAACAAAGCCAAATGGCCCCCTCCTTCAACCGGCTGCTGTACATCCGCCAAACCCCGCGACGGCCTTCCCCGGCCATCAATCCTGACTTAGATGTTGCAGCTATAGAAACCCAGTACTTTTCCACCAAACCGGAAGCCATGTTTGTGGACAATCTGCTGACCAGACAGGCGCTCGACGACATGCGGGCGTTTTGCCTGGAATCCACTATTTGGAAGCGGGATTATCAAAACGGCTATATCGGCACCTTTCTCGCCAATGGCTTTGCCTGCCCCTTGCTCCTGCAAATTGCCGAAGAACTGCGGACACGCTTCCCGAAGATTTTTCAGCACCACCAGCTACAACAGGCTTGGGCCTTCAAACATGACAGTGCCCTGCGAGGCTTGAACATGCATGCGGATGCGGCGGCTGTGAATGTGAATTTCTGGATCACCCCAAACGAGGCCAATCGCAACCCGGAATCAGGCGGGTTGGTGGTGTGGGATAAGGAAGCTCCCAATGACTGGGATTTTGCCGAATATAACAATGACAAGAACAAACACAAGATTCAAAAATTTTTGGAAGATAGCGGCGCACGCCCGATCAATATTCCCCACCGGCAAAACCGGGCCATTATCTTCAACTCCAACCTTTTTCACGAAACCGATGTTATCGAATTTCAGGACACCTACGAATGCCGGCGGATCAACGTCACCCTCCTCTACGGCCACCGCCAACAGTCCCATTAAGTTCCCGGGAGAATAAACAATTTCTTAGCAAGTATTCTGACCGCACATCACCCTCAGAAAGGCTACCCCATCATTTTTTCTTGCGGCGTTTTTTGAGATACCCTTGGACCTTCTCTTGATTCTTGCTTCGCCACTCTCGCATATATTCCAATAACTTCTTCCGATTTTTCCTGTAGTATTCCTTCTGATAGGCATTCAACTCCTCCCGCCTCGCACGGCGTTTGGCTTGGATCTTTTTCTTATTCTTTTTCCAATACTGTTTTTGGTATTCCTGTTCATTCATCGTGAAAAGATATCCCGATTACCGAAAGATGGCACCATCCACCGCACGTGGACGGGATTCAACCGCTTCTGGGGCACGGACTCATCAGCTCGGATTTGATTGATTGAGATCGTCCTACTGAATGAAAATTAGGGACCCAACTTGAGGCACCTGGGGGAGGAAACGTACACCTTGAATTGGTGGTGCGCCCGACAGGAGTTGAACCTGTAACCTCTTGATCCGTAGTCAAGCGCTCTATCCATTGAGCTACGGGCGCCAATGTGTGGTCTCTTTATACAGACCCGGTGCTTTTTCCGTCAACTCAACGCAAAATTAAGGAGGGATGAAGAAAGGAAGTAATCGGTCACATTAGGGCGTCGGCAAGCAGTCCGACGCTGGTCGCAAAATACGTGGAACGATTCCATTTCAAGAGCACCCGATAATTGTCATACACCAGGTAGGCGGGTCCTCCCTCGCCATCCGGCAGCACAATCGCACCACGCATACGGCTATGTGGCAACACGGCCCCATCAAACGAACGAACTCCCAGTTGATGCCATTCCTGCAAAGACTTCGTTCGACTGACCTTCGCCAGACTGAAGTCAAACCCATGGGGAAGAGCCACCCTCCTCCCCCAGCGTTCATGTTTCCGCCACCCGGATTTGGCCAAGTAATTGGCCGAGGACCCAAACACGTCGGCCTCCGTCATCCAAATATCCTTTCGCCCATCCCCTGTTTCATCCACGGCGAATTGCAAAAAACTGGAAGGCATAAATTGACACTGCCCCATGGCCCCAGCCCAGGACCCCTTCATGTCAGCCACAGAGATATGACCTTCCTCCAAAATATGCAACGCCTTTAATAATTCCTGGCGAAAGAACTCGCTTCGACGCCCATCATAGGCCAAGGTGGCCAGAGCCTCGACCACTTTAAAGCCTCCCGTCAAGCGACCGTAATGAGTTTCAATACCCCATAATGCGACAAGATATGGGGCCGGCACTCCATATTTTTCAGCCATCGCCTCCAATACGAGTCGATGTTCAGCCAGCAATCGACGCCCTTGCCGAATTCGTTCTGGGGACACACTCTTTTTTTGATAGTCTACAAAAGTCATCGTAAATTCTGGCTGTTTCCGGTCCAACTCCAAAACCCGCTCCAGAGGTTCCACATGATCGAACGCCTGCTCCAACAATGCATCAGCGATCCCTTGCTGCCGGGCCTCCGCTTTAAAATCTAACAGCCAATGCCCAAAGCCCTGATCGGCTTGTACCCACCCAGCGGCCAGAATCCAGATGGCCATACTCAGAATGACAACCTTCATAGTGTTGTTGTACCGCACTTAGGGCCTTAACAAAAGGGGAACACGCCTGAGAGAGATCAGAACGGAGGACACCGCTGTGGTGAGGAGGAATGAAATCCCAAAGAAACCCTATGAAGGGACACTTATCCCTGCACAGTGGCGGTAGCGGTTTGCTCAAGCAGATCGAGGACGTTTTGGATTTCCTCGGGACGGCCTAAACTCATTTGGAAGAAGTTGGACATATCGGGTATGCCTTCGGCGATTTGCTTACTGACTTCAACAAGTCCACCTGGTTCGAGTTGCAGAAATTCTTGGGCTTTCACAATAGCTTCCTTCACCGCGATTTCGGTATGAGGGAAACACCACATATCAGCGATGCGAGCGGATAAGGCCACGCACAGGACTGTTAATCGGCCCACTTCATCTTCGGTCTTTGCCAATGCCGGTTCATGACTTCCCCGGATCGCTTCCCGTAAAACATCCGGCAGTTCCCAGGTCTCGGACAGCCACGCGCCGATTTCGCAATGATCCGTCTTCCACCGGCCTTGCTCCAAAGCCGCCAATTCTGCATGGTTTTGGGCTGATTTTTTATACAGCAGTCCATACTCGTTCCCAAAGGCTTCACTCATCACTAAAATGCCAATGTCTTGCAGAAGCCCGGCCAAGAAAATTTCCTCTTCATTCACGACCCGCACCCGTTTCGCCAAGATTTTTGAGGATAAACTGGCCAGGATACAGCGATGCCAAAAATGAGTATGATCGAAGGCGCCCCCACCTTTTTTGCGCAAATCCCGGTATAACGAGAAGCAGAAGGCCAACGTGGCAATGGAATTCATCCCCATCAATGTGACGGCTTGTGTCACCGTGGCCACTTTATGGCGACTCCCCCCATAAAAACTGGAATTGGCCACATTCAGTAATTTGGCGACAAACGAAGGATCCTTACTAATGACGTCCCCCACTTTTTTGGCATCGGCCTTTTCGTCCCGGCACATTTGGAGCACTTGCAGTGGCAAGGCAGGAATAGCAGGGAGCGTTTTACAGTTTTTAATGCGCTGAAGGATTTGGGGATCCATTGAATACGTTACCGTGTTGTTGGTCCAGGAGTGTTCAGATGCACGCCTATTACGAAATTGGCAAGATTAGGTTACCCACTGCTCGCCCAAGAAACCATAGGCTTACAGCCAATCTATCGGATAGAGGACACTCGACTTGAGGTATTGGTTATCGAATATTGCGTATATATTCCTAGTACAAAATGTCAGGCTTTGATGACATGAACACACCGGCCTCACACCAAAGAAGGGGGCTCCGCCAACCCTCCTTTTGCTGAAACAATAGAACATCCCTGGCGAGGCAATGAGGAAGGTTGGCGCTGGAAGACCGAAGGAAAAATTAGGAAGAGAGATGACCAAATAACGTGGAGGGGGAAGCATCATCTATCAAGACAGGGACAAGCGCCCCAACCGGACTGGGCTCATCGGACTGATCCCAGACCACGGTCACATTGGCCTCGTTATGCCCCATCCATTGGGATGACGATTTTTTGGAATGTCCTTCCACCATAACTTCGACCGTCTGTCCTATCAATGACCGATTTTTCTGCAAGGACATCTGCTTTTGCCATTCCACCAGCTGATTGGCCCGTTGCCCCTTGATCTGATCCGGCACATCGTCTGGATATTTGCGAGCCGCGATGGTGTGTTTTCGCTCCGAATACTTAAAGACATAAGCCGCCTGAAATTCAACCGCATGCATCACCTTGAGGGTATCCTGAAATTCGTCCTCGGTTTCGCCACAAAAACCGCAAATGATATCGGTGGTTAAAGTTATGGCACCTTTGCGTTGAATGACCTCAACCAGTTTGAGATAGTCCAGTTGCGTATAACATCGTCCCATGCGCTCCAAGATCCGATCATTACCCGATTGAAGCGGAAGATGAATATGACGGCAAATATGAGGATGTTCGGCAACAGCTTCAATGAGCGCCGGAGGAAAATCCTTCGGATGGGGCGACATGAACCGAACCCGTTGGATGCCAGGTATATCTGCCACCCTGACCAATAATTTAGCAAAATCCCATTGTTCATACCGAAAAGAATTCACATTTTGTCCAAGAAGCGTGATTTGCCGAACCCCCTGATCAGCCAACCGTCTGACTTCTTCTAGAATACCCTTCGGATCACGCGAACGCTCCCGTCCACGCGTATACGGCACCACGCAGAAGGAACAAAAATTATCACAGCCCCGCATGACGGCAATCCATCCATTAATACCTTCGGCGCGGTCCGGGACGACATCGTCATACGTTTCGGACTCCGAAAGATCGACCGCCAACCCCCGCTTGTCGTATTCCAATGCATCGGTCAGCAAATCAGGAAGCCGTCGATAGCCATCCGGGCCAACCAATACATCAATGAACGGGCGTTCTTCTAATAAATCCTTTTTGAGGTTTTGCGCCATGCAGCCTAATACCCCAATGACAATCCCCCGCTCCTGCTTGGCTCGTTTGAATTCGGCAAGATGCCCATAGAGCCGATTATGGGCATTTTCACGAATCGCACAGGTATTGAATAACACCACGTCGGCTTCATTTCCCTCTGACGTAAATTGAAAGCCCCGCGCTTTGAGCAACGCTCGGAGGAGTTCCGTATCATACTCATTCATTTGGCATCCAAATGTCTCAATATAGACTCGAGGTCCACTATGATGCCCCAAAGAGGGAGAGGAGACAGCCATGGGCCGTTTCTTGAGCGACGCCGGAGTCAGCAAGTGAGCAGAACTCATCTCGGGTTCAGTCAACATCACACGACACTCAGGGAATTGAGAGCAACGGTGGGGAGCGGGATTGGTGAAGGCGGAACGCTCGATTGGAGTAATCCTAGCACCCGATCGGCCATGATTCCGGTGACGGATACCGGAAGCAGTTGATTCGAGAGAGACGCGGTGGAACGCACCGACACCCGAACATAGTGGTCGGTGAGACCAGTCCAATATCCCTCTTCCTCAGCTGACTCAAACAATACAGCCACGGTTTGCCCCAGGAATTGCTGATAAAACGCTTGCCGTTTTACGACAGATAACTGATGCAACGCACGGCTTCGCGACTTGATGTCCGAGGTAGGCACAGGATCCGGAAGTCGAAGTGCGGCCGTCCCGGGCCGTGGCGAATAACTGAATACATGGAGGTAGGCAAAGGGGAGTTCCTGCACCACCTGATAGGTGCGTTGAAACGCCTGATGGTCTTCTCCCGGAAACCCCACCATGATATCCGTTCCAAAGCACAGCCCCGGGACCTTCTCCAAGGCCTGTTCCATCCAACGACGATAGTCAGTCATCGTGTATCGCCGATTCATGGCCCGTAAGATGTTGTCGTCCCCACTTTGCAAGGGCACATGGAGATGGCGGCACAATTTCTTTGAGGTAGCCATATGAGCCAGCAAGGTGTCTGGAATCGTCGTGGGTTCAATCGATGAAATACGAATGCGGTCCAGTCCCTGAATCATCTCCAGATCCTGAATGAGGCCAAGCACATTTTTCCCGTGATCCTCATATTGACCTATATTCACACCCGTTAACACCACTTCCCGATGCCCTCGTTCCACCAACGCTTCGGCTTCCCGAAGCGCATCCTCTCGCACCCGGCTCCGTTCTCGTCCACGAGCAAACGGAATCAGGCAAAAAGTACACATAAACTGACATCCATCCTGAATTTTCAAATTGGCCCGGGTCGTATCGTATTCGCCCACCCCTGCTATCAGAAAATTCTCGGGATTCATCCGGCCATGATGAACAAGGGGACTGGGTTGTTTCGTCAGCCTGGTCTCTGGGGGCAAAATATCCGGCAACCGCATTTTAAATTGGTTACCCACAATCAAATCGATCCCTTCCACCTGACGCAGGACCTCTAACCCGGTTTGGGCAAAACAGCCGGTCACGGCCACAAAGGCCTGAGGGGAATGGCGAAGCACTTGCCTCACCACACGCCGGCAGTCAGATTCTGCCCCCTCGGTCACGGTACAGGAATTCACAACCAGCAGATCTGTCTGTTGACCATAGGGGACAGGAATAAACCCCTTTTTCCTGAACCCATCCTGCAAAAGGGAGGTTTCCGCTTGATTCAAGCGGCAACCTACCGTATAAAACGAAACCCGTGGGGCATCCAATACCTTGGTATTCATTTCGAAAAGGATTATAAAGAAGCCCTTTCCGGACAACAAGGCAGATAGCCGTCGTGAGTAGAGGTTGCTTAATCACCGCACCATGGTAGGATTTTTGAAGAATCACGTTTATCACCAACCCCACAAGGTTGGGGTCAAGAAGACAGGCTGGTGCCGATCCCCGCAATCATTTGTTGTCCTGACCGGCCCTTGCGTCTGAGGGATGGACTCCATGGATGAATCAAGGATGTTGTGGCCAGGGCAGTCTGACAACGCTCATCACGCATGCCTGTTCCCGAACCACCCCTTCCTCATCCGAGCCTCCTCGGGAAATGTGGAAGACTCACAACTCTGATCCGAGCTTCATGAACACCCCAATACCTGACATACTCTCTCATCTGTAAGTATGGCTACTGGCTTTGGCAAACTTCTGGTTTCCCGTTTCATGGGCATCCGCTTGCTTCCAGGGCAGGTCGTGGCCCTCGCCGCCATGGCCTTGATCCTGCTGGGCGCCTGCCTCCTCCTGCTGCCGTTTGCCACTCCTCCAGGAACGGACATGGGAATATTAGACGCCCTGTTTACCGCCACATCCGCTGTCTGTGTGACCGGCTTGATTGTGATGGATACCCCCCATGACTTCACCCTCTTCGGACAATGGGTCATCCTTTTTCTCATTCAAGTGGGCGGGTTGGGCTATGCCTTAATGGCGACATTGATTTTGCTCGTGCTGGGAAGACGACTCGGACTCCGGGACCGCATGATGTTGACGGAAACACTCAATACCCTGGACATGCAAGGATTGGTGCGATTCGTCAAAATGGTGGCCCTCATTACCTTTACCCTTGAGGGCCTTGGCGCCGCCATCCTGACCATTCGATTTGCCCAGGAATTCCCATGGAATACCGCGCTGTATTTTGGAACGTTTCATGCCATTTCGGCATTTAATAATGCCGGGTTTGCCCTCTTCTCCGACAGTCTGATTCCCTTTCAAACCGACTGGACCATGAACCTGACCATCACCACACTGATCATTCTAGGGAGTATTGGATTTTTGGTCTTCGAAGACTTATTGGACAATTATCACCGGCGTCGCTTTCGGTTGCGGACCCATACCAAACTCGTGGTCATCACGACGATCTTCTTAATTGTGGGGGGAACGTTCGGGATTGCCCTGCTCGAATGGAACAATCCCGAAACATTCCAATCTCTTTCGGTGGGGGAAAAACTAACGATTTCTTATTTCCAGTCCGTCTCGAGAACGGCAGGGTTTAGCACGATTGATGTCGGAGACATGCAAGATGCCACCCTCTATACGCTCCTTTTACTCATGGCCATTGGCGGGTCCCCTGGCAGTATGTCCGGCGGCATCAAAACCACCACCATCGCGATCGTGGTGTTAACCGTGTGGAGCACTCTCCGACGGGATTCGGATGTGGAAGTCTTCCACCGGCGCATTCCTCAAGATCTCGTCACGCAGGCCCTTTGCCTGACGATTATGGCGTTGGGCCTGATTACGGGCATGACACTCCTGTTATCTTCAATAGAATCACAACCCTTTTTATCCCTGATGTTCGAAGTCACTTCCGCGATGGGAATCGTGGGGATGTCTTTAGGGGATGGGGAAGCCAGGAGCTTTTCCGCGCTTCTGACCGACTTCGGAAAAGTCATGATTATGATCTGCATGTTGCTCGGACGTTTTGGTCCGCTCTTAATCGGCCTCTTCGCCGTCAAAACGTCCGTCCATAAGCCCTACCGGTTAGCCAAAGGCCGCGTGGTCATCGGTTAGCGACTCTCACGCAATGCGCCGTTGTAACATCAGGATAAAAATCCCCAGAACGGGCAACGGGAAAATGAGAAAAGGAACCAGCCAAACCCAGACATTTTTTCCCCGCACTCTCGCCTGATCGTACATCCAGACAAAAATCCACACGACCAACAGCACATAATTCACCGCAATCCATTGCGTGGTCCGAATATTCAAATGGCTTTCACTTCCTCCTCCCGTCATGAATAAAAACAGGCCCTCCAAAATAATGAATGCCGCTAATAGCCCTCCTACCAACTGTTTACTCCAGACATACATTTTCGTGTACTCCTTTTCGGTATTGAACATTCATATGAAACGGAAATGATCCTCTCCCTGTCATTCCCGGAGTTTTCCGGTACGGTGACATAAGCCGCTCCGATAAATCAAAAGCTCCACGTTCATTTGTTCTTTCACTCCTTTCCGGAAACCGTCTCCATGTGCACATCAAAATTCAAATAAAAAAATCTTTGAAATCTGGAAAGTATCCTGTGGGTTTCCCTCACCCCCATCAAAATACTCTGTGGATAACCAGAAAAATTTCCTTGCAAATCCTCGTAAAACCAACCATTTTTTTACCCACAGGTTTTTCACATCAACTCACATGCATCATCATTTTTTACACAATATTTTGTATTGACAAAATCATTAGACCTCTATAGATTGTGGCTCATTGGTTTTCACCAATTATTTCTTCTGGTCTTTTTTATCTTATTTTTCGTGCTGAGTTTTAGATGACCTATTTCCTCCCTTTCCCCTTTTCAGTCAGGAGCATCCGGGTTTGGACCACAAATCTTGGAGTACTCCGAAAGGTTCACACACTCTTCATCCTGTAAGACGTCGGGGCCGCAAAAGCCTTCGTTCAACAAGGCATGTGTGAATGCGTGTCGAAGGGGCAGGAAAATATGGTGAAGGGAAAAATGAGTGACCGGAAGAAATACCTACCAGGTTTTTTTAGCCTCTGCAAAGGAGTCCTTCCATGAAAATTGAGCGTCGTTTTACCAAGGCAGGCGAAAGTCCGTACCAACACATTCCGTTTTCCCTCAGGGTCTCTGAAATCAGAAATCCGGACGGTTCAGCGGTTTTTCGTCAAGATAACATCCTAGCCCCGGAAAGTTGGTCTCAGCTGGCTGTTGATATTTTGGCACAAAAATATTTCCGGAAAGCCGGGGTCCCCCAAGTCGATGACCAAGGCCAGCCTGTCCTTAACGAACAGGGCGAGCCACTGTTTGGAGGAGAACGGGATGCCAGGCAAGTGTTTCACCGTTTAGCGGGATGTTGGACCCATTGGGGGGCCAGCCACAATTATTTCGAGACCCCGGAAGATGCCGAGGCCTTTCGCGATGAATTGAGTTACATGTTGGCCGTACAAATGGCTGCCCCCAACTCACCGCAATGGTTCAATACCGGCCTGCACTTTGCTTATGGCCTCTCGGGCCCTTCGCAAGGCCATTATTATGTCGATCAGCATACGCACCGGGTTAAAAATGCCGCAAATGCCTATGAACGCCCACAAGTCCATGCGTGTTTCATTCAAGGCATTTCCGATGATCTGGTTAACGAAGGCGGAATCATGGATCTTTGGGTGCGGGAAGCCCGCCTCTTCAAATATGGTTCGGGAACAGGCACCAACTTCTCCAAGCTGCGAGGTGACGGCGAACCATTGTCCGGCGGAGGCCGCTCGTCAGGACTCATGTCCTTTTTACGCATTGGCGACCGTGCCGCAGGCGCGATCAAGTCAGGCGGAACGACCCGGCGAGCCGCCAAGATGGTGTGCCTGGATCTCGATCATCCCGACATTGAAGAATTCATTGATTGGAAAGTCATTGAAGAACAAAAGGTCGCTGCCATGGTGGCAGGCTCAAAAGTCTGTGCACGGCATCTCAACCTGGTCCTGAAAGCCTGCCATATCTCCAAGGCGGACGGCACCATCCACGTCGAAACCAACCCCATTGAAAATCAGGCTCTCCGTGAAGCCATTCAAGCCGCACGGGAAGTCGCCGTTCCCGAAGCCTATATCCAGCGCATGTTTTCGTATGCCCAACAAGGCTTTACACATTTCGTCTTTCATGAGTACGACACCAACTGGGACAGCAAGGCGTATCAAACCGTTTCCGGACAAAATTCCAATAACAGCATTCGGATTCCTAATGAATTCTTTGAGGTTCTCCAACAAAATGGTGATTGGAAATTAACCAGACGAACCGACGGCAAAACTTGCAAAACTATCCCGGCCAAGGATTTATGGGATCGCATTGCCTGGGCGGCCTGGATCTGCGCCGATCCCGGAGTGCAGTACGACACCACCATCAATGAATGGCATACCTGCCCACAAGACGGCATGATCAACGCCTCCAATCCTTGCAGTGAATACATGTTTTTGGATGACACGGCCTGCAATTTGGCTTCACTGAATTTAGGACGCTTCCTGTCCAACGATGGGACATTTGACATTGAAGGCTTTCGCCACGGTGTCAGGTTATGGACCATCGTGCTGGAAATCAGTGTCCTGATGGCTGGATTTCCCAGCAAATCCATTGCGGAGAAAAGTTTTTCATTCCGGACGCTGGGATTGGGTTATGCCAATTTGGGCTCCATTTTGATGAAACTGGGCATTCCCTACGACTCCCCCCAAGCACTCGCCTGGTGTGGGGCCATTACCGCTCTGATGACCGGGGAGTCCTATGCCACCTCGGCGGAAATGGCCAAGGAGCTCGGGCCGTTTAATGCCTACCCGCGAAACGCGGAATCCATGTTACGCGTGATTAAAAATCACCGGGCAGCGGCATACAATGCCCCGGCGGAAAAATATGACGGCCTCACAATCCTCCCCATGGGCATTCAACCCAATCAATGTCCTCCAGCCCTGCTTCAGGCCGCTCAACATGCCTGGGACCGGGCATTGGAATTGGGAGAGCAATATGGTTATCGCAATGCCCAGACCACAGTCATAGCCCCTACCGGCACCATCGGCTTGGTGATGGATTGTGACACCACCGGGATTGAACCGGATTTTGCGCTGGTCAAATTCAAGAAATTAGCGGGAGGCGGATATTTTAAAATCATCAACCAAAGTCTCCCCCCTGCACTACGAAACCTGGGGTATGCCCCCTCGCAAATTCAGGACATCACCACCCATGCCACAGGGACACGGACTCTCAAAAACGCGCCCTTTATCAATCATGAAAGCTTGAAGGCCAAGGGTTTTGACCGAACCGCCATTGAAAAAGTCGAGCATGAATTGGATGGGGCTTTTGATATCCAATTTGCCTTTACGAAATGGACACTCGGCGAGGAATTTTGCCGGGAACAGTTAGGCCTTTCAGAAAATGAGCTCAAAGATCCCAATCTCAACATTTTAAAATTTTTGGGATTTCGTTCGGAAGAGATCCTGGCTGCCACGGATTTTTGCTGCGGCACCATGACCGTCGAGGGAGCTCCTCACCTCAAGTCCGAACATTTACCTATCTTTGATTGTGCCAACCGGTGCGGCCGATTAGGACGACGATTTATCGCCGCCGCGGCCCATATCCGGATGATGGCCGCCGCTCAGCCCTTCATCAGCGGAGCTATCAGTAAAACCATCAACATGCCAAGTGATGCCTCCCTCGAAGCGGTCAAGGAAGCCTATATGACGGGCTGGACATCCATGCTCAAAGCCGTGGCGCTCTACCGTGACGGCTCCAAGCTTAGCCAACCGCTCAATACCACCAGTGATACGGGAAGCTCGGTTTCCACCACGGAACAAGTGGTCGCAACCGCGAAGCAAGCCGCTTCCCGTGTGTTGGTTCGATATCTGGCCAAACGACGCCCCCTGCCCACACGCCGCGGAGGCTATACCCAAAAAGCCATTGTGGGCGGCCATAAGATTTATTTACGGACCGGGGAATATGAAGACGGCACACTGGGAGAAATCTTTCTGGACATGCACAAAGAAGGAGCTGCCTTCCGAAGTCTCATGAATAATTTTGCCATTGCGATTTCCTTGGGCCTGCAGCATGGAGTGCCCTTGGAAGAATTTGTGGATGCCTTTCTCTTTACGCGATTCGAACCGAACGGCCCGGTTAAAATGAATCCCCATATTAAAATGTCCACCTCAATTATCGACTATATCTTCCGGGAATTGGCTATCACGTACCTGGAACGGCATGACCTGGAACAAGTCGCACCCGAAGACCTTCGCGTGGACGCTCTCAAAAAGCAGACTGACGACGAAGAAGAGAAAGAACTCGTGGATCCCCGCTCCCTCAGCTCCACGTCTATCAGCCCTGAGGTATTCCCTTCACGGAAAAGCACGGGCAATGGAATCGAGAAAACAGGCGAACCGCGGCAAGTCTCCCGACAAGTCCAGATGCAACGGGAGACAGTCACCATTACCGAAGTCCAGGAAGCCCGCCAGAAAGGGTATGAAGGCGACCCCTGTCCCGAGTGCAAACAATTTACGATGGTTCGTAACGGAACCTGCCTTAAATGCGATACCTGCGGCTCAACCAGCGGGTGCTCCTAAAATGGAAAAGGCCTTCGCCAGATGCGGGATCAGATCCGTGAGTGACGTGAATGAACCATTAAATTAATCAAAAAGGCCAATTCAAAGCTGGAAACGGCCGTGACGACTGAAAGGAGAAATCCTTCTGAAGTTGCGGCCGTTTCTTTTTTCTCTACCTCCATGCATACTTCAAATTCATTTCCTACGAGGATCGGCCATGAGTCAAGACCTTCAATTATTGACCCCCTTTACGTTGAACCCCTTCCTTCATACCCGCAACCGCATCGTGATGGCCCCTCTGACACGGGCTCGCGCCGGTCTCAGTCGCATTCCCAACGATTTAATGCGGGAGTATTATTGTCAACGAGCCACGGCAGGGATGATTATTTCAGAGGCCACGGTGGTCTCCCGACAAGGCATCGGATGGGTCGACTCACCGGGAATCTATTCCGATGAGCAGCTGGAAGGCTGGCGCCAGATCGTCAATGCCGTGCATGCCGCAGGTGGTCTTATGTTGTTACAGCTCTGGCATTGCGGACGGGCATCCCATAGCCACTTTCACGAACAAGGACAGTTGCCGGTCGCTCCCTCGGCCATTGCCATCAGAGGCGACGGGATTCAAACACCCACGGGGCGTGAATCCCATGAAACTCCTCGAGCTCTCCATACCGATGAAATCCCCAAGGTCGTCGATGATTACCGACAGGCCGCTAAGCGAGCCCTACAGGCAGGATTTGATGGTATCGAAATACATGCGGCTAACGGTTATCTGATCGATCAATTCCTGCAATCAAAAACCAATCAACGAACAGACCAGTATGGCGGGAGTCTGGAGAATCGTTATCGATTTCTTGACGAGATCGTTCGCGCCATTCTTTTAGAAATGCCTGCCGGACGCGTCGGAGTCCGTCTCTCGCCCAACGGCAATTTCAACGATATGGGTTCGCCGGATTTTCGTGAACAATTTACCTGGACAGCCGAACAACTTAATGGCTACGGACTAGCTTATTTGCACGTCGTGGATGGGCTGGGCTTTGGCTTTCACCAGTTAGGGGAACCGATGAGGTTGTCGGAATTCCGTAAAGTCTTTCAGGGGCCTCTGATCGGAAACTGCGGGTACACCCCCGATTCGGCGGAAACCGCCATTCGAGAGGGGCATGCCGACCTTATTGCCTTCGGGCGGCCCTATATAAGCAATCCCGATTTGGTTGACCGCATTGCCAATGATTGGCCACTGGCCGCCCAGGCGCCCATGGATGTGTGGTATGTCCCCAGGTCCGACGGATATACGGACTTTCCAGCATTTCGGCCTCATACGTAAAGTCCCTTTCCCACAAATAGGCATCACGTTGGGAAAATTTTTCTTCACGGGTTGTTCTTCATACCTCCGTATGCATTTCTCCCGATTATGACCGTAATGGAAGTGGGAGCTCCTTCGGAGCTGGTTTTTCCTCCGGCTTTCTGGTGAGATCCGGTCTGGCCTTGAGTATCCACTCAATGGCCTGCTCGTTATAGTTTCTGAGCTGCCCATACACAATCCACCGCATACGGTGAACGGTATCCACATAATCATCAAAATGCTTCTGGGTAATTTCCTGTGGAGCCAGTTTAAGCAACGTGGGCAAGAGGCCGCTCTCGCATCCGGACGCTTGCTCTTGAAAGGCCGGGTAGACGACATGTTTGGCTAAATCAAGTCGGTGACACAGGATACGGGCGAGTTGGTTGTAGTTTCGTTCCTTATTGCCCTTTCCGGCCACGCCAAGAATGTCTTCGCCATACAAATAGATCTTTTCCCATGTAATCACATAGGGAGCTTTTGCCAGCAACGTCTCGAACAGTTGGCTGTCAGCTCCCAAGAGCTGCTCGTCAAATGCCGAAGCCACCATATACCTGGCCATCTCCGGACGTTCCCCGAAGAGTTCGGTCATCCACTGAAAGCAGGCCTCCTGGGTCTTTCTATCCAAATAATCGTGAATAGATTCGATCAGCGTGATCTCCTGCCCCGTGATAAGCGAGTGATCCTTCCGCATAATGTCTTTGGCTTTTCTGACCCGGCTTCTGACCAGCTCAATTTTCGAACCGCCATTGAGCATATGTGCATTATCATAATCTGCCCGTTTTTCCTCGTGACTAAGGACCGCATAGGCTTCATTGATCCTAAACATTCGTTCCTTGGCAGCTTGTCGTTCTTCCAGCGGCACCACATCCTCATGGTTTTCTTTAACGAAGGCCCGCCAAGCCGTTTGCACTTCCTGAAGCAACGCATCTTCCGGAACACCGAGAATCTGGTAATAGTTGATCCCGTCAATCATATCCCTGATTTCCAGAGAGAGCACATGGTCAAATCCTCTCGTTTCCCTGTCAAAATATCGCGTTGGCCCGGCTCGTACAACCGGTGTTTATTATCCGGCTTCCAACCGTCCAGCCCATCTTCTAGGAGGCCCTTGGGTGATTGTCGTCCCGCCCTAGGGGTTCATGCAAAAAAAATTATCCCCAGAATTCACACCATGAAATCCTTTTTATCAAATAGGTTACGTTTTCAAGAAGAATGTTATCCACCGTCTTCCACATCTTTTCCACAATTTGGGACATTGACTTGAATTTTTCCTCGCTATATAAAATGGCCCATTAATCGTAGAAATGATCGGTTTCTTTCATCCGTTCCGCTGGGTTCAGCCCCCATGAATTCCTATTCAGTACAGAGGTTTTTTCCTTCCGTATGCCGCCTCATCTCCGCTTGCACCGATCAGTCGCGCGTAGATCCTTTGTTCTATTATGTCAGCCGGTTTTCGGCGTTTCCTGGCCATAGAATCCTTTTCACGTGGCATCATTATTCATTGATCAGAGTTTCATGAAGAGGCTTGTCATGGATAGCTATTCCCTCGTAGATCGCACAAAGGTTGCCCAGGATTGGCATAGCCGAGGGTTTTCTTGCGGCATGTGGATTGACCATGCCGGTCGGGAATGGGTATGCCAAGCCCACTCGCATGAAGAATTATTGATGGTGATGTCAGGAGTAATCGAGGTGGCAGTTGGAGAACACTTACTGCGGCCGTCCATTGGAGAAGAAGTCCATATTCCCGCTGGAGTGCCCCATACCATCAAAAATGTGGGCGGAAAGACCGCTCGCTGGTTGTATGGGCAATGCCGAAAATCAACTCTCTTGCCTGAACCCTTTGCATCCTCACTCGGGTCAACCCACGTTACTTCCTAAAAATACCCTTGAAAACCAGATAACCATCTTATCTTGAATGTGGGGGTTTGATATTCTTTTTGATTTTACCCAGGGGACTTTTCACTTTTCCCCTCTTCCTTAGTGGCATCCTTCGCACACCGAAATCCGGTAGTCAAATCTTGATAATCCACTTCTCCTTTTGAGCGAGCCGTGACGCGGAGATTAACCGGTTGGTCTTCCCACGAACCACCTCGTAAGACCTTAAATTCACCTTCAGCCGGGCCTTTCGGATTATTTTTGGGGCCTTCCTCATAATAAAAACGGTCATACCAATCATTCACCCATTCCGAAGCATTACCGGCCATATGATAGAGTCCAAAGGCACTTTTGCCGCCTTCCTTTAATCCATGGCGAATACTCATCCCACGGGTCCCACTGTTCACAGGTGACAGAGTCAACTTATAACTGACCCATCCGGTGGTTCCTTGATTGTAATTGGCAATATCCACAAATGGTTGCATATGCCCCCAAGGGTATCGGCGGCCATCAGTGCCTCTGGCTGCCTTTTCCCATTCCGCCTCAGTAGGTAATCGCTTTCCTGCCCATTGGCAATATTTATTCGCATACGTCCAGGTAATGCCAACCGCCGGCCGGTTTCCCAGTTCCCCTAACGCGGCCCCATCATCCCAAAGCGGTGGAGGCTCGATACTATAATCTTCATCCAGGAGTTTTTGATATTCCGCCATCGTCACTTCATACCGATCAATCATATAGGCATCAAGGAACACCAGATGCTCCGGACGTTCATTTCGTGAGCCATCATTATCGCCCATCAAAAATTCCCCTTCTGGAACATAAATCATTGACCCCGGTGGCCCATCATCCTCGACAGGGGTATCCAGCCATGAATTTCCTGCCTGGGTCTCCTCCGCCAGCCCATTGGTTGCGTGCCCACCCGCCAGACTTAACACTCCCAGGACTACCATGATCCATAAACGTGTCATAACACCCCCATCGAATGAATAAATGAATGAGGCACTTAATGGGTCACCATATCGAATTTCTGAAGCTGCGTGAAGGGCATGAACCCCAACCGGACAGGGATATCCAAAAAAACAAAAGCCGCTGAAGAGTTCTTCAGCGGCTTAAACAATGGTGTCCCCAACGGGATTTGAACCCGTGTTGCCGGCTTGAAAGGCCGGCGTCCTAGGCCAGGCTAGACGATGGGGACATTGAGGGGTGAAGTGTTCAACAACATGCCCATGGCTACCGACTGAAGCCATAAGGGCGTCATTGTAGCAATGCTACCAACGTGGGTCAAACGAACCCATGAATTATTTAAGGGTGGCGAGCGAGCCTGTAAGCCGGATTCTGTACCCGCCAGGATGTCTCCAAGCGGGCGATGACCATTTCTCTAGAACCCAAGTTACCTTGGGCTTCAAGCAACCTACCCGAGAACTTCGGCCGGGCCGACCTCTCTCCCGTTGCCTTGAAGTTTCCCTCAAGGAAAGCGGGCAGCGTTCCCCTATTTGGTTTTGCTCCAGGTGATGCTTACCCTGCCATCTGTGTCACCACAGACGCGGTGGGCTCTTACCCCACCATTTCACCCTTACCGGCTCATGGTTTCCCATGCATTCCGGCGGTATATTTTCTGTGGCGCTCATGTCGGATTACTCCGCCTGGGCGTTACCCAGCACCTCGCCCTTTGGAGTCCGGACTTTCCTCTCGCAGGAGAATCCTGCGAGCGGCCACCCGGCCCACTCCAACCACCTTGTTCATAGTAGCACTGCGAATCGGGAAAGCAAGCACAGCCCATCGGGAGAGCATCTATTGATCGGATTCACCTTCGAGTTGATTGGCCATGTACAGAATCCGGCGGCAATAGGAGCAATCGAGTAACTGATCGCCCCGTCGAACATCGGCCACTAACTGGGGGGGAAGCTGCAGTCGGCACCCAATACAGGACCCATCTCGGATTTCAGCCACTGCGAACCCTTTCCGGAGATTTTTCAACCGGTTATAGCGAGACAGTAGAGTGTGTTCTAATGATTGTGAAAGCTGTTGTTGCCGCTGCTCCAACTCGGTGATCTCTTGCTGGAGATCCGCAGCTTGTGTTTCCAATTTGGCCTTTTCCAGATCATATACCTTTTGGGCTTCCTCAATCTGGGGTTCTAGCTCCTTGATGGCCTGACTATTTTGATCCGCCCGTTCCATCAAAGCCAAAACGGCCTCTTCAAACGTATCTTTCTTTTTTCGAGCTAATTCAATTTCAAACAGATGAGCTTGATATTCCTTGTTGGTTTTTAATTCCGAGAGCCGGGCTCGAACTTTTTGCAACTGAGCCTCTTGGGCGCCTAACTCCAATTCCGCATTGCGCCGCTGTTTAGCCAAGGACTCACCTTCATTTTTTAGAACTTGGAGCTTGCCTTGTAATTCACAAAGGGGGGCTTCCGCTATCTGTAGAAGTCCTGGAAGTTTTTTTTGCTGATCGAGGATTTGAAAAATTCGGAGGTCAAACTTTTGGAGTTCAATGAGATATTGCAGTTGGGTATTCACAGAGTCCTCAAAACCAATCTTAGCATAAGACACATATTTCCTAAAAGTTCTCCCACGTACTCAGGGAATCCTGGTGGGCCCACCAGGACTTGAACCTGGGACCAACTGATTATGAGTCAGCCGCTCTAACCGACTGAGCTATGGGCCCGGTTGGAACGTGTTGCTTCTCTTTTACCATAGTTGAGGGACGGGAAAAACTCCCCAACGCATTTTCTTTACAAATCTTTTTCGTTTTGCCCAACTTCCCTTAGGAGGCCATCAACACCGCTTTTCTTCCTAGAAGGGCATTGATCTCCGCATTGAGACGATCGACTTCCTCTTGACGCCCCTCCCGTTCAGCTGTTTTCAACCGGGTGGTCACTCCTTCTAAGATCCGCTGCAACCATTTTCCCTCCAATGTTCGCAAGCATCCCTGTATATGCTCCGCCTGATTTTCTAATTGCATTTCCCACACGCACAGCTGGGAAACCGCCGACTCAAATACCGGATCGCTCGTCAGATCGCCTCGTAAAGACTCCACGTCCACCAGCCCAGACGCCTCCCGATGAACCTCCACATGCCTGACAATTTCCCGATACAATTCAACGGTAAACTTCTCCTCTTCCAGATGGGCCAGATGATCTGCCTCTAGGCGACCCTGCAGTAAGAGAATGATCAAGTCACGCTCCTCAGCCTTTCCTTTCGGCACCACATGAGTGAGAGGCTTCTCAGGAGCCGAATGGCTGGGCTTTCCTCCAGGAACGGCTATTCTCAATGTCGGCATTCGCTTTTGAAGCAGTTCCTGCCTAATTCCCAATCGCTCAGAGAGAATCTTCAAATACTCATCCTTCTCAATGGGATTTTTGGTTTTATGGAGAATCGCCAGAATATCATCTGCCCGCTTGATCCGGTCTTGAATCGAATTCTGTTGGGTCTTATTCAGTATGGACGTGATGGCAAAATCTAATAAGGTCGGCGCCTTCTCTTCCAGTTCCCGAAATGCCTGGACCCCATTGGTCCGCATGAATGAATCGGGATCCTCCCCCTGCGGAAAGAGCACGACTCGAACCTCCACCCCCGAGTTCATAAATAGATCCAGCGTACGTAAGGCCGCCCCCACCCCCGCCGCATCACCGTCAAACAAAAGCCTGACAGAAGGCACCAATCGGTGTAACATCTGCACATGGTCTGCGGTCAGGGCGGTTCCCAGCGGAGCCACCGCATTTGCAAGACCATATTGATGCAAGGTAATCACGTCAAAATATCCTTCTACCAGATATAAACAACCGGCGGCAGATCCTGATACCCTGGCCTGAGGGAGCCCATACAACGATCGACTTTTACAGAAGTAATCGGTTTCCGGCGAGTTCAGATATTTGGCGGTTGAGTCTGTACCCATCGTCCGACCACCAAATGCAATCACCTGTCCGCGAGCATCACTAATCGGAAAGATGACCCTGCTCCGAAATCGATCATAGATCGAAATCCGCCCTCCTTCCGACTGTTCTTTCCGTATGGATAACCCGGTTTTGACTAATTCTTCAGGTTTGACTCCCTGCCGTTCCAACCATTTCCCAACTCCATGCCAGTCGTCAGGGGCATAACCCAATTGAAAACGTTCCCAGGATTCTTCCGTGATTCCCCGCTGAAGCAAATATTCACGGGCTCGTCTGCCCTCCGGGGATTTCAGCAGATTCTGGTGATACCAGCCGGCAGCCGTCTCATAAATCTGAAAATATCGTTCCCGTGAAACCCCCGAAACGGATGGACTTGATCGCTCAGTTCTCACAGGAAGCGGGACTCCGGAACGTTGACTGAGTTCCCGCACAGCTTCCATGAAATCCAGCCCCTCTTGTTTCATGAGAAACGTAAAGGCATCCCCTCCCACACTACAGCCAAAACAATAAAACATTTGGCGAGCGGGACTGACGGAAAATGAGGGAGATTTTTCTGAATGGAAGGGACAAAGCCCTTTGAAGTTTTGTCCAGCCTTGGTCAGGCTGACATAGGAAGAGATGAGTTCGACCAGATCTATCCGATCTCTGATCTGTTGCAGAACCTCGGATGGGACCCCTCGACCTTCACGATTCATGGAGTCTCCTTGAATATCATCACGACCGCGTGAAACATTCGGATAGGACCGGCAAAAATAGGGATCAGACTATCAGACGGTTCCCGACTGACGTAGGCCTCTGGATCAGTTAAACAGGCCTAAAGTCCCTGACAGTGGGTTCTACACCTTCCACAATCAACCGGGAGGCCAACTTAAGGAACGCCCTCCTAACACATGAAAATGCAAGTGAAAGACCGATTGCCCGGCCTCCTGCCCCACATTGGTCACGACCCGATAACCGGAATCAGCCACACCCTGATCCCTGGCTACCTTGGCGCATACTCCGAGAAGATGTCCTAATAGGGCCGAATCGTCCTCGGTTGCCGACCCAATAGACGTCACATGCCGCTTAGGAATCACTAAGACATGAACACGGGCCTGTGGATTGATATCTGCAAAACACAAACACTGTTCATCTTCATAAAGAATTTTTGCCGGAATGGTTCGTTCCACAATCCGACAAAAGAGACATTCAGCCATGGGACCCTCCTGTTGAGGTCGGACGAATACCGGACTTACCAAATCGTTTCCCTAATTCTTCCTCGACCTCAAGCGGGGAAATCTCGAAATGGCCCAACATAATCAAGGAATGGAACCACAGGTCAGCCATCTCATAGATGATTTCTTCCTTTGATGCATTTTTCCCGGCTATAATCACTTCCCCAGACTCCTCGACCACCTTTTTCAATACCCGGTCCACCCCGCCACTCAGTAATTTTGACACATAAGAATCTGGCGCTGGTTGCGTTTTCCGGTGAAGAACCATCTCATATAAACGCTGCACAATGCCTCCCCAGGACGTACCCATTGGAAGCTCCACCGAGATATTCCCATGCCCCTCCGGAGTATAAAAACAAGACCGGTTACCGGTGTGACACGTTGGCCCCACCGGCTGGGCTTTGACCAGCACCGTGTCCTGATCGCAGTCGAGAAACAGTTCCTTGACGAGGAGTTCATGGCCTGAAGATTCCCCTTTTTTCCATAACCGCTTCCGTGACCGGCTCCAAAAATGTACACGACCGGTCTCTTGGGTAGTGTCCCAGGCTTTCTGGTTCATGAACCCAACCATCAGGACCGTGCCATCCAACCAATCTTGTACCACGCAAGGGATAAGCCCATGCTCGTCAAATCGAAATAAAGGAAGTTGAGTATCCATACCTGTTGCCCGTCAGGCGCTGAATGCGCACCCCTGGACCTGACGGATCGGAACTCCCTGGTCGGCCAAATACGATTTGGCCTGCCCAATGGTATACGTTTGATAATGAAAGATGGAGGCGGCCAATACGGCATCGGCTTTGCCCACACTCAGAGCTTCATACAAATGATGAAGTGTCCCCGCCCCCCCCGAAGCAATCACGGGAATGGACACCCCCTCAGAAATCGCGGCGGTTAATCCCAGGTCATATCCATCCTTCGTGCCATCCCGGTCCATACTCGTCAATAAAATTTCTCCAGCCCCATAGTCCATCATTTTTTGGGCCCAGGCCACGGCATCCAATCCTGTTTCTTTCCGTCCTCCATGCGTAAAGACTCCCCATCCGCTGGCGGACCCGTCACACGAGGTCAGACATTTCGCATCAATCGCCACCACGATACATTGTGAGCCAAACCGGTTGGCGGCAGCTTTGACAAACTCTGGATTCTGAACAGCGGCGGTATTGATACTGACTTTATCTGCCCCGGCCTCCAATAACCGCCGAATATCTTCGATTGTTCGAATACCCCCCCCGACCGTCAGGGGCATGAACACCTGTTCGGCAGTTCGAACGACCACATCTAAAATGGTATCTCGATTTTCATGGGAAGCGGTGATATCTAAAAAACAGAGCTCGTCGGCGCCCTCTTGATCGTAGACCTTAGCCACATACACCGGATCACCCGCATCCCGTAAATTGACAAAGGCTACTCCTTTGACGACACGGCCATCTTTCACATCCAAGCAAGGAATAATTCGCTTCGTTAACACTACAGGGAAGCTCCTCTGTTCTCGCCGACAAGCGTGAACGCCTCGGTCAAATTCAAGGTCCCCTCATACAAGGCTTTGCCAATGATGATCGCAGAAATATTGGCATGTAAAGCCTGTATGGCTTGAACATCCTGTAAAGACGTCACGCCCCCAGAGGCCACGACAGGAACGGGAGAGGCCTCTGCCGCCTCTTTCAGTGCCGAGAGATTCGGACCTTCCAGCATCCCATCCTTGGAGATATCGGTGAACACGACACCTGCCAAGGGCAATGCTCCAAGGCTCTCAAATAGCTGTTGAGGTTTCATCGTCGAGACTTCCGTCCACCCCTGCACGGCCACACACCCGTTTTTCATATCAATCCCCAGTAACACCTTGCCGGGGAATGTCGTGGCAGCTTGCGACAAAAACTCAGGATTATGCAATGCGGCAGTCCCGACCACCACACGATCCACACCGACATCGAGATACTTCTGAATCGTCGAGACCTGACGAATCCCGCCACCCACCTGAATCCGTAACCCTGGTCGATGGGCGATCGCCTCGATCTGAGGTAGGTGCTGAGGATGCCCCGTCACGGCCCCATCCAGATCCACCACATGCAGGTAGCGCGCCCCAAGATTTTGCCATTGCGCGGCCATCCCCAGAGGGTCATCAGAATAGCGGGTGACCTGATCCATCGCACCTTGTCGCAAACGAACACATTTTCCATCTTTCAAATCGATAGCAGGAATCAACAGCATCACATATCCAATCTCTGTTCCATCATATTCAAGAAATACCGTTACTGGCCGACAGGAAATGCCTTCATGACTTTTTGGACTCCTAAATCCGCCAGCTCATCTACCGTTACAAACCCGCCACCTTTTTCAAAAAATCCCACCACATCCTCGGTTAAGGGTTTCTGTTCCTCGTAATATTCCCCTTTCCACAACGCCGTTCCATCCGATGGTCTCACTAAATATAACTCAAAACCCACCGCAGCCGGCTTGGCCCCCAGCTTGCTGCCCTCCCGCTCTCGATAGGTGCGAACAAGCCCCAGCAAGACTCCGTCCACGTTAAAATGAGCACCCACCTTTGTGGCCAAGACCTCAAACGGCAGATGAGAAAGCGATGTATCGGCTTGCATCATCGAAGTCGTGTCCGGTGGCCCCACCACACGTAACGATGGACGACCGAACAATGCCGAGGATACTTTGGCTGTCAAACGCTGAGCCCCGATTTCAGGAACCATATATAAACTTTTTCCGCTTTCCGTCCCATTGACCTGATCTGCACCCGGCAATCGAAATTGGGTACGAATCTCTTCCGGGTCGCGAATGCCACCTCGTGGAGGACGACTCCCCCATTGCGGGGTTTCCAGAATACGAAAAGGAACCAGCGCCACACTTTTTATCGCGGACGGGTCAAATTGAGAAGCCTGTTGGGTCTGAACTTTTGGGGGGACACATCCCACCATACTCCCCAGCAACGACACAATCATCAGCCACCCCGTCAGACAACCGGCAGGACTTCTTTCCATGCTGGATGCGCTCTTCGGTTTCATTGCCAATTTCCAAAATTCTTCAAGATATGTAATCCAATAGTCTGACTTTTCTCAGGGTGAAATTGTGAGGCGAAGACCTTCCCTTTCCACACACTCGAAGCAAAAGAAATTCCATACTCGGTGGTCGTACAAGTTAAAGAGGGGTGAGCCGGTTCCACATAAAAAGAATGGACAAAATAGACAAACGCCCCTGACTCAATCCCCTTCAGGGGCGGAGCCGCTTGTTCAATTTGAAGAGTATTCCATCCCATATGAGGAATTTTCAAAGCATGCCGGCGTGAATCAACCAAAGGCATGGCCTTCACTTTCCCAGGCAAAATCCCAAGCCCCTTATGGATGCCGAATTCTTCACTCTCTTCGAATAGCACCTGATAGCCGAGACAAATCCCCAAAAAGGGTTTATCATCCCGAATGGCTCGATGAATCGGATCAACCAATCCGTAGCGATGCAAATTATTCATACAGTCACCAAAAGCTCCCACTCCTGGCAACACCACATGGCTAGCCTGGTCAATGATCCCACAATCACGTGTCACAACGGCCTGATGCCCCACAACCTCAAACGCCTTTTGCACGCTCCGCAGATTCCCCATGTCATAATCAATAATGGCAATCATGCCCACCTTCCATCATCTGCCACGCTTATGGAGGCCTCGCCAAACCTGTGCCTCAACCGCCCCTTGGCGATCAGGAGAAAGATCATGCCGCTTCCTCCCTCATAACGCGCCCTTGGTGGATAACACTCCCTGGACACGCGATTCACGTCGAACGGCTTGATCCAGAGCCTTGGCGAAGGCCTTGAACACCGCTTCCATCATATGATGAGGATTCTTGCCATACTGAACCGTAATATGAAGATTGAAGGCGCCATGATTCACAAACGCCTGAAAAAAATCCTCAAACAGCCCAAGATCAAAGGATTTAATATACCGGGTCGGAAGATCTACCTGATAGACCAAATAGGGCCGGCCACTCAAGTCCACCGTGACTTGGGCCAGAGTTTCATCCAACGGCACGGAGGCAAATCCAAAACGAGCGATCCCTTCCTTATTCCCTAAGGCCGTGGTCAAGACTTGTCCTAACACTATCCCGATATCCTCAATGGTATGATGATCATCGATCTCGACATCCCCCTTGGCATCTACCGTCAAATCAAAAAATCCATGTTTTCCGAACAAGGTCAACATGTGATCTACAAAGGGGATTGAGGTATGAATTTCCGTTTGGCCCTTCCCGTCTAACCCCCATGAAATTTGAACGGCCGTTTCAGATGTGTTGCGTGCTTGGCTCGCGGATCGAGGAACAAATTGTGGGTTCATAACCATCGACTCTCCATGGATTGGCCATGTGCATCTAACCCCTCCAACGTGGCTAGTCGCACCACAGCGGCTCGGGCTTGTCCTAAGGCAGCCTGGGAATAGGCTACCACGTTGCTCATTTTGACATAATCGTCCACGCTCAAACAGGAGAAAAACCTCGCACTGCCTCCGGTCGGCAAGACATGATTGGGACCGGCCACATAATCAGCCACGGCAGGAGGCGTGTACCGTCCCACAAAAATCGCTCCGGCATGCCGCACCCGTGATACATGGCTCATGGCATTACGAATATTGAGAGACAGATGTTCGGCAGCGATCTGATTGGCCACCTCGAATGCCCGATCGAGAGAAGGGACGACAAAGGCCATGGCATACCGACTGACAGCAGCCGACGCAATCTCCCGACGCCCCAAGGCTTTCAGCTTCTTGGCCAGTCTCGTGGCCACCGCTTGCGCCAATGTCCGTGAGGTGGTCACTAAATACACCTTTGCCTCCTCATCGTGCTCGGCTTCACACAGCAAATCGGCTGCCACATGATCCGGATTGCTTGCCCCATCGGCTACAACCAATAACTCACTGGGTCCGGCAATCATATCAATATCGACCTGACCATAGACCAATCGTTTGGCCGTGGCCACATATTGATTACCCGGCCCTACGATTTTATCCACTGACTTGATGGTTGCTGTGCCAAAGGCCATGGCCCCAATCGCCTGGACGCCGCCGACTCGATATATTTCGTCCACTCCGGCCAGATCCGCCGCCACCAACAAAGCCGGATGAATGGTCCCTGAGGGAGTCGGGGTGCACATCACGACTCGGCCAACACCGGCTACCTTGGCCGGAATGGCATTCATCAGCACCGATGAGGGGTAGAGGGCTTTTCCTCCAGGCACGTAGAGACCCACCGCATCCAAGGGAGTAATCTGAAGTCCGAGTTGGATACCCTGACCACGATGAGTCCAACTTGTTCTTCGTTGCCGTCGATGAAAAGTCCGAATCCGATTGGCAGCATATTTGAGAGCTTTGGTGTCTGACCCTGGTAAACTGGCATAGGCTTCTTCAATCTCCCGATCGGTGACTCGGAGCTGTTTCGGCCCGATTCGGACACGATCAAACTTCCACGTATAGGATTGGACAGCCTGATCGCCTGTCCGGCGCACCGCATCAAGAATCGCCCGCACTGTTGCTTCAACAGTGCCAGAAGTCTGAGTCCCACGTTGAGCCACCGCATCGACAGCCCGGGAAAACCCGCGATCCTGAAAAGAAATAATTTTCACCCGCGTGTCCCCTTTGAAGATTGCTTGCCAAGACTTTTTTTCACTCGGTCAATCAGGTGATGGACGACATCATGTTTCATTTTCATACTGGCTCGATTCACGATTAGCCGCGCCGTTGACCAGGCGATCAAATCCTCTTCCTCGAGATTGTTCGCTTTGAGCGTTTTGCCGGTAGACACCAGATCCACAATTCGATCCGCCAAACCCACCAAGGGCGCCAACTCAATGGACCCGTATAATTTAATGATTTCGACCGGAAGCCCCAGTTGGTTGAAATAACGTTCGGTCATATTGGGATATTTGGTGGCCACGCGCAACTTCGAGGATAATCGTTGATAGGACATTTGCCCTTTAGGTTTCGCGACAACTAATTTACAGCCCCCCAATCCTAAATCCACCGGCTCATACACATCAGGGTTCTGCTCCAACAACACATCCTTTCCCACCACGCCAATATCCGCCGCTCCATGTTCCACATAGGCCGGAACATCACTGGGGCGCACAATCAACAATCGATGGCCGGTCTTTGGATTTTCCCATATCAACCGCCGGTCATCATCCTCGATGACATAGCCTCCGAATCCAGCCTGGGCAAACAGCGCTAAAGTGGGCTCCAGCAATTTTCCCTTTGAAAGGGCAATCGTCAGCATCTTACTCATAGAACTTCCCGCACTCGCCGGATATTGGCGCCCAACGCTCCAAACTTTTCTTCCAATCTCTCATATCCCCGATCAAGGTGGTAGACCCGAGAAATCACCGTTTCTCCTTCCGCAGCCAACCCGGCCAAGACTAATCCCGCACTCGCTCGAAGATCGGACGCCATCACTGGGGCTCCCGTGAGTGAGGGTTTCCCCTTGATCACCGCATGGGGCCCATCGACTTCAATAGAGGCTCCCATGCGGTGCAATTCAGGAACGTGCAGAAACCGTCCTTCAAAAATCGTCTCCGTCAACACACTGGTTCCGTCGGCAATAGACATCAGCGCCATCATCTGGGCTTGGAGATCGGTAGGAAACCCGGGATACGGAAGCGTTTTGACATCTACAGACCGAAGGATGCCCTTTCGGCAAATCCTCACACCGTCTGGTTCTTCAGTCAGCTCCACGCCGGTCTCTTGCAATTTTTTTAGTACCCCGCCCATGTGATCCGTCACACATCCACGCACAAAAACATCACCCCCTGTGATGGCCCCTGCCATGAGATACGTTCCGGCTTCGACTCGATCAGGCATAACCCGATGACGGGCACCGTGCAGTTCCCGCACCCCTTCAATGGAAATCGTGTCCGTCCCGACCCCATAAATTTTTGCGCCACGCTTTCCCAGGAAAGCACAGAGATCCCCAATTTCCGGTTCCCGGGCCACATTATGCAAACTGGTTGTCCCCTCCGCCAAACATGCCGCCATAATCAAATTTTCCGTGCCGGTCACAGTGGGAAAATCCAAATCAATTCGGGTTCCCCGCAAGCGAGAGGCTTTCGCCTCAATATATCCGTGCTCCACATGAATGTCTGCGCCCATCATCTCCAGCCCTTTTAAATGAAGGTTGACGGGTCTGGTCCCAATCGCGCACCCCCCCGGCAGGGAGACCTTGGCCTCGCCCAGCCTTGCCAACAAAGGGCCTAACGACAAAATTGAGGCACGCATGGTTTTCACCAACTCATAGGGAGCTTCGACCGATTGAACGTTTTTCGCATTGAGGGTAATCGTGCCGCCTTGCCCTTGAGCAGTGACGCCCAATAGTTGCAACAGCTTGATCATCGTGGAGACATCACGTACCTGTGGAAGATATTCAATTTCACAGTCTCCACTTCCCAATAGGGAGGCAGCCAGAATGGGGAGAGCCGCATTTTTGGCACCGCCAACGTCTACGGTCCCCGTTAATGATGTTCCGCCTATAATTCGAATCTGATCCACACTCGACCCCTAAGCTCCAGGTGCTTGCAAACACACCACTCGATCAATGCCTTGTTCGTCTTGACGAATCTTGACGATATGCAAGCCCGTAATCGTGGAAGCGGCTTGTTCCACTAACGGCATCTGTCCTTGCCCAATTTCAATAATCAATACTCCCACACGCGAGAGTACGAATGGCGCCTGCACAAATAACCGACGATAGACATCGAACCCATCAGGCCCGCCGTACAATGCCTGTCGGGGTTCAAAATCTTTAACATCGGGCGGGAGAAACTCCCATTCCGCCTGGGAGATATACGGCAGGTTGGCCACAATCGCCGTCACTTTACCTTCTGTCTGCGTGGATAACAAGGGGGTGAGTAAATCCCCGTTCACCCAGTGAATATGGTCATCACAGCCCTGCCGAATGGCATTCCTCCGGGCCAGATACAGAGCTGAGAGAGATTGATCGATGGCCAACACGGTCGAATGCAACTTTTCCATCGCCAAACTTATGGCCAGACAACCCGAGCCTGTGCCCACATCGATGATGAGTGGAGAGGAATCAGCTTGAACCCATGCCAGCGCTTCCTCCACCACTAATTCTGTTTCCGGCCGTGGAATGAGCACTTCCGGCCCCACCATCAAATCCCTCCCGCAAAACTCCTGGGTACCTATCACATATTGTAGGGGCTCTCGCTCCGCTCGCCTGGCTACCAATTCCAAAGTACGCTGCCCATGAACTAACGGAACGATTCCCTGTCCACTGGTCAGCATCTCCAAACGGGTAACGCCCAACCCATACTCAAGGAGCCACAACGCCTCTTGCGCCGCATTGGCAATTCCGGCCTGAGTCAACATCGCAATGGCTTGTTCGAATAACTGGTGATATGTCATCTGAAAAGACATGGACGCCAATTGCTTGCCTAACAATACGGTCTGAATAAAGGGAAATGGGAACGGATGACGGAGCCGAGGAGGAAGTTATTGCGATTTTAACGCTGCGATCAAATCATCAAGATCGCCTTCCATCACTCGATCAAGTTTATGCAGGGTAATGCCGGCTCGATGATCGGTTACCCGATTCTGCGGATAATTATACGTGCGAATTTTTTCGCTGCGCTCTCCCGTCCCGACCTGGGACCGCCGGTTTTGGGCAATGGAAGCCTCTTGCTTTTCCCGCTCAGCCTCTACAATGCGCGTCCGAAGAGTCCGCATGGCTTTGGTCCGATTTTTGAGTTGAGACCGCTCATCCTGACAGGAGACGACCACACCCGTCGGAATATGGGTAATGCGCACGGCTGAATAAGTGGTATTCACACTTTGTCCACCAGCTCCCGAAGAGCAAAACGTATCAATCCGAAGGTCTTTCGGATCGATATGGACATCGACTTCTTCGACTTCCGGCATGACGGCCACCGTGGCAGTGGACGTGTGAATCCGGCCGCTGGCTTCGGTAGCCGGAACCCGTTGAACCCGATGGACTCCGCTTTCATATTTGAAAAATCCGTAGGCCCCCTTGCCTTCGACCAAAAGCACCGCCTCTTTAACACCACCAAGGCCCGTTTCATGGCTTTCCACCAATTCCACACGTAACCCCTTGTTTTCGGCAAATCTGGTATACATACGTAATAAATCACCCGCAAAGAGTGCCGCTTCACTCCCCCCAGTCCCTGCCCGAATTTCAATAAAGGAGTTTTTATTGTTGCCCTCATCCTCAGGGCAGAGCAATTCGATGACCTGACCTTCCATCACCTCACGGCGTGCCATCAAATCTTTTAGTTCTTCACCCGCTAATTCCCGCATATCCCCATCGGAATTTGGATCGTCCACAATATGCTGAGCTTGCGTAATTTCGGACAAGACACGGCGATACTCGGCATACAGATGGGCAATCGGTTCCAGCTCAGCCCGTTCCTTATTCAAAGACACCAGAAGGGTGGGCTGGGAAAGCGTGGCTGGATCGGCAAGCTGATCATTCAACGTATCATATTTATTGGATGCGGCTTCCCAACGGGTGAGTAGCCCACTCTCTTGAAGATCTGTTTTGATTATTTCAGGCATGGGCACACACCACCATGAAGTCCGATCAGGACCCCGATAAGGTAGGAAAATAGAGCAAGGCGAGGCTGATTACGACTTGGCTTTGGCTTTTGGAGCCGTTGAAGTCTGAGCGTATTTTTTCTTAAACCGCTCCACTCGACCCTCAGCGTCGACAATCTTTTGAGTCCCCGTAAAAAACGGATGGCAGCTGGAGCAAATGTCGACTTTCAACTCTCCAACCGTGGTGCGAGTTTGATAAGTCATGCCGCAGGCACAGCTTACCGTGGCAAATTCATATGTGGGATGGATACCTTTTTTCATGAAACCTCCTTCACCAAAAAATCCGACAGTAGTATAGTTGGAGACGGCATTGTACCTGAGCCGAACCGTATTTGTGAATTAGCGATTCATGGACTGCAGAAATTCCGCGTTGTTTTTTGTCCCTCCGATTTTGTCCATCAGAAACTCCATCGCTTCCATGGTGCCCAACGGGCTCAGGACTTTCCGTAAAATCCACATTTTATTCAGTCGATCCCGATCAACCAATAACTCTTCCTTTCGAGTTCCCGATTGGCTGATATCGATAGCCGGGAAAAGGCGTTTATCGGCTAGTCGACGATCCAAATGGACCTCCATGTTCCCGGTTCCTTTGAATTCTTCAAAAATGACGTCATCCATCCGGCTTCCCGTATCGACCAGGGCTGTGGCCAATATGGTTAAGCTACCGCCATGTTCAATATTCCGGGCACCTCCAAAAAACCGCTTGGGCCGTTGAAGGGCGTTGGAATCCAATCCACCGGATAATACCTTCCCGCTTGGAGGAGCAATGGTGTTATAAGCCCTGGCCAATCGCGTGATGCTATCCAACAAAATGACCACATCCCGCTTGTGCTCAACCAGCCGCTTGGCTTTTTCCATGACGATTTCAGCCACTTGGGCATGCCGTTGGGGAGGCTCATCAAATGTGGAACTGATGACTTCCGCCGCTTTCACATGCCGTTGCCAATCGGTCACCTCCTCCGGCCGTTCATCAATCAACAGGACAATCAAAATAATTTCAGGATGATTGGCGATGATGGCCCGAGCCACCGCTTGCAAGAGCATCGTCTTCCCGGTTCGAGGCGCCGCCACGATCAAGCCCCGTTGCCCCTTTCCAATCGGCGTGATCAACTCCATCACCCTGGTGCAGTACTCTTCCTGATCAAACTCCAAATTGATCCGCTCTTCCGGGTATAAAGGCGTGAGGTTATCAAACAGAATTTTATCCCGCTGAACCTCCGGTTCGTCATAATTAATTTTTTCCACTTTCAGGAGGGCAAAGTACCGCTCTCCGTCCTTCGGCGGACGAATCTGTCCAGACACGATGTCCCCGGTACGGAGATTGAATCGACGAATTTGAGAGGGAGAAATATAAATATCATCGGGGCCAGGCAAATAATTTGAATCGGGAGCCCGAAGAAAACCAAATCCGTCAGAGAGGGTTTCCAATACGCCTTCTCCGAAGATCACCCCGTTTTTATCGCTTTGCCCCTGCAAAATGGAGAATATCAATTCCTGCTTTCGCAAGTTCGGGGCGCCGTCTATTTTCAAATCCCGCGCGATTTCATTGAGTTCACCAATAGACTTTTGCTTTAGCTCAGCAAGATGCATAACGTTCTCCATGTTGTTGTACGGAAGGGTTGATTGGGGAAGTGCACTGATGTCCAGGTTGGCAATAATTCACGATCTACCTTTTATTTCGTTAGTCAATGCTCCATTTCACGGCAGTTCCACATAAGGGAACTCCTCCACACCCAATGAGACAAAAAACAACAATGTGATGTTTTGTGTCAGGAAATACAATCAGACAAACCGGGGAACCACTCTTCTGAACAGTCGTGACAATGTTTTTCGCCTACGATTTGTTGAATAAAAACTTGTGGATCCGGGAAGCCTATTCGGCGGATAGATTTTTTTCTCTTGGGCAGGTCTGATTATTTTTGTAGCCTACGCATGAACAACTTGTCAATAGGGGATATCGGCTTACCACTGAAAAAACTTTATTTCCTTATCAGGAGCCCACAACAAATATTAGACGGAACCTCTCCTTCGGTTGGCACCCTTCTTCATATTATGGTAAACCATGTTTAGAATAAAAGGAAGCCACCCCACAAGAGAGGAGATCGTGGTTCATGTCAGAATCCGGTTCACCATTTTCCCATGATCGAATTTTTTCCATTGCCGAGGCGAACGCCCTCATCCCCGAATTGGAACAACTATGGGAAACCATCAAGCATGGGAAACAAATTTTGATTGAAACCAAGGAGGAGGTCGAAAAGGCCAGCGCCAAGGCCGATCTAGGCGGTGGAACGGTTTCGGGGGTGAAATACATTAAAGGCCTACAAGATATCAACGGCAGTTTGCATGCCATACAAGATCTGGGCATTTTGGTGAAGGATGTGGAAATCGGCCTCTGTGATTTCCCCTATATGCTGAACGACCAAATGGTCTTTCTTTGCTGGAAATGCGGGGAAAAAGAAATTCAATGGTGGCACGAGATTGACAGTGGGTTTTCCAATCGGAAACCACTAACGGACGAGGCCCTCTGACCCTGCGGTGTCCGCATTATTTTTATCTCTCCTTACTGAACTCCCAATCTTGCCTCTTTTCAATCCGATGATGTTCTCAACCGGCATTTTTGCGAAAAGGACCTCACCGCTCGCGACTCAGGAGAACTGAAACCAATGAAATTTGTCATAATTGGGAAAGACGGAGTTGACGGTGCACGACTGCGCCCCATCCACCGCTCAGCTCATCTGGAACGGCTCCAAGCCTGGGCGCACCAGGGAAAAGTAATTTTGGCCGGCCCACTCACCGACCAATTCGGCAGTCTGATTGTGGTGGAAGCCGAATCACTTGAGGAAGTACAAGCCTTTGTAAACGACGACCCCTATATGCGCCATGGCATTTTTCAGGAGGTCACCATTCATCCCTTCCTCCAAGTATTTCCCCAGGACACGAAAAACCCTTCCTGACTGCCGCCATGACCTTTCAAGGATCCGATAAAGGAGAAGGGGCACACAATGCGAGGATGCAGTTCCATTCCTCCGGCCGGACAGGCTGAACCGATAACCGTGATCCCTTTCGCAACAACTCCATCTGTCGCAGGGCGTTGACATTCCGGAGTCGTTCCAGTGACAGAGGCTCAGCAAACTTCTTGAGAAACCGCACATCCACGACAAACCAACGTGGATGTTCCCGAGTGCTCTTCGGATCAAAATATCGGCTTTTCGAGTCAAAGGCATAGGGATCGGGATAGGCCGCTTTCACCACCTCAACCAGACCGACGATTGATGGAGGATCCGCGTTGCTATGATAGAAGAATCCCTGATCCCCGACCTGCATGGAAGTCAAAAAATTTCTCGCCTGATAATTTCTGACCCCTTCCCAACAAGTGGTCTTCTGAGGAGAGTCAGCTAGGTCATCAATAGAAAAAGTGGTAGGCTCTGATTTCAATAACCAGTACTGAGACATTGTTCCCTATCCTTTCACAACAACAGTATCCTATCCTGATACAATCGTCCAAGGATTATCAAGTGAAGACCGCAAGGGAACAATGCAAAGCGCAACCCGGGAGAGGAAGAACCCACATGATCAATCGAGTACCAGGGAAACGCCATGATTGATTCCTTTGTTCAATTCATTGAAACATGGATCTCTCGTGAGATATGGGTGGGATTGATTGGATTTTCCATCTTCGCATTTATCGGAACCCTGATTGCCATCCCGGCCATTTTAATTCGCCTCCCTCCCGACTACTTTCAAAATCACCATCACAAACCTTGGTTTGCCAACCACCATGCGATTGTTCGGATCATCGGACTGTTATTCAAAAATATTTTGGGCCTTATTTTTCTCCTGGCAGGTATCGCCATGTTAGTGTTGCCGGGCCAAGGATTGTTGACCATGTTACTCGGCATCTTGTTCATTGATTTCCCTGGCAAGCATCGCCTGGAAACCAAGCTCATCCGGCACCCTCAAATTTCGAAAGCCATCAATGCCTTACGGGAGAAGGCAGGCAAGCCCCCATTTCTCTTTACTTAAACGCCTTTTGAACCTCCCATCACTTGTGGTTCGAGTCTCCCCTCCACACAGGTTTACTCAACGCAGAACCACTGCTAGGATCCATCCCCATGTCCCTTACACATAAAGCGGGTTGGGGTATGCTTGCCATTCTTTGCGCATGGGCATTTAGTCATGTCGTGGGCTTGGTGAACCCCCAGGAAAAAGTCAATGGGTTATGGCTCGTCGTGGCCGCCGCCTGCTTCTATGTGCTGGCCTATCGATTTTATGGCCGTTGGCTGTCCCGATCCGTGATGAACCTGGACGACCAACGACGCACTCCGGCGCATCGCCTTCAGGATGGCACCAATTTTTATCCGGCGAACAAATACATCCTCTTCGGACATCACTTCGCGGCCATTGCCGGAGCGGGTCCGTTATTAGGACCTGTGCTGGCGGCCCAATTTGGATATTTGCCTGGTTTTTTGTGGATTGTCATCGGAGCGGTGCTAGCCGGAGCCGTACAGGACTTTATCATTCTTGTCGCCTCCATGCGACGAAATGGAAAATCCCTGCCTGAAATCGCGCATGCAGAATTAGGCCCGATTACCGGGCTTGCCACGGCCGTCGCCGTGCTCTTTATTGTCGTAGTGGCGCTGGCGGGCTTAGGATTGGCAGTCGTCAACGCGCTATTTGATAATGCTTGGGGCACCTTCACGATTGTCATGACGATTCCCATTGCCTTCGTGATGGGCCTCTACTTACAAAAATTCCGTCCTGGCCGAGTGGGAGAAATGACGTTTATTGGACTTGCCCTTCTTTTGCTCGCCATCATAATAGGACGTGTCGTGGCACAATCGGATTGGGCGGAATGGTTTCTCTGGGACCGCACCACGCTCACCTGGTGCCTGGCAACCTATGGGTTCTCAGCCTCCGTTCTACCGGTCTGGATTTTACTCGTTCCCCGTGATTATCTCTCCACCTTCATGAAACTCGGTGTCATCGCTCTGTTAGGAGTCGGTGTCATTCTGCTGGCTCCTACGATCGAAATGCCGCGTACCACGATGTTCACAGCAGGAAACGGGCCTATTATCCCTGGCACACTCTTCCCCTTCCTGTTTATCACCATCGCCTGCGGAGCCATCTCAGGGTTTCATTCCCTTGTGTCATCGGGGACGACGCCCAAACTCATCAGCCTGGAATCTCAGGCGATGGTGGGCTATGGCGCTATGCTCTTGGAAAGCTTCGTGGGAGTGATTGCCCTGATTGCGGCATGCCTCCTGGTCCCTGGCGATTACCTGGCGATTAATACGCGAGTACCGGGGGAAGAGCTCCAAGCCATGGGGTTTCCGACCGCTCATATAGCCGAACTTTCGAACATGGTAGAAGTGGACGTCTCGGGACGACCAGGAGGAGCCGTTTCGCTCGCCGTGGGCATGGCGTCTATTTTTTCGGGTCTGCCCGGCATGTCCGGCCTGATGGCCTATTGGTATCAATTCGCCCTTCTCTTTGAAGCCCTTTTTATCCTCACGACTATTGATGCCGGAACACGGGTCGCCCGTTATCTGGTCCAGGAACTCGGCGGGCGGGCCTGGGCCCCACTCAAACAACTCAATTGGTGGCCGGGGGTCTTGGGATGCAGTTTTGCCGTCGTAGGCGCGTGGGGATATCTCATCGGCACCGGAACAATTGCCACTATTTGGCCCATGTTCGGTGCCGCCAATCAACTGCTGGGCATGCTGGCTCTGTGCATTGCCACTACGGTGCTCATTAAAATGAACAAGGCACGATATCTTTGGGTCACGGTCCTCCCCATGATCTTTGTGGGGATCATCACTTTGGCCGGATGCTATGAGCTCTTTCTCTTATTTATGAGCCGAGCATCCACCACCGAAGGGGCACAAGCTGTGACCATGGGAATCAATGCCAGCCTGGTTGGTATGGTAGCCGTGTTGGCGTTGGTCGTGCTTGCCGATAGCGCTCGCAAATGGTATGGATATCTCGTTCAAAAACAGCCTCTCAACAGTACGGAGGTCTTCGAAGGGGAAGGCATCAACCTCCCGTCAGGCCCCTGCTGCTGAATCGGAATCACCCCAATCGTATCAAGAAAGGCGCGCGATGGCTGACACCTATTCCTTCGATGTGGTCTCCCGCATCGACATGCAGGAAATGAAAAACGTCGTAGAGCAAACCGTGAAAGAAGTCGGACAGCGTTATGATTTCAAGGGAAGCAAAACCGAACTCACGCTTAAGGAAAAAGAGAAACAACTGGTGGTGATTTCCGATGACGATTATAAGCTCAAAGCCGTCTTGGAAATCCTGAAAGCCAAATGCGTGAAGCGCAACGTCTCGCTCAAAGGTCTCACCTACGGCAAGGTGGAGGAGGCGTTGGGAGGGACGGTTCGGCAAGTCATCACCATCCAGAGCGGACTCCCGGATGACAAAGCCAAAGCCATTTCCAAATCTATCAAGGAAGCCAAATTCAAAGCCCAAGGACAAATCCAAGGAGAACAGGTCCGCGTGCAAAGCAAAAGCAAGGACGAACTGCAAGCCGTCATGAAACACCTCAAAGAGCAGGACTTCGGCCTGGACCTCCAATTTGAGAACTACCGGTAAATCCTTTCTCCCAATTACCCCTCCCGACACACCGAAGCCACGTGCGCCAATGCCCGATCAAGCGCCTGCTGCGCAGCGTGGGCTCGGAGAATTTCCCTCGCCTCAAATGCGGATGGTTGGGTTGCCCCAATAGGCGCATCCAATTGCTCTAAGCTCTCCCTCTCAACTGCTGATGTCCGATACACGAGACTTCCATCCATTGTCCGAAACACCGCGACCTCAGCCAGCGCCGTATGCTCAATGACGACGCCATTCATTTGAGTCATCACCGTGGCTTCCCCGATTTTTTCTGGCCCCATGATTTCACGGCCCGAAAACAGGATAACTATCTGAAATGGAACGTCGGCCTTGTCCCGCTGAACCCGTACTGAAGGAGGAAAGGCAAGATGTGGCTGAATGTCCTGAATTCCGCACGATTGCTTCAGAAATACTTCCGTGCGCCTCGTCAAGATTTCTAAATACATCGGAGAGATAGCAGGAGAGGCCTCCGGTCCCGTCTCATCGGAATACACAGACAGACCGATCTTGGCCAACCCTGACCAGTCAAACGTTTCATCGGACGATCTCGCCGCCAATGCTTCTGTACCTAAAACATGGGCGAGACGAGACGGAGGCCCCGTCCCACATCCCGTCATCTTCAAGAGGAGCAGAACAAGCAGAAAAGCGCTAACCCCTAGCCGCCTCCCCTGGCGCTGCCCGCCCCTTTCGCCAGACGGCTTCCAAATGCATAACGGCCTGAGCCAGTGCATCCTGCCCGGATACCCAACGAAGCGTTTCATAAGCATCCTCTTCATTATTTGGATAAATTGGAGGCTGGGTTTGCCCTCGACGGACAACCGGGTACACATTCGAGGCCAATGGAACCTCAAGCCGCTCCAATACCGCCCAAGCCTGGCCATCGGTGGTCACCACCGCTTGACCGGTTTGGCCATCCACCATGGCTAACTCCATGCGCGCATAATTTTCGGCGCGATACCCCGGCAAGCCCATACTCCGCAACCCGCCACCCTGCTGTGTCCCTTGCAACGGCAATCGCTCAAACACTTCGACTTCGGAACTCGACAGCACCGCCACCAGGATATAGGGGACTCCCTGCTCCTTGGCCACCGCCGAAAACGAAGGAGCGGAACCGTTCAGGGCAATTGGCTCGGGATAGATGACCGATGAAATCTGCAATGGTAATTGCGTTTCAAGCTCGCCCTTGAGGCGCTCACCAAGATGCTGAAGGGTTCCAGTTCGAAGCCCAGGAGCCGATCGTTGAAATCCCGTGTCATTGAGGATAACCAAGACCGCTTGAATGGGAACGCGGGAAAATACTGAGCCATGTCCCGGTGCCTGAACGGCCACGGATGGGGCAGGCAAATACAGTGAAAGCCGTTTGGGAGTGGTCTCCGAGGAACAGCCAAACAGGAAAAGAGAGAAGAAAAAAGACACTTGCATGAGACGCCACATGGTGAAGCCTCCAAGGTTTAAGGTGGGCACTAACTTGGGAAAGTAAATTTTCATTCCAAATGCCTTCCCTGGTCAAGCACAGGAGCACTCTCCCTCCGCATATCAATGTCAATCCGTCCCGGATCACCCAAGAAAATGGCTCTCCAAATGAGGCCGCAAGAAAGAAGGCCATGTTCGGCCTGACATAAGCCGTGTATAAATTAGCCCCGTGCCTGTCACGAGAAGGCAGGCCATATTGCTATCCTGAAAGTCCTTGAGTTAGGGTAGACCTGTGTGTCGAAAATTTTCCTTTCCGTCTACCATCATCCTGTTACTGTTGACGCTTTTCGGCTTTTTCCTGACCGCATGTGAAAAGCTGACCCTTCCCCGCCTTGGATTCGAATCGCCCCCTGAACCTCGATTACCTCTGCATATCACGTATGCATTTTCAAATAGTCTTCTCCACTATGCCCAAACCGTGGATGCCTGCGGACTCCCTTATGCGGTCCCGGTGGGAGACTTGATTGCCAAATCATTCATGAAGGTCGGGATGGACCGATTCCAAACCGTGCAGGCGGAACCACCCGTGGGACAGGCCAAGGGCGCGCCACCCGATGGGTATCGCATCCTTCTGACCTTGAACCAATTCGCCTTTGATCCCGTCACGCAGACCGGACAGGAAGATCGGTACCATGCCTTTGTGGATATGAAGATGCAAGCCGTCTATGAAGACGCCCAGGGAACGGCGCTGGCGCAGTCGCCCTTGGTCTATCACCAAAAAGTGAGTTTGTGGACCCCGGCCTTATCCGGACAATCCACGTCCTGCAGTACCACGCAAATTGACGGCACGGTGGAAGATGCCGCGGAATCGCTGGCCAAGGACATGATCAGTGTTCTTCCCCGGCTTAACCAATCGACACGCGCCTCGTCTCCGACAGCCCAACCAGACATGAATGACGGAGGATTCCCTCCAGGGAGTCCAGGCGTGACCAATCAATCCGGACTCACGCCGGCTCACTCCCCCCAAATCCCGAATGGCCCATCCCTCCAGTTCCGCACCAAATTGGTTGACGCCAATCGCAACCTGGTATTGGAAAGTGGAGAAGCCGTCGTCCTGTTAATCGAAACCACCAATGTCAGTGACGCCCCTATTCCTTCGGCGTATGTGGAATTACGAGGAACGCCCTTATTAGTCGAGGCCTTTCAACGCGTGGCACCTCTTCCGATCCCCCTTGGTGCCTTGAAACCCGGCGAAAAACGTACGGCAGAAATTCGTGGACGATTAGGTCAAATCACCGAACACATTCAGGGTGAACTGAACATTGGCATTATCCTTTCAGAGGGCTTCCCGCCAGGCTCACATACCATCCGAGCAGAACTCCAACCAGCTCCCCATCGAAAAACCAAATAACTCTTCCCCAAACTCGTCTTCCGATACAGAGTTCCCCAATAATTCCTTTCGACATAACAACCATCTCTGTCAATCAACGTACGATTCATTCCACTCTTGCTGATCATATCGCACCCACAACTCTCCCAATACTTCTTCTGGAATGCAGAAAGTTTTTGGCCCGTGGAAATGACGATTGCATTGCCGATGTTCACATTTGTCAAACCCGCACACCGTGGCACGTGCGAATCGGCACGTTGAATCCCATCCTTTCATCATGTCATTGAAGCAATCGAGAAATTCTCAATATTATCAAATATCTTCTCCAAGCATTCCGAAAAATTCACATGGCATTAGGATTGCTCCTAAACTGACCAAGTACGACATATCACTAAAAAATCACAAAGGATCGTCATTATGACTTCACCAGTCCTGGAGGTTTCCATCTAGGGAAGATAAATAAAAAAAAAGGCCTGGCTGGTATGACCAGCCAGGCCTTCAGGATAACGGGGAGGTTGAATTCCCCTTTTGGATAATTAGAAGTTGATCCAGAGTTGGGTATAGCCCCAGTTCTGGTCACTGCTTAATCCGCCACTATTCTTCTTCACATAGTCACCATCAAAGAAGTGGCCATATCCGAATTGCCATCCCACCTTGTTGTTCTGGAAGAACAAGGTGTACACGATGTCAATTTCACCACCCAGGGACTTTTCTTTGTTCCCGGTTGGGGTAGTTTTGAACACCGCTTGGTTGGCACCATACCAATGGTCATTCTTATTGGCTAACCGCATGATATGCCCGGCAATTTCAAAGTGGCTCTCAGCCGTTGGGCGCACCTGCAAGTTTCCACCATACGTCAACATATTCTGCCAGGACATTAAGTCCATGTACCCGAAGTGAATATGGTTCGTGGGGAACAATTGGCTGAAGGTATGCCCGTTTCCGGTGGACCCAGGATTGGAATCACCAGTGGCATAATTGATCTCGGCACCGATTCGTGGTTGCATCGGAACCGGCAACGTCACACCGGCATCTAAATGGCCAGCCAACGCATTGATTCGGGTATTGCTTGCGGCACCTGCTGCACCCATTTCACCAAACTGCCAATAGCCCTCAAAGGTGGCATCCACAATCCCTGATTTTCCGGCAACCCGGCCACCGACGGTATGCCGCGACTGATTGCCCATTTGACCACCTGGAGGACTGGTCCCAGCGGCACCACCCTCTTCGTAAATCCAGGCTGGTTCAATGGCCACGCCACCGAATTTCATCGGCAAGCGGGCAAACAGGATATCACCATCCCCAAGATGGGCTCTTCCATTAACACATCCACCGGCGCTATCGGAACAGTTGCCTTCCGCCACGCGCAACCACGCCAATTCCACGGGAATATCCGGCGTGATTTGGTAACGCAAGCTGACACCGTCAAATGCAAAACCCACGTTGTTCCAATCGAAATGACCGAAGATCCGGTGGTTGCCCCAGACGACCAATTGGCGGCCAGCCTTCAACGTCAAATTCGGTACCAGAAAATTCCTAACTAACACGAAACCCTGCCGGAGAAATAAATCCGACCCTGTTCCATTCGGATTCACGGAACCACTCGCAGCTCCATCACCATCAATGGTTCCCCAGTTATGGGACACTTGCGCCTGCATAAAAAACACGACATCGGGCGAAATATCGTAATTGAAACCCAAGCGAATCAGCTGTTGGGTGAAAAATGCGTCGTCATTGGCGCGAGCCGTCATCGTTCCATTGACACCAAATCCTCCATTGGTGCGGAATTCCGGGCGCACCCGCATGTCTCCGGAAATCGTCAACTTGCTGGCATCAAAAACCCCTTTGGGTGGATCAAAGTTGTGATAGGGCACCAAATCGGGAATGGCCCGTGGCACCGCTGGCACGTTGGTGTTTTTGTCAGTCGCCGGGGTGGTTTTGGCTGCCAACCCTGGCGCTGCCGACATGGCCATAATCAATGCCGCTGCCGTCAACCTCGTAAAGGTTCGGTAAAAAGTCCTCATTGCACTCCTCCTGTTAGTAAAAACTGTGTGGACTCGATTTCCCGCACCGGGCTCTCCTAATGTCTTCACCCTGATTCGGAGAAGGTCGTGTCCGCTTCCTACAAAAATGAACCGAAACTGTTCTTGAGTTTCGGGGCTGCTTGTGTTCCCGTTCCTGGCTGACCCACCTGCGTGGACCATTCCGTTCCTGGGATATTTGCTAAATAGATGCCAGCTGTCTTTTCTTATCGTAAATCATGAGAAAATAATGTGTTTTACACCATTATCCTCATGTTTACGAAACGCACGCCTATCGCCTGAATGCTACGATAGTTGCAAAAGACCAACAGTGGAAGAAGAAAACTGAAGCCCGCCTGCACTACATGAACGACTTGAGAACCGTCCGGAAGGATTTCGTCTGACGAAAGAAAATAAAAATTGTCAATGATGCCTGTGTGTCAACGAAATAATCCAGACGTCTCTTTGCCACCCTTGCCCACGCACGCAATCCGGTTATACCGTTTTTGACCCACCTGACTCGGTGGCCTGCTCAGTTGCCCCCTTTATTTGCTCCTCGGCTTCTTTCATTGAAGATTCTAAATCCTGTTCAACGGATTTAAATTCCTGGGTGATCATATTGATTTCCGGTTCTACGGACTGCCGAAGATCTTCTGTCGTATCTTTAAAGCCTTTGATGGCTTTCCCCACCTGTTTTCCAATTTCCGGTAATTCCTTTGGACCAAAGAGAAGGAATGCGATAACCAGAATAATGAGGATTTCCATTGCCCCAAGGCCAAACATCTCGTGAGATCCTTATGTGATTGGGGTCAGCATGATCGGATTGCTGGAAGTGAGTAGGAAATGCCTTAGGGATTCGATCATCGGAGGAGATCAGGGTTATGACCATGATACCCTTACTTCAGATCTATCCTTGTTTATGCTGCGATGATTGGGCAGGTTGCGGTTCTCCAGCCTGCTGGGCTGGTGGTGGTGCCTGCGCCACCTGTCCCTGATTCGTGATCTGCCCAGGGGTTGACGGATGTGACGGTTCGGCTTGTTCCTCCGGGGTCACATCAAGGGCATCGGCTTCGGCCACGGATTTTTTAAACCCCTTAATGGCTTTTCCAAGCCCTTCCCCCAATTGAGGGATTTTCCCTGCACCAAAAATAATCAACACAATAATAAGGATGAGGAGCAACTCCATCCATCCAAATGTTCCAAACACCCTGTACCTCGTTTTATTCGTGATGAATATGAGAAACGACTAAAAAAGTGCCGCAAGTATACAGAACCTGCCAAATAAAATCTAGAGAGAGCCGATATTTTCTTTATTGGGCTCAGTGGCAGGCAGGATGGAGAAACCTATCGAGATAAGGATAAAGGACAGGGTGAGCAGGTCGTTACCCTCTTCAGTTCATCACTCTTGAAACAGTGATGCCACAAAAAAAGGAGATCGGAAAACTCTTAGATGGTGATTAGCGCCTAAAGAATCCATGCAGATAATCTACCGGCTGAGGAGGAAGCTGCAACATCCGCTTGATACCCTCCCCTTCAAACCCCAAACGCTCCAAGTCCGGCAATGCTTTCATTAATTCGGACTCCGTCAGATACGCAATGGTATCCGGCAATCCATGGGTACCCAGGGATTTCACCAACGCATCCAATTCTCTACGCTCTTCTTCCGGGGCTTGAGGATGGGTGGGAAATTCAATGGTGCGGGCATAGGGGCTTTTATAGGTACGATTCAGTGCCTGTAGCGTTTTGACGATCCACGCATCCATTTCCCACGGATGCCCTTCGGGTGGGTACGGATGGGAGGCCAACAAATCCATAAGACTCAGGACATGCGTACCCAAACTCCTCCCGACAAATTCCCGCTGTGGCTCCACGACCATATTGCGAATACCCAGATGCGCTGCCACATCTTGGATCAATTGGAAGTTCACCATAAAGCTCAACTGTCCACCCTGCACGGTATAACAGGGCTTTTCCGGGTCATTGAGCACACGGGGGTCCGCCGTTCCGGCATCAAAACTACTAAACCCTATGGCATCAGAAGCCAGTAATCTTTTGGCTTCCTTCAAACTCTGACAAGCCCCCACATTAAAGGGAACAAGGACTTCCTCATCGATGGTTTTCAAAAATTCCGAAACGGTGCGACGGAAAGGGAAGGCCTTGGCATCCACGGGATGGTATTCTCGCTCCCAGACCAAATCCTCTAAAAAGTTGGGAAGGGTTTTGAGCGTTTCGATATCTTTTTGGTCGAACGCCTCGACGAACTGGGGCCAATCCGGGAAGTCCACCAACCGGTGTTCGCTCAAATTAGGACGCAACTGTTCCTCCTGGATTTCACCCTCCTTGCGCAGAATCAACTTGGTGGGCAACTCGCTCCAGAGCTCATTGCAAATAATCCGATCCACACTGCCATCGGCATAATGGCTCAAGGACTCGACGGAGCCCGTTTCAAAGCTCACCCGATCACGATGCGTAGCCAAATCCGAATTGGCTTGAGCCTGTCCCATTAGCACCGGCTCCCGTTCCACGCACACGTAGCGCACGCGAGGATAGATCGCATGCTCAGAATCCAACGATTGCAGACGATCCAAGAAGCACGCCGCGAGATTGCCATTACCCGCGCCCCATTCCATCACCACCAACGGACTGGTTGAGTTCTGCGCTTGGCCTGCCTGCTTTCGTTTGCAACATTGCTGAAAATAGTCTTCCGCCAAGGCAGAGGCCAGACGGTAGTCAGCAGCCGCAAAGGTCTGGTAAAAATCCCGAACCCGATGGCCACGTAGCCCATAAAAAATGGCATTGATATGGGTCTGCCACACATCAACGGGCTTAAAATCCCCGACAAGTTGTGGCAATGCATCAGGATTATTGGCTGTGGTCACACTCATCATCAGACACCTTCAAGAGATTTATATGAATCATTCACATTGACAATATGGATAAAGGACGCACCAAAAACTCTTGTCTCCGCCACGGAACTTGCCCCTCAAAAAAGATAAAGCCAGCTCAGTCCTCTGGCATTCTAATCAGACTTTCTTCGGGGTCGCAAGATAAATGGCAACCATTTGTGACTCGCGCTCTTCCTTCGGTCCATTCTGGGTGGCACTCTTCCAAAGAAATATGAGAGGATCGAATCATGCCTGCTCCAGCCATCATATGGCTCTTTCCATTCCTTCTGACGGTCCTGACAGGAACACTCCCCCTCTTCACGGGATCAGACTGTCTAGCTCAGGAGGGCTCCGATTCTCTCCACCCACCCGTCTTTCAACCCGATGAAACCCAACATGGGTTTGCGGAATTCGACACCTTGCCGGATTTTTTTGAAGACGACATTCCGGCTCCTTATGATTCCTATTCTGATGATCCGACGCTTCCGCCGAAAGACCAGAAACCGGGGGGCTTATTTGAAGCTCTTAATTTTGCCGAGAGCGTGGATGAAGACCAATCTCTTCGCAAAGGGCATATTTTGGTGCCCATTCATCCCACTGAATCGTTCCCCCAGCACACGAAGGCCGTCCATCTAGTCTTTAAGGTCTTTAAACATTATGCCCCTTACCAGGTGATCGGACGACTGTTTCCTGAACAGGTGCCGGGCCTTGATGACAGCCAATGGCTGGATGAAGATATTGCAGACCTCGCCCTTGAAGATGAGAGTGGCTACCTCAAGTTTTTTCCGTCTTCGGGAACCTGGCTTCCCGGCCGCTACCGGGTTGATTTGTACGTGGGATACATCGTGAACTCCGTGAATAAAATGGGGGCCATGCGGTTTACCATTGAGCCCACACCACCGTCATCAACTCCCCCTGCTTCATCTTCGTAACCTCTCCCCCTCTGTTCACTCTTCCATGTCGCTCTGAATCCAGGGCTACCACCATCAAGCCATCCATGCATCACTGGTTCCCAGATGAATTTCTTGACTCAAGCAGGATTTTGCAGTAAGTTATTGAGCAGTTTACCCTAAGCATATTTTCGACCTATCCACCAAACAATTTTCCATGATTTAACGAGCTCAAGACGGGCCTCCAACGCTGAAGGCCGGTAAGGACATAACACCTGTGCTGAAAAAAAGCGGCGGCTATCTCCTTCTCTTCATTTTTATCGGAGGACTGCTAGGCAGTATCCTCGGCGAGATTCTTCAATTAGTATCCCCACAGGGCACGGTGCAAACCATTTTTTCCGAAGCCCTCCATTTGGGATTGGACCCCCCGGTCACCGTAAATTTGGTATTGTTCAAATTCACCGCGGGCTTTTTGCTTAAAATTAACCTCCTCACCACGTTAGGCATGTTTCTAGGAGGCTATCTCTATAAGCACTTATGAGGGCTGGGACATCCCCTGGAAGCCGTTCGGTCGAATGTAATAAACATGCCCAAGGCAATTTGGTCTTCTCCCCGCATCAAAGACCAACTTGAAGGACTTTTTGCCGAAGTACGCGAATCGCATCCCGCAGTTTGGCGGCCCGCTCGAATTCCAAATCTTTGGCGGCCGCTTTCATCTCTTTCTCCAGGACAAGAATACGCTTTTCCAGGTCTCCATGCACTTCATACCGTTCTTCTGCTTCCGCAGCCTGCGACAATTCAACATAGTCCGCTTCGGCCAACTGATAGTCTAAATCGTGGATTCGCTTTTTAATGGTTTGCGGAGTGATCCCATGGGCTTCATTGTAGGCTAGCTGAATGGTTCTGCGACGCCCGGTTTCCTCCAACGCTTGACGCATGGAATCGGTCACGCTATCCCCATAAAGAATGACCGTGCCTTCGCTGTTCCGAGCGGCCCGACCCGCTGTTTGCACCAACGCACGATACCCGCGTAGAAACCCCTCTTTATCGGCATCCAACACGGCTACCAAACTCACCTCCGGCAAATCCAACCCTTCACGCAATAAATTAATCCCGACCAGAACATCAAATACGCCTCGGCGTAAATCCCGGATAATTTCGGCCCGTTCCAGGGTTTTGACATCCGAATGCAGATAGCGCACTTTCAATCCCTGCTCATGGTAATACTCGGTTAGGTCTTCTGCCATACGCTTCGTCAAAGTGGTAACCAAGACTCGCTGACCTTTGGCTAACCGCCGACGAATTTCTCCCAGTAAATTCTCCACCTGCCCCTTAGCGGGCTTGACTTCCATCACGGGATCAATCAACCCCGTGGGCCGAATAATCTGCTCAACCAACGCACTGCCGGCATGTGTTAATTCATAGGGCCCGGGCGTGGCAGAGACATACACCACTTGATGCATGCACGCCTCAAATTCATGAAATTTCAATGGCCGGTTATCCATCGCAGAGGGTAACCGAAACCCGTAATCCACTAAAGTTTTTTTGCGTGAATGATCCCCCTCATACATCCCCCCAAACTGCGGAACCGTCGCATGAGACTCATCCACGATCAGCAGAAAGTCCTTGGGAAAATAATCCAAGAGCGTCGGCGGCGGTTCACCTGGGCGCCGGCCGCTCAAATGCCGCGAGTAATTCTCGATACCATGGCAATATCCCATGGTACGAATCATCTCTAGATCAAACTTGGTTCGTTGTTCGATGCGCTGCGCCTCCAGTAATTGATTGGTCTTTCGAAAATACGCGATGCGTGCCTCCAATTCCTCTTCAATCCCGCTGATGGCCTGCTCGTAGCGATCGGGGGCGATGACATAGTGGCTCTTGGGATAGACTGCGATTTTCGGAAGCGTGCGCAAGGAGGTTCCCGTGAGCGGATCAATTTCATAGAGGGCTTCGACTTCATCCCCAAACAATTCCACACGAACCGTGTTCGATTCGGAAGAAGCCGGATAAATTTCGATGACATCTCCGCGCGCACGGAACATCCCTCGTTGTAACTCCACGTCATTCCGCGAATATTGAATGTCCACGAGCTTGGCCAAGATTGTATCGCGGCTCATGACCATACCCGGCTCCAAAAACAACACCATATCGTGATACACCTCCGGAGAACCCAAGCCATAGATACAGGACACCGACGCCACAATCACAATATCGTTCCGTTGCAACAAGGCTGTCGTGGCGGCATGCCGCATTTGATCAATCGTGTCATTGATGGCCGAATCCTTGGCGATATAGGTATCCGTAGTAGGAATATAGGCTTCCGGCTGGTAATAGTCGTAATAACTCACGAAATATTCCACCGCATTGTTCGGGAAAAAAGCCTTGAACTCCTGATACAGCTGGGCGGCCAATGTTTTATTGTGCACGACAACCAACGTGGGCTTTTGGACATTCGCAATCACATTGGCCATCGTGAATGTCTTGCCCGACCCCGTGACGCCGAGCAGCACCTGGTGCGTTCGCCCCTGTTCAATGCCGTGCGTCAGCGCCGCGATGGCCTTGCCCTGATCACCCTTCGGCGTGTAGTCAGATTGCAGTGAAAACGTGCTCATGATGGGTTAATGGGCAATGTAGCACACGGGAAAGGCAAGAGGCAGGCAGCCCTTTGATCAACAAAAATTCTGGACCATAAGACCTTACTCCGTCATCCCGGCAAGGTTATTAATCGGGATTTATGAAAGGAACGACCGTTATCCTTGAAACCTTTGAAACGGGTTAATTCCTGGAGGAAGTCTTCTTGACCAGCGCCAATAACTCTTCGTAAACATTCCGGCGCTGCCCCACAAAAATGACGTCGATGGTTCGAGCCTCATCATTCAGTCCGTAAATAATGCGATAGGTCCGCACGCGAAATGAACGAAAACCTGTCAATTCTTGCTGTAAGGCGTGACCGGAGAGGGGAGATGCTTGGAGCGTGCGAATGGCCTCTCGGATTTCCTGTTTCACTTCGGGATGCAGCTTGCGGATGCGCGAGGCAGCCTCAGGCGTGTACCGAATGCGATAAGAGGTCATACCTCTTCACGGGGAAACACGGCCTCATGCGTTTCCCATCGACCCGACTGGGCCTGCTTCAGCGATTTCCGGAGGGGGCGAATGGTTTTCGGGTCACTCAAAATTTCCAGGGTCTCCATGAGGCCTTCAAAGTGGTCCATACTCAACAGCACGGCGGTGGGCACCCCGTCCTTGGTAATCCCCACGGAATCCTGCTGGGTCCCTAACCGGCGAATCAGGTCCAAGAGTTGTGTTTTGGCTTGCGTAACTGACACATACTGATCAACGTGCGGCATGACCCTCACCTTTCAATAGTCTGTTATCGGGTCATTATACTAGTCATATCCTGATTGAACAACTCACAGGCCCCTTCTTCACTTCGTCATCCCAACCAGTTTCTAGCCAGGATCTCCCCACCTCATCTTGCGGCCCCTTAGGCCCCAAGCCCCGAACAAAGGGGAGGATTTTTATTTAGGCCAGGAGTCTCTGACAAGCAAATAATAGGGTTGTCCCCCCCATGGTAAAACAGGCCCCTTACTTTCCGGGGAAGACCAGGGAGCGGCCTTCTCTTACGTTCATTAGTATTTTTCACGAAAGGCGATAGGTTATGAAATCGTTCACACGTTTTTATCTCGCTGGGTTCTTGGCGGTCACGTCCCTGACCGCTCTCCCCTCCTTTAGCCATGCCATCGGGTTTAACATTGGCTGGACCGGATCTGGAGGCTATAGCATGACCGGCATGTTTAGTTACAGCGATGCCTTAATCAATACCGGGGCCATCAACGGATCACAAATCGACACCTTGATGATCGATATCTTGCTCAACGGCGTCTCCCAGGGCACTTGGAACTTGGCAGACGGCCAAGGGCCGGGAGCTTCGGCTTTTAATTTCAACTTCAACACGACCACGGAAACCTTTTTAGTTGGGGGACTCTCACCTGGACTAACCGGTCAGAGATGGAATTTTATGGCTAATCCAGGAGTCGGATTTATCAGTGGGAATTCTGCCCAGTCAGTGAATATTGATGGTACTTCATTTGGCAGTGTCTCCATAACTCTGCGCCGTCTCACCGCCACCCGTAAGACGGCGCCACCGATTCCGGAACCGTCGACGTTCTTGTTGTTCGGCACCGGCATGTTGGGGCTCCTCGGTTATGCCGCCCGCCGGAAACGGCAGGGACAGATCCAAACAACGGCTTAGCCGATTCATGTTATCGTAGATTCTCTTCCCGGAAAGGAAGGAAGAGTTGGGGTGGGCAGGCTTATCGCCTGCCCGCCCCTTTGTTTTGGTTTTCGGCGTATCGGTTACAACACGTCTGCCCTTATTCTTTTTCCTGCCTTTCTGCATGGCCGAGACGCGCAGGTCTATTCGGGTTGTCGGCGAGCACTGTTCGAGCATAGCGAGTTGCGCAGCCGCCGACTAGAGCGAGCATCGCAGGGAACCCGAAGGGCCATGCAGAGGCAGAAATGGTTTTCGGGTCCTTTTGCCGAAACGTGGGAATCGGGAAAGAAAGTAAATGAGAAACTAAAACAGGCCGGAGATGTGGCCGTACTCGTCCAAGCCGATGGCTTCGGCGGCAGGAACACGGGGAAGGCCCGGCATTGTCATGATATCCCCTGTAATGGCCACCACAAATTCGGCACCCATGGCCAACCGGACCTCGCGAACCGGCACCGTAAACCCGGAAGGAGCGCCTTTTAAAGCAGGGTCGGTCGAAAAGCTGTACTGCGTCTTGGCCATGCAAACCGGAAAATGGCCGTAGCCGTTTTTTTCCAGCTCGGTCAGGCGGGCTTGGACCGTCTGAGGAATCGCCACATCATCGGCACCGTAGACTTCACAGGCGATGGTGCGCATTTTTTCAGCCAACGGCATCGCGTCGGGATACAGCGGGGTGAATTGCGACTGTCCGCTGTCGGCCAGCTGCTTGACCGTTTCAGCCAATTCAGCAGCCCCCTTTCCACCATCTGCCCAATGGGTAGAGACGACCATCCGCACACCCATTTCCTGACATGCCTGCTTGACGAGATCCAGTTCGGCGGGGGTATCGCTCGTGAACTGATTGATCGCCACCACCGCCGGCACGCCAAACTTTTTCACATTCGCCAAATGCCGCAGCAAGTTTGGCAGGCCTTGCTTGAGTGCGGGAAGATCTTCCCTGGTCAACTGGGTTTCCAAGCCCCCCCCATGCAGTTTGAGCGCCTTGATTGTCGCCACCACCACGGCGCAGGCCGGTTTGAGGCCTGCTTTTCGGCACTTTATGTTGAAAAACTTCTCCGCGCCCAAGTCGGCGCCAAACCCCGCCTCTGTCACGACATACTCCGCCAGTTTCAAAGCCAGTTTTGTCGCCACGATGGAATTGCAGCCATGGGCGATATTCCCGAACGGTCCCCCATGGACCAAGGCCGGATTGTTTTCTAAGGTCTGCACCAGGTTGGGGTTCAAGGCTTCCTTGAGCAGGACCGTCATGGCGCCTTCGGCCTTGATATCTTTCGCAAACACCATGTCTTTCTCCGCTGTTCGTCCCACCTTGATATTCCCAAGACGGCGTTCGAGGTCTTTGAGATCAGCGGCTAGACACAAAATGGCCATGACTTCCGAGGCCGCCGTGATATCGAACCGCCCTTCCCGCGTGAACCCGTTCGATTTTCCGCCGATTCCCGTGACGACGGAACGCAACGACCGATCATTCACATCCAATACTCGTCCCCAGGTCACCCGTCGAGGATCAATGAGTGGCTTGTGGCCCCAATAGAGATGATTGTCTACCATGGCCGCCAGTAAATTATGCGCGGCCGTGATGGCATGAAAGTCGCCGGTGAAATGCAAATTGATGTCGGCCATGGGGGCCACTTGCGCATAACCTCCGCCACAAGCTCCCCCCTTCATTCCGAAACATGGCCCCAAACTCGGCTCACGAATCGCGACGAGGGCCTTGGCGCCAATATAATTCAGCCCGTCGGCCAGTCCGATGGAAGTCGTAGTTTTCCCTTCACCTGCCTTGGTCGGCGAAATGGCTGTCACCAAAATTAACTTGCCATCCGGTTTTTCCTTCAAGGCTTCTCTGATGGACAATGGAATTTTCGCTTTGTTTTTCCCAAATAATTCGATGCGATTGGGATCTAACCCTAATGATTGCTGGGCAACATCCATAATAGGACGCAAAGTTGCCCGACTGGCAATATCCAGATTGATTGAAGATTGAGTCATGATTTCACTCCCCGACTAAGGATCGATCTTAGCAAGGACTTCCCAGATTCTTCATCCCTTCGGCCTCTTTCTCTTCCGGAAATCTTCTCTTGGTATTTAGTCTCCGGTTTTGTTATGAAGGATACATGCGTACCTACTTCATTGTTTGTCTTTTCAGCCTATTCATGATGGGTGCCTTGCCCCTGACCAACGCCCACGAATTTCAAGTGGGACAATCTGTAATTCTCAAAGCCGCAAAACCGGTTGGAGTCCCCATTCACCGAGAACCTGCTCCGAGTTTCTTGCAACACGTCCCCAGCGGAACAACCGGCATCATTGAAAAAATTTCAAAAAATAATCAATGGTTGTCATTGCGCTTGTCTTCAGGGGAAACCGGCTGGGTGCATGACAAATACGTAGAGACTTCATCCAAGGCATCCCCATCTCCAGGGCCTGCCCACACAACACCCCATCTGCCTTCGGATTCACCCCAATCTCGCCCGGTGAACATCCATATTGGAGAAGAAGAAGCGGTCTGGACCTCCCGAGAACAATGCCAAACCGCATTAGGTAAAGGGGCTCGCATGGCGCCAGAAACCGCCCAACAGCTAAGAATCGGCACTTGGAATATTCGATGGTTTCCCTTAGGCGCCCCACCAGACCAACCGGAAGACTTTGCCGAAGCCACCGACCTGGATTGGATAACCTGCGTGATTCAGTGGATGCAAATCGACGTGCTGGCTGTACAAGAAATTTTAGCCACTCCTGAGGCTACTCAGGCCTTACAAACCGTAACAGGCAACCTCACTGACAAAACCGGCCATACATGGAAATGGTATAGACAACCTTGTGGCCATCTGGACGATCACCATATCGCCCTTCTTTGGAACGACTCCCGGGTTTCCCTGACCAATTTTGAGAGCCTCTGGGAATTCAATAGCAAAGCCGGGAATGGCTCCAACCCTTGCACGTATGGATTACGCCCTGGCCAATACGCTCATGTCCAGTCCCGCACCACCAATGGCGTAGACTTTCACTTGATCGCCATTCACCTGAAATCCGGCCCCACGGTCTTCGACGTGGAAGAACGGCATAAAGCGCTGAATCGCATTGACCAAGCCATTGCGCCCTATCTGAAACAAGATCAGGATGTGGTCATCCTCGGAGATTTCAACACCATGGGTGCTGGAGATTGGAATTCACGGGACTATGAAATCAAAAATCTCCGTCGGCATCTGGAAAAGGAAAAGCCAGGGTTTTCTGACTTAGAACCTCGTCCGCAATGTTCCCATTATTTTCGAGGGCGAGGCGGCTGGTTGGATCATATCCTCGTACCCCACAACATGAAAGAAATCACCCTCAAATCCACGACGGTAACCGGCTATTGCGCCCTCGCGGGATGCCAACGCATACGAGGGGACTACCCTTCGGCTTATCGACAACTCTCCGACCATTGCCCGGTCGTCATGGAGATCCAGAATACGGACCAGGACTAGACATGTCGCTGCAGACACTTACTTGGCGGCATTCTAGCCCTTCCCTCCCTCTTTGCGACTCCGCGCTTCCGCCTCCACAAACACCCGTTTCACCAGCGGATGCCGGACCTTGATATCTTTATCCAGGGTTGCCACGCAACGCTCCACTTCCTCTGATGTGACTCCATCACGAAAATCCACGCTCAAATTCACTAAAATAAATTCCGGCCCCATGTGCATCGTCAATACTTCATTAACATGCACTACTCCAGGTAGCTGTTTCGCCATCTCACGAATACTGACGACGACCTCCTGATTGGCACTTTCTCCAATGAGTAATCCCTTGGTTTCATGAGCCAACCATACGGCAATACCTCCTAAAATGCATCCGATAATGATCGTCGCGAGGCCATCGAAGTAAGGAATACCCGTCACCTGCCCCAATAAAATGCCGATGAAGGCCACCCCTAGCCCCAATACTGCCGCGGTATCTTCGAACAGTACCATGAAAATCGTGGGATCCTTGCCTCGCTGAACGGCCTGAAAATAGGACCACTGTCCCTTCACCTTGGTAAATTCCTTCAAAGCCAAATACCAGGCCCCACCTTCGAATACCAACGCCAAACTCAATACGATGTAGTTCACCATAGGGTTTTCCATTGGATGAGGTTCCAGCACATGCAGCACCCCTTCATAAATAGACACCCCTGCCCCAAAGGCAAAGACCAACACCGCCACCGCAAAGCTCCAAAAATAGATCTCTTTGCCATATCCAAACGGATAACGCTCATCGGGAGGCCGATTGGCTTTATGCAGGCCATACAGCAGCAATCCCTGATTTCCGGTATCCACTAAGGAGTGAATTCCCTCAGCCAACATGGCTGAACTACCGGTTACCCATGAAGCGGCAAATTTAGTTATGGCAATCAGAGAATTACCAACCAACGCAGCATAGATGACTTTCTTTGATCCTGAAGCCATGATTTTCCTAACAAATGTCAGTATTAATTTTCAGCAACCACCGGGGATCATCAAACGGCATATTATGTCAGAGCCTTTCCCCAATCGATACCTGGCGGGTAACCATTCACTCAGACACCTCCTTCCAATCTGAACATTAAGACGGCCTGCCATGAATGTTGACTTCCATTTCATAGATAGGCATTAATGCTTAATTCTTTACATTTAATAACAAAATATGGTATTTCGTTATCCAAATAACACCACATATGCCAAACAATTCTCTTTCATAATTCAATCGTAGGCACGCAAGAAAGAGCGGGCACTCACATTCGCCTTGCAGACGGGAGAAAAATGTGAGGGAATGAGAAATATTCCATATTTCATGATCATGTAGGACACCATTCATATAATCTCTATAGGGATCTACAGCATTTGGAGTATGAAAAGATTGGCCGCGTCCTTGAAAATCGCACATCAGGGCTTTTGGGAGTGAAGATACTCTTCTCTTTTGGAACCGATTCAAAAAGAAAAGCCCTGTGCTCCCTTTCCCATATCCTCGGACGTTCTGTTGTTTTACAAATGTAGCCAATGGTGGGAATTCTCTTATTTTTGTGATTCCCCGTGTTTTTAGGTTGGTAGTCCCCTTTCTTTTTCTTTAGTATTCTCCGTAGACTACCTTCACATCACTATTCGTTGATGAAAACATTCCGGCGTGATAGTCGGTGATTCCGCGTCAAATCTATTCATTGACCATTGGAATTCAATAATCCGTAGCGTGTCCACTGTAGAAGCTCTTTAAACTATCGCTTTTGGAACCAGCACTATGAATCTGCCCAACAATCCGACTTACTCGAGCGGACGTACAGTCAAGGCCAGAAACCTGCAATATCTCTCCCGCCCGGCGGACGAAGAAATATTAGCGTATTGCCGAAATAGCCAACCGGCCTTCATTCTCACGTCCCCGCACATGGGCAAATCAAGCATTATTGCGCGTACGGCCGAACGCCTAAAAAAAGAGAAAACATATCACCCGGTCATTATCGATCTCAGTCAATTCCCTCTCCCCCCTCGGCAAGAGGAATGGTTTCAAAAAATCTTATTCCTCCTCGAAAATCACCTGGACCTATCAGAGGATTCGATCGATTGGCTCGATCGACATAGCTCGCTGCCGTTTCCGGAACGACTGACGACATTTCTTGAAGAGGTGGTCCTCGCGGAAATTCACGGCTCATTGGTTTTACTCTTCGACGAAATTGAACAAACGCTCTCCTGTCCTTTTCGAGGAGAACTGTTCTCATGGCTGTCCTCTCTTTATGAAGCCAGAAGCACACATCCGATTTTTCAGCGAATTTCGTTTGTCCTGTGCGGAGTGGCAACTCCCCGACAACTGATTCCTAATAACACCCCTCCATTGTTTGAATGGGCGCAGGAAGTCGTCTTATCGGACTTTTCCCTAGAGGAAGTCCTCCCGCTTGCCGATAGCTTAAGCCTTCCTGATGAAACAGGAAAAACTGTCATCGAATGGGTCTATCAATGGACCAAGGGGCACCCCTATTTAACCCAACTGCTCTGTCAAGTAATCGAAGAACAGCGACGGAGTGCCTGGAATCAGGCCGAAGTCGGGGCCTGCATTCAGAACTTTTTAATTAGTCCTCAAGGCATTCAAGACCGCAATTTGCAGATCGTTCGGTGTGCTCTGACTGAACCAACTTATACCGGCACTTCCCTTCTGCAACCGTATTTACAGTTATTAGAAGGGCAGGGAGAGCCCTTGAGGCTCCAATCGGTCACGATGGAAGCCCTGAGACTCGCAGGGGTCGTTCGGGAAACCGCCGATTCTCTCACCGTGAGAAATCAGGTTTATCAAACCGCGTTCCCGGCTGATTGGGTAAAAAGTCACTTACCCAAATCCGAAAAACCGGTGACGGCTGTCTTGCCTAAACCCTATGTCATAGCAGCGAGTCTCCTCTTGCTCGGCCTTGGTTTTGCCTTTGGCTCCATGCGAACACCCACTCCCCCTCTCCCCGAATCTTCTGCCACAAGCCGCCCAGAATTAGAGACTCCAGAAGCGCCTTCTCCCACTCCTGGACTGATTGCGGCTCTTGGCGAGAAGGAAACTGCTATTGCCCAAGCTGATCACAAAATTCAGGAATTAGAAACCACCCTCAAACAATACCAGACCCTCAACAATCTCGAAGAGCAGCAGATGACGGCCCAGCTATCAGCATTGCAGGACAAATTCGAGAAAAAAACTGACGCGTTGGAAAAAGCGAAACTTTCCATTCAAGAAATGGAAAGTCGACTTCAAAATTTTGAAAAAACAGAAAACCAGGCCCTCGCAAACCTCAAACTGGAACGGGACCAATTCGAACGTAAATACTCATCCACCAGGAATGAATTAGAACAGTCCACTAATCAACTCAAGGAGCTGCAAACCGCCTTATTAAAGCAATCCACCCTTTCCCCTTCGGAAGTCAACAAATTAATCTCAGATCGCTCCCAACTGGAGACCAACCTAAAAACGGCAAATAGGGAGTTAGGAAAAACTCTGGACAGAAATCGGGAACTTGAGTCCCTATTGGGACAACAGAAACAAGTCACAGCGACGGAAGTAAAACGTCAAGCTGATTCCTTGAACCGGTTGGAAACCCAGTTGCACGAAAAAGAAGCGGACTTGGAACGCAGCCGACAGGACTTCAAAAAAACTGAGCAAACCTTCAAGGAGCAGCTCAGGCTTTCGCAAACTGAACTGGCTAGAATTCAAGAAGATCGTTCTCAACTTCAGAATCAGATCGCCACCCACAAACAGGAATTGGGTGAATATCGCGAACGTCTTGCACGATTGGAAACGACGAGTTCCCAACAACGGCAAACCCTTGACCTCAACCGTAAGGAACACGAACAACTTACCAATCAAATTCAAGAATTGACCGCTCGGGAAACAACCCTGCACAGTCAACTCAATCAATCCCAAAACGAACTTCAAAATTCAAAAAATCAGGTGACGGCTCTCACCTCCCAGGTATCCCAGGTCAAGAAGGATGAAGAAAACCGCTTGACCGCAATCCAAAACATTCAAACCACCTCCAGAGAACTGTCGCAACGAACCGAAACCCAATTAGCGGAACTATTAAAAAGTCGCAATACTCTTGAAACCCAACTTGAGGAGGCTCAAGAAACTCTTCGGCAAACACAAGCAAGGGTTCACCAACTGGAATCGGAAGGTGCTCAGTACGCATCCCTCCAAAAGGATATCCAACGGCTTTCGACTGAACGCGATCAATTTTCCTCCCAGTTAAAACAGGCCAACCAACAACTGGATCGAGCCAATCAGGAGGTTAAAAACCTTCAGGCCACCCAGAAGCGATCAACCATCCCTTCTTCTTCGGAGAATCAAAAATCTGCCTCAGCAATTTCCGGAGCCTTACCTACCATTACATCGGCTCTTACAAACCCCGATCGTTTCCCCAAGGAGGACTTCACCCGCCTGTTATGGGCGCGACAAGCCTATTTATTTGGCGTTCGATCGGAGGGCACTCAATGGGCAACAATTGATCACGTCCTCAGGGATGGCCTCCATGCTTCGCCGGTCAGCTTCTCTCCCGTCAAGGGAAGAATCAACGCCCTTGCTTTTCATCCGCTGGGAGGAAAACTCGTGTCAGGTACCAGCGATGGAAACGTCTTATTGTGGAACACCGAAAACCCTCAACAAACCCCCAAAAATTTCCCGGGTCATAGTGCGGGAGTCTTAACCATCGCATATAGTCCAGACGGCAAGTTTCTCGCCTCAGGAAGTCATGATACTTCAATCCGGCTTTATTCAATGGACTCTCCTGACGCCCCCCCCCAAGTACTCAATGCCCATATTAAGGGGGTCACCTCATTGGCATTTAGTCCAGACGGAAAGACCTTGGCCTCTGCTAGCCAGGATCATACGATTCGACTTTGGGACCTTACGTCTAAAAGCCCAGGAAATACCACACTTGGTACACATGCCGGTTGGGTCAATGCCATCGCTTTTACGCCAGACGGTCGATTCTTGCTTTCTGCAGGAGATGATTTAACCGTGAGAATGTGGGATGTTCGACATCCTGAAGTCACTCCACGGATTTTACAAGGTCATACTCAAAGTATTTCGACTTTGGCCATTCATCCCTTTGGATCGATCTTGGCTTCGGGGGGAAGAGACCAACGGATTGCACTATGGGACCTTCGAGACCCCTTGGCTCCTCCTCAGTATCTGATTGGACACGCCGGTCGAGTATCTCAGTTACAATTCAGCCCAGATGGAGACACCCTTATTTCAGTGAGTTCGGATAAGACCATGCGGGTGTGGGATTGGCAACACCCATCGGTAGCACCCACTATCCTGTCCAATCAGAAAGACAGCCTGGATGCCGTTGCCATTAAACCTGATGGATCACAGATTGCCACGGGTGGAGCTCAAAAGGTGATTACCATGTGGGCCGCCACTCCCAAATTAGTTGAAACAGTATGCGAGGGCGTTCAAAGAAATTTAACGCTTTCCGAGTGGCAGGAATTAGTCGGAAATCACCTACCCTATGAACGAACCTGCACCAATCTTCCCTTACACCCAAGCCTATTAGAAGAGGCGAAAACCTTAGCGAAAAAGGGAGAAGTGGCCAAAGCTCTTAAGTTTTTCGAACGAGCCAAATCATTGGATTCCTCCTTAGACTTGGACCCCAAAAAAGAAGTGGAAAAACTTGCTGCCAAATCCTAACTGTCCTTGGCATACGATGAGGAGTAGAGAATATTATCTTGCCTGCTAATGTGCCTTCTCCTATCCTTTGAATGGCAGAATTCCGACGACATCTTTCCCGCAAATTCCCAACATACTTCATCCACTATACTCCAGCCATCTCAGACGTTGGGCATAAGAAGTGCGCACCGCCTCATTCATGAGGCTACGCAATGGATGACGACTGTCACATTCGTGAATACCGGCACAGTGCATGACGGCCTCCCATCAGTGTGAACCCTTGCTAATGACCGGAAGCTCACCAATTTTGATCTTTCATACATTGAAGCAGCACTCTCAGGATTCCCGGCCAAACAACTCCTTGTCATTCGAAAACATTAGACATCCTTCTCTCCTAATCCAGTTATGCCACATACGATTCCTTTGGTGTAGGCAACCAGCTTAGATGGCAGCTTCCTCCCTGACACAACAAAAAGAATGCTGGGGAGTCCAAACCCTAAGACCAATCTTTCCAACAATGTCTTCTCTTTCTGGAATATCCAAAGACAGAGCCATTTGCTTAAATGCCCCCTCTGTAGTGGACATTCATGATTGAGCAATCGTGATACTCTGACTGATTTGACCATCACTTGGCCCTACTCGTTCAAATAATCCAAGCATGATTGATTCTCTCTTCTATTATCCCTTTTCCATAAGCCAATATGACCCAATATCCACCCTCTAGGCTAAACACAACATGGATTCTCTCTCAAATTCATCAAAAAGTTTGCTAACCTAAACTCAATACGGGCGGATAAACGAATCGTTTCCTGATGTGAGGAAAAGTCCGTACTTTTTCAGTGGAAAAACGGGAAAGAGGGCAAACAAGTACCATTTTTTCCAGAAAAAACAGACCTAACTCCTGCGACATTCCTCCAATTTTCATCATAAGGGGATATTGTCACTCCAGTGGGATCTATCTTTCATGAATTACAAATGTGCAATCGAATAAAAAAAGGGGAAGGCCTAGATGGGCCTTCCCCTTTTCCAGCACAACAGAAATGCTTGTAAGACTATTGAATCTGAATAGTTCCACCTGGTTGTACTTGAAGAACAGCGGAACCTGGAGCAATATTGAGGGTATTAACACTCCCATCCGAAAAAGTTCCCACATCAATAATCGGCGTACTCCCTGCCGTGGCAGAGAACCCGGAAGGATCCCCGGCTACAAGAAGAGCAGGATTGGAAAACGGAGCAAAACATCCGCCGGCGGCACACAGATTATTGGAAATATTCACCACATTTTGACCTGATCCGAAGTTTACCAGGCCTCCTCCGGTCAGGGAAAAGAGTGATCCGGCACCAACACTGACAAAAACCCCGTTATTAATATTCACCGTACTGGTTCCTTGGACGGACAGAAGACTTCCACCATTCACAAACAGCTGGCCACCTCCTGTCACACTAAAGAGGTTTCCATTAACCGTAAAAGAACTGGCATCGACACGAATTAATGAATCGCCCGGCAGTAAATTGGCTATTATTTTCGCATTCTGGCCTGCCACTCGACCAAAATCAGACGAAGTTTCTAGGGTTCCTCGAATCATCGCCAAAAGAGGGGAAGACGCTTCAAGCAAGGCCTGATCCAGTAAACCATTTTGGCTGCTTGAAGCCGTGGATCCCACTACCACACCATTCTCGACCTCTACCGTGCTATCAAATACCTCTATTAAGGAAGGAACATCGGTACGAACAATATCTTGCCCATTGGCATCTTTTCCAATAACCGGCGGAGTGGTGGGACCGGTTAATTCAGAATCTAAAATTGCTAGTAAGGCTGTCGACTGATTGGCATTCTGAGGTGTTACATGACTGTTATCCAGAATGCCCAATAACCGATCTTCAACCGTCACCAATGCTGGCGATCCAGGATTGCCCAGTATTGCTAAAAGACTTCCATCAAGCCGGTTGCCCAATGATGGATCCAAATTTGAAAAGTATTGGCTCGTTTGCGTTGGTTGTCCAAGAGTATCGAGGCTGCTGATGGCGACATTGGTATTCACCAAAGTTGCCCCATGGGTCAGCGTGATTGGACTACCCGCACTACGGGCTTGGATGGCGCCATTAACCCCAGCATCAAAACCAGGGAATTGAAACGTGCCATTCTGACCCAACGCCCAAATCAGTTCGGCGCAATCTAAGACAGTGGAACAGCTAACCCCGGCTCCATTGATGGTGATACCCTGAAGTGGATTAGCCGGATCAATTGATGGCGAGCGCAACCATTGCGCCAATTGCTGTAAGACCTGCTCACGAGTGCCACCATCCACACCCAATTGGACATCCGTGGTGGCCCCTTGCGAGAAGCTCGGGAAAATCGGAGGAATAAATTCGTTGGTTGGCGTCATATTGTTAAAGGCAGGAGTAGGAGTCAACGTGCTGATCACAAGGGGCGTTTGAGGAACTTTCCCTTTATGAGGAGCAGTATTGGGATTGGAATTATTGTCGATCAGGAACAATTCCTTGGCAGCCAGAAAATCGCCATTGGTATACATGAGCAACCCTTGCCCACCTGCCACACCCTGCTGAGGAAATAACGAACTCCCACTTTGAATGTTCCCGGGATTCGTAGTGCCTCCGCCACTCCCAACGACGACTGGAGGTTCGGCAACCGGATTCGTACCGACATCAGGCAACGTCGGTCCACTGCAAGAATTTGGATCGGTCAAGCAGGGATTGAACGGCGTTCCTCCGGTATTGCCTGGAGAGGAAATAGTTTCCGAAGCCGCCGCCAACGTCAGACCGGTTGTGGCTAAAATCACTTGTTCATCAATATCGGCATCGGAATTCTCAGAACCGACCAACGCCCGCTCCAAGGCCAGAGCCTGCCCCATCTGTTTCTTAACGATCATTTTTTGAATCGACTCGGGTATTTCACAATGTGGATTCACTGCGCAAATAGCCCGCCAATCCGTCAACTGCACTCGTTCCGCTTCTGTGCTGAGTGAACCGTTGAGAAATCCGACGCACTTTCCGGCAGCCACAGTAAGAGATTGCTGATCTCCCCCGTTTTTATGCAAAGCAATATCTAAAGTCCCTTCTTTTACGCAAAATTTTTCCGACAACACCGTATTGGTCGCCGCCGCCACCCGGCTTGGGAAACTGGCCCGATGAATATACGACGCCTGACCGGGATCGACTGAAACCGTCTTGGAAAGCGTCGGCTTCACTTCCAAAGTCACCAACCCGCCATGAGTCTTTGCGACGAAACTGGGAGTATGAATGACCAAAGGACGATTCTCGCCTTCATTTTTGAGGGGCGAGGAAATTTCAGCCTCTCCCACTTTCATATTCAAAAGTAATTGTCCGGTTGAGTCCCTCTCCACGGAAGCTTCGGAGAATTCCTGAACAGTCACGAGCCCCGTGGCCTGCGGGAACAATATTTCGGCAACGGATTCCTCTCCCGTGGCAAGAACATCCCCCACTCCCATTGACTGACGATACAACGGAACAAAGACTTGCCCTTCGTTGGTATTCTGAAAAAGGGTGACCTCTCCCCTTAATCCGGCAATCAACGGGGTGGCCTTGGAAATAGCACCCTCCCCTGTCGCCTGATTTTCAAGAGCCCAAACCCATGCGCCGCCGGCGATTTGTCCGGAAATGATGATACTCAGAATGAGAAGAGAGAAAACCGCCCTAATTTTCAATTTTTTGGGATATCCCACATGCATGAAATTAGCCATTGTTGGTTTCCTACGCTCCTTTCCGAAAGATATGACGAAGTGATTGAAATTTTGAAGTCTATGACTTTCTAACAAACGAAAAAAGTGAGAGTCCATTACACTTTCGCGCTATTCATATGGAGTGATATTGCTCAATCGCTCAACGAAAAGATCACAGCAACTCCCTTGAGTGCCGGAATTTCACTTTTAGAAAAGCTCAAAACATCCGCATAAAGACCGGACTCATCATAACTAATCTTGTGCATAAAAGTATGGGAAATGAAAGGAACATTATATATAACCGATAAAACAAATGGAAAACGAACTCAGTATGACCACCACATATCTCTGGGCTCCTCCTACGCTAGAACCCGGAGTCGAAGATCGCCAACGATTATTTTATAATTATAAATACCTAAGCAACGTAAAAGCGAAAAAGAAGGAGGATAAAAAATGGGGACTCCCAAACTTTGAATGACGACCTCTCTTAATCTGATGGCAACAACTCTAATCAACTCTCCATTCTCAATACGCCAGCGAACGACTTCACTGTTCACAAAAAATCCCGACCACCTTATTCATGATTAAGTTCTGTCACGTACCTGCCGATACAGTCATATAAGTACACATTATACCTCATTACTGCTACGAATTTCTCTCCGGAGGGCAATCCCGAAATGATTCAGGCCACCAGTCTTCAAGAGGCAAAGGGGAAAAGGCCTCTCTCCTCAATCCCGGCATCCACTTTTTCTCCCACGACCAACTGGCTCTCCTCTGCGGATACAGGGAAACAGCTGAACATTTTTTTCATTCTGATTCGAAAACTGAACAGATTCGGGAATCTGATGAGGTGGTGCGGGAGCACCCTTTCTCTGGCCGCTCTCTTAGGCCTACCGGCGTGCGCTACAGACACTCGCTATATCGAAACCCACGAATTGGCCAACCTAAAAGTGGTCTTTCTCGACGAAGACACACTTCATGAGAAATGGAAAGAACGGACCGGCCAGCCTGGGGCCGAATTTCAACCCCTGCTCACGGGAGGCATGGCCTCATTGAAAGTGATCAAGGGATTTTACGATTTTACAACCGACACCCTGTATTGTCCGAAATGGAACTTCGAAGTGTGCGGACATGAACTCCACCATGCCGCCCTTGGCCATTTTCATCCCCCTCATTAAGCATCCCATCTCCTGCGGCACTGGCATACACACAGTCCCGTAATCCACTCATCTATCCTTGCGTCTCCTCCTTGAGGAAGGGCTTCAGCTCTTCGTACGACTGCCTTAACAAAGCGGTATCCTTCTCCCAGGCATCGATAAACACCGAGAACCGTGATTTTTCATAGGTGCCAGGCATCCAGGCCATAGCAAATAAATTACCGTCTTCCGACCAGTATATCTGCAAGGCTTTCATTTGCTTGGCAAGGCGATTACTTATCCGGTATCGCGGCTCCCCGCTTGGCTCCATGGGCTTCCCCGGAAATCCGGTTTGAAATCGAATTCCGCCGTTGAAGAAGGTGATATAAATATGAATTTTAGAAACATGTTTTGCCCGGATTCCCTGTTCAACCTGGTCGCATTCGTACCCCAGAAATTCCAAATGTTGAATCAGGGGATCCTTGACGCCCTTGGCTTCTGCCCATGCCACCTCTCCACCTGACACACAGAAAACCAAAACCCAGCCAAACAGCAGTCCACAGAACAGTCGTATGCAGTCAACATTCATCATGCAACCCCTTTTCCCCCGCAAAAAACAAATGGATTGATAAAAAGGACTCTGCGAATTCCGCACAGATTCGTTCCCATCGAAGAGGGTGCTCCCCCCATCATTATTCGTGATCCCAACCACCATCATCCTTCCCTTTTTCAAAAATTCAGATAATTCTCCCCCCAAAAGTTACGTAGTACATCCTAGCATTAAATTGACAAATGCATTTTGTTCTATTTAAATCATCAAAATTATTGTATTCTGCATGTTCCACTAAGTAAAATTAGCGCTTCGCCTCACAGCCTTTTCCCCCAACGCGGAGATTTTCACCTTCACTATTGCTTATTTAGCGAGAAAAAAAGGACTTTGCCGATGACACCTTTTTTCACACGTTTACACCGATTTGCTGTCTGCCTCTTGTTGGTTTTTGCACTCTCGAACGGTCATACTCCCATGAGCTATGCCCAACGGGCCGACGCCAATGTACTAGCCGCTAACGCCGCTATTGCCTATGATGACAAACGATACGATGAAGCCCTCGAGCTTCTCAAAAAAGCACTGGCCTTGGACCCTAAACATGAACGCAGCCTGTTTTACACCGGCCTGGTGTATCTGGCTCAAAACAAGCCATCTGAAGCGATTCCGCCACTGGAAACCGTCCATGATTTGCAACCCACTGACCTGAATGTCCAACATCATCTCGGCGTGGCCTACTTCTCTGACGGAGAGTATGACAAGGCCGCCCCATTACTCGAAGCGGCCTTTGCCCAAAATCCAAGCGCAGAAAATCTGGGATACTATGTGGGCTTTCTCCGGTACCGGGACAAACAGTACGCGAAATCAGTGGAGGCATTTGAAAAAAATGAAACCACCGATCCGAACACTCAACAACTCAATGGGTTTTATCGTGGGTTGGCGTTAGGTGTCCTCGGCCTCCCGAGCGAGGCGCTGACGGAATTGGAAGAAGTTCAACGAACCCAAACGGTTTCTCCGCTTACCCAATCTTCCGTCCGCATTCGCGAAGCGCTCTCTTCGGGCCAGATCTTTGGCAATCAAAAACGCTTCCGGTTACAAATCAATGTAGGCGGATTTTATGATGACAATGTGGCCATCAACCCGGATCCACTTCAAACGAACAATCCAGTACCTGCCGCTCAGAACCTGATTACCACTCTCAGAAACCGGCAAACACAATCACCGGGGTTTTTGGCGTCCCTCCGGGCAGATTATTCATTTTTACGGCATGGTCCATTCGAAGCTACAGCTACCTATTCTTTTTTTCAAACGGTATATACGGAAAATTATCTGGGGAATTTCAACATTCAGGATCACCAGGTTGGCCTATCGGGGTTTTATCGTGGCGTCCTTGCCGACATCCCGTTTCAATTAGGTCTCCAATATACCTATGACTATCTTTTCCTGGACATGAATGGGTTTCTCTCTCGCCACACACCCACGTTAACGTCCACTTTTGTCGGGCCAACATTTCAACTGCCCTACGTTGGCGTGGTTGGCAATTTGACGACCCTGTTATACCGGTATCAAGTGCAGACGTTTTTCAGGGAAGTAGGAAATAACGATGCCCGTTTTGCAGGAGATCTCAGAGATGGCTTTAACAATACACTCGGCTTCGTTCACGCGTTCCGCATGGCCAACGATAAACTCCTGTTACGATTAGGCTATCAATACGATAATGAAAGTACTGACGGGGCGGCGTTCTCGTACCGTGGCAATCGATTCTTAACAGGAGGACAAGTTCAACTCCCGTGGGGCAAAATGACGCTGCGCTACGACTACGACATACATTGGAGAGATTATAAAAACAATCAAACCACAGCGCTATTTACGGATAGAGAAGGCAATCTCAGCAAGAGGGATGATATCCAACAAACACACTTGGTCCAAATAACTAAACCTCTTCCTAATAACTTTGCACTGACAGCTCAATATCAGGGAATCCGAAGTCAATCCGACATTCCCTTGTATGATTATTCAAAAAATGTGTGGACGCTGATCGTCACCTGGACCTACTAAGATACTTTGGCAGGCAGCGTGAATGCGATCATTCACGCTGCCTGCCATCAATAGCCTACAGACTCCCTTCCTCGTCACGCCATTTCCCCTCATTCCTCCTACTTACTCACCCGTCGTTGAACGCATATGCCCGCTAACCAGACACAGACCGGAACTCCTATCCACAACAGCTCAGTCCATAGCACGCCAAGTCCCCACTTCGAAAAAAATGGGGTGATCCCGATTGGCGACACCGTGATGGGCCGCCAGGGAAAGAAATAGCGATGGGAATCAAATGGGGCGAAAAACGCGATACCCAGTCCCCCATCCGTCATCGCATCCATGATAGGGTGTGACATCGTCACACAGGCAAAAAAGACCGCGAAGGCTCCATAGGCTCGACTCCCCAATGCAACGTCAGGAATAGCCAGTCGTGGCATGAGAACACCCACGATCACCGCAAAAAATAGAGAATGGGTAAGACCACGATGCCCCAACACATGTTCGTAGGGAATGCCCAGCATCAAACCAATCACATCGGCATCCGGCAAAAGACAGCAAGCCACGGTCAGCCACCAAAACCGGGCGGAGCGCCATTCAGGCCTTATTGTTTGCCCCAAGGCATAAGCCACGGCCAGATGTCCAAATGCTGAAGCCACCTTGTTCCTTTCACCAGATTTCCTGATATCCTAAACACATGACCCAACCCATTCGTTCTCTTCCTCTTAAGTGGATTCTTCTTCTGGCCTGGATTGCGCTGAGCCTGCCAATCGCATGTACACCAAGCTCTTTTCACGCCAAGGGGGAGCAAGACATTTTCGAAACTCACGTCACTCCTCCAAGCAAACCATTCACCATCCATCGGACGTCCCAATATCTCACGATGCGGGACGGGATCAAAATCGCGGTTGACCTTTATCTCCCCGGCAACCTCCAACCCGGCCAACGGATTCCCGCCATCCTCCACCAAACCCGCTATTGGCGAGCCATCGACTATCGCTGGCTGATCGGGTTGATAAAAGACGACCAGCCGCGAGGCATCATGGGCCTGTACGCCACCCGATTTCTGAAGGCTGGCTATGCCTGGGTGGATGTGGATGTCAGAGGCTCAGGTGCCTCGTTTGGAACCCGCCCCACGGCCTACTCCTCGGAGGAAATTAAAGATGGGGCCGAAATCGTAGACTGGATTATTACCCAACCCTGGTCGAATGGAAAAGTGGGAGCCATGGGTATTTCCTATAGCGGCGGGACCGCAGAACTACTATTGACCAACAAACATCCGGCCGTGAAAGCCGTGGCCCCCATGTTCTCAGGATATGACCTCTATTCGGAAATTGCATTTCCCGGCGGCATTCATTTGGATTGGTTTACCAAAACCTGGACGCAGATCAACCATCGGCTGGATCACAACCAATTGCCGTTTGGTGGATGGATGGGCAACCTGTTCGTACGTGGAGTTCGGCCCGTGGACCAAGACAAGGCTGAAACACAGTTGGCCCAAGCCCTCTATGAACACGAAAGAAACTGGAGTCCACATCATGAGGCCTCGGGCATCATATTTCGGGACGATCTACCGCCCTCACATCAAGTCCCCCATATTGATGTCCTGAGCACCATGTCATATGCGGAGGACATTGAACAGTCTGGGGCAGCCATCTATAGCTACAGTGGCTGGTTCGACGGCGGCTACCCATTGGCCGCGATCAAACGCCACCTGCGTCATCAGCACAACCCGAATAACCAACTCATCCTGGGCCCCTGGGATCACGGCGGCAAACGCCAAATCAGCCCTGAAGCCTTAGGCCCGGCCTCCTTCGATCATGCCGGAGAACTGCTGAAGTTTTTTGACCAGCACCTCCAAGACCCCTCCCCCAAAGTCAACGTCCGGGCACCAAAACCAGCAGGTCGGGTTCGCTATTACACCATGGGGGAGGAACGCTGGAAGGACTCTCAGCAATGGCCGCCGGCATCCACTCCGACTCCATTCTTTTTCCAAGAGGGAGCGCGGCTTTCACCCGGTCAACCACACACAACCGGTTCACCTGATCACTACCAGGTCAACCCTGAAACGGGAACCGGTGAACATTCCCGATGGAATACCCTGGTAGGCATTTCGCTTAAACACCCCTATCCCGACCGCAAGGAACGCGATCAGGAACTCCTAGCCTACACCTCGGACCCATTGTCTCAAAACTTGGAAGTCACGGGACATCCTGTGGCCACGATCTATCTCTCGTCTACCACTCCGGACACTACCATCTTTGTCTATTTGGAAGATGTCACACCAGACGGCCAGGTTCATTACGTCACGGAAGGGGAACTGCGGGCACTGCACCGAACAATCGGCAAACCTGAACCGGAACACATGAGCTCACTCCCGACCCCTCATCACTCATATCGACAAGCCGATGCGGCACCCCTGGTGCCGGGAGAAGTCGTTCCCCTAACTTTCGACCTGCTCCCCACGTCCTATCAATTCAAATCCGGGCACCGCATTCGCGTGTCGCTAGCAGGAGCCGATAAGGACCATTTCCAACTCCTCGATGGTCCACCCTCGGCTTGGGACATCTGGCATACGGCACAATACCCATCTCATCTTGATTTACCGATTGTGCCTTGAAGAACGTCAAACTTCCGGAATATATGGCAGAGGAAGCGGCTAGGCTCAGAGCTCATCCCTAATGCCAAAGCCAATGAAAGGCCGACATACTTTCCGCCATCGTTTCAGTTTCCAAATACTCCAGGGCAAACAAAACGAGAAGCCCTCCAATGATAAATAATCCCACTCGTTCAAATGGCGTTTTTTCAGGGCTATTCTTGAATCGGATGTTGGCAACCATATGGCACCTCTTTCAATCCGGCATTACGTCATGCCGAGTTAAATGAAATCAACAAATGAACAGAAAGGTATGCATACTAGTTAGAATGTTACATTCCTCAGTAGTTTTTACCTTTCACTTCAACACAATAAACAAAATAGTCAGAATCTTAGGACCACGACCCCTTTCCTGAATGACCTGAAATACCTAGATGACGATTTAAAGTAAACCGTCTATTGTGCCGGGCTGAGGAGAACAATATGCTGCGTCCCGTCACGAGCAATACCGATCCCGGCAATTTGGTTGCTATTATTGATACAACAGGGACTAATGGACTCCCACTTTGTCCCTTGGGTCAACATGGTTCTAAGGTCTTGCATGGTCCCATCACGATAGAGAAACCCTTGAGATCCGCTCTTTCCAACAATGTATCCTGATTGATTGATATCCAATGCCATGCTCGCTTCCCCATCTATTAAAGAGCCCAAGTTTGTCATGTTTCCATCCGAATAGAGAAACGCATATTCCTGATTGGATCCCGCTACCCTGGCGACGCCAACAACCTGTCCCCGGTCATTAATCCCATTGGCTCTACTTTCCGTGCCGCCAAGCGTGCCCAAATCTATCATCTGATCTTGCATATATACGAAGGCATGAGTTTCATCCTGGTAGGTACTGGAATACCCAACGACTTGCCCATGGTTATTGATCGCCGTGGCAACACTTTCCTTGCCGCCAAGCGTACCTAAATCCGTTAGTTTCCGCCCACGATAGAGAAAGGCATGCCTTTCAGAAGGAGCTTTCATTTGGCCCTCCACCACCGGAATGAGTGTATACCATCCAACGATCACACTCGCATCATTGACTGCCAGAGCCATACCGGGCGGGTTGGCAAAGAGTGAAATATCAATAAATTTTCCATCCACGAAAATAAAGGCCGCCCGTCCGATGTTGCCAACGAGTTGAGCCATGGCGTTAATACCCATAATCCGACATCCCACACCGCCACACGCGCCAAAATCGATCACTCTTTTCCCATCAAACCACCAACCGTGGTTTCTCGTCATGCTTATGGGTATCGTTCCGACAATTTGCCCTTCATTGTTGACATCTTCTACCGTCCCCCCGGCCATTATTTCCCCGATATCCCGTACGGTATACAGTTCTCCGGCACTGACCTCAGCATGCGAAAACAGAGCAATACCGAAAATCAGAAGTGAGGCGACAATCTTTTCGACATGCATAATCATTTTTCGCATTCCTTCCAATCGGCAATGTTTATGTATTGCGAAGAGTGAGTTTTCATAAGCAAGCAGAAAAATCCATTTCTTTCAGTCGCCTCTACCCAGGCAACGTGAGATCATTCTGGATTTCCCTATCTTGAAACCAGCCTATCATCTTTGTTCCACGGGCATGGACACGCTAATCGCCCCAGCCAAGTCTCCTTCATGCGCACCCTCCTTGGGAAAGCCGGAGATATCCACCTGACCGGCGGGTTCCCCATGACACTGCAAACAATCAGGACCGTAATAGATAGGGATGAGGAGTCGAAGGGTGTTTTCCCCTTTGGGCATTTCACTAATCGTCACGAATTGACTTGGTTGCGTCAACAACCGATGCAACACAGCCGCTTCATAGGCATCCGGAGCATTCTTGGGATTTCGAGGCTGAAGCGTCGTCTGCTTCAACCGAATACCCGTTTTAGCTGAGAACCGCTCAGAAACGCGGGTACCAAAAATGGCCGGAATGAAATTCTTATACTCGACTCCTGCCTGGTTAATAACGGGTTGCGCCTCTTTGACAACCTCCTTGCTTGTTTGCCGCAATTCCCCTAGCAGTTCGGTCACCTTTCCCGGCAAATGGGCCAGCGCGGGCTTGGTGAGATCAACACCGGTGCGGGTACGAAACTCTCCAATCAGCTGTCGTTCAAATTCTTCTGGACCAAAGCCCTTATCCCCCTTGTTGGGATCGTTGATCAGCGCTTGATTTCGATCGATGACCACACGCCCCGCACTCAGAAGCATGCCAATCAGACGAGAGGCTTCCTCTGCCCGAAAAGCTGGCAGGTTCACTCCCGCCAATGGATTCGATGAAAGAAACAGAGTGAGCATAGCCACGACTACCAATATTCGTCCGTAATGCATCATATGATTCTCCTCTTACTTCCCACAGGTAAAGGGCTGACCGTTTTAGTGCCTTCTCCTCCCCAGGTGAAGTCTACCTTAGGCGTGTTTAATAAGATTCACTGATCATCGCATCCCTTTAGCTGAGATCCGCATGCCCCTTCAATCCATGACCATTGCGTCCCGCCAAGAACCAGTTAGGGCCTTATGACGTCAACCTCATGGCGAAAAGTCGTAATGGCATAATGGGGCTCTAGGGATTGCTCAATGGCTTCGAAGATCTTGTGGGCAATGGCCTGGGAGACCACCAACAGCATCTTGGTCGTCTGATCACTTTCAAATTGTCCAGCCCGGCAACCATGCGTGCCAAACCCTTCCGCCACTGATTCGATCGTGTAGCCCGTCGCCCCCGCCTGCAGAACAAGTTCTTTAAGGCTCGGCACCAAAACACTTTCGGTAATAATGGTTACCAGAATGGCCTTAACTACCGGCATGCTCCACCTCCTCAGTATTCTACGTTCTCGCGGTTACAAGATAATGCCAATCTACAGAGTCCTCTTGTTTCCATTTCTTCTGTGAGGACCAATCATCTGGCCAGATCAGCATTGCGTTCCTTTTCCCTCACGCTGCCTACCGCTATCCCACTGGCATGGCTCTGGTGATCGCCGTCGCGATCATAATGTAAACAGGGATACCGATTGTCACGTTATAGGAAAACGTCAAGCCTAATGATGCGGCCAAGGGCAACGTGGGACTCGCTTCCGGAATGGCCAGCCGTTGCACTGCGGGGACCGCGATGTATGATGCCGCTCCACACAACACGGCAAAGAGAGCATATGTCCCCAATTCGAATGGAACCCCAAGGAACATGCTATAGCCATGGGCCACGACAATACCAAACGCAGCAAAGATATTGGGGGCAATAAGACCAAACAGAATAAAAGAGGGCCCAGCATGTGTAAGGTCTTGGAGTCGTCTGCTCGCGGTCATGCCCATTTCCAACAAAAATAAGGATAAGATTCCGTGGAACAGAGCGACAAAAAATCGATCATCCACCTCTGTGACCTTGACCCCTTGCAGCCGGCCGATAAATCCGATCAAAATTCCTCCAAACAGCAAATACAATCCCGGGTTGAGGAATATTTCATGCAGCACCTTTTTATTAAAGATACTGTGGGATGACGGATAATCTGCCGCCGCCGCGGCTCCCAGCGACTGGGCTGCCGCCATAGGAACCTGCCTCGGCTTCTCGTGTTCAACGTGATCATCCTCACCCTCAGAGACGGACACCACCGGTTTACGGGCGTAGGGATCATACCCTGGCTCCCCGGGCATATTCCCAAGGACATCCAACTTACCAGAGGCACGAAGGCGCGAGACGATATAGAGAGCAACTAGACAACCAGGTATTTCCATTACAGCCAGCAAAACCGGCATATAAGCGGCAAAAGCAATATTCGCTGCCGCAAGCACGCCAAGACATGTCACAAACGTCCCCGCAGAGTCAGACCCGTAATATCCTGCCACGGTCGCGGCATCAATTTGTCGCAACCTCGTCTGCCTGAGTACTAAATACGCGGCAATACCAATAACCAAGTTGGTAAAAAATCCAATCACCATGAATCCAAGGGCATGCTCCAATTCGGCTAGGGAAAGCGAAGCTAACTCTTCTCCCCCGTGCCAGCCAATGGCGATAAGAAGATAAATCGTTAACCCCTTATAGAGTACATGGGGAAATTCAAACGGGACTTTGAGAAGAGGAACCAAAAAGCCCAGATAGAAAAAGAGCAACAACGGTTTAAACAAGTTATGAGTAAAGTTATAGATGAATTCCTCAAACATAGATGCCTCCTTTAACGATAAAATCTGCCCGAGACCCATTGGCAGTCCCTTCATCGACAACCATGCCTCCAACTCCAATAGAATGGATATACGAGTAAGTGGGTCGGCATATTTCCAGAGAATGTTCTGACATGTACCAAGGTGGCGATTTCATTTCAGTCCTTGTGAAAAAATTAATTGTTATCTCATTGCCTCCGTGACATTTAATTTCCAAAGTCGTTGTGCAAAATTGGTTCCCTCGCGATTCATTCAAAGGACACACTGAGCAAACCCCTTTCATTTCCCATGAAATACCGTCGTCTGAATAAATGACTATGCACATGCATTGAAGATGCGTCGCCCCAGACCTGAGCGAAAACGCAACTCCCGCACTGTTCGGAATCACAAACAATGAAGAAGAGATCAATGAAAATTAGATTGATGAAAAATTTTCAAGCAATTCTCATTCAATGAGTAAATACGAGGCATGAACATTGGAGAATTTTTGAGTGGAGAGTTAGGCGCACACACTTCGCAAACAGAAAAGAAATTTCTCGCAGACCTCATCGCGTGAGTCTTTTGGGCATAAGTTGTCATAACTGAGTCTATCGCCCAACACCGTTTCCACCAAAAGACCCAGAAAAAATATCTTGTTAGAGTCCACTTTCATGCATTGGCCTGCCATGACTTCAAATATCAAACATCCTCATTAGGGAAGATTGCTCCCTACGCCATAGGTCAGACGGGAAATCTTTCCCAGGATGAGGGAAAATTCAATGTATTGATTCTACGAAAGGAAATCATTGTCGGCGGAAAACACCAAACCAGGTTCTACATCACTATCGGTGCGAAGAAGGACCATTTCCGAGATAACCAGTTTTCCCTTTTCAAAGCCTGGTTGATCCGCTCCCGGCCTGGAACATCTAGCACACGTCCCAACACCCTTCCGACATTGCCCTGCCTCCCGTGAAATAAACTCGCCCATGTTTCGGGTATAGTGGGGATATGAGAGTAAAAACGACTCCTCGAACGCCGAAGACTCCCCTGCGACGAAAGAAAAGGAAAAGTCGTTTGACAGCCTCCCCCCTCTGGACCCTCGTGCACCAAGGCCGGCGGGTATTCCACGCCCTATTGAAAACCCTGCGTTCAGCTCCGCCAATCGTCCGTGTCGTCGTCATACCGAGCCTCTTTTTCCTTTTCTGGCTTGGCATTAATTGGGCTTATCACACGTTTCATAAACCTACAGAGGTCCTCTTTCCCTTAGACCGGTCACTCAATAAGACCCCTATTCAGACCTGGAGAGAATACGAACCCCTCTTTCGGGAACATGCCACCAGCACCATCACTCCAGAGTTTTTAGCCGCCTTGGCACAAGTGGAGGGAGGAGGAAATCCGGTGGCACGAACGTACTGGCGATGGGAATGGGGATGGAATCCTTTGGAGTGGTACCAACCAGCCTCAAGCGCAGTGGGAATGTATCAGATCACCGACGGCACCTTCCGAGAGGCGGCACAGTACTGCATCCATGACCATGTGGTTGTGGAAGACGGCCCTTGGCATGAGTGGGGAACCTGCTGGTTCAACCGCTTCTACACGCGTGTCCTTCCCAGCCATGCCATCGAGTTAACTGCTGCCCTCCTGGACCGGCGGGTTACGCAAGCTCTCGAGTCCAAACAGCGGCACAATGCCTCGCTGGAGCAAAAACAGAATTTGGCTGCCGTGATTCACCTGTGTGGGTTTGGAGTCGGCCAGGCCTATACCGCCCACAGGTTTCGATTACCCCCTCATCAACAGTGCGGCACCCATAATGTGCGCGATTACCTGGGACAGGTAAATTCGCTGAAATATGAATTTTCCAAGCCGGCAGCAGGTGATAAGACGCTCCGACGGAGTCACTAGACCCGGATCGCACTTCCTACTGAACCTGCTGCTGCGCGGCCTGAATCGCTGCTTGGCCCCATGCACGCGGTTTAATCACTAAAATCCCATCTCGAATCGTCACTAAGACCGCCGATACCCGGGAATCGGCCCGCACCATCCGGTTCAGCTCCTGAATGATAGCTGTGTTGGAATCCGGCGGCGGACTTTTTAACACCTCTCCGCCCCATAAGACGTTGTCAATGAGAATGACCCCTCGTTCAGCAATCAAGTCCAGAGCCCGGTGATAATAGTTCACATAGTTCACCTTATCCGCATCGATAAAAATGAGGTCGAACGGACCCGATATGGCTTGAAGCGTTTCAAGGGCCGGGGCCAGACGGAGATGGATTTTGGCCCCATGCGGACTCTGTCGCCAATAGCGCATGGCCAATGCGGTCGAATCGGAATCGATATCACAAGTGATGACTTGTCCATCATCAGGCAGACTCTCTGCAAAGCAGAGGGCGCTATACCCGGTGAACGTACCGATTTCCAGCACCCGCCTGGCTCCCACGCTCAGCGCCATGATTTGTAAAAATGCCCCTTCCAACGGCCCCACGACCATTTGCGGGCATTCCATGGTCAGGTTGGTTTCTTCACGCAACCGACGGCGAACCTCCGATTCCGATGCCGAATGGGCTTCGGCATAGGCCTCGATTTCGGGCATCACGAATGGTTTCATTCTCGCTCCTTTCTCTGAGGCAATAATTAAAAGAGCCATTCTCCTCTCCCACCCTCTGATCTCGCAAGTTGTTTTCAATGACCTGTTGTTTCCTCGTCCCGTTTTATTGCCAATCCTTGAATATCTGCCGTACAGTGCGCGAGATGACACGCGGAATTTTCTCATTTTGAAAAAGGAACCGGCTCATGTCAGACTCCACAGCGCTTGAACTCCTGAAAACCAAACTTCGTTCTATTCATCATTTGCACGATGCGGCAGCCCTGCTGTCTTGGGATCAGGAAACTTATATGCCCACCGGCGGCGGTGCGATTCGGGCCGAGCAATTAGCCACGCTGCAAACTCTGGCACACGATCAATTTGTCTCAGCGGACACGGAAGCCTTATTGATTGCACTGCTCGATACTTCCAGCGGTGCCATTCTCCCGGAACAGGCCGCCTCTTTGGATGCGGCCTCTCAAGCCTTGCTTCGTGAAACCTGGCGGGATTTTTCACGGGCGAAGAAACTGCCCTCGACGTTTGTGAATGAACTGGAGCGGGAATGTTCGCTGGCCCAACAAGTTTGGGTAAAGGCTCGGAAGACGAATGATTTTCAGTTGTTTCTTCCCAATCTGGAGCGGTTGGTGGAGTTAAAACGGCGGGAAGCGGATTATCTGGGCTTTACCGATTCACCGTACAACGCGCTGTTGGACACCTATGAGCCTGGCGCCACGGTCGCTCAACTCAAGCCTCTCTTTCACACGTTGCGTACCGAGTTGGTCCGGCTCCTGGATCAGATTCGACAATCTCCGGTACACCCGCAGACAAGCCTGATGACGCAATCCTATAACACGGATCAACAGGTGGAATTTGGCCGATTGGTGCTGACCCATATGGGCTATGACTTTCAACGGGGACGGTTGGACCTCTCCGCCCATCCCTTCACAACCGCATTTCATCCGACCGATGTGCGTGTCACCACGCGGGTGTTTGAACGAGACCTCCCGTCCTGTCTCTTCAGCTGTATCCATGAGGGAGGACACGGTCTCTACGATCAGGGATTGCCCCCATCACAGTACGGCACGCCATTGGGCGAGTCGATTTCATTGGGCATTCATGAAAGCCAATCCCGTTTATGGGAAAACGCCGTAGGCCGATCGCGTGAATTCTGGCAGTATTTTTATCCCAAACTTCAAGCACGTTTTCCGGAGCAACTCGGCTCGGTTCCGGAATCGGAATTTTATCTGGCCATCAATCGGGTCAGCCCGTCCTTGATCCGCGTGGAAGCCGATGAATTGACCTATAACCTGCACATCATGTTGCGGTTTGAAATTGAGCTGGATGTCATTGAAGGCCGCGTGATGATCGATGATCTGCCGGATGTGTGGAATGCCAAAATGCAAGACTATCTCGGCATTATCCCCACCAGCGATGCGGATGGCGTGCTGCAAGACGTGCACTGGTCCCTGGGCGCCTTTGGATATTTCCCCACTTACACATTGGGAAATTTGTACGCCGCCATGCTGTTCCAGCAAGCCAAAATTGATCTCCCCCAGCTGGGACAGCATATGACCGAAGGAAATTTATTACCCTTAAAAAACTGGTTGAATGATCGCGTCCATCGATGGGGGCGGCAATATTCCGCGTCGGATTTGATCAAACAGGTCACTGGCATGGCACTCACACCAGAGCCTTTTATCGACGGGTTGCGCGAAAAATTCGGCGCCTTATACCAATTGCCTTAATACCCCATGGCGGCATTGAGCCGTTTGACTTGGGCAGGGGTTACCGTCAAGCTCCCACTGACTTCAATACGGGACGGCACCAGCATGATCGTATGAAAAGAAATATCTCGAATGGCTAATTTTTGTTCGGGGGAATCGGCCGGACACAACTCTACCGCTTCCACCGCCTTGGTCATAGCCGTGGTATCCTGCACGCCATGCGTCCTAATCATGTTGTCCAAGATCTCGAAAATTTGCTGATTGATCTCGTTCGCCACCTGAATCTGTTCAACCAATGGGATCACCCCAAGTGCCTCATCTGACAAATCAAAGTTTGCCAGCCGCTCTTTCCGCCGAAGCAATAACAGATCATTATCGACATCTTTGCTGAAAGCCCCGTATGGGAAGCGGACAAATTCCCAGTTGAGCCCCTTCAGACCTTTTCCCAACATCTGCAATTCAGCCAGGAATAGCAGTTGTTGTAGCTTGACATCGCTCATTAATCCCCCATCCCCCTCCAATTGATCGAGAGCATGCAAGGTATAGATTAACAGGGCTCGATCGCCCGTCACTTCATGAGGTTTTCGCATAATGGACACTCCATTGATGACTGACACAGCACAGATGTTTTGATGAAAAAAATACCTTGACCAAATTCTGGCATTGGGGTTTAATACACCTTTTCATCCGACGGGAACTGCCTGCCATGGCTAAAGCCATCAAAGAACTCGAAATTCTTAAAACGCACCTTTCCAAACACAGCCTCAAGCTCACACGTCAGAGGGAATTGATTCTGACCACGTTCCTTAAAATGGAGCATGTGACGGCCGAGCAGTTATACCATATTCTGGCCAAGAAAGACCCCCATATCGGATTGGCTACCATTTATCGGACACTCAAATTATTCTGCGAGACGGGACTGGCCCAGGAGCGCCATTTTGGGTCACAAACACAATTCGACAATGTTGCCCACAAAGGGCATCACGATCACCTGATTTGCACAGGTTGCGGAAAAATTGTGGAGTTTCATAATTGCCAGATTGAAGATCTGCAGGAGGAAGTCGCCAAACGGAACGGCTTTACGATCAAGACACACAAGCTGGAATTATACGGCCTCTGCAATACCTGCCAATAACTATCAAATCGATTCGTCTCCTCGCTTTCTTCACATCCGGACTCTCATCAGCTGGCCTTTATGGGCAAGAATTTCCTGCTGCAAGTTTTGATTTCCTGTGTATAATGATAAGATGCCAATGGCTTTTATGAGAGAACGGGACGATGGTTGTACCATTCACTTTCCTACACAACGATGACGCTTACGTGTGAAAGGAGGCTTTCAATCATGACACGACTGCTTCACCAACGAAAAACGATGGGAATCGCCTTGAGCCTTTGCGCGCTCACTTTTGGCTTCCCATTAACCGGATTTTCCATGGGCTATGATCATGGCGACGTACAGCATGGCACCACACCCCATGCATCCCCGCATGGCTCCCCCCACCATGCATCCGGTCTCAACGGACATGGCGCTTCTCCACATGGGGCCGGCATGTTGGGTGGGCATGGAACTCGCGCAGGCCAAATGGATGGTGGACACGGCCCTCATCAAAGTGCCTCGAAATTCATTGACCACATTTTAAAATTCAAACAGGGCATGGCCATCACCGACGAGCAGGAAGTAAAGCTCCAAGCCATCAAGACCGACTTTGAAAAAACTAAAATTAAAATGAAAGCCGACATGCAATTGGCCAGTTTGGATTTACACGAGCTGCTCCGGGATGACAAAGGCGAGTTGGGAGCCGTAGAAGCCAAGCTAAAATCACTGTATGAAATTCGCGCCTCCATGTATCTGGCGTCGGTCAAAGCCGGACGGGACGCGAAGTCGGTCCTCACCGATGAACAACGATCCCGAATGAAAGCCGTTCATGACCGAATTAATGCCTATAAGGACGGCGGAATGATGGGGAAAGGGCACCCGGGCGGATACAGTCATCACGGCAAGGAAAAAGACAGTTGAGGACTTCGAATGACGGCAAAAAAAAGGGGGCATCCAGCCCCCTTTTTTTAACTATCCTTTACACCTTCGCCGGTTACGGCTCCAATTTCAATCTCGTGACCAGACCGGACGACACAGTCACCCTCCCAGCCTGATCCACAATAATCCCTTCCACATCCGGCAACGACTCAATCAGGGCCATCCCCTTTTCCGGACCCATCACAAAAATACCGGTATCTAACCCATCGGCCATGACGCCGGTTTTCGCAACCACCGTCACACTTTGACAACCTCGAGCTGGCTGAAGGCTTATGGGATCCAGAATATGATGATATCGTACTCCATCCTTCTCAAAATATCGCTGATAATCACCAGCAGTGGACACCGACTCATTTTCCAATTCGATTTTTCCCAATAATATTCCGGGATCTTTGCGCGGGTGTTGAATGCCAAATACAAATTGTTGATTGTCTGGCATTCGGCCAAAGGTTTTAATATCCCCGGAAATTGCTACCACGCCAGCAGTCGCCCCGGCTTGTTGCATCACCCCGGCCGCCAGATCTGCCGCATATCCCTTTCCAATGCCTCCCACATCAATCTGCATTTCTGACAGGCCAAGCCTGATGGAACGAGCCTGTTCATCAAGGTAAATCTGGGTCACATCTATTCGTGGACGCACTGCGTCAAGCTCCGCTTGAGAGGGTAAATGCCCCTCTCCACTCGCATTCCACAGAGCCACCGCAGGACCAACCGCAATATTGAATCCGCCTTCCGTCACACGCATCATCTCCAGAGATTGACGGATTATCTCAAAAGTTTCGGGACTGACTGCAATGGCCTGCCCTCCCGCCGCGGCATTCACACGAGAGAGTTCACTGGTGGGAATCCAGGTGCTGAGTAATTCCTCCAATCGCCTGATTTCATTCAGGCTTTTGCTCGCCGCGTCCTTGGCCGTATCCTCATCGTTCGCCACTGCTGTGACAAAGACAACAGTGCCCATCAAGAATTGGCTCCGTTTGACTACATGGGGCAAACCATTTCCCGCCGGAGGGCTGGTTTGGCAGCCTGTTCCTACAAACAAGAACCAGAGTATGACTAGGAACAGGAACCATTGAGGTTCAGAGTTTCTCAGAGTCGGCATCCTGGGATCTCCTTTCGCATATGACAGGAGAAAAATATCATATCGCTTCAAGTCGGATTATGACGATTAAACCAACGAAATCGTGGATACGGAGTCATTTCATACAGCCGGGCTCGTACTATAGTGGGTTCCGCAAGACGAGTCACGACTTGTTTGAGATTAATCCGGGGATACCGCAATCTGAGCTCAACCAACGCTTCAGTCGGCGCGGTTTCCACCTTAACCACTAATTCCCTTCTGAAATTTGGAGCTTCAACCTGAATCGACCACTTCCCAATGTAGGCCAGGCCTTGCGTCGGACTCTCAAATCTCAAGGGAACCTCGGCACTTGCTCGAAACTCGCCCTCCCGCATAATCAGACGGGTCACCTGATACTCCCCTGGCTCTAGTGGAATCGCAAACCATGAGGTGTCTGCCTCAACCTCCACCCGATAACGTGCCCCTCCCTCCTGTCGAATAAACTCAAACGAGGCCAGTTCGGGAAGAAAAATTCGTCCAGAAGGTTCTGCTTGCCAAACATGAATTTGCCCAAAAACCACGGAGCCTTTCAATGATTCAGGAGCTGGTATGGCTTGGAGTTGATGGACGCATCCAGTCATTATGCACAGGCACCAGCCTATTAACGCCCAGACCCGTAGTCGGTGGATTGTGATGACACGCATGGCCTATTCAGCTATTCCTTATTATTCTGGACTCACCCAATAACTACACATGAAAAGGTTCTTGACAAACCCGGCATCATTTCGTTATTAAAAATGGTTCTCAATTTCAAAATTACCAAGAATCAGTTTCAAGTTCAATATGAATCGCCACACAACATCCCCCAAGCCAACTCCTGACATGTCGGCAGAGGCACGCTGTCACTGTGGTCAACTCATGGCTATCTTGCGCAAGGATGGCGTCGAACTCAAATGTAAACGATGCAAACGGATCACGCTCATCCCTTTTACATCCCTTGAGGATGATTCCTCCCACGAAACGTCAGTTCTCCCACTCCACCATAAGCCGATCGGCTCGTGCCTGATTGATATGCATGCCAAACCGTAACCTTATTTGAGGACCCACGAGTCCCTTCATATCCCTGAGGACCTTCGCGTCCCAACGATTTATCATCAAGGAGGTTTTCATCTATGAAGCAGTACGTCATTGGAGCCTTTATGGCCACCACCCTATTCACCGAGCAGCCGGGATTCATCGAATCCGCAGCGGCCAGAGAGGATCGTCTGTCAGATACCCCGACCGCCATTCAATCAGTCACCCCTGAGGATATCGAACGCATGGTGGATCGGCGGGTCGAAGAAATCCTGAAACAAGGAGCGATTCCGGGAGTCAATTCCGGGACGGCCGCCCCACCTCAACCCCTTAACGTCCGGGGAGGGAAAAGTCTGCAGGAAATCTCACCTCAGAAAAAATACGGATCAACCATGCAGGGATCCGGACAATTGATCTATGCTCGGCCGTTCGTTTCCAGTCCTAAAGCCATCGTGGGTGGCTACATGGACATTGAATATTTCAACCGTGCTAACCAAGGGCACAGCTACTTCGACCAACATCGCTTGGTGCCCTTTATTTATGGTGATATTAGCGACCGTGTCAAATTTGCGGCTGAGATCGAATTCGAGCATGGAACTAACGACATCAAAGTGGAATTTGCTAGCATCGACTATCTGATTCAGGAACCGATTAATCTTCGAGCAGGCATCCTGCTTCTCCCACTGGGAAAATTCAACCTCCTGCACGACGCTCCCCTCCGAGATTTGACTGAGCGCCCCTTGGTGGCTCAACGTATAATTCCCTCAACCTTACATCAACCTGGCATCGGAACCTACGGCACGTTCTACCCCAGCACCCTCTCAAAGCTGGACTACGAAGTCTATTTCATTAGTGGCTTCACCAATGCCTTTGGTGGCAATGGGAATCCTAACAACAATTCCAACATCACGACTTCCAATGGTATACGTAGCGCCCGCACAGACAACACCGGCTTTGACAACAATGACGGCAAAGCGGTTGTGGGGCGTTTGGCCTTCAGCCCTCTCCTTGGCGTAGAAATAGGTGGATCCGGATTTTTTGGCTCCTACGACCCCAAAAGCAAGCGGCCCTTAGCCATTTGGGCTTTGGACTGGACTTTCCAGCGTGGCCCCTTTGAATTCATCGGGGAAAGTGCATGGGCTTATATCCGTGATAACCATTTGGGCGCAGACGGAACACCGAATGGCCAGCCGCGCCGGATGCATGGATACTATGTTCAACTTAATTATCACTTCCTCCCCGAATGGCTAAGCAACCTCGCTCCCACATTCTTTAAACAGGAAGTCTCCACATTTACCGCCGTCGCAAGGTGGGAGCAAATGAACCTGGGACAAGACCTGAATTCCAATACCGAAGCCGGAAAATTAGGAGAATGGGATCGATTGACACTTGGCCTCAACTTCCGGCCGACGGAGGACACCGTTTTCAAAACTGATTTCCAATACACTCCAATCGGACGTAGCGGAAACCAACGCATTCACGACAGCGCCTTCGTCGCTTCCTGGGCAACATACTTCTAAAGTTTTTGTGCACCGAGGGAGAGGGATGGTATTTCATGCATCCCTCTCCCTTTCTCCATAAAGCAAATCACCCAATGATTACCTTGAAATTATTAGGAATTTTATGCGCAAACCTTCTTATTGACCTGCTTGGAATCCCAGTGATACAATCGCCTTATTATTTTTCATAATGAGAATCAAATTCAAATAAATTGAAAGTCATTCTCGTTTTATTATTTTTCCGACCGAGTAGTTTATTCATGCCGGCTTTTTCCTTAGGCTCCCTGATTCGCAATACTTCCCTATTAGGCATCACAGCCTTGCTTCTCGGCTGCGGGTCCCTCTCCGGCTCTGACCTGATGGCTGAACGATATATGGCTTGCCCGATGGATTCCGTCTGGAATTCTTCGCTTGAATCCCTGAAAGCCTATCCGGTCACGGTGAAAGACAAAGCCAATGGGCTTATTGAAACCGGTTGGCGAGTGGAATATGTGCAAGGTCGCGGGTATGGGCTCCTACAACGCGAGGGCATGGGAGATAAGGAGCGATCCCAACTGACCTTAACGATGAAACCTCTGGAATCTAATACCGTACGACTGCAAATTGCCGAACGGCGTCAACATTGGGGGTTCCGTGGCGGATCGAGGATTTATGATTGGTATCCCGTAGCACCATCTCAACGGGAAGTCGATCATATTCTTAATAACTTAACAAAGAAACTTGAGGCAGAAGGATGTTTCGTCGAATCCTGAACACACTTATTGTCTGTGCGATTCCCATGATCATTCTATCCTCTGGGGCCATGGCCCAAGACCAGCAAATTTGGGATGAGGAATTGAATCGATTTCTCACCCCACAGGAAATGGGGCAAGAGGATGTCTACTTGACTCCGGAAGACGCCGCCAAATTGATGTTTCCCAAGTCAGACTCCATCCGCTCAGAGATCCTCACCATCACGGAGGAGCAAAAACGGATTATTGAAGAACGCATCGGATGGCACTTTCCCGAAACAACGTTTGAGTGTTTTATCGGAGAAACCAAGGGCACCATTGATGGCTGGGCCTTCATCCAAAATACGATTGGCAAACATAAGCCTATGACTTATATGGTTGGCGTTGACCCTAACGGGGAAGTGACCAATGTTGAAATTTTGGTGTACCGAGAGTCACGCGGAAGCGAAGTTCGGAAAAAACGGTTCAATTACCAATATCATGGGAAAACCGTCTACGATCCTATTCGCATTAACCGGGATGTCATCAACATTTCCGGGGCCACGATGTCCGTGCGATCCATGAGCGCCGGAGTCAAACGCGCCCTGGTGCTGGCCGATGAACTCTACCTAAAATCCAACACCAACAACACCGCGATCAATACCGCCAGCCGAGCAGACAAAAGCTTTTTGGAGTCCCTGCTGGGGTTCTAACCTCCTGCAGCAATGGAATGCGAAACTTTAATGCCCGCTTTCGTCTCCGCGATACCGACCGCCATATCCGTTTAGTCTATACCTGGTTTCTCCTGCTGATGCTCGTAGGATTCCTTTTTACCTTCTTTTGGGCTCATAGCATGACCGAGCTGACTCCCAAAGGGCTGGCCGAGCATTACCGGGGTTCCGATGCGACCTTCGGAGAACCAATGCCCTTTGGCCAACTGGCAGAGACCACGCACTTTCATCTGTTTACTATGCCGGTCATCTTTATGATTTTGGTTCATGTACTCTATCTCACCATGGCAAGCCCTACACTGAAAGTAGTTACGACTTGGCTGGCCTTTTGGGGGATCACCCTGGATCTGATTTCACCCTGGCTGATTGCCTATGTGTCCCCAATCTTTACCATTACCATGTTGACCGGAGATCTGCTGATGGTCATTGGATTTTTAATCATGTTCATTATTCCCATGTATGAAATGTGGTGGCAGAAAGCCGCATTTATGATGTCGGAATCAGACGACTAACCTGCTTTTTCATTTTTCTAGGCCAGAGGTTTGAACCCAGAGCCCACGGTTGCATAGCAGCCGTGGGCTTTTTATTTGAGCCTTTGCGATTTCAATCTGTTGGTTTGGGGGTGGACATTCCTCATTTGTCCGCCCTCAAGGGTGGAGGGTCTCCTCCTGAACCCCTCCACCTCCCTCCTAGCAAGAGGCGAGAGGGAAGTTAGTAAGAGAGAAAACCGGAAAGATACAGAAGAGTGTCTTTTCCGACCAGGCCAAAGAGCCATCTTTTTTCATTTGGTTTTATTACATTCTGGAGGTTGCGCCAATGAGTATGTATTCAAAGTATCCCACACGTTTCATTCCATTCCTTCTTCTTTCACTCTTCATGATCCTCTCGGGCGGGATAGGACTCTCTCAGGTCTTTGCGCAAGAGGCTGAAGAAGTTGACCCACCGGAAATCACAAACGGGGAACGGCTATTTCTGGAAACCCGATTCGCTCAATTTTTCAAGGTCTTTTTGGATGGGGGAAAAGATGTTAACGATCCGTTGCCCGCAGGAGATCCGGCAGTCGATAAGGTCATGAACTGGAACCTGCCACCCGACCAATTTGCGGACAGTCCCTTTGTTGGCCAATCCATGAATTGCCGGAGCTGCCATTTTGTGGATGAACTCGGCGTCGAAGAGCCGCTTCCCGGCTACGGGATGCGGACCTACACGGATTTTGCCCGTCGCAGCCCTGTTCCGGCCCGTGAGGACAGACACACAACAACCGTCCGCAATTCCCCTCCACTGGTGAATGCTTCCCTGCCCCGGAAACACTTCTTTCTGCATTTCGATGCGGAATTCCACACCATGGTGGATTTGGTCAAGGGCACCCTCACCGGAAGAAATTATGGATGGCTTCCGGGTGAATTTGCCCAAGCCGTGGCTCACATCGCCAAAGTCATCCGGGAGGATGATGGACAAGGGGATTTAGCCATGGAGTTCGGAGGGTTTTCCTACACGACCTTATTGACCGGGACCGATCCTTCCATTCCCGGGGAATTTCTGCTCCCAGAGTCTTTCCGAATCAACATCAGCCAGGCCAGCGATAGGGATATTTTCACCGCGGTGGCCAAGCTCATCGCAGCCTATACCGAAGATTTGGCGTTTTCCCAGGACGAGAATGGAACCTTCGATTCATCACCATATGATGTTTTTCTCACTATCAACGATCTCCCACGCCAACCCCAAAAAGGAGAATCCCCGCTGGCATACAGCCAGCGGTTACTCCGGCACATTCACGCCCTTGAATCCTACGGCCAGTTGACTTTTCTGCATCGAAGCCCACCCCAACATAGTCGACCCCATCAAAATTCCAAGCTGAAGTTTGTCGACCAAAACCCACAGATTGAAGATGGAAAGTTTCAATTTCATGATCAGCCATTTTCTTTTGGCCCGGAAGAGCTGAAAGGCTTAAAAATATTTTTCAGTCAGAATCCACATCGACTTCGCCCCAGTGATCTGGTGCGTGGACGGTCCGGCAATTGCGTCGCCTGCCACGCTCCTCCTACTTTCACCGACTTCCGTTTTCACAATACCGGGATTGCCCAAGCCGAATATGATCACATCCACGGGCCAGGATCTTTTGCTAACTTGACGATTCCTGGGTTGGGAGAACGCAACCGAGATCCAGAGATGTATCTTCCCGCCACCGTCCAACATCCCCGTGCTCAGGAGCCATTCCGTTCGATTCCGACTTCTGAAAATTCAGGACTAACGGATCTAGGAGTCTGGAACATTTTCTGGAATCCAGATTTCCCTTCAGCTCAACTTCCTATCTGGCAAATCCTCTGCGAAGATTCCCTCAAAGGACGAAGAGGATATTGGAACATCTTTCACTTCTGCCGTCCCGACCGCCTGTTACCCCACGCCCTTGGTCGATTCAAAACTCCAGGGCTCAGGGATTTAGGTCATTCGGCTCCTTATAGCCATACCGGCATGGCTGATACTCTTGAAGACGTTATCCGAGGGTATATGAAAAATTCAGACTTGGCGCGGCATCATGTTCTACGCAATGGAGACAAGGAATTGAAACAGATTGCACTTCACCAACGTGATATCACCCCTTTAGTGGCATTTCTCCAGTCACTGAATGAAGATTATGAGTAAGTTTTATCCGGCCGCTTACCACACAAGGGAACGCCCTCCTGAAAATGAGGGCGTTCCCTTACCTGAATTCATCATTTACATCCGCTTTCAACCGATTCCCTAATCCACTCGAAACCTGGCGGTTGCCTTCTTCCTCATGTTCTTCATCATTCTGTTTTTTCAGGCATTTCCTTGTCCGAGAACCTTTATCCTGAATCCTTCCCCCCTCTCACATCACATCTTTTATACAGCAAGCACGGGAATCAGGTCGTTTTCTCTGATGCATGTCTCGGCTTCCTAGGGGGCATTGACACTACTTTCATTATCTTTTATGATAATGAAAGTAGTTTTCAAAATCATAATAACATCAAAACGGAGAATCACTCATGAACACAAATACCAAGCTCCCTGCTTTCCGACTTCCCTGCTTTCTCAATGGGGAATTGCACTACCTTCCCCTATCACATTTTCAGGGGACAAGCTTGATCTTGTCGTGTATTTCTCATGTAACTGAACAACATGCCTGGATTTTTGAATCCCAATCGACAGCACTTTCCCTATCCCAAGGGCCATGTGCACTTGTTCTGCATCAAACATTTCCATCAACCGAAAACTGGACAACATCCCTGCATAAAATTCCTCTCCCCATTGTTCTTGATCCATTGAAACGGCTCGGTCGCGCCCTTCGGATTAGCCATGATTTACCCCACCAACGATGCGAGTCCTATTTATTTGACCGTAATGGGGTCATGTGCCTTCGGATTTTTCATGATCTCACATCCCACGCAATTTCAACCGTATTGAACGTTTCAAAAAGAAATTCTGATCTGCATTCCCATTCAAACCCTCTGGCAACACTCGCCGGTCTCAAGCCTCAAGGCCGTGATCATTGTGAGCCTACTTATAACTCGCATCACAATAATCGCATGAGCTCTTTGGAACGGCCTGGGGTAGTCAATACGTCAGAACGCTGCGCGTAATGAAAGTCTAAGAAGGAACCGATCACAACACCATAAGGGAGATCAGCATGCAGGACACCTTTTCCGACTCCATTCGTACGGAACCCAAAAGTCTCACCAACCGCTATCGATATATTCTTGGGCCAGTCACGGGCTTGATCCTCGGTGGGCTCATGGGATCTCAGACGGATCTTTTCCTTTGGCATGCAGAAATGGAATGGGGACTCCTGGGGATACTCATTGGGATGCTCTGTGCGTTTACAATTCCCTATATTTCCCGATTCCATCAACCATTTTTGGCCATAATATCCGTCACGGTGGTCATCTCCATACTCACTCTTTCCGGGTGGATTATTCTCACCCAATATTTTCTCTCTCCTTTTCCTCTTTTCGAACAAGGCCTGCTCTTATTAGGCTGCCTCTTCTTCCCCTTCCTGGCATGGCAGGTCGGAGAGTACATCATTTCAAACTTCGCAACTCCTAGAACATTAGAACCACATCATGCATCAACCGAGGCAACACGAGAATTAGACGCTCCCAAATTAGTGGATTCCAGCGCCATCATTGATGGGCGCATCCTCCCGTTATGTAAAACGGGGTTCCTGCAGGGACGCTTATTCGTCCCTAAATGCATTCTTCAGGAACTTCAATTACTCGCAGATTCCCCGCATCCTGACAAACGAATCAGGGGAAAACGAGGGTTAGACATCCTTTCCCAATTACGCACCGTGCCGCATATCAGCATCGTCATTCCCGACGTGGCGATTCAAGCCAATATTCCGGTGGATGAACAACTCCTAAGACTGGCCGAGACACTAAAAGGTTCTATTATCACCAATGATTGGAACCTCGCTCAGGTTGCAGGACTTCAAGGCCTGACCACCCTGAATATCAATGAACTGACGTTTGAGCTTCGCCCATTAATTCTTCCAGGACAAACCATTCGCGTCTTTATTCAAAAGGAAGGACAAGGACCTGGACAGGGTGCGGCCCACCTAGACGATGGCACATTGGTCATTGTTGATCACGGAAACTCCGCCATCGGCAAAATCGTGGAAGTTCAGGTGACACGGTACATGCAGACTAACACTGGTAGAATGATTTTTGCCTCGCTCATCGACCACAACTTCCAGGGCAACCCTTCTCTCGGATCAAGACTTGACACTGCACAGGCCATCTGATACTTTGAAAATGATTATGGTTATCATTTCCATATTTCAAGCTAACCCCGGACGAGCCCTCCTCCTCGTCCTTCTGCAGGGCCTTCACTTGCACTCCTCCGAAGGCCCTGCCGCCATTATTCCGTAAATTTCACCCTCACAATGGAGGTTTCAATGGCACAACAATTCTGTCCACACTGCTCCACTCACTCTCTCTTTCCCACAGGAGCCTTTTGGTCTTGCATTCAGTGCGGATGGGCAGCCACCTCGCAGGCTTTATCGCTCCAGATCAGGCGTACCCGCCAACCTATTCCCCCCGGCCTCCACTGAGGTTATCCATGACCTTTCCCAAATTCTCACGACCTCTCCTCAATTATTTCTCATTTTTAGGAGTATTCAAAACCACTCGTGAAGCCTCGAGTATCTTACAGAATGAGTCCTCTGGTTCCACTTCTAGGCTCTTAATAACTGACCATCGATTACAGTCACTACACAGGAAACTTCCTCTTTTTCTGCTGTTACTATCATCTTGCGCACCCGATTTATATTGGGCAAAACCTGGGGTGGCAGAGGGAGATTTTGAGCGTGATTTACAGGCCTGCAGAGAAATCCTGGTCGCAGATGTCCACTATTCAGAAACTTCCTTCAATCCCCTCAGTCGAGGGTTTACCGATGAAGCGCTGGCCCAATGCCTCAATACCAAGGGCTGGTTCTTAGTGGAAAAGCCATAACAAACGTAAAGCCCTCCAACACTTTTCTTCCCATTCATCCCTTTTCAGTCTGTTTTTTCTGATCGGGTTCCGGGGCATCATGTCCCTCCCTCAACTCTGACTCCTATCATTCCGGGTTGTCCTAACGAAAACCTTTATGATACATAGCCTGTTCCCCTTTCTCATGATCATGGAAGGAGCATGAACCTTGATCCGGTTTCCCTCTCAGGCTTTTGCCCTCATTTTCAGTGTTCTGGTGTTGGTACCGATAACCTCCTGGGGAGAATCTTCTCCTCCAACCTGGCAAATATCCTCCAATCCCTCCTACTCACGTGGGGATTACGGAACCAAAGTCACCACTTCGGTTTTTTATCTTCCACTGGCCGTCAAACGACTGTTTAGCTTTGGGGAACTTTCGGTAACCGTACCCTTTGTCAGCATTACAACCGATGGCTCCGTCACATTTGTCGGCGGTGATCGGAGTGGAGGTGGCGGGAGCAACAGTGGTTCAGGGAGTAGTAATAGCGGATCGGGAAGCAGCGGACAATCCGAAGATGATGACACCACGACCACGACGAAAAAGAAAACCGAAAGCGGTCTCGGTGACGTTACCTTAGCAGGCCGTTATTATCTTCTCGATGAACAGGATTGGATCCCGTCCGTCAACCTAACGGGCAGGGTCAAGTTCCCAACAGCAGACGAAGACAAAGGATTAGGGACAGGAGAATTCGACGGAGGGTTCGGCGGAGAATTGGCGAAATCCCTTACAAGGGATCTGATGGTATACCTGGACGGAGGCTATACGTTCTTAGGAGATCCCAAGGGACGTAACTTTCGGAATCAATGGAATTACGATGTAGGACTGGGCTATTACTTAACAGACAATTTACGAGCCAGCATTTTTTATGAAGAGTATCGAGCAGTGATCGCAGGCATTCCCAATCCCCGTGACGTCTATGCCGACTTGAATTATCGTATTACGAACGCCATTCGGATGACTATTGGCGGCTTTGCCGGACTCTCCGAAAGTGCCGCAGACTATGGGTTCTCCGGGAGCCTTCGATTCCGGTTTTGATCCTTAATCATCACGTCCCCCACGGCCATGACCACCAGAACTCCCCCCACGGTCTCCCCGGTCACGAGAAAAATCTGACTCATTTCGCGAGTCACGTCCCCTATCCACTCGATCACGATCCCCTCCCTTGTCGGAACGTTCATCGTTCCCGCTTCGTTCCCGATCGGAGCCTTTGAACGAATCCCGGTTTTCTGCACGGGAATTCTTCCCCCCGGATCCTCCATGTCCAGAGCCAGACGTGCGATCACGTTCAAAAATTTTATCCGGCCGCTCTCCACGTTCCACCGCCTTTTTAATGTCTTGGAACCGCTGACGGTCCGATCGAAACTCATGGCCATGCTTTTTGATTTCCCGTCCCAGATCCAGCAATTCATCAGATCGAAAGCCTTGTCGCAGAGCTTCTCCAATAACCGGCACTCCTTCTGCACCTGAAAGACCAGCCTCTTTGGTCAACGCCAGACCTTTCGCTCCAAAGGCCAATGCTTCCCCATTGCGGCTCCCCTTCCCGCTAGAACGTCCCAAGGATCGGATCTCATCCACCGTGACTCCCCGCCCTAAGGCTTCGGCCATGACCTCCGCGGCTCGACCATCCTCACCCCCTCTTTCTCCTGAGCCACCCTGGCCAACTTCCCGTAATACGTCACGGGCCTCACGAAGGCGGCCAACCATTTCTCGAACCACCGGTTGAATACGTTCGGGCGGAACTCCTTTGGCTAATCCTTCCTTTATCTTATTCACGATAGGGCGTTCTGGAAGACCTTGATCAGCAGCCTGTTTAGCTTGATCCAATAAGCGGGAAATGGTTTCTTCCGAATGCCCTCTGGATCGACCTAAGACCGTAACATCCTGGACATCCTGACCGGCTAACGAGGCAGCCTGAGACGCTACAGGGCCGGTGCCCATCATCAAGGCAATAACCCCAATGGCCCACCTTATCTTGATCCACACAGACACGTCGCTCGCCACCTTGTTCCCGTCACCCACTGATTTTCACTTACCTTTGACCACAACGACACCATTTCGTTGACCGAATCCATCCTCAACAAAATCATCGGCTAAGGGAGGACTCATCCATTGATCTCCATCGATCACAAACATAAAAATATGTTCGCCCTCCGGCAATGGCACCACACATGACCACCGCCCGCCATCCCCTCGCTCCAATGGATGTGCCGCATGTGACCACTCATTGAAGTTTCCCGCCACCGCGACCGATTGCGCATCCGAAAGAACCAAAGAAAACTCTACTCCGCCATCGACCGGATGAGGAGGAACCGGCAAGGCCTGCGGAGAGGCACAGGCACCCAGGAGGCAAAAAGCCACCGCTCGCATCGCCGATACGGACAGAATGGGAAGGGACTCTTGTGAAAACATAGTGTCTCAAAGAGGGTACCCAACCCTTGCGAAGCAGGCAAGTAGCTGCCTGATTATAGAGCGTGAGAAACATCCAGAACCGCATTTTTGGCTCCAAATCCATCTGAGCTATACTCTCTTGCAAATGGGTCTGTAACCCATTCCTGACCATCCACGACAAACATATAATGATAGCGTCCAGGTTTGACCTGCAGTGTCACGGTCCAAGCACCGTCCTCAGTCCGGTGCAAAGGAGTTTCTTGAGGTTTCCACCCATTAAAATCACCTGCCACCGCGACCGATTGCGCCTGAGGCTCCAGTAATACCAAGCGGACCATCACTGGCCCTGAGACGGCGGAATCCAGAGATACCATCTTCACCTCTGATGAAGTAGCCCTCCTTTCGTCACCCGGGGGGATAACGGGAACTTTCAGAAGCCAGAAGATGCCCAACAGAATACCGGCTGCCAGCATCGCCATGGCCGGGTTCCATGGCATGACTCGCGGAGCAAACAGGACAGACCAAATCGGCTGCCACCACTTTTTAGCCGGCGGATCCAGCTGCTTCAGAATATTGGCCTTGAAATCCCGCGGCACGGGAATTCGAGGTAATTGAAATGAACGCACCAGCATCTCTTCCGTGGCCAGAACGTGTTTCCGTAATACAGGATCCCGATCCATCGCCTTGAGAAATTCAAGGCGCTCCTGGGGCGATAAATCCTGATCCACAAACCGTTGGACTAACCAGTCTTGCTCATCCATGTCATCGTCATCCCACTCCTCATCGATATCTGAATGGGGTGAGCCCGTCATACGTCCTCCTTCAGCCAATCAAGCTCTTTTGAGAGTTTGATTCTGGCCTTATAGACCCGCATTTTTAGCACATCTTTCCCGACTCCAAGAATCTGCGCCATTTCTTCATACTCCATCCCTTCGACATGCTTCAATACAAAGGCCTCGCGATACAAGGGCGACAACCGTTGGATAGCGAGTTCCAAATGACGTGCGGTTTGCTTTTCCGAGGCACCCTGTTCCGGAGTTCGCTCATCCGGCACCTCCAGGATGGGATCCTCCCCGTCCTCGCCCGCAGGAATACTGCCTTCACGTTCCTGCCGCCGGCCCTGGGCTCGTAAATAATCTTTCGCTTTATTCACCGCAATTCGATGAAGCCAGGTGGAAAACCGGCTATCAGCCCGAAAACTCTGGAGCCCCTTGTAAGCAGCCACGAAGGTCTCCTGAGCCACATCCTGTGCATCAGCCTGATTGCTAATCATCCGTGCAATCACATTCAATACCGCCCCTGCATACCGATCAATAAGACGCCCAAACGCCTCATGATCCTGTTGCTGACATTGAAGAATCAGCTGCGACTCATCTTGACCATCTAGAATCTCACCCATTCCGGCTCCTCGCTAACGCCTCACGGGTAAGACCCTCGAAAAAGCACCTCTCTTGGGAAATTAGACGTCGACCGGACATAAAAGGTAAACGCATCCTCTCAACAATCATTGGGAATCAATTCTAAAAATCATATACGAAACAGGATGTTAGCAGAAGACTCCTCGGAAAGCCCTCCTCTCCCTCAAAGATTCCTCACGGCCTTATCAGACGTGCCATTCAAAAATACGTTTACTCCCGGCACATGTCCTCGTCTAACGAATAACAGCCACTCAAGCAAAAAAGGGTCAGCCCGGCCGCAGGGTGCATGAATGCATCCATGAATCTGGGCAAAGGCGCATTGAGGTTCTTCCCTTTTTCTTATTTGATTACTCAAAGACATATTCCCCCTCAAAAGGAGGCATGATGATCATCAAATTCCTACCCCTCAACACAATCCTGCTCTTGGCACTGTGCACCACCAGCCTTGCCCATGATGGAAATTCCGGTCCCGGTTCACTCAATTCAGGCCGAGGATCGATGAATTCTGGCCAGGGATCAATGCACACAGGGAAATCTCATCAGCCCCATCGACATCACCAAAATGAGATCCGTCACCGGGGGCAAGACAACGATCGCCAGCTGATTCGGGAAAACGATCGCCGCGAGGATCGCAGAGAGCATCGGCGGGAAGACCGACGAGCCAATCGATAACGGTTGAAGCAATGCGTCGGTTACCAAATGACCTATTCATGAGTCTATTCTCGGGCGAGCCATCATCCCCACACGTTTCAACAGACCTAAGTCGCTCATACTTTTTTAGGTAATTTTCATGTGGCTCTCATGGAATTCTCATTTTGTTTCGGTAGGGTATGCACATGTTGGAATCTTACGATCTTCGGTATCAATCACTGTCCTTCACTTGGCCGACCAAGCAAGGACATTCCCATGGTTTCGATAAAACCAGGTTTTCCGCAAACCACCCCAATACACTTTCAACAACAGGAGGAACGCATGCCTATTCACTTCAACAACCTTTCCGTCACACTGATAACCCTGGCCCTTATGAATCCCTTGATGGGATGCACCACGACTCTTGTCAAAGACAAGACCCTTTCAGCCACAGAATCGCGCGTGCATTGTTCGGGAGAAAAATGGGTAGATGATTCATCCATTGCCGTTCTTCCCATTCCGGTCGTCGCGTTCTTCGTCCCCCAGGCTGACTTGCATGAGATTCAAGGAGAATCCACATTACAACAATGCGGGGAACCGGCACGAATGGTCAACCGGGAAGTGACTTTGAATCGGACAGCTTGCATTCCGGCTGGACTATCGAGAATCGTCACCCTTGGCATCTGGCAGTGGTGCCCTGTTCGAGTGAACTGGGATGCCGATGTCATCGTCCAAAATTAATATGCATACCCAAACACAGGAGTCCTTCACCATGAAAATAGGTCATACAGTTATGCTACCAATTATTCTATTGTGCTCACTGGGACTGTCCGGGTGCATCACTCGGCTACACCCCAATGTGGTGGTCTATCCAAAAGACCATCAGGATGCGGTTCAAATTGCCAGGGACAAAGCCGATTGCCGGGCCTGGGCGGAAGAAGAGGCCGGACTGGGTCCCTCTAGAGAAGTGGCGGCAGACGTTGGGATGAATACCGCTGTCGGAGCATTAGGAGGAGCTGCGGCAGGAGCCATCATTGGGGCTGCAGCAGGCGCTCCCGGAACGGGGGCTGCCGTCGGCGCTGCCGTGGGAGGAGTCGGGGGGGCTGGTATAGCCGGAGCTCACCATTACCTTCTTAGTTATGACGGATACAATCGGGCTTACGCCGCATGCATGCAGACCAGAAATTACCTGGTGAACTAAGTCCTGATCCCCCATCAGGCATCACCTTGTTGTAGACACCCAGCAAGATCGGAGTACGGAGAACCAATCAAACCGACATAACTGGAAAAATCCAGAAAGCTCACTTCAGAGACTGAATCTTATCTTGCCAGAGGTTCCGAAGCTCGTTATGATGAAAAACTGCCCCCCTCATTTCATACCATGAAATATTCTACGACCCTTCTCCTCGGTGTGGGACTCACGCTGACTTTTCTCTATGCCTGTGGGGCATCGGTGCACCTCCCGATCTATCAAACGGAAACCGAATGGGTTCATCTTCAGGAATGGCCTAGTGGATATCCGGTCCAGACCAACCTCTCCCATCCTACAGACCTTGAACCAAGCATACTTCGGAACATCTTGCAACGCGTTCGATATCGACAAAGCACATTATTTACCTTTCATATGGGCCCCCCTCAACCCCTTTTTTCCCACTCCCAATTAACGCTACTGGCCTCAGAACTTTCCCAAGCTTTTGCCCAGGCACTTCCCGAAGAAGTGGTCGCCTTCAGAATCCGGCAGAATCCAGACAGCACGTCCTATACGACAGGGTTCTGTTTCCTGTCTGACCATGAACTGCACCTGGTGATTCAGGAACGCGAACAACCCGACTATGAGAGCCCGGCCAATCAATCGGGTCCACCGATGATGCGGTGGGAATTTGCCCTTCAGCAAGGCCAACGGCTCCTGACCTATCAGACACATTCAACGCATTATTTTCCTCATTGGCTTGTCACGTCTTTTCGCTAGAGGTCCGCTATGCATTTCGCTCTTGAGATTTTTCGGTACCCCTTCCCGGTCTCAACAGCATTTCCGCTTACCCTGATCACTCACGTCGGCCTTCGATTCCTCATCAGTGTACTCGTGATCCTGTGCACCCTACTGTCCCCGACAAGGGGATTGACAGCTGACAGATCTCAAATGCAGATGATTGGGCCACAGGTCTCCCCAACGGAATCCTTGCAAGCGGAGGAAATCCAAGCCTTGAAAGACCGAGTAGAAGTTCTGGAAACCCAACAAAATTCTATCTTGGACGATCTGTCCCAACGCGTGATTCTTGGAGGATACGGGTCCGTCGAATTCGAATCATTTGGTGGCGCGAAAACTTCCTTTGAGGGAAAATTGGAAGTCCTTATTGCCGGACAAATTCACGATCGCATCCGCTTTTACAACGAGATTGACCTCGGCATTCCAGCGGGAGAAGCCCATGCGGAACAGGCTTACGTGGATCTCTTGCTGGCCAAATGGATCAATTTGCGAGGAGGCGTGGTCCTTGTCCCTTTTGGAAAATGGAATCTTGATCACTTTGATCCAAGGCGAGACCTGACCGATCGTCCTCTAGTCGCCCGGCAGATCGTTCCCACGACATGGGGAGACTTAGGAGCCAGCATTTTCGGGCTCATCCCGTGGACCCCCAGCCTAATCAGCACCTATGAAGTCGCGGTTATTAATGGCCTCACCGATCAATTTTCCCCTACGACCGGAGGCCTCCAAGATGCCAAATCGCCATTAGGGCGCGATAACAATGGGCAAAAAGCCGTCGTGGGACGCGCCACCGTTAAATTCGCCGACCAATACGAAATCGGCCTCAGCGGCTATCGCGGAGCATCAAGTCCCAATAACGGCAAAACGATTACCGGCGTTGATGTCGACCTGGAATTCAAGCCTCGTGGAATTCCGTTTTGGGAAGACTTCGAACTCAAAGGCGAATTGGCTAATTTTGAGATCAACGGATCCAGTACTCCCTCTAGACTCTTTGGGCATTACATCCAGGTGAATTATCATTTTTGGCCGAGCCTGTTGAATCACACATTTTTAGGTGCCCCCTATACCCATCCCACCTTCACCCTCGTGGGCCGCTACGACCATGCCCGCATCTCCACCAGAGCCGGCACAGGGAATTTGACCGAGGATCGCTTCACCATTGGACTCAATTATCGACCCATTGAAAATTACGTGATCAAAACCGAATATCAATTCAATGAGGGCGGTATCGAGCGGAAAAGTTGGAACGGGTTTATCGCCTCTATCGCCTGGCTTTTTTAACCCTTGCGACTGCATACATGACCCGCAAGCTTTTCCATTCTCTTTTCGGACTCTTCCTCGCATGCCTCGTGGGTTTCCCAAACTCAGCGTGGGCAGAAGCTTTGGCCGTCATTGTCAATATCAAGAATCCGGTCACTTCCCTTACCCAAGCCTCGGTCGCGGCCATCTACCGCGGGGAAGAACTCCATTGGACTCACGGCAGCCGGATTAAGTTAGTCAATCGGGAGATCGGGTCCCCACTTCGTGAGACCTTTTATGAAAGGATCCTGAATGCCAGATCCGATCAACAGTTTTTTAGACCAGGCACACCGGTAGCCGTCCAAAGCCTGATCCAACGATCCGACGAAGCCGTCATCCGATTTATCGGAGCCATTGAAGGAGCGATTGGCTATGTGAAGATATCGTCGGTCAATGACAAGGTCAAAGTAGTTTTTCTTCTCGAAGAAAAGGGACCGTAATCGCCATGCATTTTCGGTTATGGCATAAATTATTGATTATCGTGGGACTGATTTTAATCGGCGCGATTGGCGGACTTACCGTGTTCACGTACCACGCCACACGGGAAGCCATGTTCGAGGAATTCCATATCCGGGGCAGGGAATTAGGAAAAGCCATTGCGTCGGAATCCATGAATTACTATCTCAATCAAGATGTTGAACGATTTACCACGCTCCTACAAACCCTCGGCGAAGCAGAAGGCGTGTTGGCAATTCTGGCGTATACGGGACAATCCGACTTGTGGGTGGAATCCTCAATTATCGAGTTAGCCCCATCAGAGCTGACGCTTACAGCCCCACCCCTTTTGGCCCACCGTGAATTTCAGTTAAAAACCGGCATGGGTGTCACGGAATTCTGGCAACCAGTCCCTATTCCATTTCCACCGAAACTCGAAGGTCCTCCGGAAACCCAAGGCTGGATCCGAGTCATCCTTGATCGGCATTCTCTTGAGACCAGGCTCTCCCTGCTGTTATGGCGAACGCTGGGAATCAGCGGGTTGACCATGCTGGGGGGAGCCGGATTGGTCCTGGTTATGCTTCGTCACTCCTTAAAAGTCGTCACCCCGCTGACACAGGCCACCCAACAAGTGGCAGCGGGACGCTTGGACATTTCGGTTCCTGTCCTCTCGCATGACGAATTAGGACAATTGGCAGCCGGTTTCAATCAAATGACCGACCGGCTCTATCAAACTACGGTGTCCAAAGACTACCTGGACAGCATCCTGAAATCGATGATGGACTGCCTCATTGTGATAGACAGGACAGGCGTAATTCAAACCCTGAACCACGCGGCCGAACATCTTCTGAGATACACCTCCGCTGAACTCATCGGGCAACCTATCGCCAAGATCTTCCCGCCCATGCATAATCCCTTCACACCAGAAGGCATCGATCACGTGCTCGTCCATGGCCGGTACGGCCATAAGGAATGTTCGTTTCTGACCAAGCATGGCACACTCATTCCCATCTTGCTCTCGGCATCCACCATGCAGAAATCTGACGGCACCATTCGTGGCATTGCCTGCCTCGCTCAAGACATTACCATACGAAAAGAAGCTGAAGATCAATTGCGTTTCTCTCATGGTCTCCTGAAAACAATTGATACGGCCCAATCTCAATTCATCGCGGAACAAGATCCAGTGACGACGTTTCAAAAACTGTTGGATCAACTAATGGCCCTCACCCAAAGTCCGCTCGGATACATCGGAGAAATCGATCATGAGCGTGCCCGTTCGCCCTACCATACCGATCATGTCTTTCTGCATCGGCATCAGGGAAACCTTTTGGAGAAGCAAAACCCAGGCATGCAATACTCCCTCAAGGAAATCACGCAAATGCTTGAACGCTTCCACCAGTCTGCCTCACTTGGCCGTCCCACTATCTTTGATAACAACACCCCCAACCCCAGGGAACAGCCCAATGACATCTGGCCAATACGGATAGATACGATCATCTGCCTCCCCTTCCATTCAGGCGAAAGCGTGGTCGGACTTCTCGCACTTGGTAATCGCCCGGAGGGATACCCCCAAACCCTCATTGATGATCTGCAACCGGTTCTGTCTACCTGTGGAAATCTTATTGAAGCCTTTCGAAACGAACAACGCCGTCTCTACATCGATCGGGCCTTGAGAGAAAGCATTGAACGATTTGACCTGGCGGTCCAGGGGAGCCGGGACGGCCTCTGGGATGCCCGAGCGGTCACGGGAGATTTATTTCTTCCGACGACTCCAGTGTATTTTTCCCCTCGATTTAAGGCGTTGCTGGGGTTCTCCGATCATGAGTTTCCCAACGTCCTGGGTAGCTGGGCCACACGCCTCCATCCTGATGATCGGGAGAAAGCCATCCAAGACCTCAAAAACCATTTATTCGACCGGATACCATACGATAGTGAATACCGCATGCTTGATAAATCTGGCAATTGCCGATGGTTTTCCGGTCGCGGACAGGCGATTTGGGACGAAGCCGGCCAGCCGCTTCGTATTTCGGGGTCGTTCAGCGATATCACTGAACGCAAGCACGCACAAGCCGAATTGGAAAAAGCCAATGCACGGTTAAAAGAATTGGACCAATTGCGATCACAATTTTTTGCCGATATTAGCCATGAACTTCGCACCCCTCTCACCGTCATTCGAGGAGAAGCTGAGGTCACACTTCGCGGCAAAGATAAACCAACAGAAGATTACAAAACGACCTTGCAACGTATTGTGCAATTGACCGATGAAGTGAATAAATTAGTCAGCGATCTCCTCTTTCTCGCCCGGTCAGAAACCGGCACGATTCAAATCACGAAACACGAATTGGCTCTGGGTAAGCTCTTGCAAGATGTATTACCCGAAGCGCTTATCCTCGCTCGCAAGAAACACATTTTGATTAGTTTGGAAGAAACCAGCACCCCGATACGAATTCAGGGAGATGTCCAACGATTGAAGCAACTCTTGTTAATTCTCCTGGATAATGCCATCAAGTATTCCGACTCACAGAGTCAGATTCGGATAGCCATCCATGTGGATGTCGCCTATGCGACCATTACCATCCAGGACCAGGGTCAAGGGATTGCCGAGCATGATCTTCCCCATATTTTTGAACGGTTTTATCGAGGTCACCGGGCACAGGGCCCCACCCAACCCGGAGCTGGCTTGGGATTAGCCATTGCCAAATGGATTACCGAAGCTCACGAAGGCCAAATCCAGCTGGCGAGCCAACCCGGGAAAGGCACTACCGTTACCCTTCGTTTCCCTCTTCACCCCTTACCTCATGAGGTTGAACATGCGGTTGCTACTCATCGAGGATGATGAACGCATCATCCAATTCATCAAACGAGGCTTGGAGGCCGAAGGATTTTCCCTCGATGTCGCGACGACCGGTCCTCAAGGGTTGGCTCAAGGGAGGGGATCGTACGGACTGATCATTCTGGACTATCTCTTACCCACCTTAACTGGAAAAGAGATTTGTCACACCTTACGGCAGGAAGGCATTCAAACCCCGATCCTGATGTTGACCGCGCGAGATACCCTTCAGGATAAAGTAGAGGGGCTTCGTATCGGCGCGGATGATTATTTGACCAAACCGTTTGCCTTTGAAGAACTGCTCGCGAGAATTCACGCCCTCATGAGGCGGGGCACCTACCAAGAACCCTCCACGATACTACAAGTGGATGACCTTCGGTTAAACAAAGACACTCGGGAAGTCACCCGAAACGGACAAATGATGTCCCTCACCGCAAAGGAATTTGCCTTATTGGAATTATTGATGTCTCACCCTAACCGTCCACTCAGCCGCACGATGATCTTGGAGCAGGTATGGGGTCATCACCATGATACCCTCACGAATGTCGTGGATGTGTATATCCGGTATCTCCGGAATAAGATCGATAAAGGGTTTTCCCGCAAACTCATCCAAACCGTCCGGGATATCGGCTATAAAATTTCAGAGTAAGCGTTACTCCTTTTCTGATTCTCCCGGAATCCTGTCTTCTCCGTTTCCACCTCAAGGGCTTTCCCATAAGACCAGCCTTATTGCTCTTTTCTTTCAACGTATTTCATCGCCCTCGGACTCTCGAGTTTACGTTGCTCCGCATCGATCGTCTAACTTTTATCATTCACGGATTGTTCGTGCATTGAAAAAGAGAGGAGGCTTTCGTATGAATGTGCTTGTTGTCGATGACGACCACCGAATCACCAATTTCGTCAAACGGGGCTTGGAAGCTGAAGGCTATCGTGTGGACGTGGCCTCAGATGGCAAACAAGGCTTGGAATATGGGAGGAATCCCTACAACCTGATCATTCTGGACCTGCTCCTTCCTGGCATGAACGGAACGGAAGTGTGCCAGTCCTTGCGAAACAATCATATCCAAACCCCCATCCTCATGCTGACCGCTCGCGACCGTCTTCAAGATAAGGTCGAAGGCTTTCGTCATGGCGCAGATGATTATCTCACCAAACCGTTCGCCTTCGAAGAATTACTGGCAAGAATGCACGCTCTCCTGAGACGGGGTCTGTATCAAGAGCCATCCCTCCGTCTTCGGGTGGGAACCCTGTGCCTCAATAAAGAAACCCGTGAAGTCACACGGGATGACTCACCCATTACCCTCACGGCAAAAGAATTTGCCTTATTGGAATTTCTCATGGCCCATCCCAATCGCCCACTCAGTCGTACCATGATTCTGGAACAAGTCTGGGGATACCACCACGATACGCTCACCAATGTCGTAGATGTCTATATCCGGTATCTTCGGAACAAAGTAGACAAAGCCTTTCCACAGAAACTCATCCAGACCGTTCGGGATATCGGCTATAAAATTTCGGTTTAACGAACGGTCCATCTCTTAGGAGGAGTAGGAAGAGTCTCTCCTCTTCCAATTATTCATCCCCACTCAATACACGGCATTCACATTGCCGTTGCACACCGACTCCCTTCCTTCTCTTTTTCCGACTTTCCGAGGCAGCTAGAATTTTTTGTGGAAGAAGACTACACTAATCTCATATTGGGTTCGTGATGGCTGTTCGGCGTTCCCAAGTCTTCATCAAAGAGCAATGATGTATCGATCAGTCAGACAGCGCATCTTCCTTCTCCTGGTCATTCTCACTCTAGCTTGCTCCACCATGGCTGTGGTGGCGATCACCCTCCTCTATCGCACGGCCTTTGATGAAGAACGTGCGAGACTAACAGAGATTACTCAGACTCAGGCCCGCCTCATGGAAGCGGTGGCCAGATTTGACTCGCAATTCAGCGCCCAAGACCACCCGGAGGGAGCTCAAGGCGCCACACTCAGTCAAATCGTTGAGGCCCATAAATACAACACGGGATTTGGCCAAACAGGTGAAATCACGCTAGGCCGTCGTGAAGGCGATCAAATCGTCTGGATCCTTCCCCACCGACACCTGGATCTTGATCATCCTCAACCTATTCCTTTTACCGGCCACCTGGCCGAGCCCATGCGCCTGGCGTTATCAGGAAAATCGGGGACCATCGTAGGGCTTGATTATCGAGGAGTAACCGTTCTAGCAGCCTATGAACCAGTCCAAACCCTGGATCTCGGCCTCGTCTCAAAAATCGATCTTCAAGAAATTCGCCAGCCCTACATTCAAGCCGCCATTATCACCGTTCTGGTAGGACTGGGGATCATCACGCTTAGCGGTGTCTTACTTTTTCGGATCAGTCATCCCATTGTGAAGCAATTAGAGGCCAGTGAAGCCCATACCCGCGCCATTATCGCACATGCCGCAGACGGTATTATCACCGCCGATGAATCCGGAACGATCGAAACCTTCAACACCACCGCCGAAAGGATCTTTTGGTATTCCGCGATAGAAGTCATAGGGAAAAATCTCAGCATCTTAATGCCACCACCCGATAACGAACACCATCAAGCCCACCTTGCCCGTTACCTCCAAACCGGCGAGTCCCACATTTTGGGAATTCGTCGAGAGGTCATGGCGCAACGGCGTGATAAAACGACATTTCCCCTGTCTTTAGCCGTTACGGAGGCTCAGCTCTCTGGACGGCGGGTCTTTATTGCCCTCGTACGTGATTTGACGGAAGAGAAGATCATGAACCGGCGATTATCCGCCCAATATGCCATTGTTCAAACATTGGCTGAATCAAAGAGTATTTCCCAAGCTTCCCAGGACGTTCTGAGAACCGTTTGCCAAACCCTTGGTTGGCAAGTGGGAGCCCTCTGGGAACTTTCTCCGGAAACAACGGAACTCCAGTGCCTTGAAATTTGGTGCGATTCCCCAGGTCAGTTCGACGAGTTTATCTCGATTACCCAACAGACTACATTGGGCAAAAATCACGGACTGCCAGGCCGCGTATGGGAATCTGGACAGGCCGCATGGATTACCGATGTCGTGCGTGACCAGAATTTCCCAAGGGCCTCTGCGGCTGCAAAAGAACATTTGCATGCAGCCTTTGCTCTTCCAATTTTTCTAGGCGGGTCAGTCTATGGAGTCATGGAATTTTTCAGCTATCACATTCAGGAGCCCGATACTGCGCTCTTGCATCAAATGCATGCGGTAGGCAACCAATTTGGTCAATTCGTTGAGCGCCTTCAGGCACAAGAAGCCATTGCGAACCTGGCTAAATTCCCGGAGGAAAATCCCTATCCGGTCATTCGGCTCTCCCGCAATGGGAAAGTGCTGTACAAGAATCAACCCGGTCAATCCTTATTGACAGACCTCGAACAGCCCATCAATCAAGCCTCACAAAAACAATGGCAAGAAGCCATTGACGAGGCCTTTCGGCTGGAAGGAGTCAGGCGACAGGAAATTACCTGCCAGAATCGGATCTTTCTGGTCACATTCTCCGTAAAAATCGGGGCCGATTACATGAATGTCTATGCCCAGGAAATCACCGAACAACGAAAAGCCGAAGAGGCCCTTCGCCATCGTGAAGAATATTTCCGCCAAACACAGAAACTCGAAGCGATTGGCACGCTGGCCGGGGGCATTGCCCATGATTTCAATAATATTTTGACCCCCTTGATCGGCTTTACTGAAATGGCCACCAAAAAGGCCCAGGAAGGCAAATCCGTCATTGCCAATTTACAAGAAGTCCTCAAGGCGAGTTACCGCGCCAAGGACCTCGTCCAGCAAATTCTGACTTTTAGCCGGCAACGCGAAACTGGAAAGCAACCGATACTCCTGCAACCCATTGTCGAAGAAGCATTCAAACTCCTGCGCGCCTCCTTTCCAACCACTATTACCTTACACATGGAATTATCCTCCACGGCTGGCCCAGTGCTCGCCAACGCCACGCAAATCCATCAGGTGATCATGAATCTCGCCACGAATGCCGAGTTTGCAATGCGGGGCAAGGCCGGCACACTGAAGGTCACTTTGCAAGAGTTCCACCTGGATGACACTATCACCAACCATCTCCCAGGACTCCCGCAGGGAGATTATGTCCGGCTGACCATGACCGATTCAGGCAAGGGGATTCCCTCCGAACTCCAAAACAGAATATTTGACCCATTTTTCACCACAAAACATGTTGGAGAGGGCTCAGGAATGGGACTGGCCGTCACGCATGGCATTGTGACTGATCATGGAGGAGCCATTGAGGTTCAGAGCCAGCCAGGCCAAGGAACGACCTTCATCCTATATTTCCCGCGAACAGCGGAATGCCTTCAAGAACCGGCCTCACTCCCTCTCCTTTCCTCGCACGGAAGGGGAACCGTGCTATTTATCGACGACGAACCAGCCATTGTCGCCGCGGGGCAAGCCATGCTGTCAGAGTTGGGCTATGACGTCTGGCCTTTTACCGACAGCCGTGAAGCCCTAGAGGTATTTCGTACACACGCCCAAGACATTGATGTGGTCGTGTCTGATCAAACCATGCCCGCCTCAACCGGAGAGGTGCTAGCCAAGCACATGCTGGAAATCCGCCCTTCTATCCCTATTATTTTGTGTACCGGATTCAGTCACACCATGAATGAGGAAAAAGCCCTCGCGATGGGGATCAGGGTATTCCTTCGCAAACCCTATCGAATCCAAGACCTGGCTGAAGCCATACAATGCGCCTTACCCCAACCTCGCTAAACCAATCATAATGCCGCTTCATTGAAAGATGCGGTGGGCATCTCCCTGTGCCCCCTTTTTCCCAGTACGGACGATGGTGGTGGTGACGCCGAGTAGGCGTCTACCCTATTTATCGTTCTCTCTCGGCTTTCCCTCACAGTCTCCCTCCACTATCACCCCTTTTCTGAGCAGTTCACTCATCTTAATCAGATGTCCTCATGACGAGAGCCCCGCCCGTAGGATTTTCTCATCATCTTTTCATCCAAAACTCATCTCATTCTCATAGTCCCTCGATAGGATAGCGAAAAGACTCCGCCGACCTGTGACGCAGGAAACGAATTCCGCGTTCCGTCGTCCAAACTGAAGAAGCGAAAGACATGCTCACACTTTTCTGAAGGAGGAATTCATGAACATCAGTATCATTGGGACAGGATATGTCGGACTGGTCACTGGAGCCTGTTTTGCCGAATTTGGCATGACCGTCACTTGCATGGACACAAATCCCCAACGCATTCACCAGCTTCGTGAAGGCATACTCCCCTTTTACGAACCAGGTCTTTTAGAACTCGTCAAAAAAAATGTCCAGGAACATCGCTTACACTTTACGGCAAGTCTTCAAGAGGCGGTCGATCATGCTCTGGTCATTTTCATTGCGGTCGGCACCCCCTCCAGCGAAGATGGTTCTGCAGATTTGTCTGCCGTGGAGCATGTCGCCAAGGGAATTGGGGCATGCATGAATGGCTACAAGGTGATTGTGACCAAATCGACTGTCCCCGTCGGTACCGCCACACGTGTTCGCGAATGGATTCAAGCGGAACAACCCATGGCCTCTCGTTTCGACGTAGTCTCCAATCCGGAATTTCTTCGCGAAGGATCCGCCCTTGAAGATTGCCTCAGGCCTAATCGTGTGGTGATTGGCACGGACAGTCCGCAAGCCATCGCCATCATGAAAGACCTGTACCGGCCGTTATATTTAATTGAGACCCCCATCGTCATTACTACCCCTCAAACAGCGGAGCTCATTAAATATGCCTCAAACGCATTTCTGGCCACAAAAATTTCCTTCATCAACGAAATAGCGAACCTTTGCGAGGCCGTTCAGGCCGACGTTCAGATCGTGTCCAAGGGCATGGGCTTGGATAATCGCATTGGATCAAAATTTCTTCATGCCGGAGCAGGATTCGGCGGATCCTGCTTTGGGAAGGACACCGCTGCATTGATATACCTCGGTGAAATCGTCAATTGCCCCATGCATATCACACGCGCGACGACCCAAACGAACGACCGGCAAAAACAACGGATGGTGGAAAAAATCCAACTCGCCGTCGGGTCTCTTTCCGGAAAAACAATCGGGTTCTTGGGCTTATCATTTAAACCCAATACCAATGATTTGAGAGATTCCCCCGCGTTGGAAATTGCTGCAGCCTTGCTGGCCAAGGGCGCCACAGTTCAAGCCTATGATCCGGAAGCCTTAGATGAAGCCTGTCTCAGCATTCCGGGGATTCACCCATGTGAAGATGCCTATCAAGCTGCTGAGGGGGCGGATGCACTCGTTCTGGCGACCGAATGGAATCAATTCCGTCATCTGGATTTGCGAAAAATCCAGTCCCTCATGCAAAACCCAACCGTGGTGGATCTGAGGAATGTGTACGAACCCCTTACGATGCAAAATATGGGCTTTCATTATATTTCCGTAGGTCGCCCAACCGTTGGACACCCTTCTGCCTCCGTATCCACACCATCTTCATCGCCTGAGTTCATCGAACTCACACCTTCCTAGAAGTATCCTAGGGATAGGGGGCACAGGCCCCCTTTTCTCATCAAATTCTCATCTAATTCTCATCAACTTTTCACCCCATCCTCACAGCATTTTCACATCTTTTTGATACCGTAACGCATTACTCATTTTCACTCGGGGCTTGAGGCCATGAAAATTCTCATTCTAGACGATGATTCACGGATTTTAGAATTTTTAAAGCGCGGACTGGAAGCGGAATGCCACGAGGTAGCAATCGCCACGTCACCTCATCAGGGTTGGCAATATTTTGAAGAGGGGAGGTATGACCTTGTCATTCTGGATATTTTTCTGGGAGAGGCTAATGGATTGGACTTTTGTCGCCAGCTGCGTATCAAGCAACCCATGGTACCCGTGCTCGCCATGACCGCAAAGGATTCTCCGGAAATCCAGCAAGAAAGCCGTGGAGCTGGAGCCAATGCCTACTTACCTAAACCATTTTCTTTTGATGACTTGGTCGCAACCATTGAGGATTTGGGCGGGAATCCTCCACCTCTCGACCTATCATCCCTAACAGGCATTCCAGCCTTGGCCATGAGCCTCATGAATTGTTGTCTGGGTTTACTTTTCTGGAGTGTGATCGTCTAACCTCATAACACGAGGCATTTATGAAACGTCGTCATCCCATGCATCTCGCTCATCAAGACATCAAACGATTAGTTTTTTATTCCCACGATACGTTCGGATTAGGCAATATCCGTCGCACATTGACCATTTGCCGGTACCTCCGGCAATCGATTCCCGACTTGTCCATTCTAATTGTGTCCGGGTCTCCCATGATCCACAGCTTCCGTATTCCTGAAGGAGTGGATTACATCAAATTGCCCTGCCTGACCCGCACGGAATCCAATGGATATGGCTCAAAATTTCTGCGTGAAGAAACAGCCAACCTGGTCAAACTCCGCTCAGAATTAATCCTCTGCGCCATGATGAATTTTCAACCTGATCTCATCATCGTAGACAAAAAACCCTATGGAGTGGAAAACGAACTCCAACCGGCTCTGACCTACATTAAAACCCATCATCCACAAACCAAGGTGACGCTCCTGCTCCGCGATATTTTGGACGGGCCATCCACGACACGGGCAATCTGGAAAAAACACGGATATTTTGAAGCATTGAAAGCCCATTACGATGGGGTATTTATTTTAGGCACTCCGGAAGTGTTTGACCCATGCGTGGAATATGATTTCCCCGACGACCTGAAAACCAAGACCCAGTTTTGCGGCTATCTGCGAAGAGAGCCGGGTCGACAAACCCGAGAACAGATCAGAACTTCATTAGGGCTAAAAGCTACGGACCATATGGTCCTGGTCACAGCTGGAGGAGGGGAAGACGGGGTCCAACTGTTCCAAACCTATCTGTCCAGTATGGCACGTTTGTCTAAAAATCCACATCTTCAGACGGTCTTGATCTTTGGTCCTGAAATGCCACAGGAAGTGCGCCAGGCACTGGAACATCAAGCTAAACAGTGGCCTCGTATCAGCACCTTATCCTTTTCCGACGATATCATGAGTTACCTTGACGCAGCCGATACTGCAGTTTCCATGGGCGGCTATGGAACCGTCTGCGAGCTATTATCCTTGAATAAAACTGCCCTGATCGTCCCTCGGGTGCATCCAGTGGAAGAACAATGGATTCGCGCCCAACGCATGGCGGCATTAGGACTCTTCCAGACACTCCACCCGGACGACTGCACCCCGGAAACCTTGACTCGTACCCTCGAATCGCTTGTTAGCGTAAAACCGGCGGCGACTTCCAGCATGGGGCAACCAGCACCGATCAATCTCAACGCCTTGCCTGAACTGACATTGGCAATAATCAATCTCCTCATGCAAGCCAGTTGGAGCCGAATCACTTCACCCTCCGAGAAGCCCTTTTCGCCAAGACATGTATTCCATCAGGCTGCCTTACAATCGTTTTAATGAGCGGAATAACCTCTGGTATGACCCTCCATCATTGTCCATCCAGCCCAATTGTCGGATATGTGATCAAAATTTTCCCTAAACTGTCCGAAACGTTTATTCTTCAAGAAATTTTAGAATTGGAGGCCAAAGGACTCCGAATCATCATTTTTTCTCTCAACGCTCCCACAGACACCGCCACTCACCCTCACGTTCAGCATCTTCAAGCTCCCGTCCTTTATCCCCCTCCGGCCGCACCGTCCCACTCGCCCCCTGTCAGACAATGGGCCTCTTGGATAAGCCAACAGTGTCGGATATTCGGGATCAATCATCTCCATGCGCATTATGCCTCTGAACCCACAACTGTGGTGGAGTTGGTTTCTGGCCAAACAGGAATTCCCTACAGCTTCACCACACACGCCAAAGATTTGTTTCTTGCAGACCAATTATCCCTGACACGTTCAGTCAACCAAGCTCAATTTGTATTGACCTGCACAAAATACAACCAACACTATCTTCGAGACACAATTGCAGCCCAACGCCCAATCCATTGCGTCTATCACGGCATTGACATCGAGTGGTTTAACCCGACATCGACACCGAGGCAACTTCCCGCTGAGGCTCCCCTTATATTAAGTATCGGACGCTTCCGGGAGAAAAAAGGATTTCCGACGCTCATTCAAGCCTGTGCCGGGCTACGAAACGCCGGGATCCCATTTCGTTGTGTCATCATCGGATATGGACCGATGCAAGGCGCACTCGAAGCGGCTATCTGTCGCGAACAATTACAAGGGCACATCCAATTAGTTGGTAAAATGACGCGCGAGGGGATTCGTGAGTGGTATGAACGTGCGTCCATCTTTGTCCTCCCTTGTCAAATTGCGGAGGATGGAGATCGTGATGGCATTCCCAATGTTCTCGTGGAAGCCATGGGGATGGGCCTTCCCGTCATCTCCACAGCTGTGGCAAGCATTCCGGAATTAATCACGGACCGGGTCAACGGGCTCCTTGTCCCTCCCAGCCAAGCGCCTCTCCTGGAAGTGGCCATCGGAACCCTCATTCACCATCCGGAATTCCGGAACCGACTGGGACGCCAAGCCCGACAGCACATCGAAGAACACTTTCATGCGGCCCGCAATAATGAAACCATTTTCTCTCTGTTGACTAAAACTTTTCCTTGCCCAACCGTAGCCAGTTAACAGAATAACCAGACACGATGCCAAGCAGCACACCCATGAAATCCATCGCCCAACCTTCTCGTTCCTCTCTTTCTACCTTCCTCCGTGCTCCCTGGAATCACTACTCCTCCAATGATCTCCTCCATTATTTCAGTTCCCCGCGCTCCATTCAGTATTTTCCAGTTATTGACCCTATCGAAACCGACCGTCGAAAAATCGATCTGATCTTGGAGAATGTTTTTGACCTCAATGGGGAAACGTGGGAACTTCCATCACCGATCTCCTGGATGGATAACCCCAGCACCGATCGGGAATGGATGATCCTCCTCCATAAATTTTATTACGCCGTCGGATTAGGGACCGCCTATTCTGACACGCAACACGAACGCTATCTTCATGCTTGGGTCAGATTGACCGCTTCATGGATCGAACAGGTTCCACTGGATTTTCTTCCGAGCGATGTCGCCGGTCGCCGTATTCAAAACTGGATCTTTGCCCATTATTACTTTATTTCTCCGGAGTCTCTTCCGGCGATCGACCCAGGATTCTATGCGACCTTTCTTGCCTCATTGGCCAAGCAAGTCAATTATTTATGCGACCACCTGACACCAAGCCGAAATCACCGAACGCTTGAATTGTGTGCAATCTTTTTGGCCAGTGTGGTTTTCCCAGAATTCCAGGACGCGGAACGGTGGCAACAATTCTCGACTCACGAACTGATCGCCAACATTCAACGCGACTTTCTCCCCGATGGCGTCCACTGCGAACTTTCCACCGACTACCACCATCTCGTGCTGAAAAATTTTCTATGGATTCGGAAATTAGCGCTCCTCAATCAGATCATCTTCCCGGCCATCGTGGATGACATCATCAAACGTGCGCTGGACTTCTCCCTCTATGCCCATAAACCGGATGGCTTCATTCCGGCTTTTAGTGATGGAGATAGCCGGTGTTTTCTCGATCTACTGGACCAAGGACACCAACTCTACGGGCAACCGGAATTTCAATATGGCGCGCTGCAAGGGCAAGGCGGCTCCCCTCCCCAAGTGCGCTCAAAAATCTTCCCTCACAGTGGATACGTTATGCTTCGAAGTGGATGGGGAAATCACCAGCACTCCTATCGGGACGAGCACTATCTCATGTTCGACTGCGGTCCATTAGGCGAGGGCAATCACGGACACCTGGATCTGCTCAGTTTTGAAATGGCGGCATTTGGCCATTCCTTGATTGTCGACCCCGGACGATACTCCTATGATGAATCAGGAGAGACCAATTGGCGTGTCAAATTTCGGGAGACTGCCGCGCACAATACGATTGTCATCGACGGGATGAATCAAACCAGGTATGTCTTTCATAAAACACGGCATAAGATTCGAGGGCCTTCTCCCCACCATCTCATCAAGACTTTTATCAGTGAACCTCACGGCGATTTCATTCATGGCATTGCAGAGAGCCACGAATATCCGGTTGTTCATGAGCGAAAAATTCTCTTCCCAGGCCTGGACTACTGGTTGGTTGTGGATCGCCTGACGGCTCAGGAGTCACATCAATATGACTTAAATTTTCATTTGGGTTCTCAGGCCCAGAACGCGGTTTTTCCATCACGGACCTCTACGACATTGACCTACACGGCCCCACATATCCTCCTAGCCCAACCCCTGGCGGCCTCTATTCAGGGCGCGGTCCTTCAAGGTCATATATCGCGAACCTATGGTCAGATGCATCCGGCTCCCATCATTCGATTCCGACAACACCACGGAGATGCCTGTTTTCATACCGTGCTTTTCCCCTTCAAAGATAATCAGCCCGATCTCACCATCGAATCCATTCCTGTATTTTCGGGAATCCGAAAATGCTCCGAACATGAGGCGGTGTGCCTGAAGATTCGAACGACAATAAACCAGCAGGAGATTGAAGATCTGGTATTCCTTTGCCATCTCGACAACACGGAGCCGTATCAGTTTGACCAATATTCATTCAAAGGCCAGGTATGCCATTTGAGAAAAAAAGCGGATGACAGCCTGATTTCCCAATTTCACGTGGAACACTCTTAGATCTAAGGACCGCAACCTTCCGGAGATTCACCAGCAGATGATTGCCGTACGCCATATTCCCCATGACATGAACATCTCTCAGCTCCCACGTCTCTGTGACGAAGAGTCGATGAAAGTCCACTTTGAACAACAGATGAGACGAGAACGTCACCCCGGAGATGATCGGCTCATTCGTTCTCTTCAGATTCGACATATCCGGTATAAACCAGGCCGATATGCGATGGTGCTATATGACATCGATTTTCACAATTCGTCAGACCGAACCGCCTATCCCAGAACATGGTATGTGCGAACTTTCAAAAAAGGTAAATCCGCTGCCGAATTTCAGGAAGCCCAAGAACGCCACTGGCAAGGAGGAGGGCCGCATTCACTCATTCTTCATATGGCTGACCTCGAATGTATTGCCTGGGGCTTCCCTTCTGATCGAAAAATTGCTTCACTTCCTCAATTGATAGATGTTCACTACCTTCGCCATCACGTTCTACCGGTCCTGCTTGAGCCGCACCGCCTGGAATCTTGGGATATCACGATGTTGCACACCGAAGTAATTCATTATGTGCCGGAGCATACCTGTACAATGCGGGTCACGACATCGTTACAACAGCCAAAAACTTTGACGAGCACCTCATTCACGGTGTTTGGAAAAATCTTTGCCAATCCCCACAGCCAACTCAGCTTTTACAATTGGCAACAATTGTGGAACAGTCCGGATCGAACAAGCGGAACATTAGTGATTCCTGAACCCTTACACTTTGATCAAGAAACGAACACCGTCTGGCAATCCAGTCTGCACGGCACACCGCTTAGTCACTATCCCCTCTCTGACCCAAGAATGTGTGGGTGGCTGGAAAAGGCCGGAACAGCTCTCGCTCGTCTTCATCGCACCCCTATTCATGGCCTGCCCTCCAATCCTGTGTTGGACATCCAGACCAGGCTTCATGAAGCCATTGAGACGCTCGTTTTTCTTAGACCCTCAGCCCAAGACTCCTTAAACGATGTGTCCTCCAGCCTCGCAGACCAGACAGCATGCTGGTCATCAGGCCCAATGGTCACACTACACGGAGACCCACACCGGAAAAACCTTTTTCTAGAGAACCAGACCGTCGGGCTTATTGATCTCGACAGCCTTTCCTCGGGCCCTCCACTTTGCGATGTTGGCAGCTGTTTGGCCAGCATTTGGTATCGGGTTGCCCTTGGTGAAATCTCTACAGCTCTTGCCAGGGTGTTGTCCGTAAAATTCTTACACGGCTACCAACGGACTGTTTCCATCGAATTCAACGAGGCAGAAGTTTGTTGGTCCATTGCCCTCTTTCTTGTCATTGAACAAGCCGCCCGTTGTGCGACCACATTTAAAGCCAATCGGTTGGATATCATTGATCACCTGATCCACATGGCCAAATCATTACTTGAAGAGAGGACTCTTTTGGGTGACCCCCTGGAGCAAAAACAACCATGTCTCCTGGTTCCCCCACACTCATTCTGAGGCACGACTCATGGCGCACGCATTCACCGAGACTAGGGTAAATTGCTCATCGAAAGACACATCCTCTATTGCGTATATCCTCATGGAATATCCGAGGATTTCAGAATCATTCATTATCAATGAAATCTATCAATTAGAACAGTTGGGTCTTTCGTTACACCTGTTTTCGGTGAAACAACCCAAAGATAGCAAGGTCCACAATACCGTTAACAATATTCAAGCCCCCGTTACCTATCTTCCCCCGGTCACCTCCCTTTCTGGCACTCCATTTCTCCAATGGTTTTGCGCGAATGTACCCTCTTTTTGGCCGGCTCACCGGGTCCTTGCCCTTCACCGGCCATTGCGGTATCTCCGTGTCCTGAAGGATGCCATCGCTATGATGTGGCATTACCGTGAACCAGAAGAACGACGCCCTCGAAAAGTTTTTTTCAAGGAATTCCTTCAAGCCGGTGCGATTGCCCACCACCTTCTTTCAAGGACATCAGGGACGAAACACCTACATGCACATTTTTGTCATGGCACCACCACCATCGCCATGTTTGTCAGTCACCTGACCGGCTTGCCATTTAGTTTTACGGCGCACGCCAAGGATATCTTCGTCAAGTCTCTAAACCCGGGGGACCTACTACAACGGAAACGCAGACAGGCCAAATTTCTAGTTACCTGCACCGATGCCAATCGTCACTACCTCAATGACTCGTGCCCGGAAGGAGCCCCGATTCATACGATTTACCACGGTTTGTCCCCTCAGGTTTTCATGCCCACAAGAGCTGTCTCAAACACCATCCCGCTCATTCTGTCAGTAGGTCGTTTTGTGGAGAAAAAAGGATTTGCCTATCTGGTCGAAGCCTGTCGATTACTGCGAGATCAGGGGCATGCCTTTGAATGCCATATTATTGGCGACCCTGGAGACTCCGTAACGGGAGATGTCACGCCCACGATTCGGAGTCTGATCGAAGCCTGGGATCTCGAGCACATCGTTCATTTAAAATCCAGCGTGACCCAAGAGAGACTCCGGGATCTTTACCAGCGCTGTGCCATCTTTGCCTTACCCTGCCAAATTTTGGATAACGGAGATCGAGATGGCATTCCGAACGTATTGGCCGAAGCTATGGCAACGGGCCTGCCAGTCGTGTCTACTGACATCTCCGGCATACCGGAACTGGTCGTCCATCGTCACAACGGCTTCCTCATTCCTCAAAAAAATCCGGAAGCGTTAGCCAAGGCTCTGGGGGAATTATTACAGAATTCGGCCTTACGAACTTCGTTAGGACAGGAGGCCCGGAACACGATTTGCCAAATATTTGATTCCCGACAGACAACCCAACAACTCAAAATGCTGTTTGATACTTCATGCAACCCCGGGGTTCATCATGTCGACACCGTCTCTCACGAACCAATCTGTCAGGCATAAATCAGATCCCTCAGCACCAATGGGAGTCTTTGAGCCACCATATGATCGCTGGTCGGCAGAACAGGTGTTACAGTATTTTCAGCAACGACAAACGGTTCAGTACTTTCCCGTCATCGACCCTCTTGAAACAGATCCGGGGAAAATGGAGCGGATTGTGAGCCATGACTTTGTTTTCCATCACGAGTCTCATCATCTCGGCACTCCCATCAATTGGTTGATGAATCCTAGCCAGGATCGTGAATGGATGTTTATGTTGCATAAGTTTTATTACGGAGTGGGACTCGGAACGCGCTATCAGGAGACACAGGATAATCGATATGCCCATACATGGGTGGAACTGACGGAATCCTGGATCGATCAAGTTTCCCTGGATTTTCTCCCCAGCCGCGTGGCAGGTCGACGGATTCAGAATTGGATATTCAGTCACTTCTTTTTCATCCATCCCAATAGTCGGTTTTCTCCTCCTCCGCAATTTTATCTTAAGTTTTTACGGTCATTATTTCAGCAAGTCCAGTATCTGGCCGAACATTTGGACAAAGCCCGAAATCACCGGACCTTGGAATTATGCGCCATTTTTTGGGCAGCCGTGGTCTTCCCTGAATTTCGTCATGCCGAACAATGGTTGCAATCTTCCACCGAAGCCCTGGCACAGAATATTCAGGAAGACCTCTTGCCGGACGGCGTCCATTGTGAATTATCGACCGAATATCATCATTTAGTCTTAAAGAACTATCTGGGAGTTCTGCGTCTCGCCACGCTCAATCAAATCTCCCTTCCGGACATCATCGCCTCCCAAATTTACAAGGCCCTGGAATTTTCGTTGTATGTTCACAAGCCAGATGGGTTCATCCCGGCTCTCAGCGATGCGGACCCAGGCTGTTATCGTGACCTCCTCCGGCAAGGCTATGAGCTGTTTGGTTCAAAAACATTCTTATATGGAGCTAGTCAGGGGACACAAGGCACCCCTCCGACCTCATACTCTAAAGGCTTCTCGGACAGTGGCTACTTCGTCATGCGTAGCGGATGGGGAGATCAGCAGGAACGTTTTGAAAACGAGCGGTATTTGCTTGCTGATTGCGGTCCATTGGGCCAGGGCAACCATGGGCACCTGGACGCTCTAAACGTGGAAGTGGCCGCCTACGGCCGTTCTCTGATCGTTGACCCAGGCCGATATACCTATGATGAATCCGGCAAGACGAATTGGCGGGCGGCCTTCCGTGGAACAGCGGCGCACAATACGGTCCTGATCGATGGCAAAAATCAAACATCCTATCGCCTGGGGGCTTCGCGATTTGAAATCTGCGGGCCCGAACCTGTAACCGAGGTCGTGACCTTTGAAACCCAGCCGGGATTTGACTACCTTCATGCCGTGGTCAGAAGTGCCGAATACCCTGTCATCCACGAACGAAAAATTCTTTTTCTGAGACCCGAGTATTGGGTTATCGCTGACATTCTGAGAGCAGAAGAACCTCATCGTTACGATCTTCTCTTTCATTTATCTTCAGAGGCACACCATCGGTGTCATACGATTCTTAAACAGAATACGTTGATAGTACAATCTCCAAACCTCCTATTGGCCCAACTGTACCAACCAAAACAATTTCTCTCCCTCAGCGATGGATTTGTTTCTTCCAGCTATGGGACCAAACACGCCGCGCCAGTCATTACGTTTTCCCAACAGGAAAGCATTGCGTGTTTTCATACGGTGGTCTTTCCTTTTCTGTCGACTACTCCGACGCTTTCTCTGCAGCCCATCCCGGTTACAGGCCAGAATGGTCCTTGCAAGGATATTTCAGCCTTTGGCATGCGCATCTCTTACCAATCCTCATCCTCTCCCCGGCAAGACTATGTGGCGTTTCGACACTTAGGGGTCGATCCGTCATACCGGGTCCACGATTGGGAATTGACGCAGAAACTCCATCTGATCAGAACTATGGACGAAGGAACCATTGTCGAACAGCACACTTTGTGAGCAATCCCAATATGACCACCATGCTTCAAACTGACCCGGCTAGCATCTTTGAAAAATTTCACGATCCCTTATGGGTGAAACCTCAACTTCAGGCCCGCCTTCGTGATCTTGTTGGCTTTGAAGGGGTCATCCAACATTGCGAGATTTCGTATGTCCACTACAAGCGATATCTCAAAGTCCAATCCCGACATAAGTCGTTCTTGTCTCTTTGCTATGATCTGTCTATCGCGGATCACCACGGTGGGATACGATCTCAAAAACTATTTGCCAAAGCGTACCTTAACAATCGAGGTCAACTGGAATTTCACCGAATCGTACAGAAAGGGAACCCCCACCTACCGCAAGAACAACGACCGTTATACCTAGCAGATCTTGACATGATCGTCTGGAGATTCCCGGCAGACCCTTTATTGCCGCAACTGCCAAAGCTGCTTGATCCTCAGCAAGTCTTACAATATGTTCCCCAAAACTACCGTTCAGAGGGGCCTCGTTTTCTGATGCGCATAACGCCACAGGTCATCCATTATCGACCAGAAAATCGTTGCACGATTCGTTACGACCTTTTAGAGCCCCAACTGTCCTCCAGACGGGTTCGAACTTTTTTTGCCAAGACCTTTCAAAACCAGGAAAAGATGATATTTGAACGGATGGAGATGCTGTGGAATATTTTCCAGCACGTTCCCTATGCCATCCAGGCACCCAAACCCATTGCCTATGATGAAAATCTGAACACCATTTGGCAAGATGGGGTCTCAGGTCTTCCATTAGGGCAAATCATCAATGCCTCCAATTACCAATCATTCATGGCATTAACTGCTCGTGGAATAGCCACCCTCCAACAATCACCATTACCGACCTCATACGGGGTTTCTAGCCAAGACCATCTCATTGAGTTCAAAAAAAAGAGTCAAAAACTTTCCCAGGTCTATCCTCCAGGCGAACAGGTTTTGAAATCTATAGAGAAATGCCTGGAAGGTCTTGCCCCACTCGATAGCACGAGGCCTACATGTATCATTCATGGAGACTTTCATATTGGTCAATTACTGGCCGACCACACATCTGTCACGTTTTTTGATCTGGACGAATGCATGCATGGAGATCCACTCCAAGATGTCGCCAATTTCCTTGTGGACCTACAATTTCTTAATTTTCCTCCGGACCTCAGGCAACAAATGAGTCAGTCTTTCGTCAAAGCGTATATGAGCCTGGTTCCGTGGGAAGTTTCACCCCAGGCTCTGGACTGGCATCAGGCCATCCAATTTACGAATAAGGTCTATCGCTCATTTGTTCAACGAAAGCCCTCGTTTGAAGACGATTTTGACCGTTTCATAAGATTTGTGGAAACCAGCAGCCTATCAATCACCCAACACGAATCATGTTAACACCCACGATAGACCGGAAGAAAAAAACTCTCATGTTCTATTGCCAGCATGTCTTGGGCATGGGACATGTCGTGCGAAGTTTAGAGATCGTCAAAGCTCTCGAATCATTTGATGTCACCTTTATCAATGGCGGAGCCGCCCTACCGGATCTCCCCTGGCCCTCTTCCATCAAGATCGTCAACCTGCCGGCCATTACCTCAGACGGGGAATTCGAGGCTCTTCACATCAGCGATCCATCGCAATCCCTTGAACGGTTGCAGGCCGCCAGACGAGACACCCTCTTGACCACCGTCACAGCCCTCACTCCCGATGTGCTCATGCTGGAACTGTTCCCCTTCGGGAGAATCCGCTTTGCCAACGAACTCCTCCCTCTTTTGGCCCATATTCGGCTGGAAGGCATGCCCACCACCGTGATCTGTAGCCTTCGTGATATTCTGGTTGGCAAATCTGACCAGGTCCGGCATGACGAATGGGTCGCGAGTCTTATCAATCGATATTTTGACGGCCTCTTAGTCCATGCCGATCCTCAGTTTCAAAAGTTGGAGGAAACATTTTCACGCACACAGGACATCACCTGTCCCATTACCTATACTGGATTTGTGGCCCAGACAGTTACATCAAAACTCCCCGCCGAACTTCCAGGCCTTCCCGACCCTCACAGCCAAACCCCTCTTATCGTCGTGAGTATCGGTGGTGGCCGCGTAGGAATTGAATTATTGGAATCGGCGATCCGAGCGTATCAGCTTCTGACCACAACCTTTCCTTGCCGAATGATGATCTTCTCTGGCCCTTACCTTCCCGAAGAACATTTTTCGACTCTTCAGACGATGATAAAAGGCCATGCCCATATTTCCCTGATGAGGTACAGTTCTGATTTTTTATCGTATCTGCAATTGGCTGACCTTTCCATTAGCATGGCTGGCTATAACACGTGCATGAACGTGGTCTCGACGGGTACGAAAGCTTTGATGTTCCCCTTCCAGGGAAGAGGCAATCAGGAGCAAACCATACGGGCAATGAAACTTGAGGCACTGGGCTTCGTCAAACTCATCTCTAAAGAAAACCTTCAGCCGAAATATCTCTGTCCTTTAATGCACGATCTCTTGAATAGCAAGGCACACAAGCGGCCTTCAACACTCGATACACAAGGCGCCACGAATACGGAAAAAGCCTTGCGGACGTTCCTTGAACAGGGAACGCCAACACACCTTCCTCAGTTACGCCCTCTTATCATGTCCCAATACCACACGGACGAGTGGCAAAAGGAATTCACCCGCGCTCTTGAAACATTCCAAGAACGTGGGAAAACGATTCACCTCTTCTTGCGAGACGATGACATTGATTCTGACGAAAGCACACTCCGCACGTTATGCGATATCACGATTTCCCATGGCATCCCCTTGAATTTGGAAGTCATTCCTGGGCGATTGACGCCCGAAACTATTCGTTTTTTAAAAAATCTCAAGCGCATCGATCCGTCCCTGATTGGGCTCGACCAACATGGATGGTGCCATACCAATCATGAAAAGGAGGGCCGAAAATGTGAATTTGGGATCAGTCGGTCCTTTGAAGAACAACTGAAAGATATCTCGGCAGGAAAAGCCACCTTAGAAGAGGCGTTGGGAGAACGATTTTTCCCGGCGTTTACTCCTCCCTGGAATCGGATGACTGAAGACACTTGCCGTGTGCTTGATGAGCTGGGATTTCTCGTGCTCTCTAAGGACCGAGGGAAACATCCCGTCACTGGTTATCGTTTCCGTGAAATTTCCACAACCCTGGATTTGTACCAATGGAAATCGGGAGCAACCATGAAGGCACCAGAAGCCATTGCCCAAGCACTAACTATACAATTCAATGAACTGGAAGCCATTGGCCTGTTACTCCACCACAAGGTTATGGACGAGGAGGCTTTCTCCTTTCTTAATGCCCTACTGAAATTACTGCGTGCCTATCCTTGCGTTCAATTTCATACCTTTCAGACCCTGCTTGAGTTCCCCCAACCAGCGGTGTCCCTCGCAGGCGGACAATGAACACACTCTCTACCCCCAATCCCGTTCGTCAAATTGTGATCAGCCATTTGCTCAAAATGAAGAGCAAAGTCCTGATTGCAAGCCTGAGTCTCGTGGGCATCATCCTGACTGAGGTTCTGACACCCTGGCCTTTGAAAATTATTTTTGACTATATCTTGCTAAACAAACCTCTCCCGGATTTTCTGGGGTATTTGGACCCGGTACTCCAAAGTGGGACATGGGAAGCCTTAGTCATCCTTTCATGTAGTATCGCCGGCATCGCTCTTCTGAACGGGAGCTTTTCCTATTTTCAAACATACATGACCGCTCGTGTGGGACACGAGCTCGTGTATTCCCTACGGCGTGAACTCTTTTCACATCTGCAACAATTGCCTCTTTCCTTCCACACTCGATCCAGAACCGGGGAATTACTCTCCCGGGTATCCGATGATACCAGCATCCTCAAAGATGTATTTACGGAGTGGACCCTTACCCTTTTTGCCAATTTGCTGACCGTACTCAGCATGATGACTATTATGCTCTGGCTCAATTGGCAACTCAGTCTCGTCGTATTGGCCAATATTCCCGTGTTGTTTTTTTGCTTGTACATTTTGAACAAGAAAATCAAGGCCATCGTCAATCGTCAACGAAATCAGGAAGGCAAAATGGCAACCCAGGTGAGCGAGGTATTGTCCTCCATCACTCTGGTCCAAGTGTTCGGTCGGGAAGAATATGAAGATGACCTGTTTGAAGCCCAAAGCGCCAAGAACCGGGAAGAAGGGATTCGAACGGCCCGAACAACAGCCGCCGTCAGTAAGCTGGTGATTCTCATCAGCGCCGTCGGAAAAGCTGCAACCGTGCTCTTTGGAGCCTTCTTTGTCCTGAACAATTCCATGACTCCTGGCGATCTCTTGATCTTCGTCTCGTACGTATCCAGCTTGTTCAAACCCCTTCGCCAAATGGCCAGATTATCAGCCAAATTTTCCCGGGCGTTTGTCAGTGCGAGACGGATCTCTGATATCTTGAGTATCCGCCCCAACATCCTTGATCAACCGAATGCCATCAACGCAGAGAATTTTCAAGGAGATATTCAATTTCAGGATGTCTCGTTCGGATATGCCTCACAAGCTCCGGTCTTGCATCACCTCTCCTTTCATGTTTTGCCAGGACAGCGCATTGCCATTGTCGGAGCTTCCGGTGCGGGGAAATCCACCACCATCAATCTCTTGCTCAGACTGTATGAGGCTCAACAGGGAAGCATTCTGATCGATGGAAGGGATATTCACGCCTACACAAGAGAATCTCTACGTCGCGAAATTGGCATTGTGCTACAGGACACCATCCTGACGGGAGCCAGCATCCGAGAAAATATTTCTTACGGAAAACCGCAGGCCACCGTCGAAGAAGTCGAAGCCGCAGCCAAACTGGCTCTGGCTCATGACTTCATCATGGAACTGCCGGATCAATATGACACCATCCTTAGCGAGCGTGGCGGCACACTTTCCGGCGGGCAACGGCAGCGAATTTGCTTGGCACGGGCCATTATTAAACGCCCGTCAATTCTCATTCTGGATGAGCCGACTTCAGCCGTCGACCCGTTGTCCAAAGCGTTGATTCGCGAGACCGTCAAACAGATCCAACAAGGAAGAACAACCTTGTTTATTGCCCATGAGTTTTGTGAGATGGAACAATTTGACCAAATTTTAGTTTTCAAAGATGGGCGAATCGTAGAGCACGGTCCCCATCATGACTTAATGAAGTTAAATGGCCATTACTGCGAATTGGTGAATGCCTAACCAGTCTCCCTGAGAAACACTTGTGAAAGATTCCAGACAGGGATGCAAATGAAAAAAACGTTCGTTCTGACCATTGATGTAGAAATCGACGCTGGCCGGAAATGGAAAACCTCCAACCCAGCCTCCTACGAAGGCGTCCACCAGGGTATTTCCATTCTCCAGGACCTTTGCCGCAACTATGGGATCAGACCAGTCTATTTAATTAGTCCGGCAGTCCTTGTTGACTCGTCGTCAGTGGAGTTCCTAAGGTCCCTGGATCCCTCCAGCTGCGAATTGGGTACCCATTTACATGGAGAATACATTGGTCCCCATGCGACCTATCCGGGGCCGGATTTTAGTGGATGCGATCCTCAAGAGATGCAATGCCAATATGACAAAGATATCGAGTATCAGAAGCTCAAGAACCTGACGGACACCTTCACGACCTTGTTCGGTTATGCCCCCTCCTCTTTTCGTGCCGGACGATTTGGGGCCAGAGGCTGGACCATCCATTGCCTTGAGCAATTAGGCTATACTCATGACTCTAGCGTCACCCCCTACCGTAACTGGCACGGGATCGCTGATTTTTCCAAGCCGGGAAGTCTGACTCCCTATCATCCGTCCACTGAAAATATTTGCGTGAAAGGGGCCTCCTCTCTGGTGGAAGTTCCCGTCTCCATTACTCCCGAACTGGAGTGGCTCAGACCGACTCCAAAATTTTCCACGCTGGATCAGTGCCGTAAAGTGATCGATTGGTATGAAACTCATGTTCATCCGACGGTGCTCTGTTGCATGTTTCACAACGTGGAGCTCGTACCAGGGAAGAACCCCTATTGCCATACTGCCGAGGATTGCCGGCAGATGCTTCACCGAATAGAAGGACTGTTCCAAGTGGTTCAACAACGTGGCTATCAATCCCATATGCTAAAAGAAGTGATGGTGGTAGACCCATCCTCAATTCAGACGACACAGGGGCACGCATGCAAAAGGTCCTAGTCATCATCGATAAATGGGGCTGGTCTTACGATACCATTGCCAAAGGCCTCGTGCGATACAATCAGAACCCTCGCCTGGTATTTGACGTCGTCTCGGTAACGGATGATCTGGATTTTATCGAGCAGCATCACGCCCGTTACGATATCGTCTTTGCTTTAGGGTGGACACTGGTAATTTCCAAAAAGAAACATCATCACTACAGAGAGCAATTACCATTTCTAGATCGACAACGTCTGATCACAGGTATTCATTCCCACCGGTCTTGGGATGGGTACACATCCACTCCGGATTTCGCTCCACCCCCACCACCGGAATTACTCCAGCAACTCTCAAAACTGCGAGGCATTAATATCATTAGCCGCAGACTCCATTCCATTTTCAAGGATGCCGGCCTAACCAACATTACATTAACAGAAAACGGCGTAGACACGGCCCTCTTTACCCCCACCCTTCCGATTTCTACAGATCGAAGATATCCCTTGGTCATTGGGTTTTCCGGCAGTAAAGAAATTACCAAGCACGATGAACTCAAAGGATTTTCGGAATTCATTCTTCCCTTGTCAGATGCGCCAAACGTTCGGATTCAGATATTGGGAGGAAGGGGCGAAGGCCAGGTTCCCAGAGATGAGATGCCTAACTTGTATAACCAGATTGATCTGTATATTTGCGCCTCGTCCTCTGAAGGGTTTTCCCAAAGCGTGCTGGAAGCCTCCGCATGTGGCAGAGGAATCCTCTCAACCCGCGTAGGAGGGTGTGAGGATCTTATTCGTGAAGGGCAGAACGGATTTTTTTTCCAGAGAAATTTGACCGATCTGCAAGCTCTGGTCAAACGCCTGGAAGCCGATCGACCACTCGTCAAACGCCTTGGAGAGGCCAACCGCCAAATCACTGAAAAATATTATTCCTGGAACATTAAGGTCAAAGACTGGCTTCGATTCATCGAATCTCATCTTCCTGTTCCTCACTCCATCGCCTAAGACCATTGCTACAAGGAATCCCAGGATCAAACCATGCGCATAATTTGTACCGGAAAACTTGCGAATACGACCGTCGGACATATCGACCACATCATGGCCTATGCTCTCGGTTTCCAGCATCTCGGACACGAGGTGTACGTGATGGAATCGGTCGGATCCAATCGCTGCCTGGATGCCCAGGGGAAACATATCCCCTTTGCCCAGTGGGATGGACGAATTCATTTTGAACGAACGATGCGGTCATACGGACTATGGCCAAAATGCTGTTTAATTTACAAACAGGGTGAAGCCACACATGGCATGACGTTTTCCGAAGCATCCACAGTCGCCCGAGACTGCGACTTGCTTATCACCCGAAGCGGACAGATTCACAAAGTCCCAGACATTTTTGAGGCTCCTCGGTTTCGCGCTTACTTCGACGGCAATCCCGGGCATACCCAACTCATGTTTCACCAACATGGTGCCGATTTTGAGCCATTAGATCGATATGAGTATTTGTTTACATTAGGACTGAATATCGGGCACCCCACTTGTTCGATTCCAACAAACGGGCGTCATTGGAATCCATTGCCTCGACCAGTCTTTTTGCCGATGTGGCCGAAACAACAGGCCAAGCACAACCGGTTCACGACGATTTCTAGTTGGAAGGGTCGAGCAAAATTTCAATGGGCAGGGAAAGATTCAGGGGAAAAATCTGACAATTGGATGCAATTTCTTCATTTCCCAAAAATGACGACACACCCCCTTGAGATCGCGTTAAACATCCAAGACCATGCGCATCATGACGACCTTACCCTGTTCAAGGAAAAAGGTTGGATCATATCAGACCCGGCCTTGTTTCAAACTGTCCAAGATTATCAATCCTATATTGGCCAATCACGCGGAGAATTCAGTGTGGCCCATAACCGCTATGTGGAGTTTCAGACCGGATGGGTTAGTGATCGCAGTGCACTGTATTTAGCTTCAGGAAAGCCAGTGCTGGTCCAATCCACCGGAGCCGAAGGCTACCTTCCAGTCGGAGAAGGGTTTCTTACTTTTCGAAATCAGGATGAGGCTCTTGCCGGATTCGAAGAAATCAATCATCAGTATGACCGACACTGTCAAACCGCTCGAGACATGGCTATCGAGTTTTTTGATTCCTCGAAAGTGCTTCCGAACATTCTGCATGTCCTTGAAAACGGGAATCAAGCGTATGGCCTACAGGGCCTTTCTCCTGGGCCTAGCATCCACGCGGAGAATGGGCTGAGGCCACTTCTTCACCCAAAAACTTTCCAGGACCAGAAGGGTCTTTAATGTATAGACGCACCCAGTCATCACCCGGGTCTCTTTTAAGCTTTTTCGTCATCACCCTCCTATGTGGAGCCTGCCTTTTCGGGTGGCAAGAGTCTTCTGCCGAACAACCCGGGATTGCTCCATCCGAGGTACAATCTCCCACAAGTCAAGCATCCTTCAAGGAGAACCTTCCCTCCAGTCAGTCTCAATTTACTGATCTGGACCTCCAAAAGGAGACGAAAACCATTTCACTCCGGGGGGATGACGAACGTCTCAGGCCAGATGCTCAATTTCAGACAACCATCGGAGAAACACTCCTGACCTTCACTGGCGGGATTTCCTTAGACCTCAACGGCCAAAAGGATATTGACTTGGATTCCAAACGGCCTGGAGATCGGCTCCGAGCCACTCCGGAATTGGCGGTAGATATCATCGCGCTCTTTCCCAATCAATGGTATGTCTTTTCGGAAATTGGCTCCTTTAACGAGGTCTCCATTCGTGACGGCCGAAAACCGATGAATGCGTTCTTCCTGCAGCTCAACGAATTCTTTCTTGATGGACCATTACCATTCAAAATTCCCACTGGCATCCGGATCGGCCGCCAACAATTTTTTGAGCCGCGTCGCTGGATATTCGATAAATCTCTTGATGGAATCCGATTTTTTTTCGATCCCCATCCATTTCATCTGAACCTCTCGATTGGAAGCCCGCTCGCTCCGGTCTCCGATGATGAAACCATGATTTTCAACGATATCTTTCAAACCCGACACCGCTTAAACCTGCTGTTGGACACGACTTATGCTCTCACGCCAGCTTCCACCCTCGGGGCATATGCATTGTACCGTTATGACAGTTCAATTATTGATGAAAGTCCGGTATGGATTGGCATTCGAGCCTATGGAAAGGAAAAATTAAAATTTTCGAAGGCCGATTATCTGAAATCTAAATTGAAATATTGGTTCGATGCAGCTTTTGTTGGAGGAACAGTTCGTCATACAAACATCCGAGGGTTTGGGCTAGATGTGGGTGCCAGTTATATTTTTTATAAATATCCATTTCAACCCTATGTCACGATCGGATACGCTTTTGGATCAGGCGATAGTCATCCCACCGATGGAACCGACCATGGATTTCGACAATCCGGCCTTCATGGAAACACCGGGAAATTTGGTGGCGTGGTCAACTTTGATTATTACGGGATTCTGGTTGATCCAGAATTGAGCAATCTCCATATTGTGACAACGGGAATCGGAGCTCGGCCCCTTCCCAATACCTCCATCGACCTCGTCTATCACCGTTATCAACAGCATACTGCTTCTCCACAAATCCGTGCCTACGATTTGAGACCCCGGCCAACCGGTGGCAGCACCCATATAGGGGATGAACTGGATATTATCCTGGGATATCGGGCCATTCAAAATCTTCGAATTCGCTGGAGAAACGGCTTCTTTTTTCCTGGGTCCGCTTTTATCCAGGAGGATTATGCTTTTGAAAGCCGTCTGGACATTCTCTATTCTTTCTAAACTCAAGCCTTTCAAAATTCTTCATCCCTAAATGAAGGAAGCGAATGCCCATGCTATCTGTACCCACTGGGAGACTGGAGACCCTCCCAGCCAATGCATTGCCTTATCCAGATGCATCCCATCCGTCTCGTATAGATCCAGGAATCATGAAGACGACTCTCAGCCTTCTGGAGAGGAGGGGAGCAGAGGAACCCGGAATTAGAGGAATAACTTATTATTTGTGAAGATGCCCGAGCAGGGAAATGAAATAAAGATTCCTCTATTGTTAGTTTTCTAGATACCCGGCTTTCAGAATACGACGAGCTTGCTCTCCTCTCACACCTGAGAACCTCGCCCTTGAATAAGTCAATTATCGATCTTCATCTAAAAATTTATCAACCGCTCCCTTAAGGGTTGTGGAAATATGATCCAAGACTTCCTGCTGACGTATTTTTTCGCCATTCATCGCGGTGACGTAGAAGACATCCACCACTTGATCCAACTGGGTACTAATTCTGGCCCGATGCGTGGAAAGCCCAAGAGCCACCAATGTTTTGGCTAGTTCGTACAACAATCCCTGCTTATCATCCGCGAATACATCAATCACGGTATAGACATCGGACACGGTGTTATCGATATGCACTTCGGTTGGGCGACGTCCCATGGGAAATTGCCGGCCAAACCGTATTCGACGTCGACGCTCAAAAACATGGTCCACACCCTGGCGACCGGCAACCACCAGAGAGATTTCTTGTGCAACATCCTGAAATCGGGAGGAGGGAGGCATGGTCTCAAAGTCCGGGTCATGAACAGAAAACACATCAAAAACGGTTCCATCTTTCATCGTGAGAATCTGTGCATCCAAGACCTGTAATTCCAAAGCCGCCAATACCCCAGTCGCTTGCATAAAAATGCCCGGCTTTTCCTGTGCTTTGGCGATTAACACATATTCCGAAACACCTCGGTCTTCACGAAACCGTCCCTCGATATGAACTGGTTGTTCGGCCAGCTGCCGAATAGCCAGACAATGGCGAGCCATGGATTCGATGGGCATTTCACGCACATATTGATCCGGGAATTGCCTTAAATAGGCATCAACCCAATCTCCCAAGTCCTCTCCTTTCCACAATGCATATTGTGGCACGGATGCCAGAGTCTGGACCAACGCTTCGCATATCGACCCCAGAAAGTTCTCACGAAGGGAAGAGGCACTTCCCTCTTCCGGTTTTCCGGTAATTTCTTCGTAGGTCCGAGAATAGAGTTCGATCAGCAGGGTCTCTTTCCATTTATTCATGACTTCGGGACCCACAGCCGAAATATCGGCGACAGTCAGAACAAATAATTTCCTGAGCATGGCGACCGTTTTGACTAGACGCGCAAACGTCAGAATAATTTTCGGATCGTTCAAATCACGGCGAAACGCCGTATGAGGCATGAGGAGATGATGCAAGACCAAAAACTCCAACGTAGCTCGTTCATGATCGCCGAGCTTTAGTCGATCAGCCATTTTTTTAGCGATCTCCTGTCCTACAGCACTATGGTCTCCCGGTCGCCCTTTGCCTAAGTCGTGTAAGAGCAGCGCAAGATGGAGGATATCCTTATCCTGAATTTTGCGATACACCTCCCCTACAGACCCTTGGTCGTCAGCCAATCGCTCTGCCTCGCGGACAGCAAATAGACTATGCTCATCAACTGTAAACTTATGATATTGATTAAACTGCATTAACCCTCTGACTCGAGCAAAGGCGGGAACCAGCTTCTCTAGCACACTGGCCCGATGCATCGCCTCCAAGGTAGAAAAGATTCGCCCTGGCTGGGACAACATTTTTCGAAACAAGTGGCTGGCTTCCTCAGTATGAAACCGCTCATTGGGGATATTCTTGACCGATTCAGACAACTCATTGAGGATTCCCGAATCGATAGATACCCCTCGCTCTTGTGATAGAACAAAGAGCTGGAGAAGACTCAGGGGATGCTCTACCACGCCCAACAATTTCTCAGGAGGAATTGTCAGGTGCTCATCTTTCAGAAGAAACCTCCCCTCAATAATCCTCGGCCAGCAGTATTCCTTGACTTGCGTCCACCACGTATGCGGTTTAGCTTGATCCAGGAAACGCCGGCACCGGTCATGCAGGCCCGTCGTATGTCTGAAATACTGTTGCATGAATTGCTCGACACCCAACAGATGGGGGAGATCCTGATACCCCAATCGCTCCGAGAGCCGAACTTGGTCATCAAAGGTGAGGATATCTTGTGCACGCCCCGCATCCAAATGTAGCCAACACCGTACCTGCCACAAAAACTCTTGGGCCTCCTGCAACACTTGATAGTCTTGAAAGGCAATAAGGCCTTGGTTCGATAATTCTTGAATAGTGCCAATCCCATACTTGGACTGGGCGACCCATTGCAAAAGATGCAAATCACGCAGCCCACCCTTACTTTTTTTGATGTTGGGCTCCAACAAAAACACGGTTTCACCAAATTTGGCATATTCCCGTTTTCGTTCTTGGATTTTTTCCGCGATAAACGTCTCCTTTTTTCGAGACAGCACACGACGGGCAAACTTTCGCTGAAAGTCTTGAAAAACCTCCGCGTTACCTACTAAATAGCGGGACTCCATGAGAGACGTACAGACCGTCAGATCTCCTTCTGCAATCACTAAACACTCCGAAAGACTGCGCACACTGTGTCCTACCTGAAACCCTAAATCCCATAACCGGTGGAACACCCCTTTTGAAACTGCCTGTGCCATTTCCTCTTGGGGACCTTGCGTCAGGACCATCACGTCAATATCCGAAAACGGCGCCAACTCCCGTCTTCCATATCCTCCCAATGCGACTAAACAACAATGTTGCCAGCCGGCACGAACAGACAATGGCCCTGCCTGCATGACTTCTCGAAATCGCTGAATCAGCAACCGATCCATGAAGTCTGAAAACTCTTGAAGAATTTCTGCGCCGGTTGCTCCATCGGCAAGACGCTGGCGCAAGACATGGCGCTCCTCCTGGGGAGACACCTGCCCATCTTGGATCAGATTCATAGATGATTCTCGCGGCTTGTTGATTGAAATCCCGTCCGACATCAAAAGGTCCATGGAGCCATCGGGACTCACCGAAGGGATGAAAAATACCGGTTGGTAATGGGCATTCTGCGATCCTTCCCCAAAGCCCGTGGAGAAATTTTGATCCCCACCGGGGCTTGCCGTCGTTTGTATTCACTGGCATCCACCAATCGAATTACCTGATGGACGACCTCTGAAGCATAGCCCATTTGTATAATGGATACGGAAGGTTTGTTGGCTTCCACATAGGCTTCCAAAATCGCATCCAAAATCGGATACGGGGGTAAGGTATCCTGATCCGTTTGGTCGGGTTTCAATTCGGCCGACGGAGCGCGCGTATGAATCCGTTCAGGAATGACGACCCGATCAAAATCCGTTCCCTCATAATGATCCCGCCACCGCGCGAGTTCGTACACCATCGTCTTCGGAACATCTTTAATGACAGCAAACCCCCCCGCCATATCTCCATAGAGAGTCGCGTACCCCACACTCATTTCACTCTTATTCCCGGTCGTGAGCACCAAATCGCCAAATTTATTTGAAAGAGCCATCAACAAATTGCCCCGGATACGGGCTTGAAGATTTTCCTCCGTCGTATCGGAGGCCAATCCTAAGAATGGTTTCTCTAAGAGCTTGAGATAGGCTTGAAAGACATTGGTAATAGGAAGATTCAGCAAGCGTATTCCAAGGCTTTTGGCCAAGGCTTTTGAGTCCAGCAAACTTTCGGTTGACGTATAGCGGGACGGCATCATAACCCCTGTCACCTGCGACGCGCCGAGAGCATCCCGAGCAATGACTGCCGTCAGAGCAGAATCGATGCCGCCGCTAATGCCAAGCAACACACGCGAGAATCGATTTTTTTTCGCATAATCCGCCACACCCAAAACGAGAGCCCGGTACACTTCCTCAACTTTAGAAAGTGGAGAGCCTCCTGAAACAACCTTCAGTATCGAACGTCGAACAATCGGAGGGTGCCACCCGATCACTACTCGCGACACACGTGGGATTTTTTGCGAGCCAATCGCCTTGCTTTTAGACGGTTCCAAGCGGTCTCCTACGGGGACATCAACTAATAGAAAATCCTCGGCAAAGGCTTTCCCTCTCGCCATGACTCGCCCCATCGGATCTACGACCAAACTATTTCCATCAAACACCAATTCATCTTGCCCACCTACCATATTGGTATAGCTAATGAAAAGGCGATAAGCCTTGGCCCGTGCCGCCAACATCTCTTGCCGCTCATGTGTTTTCCCGATCTGATACGGAGAGGCATTGATATTCAAAATGAGATTGGCCTTTCCTCCCACCGCTTGATCCCGCACAGGGCCGTTGGCAAACCAGATGTCTTCACAAATATTTACCCCTATAATTGCCCTTCCTAACCGAAAAACTGACGCAACGTGACCAGGCAGGAAATATCGTTGTTCATCGAATACGCCATAATTGGGAAGCTTCTGTTTGGCATAGATACCACATAGATGCCCATCAGCCATCACCCACGCAACATTGTATAATTTGGGGGAAGCGGGACCAGACAAGGATGCGTTCGAACGTAACGAGAGTTCACTAATACTCCCAATGACCGCCATGATGCCACGAGTTTGCTTTACCAGTGTGGCAGAATACGATTGAACCTCTTGCAGAAATTCCGGTAACAGCAGAAGATCTTCTGGTGGATAGCCCGGAAGCGCCAATTCGGGAAAGACGACAATATCCGCTTTGGCTTGTTTAGCTTCCTTAATCCATTTCTTGATAGCCAGCGCATTCCCTCGGATATCTCCGACGGACGCATTCATTTGTATCATAGCCAATCGAAGGGTAGTCATAAAAAAAACGTCCTCAGTTCCATTCCGAACGGAGGACGCCTTTGTCCTGGTTCACGCCTAGGAAGAGAAGACGCCATTATCTTGCTCTCCTCACGAGTTCTATTATACTGGCACCGAGTCCTTCCCTCAATGTTCCCGCCCAATAGGGGCACAAAACAACCGACTCGGCCAACCGGATTGATCACTGGGTAGCGCGTTGGAGTTCCTCGGCTAAAATGATCGCTTCAGAAATTTCCCGCATGGACTTTCGCAAATTCATACTCTGCCGTTGAAGAAGTTTAAAAGCCTCCGGCTCTGAAAGACCACGTGAAGCCATAAGAAACCCTTTGGCTCGTTCCACCAACTTTCGTACTTCCAACGCTTCTTGCATTTCAAAGGACTTTTCCATTAACCGTGTATGCTCGATAGCCACCGCAGCTTGATTGGCAATAGATTGAAGAGTTTTAACTTCCTCGTCTGAGAATACATAATGCGTAGAAGTATAGACATTGATGACCCCGATGATGCGTTCCTTCATCAACATCGGAACCGTCAATAAGGAATGTAACCCTTCCTGCTTGGCCAAATCCCGATAAAAATAACTCCCCTCAGCCGTGACATCTGGAACATATATAGGACGTTGCTCCTTCACCGCTCGCCCACTCATGCTTTGCCCAATCTTCAAAGGAGGTTTCCGTCGGTAGGCTTCACTTAAACTTTGGGTGGCTGCAATCCGTAATTCTCCAGAGTCCTGGTCCACTAGCATGATCGAAGAGATTTTTGAACTCATGAGCTGAGCCGTCATCGTGACTATAAGCTGAAGGACATCTTCCAGAAGTCGACTGGATGCTACGGTCTCCGAGACTTGGGACAACGTCTCCAACCGTCTCGCTTTTTGACGCATTTCGTCATATAATCGGGCATTTTCAATCGCCCCCCCGACTTGATTGGCAATAGTGGTCAATAATGCCAATTTCTCTTCGCCATACCGCTTCGAACGCTTGTGTTGGACATTAATGACGCCCACCACCTCTCCTTTGCTCAAAATAGGAACGGAGACAAAGGCCTGATAGCGATCTTCAGGCAGTCGATGAAAAAATTTAAATCGTGAGTCATCACTGGCATTCCGAGGAATCACGACCGGTAATCGCTCACGCGCGACCCATCCCGTAATCCCTTCCCCTAATCCAATCGCAATCCGTCCAATAAGCCGAGGATGAGGATTTTTCGACGCCCGCAAAATCAATTCATCTTTTTTTTCAGAAATTAAATACAAGAGACAGGCATCAGCTTTTGTCACTTCCACTACGACTTCCACGATATGCTTCAACACCGTTCCCAATTCCAGGGAACTGCCAATCGACGCACTCATCCGATGGAGCAGTTGAATCTCGCGATTACGCTCTTTGACAACCTGCTTCAGTTCTTGGAGAGATAAGGCCCGGGGAGTGGCCATATTATTTTTTCCTGACTGTCCGCGTTCTCAATGCGGGGCCACGTCGAAGGGGAAAAACTTTTGCATTGGAGGCCCCGTGACGGGAAAACCACTTCTGAATATCGGGTCGATTCAAGGGAAGCACCTGCATCTGCCCAAGGCGCTCGGGAATCACGCAATTAATTTGCCCTCCAACGACTTTTTTATCATGCTGCATGCCACTCCACAGATCAGAAAATGTCCATTTGGGCATTGCCACCGGTAGCCCAACCTCCCGAATCAATTCGGTTTGTCGCTCAACCACCTCCGCATCGCATCGACCCAAATATTGACCGATCGACGCCTCCTGTACCATTCCAATCCCTACCGCCTCCCCATGGATCCAGGTTGCATACTTTCCCCAGGCTTCCAATGCATGACCTACCGTGTGACCGTAGTTCAAAATCCGACGTCGACCAGATTCCCGCTCATCCCCAGCCACCACCTCTGCCTTAATTTCACAACATCGCCGAACCATAAGGGGGATGACGGCCTCGTGTTGGCTACGCAACTCCTCCACATGAGTTTCCAAAAACTCAAAGAACCGACTGTCAGCAATCACACCATACTTAATCACTTCCGCGAGCCCGGCCACCCACTCTCGTTTAGGCAGAGTTTGCAGGACATTCGGATCAACAATGACGGCCTTGGGTTGATAAAAGGCTCCTATAAGATTTTTACCTAAAGGATGATTGACTCCGGTTTTTCCGCCAACGCTGGAATCAACCTGGGCCACGAGGGTCGTGGGCACTTGAACAAAAGGAACTCCACGAAGATACGATGCAGCCGCGAATCCGGTCACGTCACCCACCACCCCTCCACCTAAAGCCAGAAGCGTATCTCGGCGCTCAAAACGGTTGATTACCAACTCATCGAGAATTTTTCCCAACCAGGATAGACTTTTGGCTCCTTCTCCCTCTGGTAGCAAAATCGTCGTACAGGCAAACCCTGCCCGCTTCAATGCCCCTCGCACAACCCGCCCATAGAGGGAATCTACGATGGCATTCGTCACAATCGCCATTCGACCGGCCAGCCCCAGCGCTTGGCAGATCTTACCTAGCTGACTCAGCAATTCATTCTGAATAAGAATTTCGTAGCTTCGATCGCCCAAGGAAACCGGCACCCGATGTTCGCAAGGAATCATATTCATGAATGACTCTTTCCAACACTCCTAAAATGAGATTCGGGATAAATGGATGCGGGAGTAGATCGCGTGGAAATATAGATGGGGCATTCGTCGTTAAAAGGTACGAACATATTGCTGATAGGCTTCAAAATTTCGTTTCATTTCCTCAACAGTATCCCCTCCGAACTTTTCGATCATCGCATTCGCCATTTCAAAAGCAATGACCGCTTCGCCCACTACGCCCGCTGCAGGCACCGTACAGATGTCAGAACGTTCGACCGTAGCCTCAAAGGGTTCCTTGGTAGCAATATCCACGCTATCCTTTGGGGTATATAATGTCGCAATGGGCTTCATTGCCACACGTAATACAATCGGTTGTCCATTGGTAATACCACCTTCCAATCCACCAGCATTATTAGTTTTTCGAACAAACTCATTCCGTTCCTTGTCAAAATAGATATCATCGTGCACTTGTGATCCAAATCTCCTGGCCGACTCGAACCCCATCCCAATTTCTACCCCTTTCATAGCCTGAATACTCATGGCAGCCATTGCCAATCGAGCAGTCAACCGACGATCCCATTGTGCATAGGTACCCAAACCAATAGGGGGATTGGTCACCACCACCTCAAAAACTCCTCCCAGGGAATCCCCTTTTCGTTTGGCTGATCGAATCAGTTCAACCATTTTCGCAGCGATTTCGGGGTCATGACAGCGAACATCAGATTCCTCAGCCAATTGATAGGCTTCCAACGGATTGTCTGGACTGGGTACGGACACCCCGCCAATATCGACGGTATAGCTCACCACCTGCATATTAAACTGAGCCAATAAGGCCTTGGCTACCCCACCAATCGCTACACGGATTGCCGTTTCCCTAGCGCTGGCTTTTTCCAGCACATTTCGAATATCCCGATGACCATATTTGATGGCCCCCACCAAATCGGCATGTCCAGGTCTCGGTCGAGTCACGACCCGCTCCGCAGAGGGCGGACCTGGTTCAGAGGACATGATGTCTTTCCAGTTTTCCCAATCCTTATTCCACACCATCAGACCTAAGGGATTACCTAATGTAACCCCTTTTCGAACACCACAGATAAACTCAATGCGGTCTTTTTCAATCCGCATTCGTCCCCCACGACCATAGCCCCCTTGCCTTCTGATTAAATCGACATCTATGCATTCAGCAGTTAAAGGTAATCCAGCCGGTACTCCTTCCAGCACGGCCATCAAACCTTTCCCGTGTGATTCTCCAGCATTTAAATAGCGTAGCATGAGACCTCGTTAGACGGTTGAGACAGATATTGAATGTTTCTTGATCTTAGGAAACCCATTAATCTGAAAAAGTGCCCCATTCTCATTTTTAAGTAAAAGAACCAAGCTTAATCTTCCCGTTCGTTCCATGAAAAGGTGAGAAACGGTGCATCGGAGAGGACCCCCAGGGGTCTAATTATGAAGATTTTTGCAAGCTTCTTCAACCATTTTTCTTACACACCTGACCGTATGTTGTTAAAACGACAACATGGCCGACACGATCTGCCCATGAGTGCCAGGCCCGACGATTTCCAGCCGGACTCCATCGTTTTGAATATTCCCGACCCTCCAGCCTGAATCACCCACCACATCACCCGGTTGAACAACAAGATGTACGTTGGACGATAGCTGAATGACGGCTTGGAACCCCCACGGCCCATGGATTACACTCAACAATTTTCCCGGCAGTGCTTGCACCTGAGGTGGATTGGGAATTCTTGGAGAAGATTGAGGTTTTGGAACCATATTGGGATTTTTCAAGGGTGCAAAAGGATCACGGAGAGCACGAAAATCCGAACTATTTCTCAATCTGACACCTCCGCTTGCCATAGGCCAAACAGCCATATTTCTTGAATGATCATGTCCGACAAACTGACATCCCCCTTTAAGACTGTCTCCACAGGATGCCTGCCCCTCTGCAAATCCCCTCTTCCAGACAGCCGATGCCAAATCTCGGCCATGGCTATTTGCAACCAAGAATAAGCTAATAACCGCCATCACCAATCCGACCATAATTCTCTTCCAATAACCATGGGTAGCCCTTTCAACACATCTGTTTTCGCCCAGCCTGATGTTCATTATGGCTCCAAAGAATCCACGTTTTAAAAACGCCCATTGCCTCTCAGATTTCAAGGAGTTTTTTAACTTTTTCAAGGGTGGCTGCAGACATCACTTGAATGGTGACTTCCATGACCGTCGATACTTTTCCGTTCAATCGCGTCATCCGAATAATATGGACTGAGGAAATGGATTGCACCCAAGGCAAAGCCTCCAGCTCTGCAAGAAATACTACCCCCTGATAAAATCCTCCCTCTATTTTGATGCCAATATCAAAAAAAGGGGACACCTGCTGATCCCATGGTACCCGGGCATCGGGTTTCCAGGACCGCATCGTGAGATCTAACGTTTTGCTCAGTTCCACCACCTCTTTTCGAAAGTGTTGGGGGGCCAAGTCACCTGGAATCTTTTGAAATCGTAATTGAAATTCATCCCGCACTCGTAGGAGTTGCTGATCGACATTCTGAAGGGCCTGTAATTTGAATTGAATTGCCCGCGCCTCTTGTTCGTGCTGTTGGATTTCGTCCCTCAACCGGTCACTATCATCAATGAGTGGGGACCATATCAGCCCGTAAAGCGCTCCCATGGCCATCATAAAAAGCCCAAACCCCAGGAAAGCCCCACGTCTTGAAATACTGACTTGAGACCACCCAGTCATCATGTCACCGCATGCTCTTGCATATGCAATCGAATCACGAACGAATACGGGGCGGACATTTCGTGATCCGCTTCTCGAACCTCGACAAAAGAGATTCCCCGCAAGGATAAGACATTCTCAAGGCGATCTAGGCATTTCGCCACATCTTCGATGGCAAAAGCTTGTCCGTGAATTTCCACCACATCGTTTTCGATATGAATGGAATCTAACCAGACTTGAAGATTTTGCAAACTTTCCCCAATTGATTCCATCAAATCACTTACATTCCCCATGGAATGAACTTCCTGCTTTAGTTTTTCCAAAGATACCAGCATGCCATCTTTGCGGGTATTTATTTCCAAGAGACGTCCCATGGCCTCTTGAAGTTGAGACAGTTGCTTGGCCTTCGACACCTTCTCCTCCAGAAAACGCTCCCGCTCTATGTACAAAGATTGAGTCCACCACCCGGCACCAATACTAAACATCAGTAGGAGTAAGGCACCAATGGCGTATTGCGACCAAAAAATTTCTGGCTCGGGCATTGGATCGGCCGATTGAACTTGTCGAATCAGATTGATCCGAATCACGCTTCCCGCCCCCCTCTCAACGCTACTCCAACTGCCACTCCTAACAGGGGTAGCGCACTCAAAAAACTGGGATCTTGAGCAATATGCACAGGCACCTCTATTCGGTTAAACGGGTTCAGTAACCTCACCGGCACCCTTAATTTCTGAGAAAGCTTCTCGTCCATGCCTCCTACTGCCGCATACCCCCCAGACAACACGACTGCGATTAAAGATGAAAAATTCATGAATGAAGAATACTCACTAATCGCATCACGAATCTGTTCTGAGATTTCGTCCAAAAATGGCTCCCAAAGAATTTGGACGGACGCACTCGGGTATTCATCTGGATATTGTCTCTGCACATTTCGCATCTGCTCCACCAGATCCCCATACCACTCCACGGAAAAGGGAACTTCTCGAACACTCCAAACCTCCCCTTTCCAAAGTAGTACCAGGAGCATGCCATTGGGGCCAAGATGAACGAGCAACCTCATCTCTTCAGCGTCATAATTAACCATCACCATATTCGCCAGGGCAAAAGCATCGACATCAACAAAGCTTATTTTCCGGTGGTATTGATGAAAGTCAGAAGTGATGCTCTCAATCCATGGTTTCTGCCCGACAACCAATAACGCATCTGTTTTGTTTGAGATATTTGAGGGAACGGAACTTGAGAGATGAACATCCCAAAGGACTTCACCCATTTCCGGAGATATGTAGCGGTCAAGTTCCCACTTTAAATGCTCCCGAATATCCTCTTCTCCCATGGTCGGAAACTCAAGCCTTTTTATCATAACCCTTGGCCCTGAAACAGAAACACCTAGAGAAGACTTATGGATTTCTTTATTTTCCCAGCATACGTGCAGTGATTTCAAAGGAAACGCACTTTGACCATGCGTTACTTGTTCTTTTTCAAAATGTTGGAGAATCGGTTCCATCCCCCAATTGCGTAACATGACCTTGGGTCCTTTCCGTTGGAGAATTACAAATTTGGTGAAGGCACTTCCTAGATCTACACCAATACTGCACTCAACCGATTGAGACCGGAGGAAAAACCGTCGAGCCAAAATGCGTCTAAAATTATCCACCAGTGAAGCCACTGAACCTTTTCTCCCTCATCCTGATTTACCGAAGGACTCCCATACTCCGCTATCACCCAAAATAACTTAGGGTAAATACCTGCCAGGGAAAATCCCAAACTACCCAAAAAAAACAAAACTTGCGGACTTCGCAGCTTTGCCTTGACTACCAATGTAAGTTGAAAAAGTGCAAAAAGAAGGCAGGATCAACCTTGAAAGGAAGGGAGATTCGTCAAATCGAGTACGTCAATACAATCATGCATAACAAGAGTCAAACAGGAACTTTTTCATTCTGAATTTCCCGGTGGCGAATGCTGGATTCATAGCCCAACCCCTTTAAAACTTCCTGCATCCGAAGAGCCGTAGCCACCGAACGATGTTGTCCACCTGTGCAGCCAAACGCGATCGTCAAATAACTCCGCTGTTCCCGTTCAAACAACGGCAACACAAAGGCTAATAGCTCTTTAATATGCCGGAGAAAGGTGATCGCCTCATGAGTCTCCAATACAAACTGCTGTATGTCGGGATGCTTTCCCGTTAATGGTTGAAGGTCTGGTATAAAATGAGGATTTCGAAGGAATCGCACATCAAACACCAAATCTGCATCAATCGGCACACCAAACTTAAATCCAAAGCTTAACAGGTTTATCCGTAAGGTCTGCCCTTCACCGCGATCTTGATACTGTTTAATCATCCACGCTTTCAAATCATGGACGGTAAACTCTGATGTATCAACAATCCTATTGGCTTTTTCACGAAGCTCTTTAAGTCGTTCACGTTCAAGCTGAATTCCTTCAATAACCGGACGTTGGGGTAATAACGGGTGTGGACGTCTTGACTCGGAAAATCGCCTGACCAAGACCTCGTCTTGAGCTTCAAAGAATAAGAGTTCGGCGTGACAACCATCCCGATGTAGCCCATTTAAATTAGCAAATAAATCATCAAAAAAAGCCCGCTCCCGAATATCAATACCCAGGGCGACCTTTTTTACATCTTTTTCAGGCTGGAGGCATAATTCTGTAAATTTCTGAAATAAAGCCGGAGGAAGATTGTCCACACAGAAATACCCCATGTCTTCCAAGCACTTCAGGGCTTGCGTTTTCCCTGACCCAGATGTTCCCGTCACAATAATCAATTGAAGGGGAAAAACATTAGTCTCCACCTTGAGTGGAGGAAGATTCATTGAATCCTCAAACACCTCATTCTCCCCTTTTCGCGACTCAGTCATATCTCACCATGACCTGAATTCAAGATACCTTTTATCCAGATTGAGCTATCACACTCTCACATTTCGAGAGTTCCCTTCTTGGACTCAGGTAGGAATTCGCTTTCGTTGCCCAGCTGAAGCAATATGCAATTCCGCCCGATACTTTGCTACCGTCCGCCTGGCAATGAGAATATTTTTCTTTCGAAGCCGAGCAACGATTTCTTGATCTTTTAAGGGATTGGCCGCTTCCTCTTGGGCCACCATTTCGCGAATCATTTCGCGCACCGTAACCGAAGACATATCCTCCCCTCGGTTATCAGCACGTTGAATTCCGGCGTTAAAAAAGAACTTCAGCTCCAAAATCCCTTGAGGGCAGTGCATGTATTTATTCGTAGTCACTCGGCTGATCGTAGATTCATGCATACCAACATCGTCCGCAACTTGCTTCAATACCAATGGGCGCAGATATTGAATGCCTTTTTCCAAAAACGCTTCTTGGAATTTCACTAAACTTTTGACGACCTTGACAATTGTCTTATTCCGTTGGTCAATGCTACGGATGATCCATTGGGCTCCCTTAAGCTTTTCCTCAAGATATGTTTTCGTAGTACCGGCATCCTCACCTGGATGATTTAACAGTCGTCGATAATAGGGACTAATCCTGAGCCTCGGCAATCCGTCATCATTAAGCAACACCACCCATTCCCCTTCGTGTTTCAGCACATAGACATCGGGAATAATAATGGAGTTGCTATCTGAAAAATAGGGTCGGCCTGGCTTAGGCTCCAAATGTTCAATAACCTTGACAGCTTCATACACTTCATCAAGAGTCACACCAAGATTTTTGGCAACAACTTGATAGCGCTTCTTTTGTAGATCCACTAAGTGATGGTCCAGAATGGCCTCAATCACGTTAGGAGAAACAGTCAAAGGGAGGGATCCTTCCAATCCGGCCTCATCCTGTTGGAGCGCATGCAATTGAATACGTAAACATTCTTGAAGATCACGGGCCGCCACACCAGGTGGGTCGAATGTCTGAATATGCTTCAGAACCCGTTCGACTTGCTCAATAGACCCATTTCCATCTTCAGCAAGTTCTTCCAGTGGAATTCGAAGATACCCATCTTCATCCAAATTGCCAATGATCATTCGCCCAATATCCCGATCATCTCCCTCCAAAGACGAAAGACGTAGCTGCCATTCAAGATGATCTTCTAACGAAGTGGGTTTCGTTAAGGTTTGTTCATAGGATGGAAATTCCTCGTCACCTTGAGGAACATCGTCCCTTTGAGCAGGACGCCAATCCGACCCCAACAGATTATCCCATTCTTCCGGCGATAAGGATTCGCTTTCTTTCACCGCCATAGGTGCTTCTTCAGCCTCACCGGGCAGTTCATTCTCTTGCACTTTTGGACGTTCAATACCCTCTTCCCCAGCAACGGCCTCCTCCTCTTGAATTTCTAATGCCAGATCCTCCAGCAAGGGATTTTCTACAAGATGTTGGGCAAGAACCTGCTGAAGCTCTAAACGAGATAATTGCAACAACTTGATCGCTTGTTGGAGCTGGGGGGTCATCACCAGCTTTTGGGAAAGACGAAGGTCTAAACGAAGATCCATACGGCGCGTTATTTCCTCTAAATAAATTACATTTTAAACCGTTCACCTAAATACACGGCTCTGGCCTTCTGACTATTCACTATGACATCAGGCGCCCCAGCTTCCAAAATACTCCCCTCACTTATTATATAAGCTCGGTCAGTAATGGAAAGAGTATCTTGGACATTATGGTCCGTAATCAGGATTCCTATACGTTTCTGCTTGAGGGTTGTCAGGATATCCTGAATGTCGCCCACAGCGATGGGATCAATCCCAGCAAAAGGTTCATCCAGTAAAAGGAATTTTGGATTGGTAGCCAATGCCCGTGTAATTTCCAAACGACGACGCTCTCCACCGGATAAGGTAAAAGAGCCATTCTTTCGTAAACGGCTAAGATTCAATTCTTCCAATAACTCATCCAATCGCTGCCGTCTTTGGCTGTTTGTCAGATTTAGCGTCTCCAGCACCGCTAATACATTATCTTCCACCGACAGTCGACGAAAAATTGAAGCTTCTTGAGGTAAATATCCAACCCCTCTTCTAGCCCTTTTGTACATCGGAAGAAGAGTAATGTCCTCCTTATTCAGAAATATTTTACCTTGATCGGGCTGACAAAGTCCCACTACCATATCAAAAATTGTGGTTTTTCCTGCCCCATTTGGCCCTAAAAGGCCGACAATTTCTCCTCCTCTCAACTCCAGACTGACTCCGCGGACAACCTGTCGCCCTTTATAACTTTTATTGAGTTCATTAGCAGAAATCTTATAGGCGGACTTATTACGTTCTTCAGTCATCACACCCTTTTTATTATGCCAAGTAGAATCCTACGGTAAAAAGAAAGTCAGATAAATTCTGGTTAATCTCTTTGAGCAACAACCACTGTCAAACATTCTATTACTTGGGATAATTTATCAATAGAACACACAACCATTGGTTAATTTCCTGTGCTCTCCTCAATAACCACCCGCGTTCCCCCTTCAACAATACTTTTGTTTTCCCGTAAGTACATCGTCATCTTGGGTCCAGAAATTTTTGTTCCTTCCTGCCAAGCCACGGGAGACCCCCGAAGAATAACTTTTTCCTCTTGTTTGTAATACAGGGCATGTTCCGAGGTAGCTCGGTTTTCTCCTTTGAAAATACGCACATGACCACGCGCCTCAATCAAATGTATTTCCTTTGCGGACTCTCGATTCTCCGACGGCGGGAAAGGGGTGGAGGGGGAATGAGGTTTCTCTTTAAAGAAAACGGTCATAATATCTGAATATACAATTAAATCACCTTGAACAAGTTTCACCGCCCCCTTAAAAACGGCTTGGTTCTTTTCACTACTGGCCGTCATGGTATTGGATGTGATTACAGTTGATGATTGAGACTCTTGCCCATTACAAACAATAGGAAGCGTCATCCAACCTAGTACGATTAAACACAGAAGCTGTACCCGGCTTAACATTCTTATGGCGTAAATACCTCAGCGCGAACATTGTCCAGTACTTGAAACTCTTTGGCATCGACATGACCTAATAAACCATTTCCCGTAATGGTTAGCCCATCTCCTTTAATCATTACCGGATCGGTGGTCTCAAGTATGCGATCCTGCTCAACCCAGGTCAGCCTGTCAGAAAAAACCTGATATCCCGAATCAAATGTCATGACAGTCTTATCCTTTTCACTTTGCAAAATAAAATCGTTTGTTGAAGTATTCATGTTACCCTGTTCTGAGGTAATGACTAATTGTTCTTGCTGGAAATCCTTATCGAACAGACGAACCTCTACATTCTGCAATCTGGCCAGATGTTCTTCCTCAAATACTTTGGCTTGATCGGCCGTTACAACCCATTTGGTATTGCCAGATCGTGTTTGACGATAAGAAAATCCTTGAATCCAAGCATCTGCCCCCTGCTGCTCTTCCAATGTTACAATTGTAGAGTTTTGGCTCTTAGATTGCATGTGCGAGACCACATTGTACCCGATAAAGAGAGTCAGCCCTAAAATACTCAAAGTTAAAATTGATCTAATTTCAAATATTTTCATAGGGAATTAGGAAGAGAACAGCACACACTCTCAAGAAAAATACATAGTAAAAAAGGATAGCATAGGGTAGAGTGCAAGTAAATAAAAGACCCTATACGGGTCCATGCCTCACCCTAGAAAAATAGAAGTGTGGAGAATAAAAAAGAGGACGGGACGGCTTGATAGGCAAATGGAAGCCGGTTGGTTGACCGGCATCAATTATGACACTGAATTCCCTTGATTGGGTTCGGCACCCTTTTCAACCAATTCAATTGCCACCATTTGTGCCGCGTCGCCAGGACGCTGACGAGTTTTGATAATTCGAGTATATCCCCCATGACGTGAAGGGAAACGTTTGGCCACATCATCAAATAGTTTTTCAACGACTGGCTTGGTTCGCAATACACGCAACGCCCCACGTCTGGCATGCAAGGTGCCCTGCTTTCCCAATGTAATTAGCTTATCAGTTATGCCACGAAGTTCCTTGGCTTTTGCCTCAGTAGTTTCGATTCGTTCATGCTCCAACAAGGAGGTGACTAAGTTACGAAACAATGCCAAACGATGCTTCGAATTTCGCCCAAGCTGTCTTCCATGTTTTCGATGACGCACGATTATAATCCTTTAGTTATGTTTATTAGGACTGAGATTCCGCAACCTCTGCCACCTTTGTTCCAAGCTCCAAGCCCATTTCCAACAATACTTCCTTAATTTCATTCAAGGATTTTTTTCCAAAATTCTTAGTCTTGAGCATCTCGTTTTCGCTTTTCCGAACTAAGTCCCCAATAGTTTTAATATTGGCATTTTTAAGGCAATTGGCGGCTCTCACGGAAAGCTCAAGCTCATTCACACTACGAGAAAGGTGCTGATTAAGTTGTACCTGGCTCTCATCGCTCTGCTCCTCTTTAACTGGCTCACCTTTGTCTTCTGAAGGCAGACAAATATTAAGGTGATCTCTAAAGATTCCTGCCGCCACAATTACAGCTTCTTGGGGAGTCAGACTGCCATCGGTCCACACTTCTAAAATCAATTTATCATAATCAGTGATTCTTCCCACGCGTGCACTTTCAACATTGAAGTTAACTCGTTTAATTGGGGAAAAAACCGAATCGACGGGAATGACGCCTATGGGAAGACCTTCCTCTTTATTTCGTTCAGCCGGAACATATCCTCTTCCTGGCTTCACAATCAACTCCATATCTAAAATGGCATCTTTATCCAAAGTGGCTATATGCAGATCTGGATTGAGAATTTCCGTATCGGCATCAACTAGAAGGTCGGAGGCTTTCACTTCTCCGGGACCTTTTTTCTTAAGCCGAATCGCTTTGGCCTTATCGGTATGTAATTTTAGCCGAAGCCCTTTAATATTGAGAATGATAATAGTGACGTCTTCCGTGACTCCGGGAATAGTTGAAAATTCATGAAATACCCCTTCAATCCTGACGGAAGTTACAGCCGCTCCAGGCAAGGAAGACAGTAAGACCCTCCTCAAGGAATTTCCTAGAGTGGTCCCAAAGCCACGCTCAAACGGTTCCGCGATAAATTTCCCATACGTTGACGAAGACGATTCTTTTTCCAATTCCAATTTCGTGGGTAGTTGGAAATCCTTCATGCCTTTAATCATAAGGATTGCATCTCCCTTTCTGGATCTCGAAAATCATGATAGATATTCAATGCGTATACCACTTGGTTAGTCATCTATTATCGGGAGTAAAGCTCAACGACGACTTGTTCGTTGACCAATACATCAATATCCTGTTTGGTTGGTACTGCTTGCACTGTCCCCTTTAATTGCTGCCTATCCAAATCCAACCAGACGGGAATCCCACGGCCTTCAGCCACTTCCAATGCTGCTTGCACGGGGACCATTTGCCGACTTTTCTCTTTCACTTCAATTGTGTCACCAACATTGACCGTCACTGAGGGAATAGTCATTTTCTTCCCGTTCAACAAAAAGTGTCCATGATTGACCAACTGTCTCGCCTGTCCACGGGATGCCGCAAAACCTAGTCGATAGACTACATTATCTAAACGGCGTTCAAGCAAGCTCAAAAGATGTTCCCCGGTTATGCCTTTTTTCCTCTCGGCCAAATGATACGTTTTCAAAAATTGTCGTTCCTGCATACCATACACTCGACGAAGCTTTTGCTTTTCCCGCAATTGCGTTCCATATTCGGTTACCCGACCCTTGCGAGATTGACCATGCTGCCCAGGAGGATAACTGCGCCGTTCAATAGCGCATTTTTCCGTCATACAGCGTGTCCCCTTCAAAAATAATTTGACCCCTTCACGACGGCAAAGCCGACAAACAGGCCCTGAATATTTGGCCATAGCGATTTCCCTTCTCTTTCTACAATACTCTGGCTATTTTGCCAAAAAACTGTTCAACATTAAACCCTTCTACGCTTTGGTGGCCGACAACCATTATGCGGTATCGGTGTAACATCACGAATCAAATTGACACGCAGACCCACTGATTGCAATGCTCGAACAGCTGCTTCACGACCAGAACCTGGTCCGTTTACATACACATCAACCTGGCGCAGCCCATGTTCCATAGCTTTTTTTGCTGCGATTTCTCCTGCTCGCGTTGCCGCAAAAGGTGTACTTTTCCTTGACCCTTTAAAACCCTGACTGCCTGCGCTTGCCCAAGAAACGGCCGCACCAGTCATATCGGTAATCGTCACTATGGTGTTGTTGAAAGAGGCCAGAATATGCACGATACCTACTTGAACAACTTTACGTTCCTTTTTTTTTCCTTTTTTCACGCTCATGAATGTCCCTTTCACCAAGACTTATTTCTTTACTTTTCCTCCAATGGACCCACGACGTCCTTTTCTTGTCCTTGAATTTGTCTTTGTCCGCTGGCCACGGACAGGAAGCCCTTTACGATGCCTAAGCCCCCTATAAGTGCCGATGTCCATTAATCGCTTAACACTCATAGAAACGGCTTTCCGTAAATCTCCCTCCACTTCATATTCTTTTTCAATTGTTTCGCGTAATTTAATAACTTCATCCTCTCTGAGATCCTTCACACGGGTTTCAGGAGATACACTAGCTTTCTTTAAAATCTCACCTGCGAGAACATGTCCAATACCATAAATATAGGTCAAGGCCACATCTATTCGTTTTCCAACAGGCAAATCCACCCCTGCAATACGCGCCATATCCCAGACTCCCCTTCATTGAAAAAACATGATACAAAAACTGATGGTAAATCAATTAATAATGTTGAAAAATTCCTGCTTACCCTAACCCTGCCGTTGCTTATGCCGAGGATTTGAACAGAGTACCCGAACTATCCCCTTCCGGCGAATCACTTGGCACTTGGCACAAATTGGCTTGACCGATGATTTTACTTTCACAGCTACGACCTCAAATTATTTAAAACGATAAGTAATCCGGCCCTTTGTTAAATCATAAGGCGTCAATTCAACCGTCACTTTATCACCTGGCAATATTCGAATGAAGTGCATCCGCATCTTACCTGAAATATGGGCTAAAATCTTATGTCCATTTTCTAATTGGACACGAAACATGGCATTAGGCAAGGTTTCAGTCACTAAGCCCTGAACTTCAATAACATCTTCTTTTCCCATTAGGAAATTTCCCGCTTATCCCCACTAGCTTCAGACGGTTAAGATTCTTGCCGGACCATGTGGCTCGATAGTAATTGTGTGTTCAAAGTGAGCCGAGCATGAACCATCGGTCGTGACAGCTGTCCACCCATCATCCAGAACTTTTACTCCAGGTTTCCCCATATTCACCATTGGCTCAATGGCCAAAGCCATACCCGCCTTTAACCTTGGACCTTGCCCTGGCTTTCCATAATTAGGCACTTGAGGCTCTTCATGCAATTGACGCCCAATTCCGTGGCCTACAAAGTCCCGAACAACTGAAAATCCATGAACCTCAATATGCGCCTGAATTGCGTGGGAGATATCCGAGAGTCGATTTCCAACTACCGCTTTTTCCACGCCTTTCTGGAGAGCTTCCTTAGTTACAGAAATTAAAAGTTCTTTTTTTGAATCAATTTCCCCAATTGATATAGTAATGGCTCCATCTCCATAAAATCCACCAACAATGGCTCCAATGTCCAGTCCAATAATATCTCCATCCATTAAAACCCTGCTACTTGGGATACCGTGCACGACTTGCTCATTTACCGAGGCGCATAAACTATTTGGATAATTTCGATACCCTTTGAAAGCTGGTATACCTCCTAAATCACGAATGCATTCCTCTGTGACATGATCCAACTCCAACGTAGATATTCCTGGTTTAACTAGCCCAGCAAGTACCTTTTGGCATTCAGCCACAATTCGACTGGCCTGGGCAATAAGCTCAATTTCATCAGAGGTCTTCAGAATGATCATTCTATCTGAGGTCAGGACAAAAGAGCTATTAACTGACCTTGCACATCGTGCACTGCCCCAGACCCATCCAATTCAGACAATAAATTTTTGGACTTATAATACTCAATTAAAGGAGCCGTTTGTTCTTGGTAGACCGAAAGGCGAGACTCCACAGTGTCAGGTTTATCATCCATTCGTTGAGTCAATTCCGCTCCACACCCATCACAAATCCCTTCATTTTTTGGTGGGACAGAATGGATATGATAGACGGATTTACATTTTGGACAGCTCCTACGCCCACTTATCCGTGTTACGATTTCCTCTTTTGGAATCCAAAAATAAATAACTCGATCTAATCCAGCAGCACGTGATTTAAGAATCGAAGTCAACTGATCAGCCTGAGGAACAGTTCTTGGAAACCCATCCAAAATAAATCCATTTTCACATTCCCTGGATTCTAATTTTTCGCGAACTAATCCAATCACGACTTGATCAGGAACTAATTCTCCACGATCCATAAACCCCTTTGCCTCTACACCAAGAGGCGTTTTATTGCGAACGGCATCTCTCAATAAATCTCCAGTCGACAACTTTGGGATACTATATTTTTTGGCAAGAAGCTCAGCTTGCGTTCCCTTCCCGACACCTGGTGGTCCAAGAAAAATTAACCGCATGAATTACCCACTTCGACCTTTCAGTGGAGTTTTCCCCAGAAAACCTTCATAATTTCGCATTAACATATGGTTTTCAATTTGCTGGGCGGTATCCAGACCAACCCCGATGACAATCAAAAGCGAGGTTCCACCGAAATAAAATGGCATATTCATTTTATAAATCAATAATTCAGGTATCACACACACAATTGCCAAATAAATTGCTCCCGCAAAGGTAATTCTTGTAAGGACTTTATAAATAAAATCAGCTGTTTTTTGACCAGGTCTTATCCCAGGTATAAATCCACCATATTTTTTCATGTTATCTGCCATATCAACAGGGTTTAAAACGACTGCCGTATAAAAGAAACAAAAGAAAACAATAAGCCCCACATATAACAATGTGTACAGAACCGACCCTGGAGCCAGATGAGTTCCCAATGACTGCACCCAAGGGACCTGGATAAAACTTGTAATAGTTGCAGGAAAGGCAATAATAGAAGAGGCAAAAATTGGAGGAATAACTCCTGCTGTATTGATTTTTAATGGGATATGGGTATTTTGCCCACCAAAAACCCTCCGCCCAACTACTCGCTTGGCATATTGTACGGCAATTTTCCGTCGACCAGACTCTAAAAAGACAATAGCTCCAACTACTCCCAACATTACTATACCTAGAATAAGAAGTAGAGGAAGACTGAGTTGACCGACGCGATAAAGGTCAAAAGTTTGGACAACTGCTGCTGGCAACCTAGCAACAATTCCAGAGAAAATAATAAGAGAAATTCCGTTCCCAACTCCCCGCTCGGTGATTTGCTCACCCAACCACATAAGAAATGCCGTACCGGCTACTAGGGTAATAACTGTCATAAAACGGAATGACCAACCAGGCTCCAACACAAAAGCCCCTTGGTTCATTCCTTCAAGGCCAAGAGCAATTCCAAAGCCTTGTATAAATGCAATGACTATGGTCCCGTACCGGGTATATTGAATTATAGCCTTTCTACCACGCTCTCCTTCTTTTGCTAATTTTGATAGATGAGGAACAACAACCGTGAGAAGCTGAAGAATGATGGAAGCACTAATATAAGGCATAATTCCCAAGGCGAAAATAGTAAGCCTTGAGAGTGCGCCTCCTGAGAATATATCCAAAAATCCCATAAGAGCTCCCCCTCGTTCCGTTAGGAATTTGAAGAGCTCCTCATTATTAATCCCAGGAGTTGGGATATGAGCACCAATCCTGTAGACCGCTAACATAGCCAAAGTGAACAACACCCGGCTACGTAATTCGGGTATTTTAAAGATATTTTGAAGGCTCGTAATGAGCCGTTCAAGCACGACCGATCACCCTAGCTTGTCCGCCAGATTTTTCAATTTTTTCTTTAGCCGATTCGCTAAAGCAGTGAGCCTCAATAATCATTGGGCGACCAACTTCCCCAACACCAAGAATTTTCACCAAGGGATTACGGCCTTTAATAATATTTTTTTGTTTGAGAATTGCAGGTGTAATTGTATCAACATCCTGAAGCGATGCTAATTTCTTTAGATTGACCACAACATATTCAACCTTGAACACATTATTAAATCCACGCTTTGGAAGACGGCGAACTAAGGGAATTTGCCCCCCCTCAAATCCAACCTGATTTGCTCGACCAGATCTGGCCAACAGACCTTTATGGCCTTTACCTGAAGTCTTCCCTAAACCTGAACCTTGCCCTCGGCCTAAACGCTTCTTCTTGGATTTTGCCCCTGGAGCAGGGCTGAGCTCATGGAGTTTCATTGCTCGATTACCTCAAGAAGATGCCTCACTTTGTATACCAATCCACGAACCTGAGCAGTGTCTGGACGACTGACCGTTTGGCCAATTTTTCTTAATCCAAGCCCTTTTAGGACGACGCGCATTTTTTCTGGATGCCCGATCATACTGCGTTTTAGCTTAATTGATAAATTCGATGCCAATTTCTTAATCCTTCAATAAAAAAGATCTTTAAATTTTGCGTGTATCCTGAATTTAAGACAAAGTCTTTAACTGTTGGCTACTGGTTCGGTTGCATTTCTTCTCATTTCCCTGACTTTTTGTGGATCACGAAGTTGCCGCAACCCTTCGAGAGTGGCCCGTACAGCATTAAACGGATTGCCACGACCAAGCGTTTTTGCCACAATGTTCTGCGCTCCAGCAACCTCTAATAAAATTCGAACAGCACCACCAGCAATAATTCCAGTGCCTTTTTGAGCTGGCTTTAATAAAACATGCTCTCCACCAAAGTACCCATGAACTTCATGAGGAATTGAATTGGAACGCAACGGTATTTTTATCAGACTTTTTTTAGCCTGTTCAATAGCCTTTGAAATTGCAGAGGGAACTTCAGCTGCCTTTCCCTTACCCACACCAACCCAACCCTCTCCATCACCAACTACAACCAAGGCAGAAAAGGAAAATCTCTTTCCCCCCTTTACCACCTTTGCTACCCTATTTATTGTAACCGCTTTGTCCTTTAGATTAAGCTCTTCGACGTTCAATTTCACTGATACACACCCTTCCCCTTCAATGAAACACAGACTTAACCTGACCTAGAATTTCAAACCACCTGTTCGCGCAGCCTCAGCCAAAGCCTTAACTCGACCATGATAGAGTCTACCCCCACGATCAAATACCACCATGTCTATTGGAATGGCTCTCGCTCGTTCTGCCAAAGTCTCTCCCACTATTTTCGCAGCTTCCACGTTTCCACCTGACTTTAATTTCTCTCTCAAGCCTGGGTCACAGGAAGAAGCTGAAACTAACGTTCTCCCTACTGAGTCATCAATTATTTGCGCATAAATATGCGCATTACTCCTGAACACATTCAATCTTGGCCTGTTGGTTGTCCCCAGGATACGCAGTCGTACCCGCCGTTTTCGGTTTTTCAGTCTTTTTTGTTTTTCAAAAATATTCACCGTGATTCCCTATTTTTTACCAGCCTTACCAGCTTTTTTTCGTAAAACTTCCCCTAGATATTTAATGCCTTTTTGCTTGTATACATCTGGCACCTTTAATGTGCGGATTTGAGCAGCTGACTGAGAAACGACTCGCTTATCAATTCCCTTTAAAGCAATTAAGGTCTGCTTATCAACCGAAACCTCAACCCCCTTTGGCAGAGCCAAGGAAACCGGGTGAGCATAGCCAACAGTAAACGTTAATGAATTTCCCTGGGCTTGAGCTCGATAACCCACACCCATGATTTCAAGATTTTTCTGATATCCCTTCATTACACCCACAATGTGATTTGCAATTTCAGCTCGGCTTAGACCATGAAGAGCTTTCAATTTATTAGTTTCACTTGAGCGAGTAAGAATAACCGAACCATCTTCTACTCTGGCCTGTATTCCAGGAAACAAATCCCATTGCAAAATACCTAATGGGCCTTTCACTGAAACCAAACTACCTTTCACTTGGACTTCAACACCCTTCGGAATAGGTATAGGTCTTTTCCCAATTCTAGACATACTTAATATCCTCAGCTATCAAACTAAATTTCTTCAACCTTTCATTATCACCAAACATGACAAAGCACTTCCCCACCGACTTTCAGCTTACGACATTGTTCATCCGTTAAAATTCCTTTGTCAGTGGTGATAATCGCCAATCCTAACCCACGCATCACTCTCGGCAATTGATCTGCACTGGCATAAACTCTACACCCAGGCTTACTAATTCTTTTTATTCCTGTAATAAAAGATTTTTTTTGACGCCCAGGTTCATATCTAAGAACCACCTCAATTGCAGGATGACCATCAGAGGCAATCAGCCTAAAGTCATGTATATAGCCCTCATTTTTTAAAATTCCAAGCAAATCTTTTTTCATCTTCGATGAGGGAACTTGCAAAGTCTCATGACCACGTCCGCCTGCATTTTTAATGCGGACAAACAAGTCGGCTATTGGATCTGTCATGGACATATTTAACGCCTTTCAATAGTTAACATTTTTACCAGCTAGACTTCGTTACTCCCGGAATGTCCCCACGCAAACTTAAAAATCTAAAACAAATTCTACACATTTGAAAACGTCTCAAAAAACTCCTGACCCGCCCACAAAGCGGACATCGATTATATTTTCTGACCATAAATTTCGGCTCACGCTTAACTTTATTTCTTAATGCCAGCCTTGACACAACGGCTCCTTTCAAAGATTACCGAATTATTTCCTAAATGGCATTCCCATGTGAGCTAATAATGACTTTGCTTCATCATTTCGTTTTGCTGAAGTAACAAAAGTAATATCCATACCATGGATAGACGCCACTTCATCGTATTTAATTTCAGGGAAGGTTAACTGCTCCTTTAAACCCAATGTATAATTACCTCGCCCATCAAAAGCCTTAGTCGACACTCCCCGAAAATCCCGAATCCGCGGAAGAGCAATTGTCACTAACCTATCCATAAACTCCATCATTTGATTGCCCCTCAAGGTCACCTTTGCTCCAATTGGTAGACCCTGACGAAGCTTAAATCCAGCTATAGCTTTTTTCGCCCTGGTCAAAACAGGCTTTTGACCAGTTATTAGCTCCAATTCCTGCGATGCACTTTCTAATAATTTAACATTTTGAACTGCTTCACCCATTCCCACATTCAGAACAATTCTTTCTACCCGAGGAACCTGCATTGGATTTTTATATCCAAACTCCTTCATCATGGCCGGAACAACTTTTTCACGGAAGGCCGCCTTTAACCTTGGCATATAATTATCAGGCTTGGCGACAGGCGACGACGATTTTTTCTCTTTTGCCTTACCTGCACTTTTTTGCTCTGGTTTCGTTTTCATTATGCTTTATCCAACGATTCATTAGGAGACTTCTGATAAACTCTAGATTTTCGGCCATCTTCAAAAACCTTAGTTCTTATCCTTGACGGCTTTTGAATAGATTCACAAAAAGGCATAACATTGGAAATATCCATCAGACCTTCTCGCTCTAAAATTCCACCCTGTCGATTTTTTGCATTGGGTTTAGTATGGCGCTTGACGATATTGAGCTTTTCAACGGAAACCTTTCCGGCTCGCCTATCCACGCGTAAAATCTTACCGGACTTTCCCCGCTCCTTACCCGCCACAACCATGACCAAATCGCCTTTTTTAACTCTAAATTTCACTGACATATTTTCCCTACAATTTAAATGACTTCCGGTGCGAGCGAAATAATCTTCATATACTTTTTCGTACGCAATTCCCGCGCAACCGGACCAAATATACGAGTCCCTACCGGCTCACCTTGAGCATTCACCAATACACAAGCATTACGATCAAAACGAATATGAGATCCATCATCACGGCGGCGGCCCTTTTTGGTTCGAACAATCACCGCCTTCATAACATCCCCTTTTTTTACAGAGGCTTTTGGAATTGCTTCCCGCACTGAGACAACTATTAGATCTCCAAGCGATCCATATCGTCTTTTTGTTCCACCAAGGACATGAAAACAACGAACACTTTTGGCCCCAGAATTGTCCGCAACATCCAAATATGTATAATTTTGTATCATAATTTACCCAATGGTACTGTATTCTATTTTAGTTCAATCCAACACCCACGGACTTCACCGAGGAAGAACCTCGAGAACACGCCAATTTTTGTCCTTACTTATTGGCCTTGAATAGCCAATCCTTACCTTGTCACCAACCTGACAACGATTAGTCTCATCATGAGCTTTCAATTTACTTTTCTTCCTGACAACCTTCCCATAAACCGGGTGCTGCTCAACACGCACAATTTCTACCACTACGGTTTTTTGCATTTTATTGCTAACCACTTTCCCAAAAATTTCCTGAGGAACAGGCCTTACTTGCGACATATACCTAAGATTCCCTTCATATAAAACTTCTTTTAGCCTTTTTGTCGAATAACAGTATTAATCCTAGCAATATCTCGTTTTGCCTCTCGGATCTTCATGGGATTTTCCATTCTTCCCATAGCCAACTGACTTCTAAAGTGGAAAAGCTCACCCTTCAGATGACTGACCTTTTCCAGCAACTCAGATTTTTCCAAATTTTTAATATCATTTATATTCATAAGAAATTTTGTACTCCGAAAACCCAAAATTTACAAAACTGGAATTTCCCCTCGAATAACAAATTTTGTGGCAACTGGCAATTTATGTCCAGCCAATCGCAAGGCCTCTTCCGCTATTTGCTGCGTCACATCATCCATTTCAAATAAAATTCGGCCAGATTTAACTGGAGCCACCCAAAACTCAGGGTTACCCTTTCCTTTACCCATTCTTACTTCGGCCGGTTTTTTAGTTATAGGCTTATCAGGAAAAATCCTTGTCCAAATCCTACCCCCACGCTTCACATGCCTTGTCATTGCTATCCTAGCAGCTTCAATTTGCCGGGCAGTAATCCTTCCTGGCTCGAGGGCCTTTAAACCAAATTGACCATAAGACACCTCACCGCCTCGATACGCTTTTCCGCCCAATCGACCTTTTTGAACTTTTCTGAATTTAACCCGCTTTGGCGACAACATGAAAAAATCGCTCCAATGTCAATATCTAAATGGTTCTACAAAAACCCTAGAGTTGGTTCGGATTTTTCTAACGATGGGATTTCGGCATCCCCCTTAAATACCCACGCCTTCACTCCAATTTGCCCCATAGCTGTCTTGGCTTCAGCAAAACCGTATTCCACATCAGCCCTAAGAGTGTGCAAAGGCACCCGACCCTCTCTATACCATTCCGTTCTTGCTATTTCATGACCACCCAGACGCCCGGCACAATACACCTTTACTCCTAGCGCACCCAACCGTAAGGCAGCAGCGACACTTCGCTTCAACGCTCGACGAAAGGACACCCGCTTTTCCAATTGAGTGGCAATATTTTCTGCCACAAGCTGGGCATCCAACTCAGGCTTCTTAATCTCTTTCACGGTTACAAACACTTCACTTCCATACTGCTGCTCAAGAGCCGCCTTCAATTTATCGACCTCGGCTCCTTTTCGCCCGATTATTATTCCTGGACGCGCAGTATGAATTATAAGTTTTAATTGATTACCGGATCGTTCAATTTCAACACTTGATATTCCAGCGTGATATAACTTTTTCTTAACCAATCCTCTAATGGCCAGGTCCTCATGAAGAAGCTTGGCATAATCTTTTTTGGCATACCACCTGGACCGCCACGTTCTCGTATAACCAAGCCTAAAACCAAAAGGGTGAGTCTTTTGACCCATTTAATTTCTCCTGACCTTATAAATGATTCAGTAAACGTTAAACCGACGGAGCCACAGTAATTGTAATATGACTAGTCCGCTTTTTTATGGGATTAGCTCTCCCCATAGAGCGAGCCCGAAAACGCTTAAGAACAGGGCCTCCATCGACAAAGGCTCGTGCCACATAAAGCGCATCCGCCTCCCCTAAATCTTTTTGACCGGCATTAGCTACCGCTGACTGAAGAAGCTGCTCAACCACCCTAGCTGCAGACCGAGGTGTATACTTTAAAATAGAAAGGGCTTCTGCCGCATTCTTCCCACGGACCATATCGATTACCAACCTGGCTTTTCGTGGTGCGATCCGAACATATCGTAAAATTGCCTTGGCTTCAGACATTCATTTTCTCTCTATTTTCAAAAAAACAATTGATAGGGCTCTACTTCAGCGCCACTGCCTTTTCAGTTTTTGCGGCTCCATGTCCCTTAAAGAACCTCGTAGGAGCAAACTCTCCAAGTTTATGACCCACCATATTTTCTGTCACATAAACCGGAATAAATTTTTTTCCATTATGAACGGCAAACGTCAAGCCTATCATATCTGGAAGCACCGTTGAGCGACGCGACCATGTCTTTATAACTTTAGAATCGTGAGATTCACGGGCTTTTTCGACCTTCTTGGCCAAATGCTCATCTATAAACGGACCCTTTCTGACAGACCTTGGCATTTCATCCCCTCAATTTAACGCGTTTTCTTTTTTCGGCGAGCAATAATCATTTTCGAAGTTGGATTCTTCTTTTTTCTGGTCTTATAACCTTTCGTTGGTTGCCCCCATGGGGAAACAGGATGCGGATTCCCCTGCCCCGACTTCCCCTCACCACCACCATGAGGATGGTCAACAGGATTCATGACCACTCCCCGAACATGAGGCCGCTTACCCATCCAACGCGATCTACCAGCTTTACCAATACTAATATTGTTATGATCCAGATTTCCTACCTGACCCACTGTTGCCATACAGGTACCAAGTATCTTTCTCATTTCACCTGATGACAGACGGATTTGAACATAAGCACCTTCCCGCCCCATCACTTGAGCGGAAGCGCCTGCACTTCTAGCCAATTGAGCCCCCTTGCCAGGACGCATTTCAATATTGTGAACCACCACACCAAAAGGGACCTCCATTAAAGGAAGGGCGTTTCCAGTCCTGACATCTACCTTTGAACCTGATTGAACCGTATCCCCAACCGCCAATCCATGAGGAGCCAGAATATACCGCTTTTCACCATCAGCATAATTTAATAAAGCAATCCTCGCAGTTCTATTTGGATCATATTCCAATCTTGACACCCTAGCTGGAATTCCAATCTTATTCCGCTTAAAATCGATTGCCCTATATAATCGCTTATGGCCACCGCCACGATAACGAACAGTGATTCTTCCAGCATTATTACGACCGCCAGATTGCTGAAATGAACTCAGCAAACTTTTTTCTGGCTTATTGGGCGCCAAGCCCTCATTAACAGTAGAAGACATTCCTCGACGACCAGGAGAAGTTGGATTGAAGTCTTTTATTGCCATTTTATGGTTCCAATAAATCTAATTACACACCATACCGTTAAGAAAATTTACGCACTTTCATACAAATCTATTTTTTCACCAGACTTCAAAGTAACAATTGCCTTTCGCCAATCAGCCCTCTTACCAAGATATCGACCCTGGCGCTTCATTTTCCCAAGAACATTCTGGACATTTACTGAACTAACTTTCACCTGAAAGACCTTTTCAACTGCACGCTTAACATCAATCTTTGTGGCTTTTCCATCCACAGCAAAAGCAATAGCGTTTTTAGTCTCACGAATACTTGTAATTTTTTCTGTCAACAAAGGCCTGATTAGAACATCATGAGGATTCAAGGCTTACCCCCACATCTCTTTAATTTTTTCAAGAGCAGATTGACTCACAACTAACTTTTCACACCACATAAGGTCATAGATATTCAAATTATTCCAGGACAAAACCTTAAGATTCCTTATATTTCGACCAGCTCGATTCAAATCATCTACATTATTACCATCTGACAGCAAAATGGTTTTTCCAAAAACACCCAATCCAGATAAAATACTACCTAACAGCTTTGTTTTATTTTCATGAAAATCAAAATTTTCAATAACAATAAAACTGCCCTCTTCAATTTTTGAACCCAAGGCCGCCCTCATTGCCAAACGATACATCTTCCTTGGCATATGAAAACCGTAGGTACGCGGCTTTGGACCAAAAGCAATCCCCCCATGCCGCCAAATAGGAGAACGAACAGACCCAGATCTTGCACGTCCCGTATGCTTCTGCTTCCAGGGCTTCTTCCCAGATCCACTGACTTCTCCACGACCACGCGTCGATGCTGTACCCTGCCTAACACTTGCCCTTTGCATCACTATCGCTTGGTGAACTACGGAAGAAAAATCCTTCCCTTCAAGAGAAAAATGATCCGACACCTCCACAGCACCAACCTGCTTATTCTCTGTACTATAAATTGGGAGTGACGCCATGGACTTTAACCAACCTTTTTAATTAAAACCATTCCACCAACAGGTCCAGGAACCGAACCAGAAACTAGAAGAATATTTTCCTCCAAACGAACATCTACCACCCGCAATCCTTTTACCGTTACATTTCGATTTCCCATATGACCTGGCAATTTCTTATTTTTAAACACCCTGGAAGGAAATGAGCTTTGCCCTAAGGACCCAGGCGCCCTGTGAAACATGGAACCATGGGAGGCTGGACCTCCAGCGAAATGATGCCGCTTAATCACACCCTGAAAACCCTTCCCTTTTGATACCGCGCGAACATTGATTGACTCACCCCTAGAGAAGACATCAACCTTCAAATGCTGTCCAACCTCCAACCCTCCACCCGAATTAAATTCAGCTAAATATCTCCAAAGATCGCTTCCAGATTTCTGAATATGGCCCAAATGAGCTTTACTCAACTTCCCCTTTGAAACATTTTCAAACCCTAGCTGAACACGAGAATAACCATCTTTCTCTTTAGACTTAATTTGCACAACTCCACATGGCCCAGCTTCTATCATTGTCACTGGGACCAGACTTCTATTCTCGTCATAGACCTCCAACATACCCAGCTTTTTTCCAAGTAGCCCTTGTATACCTTGCATTTCACGCCCCAGCATTTTGCTTATAATTTAATTTCCACATCAACACCGGCCGCCAAATTAAGCTTCATTAAGGCATCCATGGTTTCTGGAGTTGGCTCCATAATATCCAAGAGCCTCTTATGTGTTCGTATTTCAAACTGCTCACGCGACTTCTTATCAACATGAGTGGATCTTTGCACGGTAAACTTTTCAATTCTCGTTGGCAAAGGCACTGGCCCTGCAATCCGAGCTCCACTACGTCGAACCGTATCCACAATCTCTCGTACAGATTGATCTAAAATACGGTAGTCAAAACCTTTCAACCTAATCCGAATGCGTCGGTCCCGATCCACAAGCACCTATCCTTTCACCCTTAACATCTTTTACTTTACCCCCTTCACTCACACCCTAGGCCAGAATCTCGGTCACGACTCCAGCCCCCACCGTCCGCCCGCCTTCCCGCACCGCAAACCGCACCCCCTGCTCCATCGCAATCGGCGCAATCAATTCTCCCGTGAAGGAGACATTATCCCCCGGCATCACCATCTCCACCCCTGGATTCAACTGCACCACCCCCGTGACATCCGTCGTCCGGAAATAAAACTGCGGCCGGTATCCGTTAAAGAACGGCGTATGCCGCCCCCCCTCTTCTTTCGTCAAGACATACACCTCGGCCTTAAACTTCGTATGCGGCGTGATACTCTTCGGCTTCGCCAAGACCATACCCCGCTCCACATCTTCCTTCTTGGTCCCTCGCAGCAGCGCACCAATGTTATCCCCCGCCTGCCCCTCATCCAACACCTTACGGAACATCTCCACGCCCGTCACAATCGTCGTCTGCGTCGGCTTAAGCCCCACAATCTCAATTTCATCCCCCACCTTTACCTGCCCCCGCTCGACCCGACCCGTCACCACCGTCCCGCGCCCACTAATGGTAAACACATCCTCAATCGGCATCAGGAACGGCTTCTCTATCGCTCGCTGAGGCGTCGGAATATAGGTATCAATGGCCTCCAATAACCGCATGATCGAGGGCACCCCCACCTCACTCTGATCCCCCTCAATCGCCTTAATGGCCGAGCCAATGACCACCGGCACATCATCCCCAGGAAAGCCGTACTTACTCAACAACTCCCGCACTTCCAACTCCACCAACTCCAACAATTCCTTATCCTCAACCTTATCCGCTTTATTCAAAAACACCACGATATACGGCACCCCGACCTGCCGAGCCAATAAGATATGCTCCCGCGTCTGCGGCATCGGCCCATCAGCCGCACTCACCACCAAAATGGCCCCATCCATCTGAGCAGCACCGGTGATCATGTTCTTGACGTAATCAGCATGTCCCGGGCAATCCACGTGCGCATAGTGCCGATTCTCCGTCTCGTACTCCACATGCGAAATCGCAATCGTCAGAATTTTCGTCGGATCCCGGCGCCCTTGACTTTCACTCGCCTTGGCTACTTCGTCATAGGGCACAAATTTGGCCTTGCCCGTATCCCCCATCACCTTCGTTAAGGCTGAGGTCAGCGTGGTTTTGCCATGGTCCACGTGCCCAATCGTCCCCACATTCACATGCGGCTTCTTGCGCTCAAATTTCGCCTTCGCCATACCTTAACTCCTCCCGGAATCGACTCTTGAAAATTAAACCTTAACCTAAAATTACACTACCCGCCTTGATTTTTCTTAATAATTTGTTGGGCCAATAACTTTGGAACAACCTCATATTTTTCAAATTCCATACTATAAGTTGCACGACCCTGCGTCTTAGATCGAAGATCAGTAGCATACCCAAACATCTCACTCAGAGGAACCACCGCATCCACCACCTGAGACCCTCCTCGAGATCGCATCCCCTGAATCTTACCCCTACGACCATTCAAATCCCCAATAACATCACCCATGAATTCCTGAGGCACCAAAACTTCAACCTTCATGATTGGCTCAAGCAAAGAAGGATCGGCCTTTTCACACGCACTCACCAAAGCCATAGACCCAGCTATCTTAAAGGCCATTTCACTAGAGTCGACCTCATGATATGATCCATCATAAATGGTCACCCGTATATCACGGAGTGGATATCCAGCCAAAATCCCACTCTCCATCCGCTCCTTCACACCCTTTTCCACAGCCGGAATATACTCCCTCGGCACGACCCCACCAACGATCTTATTAATAAACTCCAAACCGACGCCAGACTCTGCAGGCTCAACCCTCAAATAAACGTGACCATACTGACCACGGCCACCCGTTTGCTTGATATACTTTCCTTCAGCCTCGGCCTTCCCCCTGATAGTTTCCCTGTAAGCCACTTGAGGCTTTCCAACATTTGCCTGAACCTTAAACTCCCGCAACAATCGATCTACAATAATCTCAAGATGCAACTCACCCATACCAGAGATAATTGTTTGACCAGTCTCCTCATCGGACTGGACACGAAATGAGGGGTCCTCCTGAGCCAACTTCTCCAAAGAAAACCCTAATTTATCCAAATCTTGCTTCGTCTTTGGCTCCACCGCCAAGGAAATAACAGGCTCCGGAAACTTTATAACTTCAAGAAGAATGAGGTTTTTTTCATCACTCAGGGTATCCCCAGTTCGCGTATCCTTCAGCCCAACTGCGGCAGCAATATCTCCTGCAGAAACCTGCTCAATCTCTTCCCTTTTATTGGCATGCATTTTCAACAGCCGACCAACCCGCTCCTTCTTTTCTTTCCCTACATTGTAGACATAGGAACCAGAGCTCAATCGACCAGAGTAAACACGAAAATACGTCAACTGCCCAGCAAACGGATCAGACATAATCTTAAAAGCCAAAGCCGAGAACGGCTCATCCGCCTGAGGCCTACGAATCAATTCACCCCCAGTCTTTGGGTCAACACCAACAACAGGCGGCAAATCCAATGGAGAAGGAAGGTAATCAACGACAGCATCCAAAAGTGGCTGAACACCTTTATTCTTAAATGCAGACCCACAAAGAACTGGAGTCACCTTCAAACCTATCGTCCCCATCCTAATAGCCCGCTTTATTTCATCAACCGACAACACTTCACCACCCAAATACCGCTCCATCACGGACTCATCAAACTCAGCCACAGAGTCAATCAATTTATCCCTATACTCCCTCGCCTGCTCTACATATTCAGCTGGCACATCGTCAACCACAAAGGCCGCACCAAGAGTTTCATCATCAAAAATAAGCGCCTTCATGGCCACCAAGTCGATTACCCCACGAAAACCATCCTCCTTACCAAAGGGCAACTGAATCAATACAGGCCTCGCACCCAAGCGATCAATCATGGTCTGGACCGCCGCAAAGAAATCAGCACCAACCCTATCCATTTTATTTAAAAATGCTATCCTGGGAACCTGATATTTATCAGCCTGCCTCCAAACGGTTTCAGATTGAGGCTCAACCCCCATCACTGAATCAAAAACCGCAACAGCCCCATCCAATACCCGAAGAGATCGCTCAACCTCAATAGTAAAATCCACATGACCTGGAGTATCAATAATATTAATTCGAGAATCCTTCCAGAAGCATGTCGTCGCCGCCGAAGTAATAGTTATACCTCGCTCACGCTCCTGCTCCATCCAGTCCATCTGCGCAGCACCCTCATGGACTTCCCCTATTTTATGAGAAACTCCAGTATAGAAGAGAATCCTCTCGGTAGTCGTAGTTTTACCTGCGTCAATATGGGCCATAATCCCAATATTCCGAGTACGACTTAATGGTGAAACTTCAACAGCCACTCGCCCCCCACAATTTCAAAAAATTTTTAAACACCCACCCATCAATACTTCACAGCGCCACAACCAAAACTACCATCGATAATGAGCAAATGCCCTATTCGCTTCAGCCATTCGGTGCGTCTCATCCCTCTTTTTCACCGCAGATCCGTTACCACTGGCAGCATCCATCAACTCTCCAGCCAGCCTTTCAGGCATACTTTTCCCACTTCTAGCCAACGCGCCCTGCTTTATCCACCGCAAAGCCAATGCAATCTGCCTTACCGGACGAATCTCAATAGGAACCTGATATGACGCACCGCCAACACGCCTAGACTTCACCTCAACCAACGGCTTCACATTCCCAAGCGCAGAATGAAAGACCTTAAGAGGATCCTCGCCAGTCCTCTCATGAATGAGATCAAATGCACCATAACACACTCTTTCAGCCGTACTCTTCTTTCCATCACTCATCAAAATATTCAAAAATCTTCCAACAACCAGATCCTTATACCTTGGATCCTGCGAAGCTCTTTGATAGATAACCAGTGGTCTACGCGGCATAAATATCCTCTCCCAAACCTACACCAGCCCAAAACAGTAAATGTATTCGCTTATTCACCCAGGAAGGAATTACTTCGGGCGCTTGGCTCCATACTTTGATCGACCCTGCTTTCGGTTAGCCACCCCCACAGCATCCAAAGCCCCACGAACCATATGATAACGAACCCCAGGAAGGTCCTTCACGCGCCCACCCCTCACCAACACGATTGAATGCTCCTGCAGATTATGCCCCATACCAGGAATATAGGCTGTCACCTCAAGACCAGTAGTCAACCGAACCCTTGCGACTTTACGTAAAGCCGAATTAGGCTTTTTCGGGGTAGTCGTATACACCCGAAGACACACCCCTCTTCTCTGCGGACAACTATTAAGCGCAGGACTTTTACTTTTCGTCTTTATTGGCTTTCTAATTCCGCGTATTAGCTGATTAACTGTAGGCATAAAATTCAACTTTCAAATCAATAATCACTTAACAATTTTAAAAATAAACGCGAAGAACCAGCTGATAGTATAGACTAGCTCACCAAATGTCAAGCTATTTAATTTTTATTTTCATCTTTTTGATAACGTCACCGTTTCAATTGAAATATTTTCTTCACCCGTTATCTCATCATGCTGCTCAGGCTTTGGAACAAACGTTTCTCGATAATCCCCATACCCGGTTCCTGCAGGAATGAGACGGCCAACAATCACATTTTCCTTTAATCCACGCAACTCATCCATTCGGCCATTGATTGCCGCTTCCGTAAGGACTCGCGTCGTTTCCTGGAAAGACGCTCCAGAGATAAAGCTATCCGTGCTCAACGAAGCCTTTGTTATTCCAAGCAAAACGGGCTTGCCCATTGCAGGCTTTCCTCCATCGGCCAAAACCCGTTCGTTTTCATCATCAAATACAAATTTATTGACCTGAGTTCCCGGCAAAAATGTCGTGTCACCAGATTCTTCCACACGAACCTTCTTCAACATTTGACGCGTAATAACTTCGATATGCTTATCGTTGATCACAACTCCCTGCAGTCGATACACCTCCTGCACCTCATTCACCAAATATTTTTGCAATTCACGAGGACCCAACACACTTAATATATCATGTGGATTAGCGGACCCATCCATCAAAGGCTCTCCGGCACGTACCCAATCTCCCTCATGAACATTGACGTGCCTCCCGCGAGGAATAAAGTACTCCTTCATATCTCCAATCTTATTATCAACCACCACTTTTCGTAATCCTTTTACAAATCCTCCAAACGAAACCTCTCCATCTATTTCACTAACGACTGCATGCTCTTTTGGTTTTCTGGCTTCAAATAATTCGGCAACACGAGGTAACCCACCAGTAATATCCTTGGTTTTCGTTGTTTCTCTGGGAATCTTAGCCAAAACATCACCCGGAAACACGGTAGCTCCCTTTTCCACGAAAATATGTGCTCCAACTGGTAACAAATAACGGGCCAATGACCCTGATGTAAGCTTACCGGTTTTACCCGTGTCATCCTTTATCGAAAGTCGCGGACGAAGATTTGTCCCCGCTTGCTCAATCACCACTTTCCTTGACAATCCAGTGACCTCATCAACCTCTTCCTTCATGGTAACACCCTCAAGGATATCCCCAAAGGCAACCCGGCCTCCCACTTCCGTCAGAATGGTCAGTGAATATGGATCCCACTCTACGATTTTTTGTCCAACTTCAACCGAATCCCCATCTTTTAATTTAATCTTGGCCCCATAGACCAGAGAATACTTTTCTCTCTCACGTCCCGTATCATCACAGACCGCAATTTTTGCATTTCGAACCATGACTACCCAGTCACCCTGCTGAGTCTTAACGGCCATTTGGGGATTATGAAAATCCGCATTTTTCTTTGCATCAAAGCTTAGGAACTTGATAGTCCCTGCATGCTTAGACTCCAGGACTGTCTGCTCCACGACTTTACTAGCAGTACCACCAATATGAAAAGTTCTCATGGTCAACTGCGTACCAGGCTCACCAATAGACTGTGCTGCTATTACCCCAACCGGCTCACCCATTTCGACCAAGCGCCCCCTTGCCAAATCGCGGCCATAACATTTCACGCAGACTCCCCATCGCGATTGGCAGGTCAATACTGATCGAATTTTGACATGGTCAACACCGGCCTCAACCACCTCTTTGCTGATCTCCTCAGTTAATTCTTGGTTGGCGGCTACCAACACCTCCTGGGTAACGGGGTCGATAATATCTTCAGCCGCTAGTCGACCCAATATCCGCTCATCCAATGATTGAATCACTTCCCCGCCTTCAACCAATGCGGACACCACAATCCCATCAGTCGTCAAGCAATCATCTTCCCTCACGATCACATCCTGAGCAATATCCACCAAACGCCGAGTCAAATAACCGGAGTTAGCTGTCTTCAAGGCGGTATCAGCTAACCCTTTTCTTGCTCCATGCGTGGAAATAAAATACTGCAGAACAGTCAGCCCCTCTCTAAAGTTCGCAGTGATCGGAGTTTCAATGATTTCACCGGACGGCTTGGCCATGAGTCCGCGCATTCCACCCAACTGCCGAATTTGCTGTGAACTTCCCCGGGCACCGGAATCGGCCATCATGTAAATGGGATTAATCCCTTCACTCTCTCCTCGCCCGCCACCCTGGCTGATTTCCTTCATCATCTCCACTGCTACTTGCTCACTGACATGCGCCCAGATATCGATAACTTTATTGTAACGTTCTCCGTTAGTAATCAATCCTTCATTGTATTGCTGCTGAACCTGAACAACCTCAGCCTGGGCCAACTTTATCAACTCACCCTTCCTTGTCGGAATATGCATATTATCGATGCAGATGGAAACCCCTGCTTTTGTTGCATACGAAAATCCCAAATCTTTCAATCGGTCCAACATCATTACCACATCATGAAGGCCCGCATGCCGATAAACACGATCAACCAATTTTGTCAGCTCCTTTTTGGTCATCAATTGATTGACATGCGAGAAAGGCATGGAGGGGGGAAGGATCTCATACATGATGACCCGTCCTACGGTAGTCTCAACCAACTCATCCTCAATCCGCACTTTAATGCGCGCCTGCTCATCAATTTCTTGAGCATCATAGGCGATACGTACTTCTTCCGTTGATCCAAAAATTTTTCCCTCACCCTTGGCTCCATCCCGCTCTTTGGTAAGCCAATAACACCCCAAGACCATATCCTGCGACGGAATCGACAACGGACGCCCATTCGCCGGAGAAAGAATATTATTCACAGACATCATCAGCACCCGAGCTTCGATTTGAGCTTCCACGGATAACGGTACATGGACCGCCATTTGGTCACCATCAAAGTCTGCATTAAATGCCGCACAGACCAATGGATGCAGGCGAATTGCCTTTCCTTCAACTAAGATTGGGTCAAAGGCTTGAATTCCCAATCGATGTAACGTGGGAGCTCTATTTAACATCACAGGATGCTCTCGAATCACCTCATCCAGGACATCCCAAACTTCTGGACGCTCTTTTTCGACCAACCGCTTGGCACTTTTAATGGTCGTAGCAGCTCCGCGCTCTTCCAATTTATGAAAGATAAAAGGCTTAAATAATTCTAATGCCATTTTTTTGGGCAACCCACACTGATTAAGCCGCAATTCTGGACCAACCACGATCACGGAACGACCGGAATAATCTACTCGCTTCCCCAATAAGTTTTGACGGAAACGCCCTTGCTTTCCCTTTAACATATCACTCAAAGACTTAAGGGGCCGCTTATTCGCACCACGAATCACCCGGCCACGACGGCCATTATCAAACAAGGCATCGACTGCCTCCTGAAGCATTCGCATTTCATTACGAATAATCACTCCCGGAGCTTTTAGTTCTACCAATCGCTTCAGTCGATTATTGCGATTAATCACTCGGCGATATAAATCATTAAGATCGGAGGTAGCAAAACGACCTCCATCCAATGGCACCAAAGGTCGCAACTCAGGAGGCAACACCGGAATCGCATCCATAATCATCCATTCCGGCTTATTACCTGAAACATGAAAGGCCTCAATGACCTTCAATCGCTTGGTGAGCTTTTTCCCGACGGCGGCCGATGTAGTCGTCTTGATTTTGACGTGCCGCTCATCCCATAACGCGTCAATATCTATTTTCCGCAATAACTCACGAATAGCTTCGGCTCCAATTCCAACCTTAAATGAACCTACCCCATATTGATCCACACATTCCCGATACTTTTCCTCGGTCAACAATTCCTTCTCACGTAAATCGGTATTTCCAGGATCAAGCACTACGTACGATTCAAAATATAATATTTTCTCCAACTGCTTTAAACTCATATCCAACAGGATCCCAATGCGACTCGGCACCCCTTTAAGAAACCAGATATGAGCCACAGGAGCTGCCAATTCAATATGCCCCATCCTCTCTCGTCTGACCTTTGATTGGATAACCTCCACCCCACATTTATCACAGACAATCCCTCGATGCTTCATCCGCTTGTATTTCCCACAATTGCATTCCCAATCTTTTGTAGGACCAAAAATTTTCGCGCAAAAGAGACCGTCGCGTTCAGGCTTAAACGAGCGATAATTAATTGTCTCAGGCTTCTTCACTTCGCCATAGGACCACGACCGGATTTTCTCTGGTGAAGCAATTCGAATGCGCATCGCATCAAATGAAACGGCATCACGTGGCTTTTCAAATAGCGAATAGATACTGTCCAATTTCGTTCCTCCGATATAGGTGGGAATGCGGGCTATCGCGATTGCATCAATCTGCCGACTTAATCAGTTCGACATCCAAACCTAAGCTCTGCAATTCCTTGACAAGCACATTAAAGGATTCAGGGAGACCAGGTTCAAGGAAGTTTTCCCCTTTCACGATCGCCTCATACATTCGCGATCGTCCCGGCACATCATCAGACTTGACAGTTAAAAATTCCTGAAGGGTTGAGGCCGCCCCGTAAGCCTGGAGAGCCCAAACCTCCATTTCACCCAAACGCTGACCACCAAATTGAGCTTTTCCGCCCAATGGCTGTTGAGTCACCAGCGAGTACGGACCAATGGATCTGGCATGAATTTTATCATCAACCAAATGATGTAATTTGAGCATATACATGTACCCAACAGTAACAGGACTCTTAAAAGGTTCGCCCGTCCTCCCATCAAACACCACCGATTGACCCGACTCCGGCAATTTTGCTTTTCTCAGAAGCTCCTTAATTTCTTTCTCTGAAGCCCCATCAAAAACAGGGGTCTCCACCTTGATACCCAACGCTTTGGCGGCCCACCCCAAGTGAGTTTCCAAAATTTGTCCGACATTCATTCTGGAAGGCACACCCAATGGGTTCAAAACAATTTCTACAGGAGTTCCATCAGGAAGATAGGGCATATCTTCTTCCGGCATTATCCTGGAGACCACGCCCTTATTCCCATGACGACCAGCCATCTTATCTCCTACTGCAATTTTTCTCTTGATGGCCAAATACACTTTTACTAACTTGATAACCCCTGGAGGCAACTCATCTCCCCTTCGAAGACGTCCAACCTTTTCATCATATTCGGTCTGAAGAATTTCAATCTGGTCCTTCGCTTCCCGTTCGGCTTCATCCAACTTCTTTTGCTCTTCGGCATCCGCCAAAATCACTCGCCTGGCATCATCATCAGTCAACTTACGAAGAACCTCCGCCGTAATTCGACCTTTTTTCTTGAGGATAACTTCCCCACTCTCAGGGTCCATTAGATCCCGACCAACAAATTGTCCAAGCAATAATTTTCGAATTTTCCGATTTCGCTCTTCTTCTATAATTCGAAGCTCTTCCTGATAATCACGCTCAATTTTGACCCGATCATCAGTTTCGATAGTTCGAGACCGCTCGTCTTTATCAACACCCTTTCGGGAGAAAATCTTCACATCTACGACAATGCCTTCAATGCCAGGAGGGACCTGCAAGGATGTATCCTTTACATCGCCTGCTTTTTCACCAAAAATTGCTCGCAACAATTTTTCCTCAGGAGTCAACTGCGTTTCCCCCTTTGGCGTAACCTTCCCAACGAGAATGTCACCCGCCTTCACTTCAGCGCCAATCCTAACAATCCCACTTTCGTCCAAATTCCGAAGAGCTTCCTCTCCCAGATTAGGAATATCCCTTGTAATTTCCTCTTTACCTAATTTGGTGTCTCTTGCTTCTACTTCAAACTCTTCAATATGAATGGACGTAAACGTATCTTTCTTCACAAGACGCTCACTCAGCAAAATAGCGTCCTCAAAGTTATAACCACCCCATGGCATGAAAGCTACCAACACATTCTTCCCCAAAGCTAACTCACCATGCTCCATTGCCGGTCCATCAGCGAGAACCTGCCCCATTTTTACCGGCTGCCCAATCCCAACAATTGGAGTTTGAGTGATACACGTATTTTGATTGGTACGTTGAAACTTCACCAAATCATACGTGTCAAGAATTCTCGCTCCTTTTCTAGAATCTTCTTTGTCCTTGGCACTTGCCCGAACCACAATCCGACGGGCATCCACAGACTCGACAACACCATCACGTTTCGAAATAGCTAAATATCCAGAATCCCTGGCCACCACAGCTTCCATCCCAGTTCCCACTAACGGCGATTCGCTTTTCAGGGTAGGGACAGCTTGGCGTTGCATATTGGACCCCATTAACGCCCGATTTGCGTCATCATGCTCAAGAAATGGAATCAGAGCGGTTGCGACACTGACTACTTGCTTGGGCGAAACATCCAAATAGTCCACTTTATCCGGAGTGGTAATGACAAATTCACCCCCCTCACGCGCCGTTATAGTTTCAGAAATCAATTCCTTTTCTTTATTTGTGGGAGAATTGGCCTGAGCAATGACAAATTGATCGCCATCCAACGGAGAAAGGAATTCTACGTCATCTCCAACCTTCCCCTTCCGAACTTTCCGGAAAGGGGCTTCGATAAATCCGAATTCATTAATTCTGGCGTAGGTGGCCAAGGAAGTAATGAGCCCAATATTAGGACCTTCTGGCGTCTCAATGGGGCAGATCCGACTATAGTGAGAGGGATGCACATCACGCACTTCAAAGCCTGCACGCTCCCTGGTAAGGCCACCGGGACCCAATGCGGACAAACGCCGCTTATGCGTAATCTCCGCCAATGGATTAGTCTGATCCATAAACTGGGACAACTGACTTCCCGCAAAAAATTCCTTAATGGCGGCAACAATTGGCTTCGCATTAATCAAATCATGAGGGAGAACCGTTTCCATATCCAATAGATTCATCCGCTCCTTGATACTACGCTCCATTCGCGCCAAGCCAATTCGAATTTGATTTTCCAACAATTCTCCTACAGACCGAACCCGACGATTCCCAAGGTGGTCAATATCATCAACCTCTCCCTTGCCAGCTTTCAAGTCAACCAAACATCTGACCACCTCAACAATATCTTGAGCCGATAGAGTCCGCTGCTCCAAGGGCAAATCAAGCTTAAACCGTTTATTCATTTTAAGACGGCCAACAGGAGACAAATCATATCGCTTAGGATTTAAAAAGAGATTCTCAAACAACAACTTAGCGGACTCGATAGAAGGCATCTCACCAGGACGAAGCCGTTTATAAATTTCCACCCAAGCTTCTTCTTTTGAATTAGTCCGCTCAGCCTCCAACGTATCCAAAATCACCGGACTTGTGGATGGAGTATCAAGGTAAATCACCTTAAAACTGTCCACCTTACTCTCCACAATCCTCTCCAACACAGGCAAAGTTAACCGTTGATTTTTCTCTAAAATGACTTCCTGAGTTTCAGGGTCTAAGAGTTCCGTCAAGACAGCTCTCCCAACCAAATCCTCCGGCTTAATAGGGATCTCTTTAATACCCGCAGCACGCACCTTTGCCATCAAGGCCTTATTTAATTTGGCCCCTTCCTTCACCAATAACTCATTGGTTCCTTTTTCAAACAAATCCACAGGTGCACGCAACCCAGCATGAAGCTCCGGATCAAGTTTTCGAGAAAGCTCTCCCTTCAGAACCCGCACCTCCTCCACTGGATAGTACATTTTCAAAAGGTCGTCTGTTGAAAAACCAAAGGCTTTCAACAGAATAGTAGCCGGCATCTTTCGTCTTCTGTCGATCCGCACATAAAGAATATCTCTGGCATCAAACTCAAAATCTAACCATGATCCTCGATAGGGGATAATACGACCAGAAAACAAAACCTTTCCACTTGAATGGGTCCTCCCTTTGTCATGACTAAATGAAGGCCCAGGAGAACGATGCAATTGGCTCACTGCCACACGCTCAGTACCATTCACGATAAAGGTTCCACGATCCGTCATTAAAGGCAATTCACCTACATACACCTCTTGTTCACGAACATCCAAAACGCGGTTTTTGACCGTTTTATCTTGCTGATCAAACACAACCAGCCGCACACGCAATTTGAGCGGTGCCGCCAGAGTCATTCCCTGCTCAATACATTCTCGAATGTCGTACTTTGGCGTTCCAAGTGAATAACTCGTAAATTCCAAAATCGCCGAATTATTGTAATCCATAATGGGAAAGACGCTTTTAAACGCTGCATGCAGCCCCTTTTCCTCCCGACGGTCCGGCAAAGCCTCTGCCTGCAGAAACTCTTCGTACGATCGTCGCTGCACTTCCACCAAATCTGGAATTTCAATATGTGTCCGAATCTTGGAAAAACTATGTCGCTGAACGCTGCCCTCAAAGGCTGGTTGTCCCATTCGTGTCTCCTTAAGGATTATCGACCATCACTCAATGCGGCCCGCTGCCAGAACCATCCTGCCTGGCAAGAAAAACCGACTCCCTCGATGATCCTATTTAACGTCTACCGTTGCCCCAGCGTCTTGCAACTTCTTCTTAATCGTTTCAGCTTCCTCTTTAGCTACTCCTTCTTTTACTGCTTTTGGAGCACCTTCCACCAAATCCTTTGCTTCCTTGAGTCCCAACCCAGTAATTTCTCGAACAACCTTAATCACCTGGATTTTTTTGTCGGCCGGCGCACTTGCCAGCACCACATTAAACTCTGTCTTCTCTTCGGCAGCCGGTGCCGCCCCCGCCGCTCCAGCAGGAGCCATCATCATTCCAACCGGCGCTGCTGCGGTTACCCCAAATCGATCTTCTAAACTTTTCACTAATTCTGACAATTCCAAGACACTCATGCCCTCTATGGCTTGAATAAGATCCTCTTTTGACATCTTTACTCCGCTTGCACTCATTTCACCTTCTCCTTTCTGCGTTTTGTTTTCCTGTATTGCGGCTAATACCGCAACAATACCTCTGACAACCTGACCCAAGACACCCACAAACCCACGAATTGGACCCTGGAAAGCCGACAACAACATTGATAGCAATTCAGGCTTTGACGGCAAATCAGCGACAGAGGATAACCGGACCGGATCCAATTCGGCTCCATCCAAAATCCCCCCCTTGACTTGCAACTTTTCTTCACATTTTTCATTTTTAATGAAATCCCGTAAAACCTTTGCCGGCAACACCGGATCGTCAAAACCAATTACCAGAGCCGATTGCCCTCGCAACAATGGCTGCAGCGGACCCAAGGTGGTCCCACCCAATGCACGAATAGCCATTGTATTTTTTACGACATGCATACGAGCATTCGCCTGACGAAGCTTCTTGCGCAAGTCATTCACCTGATTCACAGGCATACCGGCACACTCCGTCACAATGGCAATTCGTGCGCGAGAGAACCGATCATTCAAACTCGCAATCACCTCACTTTTTTCTGCTTGCTTCATAACGTTTACCCACCTAACTGGATTAAACAATTAGCCCATTTGCTTTGCGATACTCGCACCATCCAACGGAACACCAGGCCCCATCGTACTGGAAAGCGTCGCACTCTTAATATATTTCCCTTTACTAGAGGACGGCTTTGCCTTCAAGATGGAATCAAATACCGATTGAGCATTTTCTTGGATTTGTCCACCCTGGAAAGACACCTTTCCAACCGGCACATGAACATTGCCAGCTTTATCCACTTTATATTCCACCCGCCCTTTCCGAATTTCCTGAATGGCCTTTCCCACCTCAAACGTCACCGTCCCCGTTTTGGGATTCGGCATGAGACCACGCGGCCCCAACATCTTCCCCAATTTTCCAACCGCCCCCATCATATCAGGGGTAGCAATCAAGGAATCGAAGTCCAGCCAACCCTCTTGGATTTTTTGCAATAGATCATCGTTACCGACATAATCGGCCCCGGCCTCGCGCGCCTCCTGCTCTTTCTCACCCTTGGCAACCACGGCAATCCTAACCTTCTTTCCTGTTCCATGAGGAAGCACGGTGGTCCCCCTCACCATTTGGTCTGCCCGCTTGGGGTCCACCCCCAAACGAAGAGAAAGCTCAACCGTCTCGTCAAATTTAGCAAAGGCCAATTCTTTCACAAGATGACAGGCCTCATCCAACCCGTACACTGGCCTGGTTACTTTTCCCACAGCCGCTTTGAAGTTTTTTCCCACTTTGTCACCTTCTTGATCGTGTTAAACACCAACCACTTCGTTAGTCTTGAATGCTAATCCCCATACTTCTCGCCGTCCCTGCAATGACATTCATTGCCGCCGGCACATCACAGGCATTCAGATCATCAATCTTTAGCTTAGCAATCTCCTCCAATTGCTTTGTAGTAATCATTCCCACTTTATCCTTATGGGGTACACCCGCCCCCTTAATAACGCCTGCAGCCTTTTTCAACAAATCAGATGCGGGAGGAGTCTTAGTAATAAAGCTGAAACTTCGATCTTTGTAGACCGAAATAACCACAGGAATAATACTCCCTTCCTGCTTCTGAGTCTTGGCATTGAATTGCTTGCAAAACTCCATAATATTGACCCCATGCTGCCCCAGCGAAGGCCCCACAGGCGGAGCTGGATTTGCCTTTCCGGCGGGAATTTGCAACTTAATCTGCGTCATTACTTCTTTTGCCATCTTGTCACCTATAGATAAATTAGCTACTTAGTCGGGAACGCTTCCGCTTTACCCACGTTTTCTAAAATCTTTCTTCTAGGCTCGCTCTACTTGCGAAAAAACCAATTCAACGGGGGTTGAACGCCCAAATATACTCACCAACGCTTTTATACGACCATGATCTTGATCAACTTCATCAACCATCCCATTAAAACCGAGGAAGGGCCCATCCACGATTCGCACATTATCCCCCTTCGAGAAATCAACGCGTTCTCGCGGAGCAGAAACACCAGCCTCCAATTGGGTTAAGAGAGTGGAAACTTCCTCTGGGTCCAAAGGAATTGGCCGAACCCCACCCCCTATAAACCCAGTTACCTTTGGCGTTTCCTTAATCATGGTGATCACATCATCACTCAACAGACCTTCAGCCTCCAACAATACATACCCAGGAAAAAACTTTCGCTTGGAGGCTCGCCGCTTTCCCTCCTTAAACTCCACAACATCTTCAGTAGGAATTAATACCTGGAGAACAACATCCGACATTCCCATTTGATTCGCACGCTCCATAATCCCGGTCTTCACTCGACCTTCATACCCAGCGTACGTGTGGATGACATACCAATGGCTTGCCATGAATCTCCTTCTCGATAAACTAAATAATCCGACTAATGAGCCACACCAGAAAGGAATCGACCATCGAAAGATACAAAGACATGATGACTGAAAAGAGGAGGACAACAGTTGTAGATCCTATCGTTTCCGCCTTCGTTGGATACGAAATTTTCTTCAACTCACTTCGAACATCACTCAAAAATTCAACAATCGAACCCCAGATCTTACCCAACACAATACACCCCTTTTTCAAAATCCACTAACCGACAATAGCAATCACCAAATATGGCAATATCTTGGCAGGGGCACCAGGATTCGAACCCGGACTTTCGGTTTTGGAGACCGACGTGCTAGCCATTAACACTATGCCCCTCCAGAAAGCTGCCCCGGCACCCAGACCTACTTCACCTCTTTATGAGGTATATGCTTTCGACAAAATCGACAGTATTTTTTTCTTTCCAATCGATCAGGATCATTTTTTTTATTTTTCATGGTCGAATAATTACGACGCTTACACTCCCCGCAAGCCAATGCAATAATCACTCTCATGACAATTCCTCTATTTTAGACATAACCCCCTTCACTCACACCCTAGGCCAGAATCTCGGTCACGACTCCAGCCCCCACCGTCCGCCCGCCTTCCCGCACCGCAAACCGCACCCCCTGCTCCATCGCAATCGGCGCAATCAATTCTCCCGTGAAGGAGACATTATCCCCCGGCATCACCATCTCCACCCCTGGATTCAACTGCACCACCCCCGTGACATCCGTCGTCCGGAAATAAAACTGCGGCCGGTATCCGTTAAAGAACGGCGTATGCCGCCCCCCCTCTTCTTTCGTCAAGACATACACCTCGGCCTTAAACTTCGTATGCGGCGTGATACTCTTCGGCTTCGCCAAGACCATACCCCGCTCCACATCTTCCTTCTTGGTCCCTCGCAGCAGCGCACCAATGTTATCCCCCGCCTGCCCCTCATCCAACACCTTACGGAACATCTCCACGCCCGTCACAATCGTCGTCTGCGTCGGCTTAAGCCCCACAATCTCAATTTCATCCCCCACCTTTACCTGCCCCCGCTCGACCCGACCCGTCACCACCGTCCCGCGCCCACTAATGGTAAACACATCCTCAATCGGCATCAGGAACGGCTTCTCTATCGCTCGCTGAGGCGTCGGAATATAGGTATCAATGGCCTCCAATAACCGCATGATCGAGGGCACCCCCACCTCACTCTGATCCCCCTCAATCGCCTTAATGGCCGAGCCAATGACCACCGGCACATCATCCCCAGGAAAGCCGTACTTACTCAACAACTCCCGCACTTCCAACTCCACCAACTCCAACAATTCCTTATCCTCAACCTTATCCGCTTTATTCAAAAACACCACGATATACGGCACCCCGACCTGCCGAGCCAATAAGATATGCTCCCGCGTCTGCGGCATCGGCCCATCAGCCGCACTCACCACCAAAATGGCCCCATCCATCTGAGCAGCACCGGTGATCATGTTCTTGACGTAATCAGCATGTCCCGGGCAATCCACGTGCGCATAGTGCCGATTCTCCGTCTCGTACTCCACATGCGAAATCGCAATCGTCAGAATTTTCGTCGGATCCCGGCGCCCTTGACTTTCACTCGCCTTGGCTACTTCGTCATAGGGCACAAATTTGGCCTTGCCCGTATCCCCCATCACCTTCGTTAAGGCTGAGGTCAGCGTGGTTTTGCCATGGTCCACGTGCCCAATCGTCCCCACATTCACATGCGGCTTCTTGCGCTCAAATTTCGCCTTCGCCATACCTTAACTCCTCCACTACTCAGAAACTTAATTGTTTTTCTGGAGCCCACGACGCGGATCGAACGCGTGACCTCGTCCTTACCAAGGACGTGCTCTACCAACTGAGCTACATGGGCTCATCGCCTTCATAAATTTATCTTGAAAAATGTAATTCCATGGCTTAATTCATCGAGAAATCAAAATATTTGAGCTATCAGGATTGGAGCGGGCGACGGGATTTGAACCCGCGACACACAGCTTGGAAGGCTGCGACTCTACCACTGAGCTACGCCCGCGCAAAAACCCTAGCACTTTCCTTCACATACAATGGATCATCAATTCACGCCAATCCTTAATAACAAGGACATCCAAAATCCTCCTCGCTAACAACATGGTGGGCAGGCAAGGGTTCGAACCTTGGAAGCCGATGGCAGCAGATTTACAGTCTGCCCCCGTTGACCACTTGGGTACCTGCCCTTATGCATATTGCTTATTGTGGCCTGACTTTTCCTAATTAATTCTGATTTAGCTCATTCGCAAGCTACGAATTACCGGGAAGGAAATCGATCTGAAGGAATAAAGGCAAGCAAACCCCCTTCTCGAGATTATCCTCAAAAAACGTTACTTTAATTAAATGTTCTTAAAGAAATAGAAGCGGAAATATTCCAATCCTATTCGTAAACTGGTAATTATAGAGAGGAGTGATCTTATGGTCAATACCTACCCCACCTTGCCCCAATCTAATTATAGCTAGGTAGAAAAACTTATAGGCGCTAAACTAATGGTCGACGAAAAGATTTACTTTTCTATGGACACACCCCCTTAATGATGATTACCCTTTATATCCAACATGCAGAATCCACAAACCACATTCCAATATTTTATTTTTTCGTGCTTTCTCATTCCGATCATTTTTTTCACGGACACGAAGCAGTCGCTTGCCGCCAAAAACTCGCCTCATGACTTTACGACAATTTCCACGCCATCAGGTTTTTCCATTTCACTGGAAATCGCAGAGACATTGGACAAACGAGCCAAAGGGTTGATGTTTCGCAAATCCCTAGCGGCAGATCATGGCATGCTCTTTATTTTTCCTGAAACAGGCTATTGGACATTTTGGATGAAAAACACACTCATTCCGTTGGACATTATATGGATGAATGAGTCTTGGAAAATCCTCCACATAGAATCCCAGGTGCCTATTTGCACCAAAACGGATGATAGTTGCCCCCGATACTATTCCACCCAGGAATCTCGCTATGTTCTCGAAATTCAGGCAGGAATGGCAAAACAACTGGACCTAAGTCCCGGGCAACACATGTCCCCTTCTTTTTCTTCTTCAAAACAATCCAATCAACCAGCCCCATAACGATTTACCAACTTCGCACGCGCTTCGCAGATAAGACCCCCTCTACCCGCTGTACGTCTTTTAAAATGCACTCCAAATGGGTTGTGTTTTTCACTTCAATAACAAAATCAAGTACCGCCTTTTTATCTTCTCTAGTGGATATTTCCGCGCGGGTGATATTCGCTTGAGCGTGGGAAATCCCTGAAGAGACTTTAGCCAGGACGCCTGGCCGATCCAATGTTAATACTGAAACTTCAACCGAATGAGTCCCATCAATTTCCGTATCCCAATCTACTTCGACCAATCGGTTCTGATCCCATTCCAATGCGTGAAAATTTGGGCAGTCCGTGGCGTGAATAGTCAATCCCCTTCCGCGAGTAATGTACCCCCGAATGGGTTCTCCCGGAACAGGATTACAACATTTTGACAATTGCATGAGAACATCTTTCCCGCCACGAAATTTAACCGCCCCCTCGGAACGCAATCCCCCGATTTTCGAGGAGGATCCCACCTGACTTTTAGGGAGAGCCGACTCCTTAAGGGTATCCGACTCCACAAAATGATCCACGACTTGATCAGGAGACAATCGACCATAACCAACCGCACGAATCAATTCGTCAACAGTTTCGCACCCCTTCGCCTTGGCCAAAGAAACAAGTCGCTCTGATTTCAAAGATTGGGCAATCGGCAAATCACGGCGGCGAAATTCCTGTTCCAATAACCGCCGTCCCAACTCTAAGGCTCGTTTTTGTTCTTCAATTTTAAACCAATGTTTTATCTTCGTTTTCGCCCTTGAGGTCTTGACGAATTTTAGCCAACCGCGATGGGGAACCTGAGATGGAGAAGTTAGAATCTCGACCATATCTCCACTATTGAGTTGATGTCGGAGGGGAACCAGCTTCCCATTGACCTTGGCGCCAACGCAATGATCTCCGATCTCAGTATGAATGGCATAGGCAAAATCCACAGAAGTGGATCCCACGGGAATTTCACGAACTTCTCCCTTGGGAGTAAAGACAAATACCACATCATGAAAAAGGTCCAGCTTGACCGAATCCATGAATTGTCGGTTATCAGTTAGGTCCTTATGCCATTCCACAAACTGGCGCAGCCAACTAAAGACTTGCTCGTCCCGTCCAACAACTTTTCCACTTTCCTTGTACCGCCAATGAGCAGCCACTCCATATTCATTGATGCCATGCATTTCTTCGGTACGAATTTGAAATTCCACGTATTCCCCTTGGGGACCAACGACAGTTGTGTGTAAGGACTGATACAGATTGGACCGCGGCGTGGCAATATAATCCTTGAAGCGACCGGGAACCGGAGGCCACATAGAATGAATTAATCCCAAAATAGCGTAACAGGCCATTTTGGTATCCGTAATAATTCGTATTGCGGTTAAATCAAAAATTTCGTCAAAAGAAACCGCCCGCCGTTCCATTTTCTGAAAAATACTGTACAAATGCTTGGGGCGACCTTCGATCTGCCCTGAAAGCCCCGCATTCTTCAGTGCCTGACTCGCTAGCTCGATAATTGATTGGATATAGGCTTGCCTCTCGTCATCTTTTTTCGCCAATCGCAAGATCAACATGGAATAGGCGTCAGGCTGAAGATACTGAAAACATAAATCCTCCAGTTGCTGCTTAATCCAGCTCATACCCAGCCGATTGGCCAAGGGGGCATAGATCTCCATTGTTTCCTGTGCAATTTTCCGCTGCTTCTCGGAAGATAACGCTTCCAGCGTTTGCATATTATGAAGACGGTCCGCCAGCTTTATGAAAACCACCCGAATATCATCGGCCATGGACAGCACCATTTTCCGAAAATTTTCGGCTTGCTTCTCTTCGTAGGTTTTAAACGGAATTTGCCCAATTTTTGTGACCCCTTCCACAAGCCGTGCGACATCTAATCCGAATTCTTGTTCCAGATCCGTTCTGGTCGCAACGGTGTCCTCCAACGTGTCATGGAGAAGGCCCGCCACCACCGCTGAAATATCCAAACGGAGAAAGGCCAAAATTCCCGCCACAGAGAGGGGATGAATCACATATGGTTCACCCGTTTGACGGACTTGCCCTTCATGGGCACGCGCAGAGAAGTCATATGCTCGACGAATCAGGCCTACATCCCCATTCGGATTATACGCAGCAACCTGTACCAATAACTGGTCAATATCCATTAGATTCTGATTTGCCATTCTTTAATCCTAAAAGACTCTATTTCTATAAAGATCCTTACCTAATTTTTAATCGCACAGCCTAAACTCGTCAATGATAATGAATCATAACAAAAATTTCGGCAATGGATTTAGGAAAAATCCTATCTGTACCATTATTCGCCACCAGAAACCGCTTGTGATCTTCCATGAAACCAAAACAAAACGGTGCGACGAGAATGTCCTTGAAAATAAAAAAATTTGAAGAAGAAGAAAAGGAGAGGATGAGAGGAGAGAAGGTCTACCGAAAAAATGGGAGAGTAGCCTCTTAGGCAGCATCTATGACATTTTAAAAATCATTCACCACCTTTTTGCACATAATTTTTTACAAATTCAGCCGCATTTTCCTCTAATACCTTATCAATCTCATCTACCAATTCATCCATCTCTTCCTTTAATCGTTGCCCCTTCTCCACCACTTTCGGATTGGCCTGAATATCATCCTGCCCCTTGGAATTATCCGACTTTTGGGACTCACGCTTCCGCTCTTGTTTGTCCATCGCAGACCCCCTTCTTTAAAAAGATGAAGGACTTTTATTCACCCTACTCCAGGGTTTCCAATACCGTCAAGACAACCAAGTCTTGCGAATGAGTTATTCGTTGCCCCCCTTTCCACCATTGTGATAAATTGACCTCTTCGGGCGATTAGCTCAGTGGGAGAGCGCTTCCTTCACACGGAAGAGGCCACTGGTTCGATCCCAGTATCGCCCACCACCAAACCAACCCCATCCGAAATGTGCACATCTTCCTATTTTTCGGTCCCTGTATTTTTTTCGTTTTCACGAGAACCATTCAAGCAGTTGACGTCCCTTCTTCTCATCTCTCTCGCATTGAGCCATTGCGCCAATCCGTCGCCCGCTCCTAATCTCCCTCCCTCACAAAGCGATCTTAAATCATTAGGACGGGAAAATCTTTGCCAAACCCGTTCAGGAACAGGAACTTCATTAACTAGAGGATTCCAGGCCACGCCGTGGGGTTCTGGTATAGAACTCTACCAACACAAAAGGTTACCCGAAGATCAACACCAGTGGCTCATGTTTAATGAGGACGGGATTCTGGTTGGGGCCGTTACCGTTTATTCGAATGGTCTCTCCTTGGATCCCTATCCCCAACTCCACCAAACGCTTTCCCAATTACCTCCATCTAAAGAATTTTTTCTGAACTCTTCTCAAATTCTTCAAGAAGAGAATCCTGATTCGGCCATTTTATTCCGAACCGGCGAGGCCACGACAACTCACCAATATGTAATACGTAAACGGAAAAACCAAGATGATCAATTAGTTATGACCGTTTTTCTCCTTGACCCTTATGAACGGCTTTTTGAGGACCAACATCAACGATTCCTCGCCTATGCAACATCAGATGGTCCTACTAATCCCGTGCGACCTCAAACAGCCGAATTACAGAACACCCCAACAAACGAATTCCTTGGACTTCAACAATTTGCTCGAGGGGAACTGTCCCTATTCGGCTCGTGCGGAACCAAAAATCCAGACATTGCGGTAGACGCATATCGCCAAGCCCTCAAACTGGGATTACCCGACAAAAGCCATCAGGCCGAAGCCTATCATCGAATAGGATTAGCGCTGAAAAGTTTGGGGAAACTCGAAGATGCTAAGCTTTCTCTCGAACGCGCCCTAACTCTTCAACCTCATTCGCCGACTATCCTCAATAGTTATGGAACCATTCTCGCTGGACTGAAACAACTTCCACAAGCAATGCAAGCCTACGAACAAGCTCTCGCCTTGAAGCCTGACTATGCCCATGCCCGCTTTAACCTGGCTGAGGCTTTCGAATTGGTCAATCCCAAACGGGCACTTCAGGAATATGAAACCTTTTTAAGTCTCGCAGAAGAAAATCCACAGGAATTTTCAAAGGTTCAATTAGCCAAACAAAAAATTCAGGCCCTACAAAATGGACATCGCTAACACCATATCGAGTCCCCTTCGAAGATCAGCCAGACCTTCACAGCCCATGCAACTCTCCCTTTTCCTTTTTTCAGAAACTTCCTCAATATCATGAAATATTATGGAGTCCGTCGAGGACGTATCACCGGAGTTTTCGATAACTGGAAAGCCTGCCGCGAACAGGTCTTCCTCTTTCCCAATGCCGAATTTAAGTCTTTCCCCACCTGGGAAGAAGCCCAACATTTTGTCAGAACCGGCCAGATAAACTTGCCACAAGCATTGCCCCATCCCAGTTCAATATCAAAATCCGGGGTGAATGTGTGGGTAGACGGAGCTTGCTTTCCTCAAGCCAACGGCTCCATGCAAATCGGCTGGGGAGTTCTCATTACCAGGGATGGCCAAGAAGTATACCGAGATAAGGGAAACGATATTCCCCCTGAGGCATGGATACACCGGAACGTGGCAGGAGAAATCTGGGCCATTCTCAAAGCACTAGAATGGTGTCAAACAAACCACATTACGGACATCACAATTCATTTCGATTATCAAGGCTTGGAAAGCTGGGTCACAGGAGCATGGAAAACCAAATTATCTTTCACCAAATTTTATGCTCAATCGGTGAGGGAGGCAGGCGTGAGGATTCACTGGAAAAAAGTAAAAGCTCACTCAGGGATCCCAGAAAATGAGCTCGTTGATAGCCTAGCAAAGGAAGGCGCTAATTTAACACAGAAGGGAAATCCAAAATCAGAAGAAATAGAAAAATAAGATCCTATAATTTTCCTTCCCCTTTTAAATAATTTCTGAATCGGGACATTAATTCTTCTCCTAGCACCCCGACATCCGGCTTAGTTTTCATATAATCCCGAATTTCTTCAAGACGATGCTCAGCCTGTTCGTTGCCTTTCAGCCGCTTTACCTTTTGCATGGCATCTCCGAATGCATCAAATGTCAATTCTTTATAGCCAAAGCTTCGAATCCGCTTCACGGCCTTCATCATCGCCTCATTGCGAAAGGTCGTAAGATGATCAGAATCAATTTCTTTAAGCCCAAGCTTGCGAGCTCGCCGCTCAGCCGCCTTCCGGATTCCACTCCGCACAAAATCCGGGGAAGTATGAAGTCGTTTCCAAGCCTCATCAGTCCATGCCACCTGGGTGGGAGGAGACTCCCACAAACGTTCCAGTGTTAAGGCATCTATTTGGTTCACCCCCTGTTCGCGAGCCAATTCTTCAGCATCCCGCTTCAACATATCAGTCACAAAATCTATCGCGATGGGTGGGGAGCTTTCTATGCGTTTTTGCAGGAGAGCCAAGGCGTCAGGAGTCCACTCAAGAGGATTCTCCTGATCGATCACGCCATCTCCTAAAGACTCCACCTTCTCAAATAATTCCACATTGACTTCAAGATGACCGCGTTCTTTGGCTACATCTTCCGCAATCCGACCAATCATACTGCGCATAAATTCCGGAACCGAATCCAACCGCTTTTTGGCTTCTGCCGTCCAGGGAAGTCTCCCCTGAGCCATATCCTGGGCTGCCTGCTCCATACCCGAGGCGCCGCCCATTTGCCCCATCATTTGCCCTTTAAATTGATCTAAAATTTCAACCGTAATCTCAGGATAACCTAATTCCTTAGCTTTCTTTTCAGCTAACCGCTTCACCATTCCGCGAAGGAAAACCGGAGCCCGCTCTAACCGGGCAAGCGCTTCATCCGTCCATTGCACGCCTTGAGTCATTGGGGATTCTTGAGGTAAAGAAAACATGGATTAAACCAACTCCGCAGCTGACTCACCAGGATTTAACAATTCTTTAATTTCTTTTCCAGCCTTAAAAAATGGCATCCGCTTTTCCGGAACGGACACAGACTCCCCGGTTTTAGGATTTCTTCCTTCTTTATTTTGTCGATGCCGCAATCGGAAACTCCCAAAGCCCCGAATTTCCGTCTTTTCTCCACGGTGCAAGGAGTCCCGAATAGAATCAAAAATGGTGTTCACAACCAATTCGGCCTGTCGTCGACTTAATTGGGGAGCTTCCTCCGCCAACCTTTCGATGAGATCCGCCTTTGTCATCCATCCCTCCTTCTCAGCAGAACGTGGGTCAGTTTATAAACGAATATTCTTTTTCTTCACACCGAACAGGTTTTTTGTTTTACCCTATCCACATATACATAAGCGGGGTTCTAAAATTTGGGAGAGAAAATGAACGCACTTCCCCCAAAAATTTAGTTTCCAGAAAATCTCGGAAAGAAAAGGGCTTTGAGGTTTCAATAATCCGAGGATCACCTTTTATCCCACCTAATTCGCCGGCCAGGCGAATGGCATCTTGCAGATCTCCAATGTCATCTACCAACAAAATAGACTTGGCTTGTTTCCCAGTAAACACACGCCCATCTGCTAACTGCTCCACCTCAGCACTATCCAATGAACGACCATCAGCTACGGCATCGATAAATTGTCGATGCACATCATCCATTACAGACTGAAGGAGCCGACGATCTTCTTCCTGCATAGGCCGAAAGGGTGATCCGATATCCTTAAATTTTCCGGTTTTGACGACAATGTTCTTCACTCCAACTTTTTCTAACAACTCTTGAAAATTGGCCATTTGCATGATCACCCCGATGCTACCCGTCAGAGTGCCTGGATTGGCCAGAATGCGATCAGTGGCGACGGCAATATAATAGCCTCCGGAAGCCGCAACCGTTCCCATGGATGCCACAACTGTCTTATTGTTTTCCTTGCGAACACGCCTTACTGCATTATAGATTTCCTGAGAGGGGGCGACTCCCCCACCCGGGCTATCGATACGCATCACAATCGCACGGACGGTAGGGTCTTCAGCAAATGTTCTAAGTTCTTCAACTGTGCCATGAGAATCAAGAATTGGACCTTCGACTCGAACAATAGCCACCTTTTCCTGGCTGGCCAGTAACAATTCTGGAACAACTGACTTTCCGATAATAAATAAAGTCAGCCCCCCCACTAGGATCCAAAGAACTCGCTTCCAATTAGGATAACCCGTTTGCATTAATTTCAGATACTTTGAATAAACGAACGAACTACCCAACAGTTCATTGAGTCAGTAATCAGGATTCTGATTCCTGCTCTTTCGCCTGAACCGCCCGACCTAAGCTTTGGTCAAGATTTCCCTGTGAACTGTTAAATTCGGAAACCTCTCCTTGCTCCAAATCCTTCAAATGTTCCCAAAGACTCAAGGCAATTTTTCGATCTTCACAATCCACTTTTACGATTTTGGCAGCTATTTCTTGTCCAACGGTAAATTTCTCTTCCAATCGGTCCTGAACATCCGGACCAATTTCACTCACATGAATGAGACCCTCTACTCCACCTTCTAATTCAACGAATACTCCAAAATCAGCAATTTTAGAGATATGCCCTGTGGCCGTTTCCCCTACATGATACCGTTGAGGGATCTCGGAAGACCAAGGATCGGAAACCAATTGCTTATAACCCAAGGATAAGCGTTCTTTATCCTTATCAATCTTCAAAATCACAGCCTTCACCAATTGCCCTTTTTTAAACAACTCGGAAGGATGTTTGATATGCTTGGTCCAGGACATATCGGAAATATGAATTAACCCGTCAACACCCTCATCTAACCCTACGAAGGCGCCAAAATCCGTCACACTTTTGACCTTGCCTTCAATCTGAGTTCCTTCGGGATATCGCTCTTCGATTAAATCCCATGGGTTAGGAGCCGTTTGTTTCATCCCCAGCGAAATCTTTCGACTTTGCTGATCCACATGCAACACTTGGGCTTCAATCGCATCCCCCACCGAAACGACTTTTGACGGATGCCGGACCTCATGAGTCCAGGACATTTCCGAAACATGGACCAACCCTTCCACTCCGGGCTCTAATTCGACAAAAGCCCCGTAATCCGTCAGGCTTACAACTTTTCCTTTAACCCGACTTCCTTCAGGATATTTACTTTCAACTTTTGTCCAGGGATCTGGAGTCTTTTGTTTCACCCCGAGGGAAATCCGTCCCGTTTCACGATCATATTTCAGCACCAGCACCTCAACTCTGTCTCCGATTGAAAACATGTCAGAGGGATGCCCGACCCGGCCCCAGGAGATATCGGTAATATGCAAAAGGCCATCGATACCACCCAGATCCAAGAACGCTCCGTAATCGGTAATATTTTTGACTGTGCCTTCAATCAATTGGCCTTCGGTCAAGGTTGAGAGAGTTGATTGACGACGTTTATCTCGCGTTTCTTCCAATAGTGCCCGCCTCGACACCACCACATTTCCACGCCGATGGTTAATTTTAATGATTTTAAAATTAAACGTTTTCCCGACTAACCCATCTAAATCTCTGACCGGGGTCAAATCTATTTGAGATCCAGGCAAAAATGCTTTAACTCCAATATCCACAATCATCCCGCCCTTAATCCGGGAAATGACTTTTCCTTGCACCTGCTTTTCTTCATGATGAGCAACCTCCAAGTCCTCCCAGACTTTCATCTTGTCTGCTTTTTCCTTGGAAAGAAGCAAATTCCCATCGGAATCTTCGCACTGCTCAATGTAGACCTGAATGGGATCATTCACCTTTAACTGTTCAAGTTCCTCAGAAGAAAATTGGTCAGCCGGAATCATCCCCTCGGATTTGTATCCAATATCAACAACTACGCGATCGCGTTGGATATCAATGACTCTGCCCTCAGTGATTGTCCCCTCTTCGATATTTTTAAACGTTTCGTCATACAGAGCGGCCAGAGTTTCCCGGTCCATGGTTTCAATTTGTTGTGAAAGGGTGTTCATCCGACTTTGATACCTCCAACGGAACTTCGCAGTGTAAGGGTGAATAATAACGTGAGAGTTTTTGAGCAATCCTCTCCCGATAAATTGGACTTCAGTCTATCTGTTTATGACCGTTAATTCCCATTCTGACGATTAATCTGTGATTCAAGTTGAGCAATTTGCTCCATCACTGATTGGCTCACCAATTCATAAAATTCTTTTGGCCTCCGCTCATTCTGCACATTGGAAAAATTAAGTGGTTTCCCAAATATGACAGCAACAGGGACAAGCCTGGGCCATTTAGCCCCCGGCGGTAGAACTGTAAAGGTACCAGAAATAAACACAGGAATCACCTGGCATTGAGACTCAGCAACCAAATAGCCTATTCCTGGCCTTCCAGGCTGAAGGAATCCGTCTTCAGTTCGACTGCCCTCAGGAAAAATAACTACTGGGTTTCCCTTATTCAGTAGTGCAAGAGCCTCCCCAAACGCTTTTCGATCAAGCCGATGGGTTTTCAGGGGAATCCAACCCAAGCGCTGTAAGGCCCAATTGAAAAATGCATTGGGAAATAAATTGGACCTCCCTAAAAAAAAAACTCTTCTCCAAATCGCACATCCCAAGACCGGAATATCACTGTAACTGGCATGATTAGCGGCTACAATGATTCCCCCGGTGCGCGGGAAATTTTCTCCTCCATATACCCGCAATCGCAGGAAAACTCGGAAGAACCCATTAAACATCACCCAGAGAAAACCATAAAGCAATCCGGTCACAGGCGATCCGCAATCACTTTCATCATCTGTTCCAACACTTGTGGGGCCGATTCATGAGAAGTATCAACCAAAATGGCTTCTTTGGCGGGACACAGAGGATCGATGGCTCGTGTCCTATCCCTTATATCCCTAGCAGCCATTTGCTCCCGGACCATATCTAGACTCTGTGATTGCCCCCTTTGGCTTAATTCCATATGCCGACGTTCAGCCCGCACGGATAAATCAGCATCAAGAAAAAATTTCAGGTCAGCTTGGGGAAAAACACGTGTGCCCATATCTCTCCCCTCCGCAACCACTCCCCGAGCCTCCGCAAACCTTCGTTGAATAGGCAACAACCAAGCCCGCACCTGAGGTATGGCAGCAATACTTGAAGCCAATTGGCTGATTTCCGGGGTTCGCAAAACTCTCGGTTCAATCATCTGCCCATCAATCTGAATAGAGACTTGCTCACCATGGGGTAATAAGACTATTTCGGTCTTGGATAAAAGTGTCGCTAGACGAATAGAATCCTGTGGATCGGCCTGTTGTTGTTGAATTTTCCAAGCTAAAGCTCGATATAAGGCTCCGGTATCTAAATAAACATACCCCAATCGTTTGGCCAACCCCTGGGAAACGGTGCTTTTCCCAACCCCTGCCGGACCATCAATGGTAATCAATAAGCGACGTGATACGTTCACATTCCGCTCATTTTTTTTCGTAATATCAACCTCATCTAAGGGCTTCATTATAGACTTGACCTAGAACTTGTCAATAAATCCAACAGTTTACTGTGAAAACTCGGGAAAGACGTTTCGATACAATCCACATCATCCACGCATACCGAGTCTTTGGCAGCCAAGCCGGCAACAGCCAAAGACATCGCCACCCGATGGTCTCCATAACTTTGGCAGGATGCCCCATGAAGGGTTGATTGCCCCTGAATAATTAACCCGTCCTGGGTTTCTTCAATGACCACCCCCAACCGCTTCAGCTCAGTCGCCATGGCTTTAATCCGATCGGTTTCCTTCACCCTCAATTCCTGTGCACCACTGATGCGGGTCTCCCCTTGGGCAAAAGCCGCGGCTACACAGAGAATGGGGAATTCGTCGATCGTTTTGGGAACCATTTCAGCCCCAATCGCAATTCCCTTTAAATCCGCAGACCGTATGAGCAGATCTCCCACAGGTTCTCCAGATTGATTCCTTGTGTTTAACAAGGAAATATCAGCCCCCATTTTCAGCAAAACATCTAAGATGCCCGTTCGTTCCGGATTAAGCCCAACATTCGGGATCAACACTTCTGAACCAGGAACAATCGTAGCCGCCACCATAAAAAATGCCGCAGCCGAAATATCTCCCGGAACATCAATCGGTTTCCCTTGAAACGACTGTCGACCTTGTACCTCAACACACAGACCATGTTCCTGAGCAGGAATGCCCAGATAGGTAAACATTCGTTCGGTATGATCACGGGATTTTTGAGGTTCCGCAACGCTCGTGGTCCCGTCCGCAAATAAGCCTGCGAATAAAACACATGATTTAATTTGCGCACTGGCCACGGGAGATTCATACGTTATCGGGCTCAACCCTCTCCCCTGAATGGCTAATGGCGCCAAATCCCCCCCTTTTCGTCCGGAAATATGTGCCCCCATGAGCTTCAAGGGATTCACAATTCTTGCCATGGGGCGGCTGCGAAGAGAGCCGTCTCCGGTCAAGACGGAGAAGAAGCCTTGTCCCGCCAAGACACCAGCCAACAATCGCAATCCGGTTCCCGAGTTTCCACAATCCAGAACATTTGCCGGTTCCGATAAACCCCACAAACCTTTCCCAAACACATCCAAACCTTCCGAAACCTCACGAATTTCTACTCCAAGTTGGCGAATGGCACGAAGGGTGTTTAAACAATCCTCCCCTTCGCAATATCCAGTAATTCGACTAGGCCCATCTGCCAATGCACTCAAAATCAAGGCTCTATGTGTAATGGATTTATCACCTGGAACGATGACCCGTCCCTTAAGAGGAGTGGAGGTTGGAGCAATCGAAAAAGACCTCATTGTAACCGCTCTCGAATAACCTTTGATTCTTCCAATAATTGATAAAGCTTTGGCGCATCTTCTTGTTCAAGAATTTCCTGAAATTTCTGAAGATATCCAATATAACGATCGATCATTTGCAACAGATTGCCACGGTTCGCCAGACAAATGTCCCGCCACATCTCTGGAGAACTAGCCGCAATTCGAGTGGTATCTCGCAACCCCCCGCCGGAAAATGATAACAGATCAAGCGAATCGACGGTCCTGCTCTCTTCCAAATCTTTGAGCGTATGGATCAGGGAAAAGGCTGCCACGTGGGGCAAATGACTCACGGCTCCCAGTACCCAATCATGATCATGCGGGTCCATCGAGATAACGACCGATCCTGCGGCTTCCCATAAGTCACAGATGGTATTCAACGCTCCAGAGTCAGTACGGGAAGTAGGCGTGACGATACACCGAGCTCCTCTGAATAGCTTAGACTCCGCATAGGCCACGCCAGACTTTTCTTTTCCGGCAATCGGATGAGCCCCAACAAAATGGACGGAAGATGGCAATTGAGATTCCATCTCTAACACCAATGCCCCTTTCACACTTCCTACATCACTGACAATCGTGTTCGGGCGAAGACACGATCCCCAGTGCTTGATATGGGATACGTAGGTATCCACCGGAGTGGCTAACATAACGCAGTCGGACTCGGCCACCACCTCCCTTGGATCCGACGAAAACGCATCAATAGCTCCCATTTCAACAGCTAGCTTCAAGTTGCCCGGATTGCGCCCAATTCCTACAACGGTTTTTGCCAAACCCTGCTCTTTCAGAACGAGTCCTAGAGACCCGCCGAGTAACCCTACCCCAACAATGGTCACCTGCTGGAAAAGTGGAGAAGGAAAGGAAGAAGTCATGACGGATTGAGCCAATTCACCATACATCGCGAGATCTACAGATCCCGCCCTACGGCACGAGCCACCTTTTGAAGATCACACATAAGGTCATGGAATCGGCTCGGCTTTAGGGACTCTTCTCCATCACAAAGAGCACACTCCGGATTGGAATGCACCTCAATTAATAACCCGTCAGCCCCTGCGGCCACAGCCGCTTTGGCCATCGGGGCAACCAAATTCCACTTACCAGTCGCATGACTTGGATCCACGATGACTGGCAAATGAGTCAATTCTTTTAAGGCTGGAATGGCCGTGAGGTCCAAGGTATTTCGGTATTGGGACTCAAAGGTCCGAATCCCACGTTCACACAACATCACATTCCGATTGCCACGCGACATAATATATTCGGCCGACAATAAGAATTCTTTGATCGTCGCAGAAAGCCCCCGCTTCAAGAGGACAGGTTTATCATATGCCCCAACCTCCTTAAGCAATTCAAAGTTTTGCATGTTGCGGGCGCCAATTTGAATCACATCGGCATGTTCTAAAAAGTACCCTACGTCTCGGGCATCCAAAATTTCACTTACCACAGGCAATCCGGTTTCTTTTCTGGCCGCCGCCAAAAATTCTAATCCTTCTTGACCCAGCCCCTGAAACGAATAGGGTGAGGTCCTGGGTTTATAGGCACCACCCCGTAAAATCCTGGCTCCCGATTGAGCAACCGATTTGGCAATACCAACAGTGATTTCCAGTTTTTCCACGGCACAAGGCCCGGCCATCACCACCACTCGGTCGCCTCCAACAGAAACACCACCCACATCAATGACCGAATCCTGCTTCTGAAATTCACGACTCACAATTTTCCAAGGAGCTAAAATCGGCGTCACACTTTCCACGCCGGGAAACACGCTGAGGGGCTGCCCCTGGAGAACCCGTTCATCTCCAATGACTCCCACCACAATCCGTTCCTCCCCTTTGGTCACTTGAGACTTCAAACCCAGTGATCTGAGGCGATCCACCACATGCTCAATATCCTGTTCCGAAGCGTCGGGTTTGAACACAATGATCATATGAATCTCAGGGGAAATTACTGAACGGAAGTTAAGACCGCCAGAACCATTTTCAGAGCATCCAGAAAGCGGTGGTTTTCGGTGGGCTGTCCGATTGTCACGCGAACCATAGAACCACGAATATGGCGGACAATAACCCCTTCCTTCAGCAGGGCATCATAGACGCGCTTCCCATCCATGCCCACGTCAAAATAGAGAAAGTTGGCCTGACTGGGAATACACGAAAGTCCTAGATTTTTCAATCCTTCTTCCAAAAAGGTCATTTCGGCTTCATTCATCCCTCGACTTTTCGCCACATGTTCGTCATCAGAAAGCGCTGCCCGTGCCGCTTCCTGTGCCAAGCTATTCACATTAAACGGTGGACGTACCCGATTGACATAGCCAGAAATTTCAGGTGTGGTGATCCCATAGCCCACTCTCAACCCTGCTAATCCAAAAATTTTTGAAAACGTGCGGAGAACCACGCAGGGTCTTCCCTCTCGAACATATCGAAGGCTATCGGGATAGTCAGGATCACGCACATATTCATAATACGCTTCATCCAAGACCACCACGACATGATCGGGTAATTGCGAAAGCGCCCGATCAAGAGCCTGTGCCGTCACCATGGTCCCAGTCGGATTGTTGGGATTACAAATAAACAAAAGGCGAGTCCGGTCCGTCACCGCCTTCACCATAGCATCCAAGTCATGGGTCCAATTGACTAGAGGCACTTCCACTGGAACGGCATGACCACCCAAGACCGCAAGACGGTACATCACAAATGTCAGATCGGCCATGACGGCCTCTTCACCTGGAGACAAAAATGCTTTTACCAGTAGACTGATGATTTCATCCGACCCGTTTCCTACCAACACCTGATCGGGAGCCACCTTTAAACGATCAGCCAAATCCTGCCGAAGGTAGTGCGCGCCTCCATCGGGATACCGATGCAAGGATGACGATGCCCCTTCCAACACTTGCAAGGCTTTCGGAGAGGGGCCCCAGGGGTTCTCATTGGAGGCGAGTTTAATCGCATGACTCACCCCCAGTTCCCGCTCCAATTCACTTAATGGTTTGCCAGGGGAATACGGTGTCAATGAAGCAATCACCGGATGAACGCGCAAGGGCATAGAACAAGCTTTCCTTTTTTAAATGATTTGATTATTTGAGCTCGACGGTCCACACGTCAGATTTCCGGGAATCGGCCTTGATCTCTAACGAATAAGGAACACCAAGAAATTCATACTTACACCGGCATGGGTTATTGGTGGGCGGGATAGGACCCCAGGACTTTCAAAAACTGACATCGGACTTTCACTTCTTCCAACGCTTTTTTCACCCGATCGTCATCTTGATGACCTTCCAAATCCATAAAGAATAAATATTCCCACACTTTCTTCCGCGTAGGCCGTGATTCAATTTTCGTCATATTGATCCCAAAAGACGAAAACGGCCTGATTAAATCATACAAAGCCCCCACGCGGTCCTTGGCAGAAACAATAATGGATGTTTTATCTCGGCCTGTCCGTTCGGCCCCTTTCTGGGAAAGAACCAGAAAGCGGGTAAAATTATTGACATTATCTTCAATCCGGGCACGAAGGATGGTCAACCCATACAATTGAGCAGCCAATTCTGAGGCGATGGCTCCCGCCGAATGATCATGAACACATCGTTCGGCCGCGCGAGCGGTACTCGGCTCTTCAGCAATCGGCACAGCCGGCAGATTCGTCTCCAGCCAATTCCGACATTGCGCAATGGCATGCGGATGGGAATAGACCACTTTCACATCCTCCAGCTTGGAAGCCTTCGAAAGAACGTGATGAGAGATTTCCATCATCACCTCTCCGTAAATCAGCAAAGGAGAGTCCACAAATAAATCCAACGTATGATTTACGACACCTTCCGTGGAATTTTCAATTGGCACTACCCCAAACCGCATCCGTCCCCGTTCCACTTCGTCAAAGACATCCTTAATACTATTAACGGGAATATATTCCGCAGACTCCCCGAATTTTCGCATGGCCGCCAAATGGGTAAACGTGGCTGGAGGACCGAGGTACGCAATTGTTTGAGTTCCCTCAAGTGAAAGCGAGGCGGACATGATCTCCCGATAAACCGGGCGAATCGCTTCACTGGGAAACGGTCCAGGATTCTGCCGCATCAGGCGTTCGACAATCGCCACTTCCCGCCCTGGGGTATGGAGATGGGCCGAGGCATCCTGTTGTCTTTTAAGATGGCCGATTTGAATGACATACTGGGATCGTTCGTTCAATAGCTTCAAAATCTCGTCGTCCAAACGATCAATGTTGTCCCGGCATGTCGGGATATCTTGAGGCAGATCCATATTCTATACCTGTTCCAAAGTAGAATGGGTGAACCGTAAAATCGAGCATACAAAGATTACAAGGCTGTGGCAAGCAAAGCCAAGCTAGCCTTCCCGATCATCCACCCGTTCCTGCAAAAAATGCGGGATTCCCAATGGCCATTTCCGTACGATTATTCTGACAAAAACAGCCCCGTTGGCACCATCAGATTTTTCCAATTCCAATCTTGACTTAAATGCCTACGTCTTCCATATTCAAAAAGAAGAGCGGTTGCGCCCCTTCATACCAAGGGTTTCCCGCAATGCTTTCGTGGAATCGTGATCCATCCCCCGCCATTCTCACCAACTTTTCTTGTTCCCTTCTTATTTTTATCAACTCTCATTGGCGGGACAACATTTTTCTGGACGAGTCAGGCACAAGCCATTCCGGCTTTTTCCAGAAAATATCAGGTTACGTGCACGGTCTGTCACACCCGAGTCCCGCGTCTCAATCGAACCGGGGAACGATTCTTGGAAAATGGGTACCAGCTTCCTGGAACCGAGGATGGAGGGTCCACAAGTAAACGAAAACTGGGCGATGTGACCCTTGACGAGGTCACCCATTACCTAGGAGTTCGCCTCCGCGGAACCCCTCTTAGAACCTTCCATTCAGACACGCACCACGCCGGGAATTCCAAGAACCAAACCGAATTCACCTTTCCCGAGATCTTTAGCCTATTTGCCGCAGGTACGGCCACCAATAATGTCGGATTTTTTGTTGAGCTGGAAAGCAACATGGAAGAAAGTGCAACCGCTGTGGAACGGGGATTCGTGACATTCAATAATCTCGGGAAACACGATCTGGCCCATCTTCGAGTAGGACGCTTTGATCCATCGGCCTTTTCGTCCTATGCCACTCTCCGCCAACACTTTGAAGTCATTCCTGAAGATACCGTCGACAATGGATCCTTCTTACCTCCAACGATCAACCGCATATCTCTGACTCCTGCGGCCTTCTCCGCTAAGTTTTCAGGTCTCTATGACCGAAGAGGCAACGCCATCTTGCCAACAGCCACCTCTCTCTTCCATGCGGCGTCAGAAATCGGAATTGATCTGCATGGAAGACCCTTCGGAAATTGGTTCTTCTATCAGGTGGGAGTTTTGAATGGGGCCAATGAGCCATTCGGGGATTCCAACAAGGCCAAGGACTGGTACGTCCACACTCGTATAGACCTGGCTCAGTCCAACTATTTTTCCGCGAATATTTCCGGCTTTGGGTATTTCGGACGCCACAACGCCAAAGTGCAAAATATGACGGATGTCAATTGGAACCGGTATGGCCTTTCCGCTAATTTCCGCTATCACATGATCGATCTTTACGGAGCCTTTGCGATTGACCGGATCACCAATCTTCCGGATGCCCTCAAAGCCAGTTTTGACCGAACGGCCACGGGCCTCACCGTGGAAGCCAACGTCCTAGCTACTGATCGTTTCTTGATCGGTCTGCGATATGACCATCTCGATGCCGGAGGGGATCGGACTCTCCGCACCAGTCATTCCTTGATCGCATTGATGGCCAAATTTTATTGGCGATCCAACATCGCCTTTTTTCTTCGCGATGATGTGAACCTGCGGGATGCACAAGGAGGTCGTAACCCAGAAAGGAATTTCCGGAATGCGTTTGTCATTGGAGCCGATCTGGCCTTTTAATCGACCCCCAAGAAACCCAGGGGCTCTAGCTGTGGCTCTGAGCTTGACTCTCACAGCCTTCCCAGCGTTTTCGGCTGACGTTAGTCCAATAGAGAGAACCCCCTCCGCTCAAACAGGGAAAGCACTCTATGAACAGGCTTGCGCCTTTTGCCATGGCATTGGAGGCCAGGGTGATGGACCCGATGCGTTCTACCTTGGCCCCTATTCGGCTCCTCGTCCCCGAGATCTCACCAGCGGGGAATATAAGTTTCGCTCAACCCCATCAGGATCGCTCCCCACAGACGATGATCTCCTACGCACCCTCACGGTGGGGATTCCTGGCTATATGCCGTCATTTCAAAGCCTATCCGATATGGACCGCCGACACCTTGTGGCGTACCTCAAAACTCTCTCTCCCGCATTTCAAGAAGGGAAGGCTCAAAGCCTTCCTCTCCCGCCAGGCCCCATTCCAGCTACCCCCGAAAGCATTCAACAAGGAAGGGCTCTGTATGTAGCATTGGATTGCATGACCTGCCACAGTGAACAGGTTAATTCGCCGGAGGGGCTCTTGACTCAAGGGAAACTCAAAGACCGTCGAGGACTCACACTGCATCCCCGAGACTTAACCAATCTCACCTCGTATAAAAACGGCCATTCCCCCTCGGACATCGCCAGAACCATTTTAACCGGATTGGATGGTTCTCCCATGGCCTCTTATCTGGAGGCCCTAGAACCGCATCCGGAACAGGTTTGGCATTTGGTCAATTATATTCTTTCGCTTTCATCCCCGTGAGCAGTATGGAGATGATGGATGGAAGGCCACCTAGCCTGATCGAACGAGAACAACGTGGTTCTAGATTGAATGGTGTTTCGCGCATTCCTGTCAGCCGAGCAGGAGCACAGTCCTCGCGTATACTCATTTCAAACCGAATTCTTCCGATACAGTTCTTGAGGTAAGAAAAAACCCATGAACACCCATCCCATTTGGTCAAAGCTGGGAACGAAGAGTCCCCTCTTCCGATCTACCGGGGGCCTTCTGTTTGGCATCTTCTTGGCCAACATGACGGTTGAATATTCCTTCCCCGACATCATCCTGGCCACTGACATTCAGGGACAGGTGTTTTATCGTGGTCCAGTCCCTGAATCGACCACAATCCCCATTACCAAAGATTCTGAGGTCTGCGGCACCAGCCGGAAGAACACCCCCATTCGTGTTCATACCTCCGGAGGTCTCCAACACGTCATTATCAGTATCCAGGGACATCCCGACACGGACTCAGACCAGACTCAAGACTATGTCCTCACCAATAAAGGGTGTGAATTTTATCCCGCAGTTGGCACCGTTTCCATCAACCAAAAAATACATGTCAGTAATAAGGATGCCATTTTGCATAATACGCACATTCGGACGACGGACAGGGCGTTTTTAAATGTAGTGTTGCTCCCTGACAGTAAAGGAATCACCAAACCGTTCAAAAAACCTGGTCCGATGACCATCCAATGTAATAAACATCCCTTTATGGCGGGCGCTATTTATGTATTCGCCCACCCCTTCCACACTACCACGGATGAACAAGGCCTATTTCGCATATCCGGGTTAACTCCGGGAGTCTATACCCTCAGAAGCTTCCACCCAGTTCTGGGGACACAGGAACAGAAAGTCACGATCCCATCGGATGGACTCGCTTCCGTAACCGTCGAATTTTCTGCTCCACCCCCCTAACTGCAATTTTATGTTTACCGGATAGATCTGCTTGGAGCAGCGCTCCTGACGCCAATCAGAGGGGCGCGCTCACAAACATCCTGGAGAGAAATTCGGCGAAACCAAAGATCCGCATAAAAATAACCTCGATTTGTGAGGTACACCGTAGAGTGTCTGATCAGGCCTTTTCGGCCTCCCTGGCACAATCGGACAGGGACGCTTATCCTTTTCAGAGAATACCCTGAAATGCCTCCTGAGCCTTTGTTAACTCCCTCTGTGCATCTTGAATGAGACGGGCAACCGCATTCGTTTCCCGATTCTTTCCTTTCTCCTCCAATTGCGAGGCAACGAAGGCCAATGCCGGCAATCCCATATTATTAGCCATGCCTTTTAATCCATGTGCCGCTTCACGAAGGAGGCTTGGATTATCCGTCCTCAGACCAATTTCTAATTGCTCAACGCACTGGATGGCATCTTGAATAAACTGACCCGCCAACTTGGCAACAAATGCTTTGCCCCCCATGGCTTCCCAATCGGCAATCAATTGAGCATCCAATCCCGTGGTTGATCCGTCCGTAGGAAGCCTGAAGTTCTGAGCAGCGATCGGTGGACACGGGATTGCTAGAGATCGATCGATGAAGGGTCCCTCACCCTCAGACACAGCCGGGAAGCATCCACCAGAAGCGCTCTCAGAACTATCTGGCAACCATAGGGAAAGCTTCGCCGCAAGCTGATGAATATTTACCGGTTTACTGATGTAATCATCCATGCCTGCCTCCAGACATTTTTCTTTGTCCCCTTGCATGGCATTGGCCGTCATGGCAATGATAGGAATACGAGACGCATGAAAAATCAGGGTAGGAGTATCAGCCTCCCCCGCATGACTGAGATCCAGCCTCTCATCTCTTTGCATCAACGTCTGACGCCTGCTCTGTTCCGCTTCATACCTTCGAATTTCCCGGGTTGCTGTATATCCATCCATTTCTGGCATTTGGCAATCCATCAATACTAAGTCGAAAGGCATACGCGATAAGGCCGCTAACGCCTCAAATCCGTTCGCAGCCAGAGTCACCCGATGACCGAGCCGAGTCAACATCAATTCCGCTAACTGTTGATTGACCACATGGTCATCCACGACCAATATCCGTTTGGGAGCTCTGGATTCTTCAAATCCTTGGCCACCGGTCGCATGAACAAATGACATCTTAGCTTCACCTTCACAAGGCATCAGACGCTCCATCACCATGCCGAGGCATTGGCGTAACTCCTCCTTCCGAACTGGCTTGGTCAGATACGCATCAATCCCAATTTCTTCCGCCAGTGCGGCATGGCCCTTTAGCCCGACAGACGTCAATAAGATCAACTTAATCTGTTGCAATTGAGCGTCGGCCCTCATGACCTGCGCCAGCTCCAAGCCATTCATGCCAGGCATATGCATATCCAAAATCACCACATCAAATGGCTTCCCTTGATGCACCCGCTCGAATATCACGGCCAATGCCGCGGTTGGATCCTCGACCGCCACAGCTTCAAGGCCCCACTCTTGCGCATAATGCAATAGCAACATCCGATTCGTTTGATTGTCGTCTACACAACACACCCGCACCCCATGCAAATCCACTGGGGGAAGCGACGATGCTGCCATACTCTCTGTTTTTTCCATCCGAACCGTAAACCAGAAACAACTTCCACGCCCGGGTTCACTCATCACGCCAATCGTTCCACCCATCAGTTCGGTCAGTTGCTTACAAATGGCAAGGCCCAGACCGGTCCCACCGTATTTTCGAGTCGTGGAACTATCCCCCTGGGAAAAGGACTGAAACAGTTTGGCTTGGTGCTCTGGCGCCACGCCGATTCCCGAATCGATGACTTGGACCCTGAGGACGACTTCTTGGGGCATGTCATCCTCAAGAAACACCTGAACTGAGACCTCTCCTTTTTCCGTAAATTTCAGGGCATTTCCCACAAGATTCATCAAAATTTGCCGAAACCGCCCGGGATCTCCCTTCAACTGGGTTGGAACATCAGGAAAAATGAGAGAATGCAATTCTAAATTTTTCGACTCGGCTCGTTCGCTGAGTAGATCGATGACTTCTTCAACACAGACACGTAAATCAAAGAGAATCTTTTCCAATTCCAATTTTCCAGACTCAATTTTTGAAAAATCTAAGATATCGTTAATAATGGTCAGTAAGGCCTCTCCCGAACTTCGAACCGTCTTAGCCATCTTCTGCTGTGCGGGCGTTAATTCCGTTTCTAACAGCAAGCCGGTCATGCCAATCACCCCATTCATTGGCGTTCGGATTTCGTGGCTCATGGTGGCCAAGAATTCGGACTTGGCTTTCCCGGCAGCCAAAGCCTGATCACGAGATTGAGCCAGCTCTTGGTTCCGGAACTCCAATTCCTTCGCGGTACTTTTTATCAATTCTTCCGCCTCTCGACGTTTCGTCACATCGTGCAAATACAATCGAACAATCGGGCCTGCTTGTACCCGGGAAATATGCGCTTCAAAAATCTGGCCATGAGTTTTCATTTCTCGAACCAGGGTCTCCTGGTTGTCCTGTTGGAGCACCGTGGCCAACGGCGCCAATCCCTGAAATAAGGGATGTTCCCAGGCACGGTCCTTGAGATGGGGGAAGAGGCGTGCTCCGGCGGGATTGATGTAGGTGATGGCGCCTTCCCCATCAAACTCAATAATCGGATTGGGATTGTCCTTTGGGAACGAGGCCAACCGAGTCAATTCTTGGTTATTCTTTTCTAAAGTCCTCATGAGATCCTGAAGCGTGATCGTCCGATCTTCGAGTAAATCGACTGCCCGGTTAGCCAAATCCGTTAATTGCTCCAACTCCCCCCCCTCCTGCTCAATTTGCTCTCCAGCCATTAATAACGGAGTTACAGAAAAAGCAGGCAATCTCCCAGAAGGATCCGTCATCTGGGCCACGGCATCCAATTTCCCAATGACCCTTTGAAGCAAGGGAACCAACTGTCGAAATCCCATTCTCACGGCAACCGCGCCGATTCCCATGACGACAAGGACCACCAAGGTAATGGCGAACATGATCTGACGCTCTTTTTCTTGAATTCGATCAAGAGAAAAGCCAATTCGCATCCACGCTGCAATTTCATTCCCATCCCGTAACGGCTCAACGACAATCAACATATCCCCCCATGGGGCAATGTTTTGGAAAGTCACCCTTTCGGCCCCGGTCGCTTTCGACTCAGTCCAAAGACGATCGTCGACCAAATCCCCAATCGTCTCTTCCTGCATGGAGGCAATGATCATATTCTCCGAATCTACGACTTCTAAGAGCCTGAGATCTGGATCCTGCTTGTACTCAGACATGGCTTCTTGGATGCGAAACAGGTTATCGAGAATGGCGGCAGCCCCGATTGAGGAAAAGGCCCTTGCCACCCCGACTCCTCGATCCTGAAAGGATGTCTGAAGAGTTTGTCGTTGCAAATATCCAAGACCCACAGCCCAAATCATTAGAGAGACCGCCATGGCTAAGGATAAAGCCGTGATGATCCGAAAGAGGATACTCCCCCTCCACTTCCGCATTAACCAACTCACCGATAGTTGAGAAACCTTTATTTGACTCATCGGGTATCAACGAAACATGATGACGGCCCTGAAAAATTCTCAGAAGAAGTCCCCAGCAAGACACGGGATGTTCCGACTCCTGCATGGGCATACAGATCCACCCATCTTGTCGGTTACAGACACATCGTTCTAAAAAATTCGAGTCAAACTGAATGGGAGAACCCGGCGGGCAGACGTCTTTCCGAGGACGGAACGAAAACGGGAAAAGTGAACACCTGATGGATTAAGAGGCCATTTGTCCTCTGCTCTGGCTGATTCGGTCCCTCAAGGGATCCGAGAACAATTCGCAATCCCTTATGGATACACCAAATCAAGACGCAAATCGCTTTGAGCCACGATGTTGAGGTTTTGCGTTAAATAACCAAGAGTTTCATGCCATACCTGGAGCTGATAGGTTCCTGGTGGTACTTGAGCCAGATGAAAGTTTCCCGAGGAGTCCGTGATCGAAAAAAATGGATGATTGAACACTACCAAATGACCCTCCATAAAGGTGTGCTTGTCACATTTGATGGAATAATGACCTGGCTGCTTCAACATTTTGATAATCGGGCGGCCATTCGGTACTTGGGCCACATTCAAAAACGTGCGTTTTCCAAGTTTGATATGGGTATTGTGTAGAATCGGGTCTTGATTCCGGACCTCCACGTCCTGTCCTGTTTGCGCCCCAATGACCCGAGGGGTAAATGCGCATTGCGCATTCACCACAGGGTGATCAGAATTGGCAGGAAAATTCTTCATCGGGAACGTTCCCTCAAGACTGACAATCGCACTCTCTAACGCACCTGCAGGTCCATGAACCTTGACGGGTTGAATCGCCACCTGAACCCCACAATGCTCAGGATCTTTGAGAACGTTGACTATAGTAGGAGGGGGAACTGCGCCGGAAAACCGAACGGTGCCGGATATCGTTGAAAGACCATCCTCAGCCCACCCGCAGATTCCGCTCAGAAGCACTAGGAGAAATCCGGCCAACACGACAAGAGGAGCGAAAGGAGTTCGAGGGGCATACCTGGTGGCTTTCCAAATCGATCCGACGTTGATATCCCCCACAGAATTAATGGGTGGGGGACAAGGAGAGCACATAATTGACCAAATGCCAGGCATCCTCCGACCTTCCCTGTAATTGTGCCTCGTAAGACGGCATGGGGGTCCCATCAAGACCAGTCAATACGGTGCGAATAATATCTTGCCCGGTTCCGCCATTTTTGAAGCTTTGCGGGAAAGTCAGATCTGTCGAGGAAATTTGCAGCCCCCGACTATCTGCCAAATCATTCATCAACGTCGTCGCTCCCGTGCCTCGCCCATCCAGACCATGGCACGCCTGACATTCCATTTCTAGGTAGACGGACCGGCCCTGTTGCGCGCTTTTCAGCGAAAATGGAATAAAGGGGTCAGGTAGATCCACCACAGTCGGCGATTCACGAAAAAGGTCCGGGGAGAATTGCTTAAGATATGCCGTGACCTGCCATCGTTGCTCTTCCGACAATCCGCTAAATGAAGGCATATAGCCCGGAATACCATTGGTCAGTACTCGAAAAATATCCTGGTCCGTTGGAGCCTCACCTGAAGGGGTCGAGCGAAACTTATAATTGCCTACCGTAAAATCCCTGGGCCTTGGTGCCGAATAGGCAGAATTATAAAACGCGGCAGGTCCATCCCCTTTTCCGAATTCTCCATGACATGTAACACAGGATCGTTCATAGATTTTTTGGCCTAGTTGAATATCCGAATCGGCCAAAGCAGCCCATGAAGACACATGGCCGATCAACCCCGCAATACTTAAACACAGCCAATAACTCATAAGGGTCTGGACTCGCATCGTTGAGCACCACTAAAAAACAGCTGTGAGATCCATAGAAAACAGATTTCGAAGATTTCTGGCCGCACTCATTCCACCTTCAGCATCCCGAAGATTCATATCGTGACGAATCGTCATGGATAAATTCGAACGAAGATAATATTTGGCTTGCCACGCAAGAAAAGTGGCACTGGTTCGGGTCGCAAGAAGCCCTCCGGCATCCATATGATCAAAACGGACTCCAAGCAGCAACCGATCGGTTACTAACGCATGGGTTTCGACCGTCACGCCGGAGGCTGTCGCGTCAAAGGTCGCTGACATCCCACTGGGTAAATCGGTCACCCGGTCGATTGTGTAGGCCCCATACACATCCAACCATTTATAACGGAGGCGAGCGGCTACGCCGTACCGGCTACGACTCACGTCGGCACCGGTGGACACTTTGGCGTTGTGATTCCCAAAATAGGCGAATCCGGAGAGATTTGCCGAAAAATAATCAGACTGGGCATAATCGAACCGGGTCATGACATACCAATCCTTTGAATGATTCGAATCCCCTGCCCGTTCATTACCCCCATTCAAAATACCAACCTGATATAAGAACCAGTTTCCGAATGGCCGTCCATGCAGGTCAATACCGAGTTCTTTATCGGAGTTATACAATGTGGATTCATAGGGCATTATGGCCGTCCGACTCCGATCGAATAATCCATAAAATTTTGATGCAAAAGCGCTCGGCATGGGCGCCCAACGATCCACCGCCGGAGTCGCAAACGAGCCAAAGGGGGGAGCTAATTTAGGACCTACCGGAATAAACTGTGGACGATCCGTAGCGAATGAAAAATAGGCCGAAGGATCCAACCGACCAACGCGCAAATGAGCCCAATCCATACCTCCTAAATTATTCACGGTGACAAATGCCCGGCCCAATTCCAAATCACTCGACTGGGCAAACAAGGTAGTGGAATCAACAAGAAATCCCACATTTTTCGCGAAGGTCCCGATCGTAAACATTCGAAGAATCGTGGGAGAGGCGATATCGGTCTGATCACCAGAGCCGGGAACATCTCGCCGTAATTGGGTATTCTCCAGTGCATTCAAGCCGAACAGGATGCCAAGGTAATTTGAGACTTGATCTAAGGTCACATCCCCATATTTCAGCTTTTCCACAATGCCGCCATCTTCCGTACCCGGCATCTGATATCCATTTTCTAAAAATTGTTCCCCGAAGGAATTCAGACGAGGTTGACGGGTATGACAGACATTACAGTTCACCTGATACTTTCTGGCAAAGGCCGGAAGGGCATAGGCATCTTGCATCCAAGATCCCCATAACGTGAACATGAGGATAATCCCCATGCCCCACCACCAGGCATCATGGGTTCTCCTACACCATGAACGTGTCTTCATCCGTGCCGCATTTTCCGGAACATTGTTTTGACTATAGGGCACCCATCCGAATCGAGGCATTCTAGAGATTTATTTTGCCTTATGTTATGGCTTAATAAAAGGCTTTTCTCTCTTTAATCAAAATCTGTGTTACATTCTTTATGTTTTATACTGGAAAGAAATTTTTTGGAACACGCCAAACAACAAGTTCCCTAAATGCCGCAGCCGTCAACCAAATCTACCCGACTGGCGTGTATTCAACTATGCGTGGGACTAGGACTAAGCTGGTTTCTCCTCAGTTGTTCAGGAGACCGGCCCAGCACCAGAATAATTATTGACCAGCCTGACCGCACCATCGGCCTGGAAGTCACGTATCGGGAAGGCGCACACGAATATACACATCCAGCCAATATCCCACCAGCCACCCTCTTGCAGGCGTTTCGGTACATTCAGGTAATACCCGCCTCTCTCCTTTCCCGATTGACCGGTGGGTCCTCTATACATGAACCAGCCTTCACGGAAGAACAAACCGCCTGGCTGGCCGAAAAAATTTCCAGCGCTCTGGCACAAGCCACAGCATTGGAAACCGCTACATTTTTTTGGTCGAGTCCACGAGAAAATGGGATCTGGGAAATTACCTCTGGGGGAGCTTATATCCATCACGAGGCCCTCCATCTCCATCTGGCCAATTACCGCCACGCAGTCTCCGGGAAAACTCTCGATCCACAGCTCAAATACCATCCATTGACCCCATGGGATGAACCCATTCATCGGCTGGAAGCTACACCACCCCTTCGCGATCATTCATCCGAATTCTCCACAATTCTGCGGTTGGCTTCCTCTTGGCATTTCCAACTCCCCCTGGCTAAGACAAAACCAAACACCTCCACTCACACATCGAAAAGTAATGAAGAACAGACCAATGCCGACAACTCGAGCGAATCCATTAGGCAGCGTCTCCAGCTTTTGCAAGAGTTACAACAGAACGGACTCATAACAGAGGAGGAATATCAACGCAAACGGAAGGAAATTCTCAATGGCTTATGAATGAAATTTTTGGAGGAGCACGCAGAAGATGAAGGAGGGCGCGAAACACTTTTCTGACACTGCCCGTTGCCTATGGGCTTACTTGGCCTTTCAATGATAGCTTTCCCGATCGGCGGGAAACGTACCAGATTCAACCTCATCCCGATATCGCTTGAGGGCTTGCAGGGCTTCGGACTTCAGTTGCGCATATGGCCTGACATATTTGGGAACGAAATCATCAAACAAACCCAAAAGATCATATAACACCAAAACTTGGCCGTCACAGTGGGGACCAGCTCCTATCCCGATGGTGGGAACCGACAATAACTCGGTGAGCTCTTTAGCCAATAAGGCAGGCATGCACTCAAGAACAATGGCAAACACTCCAGCCTGTTCCAGAGCCTTGACATCCTCAACAATCCTTCTGGCATCCTCTGCCCCTTTCCCCGTTACCTTATATCCACCGGATTGATTCACCGATTGCGGGGTCATACCGACATGTCCCATGACCGGAATCCCCATTCGCGTCATGGCCCTGACTCGATCCGCCATGATTTGACCGCCTTCGATTTTGACGGCTGCCGCTCCAGCCTGCACAAACCGTCCGGCATTTCGCAGAGCTTCTTCCACACTGATCTGATAAGACATGAATGGCATGTCTCCAATCACCAATGCCGATTGGGTTGCACGGGCCACCATCCGAGTATGATAGAGCATATCGTCCATGGTCACGGTTAACGTATTGGGATGCCCCTGCACGACCATTCCCAGGGAATCCCCCACCAAAATCACCTCTAGGCCGGCCTGCTCGACTATCCGGGCGAACATAGCGTCATATGCCGTCACAATCGTGAGTTTTTTCCCAACTTGTTTGTGGTGTTGAAATTCAGGAATCTTCATATAATAGTTATCTTCGCTCTACAAACTGCTTAACAACCAGCCTTTCGTCTGGCGGATTCCAAGGTATTCTGCAACAACATCGCAATCGTCATCGGCCCAACTCCACCGGGAACAGGGGTGATCCATCCCGCTTGCTCCTTCACCCTGTCAAAATCAACATCCCCCACCAATTGTCCATCAGGAAGACGATTGATCCCGACATCAATAACCATGGCCCCAGGTTTCACCATGTCCTTTGTCACAAAGTGTGGCTTCCCGATTGCGGCCACGACAATATCCGCTTCACGCACCACCCCAGGAAGATCCTGAGTCCGAGAATGACAAATCGTCACCGTGGCATGACGATGTAAGAGTAACATGGCCACCGGTTTCCCCACGATATTGCTTCGACCGATCACAACTGCTCGTTTGCCTGCAATCGGCTCGCCAGTGGAGTCAATCATGTGCATGACACCTTTAGGCGTGCACGGCACAAAAATTGGGTCTCCCTCCACCAGATGACCGACGTTAACCGGATGAAATCCATCTGCATCTTTATCAGGAGAAACAGCCTGCAAAATTATTTTGGTATCGATATGAGAAGGAAGGGGTAATTGCACGAGGATGCCATGAATACGTTCATCCCCATTCAATTGATGAATCAACGTTACAAGCGATTCCTGAGTCGTGGAAGCAGGGAGACGATGTTCCTGGGGAAAAATGCCTGCCTTTTCGCAGGCCAATTTTTTATTCCTGACATAAACGGCAGAGGCCGGATCATCTCCCACTAACACAGCAGCCAAGCCGGGCTTAATCCCAGCCGTCTTCACCAGCTCCTGAACCCCTTGGGCTATCGCTTCCCGAAGCGTAAGCGCCAGCGCCTTTCCATCGATGATCAATGCCGACACGTCCCTGCCTCCTTAAAAAATTGCTCTGTAGCCCTGTTTCATCAAGCCAACCCACGATATCAGGCAATAAAAAACTTCGTCAATGAAACTCCCTCACTCCTTCCTTGACACCCTTTGAAATTCTCTCTTACCATGATTCATGTCACACATATTGCTCCCGTCTTCACCCAAAGAACCTCATTCTTCAGGCGGAACATTGATTTTCTCCCGAAAAACCCTCATGAGTTTGCATAGCGTCCTATGGTTCATCTTGCTTGCTTTGGCCTATCTCCCTATGAGTCATGCCAGCCAAATTGTCAATTTGGCTTCCCCCCAACATATCGTGGCAGATCATGATGCCACCTATTTTATCGCCAACGCGAACGGCGATCCCGGCACACGCGAGAACAAAGGATTCATCACGAAAGTCAATAAAGATGGAGAAATAACCAACTTGCACTTTATCCAGGGAGGCGTGAATTCGGTCACCTTACATTCGCCCAATGGCATGGCCATTGTCGGAGACATTTTGTATGTGGCCGACTTGGATACGGTTCGAGGATTCCACAAACAGACCGGTGAACCTGTAGTAAACATCCCGTTTACCAAAGAACATTGCCAAACCCTGACAGGACTCACGGCAGACCAGAAAGGGACCTTGTTCGTCTCAGATTCGGACAGCAATAGGATTTATCGTCTGGATCCCTCACAAGAACATGCGATTACCTTGTTCCTTCATCATGAAAGCCTCTCACATCCCCATGGTATTGCCATCCATCCCCGAAGCGGACATTTGATGGGCGTTGGCTGGGATGATGGAAAAATTTTTGAAATTGACGAAAAAGGAGTGCTCCACGAACTTTTCGTCAATTCATTTTTCTCAGGCGGGTTTTATAATTTGGACGGCATTGATTTTGATCAATACGGCACGATGTATGTCTCCGATATGACCGCCGGCAAAGTCTGGCGGATCAGAAACAATCACAAAAAAGAAGTCATCGCCGAATTTCTGGTTTCTCCATCTGGCCTAGCCATTGACCGAGCCAATCATCTGATCCTCGTTCCCTATCTCTACGCGAATGGGGCTGAAATTAACGGATTGGAGCGTCCGTCCAACACCAACACCAAGAAAAAATCACGAACCTGGTCCGATTACGGAATGGACTGGTTCAAGAAAGATTCACATGATGAGTAAATGTCTTTTTTGCCATCAACGGAAAGGCAAACGTCCCTGTCCAGCCTTACACGGCGGAATTTGCAGCATCTGTTGCGGTACCCATCGGCTGACCAGTCTGAGCTGTCCACCCTCCTGCACATTTTTGGAACCAAATGATGACTATCAGCAAAAACGGGTTGGCGAGCGTTTTGAGGTGGAACGAAAAGCCTTTTACCGGGAGCTTCTGACGTTTGGGGGAGAGCCCGCCACCGAAGTTTTTTATATCTTTGAAGCCCTGGCGTTTCGATTCTTCCAGGATCGACGGGATGCTCAAGATCAGGAAGTACTGGCAGGCATTCACAGTCTACGCAACGGATATAGCCTGATCCATGTCCCCGAATCCTCACTGCCTGCTTTTGGGGAAGAACTGAAAAAAGAATTTAAAGTCTTTGGAGAACGTCAGACATTGGATCCACTCATCGTCACAGAAGTATTGGATCGGGCACAAAAATTCATCCAGGATTTTTCAGGCCCGAATTTGCGATCCCACCGATTTCTACAAGGTCTTTTAGGATACGTGCGTGAGCGACATCCTGATGTGGCAGAACAACTCGCCCGTCAGACTGGAGCCGGCGGGCGAATCGTTATTCCAAGCGGCTTTCAATATGAAGCACAGACTCCCTCTTCTCCTTAAGGGTTTTTTACCTTCAGGACCTTAGGGCCAAGAGCCGTCAGCGGCTTATTCTATGATTTCGATAGTCATTTCAATCCGTTCCAATGGATTATCCCGCAAATCTCGTGGCTGGTTCACAATCGTGTCAGCAATCTCCACACCCTTCACCACTTCACCAAAAATCGTGTACTGGCCGTCCAAGTGAGGCGCTTTATCAACCATGATAAAAAACTGGGATCCTGCACTATTGGGATCGGCCGTCCGGGCAGCCGATAAAATCCCTTTTTCATGAGGCACTCGACTAAACTCTGCTGGTAGGGTATACCCAGGCCCTCCCGTGCCATATCGGCTCCGATTACTAGGGTCCTTGGTCAAAGGATCTCCACCCTGGATCATAAATCCAGGAATGACCCGATGAAAAATCGTCCCATTAAAAAACCCTGACTTAGCCAGCTTCACAAAGCTTTCCACATGTTTGGGAGCCAGATCCGGAAACAACACGATTTCCATTTCTCCAAACTTTGTCTTGAGAATGGCCCGAGGAGCCTTGCTCTCAGCATCCTTATCGGCCTCAGCCCACGCAGGAGAAATCCCCCATGTTCCAGCTAACAAGGTTATGATTCCTGCCATGACCACAACCACACGCAGGAACGGCATTACAGCATTACTTGGACAGCCACACTTCATACAACCTCCTCCTTTTTTCGTTAAGCATCCACGGGTAAAGACAGCAATGTCACTCGACCGATGATCGGCTTCGCCTCAGTGCTTGCTGCGCAGCTTGTTGTTCAGCGTCTTTTTTGGTTTTCCCTTCCCCGAATCCCCAGACCTCGCCGTTCATCAGTACTTCCACCAGAAAAATCTTTTGATGATCGGGTCCCGATTCACCAACCAACCGGTACATGGGATTCGTCCCCTGTTGATGAGCCCACTCTTGTAACCGGGTTTTAAAATCACTCCGGATAGAAGGAACCTTGCCTTTTTGAATCTTATCAAATTCAGGTCCTAATATGCGCCGAATCACGAGCCGTGCCGCTTCTAGTCCTCCATCAAGATACACCGCTCCTATCAAGGCTTCAAGAGCGTTCGATAACAAAGAAGGTTTTTCCCGCCCTTGAGTACCTTCTTCACCACGGCCCAGCCTTAACCATTTTCCAACATGCATCCGTTGGGCAGCTTGAGCCAAGGCTGGCCGGCTAATCAAGCCAGCGCGAATCTTTGACAGTTCTCCCTCAGAGGAAAGAGGAAATTTTTCCGCCACACTCTCGCTAATGACTAACCCCAAAACCGCATCTCCCAGAAACTCCAGCCGCTCATTATGCGAAATGCTACCTTCGGAAGATGAGGAGACAAAAGACCTGTGGGTCAGAGCCTGAAGCAGGAGAGTCGCATTACGGAAGATATAACCTAACGGAACTTGAATGTCCTGGTACATCGACCAAACTAGGGTGAGGAACACTACAGTCAACGGTCATAGGACCGTCAAAAAGAACACAATAGCGAGAAAGAAGCGGGGGGGCTATCTATGATGATTCAGGATCAATTTTCCACCCGTTTCACTCTGTCCCTGCTGGCTCCCAACGACGAAGGACCAGACAGGCATTGACCCCTCCAAAACCAAACGCATTGGAAATGGCCACATCAAACGAACACGAACGCGCCTGATTGGGCACATAGTCCAAATCACATTCCGGATCTGGAGTATCCAAATTAATCGTAGGAGGGATCACTCCATGGTGAAGAGCCAATACGGAGAACACCGCTTCAATTCCCCCGGCGGCACCCAAGAGATGCCCTGTCATAGATTTGGTGGAGGAAATTGGAATAGTATAAGCATCATCCCCGAATACTTGCTTAATGACCTGAGTTTCCACGCGATCGGCAAAGGTTGAGGTTGCATGAGCATTGATGTAACCAACAGTGCGTTTTTCAATCTCCGCTTCACGAATAGCTTTTTCCATGCAGACGACCGCCCCGCCTCCGTCATCGGGAGGCGCGGTAATATGAAAGGCATCGCTGTTCATCGCATACCCAATCACTTCCGCATATATTCTGGCTCCCCTGGCCACCGCATGGTCCAGATCTTCCAAAATCAACACTCCGGCCCCTTCTCCAATGACAAATCCATCGCGATCCTTATCAAAAGGACGGCTCGCGCGTTGAGGGTCCTGATTTCGACGTGAGAGTGCCTTGGCCGCGGCAAATCCCGCAACCGCTGTTGAACAGATGGTGGACTCTGCTCCTCCCACAATCATGACATCGGCCTCACCCCGTTGAATGAGCCGATAGCCTTCGCCAATACAATGGTTTCCCGTGGCACAGGCGGTAACCGCACACGCATTGGGACCCTTGGCGCCAAACCGAATCGCAACTTGTCCAGAAGCCAGATTGATAATGACCATGGGAATAAAGAAGGGAGAAACCCGATCAGGGCCTCGCTCCAAGAGCACTTTGTGATAGTGCTCAATGGCAGGTAGCCCACCAATCCCCGCTCCGATATAGACCCCAACCCGATCAGCCATTTCTCCCGACACCGTCAACTTGGCATCATCCATCGCCTCCTGACTGGCAGCCACGGCATAATGAATGAAGGTATCCATCTTTTTGATTTCTTTTTTCTCGATATAGACGCCAGGATCAAAATTCTTGACTTCTCCGGCGATTTGCACAGGAAATTGACTCGCGTCAAACCGAGTAATCGGCCCAATTCCAGATTCTCCCTTGCAAAGCTTTGCCCACGTGTTGGACACACCAATATCCAATGGCGTGACCAATCCCAATCCGGTAATCACAACGCGACGCAGGGTAATCGTTTTGCTCATACGCCCAACATTCCAATTCTCAGGAGAAGAAACACTCACGTTCTCTGGTGAAAGACCGTAACCTCATCACTATCAACAATCTCCATTCCTACAATCATGCCCATGGAGGCACGAATAGATCAGGCTTTTTCCTTGATAAAATCAATAGCAGCCGACACCGTTTGAATTTTTTCAGCATCTTCATCCGGAATTTCAATTTCAAACTCTTCCTCCAGAGCCATCACCAATTCGACGGTGTCCAATGAATCAGCGCCTAAATCTTCCACAAATTTGGCCTCGGGCACCACTTCGTCCTCTTCCACTCCTAATTGTTCCGCAATGATCTTCTTCACTCGTTCTTCAACCGCCATTCGGCACCTCCTTCAAGATTGTCGATAAACTGATTCAGTCCGAGGGATCTTTTTTCCCCAAGCATTATGCCATATGCATTCCGCCGTTCACATGCAATACGTGTCCCGTAATATATCCGGCCTTATCAGAAGAAAGAAAGCAGACAGCCTCCGCCACATCACTGGCTTGCCCCAGTCGTTTGCAGGGAATCTGATTCAGCAAGGCCTCCTTGATCTCCGGAGATAACTGTTGAGTCATGGCGGTATCAATAAAACCCGGAGCCACAGCATTCACCGTCACATTGCGGCCGGCATATTCCCGCGCTACGGTTTTCGTTAACCCAATCACCGCCGCTTTGGACGCAGCATAATTCGCTTGTCCAACATTTCCGATCGCCCCAACAATGGAGGCAATGTTTACAATTCGTCCACTCCGTTGCTTGCTCATCGTCGGCAACACAGCTTTTGAGCAGAAAAACGTGCCCGTAAGATTGACTTGAAGTACCGCCTGCCAATCTTCCTCCTTCATCCTCATCAGGAGGCCATCTCGGGTAATCCCGGCGTTATTGACGAGAATATCCACGCGCCCCCACTCCTGAACAATCTGATCGACCATTCCTTTGACCTGCTCCCACTCCCCCACATTGACACCTAATGCCATCGCTTTCCGGCCAGCCTGACGAATGAGATTGACCGTTTCTTCGCAACGGGACGCCTCGATATCCGCCACCACCACATCCGCTCCGTCCCGTGCAAGCATGGTGGCGACCGCTTGCCCAATACCCCGAGCCGCCCCAGTCACAACCGCAATTTTTCCCATTAACGACATAGTGAGCCCCACAGTAATATATGGTAGAAACCCCAGTTAGATGAGCTGAGCACGCACCGAATCGTAGGAAGTTCGATCATAGACATTCCAGGTCTTGGCATCGGGCGCAATGCGTTTCACCAAGCCGGTTAATACCTTCCCTGGCCCAATTTCGATAAAGTGTCGAATGCCCATCTTGGACATGGTCATGATCGTGTCTTGCCAACGCACAGGTGAGGGTAGTTGCCTGACTAAGGAGTGACGAACATCATCTGCCGATTGAATGGCCTTGGCCTCCACATTATTGATCAAGGGAACCTTTAAATCAGACCAGGACAGAGAATCAATATCTTTTTTTAGCCGATTAGCCGCCACTTGCATCAACGGCGTATGAACAGGCACGCTCACGGGCAAGGGCATAACTCGCTTGGCGCCCCGAGCCTTAGCAATTTCCAAGGCTTTTTCAACGGCGGTTTTTTCCCCCGCAATCACCGTTTGTCCTGGGGAATTTAAGTTAGCCGGAGCAACAATACCTGCCGACTCAGCTTCCTGGCAAACCACTCGAACGTCTTCTTCGGCAAGTCCGAGAATGGCGGCCACTAGTCCGCTTCCAGGAAGCACGGCCTCGGCCATATACTGGCCCCGTTTCTGGACCAAGCCCACTGCATCGCGAAACCGTAATCCCCCTGCGGCCAGGAGGGCCGTATATTCACCCAAACTATGTCCGGCCACCGCTGCGGGAGCCCACGGAGCATCTTGCATCAATTGATACGCAGCCCAACTCGTCACCAACAAGGCTGGCTGGGTATATTCCGTCTGATTGAGCCGTTCAACCGGACCCTCAAAACAGAGTTGCTGGATATCATATCCCAACACCTCTTGGGCTTCTTGATAAACAGCAGAGAGGGCTGGCACCTCACTCAGCAACTCTCGACCCATTCCAACGACTTGAGACCCCTGCCCAGGAAAGAGAAAAGCTATCATAGCATGTTCAACCCCAACCCAAACTATCCAACTCTCAACCCCGATCCGCGTTGCGAGAAAACCGATTAATCAACGATAAACTCTCCCCCATCCACGCAAATCACATTCCCGGTAATCCAATGAGCCTTAGGATGACTCAATAACCCAAGCGCCTCGGCCACATCTTGCGTAGTGGTTAACCGATTGGAAGGATTCTTGCGTTGAGCCAATTCAATCATTTCCGAAGACCCTGGGATTTTTCTAAGAGCCGGGGTATCGGTGACGCCTGCCATCAATGAATTCACCGTAATCCCCAAAGGCGCTAGCTCAAGAGCCAGCTGGCGTGTGTGTGATTCCAAAGCTGATTTGGCCGCCGAGACCGCCCCATAGGATTTCCAAACCCTCGCCCCGCCAGCACTGGTCATAGAGAAAATCCGACTGCCGTTCCCCAAAAAGCCTTGGGCCACAAGGTCTTGCGTCCAATACACTAAACTATGAGCCATCACATCCAGGGTCATATCCATTTGGGATTTATTGATGGCCTCGGCTGAAGATTTGGCAATATAGGGTTTTAAGGTGCCAAAGGCCAAGGAATGCAACAAGACCCTCAGAAAGATCGGCTTGCCGCTTTCCTCACTTCGTTGAGCCATATGCTTAAGAATCTCCCCACGTTTTTCAGGATCAGCCGCATTGGCATTAAAGAAAATCACTTCTCTTCCTAGCGCCCGAATATCTGCTTCGATCCGTTCAGCATTCGGAAGAGTGGACTTTCGATCAAGATGCACTCCCAAAATATTCATTCCCAATCTGGCCAATTCCAAAGCAGCCGCTTCGCCAAAGCCGCTTGAAGCGCCCAGGATTAACGCCCAATCACCTTCGCACCAAGATCCTGTATCGGTCATGATGTTCCCCTACGGTTAAAATAACCCTTGATCCGTTGCAATCTGAACACATGCTCCTACCCCGACTCCAGGCCAGGACGCATCTCCCATCCAAAATTGAACTCCTACCATTGCACCACCGCAGAAGCCCAGGTTAGACCAGCACCAAACGCGGCCATTACAACCTTATTCCCTCGTTTGATTCTTCCATCCTGAATAGCCTGGTCAAGAGCCAAAGGTATGGATGCTGCAGATGTATTACCAAATCGATCTAAATTAATCATCACTTTTTCTTCAGAAAGCCCTAATCGCTGACTAACTGCCCGTAAAATTCGAACATTGGCCTGATGGGGGATGAATAAATCGATGTCCTGAGGCACCATTCCATTTGCCTTTAGTGCTTCATGGGTGGCCTCTTCCATCGTTTTTACGGCGATTTTAAACGTTTCATTTCCTCGCATCTTGATAAAACACCGTTTATTTTGCAAAACATCATCGGAAGCAGGGTCCCGTGAGCCGCCGCCTGGCACATAGATTAAATCTGATATCCTTCCATTGGCATGAAGGTGGGTGGACAACACTTTGGACTCATCCACACTCCGTCCCAAAACGACCGCTCCCGCTCCATCACCAAAAAGGACACAGGTATTGCGGTCGGTCCAATCCGTAATAGCCGACATCACCTCCGCCCCAATGACCAGCACATGTTTCATTCCGCTTTTAATATAGACATCTCCAATAGCCAACGCATAAATGAACCCGCAACAGGCCGCAGAAATGTCGCATGCCGCCGCCCGGACAGCCCCTAAACGATGCTGGACCAAACAGGCTGTGGCAGGAAGAGGGGTATCACCCGTGCAAGTCGCAAGAAGGATCACATCAATGTCAGAAGGAGAAACTCTGGCAGCAAGCAGGGCTCGATTCGCAGCCTCGATAGCCAAATCGGAACAGGCTTGACCGGACTGGACAATACGCCGCTCCCGGATACCTGTTCTTTCAAGGATCCAGGAATCCGAGGTCTCAACCATCCGCTCTAAGTCAGCATTGGTTAACACGCGGTCTGGAGCATACGCTCCCGTTCCAAGAATCACACTATTCATTCGGTGGGTATTGTAGCCGTAGTAGTCGATGAGGAAACCAACCCCAAAGCAATGTCATCACGAATGCGCTGGAGCAACCCGCCCTCAGCCAAGGATCGAGCTTTGAGGATTGCATTTTTTATGGCTTTTGAAGATGAACGACCGTGACAAATCATACTAATGCCCTCAACGCCCAATAACGGAGCCCCGCCAAATTCGGCGTAATCCGTTTTTCGACGAAGCCGCAGTAACGGGCCAGCCATCAACAGATAGGAAAACCGGCCAAGGACCGATTGAGAAATTTCCTTCATTAACATCTTCTTGATGGCATCCGCCAATCCTTCGGAAATTTTCAGAGCGACATTCCCTAAAAACCCATCACAGACAATGACGTCGGCATTGCCGCTATACACATCCCGCCCCTCGACATTTCCAATAAATTGGATGGAACTCTCCTTAAGAAGCTTGAAGGCCTCTTTGGTGACTTCGTTGCCCTTGGTGTCTTCCTCGCCGATACTCAACAAACCGACTCTGGGGCGCTCCACACCCAGAAGATGCTTCCCATATTCATGGCCCATAATACCAAACTGGTAGAGCTGGCGGGCCGTACAATCAACGGTGGCACCCACATCCAACATAATGGCCATGCCTTGACGAGTCGGCAAGGAAGCCGCAATAGCTGGCCGCTCAACCCCTTTGATGGAGCCTAGGAGAAAAAAAGCCGACACCATTGTCGCACCCGTATTACCAGCGCTCACCACGCCATCAACCTGACCAGACTTGACCAGCTCCGTCGCTTTCCAAATCGAGGAATCCCGCTTTTTCCTAGCAACCAGGGCCGGGGACTCATGCATCCCGACGACTTGGGAGGCGTGTAAAATTTCAATATTGGCTTTGCTGCCGCCTAGCTGATCTAATTGTGATTGAATAGCGTGTTGATCACCAACCAAGACAATGGAAAGCGGAGCTTCACGAGTCGCTTGAATGGCACCTTCGATATTGGGGGTTACCCCGTGGTCCCCCCCCATCGCATCCACAGCTATTTTCATGGGTTTCGAAGGGAGAGTGTGAGTTGAAGGAACGAGGAAGGAAATTATCCCTCTTCCACACCAATAATGGCCATTCCCTTATACGTCCCGCAATTTAAACAGGTCTTATGCGGGGGCTTGGGTTCGTGACATTGAGGACACGTCGATAAATTCGGTGCGGTAAGTTTTTTATGGGTTCGTCGTGAATCTCGGCGAGCCCGAGAAATTTTGTGCTTAGGATTTGCCATGATCGTCCATTTAGTTAGAAGTGACTATTTTCGAACTGATCTCCTTCGTCGATTTCCAGGTGATCGCCCAGAAGACTGCTTATCGGCTATTGAAAGATCCGGATGAAAAACACCTTCCGATTCCATAACCGGAGCAGGTACCACACACGAGCACTTTTCGGTGTTCAGATTCGCCCCACAACCTTGACATAAACCCAGACATGCGTCTGAACATAGGGCCTGAAAAGGTGCTGCAAGAATCACATGCTCACGAATGAGGGGAAGTAAATCTACCTGATTCGCATCTATGGGATAAACGTCGTCCTCGTCGTTCCGATCCTCATCTTGATGTTGAGCATGACGCCCACCCGCAATATCCACACCTTTCACACGTGACGTCTTTTTAAACAGCCCCAAGCAAGGCAAATTCAGACTTTCCTCAAACACCGAAAGACACCGAACACACTCTCTGGCAATCCGGCCTTCTAGCAGACCCTGGAAATACACTGTGCGATCATCGGGCTTGGCCAATGATCCGACACATCGCATATGCCCAATGACTGTACCATCATCCTGAGATAATTCCAGTTCAGCCGGTTCAACCAGCCTGTCCAACGAAAGACCTGATGCCGGAATATCAGTTAGCTTAAAGATCCAAGACATCCTTCAACCAACTTTACCCTTGACACCGCACCTGATCCATTCCTTGCCGACTCTTTCAGCCGGTCAATGCTCTTCTGAAAACGATAGAATTGCTATTTCACGGGCTCGTTTAACAGCCTGCGTTAACCGTCGCTGATGACGCAGGCAATTGCCAGATGTTCTTCGTGGAATAATACGACCTCGCTCCGTTAAAAAGTTTTTCAATAAACCGGCATCTTTGTAATCCAGCGGGGTCTTATCAAAACAAAACCGGCAAACTCTTTTACGTTGAAACAATCGCCCTTTTTCAACTGACACTTCATCCACCTCCAGATCAGATTTTAGGGAATGGGCTCAGAATAATAATCTTCGGTCTCGTAGGAAGCATCATCGGATGCCCCACTCATTGACGAACTTGAAGAAGACTTTTTCGGGAGAAACGTCACGGTTTGGGCAACCACTTCATGTTTACTACGTTTTTGACCATCTTCCGTCTCCCATCGGCGTTGCTGCAACCGACCATCAACAATCGCCCCATCCCCCTTACTCAAGTATTGGCCGCAATGTTCAGCTTGTCGGCCAAACACTACGATATCAACATAACAAACCTCTTCCTTTTGGTCATCAGCCTGTTTATACCGCCTATTGACCGCTAGGGGAAAATTGACTACCGGTGTTCCACTCGGAGTATACCGCAGTTCAGGATTCCTGGTTAGGTTCCCAATGAGAATGACCTTATTGAACCCCACCATCCTCGGAATCTCCTTCACTGACCTGATTTGCCGCCGCCAGATCTTTTGGGTTCAGCTTCACGGTCATGAACTTCATGACTTGATCTTCCATTCGTTGAAATCGTTCCAACTCCTTGACTACCGTTGGGGGACCTTCAAATTGAATGGTGATAAACGTCCCCTTGCGTTCATGCTGAATATCATAGGCCAATTTTTTCTTGCCGCTGTTGTCCAACTTTAAAATTGTCGCCCCTGACTGCGTCAGCAGCTCTTTCATTTTCTGAACAACTTGCTCGTGTTCTGTTTCAACCTGTACCGGCCTCAAAATACACAGCGATTCGTATAATTTCATAGGGAACCTTTCACTTTTTCAAAAATTTCCAGAAATATAAGAAAAGCCTTAAATTTTATTCCGAAAAAGGAATCAAATTTACCACAGCTTTTCGCGACCTGTCAAAATCCTAAACTGCAACCCTAACTGCATGACCATCTCAAAATTCGGGTTACCGTGAAGAATGGAACCGATTCATTGCGACGGTTGGCCCATCTTCAATCAGACACTCCAAGGCATCCACGGACCGGTCCAACACCTTATCAAGCACTTCGCTCTCTCCAGCAGTAAAAGGAGACAAGACATAATCAACTGTCTCCACAAGACCTTCCGGACGACCAATCCCTAACTTCAGCCGGAAAAACTCATCAGATCCGAGACTGTCCAATACCGAACGAAGGCCATTATGCCCTCCAGCACTACCGCGAGTTTTAATCCGGATTGCCCCCAGCGGGAGATCCAAATCGTCATAGACAATGGTCAGGTCCGAATGCGTGAGACGCTGACGATCCAAAATCGCACGAACAACGGGTCCCGTCTGATTCATCCATGCGATAGGACACACCAAAAGGACAGGAATTCCTTTGAATTCCGTGCAGGCTTCCCACGCGAGATCACAATTGAAAAATTCTAGGTTCCAGCGATATGCCACACGCTCAAGAACCATCCATCCCAGATTGTGCCGAGTCTGCCGGTATTTCGGTCCAGGATTTCCCAGACCAACAATCATATGCAAGGATTACTTTTTGCCTTCTTTCGCCTTGGCTTCAGCAGGCTTTGCTTTGGCATCGGTAGCGGAGGAACCCGCCGCGGCACCTTCGGCTTTCGCTTTTTCCTCAGCCGGAGCCGGACCGGCCTCACCAGCTTCTCTGGTAAGCAAAGATTCTAATTTAGCCTCGGACATCTTAGTCGCCACATGAACGACCATCAAATCTTCATCATCGAGAATCTCCACTCCTTCAGGGGCTTGCACCTCTTTTACGTGGACACCTTGCCCGATTCCCAATTCCGAGGCATCGATCTCAATATGATCAGGAATTTGTGCAGGCAAACATTCGATATGGAGTTCGCGCAAAGGCTGATGCAGAATACCACCCTCCTTCACCCCCACAGGCACTTGTCCCGTAATGGTCACAGGGAGCCGTACGCGAATAGGTTTATCCATCGAGACTTCAAATAAATCCACATGCAAAATCGCCCCATTCATGGGGTCAAGCTGATGATCCTGTAACACCGCAACCAGATCGTTTTCCCCGGAAATTTTGACGGTTAACAGACCCGTGTGCCCTCTCTGAGACAACACCATATTACGCGCCGCTTTATAGTCCATCGCGATCAAACGCGAGCTTCCCCCCCCATACACAACCGCGGGAATTTTCCCCTTGGCCCGAAGCTTCCTCGCCACCCCTTTTCCTGCCGACTCTCGCTTTTCTACTTCCAATTCATATTTCATGGCTTCATCCTTTCCAGAAAGAAGATCTATCATCCAGGGCTAAACAAACAATGAGGTGACGGATTCCTCTCGGTGAATTCGTAAAATGGCCTCCCCCAAGAGAGGGGCCACCGACAATGTTTTTATTTTCTGACACTTTTTCTCTTTGCCATCCAGAGGAATCGTATTGGTTACCACGATTTCCCGTAAATACGACCCCTCCAACCGCTCAAGGGCCGGACCAGAAAGGACGGGATGGGTGCAACCAGCCCATACCGACAAGGCCCCATTTTCCATACAGGTCTGAGCCGTTTTGACGATAGTCCCAGCCGTATCAATCATATCATCAAAGAGCAAAGCATGCCGACCATCGACGTCTCCGATAATATTCATAATTTCGGCTTCATTTGGAGATTCGCGCCGCTTATCGATAATGGCCAAACTAGAGTTCAATCTCTTGGCAAAAGCCCTGGCGCGCTCAACTCCACCCGCATCGGGAGACACGACCACAATATCGGCAATCTGCTGTTTCTTTATATAGTCCAACAAAACCGGTGTTGCGTAAAGATGATCCACTGGAATATTAAAAAATCCCTGAATGGGCCCGGCATGAAGATCCATAGTCAAAATTCGCCCCGCTCCAGCCACGGTCAAAAGGTCAGCGATCAACTTAGCGCTAATGGGAACACGGGGTTGGTCCTTACGATCCTGTCGGCCATAGCCATAATACGGAATGACTGCGGTAATGCGCGAAGCCGAGGAACGTTTTACCGCATCGATCAACAACAAAAGCTCCATAATAGAAGTGTTAACCGGATGACAGCAGGATTGAATAATAAATACATCTCCACCCCGCACATTTTCCTCAATCCTGACGCGAATTTCTCCATCGCTAAAGGTAGTAACCGTTGCCTGACAAAGATCTTGCCCAATGTATTGGGCGATTTCCTTGGCGAGAGTCGGGTTGGAATTTCCAGTTAAAAGCTTCAAATCACGCAACATGGTTAGATTCTTGACGTTTTGTCGCAACTCGGCCTTTCCCCACATGAGGGAAGCAGGCCAAAGGTAATTCTAAGAACTTATCCTTGTCAACCAAAAACTTCTACCCAGGGAGAAACACCCGTCTCCTCATGCTCCGCAATAGAAAGCCATCCCAATGATTTTTTGTCCAAAATCATCATCAGGGAGATCATGTATTGTTATGATAATCCAGACAAACCGGAAGGATCATGGGGCAGGCTGGAATGACCAATCGGCACATCAAAAATCCGCCATTGGGTTTCATGTTGCAAGGTGGCCGCTGCAGTTCGAGCAATATCTTTATTAGCAAAAACTCCAAAAACCGTGGCGCCACTCCCAGACAGTAAGACTGCTTGAGCTCCAAACGCTCGAAGCTTGTCTTTAATAAATCCCAAAATTGGATACTGTGGAAATAAAGCCGGCTCAAAGTCATTTTCCACGACTGGCAGCAAATCATCCCACGAGGCTGTCCCCTTAGCCTCAACAGCCTGAATAAACGGAGACAAAGGCGCGACAGCGGTCCGATGCGAGGCTAACCGGTCATACGCCCATTTCGTCTGGATGGGAAATCCCGGATTAACCAACACCACCCATCGTTCACCTTCCAAGCGGCAAGGTGTCACGTCTTGCCCCCATCCACGAACCATTGCACAGGGGGCAGTGAAAAAAAATGGAATATCGCTTCCCAAGGCCGCCCCGCATTGGCTCAGTTCATCCACATCCCAACCCAAGCGCAAGAGATGATGCACACCCCAAATCGTAGCGGCGGCATCACTACTGCCCCCCCCTAACCCGGCAGCCATGGGAATGCACTTGGTTAACTCAATATCCAAGCCTACCTGCATATGGGCCCGACTCATGACTGCCTCCGCCGCCCGAAAAACCAAATTTCCCCGGTCAACCGGCAAAGAAGGGTCACCACATTGCAACAAAATTTCACGATGATGCGGATTCACCCGGATCCGGAGAACGTCAAACAGCTCGACCGTGTGCATAAGGGACCAGAGCTGGTGGTAGCCGGAAGCCAAACGGTCCAACACACGAATAATCAGGTTAATTTTCGCAGGCGCCCGAACGACCACTTCCTCATGTGATGCTGCATCACTGACTTGTTCCATCATGTATTCGACATTCCTTCCCACCTATCCAATGATTGACCCGATGGAAAATATCGGGAGATACATCGCAATGACAACCACCGCAATCGCCGACCCCACCACCAAAATAATCGCGGGTTCCACCAGGGAAGTCACGGTCGCAATCGACCGGTCAACTTCCTGCTCAAACAAATCGGCGATTTTATCCAACATCCCATCCATCGATCCAGTGGATTCCCCAACTTTGATCATCTGAATAAGCATACTTGGGAATGGCTCCGTACCCTGGAGCCGCAAGGATTCAGACAGTGGAACACCTTGCTCCACCCGCACCACAACATGGGTGAGGGCACGCTCCAAGACACCATTCCCGACGACTCCTCTAGCCAAATCCAGCGCCTGAAGGAGAGGAAGACCGTGCTGCACTAATGCCCCCAGCGTCCGGGTAAACCGAACCAGCGCCGCCTTTTTCAGGAGAGACCCCAGGACCGGCATGGCTAACAATGCCGCATCTTTCCGTTCTCGAATGGCCGGTTGTTGCAACCATTTTCTGGCTATCCATATGACAAGGGGCATCAATCCCAACCAGATCAATCCATACTCTTGCAAACCCTCCGCTCCCCCAATCACGACTTGCGTTAACCATGGCAACGATTCGCCCATTTCCGAAAATAGAACGGAAAATTGCGGAACCACCCACACACATAAAAACACCAATACGCTCAGGGCCACACCAACCAATAAAGCCGGATAGGCCAACGAAGCAAGAATCTTGGCACGCAATTGGGTTTGTTTCTCCAAATAACCCGCAAGCTGACTCAACGATTCGTCCAAACGGCCGGTCGATTCGCCGACTTCAACGAGATGCATGTAAATAGGCGGAAAAATTCCAGGAAAAGATGAAAGCGCCTGCGCTAAATAACTCCCCCCTTCCACCTGCTCCCGGATGACCCGCAATGCCCGTCTCAGCTGAGGATGCCCGGCTTCGGTGCCCAACAGATCCAAACATTCCAGCAACGGAACGCCTGCCCGAATAAGTGTCGCCAGTTGATGGGTAAAGCCTGCGAGGTCTTTTCCAGACACCCGTTGCGTGAACGACCATTCCTCGCGAATGCCTTGCACCTGTATAGCCTCTTCCACCTTTTCTCGAAGCCGGGTCACGAATAACTCTTGTTGCCGTAACATCTGAATGGCTTCTTGGGCTGTGGCCGCAATAACGTGTCCCGTCATCGTGCGCCCCGCACCGGTGGTTCCGGAATATTCAAAAACCGGCATCGATACCCTCTTCTGACCGAATCCGTTTACACCCCATTAGCCTACGATGACTCATCCCCGACTCCGTAAGCGCGCTAAGGAAATGGGCTGAGGTCGCTCCCGGCTCATCCTTTCGAGCAACTTCGAAAACTCATCAGCATGAGGCGTGACCCCCAGAGCGGTTTCTGGAGAAATCAGACCTTGCTGGCACAAATCCACCAGACCTTGATTCAGCGTTTGCATCCCATACTGAGCTTGGCCGGTTTGCATCATGGAATAAATCTGATGAATCTTATCCTCTCGAATCAGATTGCGAATAGCCGGAGTCGGCACCAAAATTTCCAACGCCATCACTCGCCCCTTTTCCTGCGACTTGGGAAGAAGACGTTGGGCCAAAATTCCGACCAACACCATCGACAACTGCACTCGCACTTCTTGCTGTTGATGGGAAGGAAAAACCGACACCAAGCGAGTCAGGGTTTGAATGGCTGAATTGGTATGCAATGTGGCAATGGTCAGATGGCCGGTTTCCGCCAAAGCCAGCCCTGCGTGAATCGTATCCACATCCCGCAACTCACCTAACACCACCACATCCGGATCCTGTCGCAAAAGTCCTTTCAACGCTTGATGATATTCCCCCACATCCGAGCCAATCTCCAGCTGCGTCACCAAACTTTTCTGATGCCGGTGCAGCACCTCGATCGGATCTTCCAACGTCACAATATGCCCACGCCGCTCGCGATTCATCCAATCCACCATAGCGGCCAGCGTGGTGCTTTTCCCGCTCCCGGTAGGCCCGGTGACTAAAATCAAGCCTTGGGGTTTACTCAGCAACTCCGCCACGTTCGGCGGCAATCCAAGTTGCTCGAAAGTAGGAATCACATCGGACACGGCACGAATGGCAAGAGCCCAGGAACCACGCTGTGTATACAGGTGCAAACGAAATCGTCCGACTTCGGGAAGACTGTACGCCCAATCCAACTCGCGTTGCTCTCTCATCGCACCTTGTTGATGGACGGGAACCAGCTCCTGCACCAACCGATGCATGTCCTCACCGGTCACCACCGGCAACTCCAATGGTTTTAATTGACCATCCACCCGGATGCGTGGCGGACTGCCAACCACCAGATGCAAGTCCGACCCCTTTTGCTGGAGTAACGTGGTCAAGAGTTCTGAAATGTGTACCATGATATCCGTCTGGGTATGTCAACGGGTTAGGTTCAGACTAGCCAACCAGGTCTTGCCGGGTTTCCGCCAGCACCTCGCTGGCAGTGGTCAATCCCTTTTTCACAGCCATCAAGCCGGCTTGCCGCAGGGTCCGAAACCCCTGTAATTGCGCGCACCCCTTCAACTCACCGGCCGAAGCCCTCATTAAAATACGGTCATGCAAGGCGTCATACATCGGGAGAATTTCAAAAATGGCCATCCGCCCTTTAAAGCCCGTCTGATGACATCGTGAACATCCTTTGCCTTTCATGGGCTGGACATTCTCCACTTCATCCGAGGAAAACCCCACATTCACCAATTGGTCTGGGGAAATCATTTCCGGCTCACGGCAATGCTCGCAAATTTTTCGCACCAGTCGTTGTCCGACGATTAGAGACACCGCCGACGCCACTAAAAACGGCTCAATCCCCATATCGATCAATCGGGTAATGGCTCCCGGGGCATTCATGGTATGCAGCGTGGACAACACGCGATGCCCGGTCAACGCGGCCTGAATCGCTATTTGAGCTGTATCCCGGTCCCGAACCTCCCCCACCATCATCACATCCGGATCTTGCCGAAGAAAGGCCCGCAACCCCGCCGCAAAAGTCAGCCCGATGTCTTCATGGATTTGCAATTGATTAATCCCTTGAATTTGATACTCCACAGGGTCTTCCACCGTCACAATATTCATCTGCGGAGTGTTCAAGAACTGGAGCGCACTATACAGTGTGGTGGTTTTTCCGCTTCCGGTCGGCCCAGTCACCAATACCATGCCGTAGGGATGTTCCAGCGCCGTCGTCAACAAATCCAGGTCAGCTTGCTCCAGCCCGAGATTCGTGAGGTGCAAAGACAAGCCACCTTGATTCAACAAACGCAACACCGCCTTCTCGCCATACAGGCAAGGCAACATCGCAACACGAATATCGACTTGAGGAAACAATTCAACCTTCATGCGGCCATCCTGCGGCAACCGGCGTTCAGCAATATCCATGTTGGAAAGAATTTTCAACCGCGCCATCAAGGACGGATGCAGGTCTTTGGAAAGATTTTTAATAGGCCTCAATTCGCCATCCAACCGGACCCGCACACGAAGAATTTTCTCCAGCGGTTCAATATGAATATCACTCGCCTCCATCGTAATCGCCTGCTGGAGCAGCGCCGTCACCACATCCCCAGCGGAGGCATCCTGGCTCATAACCGGGAACGACATGCCCTGCGGTGCGCGGTTCAAGGCTAACTCATGGCGGGGGGAAGGGGGACTCTCCTGTGCGCCGTGTGCTCGAGAGGAAGAACCCGGTGCGACCCCATGGCCATCAGACGGATCCTGTCCTCCGGCCACACCATGGAACTGTTGCAAGGCCAGCCGCATATCCGTCTCGGTAGCGACCATAGGTAGAATATGAAGACCGGTGCGAAAACGCAGTTCATCCAACAAGGTGGAATTCGTGGGATCCACCATGGCGACGCTCAAGCGGGATGCCGTTTTCTTGACCGGACAGACCAAATGTTGCTGCATCAGCTCCACCGACATGAGCCCCCGAAGCGTGTCATCCAACGCGCACGTGGACAGCTCCACCGTCGGCACCCCATACCGCTGACTGAGAAATTCCAGCAAGGTAGACTCGGAAAGGACGCCCATCCGAATCAAAATACTGCCAAGCCGCCCGCCTTCACATCGTTGGCGGTCCAAAGCCTTGTTCAAATCTTCGGAAGAGATTACTTGCGCCTCAACCAATTGATGCCCGACCAAATCCCGATTCATCCCTTCCCACCCACATCCTTCTGGGAACCGCTCCCGGCATTCACATACTGAATGCCCCGCATTAAATAGTGCACACCCGATCCGACCGTCAGCACAATCATTCCCACCAACAGAGGATCAGTCGCAGCAGCAGGAATCCGACCTGTGGCATGGAGCAATAACGCGATGACATAACTGATTTGCGCAAACGTGGTGCTTTTCCCCCAAATCGTGGGGGCAATATTAATGTCCGTCTCGGTCAGATTGGCGATCAACGTCCCGGCAAGCAGAATGGCATCCCGGCTCACCACCACAATGACCGCCCACAACGGAATGAAATGCACGATGGACAGAGTAATAATGGCCGAGGTCAATAATAGCTTGTCGGCCAACGGATCCAAATATTCGCCTAAACGGGTCCGTTGGTCGGTCAATCGGGCCACAGCCCCATCCAGTCCATCCGTAATGGCGGCGATCAGCAGCGTCAGCAAAGCCCAATCATAGTTTTCATAAAGTAAGAGGCCGACAAAAACCGGGACCAACAAGATCCGGAGGCCAGTCAGGCTATTAGGCAAATTAATCGGTATTTCCGACACCAGACACCCCTTCACCGCACTCGCACATGACACCGTACCCCTAGTACTTTGGCCTAGGCGTAACCAAGGGTACGCGTGGATTTCAAAGGAAGTCAACCTGGGTTGCGACCCGCCTCGCCGAGACTTATAATCGCCCTTGGCAGTAAGGGTGTACCCAATTCATCCAGTTAGGACGGAGTAAGAAGATATGACGTCTCTTCCCTTATCATTTCAAGTCAGAAATGCGGTCATTGAAAAGCATCAATTGGAGGGAACCGACCCGAGCGCGCGGTACTTCAACCGTATGATCCCCATCAAACGAGTGGAAAAAGGCTATTCCGGCACGGTGATGTATGAAGCCCTCAATCTCAACTCGCAAGTGCACCGGACCGCCCAAGGGGCCATTACCGACCTGGTGGATCAACTCCGGGAACTGGGCTTTACCACCATGCGCACCCGCCTCAACTTCAAAGGCCAAAAATACCTCGCCGAAAAAGAAACCTGGGTCAACTACCCCGACGCGTAACACCGGCTTCCTCGACATCTTGAATGAGGGATCCTTCCCCAAGTGCTAACAACTCACCAAAACATTTCGTTCTCTTCTCGTCTACCCCAATCCTGTGTCTCGAAAATCTGGTTCCGCTAGGCGGAAGAAAATTGATCGGTCTCGTTGTGACCTGGGCTGTTCTGTGGAGCTCCCCATTCCTTCATGCCCAAGGAATAGCCGAACCCGCTTTTAGCCCAATGCCCCCTTCCCTTGTCATTGAACCACTCGGGCTATTTCAGAGTAGAGATTTTGATCTGGCAACAGGAAATTGCCAAGATTGCCGCACCGCTCCCGAAGCCTTGTGGTATTTCCAACAAGAAATTATCGCCATTCCAACAACTCTCCATGCCATTACCACAAACACCCCCCTGCCCTTCCTGATCTGGCTGGGATCACCCGAAGTGCTCCCCCATGTTCGACTCACGAGTCAGGGCTCACATGTCGTTTTGCGTAATCACACAACCATCCCAGTAAGGCTCACGCCAAAGATCCCTTCCAATCGATCTTACTACAACGATTCAAGCACCAATTTTTTTCTTAATCAGCCGCTTCGTCTTCGTGGTTATTTCGAGCAGGACGATCACACACCCACCTTTGTCGTAAAAATGATCTGGCCGGAAAATTTCCGGCTCAATCTCAAAACCCCTCCTCCCGACACAACGAAGCCATCCCTCCCCTTGGCATCTCAGATTGAAGACCAAGCAGGCGGCGCAAGGGCGCCGTTTTCCGCCACCCTCTTGTGGGAACGGCACCCAGGAACGGCACGGAACTGGGCACACCAGGCAGTCGTGGGCTTAATGCTGAATGGCGCCCAGGGTGATGACGATGAAGCTCATGGAGGCCACTTCGGACTTGTAACAGGCAGGGTGGGCCCGGATGGTGAAATGGCCAACTGGATGATGAACAATTTTTATGACCTGGAGGTGGAAAGCGAAAAAGGTATCATCCCAAGTATGCTTCCCCTTGATCATTATTTAATGGATCTGAATAGCGGCCAATCCTATTATCGGCCAAGCTATCTTTTCATCGCCATTCTTCGACAGGACCGTCTCGCCAAGGACATTCAGGCCTCAGCACAGCACGTATTCGAAGAATTGTATCGCCACGACTTTCTCTACCATCATGCTAAGGCAAACTGTACGGGATTGAGCATGGACATTCTGAGGCGCCTGGGCTGGGCTATCCCTCACAAAGGCCCAACCAGTTATCTGAAAGCCATGGGCGCATTTTATTACCTGGCCCTCACAGAACGCAGCCTCCTGGCTGGAGAAAAAATATATGACTACCTGACCCAAGAACAGACTCGGTTGTTTCCACGTATGGCATTTGAAACAGGGGCACAGGATCTTCTGCATATGGTACAGAAATCACAAGGGTATCCTGAACGAACCTTCACGCCGTTTGAACGCCAACTACAGGAGGACATTGAAGCCCTGGTGTTCATCCGCATCCCGCAAATTCCTTCAAGCAGGGCGTATGGCACCTATCCCGTGTTAACCTTTCGTGACTACCAAAATCGCGTGCCGGACGATCGAAATGACTGGGAAACCGTTCCCGTCTCCCCTCGTCCCTTCCCCAAACAGTTTCAAAAGGCTTCGCCCCAGATCTCTGCACGCCCATTCTTCACTCCGACCACAATGTTGGTCACCACCCCGGCAAGTCTAATTGGGGCGCTAATGCTTTACCGCCTATTCCTAAAAAAACGCGCCAAAGGCATCCTATAAATTAAATTCACCACGTTATACGAATGCGGGCTTCTAGTTGGGAAACTGAGGCGAAAACGGCGGGAAACATGGCTTGGTCCAAATAAAAGATCCTCTCCGCAAGCGGACGGGGTATTCAACGGATCAAATTTTTATAGGTCTCATAAGGTAATCCTGTAGCAAGCTAACGGGGAATTGGAATCCATTAATAGCCCCCCCAAAAATCGACCGGTCGCAATCTTCAATCGGCATTGGCCAGACTGAGTCAGCTGGAGACTCATTGCCCTTGGAGCAATGAATATGGCCTTCTATCCCATCAGGAAAGCGGCCCCAACGCTCGCTTTCAAAACTTTCACACTTTACATGGTTGGGGCTAAATCAAAAATTCAAGACCAATCAACTGAGAAGAGAGCGGAGCCAGACACGTGCTTTGCCTGGCTCCGACTTGACTCACCAATTTATTTCAGCGCCGTTGGCGGATTCCCAACCTTGAAGCTCCCCCACAATCCACCGGACCACATTTGCGCAGGACCATCTCGGTACAACCAATTTCCCTCAACCGCTTCTGCAATAGTGACGGTCATCGCTTTCCCGACCGACATCAATGCACTATGGGGCGACCCAAAGTAAGGGAGCATATCTTCATAATTGTGACCATACAACATGAAGGCATGCTGACGGCTCCGTCCATGTGGCTGAAGCACACGAAAACGGACCTCTTCGCCCGGGAGAGCCGTATATTCAGAGGTCGGAATAGGCCGGAAGTCTTGAGTGAAAAAATCGCTTGGGAAGAACGCCTCATTTAAATTGGCATCCGGGTCTTGACCTAATCTGGCCTGGAAGGGAGCAGTATGATAATTAAAAGCCTTGTCTCCCAAATCATAGGAATCGTCACAGATTCTGCAATCCGGCATGGGCTTCGTAGACCCATCCGATTTCGTATAGTGCAGGTTCAGCCCATCTCGATACAGCAGAACATGTTCGCGGAAAGAACGAGAATGCCCAGCCTCACTTGGGTAACGAATAATCGCTGACACCCCTCCATTCGACACGGACTCCCCTGAATCCGGATCATAATAGGTCGCTCCCTTCGGCTCGACAATCAACGCCCCAACCAATCCATGAGAGGGGTGGTTGATCACATCGCCCCACGAGCTTAAATTGACAGGCCCCAACTCTTTGGGCTCATGCTTGCGGAGATGCCGTTTACCTTGTTCAGGCATCTCCGAAGACTCTTCAACGGTGACGACTCCCGCATACCAATAAAACGAGGTGCTTTGCCCCGGACCAATTGGATCTTCACCGTTATACCCAATGGCCGCGCCGTCATAGCTGGACGTATTGTAGGACACGAGCTGGGGATGCAGGGTCACAAAACTCGATGCATGGACGTCATCCGCATCAGAGCTTTCTTCCCCGGTTCCTTGATCAACATTCAAGTGAACAATTTTCGGCATGAGCGCATCACCGGGTTTATCGGATGGGTGTTGGCCTGCCGGCAATTGAGGCAACCGATTCGCAAGGTGAACTTTTATACAATCTCCCGCATTGACCCGAAGCACCAGAGGCTCAATCGGGTCCTTAACCGTTGGATCTTCAAGACGGGCTCGGTGTGCGACCTGCAATGCCTGTCGCAACGTCTCCAATTCTTGATTCAAGGCATGCGAAGAAGGGGGAAGAGTCTCTCCGGGATCAATGCGTTTCACCAACACATACGCCAAAGCATCCGGATCAAAAATACCGGCGGTCCGGTCATACGGAAGATTCGAGCCCAGCCAATCCCGGACATTGACAGCATCAACATACAAGATGACCTCGGTCGCCTTCCCAGCCTGGGCCATCTCTTGGAAACGTTCAGGAATGGGACAAGTCCCATCATACAAATCTTGCTCGGGTTCCAGATTGAGAGTACCGGAGGGATTTCCAGGAAGGGGAGCCAGTCGATCTCCGATTCGTCGATAGAGTGGATCTCCCGGCCTCAGGTCATGAGGCAACGTACCAGCAAGTTGTTCAGCGCTCAAATTGTCACTGTCAGGCGCATCTACTCCATTGTAGGCTCTGATCAAGCCCCACGCCCCATTCCACAGATCATCAACGGGCCCAAAATCATAGAGGTAATCAACAAACTGTAGACCACGAGCCACATTGCCGAACCCGAGATTCATCTCGAAATGTTCAGAAATCCCAATCTCCTGGGCCGCCACCAAGGGAGAGTGCGAATTGGCCACCTCCCTCGGCCATTTCATTCCGTGAATATTTAACATGTGCTGAACTTCCTGGGCGCCTTGAATAACCCGCAGCTGCGCAAGTTCTCCCTCGTAACCTTCGAAAATTTCCGTAAAGGGATCGCCATGCACGCGTGAATCGAAAGTAAACGCCATATCACCGGCAAGACCGTTCTTCTGGCGCTTCACACTGCCATCCGTATCCCGTTGGCCAATCCGCAAGGGAATAGCCTCATGCCGGTAATTAACCAGATAGGGATTATGATGGTTTTTAGAAATCGCTTCAGGCAGCAGAGGCGGATCCACGGGTTGCCCATTGGCCTCCCAATACTGCTCCGCATGGGTTGTGAGATCTTGAACCACTGAAGGCTCCACCTGAGCCGCAGCCGCTTTTTCAATCAATTTTTTCATCCCCTGAGCTGGACCTCCCTGTCGCTGTTGGTTGGGATCGTACAACAACGCGAAATCGGCCACTGCCAGGGCAAACTCCCGATGATCGGGATGCATCTGATGACCTTCGGCATTCACGAAATCATCCGCATTGACGATAAGAGCCTGAGTCCCAACCCCGGTAACCAGTTCTTCGCCATTGGGTTTTTTCCATTCCGATCCAGACGGTTCGATCAATAAGGCGCTATAAAAACCATGTTGCTGAATCGAGGAGGGTCCAAAATGATCGTGCGTGAACACCGTGCGAATGGTGCGATCCTGACAAGCTTGTGGCGCTTGGGAAGGCCGGCCGCGCACTCCACCCTGTGCTTCGCACAGCCGGTGATCCACCATGAGCGGATCGGCAAACCACCGTTGAATCGTGGTTTGAAATTGATCGGCGGCAGGCAGCGTCAGCTTCGTTGGATTGCCGGAGGTATCGAGTGCGACACCCCCTGGGTGGTGACTGGCCGTGATCCGTTCTCGAATGGCGCCTTGGGCAAAGGTTCCATCCTCATAGTTCCACCCATTGCCTGATCCATCCGAGGACATCACATCGAATTTGACAAGGTGAATATGCTGCCCGATCGTATCGGTAGGGGTTGCCACTTGAAAATCATCCAATTCCAACTCATGGGCCGTCCGATTCGTATGTTGAAACAGAATACATTCTCCGGAATTGGCCCGGAAGAAAAAGGGCTTCGCCTGATCAGTGGACACCTTCGTGTTCCCGGAGGGATCCGTATACTGTCCCACCTCGGAATCCAGCACGTTGATCCGACCTTGTGGATCATGCCACCCATGTGTATTGACCACCAGATCAACATCAATGGCTGACACTTCGTACGGACGGTACCGAAGATTCCCATGTTCATCTAGCTGACCAGCCAGTTTGGCGACGGACGCATCACAGGGATCGGAGAATGGGGCTCCTGGTTGCGGCGCTTGCCCATTCACATCAAAGACCGCCGAAGTTCCGTCCGGCTTCACACTGGGATGCCCGGCCGGATTGGCGTGAAAAGCCATGGCCGCCCGTTCCAATGCCGTCCCATCCTTCGGCAGCAGCCGAATCGTCGCGCTGGCTAACTCAACCGACATATCCCCGGTAGACAGCGCACGGTGCAGCACTTCTTTTCCGCGATCCGCTTCGGGAATTTGGGCAATGTCTTCGTGAGCCATATGGGAAACATGCCGTGTCCCGCCAAGAATGATATGACGGGGTAACCCGCCATCCCGAACCATATCCATGGGAGGTTGTGGCGCTCGATGTCCGGCTTCCCCAGGAATAAAAAACGGAAATCCGGGATTTTGGTCAGGCCCGTATTGAGGGGCAGGAGGCATGGCTTGGTCGGGAAGAGGGATGACCGCTGGCACCGGAGTTCCACGGCTCGCATCCGTCATACCGGTAAGGGGGTCCGTCCCCGCTCCAAACTCTCCATCCGGAAGCCGGCGAGATCCATCCTCCAGAACGTCGTGCACACGCCAAAGCTCCCACATCCCTTGGGCAAAATGCGGATACAAGTGACAATGAAAAATGGAGTCGCCAGGAGTTTTATTACGATTCCCGCTGCCCCCGTAATAGATGGGATACACAAACCCTTGCTGAGGGGCGATAGTCTGGGAGTCCAAATACGTGCCGGTCCCCCCTTCTTGCTGAGCCAGCCATTGATGGGCATGCAGATGGAACACATGCGTTTCCTTGGGACCGGCATGCAGATTGCGGAATTCCACACGATCATTCAAATACGAATGGTGGACATTGGAGGGATCATCTTCATATTCCGCCAATAAGGCCGGGTCACCATTCGCCCAGGATTCGAGGAAAAATTCCTCATAGGCACATTCCACACAATTTTTTGCGGGCCCAATCCCCTTCCGGTTCGCCAGAAGAATGGTCCCCATCCCGCTCGCGCCATAATTAATCGCAAACCCATCCCGAACCCCCGATAGAGTATATGACTGCTCCAATTCGGCAAACTCGTCACGATAAAACGTTTTTAACTCGTCGTGGAACACCGCTGTAAACTCACGGTAGGCTGGGGCCTCTACATATTTCTGATCGACAATAATGGCATTGAGATCCCCATGCACCAGCTCATATTCCCTCGGGCCACGCGGCTGCAGCAGGTTTAAAATCGGCATCCCAGTGGCAGTCCGAGCTTCATAATTAAGCAATGCCGTTCCCGTTCGTTGAGCACGCACCGCTTCATACTCCTCCTTCGTGGTCTGACTTCGATACCATCGGCTCCCAGTCGGCTCAACGTGCAACGCCCCAAAGAGACCATGAACCAGACTGCCTCCATCCCCTTCACCCCCGGCCGGGGCCGAATTACTGAAAAAAAGATGCGTGGACGGCTTGGCCGTAGAGGCAATATCCCATTGATAGGTCATGGACTGTCCCGGAGGAATGCCCGCAATCCCCGTGGTCTGCGGATCAAAGGTATTACCGACCGGTGCCAACCCCGCAATCATCAGCGAAGCGCATCGTGTTCGAGGCCAATCGTTGCGACGATTCGCGGGATTGGGGGAAGGTCTCGTGGCAAGGTCGCTCCCACACCCATCCGTGAGCGCTTGCCCGGAAATGGGTGGTCCATGCGACTCTCCCACTTCCGATTCTCCGGGAAGGGAGGGCAACTCCTGTTCATTGAGATTGGCATACGGCGCCTCCCAGTGGGTCGAACTCAGGTCGGGCTGATCAGGAGACAACATATTATAGAAGTGCACAACCAGGTGATCTCCCGGATTGGCACGCAACACTAACGGCCTCGGCCGTTTGCCTTCTTTTAACTGCACCTGACCCGGCGTGGAATGTTCGTCCATAGGACGGCCATCTGATTTATTGACCACATCATGTTTCAGCGCATACATCATTCCGTAGGGATTCATGGAGCCGAACCGGTTATACATAATGGGCTGTTCCAACGCCACGACCTCCGCATGAATAGTGCGAGGGGTGTCATGCATCGTGGTACAGCCTGTCGTCATGCCGACGATAAGGCCAAGCAAAATGAGCCATGCCCCACCCCATCCAGGCTGGAAAAATACCGAGAAGACCGATGAATGCCGTTTGCCATGTACCATATCCTTGCTCCTTACCCCATGAGTTTCAAGAAAGAATGTGAACAGAATCGTTGCCCTAATCGATTTCGACACAATCGATGAGAAGCGCTGAAGGCCTAGCGGCCCCACCGGGACGGGGCAATCCAGTTGACGTAGATAGCCCATTGGAAACGACCCACCGCAATGTCCCAGAAAAATTGGTATCCGGACGCCAGGAACACACCCGCCAATCGGAATACCACTGACTTGTTTTTTCCAAATCAAGTGATTGCGTTAAGAGTTGCCGATAGACCGGAGAGCCTTGAGTCCCATTCCCGTCATACGCCTCAAACACGGCGAAATCATTCCCCGGCGACCAATCAAACCGGGAAAACGCCCAATGAAACCACAAGGATTTCCCGGCATCGATCTTCACATTGGCACATTCCAGCATGGCGCCATCCGCCCCCACCGTCGTTCGCCCGTCAGAGTCGACCGACAGAGAGAGGTAGGAAGTATCAGCAGGCTTTGGACCACGGGACGTTTTTTTTCTCGCCCCGTCGCCATCGATTTTACGGGGATCATCAAGCACCGCGAAAAATTCCCCCCGTACCGGGTGAAAGGTGTGGACTCCCCTATAGGCCTCAAACGACGTGACAATCTGACAAAGCCCATAGGTGGTAAAACCCTCAAATCCTCCTCGTTGAAAAAATCGATTATCTTGTGGCACCGCCATACACGACCTCCCTCAGGAAAAATGAGTACGCTATCGATACTTTCGCCATCACGTTCTGACAAGCCTATGAGGGCATCTGTGCAACCAAAATGCCATAACAAATGGCACAGCGAAAAAAATCAGGATCGCTAATAATGACAAGGAATTTTTTCTACTGTGAATAAACAGATAGGAACGAAGGAGAAAAACAGAAGAGGGAAGGGTTGTATCTCTTTAGATACCGAACGTATCAATAGAGATAAATGAAGAAAGAAACATGCGCGGGCTCAAAAAACAGCATCCAGACTTACCATCTGACACAATACCTGAGTGCATCAAGACATCTTCTCTCTTGGGAGGTAGAGGGCCTCTTTGAATATTTTTTAGGATCATAACTAGTCAAGAAGATACTTTCTGAGGATTTTGAGTAACAGTTGATAGAGATTTTGGCCGCGGTTGTTCAAGCGAAACTAGCATTCTTTCAGGTGTCAGTAGAAGGTTTCTTTGCTAATTCCACGGAATCAAGTGAGCCAAGTCTTGGCATAGCTCCAAAACCCTTCAATGCCATTCACATGAGTCCGGCCTCCCACAAATTCATCCTGCCCATAATCCACGCGCAAATGCTTCCCATAGCCCACATCGACCAAGCCATTATCGCCTCGCCACCCATCCGGATAGATGACGCTGTCCAAGGCCACTTTGCCACGAATAATCGCTTGCAGCGTGCGTTTGCGACAGTCTGGGACGAGTTCCGTGTAGCCTTCTCCCTTCCGTTGGAACAGACCGCAGACAATTGTTTTGCCGTAAGCTCCCCGTCCTCGTTTTTCTTTAATGCGCCGAGTCCCAAAGCAGGCTTCATCCACTTCGATCGCACCGGCAAAGGGAGATTCCCTTTCCCAAAATTGGGCGATCCGTTCCCGAATCAATCGCAGATATCGGTTCCCTGGATTACGATTCAACCGGGTGAGGGATGCTATTGGTGAGGCTGTTAAATCGAGAGCCACGTATCAGACCCGTTGGCGAAATTGTTTGCTCGAAATTCTGGCACGATTTGCATAGCGGTTTCGCCTTGCCATGACGGGAGATTATCGACTTTGACACCTCCTTTAGTCATGACCCACTTTTTATTAAGCCCCACAGCTTTGAATCTGCATCGGCACAAAAAAACTACCTTTCCTACAAAAATTTTATCCCAATCTGCATCTTCGGCAAACTCAAAAAGCTCAGCCAAGAACCTCAAAGTTTGCCTTTATTCCTCTGTCAATTAAGAACCTCGGGACGGCTATTTCAGAGCATTTTCTGGGAGTCTGAGGTGCTTCGCGGCGGAAAATTGTCCGTTATTGCTAGGATAAAATTTGAGGCCATTAAGCCGAAATGTATCATGCCCCATCCGCATAAGGTCAGGAGATAAACAGAAAATCTGGGGGACTTCCCAGAATGTCCCAAACCATGAACTCCAGACTCGCGATTGATTAGCCGAATATTACAACAAAAAAAGATCCGCTGCTTTTGTGGATCTGTTTAACATTTCGTAGATACATGTCGGAATCTATCACCAAACAAAAACCCCTCATGTCGTCCAACCACCATCTCAGCGCTGTTTTTGCAGCACTCGGCATGTACTTTGGACTCCTGCTCGTTCCCAAGTGGTGGCCCGCATTCGGAGGCACAGGCATTTTCCTTGTATACATTGCTTCAGTCCCATTGGCGCTGATTGGTCTCCTCACACTTCTCCTTGGGGGCGTCGTTGGTGCCATAAGGACACGACTTCATGGCTCCATAGCCAGCCAACACCACCGGATGCTAATAATGCTGGGGTTAGCCGGGGTTCTGATGTTTGGGGCAACACTAGGGCTCGTGCGAGTGATCCGTGGAGTATTACCGACGGGTTCGGATCTACTCACCTTCAACTCAGAAATCTGGCAAGATCCCTACTCATCGAATTTCATCCAAGGCGATATCACCCCTCGTCAGAAGATGCTAGGTAGTGTCGTCGATCTTCTAGAACCAACTCTCGATCGTTTTCAACTTGAGACCTTGCTTGGACCTTCCTTGGATACATTCTACTTCGACAGCACGGGCCGCGACCTTATTTATGTCCTCGGTCCCGAAAGAGATTCATTTTTCGGAATTGACTACGAATGGCTTCTTATCTGGGTTGATGACTCCGGCCATTTTGAACGATATGCGATTGTCAGGGATTAGAGCAGTTTGAACGAAGGACTTTGACGAATTGGCACCTGGGGTATATGCGGAACAGATTTTAGAAATTCTTAACTAACCCGTCCGCGAAATTAGGGCAAGATCAGCGTGAGAGTGTGTATTAATCAAGCAAGCGCAGTAGGGCATAACAAATCCTTCAAGGCGAACTCGCTATGGGAGTCGTTTGCACCTCAGCATTAGATCATTAGTAAATTGTCTGGCAAGGGTCCCGAAATTTCCTGAATGATCAGATCATGGAGTTTGGGACGGAAGGCTTTGATGGCTGGGTTGTCTCGGGTGGGGTGCACCCGGTTGGAGAGAAAAATCACTTCGAGTTCCCGAATGGGATCGATCCAGATGCTGGTGCCGGTAAATCCCAGATGGCCGAACGACTCCGGGGAAAACCACTGGCCGGAGGAAGAGGGGCGAGTCGGCGTATCCCATCCTAAGGCCCAACTGGTTCCAGGTTGGGCCGTCACAAATTCTTTCACCAGCCGGCCATCAAAGATCCCTGGGGTTCCTTTGTACCCCTCCAGCCAGGCGTGAGTGACTTGGCCGACGACTTCGGCCGTCCCAAAAAGTCCGGCATGTCCGGCCATCCCGCCAAGTGCAAACGCATTGTCATCATGCACTTCCCCTTGCAGCAGGTAGGTTCTCCAAGGACCCTCTTCGGTAGGAGCAATGTTGTGTTGTTCTCCTGTGGTCTGTCCTTCGCTTCCGAGACGATAGCCAAGAGGCGTCGCCCCAAGTGGTTCGTAGATTCGTGTGTGGCAAAAATCGGCGAGCGTGGTCCGCGTCACGCGTTGCACGAGAAAGCCCAGCAGCATGAAACCCAAGTCGCTGTAGACACTGTTTCTGGAGAGTGATTGATTCAATGGCTCATGAAGAATCTTATCCAGTATCGAGGCCTCTCGCTGCCGGATACTCTCACGGTCAGGCACGGGCGTGGGAGGAAAGGCCTGATACAACGGCTGCCAGTCTGGCAGTCCACTTCGATGACACAGGAAATCTCTGATGGGTATCGCGCCAAGAGGATGGTGCTTCGTTTCCGAAAGAACCGCTTGAAGGGGGGTCTCAAGTTCCAGCATCCCCTCCTGCACTAACAACAGAATCGCCGATACGGTGGCCAGGGGTTTGGTGAGTGACGCGAGATCGTACAGAGTATGACGGTGAACAGGGGGAGCGTGAGGGAGTGTCGACAGTGTGCCGACCGCTTCGTGAACCAGCAGGCGTCCCTCGTGACGAACCAACAAGACGGCACCGGGAAACACCCGGCTTCGCACGCCTTCCTCAAGAACGTTGGTCAGGAGATGAGATGCTTCCACACGGACTCAGGAGGCAGAGCGCCTCTGCATGCATTATCCGGCTTCCCGGCGGGTGGCCAGCTCCTCGCCCAGCTCAGGGCCTTCGGCTTCCTCTTCATAAGAAGGCTCCGGGTGATCCTCCACTTCCAACAGCCGATGGAAGGAGCTCAACGTGGACCGCAAGCGCTCAAGGACTAAGGCCCGCTGCCGCCGCAGATCGGAAATCGTGCGCCGGATTTCCACCAACTCGGACCGGCTCTGCGCTAAAATCTCCTCAGCCTTCAGCTCCGCTTCTTTCACGATCAAATCCGCGTCGCGCTGGGCTCCGCGCTTGAGTTGATCGACAAAGGATTGGGTGGAAATCAAGGTGCTGGTCAAGGTCGACTCGGCTCGCCGAAGCTGGCTGAGTTCGTCATCTTTCCCCGACAGTTTTTCCTTGAAGACCAGATTCTCCCGAGTCAGCTCTTCGATTGACTCCGCAATTTCTTCCAGGAACTGATCCACCTGTTTTTTGTCATATCCGCGAAAGTTCGTCTCGAAGACTTTATGCTGAATGTCCAACGGGGTAATTTTCATAAGTCCTTCCTTTCATGCATCGGCTAATGCATTCTGATGGCGATGTCTTTCAGGGAATTCACCACCGCCATTTGCAAGAACATAATAATCAGGATAGCAATGATCGGCGAAAAATCAAATCCCATCCCCCCGATCGGGAGACGCCGCCGAATTTGTGAGAGCACCGGCTCGGTCACCCGATCCAAAAACTGGACAATCGGATTCCAGGGGTCCGGATTGACCCAGGAAATCAATGCCCGAATGACAATCACCCACATATAGAGCCATAAAATGGTGTCCAAAATGGTCGCTATGGCTTGCAAAACATTCCCGGCAATAAACATGACTCTCCTTCGTTAGACTCCATTATCGTATGATGAAAATATCATGATGTTACGATCGGGCACCAAACATGGCCGAGCCGATCCGCACCAGCGTGGCCCCCTCTTGAATCGCAATATGATAATCGTGCGACATCCCCATGGACAAATCCTTCAAGACGATGCGTTGCATGGGCCTCCGGGCACATTCATCACGTAATGCCCGGAGTCTTGCAAAATACGGGCGAGACGCTTCCGGGTCTTCGGCCCACGGGGGCAAGGCCATCAAGCCGCGAATCCGAAGATGATCCAGCTGATCTAACTCCTCAAGCGCCTGTTGTAATCCCGTCACGGAAAATCCGCCTTTTTGCGCCTCCTCTCCCACGTTGACCTGCAGCAGCACATCCTGATGAATAGACGATTGTTCGGCGAGACGATTCAGCTCATGAGCCTGCTCCAGGCTTTCCACCGAATGGACTAGGCAAAATCGACCCACAATGGCTTTTAATTTCCGCCGCTGAATGCGTCCGATAAAATGCCAGGTTAAGCCTTCCCGTGGTCCAAATTGCGCCATCTTTTCTTGAGCTTCCTGCAAGCGGTTTTCCCCAAAATTTCGGATCTGCGCAGCGTAGGCCTCTTCCAGTTGCTCACACGTGACCGTCTTGGTGGCGGCAACCAGACAAATCTCCGCCGGGTCCCGCCCACTCTGTTGAGCGGCACGCTGAATCGTGTCCTGAATTCGGTGAATATTGTGGGTGATGGAAGATAACACGGAACGGCACTCGTTAACCCGCAGGATTCTTACCCAGGCAGCATGGCTCCGCTGACCATGGTCCCGATCACCTGCCCTTCACGGCGGTAGGAATAGAAGAGATCAGCCCGGCAATGCGTACAGAGTTCGACGGTATCGATGCATGCGGGAGCCAATCCCGCCTCAAGCAACTGATGTCGAATCAACCGTTTCAAATCCAGTCGCCCTTTGCCCACGCTGGTTTGTTCTAATACTCCCGGCCAGTCGGGATAGCGCGCCCGGAGGGGATCAATCACGGGCGCATCCACTTCATAGCAACAGGGGCCGATGGATGGGCCCACCGCAGCCTTCAGGGACGCGGGATGGCTCTGGAATTGGGTCACGCAGATGGCAATCGTCTCAGGTACGATGCCGGCCACCGCCCCACGCCATCCTGCATGAATAGCTGCCACGACACCGGCCTGCTCATCCACCAGCAGCACCGGGACACAATCAGCCGTTCGTACCGAGACCAGCGTGCCAGGGTGATTGGTCACCAAGGCATCGCCTTCCTGATCAGGTAACGGCCCCGGACGGACCGGTGACTTCAGAATAATCGACTTGGTGCTATGAATTTGCTTGAGCGTCGCCAAACACGGCGCTTCCCCCGGACCTTCCGTCACGTGTCCCAAGGCAAACCGTCCTTGCACCGAAGGAGGAAGGGTCCGGGTTCCGAAAAAATGAGGAACAGGAAATCGCGGGCTTTGCAAGCCCCAATCGGCATTCATGGACGCCCTGACTGACTCGTCACAGCCTGTCGTCCTGATACGGCCTTACGATTTTTTTCGCAGAAACGTGGGCACATCCCAATCCTCATCCACCAATAAGCCCCCTTTATCCGCAACCGATTTCATCCCCGCCTGACGGCGCAGATAGGTCGGCCGGTCCAGATCATCGGCGGCATACTCCTCTCCGCTTTCGGGTACCGATACCGGTACTAACACGGGAGCTTTCACCGGTTCAACCACTAATGTGGGCTGGGTCACCCCGGGAAACCGCAAGACGCCTTCGGCCTGCTCGAATCCCGTCGCAATAACGGTCACCGTAATCTCATCTCCACGCTCAGGGTCGATCACCTGGCCCACAATGATATTGGCTTGCGGATCAGCCGCTTCCCTGGCGATATTGGAGGCTTCATCCACCTCATGCAACGTCAGATTTGGGCCACCCGTGATATTGAGCAACAACCCTCTGGCCCCTTCCACGCTTCCATCTTCCAGCAACGGGCTGGAAATGGCCTGGCGCGCCGCTTCCTGCGCCCGAGTCGGACCTCGCCCCACGCCCATGCCCATGACCGCACGGCCGGAATATCCCATCACCGTTCGCACGTCCGCAAAGTCCACGTTCACGAACCCCGGTGTGGTAATGACATCGGAAATCCCCTGAATGGCCTGGCGCAACACATCATCGGCGATCTTAAAGGCTTCGATCAATGGCGTATTTTTATCCACAAAACTCAACAGCTTCTGATTGGGAATGATCAATAAGGAATCGACGTGTTTTTTCAATTCCCGGATTCCCTCTTCGGCAAAGCTCGTGCGGCGATTGCCCTCATACTGAAACGGCTTGGTCACCACGCCAACGGTGAGAATACCCAATTCCCTGGCGATTTTGGCCGCGACCGGTGCGCCGCCCGTTCCCGTGCCGCCGCCCATGCCGGCGGTGACGAACACCATATCGGCTCCTTCCAAGGCTTCCCGGATTTGCATTTCGCTTTCCATAGCTGACTCTTTCCCCACATCGGGCCGGGCTCCGGCTCCAAGCCCACGGGTCCGCTCGGGTCCCAATTGAATCTTGTAGGACGCGAGCGACCGACCCAAGGCCTGCAAGTCGGTATTGGCTACCACAAATTCGACCCGGCTCAACCCGGCTTCGATCATGGTATTCACGGCATTACAGCCGGCTCCTCCCACGCCCACGACCTTAATCCGAATAACGGACGGTTCATCATCAATCAAAGAAAACATGGGTTCCCTTCTTGAACTCATCGGCTCCCTCCTTTCTACCATTGGTGTTGGTAGAGCATGGTTGAAAAGTGTGTCCCCCAAAATTCCCGCTTCCTGCCCGCAGCAATGTGTGCTTTCCTGCTCCTCGCCAGCATGCCATTAGAAAAATCGTTCGACCCAGCCCCGCATTTTGGACAGCATGGATCCCATCCACCGTCCCGACTTGGGAGGTTTCCCTGGAACGGTGCCGACTGCCGCAAATTCCTGTTCATGACCCAGCGAATGCAACATCAGGCCGACCGCGGTGGAATACATGGGATTATTGACAATGTCCCGCAATCCCCCAACTCCCGTGGGTCGGCCGATCCGCACCGAAAGATTTAAAACCTTTTCCGCCACATCCGGCATGCCGGACAACATGGAGGTTCCCCCGGTGAGCACGCCTCCCGCCACCAGCATCCCGTCATACCCGGCACGCCGAATTTCCCGACGAACCAATTCAAACAGTTCTTCCACCCTGGGACCAAGAATCTCGGGAATGATGCGGCGGGGAATCGTCCGTGGCGGCCGCCCCCCCACGCCGGGCACTTCAATCTGCTCGTCTTCCCGTAATAATTGGCTGGTGGCTACCCCATACCGGATTTTGATTTTTTCCGCGTCTTCATATGAGGCGGGCAGCCCCATGGCCAGATCTCCATTCAGTTGATGACCGCCAATAGGGATGACGGCGGAATGCCGGATACAGCCGTCAGCAAATATCGCAATATCGGTGGTGCCCCCGCCGATATCCACCATCACCACGCCCAATTCTTTTTCTTCCTGGGACAGCACCGCCGTAGCCGACGCCAACGGCTGTAAAATGATATCCACGACATCCAACCCGGCACGCGTCACGCATCGCTCCAGATTTTCCGCCGAGGTCACGGCTCCCGTCACAATGTGGACATCCACCTCCAAGCGTGACCCGACGATGCCCAGCGGATCGCGGATCCCTTCTTGTCGGTCCACAATAAATTCACGCGGCAGCACATGCAGGATTTGCCGATCAGGGTTGGGGATGACACAGCCTCGCGCAGTATCGATGGCTCGGCGGATATCGGCCTTCGTCACTTCCTTTTTTTTCAGCGCGACCACGCCCTGAGCGCTTTCACTGGCAATATGTCCGCCGGCGATCCCGGTATAGACGGAATTAATTTGCACGGCGGCCATCAGCTCGGCATCTTCCACGGCGCGCTTGATGGATTCGACCGTGCTCTCCATATTCACGACCATGCCTTTTTTCAAGCCGTTGGAAGGATGCCCCCCGAATCCAATCACATTGACCGAATGGTCTTCCAAGACTTCCCCCACGACGACACAAATTTTGGTGGTCCCAATGTCTAATCCGACGACGATGTGTTCTTTTCTACTCATGGCTTACAATGTCCTCTTGCGAAGAATGACTTTTTGAGAAAAGCGGAGGTCCACTTCTTGAGCCTGACTGTCCATTTCCTGCTTAATGGTTGGGTACAACACGAGAAATCGCTCCCACTGCTCTTCCACATTCTGGCCAAATTGGAACCGCACCTTCGGTAAATCCACCACGGTCGTATACGGCTCCGACACATTCACCTGGGGGCGGCCGGAAAAATAGGGAGCCAGCAAGTGAGCGATGTGAATACCTTCTTTGACGCGTGGATGACCATCGGACCCGTGGGCCGTCACCGATTGGGGCGTGAGCCCCTGCACGACCGGCCACTGTTTTGCCTCGGCCGGTACGTTCCCCGGCAACATATGCCCGGCAGCATCCAGCATCACGGTTTCTGTGGCGGCTCGAAGCACAGCCGCCGGCTCCCGTTCGGTCACCTGAACGACCAACGAATTGGGGAAAACCCGGTCAACCTCGACTCCCTCAACCCATGGATGCTCGTGAACGCGGGCGGCCAATTCATCGGTCCGCACCCACAGCACACTCGCCGGCTGAGGCAGACTCATTCTGGCGAGGACCTCCTCTTGAGTGACGCGATTCAACCCCATGACCGAGATGTGTTTCACCTCCGTCCATTCGGTGGCCCAATGCATGACCCGTTGCCCACCGACCAGTCCTCCCCCTATCAAGACCAAAACGCCGATGCCGAAGAGCACCCGGCGAACCGATGAGGAAGACTGTGGTTTCCGCTCCCGGGAAATCGGCTCTCCCTGTTTCAAGGGACGATTTTTTCGAGGCCGTTTTCGGGCATGGCTGACACTGATCATCGGGACTGGTTCCTTGGCTTGGAAAACTTCCGTTGAGAACCCGGCCTCTGTTCAGACGACAAAGCCTCCCACAAAATCTGTTCCACCAATTCGTCATACGTAAGCCCGGCCTGCCCGGCGGCCATCGGGAGTAAACTCCGTTCCGTCATCCCGGGAATGGTATTTAACTCCAACACAAAGGGGCGCCCATCCGTATGGATACGAAAATCCACACGAGCGGCTCCCCGGCACCCCAGCGCCTGATAGGCACGAAGACTGAGCGTCTTCAGCGTTTTCCCAAGAGCCTTTGACACCGTTGCCGGACAGACATAACGGGTATCCGCCTTCCCGTATTTGGCGGTAAAGTCATAAAATCCTCCAGGCGCCACAATTTCCACCACCGGCAGTGTCTCTCCCCGAAAGACGCCCACGGCCATCTCCCGGCCCGGAATATATTGCTCCACCACGACCTGGGATCCAAACGAAGAGGCTGTGTCCAATGCCCGCTTCCAGTCCACCCGCTTTCGAACAATGGACACTCCAATAGTTGACCCTTGCGTACAGGGTTTCACCACTACCGGTAACCCCAAGGCTTTTGGGGGAATGGACGGAGCGTCTGTAATGCGAAATGTATGACCGGGGGGAATTGGAACCCCGGCGGCTTCAAGGACGACTCGCGTCAACCCTTTATCCATTCCCACCGCACTGGCACTCACCCCAGAGGCCGTATAGGGAATGCCCATGACTTCCAGCATCCCTTGCACCGTTCCGTCCTCACCGCCGGGGCCATGAAGGGCCAGGAAGGCGACGTCCACTTTTTTGGCTCGCAGGCGATGCGGAAGATTCCGGTCGACATCAATTAACTGAGCTCGGTACCCACGACGCCGCAGGGCTAAGCAAACCGCTTGCCCCGTTCTCATGGAGATTTCCCGCTCAGCCGACTGGCCGCCCATCAGTACGCCAATGGTGAAGGATGAAGGAGTCATCGTCATATCCGTTACCGTTCCCCGAGAATTTTCAATTCCAACTCCAGATGAATTCCCAATTTTTTTGCCACCAATCCTCTGACTTTTCGGATCAGGGCTAAAACATCCGAGGCCGTCGCATGGCCTTGATTCACAATGAAATTGGCATGTTTGGTCGAAATTTCGGCGTCCCCGACACGCAGGCCCTTCAACCCGAGGGATTCCACCAGTTTCCCGGCCGATTGCCCTGTGGGATTTTTAAAGACCGATCCCGCATTGGGAAGCGTTAAGGGCTGGGATTCCTTGCGGTATTGCAAATAGGATTTGGTGACCTGCTCAATCTGTTCCCTGGCCGCCGCCTTCAACTGAAACCACGCGCCCACGACAATCCCTTTGGGCAATACTGTTTTTCGATATGAAAAGGTGAGCGCAGAGGCTTCGATCCGCATCCGGCGCCCTCGTGAATTCACAAAATCCACGGACTGCAACGCGTCCTTCATTTCGCCCAGCCTCGTCCCGGCATTCATGGCCACTCCACCCCCGACCGTTCCAGGAATCCCGGCGGCCCATTCCATCCCCGACAACTGATGCCGGACGGCATATTGCATCAAAACGGGCATGCGCACACCGGCCTCAGCATAGAGGCACTCTGCCGCATCCTTCCGGGTGGCCGTTAAATGTTTCAATTGGATGACAATTCCTCTAATGCCTTTATCCCGCACGACCACATTGGTTCCGCCCAAAACCACCACCGGCACATGTTGGGTTCTCGCACCCAGAAGGATCCGCGCCACATTCGCAATATCCTTGGGGGCCACCAGGACATCCGCAGGTCCCCCAACCTGTAGGGAAGTCATCGTCGCTAACGGAACTCCCCACTCGATGTCGCCTTCCACATCCTGCAAGGCCCGCAACAGACGATCTTTCCCTGTGGTCTCTTTTGCGCTGATTCCCATACGTGGTGATACTCGGGTGAAGCCCTCGCACTCCGACGAACTCTCCTATAGATTAGCCAGAATCTCTTTGCCGGTTTTCCACACGTCTCCGGCTCCCAGGGTCAGGAATACGTCCCCCTCCTGAAGCGCCTCTCTGATTTTTTGCGCCAAGGCCGGATCCCCATTCACCCAATGCACGGAGGGATGCCCGGCCTCTTTCATGGCCTGAGCCAGCATTTCGCCTGAAATACCCGGAATAGGTGTTTCGCCCGCGGGATAAATATCCATCACAAACACCATGTCTGCCTGGTCAAAGGCCTTGGCAAACTCACACACTAAATCCCGGGTGCGCGTATAGCGATGAGGCTGAAACAGCACGACCAGCCGTCGATTCCATCCGGCTTTGGCCGCAGCCAAGGTCGCCCGGATTTCCGTTGGGTGGTGTCCATAATCATCGACCACCATGATCCCTTGTTTTTCTCCACGAATCTGAAACCGGCGTTCTACCCCTGAAAAGGCGGCGAGACCTGACCGGATATAATCAACCGAAACTTCCAATTCCATGGCTACGCCAATCGCCGCCAAAGCATTGGCGACGTTGTGTACCCCAGGTATCCGGATACGAAAGGGGCCCAATTTTCGATCCCGATAATGAGCACGGAATTCAACGCCCATAGCCTTGGGTTCAATATCCGTGGCATAAAAATCGGGAGTCAGCGTGCCGGAAAAATCACTGATGCCATAGGTTTGGTACCGCTTCACAACTTTTGGCAATAACCCTCGAACCCAAGGATCATCGGCGCACAAAATGGCCGCTCCATAAAAGGGGACTTTATTAATAAATTCCACAAAAGCTTCCTGAAGTCCCTCCATGCTGCCGTAGTGGTCTAAATGTTCCCGATCCAAATTGGTTACCACGACGATGGAAGGGGACAACCGCAGAAACGAGCCATCGCTTTCATCGGCTTCGGCAATGAGCAGATCGCTACGGCCAAGCCGGGCATGGGTTCCCATCGCATTGACCTTCCCCCCCACGACAAACGTGGGATCTAAGCCGGCCTCTGCCAGTATGGACGCCACCATGGAAGTCGTCGTCGTTTTGCCATGAGCTCCCGCAATCGCAATGCCAAACTTGAGGCGCATGAGTTCAGCCAACATTTCCGCCCGAGGGATCACGGGAATCACTCGCGCGCGCGCAGCCCGCACTTCAGGATTGGTTGATGCGATCGCCGAGGAAGCCACAACCACTTGCGCACCCTCCACATTGGATTCTTGGTGTCCGATGAAAACTTTTCCGCCCATTTCCTCCAGCCGGCGAATACTTTCGGAATAGGTGGTATCAGAGCCGGTGACTTTGTACCCCAATGTCAACAAGACTTCCGCAATGCCGCTCATCCCGCTTCCTCCGATCCCAATCAAATGAATGTGCTGAATCTTTCGAAACATAGGTTCTTTGACGCTCAAGTCCGCCCGAAGTATGGTTGGGAAACACTTGTAGACCTGATGTGACCAGGATGCACCGAAACCAGTGCGCGGGAAATGGGCCATTCATTCTCTCGCCGGATATGGACTCGCTCAGCGTCCACCGCCTGTTCCCATACACCCACGGAAGCCCGTTCATGTTTCGTTGAATCTTGGTCATCATTCCCTCGAATTCTTCTGTGCGCCTTGAATTCGTCTCCTCTAGTTAAAGGTTGGACTACACGATGACTCCTTATTCTTTTCTATCTCGCTCGGCACTCTCAGCCAAGTATCACCCATCCAAGATGTGTGCGCCTTTCGGCCCTAGGCCGCAGCAGGCTTGAACATTGACAGGCAGGCTTGCACCATCTGTTCCGTCGCATGAACTTTCCGCAGAGCCCAGCTCCGCTCAGCCATGGCCTGTAACTGCTCCGGATGTGTCAGAAAATGCTCGATTTCCTCCGCAAGCCGGGCTCCTGTCAACTGGGCCTGCGCAATGACTCGCGCCGCGCCCTGGCCCACAACCGCTTGCGCATTCTTATCTTGGTGCTGATGAGTGGCTTGAGGGAACGGAATCAGAATTCCGACTTTTCCATAGGCTGCGAGTTCCGCCAAGGTACTGGCCCCGGACCGGCACACCACGAGATCCGCCCGCAATAATTGTTGGGGCATATCAAACAAAAATGGCTGCACCTCCGCAGCAACTCCCATTCGGGCATATTCGGCTCGAACCCGCTCGTAATCAGCCGAGCCCGTTTGATGCGTAATGGTCAATTGGCGGATTCTCGCTGATGAGGCGACCGCCTCTAACACGGCGGTATTAATAGCTTGCGCTCCCTGACTGCCCCCAAACACCAACACATGGGATACCATGGAGGGAACCGGTAACGGGTCCTCCAGAATAAACTCTTGTCTGACCGGGGTACCGATGACGTCCGTACGCTCTCCACGAAAAAACTGCCGAGCGCTTTCGAAGGCTAAGAAAATCCGGTCGGCAAATGGACTTAACACACGATTGGCAAATCCCGGCATGGCATTGGGCTCCAACAACACCCTGGGAATTCGTAATATCCAGGCCGCCAGAACGACGGGAGGACTAAAATATCCACCCGTTCCAATCACCAGGTCGGCTTTCCGTCTGCGCAGCAGGCGGATCGATTGCCAGAGAGACCTTGGGAGCATGGCTAACGCGCGCATCATCTCCAAAGGCCTTCGACCCACCAGGCCTTCCACCCGAATCCGTTCAAAGGCAAAGCCTTCGTTTTTCAAAATCTCTCCTTCAAGTGATTTTCCTGATCCGATAAACCACACCTGGCCTTGCGGATCACGACGCGCAAATTCTTTCGCATAGGCGATGGCCGGATAGAGATGGCCGCCGGTCCCCCCTGCGGCAATCACAATGTTCATTCATGGACTCTCCTCATAAAATAGACCACCGTCCAACCCTGCGTGATAACAGAACCCCCGCTTCCACCCTCGGCTATTCCCGAGCGGGAACCCGCCCCTGCCTGGCAATGCTCAGTAAAATTCCAATCGCCAACATCGTCGTCAACAACGAGGAGCCCCCGTAACTGACCAGGGGCAACGTCAAGCCTTTTGTGGGTAACATTCCACACACCACCCCGACATTAATCAGGGCCTGGAATCCCACCAATAGGGTAATGCCCAGGGCCAGATACCGACCAAACAGATCAGGAGCCAATGCCGCAACTCGAAAGCCTTTAAACACCAAAATGGCAAATAACGCCAGGAGCCCCGAGGTGCCCATCAGACCCAGCTCTTCTCCTATCAGGGCAAAGACAAAGTCCGTATGGCCTTCCGGCAAATACAGTAATTTTTGCTGGCCCTGCCCCAATCCCACACCAAACACCCCGCCATGTTTCAAGGAAATCAGGGATTGAACCAATTGGTAGCCTGCTCCATCTCGAACAGGCCAGGGATCCCAAAATGTCATGAATCGCTCGACACGTTCGGGGCTGATCCAAATGAGCGCTCCAAAGGCCGCCACCAACGGCATGCCCAGTATGGCCAAGTGCAAGAGACGCGCTCCTGCCAGATACACCATCGACAGAAACACCAACCCGATAACCACCGTACTTCCTAAATCAGGTTCAACGACAATTAAGCCACAGATGACTCCCACCACCAACAGTGGAGGCAGAAGCCCCTGCTGCCAATCCGTCATCCGTCGATTGGGGTTTGACAGGTAGGCAGCCAGATACAGCACGACTCCTAACTTGGCCATTTCAGTGGGTTGCACAGAAAAAAATCCCAAAGAAAACCATCGCCGAGCCCGATTCACGACGGTCCCCATACCCAACACTAACGCCAAACTCATGACACACAGGAGAATAATCACCGGAGCCCAAGCTTTCCATTTGGCATACGGAACGTTCATCGCTCCAAACAAGACGCAGAATCCCAGAGCCATCCAGATGATTTGCCGTTGGAGGTAATAGGTAGACGTCTCTCCTAAGACACCACTGGCGCTGAACACCATCACCACTCCTCCCAGGGCAATCGCCAAGGTAATCCCTAAAATGAGCGGATCGACTCGCTGACGCCCAACGGTTGTCCGGTCTTCAAACAGGTCTGCCCACACACTGATATCCCGATGGGCATTACGACGTCGGAGTAAAGAGGTGAAGGCCATTAGGGCAACTCTCCCACAATGCGCTTAAATTCGAGCCCCCGGTGATGATAATTTCTGAACATATCGAAACTAGCGCAGGCCGGTGAAAACAACACCACATCTCCGGGAACAGCCGCTCGCACGGCTTGGGCCACCGCCTCCGTAAGGGTAGTAGCTACCGTCAGTGGCTTCACGCTGCCGAGCGCCGCCTGGATTTTTGGTGTGGCTTCGCCGATTACCACCAGATGTTTCACCCCATGACGGATACTTTCCGCCAGTTGGGAGAAATCCCCGCCTTTATCCTTTCCGCCTACGATCAGAATTAACGGTTCCTGAAAACTTTGAATGGCCTTCAACGTCGCATCGACATTCGTCCCCTTGGAGTCATTGATAAATCGGATGCCCTGCCATTCCCGGACGGGTTCCAAGGCATGTTCAAAGGTGGGCGTGCGCTGCAATCCTTGCACGATATCCGGGATGGAACACCCGCACAGCAACCCGACCCCGATGGCGACCATCGCATTAGCGACATTATGATCCCCGCGCAAGGGCAATTGGTCTCGCGTCATAATGGGGACATCACCCCCATTCATACGCGATCGAATCGTCTCCTGATCCACGTACAGACCACGCTCGACAGGCCCTTTCAAGCTGAAGGCATACATCCGTGAAGGAGCCTTGGAGGCCATGGAACGCACTTCGCAATCATCCCAGTTGATCACCGCCATATCGCTCGCAGTTTGATTTTCAAAAATACGTTGTTTGGCGGCAATGTAATCGTCTTTGTTGGGATGACGATCCAAATGATCGGGAGTGACGTTGAGTAGAATGGCAATGGAAGGCCGAAAATGGTGGATCGTTTCCAATTGAAAACTGGATACTTCAGCAACAATCCATTCATAGCCCGGTTGCATGGAATGCGCTTCCGGCCTGGGAACGGCTTCACAAAGAGGTGTACCGAGATTTCCTCCAACAAAAACGTTCTTCCCGCTTTGTTGCAGAATGGCACCGATCAGACGCACCGTCGTGCTTTTGCCGTTCGTACCAGTCACGGCAATGATGGGAACTTCCGTGAACCAACTCGCCAGTTCTATTTCGCCAATGACGGGGACTCCCCGCTTTTGGAGATTTCTGATTACCCGATGTTCTTTTGGCACACCGGGACTGACCACCACCAGTTCCGCCCGTGAGCAGCCCTCCTCGGCCACGTCACCCAACAATACCTTGATACCCTCCTGGAGCAATCGATCACGTGTCTGTTGAACCTCATCTGTGACGCATTCTTCCACAATCGTCACCTCGGCCCCCCATGCCAGTAAAAGATTGGCAGCAGACTCTCCGCTTCGGCCTAATCCAAAGACTGTCACAGGCCTACCCTTCCAATGCCGGATCGGGTTCACCCTCATAGGGTTCACGGACTCTTGCACTCCTTCCAACGCCACGAGAACGCCCTCAACGGAGCTTCAAGGTACTAATACTCAACAGGCCCAGGATAATAGCCAGGATCCACAGTCTGACAACGACTTTGGGTTCCTCCCACCCTTTCATTTCAAAATGATGATGAATGGGAGCCATCAGAAAAATCCGCTTCCCTCGGGATTTGAAAGATAACACCTGAAAAATGACCGAGACGGCTTCCATGACAAACACCCCACCCACCAACACCAATAACAATTCATGCTTGCACACCACGGCCACTGTCCCCAAAGCCGCCCCTAGTGGCAAGGAACCCACATCCCCCATAAACACCGATGCCGGATACGTATTAAACCAAAGAAAGCCGAGACCCGAACCAATAATGGAGGCCGTCAATACCGACAACTCTCCAGCCCCTTCGATGTGAGGAATAAGCAAATACTCCGAGACCAGACGGTTGCCGACGGCCCAGGCCACCACCGTATACGCCATGGCGGCAATAATCACTGGCCCGACCGCCAAACCATCAAGGCCATCGGTCAAATTGACGGCATTGGAACAACCGACAATCACCAAAACGGCAAAAGGGATATAGAAAATCCCCAAATCCGGCGTGAAATTTTTAAAGAATGGCACACTCAACTCAGTGGAATACGCCGGTGATAAATAAAAAAATAATCCAATGCCCAAGGCGACGCCTAATTGCCCTACAAACTTTTGCCCTGCAGTCAACCCTTTTGAGCGCCCTTTCAGAATTTTGATATAGTCGTCCACAAACCCAACCATCCCGAATCCCACGACCGACAACAACACCAGCCAGACATACAGATTCGTCACATCCGCCCACAGCACCGTAGACAGCACCACTGAAAAGATAATCAGGACTCCACCCATCGTCGGCGTTCCTGATTTACTCAAATGCGACTGCGGTCCGTCTGTGCGAATCTTTTGCCCCAATTTAAGGGCTTGCAACCGCTTAATCATGGGAGGAGTAAAGAAAAACACCAAAAGAAATGCCGTGATCGCGGCATAAATCATCCGGAAGCTAAGATATTTAAAAACATTAAAGAGTGCGATGTCCCCATGAAGGGGATAGAGCCAGAGATACAGCATAAAATTACGCTACCTCAATTCGCGCCAGAAGGTTTTGTGCTCGACTTGATCCATCCCCTCGTAGCGGTAAACGCCGACATGAAACCAATCTCCAGAAGACCTTCCGCTCATGCCCGTTTCACGACCTCCCAGACTCTTTCCATCATTGCTCCCCGCGACGCTTTGACTAAAACAATATCTCCCCGCTTGGCGAGTGTTTTCAGCACATGCCCCGCCTCGACAGCATCCTGGGCCTCCGAAATATGGATCGTTCGGCTCGCCTTTTCTGCGCCCCGTTTCATATCCCTGGCAAACCGTCCGCAGGCGACCAAATGCGAAACACCTTTTTTCGCGGCATACCGTCCAATCTCCTGATGAAACGTGGACTCTTGGGGACCTAATTCCAACATGTCCCCCAAAACAGCAATGGTCCGCCGATTTGGATCGAGATCCACCAGGACATCTAGCGCCGCTTTCACCGAGGCTGGATTGGCGTTGTAACAGTCCCACAGATATACCACTCCCGCCCGCCGCCGAATTTCAGAGCGCATGGGAGCTGGTCGAAACCTCGCAAGTCCTTCAAGAATCCTGGGAATCGATACACCCAACGCCCACCCTGTCGCGGCTCCAGCCAACGCATTGGAAACATTATGTTGCCCCATGGCATTGACCACCGCCTGCCTAGGCTTCTTCATATGTGGGAAGGACACCAAGAATGCAGTCTTCCGACCATCCCATGTGACATGAGACCCTCGAACATCCGCTTGCTTGGAAAATCCAAAAGACACGATTGAGCAATGAGCTTTCCGCGCAAACTGCGAAAAATAGCGATCATCCGCATTAAGAATGGCCATGCCGTCTTTCGGCAAGCATGGCAATAATTCCCGCTTTGAGGCCGCCGAACGGGCCAGCGTTCCATAAAACTCCAAATGATCGGGACCGACATTGGTGATGACTCCGACTGTGGGCTGAGCAATCTCACATAGTCTGGTAGTTTGCCCAACCTGATCCACTCCCATCTCCACCACTGCCGCCTGATGCCCACCATGCAGACGCAAGAGCGTCTTTGGTACCCCTACCGCATTATTGAAATTTCCCTGAGTCTTTAACACTCGCCATTTAGCACCCAAAACACCACCGACCATTTCCTTGGTTGTCGTTTTTCCATTACTCCCCGTAATCGCCACCACTGGAATGAGATGACGTTGCCGATGAAAGGCGCCCAAGTCTTGATAGGCTCGAAGCGTGTCCTTCACCGCGACTAGGGTAAAGGAGGTACATACGGCTCCTGCCTTACGAATGCTTCGTAAAACTTCCCAGGCTTGCGACTCCGCCACCACGGCTCCTGCAGCCCCTCCCTGACAGGCCTTCACCACAAAACGGTGCCCATCAAACTGTTCACCCTGTAAGGCGAGAAATAACTCTCCCCGCGTGATGTGTCGCGAATCCGTTTGAATCCCGCGAAACCGCCGCCGACTTCCTCCGCCTGTCACGAGGGTACCTTGCGTCGCTTGCACAATCTCTTCCAATTCAAAAGCAGCCATAGGTTCCAGATTCCATCAGACCCGAGACATCCGCTGCCGAATGGCTTCCCTTGCAACCTCTCGGTCATCGAAATGAATTTTCTCGGTTCCCAGGATCTGGTAGTCCTCATGCCCCTTGCCGGCAATTAACACCAAATCGTCATGCCGCGCCACATCAATCGCCCGAATGATGGCCTGAGCCCGATCTGCAATCACTTCGTACGAACAGCGTTGCGATGCCGGAATGTCGCGGATCCCCATTTCAATTTGCTGAAGGATCACTCTGGGGTTTTCCGTCCTGGGATTATCCGAGGTGAGAACCACCCAATCACTTTCCCGAACGGCCACTTGTCCCATTTTCGGTCTCTTTCCAGGATCACGATCCCCGCCACACCCAAATACCGTGATGACTCGTCCCCGTTTGACCGCCTTCGCGGCTAAGAGCAGGCGGTGCAGCGCATCTTCGGTATGAGCATAGTCCACGACCACGGTGAATGGCTGACCTTCCTGAATACGCTCAAATCGTCCAGGTACATTCGTCACCGAAGCTAACATCCGCTCCACGGCCGAGGGCGACATCCCCATGGCCAACCCAATCCCAATGGCCGCCAACATATTGGACACATTATGTTCACCAACCAACTGACTGGTGACATGCAGAGGGCCACAGGGACTTTTTACGGAAAACGTGGTTCCCTTCATAGATAATTCCACGTGCTCGGCAGAAATATCCGCCGATTGATGAATGCCGTACGTCCAAACGGGAATGAGGCAGGATTCCACGAGAGCCGCAGCATAGGGATCATCCGCATTGATCAATGCCCGTTTGGGCTTTGCTTTTTGTTCGTTTCGCACAAAATCCGTAAACAGTCGCTTTTTGGCCTGAAAGTACTGATCGAACGTGGAGTGAAAATCCAAATGGTCTTGGGTGAGATTGGTAAACACCACAATGTCGAATTCACAGCCAGCCACCCGATCCATCGCCAAGGCATGGGAAGAGACTTCCATGACAGCCACGTCCATACCGGCCGTCACCATTTCAGCCAGCATCCCTTGCAAGGGAACCGCTCCTGGGGTGGTATGAGAGGCCGACAATTGCTTCTCGCCATAGCTATATCCAACCGTTCCCAACAATCCCACAGAATGGCCTTGGGCCTCCAAAAGCGATTTAGCTAAATGGGTCACCGTGGTCTTTCCATTGGTTCCGGTTACGCCAATCATGGTCAATTGCGAAGAGGGGATGGAATGTAAACGAGCAGCCAACAGACCTAACGCTTTTCGAGAATTGGGGACACAAATGACGGGAAAGAGCGCTTGCCCCTCAGCCACCTGCGCCCTGATTGGCTCCTCCACTACCACGCCAACAGCCCCTTTCTCCTGGACTTGAGGAACAAATCGGTGTCCATCCACTCGCTCCCCTCGAATAGCCACAAAGAGCGAGCCCGGCTTCACCAGCCGAGAATCATCCGTGACATCTAACACCTCGACTCTTAAATCACCATATGCAGTCGTCACCTCCAATGAATCCAATAACTCTTGAAGCGTCACGTGATTATTGAACGACGGTCCGAGAACTCGTTTCCGCCAGAGCTGAGGCGGTTTGAATGATATGTGCTCCGCCAGGCAAGACCCCCCAATAGGGCAATACCCGTTCAGCAATTTTCTTGAATGCCGGTGCCGCAATTTCCCCACCATATTTCCCCACATGCGGCTCGTTCACCATGACCAGCATCGTCAATCGCGGCTCATCGACGGGTGCAAAACCCAGAAAGGACACAATCACATTGCTGGAGGAATACGCTCCGGCGTCTCGGTCAAATTTCTGGGCCGTGCCGGTTTTTCCCGCCACCCGATATTCTTCTAACTTGGCTTGCCTTCCTGTGCCCCGCTCAACAACTAATTCCAAAATTCGAGACATCTTGATGGCCGTTTCCGGATAGATGGCGTCCCGAATTTTCTCTGGAGAATTCACCTGAACAGGGACTCCATGTTGATCCTGAACCGAAGCGATGATATATGGCTTCATGACACGGCCCCCATTGGCAATGGCCGACATCGCACTCACTAATTGTAGAGGGGTTACGGCAATTTCCTGCCCCATGGCAATAGAGGACAAGGAACGTCCACTCCACTGACTGGGATCGCTCAATTTCCCTGGCGACTCCCCGGGGAGATCAATCCCTGTTTTCTCACCAAATCCAAAGGCTTTGAGATATCGAAAGAATCGTTGGGCGCCGAGCGAGTCGGCCATCTTTATAGCCCCAACGTTACTAGACCTTGCCAAGGCTTCGGAAAATGTCATCCAACTGGATTTAGCGGGATCATGCACAATCGTTCCGGCAATAGGCATTTGCCCGTCATTTCCATAAATAAGGGTTCCGGGCGTCATCACGTTCTCTTGCAACGCTCCGGCCGCGGCTACAATCTTTAATGTTGATCCAGGCTCATAGGGATTCGTGAGAGTCCAATTCAACCGTTCGACATCCGAAAAATCTTGATAGCGGTTGGGGTCGTAGGTGGGGTATAAGGCCCAGGCTAGAATTTCACCCGTCATGGGGTCCATCATAACCACACTACCGGATTTGGCTTCGCTTTTCCTCACCACGGCGGCTAGTTCTTCTTCCGCGATGAATTGAACAACCTCGTCAATAGTTAGCTGCAAACTATATCCCGAAGGGACGCGATCCATCGCCTGCCCCTGAGGCTGCGTGAAGGTTCGACCGAGAGCATCTCGTTGAAACTGCACGAGATTCTCATGCCCTCGCAACAACGTCTCATACTGATATTCAATCCCTCCCAACCCTTGGTTTTCAGATCCGGCAAACCCCAAAATATGGGAGCCCAACGTGCCTTTGGGATACATTCGCTGCTGAACTTTTTCGACCTTCAGGCCAGGCAGCTTCAAGGCCTCAATTTTCTCGGCAATGGGCTCGGAAATAGGATGCGCCACACGCACGAACGATGCATTGCGAGTCAGGATTCCTTTCAATCGTCCTGTAGATTCATGCAATAAGGGAGCAAGCGAGCGAGCCGTCCGTTGGGGATCGAGTACTTGTTGCGGTCTGGCCCCCAAGGACGCCGCCTCAACATTCATCGCCAAGGGATGCCCCTGGCGATCAAGAATCATCCCACGAACAGGCTTCACTTCTACGGTTTTTTGAATTTGCTGTTCAGCTTGTCGAGCGCCCTCTTCAGCCTGAATGACTTGCAAATAAAACAACCGGCAAAACACTAAGACAAATCCAACCATCAGCCCCAAACAGAGGAATCCACTCCGCACTCGGCAGTTCGGATGGACATCGGCTTGGGAAACTTTCATGGAACCTCAGGCTGGGAATCTAAAAAGTTTTGAACCAGCTGTACGGGATCTGCCGACCCCGTCTCAAGAGGGGGGAGTGCATCCAAGGAAATCATCACCACCTGCCCCTCTCTTGGCGCAGTGAACCCTAACTGCTGTGCGGCGCGCCGAGCTATCTGTTGGGGATCCATCAATTTAGAGATTTGAGCCTGTAGCGCTTCATGCTGTCGCTTCAGCTCCGCGCGCTGGCCTTCCAACCCCTCAAGCTCATACCCCAGACGCCACATATCAACATTGATTCCCACATAAATAAAACACCAGACCCCCAACAGCATGGTCAAAATGAGTATCACTGGCTTTTTCATGGCATGATTCCTTCTGATAATTCCAACCGTTCAATCACCCGCAATTTAGCGCTTCTAGCCCGAGGATTCTGACGTACCTCTTCCTCACTGGGCAGAAGTGGCTTTTTCGTAAGAATCTTCACAATCGCACGGCCTTTTTCGGCCATTGCACGAAACGTGTGCTTTACAATGCGATCTTCCAATGAATGAAAACTGATCACGCAGAGCCGTCCACCCACCTTGAGAAATTTGACGGCAGCTCTGAGCCCCCCCTCCAGCACATCCAATTCCTGATTAACCGCTATGCGAAGGGCCTGAAAGGTTCTCGTAGCGGGATGTAGCCGCCCCCTGCGATATGCACCAGGAACCGCTTCTTCAATAATTTTCACCAATGCACGGGTCGTTTGAATGGGACCAATGCTCCGCGCCAAAACCACTGAACGGGCAATACGGCGAGAATACCGCTCTTCTCCATACCGAAAGATGAGGTCGGCCAACTCCTTTTCCGGCAGATGGCTGACTAATTCTTCAGCTGTTAGGGATTGGGTTGTATCCATTCGCATATCCAAAGGCCCATCTTGCAAAAAACTAAATCCACGTTCAGGCTGATCTAATTGCCAGGAGGACACGCCAAGATCAAAGACTATTCCATCAACTTGCTCAAACCCTGACTTTTCAATAAACTCACCAATGTGGAAGAAATTCCCATGAAATAGTTTCACCGAAGATTGAAAACACTCTAGGTTTTTTCTCGAAAGAGCAATGGCTTCAGGATCACGATCCAAAGCAATAACAACAGCATTATTTCCAGATCTTTCTATAATTTTTCGTGTCGTACCGCCACCTCCTACCGTACCGTCTACATACACTCCACCTGGACGAAGAACTAGCCATTCGCCTATTTCTTTGGCCATCACAGAAATGTGCACATTCATAATGCATTATTCTTTTCATTTTTTCCCACAACCAACCATTTTCATCCACATACCAAGTATACACGGAGTGATTGTGAAGTCAAGATATTGAATTTTTGGGAAATTATAGATCCTAGGGAATGATTAACAATCCAAGGGAAATCGCCTTAGGCTCCCTACTCCCAACTTTAGGGATACAATGTGTATAACATTCGAGGGAAGGGAATGGTTTCCCGCACATGATCCAGACCACAAATCCATGAAACCACACGTTCAATGCCCATACCAAAACCAGCATGGGGGACTGTGCCATAGCGACGGAGGTCCACATACCATTTAAATGCCTCCTCCGGAAGACCATGAGCACGAATTTGATCCGACAAGACCTCTAGTTGGTGAATTCTCTGCCCACCACCAATGATTTCTCCATAACCTTCAGGGGCCAGCATATCCATGCAAAGCGCCAACTCAGGACGCTCTGGATCTTTAGCCATGTAGAATGCTTTGGCAGCAGCCGGGTAACGGTGAATAATGACGGGGCGGTCGAATTCATTTGCAAGAATGGTTTCGTCATCCCCTCCAAAGTCATCACCAAACTGAATGGCGATCCCCTTGTGCTGCAACGTCTCGACGGCCTCTTCATAGGTGATTCGAGGAAACGGGGGCATCATCGCTTCTAACCGATCTATATCCCGCTCCAGAACTTGTAACTCTGGCTTCCTGTGGATAAGCACTTCACGAAGAACCGCGGCAACGAGATCCTCCGCCAACTGCATCACATCCGTGAGTTCGGCAAAGGCCACTTCCGGCTCAACCATCCAAAATTCCATCAGATGCCTTCGGGTTTTTGACTTTTCAGCCCTAAAGGTTGGTCCGAAACAGTAAATCTTTCCAAAGGCGGCCGCTGCGGCCTCTCCATACAACTGGCCACTCTGAGCCAAATACGCAATTTGGTCAAAATATTGGGTTTGAAAAAGCGTAGTCGTTCCCTCGCACGCATTGGGAGTAAAGATCGGCGTATCTATAAGGGTGAACCCACGATCGTCAAAAAAATTCCTGCACGCCCGGATAATCTGATGCCGTATTTTCAAGATGGCATGCTGCCGATTGGACCTCAACCACAAATGGCGATGCTCCATCAGAAATCCAACACCATGCTCCTTAGGTTGAATAGGAAACGGCTCGGCGATCTGAATGACCTCCAAATAAGACACATCCAGCTCATACCCCCCGGGAGCACGATCATCCTTTCGCACCATCCCTTGCACGATGAGGGAAGACTCTTGAGTGAGCCGTCCACATGCAGCAAATTGCTCATCACCCACCACGCCTTTACTCACAATAACCTGGAGATCACCACTTCCATCCCGGACCGTGATAAACCCAAGTTTTCCGCTTGACCGACGGTGACGAACCCATCCCTTAATAACAATTTCAATCCCTTCATATTCAGAGACTTTATCGATCGACACAACTCGCATTTCATAGGTCCCTTCGTGGCTCATAAAACCTTACAGTCAATTGACACCCTGAAAATTCAGCCGTTATGATGTTTTTCCTGCATTACTCTTTTCGTTGAATCCTTAGGAGGTTGCTGCCATGGGTTATACAATTACGGTTCAAGAGCTCAAAGCTCGAATGGATAAAGGTGACAAGATTTTTTTATTGGATGTGCGAGAACCTCATGAATATGCTATCGCCAAAATCGAAGGATCTTCATTAATCCCTCTTGGACAACTTCCTTCTTCCCTCAAGCAATTAGATCGGGGAAGCGAAATCGTTGCTTATTGCCATAAAGGCATGAGAAGTGCCGACGCTGTCGGCTTTCTCCTCCAGCAGGGATTTCCTAATGTTAAAAACTTGATCGGAGGGATCGAATCCTGGTCTATCGAAATTGACCATGGAGTACCACGCTATTAAATTGAAGGATAATTTAGCGACCCTCTATCCTGGCTTCGCAGGCCACAATCCCGTCGAACTTAGGTAGTTTCCTTAAAATACTCCACGGTTTTCTTTAACCCCTCCTGAAAGGAAACCTGCGGATCCCAGCCGAAGGTCTCCCGAAGTTTCCGAACATCTAAGACACTTCGATATTGCTCCCCTTTTTTGGCGGCTCCAAATAAATCCTTGCATGTACTCTGGGTCAGTCCCTTGAGAATACGATACCCATCGTTAATGGATGTTTCCTGCCCAGTTCCCACATTAAAAATTCCCTGCACCCCTTCCCCAAGAGTTACCAAGATGGATTCAACAACATCGTCTACATAAATAAAGTCTCGAGTCTGCTTGCCGGTTCCATTAATAATAGGTTGGTCACCTTGGAGCATTTTCTTGGTAAAAATCGCGACCACCCCGGCCTCTCCTTCGGAATCCTGTCGAGGCCCATACACATTGGCAAAGCGCAAAGCTACGTAACGAAGTCCTGTTGCATTGGCATAGTATGCTAAATATTTCTCTCCCGCTAATTTGCTAATTCCATAAGGAGACAACGGTTCGGTGCGATGATTTTCTGGAGCCGGGAAAACTTCCTGTTCGCCATAGACGGCTCCGCCTGAGGAAGCAAATGTGACCTTCCGTACCCCATGACGAACGGCATGCTCCAACAAATTGATCGTCCCCAAAATATTTACCTGGGCGTCGAATTGGGGATCCTCCGTGGAATGTCGAACATTCATTTGGGCCGCAAGATGAACCACCACTAATGGTCGCTCATTTCGCAAGACTTTGTCGATTCGCTTACTCTGAATGTCCAGCTTATAAAAAACCGCTTTTTTGTTGATGTGCTTTCGTTTCCCCGTCGATAGATTATCTACCACGACAACTTCGTTTCCCTCCTGGATAAGCCGATCCACCAAATGAGATCCGATAAAACCCGCACCACCCGTCACCAAAATTTTCGTTGCCATCGCATGTACTGCTTTCTTCTTATGAATCGATTATTACATAATGGCCGACTCTGAAATCACACGGCCTATTTGAAACCCTATCAGGACTTCCCGATTCCCCTTTTTCCCCAACACAGGAGAGTCCAGAACACCAACCAAACGTAGCCCCAAATCATGACTATATGACAGAAATTCATTCAGGACTTGCTGTCTGAGGCTTTCATTTCGCACCACTCCTCCTTTTCCTACTTGCCCTTTTCCCACTTCAAACTGCGGCTTGAATAAGGTGATGACCGTCGCCTCTTGACGAAGGATGGACAATACCGCAGGCAAAACCAACCGAAGAGAAATGAATGACACATCAATGACCGCAAGGGCAGGACGTTCAGGAATGTCCGTTGGATCAAGGTGACGAACATTTACTCGATCCATGACGACAACGCGGGGATCATTTCGCAATCGCCAGTCCAACTGGCCATAACCAACGTCCACAGCGTAGACTCGCTGTGCCCCATGTTGAAGCAGGCAATCTGTAAATCCTCCAGTAGAAGCGCCAACATCCATTGCCACTAAGCCTGCACAGGAAATAGAAAACTCTTTAAGGGCCGCCTCAAGTTTTCCTCCTGCCCGTGAAGCATAGTGGCAATCGGACTGTTGCAATTGAATAACAGACCGCACCGGGATGAATTTTCCAGGTTTATCTACTACCTGGCCATCAACCCGTATACGCCCAGCTAAAATGAGGCGAGCGGCTTGCTCACGGCTAGGAAGCAACCCAGTCCGAACGACTAAAGTGTCCAGACGATCTTTTTGAAGATCAGAAGCCACAAACGGGACTACTCATCAATATACAAAGGCGACGAAGCACTCCACCATCTAGCCAAAGTGACAACCACCGTTTTCATTCACCCTCAATCTCTGGTGAATCGTCCTCATCACCAACAGAAAACGCCTGAAGCCGTTTTCTACCATCTTTATCTTTTACCAGAATTTCGATCTTACGTTCTGCCTCATCCAACATTTTCAAGCAAGTTTTCGATAACTTGACGCCCTCCTCAAATATTCTCAGAGAGTCATCAAGCGATAATTCGCCTTGCTCTAACTCCGTCACAATGGTTTCCAACCGTTGGAGAGCTTTTTCGAATTTAATAGCAGCCATTAGATACTTCTTTATCTGACTGAAAACTCTGAAAAGAAATCACATTATCACCATTATAGCCAGTCTTAGGCTTCATGAATAGCCACAACATCAGGATCTTTCCACCTGGTTAACCTGACAGGCAAGATGCCCTTGATTGAGCGTAACTCGAATCATCTCACCACACGATACCTCTTGTGCATTCTTAAGAATTTTTCCATCCCGCGCCCGTTGGGCAAGACTATACCCACGACCTAATACTGCCAACGGACTCAATTGATGGAGTAGCAATCCCAATGTTTGGATCCGTTGATCATGATCCTTCAAATATTGTCTCATAGAATCCTGAACCTGGAGAGCCAGGGAATCCAGATAATCATGCCAACGCATTATTCCAGCCTTAGGATTATGCTCCCAAACCACACCTTGATATTCCAGCACCTGAAACCGAAGAGTCCGACACCGCTGCACGAAACAGTCGATCATCTGCCCCTCAAGCTCATCAACTCGTTGACTATGCCGACGAAGAATTAAACGAGGCTCGGGTAACCGCTGCTCCAGCCGATGAATATGGAGGCTCGCCTGAGAAAGTAGAGCTTGCATCGTTCGAGTCAATCGCCCATGATTTTGCTGAATGCGGCGCACTACTAATTCCCAATCTGGAACCGCTAACTCTGCTGCCACCGAAGGCGTCGGAGCACGGCAATCTGAGGCAAAATCCGCTAAGGTGACATCAGTTTCATGCCCCACCGCTGAGATAACGGGGATCTTTGAGTCGGCAATGGCACGTACTACGGGCTCCTCATTAAACGCCCAAAGATCCTCGATGGAACCGCCTCCTCGCCCAACGATCATCACCTCTACTTCACTCAAGGCATTGAGGGTTTGGATGGCTTCGGTAATTTGTAAAACAGCTTCTGGGCCCTGAACGACCACCGGGAGAATTACTAAGTGCGCCAACGGCCATCGGCGCTGCAACACTGTCAGCAGATCGTGAATCGCCGCACCCGTTGAGGAGGTTACCAAGCCAATTTTTTGAGGATATGGTGGTAATGGCTTTTTTCGCCGAAGCTCAAAAATCCCCTCTTGCTCCAACTGAAGTTTTAACTGCAAAAAGGCTAATTGACGCTGACCCAATCCCTTAGGCTCAACGACCTCAAGCAACAACTGATAATCCCCTCGGGGTTCATAGACGGAAAGCCGTCCACACGCAACGACCTCCAATCCATCTATCAGAGAAAATTTCAATCGGTCGGCTTGGGATCGAAACAGGACTGCCCGGATTTGACTAGCCTGATCCTTGAGTGTGAAATAGCGATGGCCCGAGGAAGGACAGCGCAAATTGGAAATTTCCCCGGTAACCCAGACTTGCGGAAATCCAGATTCCAACTGTAGGCGAATTTGACCCGTGAGTTCAGTGACGGTTAGAAGGGGAGAAAACAGATCAGACACAACAGGTGAATTATTCGTGAATTCGAACCCGGTGCATGGTATTAGTTTTTCCAGTGGCGGCATCAATACCAATCACCGCTCCGCATAACAGAGAAGGACCTTGGGCCACTTCAAAGCGTCGTGGCACCTGAGTCAAGAATTTTTGTATGACACCCTGAGGCTTCATCCCGATCACAGAATGCAAAGGGCCGGTCATGCCTAAGTCGGTCATATATCCGGTTCCCTTCGGAAGAATTTGTTCATCGGCAGTTTGCACATGCGTATGCGTTCCCACCACGGCCGAGACTTTTCCATCCAAAAAATACCCCATGGCCATTTTTTCCGAACTGGCCTCGGCATGCATATCAATCAAAATGGATCGAGTCTGCCCCTCCAATCGAGCGAGCTCCCGTTCAGCCACCTGAAATGGGCAGTCCAACATGGGCATAAATACCCTCCCCATTAATTGGACAATGGCTAAGCGATCCCCCTGAGCTGTTTCTATGACGCAGACCCCTTTACCAGGTACTCCATCGGGATAATTTGCCGGGCGAATGACCCGGGCCTCTTTGTCGATATAGTCTAACGCCTCTTTTTTATCCCAGGCATGATTACCTAAGGTAATGGCCGACAATCCAAAATCAAATAATTCCTCCGCGATGTCAGGGGTAATCCCGAATCCACCCGCGGCGTTTTCCCCATTTCCAATGACCAAATCAACCTGATAGGTTTGCACAACCTTGGATAAATGCTTTAACAGAACCCTGCGGCCAGGTTCTCCCATGATATCGCCGATAAAAAATACATTCATGACAATTGGAGGAACTCTCGCTTCGCTTGCCCTTACTTGGCAAACTCAATATATCGGCTCTCCCGGATCACGGTGACTTTAATTTGACCAGGATACGTGAGTTCCTGCTCAATTTTCTTGGCTAAATCCCTGGAAAGAGCGAAACTTTCAGTGTCATTCAGTTCCCCCTGTCGAATAATCACACGGATTTCACGCCCGGCTTGAATGGCATACGCTTTGTCAACCCCGGAATAGCTTGTGGCCAGAGACTCCAGCTTTTCCAACCGCTTGACATACGCTTCCAAAGTTTCCCGTCTCGCTCCAGGCCTGGCCGCAGACAAAGCTTCTGCGGCGGCCACCAATACCGATTCAGGACAAATGGGTTCCACTTGCTCATGATGCGCAGCAATGGCATTCACAATCTGTTCGGATTCTCCATATTTTTTGGCAATTTCAGCTCCTAGTAGCGCATGGGTCCCTTCCTCTTCATGGCTGACAACCTTCCCGATATCGTGGAGCAATGCCCCACGTTTTGCGAGCTTTACATCAAGCCCAAGTTCTGCGGCCATGATTCCACAAATATAGGACGCTTCCCTCGCGTGATACAGGTTATTTTGCCCATAACTGGTTCGATACTTTAAACGACCTAACAGCTTGACAATTTCTGGATGAAAATCGGAGAGCCCGACCTCAAAAATGACCTTTTCCGCCTCCTCCCGCATTAATTTTTCTAGCTCACCCTTGACCTTTTCAACCACTTCTTCAATGCGAGTCGGATGAATCCGGCCATCCTGCATGAGCCGTTCCAGAGCAATTTTTGCGACTTCCCGTCGTAGGGGATCAAATCCGGAAACAATGACCGCTTCTGGGGTTTCATCAATAATAAGATCCACACCAGTGGCGGCCTCCAACGCTCGAATATTCCGCCCTTCTCGGCCAATGATTCGACCTTTCATCCCGTCGTTTGCCAAAGGCACCACCGATATAGTGGCTTCATTCACATAATCTCGCGTAATACGCTGAATGGATCGAGTGACAATCTCCCGGGCCTCCCGATCGGCTTGCTCTTTTGCTTCATCAAGGATCCGCTTACCCAGCAAAGCGGCATCCATCCGCGCTTCACTCTCAATTTCACTGAGAAGTTGGCGTTTAGCTTCATCCGCCGTAATTCCTGCCACCTGCTCCAAAGCCAAACGATGCTCTTTTATCGCTTGTTCACATGTCGCCACCTTCTGCTGAAGAACTTCTTCCTTCTCCTTGATAATACGCTCTTTTCGTCGTAAATCTTCATCTCGCTTATCAAATTGACTGACCTTTTTTTCAAATGCTTCTTCTCGCTGATAAAGCTTTCGCTCCATCGCCTGCAATTCGCCACGTTTTTCCTTTTCTTTCGCTTCAATCTCGGATTTAGCCTGAAACAAAATATCTTTGGCCTCAATCTTAGCTTCTTTGATGACATTTTCAGCTTCACGCTGGGCATTTTGAGTAGATTGTAAGATCTGACTCTCGGCTTCCGTACGACGTTTGGCATCCAAGGACTGCTGAAAGGCTTTAAACCCAATTAACCCAATAACAATACCCACTAATCCTGTCAGTATGGGGATCATAGTTTCCATAGAAAAACTCCTCTGGGGCTCCTAAAAGTCACACCCACAATGGCGGTTCCGTGAGAGGACATCATTGACACACCCCTCTCGCCAACCTATTTTCGATAGTTTACCGTAAAGGAACAGGGAGAAACGGAGGTTCAGATTTTGGCTTCCAATGAAATCCAAAACCCTATTGAGGTCGAGGCAAAAACTGGGAGTCCGGCCTAGGCATGGGGTTGAAAATGTCAAAAGCAGGAGAGTAGCTCCAAACTCTCAACCAATTCCATTCAGTCATCCATGAATGCCCGGAAAATGGATCAGACACAAGCAAAAATTCACGCATTTTCACAAAAAACCGACATAACTTCTTTATACTTAGGAGCCCACGCTTTACGTTGAACGTCCTCCTAGAAAGAGAGTCTGTCAGCCAGAATAGTTTTCTCCCTTGACCAATGACAAACCTCACATACCCGATGAAAGCCACAATAAATACCGGCATTCGGGTCCTCAGTTTCTCTCCTCCAGCAAGTGGAGGGGATATTCCTTTCTTCCATTGAAATTCAATAACTTACAGAATCTGAAAATAGCAGAACCCTCAGCGATAATTCAATATCATTTCTCAGACGTTTTCCTCGTGATCTTTACCAATCACGGAAACACGGCCGATAAAACCAGGAATTTATTCGTAAAGTTCGCAGTCCGTGGAGGGGAGGGCAAGGACTCTCAGGATTCGTAAAGAATGACTTAATTGGGATGGGACTCGAAATATTTCTCAATGGTCTCAAGGAGCATTTGGGCACGCCGCTCAAGTTCGGCATCTCCAGTTTGTCGCTGTTGCTCCTGGCGAAACAGTTGATCGGTTATGTTAATAGCGGCCAGAATAGCCAGTTTGGTGGGTGTACTGGTTGGCGTTTGTTGCGCTAATTGACGCATTTGGGCATCGACATACCCAGCCAACTCATGAAAATATCCTTCATCTCCCTCTCCTTGCAGATTTAACCGTTGCCCAAAGACTTCCACTTGGATAGTTTTGGTCATCCGCTCGCTTTCCTCACCCCGCACCCTTAAAGATTATTCCGAAGAACGCTCAAGAAAATCTAATTCTCCTAATACCTTTTCAATCCGCGAACGAATAGTTCCGCGCTCTTCCTCCCATCCTTGTGTCATTTCTTGTTGTTTGGCCAGCTGCTCCCTAGCAGCCTCCAATTCTTGTTCAAGATGGGATTTATCTCGCCTTAACTCCATGATCAAATCCAACATTTTTTTCACACGGACTTCCAAGGTATCCAGTTTTTCCACACTCACAAAACACCCCTCCTTGTCCAGAAAAAATTCAAGCGGACTATAGTTCTATCAACAATATGTGTCAAGAGAAACTCGCTCGCATCCCGTACTAAATATGGCCCGATAGATCCAATAACTTCCCAGTACCCGCTTGACGTATCCACGGGTTTCCCGATACCCAATCAGTTCGACAAATTCGTCAAGCGACCGTTGACCATATTTTCCCATCCACCGTTTAACCGCCGAAGGTCCCGCGTTATAGGAAGCAATGGCATGCACTAAATTGCCATGAAAATCATCAAGTAATTGTCCCAAATAGGTGGCCCCCAGGCGAATATTTCGCTCGGGATGGAAAAGAGCTTCGGAATCTTCTTCCCAAGAAGACATCCCCACTTGGTGGGCCATTCGCCTCGCAGTAGCCGGCATGAGTTGCATGAGCCCCATGGCACCGACTCCTGAACGGGCACGAGGATTGTATAAACTCTCCTCTCGAATTAAGCCAGCAACCAAATAGGGATCCACATCCGATGGAGCAAGTTCCTGAATGAGACCCTGATAGCCAATGGGAAATGCCCCCCACCACGCGTCTGAGGTTCGGGATAGCTCCCCTTTCCAAATGCTCTCCCCAAAATGCCGGATAGCTAATTTGATCCCCAAATTGTAAGCCTTCACAGTGGCAGCCATCGCGACTAAAGACTGAAAGACTTGGGGTTGATCTCCATAGCGCCGGTACACCTCCTGCATCTCCATGGCTGCTTCATTGAACAATCCCAGTTCATACAATCCGCGCACTTTTGCATAATGAACGTCGCTCGAAAGGGAATGAGGAACATCCGAAGACGGTGTCAATTCCCGGACCAGAAATGGGACCGGTTGGGAAGGCAGCAGGTGGTCAGGAAGTCTGTGCCTGGCTAATTGTCCATAATAGGTAAACGGAAACTCTTGGGCGAGCTCCAGGAAACGCTGATTCGCCTGATCGTGTTGCTCTAACTGTTGCTCGGAGCGTGCCCACCAGTATACCGCCTGGGATACTGACTGCAGGAGGGAATCCGAATTGGGATTCGAAATCCCCGTGGCAATGCCCTTGAAAACCTTTGTAGCCTCCACAAAATTTTCTTGCTGATAAGAAATCCAACCGACACGCCATAGAGCATCCATTTTCTGTGAGAGCGTCTGGGCAACTCCGGCTGCCTGAGTATAGGCCTCTCTCGCCGTCTCCCACCGAGCATGATCCTCCAACCATATGCCATAAAAAATAAACATCAAGGCTCGTTGATCCCCTGAAAGCCCATGAAGAGGCAACCTTCGAATCAATTCGCCAAGCTTCTCACCCTTCCCTTGTCGCAAATATGACCGTCCCAGCCAAATCCATGCATCATCAGTCCTCGAAGAATCAGACTGGGCCAAACGATTTAAGATTCCCTCAGCTTCGGCATAGCGTTTTAATCTGGCCAAAGCCACAGCCATTTGGTACTGCGCCTGAACAAATTGTGGCCCGGGAGAAGCTTCGGACAGAAACCGCCCAAATTCCGCAACCGCCCCATCCAACAATCCTGCCCCATATAGAGCCATGGCTCGCTGATATCGCTCGGCCGAAGTTGGCACAAAACCGTCCTCCCCCAATTCCCGGATGAGCCAGACTTCCACTTCCCGGCTTTCGGAAGACTGAGGGTAGTGCCACCATAACTCGCGGAACAGCTTTTGCCCTTCTTCCCCTTGCCCTTGCTCAATCGCACAATGCCCCATGGCCTTTAGCGCAGCAGGAGCCTGATTTGATTCCGGTAATAGAGCTAATGCAGACGCCAGCGTACTCAGTGCCATCCGGCAATCAGACCCCTGCGCCAACATCAGCCCAGCACGATATCGCCCTTCCCCAGCCAACAAAGAATCCGATTCCCTGCGGCTGACTTTTAGAAAAGCCCGTCCAGCCTCTTGCCAATTTTCAAGACGTTCATACGCCTCTCCCATCCAAAAATCCAGATAATCCGTGAGTGCGGGGAATTCGCCAGCGCTTTGCTCAAGATATGTGAGGGCTTCACCAGGGAAGGAATGTCTGAGTTCATATCCCCGACGAAGGAGAGCCCGCTTTGACCACTGAGTATCGGGATACTTTGATTGGAGAAGATCCAGCAACTGAGTGGAAGTAACCGATGGGGAAGGAGCCATCAACGAATCGACATATTCCTGATAACAGGCTTCTCCCGTGGCACAGACCGATACCGGCGAGGAATATCCTATCCCCGATGGAAGCACCATCAGACACATCCAGCCCGACACACTGGCCAGCATCCTGTAGAGAATGGACCGCCTTGGACTGAATATTCGTGGCCACACCACGGTAACGAACCCTCCCTGACGTGACAGATCCATACTCCTCTGACTGTCAGGACTATCTTACCATTGTCAACGTCTAACGATTCAACCGGATTGGACCGCATGCCCGCTGAGGAAGACCCTCACGGATGGAGGGGGCGCAAAAATTGGAACCCCTAGCCAAATGCTGCATATCCATTTCTCATCATAATCCCGAGAGGTTGGGAAATACGCTGTTGGCGTGAGAAGAACCGGCGAGAAGGATCCCCTAGCGGAGGGAAACATTCTGAAGATCGCGCATGCGCCCTTGCCAATAGGGAATATGATCCCACAAGCCCAATCGAAGCAAATAGGCTTCACAGGCAGCATTCGGGACACCATCACTATCCTGAGCAATTCCGCCCCCTTCCAGGAGATTGGCTAGAAACACAGCCGAAGCCGGACAAAACCGGGTCTCGCTATTTCGAAAAGGATCATCATGGAACCGAATAGTGTCCACCACTTCTTGACATCCCCCCCAACGGGACAGCAGTGCCGCGCCTAACTCAGCATGGGTCGTCCCATAGCATTCCCGTTCCAGGACCTGCAGGTTGGTTCCGCGGGTAAGGGCTAACTCGACCACTCCCCAGAACGGAGGAGCTTCTTGAGATAACAGTATCAACAATCCAATATCATGCAGGAGTCCTCCGGCAAAGGACTGCCAAATGACTTGAGAACAGTCACTATGCGTTTCAGCAATCAGAGCGGCTAAATAACCGGTGCGAACACTATGACTCCAAATTTCCCGAACGGCCGCAGTAGAAGGAGACAGTCCCTCAGACAAGGTAAACAATTCCACCGCGAACGACACCAAGGAAGAAATAGAAGTAGGAATGAATCCGATCCGCTGGGTAAGCTGGGTCAAGGGCTCTCGGAGCCCTCCATCCAAATCATTTCCATTGATGAATTCATTCATCATATCTGGCCTCACCCTTTTCGTCCCTGCAGGGTGAACATCGAAAATGGCACAAATTACTGGGCATCCTACTCCTTCCGTCCTCTCTGCCGGTTGACGGATGGTCCTCTATTTCAGCGTCCTTTTGATCATGAACACATTCAATCGATTTTCTTGATGACTTCCCAGCTCTTACAGGCTGAACCCGTGATCATCTTAGGGCCTCGCCTTAAAAATCGGGAAAATGAAATTCCCCGGGGAGATCAAGAACCAGGGTGGCACCATGCCCCAAGCCCCCACTCTGAGCCGTCAACGCTCCCCCCAAATTCTTAGCCACCAGTGCCCCATTGTGAAGACTCGAACCCCGCCCTTCGCCTGTAGGAGAATAACCCTGACCAAAAATGCGGGTTAAGTCCTCCTGGCGAATTCCCACACCCGAATCCTCCACCTCCAACCGGACGGAATCCGGAGGCCCAGGAATTTGCTTGATCCGTAACACCAACCGCCTCTTCGCCGTGGCATACATAGCCTGGCACGCATTGCGTATCAGCGAAACCACAACTTGCAAAATCTGATGTCGGTCAAACACCACTTGGGGCAGCTCATCAAATTCGCGGATAATCGCAATCTGCCGTTCCTGAATATCATCCTCATTAAGAACCACCGCCTCTTCAACAACTTCCGATAACCAAAACGGCTCTGTGATATGACTGGGTTTCGCCAAATCCTGTTGAGCGGCGACACATTGCTGGGCACGTCCCACATGCCCCTTTAGCCGCCCCAACTCCTCCAGCATCTGCCGATTTTCATTCACTAATTGACCCGATAATCGTTGTAAATACCCGGGAATTTGTTTGCCTTTTGGATGTTGAGAGATGAAATGTCCAAGGTCACCCTGATGTTTATCAAGTAACTGCGAAATCCGTTCGACATCCCCAACCAACGTATGCTTGACCAAATCCATCATGACTCCGACCGAAACATTCACGCTATTCAGCACGTTACCGACATTGTGCAGGACACCACTGGCCACTTCCGCCATTCCCAATTGCCGTGAGGTATCTAACAGTTGTTCATGCAATTGGCGTTTTTCCTCTTCCATCCGTTTTCGTTCAGTAATGTCTTGCGCCACGCAGACCATACCCTGAAACTGTCCCTGTTCATCTTGAATCAATGACCCGGATACCGAAATAGGTATTTCCCGCCCTTCCTTCGTCACAAAGCTGGACTCGACTCCACTCACCGATCCTTGCATCATCAAGGCTTCCATAATAGCGCCTTGGGCGAACCCTTCACCAAAAATGAGTCCAGGAGATTCCCCTAATAACTCATCCTCCTGATACCCCAAGAGATTCAATAAAGAGGGATTGACTGACCCAATCGACATATCCATGGTTATCACGAACAAGGAGTCCGCCATCGAATGCAAAATATTCTCCACAAAAAACTTTGAACTGGCCAATTCCCCTCGAGCTAACTCCAATTCAACTTCCTTGTCTTTCAAGCCCCCGTCTCCTGAACCTCCAGAAGACGAACGGGAAAGATCACCCCTGCCTATTTCCTCTTCCGCAGTATCGGCCCGCGAATCCTTAGGCCATCCACACAAACAGGAAAGAAGCTGATACACGTCTTCTTCGAAACAGGGTTTTCGCAAAATCGCCCATTGCCCGGCCTTGTGCTTCACCCCCACCGGAATCTGCACACGTTGTCCTCCAGATACACCAAGAACGATTCGAATATCTGGATCGACTCCCCAAATTTCCTCCATCATCCGACCAAGATCATCTTCTGATGCATGGCCGATTTCCATTATCACAACCGAAAATGGATACCCAGTTTGAAGCCCCTGGTGTAAAAGATCGCAGCCCGTAATAAAGGAAGTTGCCCGGCACCAGGACCATGGGCTGGGATTGGGAGCCCCCTCATTTGATGCAATTTCTTCCCCCATTATGTTGGGCATCACGCTCTCTATGCCTGAGGTCGTCAGGGTTTCCTTCAATAACTGACAAATATCCGAATCTTCACTGACCACCAACACTCGAAAAGAAACTGCATGCTTAGCCGCCAGCATCATTCTAAACCTTTCTGATATTCAGGAAGTGTGACGGTAAAAATTGATCCATGGCCTACTTCGGAATGCACGACAATCTCCCCACCATAGCGATTGACTATCCGTTGACATAAGGCCAACCCAATACCGACGCCCGCATACTCGTCCTTTCGATGAAGTCGCTGAAACATGTCAAAAATCTTATGATGGTACTCCGAAGGAATTCCAATTCCCTGATCAGAAATATCGACTTGGCAGAGCCGCCGAGGCGGGCCAGCTCCTCGCCATCGACGATCCGTGATCACCCGGCCAGAGACCTTGACCATTGGAGGCTGACCGGGGCGATGGAACTTCAATCCGTTCTGGATCAAATTTTGAAATAACTGACGAAAATGGATCGAATCTCCCTGGATGGCCGGTAACTCCTGAACCACGACTGCCCCTCCGAATTCTTCAATTTTCCCCTGCAAACTAGCAATAATGTCTTCGCACAAGGGACCAAGAGGCACCATTTCACACTGCGATGAAGGGGCATCTAATCTGGAATAGACCAATAACCCTTGTATCTGTTCCTGCATCCGTATGGCTGCCGACCTCACTCGGTTGACAATACTCAATCCATTGGCGTCCAAGCGGTTTCCGCATTTGACACGTAGCAGATCCAGAAACACCAAAATCGAATGAAGCGGTTCTTGCAAATCATGTGCGGCGACCGAAGCAAATTGGTCCAGCTCTTGATTTGACCGAACCAAGGCTTGAGTTTTTTCCCTCAATGATGTTTCAAGAGCGGTCATCTCCTCCAACTCTGTCAGGACGCGGTCCCGAACTTCTCTAGCCTCGGCGACACATGAGGTCAACTCAACAATCTGCTGCTGTAGGAGACCACATGATTCGCAAGACTCTGAAGCTGATTCCTGGCAAATGGGCTCGGCCAGACCGTCCAGCCGCTTGAATTTCACTCCTGCACCTCTCATGAATATACTGAGAGACCATAGATAAACGACACCACGTTCCCCTTGATTCTCACTGAACTGCTGGGTTGCTTACTCAACGACCGGAGAGATCGAATGGTCATTCCATCAAGACGAAGGACAAACCCCAAATTCAGATGGCCACCTTACCGACTTCCCTCTGGATCCTGTGCCACCGGAATAGCAAGAATAAAGGTCGCACCGAACCCGACTCCTGCACTTTCTACGGACAAAGACCCGCCAAACTTTTCAAGAGTTCTAGCCGAACTATGCAATCCAATGCCATTGCCATCTTTTTTCGTGGTAAACCCTCGGCTAAACATCCGACTGACATGATCAGGAGCAATACCCACTCCGGTGTCTTGAACGATCACTTCCACCCGGCCGGAGGCTTCACCGGATGATAACCTGGTCGATACCGTCAGTGTGTGCATGGAGCCTGGTTGCTGCTCCATCGCCTGTTTGGCATTTCGAAACAGGTTGACCAAAATTTGCAACAGCTGATTGGGGTCCACAAGAACCGGAGGAACCGGAGAAAGTTCACGCTGAAGAGTCACCCACCTGGCATCCCCGGGCTGAAAGCTTAATTCAAGGGCCTGTTCCAACAATTCCTCAATGGGAGCTGATTCCACCTGTCCCTGATCACGTGCCATCGCCTGGTGGGATAAAATGATCTGTCTCACGTGGGAAAGATGACGCTGGACACCCCGGATCTCTTTCAGAAGAGCCTGCTGCTCATCAATCAACGGTTTTCCCAACTTCATGAAGAGTGGAATGATTTTTTTCCCTTTGGGGTCCTGCGATAAAAACGTGCCCCAATCCGGCTCATGTTCTTTGAGCAAATCCGACATTCGATTCACCAAGACCACTGAGGATTGGGATACCAGATCCTCCAGAACCTTGCCCGCCACATTCACGCTATTCAACACATTGCCCACATTGTGAAGCACAGTCGAGGCCACGCTGGCCATCTCCAGACGATACTCCGCATCATGCAGTTGATTCACCAAATAACGATGCTCCATCAACAGGCGTTTGCGTTCACCACAAAATGCCTGAACCAATGGCCACATGACGGGCAATAACGAGGTGGGAAGATTCCACATGCCTTCTTGGGGCAGGCATTCAACGGAACCGGAGTCCTTTGGCGAATCTGCCCTCAGGATGACAACCAATCCGGCCCCAGTCCTCTCCTTCAGCGCTGACATTTCAGGCGAAGTCATTTCCGAAGCATTCTCAGCGACCAGAATCAGGTCATAGGCCACGCGCCGGTCTGAACATGGAATCGACTCGATCGATTCTCTCCAATCCACCATGACGACCGAAGCATCCAAGGATGTCATCCATGAATGGCAAGAAGCAGCAGGCTGGGAATGCTGAAAATTCAACGCAAGAACGTGAATCAAGGCAGAATCGACATAAAGCGCTGAGTCGGGAGGAAGGAGGTCTGAGTCATTCATGATGGCAACCAATGGCAGATTCATGAGCCATTGCGCGGTTTTCAGATGTTCCTCACATCTTCATGCTCCGTGCAGATGGGATGTATGATTTTTCTAGGGCATTCCAGAACTAATCAACCTTCACTGCATCTTCAGCACGTTCTTCCGCCCATTTCGCCAATAGGTCCAATTGAGATTTTGCTTGCCTGGCCTCGCTCCACCGTTTTGTCAACGAGTTGGCCAATTGCCACACCTCAATATTATCGAAGGGTTTTCGGAGAATGAGCAATTTATCGTTTTTATTGAGCCGTTTAATGACATCTTCCCAGGCATGATCAGAAAAGGCTGTGCAAATCACCACCTGCAGCTCAGGGTCTTCCTCCCACAGATGTTCAACCGTTTCCACTCCATCCCATCCAGGGGGCATCCGCATATCGACAAAGGCCACGGCATAGGGGAGGTTGACCTTCATGGCATCCTGCACCATGCGATAACCCATTTGGCCTTGATCGGCACAATCCACCTCAAAACTCTCTATTTGGGTCTGCTCTTCAATATCATCAAATAATTCCGCTCGCGCTTCTTGCAACAAGGACGTATCCAAAGAACGGGTCAAAATTTTTCGAAAGTCATCATGAATCGCCACATTGTCATCGATAACCAAAATTCGTCGGTTACTGCGTTCCATCTCCATTATTGGTTCCCCTCCATATGAATGACTGGTAAATCTAGCGTCAACGTCGTGCCTTGTTGTGCTCCATCACTCCAAATTCGCAGTGCCCCGCCAAGTTCTTTCGCGGCCATGTTACTGGCATATAAGTTGGGCAAAAATGTTCCCGGCCTCGGTTGAGAGGAGGGCAAGGAAACCACCTGGGTCAACATGTCCACAGGAATACCAACCCCGGTATCCTCGACTTGCATGCGGACAAACTGTTCCCGGTCCGGACAAGGCAACACGTGTAATGTCAAACAGTGGGATCGTCCAGGCAGATCCCGCATGGCATTGATAGCCGTTCGCACAATATTCAGCAAAATGGGCAATAAGGCATTCACTTCCATAATGCCATCCGGTACCGCCTGATACCTTCTCACAACCTGGACACCCAGACGATCCAACTCTTCCTGATGCAGGTCAATGACTTCGTCCATAAGAACTGAAAATTTCGCCGTATCTTTCAATCCACCGGCTTTCTTGGAACCTTGCCCTGCCGTCAGCAAACATTCTAATTGCTCCACATTGGCCTGGAGCGCATTCAATTCATTGACCGTGAGCAGATGTTTCTCAAGCAAACTTTGGCTCAGGCGACCTAGAAAGTTCGGAATTTTTTTTCCTTTCGGATCCTGACTGAGGTACCATCCCAGATTACTGGAATGGGCATCTAACATATCCGCAACCCGGCCAAAATCTTCCAGGTGAAATTCCCGCAATTGTTGGTGAAGTACACCGGTAGAAACATGAATGCTATTCAAAATATTCCGCATTTTGTGGAAAATGGATTCCCCGGCCACCGGCCGCGGAGACTCCATTGTCTGAAATTCGGTCATCATTCGGTTGCCACAATTCCGCCATTCCGGTTGAGTAGGAAAAGGGCGCCCCTTTTGTCGTGAGGGACATCTCAAAACCAACCATCAACTGGATCTTTTTCTTTTTGACCTTATGGCTTGTTAGGTGATCATTCGGTTGGGAAAGAAAGAACCTTAAGACACCCTAAGGGAGGTCAGAAGGGAAAATTTACGTATCATCGGTATGGCATCCACAACCGGTACCTACCGAATAAAGGTCTTGCACACGAATACGGAGGGCGGCATTTGATAATGAGTGAAGCCCTTTCCCATGTCCACTCAAGAACCGGATAAACATGCCGAAGTTTACCCGGCCATATGCTGGATACAATGGCAAAACATGCTAACATCAAAACACATTATCCTAGGAATCCCTGACCATCATCATCTCGACTAACCTGCAACCAATTGGGTGATCACCATTTCTCATCCTCCCTCACCACTCTCCCCGCCACATCCCTCGTTTTCCCCGTACGCCCTCAGGGGGCTGTTGATCGCACAATTTTTCGGGGCATTCAACGACAATGCCTGGAAACTGATGGTCGCCTTACTGACCATTAAGCAGCTGTCGGCCACCTCCGGCCTTTCGGGAGCCGCATTCGAACAAGCCGCCCAAGGGCTTACGACACGAGCCTTTGTCATTTTCACGCTCCCTCTGATGTTGGTATCGGCCATTGCCGGAGTTTTTTCCGACCGATTCAGCAAACGCACCGTGATTATTGTGATGAAAAGCGTCGAGATTCTGCTCATGGGAGCAGGAACTCTCGCCCTCTTTATCAATCCCGCCGGAGGCCTACTTCCATTACTCGTCCTTGCCGGCATGGGAGCCCAAAGCGCCCTATTCAGCCCCTCGAAATATGGCATTCTTCCTGAATTACTCCCCCATCATCGCCTTTCCTGGGGTAATGGCCAATTGGAATTGTGGACCTTTGTGGCCATTATTGCCGGAACCGCGATCGCGGGCCCGCTCTTGGATGTTTCCGGCTCTTCCCCTTGGCTGGCCGGTCTTGTGCTTTGCCTTTGCTCCACTGCAGGATTTGCGGCCTCTCTGGTCATTCCTCCCGTTTCCAGAGCCCGGACCGAGGGGGGCATCAAAGACACATGGCTTGCAGCGCTCGAGGCCTTGAAATCCGATCGAATTTTGACATTGGGAGTATTGGGATCGATCGCATTCTGGACCTTGGCTAGTCTGGTTGGGCAGGACGTCTTAATCTATGCCAAAGCCGTTTTGCAGTTATCCGATACCTTGGCAGGATTTCCCTTGGCCGCCTTTGGGGTGGGAGTGGGGGTAGGAGCGTTTCTAGCCGGAACCATATCGGCGGCAAAAATCGAACTGGGCTTCATTCCTTTAGGCGGCTTCGGCATCATTGCGTGTCTCTTGATCATCGGATTAGCCTCCCCAGCCTTACCCGGCACATTGGCGGCCATGGCCTGCCTGGGGCTTTCCAGCGGATTTGTCGTCGTCCCTCTCAATTCGCTGATTCAATGGCGATCCCCTGCCGACCGCCGTGGTGCGGTGATTGCTTTTGCCAATACCTTGGTTTTTGGAGGAGTTCTCGCTGGATCCATCGGCTCGGGTCTCCTAGCCGCTATTGGATTCAGCGCCAGTGCCATTTTTATCATTTCGGGATTAGGAAGCACGGTCCTGACCATCTGGGCGCTTTGGTTACTGCCAGAGACGTTCATTCGATTGGTGCTGTTCCTCATCACGCACAGCGTCTATCGACTCACCATTACCGGTCGCGACCAGATACCCGATCAGGGAGGGGCTCTACTGGTCCCAAATCATGTGTCCTTTATCGATGGACTGCTTCTTCTGGCCACCACCGATCGGCGCATTCGTTTCCTGGTCGATCAACAATATTATGACCATCCAGTCCTCAACCCTTTTGCCAAGGTCATGGGCGCCATTCCCATTTCATCGTCCGGCTCCCCTCGAGCGATTCTTCACGCCCTTCGAGAAGCCGGACGGGCATTGGATCAGGGGGAACTTGTCTGCATTTTTCCCGAAGGACAAATTACCAGAACCGGCGGACTGCTGCCGTTTCGTTCCGGCTTTACCCGGATTATGAAAGGGCGGCATGTCCCGATCATTCCTATCTATTTGGATCGAGTGTGGGGAAGCATCTTTAGCTTTGTCGGGGAACGATTTTTGGCCAAGTGGCCGTCTCGCATCCCGTATCCCATTACGATCTCCATTGGAAATCCTGTTCCCTCGGCCAGCACTGCAGAGGAACTCCGTTTGGCGGTGCAAGACCTCGGCGAACAAGCCTGGCAATTGCGAAAAACCACCCGCCGTCCCCTGCATCACTCCTTTGTGTGGTCGGTTCGTAAACATCCCTTTCAGTTTGCCTTTGGGGACATCACACGACCTCGAGTATCCTATTGGGAAGCACTCACCGGCGCCATTGCACTGGCCAGGGCCTTACGGACCCATTGGCATGCCCAACATACCGTCGGCATCCTGCTGCCTCCTTCAGTTGGCGGAGCCCTCACGAATATTGCCTCGACCTTGTCCGGACGCACCACGGTCAATTTGAATTACACCGTTGGGCCAAAAGGGTTGGAGTCCGTAGCCAAGCAGGCGGGCTTAGCCACCGTGGTTACCAGTCGATTGTTCCTGGAAAAAGCCAAACTGGTCCTTCCCGCCAATCTCACTCCGATTTACGTGGAAGACATCCGCAAGACCATTGGCGCCGGCACGAAAACCATGGCCATGCTCCTCGCCCTCTTTGCCCCCATTCGGATGATCGAACGATGGTGCGGGGCCATTACCAGCCCTTCCATTCAAGATCTGGCGACCATCATTTTTAGCAGTGGGAGCACAGGAGAACCCAAGGGGGTCATGCTCAGCCATTTCAGCCTGGATTCCAACGTCGAAGGGGTCGCGCAAGTCCTGCACATCGATAAACATGACAAAGTCTTGGGGATCCTGCCCTTTTTCCATTCCTTCGGCTATTTAGCCGCGCTCTGGTTTCCCGCCATCCACGGGGCAGGGGTTATCTATCATCCGTCTCCTTTGGATGCAGGCCCAATTGGAGACCTTATCCATCGTCATCAGGTGACGGTCCTGCTCACCACGCCTACGTTTCTTCAACTCTACAGCCGGCGCTGCACCCCCGAACAGTTTGGATCGTTGCGCATTGTACTGACGGGCGCCGAAAAACTCCCCGATCGGCTGTTTCAAGCCTTTGAAGAACGATTTGGCATCCGACCAATTGAAGGGTACGGAGTGACCGAATGCGCTCCGGTTATTGCCGTCAATTGTCCTGACTTTCGGGCGGCGGGGTTTTTTCAACCAGCGTCCCGCCGAGGCACGGTCGGCCAACCTCTTCCGGGAGTCTCTGTCCGCATTGTTGATCCGGATTCCTTTGAACCCTTACCCATTGGAGAAGCGGGGATGTTGCTCGTCAAAGGCCCCAATGTCATGGATGGGTATCTGGGACGAGAAGAGTTGACTGCCAAATGCATGTATCAAGGCTGGTATATCACCGGGGATATTGCCAAACTGGATGAAGACGGGTTTCTCCGAATCACGGACCGCCTCTCCCGATTCTCCAAAATCGGCGGAGAAATGGTTCCCCATGGCCGTGTTGAGGAAGCCCTGCATCAAGCCGCGGGAGCCGACACCATGGTCTTAGCCGTAACAGGCATCCCTGACGATCGGAAAGGGGAACAACTCGTGGTGGTCCATACCCTGGACGAATCGCGGATTCCCAACATTCTGGAAAACGTCTCGCAAAGCGGGTTACCGAATCTGTTCATCCCGAAATCAGATAATTTCCTGAAAGTAGACCATCTGCCCATTCTAGGAACCGGCAAACTGGATCTTCGCGCATTGAAACAATTAGCACTGGAGCGAATTTCTCATTCGAGTACCACCAAATAAGGACGGACAGGAATCTTGATGAACAGGGGGTATCTCATGATTGCCGTCCTCGGGGTATTCGTCTGGTCGGCCTTAGCCCCTCATGACCGTCTGACATGGTTTCTGGAAACTTTTCCCGTTTTCCTGGGAATCCCTCTGTTATGGATAACCGCCTCAACCTTTCCACTGACCCCACTGGCCTACGGGCTATTAAGCCTCCATGCCATGCTGTTGTTAATCGGCGGACACTATACCTATGCAGAAGTCCCCGTGGGCCTGTGGATACAACACCTGTTCGACCTGACACGAAACCATTATGACCGGCTGGGCCATTTTGCACAGGGATTTGTTCCCGCTTTGGTCATTCGCGAAGTGCTTCTCCGGCGCTCGCCTCTCCGTCCTGGCTCATGGACGTTTTTCTTGGTGACGGCAGTATGCCTGGCGTTCAGCGCATCGTATGAATTATTCGAATGGGGGACAGCCCGATTGACTGGGGAAGCTGCGACCGCTTTTTTAGGCACACAGGGCGATGAATGGGATACCCAATGGGATATGTTCCTAGCCCTGATCGGATCTCTCACCAGTCAGATACTCCTACAACCGCTGCATGACCGCCAATTACGCCACCTGACAGCATGACACATTCGCCCCATTCCCTTATTGACTGTCATGTACATTTGGCCGCTCTGCCAGAAGGCGATAACGGATGCCTCATTTCACCCAAAATGCTGAAAAGCCCCTTATTCAGGTTCCTCTTGTGGAAACATGGCTTATCGATTCACGAACCTCATGCGGCCAACCGGAAATATCTTCAGGACTTACTCACGGAGCTGCGCGCCTCGCAGTACGTCCGAAAAGCCATCCTGTTAGGCATGGACGGCATTTACACCAGCAACGGACGACTGGACTTGAATGCCACGGAATTTCTGGTCAGTAACGATTACGTCCTGGCTCAAACGAAGAGCTACCCCAACGAATTTCTTGCCGGAGTATCGATTAATCCACAGAGGGGAGATGCCATTGAAGAGCTTCACCGATGTGCCGAAGCCGGGGCAGCCCTCGTCAAAGTCCTTCCCAATGCGCAGCAATTCGATCCGGGAAATCCTCGCTATCGAACATTTTACCGAGTCCTGGCCGACCTGAAGCTGCCATTTCTCAGTCATGTGGGCTACGAATTCAGCCTGATCGGGAAAGATCAATCCGTGGGAGATCCCAACCGCCTTCGAGTGGCGTTGGATGAGGGAGCCACGGTCATTGCGGCACATGCTTGCAGTTATGGACTCATGCTGTATGAAAAGTTCTATCCCACACTGCTGAATTTCGTAAACCATTATCCAAACTTTTTTGCTGATGTCTCGGCACTGACCCTCCCGAATCGCATGCGCATGCTACGTCGGCTCCGCCATCATCCCGAAGTTTTTAACCGACTGCTGTTTGGAACCGATTACCCGTTATCCGTCTTTCACCTTCCCGCGTGGGGCCTGGTGGATCTTCGAACTCTCTGGACGCTGATGAAAACCAACAATCGATTTGATCGCCAATATTTGACGTGCCAGCACATAGGAATCGGTATGGGCTCATTTCAACAGTTTCTCAAGCCATCACCCGGCCCATCGACTCCCCCAGATTCCCCAATCCATCCCTAATCTCTCTGTCATTCCGATCTACCTTCATCGTTCGCAGTTTCCAGCCGTTGGCGCTACGTCATCATTAGCTGAAAAGAACCTCCACGTTCGTAAAGAATCTTTCCCAATTCTCCGACACACACAGTAGAGTCCCATGAGACGGGAGGAGGGGCTCCATAACCTATTGGTGCCACATCAAGGACATCAACTCCCTATACGTTCACCCCACTTTCTGACAAAGGACCACGGTGCCATGAGGCGAATATTGATTACCGACGATTCACAGTTTCAACGAAAAACGTTATCAGCCATCATTCAAAAGGCCGGCTACGAAGTCGAAACTGCCTCCAATGGCCGAGAAGCCTTAGCGCAAATCGAGGCGAATCCCCCTCATTGCCTGATCTTGGATATGCTGATGCCGGAAATCGACGGTATTCAAGTCCTGGAAACGCTTCAGGCTAAGCAGATCCGCCTTCCAGTGATCGTCTTAACCGCTGACATTCAAGAGTGGATGAAAATCCGGTGTCTGGAGTTAGGAGCCTCGGCCTTTCTGAATAAACCGGTCACGCAGGACATCCTTCGAATGGAACTCAACCAGATATTATCCCCCTCTCACACACAGGATACCCCATGCAGATAAGCGACGAACAACGGGACGCCTTGCAAGAACTCCTGAATATCGGAGTAGGAAAAGCGGCCGGGGCGCTCAATCAAATGCTGGAAAAGCCTATACGGTTGCACATTCCTTCTATCTGTATCGGACCGATTCAGGAATTACAAACCGCCATAGATACTGACGCCGCCGAATTCCACGCCTCGGTCCGCCTACCCTTCCATGGGGCTTTTTCCGGATCGACCTGTTTATTATTTCCAACGCAGAGCGCCGCCTCCTTACTGACCGTCCTCACGGGGGAGACTCAAAACCAAGACTCGTGGGACTCCATGAAAGAAGCCACACTGACGGAAATTGGAAACATTGTGCTGAATGGAGTCATGGGCTCCCTGACCAACGTGCTCCAACATTGCATCACGTATTCCGTCCCTTTTTATGAAGAAACAACGATTCAGCAATTAATCCAACCCAGAGCCACGCAAACGCCGGAAATGATGCTGTGGGCGCAAACCCGTTTTACGATCGAGGACTACAACATTTCCGGGGACATCATCTTACTCATGGGCGTTCAAGATCTGGGATGCCTCCTCCAAGCCATCACCGCGCTCCTTCAAACCGCAGATTCCTGCCATGGCCCAACTGGAACCCGCTAATGCCTGGGCCGAAATATTAGACCACCTTCCCCAGGGAGTGCTCATACTCCGGGAGGATTGGACGGTCTCCTATTGGAATCATTGCCTTGAAGAATGGACCGGCATTTCCAAACCGGAGATGCTCGGACAGCCGATAGGACATCTCTATCCCCACCTGACAACCTCCAAGTACACCACTCGCCTTGAACCCTTGTTTCAGGGAGGCCCCCCAACGACATTTGCCTCTCAATTTCATGGGCAATTTCTCCCCTGTGCCTATCCCAATGGACAGCCCCGCATTCAGCACACCACCGCCAAAAGTATCTGGAATGAGGCCACGCAAAGCTGGCATGCCCTCATTATCATTCACGATGTGACGAATCTGGCTCGCCAAGTTCAAGCCTCTGAACTCCTCCGAAAAAAAGCCAATGAGGAAATGGCCGAACGAAAAAAACAGGCCACCTTGCTGTCCGCGATTCAACACATTGAGTCGACCTATATTGACACAAACAATCTCCACGGGACGTTTGATGTCGCCCTGTCTCATCTTCTCCATATCACAGAGAGCACCTATGGATTTATTGGAGAAGTTCGCTATCGGGACGGCTTGCCTTACCTCAAGACCCAGGCCATCACCAATATTGCCTGGAATCAAGAGACACGAGACCTCTATGACCGCCTGGCACCTGAATTTGAATTTTTCAATCTGGCGACCCTATTTGGACAAGTCCTGAAAACCGGGGCATATGTGATCGCCAATGACCCGGCCACAGACCCTCGACGAGGGGGGCTCCCCGAGGGGCACCCCCCACTCACCGCCTTTCTGGGCCTCCCCATTTACCATGGGACTTGTTTCATCGGAATGGCGGGAGTCGCCAACCGCCCGAGCGGCTATCCCAGCACCCTGGTAGAAGACCTCCAACCATTGATGGCCTCTTTAGGCCGCATTTTCCAATCCTTGAAAACCGAACAAGAACGGACGGCAGCACAACAGGCGCTGCAGGAAAGCGAGACCCGGCTCGAACTGGCCGTGAATGGGACGAATGAAGGCCTTTGGGATTGGATGGATCTCTCAGGAGAAGACATGTGGTGGTCTCCCAATTTCTACTCGCTCCTGGGCTACGCTCCGCAGGAGCTTCCGTCCAATTTGCCCACGTTCAGACAGCTCCTTCACCCGGATGATCGGCAACCCGTGAACCAAGCCCTTCAGGATCACATTCACCACCAAACCCCCTTTAACCGGCACTTTCGATTGTGCACACAATCCGGTACCTATCGCTGGTTCCATGGACAAGGTTCCGCAATTCGGGATTCTGACCACCGTGCGATTCGTATGGCCGGTTCGATTCGAGACGTGACCGAACAACGTGAACGGGAGGAGGAGCTCCACACCCTGTCCAACCGGCTGATTCTCGCCACCTCGGTAGCCAAAATGGGGATTTGGGATTGGGACATTCCCACGAATCATCTGAAATGGGATACACAGATGTTCGAGTTGTTCGGCGTGAACCCCAAGGATTCCTCGAACACGTTTGACACCTGGTCCCGCACCCTTCATCCAGCCGATCGTTCGGCCGCCGAAAATGCCGTGCAACGAGCCCTTCAGGGTCAAGAAGAGTTAAATACGAAATTTCGCATTGTCTGGCCCGATCAGTCTGTCCATATCATTGCCGCACGAGGCCTTGTCTACTGGAATGACCAGGGCCATCCCATGAGGATGCTGGGAGTCAATTGGGACATCACCGAGGAAACGAAAGCGGACCATCGGCTTCGTGAAAGCGAACAACGGTTTCGAAGTCTGGCAGACTCCGCCCCCGTGCTGATCTGGCTTACCGGACCCGATCACCAGTTAAGTTGGGTCAATAAACCGTGGTTGGATTTTACCGGCCAATCTTTGGGTCAAGAACTGGGCAAGGGTTGGCTCCAAGGACTCCACCCCGACGACCATAATCGTTATGGACAAACCTACCTTTCTGCCTACGAGGCAAAGCGGTCGTTCACCGTGGAATATCGCTTACGAAATATCCACAAAGAATTTCGTTGGATCCTCAGTACAGGTGTGCCTCGATTTTCCCCAGATGGGGCCTTCCTGGGATATATCGGCAGTGGCATAGACATTACCGAGCGCAAAAAGGCCGAGGAGAAATTTCGGTTAGTGGTCGAGGCCGCCCCCAGCGGAATGATCATGATCAATCAAAAGGGCCGAATCGTCCTCGCCAATCAATTGGTGACGCAACTCTTCCACTATTCAAGCAAGGAACTGCTCGGACAACCGATTGAACTGTTAATTCCCGAACGGTTTCGTCGCACCCATGAGGCCGATGTTTCACGTTTCTTTGCCCACCTCGAGTCTCGCGCCATGGGAAACGGACGCGATCTCTATGGTCGTCGAAAAGACGGCACCGAATTTCCCGTCGAAGTCGGCTTACAGCCGCTCAAATCCGGAAACGATACGTATGTCCTAGCCTCTATCGTGGACATCACAAAACGAAAACAGTGGGAGGAACAGCTCGCGGAACAAAACCGCATGCTGGCACTGGATGCCGAAATCGGAAAGATTATTAGTCAACAACAGGACCTGCAACCACTCCTTCAGAAATGTGCGCAAGCCATGGTAGATCATCTCCGGGCTGTCAATGCCCGCATTTGGCTTCATCGCCCTGAGCACCACATGCTTGAACTCCAGGCCAGCAGCGGCGACGCTATCGATCTCGAGAGTCTCCCCGGACAGATCCCCATCGGCCAATTGCTCGTCGGTCACATCGCCCAAGAGCAGAAACCGCACTGCACGAATGCAGTGCCCGAAGACCCGCAGATTTCAGAACAAGCATGGGCCAAACAAGAAGGGGTAGTCGCGTTCGCCGGATATCCCTTGCTGAAGGATCAAGAGATGATGGGAGTCATGGCCTTGTTCGCCAAGTCTCCCTTCTCCGAATTAACGTTGAATACACTCCGAATGATCAGCGACCACATCGCGATGGCCATTGAGGGCTATCAGGTTCACCAGGCTCATCAAGAGCTATCCCGTCAGAACGAACGAATTTTGGCTTCAGCCGGAGAAGGCATCTTTGGATTGGATTTGGAGGGTCGAGCCACCTTTATGAATCCAGCCGCTGCACGCCTGCTGGGGTACGAACCTGAAGAACTGATCGGCCGTCCCGTTCATGACGTGATTCATCACACCAAACCTGATGGGGCAATTTATCCGAAAGACGAATGCCCCATGTCCGCGGCCTTCAGGAATGGAATCGGCCGGCACATCGAAGCGGAGGTCCTGTGGCGTAAGGACGGAACCCCCATGCCCGTCGAATACACCAGCACCCCTCTTCATGATGAAAAGTATGAGGTTCGTGGTGCGGTCATCACGTTTAATGACATTACGGAACGGAAACGCGCCGAGGACCGGTTTCGGCTTGTCGTCGAAACAACCCCCAGTGGCATGGTCATGACGGATCAATCTGGCACAATTGTTCTTGTTAACCGGCTTGTCGAGACACTCTTCGGCTATTCCCGACAGGAACTCATCGGCCAACCTATTGAAATCCTGCTCCCGGCACGATTCCGACAAGCCCACCCCCACCATCGATCCGGGTACAGCAACAAACACGCTCCTCACCCGAAAATGGGCAAAGGACGGGAGCTCCATGGGCTCCATAAGGACGGACGGGAGATCCCACTCGAAGTTGGCTTGAATCCTATCGAAACGCGGGATGGCCGATTCATCCTGTCCTCCATCGTCGACATTACCGAGCGAAAAGCCGCCGAACAGAAACGCCTACAGGACGCGCAAGCCCTTGAACAGACGAATAAGGAGCTGGTTCTTGCTCGGGACCAAGCCCTCTTGGCCGCTCGAAGCAAAGCCGAATTTTTAGCGACCATGAGTCATGAAATCCGTACACCCCTGAATGGCGTGATCGGGTTAACGAGTCTGCTACTGGATACGTCATTAGATGAAGACCAGCGGGATATGGTGAATACGGTTCAGCACTCCGGCGAGTTCCTGTTGGGTATCCTCAATGACATTTTGGATTTTTCGAAAATCGAGGCCGGAAAACTGAATCTGGAATCGCTGGACTTTGACATACGAGTGGCCATTGATGAAACGATCGGATTACTTGCCGAACGGGCCGCTTCCAAGGGACTGGAACTCTATTCCCTGGTCGATGCTTCCATCCCGCTGGTGATCAATGGAGACCCTGGACGAATTCGTCAAATTCTTTTAAACCTGATCGGCAATGCCATCAAATTCACCAATTCCGGTAGTGTCTCTGTCCATGTATCTGCTACACCAAACCCTGAGGGTGGATTGACCCTGCACTTTAGCGTGGCAGATACGGGAATCGGATTATCCCATGAAGCCCAACGGACCTTGTTCCAATCGTTCACACAAGCCGATAGTTCCACAACGAGAAAGTATGGGGGAACGGGGTTGGGGCTGGCCATTTCGAAACGTCTGGTAACACTCATGCAAGGAGAAATCGGCCTGGAAAGCCAACTGGGTCAAGGCAGCCGGTTTTGGTTTACACTTCCGGTTGCCTCCTCGGAAGCCCCGTACCAATTCCCCGCCCCTTGCCCGAGCTTGGAAGGGCGTCGGCTGGCCATTATTGCCGGTCCCCAATCCATACAAACTCTCCTGCGGCATTATGCCGAAATGTGGGGCATGCACTGTGAGACCGCAGACACCCCATCAGCCGGGCTCACCCTTCTCCAACAGGCACAACAAGCCCTCCACCCGTTCGATGTGGTGATTGTGTATCACCCCACTTCGGCAATACAGGATTCCCAAGGCCTGACATTGGGCACAGCCATTCGACAAGATCCACGCCTGGCGTCTCTTCCCTTGATTCTCCTTGCCGAACTCGGCAAGCGGGGTGAAGCAAAACTCGCCAAAGACTCCGGCTTTGCAGCCTATTTAACCCAGCCCGTTCGCTACCAACAGTGGCAAGCCTGTCTAAAAATGGTCTTGAATCAGGACTCACCGATTTCGAATTCTTCAGTTCCGCTGATCACGCGCCATACCCTAAACGAATCCCGCGCACAATCCAGACATCATATCTTGTTGGTAGAGGACAATGACGTCAATCAAAAGGTTGCGGTCCGCATGTTGAAAAAAATGGGATACCGGATCGATCTCGCCCTGAATGGTCAGGAGGCCATTCAGGCCTCACAGACAACTCGGTATGATCTGATCCTTATGGATTGCCAAATGCCGGAAATGGACGGGTTCGAAGCCACCCAAAAGATTCGTGAAGGGGAACGCGTCAATAATGAGGGATTTGAAAAAACAAGTGATGCCTCTTCAACAGAGTCCCCGCCTACGCCTGACTCTTCACTCCACGGGCCTCCGCGTCCACGAGTACCGATTCTCGCCCTCACGGCGAATGCATTGGAGAGTGACCGTGAACGGTGCCTAAAGGCCGGCATGGATGATTTCCTCACGAAACCCGTCCGGTTCGAACACCTTAAGGCCAAATTGGAACTTTGGTTGACACCAACAGCCGAACAGATTGATGCCCACGACGCATCCCATTCTCGCAATTCCCTCGCCTCTCCATCCGAAAAAACCGCCAGCGCTCCACAGGCACCCATTGATGAGCAGACCCTGGAAGAGCTTCGGACATTAGCAGGGGAAGACGACCCCGACTTTTTGGAATCGCTCATTGATCAATTCCTGGATGACCTGCCTCGACACCTGGAAAATATTCTGCGGTCCATCCAACAACAGGACTCGTCTAGCCTTACCAAAGCCGCACATACGTGCAAGGGCAGTTCTCGATATTTGGGAGCATTCGCGCTTTCGGACCTTTGTGCCCAACTGGAAACATGCAGCCGGAATCAGGATCTGTCCACAGCGGAGCAACATCTTTCGAACCTTCGTGCGGAAATTCATCGAGTCACACACACCCTTCAATCTCTTCGCTCTAAAACTCCAAACTAACCATGGCGCCACTCATTCCCCCTCACCAGACGATCTCAGATGACCCCACCTCCTCTCCGATGAGGCGGCATTCTTGGCCACACCTTATTCTTGGGGTTCTTCTCGGAACCTTCTTTCTGATCGACTTGGCGCTCCCCCTCGGAGTGGCCAGTGGCATTCTCTATGTCATCTGTATCAGCCTGGCAGGACAATTAGGCATTCGATGGGTTTGGATGACAGCTGCAATCTCCAGCCTTCTTGTTCTAGCCGGGATGGAGTTGTCTCCGCCTGGAGGAGAAGCCTGGAAGGTTTTCAGCAATCGAGGGCTGGCCCTATTAGCCATAGGCGCAACCTCGATTGCCACCATTCAGTGGTTACGAATCAAGTCTCGACTCGCCATGCTCAATCACTCTCTGGAACAGCAAGTGAACGATCGAACCCAGAATTTGGAGAATGCAAATGCAGCCCTTGCTGAGCAAATCATTGAGCGAGACGTGATGGCTCAGTGCCTTCAACAAAGTGAGGACCGTCTAGATTTAGTCATTCAAGGCTCAAACGAAGGCATTTGGGACTGGGATCTGACAACCCATAGCGCCTACTTTTCTGATCGGTTCAAAGCACTCCTGGGCTATGAACCAGACGAATTCGACAATACTCTCTCGACGTTCCATCATCACATTCACCCGTTGAATCTTGGCACCGTCAATAGGGCCTTCCAGGCACATGTCAGGGAAGGTCGCCCGTACGATCTCAAAATCCGAGTCAGGATGAAATCCGGCGAATACCGTTGGTTCCGTCTCCGTGGTCAAGTTCGGCGCGACGAATCAGGTGAACCAGCTCAAATGGCCGGCTCCCTCTTGGATGTCACCCAAGAACATTGGTCGGTACAGCGGCAAACCACGCAGTATAGGGTTTCAAGCATTTTGGCCGAATCCACCACGCTGGACCTGGCCATTCCCAACATACTGCAGGCGATATGTCTCGAAATGGATTGGCGGGTGGGGGCTTTCTGGAAAATGAGCCCATCCGACAACCACCTGCATTGCCAAGCCATTGTCGATCAGAGCCCTTCCACACATACCTCGTTCGCAGAAGAATCCCGACGCATCACACTTTCTCAGGGACAAGGATTGCCTGGCTTGGTTTGGGCCACTCACCAACCTACCTGGATTCATGATTGCACACAGGAAGCCAAATTTTTACGATCCAGCATGGCTCGGCAAGATGGGCTTCGAGGAGCTCTGGGCTTTCCTATTTTTCTTGATCAGGATCTCCGAGGAATCTTTGAATTTTTTTCTTCCGACCCAATCACAGCCAACCAAGAGTGTCTGGGAGCTATCCAGACTATTGGGAATCAGATTGAACAGTTTGTGCAACGCCAGATGGCCAATGAACAATTATGGGCGCATAAACAGGAATTAGAGCGGACCAATCGTGAGCTGCTCCTCGCCCGCGATGCGGCCGCAGCGGCGGCTCAAGCCAAATCCAATTTTTTAGCCATGATGAGCCATGAAATTCGCACACCATTAAATGGCATTATTGGTCTCACCGAAATTTTATTGTCTGATCAATCCACCCCGGATCAACAGGATTTATTGAAAACCATTGCCTCATGTAGTACGGCTCTCCTTCAACTGGTGAACAACATTTTGGATTGTTCAAAAATGGAAGCGGGCAAACTTTCACTCGAATCCATGGACTTCCCCCTACGCGAGACCATTGAAGAAATCCTGGATATCCTAGCCCCTCGCAGCCACTCCAAACAGGTGGAATTCATCGGATATATCGAGACATCCATTCCCAATATCCTGCGGGGAGATCCCAATCGCCTCCGACAAATTCTGTTAAATCTACTCGGAAATGCCATCAAATTTACGGACGCGGGTGTGGTCACGCTCCAAGTCACCGCTCCCTCCATCGATGCGAGCCACATCACCCTTCGGCTTGAGGTTCAAGACAGCGGCCTCGGCATTCCCCGGCAATTTCATGATCACCTTTTCCAATTTTTCCATCAAGCTGACACAGGCATGGCCAGAAAATTTCAAGGCACAGGCCTCGGATTAGCTATCACCAAACAACTGGTGGAATTGATGGGTGGAACCATTGAATTTACCAGTGAACCGGGAGTCGGAAGCTGTTTTTGGTGTGAGATTCCCCTTCAGCAAGCCCTCACGGCGCTTCCGGAGCAAACCCAGCCCATCTCCCCCCCTTTACGAATAGGGCTGCTAACCGCATCACAACCTCTTCGAAACGTCATTACCCACTATCTCCAATCCTGGAATTTGGGTTGCCTCACCGCCACTTCAGGGCTCGAAGCTCTGACCATGATTCGACAGGCTTATATGGATCGCCAGTCTCTCGACGTCCTCTTAGTCGATGCCTCCTTGTCCACGTTGGATCCCTGGACTTTTGGCCGGACGTTTACCAACGACGCTCAACTTTCTTCGACGCGATTAATCTTGCTGACAGACTTGGGAAGAGGTGACCTCGTCCAGCAGGCTCAGCAATGTGGGTATCACACCCACCTCTCAAAACCGATTCACTATCACCAATTATATAGGAGTCTTTGTCCGGCCTTGGACGGGAGACCGAATCAGGATCCACCCAGTGGCTTGTCCTCTCCACCGGCAAGCCTTCATCCCTCACCTCCAAGCGAGGAGACTCCACCAGAAGCCCGCATTTTACTGGTAGAAGATAATGTGGTGAACCAACGGGTGGCGACCCGTATGCTGACGAAACTTCACCTGCAGGTCGATATCGCCAATAACGGACAGGAAGCCCTCGACGCCCTTCGTCAGCGCCCATACGATTTGATTTTCATGGATTGTCAAATGCCGGAGATGGATGGATTTGAAGCCACTCAGAAAATCCGGCAAGCAGAGCGTGAACGGGAAACCCTACTGAATGCGGGAGGGGGGGAGAAAGAGCCGCAACCCTCTCTCTTCTCACTCACGGATTCTCACCGCTCCCATGTGCCCATTATTGCACTGACGGCTAATGCCCTTCCCAGTGATCGATCCCGCTGCCTGGAAGCTGGCATGGATGACTTTCTGTCGAAGCCAGTGTCTCTTTCTCAATTGGAAGCGATGGTGCGAAAATGGAACCCCACCGCCTTGCCCCTTCCGTCAACCCAGCAAGCGACTCCATCCACCGATGGGCAGCCTGCAGCGTTAGATCTCACAATACTTCACGACCTCGCCAAACTCGGGGGAGAAGAGGATACGGATTTCGTACACTCCGTGATCGATCAGTTCCTTGAAGACCTGCCCCGGCATACCTTAACGATTCAATCGGCATGGGAGCGCCAAGACATGGAGGCCTTAACACAAGCCGCCCACTCCTGCAAGGGAAGTAGCCGGACCATTGGGGCCACCGCATTGGCCGAAGCTTGTTATGCGTTGGAAACGATCGGACGGAACCGCACCCCCATCACGTCCGCAGGTCCGTTCCAGGTGTGGGAATCCGAAAGGAATCGGACTAAACAGGCATTATTGGACTTTCGTAATCAGGTAAACGAACCCTTACAGCCTTTCACATCCACACGGTAGGTTGTCCGTTTTCAGCATGCCGCTGACTTGGACGATCTTCTTTCTCTCCAACCAGATATCAGCGGTAGAAAGGTGATCCTTCTAGGACGAAGAGAGGTGGGAACCACTTGGAGTGAGAATTCGAAATCTGACCTCGTCCGCCTGATTGTAGGCAGAAATCTCTTCCCCCACAAACAAGCCACAGCGATAGAGACCTATCGGCCATCCTTCCCGTGGCCTCTGTAACCGAAAGTACCCAGATTGCTCATTCATGGACATCACGACCTGATCCTGAACGACACCGGCTTGTTGTGACGAAATTTTCGTCGTTTCCTGAAAACATTCGGCCGTTAATACCACCTCATCGTAGGAAGGGGTGGCCAAGGCAAAGACCAAATATAAGTCTTCCTGATCCGGCAGAAATGTATCACCAGGATCCAACGGGATAAATTCATGCGCCCCCATGCGCATATCATCCCGCATAATCATTTTTGAGGGAATGACATACCGGAACCAGCTGAAATCTGCATCTCGTCCCATTAATCCCACGCGTCGATACATGGGTTCAAAGTTTTTCGGAGGGGCCACATCAAATTCCGGTTCCGTTTCCCCGGTCGAGCTGGGATCTACCGAGGATGGCGGCACCGCCTGAGAGGGCGAAACGGCCGACTCGGTTCGGGCAACATGCGGCCGTACTTTTTCTATCCACATGGCGACTTTCTCTGGATCCAGGACTGGGACTCCTGGAAGGACTGGCGGGTCATCGGGATTTTCTTGTTCCCCCTCCAAAGGCGCGGGGGTTTCTTCTGTCGTACTGGCAGGACCGGCACTTAATTCCTGTAAAATCTCAAAATGTAATAAGGCCTCCTCCCACTTCTCCATATGAGCCAACGCCTGACCGATTCGAAAAATGGAGTCCAAAAACATTTCCGAAAAGGTTCCGCTCGTAGGACCAAGGTCGATGCCTTTTTGCAGCCATTGAATGGATTCTTCATATTGCCCCAACTCCATCAGCGTCACCCCTAATTCGTAGGTGGCCCGATGATCGGAAGGCCGAAGTTCCAGAACCTGACGAAGCAGAGGCTCTGCCTCTTGAAACCGTCCACTGGCATATAATTTCCAAGCGTCATGGCGAATGAGCGCCCATGCCTTTCGATCGGCTGCGGACCCATCAGGACTGAAAATGGGTTGAAACCGACGTCCTCGTTCCTTGGTGACTCCATATACCACCATCAAAAGATTACGCGCGGCTGTTTCAATCGGGGACCGTTTAGGCACGACTCGCAGCACCGCTTCCACTTCCTTCCGAGCCTCATCGTATTGCAGGACATCAAACAAGGCCCGGGCGAGGGACAACCGCCATCCCGGCAGTTCCGGCACCAAATCCGCGGCCAACCGATATTCACCCACCGCCTCTTCCAGACGATCCAACGTCCGCAATTCTTGGGCTAATCGCAAATGCACCAGCGGATTGCCGGCATCCTCCTTCGCAATCCGCTGAAATTCTTCAATAGCCAAATCAGCCTGACCGGATCGAGCGAGGACACTCCATTTGGCCCATCGAACATCCAATGCCTGAGGAGCCCGCTCCAGGACATGCTCATATGCCTCCAAGGCCTCCTCACGCTGACGAATAGTAGAAAAAATATCCCCTCTCAATTTCTCAAACGGAGTGAAATCCGGAAATGTTTTCATTCCTTCATTCAGCATTTCCAATGCCTGCGCTGGCAATCCCTTCAACCATATTTCCCTCGCTGCAGCCAGGGTATCCAGCTCCGACGCATGCGTTTGAGGTTGGGCCAGAGCTGTCGACAGAACCGCGAGGGTTCCCCAAACAAACAGTGTGACTTGGAGACACCTCCGCAACAAGACACCCTGTTCAAATATCTGCATGGGCTGACAGCGTCCTTTCCTGCGGTATTTCTGAGCCATGAGAAATAGCAGACTCGACATGTCCTGCTGAGGAGACGTTGACATGGAGGGCTTTTTCGCCCCGTTTGGCATTCTGCGTTGGAAAATGGAGAGCATTCCTTTGCGCAACACACACACTCGTTCAATTATATGCAAGAAACGGAAGACTGTCGAGAAAAACAGAAAGGACCTAGGAAGCAGCCGGCATAGCTGCTCCCTAGGATCATTGATATTGACCTACCACAAGGGAGACTTCACACGGGTCGGGGATTTTGGTTCCGGCGTGACAGCTTTACTGATCGCCTTGGCCTTCGGGAGAACGATGTCCTTAAAGGCGTTCTGGCGTTGATTGGCAACGGCAGCCGAAATGCCCAGATAAATTTTTCTCGCAGCATCTGACCATTTAGGGTCAAATGGCGCTCCGCGAAATGCAGCCTCTGCCGCCTTTTTCTCATCGTGCGTTAACGGTCGAACCGGTTGATGCATACGTTCCTCCATAAATAATGACTTTATAATATCCTCAATGGACAAGCGGACGAGGCTCACGCTCGGCTTGCACGCGCTTCCCACAATTCAAACAGACAAAATACAAAATACTTAATCCCACCTCTAAATCCACCGCACGCTCCACAATCATTGACCCTTGACATTTTTCACAACTTTTCATGTGGCTCCTTGTTGAAAGGTATGATGCTCGACAACACCCATGTGTGAGCAAATGATATGCCTTTCCAGGGAGATGACAAAAAAAGACACTATCTTGAACAAATACACCTCAAAAATGCTGTTTTCCTGTCACAAGAGCACCCAGAATACGCGAAAAAATACCCAAGCCCATGCAGTCATGTTAACGAATCCGACAGAAGGCACAGGAGACGCTTTTCTCCATAAAAGAATTCTGAACCTATGAGCATATTCTTCCCTGTTTCTGCGCTTCCTCCATGTTAAATGCCTCGACACCATGATTGGCCACAATCGTGCGAGCAAATATCTGGAAATTTTGCCGCAGGCACGTCACCCGGACACACAATCAGGGATACCAATCCCCTCACGGCTCCCACGACCTATCCAAATCATGAAGGCCGAGATGAAGACGTTCAACCGAATACGGGCAAATACGGACAGGAACAAATGGTGAGAAATCTTGTCGAACGTTCGCTCGATAGTGCTCTGGAGAATCTGAGAGAAGATGATGAACGAGGATTACATCGAAGATGGCTGATTCATCACAATGCGGCCGTTAAAAGTGCCTCCCGGTTCTACTGAAAACTGTGGAGTATGTAACGTCCCATCAATATATCCAGGAGACAACAAACTTGTCTGTTCCTTGGCGTTGATGTGGCCAAAAATTTTTCCTTGGCAAACAATCGTCCCCGCCTCAATAGTGGCTTTTACCTCCGCTTGTTTGCCTATCATGATGGTCCCTTTCGTATACACGTTGCCCTCCAATTGTCCATCAATTTGCATATTCCCGTCGTACCAGATTTCTCCGGAACAAGCCACGCCAGGCCCCAAATAGGCCACAACCTCCCGACTGCTTTCCAAGACAGGCGAAGGCACGAGAAACGTTTTCTGTGAACCAAGCGATTGTTCCATAACATCCATTTCAGTGATTGAAGATGGCTCCGTGACACCAGACATACGACCTCCCTTCTCTCACCAATCATTTCTTATCTGAACGATCTATTTGGCCAGCCCCTTTGTCAGATATCGCCTTTTGCCATTTTCCAGCATAACGAATTTCGGTGATATGGCAATAAGAGACGGAGACCATTCCAGGCCTCGATCAACGTATCTCCAAACAGTATTGGTAATCATGGGTGAAGGAGCATTGAAAAATGTCTCCTCGGGGTCAGGGAACCCAGTCCCAAAAATGGAGCCGGCGAGTGGGATTGAACCACCGACCTGCGGTTTACGAAACCGCTGCTCTGCCACTGAGCTACGCCGGCTAAAAGCAGGAAGATCCAAGAAAGCTTTCAAAGACCTGAAAACGGAACAGCTGCGTTCCTGTTTGGGGAAGTTTATACCTTTCGTCACTTGGACACGTCAACTCAAATGCCCAGTGCTTCTTTCATGACTGGCGAATGATGGGCTGAAGGTCCATGCCGAAAGTTTCCACCTGGTATTTTCCCGGAACATTTGGGAAACGGCCTTATGGGGCTCTTTCATTGACAAGAGAAACAAGATCGCCTACGTTGGTACCCTGAAAATTGGGAAATTGGAGCCTGGAAAAATCGTGCGGGTCCTGACATGCTTTCTGATAATATGGGGTATCGTACTGGGGAACCTCCCTGTTTGGGCTGATTCGGATTTCACCGTCCAGAAAGTCATTTTAGCCCAAGATATCGCTGACCGAAACCCTGAAAAAATCTTTTCCCCTCCGGCTTATTGTGAAAAAGATACCACTGGAAAAGCTGCCATTCCCATTGTCCAGGCCTCTCACACATCACAAATTGTCCTCTGGACCAAAGTAGAATCGACGGTAACCGGTAGTATTCGGCATACCTGGCACCATCAAGTCAATGGCACCTGGCAGAGGGTGTCCTCGGTTGATTTAGGCATCCGCCCCTCGTTCGGCTACCGGACATGGAGTCTTCACTTTTTGCGCCCTGGCCAGGATGAGGGAGAATGGATGGTTGTCTTGGCCCCATCTAAAGAACCAAACCGAATTCTGTGTATCACTCGTTTTTCCGTGCAATAACCGGCCGTTCCGGTTCAATGTTATCGACCCTGTCGCTGGGCTCCAGATCCTACACCACACTGTTCAAGCGCTACTCACCGATATGAGTTATTAATCGATCACCAACCTTTTTCTTCTATGTCTGATTCCTCCTTCTCGCAACCCTCTCGGTCTCATCCAGATTCCTTGTGGCAGGCGTTAGCAAGGCTGATCCGACTTCCCAATCAAACGGGCACCCTCCTTCTTCTTTTCCCAACGTTGTGGTCTCTGGTTTTGGCTTCTAAAGGACAGCCTTCCTTTCAATTGTTGATCATTTTTATCTGTGGCTCTTTTCTGATGAGAAGTGCTGGCGTGATCATGAATGATTTGGCTGATCGTTCATTTGACCGCCAGGTACGCCGCACCCAACAGCGTCCATTGGCCAAGGGAACACTCACTCCCTTACAGGCATGGGGCTTTCTTGGATTTCTCTTAGGAATAGCCGCCGTGTTCTTGTACTTGTTAAATCCATTCACTCGATGGTTAGGACCTATTGCGGTGATCCTGGCAGCCATCTATCCGTTTTGCAAACGGTTTCTCCACATTCCGCAGATCGTGCTTGGGGTAGCATTTGGGTGGGGAACGATCATGGCTTGGACAGCCGTGACCAATCACCTTGCCTTCTCGACGTGGCTTCTATTTGCGGCAACCATTAGCTGGGCCGTAGCGTATGACACCATCTATGCCATTCAGGATATGGAGGATGACCGACGCATTGGGGTGAAATCCTCCGCCCTGTTTTTTGGACCCTATCTCTGGCTGGGAGTCAGTCTGGCAATCCTCGTGATGCTAGCCTGTTTATCCATGACTGGCTATCTCTTGGGACTGGGAATCGGATTCTTTGCATGCCTGATTGTCAGCGCAGGAATCATGGGACACCAAATTATTCGGCTGCGTTCTTCAGTCAATCCCAAGGAAGCCTTCATAATGTTTCAACAACATAATTGGGTTGGAGCCATCCTTCTTTTGGGAACCTATCTAGGGCATCTCACCTAAAAAAAAAGAGGGAGCCGAAGCCCCCTCTTTCCACCGTACCAATTTCCAAAAATTTGATCTGAAAAATCGAATGTTATTCCATTGAGGTCACGGGAGCTTCAGATTTAGGAGCTCGTAGCGTCCCCAAATAATAGGTTAAGGCCTTGGCATCATCGTTCGTTATCCCTAAATTTGGCATACGTGTGTGCTTTTTCATCGACTGCGGGTACAAGATCCATCGATAGATCCATGTGGGATTCAGACGAAACCCAGCCCGGTCTAATGCGGGTCCTACCAATCCACCCTCTTCATTGAGACTATGGCAGCCATGACATCCATATTTTTCGGAGTATAGCTTTTTCCCAAGCTCAACTTGCTGGGCTAAAGCCTCCTCGGATATGGTCAAATCCGGACGAGGAATTTGTGCTTTTCGTGGACGCTTAGAAAACCCTTCAAAATCCGATTTGGCGGATTCGAACTTGACCGAAGCCTGAGTAAACGCTTCTTCTTCAGGAATCTCCACCTCTTCTGGCTCATAATTTTCCAGTTCTTCATCAGTCATCGCAGCTTCCTTGGCCGCCTGGGCCGCCGCCACTTTTTGCTCGGCGGCTTCAAAGGCGGACTTCGCCTGCTCCATCTCCTGTTGAGCCGATTGGAACAATTGCTCAAGCTCCTGTTTTCTGGACCCAAGATCGTAGGTCAAGGACATACCGTGAAGGGTCCTCACATAGCCAACAATCGACCAGATTTCTTCCTCTGACAAGGTGTATTTAAACGTTGGCATCGTGGAAACAGCAAAGTAATTGTCATCATTCTGGACGGCCGGGTCTGAAGTGTCCCGCATTTCCCTTGAAATGGTATGAAAGATTTCCTCGTCACTAAAAGTGGACATTTCAGCCTGAGAAGCTAGATTCTTGGGCCGTGGATCAGGCATCCGCTCCCAATTAAAGCCCTCGCCCTGCGCTCCAGACTCCCCATGACAATGACTGCAGTAATGGTTGTAGAGATGCTTCCCTTTTGCAGTTTTTTCATCCCCGGCGCATCCTGCGATCAGCACAGATGCCAATGCCCCAACCAGAACCACCTTCACACAAAACATGCCTTGCCTTCTGTTGGCCATCCACCTCATGCTGATTGGCCCTTTCTCAATTTCCGCACAATGACCAGTTCAAATGCCGCAGCTAGGGCCAAACCAAACAGTACCCAGACATAAATAGAATTATCGGCACTTGGCTCAGCCCGAATATACCACCACGACGACACGGCTTTTTGACTGCCCTTTTCCTTGACCAAACCATCCACAATGGCCCCGTCCCAAAAGGCAAAGGCAACACTTCGCCATTCTCCTGGTTGAATTTGCACGTCCTGCTCATCTTCCGTTATTAACGACCTGGAAAAAACGACCTTCCAGGTTCCATTCTCCCAGACTCCCTTTGCCTGCACATTTTGCTTTTCCTGGGTCTTGAGATTCTTAAACCCTTTTGCACTCATGTCGAGCGCATTTCCGGTTTCCTTTTTCCAAAACCATATATTGACGGGCCCCCCTTCAACTTGGAGCATCTCTTGCCCATGGGCAAAATGGGCTTGCTTATCTCCAACCATAAACTCCAAGGCTGCTCCATCTGCAGGATCTTCGGTGGGATCATTATATTCCACTAAAATGGCCAACTCCTGCCCATTATGAACACCCTTTACCTTGACAGATTTTACGGTCACTTCCTGAATACGTGGAGGCCAATGAACTTGTGGGGCCAATTTAAATTCCGAACCCTCTATAGAGGACCAGACGGCGGAATTGGGATCATCGGATGGCACACTGCCTTCAACCTGGTAAAGACGAAGAGAGACACTGCCCGTCTCCTCCGCAGGAGGCGGTTCATTAGCGAGACCCAGAGCCACATTCACCGTACCCAGCAAGACGAGCAAAGGCACGGTTCGCAAAAAGGTTAAGCTATTCAACATATTGATCATCTCCGCTTCTCTGTCGTTGCCACATCAGCGAGGAAAACTCTACTCTTCTTCTTCCCACGTCCGAGGTGACTGATGAGCCCCATCATATTCACCCATAATAATTTTCCAAATAAATTCATCTGATAATTCCTCTTCCCACCGCGGCATTGCCGATTTCCATGGCATACCTTCTACCGGAAGCCCCACTCCACCTTTTTTAATACGCCAGAAAAGGTAAGATTCCTGTAGCTGCGCGATGGTACCGGGATCGCTAAAATTAGCCGGTGGCGGATTGAATCCTGGAGCCGCAGGCCCTTTGCCATCAAAATTGGCCCCATGGCAAGGAGAGCAATAAGCGGCATAAAGACCCTTGCCCATCATGATATTCTCAGGGACCTTGGGATACGGGTTTGACAAACCCACAAACTCACCTGGCGGGGCCGGGTGGATGGTTCGATTTTCCGCTGGAGGCAAATCACTTGGGGCCAATTTAGTATACGTCTGCCATCCTACTAATAATGGAAATAACACCAACACCGCCAACCGAGCCATTTGCCCAACACCTGACTGCCCCTTACCCGACAAAAATCGATAAATAGGCCCCATGAAGGCTTCCAAGGAAGAGGCGCTCATGGTTCCAAAAATCATAATTCCACTTAAAGCCAACGCCACATACAAATAAATTAAACTTGCGGGAAGAGGGGCTGTAAAGAGAGGGAGAAGAAACTTTAAAAAAACGAATACCCCAACCAGGATGATTGCTCCGTTAAATATAGGGCCTTTCATTCGATCCTCCAGTCCCGGGCACTTGCCCTACTCTTGAATATGAACGTCCGATTCCTGTGGGTTCACGTGACTTGACTGTTCAAGTGAAGCGACTTTGAGATCTTTCGGTTTGCTCTCGCCGTCAGCATTCATAATATCTTCCACCTTGATACTAATGGGCTCTCCACTCATTTTCTGAAGAAAGGCAATGACCGAATATATTTCCTGATTGGTCAACCCAATGGGATCTTTATTGATATAAGGCATCCGCGCCGGATATTCCTTGGGAAGTCCTTCATGGCGAAAATCCAGATAAATATAGGCTTGAGGTTGCGTCAAACTTTCGTAAATGAAATCGGGAGCTAACTTGGCTCCAACTCCATTAAGGTCTGGACAGCGAGCCGATTCACTTGGTCCGATAGAATGACAGAGCGCACATTGACCTTTGCTAAAGAATATTTTTTGGCCAATAGAGGCCAAGTCATCCGGGGATTTCACACTAGCCAAATCGAAGGTTTCAACCGCCGGTGGAAGAGAGGCCATTTGCGGCACACTCAGGGCAATTAAACTAAACGTTCCTAATACCATGGCCACAAAACCGATGACCCGAAGGAACATTCCCTTAATAAAGAGGAGAATGACTATCCCCATTCCAACCACGCACAGACCGATTATTTGCAGTAATGCAACTTCACTCATGGTTCCTCACTGGTAGGGTTTCCCTGGTCAAAATTTATATTTCCGGAATAAATACTTTCGGTCTCCAAGCCCTCACTTTATTCCAGCTTTTCTCCCGCCGCGGGAGATCCCCCGGCCATGGCCGGAGCCGCATGACCCGCTATATCAAGGGGCTTTCCTTCATTGGCCTTGGCCTTGGCTTTATCTCCCAATGTGGCTACCCAAAAAATAAAGGCCACGAGAAGACAAAAAACAAAGGTATTAAGGGACATAAAGGCCGCAGCATAGCCTAGCGCTGGCGAGTAAGCATATTCTGAGGTATCCCGCATCACGCCGTATATATGCCAATGAACACGGGAGGAAGATCTGGCATACCCCATAAGAGACATGAGGAGAATGACCATCACCGCGTTCAGCACCAAACTATAGCCAGCTCGGATCGGCATCTTTCCCCACACCATCTCCGTGGTCGTTTTGGCACTCTTCATCAGCAAGGCCGTCAAGGGAGTGAATGTAATCATAATAAACAAGACGATTAACACCTGGGCGACGGAGAAATAATTGATACGAATAATGGCCGGCACAAAATACCCCCACACACCCAACACCACGACGGCAATTCCCGCCAAGACCAAAAGAGCCCCCATGATGGCTTTTGCGGCTTTGGCCCACCCAGCCGTTTCCACTTTCCCTGCCCGCCAGTACATAATGAAACTCATGAATGTCACGAGAATCATTAAATTGGACACCGTCATCTTGGCAGACATCACCCCAAACACCCCAAGGAGGGGATGGTGGGTTCCTCCCATTTTTCTGGCCTCTTCCAAGCTTGCCACCAAAGAGTGCGGAGTCATCCAGACCCCCAAACACAACAACAACACGATCAGCATGGCCATGACTGGCTTTCGATATTGCCCCTCAGAACCCGGAATTCTGTGAGTTATACCCATCCAGAAATAATAGTTGGCTCCTAAAAACAAGACGCCGATGAGCATGGCCTGAAGAATAAAGAGCCACGCCAAAAATCCACCCATCAGGGTAATCCCCATCTGCTGGTTATACTGGTAGATTTCACGCATTAACCAATAGCCGGCAAACGGTAGCGGCAACATTCCAAACACACCGATGAAATTTCCTACGTATCCCATCCAGTCATAATGCTCACGCTCTTCCCGTGAAACGGCGAGAAGGTATCTCACTCCGGCATAGGCGCCGACAATGAACCCACCCAATACCACATTGGCAATCAAACGATGGATATTGACTGGCCACCACGTTGGATTCTGCATGGCCGCCCAAGCCCGCTCCCAAGCCGTTCCATCCGCAACCACCACTGGGCTTGCCTGAAAGGTAGCCCACGAATTTGGAACGATCATGATGCCAATGGCAAATAAGTTCAGGAGGAATCCCAGGAATAAATGAAAGGCTTTTTTATTGCCCTGCATATAATCCCATCCATACCAATACATATAGAGAGTAGCCGTCTCGGCCAAAAACAGAAGACAATACACGAGGAATGACGGAAAAAACATATCCGTCAAATAGGCCATTAATTTGGGATATAAACCGATCAGAAGAAAAAGGAGAATTCCGCCGAAGAGCGCCGTCGTGGCATAGGCGGAAGTCAGAAGCTTGGTAAATTCTTTCGCTAATTTATCGTAACGAGCTTCTTTGGTCTTCCATCCAACCAACTCACAGACCCATGCGAAAATGGGCACGCCCAATACGAATCCGGCTAACAAGAGATGCTGCTGAGCCACCACCCAAACAATGTTCCGGCTTCCAATGCCGGGGATATCCCGGTATTCCACCGACATGGCCTGAGTTGCTCCCCCTGCCCACGCCATTACAGGAAAAAGGAGAAGAGCCAGAAAGGCACTCCACTTCATGAACGATGGAATCCAACGACTTGAATCGCTGAATCCTTTGCATAGCCATTGGCCCTGGGATTTCATATAAGGCCCCTCCGCTCGTTCAAAACATTACGTGAACGGTTACTGTTTATTAATCTTTTCTTTTTCCGCTATCGAAGCACCCGATTGTTTATTGGCTTCTTTCTGAACTTTCACCGCCTGATCACCATTTTTCTCACCAGCTTCCCCAGCAGCGGCCTTCTCTTCTTGAAGTTTTTCCACCACCAAGCCAGCCTTTGCCAATAGCTTCTCCGTCTCACTGAGGACATGCTTTGGATCAATTATGACGACCTTCGGTGCAGGATTCGAAAATTCATAGTCCTGGTGGGGGTGAGGAGTTGAAGATGGAATGAGTCCCCAAAAAACAAATACCAATAGTACTCCTGCACCGGTAAACGCCACCAACAACAATGGTTGATCACTTGGGATCCTCAATTGGTCCCAGAAGTTTGTTCGCGTTTCAATATTCCCCCCCACAGGCGTACCAGCCCTCACAAAACCTTGCATCATCCAACCCAGACCATAAAACCAAACATACAACAAGGCCAAAAGGGCAATCGTAGCCACACTCCCCCACATAACCAATTCCAAGGTAATTTGCTCAGCAACCGGCAAGGTGGGATAAATGTGCTCCTTGATGCTTTCCACAATAGAGCTTGTGGCACTTTTGGCTCCCGCCTTCACAGAAGAGACCGCCATGGAAATGAGCGGAAGAACTACCGCAGAAAAGGCTGCCCATCTAATCCAGAGCTGAAGCCCAAAACCAGGAGCTGGATCAATACCCAATCGGTCAATACTTACCGTTCTTGCACACAGGCCAAGAGCCCAAATATCTACGGGTATCGATACCAACAATAAAATAAATAACCCTGTGCCCTCCCACGGATGAATATGAGCCGCCAGCAATAACAAGCACATCACCATTTTGATAGGAAAGCCCGTCCAAAATGTCGGCCAAAAGGTCAAGAGTCCTAATTTTGCATTAGACATTGAAATTTACTTCGTTAATCCAAAAATTCTCGATTAATAATAGCCGATACCGTGAAAATCAAAATTCCCGTCATCACGACTATCCAGCTTATGAGTGCCACTGGACGCTTGAAAATGTTTTTTTCCGGGTCTTTATCTATAAAAGGAAGGGCAGCCAGAAGGGCCATAAAGGCTCCAGGAATGGCTATGGCGCCCAAGAACTGGCCAAATTGCCCTCCAAATATTTTCAACCTAAGCAATTGAAACAAAAATAGAAAATACCATTCCGGTTCCGGGTGGTAATCACCCGGATCTGGTGTGGCTTTTTCCAAAAGAACCACCGGCTCAATAAATGCCAGGCTACAGACAATCAGGAATACTGTGGCCATCGCCACAATATCTTTCCAAATTTGACGTGGAAAGAAATAATCGGTCTTGGCTTTAATTTCCTCCGGAGTTCCTCTAAATGGACCAGAAGGGCCAGCCTTTCTAAACAGGAAAATATGCAGACCTGCCAGACCAGCTAGAGCCGCAGGGAGTACCATAACATGGATGACAAAAAACCTACTTAACGTCATTTGACCTGGAGTTGGACCGCCCTTTAGAAACCTGGCTAAAAAATCTCCGGCAATTGGAGTCTTGTCCATAATTTCCACGCCGACGACCGTGGCCCAATAAGCCCTCTGATCCCACGGCAAAAGATACCCCGTAAAACCAAAACCCATAACCAATCCGAATAAAACTAAGCCCACTAGCCAGATAAGCTCACGCGGCTTTTTATAGGCTCCCCATAAAAACACTTGAGACATATGAGCAAAGGCCATGACCACCATGGCCGAGGAACCCCAAAAATGATAACTCAAAAGAAACCAGCCGTAATCCACTTCATGAATGATATATTGGGTGCTCGCATACGCATGATCGGTACTCGGCACATAGTAAAACATTAACAAAATGCCGGTGACAGCTTGAAGAATAAAAATAAATAACAGGCAGGAACCAAATGCATACGCCCACCTGGATCCACCAGGAACTGGCTCATTGAGCATCTTCGCCTGAATAGTCTTCAGGCCTACGCGCTCATCAATGAACTCGACAACTTTTTCAAAGGGAGTGGGGTCTTGAGTAGCTTTTGTTGGCCCATTCATACAAGGGATAAATCCTACAAAAAATGAAATTATAAAAGGCGAATCTGATCATTCACGCCAGCTTTATATTCCACATCAATTATTTGAATTTCACCGGCGGCATTGACTTGAATAGGAAGAACATCTAAAGCCCGTGGGGCAGGACCATCTAACACTTTTCCGGCGGCATCATAAATACTGAGATGGCAAGGACAAAGGAACATTTCCCCTCCAAGCTTCTTGACATTTCTCCATTTATAACCGCAACCCAAATGCGGACATTTCCCGGAATAAGCCACATAGGGCGCATTGTGTTTATTCGTCCACACTACGTCACCCTTGTGATCCATGAATTTCTTATCGTTTCCCCCATACACGGCTTCCTGAGTTTTTGGCGTCGCTTTCACCACCCAAATATTTTTTTCCACTTCCTGAGGAGGCATAAAAGCTTCTTTAAACGTTCTGGTAAATTTAAATTGGACACCAGAATCGTCTTTCTTGATTTTCTTAATGTTTCCCACGGATATCCAATTATTTTCAAACGGCGCATACATGGGCTTCATCAAATATTTCAGCACGGGGAAAACCAACGGCAAAGCAATCAGCCCTCCAATCGCATGCGTCATATTGGCAAAGAACATGCGCCGAGGCACTCCCTGCTCTAAACACGGCAGAGGAACCAGAACTTCTCCCGGCTCCACATGGATATTGTCTTCCAAATGCGCAATCTCAACTTCTTTTACCGTCACAAACTGGTCACGCTCCAATACCGGGAAACGCTCAAGCCCATCCGCTGAAAATCGCATTTGAACTTCTTCTTCATTCGGAACAGCCTGAACTTCCTGAACAGGAACTTGCCGAAGAGAACCAGCGCCCCCCAATTCCTTTACCACCAAATGACTAATCTCATGCGACAACGGATCCATAATCACCTTTTCGAGGCGACCAACTTCTTTCTCACCGGCTATGACTTTTGCTGTTAACGTGGGTTGCATGAAAATAACCTAACTAATATCTATCCGTTAGTATTTTTTGATTGGCGTTGGCGTTTTGACCGATGCATCCTTCAGGGATGACAAGAATGCCACCAAGGCATCCACTTCGGATTCTTCCATCAACTCCCGATATTTATCCGGCATTTTCCCTTTTTCAAATTCCTTATCAAATCCTTCGGCCATCCACTTCTTTGGATATAACACCTTTTCTTTAATTTGATCAGGCGTCATCAAATTCCCAAGGTTATCAAGCTCTGGCCCGCGTTTTTTCCCACCTTGGCCAAACAATTTATGACAGTTATAGCACTCCTGCAGATCCCACTGCTCCTTCCCCAAGGCAATCAGATCACCCGAAGCAGCCCCCCCGCCACCAGAGGAAGCCTGAACCTCCACTTCGACTTGGGCACCGGCACCGAGAGAACTTAACTGCTGAGTTATAGCCTTTGCCCTCTCATCTAATTCCTTAGCCCTGGCAAGCAACTCATCAGCCTTACCCTGCTCCGTGGCAGCCTTTTTGGCCCGTAATATTTTTTCAATTTTCCCTTTCTCGTCTTCCGGGTCAAATTGCGGCAGTATTGACGCACCCGCAATATAGAGCCCGGACAAAAGCAGATAAAACACGATTAGGGCAACAACCGCCTTCCCCCCCTCCAAACGTTTCATGGCAGGGGCATCCAAAAGAATAAACACCAGCGCCCCCAGCATGGCATACAAGAAAAACATGATTTGGAATATGTGGGGGAAATGCGTGGATTTTGCCACCACGACCAAAATAATTCCCACAATTATGCCTATAACCAATTTCTTCAGAAGGGTCTTCAAAAAACTTTTCTCAGCCATGATTTCCCCTTGGCGAATAAATTCCTATGGTTTAACAGAAGCCGGGACCGGCGAAACTTTCACTTCCGCAGCATGAGAACTTCCGGGACGGAGAGTGACCAGTATCGCAAAACTAACAACCGCAAAAAACACAATCGTCACTCCCGTAATCCACCAGGCCGAAGAAGCTAATGTTGGCGTAAAGGCCTCGGGAGTAAAGTCCGGCACCAAGTTATAGACATGAAAATATTTCCTGGTCAATGAACGAACCGTCCCCATCAACCCCATCGTCCAAATTGCACTAAAGGCCAGGAAAATTAAAACAAATTGCGAGGCAAAATCGATCTTCCCCCAGATAATCGTTCCACGCTTAATGGCCCGATTGTACATAATGTAATTCACCACGGTAAGAAAGACCAACGTAAATGCCGCAGCATTCTTTGCCGGCATCAAGGCTAACTCACTTGCCCATGAAGGCAACTCCACCTCTTCCGTAGCCAACCCTTGCGTTGGCACAAATCCATGCGGCGTCATCCAAATTGCATCGGCAACGACAATCATCAAGAATCCAATCTTGATCATAGTAAACGCTGAAACCGTAAAATTCTTCAGCCCAGGCAGCTTACTTAAAAGGGCAGGGAGCACCACCAACAAGACCAAGACCACCAATGATTGGGGTTCAGGAGGAGGGAACGTTTTCCAGGTAAATCCCATAATAGCGGGCATAAACAGGACAGATAGCGCAACCAGCCCAGATATCCTGACCCCTTCCACGCCCTCAATTCGCTTCATGCTGAGCCAAATATAATAATTACTAGCCAAAAATATCAGCCCGATCATGGCTCCCTGCATTTCAAAAAACATCGACAATTGGTCCGCCATCATATACGGACAAATTGAAGCATCGTAATCACACAGCTCATAGGCCAGAAGATATCCCATGAATGGCAAGAGCAATAACGCACCCACACCAATCATATTCCCCACAAAACCCATCCAGTCATAATAGGATCGCTCTTCATCCGTCTTGGATCCCATAAACATATAGGCCGCAATTAATCCGGCAATAAAACCTCCAAACGTCACGTTCCCAACCAAACGGTGGAGATTCAATGGCATCCAGCTAAAGTTCGCCATTTTATCCCACAGGCTCGCCTGGGCAATAAATTCGACTAAAGAAATTCCCTCCGTGGCCTTGGCCGGCGTATTCATAAACGCCGTTGGACCATCAATCGCAAACAAGGTAACCGTACCCACAATATTCAATAGGACACCCAAGGCAATATGCCGCGCCTTTTTACTTCCCTTCATGGAATCCCAGGAATAAAAATAGGTATAGAGAATAATGGTTTCCAGTATAAATAAAAGCGGATAAACAACAGCGAAGATCAGGAAGAAATGCTTAATCAGCCAAGTGGAAAAATCTGGGTAGGTCGCCAGCAGAACAAAGATAAACAACCCGCCGGTCAGAGCCGTCATACTGTAAAGAATAACGGTGACTTTAATCACCTCTTTCGCCAAGCGGTCATACTTGGGATCATTATTTTTATACCCAAGCCATTCTGACACAACCGCGAAAATTGGAGCGCCGAGAATAAAGGCCGCAAATAAAATATGCAGCTGCGCCACAATCCACACACCCGTACGATTTCCGGTATAGGGAAAATCAACAGGCGGAGGCGGCGGCTCCTGACCAAACGCATAGGCGGCCCCACCGAGCAATACCGCCAAAAGCAACCACAAACTACGATTCAACGTCTTCAAGGGACTCAGCCCTCCTTTGCTCTTTTAAGATTTCAAAGGGCGCGATAATCATGGAAGGACCCTCACGTCCTTCCATGACCGATTCATGTATTCGCTGAACTAATTTGCCGGAACCCATGCCTTCTTTTCAGGATCGTATTTTTGGCCTTTCAACCCAAAGCTCGCCTCAAATGCAATAACCTTCCAGATTTCATCTTCGGATAATTTGCTCTTCCAGGCCTTCATCTTTGTTCCGGATACGCCTTCGCTGACACGCCAAAACCATTGCGAGTCGGAAAATAATTTCATATGCTCCGTATTTCTAAAATCACGTGCCCCAGCCTTCACAGGCTTCCCATCTTTGCCGTGACAACTTGCACAGTTCACATCAATATTCTGCTGGCCGGTAAAAATCTTTTGCCCTTCCTCAATCACAGCCGCATCCGTCCAGTACCCCTCAGGCATATGCTTGTCTGCGTATTCTGGCGGAGCAGGAGGGGGAGGCTGAGGCGGACCACTTTCACCACCACCGCCACATGCCGATAACGACAACCCCAATACAGACAATCCAATAGCACAAACACTTTTCAAATCTAGATGAGCTTTCATTTAGTTCCCCCTACGCTTACGTGAATCCTTACTACCGAGCTTCCAGCCTCACAAACACCGAATACTTCACAACGAGGCTCATACATATCCAACTAAAATCAAATTTACTTTCCCATAAGGGATGCCATTTCCCTTGATATTCTAACCATCCTTGGCATCAGAAAAAAACGAGGCAGGGACTACTTTAGCACCAATTCATGATGACTTCTCGCAACTACCGGAAGTGCTTCATATCTCACACTTCTCATTTTATACTTTCACCCCATAACCCCATTCAAAACTTAAAGCTTATTCTTTCTTCCTAGATTCGACATGAGCATCTTGGCCTAAAAAGATCGTGATTTCTAGCACAGTCTAGCGCTAAGCGTCAATAAATTCTTCCCATTTTGCATGGCATAATCGAGGCCTTCCTCAAGACCAGCCAACACGCAAACAAGAGAAATTTTTCCACTATTTTTTCTTTCCTTAATTTCCAAGGAATTTCTAAAAAGGATGTGTCACGCTCAAAGGAATCGACAAGCGATGCCTTCTCTTTATAACCCATGCGATTGAGGCTGTTGAAGGCTAAGGATGGAACAAAACCAAGAAAAACACGAGGAGGAAATTTCCTTTATTCAGGCTTGCCGGAGGAATCCTTACTCCACTTTTTCACCCAATCCTCCCAGGACCGCCCGAATGCCGTATCTTCACCAGAAAAGGCAATTTCCCGAATGTCGGCGTAGGACACTTGCTGTGGCTCAATAACATCCCTCAAAAATAGCCGCAAGTAGGGATTACCCTCACGCTCATTCCAATCAAACACATATCCAGTTATCTGAAGACCAGAGGAAAGCTTGATTGTCACATCCCCTCGATAATCAAAAGCCATTTTCACGCCATGAGACAGTTCTTGTTGATTGGCAGGACGGAACACCATCCCTTCCAATGACTGACCCGGCCGTACCATAGGATTTGAGCTGCTCATGAGAAAATAAGAGGGGAACCCGCTAGATAAGGCACGGAGAGAAATTAGAGCAAAGAAAGCACCTATCAAACGGCATTGGGAAACAAGGTGGCACGAACAGTCCCCAGAAACCCGCCCCAGGACCCAAACGTATCCTTTACCGCCGAAGCCTCATACCCGCAATGCACCATACAATCCCGACATTGGTCATGTCGGCCCGTTCCATAGCGAGACCAATCAGTCTCCTCCAGTAATTCCCGAAAGGTCGACACATAGCCTTCTTGCAACAAATAACAGGGACGCTGCCACCCAAAGATATTGTATGTAGGATTTCCCCATGGAGTGCATTGATATTCCCGTTTCCCCATGAGAAATTCGAGAAAAAGCGGCGATTGATTAAATTGCCAACGACGTTTTCGCTGGCCTAACAACTTCGAAAATAGGGCATGCGTGCGGTCTCGCTTTAAAAAGCTGCTCTGATCCGGAGCTTTTTCATAACTATAGCCGGGAGAAATCATCATGCCCTCTACCCCCAAATCCATCATTTCATCAAAAAATCTTCTGACACGGTCGGGATTGGCATCGTCGAATAAGGTGGTATTCGTGGTAACTCGAAATCCTTTGGCTAAGGCGGCTCGGATGCCCTTCACGGCCACATCGTAGACGCCTTCCCGACAGACTGCATGGTCATGTTCGGCCTTTAACCCATCCATGTGGACACTAAACGTAAGGTATTTTGAAGGGGTATAGTCAGCTAATTTTCGTTCCAATAAAATGGCGTTTGTACAGAGATACACATATTTTTTTTGCTTGACCAATCCTTCAATGATTGCCGGCATTTCAGGGTGGATGAGAGGTTCTCCCCCGGGAATACTCACAATAGGCGCCCCGCACTCTTCTGCCGCCTGCCAACATTGCTCGGGAGTCAGTCGCCTGTTCAAAATATGATCCGGGTATTGGATTTTTCCACACCCCGCGCATTCTAAATTACACCGAAATAACGGTTCTAACATAAATACAAGGGGATACCGATTGACCCCACGAAGATGCTGCGTTAATACATAGCGGGCTACGGTAAACATCTGTGAAACAGGAACAGCCATATTCGATGATTCCTCTTTCTTTTTCAGGAAGCCAAAACTCAAATCCTAATAATGGAGGCGCCGAGCGGGTTCGAACCGCTGAATCGCAGTTTTGCAGACTGCTCCCTTAGCCACTTGGGTACGGCGCCTATCGGCTGTCATTATAAGGAGTCCCTTTTCTCATGTACAAGAGAGAAAAGGAAACAAGAAGAATGCTCCGCTTCACCAACGATGTCACTTCGCAGGTAAAACAGGAATTTCTCGGCGGGATGCACTTTCAGACAACAAATACGGAGGCGATGATTTTTCTGCCATCTGATGCAGGGTATGCGGAGCAGTATTCCCTCCCCCGCTTGAGTCTTGTTCCTGGGCCATGAGCTCCACTTCCTGTATGAGAGTGTCTAGCAGTTCGGATTCGGGAACTCGCTTATGTAATTTTCCCTTCTTAAACAGGATCCCCACTCCCTGCCCCCCCGCAATACCAATATCGGCTTCTTTGCCTTCACCAATACCATTCACCACACAGCCCAAAACCGAGACCGTAATCGGAGTAGTAATATGACCCAAGCGATTCTCTAGTTCATTGGCCATTTTTACCACATCTATTTCCACACGCCCACACGTCGGACAGGCAATCACATTCACCCCTCGGTGACGCAACTCCAATGATTTCAATATTTCAAACCCCACCTTCACTTCTTCGACAGGATCCGCCGCCAGAGAGACTCGAAGCGTGTCACCGATACCCTGCGTCAATAACCAACCAAGCCCCAGGGCAGACTTCACTGCTCCAGTCATCGCTGTTCCCGCCTCAGTGATCCCAATATGCAAAGGATAGGAACATTGTTGGGCAAACAGCCAATACGCATCAATGGCCATGTGCACATCAGAGGCTTTCAATGACACCTTCATGTTGGTAAAGCCGACGTCTTCAAGTGCATGAACCGCATTGAGGGCTGACTCCGCCAAGGCCTCTGCCGTAGGATACCCATACTTTTCCAGGAGCGGTTTTTCCAATGATCCTCCATTCACTCCGACTCTCAGAGGAATACCATGGTCATTCACCGCCTTGATGACTTCTTCCGTCTTCCACCACGGTCCAATGTTGCCTGGATTAATGCGAACACAATCCACCACTTTTGCGGCTTTTAAGGCCAGCCGATGATCAAAATGAATATCGGCAATTAACGGAACGGTCATCTGTGACTTGATTTTTGGAAGGGCATCTGCCGCCTCCATATCCGGCACAGCCACCCGAATCAGCTCACATCCCGCTTTTTCCAATCGGTGCACCTGCTCAAGGGTAGCCGCCACATCTCTCGGATGGGGGATAGTCATGGACTGGACGGAAATAGGTGCATTTCCTCCAATTTTGACGGGCCCGACTTGAATCTGCTTTGTTGGTCGACGTCGAATATGCACCGTGACAATTACCTTATGGCCGCCTGAATAGTGACCCGATCATACAAGGCCTTAGCTTGCTCATAGATCCCATCTGCCGTGAGACCATATTTTTGACGTAAAAGATCTTGGGGACCTTGTTCAATATACCAATCCGGCAAACCTAAAACTTTCGTCGGAAGCGCCCAATGCTCTTCCTCGGATAAGAGTTCAAGCACGGCGGAACCAAAGCCTCCCGTTCGACACCCTTCCTCTATGGTCAGCAGGCATTTGACCTTTTTGGCCACATCCCGAATAAGAGCTTCATCCAATGGCTTCACAAATCGAGCGTTCACAACCGCTACCGACATCCCATCCTCTTTTAACCGTCTGGCCGCTTCCATGGCTTCTGAAACCATGACCCCAATGGCCACAATTCCGATGTCCTGCCCATCCAACAGTAATTCCCCTTGACCAATGGGTAAGACATGAGGCTCTGCATCAAGGGGGATCCCTAAGCTCCGCCCACGTGGATATCGAACGGAAATCGGACCGTCATGGGTCAAACATGTTTGCACCATGTGCTGGAGTTCATTTTCATCTTTCGGTGCCATTATGGTCATATTTGGTATATGACGAAGAAATGCGAAATCAAACGCTCCATGATGAGTTGTCCCATCCTCCGCCACTAATCCCCCTCGATCGATAAAAAACGCAACCGGGAGATTCTGTGTGGCCACATCATGCAATACTTGATCGTAGGCCCTCTGCAAAAAGGTGGAATACATGGCAATGACCGGACGCATACCTTCTGCGGCCAAGCCAGCGGCATAGGTCACTGCATGTTGTTCAGCGATGCCCACATCGATCAATCGATCAGGGAACTCTCTTTGAAACAAATTCAGTTCCGTCCCTTCACACATGGCTGCCGTTATCGCCACAATTCGGGAGTCTTTTTTGGCTTGGCGAACCAAAGCCTTCACAGCCAACGAGCTCCAGGAGGGATTCCCTGGCCTTTTGAGAGGCTCGCCCGTTTTGCCATCAAAAGGGGAACACGCATGAAACCACACCGGATTTTTCATAGCCGGCTCAAACCCTAAGCCCTTTTTGGTAATCACATGGAGCAAGGTCGGCCCCTTGAGCTTCAGGACATTATCCAAGGTTGGCAATAAATGTTCAAAATTATGCCCGTCGATTGGACCAACATATCGGAATCCCAATTCCTCAAATAATAGACCGGGCAGCAAAAATCCTTTGGCCAACTCCTCCGCGCGAATGGCCATTCTCTTTACTGGCTCTCCAATTTGGGGAATCGTTCCGAGAAGTTGAGAGGTTTCTTCTTTCAAGCGGGTATAAAACTCCCCCGTAAAGGTCCGATTCAAATAGGCGGAAATAGCGCCAACATTTTTTGAAATGGACATTTGATTATCATTTAAGATAACCACAAGATCCTTCCCCATATCTCCCGCATGTTGCAGCCCTTCTAAGGTCATCCCTGCCGTTAAGGCGCCATCTCCGACCATGCAAACGACCTTATTGGCCTTCTTTAATTGCTCACGGGCCTCCACAAAACCAACCGCTGCGGACACCCCGGTTCCTGCATGGCCAGCATTAAAGGTATCGTATGGGCTTTCTTCACGCTTACAGAACCCACTAAGCCCGCCAAACTGCCTCACCGTATGAAATTGTTCACGCCTCCCTGTTAATAATTTGTGGGTATAAGCTTGATTGCTGGTATCCCAAATTATTTTATCTTCCGGGGTATTCAGTAAATAATGGAGAGCCACCGTCAACTCCACCACCCCTAAATTTGATGCCAAGTGACCTCCCACATGGGAAATGACTTCTATAATGATTTCTCGAATTTCCTGACACAGCTCCGGGAATTGCTCAGGAGAGAGTTTTTTTAAATCAGCTGGACTTTCAATCCTTTTCAGCAAGGACATGGCAAACCCTTTCTCGACCCAATTGACAATAGTGTTTGGGAGACAGTTATTACGGATACACGAATGGTATGATTAAATAACTAGGGGAAAGTTTCCCATAGCAGGAAAAGGGTGTCAAGCAGTGGTCTGGCACACCTCTCGGTCAGGCATCAGGGTGAGGAAGAAACAGATTTTGTTTCCAGCGAAATCTGACGGAGGAGCAACATAGCCTCCGGCCGATGCTTTTGCTCCCAAATCCATTTTTTTTCCAACGGAGGCTGCTCTATTACCACATTCAATTCCCGACGCGCCTCCTCTATGTGCCCCTGCTTGACTAGCCATTTGGCCCAATCCAACCGGCCTGGAGCATACAAGGGATTTAGCGTGACGGCTTTCTCCAAGTGCTCTCCAGCCGCAGCCTGATTACCCCCCAATAACCAAGGTAATTCTTCGTACAGTCGACCAAGCATATGATGGGCTGGTGCATACGTCTCATCAAGTTCCAGCGCCCGATGAACATGACGCTTTAATTCCTGAATGATGAGTGCTGAAGAGACTAACCCTTCTAATTCGGCCGCACTACCCAAATTGGCAGCATAGAGAAAGTGTGCCTCGGCAGAGTCCTCATGAATCAATAAGGCCTTCTTTGCCATACGGGCGCCCTCATTAAAAGAAGCCTTTTTTTCTGCAGGGTCCACATACACGCCATACCCCAGATCCAAGTAAACCGCAGCCAATTTGAGAAGCGCAGGGACATTCTCCGAGTTCTCCATTCCTTGCTCCAAAAGAACTCTGAGTTCAGCCTGCAGCTCCTCCTGCCCCGTGACACTTTCCCGCTCGTAACCCAGGAGGATGGACGGCAGACCCCAGGCCAGGGTCAAAACCACCAATAACACATTCAGAACATTTTTCAAGGCAACGTTCCATCTCATTTGGATACCAGAGTTAGGGATTGGGGATTATATGACGCAACACAATCAAAAGGGATAATTCAACCCTGCGAAGACAGCCCCACCCTCCTTACTATAAGCCCAATCCACTCGCCCCACCACATTGGGGCGCACCATACCCCGAAAGCCTACCCCAGGGGTAAATTCCCATTCGTTGAATTGACGAAATTGGAAATCCTGATACGTCCGTCCCATATCAATAAATGGAGTCATTTCACATTCAATGTTGACATTGAACATTTTCAATGCGAATAAATGGATTCGTTCCTCCGCACTAAAAGACACGACATGCTTATCGATATATCGATCCCGTCCAAACCCTCGGAGGTTGTCCTCTCCTCCGAGCGAACTTTGTTCGAAAAAGGGTATCCCATCACCAAAACTCAGCTGGATATTGGCTCTGGCGATAAACACATACCGCTTGGATGGACTTGGGAAAATTTGCCGCACATCAACGCCATACCGAAAAAACGCTAAATCTTCCCCGGGTTGACGATCAAAGTTCTGAGCAAATTCGCCAAAGGCTTCAAACCGCATTCCGGCCGTAGGCGTACTCCAATTATCTCGTGAATCATACTGAAATACTAAGCGGTGGGCCAGTATCGTGGCTCCATCCATTCCGGATATCGTTGAAAACTGGTCTTTCGAATAGGGCTCCGTATCGACCCCCCCCGGCTGGATTCTCACTCGCCGAAATCGTTGATTGATCGATAAACGGGTCACATCATTAATATGAACCCCAAAGTTCCAATGAACATTAATTTCCCGTCCGGTGTAATTGGACTCGTTTCCTTTCGGCGTAATTTGTCCGATACCAAAAAATCGTTTGGTGGCATTTTTAAAAAACTGCGCTCCAATATCCACAAAAAACAGCCCCTGAATAAAACCGGGATCTTGATAGCGAAATTTTATTTTTCGCTCAATCTCCTCGGTATAGGATCCTACCAGCTCCATTTGGCTTCCACCTGACCAATAATGAAAATAATTCAAAGTGCCCCGCACTCCCAAGAAAGAATTGTGAATGATCATGGGAGCAAAAATAGAGCGGAGATTGCCTTCTTCGTCTGAATTCAAAAACGGCACGATGAGCCCAAGATCACGCCCATCATTCTTGGAAGTGGAAATGGCAGGAACGACAAAATAGGAGGTATTCGCCAACGCAGATACAGGAAGGCAATTGACGATCATCGCCAAACAGACCATGGCCCTCGGCCAGGCCAAATGGACACGATTCACAAAGTCGCTTCCTTAGGACGGGGATCCGAGATCGGTCTTGGCCCGAAGTTTTTCCAGGAGGGCATCAAAAGAGGCAGAATCAATAATGCGCGCAAATTGTCCCCGGTAATTTTTCATCAGACTCACGCCATCAATCACCACATCATACACCCGCCATTCCCCATTTTTCTTGAGAAGCCGATAGTCGAGAGGAATTTGGACCTTGGGAGAAACGACTTTTGTTTGAACTTCCGCAAAATCCCCTTTTTGGCGTTCTTTCCCATATTCCACCTGTTCACCGGAATAGCCATCGACATTCCCAGCATACGAATTAGCTAAGAATTGCTGAAACAATTCCACAAAGTCTTTTTGTTGATCTGCACTCAAGGTTTTCCATTGCGTAGGAAGTGTTCGCTTAGCCATTTCCTCATAATCAAAACGCCCTCCAATAATTTCTTCAAGCTTGGCCCGACGTTCTTCCTGTTTTTCAGGCACCTTCAAAATCTTATCGCCCAATACCGCTAACACTCGATCAATCGTGTCTTTAACGGCATTGGTTGGAGTCATTTCTGCCTGCCCGATTCCTCCCACCATATGAATAAGAAACACGAGAGAACAGATCATGCCCCCCCATTGCCCCCCCAAAACCTTCAAAGTACGACTGAAGTGACTTTCAATTTTTTTCGTCCCGATACGATCACTATTCATCGCGTTGCCCCTTTGTCATTCATCAACAGATTGCATCAGGTTTACTGGACATTGCCGTGAATAAATTGACTGATGACTTGTTCCAAGTCAATCCCAGACTCCGTATCCATAATTGTCCCCTCGGGCCCTAATTTTTCTCCCGCTCCACCCGGGGACAATTCCATGAACTTCTCTCCAATGATCCCTCGAGTCTTGATGGAAGCAATCGCGTCATCATAAACAGGGATACCGTCATTGATTGCTAATACAACCATCGCCCGGTCTTCTTTCAGACTGATATCTTTGACGCGCCCCACTTCCACCCCCGCAATCTCCACTGGAGCCCCTGTTTTGAGTCCTGACGTAGAAGAAAAATCTGCATGCAAGGCATAATAATCGCCTCCGACTAACTCCAACTTGCCTAATTTAACAGCTAAGTATCCCAAACATACAATCCCAACTAGCACAAACAAACCAACGACAAACTCTAATTTCCCACGTTCCATATTTAACCTAATTGACCTCTTACAGGTTATTACCGTCAGCCCCTGTCCTACCATCAACGAGCTCGACCTTCTCCTGGCTCTGCCTAAGCAGGAGCAAGAGACATCCCCTGATTCACTGAGATAAACTCCCGAACCCTCGGGTCCGTTGATCGTTGAAATTCACTTGACGAATTCATGGCAATAATCTTGCCACCCTTTAACATCGCAACCCAATCGCTAATAGGAAAAATCTCCGGGATTTCGTGACTGACCATAATTCCCGTAAATCCAAACGTTTTATGCATGGACAAAATCAAATTGTGAATAGCATGCGCCATCAACGGATCAAGGCCCGTCGTAGGTTCATCGAACAAAATTATTTCCGGTCCCATGATCAACGCTCGCGCCAATCCGACCCGTTTCTTCATCCCGCCGCTCAACTCAGCTGGAAATTTATGCCCCATCGGCCCTAGCCCCACCCGCTCCAACATTTCCGGCACCAACCGACGAATTTCACTTTCCGAGACTAACTGTTTTTCCTTGAGAGGAAACGCCACGTTTTCGAATACATTCATTGAATCAAACAATGCGGCGGATTGAAACAGCATGGCAAATTTTTTTCTGGTCTCATTGAGGTCCCGTTCGTTTAATTGCCCGAGATTTACTCCATCCACCATTACCTTCCCTTGATCAGGACGCAATAACCCAATCATATGCTTGAGCATCACACTCTTGCCCTCACCACTCGGCCCAATGATGGTGGTAATTTTTCCCCGAGGAATATCCAGATCTACTCCTCTCAGGACATGTTGGCCACCAAGCGTCTTTTCAACCCCTTGGAGCTGAATAATGAAGGGAAGACTTGTCACCGTGAAAATGGTTACAACAAAATTGACGTTAAAAAATAGTCCCAAACCAAAATCAACACCGCTGCCAGGACGACAGATTGGGTCGTGGCTTTACCTAATCCCTCAGCACTCATTTTGGTATAAAATCCCTTATAGCAACAGACCCAACTGACGATCAGCCCAAAGCTAATAGACTTGAGAATTCCACCATACACATCTTTCCATTCTACCGCAGACTCAATAGAACTCCAGTATGACCCGCCGCTTACTCCTAATAATTTCACCCCAACAAGATATCCTCCCCCTATGCCTACCACATCAAAAATGGCAACCAACAACGGGACACATAACAGTGAAGCCACAATTTTTGGTGTAATCAGATACTGCAAGGGGTTAATCGCCATAGTTTCTAACGCATCGATTTGCTCAGTAATACGCATGATTCCAATTTCTGCGGTCATGGCGGAACCCGCGCGAGCTGTAACCATTAAAGAGGCTAAAACTGGCCCTAATTCCCTGATCATGCTCAAAGCCACCGCTGATCCCAAAAGGGCCTCTGACCCAAATTTCCTCAAAGAATAATACCCTTGAAGAGCCAGAACCATCCCAGTAAACGCAGCGGTGAGAATCACCACAAAGGTGGACTTAAACCCCACAAAATGCATTTGTTTGATGATTTGGAATATACGGACAGGTGGCCGAAATAACCACCCAAACGTGCGGAGAAGGAAGAGGGCCATTGTGCCCATCTCTTCAATAACTGCGATCGCACTGGCGCCCAAATAGTTGATTAAGGACATAAATTAGAAATTTGAACGGGCCATATTCCAATAGGAGGGTGGAGGCCAAACCTCAGCAAAGAACAATTCGAAAAATTTGGTCAATTGGGCACTTGCCTCACGAGATTGTCGATAGAGCCGAAACATTCCCCGCCAGACATGAGGAGATCTGAGAAATCCCCACAAGCCCCTCATCCATCCAACCGGTCCATGAAATATATTGAAATCTAGAGGAAGATCTTCCTCTATTCCATCTGAAATCGCTCGAATGATTGCAAAAGAAACCCCAACTTTCCGGGCTGCCCGTCCAATAGCCCCACTCTCCATATCCACCGCAAGGGCACCAGTGGCCGATCCCATCTCTCGCTTTTCCTCGGATCGAGTCAACACACAGGGAACGGCTACAAATCGGCCCATTGTAAAAGGAATGCGAGCATGACTTATTTTGGCTAATTTCCCCAACCATTGAGTATCACACAAGATTGGCACCCCAGGATGGATGGCAAATGGATCATCCAATACCTCCTCCCCAAAGACCAATGTCCCAATGGGTAAATCTTGCAGGGCCCCGGCGAATCCGGTTGAAATGACAAGATCCCAGTTTCCGCCTTGGAGAAGGCGCTGCGCCATGGAATGGGCCTTTTGAGGTCCTATCCCTGTTTGCATGAGCAGGACCACATCTGACAATTGCTGACTCATGAGACAAGAGTGGCCACTGTGCCAGACCCGACGAGGCCGACCTGGAAGTACACGGCTAATGGATCTGAATTCAAACGCTGTAGCAGTTAGGATTGAAATTCGGGGCAGATCAGACTCCTTCTATCCCCTAGGAAATCCTTAAGAAAAAAGAATGGATGCTGGTGGATTTTTTTGATTTTTCCCTCGAGCCGCCTGAGCAATTTTTCGCAATTGATCACTCCGCGCCTCGCCATTCACTTTGACGTTCCGATACATCCCTAAAGCCCATACCGGAAAATATTTGAAATACCCATGATATCGAAGATAGAACACTCGAGGAAAACCTGTCCCTGTGTGGTACGGCTCATCCCAAGCGCCATCTTCCCGTTGATGGCGAATCAGCCAATTGACTCCTCGCACAACACTCAAGGAATCCGAAGCCCCAGCTTGAAGCAAGGCCATCAAAGCCCAGGCAGTTTGTGAGGCAGTACTTTCCCCATGTCCAGCCAACTCTTTATCTGCATAGGTATCACAGGATTCTCCCCATCCCCCGTCCTGATTTTGCACAGACTCCAGCCAGGTTACCGATTTTTGTATCCAAGGAACGTTCATATCCAAACCAATGGCTCGCAGGCCAGCCAACACACTCCAAGTTCCATAGATATAATTTACCCCCCACCGACCATACCAACTGCCGTTGGGTTCTTGCTCTTTTTGCAAAAACTCTAATGCCGGAGCTACCGCAGAATGGGATTGATCGTAACCGAGAGTCCCCAACATCTCCAGACAACGACCGGTTAAGTCCGCGGTACTAGGATCTAGCAATGCCTGATGATCTGCGAAGGGAATTTTATTAAAAATAAGCCGGTTATTATCTTTATCATAAGCCCCCCACCCCCCGTCGGAGCTTTGCATGGCCAAAGCCCATTCAAACCCGGTGCGAATGTCTTCATCATGATCGGCAATCTCGCGTGAAGAAACCTTGGCCATTGCCATAATGACGGCAGCCGTATCGTCCACATCTGGGTACCATTCATTTTCAAATTGGAATGCCCACCCCCCTGACTGAGCCTGAGGAGATGAAACAATCCAATCACCTTTTTTTCGACACTGCTTGGTCCGCAACCAAGAATCTGCAATTTTGAGAGCTGGGTGATCCAAAGGAATTCCTCGCTCAACAAGTGCGTTCATGGTTAATGCTGTATCCCAGACCGGTGAATGACAAGGCTGCAAATGCAAAGTCCCCGCAGTTGAAGATCCAGAGGGCGGGGAGCAAACTTCTAGGGCCTCAATTTCCTTTAAAGCTTTTTGCAACAAAGGATGATCCGTCGCATATCCTAATGCACGAAGTGCAAAGATAGAATTGGCCATAGCGGGATAAATCGCCCCTAAACCTCCTTCCCCATCCATGCGAGCCACCATCCATTTCTGGGCTTTCTTCAAGGCCATCTTTCGGAGGGATTGAATAGGATAGGACTCGTATAGCCTGAGAAGACTATCTACCCACACAAAGAAATTGCGCCAACTGAAAAAGCTGGAGTCTCGATGTAGGGGAGGAATTTGCGAGTAATCAATAGTATCGAATGGCTCAACAAATAATTCCGAAATGCCGTGTTCTTGATGAACCGTACAGAGCGGGCGGTGAGCAAAAATAATCAGTAGGGGAACAATCACAGCCCTTGACCAATATGAGACCGCATACAAATTAAAATAGAACCAATGGGGAGCTAGGAAAATCTCCGGTGGCATACAGGGAATACCCCGCCAGTCATACTGACCAAAGAGGGCTAAGGTGATTTTTGTAAACACATTAGCTTGAGCCACTCCACCCTTTTGATGAATGATATCTTTCGCCTTCACCATAAAAGGTTCATGCGGGGACACACCACATAATTTCAAGGCAAAATATGCCTTGACGCTAGCACTAATATCCGTTGGGCCACCTAAAAAAATTGGCCATCCCCCATCAGGTAACTGTGTATCAATAAGATACCGAGCCGCTTTACGTTCACGATCAAGATCCACCAGATCCAAAAAACGACGTAGCATGATATACTCAGAGGTCAGAGTAGTGTCTGCTTCTAATTCTTCGACCCAATACCCTTCTTTCTGATCTTGACGCGCCAAAAGGCCCTTCTCCCCCTTTTTCAAAGCAAACTCCAATAATTCCATTAACCCATGGTGGGCTGTACGGTTCAAAGGAACGGCGTCTACCGGAAGAGCAGGAGACAAATTTCGTGAAACTAACTTAAGAGAAGGAGGAGCTGCCTTGGTTTTTTCAAGACGAAAAGACATCGACTGACTTTCAAAGAACCCTCCTGAAAGCCGATTAAGCCATTTTTTTAGTAATTTCATATGATGATTTGGAATTGCGCCCATTGAAGATCGCAACTAATAACTATTTTCTTTCATGGGGAAGGATGTGATACCAACCATAGAAAAATGGCATGGCCTGATATATTCAGTATAACCTAGGGTTTATACCGAACAACCAGACCAGTGTCAAGACATGCAACGGGTCACAATTTTTTCGTTAGGTTGAAAGAAGCACAATCTTGTCTCGATTGTGCTGAACATGGCGGGTTCCGTTTCTTGTATCAAAGACCACAGGCGCATGCCCACAAATAAGCTCATAATCAAAAGCCGAATGGGCCGTCAAAATCAGGGCACAAGCACATTCTCGTAATAGTTCCGCATGTAAGGGTTGAGCCGAATAGCTATGACCTTCCAAATTCAAGTTTGGCGTATAGGGATCAACGTATTTTAGGCAAGCGCCTTCCTTCTGCAATAACTCCATAACCTTAGTAGCCGGAGACTCTCGTGGATCTTCAATGTCTGCTTTATATGTAACACCTAAGACAACAATGTTTGCACCTTTCAAGCATTGTCCTCGCTGATTGAGAATCCGCTGCAGTTTACTCATTACAAAATACGGCATATTTTCATTGATTTCTCCGGCCAACTCAATAAAGCGAGTATGGATATCATATTCTTTGGATTTCCAGGACAGATAATAGGGATCTAAAGGAATACAATGCCCACCTACTCCTGGACCAGGATAAAAAGGCATAAATCCAAAGTTTTTGGTAGCAGCCGCATCAATCACTTCATAGACATTGATATTCATGCGATCGCACAGCATGGTCAACTCATTGACTAACGCGATATTTACCGAACGGAAGACATTTTCAAATACTTTGGCCATTTCCGCCACGCGTGGTGAACTTAATGGAAATATTTTCACAATCGACTGCTCATAAAAGGCTTTGGCCACCTCTCGGCAAGAGGCTGTGACTCCCCCTACAAGCTTAAAGGTATTATGAGTTTTAAAATTTTTATTTCCCGGATCGACCCGCTCCGGAGAAAAGGCGATAAAAAGATCTTTCCCAACCGTTAACCCCTTGGCAACCAGAGCGGGCATAATGACCTCTTCGGTTGTTCCAGGATAAGTCGTACTTTCCAACACCACTAACATATTGGGATGGGCATATTTGGTCAAATGGCCCAAGACACTGACAATGGCAGAAATATCAGGCTCTTTATTCCGCGTCAAAGGAGTGGGCACACAAATTAAAACAATATCGCATTGATGGAGATCCGAAAAATCAGTGGTCGCCCGAAATCTCTTTTCCTCCACCACCTGTCGTAATTCGGCATCGACTACATCCGAAATATAGTTGTCTCCCTTATTAACCCGTTCAACTTTTCCGGCCACTTCATCGAAACCGATCACAGGAAACCCGGTTTTGGCATTAAGCACCGCTAACGGCAATCCCACATAACCAAGCCCGACCACTCCAATTTTGGCTGATCGACTTTTAATTTTGTCCAGAATCTCCACAAAATGCCTCCTCTTGCTGTCGTGTCTGTATATGAAATCTATTTCGGGAAAACACCATGTATCCTTGAACTAAAATGGAACTCCTATTTTATCGCCGCAAATGACAAGATGGAAAAAATCTAAAAAGTTAGGAGGATACATCATTCACTACATTGGTCAGAACCTTTTGCTCATTAATCGTCCATACATCGCATGTTGCATCCCCATCTATATTTCCAATGGCTACGGCGATAAATCCCGTAGCACTTACCGTATCCAGAGTAGAAGCCGTACAACCCGCGGGCAATGTACCACTATTGGCATTTCCTAATTCATAGTAATAGCGCTGAGAAGCCCCGCTCACGGCAAACCCAATAGCATTAAAATCGTCAAGATACCCATTATTTTCGGCAAAATATGCGATTTCTCCCGTATGGATGGCTACCAAATTACTTTTGGCTTCAGTTTGTTTCGCACGAGCCTGATATCGAAGAAAATTGGGAATTGCAATCGTGGCTAATATCCCAATAATCGCCACTACGATCATCAGCTCTGTCAAACTAAACCCTTTTTGATAAGCATGGTCAACTTTTATCATAATATAAACTCCTCCCTTATTGAGCCGAGCTATTCAATTGTTCCCTTAGAACCATCAGATCATCATACATGGGCATTAACAAAGAGACCAGAGGGGAATACTTGCCTCTCATCCCCACCCTTCACCCAAAATCAAGTAATTTCTGAGATATCCAAGAACTAAGCAGAACTCTTTATAACCGACACTACCTCTCCGCCTAAAACTCGACAGAAAACCGAGGCTTCGGCGAAAACACTCAATCTTGGCTCATCCCTTCATCGCCAGACAAAACCAAAACTTAAGAAAACAATCAACTGAAGGGAAACCGATTAGGAGGGAATTTCTGACACTGACTCCCCCAAAGGAAGCACTTAGGGAACAAGAGTCGATGATTGATGGGATATTGTGGGGATAGGCTCTCCGAATCCCATTTCTCGAAACCGTTTTTTGAGGGATTCATTCGTTGAATCAAGCTGAAGAGAATGCAGCCAGGCATCCCGAGCTTTGTCACGCTCTTCTCGAGAAAGAAATATTTCACCCAAGTGCTCATAGATCACGGGATCATCGGACACAAGAGAGGCTGCCCGCTGAATAGCCTCTAATGCTTCATCCACTCGGCCAAGCTTATATAAGGCCCAGGCCAAACTATCGACATAGTATCCATTGTGGGGCTTCAAGGCTACTGCCCGCCTAGTCAAATCCAGCGCCTCTTCGAATTTGATCCCACGGTCAGCATAACTATAACCAAGGTAATTCAAGGCATCTGCATGTTCAGGGTCCAGCTCAAGAGTCTGTTGCATCTCACGGACCGCCTCATCAAATTGATTCAATTTATCCAAGACTGTTCCTAAATTAAAATGCAGTTCGGCATTGGCTGGATCCTGGAGAATACCTTCCTCTAGCTTGGTTTTGGCACTTTGATAATCTTCCATCTGAAAATAGGTGAGCCCAAACAATAGATAGGACTCTGTCCGTTTAGGGTTCAGTTTAATGGCTTTTTCCAAATAGGAAATGGCCTCGTTATTCCGTTTTAACCGGTAAGAAACAAATCCCAGGTGAAGAACACTATCAAAAAAAGTGGGATCAATAGCTAGATTGGCTTGATAGGTGGCAATAGCGCGATCATAGTCTTTCATTTCTTCATAAAGCAGACCCAAAAAATCACGTACCCGTAGTTCATTTGGCCGAGCTTCCAATACATCGTTTAATTCTTGGATAGCTGCAGGGAAATTTTTCATATCTCCATAAATTTGAGCCTTTCGGACATGCGCATGCAGATCATCGGGACGCTCGTCCAACAAATGATCTAAATGGGCAAGGCCTTTTTCAGATTGGTGTTCCAGAACATACAAACGAACGAGGCGCAATCGAAACTCTCTATTGTGGGGATTGACCTCTTTCAGATACGTTTCCAGCAGGGCAATGGCTTGTTGAGGTTCGTTCTCATCTTCCCATAGGGCTATCAGTTTAAGATAAGCCCGTTCAAAGGCTGTATTGGCGGCAATGGCCTGTTGGTAATACGCAGCAGCCTCTCGAGGTTTTTTAGTTTCCTGAGCGATAAGCCCCAGATAATATGAGGACTCGGCAGACCGGGGATGCGCCTGCAACCAACCCTCAAAAACTTGCCTAGCCTGGGTGTATTCCTTGAGATTCAACAACAGATTGCCCTTGGCCAACATTAGGGACTCATCTTCAGGAAATCGTTGGCCCCCTTCATCCAGCACATGGAGAGCTGACTGAGCTTCGCCTGCTCCCATAAAAATTTTGGCCAAATCTAAAAGAGAAGACCCATGGGCCAACTGGCTAGCAGAAACTTTCCGGGCCATTCCAAGAGCCTCATCCATATGCCCCGCTGAAAATTGGATCTTGGCAATACGAAACATCAAAAACGCCGAATTCGGATCAAAATTAAGACCCAATTGATATTCCTTAAGGGCGGTTATGCCGTCGCTATTGATTTCGGCTAGATACCCTTGAAGGAAATGGTAGTAGGCTTGGGGGTGAATGACCTCTTGAATCTTGGCAGGAGGGGCAGGGGCAATCCCCGTCGTCATGGACTGGGGAGCAGTCCCACAGGAAATCACGAACAGAGGAATTCCGAGAAATAGGGTTGGGATTTTTTTTAATTCCATGCGAAGGAGCAGACCTTTTTACAAATCACATCTGAGGACAATTTCTCATAGAAAGGGTTCTCTGTCCAAACTATTCAGAGCAATGGAGATGTCAATATATGATTTATACTATACCAAGCCTCGTTTCTAAATTGTTAAACTTGGCATAATTATCGTGAAATTGCAGAGACACTTCCCCAATGGGACCATTCCGATGTTTTCTGACTAAAATTTTGGCAATCCCTTTCTCTTCCGTTTCAGGTTCATACACTTCTTCACGGTAGATAAACATGACCACATCGGCATCCTGTTCAATAGCTCCCGATTCTCGAAGATCAGCTAAAACCGGAATGGGGGGTTTGCGATTTTCCACCGCTCGGCTCAACTGAGAAAGTGCCACAACCGGCACTTCTAACTCTTTGGCTAACCCTTTCAAAGATCGTGAGATATCAGAAATTTCTTGTTGTCTTGACTCAGAATCCCGTCGCCCCTCCATTAACTGAAGATAATCGACCACCAAAAGGTCCAAACCATGTTCAGCCTTTAATCGTCTGGCTTTCCCCCGCATCTGTTGAACACTCAGATTCCCGGAATCATCGATAAATATTTTGGCTTGCTCCAACCGGCTGGCCGCCTCGGTTAATGCGACCCAATCATGCTTGGTTAAATGCCCGGTTCTTAAGGAATGAGAATCCAATAAAGCTTGCGAGCTTAACATACGCAAGACCAACTGAGCTTTGGACATTTCCAAACTGAAAATACCTACGACGGCATTCCCCCGCAACGCAGCATACTCAACCATGCCAAGGGCTAAACTCGTCTTTCCCATACTCGGCCTTCCAGCCACAATTATTAAATCCGAAGACTGAAGGCCGGCTAATAAATGGTCTAAATCGTGGAAGCCGGTCGGTACGCCAGTAATACGTTCTTTCCTACTATATAATCGATCAACAATCTCAACGCTATCCTTAATAATGCTACTCACCGGAGAAAAGGTTGCACCCAAATGGCCCTGAGCCAACCGAAAAATTTCACGTTCGGCAAATTCCAAAAGCTCATCCGTCTGCGTCGTCCCTTCGTATCCTCGCATTACCACATCAGTCGCTGTCCGAACCAATCCCCGCAGAAGCGACTTATCACGGACTATTTTGCTGTGAAATCGGATATTGGCCGCACTGGGCACGACCTGAACTAATTCCGCAATATAGGCTGCCCCGCCGACCTGTTCCAGCTCTCCCGTTCCCCGAAAATATTCAGTGAGTGTAATTTGATCAACGGGTTGATTCCGTTCAGACAGCGCAAGCATTCCGCGGAACACGAGTCGATTCGCAGTTCGGTAAAAATCTTCTTCAGTGAGGATTTCCATGGCCCTGTTCAAGGCCGTATTGTCGAGCAGCACCGCCCCCAAAACCGATTGTTCCGCCTCAAGATTTTGTGGTGGAACCCGAATCCCTGTCAGTTCAGAAATCGCCATAGGTTGAATTCTGAAGTTCTTGAATTAATTGTGGAAGAGTCAGACGTTGAGCTCGAGGGACCTTCGACGATCGGCCAAAAGTCAGCAAGGAAATAGCGGGAGCTTGGCCTATGACCTCATCAAGAAACACGATACGAGATCCTGCTGACAGGGATGGCTTCCGCATGAATTGTCGCATGGACTGCTTCACGCCGCGCTCTAGCCGCCGCTCCACGACACACACCCCTGCTTGTCGAAGTGATTGGGCAAGCGAAAAAGACGCCCCCGTTAACTGAGAAGGAGCAAGTAGAACCACGGGCTCAGATCCGTTTTGTGGGGTAACCCCTTGACGATCTAGGGCAGAAAACACCCGGTCCAGATCGAGTCCAAAACCAATCGCGGGAGTGTCACGCCCAAACCGACCAATTAAATGATTGTAGCGTCCGCCTCCCCCTAATTCGCTTCCCAGGGATTCGGTAAAAACGTCAAACACCACCCCATCATAATAGTCAAAGCCACGAAATTCGCCCAGATCCAAGACCACGGATTCATGAATCCCCTTGGATTTGAGAACTTCATAGACTTGCTCTAAACGAACGAGAGGAGTCAAAAGCGCAGGAACCTTTCCAGCCACGCGCCTTCCCCACTTCAGAACGTCCAAAGTACCACAGCGACCTGGAACTTCGAGAATAGCCTTGACAAGTGAACGGGGGACACGTTCCTTCTCCAAGATATCCTCTAAGAGGGGAAGGTCCTTACGAGCGACGGCAATTTCCGCCTGTCTCCGTCCACCAGTAGAAAGACCGGAACGGGAAAGCAAGCCAGCTAAAAATCCCACATGTCCCAAAGAAATCTTACAACTCGACAAGCCGACCTGATCTAAGACCTGAACCAAGAGAGTCACCATTTCTGCATCTCCCTCAGGAGAATCTTGGCCCATCAGCTCAAAGCCAACTTGAAAAACTTCTCGATCCCGTCCACGATGTTCAGGTTCATACCGAAATACCGTGGTCCGATATGAAAATCGCAACGGGAACGCATTCCCACCGAGACCCATGGCCACCATCCTAGCAATCTGTGCGGTGGCATCAGGTCTAAGCACCAGGACTCGACCGGAAGCCGAATCTGGAAACTTGTAACACTTTTCTAAAACTTCAGGAGAAAGTCCAACCGATAAAACATCCAGATACTCAAAAGTCGGCAGGATTATTTCTTGAAACCCCCATTTGGCGACAAAATCCATCAAGCGCTCTTCCAAGCGCCGAACGCTATGGACCGTGTGCGGGAGGAGAGTGGCTGTTCCGATAGGAATGAGGGAACGGGCCGGTTTCATGACAAATGGCAGAGAGAGGAAATCAACAGACGGTGTTCAGCCTTAAATAAAATGATAAGGCCAACAATGATGATCACTAGCTCAAATCAACCAACCGAACGGACAAGATATCTTTTTCCTTCTTCAGTTGTTCTAAAACAGTTGGGGATAGTGGAGCATCCAAGCCGATAATTAATAAGGCTGAACCACCTCGCTCACACCTTGCACACTGCATACGTGCAATATTCACATGATGGCTACCCAAGACTTGGCCAACCGTACCAATAACGCCAGGTCTGTCCACATTATCAATCAATAACATTTGCCCTTCCGAGACGACTTCCACCTGAAACTGATTAATCTCCACAATACGCGGTTCCTGCCTATGAAAGAGTGTCCCGGCAACCACATGGGTCCGTTTCTCGGCTTCAACTTTAACACGAATCAGACTGGTAAAATCCCCGGCATCACTACTTTTAACTTCCTTGACTTCAATACCCCGTTCCTTCGCCACAATGGGGGCATTCACAAAATTGATGACATCTTCAAGTATGGGTGAAAGCAACCCTTTTAATACCGCCACGGTGACGGGAGTCACTGTCATTTGCGAAACCTCTCCCACATATTCCACCGTGACCGATTTTACTCCCCCCTCTAACATCTGCGCTTGGAAGCGACCTAACCGTTCAGCCAGCAGCAAATAGGGCTGAAGTTGAGGGAGAACCTCAGGAGCCACTGATGGCACATTCACCGCCCCACGCGCAATGCCTCGCTTAAAATAATCCACAAATTGTTCGGCAATACCGACCGCCACGTTTTCCTGAGCCTCTTCGGTCGAAGCCCCGATATGTGGGGTGCAAACAAAATTTTCGAGGGCCAATAGCGGATGATCGGGATTGACGGGTTCTTTTTCAAACACATCAAATGCGGCCGCGGCAACTTTGTTGGACTTCAGGGCTTCACACATATCCAGCTCGTTGATAATTCCCCCACGAGCACAATTGACAATCATGACCCCATCTTTCATCTTCTTGATCGAGTCGGTGTTAATAATTCCTCGCGTTTCATTCGTCAGAGGAGTGTGAACAGAAATCACATCCGCCCGATGAAAGAGTTCGTCCAGCTCCACCACCTCAATTCCCATCTTCTGAGCACGTTCCAATGACAAATAGGGATCATAGCCAATCACATGCATAGACCACCCCTGCGCCAATTTTGCCACATAGGAACCAATCTGCCCCATCCCGACCAATCCCAACGTTTTATTATAGAGTTCAGTACCCATGAACCGATTCTTTTCCCATTTCCCCGCCTTCATGGATCCGGTGGCTTGGGGGATCTTCCGACTCATAGCGGCAATCATGGACATGGTATGCTCAGCAGTCGTAATGGTATTTCCGCCAGGGGTATTCATCACGACAATCCCACGACGAGTGGCCGCTTCACTATCCACATTATCCAACCCAGTTCCGGCACGCCCAATAATTCGAAGCCGGACACCCGCCTCAATGACGTCCTTTGTGACTTTGGTCGCCGAACGAACAATCAGCGCCTCGTAATTGGGAATTTCTTGAAGCAATTCCTCTTTCGAAAGCTTGGTCTTTACGGACACAGAAAATCCAGCCCGTTCCAAAACTTCAATGCCGCGAGGAGATAAGCTGTCACTCACAAGAATATTCATAACAACTCCATATTGGGAGAAAATCTCCCCTTGCAAAGGCATCAGGGTTCGAAAACCAAGTCACCTCGGGTCACAATCGTCTAGGCTTTACGTTTTTCAAAATCTGCCATGTAATCAATGAGCGCATCCACACCGGATTCCGGCATGGCGTTATAAATACTCGCTCGCATCCCACCCACTGACCGATGGCCCTCAAGCGTGAGTAAACCCGCTTTATTTGCCCCAGCTAGAAACTCCTTATCTAATTCTGGATTAGCCAAAATGAACGGAACATTCATCCAAGACCGGGACGATTTTTCGACCGGGTTCCGATAGAAACCGGACCCATCAATTGCGGCATAGAGTTTTTTAGCCTTCCGTTCATTCACTACGCTGATTCCTGCCAGACCACCCTGGGCTTTAATCCATTTAAACACCAAACCAGCAATATACCAGGCATAGGTCGGGGGAGTATTCAGCATGGAATCCGCCTCGGCTTGCTTGGCATAATCGAACGCACTTGGCGTTATAGGCAAAGCGTTACCAATGAGATCTTCCCGCACGATAACCAACGTAAGACCTGCCGGACCAATATTTTTCTGAGCTCCAGCATAAATGATCCCAAAACGGCTCACATCAATCGGCCGAGATAAAATGGTAGAGGAAAAATCTGCCACAAGTGGCACATCCCCGGTCTCAGGGACCCAATGAAATTCCACTCCGCCAATAGTTTCATTCGGAGTATAGTGCACATATGCAGCATCCTTATTTAAGGACCACGTCTCAAAAGCCGGAATGCCAGTGAAATTGCCCCCTTCGGAAGAGGCCACAATATTCACTTTACAATATTTTTTTGCGTCACTGATGGCTTTTTTCCCCCAAGCTCCAGTCAGGACATAATCAGCTTGAGTTTTTCCACGTAAGATATTCATGGGAATGGTAGCAAATTGTGTAGTCGCGCCACCCTGCAAAAAGAGGACTTTATAATTTTTGGGCACTGCTAACAGGTCACGCAGATCCTGTTCAGCCTCGGCAGCCACGGAGACAAACTCTTTTCCCCGGTGACTCATTTCCATAATGGAAGCACCAGCCCCATGCCAATCGGGCAATTCTTCTTGTGCTTGTTTCAATACGGCTTCCGGCAACATTGCCGGACCAGCGCTAAAGTTATATATACGAGCCATGAGTTGCCCTATTCTCCAAATGGTTGCAGGTACAATTGCCTGGGGAAAACTGTATTTTCCCCGGAAAAAAGAGGGCTACGCTAGCATAGGGACCTAGGCCAGTCAAGGCAACCCTGTCCTTGTCATTCTCCAATTAATTACCCTACAATGGCTCCCAATTTCCAGAGAACTTTATCGAAATTTCAACGGGTTGGAGGAACCATTGGCTGAGAAAAAAGGGTTACGACTCGAAGCACGTGGCGAGGGAAGCTATTACAAAGCAATCCTTCATGTGGGTAGCACCTTAATTCCCATTAGCGATGATATCCTGGAGGAGCTTCGGGGACAGACGGGATTAAACCCAGAGCCTTTTTTTAAACTTTTTTTAGACAAAGTAGGATACTCTTCATATCTCACCGAACAAATTCGACAGGCCGTTCAAGAGGCCGGTGATTTAACTCCTCAAATACAAGCCATCCAGCAATTTTTGAAACAACCCCACGAATAGCATTCAAGCCAAATTGTGGGTCTCCCATTATAAAACATGGGGAACTTTGTACATCAAACTCCTTTATTGACACGGCCTGTGCCTTATCCAAACAATTTATCCATAAAATTGAGGATCCGATGCTTACGATCTGGATCTTTCTCAAGGTTCAACGCTCGTTGGTAATGTTGCACAGCCATTTCAGGCTTTCTTTTCTCCTCATAAATACGCCCCACGCCAAACGTGGCCTGAGCATCATTGGGATTGGCCTTGAGCGCTTGGCTGAAATAATCTAGGGCAAAATCCATTTGTCCTTTCTCATAGTAAAACCACCCAATGGCGGTCGCTGCCGGGCCAAAATCCGGGTTTAAACGAAGAGCTTCTTCATATTGACGCTTCGCTAAATCCCGACGCCCCTTGTTTTCGTATAGCCCGCCTAACGCAAAATGCACTTCCGCGTCTTGGGGATTGAGATGCAAAGCTTTTTTGTATTCCTCAATACCTAAATCCAATTTTCCCTGTTCAGCCAACGCACAAGCCAAATTGGTATGCCCCAGCACTTCATCGGGATGCAGCTTTAACACCTCCCGATACTGTGGAATGGCCATTTCCAATTGTCCTTGCTCTTGGTAGGCCAATCCGAGCTTCAACCGGGCCACCACATATGTCGGGTCCCGTTTCACTGCCTCACGATATAATTTCACCGCTTTATCAATTCGTTCTTGACGATGATGAATTTGAGCCAGGAAAAAATATGGATAGGGCAATTGGGGCACCAACACCGCCACTTGCTCAAAATTGGCAATGGCATCCTCCAATATTCCGCATTGCGTGTGGAACATCGCCTGAACCAACAAAACATACGGGGCCTCAGGAAATTCCTCCCGTAAAGAGGATATCCACACCCGAACCACGTCTTTGTCAGATTCTTCCGCCAAGGCTTGGGGAAAGACCTTCCAGGCTTGCGAAAAATCCCCGCGTAATAAATACACGACATTTAGGGCAAAATATGGTCGTGGGCCACAATCCGGCTCTTCTACCCAGCGCTTGGCCACCTCACAGACCTCATCCCATTGTCCGGCCACCATGGCAGACTTCACTAACTCTTCAGAGCATGCATTCATCCTTCTCGCCTTCCTTCAACCATCGTCAGGCTTATCGAGTTAAGGCATCCTCCACATCAGGCGACGTCGCTTGAATTAAACCGCCTAGGTAGGGATACCGCTCCACCATTTTTTGCTTCATGAGCCAAGCAACCGTTCGGTATGACCAATGTCCCTTAACGCCGGACCGCAATTTGGAAACATACTCCACTTCCGCAAAATCCATTTTGAACAGACACCGCACCCGGAAACCAAACGGAATCGCGTATAAGGCCGCCTCTTGATTGATTCCCCGCAGTCGATCAATATCCTGTCTGACGGCATCCATGGCCAGGCGATACTCTTTCTCTACCCCTGCCTTTCCTAAGATATCCGGGACATCGTACCCATGCACGGTCGTAAAATTTTGCTGGACCTGCTGGCACCGTCGGTGCCGGTGCATATCCCGCCAGCCACCGATATCCATCAGGACATCGAAAATAAAGGCATAGCCCGAACGGAATTCCTTGGCCAATTCATCGTAAGGCCCACGACTTTTCATAGCGGCTTCCACCACTGCCTGCTTATCTTTTTCTGGCCACCCTTGCACCCACTCTAATAACACCCGATAGGGAGCTTGACTCACTCGATAAACCAACGTGGTCACCAACTCATCCAAAGGAGCGTGGGGTTCCAGCAAATCCACAACCTGATCACCGCTTCCCCAAGCCTTTGGATCTTCCACGCCTGCTTGTTTCATCATTCCCTTTACATGACGCAATACCTCACGATAAACCGAACCCTGATAGTCATTGGCCCCGGCATATCGCGCCAGAGTAGGCGCAAGAGGTTCCAAGCCCTGGGGTGATTCATTTTGTAAATCAGCCCAAACCGTGGAAGGGACTTTGGACAGAGCTTCCTTCAGATCATCCCCAATCCCTCGCAACTCTGGCAGTTGAGCAGACAATAATCGGGTAATTTGCTTTTCCAGCGTGCGGATGCTCACGACCTGTCCCACATTGGTCTTTGCCGCCAAGGGCAAAAGATACCGGATCACATCATAGGTGCGAGCCCCAATTGTTCGATCATAATCGGATGGTTTCATGCTTTCCGGGCGAGGGTCCCGTTCCATCAGATAGGTTTGAATGGGATCTTTCAATAGACGATAAATATTGTAGAGACTTCCCAAAATTCCACGATAGTCGCCTTCAGTCTCTGAATTAGCAATTTCGTTCGGCACATAACAGCCCGCCGCCGCAAAATTTTGATATCGGCTGGATTTGGCCTGCCCATCCCACAAAGGCTCGTCCTCAATGCGGATGGCCGCCAATTCCGAAATGTTTTCAAAACAAATTGTGGCATGCCCTAGATCCGCAATCGAGCCGTGCCCATAGGCAAAATAAAACTGCTCCCAAAACTTTTCTGAAGAATGAGAATGGACCCACTTTAAGCTCTCTTCAATGGAATCCGGGGAACGGCTATACCGGGCTAAGGCATAGGCTGACTTTTCGGGTGGCATTGGGGCCAAGGCAATAATTTTGCGGTCACGTCGTTCATCACTCATAGCAACATCATGCTCCTCAAGGGCCAGACAAACAACACGCCTGCACTATAGTCAGACCGCTTCGACTTCTCAAGTCGGATTTCTGAACCGCCGATGGCATAAGGGAATACCCTTGCATGTCCTCGACTTCTTGACTACACTCCGCGGAACTTTCACCGGACCGACCGGACCCTTATGAAAATTTCCGAACGACAATCCGTGCACGGTCAATGGTCGTCACGATGGACTTTCATCATGGCTGCCACCGGCGCAGCCGTTGGCCTGGGCAACATCTGGAAATTTCCCTACCTCACCGGGCAAAACGGGGGCAGCGCCTTCGTGCTGGTCTACATCGTCTGCGTGGCCGCCTTGGGTATCCCGTTGATGATGGCCGAAATTCTCTTGGGCCGGCGCGGCCGTTCCACCCCTATACGAACGATGCAAGTCCTGGCGGAAGAAACCAACACCACACAATGGTGGCAAATCATCGGCTGGTCCGGCACCCTGGCCGGCATGCTGATTCTCTCGTATTACAGCGTCATCGGAGGATGGACGCTGGCCTATATTTTCAAATCAATCGGGGGAACCTTTAATGGAGCCTCAGGACAATTTGCGGCAGATACGTTTTCAGCATTCACTGGCAGTGGCACGATCCTCTTCATATGGCATACCGTGTTTATGGTATTGACCATGGGAGTCGTAGCCGGAGGCGTACAAGGGGGATTGGAAAAAGCCGTGCAGTTTCTGATGCCGACGCTCTTTATCCTCTTGGTCCTCATGGTGGGGTATAGCATGACCACCGGCTTTTTTGGAAAAGGTCTGGCTTTTCTCTTTACTCCTGATTTCAGCAAACTCACTGGAGCCAGCATGCTCTCCGCAATGGGGCAAGCTTTTTTTAGCCTCAGCTTGGGCATGGGCACAATCATGATCTATGGCTCCTATGTTCCAAGGGATACCTCAATTGCCAGTACCTCCGTGGCCATCGCGTTGGCGGATACCGGCGTGGCTCTCCTGGCAGGCATGGCGATTTTCCCGATCGTCTTTGCCAATAATCTGGAACCCGGCTCTGGGCCTGGGCTCATCTTTCAAACACTTCCAGTCGCCTTTGGGAACATGACTGGTGGGCAGGCCTTCGGCTCACTTTTCTTCATATTATTGTTGATCGCGGCCTGGACCTCATCCATATCCCTAATCGAACCCCTCGTCACCTGGCTCATCGAAACCTATGGGATGACCAGGATCAAAGCCTCGCTCTATTCCGGTATTTTCACCTGGTTATTGGGATTAGGAACCGTCTGGTCCTTCAACAGGTGGGCAGAACTCACCTTCTTGGGACTCACGTTTTTTGATCTGTTGGACTTCGTCACATCCAATCTCATGCTCCCTCTCGGCGGGATTCTCATCGCACTCTTTGTCGGCTGGCTTATGAGGGCCGATAGCACCAAGGCGGAACTCAACATTCACAACCCTGCCATCTATGCAGCCTGGCAGGCCCTGGTCCGCTACATTGCCCCGGTGGCGGTGTTTATCGTGCTCCTGAACGCCATCGGCCTACTATAAATTGTAGATTTACATCTAGCTCATCTTCTATCTTTTCCGAACCAGGTCCATTCATGCCATTTGGCTCCTTGGATCTCCTCATCTCGTCAAGTTCTTCGACATTGTTTGAACCGGAAGCACTGACCAATGGTCAAGTTTCCTCACATCAGGCCGACACGTCTTTTGAGGAGCCCCTCCCAAAATATAAACCTCTTCACCTCAAAGGAATTGCCCTTATGTCACAAATTGGTGCATTAAATTCTGCAAACGCGGTCGCACAACTCTCATTACCACTTATTGATTCCGCCACACTTTCTACACGAAACCAAACTCCAGCTCCATCTATCGACGCGGTACAAAATCTAAAAGATACCGTCTCGATTTCTTTGGATGCCCGTGTGGCCGCCTCAAAACAAAAAGCCCCATTGGCATAGACACATCTAACCTTGTCCCAGTCATCATCCAAAAAGAGAGCCCCCAAGGCTTAAAAGCCTTGGGGGCTCCTCTACCGAATGGATTTCTTGTCGAGAACAGTCCCAAGAATCGGATTGAACCTCCCCCGTTCTCTTCCCAAATCGTCCCCCCTACTCCTTTCATTCCTGCCAATTTCCCATTGCCTAACAGTCAGTGACAGCAGTCAGTTCTCCTCCCTGAGATTGGGCAAGGGAAAGTGTCACGGGAAATCTTCATCCCTCAGGCTAAGAGGAGAAATTCTAGACATTCGGAAATTAGATTTCCTCGAAATTGGACCGGACAAATTTTAGGTAATTAGGGCGAAACGTAACCAAAATAGATCTTCAGGAACCGTTTAAACAGATTCTCCTCTCGGTGATTAAAACGATACTCGATTTCTTTGAGGTACATTGGAAAATGATATTTCGAGACACCCCGGTAGTGATACAGGATATGTTTGGCGTAACTCCAAAATCCTTCGATCCCATTGATATGGTTCTTCACGCGGTGTCGGCTCACAAAGCGTTTTGAATGGTTAATCGTATGGTGTTTCCCAAAGCGTTTCAAGGACTGGTACCCCCGAAAGGCGTCCGTGTAGTAGACCGACCCTTTCCGGGTCTTGGCTTGGATATGCCGCATGAGTTCCTCCGCGCTGACCGACTCCACAACTTTGGTGTAGACGCGGTGTTCCCGCTCCAGGAGCCCAAAGACGACGCTTTTACCCGCGGCGGCTCGCCCGCGCTTCCCCTTTCTGCGCCCCCCAAAGTAGGCTTCGTCCAGTTCGATCTCCCCTTTGAGTTTCCCCCCTTCCAGCTCCGCCAGATGGTACAGGGCTTCCCGCAACCGTTGGTACACCCGCGTGACGACTTTGACGTCGACGTCCAGATCCCGACTCAGGCGGTAGGCGGGCTGGAGCTGATAGAAGCCTTGCAGGATCGCAATCTCCCGACGCAAGCGCGTCAGACTTTTGCTTTTCCCGCAGGCCTGACATTTCACGTAGCCACGACTGGTGTGCAACACCTTGAACGAGCCACAAAAAAGGCACTTGCGGCCCCGCAAAAAGTTGGCCGCACAACTAAAAACCGTGTTTCGTCCAGTAACCATGCGCCTGTTCTAGCACACACTGGTTACGAAACGCCCTAATTACCAATTTTATAACCGCGACTCATTAGGGAAAAGTCTGAGCTTAGAAAATTTCTCCTTCTGGCCTTTTGCAATAAAGACAGAACTCAGGACCTCCGAGAAGAATGGGAACGAAAGGAGCATAGAACATGACTGGAATTAATGCATTGACTGCTGCGAACACCTTAACCCAAGCGGCCTTGCCCCTTATTGAATCGGCTACCGCCCCTCAAGCCCAAAACAGCACCACCAACCCAGGTCCTTCTCCCTCAACAGGAGACACTGTCTCGATCTCCAACGAGGCAAAAACCCTCCATTCCCACCACAAGTAAATCTTCCGAACCGACACCGGAGGTCATTCGCTAGCGCCACGGACGGCGCTAACGGTCTCTCAACATCGGACTTTGACATAACATTATTCCGATGGGTCTTTGGAGGAAGTCTTTTCGAGAACACCATTCACTTCTGTAAGATTAGGCGGCAGGACAGAGAAAATATGAAGGGGATTGCCTAAGCCTCCGAATAGAACAGCAGTTGAATGCCGATTGAGATAACAAGCACAGCCCAAAGAACTTTAAGACCAGAGCGAGGTAAAGGATCATACGTTTGAACTGGGTGAGACGGCTTCATCAACTCTCCGGCAAACCAGGCCAGTCCACCGGCTAAGGCTAAAGTTCCCATGACATTATGATGAACTTGGATTTGATGCCCGGCGGGATGTGGCCCATGCATGTGGCTAAACAGCATAAGGCCACCAATGAGGGCAAAGCCGGGTAACAATGCACGCCAGAAAACATGTTGAAATCTCTCGCCCCGAAGACACCATTCAACCAGTCCTACCCCTAATGCTAACAATCCAAAAAGCTTATGCTGCAACATTTCCGGGTCCCTGCCTGAGAAGGTCTCAGCCAACGTCCAAGAGCCGATAGGCCAAGCTTCATGATCACTCCAGATCAGCAGAAACACTCCAGACCCGATCAATGAAGCTGGCAATACCCATCTCGACCACGCCCAAACCTGCCAGCCCATTGCCGCCCGTAATTCAGTCAGTCCGACCAAGATTACGCCAATTCCAGCCAAGGCATGATTAAACTCGGAGTAGGCAATCCCCTCCGGCGACCCTTCCCATTGCCCCATCACCATGGAATGATTTTGAGCGTGCCCATTAGTATGATGAGGGCTCATCTCCCCATTCGCTAGGAGAAAATCCCCAATTCCGAACATCATCAAGCAGTTGATGGCCAGTACCAATATCCCATGCAGCCAGAAATTGGGCTTAAACCACCAATCCGCCTTTCGTATAGGAACACTCAACTTCATAATCCTCCCGAGTCAGGGGGTAAAGAAGGATACCCCAACATTAAACAGCCAAGCGTTCAGGCCGATATTGCGTTCTCCAATTCCCGAGTTTGAAATATGGTGAAAGCGGACACCGAAGGTCACGGCAGTATGCTCAGAAACAAAATACGATACACCCGGCCCGGTTTGCAGAATAAAATTAAATTGAGTGCTTTGCTCAGGAATGCGAGGTGCGAGATCGGTCCACAGCATGCCGGCCCCGCCGTCCCAAAACGGCATCCATCGCCCAAATGACAGAAAATTATATTTCAACACCAATGACCCACCAAATGCCGATGCACTGAAGGGTTGAAAATAATGGGCGGCCATAGGTTCAAACAAAACCTCAAGATTCCCGGCCAATCCTCCACTACCCACTTCATCTGTCACAACATAGCCCACCTGCGGAAGAACATAGAGTGCACTTCTATTGGCCGATGGCTCATTCCCAAACAAATTATTGCCCTGCCAATATCCCAGCAAGACCCCATATTCCAAGGTTCCTTTAGTGACACGAGTTCGAGCATCCAGATCGGCTCCTGTTGCTATGCCCCCCTGTCCCGACACAAGAAGCCACCCGACAAACCAGAGCAGAATCCAACTTGGGTGTCTTCGTTCTGTCGAACCTAATCCATAATTTTTGCCAAACGCTGTCCGCCGCACTACCCAGGGATACGCATTCATGATCAGGCTCCTATTGAAATGGCAATAACCCCCTGAAATCTCCCATAATTTCCATCAACGGTGCAATGCATTTCTGAATTGAAATGACTAAAATAAAATACATTCTGGATTCTTCAATCGATGCCCATACTTCCACCACCTTCTCATACCGAATCTTCTTCAAGAGGACTAGATCCGCTCCAACGATTATCTAAAGCGGTGAAGGAACTCAATCGTCTAATTAGCCGGGCCAAACATCTTGGTGGATTGACGGAACAACCGATTTCCGACCCAGAAGTTTCATCGGAACCCTCACAAAATCCCACGTTACCTCAAGCGACAGAGAAGAAATAGCCCGCCAGCGGCCTCTGAGGCCTAACGAGTTCAGCGAATTTACTGAAGTCCTCCATTGGGCATTTAGTGATTGTCAGAAAAGCGGCAATGAGGATACAATGTATTTTTAAAGCAAGGTGACTCCCCCAAAGCAGCATCAATTATCCAGCATTAGTCCATTTCGCCACCGCGCTCTATAAATAATATGGGTAGTTGCAGGGGGTGTCCCCAGATCCTTCCTGCCGGATCGTTTGGGTCCATCAAACTGGGCCTTCTTTTCAAATTTTCAAAAATTTCAGCTTTAGAATTCAGTTTTTTGAACTCTAGACCGAACAACCTTTAAGAAAGAAACAGCGGGGCTCTTTTCGAGATTGCTGTCATCAGGAACCGGACACCTGATGACTCTTTCCCAATCATCTTTAAACTCCGACTGCTCTAAAATATTAAAAACAAAGGCTTTTCCGAAAATTATGCAGGCACCATCATTGACGCATCTTCAGCAATTAGAAGCCGAGAGCATCCATATATTTCGGGAGGTGGTGGCGGAATGTCAGAAGCCCGTCATGCTGTACTCCATCGGAAAAGATTCCTCTGTCCTATTGCATTTGGCCCATAAGGCGTTTTATCCCTCTCCTCTGCCCTTCCCACTCATGCATGTGGACACCACGTGGAAATTTCGCGAAATGATCGAATTCCGCACGAAAATGGTGAACGAACATCAACTCGACCTAATTGTATACACTAATCCGGCAGGACTCGAACAAGGAATCAATCCGTTCATCCATGGATCCGCTTTGCATACCGAAATCATGAAAACCGACGCCCTGAAACAGGCACTCAACAAATATCAATTTGACGCGGCATTTGGAGGAGCCAGGCGTGACGAAGAGGCCTCGCGCGCTAAAGAACGCATTCTCTCCTTTCGCACCACCACCCATCGATGGGATCCGAAAAATCAGCGACCCGAGTTATGGAATATTTTCAATACACGAGTCCGGCCCGGAGAAAGCATGAGAGCCTTTCCCCTGTCCAATTGGACCGAATTGGACGTCTGGCAATACATCTTTCAGGAAAAAATTCCCATAGTTCCGCTCTATCTCGCGAAAGACCGACCGGTCGTCGAACGTGATGGCATGCTCCTGATGGTGGATGATGATCGGTTTCCTCTCAAGGAAGGCGAAACCCCACAGACGCGGTCGGTTCGATTCCGTACCTTGGGATGTTATCCGCTGACTGGCGCCATTGAGTCAACCGCCTCGACATTGTCCGAGGTCATTCAGGAAATGTTGGTGGCTCGCACCTCAGAACGGCAAGGCCGGTTAATCGATCGAGATGAAGTGGGTTCCATGGAAAAGAAAAAACAAGAAGGATATTTCTGATGCCCGGTACATCCAACACCATCCCGCAGGATATTGCAGCCTACCTCAAAACACAGGAAGAAAAAACCCTATTACGGTTTATCACCTGCGGAAGCGTGGATGACGGAAAAAGCACCCTCATCGGCCGGCTCCTGTGGGATTCAAAGTTAATCTTTGAAGACCAGTTGGCAACCCTGCAAGCCGACAGCAAACGGGTCGGAACCCAAGGGGGAGACATTGATTATGCATTACTTGTTGATGGGTTACAGGCTGAGCGGGAACAAGGTATTACCATTGACGTGGCTTACCGATTTTTTTCGACTGACAAGCGAAAATTCATCGTGGCGGATACCCCCGGGCACGAACAGTACACCAGAAATATGGCAACAGGGGCTTCAACCGCAAGTCTCGCTATTGTGATGGTCGATGCCCGAAAGGGCGTCCTCACGCAAACCATGCGCCACAGTTATTTGGTCTCCTTGCTGGGTATTACCCACGTCATTCTGGCCATCAATAAAATGGATTTAGTGGAATACTCACAGGCCACTTATTCCACCATTAAAACTAGTTACGAACAGTTCGCGACAAACTTGAATTTTCAGGAAGTCGTCTGTATTCCGGTCTCGGCGCTAAGAGGGGATAATATCTTTCATCGAAGCCCCCATACCGACTGGTTTCATGGCCCTACCATTATGGGCCATCTCGAGACAGTCGACATTCAAAGCGATGTCTCACAAAAACCATTTCGTATGCCGGTCCAATGGGTCAATCGGCCCAACTTAGATTTTCGAGGTTTTTCCGGAACCATTGCCAGCGGCCAGGTTCGCCCCGGAGATATCATTGTGGCTCCTTCCTCGGGGAAAACCAGCCAGGTCACACGAATTGTGACCTATGATGGAGACTTGGATTCTGCAGAGACCGGCCAATCCGTGACGTTGCTCTTACAGGACGAAATCGATATCAGTCGAGGCGAACTATTGAGTGCGGCACAAGCCCGTCCCACAACTGCCGACCAATTTGAGGCGACCATCATCTGGATGCATGACGGTCCCTTGTTGCCGGGCCGGAAATATTTACTCAAGGCCGGAACGCGAACCATCCCCGCACAAATCAGTGAACTGAAATACAAAGTCAACGTCAATACACTGGAACATCTGGCCAGCAAAACCTTGAAGTTAAATGAGGTGGGGATTTGCAATATTTCTCTTGATCACCCTATCTCCTTCGATCCGTATCGGGACAATCGCCAAACCGGGGCTTTTATTCTGATTGATCACTATACCAATGCCACTATAGCGGCGGGGGTCATTGACTTTGCCCTACGACGAGCAGACAACATTCACTGGCAGTCCGTGGAGATTCATAAAGACGCCCGGGCGACCTTGAAAGGACAAAAACCCTTTATTCTCTGGTTTACCGGCTTGTCAGGAGCGGGCAAATCGACCGTGGCCAATATGGTGGAAAAGAAACTCCATTCCTTAGGTCGGCATACCTATCTGCTGGATGGCGACAATGTCCGCCATGGACTCAACCGGGACTTAGGATTCACTGATGTCGACCGAGTGGAAAACATCCGGCGCGTGGCCGAAACCGCCAAACTCATGGTGGATGCCGGCCTCATTGTCCTGGTTTCCTTCATCTCTCCCTTCCGCAGTGAACGGGAAATGGCCCGGATGCTTGTGGACGAAGGAGAATTCCTGGAAGTGTTTATTGATACCCCGCTGGAAATTTGTGAACTGCGGGACGTGAAAGGGCTCTACAAAAAAGCCCGTGCGGGCCAGCTGAAAAACTTTACAGGGATCGACTCACCCTATGAACGCCCGGATGATGCCGAAATCACAATCGAGGGAGCGACCCAGACAGCTGAACAGGCCACCCTCACCATCGTGAAGGCCTTGGAAACCCAAGGGCTCATTCCTTCATCCTAAAACTTTTTTGCTTTTCATTCGCACCAAAAGCCTTCACGCAATACCAACAGGGAAAATGATCCACCTCTGATAACTCCTCCTTTCTGACCATTTTTTGCTTATCCCATAACTAGCGATTTACCTGATGGTGCAGGGGCGTTATTCACTATCCCACTCCTAGGCTCCTTTACCGATAGTCAGTTAAGCCCAAATGAAGCCTTTACCGTGGCGTTTCAGATTGGCCTCCAGAGCTTTAATCCGTTTCAGTTTGTGGTGGATGTGTTGGGAGAGGAAATACCGTAAATTACGCGTTCACGGTTTCAACGATTCAATGGGAAGACAATTCGAGGTGTGACAGATTGAGGAATATTTTTGTGTCTTACGCATTCTGGATGTTCATCGAATGCCGAATTTTTTGCTTCGCCAGACGATTCGTCATAACCAACGGGGGAATCCCCTTTTGGATGGATGTCGTTAGGACCTCGCACACTGTCGTTTCGATAGTCTTAAGCCAAGGTTTCACCTGCCGCTGCCGTAAAATCTCCCTGACAACCAGATGGATCAGCCCGCCCGCATTCAACACGTAATCGGGAACGTGAACGATATTTCGTTCCATCATACGATAGGGGTCACGTTCCTCGTCCAGACATTGGTTATTGGCACCCCCAGCCACAATTTTCGCTTTCAGCTGAGGAATGGTTTTCGCATTCAAGACTCCTCCGAGTGCACAGGGCGCAAAGACATCCGCCTGCACTTGATGAATTCTCGAAACGGGTACGACGGTAGCCTTCCAGGACCGTCGTGCTTGCTCTACTCGATTCGCCTCAGGGTCGGCGACAATTAGATGAACCCCTTTTTGATACAGGAGACGTCCCAGATTCCAGCCCACATGGCCGATCCCCTGGATGGCCACAATCCGACCCTTCAGATTTTTGCTGCCATACACGCATTGACAGGCAGCCTGAATTCCAAGCAATACCCCCTTGGCTGTCGCGACTGAGGGATCGCCGCTTCCTCCCCGTTTTCGAGTGGTCCCGGTCACATGGCGAGTCTGCTCCGCTACCACGTCGAGATCTTCCGGCAAAATACCCGAGTCTTTCGCACCGATATACCTTCCCTGAAGCGATTCAATGAACTCCCCCATCGTCAGCAGGAGGGATCGAGTTTTGTCCTTCATGGGATCTCCAATGATGACCGCTTTTCCACCACCCACTGGCAATCCTGAAACAGCAGCTTTTTTGGTCATGGCGGCAGCCAATCGCCGGACATCCTGCATGGCCGATCGTTCATTGACATACGGCCACATTCGAATCCCCCCAAGGGAAGGACCAAGACGTGTGGAATGAATGGCAATGATCGAATGGAAATTTGTCCTTGGGTCCTTTCCAACAACAACCGTTTCAAATCCGTTAACCTTCAGTTTTTTTATTTTGAGCATATTTCTGTCTGAGTGATCTTTCCCTGTTCTCACGGAGAGATGAAAAAAGACGATTGAACGTGCTTCGCTTCCGTAAGACACTCACCTAGGAGTGTAAATCGCGGAGTAAGTTCAAGATAACAAATTTGCAGTATTGCAAACTAATCTAAAATTGGGCTGACTACTTCTTCCTAAACAAGCACCTGAAACCCCTCAAGAACCATCAGACCGAAACCCATATATCGGCTGTTTATTATAGCCAAACTCCCTTTACCTGATGACACCAACAATGGGAAAGTCCAAATTTGCTGGATAAATGGCATGCACTGGAGAAAGAAGATGAAACGGATTTTTCAACTAACAGGCATTTGGTTTTGGTTTAGCGTTCTTTTATCGGGGCTCCTCGTTGCTCAAAGCTATGTATCTTACAAATTTCCTATTAAACAGGACTTGTTCGAGCACTCTTATCGATCTCACATAGAAAATCGGATAATTGCGTATGCCTACCTACTCACTTCCAGTGATAAATTTTCGCATTGGAGTCGGGAGGAGATTAACACGATCATTGATTCCGCCGCCCACCGACACGGCGTGGACCCCCAACTCATCCAAGCTATCACCCTTTTTGAATCATATTATCTTGCCCACGCCATCTCGACAACGGGTGCCATGGGGTTGATGGCCCTCATGCCAGAAACAGCAAGGAGCCTAGGGGTGGCTGATCCCTTTAATCCAATCGACAATATCGAAGGAGGAGTGAAGTTTGTAAAAACGCTCTCGGAAAAATTTCAGGGAGATACCTCTCTGATTCTAGCTGCTTACAATGGGGGACCGGGAAGCGTCATCAAACATGGAGGTGTGCCGCCGTATAGAGAAACCACCGCATATGTAGACACAGTTGGAAAGATATATCGTTTCTTAAAACAAGAATCTCAGGAGCAGGGAGGAAGCCTACGTTCAGGAGCGGTCTCAGATAACCAGACCGAGACAAATCAGATTCCCCTGAAACAGGCTTTTACCGACATACGCCCGTAAGCATGTGGATGGGGCAAAGTCACCTTCACGGCACGACTACCACAGTTCATAGCCCTCATGTGGCCTGGCCATGCTTCAATTTCTTGAAGTACTGGGACGCTGATGCCAGATAGACGAGATGGCAATACTTCGGTGGAAAGAGAGTAACCTTCTCAAAGGCTTTCTTGAAATTCTTTACTCCACCAATACGCTCAAAGTCTGATTCGATCGCTCTCGCAACAAGTCAAAGAGATCTCGGGTACAGGAATTGACAATTCCAATACACCCCTGTGTGCCGGCGTCATTGCCATTCGGGTGAATACCTAACCCACCCTCCCCTAACCACAGAAACCAGCCGAGGCCATTCTGATCCTTAAAACAGTCTCGATCGTATTTACTATGATGAATGGCTCCGGAGGCTTGTTCAGTCCCAACCATTAATGCCAATGGCGGAACAGTATAGACTTTGCTCTTCAAAGCCGCATCGCTCTTCCCTCCTGACCTCACCCGCCAGGTTTTTCCAAACCCGCAAAGCGTTTGCGAATTCTTGTCATAAATGAAGTCTGGCATACTTAGTACCCTTGATTAAACAATTATGATATCAACAAACAGATGACACGTTTTCAAGCCATCTATTTCAGGCCTTTGCTGAAATAGGTCGCGTTTTCCCTTGACCAAGTGACAGCCCTTTTATCATCACTCCGATACCAAAGGAGCCTATTTTGACAAAGAACGGATGAGGGATTTCATCACGGGGATCATAGGACGGATGAGTTGATTCCCAGTCAATCCGCTCACCAGCTTCTGAAATCGAAGGGCCTTGCGCCTTTGTCGTTTTTCCATGGCGAGCGCCTTGATCAGGTCTTGGTTAACTTCAAAGGGAATGGAGGGACTGGAATCAACTGGCTGATCAATGGCTTCAAATGCCGAAGTGAGACGTGGTGTCAGTTTTCGCACGGTGGGATTCGTATTAATTTCCCATATCTGTGGGGTGTTCCCCATAAGACTGTAGTCAATTCGACCGTATTCAATGCCAGAAAGCTTGAACGTCTCCTGAAGCCAGCCTTTGTGAGGGTTTTCACTCAAATATTCCTCTTGTAGCCCCGTAAGATTCGAATCGGTGAGATCGGGCTTTTTCACATTCCAATGGCGGCTGAAAATCACATGCCGCGGAATGATCTCCCCCCCTACAATAAAGGCCGAATACTTCCGAAACACCCCGGCTGCGTCGGAGGTATCACAAAATTCAACCACAAGGAGGTCATGGAGGCGGTACCCCTTAACCTGTAAGGATCTCAGCTCGCTCACGAGTTCTTGTTGTTTGTGGATGAGCGGAGTCAAACTCCCAGTGTGGGCATTTTCCTCTCTGACAAAGACTGGATAGTGAAGGGAATCGAATGCCTCGTTAGCGCGAATGGCTTTAAACAAGTTTTTCCCTTCATCGAAGAGGGTCCGTAACAAATCGTACCGACACAAGACACGGGAAGGATTATTCAAAAGTCGGACAGATGATCCGCCCATGGAGAGAGCTTTCCAAGCTTGACAGGCTACTTGTAAGCCCAGAGTCGACAGCCTTTCCAAATCTGAAAAAATGTAGGTGCCAGAGGCAAGTGCTGTGAGACCGGGCAACTCATCATACAATAGGAAACGAATCCGGCTTCCCGGTTCTGGCCCCCAGGAATTCACATACTGTTCCATGGCATTTTTGCCATCAGGAGTAACCAGATAATAGATCATACATTCAGCCTAATAATGTTGTAGATGAACATGTTCTCCTATACCCTATCATTCGCTAAAACTGACGACCGACTTTTCTCAAGGGACTGCGAGATATTCACGACTCTTGAGTCTTTCTCTCGTTCAGTTCTGCTTCGTCATGTGCTCCGTTGCACGATTTTCGGGTCGTAAAAGAAAAATCACCCCTCCGAGAGCGGCACTCACCGTTCCCACGACAATCAGCGGAAAGCTCAAAATAAAATGGTGCCACACCGGCTTTCCCCATCGCCTCACGCCTTTGGTCATATAGTAAATTCTTTTCAACGGATACTTGGTCAGCAGCCAACGAATTCTCCGAAGACGAAACTTACGAGTTTTCTTTGGTCCGGGATACTCCCACAGGATCCGGCCAAACCCGCGTCCTCGCAAATAATGGTGACGAATCAGGATCAGGGGATTCACACAGGGACTTTTATGAGTGATCACCAATTTTGAAGAAAAATACGCTTTCTGACCTAATTCGAACAACCGATTATTGACCACGGTATCTTCCCCGACACGACGATCTTCGGGAAACCCTCCGACAGCCTTCAACGGTCCCATCATGTATGAACAATGTGAGGGAGCCGACTCTAACTGAAGAGAGGGACGTCCTGGGAGAGCTACCCAATGATCGAGAAAGTAGGAGGCCCATCCAGCCCAGGTACGATTCCCATTTAAGACCGTACCCGTGACCATGGCATACCCCTTCTCATGAGCATCCACTCGATTTTGCAGACTATTGGGAGGAAGAACAATGTGGGAACCTGGGAATGAGACATAATCACCTTGGGCGACTTGTAACCCGGCATTTCTGGCTTTTCCAGGAAGAGCCGGTTCCGGGAGATGAATCACTCGAACGTCCGGATACCGTTCTTTCACGAACCCGGCCGTGCCATCGGTTCCACTATTCACAAGAATAATTTCAAACGATTGATTGACCTTCTGTTGCACAAGGGCATCCATGACTTCCTTAATCCGTCCCATATCATTTTGGGAAATCACAATCACAGAAAGAGTCGGACGGCAAGGATCCAATGTATCCGTATAACAAGGATGCGCCAAGATTTGAGCCTTCATGCGTTCGTGCCGTTCCTTGGAAATCACCACGTGGTGACCAGGAACCCGGTCGGACCAGGTTTGAATGTTTTTCGGAGCGTTGAGTAAATGCTGATAACTATCCTGAAACAGGCAATCCGGATCAGCTTCGCGATATTTCGAATAACGGGCGACTCGTCTTTCCTCCGTCAGGCTCGAAAGGTGTTGAATGCGAAAAGTCGTCTTGGCCCAATGCCCTCGCGGAATGTCCGTGGGCACCGGCACGAAATGGAGTTTAGTGAGAGGAAAACGCTGCCCCTCTCTATACGAGAACAATCGGTAGACCCACAGGCTATTCTCATCATATGCACGAAGATTGTCGATCATACGATGGACTCGAAAACCATAGGCGACGCCTGGACTTGCCTCGTCTTTCAGAAACTCCACCAATGCCTGCGCATCATCCGGACTGATCCGTTCATCTGCGTCAAGGGAGATCACCCACTGAGGCCGCAAGGCCCTGACAGCCGACAACAACCGATTCCGGTTCCCGGAATCATCCCACCCCACATAACTCTCCCGAACCGGATTGGTCAGCAGAACCTTGACGAGCGGGTGCTCGTGTAACACGTTTCGGGTACGATCGGTACTACCGTCATCCAAAGCCACGATGGCGTCAGCGAATCGGGATACCGACTCAAAATAGCCAGGGAGGTCGCCCGCGCAATTTCGTGCGGGCAACAGACAGACAACATTGTGAGACGGCTTATCCATTCATCAACCTCAAAGTTCAGCGATGGCCGCTCCCCAAAGTGGGAAAAGTCTTGCAGAGGGGACTAGACCATTTGCTTTCGGTGAAATTCATACAGTTTCGCGTAATGCCCATTTTTTTCAATTAAGTGTTTATGTGACCCCGTTTCCACAAGACGCCCATCCTTTAATACCAGAATCCGGTCGGCCATACTCACCGTGGAAAAGCGGTGGGATATCAGCACCGTAGTTTTGCCCTGCGCCAAATCACAAAACCGCCTGAACAGTTCATATTCCGCCCTGGCGTCCAAATTTGACGTCGGCTCATCTAAGATCACCAGTTGAGCATCACGAGCCAGGGCTCGGGCCAGCGCCAACTGTTGCCATTGACCTCCAGACAAATCATGATCACCGAATTTTTTCCCCAGCAAGGTATCGTAGCCTTGCGGCAAGTGTTGAATCAGGTTGGTGACCCCCGCCTCATCCGCAATATGTTCAGTCGCCTTCCGATCATGCACCAGGCGCTTCCAGTCTCCATAAGCAATATTCTCGTGAGCAGTGGCCTCATACCGAATAAAATTCTGAAAGACAAACGTGATCTGCTGATGCAAAGATTCCAGTGACCATTCCCTCACATCCACCCCATCAAAAAGAATTGCTCCATCTCCAGGGTCATAAAATCGAGCCAGCAATTTCACCAAGGTCGTTTTGCCTGCGCCATTTTCCCCCACCAAGGCAATGGTCTCGCCGGGTTCGATACTGAACGTGACATTAGACAACGTGGCCATATGAGTTCCGGGATAGCCGAAGGACACATTTCGAAACTCTATTTTTCCCTTCGGGGCTAAGAGAGGGCGACCGGAACCAGCCGGAGAGCGGGGTTGAATACTCAAAAACTCACGAAGATTTGAAATGTAGAGGGTTTGCTCAAACACACTGGCACTGGATAATACGGACAATTCCAGTGCGCTACGCAAACGCATGGCCGCGGCGGCAAACACAGCCACATCTCCCACCGTTAACCCGGCTTTCAAAACTTTGTAGACGACATGGGCAAATAACCCATAAATAGCAATAGTAGTAATCACGGCAGAAATGGAACCGCCGATTAAACGAAACAGATACCGTTCCCGATTCTCATTACGAAATTCCATCATGATCGAACGGAATCGCTCAATAATGAGCGGGGCCAATCCCAGTAGTTTTACCTCCGCCACGGAGTCTCTCCCGATCAAGAGAGAGCTGAAATACTGGGACCAGCGCCGCTTGGTCGCCAGTTTATAGGCGGTCTGGTAATACTTCATGGAGGTAAACCACTGAAAGAGAAAATGGGGAACGGCGAGTGGGAATAAAGCGATAATCGTCAGCGGCTCGACGACAATCAGAATAGCTACCAGAGACACAATCTGAATCACACTCGAAATCAACGTCAGAGTGGTGATCAGGAATCGAGAGAGATGATGAGAGCTATCCTGCCGGGCTCGATGAAGAATGTCTTGATTCCGGGGATCTTCAAAAAATGCGACATCAAGGCGTGCGGCATGATTCAGAATCTTTGAAGTAATGCTGATATCGACCTCATCCGCCAATCGTCCTGCCAAATATTTATGAAGCAATTCCGATATTGCCATGATGATCGTCAGTCCTAGCCCCAGGAAAAGCCATGGGAAAAGAGGGGCCAATTGATCCGACTCTAATCTGATGGCTTCGACGACCGCATTGATCAGCCCACGCATAATAAGGGCCATGCCGGCCGGAAATAATCCGCTGCTCAGAATAAGGAAGGCCAGACCAAAAATAAGGCCAGGGTGAGTTGCCCACACCATCTTGACCGCCCACTTGGCAATGTCCACCAAGTGAAGCAGTTTCTTCACGGATCGGTGCCCACCCGAAACAGTCAATCCCTTCAAGATGGAACGCAAAAACGAGGAAAAATTATTATCTGCCATTGGCTATCGATCCATGTCGTCAAAAACGGCTTCTGAGAAATACGACTGAATGAACCCGGCTTGAATTATTGAGAACTAAAACCAAGATAATTGACAAAATTTTGAATGACACACTTATAAGAATCCACTATCAGCTCCTCGGGAGGAAATTTCCTCCACAGCTTGCCTAGGCTTTGTTCATCATGGCCTTGGGTTATGGCCCGTCAACCAAGTCCGTGATGGAATCTAGGCGGTTTCATCGTGAAAAAATGAATCCAACAACAATGAAACCTAGAGACCGTCCTTAAACGGAGTCAATACCCCAGGAAAGGAATAAATGGAGGGTCGAAAAGGCTATCTAAACATCGGGAAAGTGTCGTGTAGTGTTCATAAACAATTGGTGCATATCCTAGCAATCATTTATCCGGGAAGTCTCAAAGAAAATGGCCCTGGCAAGTACTGTCATTGAATGAGAAATTATGGCAGGAGTTTCTGAACGGAAAATGGGTGCGCGACGGGTGTTGAAATTCGAGAACAACCAAGAATCTTAAGGACTTAGCTGATTTGAGCGGGCCTAAAGTTGGGCTAACCAAGAGACCAATCAGCACCCAAAAAGTGTCTCTTGTATCTCGGTTGTGAAATAATTTCGCTCTTTGTTACCAAAGGGGTTCTCGTCATACCTTGGACCTAATACCGTGCAAGCGATGGTTGAGAGGGGAACCATGTAGTCAGGCAGTTATTGATTAGGGCTATGCCGTTCTTTTCGGGGCAATGGTTGATGTTCATGTTGCGATGGGTACAATTAGGGGAAAAGCCGCTTGATAATATGTACAACAGCAATGGTCATGAAGCCCCTTCAAAAGATCATGGATGAAACTCCTTCCCCTGAATAGGCTATGCGTTAAAGGTGTATCATGCGGTTTGAAAAAGCGACGTGGCAATGCATGCTGGTGACACTGCTCCTCTCTACCGGATGTGAGGGAGCCCAGTCAGGACCAACTGTGGTATTGAAAGGTTCTCAGGTACCAACAGATCAAGGGTGGTCCGTTTCCACCAACGCTGTGCCCCCTTTGGATGTTGCGATTCGTGGGAAGCATCTAACGTTGAACACAATTGAGGTTCAACGGATGGATGAACAAAGTCCGGGGCACACATTCATGTGGTTTTATAAGGAAGTTCCTTTTGATTTCGAACCGGGATTTGCAATCGAGTTCACCTTGAAAGTCCATGCGGTCGAAGAACCGCATAATTATCTCGATGCAGGCATTATGTTTTACGGTTCGACAGATACCGCTGACGGGATGTTCACAGGAGGTCCCCGTGATCAGATGATCTACTTTGACGAGAACGGGATCGGATGGGGAGACGAGACAGAAACCTTTGCGATGGACACCACTGATACATTCCACGCATATACATTAAGAGTAGAAAATAAGGGAGTAGCCAAAGTGTACGTTGACGGAACACTTCGGTTGACACGAAAAAATTGGATAGGGATACCTAGAATCGGCTTCGGTGATATGACGAATGATCTGGGAGTAAATGGAAGGTTTTCTATTGGCGACATCATTGTGACCGCTTATCCTCACAACTCCCCATCACGACCTGCCCGCCGCCGTTCCCTGATCCCCCCTTCACGATCTGCTCCCAAATAATTAAGCGGTTTGCCCTAGTACGGTACGCCATTGGGGGGGCGTCCCGCCTCAGAAAATCAAAAAACTGAACGTCAAAAGGGAAAAATGGGATGAGTGGATGGACGATTATCGAACTTTTTGGATGCAGAATTCCTTCAAGATTGACCCCAATCTAATCACTGATGAACAAAGACATCGACTCTATTGTTCTGCTTCAACAAACATGACTTGCCCCCTTCAGACTACGGCGGATTCTCAGCTAGGATTTTCCAACCTCTCGTCGTGAGATCATCTCCCTCGTAATCATATCGGCAATTCCTTGATTGCCATTGTTGATCGCCACATCCAAAGGCCGGAAGCCTTTGGCATTTTTCACCTCCAGCTCAGCGCCATGTTCCAGTAGCAGACGGCTCGCCTCCCTGCTTCCCCTCTGGGCAGCCAAGTGCAAGAGCGTCCCTTCAGGAATTTTCTGGTTTACATCGGCCTTGGCATCGATGAGAATCCGCATCACCTGAGTATGATCGTTGAAGGTGGCATAATAGAGGGGAGTGGATCCCGTCGCGTCTTTACGGTTCGGGGAGGCATTGTGCTCTATCAACAATTCAGCAATTTCGGTATACCCTTTTTCCGCAGCCAGGTGCAGAGGAGTTTTTGAAGCTTTGGGAGGACCATGGACTTGGGCCTTATAGTCCAGAAGGACCTTGACCACCTGAGTATGGCCATCCCGTACCGCACCCATTAACGGCGAGGGACTCTTCTCAGGATTGACTGTGGCGCCTTTATTGATTAACAGTTCCGCCATCTTGGGACGGTTATTCAAGGAAGCCAGATAAAGCGGGGTCCACGCTTTTTTATCCATGGCGTCCACGGCCGCCCCTTTGGCAATGAGAATCAAGGGGGTGTCATTCCCATGGCCGAATGCAGCATAGTGCAGAGGAGTCCTGGCTTGCTCATCCCGACTGTTGACCGAAGCTCCTTTGGTAAGGAGTAAATCGACCATGGGCGTGTGCCCCTCCTTCGCCGCCAGGTGCAGCGGCGTCCGGCCTTCATGATCTTGGGCGTCAACCTTAGCCCCCCGTTCAATCAGCACGTGAGCCACCGTATTCGATCCATTCTGCGCCGAGATATGTAAAGGAGTTTGGCCTTTCTCATCTGTTTTGTTGACATCGGATCCCTCATTCAGATGACGGCGCACAGCATCGACACTTCCCGCATCGACCGCACTATCCAATGTCTCGGTATTTCTCAGGGTACAGGAAGAGACAAGAAATGCGAATAGAAGCAACACGAGCAAGGAGGCATGGGCCAGAGGGGATGTCTGCATAGCTAGAAAATCTCCTTCTGAAGAGTAGTCGATTTTTTCCTACGTAAATTGCGGAAAAAGCCCCATATGCCAGGGCCAATCCAGCTTATATTGAGGATGACACTCGGAAATGAGCCTTACCTTCATCCCTCCTCGGTTCTCACATACCCAATCTTGATGTATTCAATCACGCCCATCGATTTTTTGGGAAGGGATGTCACCAGCTCCCCATGAGATACAATAGCCCACAATCTGAGTACGGTTTCAGCCCTGGGCAGACAAAAAATCAGTTCACTAAACAACAATGTTGCGGGGCTTGAGGTGTCTATGGGCCAACCTCATTCTTTTCCAGGCAAGGCAAGAGACTGACTTTTACGATTATTAAGACCTCGTTTTTACCAATAACCTTCAGTACCTCCGTACCAGGGAAAACGACCCAGAAAAAAGAACTATCGGGCAGAAATGGAAATCTCCGCTTTTACGCTCTTCTTGTAGGCTTTTTGGAAAAAGTAAATGGGGTGAGTGACGGGTTTCGAACCCGCGACCTCCGGATCCACAATCCGGCGCTCTAACCAACTGAGCTACACCCACCACAAAAAATCGTGTTTGGTAGGAAGAGGGAATCTTATCAGAGGCCTAGAAGGGTCGCAAGCGAAGAACGTCGTTCCAACCCACACAGAAATACCTTATTTCGATATCCAATCCCAGATTTCCCTCCCGGTCTGATCACCCATTTGTTGTCTTGTTCAGATAATTTCATGCCCCCTTTATTGACCGAATTTGGAATCCTATGGTAAGTATGTCCCTTAGTCATTTTTAGGAGGGCTCAATGGCCAATCGACATCACTCAGCAATTAAAGCAGCTCGGCAATCGCTCAAACGGCAGGAACGAAACCGGGCCATTCTGCGTCGCGTACGCACGTTTATGAAAAAAGTGCACACCGCCGTCCAAGACAAAAACAATGATGCTGCCAAGACGACACTGAAAGAAGCCACCTCTGAACTGCATAAAGCGGTTACAAAGGGCACGTTGCACCGCAATACGGCTTCCCGGTGGATTTCCCGCCTCGCGGCTCGAGTCAACACCGTTTAAGGTCTTTATAGTTTTTCAGTATCAGAGTGAACCCCGCCCTCTTCCAAACTTGGAAGGGGCCGGGGTTTTCTTATTGCCCACATGAGCCGCACGGGAGTTTGCCTGGCAGAGTTGCAATACCAGGTCATCTAAGATCACCTTGGGGGCAGTCGCATGCCCACCTTTGAGGGACGAATCGGCTTTCGCAAACAGATCCCAGGCCAGATGAAGTTGTGGCTCACCCCACCGTTGTACCTGCTGAACGAAATCTTTCGCTCGAAATGGCGGGATTCCAGCCAGACGGGCTGCCTGCCCCGCCTCTTTTCCTTCGTCTAAGGCCACTTTCACTTTCCAGATGCGCCGCAGTTGCCATAAAAACGCTCCCAGCATTCTCAACGGCGCTTCACCTGTTTCGAGATTTTTCGCCACGATCTCTAAGGCCTGCCCATGGTTACCTTGAGCAACAGCATCGGACCAATCGAAGACCGAAATCCCGGGAGGTTTTCCCCGCACAGTTTCCACCTCTTGGGCCCCGACCGGTTGGCCCTCTTTGAGAAAGGCCCCTAATTTTTCCAACTCGTTTCTGGCTGCATATAATCCTTCCGCAGCCTGGTCCTTGAGGAGTTCGAGCCCACTGGTCTCTAATTTGACCCCACATTCCCGTGCTTGCTGGGCTACCCAGGCAGCCCGCTGGTTTTCATATAATGGCGCACAATCAACCAGCGTCCCCCGCTTCTTCAATTCCTGCACCCACTTCATGCGGCCATCTAATTTGGTGGCGGAAAAGACCAGTGTCGTGGAGGCATTGGGTTGTTGAAAGTACGGAATCAACGCTTCCCCATCTCGAGCTGAGAGTTTTTCCGCCCACTTTACGAGAATCATGCGTTTCGCCGAAAAAAACGAGACCTCATCGGCCATACATAAGATTTCCGATGCATCGGTTTCATCGCCATACACCACATCACAATTCATCATCAGAGAAGGAGTCCCTTCGGAAGCCGCAGGCTCCGTATCTTGGCTCCCCGCCCTCCCCAGGGCTTGCCGCAGGAGAGACAAGGCCAGATCACGAAAGTAGGCCTCCTCGCCCACGACCGCATATAAGGGACTCAGGCCATTTCGTTGAAGCTGTGGTTGGAGTTCCTGCACTTTCATGGAAAAATCCTCACGCGAGCGTCCCGTGATGCATCCACAACTACCCTACGGCACAACCGGGGCAGGCAAGAACGCAGGCTCGGAAGAAGCGGGTGAGTCCGAACGTCCCTCCGAGGGCATGGGGTGAGTAGCCGTTCCAGATTGTTTGGGTTCGGATTTCGGCGTCCGCTCAAATTTGCCCTGTTCTCGCGCGGTCAAAAAACGGTCGGCGATATCTTCGGCTACCAATTGACCGGCTTGTTCAATCGCACGATCCTGGAGAACCCGATTAAACTGCAAGCCTCCACCTGAGCCGTCCGTGGACGTCGCCCCCACGAAAAATTCCGCCGTACTGGTTCCCGAATGAGTCCATCGAACCTTTCCTTTGGGTTGATCCTTCACGGTCACTCCCACCGAAACCTGGACCCGGCTTTCTTGCGTCTGAGTTCGAGAAAAGGCCAGGGAAGGTAACGTCACCGACAGGATCGCTCCTTCCAGAATAAAGTCAGCCCCCCCCTCTTCCTCGGTAAATTCAGCCATCCCCGCCGACTGTAACGCCTTACGCACATACTGCGTGTATTTGAATTCCAAGTTCGGCTCAAAGGATTGATTTTTAAATGTGCGGATGGCCAAGCGAACGGGAGGCCCCTGTACATCACGTGTGGGCCCTCCGCCAATCGTGGGCCCTGGCCCATCCACCGAAAATTGATATCCGCATCCCGTCATCACGAAGGCGACGATCCACACCACCCATACTTTCCTTATGGAGAGTGACGATGATCCGGACAAAGAGGTGATGGCATTACACGACAAAATTCACCAACTTGTGTTCCACATAAATGACCTTGCGAGGAGGCTTCCCTTGCAACCATTCCCCTAACTTCGGATCGGCGTGCGCGTGAGCCAACACCTCCTCTTTAGAGGAGCCCGCAGGCACGACAATTTTACTCCGTAATTTCCCATTCACCTGAAGAGGGATCGTCCATTCCGCCTGTTCCACCCACTTGGCCTGAAAGGATGGCCAGGGCTGTTGTCCGACACTCGCTGTCCGGCCCAACGTTTCCCACAACTCCTCGGAGACATGCGGAGCAAAGGGGGAAAGCAATAATATCAAATGTTCCATGGCTGACCGCCAGGCTTGCGCTTCCCCGGCCGACAGGGAAGAGGCGGAGTGATCGTTCCACAGCTTGTAGAGCTCATTGACGAACTCCATCAGCGCCGCGACCGCCGTATTAAATTGAAAATCCCGATCAAGATCTTCAGTGACTTTTTTGATGGTTCGATGTGCCGCTCGATACAAGTGCTCACATAATGGGGAAGGGTCCTCTTGCGAGCTGGAAGCCGGTTGGCTAGCGGCCCCCGATCCTGAACAGATCGAGAGCACCGGCTGAAGCTCATGCACCAACCGCCAAACCCGATTCAAAAACCGGTATCCCCCTTCAACTCCCGTATCGCTCCATTCCAAATCTTTCTCTGGGGGTGCCGCGAACAGGGAAAACAAGCGGGCCGTATCGGCCCCAAACCGGTCACATAACTCTTCCGGGGAGGCAATATTTTTCCTGGACTTGGACATCTTCTCGGTCCGCCCCACCACAATCTCACGTCCGCAGTGGGCACAGGTCCGCTTGCCGTCTTCCTTCTTGATTTCGGTAGGGAACACCCATCGATGCTCATCGCACCAATAAGTTTCCTTGGTCACCATGCCTTGGGTCAGCAAATGGGCAAAAGGCTCACTGGCCGTCGTCAGACCTAAGTCCCGCAACACTTTGGTAAAAAACCGGGCATAGAGTAAATGAAGCACCGCATGCTCGATGCCACCCACGTATTGATCCACCGCCATCCAATAACTGGAAGCCTTGGGGTTAACCGGTTGAGTCGTTTCCTTCGGCGAACAATAGCGAAGAAAATACCAGGAGGAATCCACGAAGGTGTCCATGGTATCGGTCTCACGCCGGGCCATGCCGCCGCAGGTCGGACACGTCGCTTTCACAAACGACGGCGATTCTTTGAGCGGAGAGCCCCCCTTTCCGGTAAACGGCACATCCGAGGGCAACGTCACCGGCAACGCAGTTTCGGGGACCGGCACAATGCCGCATCGATCGCAATACAACATGGGAATAGGGGTGCCCCAATATCGCTGCCGGGAAATACCCCAGTCCCGCAACCGGAAATTCACCGTCCGCTTGCCCCACCCCTGCTGCTCGACATACGCCCCGATGGCCGGCTTGGCCTCCGGCACGGACAGGCCGGAAAAGGTCCCCGAGTTCACCAGCACACCGGCCTGCGCTTGTTCTTCGTACGCCTCTTCCAACGCATCCGCGTGTAACGTGTGTTCGGGGTTTTGAATGACCAGCCGGATCGGAATGCCATATTGCTTGGCAAACTCAAAGTCTCGCTGATCATGCGCGGGCACGGCCATAATGGCGCCCGTCCCATATTCATACAAGACAAAATTCGCGACCCAAATCGGAATACGATCCTGCGTGAAGGGATTGATGGCATAGGCCCCCGTGAAGACGCCTTCTTTCTCCCGATCCGCCGACGTACGCGCCGCCTTATCCAGCCGGGACACGCGATCGACAAACGCCCGCACGGCTTGCGCTTCGGGCCGTCCCGCAATCAATTGTTCGACGAGCGGCGATTCGGGCGCCAGACTCATAAACGTAGCCCCATGAATCGTGTCAGGCCGGGTCGTAAAAATTCGAATGGCTGGAAGATCCGCCAGCGGTTCTGCGGCCGGAAAATCCACCTCCACGCCCTGGCTCCGGCCAATCCAATGCCGTTGCATGGCCAGCACCCGGGCCGGCCAACTCGTTAAGCGATCGCAGTCATCCAGCAATTCCTGGGCATAGTTGGTAATCCGAAAAAACCATTGTTCCAACTCTTTTTGGATCACCACGGAACTGCATCGCCAACAGACGCCCCCCTCTTTCCCCTCCTGCGCCAACACCTGCTCATTGGCCAGGACCGTCTCGCATGAGGGACACCAATTTACGGCCGAGCGTTTCCGGTAGGCCAAATCCCGCTCCACCATCTTGATAAAAATCCATTGATTCCAGCGGTAATAATCCGGCTGACTGGTATTCACTTCGCGAGTCCAGTCATACGACAGGCCCATCCGGCGCAGTTGCCCTTTCATATAGGCCACATTCTCTTGGGTCCATTCATTGGGATGCACCCGTTTTTCAATGGCGGCATTCTCGGCCGGCAAGCCAAAGGCATCCCAGCCCATGGGATGCAGCACGTTGAACCCGCGCATCCGTTTATAACGTGCCACGACATCCCCGATGGCATAGACCCGCACATGCCCCATATGAATACGCCCGGAGGGATAGGGGAACATCTCCAGACAATAATATTTGGGCTTGGCGTCATCCTCCCGAACCCGGAAGGTCTCCTGCTCATCCCAATAGGCCTGCCACTTCGACTCAACCGCCCGATGATCGTACACGTTCGCCATGCAATATCCTTTGACCTGTCTAGTGAGGTACGTGGCTCATCCTGAGGACCAAGAAGACCGCTTCTCTTAGGAACAACACACCATTTCCGTTAATCGTCATCGAATCTAGCACAGGGAAACAGACCCGACAAGCCAAGAAGAATCAGAACCCTTTAAGCAGAACTCACGAATTTAGGGAAAGCACGAACGGAGTGGAATGGCAAAATCCGCAGGGGAAACGGAATAACCCGTCACGCTTGAGAACGAGTTCGAGACGACTTTGATCCGCTCATGGACAAAGGGGCCGGAGGATGGGGGTGGGATTGTTCGCAAGGGCGTCCGGGCACCACCGGCGGCTCTTGACGATTCTGCAGGATCAAGGGATCAATGACTTCGCCGCACATGAGACAACGCCATCCTGGCATCCAGATTTCTCCGCTGGTCGCCAAATCCACAAAATGATCGACCACCATGGTTCCTGCACAGCGCGGACATTGCATGCCTGACTCCTTGAGAAAGAGGTTGTGCTACTCCATCGGTCCAAACCCCTCAGACCTTGAGAACGTCACGCCGTCTGTTTCCCTCAAATCATAGCCAAGGAGACACACATACCTGTGAGCAACCTCCCGCCGGGCAACATGTGGCCCAAAGCCGTCACGATGACCTCGTGGTTTTCACAGGAATGAGTGCCTCGTGGCGAAGTTTGCGGTGATAGGTGATGGCAAAGCGGTGAGCTTCATCGCGGATGGTTTGCACCAATCGAGTGGCCGGGGATTTGACCGGCAGCACGATTGGGAACTTCTGGCCCGGAAGAAAGATCCGTTCGTCTTTTTCTCCTTTGGCTTTGGCCAGCCCACAAATGGCCACCTGAGACAACCCCACCTGAGCCAGCGCGTCCATGGCGGCTCCTAGTTGTCCCATGCCGCCATCGATGATGATGACATCTGGTGTCGGCAGCACCTTTCCGGCCTTGTTCGCCAACGAGCCCCCATATCGCCGCTTCACCACCTCATGCATACTCGCAAAATCGTTGGCCCCGTCGACGGTTTTGATTTTGAACCGCCGATAGTCGCCTTTTTTCATTCGCCCGTGTTCCCAGACCACCATCGAGGCCACCGATTGCGCTCCCATGGTATTGGAGATATCGAAACATTCCACACGAGAGGGGATGGCCGACAACCCCAAGAGCGTCCGCAATTCTGTTACGGCCTCCCGGGATTCGGTCTCCAGGCGAAGATGTTCGTTCAAGGACACCGCGGCATTTTCCTGAGCCAATTGCCTCAAGTGATATTTCGCTCCCCGCTCAGGCACCAGGATTTTGACCGGCTCTCCTTTTTTGTCCCGCAACCACTGTTGGATCAAGACCTGATCCTCCACCCCGACCGGCAACAACACCTCCTTGGGCGGCAGCACCGCTTTACTGTAAAACTGTTCCAACGTAGATCGCACCAATTCCTCATCGGTAATCTCTCCGGCGTCGGGCCAGAAAAAGTCTCGCCGTCCAATCAGAAGGCCTCCTCGTATAAAGAGCCATTGCACATCCGCCGCCGTCCCGGCTCGGGCCAGTCCCACCACATCCTGGTCCACCGGCCCTACCTGAGCCACTCGTTGGGTTTCCAAGGTCCGTTCAATTTTGAGAATCCGGTCACGCAGCCGCGCCGCTTCTTCAAACTCTTCACAGGCGGCGAACCGATTCATTTCGTCACGAAGTGACGCCAGGAGTTCCTGATCCCGGCCTTCTAAAAACCACCGCACTTGCTGGACGATGTGTTGATACGCCTCCCGGCTTTGATTCCCCGTGCAAGGGGCCATACACCGCTTGATTTCAAACTCCAAACACGCCCGATCGGCCGAACCGTCGATCTCAATGTTGCACGTCGCCAACGGAAAGACCTTCCGGATGACTTTGAGGGTTTCCCTCATGGCGCCGGTCGGCACGTACGGCCCAAAGTAGAGAGCCTTATCCGGCTGCACACGGCGAACAATCGACAATCTGGGGAACGCATCCTGAATCGGCAGTCGCAGATAGGGATATTGCTTGTCATCCCGGAGCACCACATTAAATCGCGGGCGATGCCGCTTAATGAGATTACTTTCCAGGATGAGGGCTTCGAGCTCCGACTTGGTAATGATGGTTTCCAAATCGGCCACCTGGGCAACCAACGCTCGAATTTTGGGACTGAGATCCGCCCCTTTTTGGAAATATGAGCGCACTCGATCAGCCAGAACCGCGGCTTTCCCAATATAGACAATGTCCCCCTGCGCATTTTTCATTACATAGACGCCGGGTTGCCTGGGCAAATGAGCCAGCTTGCTGGACAATCGAGCCATGGAGGCCTTCTCCGCTGACTCTTCATGGAACGGGATGGATTTCACGCGCACCCTTGGGATTTAGACAATGGCGACTCCAGGGGGCCGCTGAATCAATTCAATTTCATACCCATCCGGCGCGTCGATAAAAATAAACCGGCTACCGGATGAGGATTGTGTGGGACCATCGGTAATCGGTACGCCCTTGCCTCGGAGTTCGCGAATCGTTTCATCCAAATCGTCTACCTCAAAGGCCAAATGCACCAGATCTTCCTGCACTTTGACCGGCCCGCTACTGGGAAAACTGCACAACTCAATGAGTTCTTGGCTATTGGGAACGGCCAAAAAAGCCAGGTGTGATCCTCGTGGGGACACCTTTTGCTCCACCACCTCCAACCCCAGCACTTCACGATAAAATGTGAGCGTCTGCGCCATATCACTCACCCGCATACGCGTATGCAACAATTTTTTGACCTGCATGCCACGACCTCCCGGACTCCATTCAAACCTTGTTCAGGGAACTGGGGGGCATCCACCGTGGAGGACACGCCCCCTGCCTTGCTCCTCTCATTGTCTCCAGCTTGGGTTTTGTTGGCAACATTGCTATATTTCTTGACATTCCGTAGACTGCCATCGCCGTTTCTACCTATGACCACTCTCAGGGAGGAGATGTGACCATTTACACGACACGTCTGTTTCTCTTGTCCGTCCTCTTTCTCTTCGTAAGCCAAACCCTCGCCATTCAACCAGCTCAGGGGGAAGGCTTTCGGGTGCTGGACCATGGCGCGGGTCCCACAGGGCAGGGGGGGGCGTTTTCCGCCCAAGCGGATGATGCCTCGGCCATCCACTATAACCCGGCCGGCATGACCCAACTGACCGGCATTCACTTTTCAGTCGGGACGCTGTTCTTGAATGCCGGTGTCCGGTTTCACAGTGCGCTGGGCTCTAAAGTCAAAGGCGACTTTGGGAGCACCATTGCCAATCCCCCTCCCAGTACGTTTTTTGTCACGGCCGATCTTCCTTCCTTGGGATTACACCATCTCCCTAATTGGACCGTGGGCCTTGGAGTGACCACTCCCTATACCCTGCAGATCGATTATCCCGATAGCAGTGTGATTGCGCCGATTTTAACACGGGCCGCCCTGCCCTTAATCGATATTAAGCCCACGCTGGCCTATAAGGTGAATGACTATGTGTCCTTGGGTGTTGGGTTGGACATTTACACCTTTGCCAGTTTTGTGGGAGAAGGGCATGCGGAGGTTAAACAAAACGCGGCACCAGGGAATCCCTTTGGGCTGCCAGCCGGAACTGGCTTGGAGGCCAATGGAACAGACACGGGGATCGGGTTTAATGCCAGCCTTCTCTGGACGCCCCTTCGGAACGCCCAGCAGAAACCCCTCCTCAATCTGGGGTTTGTCTATCGCCATGGGGCTGACCTCGACCTCAAGGGAGACTTTGCAGCAGCCGGAACCCGAGTGGCCACCACCCGGACCACCCTCGAGCTTCCCAATGTCTACACCTGGGCCATCGCTGGCTGGCCTATTCGCAATACCGAGCGTGAGTGGAAAATTGAAGTTGATGTCGATTATGCCGACTGGACTGACTTTGAAAATTTGGATCTTCATCTCTCCAATGGGATCACGGTCCCTCAACGACGGAACTACGGGGATGCCTGGGTCGTCATGGTCGGCCATGAATATACCCTTTTGAATCCCACCTTTCTGCCAAACTGGAATCTCTCTGTCCGCTCCGGATACGTCTACTCCGAAACCCCCGTCCGAAGCCGAACCTTCGATCCCGCCAACCCGGACTCCCCGTTTCACGCGGTGTCCGTCGGGTTAGGGCTGCATTGCCAAAAACAGGGAAAATTCTTAGGCATTCTGCCCTGCGATGCCTTTGGTGCCAAATCGATGGGATTAGACTTTGCGTATCAAGTCTTACTGTATGAGGAACGCACGATCTCCAACAATCAGCAATTCTTATTGAATGGAGATTGGGACTTTATCATCCATGTCGGAGCCATCACCTTCCGCTCCAACTTTTAAACCGCCCACTCCCAAGCAAAGGGCCTTCACCCTTTTGCGTTTTTCAAGTACAGTGCCTGAATCAGCCATGATGATCAGGCACTGATATGCCCTCACTCCTCCCCAGTTCCCATCGGATTTTGGAACGGCCCCATATGGAGTACCAGCCTTATGGAAAGGACTCCCAGGGCCGAACGATCCAAGACGTCAGCGGCATCACCGTACGTGCCAATTTGGAATATTTGGAGGATTTGATCACACGGCAAGAAGGACGGGAGGCCGCTCATGAAGCCTTGTCTACTCTGGTGACCCTTCTGAACGAACGTATTCCAGATGCCTCCTATCATGTCACCCTCGAATTCCTGAAAAATCCCTGGCATGGCTATTCGTATGAATTCACCATGTTTCTGGCAGAATTTTCGGTCCAACTGTCTCACCAAACCCGCTACCATTTCAATCTTGGCCGGGAAAAGTTTCTCTCGCCCATCATTCAAATTTTGGGCCGGCCATTTTCCATCATGCAGATTTACCGGATGTTTCCCTATTTTGTAGAAAAATTCACCAAAGGGTCTCTCAAACCGGAGGTGGTGTCGGTCACCAATGGACAGGCCATTATGCGATTGAAATTTTCCGCCCATGCCGCCGAACAATTCGGGCCGTATTTTCAAGGGTGCGCAGAACGTATTTGTGATACGACCAAGGCCACCATTGCCGAAGTGCCGGCCCGAATGTTCGGCCGGGCAGCGGCCTCCATTCAGGACATCTGTTGCATGGCGCAAGGGGCTCCACATTGCGAATGGATTTTTACCTGGTCCCCTCAAAAAGCGCCTCTACGTTCCTGGCACATCGCTTCCGTTCTGACTGGACTCGCGGCCTTGGGTGTAGGACGACTCTGGGATCCCATACAACCCTGGTGGGCCAGTGTGACCATAGCGGTCTTGGCGGCTTGTTTTATGGAATTGGGCGGCCGACTCTGGGTGGATCGCCAGGAACTAGAGGACCAACGAAAAATCATCCAAGAGCAGTTGGAATCGGCGGAGCAGCGGCATGAAGATCTTCGTGAGGCTTATGCGCAACAGGAACACATCCTTGTGGAAGTCAGACGCCGGGTGGAAGAGCTGACCATGCTCCATCATTTGACGATGAAAATCGGTTCAACCCTCGACAGGCAGACCATTATCCAGGCGGGCTTGGAAGCCATTGTCCGAACCCTCCATTATCCTCACGCCTGGTTTGCAATTTGGAGCTCGGGAAACAACCGGTTTATAGGAATTCGAGCGGTCGGCACCGGCCTGACTCCCCCGGATTCCAAAGAGTATCACGAGGCCATACCAGATCCCATCGTAGACTTTCTGACCCAGGTCGTGAAACACGGCCACCCTACTCCTCTTCCGAATAGCTGTCGACTCTGGAACCCCGAGGACCCTTCCGGGGCCTTTCCAAGTTCAGCCGGCCAACCTTGCCTCGCGTTACCCATTGTCAGTCAAAACCAGCCCCTGGGTGTGCTCGTCATCGGGCAAAAAGAGGGGGTATCTTTTGCCCCATCCGAAGAAAAACTTCTCTCTACGGTTGGTCAGCAACTCGCCATTGCCATAGACTCGGCGTTGGCCTACGAAGAAATAGAATCGTTAAACCTGGGCCTGGAAAGTAAGGTGAAAGAACGCACCTTAGAACTTCAAGATGCCAACACTCAGCTGGGAATGGCCAACGAACGACTCAAAGAATTGGACTGTCTAAAATCTCAATTCCTTTCTCATTGCTCGCATGAGTTGCGGACGCCTCTCACCTCGATTAAAGGGTTTACGGAAAATTTATTGCAAGGGATGGTCGGCAGCCTATCCGAACGCCAGCTCTTTTATCTCACCCGCATTAATGCGAATTCCGATCGCCTGACACGAATGATCGGAGATTTGTTGGATCTCTCCCGAATAGAAGCCGGCACCATCCGACTCCACCGGCACCGCCACGCTCTCTCCCAAATTCTGAAAGAAGCGACGGAAGAACTTCTCCCGCTGATCCAAACGAAAGGTCAACACCTCCTTGTTGAAGCGGAAGACGATTCCATGGCAGTCATGGGGGACCAAGATCGCCTTCATCAAATCATCACGAATCTCGTCCACAACGCACATAAATTTACCCCGGAACAGGGCACGATCCGAGTCCAGGCGACACACGCTTCCCCCCAGCATCTTCTTCTAACCGTATCCGATACCGGCCCCGGTATTCCCCTGGAGGCACAACGGCATCTCTTCGACCCATTTTTTCAAGCCCATCGAAAACCAGAAATCGGCACCCAGGGATTGGGACTTGGGTTATCGATCGTCAAACAGCTCGTCGAACTCCACGATGGCTCCATTTCAGTGGAAAGCGAGGAAGGCCAGGGAACCATGTTTCGCATTCGGCTTCCCTTGGCCGAACCAATCAGGCCAACGACTCCCTAAGACTTGCGGAACATCTCTCTGATCCGGTCGCACGTCTGACATGTGCCGTATCTCCGCTCACCACCCTAGGCAAAAAAATCCATCAAAGTCTCATGATTTCAACATGACTGCCGATAAACATGGATAGATTTGCCTACTACAAAAACCGAAGGGGGGTGAAATCATGAAAAAAGCCACAAAAAAGAAACCGGCAAAAAAAGCCACGGTCCGAATGAAGAAGAGCACGGGGCGAAAAAAAACGCGTTAACTTCCCCGGACCTCAACGCGTGTACATCCGGGGAGTTCAACGAAGCTCCCCGGAATGCACCCCGTCTTCGCACCTCTCTTCCACTCCCTCATTTTCCTCACGACTCCTCACCGCAATTGCCCCGGCCCTGTCTGTTGAGTTTCACAGAGTGATTATGTGATAACTGGCGGTAGCGTTCTCACTGTGTAGACCTGAAACAGGACGGCATGGATATTAATCCGAAAACACAACTGTGCGGGCTTTTAGGAAATCCGGTGGAACATTCTCTGTCACCGGCCATCCACAACGCGGCATTTCAGAAAAGAAATTTGAACTTTGTCTACTTGGCCTTTCCGGTGGAGGATCTGGAAGGGGCCATTCGAGGTATCCGGGCATTAGGCAATCTCCGTGGGTTCAGCGTGACGATTCCTCATAAGGTCGCAATCCTCCCGTTACTGGATGGGGTAGAAAAAACCGCCAAATACATTGGTTCTGTGAATACCGTCATCAAAGACCGCGGCAAACTCATTGGCTCCAATACCGATGCCTCCGGTGCCATGCAGGCTCTCCGCCAAGGAGGGGTGGAACTCCCCGGCAAACATATCCTGCTTTTGGGTTCAGGCGGAGCCGCCAGGGCCCTCGCCTTCGCCTTGTGTCTTGACCAAGGGATCGGAGCCCTGACCATCCTGGGCATTGATGAAGCAGAGCGAATAGCGCTCACGAACGATCTTCGAACCAAAACTCAGGCCAAGGTTACAGAGGGCCCACTGAATCGAGAGACCCTCGAAACAGCCTTACCCCAAGCGCAACTGCTTCTTCATACCACCCCTATCGGCATGCACCCCAATATTGAAGCCTCTTGCGTCCCGAAGGAACTTCTACATTCAGGCCTGACGGTCATGGATATCGTCTATAATCCTCTGAATACCAAACTATTGAACGATGCCCACGCAGCTGGATGCCGAACCATTCAAGGAATAGAAATGTTTCTCTACCAAGCGGTGGGCCAATTCGAACTCTGGACAGGGGAGTCCGCCCCCGTCGAGGTCATGCGTAAAGTTTTGACAGCCCATTTCTCATGAATATCGTTTTAATTGGATACAGAGGGACAGGGAAAAGCACGGTCGCTAAAATTCTGGGTGACCGGCTAGGAAAGACGGTCATATCCACCGATGCAGAAATCGTGAAAGAATCAGGGCAATCCATTCCCCAGATCGTCGAGCAATTCGGCTGGGATCACTTTCGTGACCTGGAAACCCAAATGTGCCGAAACCTAGAGGAGCAAACGGACCTGGTCATCGACACGGGAGGGGGGCTCATTCTCAGGGAGGAAAACGTGAAAAGGCTGAAGGCCAATGGCACATTTTTTTGGCTGACTGCAGAAGTGCCGACGATCGTGAAAAGAATCTCAGGCGATACCCAACGCCCCTCCCTCTCTGGCACACAATCTTTCGTGGAAGAAATTGAGGACATTCTCAAGGAACGCACCCCCAAATACCAAGCCGCCGCCGACATTACCCTCTCCACGGATCACGAGACGCCAGAATCGATCGTCGCGAAAATATTCACCCGGATTTCTCCTTTGTCTTCCAACTCTCATTGACCAACGATCTCTACGGTATTCCGCTCTTTCCCTCTTCATCAAAAAGGTACCGATGGAAAATCTCTGGTGTACTCCAAGAGTGATCACCTGGACCCAATGGCTGCTCAATAGTTATGCCAAATTCCTGAACCAGGACCTGATTTCTCGGCAAGGGACCGATCTGGAACAAGCTGAACGTCTGTTCAAGAGTCCATTCGTAGTCGCATCCCATGGGTTAGAGGATGACCCCATATTAAATTATGGTAACCAAGCCGCTCTGGACCTCTGGGAAATGGATTGGGAGCAATTCACTCATACGCCTTCCCGCCTCACCGCCGAACCGGTCAACCGCGAAAAACGGGCACGCATGCTGGAGCAGGCCAAGACCCAGGGATATATTTCCGATTATCAGGGAGTCAGAATTTCCCGCACAGGGAAACGATTTTTAGTCGAGCGGGCCACCGTGTGGAACATTCACCAATTGGATGGAACGCCCCTTGGCCAAGCCGCCACCTTCTCATCCTGGACCTTTTTATAAACGATCTCCAGTTTTTTACATTGCCAGATTCATCATTCCATTGCTCCCTATGGGCCGCCACGCTCACTCATTGATTCTCACAGAACGAAATTCGGACATGAAGTCGAAGGCGACGTCGCCCCTTCGACGCCATCCCCGACCTCAGACCATTTTCCTATACCCCCTTAGACCTTGGAAATCCCACAAGAGATTTCTCCCGCCCTTGCCGGGAGGATTTTATCTGGGCTATGGTGAACGCTGATTATTGTTGATCAGCTTGAGAGACATAGGACAACGAGGACCATGATTCTGGCGGGAGATATTGGAGGCACGAAGATTCATTTCGGGCTGTTTGATTGGGACAACAAACGGGTCGATCCCATCCGGGAAGACACCCTGTACAGCGCGGATTACGAATCGTTAGAAGACGCCATTACGGAGTTTTTGGAGGACGCCAACTCCACCACCCCTGAGGAGGAAAACCTGGGTGAAGAAGAAGACCTTTCTGAGGCGAAAAGACCTTCGTCTCCAGCTGACCTTGCAATCACTGCAGCCTGCTTTGGCGTCCCGGGTCCTGTTCTGAACAATGCCTGCCGAACCACCAATATCCCCTGGACTATCGAGGGGGATAAACTGGCCAAGTTTCTCAACGTGCCCCATGTTCGACTTCTCAATGATTTGGAAGCCACGGGTCATGGGCTCCTACTCCTTCGTGAAGATGAATTAGAAGACTTAAATCCCAACGCGACGTCTCCACCACCTGATGGAACGCGCGCCCTTTTAGCCGCCGGCACGGGATTGGGTGAATCCATCCTCTTCTGGGCGAATCACGAATATCATATTTGTCCTTCAGAAGGCGGGCATACTGATTTTGCGCCCAATAATGATTTGGAAATTGACCTGCTTCGGTATTTGCGAACCAGCTATCTCCATGTCAGTTATGAGCGCGTCTTATCCGGTCCGGGGCTTCACCTGATTTATCAATTCTTACGGGATACGAAGAAAAACGAGCCCACCTGGTTTGCCGAAAAACTCCCCACCGGCGATCCCGCAGCCCTGATTGCCGAAGCCGGTCTCCAAAAGAAACCGGAAATATGCCATCAGGCCTTGCAGGCATTTGTGTCTATTTATGGCAGTGAAGCGGGTAACCTGGCATTAAAAACTCTGGCCAGAGGCGGCGTCTACTTGGGGGGAGGGATTGCCCCGAAAATTCTCCCCGCGCTGAAGGAAGACCCTTTTCTCAAGGCCTTTTTAGGAAAAGGCCGATATAAACGTTTATTGAATACGATTCCAGTTCGAGTCATTCTGAATCCGCAAACCGCCTTGTTGGGAGCGGCTTCCATTGCGGCTGGACTGGCTTCATAACGAGATGTGTTCGTGACATCCCCTGCGTCCTCCCTCACCCCAGATCAACAAAAAGCCATGGTCGGCCAAAAAGCCGCGGAGTACGTCCGGGATGGCCACCTGTTGGGATTAGGCACCGGGTCCACCATTCGATTTTTCCTAGACGCCTTAGGTCAGCGGATACAATCCGAAGGCCTCACCATCCGCGGAGTCCCCACCTCACAGGCCACCGCTGACTATGCGACCAAACTAGGGATTCCCTTGCTCGGGAATGAAGTCCCTTGGGATATCGACCTTGCCATTGACGGAGCCGACCAAGTTGATCCGCAGGGCCACCTGATTAAAGGAGGGGGGGGAGCCTTGCTTCGGGAGAAAATCGTCGCCCAGGCAGCCCGATCATTTATCGTCATTGTGGATCAGAACAAGCTCCGACCACAGTTGGGACTTCCTTTTCCCCTACCAGTCGAAGTCATTCCCTTTGGCTGGCGCACCACACAACGCCATTTGGAACAATGGGGATGGGAGACCCGCCTTCGTGAACACCATCACCAACCGTTTGTGACGGACAACGGCAACTATATAGTAGATATGCATATTCCCTCGATTCCCAATCCCCTTGAGCTTGAAAGGCAATTGCATGATATTCCGGGCGTGGTGGAATGTGGGCTGTTTGTGGGCGTTACCTCTCTCGTCATTGTCGGCACGGATCAAGGGATTCAACTCACCTACCCTCCTGGCTCCGAATTTTCGAACTGAGGAAATGGAGATGTCGCCTTTCAACATTCCACCTCGCCGATAAGAATGGTACACTACAACCGTATAAGGAGACACCTTTCAACAAGTCTCGTTATAACGAAATGATTGTTCATCATGACTAGGGGAATATGAGGAATGAATCCACGAATAAGTTTCGGTCACTCGCCCAGCCGGTTGTTCTCAAGGGGAACCCTCTTGCTGCTGGCGGCTTTCGTTAGTCTGCTGAATCTTCAGTGTTCACAAAGTCCTTCCCCACCCGCTTCGAGTCAAGACACCGGCAATCAACCTACGATAGCCCATGCGGCCGAGACCGCTCCAGCCATCAAGGTTTCGGCTCCTCTGCTGGCTTCCAACGAAACCTTTATTAAGGTAGCCAGAGAAGCCATGGCTTCAGTGGTGAACATATCTGCCACCAAACGCACGACAATGCAAGGCCAACAAAATCCATTTTTTGACGATCCGTTTTTTCGACGATTTTTCGGGGACGAATTCGAAAAGCGATTTCAACAGCCACGGGAACGGCAGGAACAGGGCCTCGGCTCGGGAGTCATCGTTTCGGAGGATGGGTACATTGTGACCAATAACCATGTCGTGGAACAGGCTGATGAACTCATGGTGCTATTAGGAGATAAACGAAAATTCCCAGCCAAACTGATTGGGACCGATCCCAAAACCGATTTGGCGGTCATCAAAATTGACGCTTCCGGTTTACCGGTCTTGCCATGGGGCGATTCCGTAAATCTTCAAGTCGGAGAGCTGGTCTTGGCGGTGGGCAATCCTTTTGGCCTCAATCAAACCGTCACCATGGGCATCATCAGCGCGGTTGGGCGAGCCAATGTGGGCATTGTGGACTATGAAAATTTCATCCAAACCGACGCCGCTATCAATCCAGGAAATTCGGGGGGAGCCCTGGTGAATCTGCAAGGACAATTGATCGGCATCAACACCGCAATTTTTTCTCGAACCGGCGGCTACATGGGGATCGGATTCGCCATTCCCAGTCAAATGGTGAAGCATGTCATGGGTAGTTTAATCGGGCAAGGCAAAGTCATTCGTGGGTGGCTCGGAGTATCCATTCAAGAACTTACCCATGATCTGGCCTCACAATTTGAGGCTCCCGACACCCAAGGCGCATTGGTTGGCGATGTCTTTGGCGATAGTCCAGCCGGGAAGGCGGGACTCAAACGCGGCGATATCATCAGAACCTACAATGGAACGCCCGTCAAAGATCCCACGCACCTTCGGACCTTAGTCGCCGAAACATCCCCCAAAAGTTCGGTCGCCATGGAAGTCTGGCGAAACGGGAAAAAGCTGAACCTTAACGTATCGATCGCCGAGATGCCCAAGGATGTCGCTTCCCTCTCGAAAGAAGAACCGGGCGCCGTTCAAGGAGACCACGCGTTATCAGGCCTGACGGTTCAGCCTGTTAAACCGGGAGAGACTCAGGACGGGAATGGAGTCGTCGTGACCCAACTGGAGCCTAACTCTCCAGCGGAGCGCGCAGGACTCCGGCCAGGAGACATCATCTTGGAAGTGAATCGATCCGGTATCCGGTCCGTACAGGACTTCGAACAAATCGTGTCCAAGTTGAGAGCAGACAGTGCCGTGCTCGTCCTCTTGCAACGAGGACGAGGCACGATCTTTCTCACTATCAAACCGTGATTCACCGGTCATTGATGTTTCCTCTCAACAGCCACATATTTTTGAAAACCGCTGCCTGGCTACGAGACCATCTCATTGTCCTGGCCATTTTATTCCTCAGCCTTTTTACTGCAAGGCCCCTCTTGGCTATTTCTTCAAATATTCACATCCTGGAAGAACCGCCATTTTTTTCTCCCAATAGCCTTGCCGTAACCTCGGGAACGTCCTTGATCTGGAAAAACTATACCCATGAACCCCATTCCATCGTCTCTGATGATTGCGGACGCCTCTCGGACTGTTCATTTGATTCCGGCGTCCTCAGACCTGAGGAACGGTTTTCCCTCCCCTCTCTCGCGCCTGGTCGATACCCTTATCATTGCGGCCTACATCCATTTATGAGGGGATTACTCACCATCAATCCTGCTCCCTCGCCCTTGGTGGATATTTAGCTCAATTCCGCCTAGCCTTCGAAAAATTCCCGGAAGAACGCTCCGGGGGAAGTTCAGCCGTTGACCTTTTGCGTTGCAAGGGGTCCGCTGCGGATGGTACATTCGGACCACGCGAGTGCGTCGCGTATCTGAATTGGATGCTGACCAACAATGTGGTGATGACTGGTCCCATCGTCTAGGCTGGTCTAGGACGGCACCCTCTCAAGGTGCAGACACGGGTTCAAATCCCGTTGGGACCACCAATTTCATGAAAGGACAGCTGCTCTTCCCTCCTCTCAGACACGTTCACGATTAGTTCCTGCCCTCTTTATTATTGTTTATTGCATGATCCGCAGTTGATCGCGTTAAGAAGTAAGGACTGACTATGAAATCACGATCTTTTCACGATGGCGAATCGGATGGTCTTGAGGCATTGGAGGCCTTGGATCCCGAATCGATTCATTCTTTTTCAGACCTCTTGAGTGCCATGAAAAAAACGGCTTTTGGGGGACGACGGCTAGGGGATGCGTTTGACATTCTCACCAAGATGATTCAAGACCCTGATTGCACGGTTATCTTAACCCTTTCCGGCGCTATGACCATTGCCAAAATGGGCAAAATCATCTGCGCTATGATCGACCGGGGGATGATTCAAGCTGTGGTATCTACCGGTGCCTTGATCGCACACGGATTGAGTGAGGCTGTCGGGAAGACCCATTACAAATATCATCCCTCCATGACCGACGCGGAATTATTCGAAAAAGGCTATAACCGGGTGTATGACACGTTGGAAATGGAACTCAACCTGAATCATGTTGAACGGGTTGTCGGCGCCACACTCAAACGGATCGAACCTGGGCAAGTCATTTCTTCAGAAATCCTTACTCGGGAAATTGGAAAAACTTTGCACCAAGACCATCCCGGACCAGGGATTTTAAAAAGTGCCTACGAGAAAGAGGTGCCCGTCTATATCCCAGCCTTTACCGATTCGGAAATGGGGCTGGATGTCTCAATCTGGGCCATGGCCCAAGGACGAAAAGCCAATCCTCCCAGCAATCCTCAGGACCAAAGTGATTTTGAACGCTGGAGCCAACTCCGCCAACATCGGCCTATTTTCAATCCGTTTTTAGATCTGAACAGCTATGCGGAAAAGCTGCTCACCGCCAAACGATTGGGCATTTTCACGATTGGGGGCGGGGTACCGAGAAATTGGGCGCAGCAGGTCCCCCCCTATATTGAAATTCTCAATCTACGATTGGGGGAAACGCTCACGCCCCCTCGATTCCAATATGGAGTCCGCATATGTCCGGAACCGGATTACTGGGGAGGATTAAGCGGTTGCACCTATGAGGAAGGGGTGTCCTGGGGAAAGTTTGTCCCCAAGAAAGAAGGGGGCCTATTCGCTGAAGTCCTCAGTGATGCCACAGTGGTCTGGCCTCTCTTGATGATGGGGTTGTTGGAAAAAGTCGGGCCGAGATAATAAAGGGAAACGCCCGGAAGGCCATTCATAAATTTAATTTAAGCATCCCTCGACAAGCCGGCCTTGGGATGCGACAATCATCAGAACGACGAGACCCCAGAACATGCAATCACGTGTAAAATTTTACGTCTTTTCTTTTCTTATCAGCGGTTTGGCGTTGTGTGGGTTCAGTACGGTCATTCATGCCAAGGCCCCTGATTTTCTTATCCAAGAAGACGATGTCGTACGGGGAGACCCCAAGGCTCCCATTACGATATTGGAATATTCCGATTTCACGTGCGGGTTTTGCGAAAAATTTTTTCACGAAACCTTTCCCCAATTGTTGAGTCAGTATATTGAAACCGGAAAAGTCCGTTTTGTATATCGCGATTTCCCCCGTTCCCCTGGAGGACCGGCCCTTCATTCCTCCCAAGCGGCTCGGTGCGCGGGACAACAGGATGCCTACTGGCCCATGCATGATCGTCTCTTTAACAGTGGGGGCCAGCTTAGCATGGACCAATTAAAGGGCTACGCCAAGGAATTGGGACTCAAGGGGGACCAATTTGCTCAATGCATGGACAACAACGAATTCGTGACTGATATATTTAAGGACCGGATGGAAGGCGGATCACTTGGCATCAGAGGCACACCGGCTTTCGTGTTATTTCCTACAAATGTGCCAGATAATCCCAATTTAATCCTGATTCCTGGAGCCTTTCCGTTTGAGACCTTCAAAGAGCAAATTGACAAATTGCTCAACCTCCAGACACCCCCTGCTCCGACTTCCTAGTCTCTTGTTTTTTCCCTCTGCCAAGTTTCTCTGCTGGAATTCCCAATTGATCTGACTTGGGGAATCATTGTACATTGATCCTATTCAAAAAATCGGATCCATCGACAACTTACCGTGGAAAACATTATGTCTGAATCACCATCATTTTGGACCGTGGACTGTGCGCAAGGCGAGCCGGACTTGTTCGTGTGTATGGCCTGCCTGGAGGAAGTCTTTCAGGGCAAAGTACCTATTAACGGCTGCCCGGGATGTGGGGCCGTCTCCACGTTTGAGCCGTTCAGTCTGGACGCTATTCGTGACTGGGGCACAGACAATTTGATTGCCAAGTCCGTCGAATGCCAGCAGACACCTCATCTCCATCGTCCAGACTCTCAGTAACCCCCTCCAATCGTCTGTGCTTGTTGAATGGAGGAAGGCGATCATCAATGACCACCGATTCCCCAAAACCATTTTTGCTTGGCGGGAAATGGATTACCTCCTCCACCTATGAACCAATTCTCGACCCTTACTCCGGAACTATATTGGCCCGGGTCTGTCAGGCCGACCCCCACCATATCCAGGAAACGATTGAATCGATCCATCGTGTAACCCCTCAAATAGCAGCCACGCCCACTCATGTTCGGGCGACGGCTCTCGCAAAAATCGCTCAAGGGATCCAAGCCAGGCGGGAGGAATTTTCCCGCACGTTGAGCCAGGAAGCCGGAAAACCCATTACGGACGCCCGCCGGGAAATTGACAGAGGCATCCACACCTTTCACATCGCGTCCGAGGAGGCCAAACGAATCCCCGGAGAAGTCCTAGCCATGGACCTCTCTCCAGGAACCGAATCTTATTCAGGGATGGTGAAACGGTTTCCCATCGGTCCTGTCCTTGGCATTACTCCTTTTAATTTCCCCCTGAACCTTGTGGCTCACAAAGTCGCCCCGTGTTTAGCAGCCGGAAATCCTATCGTTCTCAAGCCCGCGCCTCAAACCCCCCTGACTGCCCTCCTGTTAGGTGAAGTGTTTCTTACGACCGATCTTCCCCCAGAGGCACTCACCATTTTGCCCTGCTCCAATGCCCTGGCAGAACAACTCGTCGTCCATGACGTATTTCAAGCCCTGAGCTTTACCGGATCCGTTTCCGTAGGATGGATGCTGAAAGCCAAAGCTCGCCGCAAACGGGTATTGCTGGAATTAGGCGGGAATGCCGGGGTGATTGTGGAACCGGATGCGGACTTGAATCTCGCGGCCACACGGTGTGTAGCAGGAGGATTTGGCTATTCAGGACAAACCTGCATTTCGGTTCAACGGGTCTTTGTGCATGAATCACGGTACCAGACGTTCCTGGAGAACTTTGTTAACAAAGTTGAAACCCTACATTCCGGTGATCCCTCCCAGGAACACACGGTGATCGGTCCCCTTATCAATGATCAAGCGGCGATTCGTGTCGAACATTGGATCCAGGAGGCGATTAACAACGGGGCCACTCTCCAGACAGGCGGGACCCGCCAGGGACGCCTTGTCGCGCCCACCGTTCTGACTGAAGTTCATCCGAAGATGAAAGTGTGCTGCGAGGAAATTTTTGGTCCAGTGGTGACCGTGACCCCCTACCGGGAATTCGATGAAGCGCTGGACTTACTCAATCAATCGGAATTTGGCCTTCAGGCTGGCATCTTCACAAAAAATATCGACTTGATTTTCAAGGCTTATTCCAAATTAGAGGTCGGCGCGGTACTGGCCAATGAAATCCCGACCTTTCGCGCCGATCATATGCCCTACGGAGGCATCAAACAGTCAGGATTGGGCCGGGAAGGGGTCAAATATATGATTCAGGAATTGACCGAACCCAAAATGCTTATCGTGAAAACACCCTAGGCACAGGCCGGCATCGGACATTTTCCAAACCCGGCCCACATTCTCGACAATCTGGCCTTGCACCAACAGGAGAAGTCTTGGTAAAACAAGCCCGGCGTTTCATTCATCAATTTGCCCAAACCCCAGCATTTTCATGACCTGATGGTCGTTGGCTGGGTGTTCTTGCTCTCAACATCACCACGGTTTACCACCCGTTTAAAGGAGTCCCGATGGTTCCAACTCACATGTTTCTTACTCGGGGTGTGGGCGTCCACAAGGAAAAGTTAACCTCATTCGAAGAAGCCCTTCGTAGCGCTGGCATTGCGTATTGTAATTTGGTCAGCGTATCGTCGATTTTTCCGCCAGACTGTAAAATTATTCCCCGTAAACGGGGCGAAAAACTACTGAATCCAGGCGAAATCACCTTTTGTGTCATGGCGCGTTCGGAAACCAATGAACGCAATCGATTGATCTCGGCTTCTATTGGATTGGCGATTCCCACAGGGCGGAAATGCAATTATGGGTATCTGTCCGAACATCATGGCCATGGAGAAACAGACGAGGAGGCCGGAGAATACACGGAAGATTTAGCGGCACAAATGCTGGCCACAACCCTGGGCATCGACTTTGATCCCAATGTGGCCTGGAAAGAGCGAGAGCAGGTATTTAAAATGGGCGGAGAAATCGTCCGTACCCAAAATATTACCCAATCAGCAATCGGCAAACCCAATATGTGGACCACGGTTGTCGCCTGCGCCGTTTTCATTCCCCTCGAAAATATCAAAGAAGAAAAATCCAGCGGAAAACGAAGAAAAAGCAAATAAAGGCTTTCCGAGCATTTCGTGAAAATACGACGGCCGTCTGGAATAGTTCTGGACGGCCGTCTTCGTTTTATTCAGCAAAAACACCCCCAGAGCAACCACTACCTTAACCAGGGAACCGAACCCATTGGCTGGGAACTCAGAAACCTAGGGCATCAAAGCGAAAATTCGGCCCACAACACCGTATGATCTGACGGATTTTCTGCTTTCCGAGGATTGAGATCCACTTTCACCATGTGGCTTTTCGGTAATAGCGGCGCAGTCACCATCAGATGGTCGATGCGCCAACCGCGATTGGCCTCCAAAGCGTCAGGGCGCCGGTAGTCCCAGAACGTAAATTGCTGTTTTTTGGGAAAATGATGGCGAAACACATCCGTAAATCCCCATGAGACCGTGTCATGATAAGCCCGCCGTGCATCTTCGTGAAAACACACATGCTTGAGATGTTTCTCGGGACTATGGACGTCTATCGGCTCTGGGGCGACATTCATATCTCCACACCAGATGGCGGATTGATCCGGAGAGAGTTTTTTCGAGAAATACCGCTTTAATCGACGAAACCATTCCAGCTTGTAGGCATATTTCGGGGAATCAATAGCATACCCTTGCGGAATATAGGTATTGATAATTGGAATACCATCGATGACCACATGGGCCAAACGTGTGGCCTCCTCCTGCCCGTGTTCATCCTCAAATCCAAAATGCACTTCCTCGGGAGTCTTGCGAGACAAGACCGCCACCCCATTGTAGGACTTTTGCCCACAGATAGTCAGAACATAGGGTAAATCTGCAAATGCCTCACGGGGAAAATCCTTATCCTGCACTTTGGTTTCCTGAAGACACAATACATCGGGCTGATGTTGCTTGAGCCAGGCCCGAAGAATATCCAGCCGTTTACGCACCGAATTTACATTATAAGTCGCAATTTTCATCTCCGATCCTTTACAGTTCCATATGACTGAAACACTGGCGTTTTCACCAGAAGACCTCCGTCTCCTCGCCGATCAAGACTTTTTCCGGAAAAAAGCCGTCCTTTCAAAAAAAATCACACATACCTTAGAGGCACTGCACGCACAGCTTATCCTGGAGACTAGCAACCAAGTACTGCTTGCGCCGGATGGGTTCAATCCTCAATCCGTGCAGTTCGTCAAAGGAGAACACTTGGAGGATTACCCTTATCAATATGTAGATTTTCCTCGTTATTACACACGCGACGCAAAGTTTGCCTTCAGATCACTCTTCTGGTGGGGACACCATGTCGTATTTTCACTCCTGGTGGAAGGACCGTTGGTCACACACTATCGAAGAAATTTCTTTACCCGGTTCTCGGAAGTCGCGAACCGGCAACTGTGCTTGTCCTTGAGCCCATCCCTATGGGAATGGAAGACGGGAGCCGGATTGACCATGGAAATCACCTCCCAACGTCGATCGGAACTAGCTGCCGTCATGGATCGACGATCCGCATTGAAAATTGGTCGCTATATTCCGTTTGAACAGTCTCTCACGGAACCCGGGACCATCATCCAAGAAGGCATACACGCGTTTCGGTCCATTCTGCCTCTTATTACGGCCTAGATCTCCTATCCAGTTGGACCGGATCATTCATCTACATCATTACTCCTCTTCCGCCAAGCCCAATAGCCCGGTGAGCTGCTCTACTGAGTAGGTGTGATCAAGGGATAATTCCACAAGTCCGATTCCTGCGGCCTTCAATACGGTTTCCATTAACCGTTCCCGCTCATCCACCATGCCGGTATGTTCCTTCTCGTGACCAAACCTGATTACCATTTGCGCCTGCCGGGTTCCCGGATGAACCAGCACCACATCCAAGCGGATGGGTTGGAGATTTCGCATCACCGCCCGTCTGGCGTCTTCATCCTTATCCTGGAAGGACACCAATTGTAAGAGTGACAACTTGCCTAGGATTAAAAAATGATCCTGGACTGCCAGCTTCACCAAGTTGAAAATCGTGGCTTCTTCGGAGGAAAAAATCAAACGGGGACTGACTACCGTTTCGGCAGCATCTGAGACGCCACTCCTTGCCGATTCGTTAGACGACGGTTTGCGCCAAATCCACCACAAAAGAAGCCCTGCCCCGATCACCAATACGACTAAAAAAACTACCGACCATCCTTGAGAAACCATCCAGGAATCCCTCACCGCACCAGGTTGCCGATCATGACAGACCAACAAACGAGAAATCGTTCATAGACGGGGACAGCCTTCCTTTCCAGGGGTGATGGATCCTAGAACCACCTGATGCCGGGCGCCGGTCACCATGGGTAAATTGGCACTGATGCCCTGCAGCGTTTGATAGGCCAAAATCGCAAAGGCCTGAGCCTCGAATGCCGTGGAATGCGATCCGCACGCATCCATGGTTTTGAGGGAAGCGGGAGCCAATACGATTTCCAACTCATGCCATAGACGAGCATTTCGGACACCTCCTCCCCCAGCCACCACCTCGTGAATAGGGAGGGAAATCCATTGTTGAGCATCCCTGATAACTTGGGCAATCAAGCGGCAACTGGTAGCCAACATGTCTGCAAAAGGCAATTTCTGCTTGCGTCCCTGTTTCAGGACCTGACGAATATAGGGCGCGCCAAATAGTTCACGCCCCGTAGATTTCGGAGGAGATTGGGAAAAATACGGGTGGGCAAGGAGCCAACCGAGGAACCGTTCATTGACGACTCCACGGGAGGCCTGTTTGCCTGCCCGGTCCATCCGTTGCCTACCCTGTGACTCTTCACCGATCAACCCATCCAGCAACATATTGCAAGGCCCCGTGTCAAAGGCACGGATGTGTCCCCATGGATTCTGTCCAGACAATACCGTTACATTCGCAATCCCCCCTAGATTGAGGACGAGGCGATTCACTCTTTTCTCATGGAACACGATGGCATGGGCATAGGGGGCGAGGGGGGCGCCCTCGCCCCCTGCCGCTAAATCTCGTGACCGAAAATCAGAGACCGTGGTCACTCCGGTGCGTTCAGCAATAATCGAGGGATCGCCAATTTGCAAGGTAGACCGCACGATCCCGACTCCGGCCTCTTTAACCGGAGCCGGCCGATGATACACTGTTTGCCCGTGGGATCCGATTAATGCCACGTTGTTTAAAGAAACTCGGCAAGACCGCGCCGTGCTGATGACCGCCGACGCAAACACCTCGCCCAATAAAGCATGGAGGTGGCACACCTCGGAGACCGATCCACATTCAGCTACATGCAAAATCCGCCGGCGAAGAGAAGGAGAATAGGGATAGCCTTGATGCCCCAGTAATTGGACTTTTAACCGGTGGCCTTTGCCGGTAATCGCGACCAAGGACACATCTACCCCGTCCATAGAAGTCCCAGACATCACCCCAGCCACAATCATGGTTTTTCCTGCTTTCGCAAGAATGGGAAAATGTCCTGACGCACGGTCAGAAGCCGCAATGAAGGCCTCATGGTTTTCAGGAGAACATCCACGGAATGCTCAAATAATCGGCGTGACCTGCTTACGACGGTCCCAAACCATCCCAGTTTGTTCCTTATCCGAAAAACCCAGAGAAGCGTAAAACCCTTGGTAACGTCTGGTACACAACCAAAATAACTCCACATCTTTCAGCGAAGGATGCGCCAGCATACGATGGACAATGCCTTTGCCAATATCCCGATTATGGTAAGGCCGATCCACGATGACATCCCAAATCGAGGCTCGAAAGACAAAGTCGGTCAACACACGCCCAAACCCCACCAAATTTTCGTCATCCCAAGCGGTAATGACCAAGTCCGTATGAGCAAGCATTTTCTCCGAATCCTCCAAGGTCCGGCCCCGCGCCCAATCGGTCTGTTCGAAAAGCCTCAGCAGGTGGTGCAGCGGAAAGGTCTTTGAATCAAGAAAGGTGATCATAGGTAAGAGAAAAACGTATCCGTTCCGTGGCAGAGAGTCATGAGCGATCCATGGTCATGGAATCGCAAAAGGGGAAGCAGGACACCAAACCCTCAGGCAGAATCATCTCAGGATGCATGCCAGGCAATCGAAACTTCTCCCCCTCGCTCCGTTAAGAGTACATCCGAAGCGGATCCTAGCAAAATCTTATTATACGTTGGCAGATTGTGACAGGATATATTACACTAAGTCCACCATTTCCTGCTGACTGGGAGTATAATTCATGTCCATGCTCGTTCGAAAATGCCCCAAGTGTTCAAAGCTTTTTTGGAAAAAAGAAGAAGAGGTTCAATACGTGGATGAGAACACACTAAAAGTCGTGTGCAACCACTGCCAGCAAGTCCTTCGGATTCCCCTCATTACCCAGGGGGCCAATGCCGGCGCTCCCAAGATGGGACATTAACCTCGTTCATGATTCACTCGGGGCCTTATTCTTCCCTCCCAATATTTGACTGACCGCCCATGCGAAAAGAACAATGGGCTGATCTCGATATTTGCATCACGGGTGGAACTGACGCACTTGGTGGAGGGCATGGTCCACTCGTCGTCCTCCTTCATGGGTTTGGGGCACCGGGAGATGACCTGGTCCCGCTCACCCCATATTTACAAACTCGCCAAGACGTTCGCTTCCTCTTCCCGGCTGCCCCTCTGAGCCTGAACTTTGGCATGGGGGATGCTCGCGCCTGGTGGATGCTGGACATGGAACGGCTTATGAGAGCCAGAGCCCAAGGGCAGTGGGAGGCACTCTCCCTGGAAATTCCCCGTGGATTGGAATCAGCTCGTACACGGCTCGCTGATTTGCTCCAGGTAGCGACTCATGAACTAGCGGTTCCGCAGAATCAGTTGGTGTTGGGAGGGTTCTCCCAAGGCTCTATGCTAGCCCTCGATTATGCCTTACACTCAGACATCTCTTTGGCTGGACTCATCCTTCTTTCGTCCACGCTCATCGCCAAAAACCAGTGGCTTGCCGCACTTCCGGCACGCCAGGGATTGGCCGTCTTTCAAAGTCATGGCCAAGAGGATGACATTTTAGCGCATACCGTCGCCCAACAACTGCGAGATCACTTGCTAGCAGCCGGATTGCCGGTGCAATGGGTGGACTTCCCAGGAGGGCATGAAATTCCTTTTCCGGTCTTAAACGCACTAGGGTCCTTTCTCCACAAGGTCCTTCCTCCGCCTGCTTAACACGCCTTTCGTCATTGCGCAGAAAAAACATCCTCCGGTATATTGATCAGGTATTTAGAGAAGGAGGAATAAATACTGCGCATGATGACCTTCGAACATCTCACAGCCTATATCAAGCAAGCTCTGACAGATGCAGACGTCTCTATCACTGATCGAACCGGAACGATGGATCATTTTACGATCAAAGTGATTTCAGACGGGTTCAAGGAAAAAAACTTGTTGGATCGCCATCGTATGATATACCAAGCGCTGGATGCCCCCATGAAAGATGGACGGATTCATGCACTGGAAATTCAAGCCAAAACGAGAGAAGAAGCTAAAGGAGGATAACCAAATGAGTAGCCCACTAGAAGATGAAATTAAACAGGAAATCGCCACGCACAAAATTTTGATTTATGGCAAAGGCACGAAAACCGCGCCTCAATGTGGCTTCACGGTTGAGACCATGGATTTTTTCAATAAATTTGGGTACCCCTACGAACTCATTAATGTGCTCCCCAACCCGGAAAAGCGTGAAGCCCTGAACAAAATGACCAATTGGCCCACCTTGCCCAAAGTGTTCATCAATGGCACGTTTTATGGGGACACCGACATCTTGGGCCCCATGGAAGAAAAAGGGGAACTGCAACCTCTCCTCAAAGAAGCCTTTCAGACCCCTTCTGCCTAGCTTTCGTTATCGCGATCGATCCTGACCACGCCTCTTTGGGAAACCCAAGGGGGCGTGGTAGAACCCTGCTCTTCTGAGCCAAACAGGCTCCTTTGTCCAGGGGCTTCATTTCTCTTTTCCCTTGATCCTCCGCCGAGAATATCTCTTTCCCAAATTTTTTTGACTATTGTACGGGAATAATGTCCGTGATGTTTGGCTGCTGCCTGATCCTGGATTTTACGGACCCGCATCTTAAGCCGCTTCGTTTTCATCCGATATCCCCAGATAAGAACAACACCCAAGGGACAACCAGGTTTTCCTTGCAGGCTGAACATTGATGAACCACCGCTTTCCCCAATTCTCTCAAAGACGAAATCGGCCTTGGCAGCCGGGCTGGATCCTATCCATTCTGCTGTTATTGGGCATCCTGACCTCCTCAACCGCACTGGGCAACCATTTCAACGACCACCACAAATTTGATATCCATAAATCAGATGAAGGAGCATGGTACAGTCAAGATCCCACCCTACAACAGTTTCTTGCTCCGCAAACGCCACCGAATCCTCAAAGCCAAAACCTGACCCATTCAGACGCGGCATGGCCCCCATCCCACAATTCCCCCTCTCCGCAGTCGAAAACCCCATCCGCTCAAGATCCGGTAATCCCAACAGTGGAGCAGGGATGGACCTTTCTCTTAAAGGGAAATCCCACAGCCGCTCTCTCGGTCTACCGCCAAACCCTCAGTCGTCAACCGCATTCGTCCCACGCGTTATTAGGATTGGGCATGACACTCAAATCTCTGGGGAAAATACAGGAGGCAAAAGAAGCCATGACCCAGGCGTTAGAGCTGGATCCCCAGTTAGCCTCAGCCTTGGTTCACTTAGGCTATCTCTATGCAGATCAGCCATCAGGGGCTTCCGACCCCGATACCGCTCGCCGCCTTTTTCAAAAGGCCGGACACATGGGGGATCCCTTTGCCCGCATTGCCTTACTCGACCTCAAAAACCGCACGGGGTTGTAACCCGTTCCTGAAGACCCGCATCTCAAGGTTCACATTTCCAACACCGATGAAAAGAATTGGTCCTGCCCCCAGGCCTATTGTTCGGCGCGGGACACCGTCCATTCATTGCAAGGAGCACCGGTTATGCATATCTTCCTTCCTCGTTCTCTTCGTCGATCACAGGGATTCACCCTCGTCGAAATGATTGGAGTATTGGCCATCATTGCAATCCTGATTGCCCTATTGCTCCCCAAAATCTTTTCACTCATTGCTTCCTCCAATGCGCGTTCGTTGGCCGCGGCTCTTCGAACCTATGAAACGGCGGTGGCAAACTACTACTCAGATGTGGGAACGCTCTATCCACTCAATGCCACAGGAGTTCCAGCCGCCGAGGCTGGCGGAAATAGTGGCACAGTGACCTCACTCCCTGCTCGCCTCACCTTAAATGCCTCGGACCCGCTCAATACCGGCACGAATCAATGGGTTCGATTCCGTGGACCTTACTTGGAAAAATTCAATACCAACACCCCTCCTGGACTCGGCACCACCATGTTCATGCCAGCCACCGCAGCCATCGCCCTAGGCGGAGCCGTCACCGGCACAAACATTGGGTGGGACTTAAAGGGAGATGACGGGAACAGTGATATTCCCACGGGAGCCAGAGTCGCGTACCTTCGAGTAGATGGAATATCAGATACTGAATTTAATGAATTGGATGGCATCATCGATTCAGGAATTGGGACGAATTTGGCAGAACGCCAACTGCGGGGACGAGTGAAATATAATCCAGCAAATGATCGCATGTACATTTATCTCGCTCATCAGTAATCAGGCGTCTCGACAAGGCGCAAGTCCTTTCCATAGGGACCATCGACACTCAGCCCGGATGGACGTCTTCGGTCAACTCAAGGACTCTCACATACTCCACGGGCATCCCACTCGAAGGTGATGGTTGATGACCACGCCCACCACGATCCTTAACCGTCCCCCTCTGGGCACACGACTCCTCCAAGACGGACAGCTCAATCCAGAACAATTGGACCTCGCCGTACGGGAGGCTAAACGGCAAGGACTTCTGCTGGGTCAAGTGCTCGTCAGTTTGGGGTTTATTTCCGAATCGACTCTGGCCCGCTATTTGGCCATCGGAACCCACACCGACATAGTCGATCTGGCAGATCTATTCATTGCCCCTCCTATCCTTGACCTCATTCCGTATTCCCTAGCCAAACAGCACCAGGTCCTGCCCCTCAACAAACACGGTGGCATCCTAACCATCGCCATGGCCGATCCATTAAACATCCTGGCCGTGGACACCATCGAGTGCCTGACCGGACTCAATGTCAAAACCCAAACGGCCCCCACGCAGGAATTGATCGAAGCCATTGAACGACATTACGCCCACAGTGAATCCATCAAGCAATTGCTGGATGAACTCACCTTACGAGGCATCTCCGAACTCGGGGAGGAAAGCAGCGGAGAAGCCCCCATTATCCGGCTGTGCAATCAACTGATCACGGCGGCGATTCAATCCCGGGTCACGGACATTCATGTCGAGCCCGACGAACAATATCTTCGGGTCCGCATGCGCATTGATGGCGTACTGGCGCAAGAAATTCTGATTCCCAAACAGTTACAGGCCCCCATTTCCGCGCGACTCAAACTCATGGCCAATTTGAATTTAACGGAAAAACGCATTCCGCAAGACGGTCGCATTCCCTTTACTCTAGGAACCCGGCGGATTGACCTCAGGGTCTCGACTCTTCCCACGAATTTTGGAGAAAGCATCGTGCTTCGCGTACTGGATAAAGGGTCAGTCAAGTTGGAATTTGGATCGCTGGGGCTTACCGCAGAGGACCAGTCCCGTATCCAATCACTGATTAAGCGCCCTCACGGCATCATCTTGGTCACCGGCCCGACCGGGAGTGGCAAAACCACCACCCTCTATACCGCGCTCCGTCATGTCAACGCCAAGGAGCTGAGTGTCTTCACATTGGAGGATCCGATCGAATACCAAATGCCCATGATTCGCCAAACCCAGGTCAACCCTGAAATCGGCATGACGTTCGCCGCCGGACTCCGGGCTCTCCTCCGTCAAGACCCCGATGTCATTCTAGTCGGCGAAATTCGAGATCAGGAAACCGCAGACTTAGCCATGCGCGCCGCGCTGACCGGCCATCTGGTATTTTCCACCCTTCACACCAATGATGCGCTCGGCGCCATTCCCCGACTCATCGACATGGGGGTGGAACCCTTCTTGTTGGCCTCGGCCCTGACCGCGGTAATTGGACAGCGCCTGGTTCGATGCATTTGTCACGATTGCAAGATTGAACGACCCCAAGCGCATACCATTCTGTCGGAACTCGGCCTAGACCCCACAGAGATGGACAATCCACAACTATGGAGAGGGGGAGGATGTCGCACCTGCGGTCAGACCGGCTTCAAGGGGCGCGTGGGAATTTACGAAATTGTTCATATTACCGAACCCCTGCATGCCCCAATCGTCCATGGTCCAGATATGGCCGGAATCCGGGCGATTATCCAGAAGGATGGTCAGCCAACCATGTTTCGGGACGGCCTTAACAAAGCACTTCAGGGTCTGACGACCATTGAAGAAGTTATACGGGTGACGGGTGGGTAATTTTCACTTTCGTGCGATCAACAACGACGGCCTCCCTGTCGAGGGTGAAATGTCTGCGCCATCGTTGGCGGAATTGGAGTCGCAACTCGAACACACCGGTCTGTGGCTCATTCGCGCGAAGGAAATGGCCCTCGGCCAACCCCGAGCCATTCGAAAAGTCGGCAAGGTCACATCGCATGACCTCATGGAATTCTCCACCCATATGTCCACGTTATTAGAGGCAGGGGTGTCATTACCCCAGGCCCTATACAATCTGGGGCACGAGTCCCCCAATCATCATCTCCGAGTCATGTTACAGGCGGTCCATCACCAAGTCGAAGCAGGGAGCACCCTCTATGAGGCCATGGGGAAATACCCAAACGTCTTCACCCCGCAAATAGTCAACCTCATTCAAGCTGGAGAAGAAAGCGGAACCCTGACCGAGACCTTTCAGGAACTGGAGCGATACCTCAATTGGCTGGAACAAATCCGTGGCGACGTTCGTCAAGCCACGATCTATCCCAGCATCGTGATCGTGGCCGTAATGGGATTGCTGATCCTGTTGTTCACGTTCGTCATTCCCCGGTTCATCCCCATCCTCCATGACTTACAAGTCCCACTGCCTGCGTTGACCCGCCTTATCATTGGGGTCAGTCAATGGATGGTCGACAACTGGTGGATCTGGGTACCACTGGTGATCTCCATGCCGGTGACCTGGATGGTCGCACGGAAATTTCTTCCTGGATACCCCCGAATGCGCGATCGCCTCCTACTGAAGATTCCCGTGTTGGGCGATCTTATGACCATGCTCACATTGTCTAAATTCGTACAGAACTTTGCCGTTCTGTACCGGGCAGGCATTCCCATCTTGCCGTGCCTTCGGCTTTGCCAAGGGTTAGTGGGCAATACGATCGTGGCGGAGGCCCTCCAAAAAACTGAACAAGCCGTGGCCGAAGGCGTCAGCATTCATGAATCGCTGGGGCGCCATCCCATTTTCCCAACCATGATGATTCAAATGATTTCGGTAGGGGAAACCACCGGAAAACTTCCACGTACTCTCATGAACGTGGCAAATTTCTATAACCGGGAAATCCCGCGCCGGGTCAAAAAAATTTTCACCATCTTGGAACCGGCCATTACCCTCGTGCTGATCGGCATTGTTGGCACGGTCGCCTTAGCCCTCTTCATGCCGATGATGAGCATCATGGATGGGTTCCGATGAGCCCCCCGCCATGCGGAAATCCAGACACCCAGCATCCCCACCCTTACAGACACCCGGTCTCCTCCGCCTCTCAAAGAGGATTTACCCTCCTGACGGCCCTTGGGTTCCTGACGGTTGTCACGGTGGGCCTTGCGATGTTGACGCCAATGATGATTCGGGAACGGGATCGACACCAACAGGAAGTCGAACACCATCATCTACAGGAAATAGGCAACGGCATTGTCACATTCGTCCGACACCATCAGGCCTTTCCTCCAAACCTAGCCGCGCTCAGCCCCGACTTTGTGCCGTTTTCAGCCTCACAACTGGCACGAAATCACAATGGTTTCCTCCGATACCTCGCTTTTCATCCTGGACTGGCCGGATTCCAAAATTCTACGGGGCTGCAGGCCAGCAATTTGGTGAATGCTCGTTTTCTCGTGATCTCAGATCTGAGTCAGGAGGCGGCAGTAACCATTGCCACATCCTCGGATTTTGAAACTTGGTGGACCACCAATGAGGCCGGGACACCAAATCTCCAAATTTATCGGGGAAATTTAGCCTCGCATTTTGCAGCGTTGACGATCCTTCCCCAGGGCAATGGGGGAAGCTTTTCCATTGACGGTCAGCCAACCCCATCCAACGGGAGCCTGCTTCCAACCTTAGCCCAGTATCATCTTATTGGCACGGAAATCGGGTTGGACGAAGCCGACATCTATTCGACACCCGAAATTCACTTTGGGCTTACTTCGAACGTCAGCTATTGGTTTGATCCCACCTGTTCGGTTTCCAAGCGATGGAATCCGGTACATGTCTCCTGTGGGCCCTAGGTTGGACATCTTCCCACAGGCTCAATATCGTTTATCCCGATATCTCCCAATTGGCCGGACGGGATTCCGGGAATACCATGGTCGCACGCCGTTTCCATGCAAACTCTCTCACCTTTCTCAGCACTCCTCATGACATTTCTAAGAGTCCAGGTCTGAAGAGAACCAATTAAGATTCACACTTTCTTCACCGAAACATGAATCAGAGGCATACCCGGCAAGTTTGTCCTCGCCAGGCAACCTTCTGAAGCTGGGGGATCACTGCCATCAACACACGCATGCGATAGGTCATCAAATGCAGGCTCGTGACTATTGAGAGGGAACAACAGGACGGTATGAGAACGCACCATATCAGGAACCCCAGAGAAAAACGCTGCGGCCATCGGGGAACCTTCCCTCATTCAAACCGAGGATTCACCCTCGTCGAAATGATCGGCGTACTCGCCATCATGGCCATTGTGGCCGGTGTGGTGGCCCCTAACATCTTTCAGAAGATCAAAACGGCGAATCAGGATGCCGAAACCCACCAACTTTCTGTCATTGGACAAGGCGTGGAGTTATACGTCAGGCAAAATCTGGCTTTTCCGAGCAGTTTGATCGCTCTGAGTCCTGACTACGTGTCCATCGCCCAGAGCCAGCTGAACACCAATGCCAGTGGATTTTTGCGGTACTTGGTTCTTCAACCGAACATCACGGGATTTTCCAATTCCACCGGATTGGCCACCAATCAATTGGGGAATGCCCGCTTCCTCCTGATCACCCATCTTGGACAACACGCGAATCCTGCAATCTTGACAGACGCCAATTTTGAAAGTTGGTGGAATACCGATGAAACCGCCACGCCCGATTTAAAAATATACCGGGGACATTTGGGACACCTCTTTCACTTACTGAGTGTATCGGGAAGTGGGGCGGGAGGCAGTTACATGGTCAATGGAAGCCCGACGAATTCCGGTGGAGCCCTGCTGTCCACTCACCTTCGGTATCACTTAGCCGGCACTTCCATCGGCTTGGATGAAAACAATACGTACGGCACTCCCGAATTGCAGGTGGCGCTGACGACGGATGCCGGATATCAATTTGATCCGGACTGCCCTGCCGGATCGAAATGGCGGACCATCAGTAGCGGATGCTATGTCCCCTAGCCTCGAATGACCACGATGACGCTCTTGCCCACACCACCCTTCTCGAGAGAAGAATCATGCGCCAAGTTCGGACGGCTTTCGCGAGAATTCCACGAACGGGCCTTCTCGCACACTCTCACCACCCTCAGCGTCAGTCTCCGTGAGGGCCGATTCCGTGCCTTGGCGATTATAAAAGGAACGATTCAGGCATCTTGGGAAAAACCGGAGCCGACTTCTCTTCTGGACCTACAGCCGGCCTTGGCGGAAGCCATTCAGCAGACTCGGTTCACGGGAAAGAACCTGACCCTGCTCGTGGACGATCCCCAATGTCTTCATCGCACGATTCAGGTCCCGCCCATGACCATGGACGATTTAGTGCCGGTCTTAGAACGAAAAGTAAAACAGGAGCAAACCTGGGAAGGAGCGGCTGTCTGGAAGTTTCGCATCGGCATCCAGGCAAGAGGGAAACAAACCGTTCAACTGGAGATTTGGCCTCAACGCATCATCGACAGCCTGGTCACGACGTGTCACAACCTGAATCTGCAGTTACGACACTGCATGCCCTTTTCCACTCTGGCTGAAAGCCAATTACGAACCCTCCCCACGGAACCCGGGGAGACCACATTGCTTATCACCAACCATGGCCAGACGATTTCCCTGGTGGCAGGTCCGAACACCGGCCCTCCGCTCGTTGTCCGACAGCTCACACGATTAGCCGATGGACTGTCCATCGGTGAACGGGTGGGAACCGAGGTCAATCGCACACTCATGTATCTGAACCAGCAATTGCATATTGGCATTCCGAGAGTGTGGCTGTTGGGAGAGAATGCCCTCCTATCCGCTGAACAGATCCAACCCCATGTGGCCTCCCCTATCCTTCCCTGTCCGATCGCTCCGGATTGGACATTTTGGTTATGGGTCGGAGCCAACCTGCCTATTCATCATTTTGCCAACTTTACTCCACGCGACGTTCTGCAAGCCCCCATTCGATCAGTGATCACAGGCGTCATCGCCACTATGGCCGGAATCGTCCTGTGTCTCAGTGTGGGAGCCACCGCCGCGGTAACGGGATTTTTGCAGAAGCATCAGGCGGACGTTCAGTCGATCCATCAAACGACGTCGCTCCTCACGCAGCAACAGGAAGAATGGAAGGCCAAACTCACGGGCATTCATACCCAACGGGAATGGGCTCAGGCTGTCCTCCATAGCCAAAGTATGCCCCTAGAAGGACCACTGTTCACCTATCTGGGTACCGTCATGCCTTCATCCCTCGTCCTGCATAAAGCCGGGATTATCCGGACCGATCAGGGGTGGGTGGTCGAGTTGGCCGGACAGAGCCACGCCTCACTACCGGCATCTCTGACGAAACTCGATCACCTCATACAAAGACTCGAACAGGGGCCCTACCGCATACAAGTGGACCCCCAGTGGCGAAATGACCTCCTGATGCAGCACACGTCAAACATCGGATCAGCATCCGATGGCCCACGATATCCATTTTCGGTCAAGGGAACCATTCGGTTATGAAAAAGGCAGGACTCGGCAACCGGCTCCTTCATTGGGGGAAGACCATCGGGCCTCAGCATCTGCTGATTCTCCCTTTCATCTTCGTGGGATGGAATGGGGCAGTCAGCATTTTCGAATTTCTGAACATCCAAACGCAGAGGGAATCGACGGAAAATCTGGAAGAGGCCATTGCGCACTTACAAGATCATTATCAAAAAGCAAACCCTGGGGAACTCACCGCCAACCTTCAAGCGGTGGACCAGATGCTCCTTAAGAATTTCACAGAGATCACCCAATGGGCACATGCGATTCAGGAAAGGGGACAAGAGGAACACCTGCAATGCGATTATCGCATTCTCAGAACGGATACCTCGAATTCCCCACTTCAGGGCATCACCTTGGTCCCCATGGAAATCGAGTTACAATCGCAAGGGCCGAACGGCGGCTATCAAGGGTTTCTCCACATTCTCCGGGAATTGACTCAATCCCCGCACCGCCTCGACATTCAAGAAGTGACGATGAGCGGGGACGGACAAAAAGCGAATCATCTCAAAATCGGCCTCACGGTATGGATGAAGACAATCGATTCCGTCGAGCTTTAAGAAATCCCATTTGGGTGGGAGCATTGTGCATCATGGCTGGCAGTGTGTTGTATGACAATTTTTCTGATCTGCTCCAGATGGAATCAAACACACCCGCATTACCCCTGGTTCCATTTTCTCGCTTGCCATCTCAACCGACGTCGGCATCTTCTCCCCCGAGTTCTCCCGATCCATCGGCCATTCACTGGATCCATGCCCCCCCTCGAGATCCGTTCTCTTCCAGGACACCGATCACACAACGAGAGGTGGCACCAGAAGCGGTGAATCATGGAGCCATGGTCAAAACTCCGGAAACAGCGTCCTCGCCAACATTGGTGCTGAAAGCCATTGCCATGGAGGGAAAGGGCAGAAGTGCCGTCATTAACCGGGGGATTGTCCATGAAGGGGAAAGGATTGATGGATGTGAGGTCCTGGTTATTGAACTTCAAGGAGTCTGGCTCGCATGCCATGGCACACGCCATTTTCTGACCTTTACGGAAAGGACGGTCTCGAACCAATCATGAAGATCGGACTGCCAGTTCTCTCACCGAATAGTGCGATATCAGCTTACCCCCGGTGGAACACACACAGAGAACGCTGGTTATTCTCCTCTCTCCGGATAGGCCTGGCGTACTGTCTCGTCGGGTCTCTCTTCTTGCTGCATGGGTGCACGACCCCAGAACGTGAGATCCTCGATTCCGGGACAACACCCATTCCCCTCCTCTCGGAGATGGATCATCCCACACCGCCCGTCGTCCAGACAGTCCATACTCCCTCCCATAATCAGTTTTCTCTGGAAGACCGCATGCTCCTCACCCAGGACATCGCCAAAAGCCCTGAGACGAATCCCCTTTCGCTGGGACCGCTGTACTCTTTCCGAGCGCAGGACTTGCCAATTGTGGATGCCCTGGCGCTGTTCGCCCGAAGCCATCGGTTAAATATTGTGGCCGGCCCGGATATTACCGGCACCATCACCATTGATTTCCACGACCTTCCCCTTGATCGGGCCATGACGGCCCTCCTCGAAGCTCACGGCTATTACTGGGAACGCCGGGACGACCTCATTCAAGTCCGACGATTTAAAACGACAACCTTGAACGTCGATTATATTCGACTCGTTCGTGGAGGAACCGGCCAGAACCGGGCACAAATGAGTTCAGGGTCCAGCGGGACATCCGGAGGCAGCGGGTCCCAGGACACTGGACAAATTACGGTCAACCAACAAGATGAAATCAAATTTTGGGAGGAATTGGAAAAACAAATTCGAACACTCATGTCCACGGATGGCCGATTGGTGGTCAACCGCCTATCCGGCACCATTCAAGTGACGGATTGGTATCACCGCGTTAACGAAATCGATCATTTCATCCACACTGTCCATAAGGCCTTGTACCGGCAGGTAGAAATCGAAGCCCGAATTTACGAAGTGAACTTAAATGACGATTTCAGCCTGGGCATCGACTGGTCGAAAATTAACTTTTACGGGACATCGGGCAATATCGCCCTCTCGAATATCATCACGGCCCCGTTCGGAGGGTTCATCGCCAAAGCGGCCACCACGACCATCTCCTTTGCCGACGGAAGCTTTGACGGGGTGTTAAAGGCGTTGCGGGAACAAGGTGATCTACGAGTCGTCTCCCAGCCACGAGTCGTCACACTCAATAATCAACCAGCCCTCATTAAAGTCGCCACCGATGACGCCTTCTTTACCCAGACGATACTCCAAGGCACATCAGGCACCGGCAACATTGTCACGGAACAGGCCCGGTCGGTCACCGTGGGCTTGGTGTTGTCGGTCACCCCACAGATCTCCGACGATGGATGGATCATGCTGGATGTGACCCCCATCATCTCGCGTTTGCGCGATATTCGCACCTCTCCGCAAGGCACGGCGACAGCCCCCGTCCTCGACGTCAAACAATCGTCGGGCTTGGTCCGCCTGAAAGATGGCGAAATGGTCATCATTGGAGGACTCATTCAAGAAGAAGTGTCCCATTCGGAACGAAAGGTTCCGCTGCTGGGAGACCTGCCCTGGCTGGGCCGTCTCTTTAAAGGGACATATGACGTCAAAACCAAAAGTGAACTCGTGATTTTTCTTTCACCCAGAATGGTGCATGCCTCATGATGACTGCGCTCGATCTCAGTCCGTGCTACCAGGAATTGGGATTTTCGGAACCGCCGTTCCGCATCACACCGGACACCGACTTCTTTTTTCCAGGCCCCCGCCATCTCGAAGCCTTACAACATCTTCGCTTTGGAATCGCCAGCGGTGGGCTGACTATGTTGACCGGGGAAGTGGGACTGGGCAAAACCCTCCTCTGCCGCTACCTGCTCCGCCAGGCTCCACCAGGTGTCCGTTTTGCCTATCTGATCAATCCCGACCAATCCTATGCCGATTTACTCACTTCTATTTATGAAGATCTGACCGGAATCGTTCCGACAGATTGTTCATTGGGGGCCTTACAACGGGAATTACCCAAACTCCTCCTCCGGTTGGCCGAGGAAGGGGAACAGGTGGTGGTCCTAGTGGATGAAGCGCACCGATTGAGCGGAAAAGTTCTGGAAGGCTTACGATTGTTATCGAACCTGGACACGGAGAAAAATAAATTGATGTGCCTGCTCTTGGTGGGCCAGCCTGAACTGGAGCAGAAACTCAAAGCTCGCGCCTTTCGCCCACTCCGGCAACGGATCAGCGTGCGCTACCGCCTTCAACCATTCGGGTATCGAGAAACCCGTGACTACCTTTTGCATCGACTGGCCAAAGCCAGTCAGGGCAAACCCTGCGGACTCCAATATGGTGTACCGTGGTTCATTTATGTGCTTTCTCAAGGCGTTCCCCGACGGATCAACCAATTGTGCGACCGCGCCTTGCTGGGAGCCTTTGCGCAAAAACAATCCGTCGTGAGTCATCTGATGGTCTGGAAAGCCTCACAGGAATTCTTGAAATAAACCCACACCCTGCCAACCAGGCTCAAGGATGAACGATCGGCCTATGATTTCTCAAATCCCTGATTCCGTGCCAAATGCGTGTGCGATGCATGATCTCCCTTCTTCCATGACGGGAAGCCACCCATGAGTATCATTGCCGACACCCTCACTCGTCTCCAAAATCACACGTCGCGCCTCGAGACTCCACCAGACCACCAGAGAAGCGAAACCACCTATCAACATGATCACACCCGTGATTCCGCGCATAGACTCATTCCCAAAAAGAACATGCTCCTCGTTGGGCTAGGACTCTTGATCGGGCTAGGAAGTATCGGCATCGTAGGATTTTGGATTGGATGGCATCTGGACATGGAGTTTCCCTCCAACCTGTCATCTTCTCCAAGGACCGTAGAGAACTCCGATTCAACAACACCGCTCATCCCCAAGCATTCAGAAGCCCCTCCAACGGAACCACCTGTGGAGACCCTAGCCCTCAATCACCAAGCCGAAGAACCCAAGTTACCCCCAGCCCCTTCCCTGCCGGCATCCCAAAAACCACCACACGCACGCGACATCACACCAACAGTCCCCAACATTTCCAGTCCTATTCACCAATCTGACAATCCTATTGGGACGACGTCCACCCCAAGGACGACCCCGAACGCTGTCCTCCTTCACACCCCCGAATATGATTCAGGTACAACGCCAGAGGCCAATTCCCCAATTCAGGAGAGAACCGAACAGCGACCCGTGGCTTCAGAGGATTCGCTCCCACCCTCTCCGCGCCTGACATCCAGCCTTTTTGAGGAATCCATCACCGAAGACCCCATTGTAAGGGAGCCGACGAAAGAGGAAGAAGCCTCTCCTCCAATCTCTATGTCAGAAGGAAGCCAGAATGCCCGTGCGGAATCCCAAATGGTCCTGAAAGAAGAAAAAAACCCGCCAGGGCTCCAGGAGGAAACCCGGCTCCGAGAAGCCCGTCACCTGATCCGAGAAGGCCGGTACGAAGATGCCCTGTCCCTCTTGTCGCCCCTTTTCCTGACCCCTCCCGCCAATTGGGAGCCATGGTTTTGGATGGGCACCGCCTATTTAGGCACCGGCAACCTGGAGGAGGCCGATCAATTCTTTTTGAGTGGCCTGGCCCGAAACGACAAAATCCCACAATTATGGATACAACGGGCACTCGTGGCTCAACAACAAGGCGAATATCAATTAGCCATTCATGAACTACGGCAAGCCGAAGCGCTGCAATCCGATTTGCCCCATATCCACCTCAACATGGGTTATGCCTATGATCAATTAGGCAACGAACGATTAGCGAATCAATATTATGGAAAATTCTTACAATTGACCGATGGAAATCCTGATTTTTTTGGCACACGAAAGAAGCTGTTGGCTCGCCTGACCCAGCCAAACCCGTTACGCACGCCCTCGACTCCATAAGGAGTGAACGAAACTCAAGACTCGCCATCCTGGGCAACCTGAGCAGCCTTTCAGAACATCCCTGTCTCAAACTCCTTGCCAGCTCGGGTCTCGCGGCTTAGCTCTCCAGCACCTCATTGTTCCATCCGTTCAGATTCCCATCCAGAAAACCGACAATTGGGAAGATCCCCCCTGTAGGGGAATGGAAACAAACATGCGTTATCGGCTTCTATCATGATGGGGACACACTCCTCTGATCCCGGCCGGTAAGCGCCACCGCTTCAACGTTATTGCACGGTCAAGGAGACCCTGATGAAACTACACACTTTCTCCCTGGACGACTCCCATACCCCTATCGCCAAACCGGATTTCGTCCAGGACCCTCAAAAGTCCTTGGTCATTCTTTTTGGTGATTCACAGCTGTTGAACACTCCAGAACGCCTTCAGGCTGTCTGCCACCCGTTCTCCGGCCTTCCCGTGGTTGGCTGCTCCACTTCCGGAGAAGTGTTTGGCAGAGAAATCCGAGATCACAGCTTGGTTGGTGCCATCTTGCAATTCGAATGGACGACCGTCCGAACGGCCACGGCCTCGATTTCCGACGCAGCCGAATCCTTTTCCGTCGGACAACAACTAGCCCATACACTCTTGCATCCCGACTTGGCCGGCATCCTGATCTTCTCCGACGGGTTGCGAGTCAATGGCAGTGAATTGGTTCGTGGCATGAATGCGCTGTTGCCGGACTCGGTCATCGTGACCGGGGGATTAGCCGGTGATGGCGACCGTTTTCAGCATACCTGGGTCCTGCGGGATCACACCCCGCAGGAAGGTCTCATTTCAGCAGTCGGGTTATATGGGGACCGTGTCCGGCTCGGACATGGGTCGAAAGGCGGGTGGGATTTTTTTGGCCCCGAACGCCGGGTCACCAAATCCAACGGCAATGTGCTCTTTGAACTCGACGGAAAACCCGCATTGGAACTCTATAAGCATTATCTGGGTGATCGAGCAAGCGGGCTTCCTGCCACCGCGCTGCTCTTTCCACTGGCCGTCAGACCACCAGGAACGGACGGGGAGTATGTCGTCCGGACCATCCTCGGGGTGGACGAAACCCAACAGTCGATGACCTTTGCAGGAGATATTCCCCAGGATTCGATTACACAACTCATGCAGGCGAATTTCGACCGGCTCATTGAGGGGGCTTCAGAGGCCGCTCTTCTCACGAAACAGAACGGCGCGTCCTGCTCCACCCTGGCGCTGGCCATTACCTGCGTCGGGCGTCGCCTTATCCTTGGAGAACGGGCGGAGGAAGAGGTCGAAGCCACGCTGGACGTTCTTCCCTCTGGCACCCAACAGATCGGGTTTTATTCCTATGGAGAACTCTCTCCCCATGTGAAGGGCCCCTGCACCCTCCATAATCAAACCATGACCTTAACCACCATTTCGGAGCACTAAGGGCTCATGCATCCCCTGCTACAACGCCAACTGAAACGGTTGGGATTGGATGACGTCAGCCGGCCCCCATCGATAGAAGTGTGGACCCGTTTCTGCGAACGGATCAGTCAAACGTACATTGAAGCAGAGCAGGGCCGAACACTCTTAGAACGATCCCTGGCACTCTCTTCACAGGAAATGCGGCAACTTCATGAAGACCTCATCCAATCCAGCGAGCGCCGCATTAAAAATATTGAAGATCATACTCAACACCTGATTGCCGCCAGTTTGGATGGAATCGTCGGGATGGATGCCGAAGGTCGGGTCACCGCTTGGAATCCCCAAGCCGCTCACCTTTTTGGATGGACCAAAGAAGAGATTCTGGGAAAACCGTTGGCCGACACCATTGTGCCTAAACAGCATCGTGCCGCTCACCAGCAGGGATTGAGACGGTTTGTGAACACCAAAGTCAGCCAGCTCTTGAACCAACGCCTGGAGATGTCCGCACTGCATCGGAACGGGCAGGAATTTCCAATCGAATTGACCATTATTCCGCTTGAACAAGACGACACCCTGCTTTTTTATGCCTTTGTGCGAGACCTTACCCGACAAAAATCGGTGGAAGAACATCTCCGAAAGGCCAAAGAAGAAGCGGAGACGACCACCAAAACCAAAAGCGAATTTCTGGCCACCATGAGCCATGAGATCCGTACGCCCATGAACGGGGTCATCGGGATGACCGGCCTCTTACTGGAAACGGCGCTGACTCCCCAACAACGGCAATATGCCGAAACCGTTCGCAACTCGGGCGAGGCACTCCTGACGATCATCAATGATATTTTAGATTTTTCAAAAATCGAGGCAGGCAAACTGGAGTTTGAAACCATCGATTTCGATCTCCGGATGGCCGTGGAAGAAACCTTGGAACTCCTGGCGGAAAAAGCCGGCAGCAAAAAACTCGAACTCCTGGGCCTCGTTTCCGTGCAAGTCCCCACGGCCCTCCAAGGCGATCCCGGGCGATTCCGCCAAGTTCTCCTAAACCTCATCAGTAATGCCATCAAATTTACCAGCCAGGGAGAAGTGATTATTCACGTCTCTCTCGTCTCAGAAACCGAAACCCATGCCACGATTAAAGTCGAGGTCCGGGATACCGGGATGGGTATTCCCGAAGACAAACAGGCAAAACTTTTCCAACCATTTTCGCAGGCTGATAGTTCCACGACCCGTCAGTTTGGCGGCACCGGATTGGGTCTGGCCATTTGCCGGCAATTGGTGGAACTCATGGGCGGATCGATGGGATTGGACAGTCATCTAGGTCAGGGCAGCACGTTTTGGTTTACCGCAGAATTTTCCAAACAACCTCCTGTCTCTATCGCTACTCTCCCTCCCATGCCCTTGCAAGGCTATCGCCTGTTCTGTGTAGACAATCACCCGGCCACTCTTGACCTTCTCACTCAGTATGCCCAAGGGTGGGGGATGGAAGTCACATCGTCTTCCTCTCCGGCTGAAGCACTCGCCCTCCTTCAATCCTCAGCAAAAAGCGGCCGCCCCTTTGACCTAGCCATCATCGATATGGACATGCCCGGCATGGATGGCATCAAGCTGGCCCGTGTCCTGAAAAGTCATACTCAACTGTCCTCCATCCCGTTGGTCCTCCTGACATCTCTAGGGCGTCACGGAGAAACTCAACTCGCCAATACTGGGGGATTCGCTGATCATCTCACCAAACCCATCCGAAAAGAGGCGTTAGAGACCTGTCTCCAGACGGTGTTGGGTCTGCAGATGTCAGAAACCGATCGCCCCACGGTTCCTCTGACTACCGGTATCTCTGCTCCGGAATCCGATCATCGGTCAAACTGCCGTGTCCTGGTGGCTGACGACCATCAAGTGAATCAACAGTTGGCCGTTCTCATGTTGGATCGGATGGGATTCCGCTGTGACGTCGTGGGCAACGGACGCGAGGCGTTGGAAGCCACCTTGAAAATTCCCTATGCACTCATTTTGATGGATTGTCATATGCCGGAAATGGATGGCTACGAGGCCACACGGGCCATTCGAAGACATGAAGAATTACGGGCCAAAAACCGGACAACCCTCGCATCCTTTTCGGGCGCTTCCCCCCATGCGCGCACTCGAATCCCGATTGTGGCTCTGACAGCCAACGCCATGCAGGGAGACAAGGAAAAATGTTTACAGGCAGGGATGGACGACTACCTGGCAAAACCCATTCGTCCGGAGAGTCTTCATGCGATACTCAAAAAATGGCTTCCCGCCACCGAGACAGACACGCCATCCTCTTCACATGCGTCCACCCCTCACGTGGCGACCCCTACGTCTTTTGATCCCGATATGGTGGCCCAATGGCAAACCTTGGGAGGCCCTGATTTGTTCGCGCGCATGGTCAACCAGTTTGTCCGTGATGCGATTGCCTGTGTCAATACCCTGGAATCAGCCTGCGCCTCGAATAATCCGGAACAATTACGTGACGCAGCTCATGGCCTCAAAGGCATCTGTCGCAATATGGGGGCCAACGGGTTGGCCGAATTGGCCAGCGCCATTGAGCGCGAATGCCAGGACCGTATCCCGGCCAATATTCCTCAGACCATTTCATCCATTCGAACGGCCATCACGCACATGGCCTCAAACGAGAACCAGTACGGCAGATAACCCATGATGATGATTCCTTCATGCACTCAGATTGCTCAATACCTGGATCAACACCAAGACGCTCCGTAACGACGAGACCATCATGCCCGAATTGACCGCTTATCCACCCTTGCATTGGATCCTGACCTGTACGGCCCTGGTCCTGTTGATGCAAGCCGGATTCACCTGCCTGGAGACGGGGATGGTTCGAGCAAAAAACAGCATCAACGTAGCCATTAAAAATGTGGTGGATTTTTGTATTGCCTCCATTATTTTTTGGATCTTTGGGTACGCGTTCATGTTCGGCGCCACCCAATTTGGAATCATCGGCACGACTCACTTTTTGTTTGATGGGGGAACCAACCTTCACCTATGGGCCTTCTTCCTCTTTCAACTCACCTTTTGTGGAACCGCCACCACCATTATTTCCGGGGCCGTCGCGGAACGCATGCGATTTGGCGGTTATCTCATCATCGCCTTGTTCGTAAGTGCCGGCATCTATCCCGTCATTGGTCATTGGATTTGGGGAGGCAATTCCGAAGGGCATCCCTCAGGTTGGCTCCAACAAATGGGATTTCTGGATTTTGCCGGAGCCACCGTGGTGCATTCCACCGCAGGATGGGTGGCGTTGGCAGCCATTCTGGTCATCGGACCGCGGCATGGCCGGTTTACGATACATGGCGGAACCATTAAAGGGCATAATCTCCCTCTTTCGGCATTAGGACTGTTTTTATTGTCAGTCGGATGGTTGGGCTTTAACGGCGGCAGCAGCACACCAGATTCCCAGAGCCTTCCCCTTGTCTTGGTCAATACCACGTTGGCCAGCTCCGCAGCCGGCATTACAGCATTGGTATATGCCTGGCGAACAACAGGTCGGCCCGATGCCATTTCCGTCATCAATGGAATATTGGCCGGCCTAGTCGCCATTACGGCCTCTGCTCCCTTTATGAACCCCGGGACGTCTCTCCTGGTCGGAGCGGGAGGCGGACTGGTCTGTATGGTAACCACTCGCCTGCTGGAGTATTGGCATCTGGATGATGTCATCGGAGCCATCCCCACTCATGCCTGTGCCGGTGTCTGGGGCACGGTGGCTCTGGCCCTATTGGGAAACATCGAGACATGGGGAACCGGCCATGACCGCCTCACACAACTCGGGGTCCAACTGACTGGCAGCCTTTCATGTTTCATCTGGGCATTCGGACTGAGCTTTCTGGTCCTGCGAGCCCTGCATCAATGGATTCCTCTCAGAGTATCCCAGGACGAGGAACTCCTCGGATTGAATATGACCGAACATGGAGAAAGCACCGCGCTGTTGGATTTATTAGGGGAAATGGAGGAACACCGCGCCGGAGGGGATTTTTTCCAAACGGTCTTGGTGGAACCGCACACCGAAGTCGGACAAATCGCCACGGAATACAACCGGGTATTGAATCGGGTCAACGATGAGATTCAACAGCGTGAACACGCCATTCAGGCGTTGCAGGAGAATCGTGATGAAATACGACTGATCATTGAACATGCCTTGGACGGCATCATCGGAATCAACCCCGAAGGGATTGTCACCACCTGGAATCCGCAAGCCGCCAACATTTTCGGGTGGCCTCAAGCGCGCATCATCGGGCAATCCCTGACCCATGCCATTATCCCCCCGCAACACCGGAAGGCCCACGCCGAGGGGCTGAAACGATTTGCCGCGACAAAACAGGGGACCATTGTCAATCAACGTCTCACCTTAACCGCCCTCCATCATCATGGACACGAATTCCCTATTGAGTTGACGATCATCCCGATTTTTCAAGGCACGACCTATTCATTTTATGCCTTTGTGCGGGATCTGACCGACCAGCAACGGACGGAAGAGGCCTTACAGCAGGAAACCAACCTGATGCAATTAGTCCAACACGTGGCGATGGCCGCGAACGAAGCCACATCCGTGCATGAGGCGTTTCAGTCCAGCTTGGATCGCATTTGTGCGTTTACCGGTTGGCCGGTGGGACACGTATACTTTCGTGAGGACGAGCAGGCAGCCAACCTAACGCCCTCGGCGCTCTGGCATTTGGACAATCCTGAGGAATTTCATCTCTTTCAAACGTTAACCCAACAAACGACTTTCTCCTCAGGCGTTGGACTCCCAGGACGAGTCTTGGAACGCAAAGGGGCAACCTGGATTTCAGATATCACCCAGGATCCCAACTTTCCACGGGCACACATGGCAGACGAGCTGGGCATTCGGGGAGGATTTGCCTTTCCCGTCATGATCGGCAATGCCGTCATGAGCGTTCTCGAATTTTTCTCACGATCGGTGGAACCGCCCAATCCCCGATTGCTGGACATCATGGAAATTATCGGAACGCAACTCGGACGGGTCTTGGAACGCAAACGGGGGGAATTGGCTCGCCAAGAAAGCGATGCGCGAATACGTGGCATCGTGGATACGGCAGCCGATGCCATCATCACCATCAATGAAAGCGGGATCATCCAATCCTTCAACCATGCGGCTCAACAGGTGTTTGGCTATTCCACCCAGGAAGCCATTGGTCGAAATGTGTCGCTTCTGATGCCTTCTCCGTATCAGGAGGAACATGATTCGTATCTTCAACGATACCTGGCCGGACACCCCTCCACCATTTTTGGGACCAACCGGGAGCTGGTCGGTCAACGAAAAGATGGGACCGTATTTCCCATGGAACTGGCCGTCAGTGAAATTCTGGTGGGTACCCGCCGAACCTTCACCGGCATTGTGCGTGACATCAGTAACCGCAAGCAGGCGGAACAAGAGTTACGTGAGGCCAAAGAACGGGCGGAGGCCGCCGCCATTGCGAAAAGTCAATTTTTGGCCACGATGAGTCATGAAATTCGAACCCCCATGAACGGCGTGATCGGGATGACCGGCTTGCTGTTGGAAACCGACCTCACCTTCCAACAACGACAGTTTGCCGAAACCGTCCGTTCCTCCGGCGAGACCTTGCTCAAGATCATCAATGACATTCTGGATTTCTCGAAAATTGAAGCCGGCAAATTGGAGTTTGAATCCATTCCGTTTGATCTGCGCACCACGCTGGAAGAATCCTTGGAATTATTGGCCGAAGCCGCCGGGAAAAAGCATCTGGAAATGGTGGGCTTGGTCGGCGCGAACGTACCCACCGCCCTGCAAGGCGACCCCGGACGCCTCCGGCAGATCTTCATGAATTTGATCGGCAATGCCATTAAATTTACAGCCAAGGGCGAAATTGTCGTGAAAATTTCTTCTGTGGAGGAATCCCAGGAACAGGTCATCATCCGGGTGGAAATTCAGGATACCGGTGAAGGCATTCCGCCCAACATCCTTCCCAAACTGTTTCAGCCCTTTTCTCAGGCGGATAGCTCAACCACCCGTCGGTATGGGGGAACGGGACTGGGATTGGCCATTTGTAAACAGCTCGTTCAGCAAATGAACGGACAAATCGGCGCCACCAGTCAACCTTCAGGAGGGAGCACATTTTGGTTTACGGCCACCTTTCAGAAGCAGAACGCCGCCACAATGTGGAATCCTGGTGAGAAAATTGCGCTCGAACATCTTCATGTCTGTGCCGTGGACGATCATCCCACGAATCGGCTGTTACTGGAACAATATTTTCACCATTGGCAAATACAAGGGCAGGTTGTGGAACACCCCAGTGAGTGTCTCGCCTTGCTCCACCAACATGCTGAAGCCGGAACACCATATGATGTGGCGATCCTAGACATGGAAATGCCTGAAATGGACGGGTTTGCTCTGGCCAGAACCATCAAGGCTGATCCCCGTCTCCAAGACACCCGACTCATTCTTCTCACCTCCCTTGGACGACGAGGAGATGCCACAGCCGCCCAACAATGCGGATTTTCAGCCTATTTGACCAAACCGATACGTAAGGCTCAGCTACAGGCCTGCCTGGAAACGGTCATGGGGCTCCCCCCCTCCCAAGAGAATGTATCGATAACTCCACCTTTGGTCACCGCGCATTTCCTCAAAGATCTTCAGCGTCAACAAACCATTCGGATCCTCATCGCCGACGATCATCAAGTCAACCAACAATTAGCCGTCCTCATGATCGAACGCTTGGGTTTTCGCACCGATGTCGCCGGCAACGGCCAGGAAGTCTTGGAAGCGCTCTCTCGAATTCCCTATGACCTGATTCTGATGGATTGCCAAATGCCGGATATGGACGGCTACCAAACCACTCGGGAAATTCGACGACGAGAGGCGGAATGTATCGATCGCCAGGAAGTCGGGTCCCCTGAGGGGGAACGGACTCCCCATCCCGACTTATCATCCCCTATGGGGTTCCATAGTCCCGGCACTCCTCACGTGCCGATCATCGCCGTCACCGCCAATGCGATGCAGGGAGACCGGGACAAATGTCTCCAAGCAGGAATGGATGATTATCTCAGCAAGCCTATCCGGCCCGAAGACTTAGCACGAGTCTTGGCCAAATGGTTACCACCACATTTTTCCGATACGGTATCGTACGACACCTCGGCTCACCAAAGATTGGCCCCTCCCCAGGCAGCGCGGAGCGTACCTCCGCCAACCGTCAATACCCGAATATTACAGGACATTGAAGACCTAGGAGGACGGGAATTTCTGCAGACGATGATTCAGAAATTCGTGGAAGATGCGCTCGCGTGCGTGACCCTGATGGAGCAGGCCATCGACGGCCACGACCCGGCTCAATTACAGGACGCCGCCCATGGACTCAAGGGGATTGCCCGCAACATGGGGGCTGACGCCTTGTCCGAACTGGCCATGCAACTTGAAACCGCCTGCCATGCCGGAGATTTCAAGACCCTTTCCAACAGAAGACTTGACCTTCAAGACACCTTCCGCCGCACTCAGCAAGAGCTGGAGGAAACCATACAATGAAAGAAAGGAAGCTGAACCGGTGATCGTTCAACGCAGACAATTTTCCTCGGCCATCAACCGCATGACCATGATGGGATGGGTCACATTCTCCATTCTTCTCTCAATCACGATCGGACTTTGTACGTTTCAACCCATTCAGGCAGAACCACCCGCGTCTGATTATGTCTTTGGAATGTCGACCGCCTTAACCGGTCCCGCTTCCGACTTAGGAGAGAATATGAAAACAGGGGTATTGGCGGGATTTGATCGAGCGAATAAGCAAGGAGGCATTCGTGGGAAGCAGCTCCGGCTCATTATCTTGGATGATGGGTACGAACCCTCCCGCACTACACCCAATATTCGAAAGCTGATTGAACAGGATCATGTACTTGGGATTATCGGGAATGTGGGGACGCCGACCGCCATGGCGGCGCTCCCCATCATTCAAGAACACCAGACACTCTTCTTTGCGCCCTTCACCGGAGCGGGTATTCTGCGGAAGGCACCACCAGACCCTACCGTCATCAACTATCGAGCCAGTTATGAAGAAGAGACCGCCGCCATGATTGATGCTCTGATAACCATTGGCAACATTCAACCTGAACAGATTGCATTTTTCACTCAGCGAGACGGTTATGGAGATGCGGGATATACCGGTGGATTGATGGCCCTCAAACGCCATGGTCTGACGCAAGACCAGTCCATTCTCCATGTCCGCTATGAACGGAATACCCTGGCGGTCGAAGATGGCTTGGCCACCCTGCTTCTCGCACCCTCTCTTCCAAAGGCGGTCATTTTAGTGGGAGCCTACGCCCCATGCGCCAAATTTATTCGGCTTGCCCGTGAGGCGGGTCTTGAGACACTCTTTCTGAATGTCTCGTTTGTGGGAAGCATCCCCTTGGCTTCAGAGTTAGGTCCCAAGGAATCCCGAACCATTATTACCCAAGTGGTCCCCCATCCCTTGGAATCGAGTCTCCCGATTACTCAAGAATTTCAGGCAGATCTTCACGCCTATGATCCTAATCGGACTCCCAATTTTGGAAGTCTCGAGGGGTATATTGCCGCACGGATTCTCGTGCAGGCCCTCTTGCATGCGAACCATCCGAGGACATCTCAGGAGGTCGTCTCCGCCCTCGAACACTTGGGAACATTTAATTTGGGACTGGAACGCCCACTCCGATTGGATGCCAGCCACCATCAAGCCAGTCACCAGGTTTGGGCCACCCGATTGCAAAACGGACACGTCATTCCATTTCACTGGCACGAGTTGCCTGAGTTGCTTAACGGAAACTAGCCGCATCATGACGACCGCTCCCACCAGACATCGTGTCATTTGGTTGGTATGGTTTCTCGTCTTTCTCGGGATCATCCTTGGTGTCGTCACCTTGGGCTTGATGGGGCATGTCCTGCTGACGGTCCAGACCAATAAGGTCACGATGATGGCCAGTGGAACCGCTCATGCGGATATGGGCGCCGTCCTGGGGGATTTGGGCACGAAAACCATTCAGCATCTGGAACGCGTATTGGATGATCCGGTGAATGCCCCTCTGGACCCTCTTCCCCTTCGAACGTATCTCAAGGCCGTGAATGAGCGATTGGGGCAATATCCCCTCGGAAAGACGCAAGGCATCCTGACCGATCTCGCCCACAGCGGTCATGATTTACAAGATCTTGAACAGCAAGTATCAACCTGGGTCGACCAAGCACGGCCAATACAGAAAGATTTGCGGAGCGAGCATACCCTCAAGCAGGCCAGGGACCTGTTAAAAACCTTGCGTTCTCACATTCAAATCTGGGAAGGACGCCAACGGTTGGCGCAAGCCTTGTCGTACCGAAAATGGAAAAACGCTCCGCCTTCAGAACGTGGGGGAATGGCGGAAACCCTGTTATCAGAACAGGCTCGACAGGCCACGCGGGGTGCGTCAAATCTTCGAGCAGAACTGAGTGATTTGTCCGTACTCCTGGAAATCCTTCATGCGGAACGGAATCCTGATCGACTGATCGATCTCAAGGACAATCAACTCAAACAGAGCCTCACTCGATTCTCAAGGGGGATAGACGCTCTGACCTCAGACCCGAAATTTTCCGGAGACCTCGTTCAACAGGCCTTTGCTGACCTTCAGACCACATTATTTGGGGACGGCTATGTGATCGACGAAGCCCACCAAAGTATTCGCGTGGGCTCCGGAGGACTGTATCGCCTGAAACATGATTCGCTTCATCTCGATGCGGCACGGACACGCATGGAACAGTCCCTGGCTTTGCTGAAAAGCCGTCTCCATTCGGCTCAGATTTCTTTTGCCCAAGTCGCCCGTCAACAAGCCCAGGAGTTAACGGATCAATTTGAACAGGCGCTGTCGAACGGATGGAATTTCATGTTAATGATCAGCCTGATAGCCGTCGCGGGATTTTTAGCAACGGCTTGGATGATCTCACGATGGATTCACAACCAAATGCGGTTCATGGAAACCGCCACCATGCAAGCCGAAGCCGCGGTGAAAGCCAAATCGGAGTTTTTAGCCACGATGAGCCATGAAATTCGGACTCCCATGAATGGAGTCATTGGGATGACCGGCCTGCTCCTGGAAACCGACCTTACCCCATCGCAACGGCAATTTGCGGAAACCGTCCGGTCTTCCGGAGAGACCCTCCTCAAAATCATCAATGACATCTTGGACTTCTCAAAAATTGAGGCCGGCAAACTGGAATTTGAGACCATCCCCTTTGATCTGCGCACCACCCTGGAAGAATCACTGGAGTTGCTCGCCGAAGCCGCCGGCAAGAAGCATTTAGAACTCGCCGGCCTGGTCTCTGCCAACGTGCCAACCGCCCTCCTGGGGGACCCTGGCCGCCTTCGCCAAATCCTCATGAATCTTATCGGGAATGCCATCAAATTCACCGCTGAGGGGGAAATCATTGTCAAAATTGGGGTCAAGGAAGAGACGGCTGACCATGTCACCATTCACGTCGACATTCACGATACCGGCCAAGGAATTCCCGAGGACGTTCGCCCCAAGCTCTTTCAACCGTTTTCACAAGCGGACAGCTCCACCACACGTCGCTATGGGGGAACCGGGTTGGGGTTGGCCATCTGCAAACAGCTCGTCACCCAAATGGAAGGAACCATCGGCGTACAGAATCGACCGGAAGGCGGGAGTACATTCTGGTTCTCGGCCACATTCCGGAAGCAAGACACCGCGACCACTCCCCAGGATCGGGCACCCATCTCCTTGGAACACCTCCGTATTTGCGCGGTGGACGACCATCCCACCAACCGGCTCTTACTGGAACAATATTTTCAACACTGGCATATGACAGGCCAGGTCCTTGAGCGCCCCAGCGATTGCCTGACGGTTCTCCAAGAGCAGGCCCAAGCTGGCACCCCATATGACTTGGCGATCCTGGATATGGAAATGCCGGACATGGATGGGTTTGAATTAGCCAGACGCATTACCGCCGACCCTATGCTGCGCACAACCAGGCTCATTCTTCTGACCTCGCTCGGTCGAAGGGGAGACGCGACAGCGGCTCAACAATGCGGCTTTTCGGGATACTTGACCAAACCCATTCGAAAGTCCCAGCTACAATCCTGCCTGGAAACGGTCATGGGATTCCTAGCTCCTCATACGCTGCCAACTCCTCCCCCTCTGGTGACGTCCCATTATTTGAAAGAACGGCAACGCCAACAATCCTTGAGAATTTTGGTAGCTGACGATCACCAGGTGAATCAACAGTTAGCGGTTCTCATGGTGGAACGTCTGGGTGTACGGGCCGATGTGGCCGGCAATGGACAGGAAGTTCTTGAGGCGCTTTCCCGCATTCCCTATGACCTGATTCTGATGGATTGTCAAATGCCGGACATGGATGGCTATGAAGCAACCAGAGAAATCCGAAACCGGGAAACCGAAAGTATTCGACGGAGTACATTAGGAGTCAGTCCAGAGGAATCTCGGAAAGGCGTGCTACTTGCCCCCTCCCCCTTAGGCCTCAGCCCTGCCACGTCTCGTGTTCCCATCATTGCCGTCACCGCCAACGCCATGCCGGGTGACCGGGAAAAGTGTCAGGAAGCCGGCATGGACGACTATCTCACGAAGCCTATTCGACCCGATGAGCTGGCTCGGATTCTGGCCAAATGGCTGCCTCCGTCCGATCAGGGCTCTCCGTTGCCGGAGACCGTCATTCCCCAGATTTCCAGAGACCAGCCCCCACGAACAACCACGCATTCCACCATCGTCAATGCTCACACTCTAAAAAATCTGGAAGAACTGGGAGGGCGAGAATTTCTTCAGGCCATGATTCAGAAGTTCGTGGAAGATGCGCTCGCCTGTGTCACGCACATTGAACAGGCCCTCGACAGCCACAATCCGGACCAAGTACAGGACGCGGCACACGGGCTCAAAGGAATTGCCCGAAACATGGGAGCTGAGGCTTTGGCTGAATTGGCTCTGCACATTGAAACCGCTTGCCGATCAGGAGAGGGCCACACCCTCTCTCACAGCATGAACCAACTTCAAGCGACCTTCACGGACACGAAACAAGCATTGGAGGAAATCATGCGACACACTCACGCCACATAGAGCGTGGAATGATGGCACTCCCTGTCTCATTTTTGTGCACTCCGTGTTACCGCTCCGGACCTCGTTTCTGACGCTTTCCCTTACATTAAGAATCAAATTCTCAAGACCGAAACAGAGTATGAATAACTTTGCCCTGATCGGCAAGGCATGTCGCCCTGTCGGATCATCAGGCATGGCGTATGGTGTTAGTCAGACTTCATGGCCAAAGGAAGGCAGTCGTGCTGCGGATAAAAGAATGGGTTCTCCCTTCGCTTCTCTTGAAAATCCGTCGGGTAAGCTGTTGGGCACTTCTCATCGGATTCGGCTTGGGACATCCAGGACAGGCGAGGTCTTCCGATACTCCCATCCCCCAAGATCTCACTCAGCTGAGTTTGGAAGAACTCATGTCCATCGAAGTCACCTCCGTATCGAAGAAAAAGCAAAAGTTGAACGACTCCGCCGCGGCAATTTTTGTCATTACCCAGGAAGATATTCGACGATCCGGCGTGACAAGTATTCCGGAAGCCCTGCGCATGGTTCCGGGCATTCAGGTGGCCCGAGGCAGCAAGAACCAATGGAATATTAGCGCTCGCGGGTTCAACGAACGTTTTTCCAACAAACTGCTGGTCCTCATTGACGGCCGGACCATTTACAACTCGTTATTCGCCGGCGTGACTTGGGAGACACAAGATACCATGCTCGAAGACATCGACCGCATTGAAGTCATCCGTGGACCCGGCGCGTCTCTCTGGGGCGTGAACGCCGTAAACGGAGTCATCAATATTATCACCAAACGGGCGCAGGACACCCAGGGCTTCTTGGCCAGCGGGATCGCTGGGAACGAGGAGGGAATCGTCTCGATCCGGCAAGGCGGCACTCATGGATCCGATCTGCATTACCGGCTGTTTGCGAAATACCTCAATCGGGATACCAGTTTTCATGCCGGAGGGGCCCATGATGATACACGTCTGTTTCGAAGCGGGTTTCGGACTGATTGGGCTCCTCAGACCAACAATCATGTGATGATGCAAGGCGAATTCTATGCCGGTCATGGCGGTCAGCGAAGTACGGTCGCCACCACGACCACTTTCCCGTTTGGCTTTACCACCGGCAATGAAGACGTGGAAATGTCAGGAGGCCACGTACTGACCCGTTGGGAGCATACCTGGGATTCCGGCTCCGACATGGCGCTCCAGTTCTTCTATGATCGCTTTGAGCGAAACGAGCAGACCATTCACGCTACCGTGGATACCCTCAATCTTGATTTTCAGCATCGCTTCCCCCTTGTCGGCAACCAGGAACTTCTGTGGGGTCTGGAATACCGGTACTGGATGGACGATATCCGCCCCACTGCCGGGACGGAAGTGTTCCCCCCTTCACAATCATTTCATTTAATCAGCGGATTTGTGCAAGATCAGTTGCCCCTTATCCCCGACACCCTCCTCGTCACCCTAGGCACCAAGTTATCCCATAACCACTTTACGGGATTTGAATATCAACCCAGCGGACGGATCCTTTGGAAACCCGTAGACGGTCATAGTGTGTGGGGAGCCGTCTCTCGCGCCGTTCGCATCCCCTCACGATTGGAAGACAACAGTCGGCTCACCTTTGCCCCCAATGACACAACCCCTGTTCCTCTTGCCTTTCAGGGCAATCAACGCTTTCAGTCCGAAGACTTGTTAGCGTTTGAAGTCGGCTATCGGATGAATGCCTTTGATCGCCTGACCTTCGACGTGACCGGATTTTATAACCGGTACGACCATGTTCGCGGCACACAAACCATCAGCCTCACGCCTCCAACCGGCACCTTGGCGAATAACTTGGATGTCACCACTCTGGGCATCGAGGTGGCGAGTGACGTCCAAGTGCATGATCGTTGGCGTCTTCGTGGAGCCTATTCGTATATCAACATGGATGTGGACGGGCCTATCAATGTCGCACTGAATACCACGGGACGAGGGACCCCTCACCATCAAGGATCGCTTCGATCCTTACTCACGCTCCCCTCGCATGTGGAATTGGATTCGTGGGTCCGCCTGGTTGATGACTTGTCGGCATCGAACATTCCGGGGTATGTCGAACTTGATTTGCGTCTTGGCTGGAAACCCTGGCCGAATCTTGATCTCTCGATCGTGGGACAAAATCTTTTAGATCGACATCATCCCGAAGCGCCATCCTCTCCGTTCTTAGCCACCCAGCCCACGGAGGTTCAACGAAGCATCTTGGGGAAAGTGACATGGCAATACTAAGAAAATGCCTGGTCTTGGACATAACAGGACCGACGATTCATCTCACGCACGCTGGATTATGACGGGAATTTTTCGACATAGGATGTATTACGCGGCTCTGTCTTTCTCTGTGCCATGGCGACAGATTCTTGCGGTGCTCTGTACGGGAATGGCCTTTCATACCGCACCAGCTATGGTTTTGGCTGAAGGGCCGAGCGAATATCAGGTCAAAGCCGCATTCATATATCACTTTACCCAATTCATTGATTGGCCACAGACCAGTTTGGGGACGGCCGACAGCCCCTTTCGCCTGTGCATCGTGGGCCCCGATCCTTTCGGGGCCATCCTAGAGGAGACCTTACAGGACAAGACAGTCGGCGGACATCCCTTTTCGCTCATACGGAATCCGGCATCCCGGGAACTCGACCGCTGCCATATGCTATTTCTGACCAAAGGCCATGCGCCTCTTCGGGCCACGTTACAAACTTCTCTCGGGTTCACTCAAACATTAACGGTTGGCGAGCAGAAGGAATTTTTGGAAGCCGGGGGTATGATTCAATTTTATTTGGATGGGCAGAAAATCCGGTTTGCCTTAAATCCCAATGCGGTCAAACTCTCAGAACTAAAAGTCAGCCCCAAATTGTTGCGGTTGGCCCAAATTGTGACCCCATGAACCATTTCGAACCTGCAACACTGCTTCGGACGTTTCAACAGGCCTCGCTGAAAGCCAAGTTACTGATCTTCCTGATGGTGACGACGACGATCAGCCTGACGGTCGCTTGTTCCGCCCTGGTGATTCACGACATTGTCACCTTCCGGGAGATGCTCATCCGGGAACTCATTACCCAAACCAATTTGGTGGGGCAAAACTGCGCTGCCGCGTTGGCCTTTAACGATCAGGAGATTGCCCGGGAAACCCTGGAGGCCTTCCGGCACCAGCCCAATATCCAACAGGCGACCCTTTTTACCAAAGAAGGCCACATTTTAGCCCGCTATGGGTCGGGGGACACCATTCCTCCTCCCAACACCAAATCCGATCAGGCCTTTCAAGCTCGTATATCCTGGCAATCCGTCGAAGTCCTCAATACCGTGTCGCTCCACCAGGATTTTCTGGGGACCCTCTATGTCCGATCCAGCTTGCAGGCACTCCATACCCGGCTCATAGACATCCTCAAGACCACCACGTTTGTCATGATGCTTTCACTGCTCTTGGCCGCGCTCATCGCTTCACGATTACAAGCGCTCATTTCCACCCCCTTGAATACCTTGACGACCATTGCCCGACGGATTAGCCGGGATCAAGACTACACCTTGCGCGCCCCAGCTCATCATCCCGACGAAATTGGCGCACTCATGGATGGCTTCAATGCCATGCTCCAAGCCATTGAAGAACGGGACAAGGAGTTGGACCAACACCGCAATCATTTGACCCAACTCGTCTCCGACCAAACCTCCCAACTCACGGAGGCCAATTCGCGACTGCAGCTAGAAATCACCGAACGATCCACCGTCGCCCGGCAACTTTCGGTCACCGCCGGGGCCTTGGAGCTTAAAAACCGGGAACTGGCCCTTTCCCGTGACGAAGCGATGCTAGCCTCAAAAGCCAAATCCGAGTTTTTAGCGACCATGAGTCATGAGATTCGAACGCCCATGAATGGAATTATTGGGATGACCGGGTTGCTCCTGGATACCCCACTGTCCAAGGAGCAAACCTACTTTGCCAAGACGGTGAATCAGTCGGCCGAAGCCCTCTTGTCAATTTTGAACGATATTTTGGATTTCTCAAAAATGGAAGCCGGAAAGCTGGACCTCGAAACCATTGATTTTGATTTACGGAGTTTGGTGGAGGGGACGTTGGATTTGCTAGCGGAACGGGCGTCACATAAACGGCTGGAATTAATCGGCGTCATCTTTCCGGACGTGCCGACTTCGCTGAAAGGCGATCCCGGGCGGCTCCGCCAAATTCTTTTGAATTTAATTGGCAATGCCATCAAATTCACGGACCATGGCGAGGTCAGCATTCAAGTTCTGTGCATGGAAGAATCGGCCTCTTCCGTGGAACTTCGATTTCATATATGGGATACCGGAGTGGGCATCCCCACCGACGTCAAACAGAAATTATTCCAATCCTTTACCCAAGCCGATAGTTCCACGACTCGCAAATACGGGGGGACCGGCCTCGGGTTGGCGATTTGCCAACAATTGGTCAACCTCATGGATGGGAACATTGGAGTCGACAGTCTCCCGGGTGAATGGACGTTATTTTGGTTTTCTGTCAAATTAGGCAAGCAACCCAACGGTCAAACAACCGAATGGCTTCCCCGTCCCGATCTGGCGGGCCTCCGCGTCCTCTTCGTCGATGACAACCCCACCAATCTTTTTCTGTTTCAATCCTATGCCACCAGTTGGAACCTGGAAGGCATCACCACCACACGCCCCGAACAGGCCTTGCCACTCCTCCGGGAAGCCGCTCAATCCGACCAACCATTTGATTTAGCTATTCTGGACTTCCAAATGCCAGGGTTGGACGGCCTCACCCTGGGTCGTCTCGTGAAAGAAGACCCGGATTTGGCCAAAACCAAACTCATGCTCTTAACTTCAATTGGACACCGGGGAGAAGCAGCCGTGGCCCATGAAGTCGGCTTTGCAGGCTATCTCACGAAACCCATACATAAAATCCAATTGCATGATGGCATCGCCACCATCATGGGCTATTGCATGACGGAAGAGCCCCACAAACCCCGCCCGCTCGTGACGAGACATACGCTGAGCGAAACCCAACGACAGGTTCGCGAAAACATCCTGGTGGCGGACGACCATGCCATCAATCAGCAACTGGTGGTCTTGCTCTTAAACCGCTTGGGATTTTCTTCTGATGTCGTCGCGAACGGTCAGGAGGCTATTCAGGCGTTGGCAACCGGTTCCTATGACCTGGTTCTCATGGACTGTCAAATGCCGATCATGGATGGGTTCGAAGCGACACGACGGATTCGCGAGGCCGAACGCACCCATACTGAACAGCTGGAAGGGGAAACGAGTGAAGGCGAGTCAGCCGCCTCCCCTCACTCCCACCCACTCATTCCCCATCGAATTCCCATCATTGCCCTGACCGCTAACGCCATGCCCGGAGATCGGGAAACCTGCATACAAGCCGGGATGGATGATTATCTCACCAAACCGATCAAGCTTGAGGAACTGACTGCGGTATTGGAAAAATGGCTGAGTCACCGGGAACGGAACCATGCCGTCCCTTCCCAGCCACCCCTATCTGAACCGTCTTCCGGAGAACTATCCAAATTTTCCACTCCGCCACTCATGGCTCCCCATCCCTCTGAATTCCACCCTTCCGGGCATCAAGATCCTTCGCTCATCGATTGGGAAAAAATTGGGGAATGGCGACAACTGGGAGGTGACCCATTTGTGGCTCAAATGCTTGCTCAGTTTGTACACGATGCCACAATTTGTGTTGAGCAACTGCTCAAGGCTTGCGAACAAGGTAATTATGAAGAAGTGAGCGAGGCCGGCCACGGGTTAAAGGGGTTATCAGCCAACGTTGGGGCAGCGCACCTGCACACCCTGGCCCGGGAGACGGAACACGCCGCCCATCTCAAGCATGACCTGAACATCAAAGAGTTAACCCATCGGATTGCCGAAGAATGGGAGCGGATCTGTAGAGTGCTTGATCAGCATCCACTGGAAAAGTGAATGTGGTGACTCGTCATTGCCGTCAATGACCTTCCCTTGGCGACAGCCACCGCCCTCTGTATCCCTCTCATGACAAGGGAGCTTCTCTTCGGATCATGCCAACGAGTACCGCCCACTATTCCATGCAAACCGTCATCAAGTTTCACGAGTTTTCGCCGAAAACAACAAAGGTAAGGGACCGTTCCCGGAATACGCATATCGCACAGAAACGAATGCATGATGTACTTCTTTCCTTCTCCCCGGAACACGGTTTGAAAGCGTCTTTTATTCTTTCGACACACAAAGGTTGACCATGATTTCTCAACAACAATGTCAAAATGCCAGAATATTGATCGTTGATGATCAGATGACCAATCTCATGCTCTTGGAAAGCATTCTGCAAAATGCCGGCTATAAAAATATTCATACCACTCAAGACCCGACTCAAGTGGTGAATCTCTATAAGGAACTCAGCCCGGATTTGATCTGTCTGGACATTCGAATGCCCCAACTCAATGGGTTCCAGGTCATGGGGCAACTGAAGATCATTCAAAAAGAGGGGTTTCTCCCTATTCTCGTGCTCACATCGGAAGAAGACCGGGAAACGCGTCTTCGGGCGCTGGAATCGGGAGCCAAGGACTTTCTGAATAAGCCGTTCGATAAGATTGAAGTGTTGATGCGTATCCGGAATCTGTTGGAGGCTAGCCTGCTCAATAAGGCCGTCTCCCAACAAAAGGACATTCTGGAAGAAACCGTTCGTATTCGTACGCAGGAATTGCAAGAGACCCAACTGGACGTGGTACATCGCCTGGCCCGGGCAGCTGAATATCGTGACAATGAAACAGGCGCCCATATCGTCCGCATGAGCCATTTTGCGGTGATCTTGGGACGGGCATGCGGCATGTCGGAACAAGAATGCGATGTCTTATTTCATGCCACCCCCATGCATGATGTCGGCAAGCTGGGAATTCCTGACCGGATTCTGTTGAAACCCGGGAAATTGGATCCCGAAGAATTTGAAACCATGAAACAACATACGGTCATCGGCGCTCAATTACTGGCAAACAGTCAATCTCCGGTCCTGCGGATGGGGGAGATCATTGCCCTCACGCACCATGAGAAATGGGATGGATCGGGATACCCCAATCGTCTCAGCGGGGAAGACATTCCTTTGCCCGGACGAATCTGTGCGCTGGCCGATGTGTTCGATGCTCTCTCTTCCAAACGGTGCTACAAAGATGCCTGGCCGCTTGAAAAAACCTTGGCCGAGATTCGATCCTCATCCGGCAAGCATTTTGATCCCCGCCTCGTGGAAATCTTCGAGGAACTTCTCCCAGTCATTCTCAATGTTCAACAAACCCACTCGGACATGGAAACTCCCAAATTTGAATTGACCGAAGCCAATTACTTAGCCTAACGCTCACCCGCACACCCTTCCAGGGTGCCTCATCTGACCAATTCCTCGACTCTTGGTTCCCTTCGATCGGTGCGCTACACTGCACGTACCAAGAAGTCCACTCCCTCCTCATCCGATTTTTGGTTCGACCTTGAATTCGGCAGGGATCATCATGACCACCAGCCTCACCCGAAACGACTCCTTCATCCTGGGATTGTTGATTGGTGCGGTTTTTATCATTGACCTCCTCACTCCGTTGGGCATAGCCGATGGAATCCTCTACATCTTGGTTGTCCTGTGTACGCTCCCTCACAGAAACACACGACTGACGTTTGGAATCGCTCTGGGCTGTTCAGTGCTGACCCTTCTTGGATTGGCGTGGTCCCCCGAGGGAGGGGAATGGTGGAAAGTCATCTGGAATCGGGGACTGGCTCTTTTTGCCATTTGGACCACCGCCATCCTGGGATACCGGCATCAGCGACAGGCACAAACCATTGGGCAGCACGACAAGGCCCTTCAGACCTTTATGAATCATATGCCTTCTGCCTGCTTTACCTTTGACCACGAAGGCCGCATTCTCTCATGGAATCAGGCGGCCGAACGCATCTATGGGTATTCCCCTGCAGAAGCCATTGGCAGGTATGGTTGGGATCTCATCGTCACACCCGAAACACGCGCGGACACCCAACGGATCATGCATGGTGTCTTCCAAGGCCAATCCTTCGTGAACCAACGTTGGCATGACCGGAACAAACAAGGAGAGCCCGGATGGCGATTAGGCAATCTTTTTCCGGTTTTTGATGAAAAAGGGCATGTCGCGTATGGCCTGAATATGAATGTGGATATCACATCTCAAAAGGCAGCCGAAGAATGCCTGACGGCTCAACATCGGCTCCGCACCATTCTCGATAGCATGACCAACTTTGTGGGCATTGGCACTCCAGAGGGGATCGTGGTCGATTGTAATCAAGCCCCGTTACAACTGGCTGGATTACAGCGAGAAGACGTCATTGGGAAGCACTTGACCGACACCTATTGGGTGAACTATTCCCCTCTCGTTCAACAACAGGTCCGCGACATTCTTCAGCGAGTCGCACACGGGGAAACGGTTCGCGAGGATATCCGGGTCAGAATGGGGGAAACCACCTATATTATGGTCGATGCCTGCTATGTACCCGTATGTGACGACACTGGCCACGTCATACAAATCGTGCATTCCGGCATTGACGTCACCGCTCGGCGTGCGGCAGAAACGGCCCTGCAAAAAAGCCAACGCAACCTCCAGGCTATCCTCGATCACAGTCCAAATCTGATTTTCATGAAGGACCTCGAAGGTCGGTACCTTCGCATCAACAAAACCTTTGAAAAGGCTTTTGGCCTGTCAGAGTCCGCCGTTCTCGGCCACTGCGACCATGAACTGTTCCCCCCTGCGCAGGCCGAGCAATTTCACGCGCATGATCACCTCGTTCTTAAACACACATCTCTCATCGAGTCCGAAGAACGCCTCCTGTATGGCCAGACACCCCACACGAACTTCGTGCAACGATTCCCGATACAAGACGAACAAGGCACTCTCTATGCTCTTGGTGGCATCGCCACCGACATCACTGAACGAAAGCAGGCTGAAGAAGCCCTCAAGAAAAGCGAGGAACGGTTCCGAAAATATTTCGAATCAGGCTTAGTGGGGATGGCCATTATCGCAGTGGATCACACGTGGATCGCTGTCAATGATGAACTGTGCCATATGGTCGGATATTCCCAAGAGGAACTCCGACGCATTACCTGGACAACATTGACCCACCCCGACGATCGTGCGGAAGGTGACGTGCTGATTCATGATCTCTTGCACAATCAACGCGAGTCCTTCTCCTTCATCCACCGCTATGTCCACAAAAATGGATCCCTTGTCTACGTCAAAATCCATGCGAATGCCGTGCGGGACGCGCATGGGCAAGTGGAATATCTGATGGTCATGATCCAGGATTTGACCAAACAAAAAGAGGCCGAAGCCGCCACCCGGGCAGCCGAACGGTTGGCTTTAGCGGCCATGAATGCCTTATCGGCTCATATCTGCGTGCTGGATGAACAGGGAACCATCCTGATGGTCAACAACAGTTGGAATGCCTTCGCTCTCGCCAATGGAGGAGATCCCGCCGCCGTAGGCGTCGGCGCCAATTATTTTTCCTTCGTTCCTCGGATGGCGGGAGGCCAGATCCCTGACACAGCACAAATGCTCTTCAACATGCTGGAAGTTCTTGAAGGGCGCAAACAAGAATTTTCTTATGACTATCCCTGTGTGTCACCCACTTCTCAGAGATGGTTCACCTGTCGAGTCTCGAGAATTGAGGAAACGCACCCTATGCGCATCGTAGTCGCGCATCAGGATATCCATGAGCAAAAACAGGCCGAGTTGCAATTACGGGAAGCTGAAACATTCACGAAATCCATCGTGGACAATCTCCCGAATATGATCTTTGTCAAGGAGGCCCAATCCCTCCGATTCGTGCAGATCAATAAAGCCGGGGAACACCTGCTAGGCATCACTCGCCAAGACCTTCTGGGGAAATCGGACTTTGATCTCTTCCCAACCGAGGAAGCTGAATTCTTCACCTCGCAAGACCGCAAGGTGTTGACCGAACGAACCTTGCTGGACATTCCCGAAGAACCGATTCAGACGATGCATGCCGGCATCCGTGTGTTGCACACCAAAAAACTTCCCATCTGCGATTCGTTTGGCACCCCCCAGTTTCTGTTAGGCATTTCCGAAGATATTACCAGCCGGAAAGCCATGGAAGATCAAATTCGACGCCATGCGAATGAACTCGAAGCGGAAGTGGACCGGCGGGCCACTCGGATCCAGGAGTTAGAGCAACGTCGCATGCAAGTGGAAAAATTGGCCGCCCTCTCCCAAATCGCCGCTGGAGTGGCGCACGAGATTAACAATCCTCTTGCCAGCATCGCGCAAGCCCTCACCCTCGTGAAACGGGCCATCCCCCCGGACCACCCGAAGTTCAAATATACCCAAAAAATGCAAGCATGCATCGATCGGATGACCCATATTACCCGGCAACTCTATACCTTATATCGGCCATCGACCTCCCAGCCTGATCCCATTGATATCGCACAAGTCATCCAATCCGCAGTGGACATCATGCATCCGATCGCAGAAAAAAAACAGCTCAGATTACAGGTCACCCATTCCTGGACTTCCTCTCCTATACAGGCAGGGATTGCTCCGGGGGACATGATTCAGATACTGTGCAACCTCATCCAAAACGCCGTAGATGCCTCGTCTCCCCTCTCTGACATCGGCATCACCACCAGCTTGACTGATCGTACCCTGACGATCACGGTCGTCGATAAAGGGATGGGAATATCTCCAGATGTCCTCCCCCATATTTTTGACCCGTTTTTTACCACCAAATATGGTGCTCAGAGTGTGGGGCTAGGTCTTGGATTGGCCATTTCAAAAAATCTGCTGTCCTCCATGGGAGGACAACTTGATTGTTCCACCAAGGAAGGAAAAGGCACAACCTTCTCCATCATCTTACCCCTCCCCCCTGAATATTCATAAGCATTCTTCAATCTTATCATTCATGCTGACAGATGATTTTTCATTCACCCTCCCTCTGCTAGAAATGGAGACTCTCGATGAGCACCACCTTAGGCCAGATCCTTCTTGCCGACGATGAAGACACTTTTTTGGAAGCCACCTCCGACCTCCTTCAAGAGGAGGGCTTCGGTTGTCACACGGTCCGGAATGCCGACGAATTGGGACAGGTTCTCCAGGGGGCGTGGGATTTCGATCTCCTGATTACCGACCTCAATATGCCCGGGAATCGCGTTATGGAGCTCGTGAGTGAAGTCCGAGCCCAATCCCAGCCTCTTCCGGTCATTGTCGTCACCGGCTATCCTTCGTTACCGACTGCTGTGGAATCGGTCCGATTGCATGTTCTGGAATATTTCATCAAACCGGTGGAATTTCCCACGCTATTGTCTGCCGTTAAAAAAGGTATCCAACATAAAGCAGTACTCCGCACGGTTCAAAAAGCTCAGCAGGAAGTCGCCACGCGTGCCGAACGGCTCGCTGCCATCGAGGATGCTCTTCGAGCCTATGGGACCTCCATTTCAGACCCTATCCTCGAGGACATTCTCCTGGCGGATCCTCAAATCAAAGCCCTCAAACTGCAAATTGAAGGGCTCTCCCGTGCCTTGGATGACGGAAAGGAGGGAAAGGATCCAGGAAGAAGCCCTTCTCCCGCTGATTATTTTCGCCTGCGGGAATCGGTGTATGACACCATTCAGGTGCTTCATAAAACCAAAACGGCTTTTCGGTCCAAAGATCTGGCCGCCCTCAGGAAACGGCTGGAAGATGTCCTCCGCGAGACAGGTGAATCCCTTAAGTCTCCAAACCCGCCAACCGATGTACACTAAGGAAGCCAAATGGGTTTTGGGAGGCCTGTGATGAGCCATCTTCGCATGGCTATGTGCCGTTGCCCCCTTCGCGGTAACGATTGCCTGCCTCTCACATTCTTTTTCACCAGGACATGTGCGTCGGAATTTCCACGGGGGGAACAAAGTGTATGGTCATTGAAACGATCGATCAAGGAAACGGAACCATCGTGCTCTCATTCAATGGACGTTGTGACTTTAAGTCCAGACATGCCTACCAGGTTGCTCTGGACCAGGCATTTCAGAAAAACCCCAAACTCGTGATCATGGATTTTGCTCACGTATCCTATATCGACAGTGCCGGATTAGGACTCCTATCAATTTCCCATAAAAAATTCTCGGAACAGGCCATGCGATTGGTCATCGCCGCTCCCTCCGACCCTGTCAAACAAATCCTCAATCTGGCCAACATGGGCAAACACATCCCGATCTGCGACTCCATCGCGGCAGCCGGGCAAGCTGCAATCCCTCCACGGTAGCCAGCCGGAGCAGACCGTTCCAGCATTGGTTTGCTCGCATTCGGCAGTTTGCCTGGGGACGGGGCTTTCAGATTGGCCCCCAAGATGAAATTCTCTTTAATTTTGACCTGGTTTGTTCCGAATAACTCAACACGACTATGAATGTCTTCAAGGAACATGACCTCACGACGCTCAACGAGGCGTGCGGAAAACCGTGAGCCCTGGATTTCCATTTCATCGAGCGGGTAAAGACGAAGAACCCATGGCATTTGTCCCGATTCACAAAGACGTGCTTCGCATCGGTCACTACATTAAAATCGAAGGCTCGTGGTTTAGCCATCCCTTCCCGACGAATTCGTTTAAAATTAAAACCACCAAAGAATTAGACACCCTCAGGGGATTAACCAAAGTCAAATTGTTTTTTGATCCTGACCGTTCCGATCCGGAAGGCATGGAAGAGGGTGAGGAGGAAAAGGGCTCTCCGGAATTAGCAGAGCCCTCCGCACAGGCGTCCGATTTCGACGTCCCCGCCCCGTCTCCCGAGGACGAGTGTTCAGCGGATCCCGGAATATCTGAAGACACCCCCGTAGATCCCATCTCAAGAAAAATGGCCCAGCGGGAAGCGTTCCAGGCCTACCAGGAACATTTGCAGCACGTCAGTGAGCAATTTCAGACCGTCGTGAAAGAAGGCAAGCAAATGATTCAGGATGCGGTAGCGGGCCGTCCCCGAGGGATCAAAACCGCTCAAAAGATCATCAGCCACCTGCTGAACATTCTCGGAGAAGAGCAACAGTCCCGTGCCCTCCTAAATTTGATGGGATCGGACGACACCAATGAGGAATTCTTTCTCCATGCCTTGAATGTCTGTTCATTATCCTTAATGATCGCCAGCGACCTGGAGCTGAAACAAGAAGAAAAAGAACGGCTGGCCCTTGGTGCGCTGTTTCATGATATCGGAGAGCTCAAATTTCCAGCTGAAACATTGATGCGGAAAGGCTCCATGAGCCCCACGGAGTTGCGCACGTTTCTCACCGCGCATCCGAAACATGGAGTTGAGATCATCGAAAAAATCCCGAACACACATTATGAATCCATTGACATCATTCGACAACACCACGAACGGCTGAACGGAACGGGATTTCCTTCCGGAAAAAAAGGAGAGCAAATCAGTAAACTGGCCAAGATTGTCATGGTGGCCGATGAGTATGACGAGTTGTGCCACCATCCCGATCCCAACCGCTCGATGATACCATCCGATGCGCTCTCGTTCCTCTATGTGAAATGTCGCCATACCCTATGGCAGGATGCGGTTGTCGCACTGATTCGCCAGCTCGGCGTTTATCCTCCGGGGTCTTTGGTCCAATTATCGAATCAAAAACTTGGAATTGTGACCAGCGTCAACTTCGAACAGCGGTTGCGCCCCATCATTCTCGTCTATGACGACCAAGGATCTCCGGATGAACCCATAGTGCTGAATTTGGCTGAGGAAGAGGAATCGCTTTCAATTATCTCCTCCATACGCCCACTGGACCTCTCCCCAAAAATCCGTGAGTGCCTGAATCCCCGAAAAATCATTAGTTATTTTCCATCGTCGGTTTCACCCCAAATCCATGCCGATACTCTGACCAAGGCCACAGCCGCCTTCTAATCGCAACCAGCCAATGAGGACTCTTATCTCGCTCCCGCATGTTGACGAAACAGGCGCCACACTCGCATCCAGAGACTGGGTGGCGGTGAGGAGACAGGAGGATCGGGATATTCCACCCAGGCCTCCTGTGTGCCTAAGTAATGTTCACCCATAAAGAGACGCTGGTGCCGTAACTGGGAATATCCACGTCGGTGCAACTCCTGAACCAAACTCCCGAAGGCCTCCTCTTCGTTGGAAACCGGACCAATAACGACCTGAACAGCTTCATACCGAAGATGAAGCCGCACCCCTTCGGAGGACATCCACACCGACACTTGCCGATTGAAGCCCCGCTCTCGGTCATCTAATCCGGCTAGTTGATAAATACTGGAGGGAAGACGATTTGAATCCATGAGTTGTCATATCCGAAATTTATCTTTTCACAGTTCGCACAGAAGAATCTTCCCTGTCAACCAAATGCGCCGAGAAGTCGCCACTCGATGCTATCCCAACTCCGAAAGTTCAAAGAGGAGAGTCTCTGCTGCAGAGCCTCCGTGGCTCACTCTGCTCTTGCCAAGTCCCGTATTTATCTCTTATGTTGGTGCAACGGCTTGGACCTCGTGCTCGGAAAATCGAAAACAGTTCACCACTTTCTGAAACAACAATGAGCCGATAATGCCAACCACACTCGCCCTCGATCGGCAAACCACTCAAAAACAAAAAAACCGCGGGCAAATTCTGGCCTTAGCGTTACTGGTCGCCGTTACCGTCTTCGTCTTGGACTTGTTCTTACCGTTGGGCATCGCTGAAGCGGTGCCGTATGTGGCCGTCGTCCTCATTGCCCTTCGCTCGCCCGAAAAAAACGATCCGCTCCGTTTTGCAGGCTTGTGTACGATCTTGACAATCGTCGGATATAGCCTATCCCCAGCCGGAGCCGAACCCTGGATCGGGATTACGAATCGCGCCATTGCGCTGTTTGCGATTTGGTCCACCGCTTTGTTGGCCATGCAGGTCAAGGAATCCGATGAAGCCACTCGTGAACAAAGTTCTATGCTGACCGGGATTTTGTCCAATATGCCTGCCGTGGGTTTTCGAATTGATAAGGATGGGGTCATGCATGAGTCCATCGGCCGGGGATTAACCCGCTTTGGCTTAAAAGAACTGACCGCTATCGGGCGGATTCCACTCGAACCTCCCGATTCCATCACAGAACAAGTCAAAGACGGATCAATCGGACCAGCCGCTTTTTACGAAAGCCACGGCATTTTACACGGCAAACCCTGGTGGTTTTTGAATTGCCTCTGCAAATTGGACGGGGGGAAGCCGGACCTTATCGGATTCGGGATTGATATTACGGACCGGAAACGGGCAGAACGGCGCTTGGCCATGCATGATGCCGTATCAGCGATCTTGAGCTCTGCATCGGGTATCCAAAAGGCGTATCCACAGATTCTTCAAGCCATTTGCGAGACACTCCAATGGAATGTGGGGATTCTGTGGCGAATGGATTATCAACGCCAAGCCCTCGGAGCTACGGCTATTTGGCCGCCCTATTCTTCCCAGGCGCAATGGATGTCGGCACACACCACCGATTGGACTCTTGCCCCTGATGTGGGGCTGGCCGGGCAGGTATGGGAAATCCGAAAACCGGTCTGGATCAAAGATCTGGCGGACTATCCCAAAGACCCCCGCCACCAAGTTGCCTTGAATGTGGGACTCCATGCTGGATTCGCTATTCCCGTGTGTCTTTCAGGCAATACTCGCGCTGTCCTGGAGTTCTTCTCGCCATTTCCAGAAGAAGTTGATGATACCTTGCTTCAAATGCTGTCGAATATCGGCTTTCAAATCGGACAGTTTATCGAGCGGGAGCATAAGGAACGCCGGTTGGCCACCCACCACAGCATTACGAATGTTCTGGCAGAATCGTCAAACCTGACACATGCCGCCCCGCTTATCCTGGAAGCTATTTGTGACAATTTAGGATGGGATCTGGGCGCCATTTGGATCGTCGATCCGGCACAATCGGTCTTACGATGCCTCATGATTTGGCATGCTCCCCATTTAGACCTGGAAGCCTTTCAACAAGCCTCAGAGGAAACCACTCTCGCCCGAGGGGTGGGCCTCCCCGGTCGGGTGTGGAAAAGCGGGCAGCCGCTTTGGATTACCGACGTCGTCGCGGACCCAAACTTTCCGCGTGCCGCGGCGGCGGCCAAGGAAAATCTTCATACCGGATTTGCCTTCCCCATTAAAGCCGGCCAAGAGACCGCTGGGGTTATAGAATTTTTCCATCGGGACATCCAAAAACCGGATACAGAATTGCTATACATGTTTACCTCGATTGGTCTTCAAATTGGCCAATTTATCCAACGAACAACGGTATCGTCTTCACGTTGATGTGCGCTGGGCTCAGGGTTCATCCTCCTTACGATGGATGAGAGAACCCAGGTCGTTCAGACAGAAAGCCATCACCTGATCATTCAAAAATCCTAATCGTCTATTTCAGGAAACGCCAATGTCGGCCAAGCACCTTGCCCTTTCATGGGTCCATGGACTCCACTTCAACAACCTGCGAGGAGATTTTTATGGCGGGTTGGTCGCCGCGGTCGTCGCGTTGCCACTGGCGTTGGCGTTTGGCGTTACCTCTGGACTGGGGGCCATTGCCGGTCTGTATGGAGCGATTTTCGTCGGATTTTTTGCCGCCCTCTTCGGTGGAACGCCAGCCCAAGCCTCAGGCCCAACGGGCCCCATGACTGTGGTCATGGCTGCCATTATCTTAAAATTTGCGGATGAACCAGCTCTGGCCTTCACCGCGGTTATCTTGGGCGGTGTCTTCCAAATCATCTTCGGACTGATGGGATTCGGCCGGTATATTACCCTCGTCCCCTATCCGGTTATTTCAGGCTTTATGAGCGGCATCGGGGGCATCATTCTCATTTTGCAGATTGCCCCGTTTCTCGGGTTGAAGGCTGCATCCAGCGTCATCGATAATTTAAGAGCCATGCCGGAGTTTTTCGCGTCCTTTTCCCTTCCGGCAGTCCTTATTGGATCGCTCACTCTGGCGATTGTCTATCTGACACCCCCTTCCATCGGAAAACGTCTTCCCCCTGTGTTATTGGCGCTGATTGTCGGAACGGTTGTGGGGAATGCCTTTTTCCCTTCGTTACCGGTTATCGGGAATATTCCCACGGGTTTTCCCACTCCTATTTGGCCGGTCATGCATACTGACGCCCTCTTACTGATGGTGGAAGATGCTCTCGTCCTGGCCTTACTTGGAACAATTGACAGCCTCCTCACCTCCCTGGTGTGCGACAATATGACCCGGACACAACATGATTCCAATCGGGAATTAGTCGGACAAGGCATCGGGAACATGGTGTCCGGATTTTTTGGTGGGATTCCCGGTGCCGGAGCCACCATGCGATCCGTGGCCAACATTCGCACCGGGGGCCGCACTCCACTCTCGGGAATGTGCATGGCCATCATTCTTCTTGGAACGTTGTTGGGCCTTGGCCCCTTGGCTGAAAGGATTCCTCTGGCCGTCCTAGCCGGTCTCCTGATCAAAGTCGGGTTTGATATTATCGATTGGCGCTTCCTCAAACATATGGTCCAAGCACCACGCACTGAAGTCTTAGTCATGATCGTGGTGCTGCTGGTCACCGTTCTGGTTGATCTCATCACCGCCGTAGGGATCGGAGTAGTCCTGGCCAGTGTGATGTTTGTGAAACGGATGGCCGATTTGGAGTTGGAAAGTCTCCGCGTCATTACCGGATCATCCCAGGAAACACCCTTATCTCAAGAGGAACAACGTATCCTGGACCGCAACGCCGATCGATTAATTATGATCCATGTGAATGGGCCCATGAGCTTCGGATCGGCAAAGGACATGATTCGACGACTGGAATCCATAAAAGGGTTCAATCAATTTTCCTGCGTGATCCTGGACTTGACGGATGTACCTGCCATTGACGGCACCGCAGCCTTGGCGATTGAAGATATGCTGGTGATGGTCAAGGACCACGGCCAACACTTGTTCTTTGTCGGCATGCGGCCACCTGTCGTGAGGGTCCTAGCGGGGCTGGCAGTGTTGGAGCAAGTTCAACCCGGACATCGGTATGCGCTTCGCCTGGATGCCCTGCGTCATGCAGCCCGCATCAGCGGGTCCACCCATCCTTCTGATGGACCCCCTCAGGAAGTGCACGCCGCCACAGATGAACAAAAGACTTGATGAGGAGGCCAGCCGTACCAAAAGGAGACAACGGTTGACATTTTCTTTCAATCCTTCACCGGATCCCGCATCGGTTCGTAGAGGGCTGGAGATTGCCACTCCATCGCTCAAAGCCATTGTGCTCTCGTACCTCGTTCTCATTGCCCATCTTTTCTGATCAAGGACTCTCATGAAAAACACCGTACCCCATGCACTGATTGAAAATTTCCTCAACCATACCCCTACCTGGTACAAGCTGACCATCATGGCCTTTTTGATTCTGAATCCCATTTTGCTGGTGAGCGCCGGTCCCTTTGTCACGGGGTGGGTCCTCATTGTGGAATTTATCTTCACCTTGGCCATGGCGTTGAAAAGTTATCCTCTGCAACCCGGCGGGTTGTTAGCCCTGGAGGCGGTGATCATCGGTATGACCTCGCCAGCCACCGTGTATCACGAAGCTCTCAATAATTTTCAGGTCATTTTATTGCTGATTTTCATGGTTGCCGGCATTTACTTCATGAAAGACCTGCTCCTCTTTTTGTTTACCAAAATCTTGCTGGGCGTCCAATCCAAAATCATACTGGGCCTGCTCTTCACCATCATGGGTGCCTTTTTGTCCGCATTTTTGGATGCCCTGACCGTCACCGCAGTCATTATCGCCGTCGCCCTGGGGTTTTATAACATCTATCATCGTGTCGCCTCGGGAAAGTCCTATCATGCCTCCCATGACTCCACCGATGATCAGGATGTCAAGAATCTGCACCGAGAAAACCTAGACAACTTTCGTGGCTTTCTTCGTAATCTCATGATGCATGGCGCCATTGGCACCGCGTTGGGCGGCGTCTGCACCCTCGTCGGCGAACCTCAAAATCTTTTGATCGCAGACAAAGCCGGGTGGGAATTCATGGAATTTCTTTTCCGGATGGCCCCCGTGACTTTTCCAGTGTTTGCGGTCGGCCTGATCACCTGTTTTCTGGTGGAAAAGATGCGATGGTTTGATTATGGCTATCAGTTACCTGATCCTGTCCGGCATATTCTGTTGGATTTCGAGACCGAACAGCAGAACCGACGAGACTCCGGCGATACCGCGCGATTACTGGTCCAAGGCTTTGCCGGCATATGGCTCATTATTGCGCTGGCCTTTCATATGGCCGAGGTCGGCATTATCGGTTTGACCGTGATCGTTTTTATTACCGCTTTTAATGGCATAATTGAAGAACATCAATTGGGGGAGGCCTTTAAGGAAGCCCTACCCTTCACTGCGCTACTGGTCGTATTTTTTGCCATTGTGGCCGTGATCCAGGACCAACAGTTATTTTCCGGAATCATCAACTATGGCCTGAGTCTGGAGGGTTCCCATCAAATCGGGATGTTTTATCTGGCGAACGGGATTCTCTCCTCCATCAGTGACAATGTGTTTGTCGCAACGGTCTATATTGAAGAGGTACTTCGAGCCTTGAAAGCCGGCACCATCAATCGTGATCAATTTGATCTGCTGGCTGTCGCCATCAATACCGGCACGAATATTCCCAGTGTCGCCACACCGAACGGGCAGGCAGCCTTTCTCTTTCTGTTAACCTCTTCCCTCGCACCGGTCATTCGATTGTCCTATGGGAAAATGGTGTGGATGGCACTTCCTTACACTCTCACCATGGCGAGTATCGGACTCCTCGCAGTCTATTTCCTCTTAGATCCCATGACCACGTATCTGTATGATACCGGACTCATCCAGCATCACAGCCTGAGCAGCCCTGGGAGTCCCGCTGGATCGTCAGGACATTAAACACTGGAAAATACACATGGCAATCGGAAGGGGATCGTGACGGTCCAACCCTTACACGTCATGCACTGCCGGAAGTCGGCAAGTACGAGGGTTGAGAAGGGAGAGCTACCCTTCTTTGGCTAATCCGAGTAATGTTTTTTGATGAACGCGACAATATCAGCTTGATCCGTCTCACTTAACTTCTTCGCCACAGCCGCCATTTTTACTTTATGCTTGCTGTCTTCCACTACGAGTCTTTGACTCTTGGCAAATTGATTAAGCTGGGTCAGAAGATAGGTCCCTCGAAGATGCGTGATCCGGGGGCTGTTAGTGAAATAACGGCCCAACATGCTGGAGTGGCAGCCTTCACATCGTTCCCTATATAAATGTTCTCCGTTTTCAACATTACCCGATACCGACTCTTTCGACAGTTGACGTGTGCGCCCGGAATAATACTCGGCAATCAACGTTATCTGCTCATCACTGAACGCTCTTGCTTGCTGACTCATGGCACGGGAAAACGCATCAGCCGGATCAATTCCTCGCCTCGATTGCCTGAAGTTTTCTAACTGCTCCACCATATAGCCATCAGGCATGCCATCTAGAGATGGGGCGATGGAAGGAACTTTCGTGTCGATGCCATGACAATGCTCACATTGCGTGATCTGTTCCTGCAACGCATATGTACGTCCATGATCACTGGCGCAGCTATAGAGCGAGAGAACCCCCAGTGCACCGAGCATTGGAACCCACAGCATTTTTTGCATCATACGTTACCTTCCTCCATGACTCGCGTGTATTTTTCCTGGAAATGCGGACAACCAACCTATATGGATCTGGATACGTAGCTTCAGGGAATTGGTCTTCATCAAATCGAGCTGGCACCAGCACTGAAGCTCATGAACGTATCCATAAAACCAGCACCTCGATCCGTTTTCTTTTTGAATGATTGTTTCCGAGAAATTGACGAGGAAACAGCCCTCTCACGGGTTACCGTAATAAACGATAGTCTTTCAAGCGAAACCATGTACGTGCAAAGATAAAATGGATCACCGATTCCGGGGACAGGCTAGTCACTTCACCCGTCATCCCTTTTCTGTAAAATGACTTGCACCCTCCAGTTTGCCAAACCGTCAATTTCAGAGCTTTTTTCATTTTTGTCACATACCGGCTTTGAACCTCGCGTTTCACATCTATGGCTTTGATTGCCTTATCCCGTTTAATGGCACAAATGGCTTGAACGGCATAACTTACCATTACCTCCATATAACATAATTGTGAACTATGGCCTGAACCAGTGTTGGGACCGTTAATTTTAAAATAGTTTGGATAGCCTGAAACCGTGATCCCCTTATAAGAGACAATGTCTGATTCCCATTCACTGTTTAGATTTCGACCACCACGTCCATACACCTGAAACGAGAGCATCCTTTTCACATTTGAATAAACAAAAAATCCCGTTGCATAAACAATGATGTCCAACGGAATATCCTTACCTGCTTTTGTCCGAATCCCTGTTGGCGTGATTTTCTCAATCCCGCTGATATCAACCTCAACATTTTCTCGGGAAAGGGCAGGAAGATAAGCATTTGACGGGATGACTCGCCGACAACCCAATTCATAATCAGGCATCATATTCTGACGCAACTTGTCGTCGGCGATATATTTTTCAAGGTTTGTTTTTAGCTTTTTCGCATATTGCGTTTTAATGAATTTACTGATTGTTGCAGTAAACGGATAGCGGCGAAACCCGATAAACTTTACCTCATGAGAAATAAAGATCATAAAACGCTTGAGTTGACGTACTCCCGGAAGATTCATCATAAACCGTTCTAGAGAACTGTAATGCCTATCTGAACGCGGAATGATCCACTCAGGCGTCCCCATAAACACGGTGAGTTTATCAACCTGGCTTGCAATGGCCGGAACCACTTGAGCGGCTGAACATCCCGAACCAATAACGCCAACACGTTTTCCTGTATAAGACACCTTGTGATCCCACTGTGCGGTATGGAATTTTGCTCCTTGAAAAGATTCCGCTCCTGCGATGTAAGGAATTTTCGGGTTTGCCAGCACACCGCTGCCATCAATAATGAATCGTGCGATATAGCGCTCGCCTGAAGCTATCTCAACTTGCCACCGATATTTGCTTTCATCATAAATGAGCCTTGTGACTTCCTGATTGATTTTTATGTGTTCTCTAAGATCAAACTTCCCTACAATGTATTGTGTATATTCCAGCAATTCGCTTTGCGAGGCATATGTTTTCTTAAATTGATAAGGAATAAAGGAAACGGAATATAAGCCGGTTGGAATATCCACCTCAGCACCTGGATATGAGTTAGCCTGCCATGTCCCCCCGATTTCCGCACCTCTTTCCAACAAGACGAAATCATTGAAATTCTTTTTCTTTAACCGTATAGCCGCCAGCAAACCTGAAAACCCTGTACCAATAATCACGGTTTCAAAATATTGAACGCCCGTTTGTGTGTCACCACCCCGTGGTATTTCTTTTGTTAGTAATGTCTGCATTCTATCAATCTGGCATATTCAACGATTTGCAATTAGCCAGCTCAAATGAAAATAGCCAAAAGGAACAACAGAAAAGATGGGAAGGCGCCATCTCTTTCCATTGGCTCTTAGCTTGGAGCAAAATAATGGAGCGGGGCACAACACCACCGGCATTCCATTGATCTTATGGAGCCGTCGAGAACGCCTCATTTCATAGGCCCCGCAGGATGATGAGCTCATAGTTTTTTCTTTGCCATGGCGATGGACTGTCTGATTTCGGCACGACGTCCCGCATCAGCTATAGGACGATTGGGACGATCAGGGGCGGCAAGGGCATGTTCCAATACCGCGATAGCTTTGGCATATTCACCTTGGTCAATCAGGAATTCCCCATAAAAATAGTTGGAGTCAATATCATCGGGGCTCATGGTCCGTGCGCGTTCTAAATAAGCCCGAGCTTTTTCATCATCACCAAAACCTATCGGCCAACCTGGCACTTGATAGTAGAGAGCACCCAGCGAGGTATAAATGGCCCCGTCGAGCGCACGAGGATTGATGGCTTCAGCTTGCTCCAATATTTTCTTTGCGTCTTTGGCATATCCCAAGGCTCCTAAACCACCGACGATGCCAGCCTGTGTACTCGTGATAATCGCTTCCCAGATATATGGCTCCGCCCGTTCATGGTAGGTTTTGGTGACGGTTGAAGCTTTGCTCATCAATGCCCCCATCTGTTGTTCCTGTTCGTTCTTATCAGGGACTTCATATTTGATATGGGCCCATTCTTCCATGAGCCCATTCAGGTCTCTGTCCATTGGCGAGGCAGTACCGACTGTCGGCACGGGTGGCCCCTGAGGCTCCCCTTGCGACGGCTGTCCTCCTTGAACCAGGGTCAGCCCAGAACACACAATACATACCTGTACCATAAGCCCAATGAACCCTTTTTTCATGAACACCTCCGTTATTGGTTAGCGGGATAAGGCGGGCAAAACAACGATTTCGCTTTCAGATCGTTCGCCGCCAGAACTTGGTCCACTATCCGTGGCACCAAGGCATTGAGGCGAACAAATAACGTCTCCGGAAAACCGAGAAACACATCATTCCTCCGCTCAGTGATCGCCTTGGCTATCTGTTGAGCCACCCATGTCGGTTCATCCATGTTCATTTTGGTCAGACGCCCGAATTCCAGAATTTTCTCGGTATTCAACGGGGTCTTCACCGCTCGTGGCGCAATATAGGTGACCGTAATGCCCTCCGCTCGGACTTCCCGCCGCAATGCTTCGGAAAAGCCACGCAAGCCGGCCTTGGAACTGGAATAGGTCGCAAAATGGGCAAAGTTGATTGAGCCAAAGATCGAGCCCACGTTGACAATCTGCCCATGCCCGCGTGTTTTCATTTGAGGAAGAAGTGCTTGGGTAAGCAACACCGGTGCAAGTAAGTTCACGGCATACAACAACGCCGTCTGTTGGGATGATTGGTCTTCGCATGGGCCAAAGTATTGAATGCCGGCAAGGTTGACCAGAATATCCACATGTTTCGATTTGAGTTGCCCGACGATAGTCGAGATTCCATCCAGCGTGGAAAGGTCACCGCACAGGAATTCCGCATCGAATGACGATGATTCCACACGATCCACCACCGTCACTCTCGCTCCCTGAGACAACAGCTCCAGGCATAGCAGGGAACCAATCCCTCCAGCACCACCGGTGACAACTATCCGTTGACCGTTAAGCGACATCCTGCACCTGACTGCTGATATGCGGGATCGAACGAAAGACGTTGCCATATAGCCTAAACATACGTTTGCTCATATGGATAATGGCCTGCCGGTTTGGTTCTTCGGGAATCCGATTGACCAATTGTTCAAAGAACTTCATATGCTCAAGATCCAATGTGCCATGCGAATACAGATAACTAAAACCGTCCTTAGAAAGACGGAGCGATTGTCGAATAGCATCTGCGGCCTTGGTGGCAAGAGCCGTACTTGTTCCTTCCAGCACAAAGACCATGCCGAAAAAACTCACAGGGTTAATTCGGCAGACGGAATCAAACGCATAGGCCACCATGACTTCCGTGGCGAAGTTCGGCTTCCCGTGACGAACGGCCTCTGCATCTCCCCCCAAATAAGAAATATCGCTGAGAATCCGATCTTGGTGACCAACTTCTTCCTTCACATACTCCACAAGTGCTTCACACAGATATTCCTGTTGATGCGAAAGCCGCGATCCCGCAGCCATCATCAGTGGCACCGTACACCTGACATGGTGATACGCCTGCTCGAGGAACGCTATGTAGGTATCCCGGGAAATAGCCCCACGCAGGGCATCCGTGATTTGGGGAATCTGGCTCAACCCTTGACGCTCCAATTCCGTCTCAGCTCTCAGTCTTTCAAAAAATGTTGGCATAGGCTTCCTCTTTGAATAGGGTATGGATCAGCGTATGATAGAAACGCACAATCATTTCGCGCTTCGGGCGCCCCGTCCCGGTAAGCAACCCCTCCAAGACGGTAAAGGGCCTGACCCTTGCCCATTGGTGTATTCGGGCATATGCTGGCAATCTCGCATTAGCCTGATCGACCGCCTTTTGCAACATGACGTCACTCACCTGCTCTCCTGTTGGAACAAGCAACGCCGCCAAATAGGAGGCCCCATCCCCAACCACAAGGCATTGCGCTATTTCAGGCTGCGCGAGTAGCTCACTCTCCGGCCACTCCGGCGACACATTCCGTCCGAATGCGGTAATCAACACATTTTTTTTTCGGCCGGTGATGTGCAGAAACCCTTGCCCATCGATAAGGCCCAAATCGCCGGTTGCATAGACCATGGAGCCTGGCTTCTCACCGACATACCCAAGAAAGGCAGGATGATTGATACAGATTTCGCCATCTTCGGCGACGTACGCATCCACATGTGGAAGCACCTGCCCAACCGATTCCCTCACCACGGCTTGAGGAGTATTGACAGACACGACAGAGGCGCATTCGCTGAGTCCGTACCCCTGATACACCGGGAGATTTCGCTGTCTTGATTGCTCCAAAAGTTTGGGCGATACTTTTGCGCCTCCTACCGCAACAAACTGTATATCAGGCAATCTCATCCCTCCTTGCGAAAGAACATGCAAAATACCCCGCAACATTTCCGGCACCAAGATGCAGCTTGTCGCATGACTCATCGCCAAATACCGGACCAATGACACCCAATCAGGCTTCATGCCTGCCCCCAACCCAATGACAGCTTGGGGACGAACATCGTAGCAACCACCAGCCAACAAAGTGGCGTAACAACCAGCCACATTTTCCAGTAGCACCGCAAGGGGTAACACGGCTGCCGTGTGGCTTGCCGGAGCGGCCCCAATGACGGATAAAAGTGATGTGGCGACCTGCTCCATCCCTGGCTGACTCAGACAGACACCCTTGGGACTCCCCGTTGTGCCGGAAGTATAGGTAATTTTGGCCGTCCTTTCCGGTAAAAGAACGGCTTGATAAGCCAGAGGCGTGACTTTGAGCCCATCTGAAATGCAGCACTGCACTCCAGCATTCCGCATCGCGTGTTCTCGTTGAGAAGCCGTGAAAAATGTTGGAAGTGGCACGGTCACCACCTGGGACGCGATACAGGCCAGATCGGCCATGACCCAGTCGATGGAGTTTTCCATTTCAATGGCCACACAAGCCCCTTTGAAAACCTTCAGCTTGAGGGCCAATGTCCTTATGCCCTCAGCCAACTCTCGATAGGTCAACGACGTCTGGCCATCTGTCAACGCAGTTTTTTGTGGCTGGATTTTGGCCAGCCTATGAATAGATGAAAGCACCTCACTGGTCATGAGAGTTCGGTCTCTTGGAATGTCTTAGCGTGCAGCTGTGCCGTCATCTCGGCATCACTGGTTTCCAGCACCAATTGGAGATGCCCGTGTAATCCCAGCAAAACCTGCTTCACGCTTCCCGCCACCACACGGGGATTCTCCTTATAATATGTCCCCCACGAAACACCGCCGTCCATCAACCTTCCTTGGTTGGCCTCACCCAGCACCACAGTATTCATCCCCAGTCTCGTAAAGTAGCGATGCAGAAAATCTGTTGCGGTGAAGGTCACAAGTTTGATGCCCTGTTGGGCCAGATACGCATTGAGCGCGGCAAACAGAAAAATGGACGCGCCTTGACCAAGCGATGCCAGATTCCCAACTTCCACAATATTTTTACGTTCTCCCGACTTCGGGTAATGCTCCCGCAGATGCTCCTCGATTGGGATATCCAGATATTGCTCCAGGAACAACGGTTCTTCTTTGGCAAAACGAAAGCCCAGCGCTGCCAAGATGTTATCCTCCTCATCGTGCACGCTCACCAGCGTGGGATAATGCCCAATAATTTCCGCTCCGTAGGCTCGATGGAACGTCTGCTCAATAAAGAGTTCAACCCTGCGGCGTTGAATGGAAGAGTGCTTCGTAATGGCAATGATACTGGGATACAATAACGAAAAATGTTGCATCCGCCTCTGATTCAGGCTTAATCGAGCGTTAAATCCTTCATCGTTTTTTACTGCGATTTGCAACATACTTTCTCCCTTCTCCAAGCTATCGTAATTCGAATACCTCAGAGCCAGAGGCTCTGCCTTGTTTAACCATGAAAGCTTCATCGGTAAATGAGTCCATGAGTTCGTTTGCTTCCCTTTCCCTCTGGCTCGGTAATCCCCCATTCGGGACAGCAGGATATTGCTGATTTTTGACATGCCACAAAGACAATGCATTTTCACGGCCACACCACATAGCCATACAACCATTTGAAAATTAAGGGCATTTTTAAATGGCTACAGCGGGAAGCGCAGAAAAATCCCTCGTGGCTGGGGGATTTTCAAGCACAGAATTTCACTTAGGTGGAAGGGAGTATTTTCTTTAGCTTCGCCTGAAGGGTGGATCGATCGATTCCCAGAATCCTGGCGGTTTCAGTGCGGTTGCCGTGACAGGCTTCCAACACTCTCTGAATATGAAGTTCTTCGATCGCTTCTAATGGGAGGGAGTCTTCTGGAATGGAAAATGGGGAGGAAGAGCGTCCCACTGGGAGGGGAATGCGTAAGGAGTCTTCCTGGGACAGAAGGGCTGCCCGTTCGACAACTTGTTTCAATTCTCGAACATTGCCCGGCCAAGAATATTCCCGTAACGCATCAAGGGAGGACGGCTCGATAGAGCGCGATGCCAACCCAAAACGGGCATTGGCCTGAGCCAAAAAATGGTGAACCAATGGAATAATATCATCCCGACGCTTGCGAAGCGGAGGAATAGGAATTTCAATGGCGGCCAGCCGAAAATACAAATCTGCGCGGAATCTCCCTGCAGAGATCGCCTCCTGAAGCTGATGATTGGTGGCCGCAATAACTCTGGCTCGAAGAGGAATTTGGCGGGATTCTCCTAAACGGGTGAAAACGCCCTCTTCCAATACTCGCAGAAGCTTGGCCTGCTGAGCCAATGGCATGTCCCCAATTTCATCTAGGAAGAGAGTGCCTTTTCCTGCAGCTTCAAACTTTCCTTCCCGATCGCGGGCATCCGTGAAGGCTCCACGCACTGTGCCAAACAACTCCGATTCAATCATTTCAGCCGGCAAGGCCGCCATATTCAACGCTAAAAATGGCTGCGCATCTCGTCCGCTTTTGCCGTGAATATAGCGGGCCACGATCTCCTTCCCCGTTCCGGTCTCTCCTGTTAGCAGGATGGGAATATCCGTAGAAGCCACCCTGGCCACAAGTTTCCGAATCTCTTCCAGCCCGTCGCCAATCATTTCCGGAAGCCTGACCGGTCCGGTTTCCTGCAACAGCGTTTGATTGGCCTGCTTCAATGCCACAAGATTTATGGCAGACTGCAGTCGTTGGAGCACTTCCTCGGGAACAAAGGGTTTCTTCAGGAAATCAATGGCCCCCGCCCTCATGGCTTCCACAACAGAATCCATGGTGCCAAAAGCGGTCACCACGATCGTTGCCATGGCAGGCTGTTTGGGTCGAAGCTGCTGAAGAAGCGTGATGCCATCCCCATCGGGCAACGAAAGATCGATGAGGGCTCCATCAAAATAATATTGCTCACTGACCTCAAGTGCCTTGGCCACATGACTGGTGGCAATCACGTCGATACCCGCATCCTCCAGCGTTTCTTTTAACAAATGCCGGAGACTTGGCGAATCTTCCACCACGAGAACGGTGTATTTTCTTGTCATGAATGCCCTCTTGGTGCCATAGGGAAATTTAGGGCAAAGCGCAGTCCTTCCGGTTCATTCGGTGTGCACGTCACCGTCCCCCCGTGAGCAACCATGACTTCTTTGACAAGGGACAAGCCTATCCCTACCCCCTTACTGTCTTTTTGCCCTCGCACAAACGGATCAAAAATAGCCATTGGACTGACGTTGGCCAACCCCACGCCGGTATCCACCACAATCACAGACCATGTGGATGCGAAGGAGTCGGCCGAGACCTGAACATGGACGGACCCTTGCGGGGTATACGCTATGGCATTATTGAGCACATTCAGCACCGCTTGCTTGATACGATCGCAGTCACCGATGACTTCAGGAAGATTGGCAGGACCGGTCAAAACGAGATTCAACCCTTTTTCCTCGGCAGTAGGCATCATGAGATTGACGCAAGACTGAATTAGCGGATAGGGGGAAAACGTGCTATACCGCCATTCCATCTTCCCCGCATTCACACTTCCCAAGAATAACAAATCCTCGACCAATCGAACCATTCGATCTCCTTCTTTCCTAATGATTTCAGCCGCCTCTATCGTTTTCACATTCTCCTGCTTGCTGCTTGCAATCCGCGCGGCAAATCCGACAATAGAGGTCAAGGGTGTTCGAAGTTCATGAGACACATACGCCAAAAAGGCGCCTTTCGCACGATCAACTTCTCGAAGTCCCGTGGTCATTTTATTGAAGGCATGCGACAGCCTACCAACTTCATCTTGAGTGGGATCGGAGATTTGAATATCCAAATTTCCGCTCGCAACCTGTTCCGCGGCATGCACCAAGCGATTGAGGGGTTTCACGATAGTCTTGACTAACCAGAAATAGAGAATACTGCCCGCAACCAGCAGAAGCGACGCCGCCAATGCCCAATTGTGCAATATCACGACAAATACTTGCTCCAAGGGTTTTGAGGATGTGGCTAAAATCAGTTGAAGGCCCATTGGGTTATTTTCCAGGAATGATTGCCTCATCCACAGGTAGGAATCTCCATCAGAAAATTTGGCTTGGCCAGCTACACCCTGATCAAATTGCGTTGGAAATAACGTGGCAGCCCGCTGACTCGTGACGAGCAGATGGCCAGAAGAATCAGAAAGCGCGATCGGAAGCCCTACTTTTTTGGCCAGCTTATCAAGAAATGGCTGATCCAATGGAATCCCGATAGTCAGCAGGCGATCAGGAAGGTTTGGTGCTCGCACTAAAATTAAGACTAGGATGACAGGGTTATTCTTATAGAAATAGACCACCGCATACGTTCCGTGAGTCCTGGCTTCCCGTTGAAAGGTCTGTACCTGAGGTGTGACCTCCAAGAGGGAGGTTTCACCAAAAGCCAAAAATAGCCCGCCTTGGGCTTTGACGCGTGACGCGATTTCCTGGGGAGCCATATACCCCTCATTGGGAGATTGAGGTACCACTTTTGAATACGCCAAACTGACGCCCAGATTCTGCATTTCTTGGACGGCCTCCTGAATCAACACATTCACCGTATTCGCGGCACTATCAATTCTTCCTTGAAACAGCTGGTCCATAGATGCCGTCAAGGGACCTTGTAACGCCAATCCCAAGAGAACCACCGTGACCCCTAAAAGGATGACCACCGGAAGCACAAATCTCAAATGCAGGGGGATTGATCGAATCATGATGATGAGTGTACGGCTTTCTCTTGAATCGGAATGATTCGAACGTTTGGAGGAAGGGTGGATGGTTGAGTAGAGCTGAACCCAATCGCTCCAGGAGTTCGAGCAACAAACTCAAGTAACGTGTTGAGATTGTCAAACCGTTTGGGAGCCGGCCAATCTTGGACCAGATCGGCCTCAATCCATTCAGACAATAAGGTATCGATTGAAGCCACACCAAGCCATTGGACCCAGTGATCATCCCCTGTGACCATGTTGGAAAGCAGCGCCACGCGAATCGCATCTCCATTTCCCCAAATCCGTTCATCTGTTTTTAGGATATGAAGAATTTGCTTCGGAGTAAGCGAGGAGAGCGGGAGCGCCTTTTGGCCCACCACCCAAAAGGAAGGCTGGGCAACCTGCTCCCCAGGCCATCCCTTCTCTACGATGAGCGAGGGAAAAAGAATCAGGATGAGAAATAGAAAGAGAGCTCGAAATCCCACTGGCTAAATCCCTCATGCTTTTCCCAATCGGTTTTTAAACGGAGCCACGGCTTGGGTGTATAGAGTAGGCCGAAGGTATGAATGGTTTGCGTTTCGGGCGTATCATCAAAATTGTCTGAAAAGCCTGCCAAAATCTGATCCCATTGATAGAGCAGTCCCCATTGTTGGGTGATATGCCATAACCCTTGGAGGTAGCTCCCTTGGGGCGTCCGGCTGGATAATGCGTTGTCGGATCTCGACACCACCCGAATATACTCTGCTTGCAAATCGAACGGACCCAGAATCATCTTCAAGTCGGAACCCAGAATGAAGGCGTTTCCCCAAACTTGGTGGTTAAACAGGTAGACACCCGATACCCCGATATTTCCGGAAATCATTTTCCCCAATCGGGTTTTGCCATACCCCCCAATAACTCCATTCCCCAGAGAATCTCTTGAGGGAAAATCCGAAGAAGAAGGGGTTCCTCCATAGAAAATCGCTGAAGTGGGATGGCCAAACAGTTTGGTCTCTTTATGAATTTCGCCTCCCAGAAAATGTTCGGGATACAGGCTCATGGTCGCCCGCGGTCGATTCACGACATTGGTAATACTGGGAAAATGCTGGGGGTTCCAAATGCCAAAAGACGTGAGAATCTGTCCGACTCTCAGCCTTGTCGCTTTAGGAAAACTATATTGGAGCCACAGGCGTTCTGGTTCAAATACGAATTGGTGAGATCGTTGGATTCGAAATACCCTCCGCGAACTTCTGTGATCAACCCTCACTTCCTTTTTTTGTTCAAACTCCAGCTCTGAAAAAATTCTCCAGTTCCCCCAATTTTTCCCTACGAGCAGACCGCTATCCATGAAGGGCAGGAAACGGGAGGGCCCAGGGGCATCTTGGAAGGCTGAAGAAAAGGCAAAGTATCCCGCCACCTCAATGTCCTGATCCAGCCAAGTATTATTGGCCTTGGCCTCATGTAATGGGAAAAGGCCCCAACTACCTGCCAACAGGCATAACACGATCAGCCGAGAGAAAATGTTTCCCTGCGTTGATGGTCCTAACGTCATTGTTTCTGATAAGACAAGATGGAAATGGTCACTTTGATCGAAAACAGATCATAACGGTTGCCGGACTGTTGGTGAAGGGAACCCATGAAGTACTACACCTCATTTCAACGTACCCCAACCCGACCGCATCATGCAGCATGTTTCCTCAGATACTCAAGCTTATGCTCCCAGGAAACGCCACCGTCTTGACACAACAACAAATCCACGATACCAGGAGAACCTCCAGTTGACCAGAAATCAATTTGTTCACAGGCTCTAATGCCATAAAAGTAAACTCACCTCCTGTGAAGACGGCTATTGTGTGGCGAGATCTGGAGGTGAACAAGAAGTCGGGGGCAATCTGTCGTTCGCCTATAATTCTCCTTCTTTGAGCTTTAATCAGTGCACTTCTCGTGCACATTAATTCCTATACGCCGCTCCATGCATTCTGCCGAGATACGGCTCCTCTTGTTTCTCCTGTATTTGAAAAGCCACGTTACTTAAAAAATAATTCGTGAATAGGGACACGGCACGGGGAAAACCATTGCAGAATGTCTGAGACGAAGCCCAAGGAAAATCGGGTTGTGCGAGTCTTGAAATTATTCTGTTTACACCAAAGATCCAGAATGTTCCATGTCAATCCCAATACGCAGGAGATAATCATAAATTCTGGATTATCAGGATTAACATGAGGAAAAAGCCGACCAAGATATGCTTAGAAAATAGATCTATGCAATTCTCCACATAAAACTGCGTCCTTCGCCACGTCAAAAGGTTGCACATTCGCTGATTCCCATATCAAGAAAAACAGAAAGCATGCAAAGGCTAGGATTATAGGCGGCAGCGTACCTTTTACTATTGGCTGATGAGATCCCAGTCATAACAGAGTATCCTTGCCTCACCGACCACAAGCAAAACCGCATTCAAGCAGGAGCGCACCACTGCTCCATGGAACAACCATGTCCAGGGCATGCGGCTCCCTGGCATCAGGAAAGAAGCAGCTCCAATAGCCTGCATGAGTCAATTAACTTGCTGTCCAATTCGTCAACAGCGGAATCCGAATAACGAAGAGGAAAGGCGATCAGCGCACCTCACAGATCATCTTCAAACAAAGATCCTCAATGCCAAAACTGACAGATTCTTGTTTGGCGATGGCCAACAATGAAATGCGCAACAAGTGGCTCTAATACTTAGATGCGCTCAGAGGAGATCAGGAGGTTCATGCTGCGATGAAATTAACCATCCTAAATCGGTAGGAAGACCAGCATTCGGTTCATGCATGAATGGGAGTTTCGAAGAAATCGCACAGAGAAAGGCCTTGGTTCCTCACCCTTCAGAAGAAAAAACCTAAGGGTAAATTACCTGCTGCTTGAAGCGGCGCGAGGAACAGTCATTGCTGTTGAATTATGGAGTATGGGTCGCAACGATTTTATTATCCTGAACCAGGCGTTCAGGATAAAGTACAATTTCAACCCGCCGATTCTGTGCTCGACCTTCCTCACTATCATTTGTCTGCACAGGTCGTGTATCGGCATAGCCAGTTGCTGAAAGCTGATTCCGATCCATCCCCGTTTGCTCAATGAGATAGCGTAAGACAGTCGTAGCGCGGGCGGTGGACAGTTCCCAGTTGGTTGGATAGCGTTTTTGTAATTGGCCGTAGATAGGATTATTGTCGGTATGGCCTTCCACTTGAATGTATTTTTCTGGCAAACTCGCCAAGACCTGCCCGACTTGCTTCATAATCTTGAGTCCCAGTGGCGTTAACTCTGCCTCACCCGACTCAAATAATACCTGTCCTAGCATCGTCAGCACTAATCGATCGTGATGCTGAGTAACCATTAAACTTTTCCCGAACTTCTCTTCCAATGCCTTGGTAATCCGATCAATTTCTCCGCCTACCGTTTGCACTTCATGTTTGACTTTGGCTAATTGGGCCTCCTGGATTTCACGAGCCTCCCGGACTTGGGCTAATTCTTGTTTCAACCGTTCGACCTCTTTCAATCGCGCTTCCAATCCCGAAAGTTCTTGCTCCAACAGCTGATTTTGCTCACGCAGTTGCGAAAAATCCGCCACTTGGGCATCCAAGGTGGCTCGCACTTGCTGAAAGGCCCTGTTGATATCATCATAATCAATGGAGTCCGTGTCGAAAATTTTCGTCCCCGGCCCACCTCCCCCCTGTCGATTGGCGATCCCCATAACTTGGGAGTATAAATTTTCCAGTTCTTTTTTCACAGTGGCTAATTGTTGTTCTTTGATTTGATCTTGAACCTCCACCGCTTGTTCCAAATCGTTTTTGGCTTGTTGGAGTTGCACAACTTCCTGTTGCTTCTCTTGAACCGCTTGTTGAAGGCGCTCTATTTCTTGGGTGTTGGTTTCTTGGCTGGCTTGGAGCTCCTGGAGGGCTTGCTCATGAGACCGTTGACTGACACATCCCACAAGACTCATCCCACACATGATCAGGATACCCGTCTGAAGAAAGTTCTTACTACTCATAACCTAGACTCCTCCGCAATCACCAAAACGCTCTTCCCTGAAATCTGGTGACCCCCATTATGGATAAAGATTGTCATTGTGTTTCCTTAAATATGGGAACTCTCACCATTTGTCACATTCCCAACAGAGAAAAATTCCTCACTAAGAAAACAAGATTTCTCAGAACTCTTTCGGCCTTATCCAGGCTAGCCTTGAGTCAACCGCTCTCAATGAACAATGAATCCCCTAATGGGAATATATTGCACACAAAAAGTCCGCAATTTCCCAAAACTATCAATATCCACAAGGAGAAAACTGATTGAAATTGAACAGAGACGTAGAGGCGACGGGTCAGCTACTCGATGGATTTTGCCAAGAGAATCATTGAGGTTTCACCAGAAGATGCGCTCTTCAGGCATTCAGGCTCAGCCAATCCGGAATGGGCGATTTTTCTCGCCGTCGTTATTTGAAGACCAATTCCGAGAGCGCATTTGCCTGATAGGGTGCCATCTGTTGGACTAAGTGGGTCACACTGGAATCCATCATTTCCATCAGAGGGGAAGGGTAAAGACCAATCCACAGGACCAATACCGCTAGCGGGATCACCGTAGCCATTTCTCTCATACTAAGATCAGACAGTTGAGAGATGGCAGGCGTTCTGGGTTGCCCCAGCACCACCCGTTGCAACATCCAGAGCATATAGGCGGCGGCAAGGACGATACCACCCATGGCTACCAACACCATCATATAGCTTTCGAACGATGTCCCGACCAACACTAAAAATTCTCCAATAAAATTGCACGTCCCGGGCAATCCAAATGACGCCACGGAAAACAGACAAAAGAAGGCCACAAAACGCGGCATGGGTTTTTGTAAGCCGCCATAATCCTGAATCGCCCGACTATGTGTCCGGTCATACAATTGTCCGACAGCCAAAAAAAGCGCCCCCGTCGTAATGCCATGATTGACCATTTGTAAAATGGCGCCCTGAATCCCATGATTGTTGAACACGAAAATACCCAAAGTCACAAATCCCATATGCGAAATGGATGAATACGCCACCAGCTTCTTCAAATCAGACTGGGCAAGGGCCATATAACCGCCATATAAAATCCCAGCGACCGACAACCACAGAATGTAGGGAGCGAACATTACCGAAGCTTCAGGAAACATCGGCAAGCAAAATCGTAAAAACCCGTATCCCCCCATTTTTAAAAGCACACCAGCCAGAATCACGCTTCCTGCCGTGGGAGCTTCGGAATGGGCATCAGGCAGCCACGTATGGAAGGGTAACATGGGCAACTTAATGGCAAAGGCTAAAAAGAACGCCAAGAAAATCCAGAATTGAGCTTCTGGGGTGTACGTGCGTTCAGCAAGCATCAGGATATCAAAGGTTTTCCCCCCCTCCACAAATAACCCGAGTATGGCCAGTAGCAGGACCAAGCTACCAGACAAACTGTACAGAACGAACTTAATTCCAGCCGCGATCCGCTGAGGTCCTCCCCAGAGAATAATCATGAAATACATGGGAATCATGGTCACTTCCCACAGCATGAAAAACAAAAACAGATCCAATGCCGCAAACACCACAATCATGGCCCCTTCCACTAACAGAATCATGGCCATGAATGACCGTACTCTGACAGTGATGGATTTCCATGAACACAAGACGGCAAAGGGACAGAGCAGAGTCGTGAGCATGACGAGCAAAAGACTAATCCCATCCACACCCACCGCATATTGAATATTGAACGTCGGCATCCACTGCATCCGCTCAACGAATTGCATCCCTTGATTGGAAAAATCAAAACCACTCAGAAGGGCTAGAGCAAGCAAAAAATCAACAACGGTACATCCAAAGGCCACTCGCCGAATCCATTCCTGATCGTGAATACAAGCGATCATCGCAATACCTAAAAACGGGATGGCGATCATGAGACTCAACAGATGTTCAGTAAAAAGCGTGGTCATCGTTTCCTCTTTTGGAAAAACCGGTTAGTGAAGAGTCACCCCCTATGGTGAACCATACCCTTTGCCCGGACATATCCGGTTCATGGTGCATATTTGCCATGAACCGCATTCTTGACCGACAGCTTGGGATCTATTCCCCCACGGCAAACCAATATAAGAGCCCCATCCCCACGATTAGCCAAAAAATCATCACCAGGAGATGATGTTGCAAGGTACGGGGCTCCACTTCCTGAATCGCATCTCCGGCCACTTCGGCCTGTTCCTTCAGACGATCGACATTTTTATCGAGCACTTTGATGTCGATGATTTTCCATAACCAGTTGGCAATCCCCACGCTCTGCTTCCCAACCCCCACGACCACACGGTCCACCCCTCTCAGGTCAATCACTCGCCATAACCAACGGGCAAACCCCACACTTTGCTGACCAAGGCCAACCACCACTCGATCAATTCCATGAAGATCGACCACACGCCAAAGCCAACCGGCCATTCCCACGCTTTTGCGGCCAACCCCCATCACCAGGCCATCAATACCTTTTAGATCCACCACGCGCCATAACCACTTGGCTATACCCAAAGTCAAGTTGGCCAGGCCCATAATCATTCCATTCAAACCCCGCTGGTCCACCACTTTCCAAGACCACATGGCTAATCCCAGGGTTGGTTGAACCACATAGGCCTCATACCATTCGTCAAAATACAATTTATTCAGAAAGTGTACGTACCATCGCCTTCCGAACCGGGATTCACGAAATGTGCACAGGGGTGATCTCGAGAAAGACCAATAGCCCGCCACAACCCCTGCAAGGGCCACCATGATTGAGACAAGCAGGGGAACGTTTCCTAGGACTGAAAAATTTTTCACCATCACTGCCGTTCGATGACCAACTGCAGGCGACAGAAATTCCACAAACCCTTTCCAGAGAAGGAGTAAAAAAAATCCCGTGCCGCCCAATACCACAAGGATTCCCAAGAAATGAATGGGTGAAAAAAACCGGGGGGAAACCCCTGAGCCAACCGTTCCAAATCCCTGTCCCCTTGGCTGGTGAAATAACTGGACTACCCCACGAAACAGATACAAGGCTGTAAAAAAAACGGTCAAAAATCCCATGCCCCAGAAACCCCATTGCGCCGGGAAAAACTGTTGAGACACCCACAATTGTTCATAGGGCCCTGAGAAAATCAAAACCGGAGGGAGACAGGCCAATAACGCCACTCCGCCTGCCAGTGGCCAAAGAGATGGGGAGGAGATGGGATGATCAGAGACCATCGAAACGCTATGTCCATGAGCTTCCACTGCGCGTAATGCACTACCGGTCGATAAGAACAGGAATCCCTTCAAACATCCATGAGCCAACATGTGAAAAATGGCAACGACAAATGCGCCCAGTCCACACGTCATGATCATGAACCCAATTTGCCCGATAGTTGAAAAGGCCAAAATTCGTTTCACGTCAACTTGGGTCATGGAAACCAACGCGGCATACACCGCCGTCATCGCTCCGATCACAGCAATCACCCCCATGGCAGCCGGGGACAGGATCACCAAAGGGCTCATGCGAACTAAAAGAAAGGGACCGGCATTCACCATGGTCGCCGCGTGAATGAGAGCCGAAACCGGCGTGGGAGCTTCCATGGCGAAAGGGAGCCAAACATGAAGGGGCACTTGCGCCGATTTTCCCATGGCTCCCATAAAGAGAAACAAGGTAATGAGGGTTACCGTGCGGATGGGCAGATCCAACCCCAACCATCCCAATAGGTTCAGGGTAGCGTTTTCCATGGCAGGTGCTTGAGACAGAATCGTTTGAATGTCGAGAGTCCCAAATGTGGAATACGTAAGGATCACCCCAAACCCCAAACCCACATCGGCAACCGAATTGACTAAAAACGCCTTGGTCGCGGCTTGTCCGGCCGATTTGCGTTCTCCCCAATGGGAAATTAATAAGTACGAACAAATCCCCATGACTTCCCAAAACACATACATCATGAGCAGATTATTGCTCATGACCAACATGATCATTGAAAACGTAAACAAGGCAATAATGGCAAAGAATCGGTTATAGCGAGGATCTCCCACCATGTAACGGGACGCATACACATGCACCACACTACTCACACCTGTGACGAGCACAAGGAGCAAAACCGTCAGTTGATCAATATAGAGGCCCAGATCGACAACGAAATTCCCAGATTGGATCAGTTGATACAGGGGAATGGAAAACGCACCGTCTCTCAGCACGAGGGAAAACGCGACGAGAGTCAGGACAAATGAAAGAGCAACCGCCGGGATACCGACCTTATGGGCATGCTCCCCCAACCAGGGCTTTCCCATCACCAGCACAAGAACCGCGCCGAGCGGGAGCAGGGGAATGAGAATTAACCATGACATCGTTAACAAAGCCCTACCACGTCTTTTGCCTCACAGCCCAGGTGGAATCGCGGTCCTCAGGAGAAATCCAATGACCTGATCACTCAGCAAACCCAAGATCACAGCGGATGCCGAGGCGGTCCCCAAGCAAATTCGCACGGCCAAAGGAATGTCCCGAACAGTTTCCACCTGCCCGGCTACACGATCCCGAAAAATTCGCTCAAACAATTTCACGAAATAGGCTAAGGTCAGCAGGGTGGCTATCAACACGGCCACGATGGCCAGATAATTTCGTGCCTCGATGGCCCCAAGCACGATATACCATTTGCCAAAAAACCCTCCGGTGGGAGGAATGCCAATCATCGACATCGCTAAGACAACCAGCACCCCTGACAACCACCCCGGCGCCTCTCGTAATCGACTGAGATCATGGATGGTGCGGATACCATACAAATGAATGAGGGCTCCCGCCCAGAAAAACAATCCGCCTTGCATCACGGCATCCGTTAACAAATAGAACAAGCCCCCGGAAAACCCGGTGTGGTTCCCCATGCTGATGCCGACCAGGATGAGTCCGATATGTGACAACCCCCCATAGGCAAACATCCGCTTGATATCTTCCTGCGACAAGGCGAGAAAGGCTCCGATCAACGCGGCCACCGCCCCCAAAAATCCGACCAGAAATAATACGGGGATTTGAAAGATGACGGCTTTCGCACCCAGCACCCAGAACAAAATTCGCACCCATCCCAATAACGCCGCCTTCGTCACTAACGAAGCCAGCATCGGAGTCACCCGGTCCGGGGCATAAGTGTACGCATCCGGCAACCATCCATGGAGCGGCACCAACGCCATTTTGATTCCCAATCCGATAAACATGAACAAAATACCCACGGCCACGGCTTTGGAAGATACTAAATCCGGTATCCGCAGCGCTAAGTCGGCCATGTTGAGCGTCCCGGTTTCCGCATAAAAATACCCTACCCCCAGAAGATAGAGAGAGGCTCCAAACGTCCCAAGAATCAAATAGCGAAATCCCGCCACCAGTGCTTTTCCACCGGCAAGCCCGACCAAGGCATATCCGCACAAGGCCGATACCTCTAAAAACACAAACAAATTGAATAAGTCTCCCGCGAAGACAATCCCAACCAGTCCGGCCACTAAAAGGAGAACCAACGTGTAAAAGTGAACCACTCGGGTCCCCAGATTGGGGAACAGAACGGAACTGATGAAGATCACACACACCAACGCCATCACGCTAAGGGCCATAATCATCACACTTGCCAAGCCATCATTCACCCATTCAATCCCAACAGGAGCTGCCCATCCACCAAATTCGTAATGAATGCCCCCTGTCTGGACCACTCCAACAAGGTTCACGAATGCCACCAGAGCCATGACAGCCATGGCGATAATAGCCAGAGGCCGGCACCATGCCTGTTTTCGCATACCAAGAAGAGGCATACAGATAGCCAGGGCCAAAGGCAGCAAGAAAATTATTGCTGGTAAGTGGCGCATCATTCGAGCTTTTTCAGAATGTCTTCTTCATCCAGACTGCCGTATTTTTTATAAATGGCATCGGCAAGGGCCAGGGATACACCTAGGGTGGCCACCCCCACCACAATCGCGGTTAACGTCAAGACGTGAGGCAACGGGTTGGCATAGATTTCAGGACGAATAACTTCGGTGGGATCAATCAGAATGGGAACAGTGGCATGCTCCTTATAACTGACGGTGACAAAAAAGAAAATCACACTGGTCTGCATGAGGTACATGCCAATGAGCTTTTTCACCAAGTTATACCGAGTCACCATGATGTAAATGCCCCAAAGAAACAACAGGACAAACGCAAAGTAATTCGGCCGCTGCAGCCAGCCTTGAACCAGTTCAAACATGATACTCCCGTTGTGTGTCATGAAAGGCTAAACTCACGACAATAGAAATTCCCGTGACCGCGACGTCTGCAGCGACTCCGATTTGCGTGAGGACAATACCGACATACCGACGTTCAGCAGCTTCTAATCCAGGAATTTCCAAATGCTGATAGTTTAAAAATTCCCCCCCTCCGATTAAACAGAGTCCGCCCACTCCCACAAAAATAATCAACCCTGCTCCATCACCATGGAGCATCCGCTCCACCAATCGCCCCTGAGGAGACTTCAGCCCGAACACCAAAAACGTCAGAATCAGGCTGGTAGTCCAAATCACACCCGCCACGAATCCGCCTCCCGGCCCGTATTGACCGAAAAACAAGACATAACAGGCAAACAACTGCGCTAGAGGGATGAGCATTCGACTCATGGTTCGAACAATCAGACTATCATGCTGACGTTTCATGATTTGGTCTCCTTCAGCAAGAGGGCACAGGCAATCCCGGCGGTAAAAATCACGACCGTCTCGATCAAGGTATCAAACCCTCGATAATCCATTAGGACCGAAGTCACCACATTAGGAGTCAAGGTGTCTGCATAACTCTGCTGCAGATAATATGGTGAGATGTGCACATTGGGCGGGGAACTCGGATCTCCCAATGAAGGAAGATCATTGGCCGCGAATAACAGAAGAACGCCTAACAAAGGGAGACCTAGGACCCCGGCTAACGGCGGCGGGGGGCGGCGAAGGCGGCTATCTTTGGGGGCGGTATCGAACAATGTCACCAGGAATAAGACTGTGGCCAACCCTGCTCCAATCACCGCCTCAACAAACGCCACATCCACAGCGCCTAACCAAGCCCATACCAAGGCTAGAAAGAAACTGTATGATCCTAAAATGAACACGGAACTCATCAGTTCTTTCACTAAAAATGTCGCACTTGCCGCAGTCACAATCAGGAGCAGCAACAGAGCAATATTGATCGCATATGTCATGGATGTTCCTCTGCCTTCGGCTTGACCCCCACCCGATAGGCGGCTCGAATGGTGGCATGTGCAATGACCGGATTCAGGAGAAACAAGAGGGCCAGAACCACCAAAATCTTTAACATATTGATGCCAACCCCCTGATAAAGCGCCAATCCCATGAGCAGACAAAACGCTCCCAGCGAGTCCGTCAACGACACCGCATGCGACCGGGTAAACACATCCGGTAAACGCAACATTCCGATTGCGCCCACCGTTAAAAAGAAGAGGCCAATGACAATTAACACCACCGCCAGGATATCCATTCAGAGTCCTCCCCGCTGCTCAAGAAACTTTGCAACCGCAAAGGCCCCGACTAAATTGAGAAGAGCATACCCTGTGGAAATATCAACGAACATATCCACTCGGTCAAAAACCGTTCCCATCACCACGACGAGAATGATGGCTTTCGTCGACATGCCATTGAGTCCCAACACCCGATCAAAGACCGTCGGGCCCTGAATAACCCGATAAAGGTACACCAAAATCAACAGGGAAAGGGTGATCAGCACAAACAGGAAAAAGGCATTCATGGAGAAGCCTCCTCTTTAAACACGCCCGCCATCCGACGTTCCATGCGACCACTCGTCAGATCCTCACAGGAGGCTTCATCAAGCGCATGAACCAGGAGATGATCCCCTTCAACTTCTACGGTAATGGTTCCCGGAGTGAGGGTAATCGAATTGCCTAACAGAACAATCGCCAGTTCAGGCTTTAAGTGCATCTGGTAATGAATCATTTTGGGGGCAATCGGCAGAGAGGGGCTCAAAATCACTTTCGTAATGTGAAGACTGCTTGCCACAATTCGCCCCAACAACCATGGTGCGTAGATCAGTAACCGTCCAAGGGAAAAATGATGAACCGAGGAACATTGAAGCCTGGTGTTCAACCAGGCCACTCCACAGGCCACGATTCCTCCGATCATTACATGAGGAAGGTCATACCGTCCCGATAACACCAACCAAACCGCAAAGAGTGAGCAGGCATTCATGATGAATTGGGTCAGGTAAGTCGCTTTCATATTGCTTTATTTCATCCGTCCGTTGCCTTCAGGATTGTTCCTCTGGAGACCGGTCAGAAAAAAAAAGCCAACCTATGGTTTTTCGAAAGTCATCCCCTCAAAAACCAGGTTGGCTTGTACTATCTCCAGTCGATCCCAGAAGTTACATGGAAACTGGAAACCCTACGTCCATTGTGTATATGTCAGAAAAATTCGATGCTCCCGCTCCATCTGAATGGTGCTCACTGTTCCGTAGAAGAAGAGGGCCTCATCGTTCGTCCCAACAGCTGCCCCCTAGACTTATACCAAGCCCCTTCTTTCTTAGACAACTCCGAACTTCAAATAAACAGCGCTAAGGCTGCCACTGTAATTTTCCTTCGCTCCTCAACCTATAATGCACGAATCGAAAGACCTCAGTCTTGTCAACCCTATTAACCGGTTCAGGAACCTGACAAGGGGCAGACACGACCCAAAGGGTTGATGTTCCGTTTACTCGATAACCGCAACAGATTCCCATGTCGCATTAGGAAGATACCGGGAAAACGTATTCAAGCGAGAGTCGTACGCCACCAAATTCATCCATTGGTTATGGAACAGATGCTCCAGGAGGTTGTGCCGTTGAATAATGCCCTCAATTCGATCTGTGGGAGCCTCAATAATAGCCAATAATCGCATGGGTTCATGATAGTGCATCGCTCCATCGTTCACGGATTGAAGCGGAAGGCCTTTCTGAAGATCACTCTGACTGCCGAGCATGACCCCGATTCCTCCAACCACATTATGAATCACTTTGCTTCCACTGCCATAAGCCCAGGGGTCCACAGCGGAAAAATAATATGTCAAATTGATGAGTTCCCCAACAATTAACGGCGCCGTCATGATTTTTTCAAGGAGGGCTCCCTCCGGATCCGACGACGGATCATAGGAATGCAAAAACACCCTCCCTCCCAAATCCAATCCTGTGGTGAGCGCCCGCCTTCCGATCAAAAAAGCGGCATTGCCGGATAACCCCCATTCCGGTCGGGAATTTGCCCAATCCATACTTCGTGTTCGAACATGGGCATAGGCTTCAAGGGGAGAAACGTGTGTCGGTGCCCCCGGAATTCGTTGACAACGTTCTAATGCCTGATGTGTACCGGCCTGCTCTAAGTCTTTAGCCAGTTGCTTAACCTCCTCAGCATGAGTCGACGGGACGTCCACAAGATCATACAACGCCACCCGATCAGTGGTCGTATTATGTTTGGCTGGTAAAAACCAGGTGTCATCCGGGATGACAAGCCCGTGGTCTTTTAGAATATTCCGAACTTCCGGGTTGTTGGCCATTGCGGAAAAAACCCTGGCATTGGGATCCCCGTGACTGCCCCCGCAAGCGCCACAATCCAGAGCCGCAAAATATGGATTATTGTCTGTTTGGCTTCCATGCCCGCAGACCATGACAAACCGACCAAAGTTAGTGGTCAGGCCGATGACTCTCAGCCCCCCTTCAACAAAAGCCGCTTGTTCCTGCAGAGTGAATCCCTGACTGAATTGACCGGATGAAACGGTCGAATTTTCCTGGTTTCCCTGGCGGTCAACGGGAATCTGTGTTGCCACCTGATGAGTAAAGAATCGAAGCACAGCTTGTTTCATTGAATCATACATTGACCGAAGAAGAGTTTTGCCTGCCAACCCCAGGCTAAAAAAGACTCCCAATGCATCAATAAGGATAAAGGAGGCAATCGGATTCTGTTTCAGATCATGAAATAGATGATGGCTGAGCTGACGCCATCTCGACCCGGAGAGATAGACGGTATGATGCGCATCCTCTCCTGGCCTCGGCACTTCAACCACTTCGGCCTTGGGAGATAACAAAATTGGACACAAAGCCATATGGTCGTGACGATCAAAGGCCACATGGCTCATCGGCACCCCAAAGAATCCTGCATATCCAAATGTTTCATAGGGCCCTTGGGCTTCAAGATGGCGCCGAAATGATTCAGAGCGTGCATCAATACAAAAAATCCCTTGCGCCCTCGGTCGTTCTCCCTGAGAGGAAACGGACATTTGATGATCATGAATTTTTTTTAACAAGCGCCCCCGATAGACGTCTTCATAGGCCTCAATCCAAACAGGGCCATGGAGCGCCGAGGGAAATCCATCTAGCCATCCCATCATGGTCACCACATCGGATTCGGACAAATCATGAATGTCGATCGGAGTCAATTCAAAAAACTGAGCCAAGTGGAACAATCGCCACGCATCACGGCACACCCGGAGCGTATTCGGATCGGTGCTATGACCAGATGCCAATGAATCGGCATCATAATCAGACTGGTGGCTTTCCCAATGCCCCCTCAAAGCCGGTAAGGTCCCATCAATTCCCCATTCGCCCTGGCAAAAGGTCTGCACCATTTCCGATTCGTAAAAGAGACGAACCGCCAGGTATTGAGTCGGATCTATGGGAGAGAATTGTTGTGCCGGATACCCAGGATTATCCCCTCGCCATCGGATAAAACCCGCCCAGCCGGGCATTTGCGCCAAATGCCGGGCAAGATATTCTCTCCACCGCCCAAAGGGAATGGCCATGCGTTGGAGGCATTTCAACAAAACCGCTTCCGGGTCATCTGGCAAATCCTGGATTTTGAATCTGGCTCCGGAAATACCTTGGAGCCGGCTCGACAGATCTTCCTGAGCCAAAACCTTCCAAGTTCGAAAAAACCCACTTTTCCTCGAAGGCATGGCCCATCCCGCCATACCTTCGTCCACAAAAGCGGAAACCCACTTAATCATCTGGTTATTCAGGGATTCAACCAATCCACTTGCGTTGACTTGATCCAACCAATCGCCAAGAGTCCGGTCCATAGGTAATTCAACAGTCAAGGAAGAATGAGAATCATCCGGCGAGATATTCGAAAGGGATGGCGAATGGGCCGGAGAAGACGGTGCGGCTCCTACCGTCGGATCATACAACTGCAAAACGGACAATACGCTTTTCCACAGGTTGGCCAAGTAGGCCTTTTCGGGGTCCTGTCGGCACTTTTCACATTCGCGAATCGTTCGTTCAATTATTCTCTTTTGTGACTCCTCAGGCACATCGTGTCGGAACCGTCGTACTCCGCCTTCTAATTCAATGGTCCAACTGAGCAGGACTGGATCCAGCGCCTCAAGGCCATACACCAAATGCGTGCGCCAAACCTCTCTGACATGTATGATTCGTTCTCCGATTTGAATGTGTTCATCAGAAGGGAGGGAAGGCCCCGCCCGCCGAAGCCCTTCCTCAACAGCAGCCGGACTGATGCGTCCTTGATGGAAAAATCCCCGATACTCTTCAAGAGGCAAAAAACCTCTTGCCCCTAGCAACCACTGAGCTTTGCTGACAGCTTCACCAAATGAGAGATGTTCAAAATCCCGAATAGGGTTATAGTACGCAAACGTCTTCATGGGCCAATAGGGCCCGATTGGTCGACAGGCTTCAGCGACAAGAGATCGTAGTTGGTCGTACCCGATTGAAGAATCTATCGGAATATCATCATGCTGAACAGAATTCATTTTCAGGACTCACAATCAAAGAACTGGCTTGGATAAAAAACCTGAGATCCTGTTGGTATGTGAAGATATTCCATCCCGTAGGATCTCCAGTAAACACAAAAGCCAACCGCATCCTCCCTCCAACTATTCTTTGGATGGGACCGTTCGGTTGGCTTTTTCTATAGCTGGCCAATTCTTGGAGAAGAAAAACCCGCTATCCAAAAACCCCATATTCGGGAAGAAAGCCAGGACCAGAGGAACTCTTTACCTGAAAATGGCTGATTGCGACAGAAGAGCCACCCTCTTCTTGACCTCGCTTCAAGAATAGCTTATATCAGGGAAGGACTTACATCCTCAACCCAAAGTACATTTCTTCTTGCCATCACCCATGAAAGTACAGGTTAGGACCCACAATTTCCGAGAGTCTTCCTCTTCATGAAAAATGGAACGAAACAGGTTGAGATGGAAACGGCCATTCGAAATGCCATCATCAAATTCGAGCAGGAATTTATGGGACGGGGACCAAGCGATGTCAGGGCCTTTATCCTTCGTGACATTATCTTAATTCGATTGAAAGGGGTATTAACCCAGGCGGAGCGCCAACTTGCCAAAAGTAACGAGGGCATCGCCATGGTAAAACAAATGAGGCAAAATTTGATTTCTCAAGGCAGGGACCAACTCTGCCGGCAAATTCTGGAAATTACCGGTGCGGAAACCACGGCCCTGTTTACCGATATTGATGCCAAAATCGGAGAACGGGTCATTGTCGTCACATTGGATCGAGACTTGGAATCCACGCTTATGTAACACCTTCTTTCTTCTGGCAAGTGCTTCCCGTCTCTTGACTTCTCAAATTTTTGCCTTACCTTTTAGATATGGCTCACGCACGTACTCTTACCCACGATGAGATTAAGGCTTCGGAAGCCGCATTTAGAGGTTTACCATTCAATCCCAAATGGTCCAATTCTGCTAAATTGGTGTATGACGGGATAATCCAAGCATTGGGGCATGCTCCCATTACTGGGAGTGAGGATGCTTCATCGTCTGAATCGTCGGACCTAGATCCGACGGGCCTGGAGGAGTCCAACCAAGAGCAGGAGACCCTACCGGAAGGAGGGGATGAGGCGGACGATATTCCCACGTTAACTTTAACAACAGGTTCTTTCCCTTTGACATGTCGAAAGGATGCCATTCAATCCGGAATCGTCAAAGATGCCACTCCGGCAGCCAAACGCATTGGCTTGGATTATCCCGTGGGACTCACCAATGCCCTCTGGAACCACTATGTCGCTTTTTCGGATGATGCCTCGGAAGACCATATCACATCTCGTCTGCAGGATATGATGGTTGGGGTCCGCTTACGATTGGCCAGCTTAAAGGAAGCTGTCCCATTTATTGATGTTCCAATATTGCTCCAGTTTCCTCCGGAACCCATTCCTCAATTAAATCTGGTGTTTGCCCTCTTTCACCGGGATCCTGAAGAAGGTCAATGTCTCTTACTGATTCATCCGAGCGAGATTTTTTCTCCTCGCCAAAATATTTCCAACAACTGACGATTTCTTTCTACTCCACCCGATCGTTTTTTAGTAAGAAAAATAGACAGTTCCCCAGGCCAACGCACAGATTGGCTCAAGAAGTTCTTGGATAGTCTTATCCCTCAAACATCTTCAGTGGAGCATTGCTTGCAACTTATTCCGCTCCTAGTTCTACCCCTCGGATTCATGCCGATGGATTTCTTCTGCGATCATCAGTCTATTTCTGGAAGAATTTGCTCAGCGAGGTGCTGGAACGGGAGTGAGTATGATACGCTGAAGTTTCGTGAAACAATTTCCGATCGGCTATGCCATGAACGACAAACTGTGGCTTCAAATCAATGCGGTGTTGGGAAGTCTGGTGGTAGCCATCGGGCTTTGGTTATTGGTCGGAGCCTTTCCGGTAATTTTGGGGGTAACGTTGACCATCTGCCTGGCCATGGTCTTGGCTTGGCAATGTCCATCGATTGGCTACATTTGGTCAATCAGCACCCTTCTCTTAGGACTGGAAAGCTTTGCTTGGCCGGTACTCCAGATGGTGGACCTTCGAAAATTGGGTCCCGAACCTCCCTTGGAAGACTTACAGCGAATTTTTACCGCTGTGCTATTTGGCCTCTTTTCAGGAGTGTTTTGGATGACGTTTGCCTATGGCATTTTCAAACGGACTCGTGGGGACGCGACTTCCTCCAAACCGGTCGACACCCAATCCTCCCCTTCACAGAACAGGAAAAAACCTTCAAAGAAGTCACGATAATCCCAGGGACCGCCTAGAAAATTTCTTATTGGATGTCCAGAGGATCCACATGGATTTCCAGGACTACGGGCATTGTTGGAAACCGTTGATGAAAATCCCGCTGAAGCTCCTCCATCTGTTGTTGGACAAACATGAAATTTGTCGTTTTGACTAAAAACAACGTCCTCGTTTTTTGAGTGCCTCCTGACTTCTTTGAAGAAATAGGACCGAGCAGACTGTCTCGATGCCCTTGCCCTTTCATAAGATCCGCGACGCTTGCGGCCGGGAACAGATGCCGAAGTTTTGTCTGAAAAAATTCCACCACTATCGCCACTTTAGCCGGTGAGGTACCGGTGATCACCAGGAGAAAAAGGTGGGAAAAAGGGGGATATCCCAACAGTTCACGTAAAACCAACTCTTGATCATAAAATACGTGAGGATCCTGTTTGCTAATAGCCTGAAGAACATGGTGATCCGGCATTCGTGTTTGAAGAACAACTTCCGCCCCCACCGATCCACGGTCAGCCATTCGAACTGCACGCACCAAAGTCTGGTAGGTCCGTTCGGCCGAACGGAAATCTGGAATTTGCAATCCCAAATCTGCCTGAGGCATACCCACCAAAGCCGCCCTTGGGACATTCATTCGGTGAAATAACCATTCGGTCCCAATAAGAATCCGGATATTTCCTCGCCGAAAATCCGACAAAATCTCCTCAGCCTCCCGATCACTTTTCACCTGTTCTCGATCAAATCGGGCCGCCCCCATAGAAGGGAAAAGACGCTTGACTTCCTCCTCTACACGTTGTGTCCCCACACCCGAAAACCGGAATACCGTCCCCTGGCATACGGCACACACCTCCGGGGTTGTTTCGGTATGACCGCAATAGGTACAGAGCAATCGAGGAGGGCGTTGATACAGTTTTAACATGACCTGACAAACCGGACAGACGGGGGTATGGCCGCAATCTTTACATAATAAGCCGTGCGAAAACCCTTTTCGGTTCAAAAATATAATCACGGACTCACCCCGTCCCAGGGTTTCTGACATTTTGTCCTGCAAGCACGGAGATAGAATAGTGCCGAACGGCAGTTGCCGGATATCGATCATGTCAATGGTCGGCAACGGCAGTCGCTCGGCCATGGAGGGAAAGGTTCGTGCATCAGGAAAATGGGCATAGGCTTCCAGCGAGGGCAATGGAGTAGCATACACGAGGACGGCGGACTCCAGGGTTGCCCGCATCCTTGACACTTCTCGAGCGTGATAGTAGGGAACATGCTCTTCCTGATAGGACGCATCTTCTTCGCATTCCATCCAAATTAAACCAACATCAGGAAGAGGGAGAAAGAGAGCCGATCGAGTTCCAAGCACCACATCTCGTTCACCGCGCTGGATACATCCCCATTCCTCCACCTTTCGGGATGACGTCAAATTTCCATGATAGATCCCTACCCGTTCACCCCACACACACCGACATCGGGACGCAAGAGCTTCGACCCCATGAATTTCCGGCACTAAAATAATCGCCCGTCGATTTCGAACGAGCACCTTGGTAATCGCTTCCCGGAGACCAGCCCAGCGAGATTCCTCTGATGCCACATAGAGATATTCTCCAAAGATGTCCGATTGCAGAGCCCGCCTGATGTGGTCCATCTCAAGCGGCATGCCAACCATAGATTCCGTGGCCACAGGATCCGAATCGAAGGCAAGAGAGGCGGGTGGCACATCACTGAGACCGGCCACATCCTTCATAAAGGTCACGCTGGAAGGAGACTGAATCGCACGCTCTTCTATCCATCCTTTTTTCTTCAGCCGATCAAATGTCGCTGGCTTGACCTTTGCCAAACGACAAAACGTCGAGCGGAGGAGACCTTTGGGACGACGTTCCAATAATCGAATAGCCGAAAGATCTTCATTCGAAATGTGGCTCTCATCAAAAGCCTTTCGCCCCTCATCTGTGAGAAATACCCGGCTGGTTGCCTTTCCTGATCGAGGCGGAAGGATCAGAGATAAACAGGAGGAGAAAGGCACCACATAATAGGCGGCAATTTGCTGAATCAGTTGAATTAATATGGAATTCAGCGGATGATTCACTCCTCCGGATTCCACCGCAATCACATCCCGGCAAGCCTGGCTCCGTGACGGCCAACCGGCTCTATCGGAACTTGTTGGCAGGCAACGCGCGACGACTCCGGAAACTACAGCATGCCCGAGTGGCACAAGGACCGGACTGCCGACCTTTACTGTCCCCTGAAACGAAACAGGAACATGATAGGTAAAGACCCGATACTGACGGCTTGGCAACACGACATCGACAAACATACAATCCTTTTTGTACCAGCTAACGGATGCAGATCATAACAGTCACCGATGTCCTTCACCACGGAACCTTCTGAAATCGGAGAACGAGACGAGGAAGCAACGCGGCAGGAAAAACTCATTTGGAAATACCAACACTCTCTCAGAAAATAACGAGGAGTATCAGTACGTGGACGGGTTAGCTTTTTTGGGTCTTTTAGCTATCATCATCGGACTTGTGGGAGTCGTGATCCTCTGGAAAAGCAGGAATCGTTCGAGGCCGTAAACCTCTGCCACCCCTGACTTTCACACGACATCGATGCCGCCACAGACCCAGCTTAATCATCGGGCATTTTTTTCAATCGTCGATCCAATGCGAACCGGGTAATGCCCAATTGCTTTGCCGCCAGGCTTTTATTGTAATCCGAGACCCGCATAACTTCTTCAATCACCGCCCCTTCAATGTCTGCCAACGTATGTGTACCTAAAGCCATTTCAATACGAATAACTTGTTGGTCCCCGCAGGTAACCGCCTGAGCTGACGAACGGGATTCTTCATGGACCTCCCGAGGGAGATCTCCGGGGGTCAAATTTTGACCGCGACAAAAGATGACCGCCCGTTCGATAATATTTTGCAATTCCCGAATATTCCCCGGATAGGTATAACGCTCCAGTAACCGTTGAGCTTCCGCATCAATTTCACGAATGTCCTTCCCGATCTCCTGGCTCTGCCGGATCAAAGCCTGCACACTGAGAGGAATAATATCTTCTATCCGTTCCCGCAAGGGGGGCAATTGCAAGGAGACCACATTCAGCCGGAAAAACAGATCCTCCCTAAACATTCCCTGACTCACTTCCTTCTTCAGATCACGATTCGTGGCCGCGATCAGGCGGAAATCCACTTCGATATCTTCCCTCCCCCCTAATCGCTTAAACGAACGTTCCTGCAAAACCCGCAATAATTTGGCCTGCATCGCCAAATTGAGATCCCCGATTTCGTCAAGAAACAGGGTTCCGCCTTCAGCCTGTTCACATAATCCCGGTTTGCGTTGATTGGCACCGGTGAACGCCCCACGTTCATAACCAAATAATTCACTTTCAAACAACTCTTGGGGAATCGCCGTACAATTCACCCCCACAAATGGGGCGTGACGTCGCACGCCGTTATGATGGAGCACCCGAGCCACAAATTCCTTGCCGGTGCCGGTTTCCCCATTCAGCAAGACGGTCGTTTTGGCGTTTTGCGCCATCTCCTGGATCTGACCGACTAATTCCTTCATGCTGGCGCTATTGGCAATCAAATGCTGGAACGAAAATCGTTCGACAATATCTTTCGTCTCGAAATCCACCCGCCGCCGGAGACTCAGGTACTCGAGGGCTCGACCAATGACGGGTTCCACGCCTGAAAAATCCACGCTTTTGATCAAAAAATCATATGCCCCTAATTTCATGGCCTCCACGGCATCTTCCACCGTCCCATAGGCGGTCAGAAGTATCACCAGAGTTTGGTGAGTTTTTGAGCGAAGTTGTTTTAGAGTTTCCAGCCCACTCAACCCGGTCATTTTCAAATCTAATAAAATCAGATCTGGCACATCATGATCCAAGGCGGAGAGGAGGGCTTCCCCAGAATCGAAACTTTTCACATGATGGTGTTTCGCTAACCGCCGACTGAGTGCTTGTCGAACCACGTCATCATCATCGGTCACAAAGATCGTCGCGCGCATGGATTACACCGTTAGAGGTTGAGGTTGCAATTGACAGGGTAACCAGATGGAAATAGTGGTCCCATGTCCCTCCTGACTTTCCGCATGAATTTCCCCGCCATGGGATTCAATGATATTCCGGCAGATGGCCAGTCCCAGCCCCGTCCCACGAATTTTCCCGATGGTAAAAAATGGCTCAAAGATCCGTGGAAGCGCACTGGGGCTGATCCCTTTTCCATTATCCACCACGCGAAGTCGGACACCCAATTCCTGCTCATACAGTTCCTCCGCCAAAAACAATCCCAAGTGCCCCTGAGGTGCCACCGCTTCAATGGCGTTTTGTATAATATTCAGAATGACTTGCTTGAGCTGATCCCGATCGGCCCGAATCGCTGGTAACTGGACGGGAGGATCAAAACTCACACAGACCGCTTTTTCTTTTAAGGGTCCTCCCAATACGTGGAGGGATTCCTGAATAAGATCTGCCAGCGAAAAGGTCAAGGGTAACAAGTCACGAGGGCGAGCAAAATCCACAATTTGATTGACGATTCGATCCAATCGACGGGTTTCCTTGAGGATGATCTGCAAATCCTCATGCCGGGAATCGCTTGGCTCAAAATCTTCCAAGAGCAAGGTGGCTGTCGACCCAATGCCCACGAGCGGATTTCGGATTTCATGGGCAATCCCGGCTGCCACTTGACCCAGCGTCGCTAATCGTTCTGCCCGATTCAGTTGGGTGCGCATTTGCTCCATGGCCGTAATATCCACGTTAAACCCTTGATACGCCACCGTGCTTCCTGTTTCATCTTTAAGGGGCACTGCTCGGCTTAACACTTTGCGCACGGCTCCGTCCGAATGGAGAAACCGAAACACACGTTCAAAGGACTGACCCTTCGCCCATGCCCCCTGGAAGGCGGTCCGTACATCTTGCTGTTCGTCCGGATGGATAGCATCCCACATTTGCTCCGGATCCGGCCGACTATCCGGGTCCATGCCGACAATGACCCAATTTTGGCGACTACTAAACATTAAACGCCCTTTCTCGGCTGCAAAGATCCCAATGGGTGCGTGGTCTACAATCCCCCGATATTTGGCTTCTGAAATCGATAAGTCATGGTTGACCAGCCGGAGCTCATTTTCTGATTGTTCAATATGCCGAATATACGCCCGCAGTTGAGTCCCCATAATGCCCATCACCCGGGTTAAATCCCCAATCTCATCCCGGCGGTCCAACACGGGAACATCCGGAATACTCTTTCCAGACACCTTTTCGACTGTTTTCACCAAGCTTGTCAACGGTCCCGTAATCGAACGAGCAATTAAATGAAGGGGGAGCAGCATCAAAATCAACGCTACCCCACCTCCGCCGACCACCACAGCCATCAGTACCGACCGATCTGCAGAACTACTCTCCAATGCCTGACGCAAAAGCCCAACCTCCTGCTGATCGAATTGAGCCATTTCCTCCCGAATCGCCAGCATTAATAATCGGCCTTTCTCGGCCTCAATATAGTCTAAAGCTTCCTCGGTATGTCCCTCTTTGACCCGTTCGATCAACTGATCCTTATCGGCCATAAGTTTAATGACTCGTTCTTGCACAGATTCCATCAGCTTTCGTTGGGGTTCAACATCCTTGACCAAATGCTTGAGGGAATTTCCGAGTTGGAGGACTCGATGTTTGGCCGCCTGATAGGGTTGCAGAAATTGAGGTCCCTTCGTCAGGACAAATCCTCGAAAGCCTGTTTCCAAATCCACAACCAATCGCATAAATTCTGCCGAGGCCTGCTGAACATGATACACGTCATTCAACCGGTCTTCGTCCAATGAAAACGTCTGGACACTCTTATAGGTCACCACACTCAAAATCAGGACAGCCAGGATGGGAACAGCCGATACAAAAAGGAGTTTTCTAGCAATGGGAAGATTCAGGAAAAATTTCTTTACCGACATGCTCATGAACCCATTAATTTATTTCGAGTGCATTCTCGTAGGGTAGATTCAAACGATTAGCGATTTCAGTATACCTGAAAGACTCGGGTGATCTCACCGTTTCGGCTGCGTTCTTCGAATCCCCATGGTCTTATTCAATGGACCTGCTCTAGCCAACGTGGCAGAACACCGGAGAACCACTGCTTCGGGATAGTGAGGAGCGGCACGCCATGCCCTAGAGGAAGGGGAAGGGACCAAGTCATGAAGAAAACGATGGAAACATTCGCTTTCGGCAAGATCAAAGCCTGAGCCCGAACTTAATGGGCAACTGGAGATCCCACACTGGCACTCGGCAAACCATGTCCTGAAAATTGCCCTGCAACCTCCGGCACATGATGCGTGAGAAATCCCTGGGCATAGTAAGTTTGCGTAACCGGCTCTAGAAGCACATAGACAGCCAACAGCCCAGTGAAAGTCATGATGACGGTATAAGGAAACGCCATCCACACCATTCGCCCATAGGACAATCTGATAAGCGGAGCCAGGGTAGAGGTTAAGAGAAAAAGAAATGCCGCCTGACCGTTCGGTGTGGCGACGCTGGGAATATTCGTGCCGGTATTAATGGCTACCGCAATCAAATCAAATTGATCACGGGTAATGACCCCCTCATGAAACGCCCGCAACACTTGTTCGATATACACCGTAGCCACAAAGACATTGTCACTAATAGAGGAGAGAATCCCGTTCGCCAGATAAAACATCCCGATTTGGTGTTCCCCATCCATGGCCAACACCGCGTGGATAATACCGGCAAACAGTTGCTGTTCTTGAATCACCGCCACCACAGCAAAAAAAACCACTAATAGCGCGGTAAACGGCAAAGCTTCCTTAAAGGCCTCCCCCAACTGATGTTCCTCAATAATGCCGTTCAAGGCCGTCACTCCCACAATCACCGATAACCCAATAATGCCGACCTCTGCCAGATGAAACGCCAACGCCACAATCAACCACACCATGGCGAACCCTTGAACAATCAAACGGGCCCGATGACGATGATCCATTTGTCTGGAAGTTTCCTGATCAAATTGCAAAAGGATCTCTCTGACCGCCGAAGGAAGACCGAAGCCATAGCCGAACCATCGGAATCGCTCAACCAAAACACACGTCAGAAAACCCATACTGAGGACAGGAAGCGTCACGGGTGACATGCGGATGAAAAACTCCACAAAATTCCATGTGGCTTTCTCCCCAATTAACAAATTCTGCGGTTCGCCCACTAATGTACAGACCCCCCCCAAGGCCGTTCCCACCGCTCCATGCATGAGAAGATTTCGTAAAAACCCACGAAACTCCTCCAAATCTGCTCGATGGAGTGTGCCGACGTCTTGATCCATCGTATGATCATGATCGTCTCGGACACCTTTCCCGGAGGCCACCCGGTGATACACTTTAAAAAATCCCACCGCCACCGCAATAATCACCGCCGTGACGGTAAGCGCATCCAGGAAAGCCGACAAAAATGCTCCCAAGAAAGAAAAGAGCAGAGCCAATTTGATCTTGGATCGAACCTGAAGCAAAATTTTCGCAAATACCACCAACAACAAATCTTTCAAAAAATAGATCCCAGCCACCATAAAAATCAGTAGAAGGATGACTTGAAAGTTGTTTAACGCCTCATGATACACCGTTTGAGGTTTTGCTAGGCCGATCAGGACTGCCTCCAACGCCAACAACCCGCCAGGCTGTAACGGATAACTTTTGAGCGCCATGGCGAGTGTAAAGATAAATTCCACAATGAGGACCCACCCCGTCACGAAGGGACCAACGGCATACAACAAGCAGGGGTTAAGGAGGAGAAAGGCTACAATGGTGGCCTTGTACCACCCTGGGGCATGATCAAGAAAGTTTTGCCCGAAAGCCGAAAATATCGCTGTCATGATAATGCGTTTACGCCACAAGCCGCATGGGTGAATAACGAAAACAAGGGATGGAAATTAACTGAGAGTCAACAGAGTCTCCCTCTGAGTTTGCGCCCCAGTCTCCTGGGATTTTTTTTCGACGATTTGCATCGCCAAATCCAAGGCCTCATTAAAATGGGAACATATATAACCCGGCTCCAGTCTGGACAATTCATTCAAATCCTCAAGCACCTGCCTGGTTCGTCCAGACATCCCTGCTGTGAGCACAGCCACGCCGCGCCGATTAGCGGCTTCAATGAGATCCCCAAGCGCGTATGCTCCCGACAAATCCAGCTCATCTAGCCACTTACACCGAATGATCAGCACATCTTTTGTTTCTAGGTGTTCGACCGTTTCATTCAACCAGTCAATCGCGCCAAAAAATAATGGCCCATGAGGGCGAACAATGAGAATTCGATCCCGAACGATGTGTTCAAACCGTCCACTGAGTTCTCCCATGTTGGCCCCATTTTGGTTGATCTTTCGGGCATGATCCCGGGCAAATGCAAAAATGAGATCATCCTCTTCCTGCTTCACATCTTCGTCCCGTTGGTTGAGATCGGCTTTATACCGATCAGCTTGGTCTTTGACGAAACGAAAAAAGGCCACGGCCAATCCCATCGCCATGGCCGACAACAAGTTCCAAAATACGGTCATAAAGACCACCAAAGCAAACACCATCAAATCAGAAGTGGGTAATCTTCGGATGACAGGCAATACACGCATATCTAAAATGTCATACCCGGCCTTCAACAGAATCCCGGCCAGAGCGGAAAGGGGGATGGAGGCGGCTAAGGGACCAAGACCCAGAATTAACGAGAGCAGGACAAGGCCCATCATCATTGAAGATAACCGAGTTCGCGCTCCGCTTTGGATATTCACCACGCATGGCATGGTATTCGTAGCTCCTCCCAATCCCCCAACTAACCCGGAAAATAAATTCGCCGAGCCTTGGGCAACCAATTCCCGGTCGCTGTTATGATGGGTACCGGTCATATTATCCACGATCAAACAGGTTAATAAACTATCAAAAATACAGAGCCCTGCCAGAGCGGCAGCCGGCACAAAGGCCTCTTGTAAGAGTTCCAGATTCGGCAGATATAAATCCGGCAACCCGGTGGGGACATCTCCGATCATCGGAATGTTCAGTCCGAAAAACGAGCACACCCCTGTCCCTACAAAGAGGCCGATCAATGGCCCTGGCAGCCACGTCACGGGTGAAATTTTTGGCCAGAGGATCACAATCACGAGGGTGAGGACTCCGATGCCCACTGCTGGCAAGGAGGCATGGACAATGGTGTCGGGCAAATTCGTAATAGCGGCGGTAATACTTTTTGCCCCGGGCAACCCCAAAAAGGGATTCAGCTGAAGTAACATATAGAGGAAGCCTAATCCGGTCATAAATCCTGAAATGACGGAATAAGGGGTGAACTTAATAAATTGTCCAAGTTTGAATATGCCCAGCATGATTAAGATAAATCCGGCTAATGCAATGGTCGTAAAAATAAAAACCAGATTGGGAGAACCATCAGGAAATTGATGCGTCTGGGCAATATTCAGAATTTGAATGGTCATCGGCCCTGTGGGACCACCCACTGACCAAGCCGATCCACTTAAGGGACCGGCAATAAGCCCCGCAGCCACTGCAGACCACATCCCGGCTATGGCCCCAAGCCCAGAGGCCACACCAAAAGCCAGAGCCATGGGTAATACCACCATTGCCACGGTCACCCCGGCGAGGACATCTCCCCTGACATGACTCGTCAAGCCTTCGAAGTTTTCCTTGAAATTAAAATCTTTTAAATATTGACGGATGTTGTCTATCACACGATCCATTCGGTCATCCTCCGGCTCATTCATTATTCGGCTATTGCTCTGCTCGTTCATCGCCCATGATTGAGGCACTGTTATCCGAATTTACGTGGACCGCAAATCATATGCCAAGTATCTCAGAGTTGATCATCCTGGATAATTTATTGACAATTCCACTCGATTGGCGACTTTTCCTATCTTAATGGTGAGGGATAGACCGAGGGGGGAACCTGGATGTATCCCAAACTGTGCGAATTCGTACGGTGTGCCCTGTGCGAATTTATAGGCTGAAGGGAACAATCAAACGTATGACACCAGAAAAGGGAGGACCTTCGGCGGAAGGACGGTTTTCCCCAAAAGGCAGGAGGCAAAAAAGTTAGAACGTCAAGGTGGCCATTGTATACACATAATTGACATCAGCCGTTCCCGGGCTTTGTGGCACTCGATCGAAATACGAGCCTTTAAAAAATCGAGCAAAACCTACTTCAAATACCGTATGCCGAAAATATCCCACTTGGGGTCCCCAAGTGACAGAGGTATCAAAAAGGTTCCCGAGGAACGTGCCCGATCGACCGGTCGGATCTTGCAATCCACTGCCAACAAAAGAGCCCCGGCCATCGGCCAACCAAAATGTCCGATGGGATACCATCAATTTGAGAGTGGGGGTTGGCTGGAGCATTGACCGAAATCCAACCGGCGACAAAATATTAGAGGGAAATATGACCCCTAAAATCCCGGTGGGTCCATATTCTGCGCGACGCTTGGCAAACAAAAAATCGAAATTTTTTTTCGGATCTGGATCACCCGATGCGTAGTCAAATAAATAGGTTAATTGCCATGGCCATAGGGTTCCAAAACTATACCCCACTTCACCATGATGGCGATGGGCGAAATGATGCGTAAAACCAACTTCACCAACTTGATAGATGGATTCGATCTCATAGTCCAACTGCTCCTGAACTGGTTGGGCAAACACCCGAAACCCCATGGTGGAAAGATCCCGCTTTTGGAGATTCCCTCCCTCGTTTAATTGAAAAAAATATAGCTCCCCATTGGCCCAAGGAAGATGGCGGCTGGAAATCGCGGCTCCCGAAAAATAGGAAATCGGGGAGGCCCAATCTGGGCTGACCGTATGGCGTTGAACGGGTCGCGTGACAAACGCCCGCAGACCCCACGAATGGTCTTTTTCCGATCCCAGCGTAAATTGAACGCCGTCAAATGTCGGCGTAAAGCTTCCAAACCTATGTCCAGCCACCAGACGCCCTTTCCCAAAATCCATAATCAGACGCCCGACTTCCAGTTTCCCAGGACTCCCTGTCCCCAAAAAATTCTGAGACACCAGATCGACGTGCAGCTGAAAAATATCCAGATGATTGACAAAAGTTGGTTCATGATTCTGTCCACGATCCGCTACAGGAGCACGAAAATCTGCGACTTCAAGTGTAAACCGGAGAGGATCCCAAATATCCTTTATCCCCAACAACACTCTCGTCCGTTGATGAACTTGTTGATTGCTCCCTGCGGTACCCCGCGTAAAACTATGGTTAAAGGTTTCATAGCGAGTACGGTGTTCAACCCCCAAATCCATCCAATCCGGAGTCATAGCAGATAGAGAATTAGGCTGCTGCAAAATGGTCTTCAATCGATCAAAATCACTGGGAAACTCCTTGGAGTGATCTTCAGCCCCCAAGGCGATTTCTTCTGTCCCCCCCCCTCCAAACAGACAGAAAATTGTGAAACAGAAAGACCAGAATTGTTTCATTGTTCTCTCTACCAACCGACCAATGCGAATAGGTTCCGCTTATCCATTGTGTTTAACCGCATGATGACCTTTACGCAAAACCAATACCATGAATCGTCGCAAAACATAAATTTTTGTTAGTGGGAGTACGCCCCAGCGTGCATACTGTCCGCCTAATAGCCAATCATCGGCATTAACCTTGACGGGAATCTGATGATGAAGGCCGCACAGAATTCAATGGTCCATTTTCATTCTTGACGATTTATACGATGACTTTTTTACCCCAATCCTTCCCGGCTTCTCTCAAAAGAGTGCCAATTCACACAGGATTGCCTGTGCACCATCGCACACCATTGCATCTCGAACGACAGAACATCAGACTCATAATAAGAGTGTCTTGATACAAAATAACCACAAACACAAGGAATCCCCCGTGCCCCCTAACAATCGACGAAGAATGGGCATTGAGCATGGACTTTGCATTTTCTATGGCAACCATGTTACGTGAAGAAAACTTCAGACTCATGGATCACACATCCAGACCATGCTGACATCCGAGGAGCCCATTCTTCTTCATTACATCACCCTGACGGCAAATTAAGGATTAGGTATGCGTGCCATAATTTATGTAACCGACGACGACCAAAACGTGTGTTCAGCCTTAAGCCGCCGATTGGCGAGAAAAGGACACTTGGTGAGAAGTTTCCATTCAGGAGTATCTCTGCTGGAAGCCCTCGAGTATGAAATTCCAGACCTGCTATTCCTGGATCTTAAAATGCCGGAAATGGATGGACTGGAAACGTTACGACGAGTCCGTCAAACCATTCCAAATACGTTAGTGGTCATGTTGACAGCCTACGGCAGCGTGGAAGATGCCGTAGAAGCCATGAGAATGGGCGCTTACGATTTCTTGATTAAATCCGTTGACTTTTCAACCGTGGAGCCAGCCTTACATCGAGCCCTTGAATTTCTGGAGCTGAAACGCCAGGTCGAGTATACCGTCATGGAAAAGCAGCGTCAGTTTTCCTGGGATCATGTCATCGCCGTCAGTCCATCCATGCTCACCGTCATTGAGAGCCTTAAGCAATTGGCTAGGGAATCTCCCTCATTAGTTTACCTTCACGGGGAGGTCGGAACCGGAAAAGAGTTTCTTGCCCGCATCCTCCATTACAACAGCAGACCGCAACCTGGCCCCTTTGTGGCAATCAGGTGCACGGAACAGCACTCATCGAAACTTGAATCGCAATTATTGGGATACGAACGAGGTGCATTTAGTGGAGCGGATCAGGCGACAGCAGGAATGATCGAACATGCTGATGGCGGAACCTTATTTCTTGATGAAATTGAACATTTGCCCATTTCGGCTCAAGAAATCTTAAGTGAAGCCATACGTACCCGTACTTTTTCTCGAATGGGAGGGAATGACCGAATCCCTATCAATACACGTTTTATCGCCGCTAGCACTCTCTCTACGGATCACGGAGAACAGGAATCCCGCTTCCATCCGGAATTGCTGTCCTTATTTCGAACACATCAAATATCTATTCCCCCTCTCCGGGAACGTCAGGCCGACATCATTCCCTTAGCTATGAAAAATATGCGAACCTATGGGGAAGAAATTGGGCGCCCGAAGCTGGATATGGATGCCTCGGTCCCTCCTCTTTTGGTGCAATACAGGTTCCCTGGGAATATTCGAGAATTAGAAGCTCTCATTAAACGAGCCGTCCTATGCTCTCAGGGCCCGGTCCTGACTGCCCTGGACTTCTATTCCCAACATGCCATCGACCCCAACGAGCAACTACCCCCTAATACCATTCGCCTTCATTTCGAGCTGGGCCGCTATTCCTTATCAGAAATCCAAGGCCTAGTTATCCAAGAAGTCTTGCGGTTATCCGATCAAAACAAAGAACAGGCCGCGCGATATCTCCACGTTTCACCCCAAACACTGGACGAACAGATCCGTGCACTAGGCATAACCTCTCAGACCACAAATACTTCCTGTAAACCCACATAATTCACGTGGGACTGCGGGACGCGTGACCACCCCAACATTCCTCTTCTTTCCCGCACACTCCGCCTCGTGCGAAGTCGCACCCTCACCCTTTTTAATATTGTCGATTGGACACGACATACCAAAAACCTGTGTGAATTTTGCCTATTCGGTATGAATAGGCCTGAGCCATACATGGCATTCCTTTTGCTCCTTTACAATGCCAAAGCGAAACGGATCTCTATCTTCCATACTTATCAACCAAGGAAATGACCCACATGCCCATGCTGCTATCACCCATTTCTTTTTCTGTCGAAACACCTCCAGGACCCCTCAATTTCCAGAAAACCTTGGACCGGCATTTTCCAGGGGCGTATCCCTGTGATGCCTTCGTGGACATTTCCTCATTTCATTTGCGTCCATTTGGAATAGAGAAAAAGAACTCTATCGCCTGCGTAAGTGTGTGCCGGGATGAAATCACAACCCCCTTCATGAATAAAATCCATCATACCTGGGATGGCGCTTTTGATTTTTCAAGTCTGGCCGGGATGTTGTACTTAGGCGTCACCGGATTTCAGGCGGCCCATCATCATGCCCCCAATGATGATGGCAAAGAACGATATGTTTATTTTGCCTTTCCTCATATCGCCATTGATGAACAAGGCATACCTGGAAATTGCCGCCGATCAGGACGCCAAGCGATGTCCCAAGCCTGTGGAGCCCTGCTGAAGATTCTTGAGGAAAGTTCTCAAGGAATAATCAGCCTGGATTTGGATCAGGATGATCTGGAACAGAGCCTCTTAAAGCAACGACTATTCGGGAAAATGGGACTCGCAGAAATTCCCGATTTGCTCTCGCTCACCAAAGTCACCCAACAAATCATCAAAAATGACCTTGAACGAATGATCCACCTCACCGTCAATCCCATCACTACCGACTACGCGGTCTATACTGGCGTACAAATTCATGGTCCGGCCCACAAGGACTGGATTTGGGTGGAGGAATCCTACGTCGTGGTTGATGGCGTGAAGAAACCTGTACTTTAAAATGCTCCTCGTGTTGTGCTAGCGAGTTGAATCCACGCAATTTGCTAGGGATTATTAGAATAATAGATAATATCCCTCTCTCCGGTCTCCCCGATTTTCCTTCTCCAGGGTTTCTTTTTCCCTGCGCATCTATACCCTGGAATTCGAAAATTTTTGAGCGAATTCGCACAAGATGATCCATTGTCGGCCGCACACTTATAGCCATCAAATTTGGATAGCATCATATTGCGAATCTAACCATTTGATAATGCTTAGCATTGCAAATCGTAAAAAATCTCATTGTCTGGCATTGCTATTGCATTTTATTCACCGCTGTCTAATGGGAAATAACTTCATCCCAAAGATGCCTCAAAATAAAGGGAAGTTATTAGATTAATCCTTTTGGAACATGGGCAATGCTTTTATGGGTTGGGACATCGTCTTCGCTTCTTTTTCATGTATGCCCCGCTCGATAAACCCTTAATCCATTCTCATCGTTCATAATATTCCCGCATTCGGCTTCAGAAAAAAGAGAGAAATACTTATTCTGATTTTCCATGGTTGATAAAGGAGGAAGTCTACTCATCCCAGACCGAAAATATGCTTGAGATGGATCGTTCCTCACTCACCTTTCTTCAGCATTTCTCTTTCACCTTTCTTGTTAGATCTTTCCCTTTCGATCCTGCGCACCGCGCTTCAATCCAACCTAAGACCAGCCGATACCTCACACAATTTAGCCGTTCGGGCTACCTTACCATTTTAGGATAGGGAGGAATGTGACTTTTCACCACACCTAAGATGGCCATTATTCGTCTGCTCAATTTCTTGTCAACCTGGAATATGCTACTGATACCGGAGGAGGAACAGTGACCATCCTCTTCCTTTCTATTCTTTTCTCCTACCTCGGGGGCATTTTCCTTCCGCTTTGTTTTCCAAACCGAGAATTTATTCAGAATACCATGGCCCACGGATTAGCGAGTGTGGCCTGCCTTCTAGGTCTTGTATTGGGATACGAAGGACTCACCGACCCAGAACCCTGGCACATCGCCCTCTCTTCCAATATTCCACTACTGGAATTATCTCTTCGTCTTGATCGATTGGCCGCTTTTTTTCTCGTCATGATCTCCCTAGTCGGCTTAGCGACTTCAGTGTATGCACTCGGGTATGTGACGGAATACTATGGAAAAGTATCCATGGGAACCCTCGGGTCCTTGTATAACGGCTTTCTTCTCTCCATGACTCTCGTGGTGCTCGCCGACAATGCTTTTTTCTTTTTGATTCTGTGGGAACTGATGTCGGTAACATCCTACTTTTTAGTCGTGACCGAGCATGAGAAAAACGAGGTACGGTATGCAGGCCTTTTTTATCTCGTTATGACCCACATCGGAACGGCCTTTATCATCCTGACCTTTCTCGTATTGTTTCAAAATGCGGAGTCTTTTTCATTTGAGGCTTTTCGTCAGTCAGGACATACCGTACCAGAACGGCTTGGAACCGTAGTTTTTCTTGCCGCATTGATCGGCTTCGGAACCAAAGCTGGCATTGTGCCCTTGCATGTGTGGCTACCCTATGCACATCCCACTGCGCCGTCTCACGTGTCGGCATTGATGTCGGGAGTCATGGTCAAAACGGCCATCTATGGATTGATCCGGGTGTATTTTGATTTTCTGGATGGAGAATTTCCGTGGTGGTGGGGCGTCGTGGTTTTGGTCGTCGGAACGGTATCAGCGTTATTGGGGGTGATGTATGCCCTCATGCAACATGATTTAAAAAAATTGCTGGCATATTCTAGCGTCGAGAACATTGGGATTATTCTGATGGGAATCGGGGCCGGAATGATTTTTTCTGCCTATGGATTTCCAGAGTTGGCCGCGTTAGGGATCATTGCCGGGTTGTATCACACTCTCAATCATGCGGTCTTTAAGTCATTATTGTTTCTTGGTGCGGGGTCCCTTCTCTATGCCACACATACACGTAATATGGAGGAGTACGGTGGACTTCTCAAACGCATGCCATGGACCGGTCTTTTCTTCCTGATCGGTGCTGTTGCCATTTCTGCCTTACCACCGACAAACGGGTTTGTGAGTGAATGGCTCATTTTCCAGAATCTCTTTTTGGCCTATCAGATTCCCGACATTTTGCTGGACATTTTGCTCCCCATTGCCGCAGCCATGCTGGCGTTGTCTGGGGGGCTCGCTTTAGCCTGTTTTGCCAAAGCATTTGGCATCTCATTCTTAGCTCTTCCCCGTGGCAGTCATGCCAAACATGCGCAAGAAACTCCCATTCCGATGCGAATTGGATTGGGAGGCTTAGCTGTGATGTGCCTTGTGTTGGGAATGGGTCCCATCTTTGTGATTCCCGTCCTTGATCAGGTGAGCGCAGAATTTGTGGGGGTTTCAGTGGCTGAACGGATTTTGACCATGGATGGGTGGGCGTTGACCACAGCTAATTTTGCCAGCGTGTCCATGCCGGCACTGGCCATCATGTTATTGGCGTTAAGCGGCGTAGGGCTGCTCTTTGCGCATCTCCTTGGGGGAAAGCTTCAGAGTCGTAGTTATAAGACCTGGGGGTGTGGACTCAATGTGACATCGCGCATGGAATATACCGCCACCGGGTTTGCCCAGCCCATCAAACGCATGTTTAGTACAGTGTATCAACCGACGATTAAATTAGAGTCGGAAATGTTAGAAGAATCCCGCTACTTCGCCAAACGAAAGCACTTTGATTCTTATATCACCCCGTTCTTTCAGCAGTACCTGTATGAACCGGTTGTGAATATATTTCTTCGCATGAGCGATCGACTACGGAATATGACCGTAGCCCATGAATTAAATCTCTACCTTGGATATGTGTTTGCAGCACTTCTAGTAGTGCTGCTCCTGGTTCGGTAAGGATAGTTTGCATGTTTGGCAACATTTGTCTCATTTTCTTGCAAATGGTTGTGATATTGGGTGTTTCACCTTTCGTGGTGGGATTGATCCGAAAAGTAAAAGCCTGGTTGCAATGTCGCAAGGGACCCAGTGTCTTTCAGCCCTACGCAGACCTGAGGAAAATATTTTGTAAAGAAGCGGTGATTCCCTCAACTACGTCATGGATTTTTACGATCACCCCCTACATCCTTTTCGGATCAACGCTCGCTGCAGGATTACTCGTGCCGGCATTTTTTGCAGACATGCCTCTAGGCTTTGCCGGGAACATTATCGCCTTGGTGTATCTATTGGCTCTTGGGACATTCTTTCTTATTTTGGCCGGTCTGGATGCGGGGTCGGCCTTCGGTGGCATGGGAAGCAGCCGGGAGGCCTTGGTCGCTTCGGTCACAGAACCAGCAATGATTCTTTCCATTTTTGCCATTGGATTGACCGCTGGGTCAACCAATCTCAATACCATTGTTCATCGGACCGCGCTCTTTCAGGGGGTCACGACCGATCCTGCCCCCCATTTATTAGCTCTCGGTGCCCTCTTCATTGTGGCCCTTGCTGAGACAGGTCGTGTTCCTGTTGATAATCCTGCGACTCACCTTGAGCTGACCATGATTCACGAAGCCATGATTCTTGATTACTCAGGCCGGTATTTGGCACTGGTCGAATGGGCTGCCAGCATGAAACTTCTCGTGTTTTTGTCTCTTCTGGTCAATATATTCGCACCCTGGGGTATTGCTGTTGAAGCAACGGCAGGCGCGATGACACTGGGCTTGGTTGCGTATCTGGTCAAGGTTTCGGCCCTGGCGGTCGTGATTGGGATCTTGGAATGCACGGTGGCCAAGTTGAGACTGTTCCGATTAAGCGAGCTATTGGGTGCGGCATTTATTCTGGCATTGTTGGCTGTCATCTTTTTCTATATGTTCCGGGGGTAGAACGTGCCCGTTTTCCAAGAACTGATTCACGATGTTCAAGGGCAGGCTATCAATGTCTGTTCCATGTTTTTACTTCTGAGCAGCTTTGCGATTGTGGCCCAGCGCAGTCTGGCGTCCTGCGTCAGTTTGTATGCGATGCAATCGTTTTTCCTGGGCTTCACTGCAATGGTGGTGGCAAATGCAAGTGGTGTGCATCATCTCTATTTTGCCGCTGCACTGAACTTTCTCATCAAGGCTTGGTTAATCCCCCGTATTTTGCATCGAGCAGTCGATCGGTTGAATGTGAAGCGAGAAGTGGAGCCATTGGTGAATATTCCTTCGTCTTTACTCATCTGTGGGGGGCTCATGATTTTGGCTTTGTACTTCTCTCAACCGATCAAACAGATCGGACCATTATTGACGAACGACTCATTAGCCTTAGGTTTGGCGATCGTGTTTATTGGATGCTTCATCATGATCAGTCGACGAAAATTGGTTACCCAGATCGTAGGCTTCTTGACTGTGGAAAACGGCTTATTCCTCCTTGCCACAGCCATCACCTACGGCATGCCGTTGATTGTGGAACTCGGTGTATTTTTTGATATTTTAGTGGCGGCGCTGATTTTTGGAGTTCTACTTCACCGCATTCAGGATACCGTGGAGTCCGCGCGTCCGGCAGAAAGCCGCTTTGAAGAAGTAGGGGAAGTTGCCCCATGAACTTGCTGGCAGCATTGCTAGGGATTCCCGCAGGGGCTGCGGTACTCGTCCTCCTTCCATTCCCTATTGCCGTCGTTGGTCGGTTGAATGTCCTGTGTATGCTGGCAACTCTTCTGACGGCTGGTGCCATGGTGCCGCTTGTGCTTGCGCAGGGCACTTTAGAAGGATTGCACCATTTTCTTCGGGTGGACGCTCTGAGTTGCCTAATGGTGTTACTTGTGTCTCTCACCTCTTTTCTTGCCTCGTTCTATTCAGTGGGTTATTGGGAAAGCCAACCTAGGGAAGAGCGAGGCTCCGACCAGAAAATTCGCGGATATTATGCGCTGGTTAATTTATTTGTCATGAGTATGTTGGTGGTATGTACCACTGACAACCTTGGAGTTCTTTGGGTGGCTCTGGAAGCCACAACCCTCGCCTCCGCTTTCCTCGTCGGTTTTTACAATAAAGAGGCCAGCCTGCAAGCAGCTTGGCGCTACCTTATCATTTGTTCGCTTGGCATTTCCTTCGCCCTGATTGGCGTGGTGTTGGCGTTTGCTTCGGCGGTCAGCGCTGCAGGGTTTCATGAATATGCACTCAATTGGTCCTACCTGACATCCATAGCCGATCAATTGGATCCGACGGCCCTCAAGTTAGCGTTTGGGTTTGCGGTGGTGGGGTTTGGGACGAAAGCCGGATTGGTGCCGATGCATGGGTGGCTGCCTGATGCCCATAGTGAAGCACCTACGCCGGTCAGTGCCCTATTGTCGGGAGTGCTGTTGAAGTGCGCCCTGTATGCCCTCATCCGATTTGCGATATTGGTGAATCATGGAATTGGAGACAATTTTTCCGGTTCGATCTTAATGCCCTTTGGATTTCTTTCGGTGGGGATAGCGGCCCTTTACCTTTTTGGCCAAACCCAGATCAAACGATTATTGGGCTATTCCTCCATCGAACATGTAGGGGTCATTACAATCGGATTAAGTTTTGGATCGCCCCTGGCTGTTTTCGGCGCATTATTTCATATGTGGAACCATGCCATGACAAAATCTTTGCTCTTTTTTACCGCAGGGAATCTTTACCTTTGCCATCATACACTGAGCATGCAAAAGATCACAGGCTCGTTACGCCTCACAACAGGAACAGGCATAGCCCTATTAGTTGGAGGACTTGCGCTGTCCGGCACCCCTCCCTTTTCCATTTTCATCAGTGAGTTTTCAATCGTATCTGCCGGCATTCAATTAGGTTATTGGGTGGCACCCCTTTTGTTGATTGTGTTGCTCGTTGTGATCTTTGCAGGGTTGTTCAGCCAATTGAGTCGGATGGCATTTGGCCTTCCTTCCGAGGACGCCCAGGACCATGAACCATCCGCCTCGCCGCCTATCAGTTCCCTGACTGGATGGGCATTGGTGATACCTATGGGATTCATCGTACTGATGGGGTGGTTCATCCCAGGACCTTTATTCGAACTATTTTCCGAAGGAACGCGCATCATTACAGGAGATGTTCCAGTGGAAACCTCAATCCGTTCTTGGTGGGGAAACGTCTGGCAGGAATAACAGGCACTTGCTTCTCTTCAGCAAATAATTATCACAGGTGGCGGAAAGAGCACTTGCGCAAAAGGTGAGGAAATGGAAACACTTTTCAAAAAATTTATGGCTCAGTTTGAGGGAAGGGTTCTCAATGTCCGACATTGCCATGGCATTCCCGTAGCCAACGTGGCCAAAGAAGATCTTTCGATGATGGCACGGTACATTCATCAGGACAAAGCGATGCATGGAACATTGTCTCTGTTGTGGGCCGTAGATCATCGTCCATGTGAGGATCGATATGAACTGTTGTATTTGTTTACGCTTCGTGGCTATCAAGAGTGGATGGTATTGACCATCGACCTCGGTGGCGAGGAACGCGTCTTTCCATCCATCACTCCGGTCATTCACGCCGCACAGTGGTATGAGCGTGAAATTCGAGACATGTTCGGACTCATCGCGCAGGGGCACCCCGATCTTCGCCGGTTGGTTCGCCATGAACATTGGCCCAAAGGCACACACCCACTGAGAAAGACCTATGCTTGGAATTCTGTTTTGACACGAGAACAGGGGGAATATTCTTTCAATCGAATCGAAGGTGAGGGCGTGTTCGAAGTCGCCGTCGGCCCCATTCATGCTGGGGTTATTGAACCTGGGCATTTTCGTTTCTCTGTGGCCGGGGAACCCGTGATGCAGCTTGAGGTTCGACATTTTTGGAAACATCGGGGTGTCGAGAAATTGTTTGAGCAGAAGCTTCTGACTGCGGGAGTGCCACTTGCCGAACGCATTTCCGGCGATACCACAGTTGGACATGCCTTGGCCTATTGTGAAGCTGTTGAAACCCTTCTGGGTTTGGAGGTGCCGCTTCGAGCCAAATATCTCCGATGCGTATTTCTTGAGCTGGAACGATTACACAACCATCTCGGTGACGTGGGTGCCATCTGTAACGATGTGGCCTTTACGTTGGCCCATGCCCATTGCGGTCGAATGAAAGAACGGATAATGCAGCTCAACGACCAATTGACCGGCTCTCGATTTCTTCGGGGAATCATCGACGTAGGGGGAATGCAGGTCGACCTCGCCCCCCAACAATTTTCCCAATTAATTGGCGAATTAGATACGATCCAACCAGATTTCACTGAGCTCGAAAAAATTCTTGCGGTCAATGCATCATTAAAGGATCGATTGGAGACCACGGGACTGTTGAAGGTCAGGACGGCATGGGACCATGCGGCGCTAGGGTATGTCGCCCGGGCTTCTGGAATGGACCGAGATTTGCGGTTCGATCGTCCCTTTGCCGCCTATAATTTACTCCCTGTCAAAGTGCCTCGGTATCAAGAGGGCGACGTGCGGGCACGGATGCAGGTGCGGATTGATGAGATCCATGAATCCATGCGACTGATTCGGCAAATCCAGTCGGATATCCGTCCCGGCCCCATTAGGGTGGAACCGACTACGATGCCGCAACCAGGTGACTGGGCTCTCTCGGGGGTTGAAGGGTGGCGCGGAGAAATTTTGTATTTTGTCATGGCCGGGGAAGATGGGCGCATTCATCGATGCAAAATCCGTGATCCCTCGTTTGTGAATTGGCCGATTATTCAACAAGCCGTCATGGGAAACATCATTCCAGATTTTCCCCTTATCAATAAAAGCTTTAATCTTTCCTATGCAGGTAATGATTTGTGAGACATGTCGAAGCACACTGGTTAAGTATTTTCCTTCCCCTGGAGGTTGGCTACCATGTTTAAAATGATCAAGAAAAGCCTGAAGACGGCGACTGTTACGGGGCAATACACGAGCGATTCTGATAATGCCCCACCAGTCCAATGTACGGCTGAAGCCAAACGGAAGGCCAAGCCATTTCGAAAGTCTCTAACCATCCGAGAAGTGGATACCGGTTCGTGCAACGCCTGCGAAATGGAAATGAACGCCCTTACGAATGCCGTGTATGATATCGAACGCTTCGGAGTGCATATTGCCGCCTCCCCCCGTCACGCTGACGCGCTGGTCGTCACCGGTCCCGTCACCGTGAATATGGAAAGCGCGCTTAAAGATGTTTTTAAGACAACACCAGATCCAAAGCTTGTGATTGCCTTAGGTGACTGCGCTATTAATTGTGGAGTGTTTAGGGATAGCTATTCCGTCACTGGTCCGGTTGATCGGCACGTGCAGGTTGACATTCGAATCCCTGGTTGTCCGCCAAAGCCAACCGACATATTGAATGTATTGGCAGAATTACGAAGGAGCTGACGTTAATGGCTCCAACTTCTTCATTTCTCCTTTCCCGAACCGTTCCCCTCTAAAAATAGCAGGTTGCATACTTAGTCACTCCATTATTCGACCTTTAATTTCTACAATCCTTCCCAACGGTTAAATCAGAAATTAAAGATCAAAAATTGAGCGGTTTCGCACATTGCGCCACGCTTGCAATCGCACATTGTAAGAAATCGATTATCGATCTCTCATCCAACGCTTAAATATAAATAATTGATTCTAAAAGCTTTTCAATGAATTACCCTATCAAGTTCTATTTGGCATATCCGTTGCTAATTTACTGAGATAGAACTCGCAATCAAGCAATTTACCCTTAGAGGAACAAAAGAAAGCCAAATCAAATGGAAGCCTTCACACTTATCTTATTAGTCACATGGGCTGTCCTTGCAAGGTTTTAAGATGGAACACGTTCCCCTCATTAGCATCTTAACTATCATTGTCATTCAATTGATGAATCGTATGGGTTTGGATTAATTTCCAAATTCATCGATTTCACTTTCCTTGCCGGCTTTTTTCTTGCCTTAGGCCGGTCCTCAGGCTCCCTGCTTCGACAAATCCGAAAAATTAGTAGGAGCCTTTAGTCTTCTCCTGCTATATTTTCTCTCAATTCGATCGAAAACAACTTTTGACGTTTGGTAAGATCAACTCCGTCCACCTAAGAACATACTTCCATGACCCTCAAATCCTCCCTTTTTCTTTTTATAGCGATTTCTCTGGCCTTGGCCATCGGCATTGGTATAGGCAAGAACCTTTCTCCCAAAATGGGAATTCCCATTAGAGCGGTCGCGGACTATTTACATGCCGTACTCCAGGCGGATCGTACTTTTTATACCCAACATGTCGTGGAGCGCATGGAAGCCATGCTCCTCGTAAACGCGACGGAAAACTGGCGGGAAGAACGGACCCTCCCCTTGCCTGCACAATTCTTTAAAGAAGCTTCACGCGGACTACAGGTTCGCGGAAAACCCTTTCGGTATCGCCTGGTAAGCCTGTGGCCGTTAAATCAGGAAAATACTCCAACAAATGAACGAGAACGAAAAGCCTTGGAAAAGGTTATGACCTACGGGGAAGTCGCCGAACAGGAAATTCGCATCGACAATCAACTATATTACCAAGCCATCTATCCGGATCGAGCGGTGAGTCGAGCTTGTGTTAATTGTCACAATTCTCACAAAGAGAGTCCTAAACACGACTTCAAAATGAATGATGTCATGGGTGGTCTGGAAATTCTCATCCCTCTCGAGTAATGTCCTACCCTTGCCATTGGACCCTAGCCTGCCCCTCATTCCCATCAACATTCGCCATACTCAATATGTTTCGTAGCCTTTCCACACTCATTCTCCTCGACTAACGGTCCGCCCAAACGGTTCCGTGCCAATTCGATCAGACTCTGCTGTGCTTTTCCGCTCATTCATTGAGAATAATGAAACTTCCCCTCTAAGGTATAAAAGAGAACATGGCAAATTCATTGAGCAATCTCCCAACAATTGTTCATAGATACAAAGGCATACCAGTTGCACTTATTGAAAGAAAGAGGCCGCAAATGAGACGTGGACCATTTCCGAGGAAGAAAACAACCGAGACGTTTTCAAGCCCCAACACTTCTGGGGTATCAGGAGGAACATGATGGGCTCACTCAAAAATCGACCACGGACAGAAATATTCGCACCACCCGCATCCCTGCCCATTCTAATTGTTGATGACGAAGTCATCTGTCGGGACATCCTTCGATTACGACTGGAAGATTGGGGGTATGACTGTCTAGAAGCCAATAATGGAAAAACCGCCTTAGAGATCATTCGAACATCGTCCATTGGATTTATCATTACTGATTTTCATATGCCATATCTCAATGGCTGTGAATTATTAGAACAACTTTCGGTTAATGATGGCACATCTCCCCCCGCAGTCTTGATGACCGGCAATTTGAGTGACCAAATCCAGCAATGGGCGCTACAAGCAGGAGCCTTGACCGTGCTGGAAAAACCGTTTGACGAGAATACACTGCATGGCGTGCTTCATCGTTGGGCTCCCATCCCTCAAACTTGCCAAGGAACCCAACCCTTATCCTCTGTTTTTCATGTACCAGGGCCGCAAGGACCATCCAGACAACACGCACTGAACCCAAAGGATCTCAATACCAAACAGGCGTTTTCATAGATATATTCGAATGTTCAGGGCTATTCAACCAGGATCCGTTTTTCCAAGGAGGTGCCAAGATGAGCATACCAGGTGTCCCAGAAGAAGGGTTCAAAACTGTGGGAGAAATTGTCGCCACCAATTCGCTGAAATTTTATCCCGACCAGGAAGCACTGTCTGTAGCAGTTGAATTGGTATCTACCCATACGTCCGGTGGACCGGTGGTAAGCGAACATGGTGACTTTATGGGATTTATCAGTGAACGTGATCTCTTAGAGGTTCTTGAATCCGGGAATGACCTTCACCACCTGACCGCGAAAGACATTATGAATCATGAGCATATTTCGGTGAAGGACTCCACATCCCTCGTGGAATCGTCGAAAATTATGAACAAAAATCATTTATTGGTCTTACCCGTTCTGAATGGAGGCAATGTGGTGAGATCCATTACCCGTCATGATCTATTACGTGCCTGGATTGGGTTGGGATTGAGTGGAGAAGAGTAATCCCAGACCGGTTAATTGATTCGAGTGGTCAATCGCTCTTCCTTCTTTTGCCAAGCGGTGCGTTTAAAGAACGCCCAAAGCTGGGGTCAGCTCCCATGTTCTACAAATCTGTTCGGCAACAAGTCGTGAAGAACCCTGAGGCCGGCTCCTTAGCAAATCGATATTTTTGATTCGGGGAATCGGTACATTCTGGCATCACGATCCCGAAAAGAACCGAGTCCCACCAGCAGAGGTCCAAATCGTCCAATAAACATACAAAAGATAATGATCAGTTTCCCCAATGTCGAAAAGGAGGCGGAAAGACTCAAGACACCGCCTTCCCCCACGGAATAGCCGGTCGTGCCAAGGGCCGAGGCGACTTCAAACATGAGGGAAAGGAAGTGATGGGACTCCAGCATACTCAGAATCAGGGTAAAAAAGGTCAGCAGCACCATCGAGAGAATCGCCAATGACAAAGCCCGATGAACAATAACCATCGGCGCCCGCCGCCAAAAACACTCCACATCCTCTCGGTGTCGGAGCGTCGTCCAGACAAAAATTCCGATAATCCCGAATGTCGTGGTTTTGATGCCTCCGGCCGTCCCTCCCGGAGATCCACCAATGAACATGAGAATAATCAGCAGATACAAAGAGGCATTGGTCAGATGGCTCATATCAAGCGTATTGAATCCAGCGGTTCGCGCTGAAATTGCATGAAAAAATCCAGTCAAGATTTTGTCTGACCAGCCTAAGTCTCCCAGGGTCTGAGGATTACGCCACTCAAGGAGTAAGACACTGCAGCCTCCCCCCACAATCAAAAGCCCGGTGACCCACAACACCAATTTAGAATGCGTATGCAAGCGAAATCGTTCGCCTCGAAACATTTGCGAGACGTCTATCAGCACGATAAATCCCAGCCCTCCTAAAATCAGTAACAGAACGACAACCAGATTCACAGTCCAATCAGACTGGTAGGCCATCAAATTCGTGGAGAATGAAGAGAATCCGGCATTATTAAACGCGCTGATCGCTTGAAACACTCCATGATAAAGCGCCTGCCCGACGGAATACTCTTGAACGAATCTCACACTTAAGATCACGGCTCCAATCAATTCCAGCGTAAAGGTCCACAGCACAATCGTTTTCACATAGCGAACCAGCCCCTCGAGATTGAGCGCGCTTAAAGCCTCAGCCATCATTATTCGATCTCTCAAGCCTATTTGCTTGCCAATGGTGAGAAGCAGCATGGTGACCAACGTCGCATACCCAAGTCCCCCGATTTGAATCAATACGAGGATGATGGCATGTCCCAGCACGGTAAAATCCGCCGCCGTGTCAGCCACAATGAGTCCGGTCACACACACGGCCGAAGTTGCGGTGAACAGCGCATCGATTAAAGTGAGGGATTTGGTAGGAACCGTCGACCAAGGGAGCAGGAGAAGAGCCGTTCCCAAAAGTATGGCCAAGGCCCCGGCAAATACCACCATTTGGCCGGGTGAGAGAATATGAAGCCGGAACGGTAATTCGTGCGGAAGACGTTTAATCGTTCCGCCCAAGTGGGAGGGAGACGGCCGACGATCTTTCATTCAGATGGATGACACGAAAGTGAAAACCCCATCGAAGGGAACCCCTTATAAGCCCTGCGCCGGAATTATACGTGAAAAGCTAAAAGGAAAAAATTGGCCGTCCGCACCTCATAAGACCTTGCCGGAGAAAACCCATGATCTTAGACACTGGCAAGAAGCACCTGTGGCCATTGAGCCGCACCGATCAAGGAACCCGGTTGAAGGATTCCGTATAGACTTCCACCTGATCAATCAACCAACCGCCACCAGGATTTGCCACCAAAATATATAGTTCGTCCTGTGGCTGATCACCCATCATGGTCACAATATGGGCCTGGACCATCACATGGGCTTCATGCCCGCCAAACTCCTCATTCACTACTTTGGCACGTACATATTTCAGACCTAACCCCTTCAGGAATAACCCGCGGGTGGCCACCCATTCCTCCTGAGACATCCCTTCCCGAAAGCTGGATGTCGTTAAGGCCACAGCACGATTCAAATGTTGAGGATAGGATTCCAGCCATTGCTCCACCACTTGCCGAGCGGTCAGCCCGATCGTTTCCTGACTCCAAGCCTGACCATTTTGAACGATCCCGCTCAACACCCACCATCCCAACAAGAGAAGACTCCATGTCCCCAACACCGTTCGCAACAACATTCAGCTCATTTCCCCTTCTTGACCCCTTCTACCCCCTTCTCCTGCCCCTTCTGATAAGCTAATCTGCAAGGGGGCTTGTCCATTCAATCCTTCCCAACCTCCGCCAGGCATCCAAGGATGAAACACGAAGCCATCTCTGCTCCTTCAGCAGCCAACGCTCGGATTCGCCAGGAACATCTGACTCGGATATTATCAGGCGTCCTGAGTGCGGTCATAGGCATTCTCGCCTTGGCGGTCTCCCTGCCCCTCCGTCCGTCCACGATTGATTGGGCCACACGGCTCGCCTTGATCCTGCCAGGGGGTTTGGGATTCTATTATTTCCTAACTCGTCGGCTTCGGCAACGAGCCGCCATCCGCCAAGCCCCATTCCCCGATCAGTGGCGGAAAATCCTCGAACAAGAAGTCCCGTTTTACCAAACCCTCAATCCCGCTGAGCAGCAACGCTTTCGTGAAGAAGTGCATATTTTTCTTCAGGAAAAACGGATCACGGGTATCAGGACGACCATTGACGACACCGTAAAACTTTTGGTGGCCGCGAGTGCGATTATTCCTATTTTTGGTTTTCCAGGGTGGGAGTGGGACCAAATCAGGGAAATTTTAATTTATCCTCACTCCTTCAATGATCACTATCAAACCGAACACAGAGCAGATGCCTCCATTCTCGGCATGGTCGGGTCGGGTGCCATGACCCGCATGATGATTTTATCAAAACCCGAACTGCTGCAAGGATTCCGCCAACCCCAAGACCGGCACAATGTGGGCATCCATGAATTTACGCATTTGTTGGACAAATCGGATGGGGTAGTGGATGGGATCCCTGAGGTTGCCCTTCCTGCCAGGGCCATTAAACCATGGCTGGAACTGGTGCGAAGGGAAATGGAAAATATTCGCCAGGGACATTCCGATATCAACCCCTATGGACTCACCAATGAAGCGGAGTTTTTTGCGGTGGCAGCTGAATATTTCTTCGAACATCCCGAAAAAATGCACCAACATCATCCGTGCCTCTATGACATGCTCAGGAAAATTTTTCGTCAGGATCCCCAATCTCGCCTGTCCCGCGCCATTTCCGATATGTTCACACTCTGACCAATTCGGATGTTCTCACTTCTTCCGCAGGGATGATCAGTGATTGGCCCAGACCAACACTTACCTTATAATGTAGATCTCCTCTGAATGACGACAGAAATATCCCGGGACGACGATGAAACACCCGGAAGCATGGAATGATGATTTTTCTTCTCTAAAAAAGGAAATGTGCGATGCGTGTCTTATTGGCTGTTGACGGTTCCGAACAATCCGCCTTCGCGACAGAAGCAGTGGCCGCCTTGGCCTCGGTGTCGCATGTGACCATTTTACATGTCGTGGATCTGCCACGACTAACGTTTTCCATGCTAGGACCGGAAATCGCCCACGACATGACTGGCATGGCCCACAAGGCTCTCCAACAAGAAGGGGAACAAATTTTAAGCCGCACCCTGTCACAGCTCTCCTCATCACCATTTTCTCCAACCACGCGCATGGAAGAAGGCACCCCAGCCGACTTGATTATGTCCGTGGCACAGGAAGAAGGGATTGATATCATCTTGATGGGAGCCAGAGGGAAAGGACAAGTTCGGGAATTTTTGCTAGGCAGCGTCTCACAACGAGTCTTGACCCACGCCCACTGTGCCGTACTCGTCGTGAACAAACCGGTGGGTACACTCCACCATCTCTTGGTGGCCATTCAAAGCGAGGAGGATGTCGGACGGGTCGCCCGATTTCTGAAAAAACACCCGTTCCCCCACGCTGCCAAGATCACCATCCTGACTATCGTCCCCATCCCTCGTTCCCTCCTGCGGGGGGGCGCCTCGGCCTCGGAAGAAAAAGTCGAGCACGCCCTGAAAAGCGCCGAAGAATTTTTAGACCGGGCCGTGAGTCAGGTACAGACGGCCTCCTACCCCATCACACCCCTAGTAAGCTTGGGTGATCCGGCTCAAACCATTTTGGAAGAATCCAAATTATTAGAACCGGATGCCATTATGCTGGGCATCCATCACCCTTCGGCCCTCACACGATTCGTCTTAGGAAGCGTCTCCCACACCGTCATACACCATTCTGCATTTCCCATTCTGGTCTTTCGGTAAGGAAAAAATCCGGTTATGCCCCTTCCTTCGCTTGCACTCCAGGCTTATAGGTGGAATAGACATAAATCGGAATCGACAAATCGCCTAAATGTTTTTCCAGTAACGGCTTGACGTCCTTCCAATCCAACCCTCCCACCCCGGTGGCCAATCTGGGCAACGCCACGCTTGCCATCTGTTCAGATTCAATCGTTTTACGAAGAGCTTTCAAACAATGATTCACATATTCGATAGTCGCTTTCCCCGGTTTGGACCCATGGGTGGGAGCGGGCTCTTGGGTGAGCAAATTGACGATGCGCACACTTCCCGCACCGGCCCAACTCCAGACTTCTCCGGGCTTGGGATGTGAAACTTGGCAGTAATGCCGAAAGTCCTTGACCATCGCCGGCCATCGTTCACGCAAAGCCAAAGCCAAGCCATTGCCAAAGTTATCATTGGGCGCCACTCCATGAGCGACCACTGCCGCCTGACTGAGTAAAATGTCTCCTGCGACCTCGTGAATCATGCCCTACCTCCATGAAAAAAATTTGAAAAGCCGAGTAAAGAATGAAGATTCAATACTAGCATAGATCAGCCATTAAGAGGGATCTCCAACCTTCCGACAAGAGAGAAGGCACAACATTCATCTATAGACAGGCCTCCTATTTCACCTTGAACCCTCCACCCTTCAGGAGATCCTCATTGCGTATACGACCGTCTTCCCCCCATCACGTCTCCTTCACCGATCGACTTCGTTCTGGCTACCACCGCGTGTGGTATGAGGCTTCTCAAGCGCTACGCTGGTCCCGGGGAACGTTCCGGGAACGCTCAACCGGAACGCTTCGAAAACTATCTCCTAGCCAACTCCAGCGAGTCGATGAACTCGCTGATACCTATCAGCAACGCTTTGAGGAGACCTTTCCGCCAGAGACAGCTTTTCTCAATTATGGATATCTGGATCTGTTGGACCGCGCCAAGCACGATTTGCAGTGGAGTATCCCGGGCGGTCAACAGATGTGCGACCTGGGAAGCGCCAATTTCGCCTATGCGGCCGCCTTGTATACGTTTTTCCAACCCTGCCAGCTCACAGGCGTGGAAGTGGATGGCCATCGGCTGTATTGCAACGGCCGAAGCCGCTTCGACTATGCTCGTGGCCATATTCAAGATCTGCCTCATACCGACTATGTGGTGGCAGACTACCGAACCCATCATCAAACCGCTCAAATCATCTCCGCATGGTTTCCCTTTGTCACGCCAAAACCCCTCTTAGCGTGGAGGCTGCCGTTGAGCCTGTTCGATCCCTCGACCCTCCTCTCCCGCGCCGCCAATAATCTGGTCTTTGGCGGAACGTTCGTCATGATCAACCACAGCCTCGAAGAGGCCAAAGTCGCCCATCATCTGGTAGAAGCCACGGGCCTCGTCTGCCAAGGACAATTCATTCACACCCGCCCGTTGCGTCCACGATCGCAACCGGCAGTCCTCACGCTGTGGCAACACAGTTAAACGCGCTTTGACCTCGAATTGAAACAAAAAAAGAAAATATCCCGGAAGGCAGGCGTCGAACCGACGAGCCCGGTTATTCGTACCGAAGCGCGTCGATAGGATTAAGCCGCGACGCTTTATTGGCCGGATACATCCCGAAAATCAACCCGACCGCGACTGAAAATAAAAACGCGACAAGAATCGCCTGAATGGAAATAATGGTCGGCCACCCGGCGATCAGCGTCGTGGCCCTCGCCCCGGCAATGCCAAAGACCACCCCTAACATTCCCCCGGCCATACTGAGAATAATGGCTTCGGCCAGAAACTGCACGAGGATATGTTGGCGCTTGGCCCCAATGGCCATCCGAATCCCGATCTCTCGGGTCCGTTCAGTCACGGACACCAACAGAATATTCATGATGCCGATACCGCCAACCAATAATGAGATCGAGGCCACCGAAAACATCATGATCGTAAGAGTTTCGCCGGTCCCTTCTTGCACACGGCCAATATCCACTTGAGTCCGAAGGGTAAAATCATCCGGTTGCTCGGGCCGGAGCCGGTGGCGTTCCCGCAAAATCCGTCGAATGTCTTCCACCGCTTCCGGTAAATCTTCGGTCCGTTCAGTGGAAGCGAAGAGAGCCCCCACCGTCCCCAGAAACTGCGTCCCCACCACTTTTCGCTCCGCCGTGGTAAAAGGAATAAAAATAATATCGTCCTGATCGTTGCCGTTCGGCGATTGGCCTTTGGGAGCGAGGATGCCAATGATCTGAAACGGCACATTTTTAATCCGGATCATTTTTCCCAGTGGATCTTCCCCTTCCGTGAACAGATTATCGACCACGGTTTGGCCGATTAACGCCACCCGGCTGGTGGCTTCCATCTCCGCCTCGGTAAACGGCCCCCCGCTGGTAAACGACCAATCACGAATCCGTAAATATGAGGGAGAAATCCCATTCACCGGGACATTCCAATTTTGATTGCCGTAAACCACTTGCATAACATCCCGCTTGGCCCATCCCGTCTCCCGCAAAACCGCCAATTTCTTTTTCAGGTCAACGGCATCCGAAACCGTCAAGGTCACGGCTCCTCCTTGTCCCCCCCGAACGCCCCCGACGCTCGTGGCCCCGGGCAAGATCAGGATCATATTAGTCCCCATACTGGCGACTTGCGATTGAATCACGGATTTCGCTCCCTCTCCAATACTGACCATGGCGATCACCGACCCCACGCCAATAATGATCCCAATCGTGGTGAGGACCGACCGCATCCGATTCCGGTTTAGGAACCGAAACGCCGTGAGCACCGTCATAAACAGAAAGCTACTCATACGAAATGAGAAGAGATGGCCGGATTCGTGGGTTCGGTGGCATGATCCCGAATGATGCCCCCATCCTTCATCACAATCTGACGGGCAGCATAGGCCGCAATATCATGTTCATGGGTGACCACCAAGACCGTCAACCCGTCTTCCCGGTTCAACTGCTGGAAGATCCCCATAATTTCCAGACTGGATTCCGTATCGAGATTCCCGGTGGGTTCATCGGCCAAGATGACCGATGGCTGCGAAACCAAGGCTCTGGCAATGGCGACCCGCTGCTGCTGTCCACCGGATAGTTGCGCGGGATAATGGTGTTCCCGATGGGCCAACCCCACACGGGCAAGCGCGGCCTCCGCCCGAGCCCGTTGTTCCTTGAGTGACACCCCTTGATAAAACAACGGCAACTGGACATTTTCCAACGCGCTGGTCTTCGATATCAGACTGAAATTTTGAAACACAAACCCAATCGTTCGGCTGCGAATTTCGGCTAATTCCTCCGGCTTGGCGGTAGCAACATCCTGCCCGTTCAACCAATAGGCGCCACTGGTGGGCACATCCAAACATCCTAAGATATTCATGAGGGTGGATTTGCCCGATCCGGAAGATCCCATGATGGCCACAAACTCTCCGGCCTCAATATTCAAATTCACCCCACGAAGCGCATGTACGTCGATATCTCCCAAACGGTAGGTTTTCCATATCTGTTCGCAGACGATCAGGGAACTCATAGGCAGGCTAGATCCCTTTTTCCCGCGGGCTAGTGCGTTGTTGGCTGGGACCGAATCCCGGCGGCAGTTTACCTCCCTTTCGCCCCTCTTGGGGAGAAATGATCCCCACAATGACTGTATCCCCAGGATGAAGGTCGCCTTCCCGGATTTCGGTGACCTGCCCATCGGTAATGCCAGACCGGATGGCTACCGCCACGGGATCTCCCCCCACACTCATCTTCCACACGGTTTTTTCGGCAGCCTGCCCTGTCTTGCCGGAACCGGAATGCGGCCCACTGGATTGCCCGAGTGAAGATTCTCCCTTTGGAGGCTTCCCTTGAACTTTCTGGCCTCCTGCTTTCTCAGGGGAAAATCGAAACGCCGCATTAGGAACCATCAAGACCTCATCCTGATGCGCCACCGTGATGGAGACATTGGCCGTCATGCCAGGCTTTAACCGCATATCGGCATTGTCGACTTCCAGCACCACATCATAGGTCACCACGTTTTGCACAATAATCGGTGCATTCCGAATTTGCCGGACCAGTCCGTGAAAGACGACATTCGGATAGGCATCCACGGAAAACGTCGCCTCCTGCCCTTCCCGGATTCCTCCGATATCAGCTTCACTGACATTGGCATCCACCTGCATTTTGGTGAGGTCCAAGGCAATAAGAAATAAATCAGGTGTCGTAAACCCGGATGTCACGGTTTGTCCCACCTCCACATTCCGGGCGATTACAATACCGTCCACCGGGGAACGAATAACCGTATATTTCAAATCCAAATTGGCTGTATCCAAGAGCGCCTGCGCCTGTTTGATTTGCGCGGCCGCCACTTCACGTTGGGCCTCAGCCCCCTCATACGCAGTCATGGCCACATCCAACTCATTTTGCGAGACCAAGTCTCTCGAAAACAGCTGACGGGTCCGATCGAGTTCCCGTTTTCGTTGCGCAAGATCCGCCCTGGCCTTACTCCACATGGCTTTCGTGTTGATGAGATTCGCAGCTGCCTGGTCACGTTTCGTCTGAAAGAGGGAAGGATCGATGCGGGCGATAATATCCCCGGCTTTGACCACGGAATTAAAATCCGCATGCAAACTGATGATTTTACCGGTAACCTGAGCTCCGATTTGCACCGACGTCACCGGGTTGATCGTCCCGGTGGCACCCACCGACGCGAGAATGGAGCCTTTCTCAATCGTCGCGGTTCGATAGGCAATCGGCGTACTGCCCACCCCATTCACCCAAAAATACCGCACACCCACCACCAAACCGACCACTAACAGACCTGTGAGGAGGTATTTTCGCATGGATCCCTTCATCAACTTTCGTGCTGCAAAGATAGAAACGTTTTCGGTCGTGCTCACACCCAAAATGAGCCTTTTTTAGTAAGGGTATTTTACCATTTCGCGGATTGAAAAGGAGAGGGGCCTGGAGCGAGACAGCCCAACTGAGAAGGGACATCGACAAAGAGGGGACGAAGACCGCCGTTCCATCCAGGGCGAAAGGGAAGCCTCAACGAAAAAATGGGAGATTGAAAAGTGGGGGAATCATGCTGACTCTCACCAGCATCCTTTTCAAGAGGACTTCCGTGCGATGATCGAGGGGTGACAGAACCAACCACAATAGGTGCCCCAGCATAGGCAGAAGAGACAAAGCCCCTCCACTATCTGTCCCTCACCAGATGAACAGGGAGTTCACTGGAAGATGGACCGAACCAGGGCCGCCACCAGGGTTGAGAAGCAGAGCCATCAACAAGGCGCCGAGGTTACTTGCTACCCTGAATCAACACCCCTTTACGGGCTGTCCCGCCGCTGGTCACCACATTCAAAAACGTGAGGCCAGCTGGAGCGAATTCCGGAACGGTGGCTTCGGCCCGGCCATCATCGATATAGCTGAACACTTTGGCGGGTTCCGCTCCAAAGCTGACTCCATGGAAACATTCCGCTTTTCTTCCGAAATCTTTTCCAGTAATCACGACCGTATCGCCGACTTTCAGATCATCCGGTTCCACTTTTGAAATTTGCGGGCGCTTACTCGAATCACAGATGGGATCCGCCTTGACCTTGCTCTCATCGAAGCCTTTACTGGCCCGTGTCATCGTCCCACCAGAGGCTGCGTCCCCCTGTGCAAAGACCTGGGGCGCTCCCCAAACACCCAAGAGCACAGACCCCGTGACCAAATAAACTGCCGCTCTACACACCATGAATAAACTCGGGATTCTCATGAATACACCTCACCATGAATATGAATAATCATTCCAACAACAAACTCTCAAAGAGATTTTTCAGGCATCACGTAGAATGGTTGGCTCCTTCTTTACCACATGAAGGAACGCCATGCCTACCGCGTACCCATTCATCAGCCAAGCGTCTGGATCAGCGCCCGCATTTCAGGAACCAGATCCCCACCACCATTGGAGCGTCCGGAGACCGCAGCCTCAATGCCGGCCTGCAACACCAACTTGGCTTCTTCCTTCTGCTTCAAGGCAGCCAACGCTTTCCCGAGAGCAAAATGAGAAGCTACATGCACCGGATCGAGTGTGACGGCCACCCTCAAATGCTCCACCGCCTCCTCCAAACTGCCGCCCAACTGAAGCAATTTATCCCCAAGCCCATACCGGCCCAAAAATCCATCCGGCTTATTCGCCACCATCTGGCGAAAGACATTGATATCCATGGTTGCCCGGCCTCCCAAGTGAGAAAAGATAATCGAGCATCATACCACCGCTGGAAAAGAATCGGCCAGACAATCAACCCCACGGTGAGGACAAGAAAATCTGTGACATAGCTCCACCCAAATTGAAAGCGACTAGGCGCTGGCGAGGAACTATCTACATAGAAACCACCAGGGAAAACCGGTATGCTGGAACTCCTGCTTCAGATTTCGAGACATGGCCATCCCCCATTCATGCATTTACCGTTTGACTGTAAACGAGAGTAAGGACTGAACAGGATGACTCCCGAACACCTGCATCGATTAATTGAAACCCAGACCGCTCCGATGATCGTGGACGTTCGTACCCGAAGCGAATATCAATCCGGGCATGTGCCCGGTGCCATACATATCCCGTTTCCAATGATGTGGAGGCGTCACCAGGAGATGAAGGCCGGTCTATCCGACCCAATTATTCTCTACTGTGAGCATGGACCACGAGCCTGGATAGGGAAGTTCGCCCTCTGGACCATGGGCTATACCAACGTGGCCTATCTAGACCGCCACATGTCAGGATGGAAACAGCAAGGCCTACCTATGGTGACATCGCATTGAATGCAGCTATGTAGACACTTTTACCAAGGAACCTCGCGAACTAGTCGATTTTGCAATTCAAAGAAATCTAAATCATGTAAGTAATCCTCAAAAAGTTCAATGCCAAGAACCGTCCCCTTAATTGGTTGAATTTCAAAAAACTTTTCGTGTATTCCATCTTGAAAGCGAAGAAAATTCTCCGTGGCCAAAACAAACTTTCCATATGTCTCACGGACAATTCCATTGAGTAAATGCAGCCCAAATCCCTGATTTTTCTCGAAATCATTTCCCGTTACTTTTCCTCGCTTTCCAGATATTCCTGGCTGAATGCATAGCTTAAGCGCCCTTTTTGCGTTGCCCTTAACAGATTCGGATTTATCAAACAAGGAAGCCCTTATCCCAATTCCAGAATCAACGATTGCTAGCTGAATACGGGCAGGAGGGCGAGGGTATCTTTGTGCAACCACCAGCCTAAAAGGGTTTTCTCCTGCATGTTGGACAGCATTACGCATTGCCTCTTCCAACGCGCGAGTCAAAAAAGGTGCAATGAAATTATCAACCCCCAAAAGACGGGAAGCTTGTTTAATTAAACTGTCGACTTCCTTCAAGGAGTTAAAGACTGTCAACTCGATAAAACGACCTGACGGATCATGATGGTCTCCAGGGGATATAGGAGATTTTTGATTCAATAATTTAAAAAATCCCATTCTCTCGAAATAACTTGGGTGTTGAGCTCCCTTAAAATCTTTCAAATCTACCTCTGCTTGGTTCGTATTCCTTCGTTCACAAAGAGCGACGGCTAAGGCGGCTAGAGGAATTGGCTCGATCCATTTATGTCCCATTGTCTCAAGCATTACTGCTGCATGTGGCTCTTTGATATTCCAAAGGTTATTTTCTTGGAGAAAGTTGCCAAATGATTCAATATTTAAGCTATTGGGCAACACTATAGTTCCGCAGGACATATAATTAGCTGGCTTTAAATTCTAGAAAATATTGCCTGGAGAGGAAGGTGTGCTCCTTGGATAAATGAAGTCCGGCCTTCTCCATGTTTTCAATGACCCGTTCTCTGGGAACCAGATGATGCTTAGAAAAGCTGAGATGCCCTGACCGTTCATCGTGATAGTAGTCCACAATCACCACCCGGCCGTTGGGTTTGAGGGCTTCTTGAATCTTGCCCCAATACCCCACCCCATGTTCGACATGATGGTACGCGTTGCATAGAAAGACCAGATCGACACTGTTTGGTGAGAGTGGAGAGTCTTCCGGTTTGACCAAAACAAATTGCGCCCGGTTGGCCATGCCGAGCTTTTCCAATTCCTGTTTGTTGTAGTCCAGCATGTTCTGCTCCACGTCGATGGCCAGGACCTTCCCGGTTTCTCCCACGGCCTTGGCAAACCGGCGCGTAAAATATCCTGAGCCTGCCCCCACATCCGCCACCACCATGCCCGGTGTGAGATTGAGCGCCTCGATCACCTTCGCCGGCTGTTGATATTCATCTCGCTCCGGCCGTTCCAGGTTTTGAATATAGGTCTCGATATTCCAAGGCTGATATGCACAACTGGCAGACAGACTGGCCAGCACAAGCACCAAGAGCGAACACCGCCGCATGGACACGAAACCTCGCCCTGCAAATTTGTTGATGGATATGCGCATCGTCTTACCTCCCTCTCTTCATTGATTCACGGCTGATTGGCCACGTCTTGGATGACACCCTGCAAGCCCGAGACAACCCGCGCGAAGGATTCATACTGGATATGCTCGGGGGTATCCTGAGCCGTATGATAGTACGGATCACGAAAGAGAGCCGTGTCGGTCACCATGATCGCCGGATACCCCTCCTCCCAAAATGCCCAATGGTCCGACCAGCCGATACCAGGTAATCCTCCCCATATCGCGGTCCCCTCCGAAGGAAAGGCTGCCTGCCTTCGAAAACTGGCAATCAGGTTTCGGACCCACGCCCCATTGTGCACATTGCTGACAAATCCCACGAAATTTCCGGTGGACGGATAGAGAAGACCCAACGGAGGCGGGTATTGTTGGCTGCCGGGTTGCTCCGAGTAATAGCCGATGGTTTCCAAGCTGACCATGAGCGTGATCTGCTCGCCCCGCTCCCGGCTACGCCGGGCATAAACCCAGCTGCCCATTTCCGGGGTTTGAAAGTACGGGGGTTCTTCATTGACAAATGCGACAAATCGCAGAGTTTTTGACGGATTGGCCTGGGCCAACCTCCGGGCCAACGCCAACACGGCAGCCACTCCGCTTCCGTTGTCATTGGCACCAGGACTGCCTTTCACGGAATCATAATGCGCCCCGATCAGAACGATGGCCTCCGGCTTGGTCGTCCCACGAACTTCCACTTCGATATTGTCACACACCTTCCCGGCTGCCTCAAAGGATTGGGCCTGCACGGTATATCCCGACTGCTGGAAATGCGTTCGAATATAGTCAGCCGCTCGTTGGAGATTGTCGTACTGATCCACGTTCCGCTCCCCAATCTCGCCTGCCAGCATCAAGACATGCGTCCGCAATTCCTGCTCCAGCACTCGTTCATCGGCTGAAAGCGGAGGAATCGGCCCTTGAAAACTTTCGCTCGGCATTCGAATCATGGCATACCATCCCCCAATTCCCACGAGAAGTACAATACTCACCACAGGAAGCCATCGTGCCCCCATCAACGAGGTTCCCCTCTCTTCATCCAACCATCCCGCTCATACCGGCTCTTGTATTTCCCTGATCCATTGAGGTTTCATAGACTCTACCAATCGCACTTCTAGGGGAGGGATGATGACCAGACACAGGAAAAACCATCTGACTTTCAGCACGACCGTGTTGTTGACGTTGACAATTGGGAGCCTTGGCATGGTCCGTTGCTCCTGGGATGAGGTTCAAGAACGAGGATATGGGACGATGCGTGAGCACCAAACACAACGATGCCTGGACGACCCTTCCCAGGCCCCATCAAACTGTGTGGAACAACAACCCTACGAGTCGTATCAACGAGAACGGTCTATCCCGCCTGGGTCTCCTTCCCGAGTGCAGTAAATGGAGCGGTGAGGCCATTCGAAGATTGAACCGTGTCGACCAACCGGTTATTTCATTCCCACGACCATGGAGTCAGGTCCGATTAAATGTTCGACCCGGGTTTCTTGAAACCCCGCCTCGCGCAACCATTCCGTGCAATCCGCCCCGGTATAGTCGAACCCGCCAGGCAGTTCGATCAACATATTCAGGCTCATCAGCAACCCAAAGGCATTCTCCCGCCGTTCATCATCGATTAACGATTCGAAGATGATCAGAGCCCCTCCCCGAGGCAGGGCTTCATAGGCTTTGGCAATTAACTGTTTCTTCTGTTCCAAGTTCCAATCATGGAGGATGTGCCCCATCGACAGGACATCAGCTGTCGGTAAGGGATCTTCAAAAAAATTCCCGGGATAAAACTTCAGACGGGTCTCCAGACCAAAAGACTGGACATATTCTTGAAAAATCGGTCCCGTCACCGGCAAGTCAAATCCGCCTCCGGTCAGATGCGAATGCGCCAAGGCCACTTGCACCGCCAGTCCTCCTTGCGCCGAGCCCACATCGATGAAGGTGTGATAGTGGCCCCACGGAAATTGCGCGGCGATTTTTTTGCTGGCGCTCATACTCAGACCGGTCATGGAACTTAAAAACGTCTTGAGCCGCTGCGGGTCACTGTACAAGTCCTCGAAAAAGTTGTGCCCTTCACGCACTTCGTTCTGTGGATGCCCCGTTCTCAAGCCTTCAGTCAGACGCCCCCAAAATGGATAGAGGCGGGTATTCACCATATCCAGCCATCCCCCCAAATAGGTTGGCTTGGCGCGATCCAAATAGAAGTCGGTTTCGGGAGTGTTGGTGTACACCCCGCTCTGACGGTCCAACATGCCGAGGGCGACCAAGGCATCGAAAAAATCCCTGGCGCTTCTGGGGTGTAGCCCCAGCTGTTGTTGAAGCGTAGTGGCATCTTGGGGCCGCTTGGCCAATTCCGAAAAGACCCCTAACTCCACCGCGCTGAGCAAAGCCTTCGATCCCCAAAAGGCCATCCCCAATTGCATGATTCGATCCGGCGTCACTGCTTGCGTCATCGGCGATTCCTCCCGTGGTATGGGAATATGGTTTATCGGCTTATTCGCAGGTTCTTCGATGGCTCATGGAGACTCACGAGGCCGCGCAATTTCCCCCGATTCATTTCCCGGCAACCAGGCAGCCATCACGCATCGATTCGCCAAGAGCGGCAGAAAGCCGGGAACCGCATCCGCGATGTCTTCCATGAACCGTTCCGCCACCTCCTGATCCGCGAAGCATTCGTAGACATCGTCCAGAAATCCTCCGCGTAATAACGGATGATAGAGAAATTCATGGCCCGGGTTGGTCTGGACCTCTAATGGATATTCCGCTACTTCCACCCGCACCATCCCGCACGCCTCAAGCCACCGGTGGGCATCTTGGGCAGATGGCCGTTCAGCCAGGTACGCCATAAACCGTTCCCGTTCTCGCGTGAAGCCCCTCGTCAGCATTTCTCGATCGACACATTGCCAAAGAGAGTCAAACGTACCCTGAGAGGGAAAGGTGAGCACCAGTTGTCCGCCGGGCTTCAGAAATTGGATGATTTGGCGAAGCGCGTCCTGACGGTTTGGACGAAAAAACATAAAGGACAGATTGCCGGTGATGCGATCGAATTGCCCCAGATGTCGTGGCAACTCCCGAACATCTCCGTGATGAAAGGCCAACCAAGGAAACGCGAGTCCTTGCACCGCCCGTGACCGAATCAATTGCGCATGATTCATATCCACGCCGACCACTCGCCCTGCCGATCCCACCTGGTGGGCTAAGTAAAAAGCCGGAATACCATCTCCGCAGCACACATCCAAGATGGCATGGCCTGGTTGAACATCCAGATGTTTCAAGAGACATTCGGCAAAAGGTGTGGACCAGGGATCTTTCTTGGGGAGCTCACACAGCCAGGGCGGAGGAACATGAGCGGAAGGAGAAGGTGAGGGAGTCGGCATCATCGGCAATCATCCATCACTGATCCACTGACCCTATCATGTTTTCCTCAAGCAATTCGAGCAGGTCCGTGGCAAGGCATCGACGCCCTGAGGCATTGGCTATTCCCATAGAAGCGAGGGACCAACCGCCTACGTCATGCAGGCCACCCTGTCAGGACAAATTTGCCAATCATTCGCCCTTCTTCCAGTTTGGCATGAGCATGCCGCAGATTGGCTGCGGTAATAGGGGAAAGGGTTTCGGTGAGTGTGGGCTGGATATGACCTTGTTCAATCCATTCAGCGACCTGGGTCAACAGTTCATGCTGCCGAACCAAATCTTCGGTGTGATACATGGACCGGGTGAACATAAACTCCCATGAAAATGTCGCGCTTTTTCGTTTGAGAACATTGAGGTCCACCGGCTCCATGGTGTCCACAATCCCGCACAGGCGGCCTTGCGGTTTAATGGCCTCGGCCATGGCCATCCAATGCTGTTCGGTAGATGAGGTATTCAGAATATACTCCACCGTCGGATACCCCATCTGCTGCAATTGAGGAACCATGGGCCGGGAATGATCAATCACCAGATCGGCACCCATTTTCTTGCACCAGGCTTCCGACTCCGCTCGCGAGGCTGTGGCCACAACATGCAGTTTCACCAATTTGGCGATTTGAATCGCGATAGATCCCACTCCACCGGCCCCGCCAATAATCAGAATGGATTCCCTCTCACCCCTTCCATGTTGGGCAATCCCCATTCGATCGAATAACGCTTCATATGCGGTAATGGCGGTCAGCGGAAGGGCAGCAGATTGAGCCATCGTCCAGGTTTTCGGTTTATGCGCGGCAATTCGTTCATCAACCAGGTGAAATTCGCTATTGCACCCAGGGCGAATCAGACTTCCCGCATAAAACACCTCATCACCAGGTCGAAACCGCTCGACCTCGGACCCGATACGTTCAACAACTCCCGCCGCATCCCATCCTAAGACCCGCGGCGGCTCCTTTTTGTCTGGAGGACTGTTCTGCCGGCGCATCTTGGTATCCACGGGATTGACGGAAACCGCCTCGACTCTCACCAACAAGTCCTTGGGTTCAGCGATCGGTGTGGAAATTTCTATATCCTGCAACGCCTCAGCCTGATTAATCGGGAGAGGACGGAGACGGGCAACCGCTTTCATGGATCTTCCTTTCGATCACTGTGGCTGGGAAGGAAATGGACTATTCTCTATTCGAACGTCGTAAATGACTTGATGATGTGCATCAATCCACTCGATGTGAACCGTGGGATGGGCCGGATCAGGATGCACGGTTATTTTTCCAAAATTGGGAGTTTGGTGGTAGAAAAATTCAAACCGTGGCTCACTCGACGAAACTTTATAATTCATATGCGCGGCTAATGGGCCAAAAATCATTTCTTGCATATCGGCAAAACCCGGCATGCGGCTGACAGCCCCATGGTGGACATCTCCCGCAAGAAAGAACACACCTGAAATGGCCTGGTCTCGAATAAACTGAAGAATCTCGTCACGTTCATGAGGGTATTCTCCCCATTTATCTTTGCGTGGATCGGAAAAGGGAACGGAAGATACAATAAATTTGGTCGTCGCTTGAGAGGCCTTCAGCTGATGCAACAACCATTGTTTTTGCGCCTCACCCAACATCGTTTGCGTGGACGGATTCCGGTATTGCCGGGTGTCCAACAAAAAGAATTCGACTCCCTTCCCCCATTGAAATGATCGATAGAGCCGACCCGGCTCTCGGGCATTCACGCGAATCGGCCAATAATCAAAAAAGGCCTGGCGCCCAATCGGCAAACGCGGATGCGTCGAGATAAAGTCGCTATCCACCTCATGATCGTCCCACATGACGTACACCGGGATATTGGCCAGCAATCGTTTCACAAAGCCATCACGATTTTCTCTATATTTGGCCCAATATTCCGCCAACTCGTGAGCCGGCTTTTCTTTATCCGAATAGATAGTATCCCCGAGAAAGACAAAAAAATCGGGCTTCTCTTCCTGCAACGTCTGCATCATCTTATAGGGATGATACCCATGCCGAGTGTCCCCTCCAATGACAAACGTGACCGGAACGGCTTCTTCTGGAAGAGGCGCTGTGACAAATTGGCATGGCCCGACTGGAGGACCTCCCTGGATCGTGCCTCGATACGAGTACCGAGTAGCCGGCTGCAAGTTTGTTAACACCGCATGGGCCGTGAAATCTCTGGTCGCACTGGTCTGCAGGACTGCCGTTTCCAGGTAGGCAGTCCAAGTGGAATCCGCTGTATACTGGATCACCAACGACTGGGCCTCCCTGGTTTTCATCCACACAACAGCCTCATGGGCCGTCACATCTCCAACAGCGCAATCGACGTCAATATTCTCATCTTTCACGAGGAGCCCGGTATCCACTGAGGCGCAGCCCATCAGTCCCCAAAACGCCAGGAGGCCTATCAGGGTCCTCCTGCCATTCATGAAATTTCGTTTCATCATGATGTCTCCCTGTTCAAAATGGGTCGCCCCCTGATTGAGATGCGCTGGCATATGGTACTTCAATTCAATCTCGTTCAGCGAGAGTATCGAGCCAGGAGACGTTTCTCCTCGACCCATTCGTTTCACGAAACATCAATTCTCGGGAATTTCCCTGGTCATGACAAAAAAATACCTGGGCTTCTGCCCAAGCACCGGGTCGGTTAGCAACCAGTTCGTCTTCGTTGGGGGGAGGGAGCCGTCTTGAAGTCTATGGAGAAGGATGCTCTTTTTTCTGAGCAATGGCCAATTGTATCACTTGAATTATGTTGTCTAATTCCACATTCTTGGTGAGCACATCGAAAAGACCCTGTCGTTTCACCTCTTCGACATTGAATGCGCCGGAATATGCCGTGAACAAGATAACCGGCGTGTGACTGGAAAGGTGACGGATTTCCTGGAAGGTCTCCAACCCATCCATCCCCGGCATTTTATAATCTAAGAGAATGACATCAGGCCGAGCGGCTTGATCCTGGAGGCAGGCGACCACCGCTTCTCCTGAGTCAAACTCTCGAACCAGATACCCCCGCCGGATCAGCCGCCTGGCTACACTCGAGCGTACAAACGCATCATCATCGACATAAAAAAGGATGCCGACATGCTGTCCTGGATGATCAGACTTCAGACTGCCATCCTGGCCGGGAACGTCCGAATCCTTCACCCGGTTCATCGAATGCTCTCCCAAGGCTTTCGGAGACCGGTCTTCCCCCATGACGAGGAAGGACCGGAATCACAAGAATCTTCCAAGAAGAAGCACAGAGGATTACCGCTCCCCTTTGCGGTCCGCCACTGAGGCATACACGCTCCGTGATTCGCCTCTCTCGCACACTCTAGGATTAGGCTTTCCTGGACTTTGAAATTTTTCGTGGAATATTCAGTTTTTTCAACCGACTTCTCAAGGTGCTGGGATGCAGACCCAAATGTTTCGCAGCCCCTAACGGTCCATCAATTTGCCATTCACAGGTTTCCAGGGCTTGCTCAATACGCAAGCGTTCCAAATCTTTTAATTTGGCAGTAGGAAATGGGACTTCCACGGAAGCAGGTTTCCTCAGCAACGTTTCGTCAATCCCCAGCGTGGGGGAGTTTGAAAGAATCATGGCCCGTTCAATAATATTTTTCAACTCGCGAATATTTCCAGGCCACTCGTACTGGACCAGCATGTCCAACGATGCTTGATCGATGTCCTGACATGGACGTCTAAACTGCAAGCGGTTTTTTTCCATAAAATGCCGCACCAACAGGGGAATATCCTGAGGACGCTCACGGAGAGGAGGGATATCAATGGGGAACACATGCAAGCGGTAAAATAAATCCGAGCGAAATTTTCCTTTCGCAATGGCCTGTTGCAAATCAGTATTGGTGGCCGCGATGACTCGGACATCCACATCCTTCCCCTGCGTACCTCCCACCCGTTCCACCACGCCATCTTGAAGGACGCGCAGAAGTTTCGCCTGAGCCTCAATCGGCATTTCTCCAATTTCATCCAAAAACAAGGTTCCCCCATCGGCTAATTCAAATTTCCCAGGCCGGCACTGCTCCGCGCCGGTAAAGGCTCCTTTTTCATGCCCAAACAACTCGCTCTCCACCAATCCAGACGGCAGCGCAGCACAATTGACTCTCACGAAGGGACTCTCATTCCGAGAGCTTAATTCGTGAATCAAGCGCGCTAATAACTCTTTTCCTGTGCCGGTTTCACCGGTAATCAAGACGGAACTATTTGTTGGGGACACTTTCTGAGCCAGATCTAAGACATGATTGAACTTTTGACTATTGCCGATCATGGCCCCGAAATCGTGGGAAATTTTAATTTCTTCCAGGAGGTAGGCATTTTCTCTGGCCAATTTCTCTCGAAGCCGGTCGATCTCTTCATAAGCACGAACAAGATCAATAGCCAAAGCAATTTGTGTGGCCACCTGCAGGAGAAATTGGAGACTTTCAGGATCGGGGTCCCCCGCTTCCACACTGCCAATATTCAACGACCCCAAACAATGATCCCCTACCAGGAGGGGGAGGTTAATCATCCGACCCAAGCCTTCATCGAGATAAAAGGCATCTTCCAGAAACATTTGATGCTTCTGAATAAATGGTCGAACATGCACCATCTTGTGTTCATACACCCATCCCATGGCACTCCCTTGTCGAGGGATCACCGCATCACACTTTAATTTCACGACAGGCATACTGGTTTCCACGGCATAAAAACGAAAGGCATCAATATCCGAATGATAGAGAGTGAGGCCAGCCCGCTCCCATGGAATCACCTTTTTAATATGTCCGGTAATGGCTTTCCACAAACCTTCGGTGTTTCGTTGAGAGTTAAGAATGTTCGTGACTTGCAGGAGGGTGCGATAGAACGTTCGGCTGTCAGTACTAACGTGGGAATCTTTACCGAGCTTCATGTTCATCGGAATGTCTCTTTACGTAAAACTTGTCATCAACGAATCAACATCTTTCAGATCTATGACGTTCTTCCATGCTATTCAATTTTTAGGCCGACTTTCTTTTAGCTGACCTCCTGATGCATACAAATTTTCCCTGCTTCGTAACCCTTAAGCGAGAAAATGGGATGTGCAATAACAGAGGAACCACCCTGCTTGATTGGGTATTCTGTTGAACCCCCGGAATCATACCTGATTCTTTCATAACTTTGGATACCTGTGTGATTTTGCACTCTTACAGATGTGCTATTACGCACAAAATCCACTAAAACTACATTCGACAATATTTGAAAAAAAGCCGGGGGCGACGGATGTCGCCCCCGGCCTGCCGTCTGTGCCCCTGTCTGTGCCTTACAGCCAGTTCACCCGTTCGGCCGGGCGAATGTAGATGGGCTCTTCCACTTGCTGCCGGACCGCTTCCTTGCCCGACTTGTTGAAGCCCAACACCGTGTCGTTGTACATCTCGAACTTCCGACCATGGATTTGGGTTTCAAACACCTTCGGCCCCGGAATCACGTCATACCGGAAGATGATCTGTTGGCTGGCCCGCCACAACTGCAGCACCGCCAACAACTCCCGGCTCGGCACCAGATACTTCTCGATCGCGTTGTCCACCCCCGGCCCAAACATCTGCCGGATGTAGCCCCGCGGCGCTTGCCGCGGCGGAATATAATACCCGTTGGGTTCCGTGCCCCATTGCGGATACAACGGCAACGCCACTTGTTCCACCCGGATGGCATAGTACAACGGGTTCCACCGATCTTCCGCCCACAGCCCGTCATCCCCCACCTTCACCAAGCCTTGCAGCCGGATTTTGCCGACACACGCCGACATACACCGCGTCTCCATCGGCTCGCCGCCGGTCAAGGGGTCTTTGCCCTCCACCCGCGGATAGCAGGCAATACACTTCTCCGACACCCGGGTCGTCCCCCGGTACATCGGCTTCTTAAACGGGCATTGCTCCACGCACTTCTTATACCCCCGGCACCGGTTCTGGTCGATCAACACGATCCCGTCTTCCGGCCGTTTATAGATGGCCTTCCGCGGACAGGCCGCTAAGCAGCCTGGGTACGTGCAGTGGTTACAGATCCGTTGCAGATAGAAGAAATACGTTTCATGCTCCGGCAAGCTGCTGCCGGTCATTTTCCAGGGCTCTTCTTTCGTGAACCCGGTCTTGTCAATCCCTTCCACGATCGCCCGCATGGAGGTGGCCGTGTCCTCATAAATGTTCACGAACCGCCATTCTTGGTCCGTCGGGATGTAGCCGATCGCCGCTTGGCCGATCTTGGCCCCCGCGTCAAAGATCGTCATCCCTTCGAACACCCCATACGGCGCATGGTGTTTGCGGCCCACCCGCACGTTCCACACCTGGCCCCCGGGATTGACCTGCTCGATCAACTGCGTGATCTTCACGTCGTAGAACTGCGGATACCCGCCGTACGGCTTCGTCTCCACGTTGTTCCACCACATGTATTCCTGCCCTTTGCTGAACAGCCACGTCGACTTGTCCGCCATCGAGCAGGTTTGACACGCCAAACACCGGTTGATGTTAAACACAAAGGCAAATTGCCATTTCGGATGCCGCTCCTCATACGGATACAGCATCTTCCGTCCTAGGTGCCAATTATATACTTCTGGCATAGTGATCTCTCCTTCGTTTAAAGATAGCAGTGTTCATTTGTTTACCATTTTGCCACGTCATATGTCCGACTAACGCATAAGGGAGGCTGGGGGGAGGTGTAAGCAATGTTTCTTTCTAGACGCGACTCCAGAAAAAAGATCCCCCAGCCTCAAACTTCTCTTATACCTTAATCTTAATATGGTCACCCTTGAGCCACTTGATCATGAACTCATTCTCCTGGCCCGGGGTGAAGCCCGTGCGCACCGGTTCCCACGGCCCGCGGCCGCCGATCCCACCGTCCTCCGCCTTGGTGATCCGGATCAGACATTCCTTCGGCACCGTGTTGACCGCGTGGTTATCCACTTGGTACCCAAATTTAAACTTCCAGGCCACCGCATGTTTGCCTGGCAAGCTGTCCAACTGCTGCATCGGCATCAACCAGTCCCGCGTAAAGGACTGTTGCGCCCCATACCGGAAGTTCGATTGATACCCGGTGTCCAAGGCAATCGCCCGGCCGTCCGGCCGCGTCTCATGCCCTTTCACCGACTTGGCCGTCGCCACAAACGGCGCATGCTTGGCCATCGTCACATGGTACGGGAACGCCGGGTTGTACTTCGCCCGGATCATCAACCGTGCCACTTTGTAATAGGGGTCACTGGGCTTCCAGCCCCGATACGGCCGGTCCACCGGGTTGCCGTCCACGTAGACGTAGTCCCCGTCGTTGATCCCCCGGTCTTTGGCCGCTTGCGGGTTGATATGGATTTGATGCTCGCCCACCCCCGGCGTCCGCTTATCCATCCGATAGGCATCCCCGAAGTTGGACTCATACATCTGCACCCAGTCGTTCACCGACCATTGGCTATGCACCCGATGCCGGGTCTTGGGCGTCACACAGTAGAACTGATAGCCCTTCTCCCACAACGGGTTGGAGTACCGCTTGATCTCCTGCCACGGCAATTTGATGTTCCGCACCGTCTTATCGTCATGGTGCTGCGCCGTGATGGGAATCCCGTAGTCATCCGGCCGCACATACGGGTTCGTCGACATGATCGCGTTCGGCAAGTACGGCGTCGCTTCCGTCCCTTCCCGGTGCGAGATGAAGTTTTCCCCATATTCAATGGCTTCCGGCTCGACCCGGTAGTTCTCATACCGGCCCGTCCGCGTCCACTGCGGCTTCGACTCGTTCGTCTCTTCCCAGAACGGATGCCGCGGATACGTCCGACACATCACCATCCAGCCCTTCTCCGACTTCAACATGGTGTCAGCGCTATAACCATACGCTGTCGTACTGGCATCCAAGATTCTTTGTAGATAGACGTCCACCCGGTTGTCGTAGACGAACTTGAAGTAATCCCGGAACCGCCCGTCGCCGGTCATTTCCGTCAACTTCGCGGCCACCCCGGCCACCGTATCCAGATCGTTCCGGGTGTCATACAACGGCCGGATGCCGCCCTTCCACACCTGGAACCACGGGTTCGACACCGTCGCCGTGTGCTCCGGATAGGTAAATTCCATCCACGTGTTTACTCCAAATGAAATATCATTGTGGTTGACGTCGGAGGTCATTTCCACATCTTGATTCACCAACGTTTCGATGTGCGGATCCACGTTCTTCACCATGTCATAATGGTGCTTCGCGTTGTTCAACACGTTCACGTTGGCCACCCACCGGAATTTACTCGGCGTCGGCATGTGCGTCTTCCCGGTAAACACCCGCCGGCCATACTTGGGCGTGTTCACAATCAACGCCGTATCGCCGTGGTTCCAGTAGGCCACTTCTTCGCCGTAGTAATACCCTTTGATATGGATTTCTTTGCCATGCGCATTGGGATCCGTCGTGATCTTAAAGGGGTTTTCCCCCGTGTGGGTCCCTAAGCCCCCGCCGCCCCAGGGCGTATTATTCCAAATGCCCGCCTTGTAGTTGCCGGCCCAGGTATGTTGCCCCGTCCCAAACTTCCCGACGTTGCCCGTCACGATCAACACCATCGCGGCACCCCGCGCCATGATCGTTTGATGGAAGTAGTGGTTGGTGCCTTCCCCGTTATGAATGGCTGCCGGCTTAATGGTCCCCGAATCCCTGGCCCACCGGACGATCAAGTCCTTCGGCGCCCGGTTGATTTGATGGACCGTGTCCAGATCGTAGTCCTGCAAGTGCGCTTGATACATCTGGAACACCGGCATGACGTCCACTTCCCGGCCATTCAACAACTTCACCCGGAACGTCCCCGTCAGGGCCGAGTCAATGCCGCTCTTGCGATAGTGCCAGCCCACCAACTCCCGATGGATCGGCACCGCTTGATTCTTGTTCAAATCCCACACCATGAACCCGCCCAACCGGGCGATGATTTCGGGCTTCATCGTCTGCACTTTGCCCGAATAGCTCTTGGAGAAGTCCGGGAATTGATAATCCGCGATGACTTCCCGCGGATCTAAATATTGTAACGTATCCGTCCGCACCAAGATCGGCATGTCCGTATACGCCTGACAGAAGTCATAGTCATACATGTTCTCATCGAAGATGATCTTTAAGGCCCCGAGGAACAACGCCCCGTCGGTTTGCGGCCGCACCGGAATCCAGTAGTCCGCCCGATAGGCACTAGGATTATATTCCGGCGTGATCACCACCAAACGGGCGCCCCGCTCAATGCTCTCAAGTCGCCAGTGCGCTTCCGGCATCTTGTTTTCCACGAAGTTCTTGCCCCACTCCGTGTTGAGCTTGGAGAACCGCATGTCGTTCATGTCCACGTCCGAGGCCTGCACCCCGTTCCAGAACGGATGCGCCGGGTTTTGGTCCCCGTGCCAGGTGTAGTTCGACCAGTACCGGCCCCCTTGCGCCTGCTCCGGCTTGACTTTCCGGATATACGTGTCCAACAGGGCCCCGCAGCCCCCGTTCATCCGCGTAATCCCCATTTTTCCGATCAGACCCAAAATGGGCATCCCGGCCCGGAATTTAAAGCAGCGCGTCGCCGACCCCTTGGTCATTTCGATCATTTCCGGCGGATAGCCTTGCTCCCGCATCCGACGGGCGCCCGCTTCCCCGCTATACCGCTCCGCGATGATGATCATCGCTTTGGCCAGGTACGTAAACGCCGTATCCCAGCTCACCCGCAACATGTCATCCAAGTACCGCGCGTTAAACTTATATTTCGTCATCACATCCGGCGTGAATTCCGGACTGCCGTCATCCATCCAGGCCTTCCAGCCCCGCCGCATCAACGGCCCTTTCAACCGATACGGGCCATACACCCGCCGATGCATCGTATACCCCTTCAAGCACATCCGGGGATTATGCGCAAACGTCCCCCGGTTGCCATACAGGTCCTCATACGTTTGATGGTCGTAGTTCTGCTCCACCCGCATGACCACCCCGTTGCGCACAAACGCCCGAATCCGACACGCATGCGTATCGTTCGGCGAACAACACCACGTAAACGAACTGTCATACCGGTATTGATCGTGATACACCCGCTCCCACGAGCGATCCGGGTATTCCCCCAGGGGGTTGCCCACTTCAATCACCGGTTGCAACGCCGTCAACGCCAGCGCCTGATCCGCTAACGCCACCGCCGCCACGGTCCCCGCCGAGACCTTTAAAAATTGCCGTCTAGAAAGAAACATTGAGAATACCTCCTTGTTAAAAACTTCTCATAAAGAGAGAAAAAGGCCAATCCCACGACAAAGTGCCCCTTGCCGCTATATGTCTCACCCCCCTTCAACATATGCATTCATGACACATGAAGAAAATGAAAATACCTTACCCTGGCGAAACGACCAGGACCTTCATAATGTAAGCAAAGGCTATTCCGATATGGGGCAAGATAAAAATTTCATGTTAAGTTATTGAATCATTGTGTAAATTTTCACTGATTTCTTTTTCTTCTCTTATCTAGGCAATTCCTTCCGCATTGAATTTTCAATGGCAAAATAAGGTCTCCATTGAAATTTCGATGGAGACTAATCTTTAAAATTTTTACAGCCCTATTCCCCAGACCGGATTGAGGCAATACACTGAAAAATAGTCGCCACGTCACGACTCAAGGAACGCAAAAAAAAGTGGCCTACCAAAAAGGTAGGCCACTTTCAAAAATGAGTTCGCTCGCCAGGAAAAGAACTTTCCCTAATGTGCAGCGGGAAAGAGTTGAGGTCCTGTTACTTAGTCCCCAATGACCGAAAGACCTCAACGCAGCGGAAGATTTTTCAGAGCAAGGAAATTAAGATTGGGAATCTTGATTAGCCTGCTGATAATGCCAAGCAATCTGCCCCTGCAGCTTCAGCAATTCCACTTGCAATTTGGTCAGCAACAACTGGCTTTGACTTCGACGAAATCCCTTTGGATCAAAATAGGGCTTCTCGCTCAAATGAGCAATCCGATTTTCTAAATTTTGAATTCTCATCCCTAATCCGTGCATCTCTTGTTCATATTGCTTCGCGACCGCCATGTGATTCACGGCCTGAGATTCAATAACGTCCTCACCTGCTAAAGAAATAGCTGGGACAATGATCGCCGCAAGGATCCCGAATATCATGATAATTTTTTTCATAGGGACAACCTCCTTTTCCATCGATTTTTCTTCAGATCGAACCCTCATACGACACCACTCAACTTGACCGGCCTCCACCTTCCTTGGATATCCATTGCTCACTTCTAATTTTCCATATAACCAATTTCCATGCCATCACCAAAAAACAAAAATATCCATTTTAATTCAATAATTTATAATTTCTTTGTCGAACCAACGCTGTAACATCATGTAAACATCCAAAGAAGCACTTCTGTTACATCAAGAAACACTTCTGTATCTACGTGACGATCATATTCGTTACGCAACGGATGACTGGATATGAATCAGGTTCTATTCTTGCCCCCACCCGAAGTGGAAGAAAAAATTGCAAATCGTGACAGGGAAATTGAATTATTTTCGGGAAGGAAGACCGAACTTAGACAAGCGGCGATACAGGGTGAGACGACTAATTCCCAATAATTTTGCCGCAGCCGAACGATTACCGCCGGTTCGCGTTAAAGCGGCAAGCAGTTGGTCTTTCTCATAGCAATCACGACTGAAGGCCTGCATAGATACAGCAGGAAAAGCCGGCTCCACCTTGTTTTCGGGATATTTCAAAATTTCCGGGGGTAGATCATCAGGTTGAATAACATCATGGTGGCATCGAACGACCGCAAATTCTATCGCATGCTTCAGCTCGCGAACGTTGCCCGGCCAGTCATACGCAATTAACACCCGCATGCCTTCATTACTGACGGATTCTACCGGCCTCCCTGTGGTGGCCCGATAATGACTTAAAAAGAAACTGATCAAAAGGGGAATATCCTCCCGTCGCTCCCGTAACGGGGGCAGAAGCACCCGACCGACCCGAATCCGATATAACAAGTCGGCACGAAAGGTTCCTTGTTGGACATCCTTGGCCAAATCATGATGTGTGGCAGCTAATACGCGGACATCCACCTTCCGGAGGGTCGACTCTCCAAGACGAGTCACTTCGCGTTCCTGGAGCACACGCAGCAGACTGGTTTGAATCGCTACCGGGATATCCCCAATTTCATCAAGAAATAAGGTGCCACCCTCTGCGGCCTCGATCAATCCTTGCTGGTCGGATATCGCCCCGGTAAACGCCCCACGCTTATGCCCAAACAGTTGGCTGGCCACCAACGACTCGGTTAATCCTGCACAGTTGACCGCGATAAAGGGGCCACCGTTTCTGGGGCTGGATTGATGAATCGCGCGGGCCACCAATTCCTTTCCCGTTCCTGTTTCTCCCTCGATCAGCACGGTGGAATCAACTTTTGAAAAATCCTGGATCTGCTGAAAGACCAATTGCATCGGTTGGCTTTTACCGATGAGATCATGAAACTTTTGTCCGTCCGTCAACAACTGCCGAAGCGTTTGGACTTCCGAGGCGTCATAAAGAAAAAACATTTTCCGTTCGGGGTCTCTGGGATCATCCCGTATGTCCACGTTGACCCACCGTGTTCGTTCACCGCTGATTGTTGGCATATGCACGAGCACCGTCTCCCGTTTTTCGGGAGGAAGTGTGACCATCGCCTCTAACTGAGGCAGGTTAGAAGATGGTCCAAACAACACCTGCCAGGACTCGCCGTTTCCACGAACTTGTGGCTTGCCACACAATCCCTGGGCCGCCTTGCTTAAAAAGATCACGCGTCCTTCCCGGTCAGTCAACGCTGTTCCAATATGCAGTTGGTTTAAAATGGCGATCAGATCATCATGAGTTTTCTGAATCTCCACCACCAACGCTTCCAGTTGAGCTTCCGCCTCTTTCCGTTGCGCCACTTCCCGTGAGAGCAGTTGATTGGCTTCCGTCAATTCCGCGGTTCGCATTTGGACCCGCCGTTCCAAGTCGTCATAGGCTTCACGAAGGGCGTCTTCAGAACGTTTTCGATCGAGTTGCAACCGAACCATCTCGACCAGCGAGTTCAAAAGATTTCGTTCCTCGCGGAGAAAGGGACCTTCAGCTTCTTGGGGCCGTTCCGCCAAATACACCACTTCAATTTCCCCAGGGGTTCCATCCTGACAGGTAAAGGTTCCTCGCTGACTCCAGACAGAGGGCACGTAATTAGCCGTATTGATAGAAAAAGACCCAAACCGAATACGCGAAGCCGTAATATCGGGATATTGCCAGGAAGGAGGAATGAAGTTGGCCACCGCTTGCAACAATTCTTCAATCGATAAGTCTTCATGTTGAAACAATTGGGCCGTGGCGTGCAGGGCACTCAGTTCCTTCACGCGCTCCCTCAAATGATGGAGCGTGTTCGCCAACTCCCCATCTCTGTTCTTATTTGATTCTGACTCCATAGCCGATTATTGAGAATCCAGCAAAGCGGTAAGCCATCCTGCCTGTGTCCGCGACATTGAAAAGAATTATATCGGTCACCACGGAGAATGGCGAGAATTCTGGTGCCAGACGGACCACGGCAAGAGAGCGGCATTTGCCCTTTTCTCCCAATGAGGCATACAATTTCGGTGTATCATCTTGTTCGTGAGTGGGGCACAATGCGATCTGGACAGCTTCTCCTCCTATACGCCGGAATGTTCTCGATGTTGATGACGAACTCCGTGGAAGGAAGAGCGTCCTGGCCCTTCCCAGATAGCCACGTCTGCACGCAAACTTCACGGTCGAATTGCCTGTTCGTCGGGATGAATGCCTCTCCTTTTTCCTCTTTACAACCTCGTCCCAAACTTCCGGAGGAACCCGAAGAGTTTGACCCGAGAGAACTGAACGCGTTTTATGACTGGCGCAATGACTTATTCTTCCGAGAATTCGACTTGACAGGGTCCGGCAGTGTGAATTTTATGACCGCGCGCCGAACCTATGAAGTCTGGCTAGATGATTTCGGCACGCCGGTAGTGCTGACCGTGGGCGACCCCATTTTCTATTGGATCGATTTGAATGGAAATGGGACATTCGAGGAAGATCAGGGTGAGATGTGGAAAGACGCCTATGAGGACGGCATCACGGGCAATGAAGAACCCTACAACAATCGTGACATTCAAGACCCTCCTGGCCCGGGCCCCGAATGGTCGCCTGGACCGCACGGAGGCTTTAAGCAACCTCCATGCGACTCAAGATTTGGCTGTTGATTTCACGCAATCAGTCCACACGGCCTGAACACGATTGCCAGCTACTCTGATTGCGCCCGACTAAAACGAAATTCGAGCGTGACCTGCCCGCCGGAAGCAATATGAACGTCCTGCCGCTGTTCGCCCAAGATCGGATGCCAAGCCAACACCGTATACCGTCCGGGGGGGATTTGATGAATCGCAAAACGCCCGTCTTGATCCGAAATAGCAAAATACGGATGGTCAACGACATACAGCCAGTTTTGCATAAAATCATGCCGGTTGCAGGTTATTCGCACCACACGGCTCCCCCGTAGCTTATCCACCTCAAAGGTCCGAGCCATGGAGTCCATTGGATGAAGGTCCTGGTTATGAATGGTGCGAAGCATGATCCCCTTACTGTCCATTGAAGCAAACGTATGTAAGGTATGCTTGATGGAATCTTGGTTTTCAAATATGACCGGATCCTCCACGGCAACCACCCCAGTGAAGGGACCAAAGTTGCATCCCTTGGTCTTGACCTGCAACCCAAGCCTTTCCCCTCCTTGGTAACGAAACTCTCCCTCCCCTGGTAATTTCCCAGAAAAAGCCTGGACTGGAAAGGGCTTTCCAGTCTGAATCCCTTCCACCAGAATCACGGCTCCGGACAACCATCCATTCTGCGTTTCAACCTTCACCAACTGTCGTTCTTTCCCACACACTTCCGGTCCTTTATCCACTTCAACCACTAAAGGGGCGGGAGGGGTGCCGGCAAAAAAGACTTGCCCCTGAATCCCCCCACCCTGGTTGACAGGTTGAATTTCATACGCGTTTCCCTGAGACGCGCATACAAAGAGAAGCCCCAAACAACAGAACCCGGCCACGACGGATACGTTTCTCATGGTTTCATCTCCATTACCCGAGCAGAACCCATAATATGGCACAGAGTATCACCGTTCACTTACATCACGATTTGCCAGCTGGCCCAAAATGAATAGCTTTGCTTCAATTGCGGCCCATCAAGATTTTGATAAATGGGAAGACCTGCTTCCACGCTTACATGATTTTCCAAGCCCATCCACTCGGGGAACAAAATGTTCACTCCGCCTAACACATCCAATCGTCTCCCACCCCGAAGATCAGGATCGGCTGTCGGGACCAGTTGATTGGGGCCAACGGTGGTCTGGAGTTGGCCATCCCGCCCCTTGATATTCCCCCATTGCTGCCAGTGAAACCGCACCGATGTGCTCACCCATTTCGCCCATCGGTAAGCCCCCCAGCTGTTAATCTGATAACGGTGCCCTTCACGATACCCCTGTTGGTTTTCGCCGAGACGAATCGTCCCCAAAGCCTGAAAACCCCAGGTGACATCATTCAAGAGCCCGGTATACGTCAATCCGGGCAACAGATCCACAGTCCCGGACCCTAAGCGCATGGGGTACGGCAAGAGGGTATTATTGCCTAGCGGCGTGTTATCCCGTGGATTGATATCCCCGGTGGGAAGAGATACTCCCGAATTCAGATGAAATCGGTGAGAACCGATGCTGGGCGTTTCAAAGGCATATAACCGCCATAACGCCCCCAATTTCATATCTCCAAACCCACTGGAATTCGTCGTAAACTTCACCCCCGCCCTATTGCGATGATCCATGGATTTCATGACATAGGGAACCATGGCAGTGAGGGTCACCGTATCATTCAAGCCATACATCCATCCAAACATGTGCATTTGGGTGGTCATCTGCAGGGGAGTGACCACATAGGCACTCAGGACATTGCTGGCCGAGACGTTGTGCGTGCCATCCCGGTTTCCATCCATAAACATCCGCATATACCGGTAGGAGAACATGAATTCGCCTTTGTTATGCGTATGGTCGCCCATCACGCCAATGGGACCGTGGGAGTCCGGCCGTTCGGCCTGATAAAAATTTCCAATGATGAGCGGTTCGCCTTTTTCCTCCGCCCGCTTCGCCAAAGATTTCTCCACTCCTCCCATCACCCCATCCAACAGGGCGCCCGCCGCCGAACCCATCATCAGACACGAAATGCCTACTCCCACGGTAAACGCCAAAACCGAACGATGCCGAACCAAATATTTCATAACAACTCCGTATGTTGTGATCAAATCCGTTTCCAAAGATTAGGGAAAATAGGAAAACAATGGCTTATTCCCTATTCCCACAGCTCACATCCACTTCACTGCAGCCGTTCTGAGTCAAAAAGGGCTGTGGTGGATGCGAACCACATGAAACCGTTGTGAACGTCTGGGTTTGAACCAAGCCGTCTAGAGGGAAAACGGAGGCGCTCGCGAAGGTGAAGAAACAAGGGGAGTTGATTGAGTGGGATTCGAAGGAGAACACACAATCGCGGTGAAACAGGCAGTGGGCGTCTCCCACACTAATTCGACAGTTTCTATGGTCTGCCCGGCCGCACAAAACCAGGCACAGAGCAAGGTGGCATGAACATTCGCATGATGTTGAGCATGGTGTTGACTGTGCTCAACGGCCTGAGCGCTCAGGACACCGCTTACAACCAGTAAGCAGGCGATTAACCACACGGCGACAATGGGAGCAATTCGCTTCATAGGCGACACATTCGATACCACCATATCCTTTTTTAGTACCAGATTTGGCATATGACTTCAACCTTATCGGTGTAGCGATTGACGACATATTGCTAATTTTGCCAGTCAGGAAGAAGGCTATGAGGAGGGAAGAAAATTCGGAAGCGTCAACGCGATCAGACATGTTAGAGTGACCACATGCCTCCCGAGTCTCCCGACAAACAGAATCCTAGGCTCACCCCATCTCCCCCTGTCTCTTCCAGCAAAAGAATTCAGACCCAAATTCACCGTCGCCAAAAAGCCAAAGCGGTTCCCCCCATGAAGGACGAGTGGGACGACCAATCTCAGACTCCTCCAAATCTCAAGACCCCATCGTCAGCAATGAAAAAGTCCTAGGCTTTTGCCTTCTTTTCAGAACCGCTAACATCGGAGATTGAACTTCCTTCATTTCTGTGGACACTCTATTTGAGCGTAACGAAGGGGCAGTGGGACAGGGAAGCGGAGAAGTCCGTTCTCAGAAAAGGTATTCCGTCTTGCCCCCCATTGAGCCCTGAGCATCTTCAACGATTTCGGGTCGCATGGTTGGAAGAAGCCACACCATCGATGGGGGTCTTAGGCAAACGGTTACTGAAAAAGATCGTAAATCACGAAGAAGAGCGGGTGTTGGACTTTGCTGCGTTTACGGCTCAATCCTCGGTGACGCTAGAGCAAATCCACAGATAGTATTCCCATTGATCAGGAGGTGGGTCAAATCATTTGAAGTGGGCCTCTCGTTCTTGAAGCCCTAGGAATGCGAATGCCCGAAAACCGCTTTACTCATTCAGGAGAAATATGAGAATGGGGAATCCTCTAGCCCTGCTCAATACTCATTAATAGGGATTCCCCATACTGAACTTACATCCGCAGGGGCTCCGGAAGAACCGAGGGAACCACCACGTGACCGATGACCAATGGGATGATCCATGGACGTCAAATGACCATGGGCGCCACATTGGCTTGAATGGACTCTCGCATATCCAGCCAACTGGCGACATGGGATTGGGAGACCCCCAACAGCTGCGCCACCGGCAGTGCGGTAATTTGCTGTTCATCTACAACATCAGAGGAAAGAATGCTGTTGGCCAAATGTCTGGCCAAACACGTGATGGCCGCCCCCTTGACCGGAGACGTAGCCTTTTCGCAGGCACAATCCTCATGAAGCATGATGGCCTCCCTCACGGACTCCGGCAATTCCCAGGCCACTGCCAATTGCCGACCCGCCTCCACATAGGATTCCCGGATCACCCGGTCCAATACCGGCCAGGGGTGGCGGACATCCGAACTGCGTTGGTGGAAATTGACGGTATGCGTCACATACGGTTTGCCGATCGCATGCAGCAATCCACAAAGGAAGGCATTCTCCGGGTTGAGCCCCAGCTCACCGGCGATGGCTTTGCCATACAACGCCACAGTCAAGGTATAGGCCCATAACCCTTGCACCTCTTTTTCGTAGCCATCGACGTTAAACACTCCGGATTGCACGGAAAACGAAAAAGCGGTCCCAGCTAAAAAATTGAGTCCCAACCACGAAATGGCCTGGGGCAAGGATTCAATAGGATACCGAGAGCCATAGGCCGCCGAATTAGCCAATTGCAGGACCCGGCAGGCCAGTACTTGATCCTGCTGAATCAGTGCCCCGAGTTTCGTCGCATTCCCCTCTGGATTATTGGCCAAAAGAAGGACCTGGCTCGCCACATGAGGCAACATCGGAATATCCAGATGGCCATTGGATAGATGGTCCAGTACCGGCAGTAGAAGCTCCTCAACAACATGTTCCTCTGTTTTCTGCAAAATCGACATAAACCTCGCTCTCCCTACTTTGATAAATATTTGCCACGCGCCATCTTCAAAAAAAATGGCGCAACCATAATTTTCGGAAAATCGATGGTTGCGCCAACAACTTACTGGGCTTTTTCGCATCCAGTCCGCTTGGAACAGTACCCCTGTGCTTTTAGATCTGTATATTCAGAATCGTGAAATACTTCGTGTGTCCTTCTGGCTTTTGAAATCCAATATTTTTACCTTATCGGCATTCATCATTTTTGACTCAAGGCACGCACAAAAATTTTTCAGCCCAATATATTAGGCCATTCGGCCGTTCTCTCCCCTCATACACCTCTGGTTCCCTGGTCATAGGTACGTATTTTCATCCATTTTTGGTCCCTAGGAACTGGTTAGGCCCAGGACCGGTTAGGTCTTTCGTTCCATTGATTCATAAAAAAAACTGGTGCTACCATGCCCCTCTCGTAGAAGGGTTTGAATTTTCACTCTTTTTCTTAGGAGGGTCGGCAGGTGCCAGGTCACGACCTTCTCCTTGAGTATTTAACACAGTACTTTCCTATCGTTATCTTTATCGGTATTTCCCTGGCCTTCGGTCTGGTCACGCTAGGCCTCTCCTATCTGGTTCAACCGAAGTATCCGGAGCCAGAAAAGTTAAGCGTCTATGAATGCGGGTCCGAACCGTTTTCTGATTCCCGTATGCCATTTCCCGTCAGGTATTACGTGATTGCCATGCTCTTTGTCATTTTTGATATTGAAGTCATTTTCCTGTATCCCTGGGCCGTCACCTTCAAACAACTAGGGATCATCGGTTTTATTGAAATGATGATTTTCATTGGCCTATTTGTCGTGGCCTATGTGTATGCCTGGCGGAAAGGGGCGCTGGAATGGGATTGATTCAGATTGGCAAACCCAAGGATGGTGACCTTGGCGTGATGACCTTGACGCTGGAAAAAGCCGTCAATTGGGCCAGGAAAGGGTCCCTCTGGCCCATGACTTTCGGCTTGGCGTGTTGCGCGATTGAGATGATTGCCGCCGTCTCTTCCCGTTACGATATTGACCGGTATGGGGCCGGAGTATTCCGGGCTTCACCTCGTCAATCCGACCTGATGATCGTGGCAGGCACGGTATGCCGCCGGATGGCTCCGGTTATTCGTAAAATCTACGACCAAATGCCAGAGCCCAAATATGTGATTTCCATGGGCTCCTGTGCGACATCTGGCAATATCTACGATAGTTACAGTGTGGTACAAGGGGTAGACCGGTTTGTCCCGGTCGATATTTATGTCCCCGGATGCCCTCCGACCCCGGAAGCCCTCTTTGATGGCATTTTGAAACTTCAGGATCGGATCATGCAGAAACGGGTGTTCACCACGCAGCCCGAACAGGTAAAAGTTTAGGACACACATACACGGAATTTGACCAACTTACTTTATTTATTATTCAGGGTCCGTTGAGCGGACGGGTTCATTGTTCCCCATGCACGCCATCGCAGAAAAAATCCAAGAAAAATTCCCAGCGGGTTTTCTCAATGCCCAAGAATGGCGAGGAGATCTGGCGATCACCGTGAAACGGGAGGCTCTTCACGATGTATGCACCTATCTCCGGCGTGATCCGGACATGGACTGTGATTATTTTGTCCATGTCAGTTCCGTCGATTGGCCTGATGATGAAGAGCGGTTCGAGGTCGTCTATGAAGTCTATTCCATTCGCAAGCGCCATCGGATTCGGATCAAAACCCGGGTTCCCGAACATGACTGCATCGTGGACTCCATGACCGACCTGTGGTACGGGGCGGACTTCATGGAACGCGAAGTGTTCGACATGATGGGGATCCGTTTCAGGAATCATCCTGACCTTCGTCGCATTTTGATGCCCGATGATTACACCGAAGGCTATCCCCTGCGAAAGGACTTCCCGGTTCAAGGTAAAGGATGGCGAGATAGCTTTGATTTTTTACAAGACCCCAATTAATTCATTATGAAACTCGAAGATCAACGCACGACAGTCTATAAGGTCGATCCCGACCATCCGGAGACGGAATCGTTACCGACGTTGAGGACCGAAGAGCTCCTGCTGAACATGGGACCTCAACATCCCAGCACACATGGAGTCTTGAAGGTGATCCTTGAGCTGGAGGGAGAACGGTTGGTGAAATCCACGCCGGTCATGGGCTTCCTGCATCGTGGCGTGGAAAAATTGGCGGAGGGAGGCACGTATCACCAATTCATTCCCCATACCGATCGATTGGACTATGTCTGCGCCATGTATAATAACTTCGCCTATTGCCGGGCGATCGAAAAACTCATGGACATCACCGTGCCTGACCGGGCGGAATATCTGCGAACAATTGTCGCCGAAGTCCAACGGATTATCGGGCACCTGTTCTGGCTTGGAACGCAGGCTCTCGATATCGGCGCCATGACGGTATTTTTTTATACATTCCGAGACCGGGAAATTCTGCTGGACTGGTTCGACGAACTGTGTGGGGCAAGGCTCACAACCAGCTGGTATCGTATTGGAGGCGTGGAGAAAGACTTCACTCCCTCGCTTTTCGAAAAATTGAAAAAATTTTTGGAATACTTTCCACCAAAAATTGACGAGTATGTCATTTTCCTTGAAAAGAACCGCATTTGGTTGGCTCGAACACGCGGCGTGGCCGTCATTTCGGCAGAGGACGCCCTCAGCTTTGGGCTGAGCGGTCCCACCTTGAGGGGCTCAGGCGTGGATTATGATTTACGCAAATATGAACCCTATAGCGCCTATCCCCGTTGCGAATTCAGCGTTCCGGTCGGGAAAAATGGGGATACCTATGATCGTTACTGGATTCGAGTTGAAGAAATCCGTGAAAGCCTCAAAATTGTCACACAATGCCTTGAGCAAATCGAACCGGGTCCCATCCTGGCTGATGTCCCAAGCGTCACCCTACCGCCCAAAGATCGGGTGTTCACCAATTTGGAATCCATGATCCAGCAGTTCAAGCTCTTTTCTCAAGGATTTGAAGCGCCAGCGGGAGAAATTTATTGCGGCACCGAAGCTCACAAAGGAGAATTGGGCTTTTACATCGTGAGTACGGGAGGGGGAAATCCGTATCGCTTGAAAATCCGCGCCCCGTCCTTTATCCACATGGGCGCCTTTGATTTTATGTCACGTGGATATATGATTGCCGATGCCATCACTTTGTTCGGAAGCTACGACATTGTCATGGGCGAATGTGATCGCTAAGGTAGAGAGCATATGTCAGCAAATACGCAGAACACCTTCAGGAGATATGTGGTATGGGTTTAAAACCCGTCACGACGCCGGACGCTGAAGCCGTCACGATTGAACTTTCCTTGGATGGCGAGATGGTTCAAGCGAAGGAAGGGGTGTCTCTGTATGACGTCATTGCGAGCACCGGCAAAATCGTTCCGGCGATGTGCTACCACTATACATTTGATCCTTTTGGATCCTGCGGGATGTGTTTGGTCAGCCAGGAAGGGAAGAAGGCTCCGGTGCGATCTTGTACCGCCAAAGCCACCGCCGGCATGGTGATTCGAACCGACGGCGAGGACTTAGTGCTGGCCCGAAAAAAAGCCGTTGAAAAACACCTCTCCGTGCATCCATTGGATTGTCCCGTATGCGATGCGGACGGACACTGCGAACTGCAGGATATGGCCTTTCACCACGGCGTCACCAATTTGGAGAATGCCAAGCAAAAAAATATTCCTGAAGATACGCGCAGCCTCGTCCTGGACTTCAACATGAATCGCTGCATTGCCTGTGGGGAATGCATCAACATCTGCAAAGATGTTCAGCGCATCGATGCCTTACAGTTCATGAAAAAGGGCGGGTTCAACCAAGTGGTCGCCAAAGGGGACCAACCCCTCGACTGCGAATTCTGCGGTGACTGCCTGGCCGTCTGTCCCGTTGGCGCCATCACCAATAAATTTTCCAAATATGGTTATAAGCCCTGGCAATTAAAGAAAACCACGACTACCTGCAATTACTGCGGGGATGGCTGTCAACTCTATATCGAAACCAAAGATACCGAAGTCGTCCGGGTGACTTCCCCCCTTTCCTGGAAAAACAAATGGGGAGACCGCACGGATACCGTAAATGGTCATGATGGGCTGTGTGTCCGTGGCCGGTTTGGATTCCAATTTATTGATAGTCCAGCCCGCCTTCTAACCCCTTTGATCAAAACCGAATCCGGCCTCCAGGAAACTCCCTGGATTGATGCACTCGATTTCGCAGCCGGCCGGTTGGCGCAGGTGAAGGCCCAGTATGGCCCTCAGGCAATTGCCGGCCTGATCACCGCCCGATGCACCAATGAAGATCTCTATGTCTTTCAAAAATTCATGCGGACCGTCATCGGGACCAACCGCATTGATAGCAGTGCCCGCTATGGCCATATCAATTTCGTCAGAGCGTTGAATCGTGCCGTGGGCGTGACCCGCACAATGAACACCTCTGAAGAAATTAATAAAGCGAAAGCGATCCTGATCGTGGGCGCCAACATCACCGAAACAAACCCGGTGGCCAGCTTACGTGTGAAAGCCGCCCTTGGGGTCTACAAAGCTCAAACGATCGTGGTGGATTCCGCCCAAACCAACATTGCCAAATTGGCCTCGCATCCTATTATGGTGAACCCCGGCACCGAAGGCCTATACGTGCAGGGTCTGGTGAAATCGGTTATTGAACAAGATTTCATCGATGAGGAAGTCACGGGACTCCATCCGGAAGCCTTGTCGGCAATAAAACAGGCGGTCAACGGTATTTCCTTGGATGTGGTTTCGGCTCGGACGGGTATAGACATCGCGCAGATTCACGAAACCGCCAGAATTTTTGCGGAAGCATCACGGTCGATCATCATTTGTGGAGAGGGGCTTCTCCGGCAATCCGGCGGGTATCAGCACATGCTAAACCTTCTTGATCTGGCCTGGTTAACCGGCAAACTGGGGCGCAAGGGATGTGGCATTAACACCTATACGGAAGAAGCCAATGAACAGGGAGCCTTGGATATGGGTGTGGCTCCTGAATTTCTCCCCGGCCAAGTTGCCTTCGATGATCCCAGCGCCAGAGAAAGAATCACCCAGGTCTGGGGCGGCACTTTTCCGGCAGGAGACTCCCATTCACACTTGATGAACATTCTTGAGGGGTGTCGTTCAGGTGAGATAAAGGCCTTATACCTGGTTGGGGAAAATCCCTTGGAAACTCTCCCGGCTTCGGTAGATGTGAAAGGGGCGTTGGCCAATGTGGATGTTCTGATCTGCCAAGACCCTTTTCTAACTGAAACCGGCAAACTCGCTCATATTGTGTTTCCTGCCTCTACCTTTGCGGAAAAAGACGGAACGGTGACCAACCAGGAAGGCAAAGTGCAATTTCTGCGTCCCGCGTTGGATTCCTTAGGGGAAAGCGTCCTGGATTGGCATATCATGGCCGGCTTGGCCCATGGATTGGGGTCGCCCTTGGGGTATGAAACGACCCACGATATTCAGCAAGAAATACGAAACGTGCTGCCTGGATATTACAATCTGGGCCGACCCTCCAAAATTGAACCACGCCTGACACACTATTTTGGGAACGATTTTGCACAACAGGTGGGTGAACGGTATCGGCTTCCTGAAAAATCCGGCCATCAACGACAATTTGGATTACGCATGATCCAATTGATTTACCATTCTGGAAAATTATCCACCCATGCTTCGGGACTGATGGAAATTTCGCCCAATACCAACCGCCTGAGAATGGGGCCGGAGGACATGAAGCAATTGGGACTCAACTCGGGTGAGCGGATCCGGGTTACTTCTGATACCGGCAGCTTGGAAATGTTAGTCACGGAAGACGTTTCATTGCCACCAGGAAGCTGTGCGGTGCCAGAGCACTTTAATGACCCACCGGTGAAGGATCTTATGACATGCCAAATTGATCCGACCACAGGAGTCCCCTATTTTAAATTAACCTATGTCAGCATTGAAAAAGCCTAACGGAGACGTGAATGGTACGGTGCCCCGCGAGGCATCATAAGGATCTCTCAACATGAAACACTCCATGACCCCTAAACAATTCTTTCAGACCGTCTTATTCGGCGAGATCTGGGAAGCCATGAAGGTTACTTGGCGCCATATGTTCCATAAGCCCATGACCTTTCAATATCCGCGTGAAAAACGGATCATTCCAGATGCCCATCGTGGCGCGCTATGCCTCCTTCGGTACGAGGATGGGAAAGAACGGTGCGTGGGGTGTGATTTATGCGAGGCCGCCTGCCCCTCCCGCTGCATCAAAGTCATTAGCGAAGAAGATAAGAGTTTGCCGTTGGAACGATATGCATCCGAATTTTACATCGATATTACCAAATGCGTCTTTTGTGGATATTGCGTGGAAGCTTGTCCGGTGAATGCCTTGGCTATGACCAAGATGTATGAGTTTTCAACCCACGATAAGCGAACCCTCTTGTTCGACAAAAAACGGTTATATGATGTGGGTGAGCGGCATTTGTCCGACGCCAAGAAATATTTATATGCGCATAACTTGGAAAAGGAAGGTGACGAAAGCCGCGCGTACCGCTACCACTTCCCTGAATCCATCAAAACGGTTCAATCGTCGACTGAATAATTTATGATGTGGCTACTCTTTGGATATTTCGCCACGGTGAGTATCGTGGCGGGGGTGTTGACCGTCTCTCTGCGGAATGCGGTGCATTGCTCTCTGGCTTTGCTGACTCTTCTGCTCCATATGGCTGGGCTCTTTGTCCTACTCAATTCGGAATTTCTCGCGATGGTCCAGATCATTGTGTATGCCGGAGCGATCCTGATTCTGTACCTATTCGTCCTCATGCTGTTGAGCTTAAAAACAGAAGAACAGCATCTGCATAAAAAATACGCGTTCATGGTATTCGGCGGCATGTTCATTTTCGTGGAACTGCTCATTTTCCTCCTCCAATCGCCATTTGGCGGGAAAAAGGGAGAGGCAACCCCTGAAGTCATTTTGCAGACTGATCACAGTCACGCCATTGGCCTGACCATGTTCAGCGATTATTTATTGTTATTTGAAATCGTCGGGATCTTTTTATTGGGGGCCGTTATTGGGGCCATTGTTCTGACTAAAGCCCCAACGAAGCCCGAAAATGGCCATTCAACAAGTACGGCAATTTCCTAACGACCCAACAACCATGATTCCACTATCCGCTTATGTGTTTGTCAGCGCCGTTCTCTTTATGACAGGCCTCATCGGAGTGCTTGTTCGCCGAAACTTCATCATTGTCTTGATGTCGGTGGAAATTATGCTCAACGCCGCCAACATTAATTTGGTGGCGTTTTCGCATTACTTGGATTCCCTGGCCGGCCAGCTGGCTGCCCTATTTATCATCGCCATTGCCGCTGGTGAAGCGGCGGTCGGACTCGCCATTATTATCGTGGTCTTCCGGGGTAAAATGGCGACGAATGTTGACGAAATCAATATTTTGAAGTGGTAAGGTGTTTGATCTTTTAGTCATTCTCATCCCCCTCTTTCCCTTGGTCGCCGTCCTGGTTAACGGACTGGCCGGACACCGCTATTCCCATGAATTAGCAGGACGGCTCGCCTTTGGATCCGTGGGGCTCTCGTTCCTCTGCACCCTCGGCGTGTTTTCCTCCATGCTGGGGAACCCTGAACCGCGTGAAGTCGTGGCGTATTCCTGGATTTTTGGTGGAAACCTCTCCATCAACTTGGCGTTCCTCATCGATCCGCTCACGACCATTATGTTGTTAGTGGTCACAGGCGTGGGATTTCTGATTCATGTCTATTCCACGGGGTATATGCATGGAGAGGAAGGCTTCACCCGCTTTTTCACCTACATGAATTTGTTCATGGTCTCCATGTTGCTGTTGGTCATGGGCAATAATTATGTCGTCCTGTTTATCGGGTGGGAAGGCGTGGGACTCTGTTCGTATCTGTTAATCGGGTATTACTACGAAAAAATTTCCGCAGGCAAAGCCGCGACCAAGGCCTTCGTGGTCAACCGGATCGGTGATGCCGGATTCCTCTTGGCTATCTTTTTGATTTTTTCCCATTTCGGGACCCTCGATTACACCTCCGTCATGGCCCAGGCATCCACCCTATCGACCGAGATGGCCACCGCCATTACGCTTTGTTTACTGGTTGGTGCCTTCGGAAAATCTGCCCAGCTGCCCCTCTACACGTGGCTACCTGATGCGATGGAAGGCCCCACTCCGGTCAGCGCACTCATTCATGCCGCCACCATGGTGACGGCGGGCGTCTATATGGTTGTCCGCAATCATGCCTTGTTTGACATGGCGCCGGTGGCTCTGGCCACCGTCGGTATCATTGGAGGCCTTACCGCCTTGTTTGCGGCCACCATCGGCTTGGTGCAGAACGATATTAAACGTGTCCTCGCCTATTCCACGGTCAGCCAGTTGGGATATATGTTTTTGGCCTGCGGAGTCGGTGGGTACATTGCAGCAGTGTTTCATTTGGTGACACACGCGTTCTTTAAAGCTCTGCTCTTCTTGTCGGCAGGATCGGTGATTCATGCCTTGGGCGGGGAACAAGACATCCGGAAAATGGGAGGATTGCACGACAAAATTCCCACGACCTATCGAGTCTTTCTCATTGGCACCCTGGCCATCGCGGGCATTCCACCATTGGCGGGATTTTGGAGTAAAGATGAAATTTTGGCCCATGCCTTTGTCAATGGCCAATACCATCTGTACGTGTTGGCGGCGGTGGGAGCCTTCTTGACGAGCTTTTATATGTTCCGCCTGACCTATTTGACCTTCTATGGTCCATCACGGGTCGATCCGCATGTGGCTCACCATATTCATGAGTCGCCTTCCGTTATGACCGTCCCCCTTATGATTCTAGCCGGATTGGCTCTCTTGGGAGGATTTCTTGGGGTTCCTCCGGAACATGGATGGTTTCATGGATTTCTTCATGAAGTAGCCACTCCCATCGGTGCCGAGCACCACGAGGTCAGTCTGGGATTGACTATAGGCCTGATGACTGTGGCGATCGGCATTGCTTTGGGAGGATGGTACCTCGCGCATTACATGTATTCCATCAGACCCGAAACGGCGAATGAATGGGCCGAAAAATCTCCGGAGATCTACACCACTTTGCTCAATAAATATTACGTCGACGAGGCCTACGACAAACTTTTTGTCGAGCCGTGCAAAAAGCTTGGGCTGATGTGGGACTGGTTTGATCGAAACATTCTTGATCGTTTCGTAACAGGCATCGGGCACGGGACCGATCTGAGCGCGGCGGCCATTACCTGGACGGAAAAACATGTGATGTATGCGGGATTAAACGTGATCGGCTACGGCCACCACCTCGCCGCCTGGGCTTGGAGAAAATTACAAAGCGGACAGGTCCATCACTATGCCGCCATCATTATTATCGGACTGGCTCTGCTCATTCATTTGGTGATGGCCTGGTATACGGGGGGAAGCCCTGTCGGACTGTCCATGCGGTAATACACGACCATGCAAGAAGAACTGCAATTCGGCTTTCCAATTTTATCGTTTCTGATTTTTTTCCCCTTTCTGGGCGCACTCGTCATTTGGGGGTTCAAGGATCTCGACTTACTGAAAAAGGCAACCTTAGGCATTGCCGGATTAGAGTTGTTAGTCTCAGCTCTCATGCTTCTGCGGTTTGTCCCCGAGACGGCGGCGATGCAGTTTTCGGAACATGCTTCTTGGATTCCACCCTTAGGCATTAGTTATCACCTGGCTGTTGACGGCGTCAGCGTGTTGTTCGTAGGCCTGACCGCCTTCCTCACCGTACTTCTCGTGTTGTATGCCTGGGATACGGTCACGACGCGCCAGAAAGAATTTTACATGTCCATTCTGGCCCTCGAAGCCACTGTCATGGGCATTTTTGCTTCGATCGACTTGATCGTCTTTTTCGTATTCTGGGAGTTGATGCTTATTCCCAGCTACTTCCTGATCAAGCTCTGGGGCCCCGGTGAACACCGGCAATATGCCGCCTTAAAGTATGTTCTGTATACCCTGTTGGGCAGCGTGTTCATGTTAGTGGGGTTTGCGCTGCTCAGCCTGCACCACTTTGACGTGAAACAGGTGTACAGCTTCGACTTGCTGGACCTCATGTCCATACCGATTCCGCTCGGCCAGCAACTGCTCATTTTTTGGTTCATTTTTCTTGGATTGGCTTTCAAGGCGCCAATCGTGCCTTTCCATTCATGGCTTCCGGATGCCCTGACCCAAGGACCGATACCCATGTCCGTCATGCTGGCTGGGCTCAAAATGGGCACATATGGCTTTCTTCGATTTTCCTTTCCTCTGCTCCCTGATGCCTCACGAGATTCGACTGTGGTGGGCATTTTAATGGTGCTGGGACTTGCGGCGATTGTCTATGGAGCCATCGTGGCCATCATTCAACCTGACTTTAGACGGCTTCTCGTCTTCAGCAGCATTAGCCATTTAGGGTTCGTGGTCATTGGCATGTTTGCGCTGAACTTCCAAGGTATCCAAGGCAGCCTTATTACCATGATCAACCTCGGTTTCAGTACGGCGGGGCTTTTCTTTTTAGCCGGATTTATGTGGGAACGGCTGGGACACACCGATGTGCGCCAATGCAGTGGACTGGCGAAAAAAATGCCCCAGCTGGCCATCTACTTTTTAATTATCGGCATGGCATCGATTGGACTCCCGGGCACGAACGGCTTTATCGGCGAATTCTTGATTCTATTAGGTGCCTTCCAAGCCTGGTGGGTTTATGGTGCCATCGCCGTCACCGGAGTAATTTTTGCCGCTGCGTACTTCTTGTGGTTTTACGAACGCGCCATTTTCGGCCCCTTGAAAGATACCATTCCCGCCGCCATCAAAGATCTAAACACCCGGGAATGGGTGATTGGGTTGGCATTATCCGCGATGATTTTCTGGATTGGGATTTATCCTTCTCCATTTTTACGAATGATGAACGGATCCGTGCAAGCCCTCGTGGACCGGGTCAGTCCGGGAACCACCATGGCGCAACAAAATATGGCTCACCTGACTCCTGATAGGTATCGGAATTAACGGTTATGGGTGATTACGCACTGCTCATTATCCTCTTTGCTCCCTTTCTAGGAGCCACGGCCTTGGTGTTTATTCCTCGTCGCGAGGAGCTCCTGGTCCGATTAACAGCCGCCGTTTCTTCCGGCATTGCCTTGTTGGCCTCGTTCTATATTTTCTTTGCCTATGACACGGCCAAAGGGGGCTATCAATTTGTTCAGCGTTTCTCCTGGTCCGATGAATTGGGCATTGCTTTGTATCTGGGGGTTGACGGCATCGGTGGGCCACTTGTCTTTGCTTCGGCCATTCTCCTGTTCGCAGGAGTATTCGTCTCCTGGCATATCGCGGACCGCACAAAAGAATTTTATATTTTCCTCCTGATTTTGGCGGCGGCCACTATCGGCGTATTCATGTCATTAGACCTTTTCTTCCTTTATTTCTTTTATGAAATGTCGGTGCTGCCCATGTATTTGCTCTTAGGCATGTGGGGCAGTCACACCAAGGGGTACCTCTCCATGACCGACCCCGAGGGATTAAAGCTTCGCGATTCGGTTGGATTCATCTTTAATTTCGGATCCAACAGCAAAGAATATGCAGCCATGAAATTAACGCTGTTCCTATCGGCCGGAGCGGTCGTGGCGCTCATGGGCATTCTATTGATTTATCATTTTTCCGGACTGCACACCTTTGATATTGTCGTCTTGCGAGAAAAAGCGCATTTCACGGGGCCCTTGGCCACGGTCATTTGGTTTTTGATCTTTTTCGGGTTTGCCTCCATCGCCCCCATTTGGCCCTTACATTCCTGGTCCCCTGTGGGTCACGCGGCGGCCCCAGCCGCTACCAGCATGCTCCATGCTGGCGTGTTAATGAAACTCGGGCATTTCTCCATTATCAGGGTGGGGTATGAAATTTTACCTGAAACGACACGCGAGTGGATTTTTGTCGCTGCTATCTTGTGCGTCTTTTCCATTATCTATGGGGGGTTGGTCTCCTACTTTGCCAAGGACACCAAATATGTCATTGGATATTCCAGTTCCAGCCACATGGGCTATATCTTCCTTGGGATGGCCGCGCTGGATTACATCAGCCTCACAGGTGCCGTGATTTATATGTTCGCCCACGCCCTAGCTACGAGCATGCTCTTCGCCATGGCTGGGTGGGTGTACGATCAGACCCACTCTCGAGACATCCCATCCTTGGGCGGACTGGTCGAACGCATGCCCTTCATTGCGGGAGCCTTCATTATAGGTTGCATGGCTTCCATCGGAATGCCAGGGACCGTCAATTTCATTGCTGAAGTCATGATCATTTTAGGGAGTTGGCAAAAGTATCCCTTCCAAGTCGTGGTCGCGGTCTTTGGCATCGTTCTCACCTTGGCCTATTTATTCAAAATGATGAGAGGCCTGTTTTACGGTCAACTGGATCCGCATTATGCCCATACGTCCGATGCCAAACATTGGGTGGATCGGATGCCACTCTTGCTCTTGATTGCTTGCAGTATCATATTGGGAATTTTTCCCGGCCACTTTCTTGAAGTCGTAGGGTCAACCGTGGCTCCCATGCTCGAACGCATCAATCACGTGGCACCCCTGATTACTCAAAATACCCAAGGACTCCTTCACTAACATTGACCAACCTTCGGAATCACCATCTAGAACATGATGACCTTTGACCTCAACCTGTCCAGTTCAGACCTGTTGCTTCTGATGCCCGAGATTTTCCTGACACTCTGGCTCTGCGTCGTGCTCTGCCTCGATTTTTCCCTCAAGCGGATCACCCATCAGCAGCTGGCGTACCTCAGTATCGGAGGCTTGGGGATGACCGGTCTAATGCTTGTTGGCTTTGACGTCTCGGGGATCACCGGTGCGCTCTTCAAAAACATGTTCGTGTTGGATCACTTAGCCTTGTTCTTTAAGATTCTGATCGTACTGGCCACCGCTCTCGTCCTATTTATTTCCATCGATTACGTCAGAGACTTTCGGTTCTTTCGTGGGGAATATTATTGCATGGTCGTCATGTCGGCTATCGGCATGATGTTCATGGCTTCGTCCAATGACTTGCTGTCGGTTTTTGTCACCCTGGAGTTTTCCACATTCGGCTTCTATGTCCTGGTGGCTTACCTTCGTGATGACATGCGCTCATCGGAAGCCGGACTGAAGTTTTTTATTCTTGGAGTCTTTGCAGCCGGGCTTCTCGCCTATGGCATCAGCCTCGTCTATGGAGAGACCGGGACTTTGATCTTTTCGGAAATGGCCGGAAATCCTGGCAGCTACGGATTAGCCATTGGCTTTATTCTGATTTTTGCGGCTCTTGGTTTTAAGATTGGCGCCGTCCCCTTTCACTCCTGGATTCCCGACACGTACCAAGGAGCTCCAACCCCTGTGACGGCGTTTTTGTCCATTGCGCCAAAAGGGGCGGCTTTGGCCATCCTGATCAGGATGTTTTATGTCGCATTGGCCACATTCAAACCCATGTGGGTCATCCTGTTCGTCATTGCCTCGATTGTCTCAATGACTTATGGAAATGTTGTCGCCATCGCCCAGAAAAATATCAAACGCCTGTTAGCCTATTCAGGCATCGCACAAATCGGCAATGTCATGATTGGCTTAGCTGCCGGCACCAAGCAGGGTAGCGATGCCATTATGTTTTATTTGCTTACATATCTATTTGCCAATCTTGGGGCTTTTGCCGTAATCATTGCCGTCGGTCAGTTCATCAAAAGTGATGAAATCGAGGATTACAACGGGCTCAACCGACGTTCGCCGTTTTTGGCGGCCTCTATGTTACTCTTTTTACTCTCCCTGGCGGGGGTGCCGCCTTTGGCCGGATTCATTGGCAAGCTTTATCTTTTCGTGGCAGCCATGGAACAAGAGCTCTATACTCTGCTGATTGTAGGCCTAGTGAATATCGTCATTTCGATGTATTACTACCTGATTGTCGTTAAGAAAATGTATATCAATGAACCGACAGATCCCACACCGATCGTTGCTTCCACCCCTATTAAAGTGGCCGTCTGCGTCGGTATTGTTGGAACCCTCGTCCTCGGAATCTATCCCGGTCCTTTCATCGACTGGGCCGTGAACGCCACACTCATGTTTTCTAATATCGTCGGTCCAGTAGCTGCTATTCCAATATCCTCCCCAGGCGGTTGATTTTCGTCTACTCATCCCAGGTTCAGAACACCCAGAGAGCCTTCTCCTCGTGGAGTCCAAGACCAGCCCAATATGGCGAAGGAAAGACTCCGTTCAAACTAAGAAATTTTTGAAGAGAAAGAAGAAGGGAGAAGGTTACATTTGAAGGTACGCCAAAAATTCTAATGGCGTAATCCCCTTGAACTGCCAGAGTGCTCCAAAACCGCCAGCCACCACCAATAAGATAATCCCCACGATAACCAGAACAATTGACTTTTTCCTATTCCGTGGGTACTTGGGAGGAGCGGCTTCGATTTCCTTTGGAATAAATGCCTCTTGCCAAAGAGCAGGCCGTCGCTTCAATAACGGGTTTTTTGTGGGTTCAGTAATAACCACGAGACTTTCACATTCATCTTTTGAAGGCGGCGCGGGTTGAGAATCTTGAGCCACCGCCTCAGGTTTTTCAATTCGCTCTCCACCTACGGAACCACCCCCACTGCTACGTCTGACCTTTCGGGTATAGGGAGTTCCACAATGCGGGCATAGCCAAGTTTCTTCAACCGTCCCTTCCTCCTGGGGTGACACATGGCCCTGTGGTTCCCCTAGGAGCGAGACCCCGCAGTGGGGACAGACACGTGCCTGTAGCGAAACCGGACTCCCACAATCTGGACACGCATGTAATTTGGAAAGAGACGTTTCAGGAAGAGGAGACTTTTTACCCGGATAGGGAAACGCACATTGTGGACAGGCAATCGCTTCCGTCGATACTTCTTTTTGGCATTCAGGGCAGGGGATTAACGCCATGGTCAATTACGTCCGAGTGAACAATGAGTGCAGATCATCTAAGCTCTCGTATATAAGCAAACTTGATACCTTCAGAGAATTCATTTAATACGGTGTTTTTTCTTGTTTTAGCCCACTGACCTTCCCTTTGTTGAAGGCTTTCCCATTCAGCTATTCTCTCTAATTGAAGGAAAATTCACAAGAGGATTGTAGCGGTCGTTTTGATGGCTTTCAATATCGCTAGAAAGACCAGTCTGTGTAACATCCAGAGGAGTGCATAGACTCCAGAAAGGAGACATTTGACCTGATTCCGGATTTTTGATTATAGATATCAGGCTTTTACGCAATTTTTTCTCACCCATCTTGAGAAGGAGTGGAGGATATGCCGAATAACATCCTCGCCAACGAACACGATTCCATCACGCAAACCGTGAATCAACGATATGCCCAAGCCGTGACAAATGGGGAACAAATGTGTTGTCCCACCGGCTATGACCACCAAGAATTAGGAAAATTTATTCCAGAAGCTGTACTGAAGGTTTCGTATGGCTGCGGAACCCCTGTCGGCCTTTCGACTGTACAACCAGGCGAGGTGGTGCTGGATATCGGTTCTGGCGGTGGCATTGATTGCTTCGAGGCCTCACGCCGTGTAGGCCAAACAGGAAAGGTTATTGGCATTGATATGACCGATGAAATGTTAGCCTTGGCTAGGACTCATGCCCCAACCGTAGCGTCAAACCTGGGATATCCCTCATCCAACGTTGATTTTCGCAAGGGCATGGCGGATGCCATGCCAGTTGATGCCAATAGTGTGGATCTCGTCATCTCCAATTGCGTTATTAATCTCGCACCTGATAAATCAAAAGTTTTTCAGGAAATGTTCCGGGTTGTCCGTCCAGGAGGACGTTTTACGATTTCTGATATTGTAGCCGACCAGCCGATTCCCAATTACTTGATTCATGATGCTCGAAAATGGGGCGATTGCCTTTCCGGAGCGCTAACGATTCAAGCCTATTGGGAGGGATTACGTAAAGCTGGATTTCGGGGACTGCATCAAGTGACCGTCATCCCCTGGCGCGTGATCGACGGAATTCACTTCCTTTCAGTGACTCTTACCGGATACAAACCCCTTCGTCACTCCTCTGCACCCATGGCTCCCACGTTTGCCACATTCTTGGGACCCTTTTCGCAGATCACCGATGAAGAAGGGAAAACGTTTTATCGTGGGAAATCTCAACAAATTGAGGCCAGGACCCACGAATTGCTGAACCTTCCCCCTTATAAGCCCTATTTTTCCCTTACCGCTCAACCCATGACCTTCCCCAATCATGATACACAGGTGACCTCTATTCTCCCAGATGATGTGCCTTGCGTGTGGGAAGGACACTTTGCGATTTTAACCGGGCCATTTTTAGAGGGGAAAGACGATGACCATCATACCTATGCCTGTGGCACTCCTCTGGAAATTTGCTCGAAAACCATCAAGGTCCTACACCATCCCTCTTATCAACCGTTTTTTGGAATGATCAATCGGGCACAGGAATCTCCACATGCCGAGCCTGTCATTTGTGGGACCTCATCAGGATGTTGTTAATCGGGAAATGTCCTTAAATGGATCTATTCTACCTGCTCACTCCAAAAGTATAATGGTATGAGCCAAACACCTCTTGTAGTATTACACCACTCCAAAGACTGCACTCCCTCCCTCTCTTTTGAGGACACTCTGCGTCAGCACCACCTGTCCCCATTAAAAGCTAGGACACTCAACACCCTGCAAATCAATGTCGGTAAGCTCTGCAATCAAATTTGTCACCATTGCCATGTCGATGCGGGTCCTCATCGCACGGAAATCATGACAAAAGACACAATGGACCACATTCTGAGAGTTTTGGCTGCCACACCATCCATCACTACGGTTGACCTCACAGGGGGTGCCCCAGAAATGAACCCTCATTTTGAATATTTTGTGAAAGGCTGCAAAATGCTGGGTCGGACCGTCCTCGATCGATGTAATTTGACCGTATTTTATGTAAAGGGCAAAGACCATCTGCCTGAGTTCTTGGCGGATCAAGGGGTGGAAATTATTGCCTCACTCCCCTGCTACCAAGAAGACAATGTTGACACCCAACGTGGAAAAGGCGTTTTTGGTCGTAGCATCGCAGCACTTCAACATCTCAATGCCTTAGGGTACGGAAAGCCAGGGTCAGGATTGGTCTTAAACTTGGTCTACAACCCACTAGGCCCCAAACTCCCACCGCCACAACTCGCCCTTGAGTCCGATTACAAAGAAGAGCTGAATAAACATTTTGGCATTCAATTCAACCGGCTGTTCACAATTACCAATATGCCAATTAGCCGATTCCTTGAAGATTTAGTGGAATCGGGACAACTGGACGATTACTATACTCTTTTAGTGAATAGCTTTAATCCGGCGTCCGTAGAAGGACTGATGTGCCGATCCCTACTCAGCGTCGGATGGGATGGTCGCTTATACGATTGCGATTTCAACCAAATGTTGGACCTTCCCCTTCACTCCCAGGCCCCCCAACATCTTGGGGATTTTTCTTGGGATCAACTGCACCATCGGACAATTACCGTTCGTTCACATTGCTTGGGATGTACCGCAGGATCAGGCTCGTCCTGCGGAGGAACCCTCGTCTAACTGTCATCGCTTTTCCACAAGAGAGGAAAGGAAATCTGGCAGGCCTATTCCCGCCCTAGGAGGGCTTGGTGCGTTTAAAATGTCTGGCACAATCTTGGCTGCAAAAATAATACGTTTTGCCTCCTGCTTCTTCTATAACCGCTGAGCCAACCGCCACATAGGTTTTACATACGGGATCCTGGATCATGACATCTTTCCCCGGAGTAGCCTTCGGAGGGGCAGGTTGCCCCCAGTCACGGAAAGCTCGTCGCACCATATAAAACAAAATGATGACGAGGAGCAAAATGATGATTATTTTGTACATACGTTCTTTTCTCCTAAAAGATGCCTAATTTTTTACCATGATTCTCATCATGGGTCCAAATATCAACCTGTCCACAGCTGATTTCTTCTACGGTTCAGCCGGATTTTGATTGCTCCACCCCTGAAGGACTTGCTAGGATTTTTTCATGTTTTCCCAAGTGACCGCGATATTTCAGATGGCACAATTCATTCTTGTAGTAATGAGTTTGGCCATACTGGACAGTCTGGCAGGCTGCACTTCTGGTGTCTTCCCCCAAGGTAAATTGGTGGATATGACTTACCCGTTTGACGAACACACACTCTATTGGCCTCACAACAAGCCTTTTCAATGGGAAAAAACCAGTTGGGGACATTCTCATACCAAAGGATACTGGTATGCCTCTGCAAATTTTTCTGCATCTGAACATGGGGGGACCCATCTTGATGCCCCGATTCACTTTGCTGAAGGTGGGTTATCAGTCGATCAAATTTCTCCATCAAGCCTCATGAGCGAAGCCATTGTGTTGGATATTCGCGAGAAAGTCGCCTCGAATCCTGATTATACTCTTCAGCTGGCAGACATTGAGTATTGGGAATCCCAACATGGTCGTATTCCCCCAAAAAGCATCGTGCTGCTGTTAACCGGATGGGGAAAACATTGGCCTCACCCTGAACGATATTTCGGAAGTCCGACACCTTCCGATTCCAACACGCTTCATTTCCCCTCCTTTTCTAGCGTTTCCGCAGATTTTTTGGTGAGCCATCGAAAAATCGCCGGCATCGGAGTCGATACGGCCAGCATTGATTCCGGACAATCACATGACTTTCCCGTTCACCAAATCTTAGGAGAGCATAACGGCTTTGCCCTGGAAAATGTGGCTAACCTTGACCAGATTCCTTCAGTCGGCACGTGGCTCATCGCCCTTCCCATGAAGATAAAGGGCGGGACTGGTGCTCCAGTCAGAATCTTAGGCCTCATCCCCTGATTACCATCGATTCGCATATCAACAATCAAATGAGACACCTGTAATGGAAGAAGATCAATTTCCAGGAACTTTTGTGAAGGGAACTATTCTATGACCACTATTACTCTCATGGGTGACTTGCAAACACCGGATGGAGAACGGGCTCTGGGGTGCGAACTGACTGACCCCATCTCGGTCAAGCAGCTAATCAAAAAACAAGGTAAGCCGTTGCGAGAAATTTTCCAATTGCTCAAACAGAAAAAAGTCATCGTCACGGTCAATAAAAGGATTGCCAGTGAAGACACAACAGTCTATGACGGCGATGCGGTTCACATCGTCGGTCATGACGGCATGGGACGAAGCGGACTGACTCCTGCCATGTATTAGTCAACTGGCGTTTTCGAGGATGAGGGGGAAACAGGGCTCTCTGGCAGCCCGGGTAGAAGCGGTGAACTTCAAGCAGGACTCAGGTGAAGAGTCCTGCTTGAAAATCGTAATTGAGGGGGTGAGAGGAACCCACTTCTAGATGAACCATTAAAATGAGCCGAAAGGGAACTACTTCTTCCCTAAGATAGCATCTTTGGCGGCTTTGGCCACGCGGAATTTCACCACGCGTTTGGCCGGAATTTTAATGGCGGCACCGGTTTGAGGATTGCGTCCCATTCTGGCCTTCCGATGAGCTAACACTAATTTTCCAATGCCAGGCACCACAAAAGTGTTCTTGGCTTCCTTGTAGGCCAACGTGCAAAAATCATCCATAATTTGCGTCGCGGTTTTTTTGGTGACGCCCGCTTTTTTCGCCAAATGATCGGCAATCTGCGATTTCGTCATGGCTTTTCCCATACGGACCTCCTCAATGAAATTTTAAAGTTGAAGAACACAAACCATTTTGGTTTTTCTGATTCTACCAGGGAAGGTATGCCTCGTTGGCTTCGATCAACAAAGCCCTGGGACCCGCGTCCCTTCTCCTTTAACGGCGCCAGAGTCTACCGAATGCATAAAAAAGAGTCAACAAAAATCATGGACTGGAGAGGTGTTTCATCATTCTGCCAGGAGATGCCGTCACGGACCTTTTTCTTGCTGCCTCTTTATCGTCCCAGGTAAAGTATCCCAACCATACGGAAATAATTCCAAGTTGTCCCCCCTATCTTCATTGTTTGCATGAGGTTATTACATGGCAAAAGAACTTCCCGTTTTTCCATCGGCATCACCATCAGAAACATCTGAAACTGAGAAACTGACCTATTCACGGGTCTTTTGTATGCGTGAGGACAGTCCACCTCTTCGACTGCTCCTCGATTTTTTAAAATCCAAAAACCAAATTCCCTTGATCCCGAAGATGGATCCGGAAGCCCTCGATGATTGGGACTGGGTCCATATTTCCCTGGGGTATCATCGGGAACGAAAACCCATTCGTCTCTTTTGCGTGAGGGAACACGGCACATATAAGGACGTGTATGAGTCTGAAAAAAATGGTTTTTTGGAACAATTGTCCGTGTATGACGATGTGGAAGCGCAAATAGCCAGAGAATTCATTGCAAAATGTAAATTCATTGCAACAACCCAAATGGTCCAAAAGGACGTCTCGGAGGAAGGATACGATTTCAATGGGTGGATCTTGGAATTCTTCCAAGAAAACTGCAATGGCATTGTCCAAATTGATGGACAGGGCTTCTTCTCTCCAAAGGGAGAGCTGGTTGTCGATATGGAAGAGGTGAAAGAAATTGGAGACGAACGAGGCCCCAACCAGACCACCGAAGACGCATGATTATCCCGGAAGCCAAGGAATCGGTCCCTCTCCTAATCTCTTGGCCTATCCAAGAGCTCGATCAACCGTGTGTTGAAAGGAAAACTGGGGAATCCCAGGTAGTCCTCCTCGGTACCCCAGCCCATCCTTAATCACCTCGACCAACGCCCCCCGATCCAACCGCTCAGGATCTTGCAGGACATCTCCGCGGCACACCAATGCATCTGCCCGACGTCCTGGCACCAATTGTCCGGTGTCGGTTTGCCCAATTTGCTCAGCGGCCAATCCGGTTGCCCCATACCAGGCTCCAAGAGGAGAGACCCCCTCTTTTATCAACGCGACCAATTCCATAAAGTTTCGCCCATGCATATCTTGCAGAACCGGATCAGTCCCGGCTAATAGTTTGAGTCCACTCGCGTAAGCCGCCTTGACAGCCTGAGCATGGTGCTCAGACACCTTTTTCACTTTGGCCTGAATAAACTCAGTAAACTCCCTGGATTCTGCCAGCCGTTGTTGTACCCAGGACGTGGGCGTGACCGTACAGCCTTTTTGGTAAGCTAATTCCGCTAACATTTCGTCCATACACGAAATATGTTGGATGTCTTTCACTCCGGCTTGAATGGCCAATCGAATCCCAGACTGACTATGGGCATGCGCTGCCACATACAGACCTCGGCCTGCCGCTTCATCGCAAATCGCCTCTATCTCTTCAAGGGTAAAATCTCGATGCTCTAAATGATCGGTGGGCGATACCACACCCGGGCTGGCACAAATTTTCACGAGATCGGCCCCACAAGCGGCAATTTCTCGAACACGTTTCCGGCATTCCCATGGCCCATCCACAATGCTGGACGGACGACCTGGCCCCTCCGGCCAGAGGCGAGAGACCATACCACAACAGCGATCAACTCCCCGAAAATCGGCATGGCCGCCGGTTGTGGATAACATACAAATGGCCAATTTCAGCCTAGGGCCGATGATGACCCCTTGCTCCACCAATCGCTTCAGTACATGCGTAGCACCTCCCACATCACGTAAAGTCGTCACTCCTCCATTCACAAGGGTTCGAAACAAAATACGCTCAGCGAGAAATGGAGCCTCCGGAGAATTTGTGCGATCAAGATCATCGGCACCCACTCCCCATAACGTGACGTGCCCATGACAATCAATGAGCCCAGGAGTCACCGTCAAGGAAGTCCCGTCGACCACAGTCACATCAGATCCGTTAGGATAGTGAGACTGATGAGGAGCCACAGCATGAATCAACCCGTCATCGATCCACAGATCAACCCGTTCATGCACAGCCTGAGGAGTGGCGGAGGTCCCATCGTACAGTTTGGCAATATTTGAAAGAATCATCATCGTGGTTCATTCCTCAAAATCGGTGTTTTGCGACGACTCTCCTATCGTGAGGGGACGTGAGAAATGAAATTTCTTCTTTTTGGCAGCCCATGTCAACTTGTGCATCCTGGAAAATACCGCGAACATGCCTCGGACGACCCATGGCCTCTGTTTCCCCTTTTACCCTCTCCATGACTAAAGCATACCCACACACAAACAACCCGCAGGAAAATCCAAGGCAACTCGCCCAACGTCTTCCAACCTCCCTCTCCTACCCTACCACCGAAAAAGTTGAGAGGAAGGAAGATTCATGTTCGCCGGCAAAAGCCCACTTTCCTTTTTGCAGTAACGAACGAAACATGATAGGCTTGGAATCCATCTCGACCCCACTAGCGTCGTTCAGTGACTGACCTTTTTTCTTTGCATTCCTGTCCATTGTCTCATGCACGTTTTCCGCTTTGTGTACCATTTTTCACTGGTAGGACCACATCCAGCAATCCACAACCATTACGCTACGGAAAGTAGAATATGACGACTTTTGCGCAACGCCATATCGGATCCAATGACCAAGAAATTCAGGATATGCTGGGGTGTTTGGATGTAAAAGATCTGGAAACCCTTTCTCAGAGCGCCATTCCCGCCGATATACGACTGAAAACGTCCCTAGAACTTCCGGATGCTTCCTCTGAAGAAAATGTGCTCAACGAACTCAAACGGATGGCAGCCAGAAACCAGGTCCATCGATCGTTTATTGGAATGGGATATTACGATTGCATTACTCCTCCCATCATTCTTCGAAATATATTGGAAAATCCGGCCTGGTATACCCAATATACGCCCTACCAAGCCGAAATTGCTCAAGGCCGCCTGGAAGCCCTTTTCAATTTCCAAACCATGGTGGCAGACTTAACCGGACTTCCGCTTGCCAATGCCTCCTTACTGGATGAAGCGACGGCTGCAGCTGAAGCGATGACCATGTGCCGGGCTGTCAGTCAGCAACCAGGGATGACCTTCTTTGTAGCCGAGGATTGTCATCCCCAAATCATCGCCGTTCTCCAAACCAGGGCACATCCTTTGGGAATAGCCGTTCAAGTGGGCAATCCCGATTCTTTGAATTTCAACAATCAGGACATATTTGGCATTCTGCTGGCTTACCCTTCCACCGATGGCCACATTCGCTCCGTGGCGGACATAGCCAGACAAGCCAATAATGCCGGGACTCTTGTCGTCGCCAGCACCGATTTGCTTGCCCTGACCCTGTTGGTCCCACCCGGAGAATGGGGAGCGGACATTGCCATTGGGTCATCCCAACGCTTTGGGGTTCCCATGGGATTTGGAGGTCCTCACGCCGCTTTCTTGGCCACTCAGCATACCTTCAAGCGACACATCCCCGGTCGGATCGTGGGCCTCTCAAAAGACGCGCAGGGGAAACCCGCCTATCGTTTAGCGCTTCAAACCCGAGAGCAGCACATCCGACGTGACCGAGCTACCAGTAATATTTGTACCGCTCAGGTCCTACTCGCCAATATCGCCAGTATGTATGCTGTGTATCATGGTCCAGATGGATTACACAAAATCGCCAACCGGATACACCATCTGACCAATCTCATGGCGGAGGGGCTTCAGCATCTGGGATGCCAACTTTCTTCTCATCGATTTTTTGATACGTTGAGAGTCTACCCCTCAGGGGTGACGGTTTTACAGATCAAGGAACGAGCCCGCCAAGCCTTTTTGAATCTGCGCCAATATCCTGATGGATCATTTGGCATCGCTCTCGATGAAACCACCACGATTCATGACGTCAATCAATTACTCGCTCTCTTTTCCGCAAGCGGCTCTCTTTCTTTAAATCTAGAGGATCTTTCTGTTCCTCCATCCAGTATTTCGACTCAGGAATTTCTCCGCACTTCCTCCTATTTGACGCAACCGGTGTTTCATGACCACCGTTCCGAACATGAACTGCTTCGATACATTCATCGCCTGGCGGCCAAAGACCTTTCACTGGTCCATTCCATGATTCCCTTGGGATCGTGCACAATGAAACTGAATGCCACTACGGAAATGATTCCCATCTCGTGGCCGGAATTTTCCCGACTCCATCCGTTCGCCCCTGATGACCAATCGCACGGATACCGAATCCTCTTTCAGCAATTGGAAGATTGGCTGGCCGAAGTGACCGGATTTTCAGCAGTCTCTCTCCAACCCAATGCCGGCTCACAGGGGGAATATGCCGGACTCATGGTGATTCGCGCCTATCATGCTCATCATGGACAATCCAACAGAAATATCTGCCTCATTCCCGTGTCCGCTCATGGGACCAATCCGGCCAGCGCCGTGATGGCAGGGATGAAAGTGGTGACTGTAGCCTGCGATCTTCACGGAAATATCGATCTCCAAGACCTCAAGGCCAAAGCCCAACAACATCGAAATGCCTTGTCCGCGTTTATGGTTACCTATCCTTCTACCCATGGTGTCTTTGAAGAAACGATTCGACAGGTGTGTCGAATCGTTCATGACCATGGAGGGCAAGTATATATGGACGGGGCCAATATGAATGCCATGGTGGGTCTCTGCCGCCCCGGTGACATGGGAGCCGATGTCTGCCACCTCAATCTTCATAAAACGTTCTGCATTCCACATGGAGGCGGAGGCCCCGGCATGGGCCCCATTGCGGTCGCTCAGCATTTGGCCCCCTTTCTTCCTGGCCATCCCTGTTCCCCGCATAATCACGACTTAGCGATTGGCCCCATTGCTGCCGCGCCATATGGCAGTCCCAACATTCTTCCGATTTCTTGGACCTATATGAAATTAATGGGAAAAGACGGCTTGACCAAGGCCTCACAAGTGGCAATCCTCAATGCTAATTACATGGCTCACCGATTAAAAAAGCATTATTCGGTGGTATTTACAGGTACTAACGGGATGGCTGCCCATGAATTCATTTTAGACTTCAGACCGTTTAAGAAATCTGCTGACGTGGAGGTGGAAGATGTAGCCAAGCGTCTCATGGACTTCGGTTTTCATGCTCCTACGGTATCATGGCCAGTGGCCGGAACCATGATGATTGAACCAACGGAGAGTGAATCCAAAGCTGAAATGGACCGCTATTGTGAAGCCTTAATACTGATCAGGCAGGAAATCACTGACGTGGAGGAAGGACGGCTTCCCCGAGATAATAATCCCCTGAAACATGCTCCCCACACAATCGAAACCATTGCCAAAACGGAATGGCCGCACCCCTATTCCAGGGAACAGGCCGCCTTCCCGGCCTCATGGTTGCGGGAACATAAATTCTGGCCAGCAGTATCCCGCATCGATAGCGCGTATGGGGATCGAAATCTGGTATGCACCTGTCCCCCACTTGATTTGTTTCCGTCACAGTAGGTAAACCACCTCTGGTGATGCAATCACCATGGTGCCATCGGTTCCCGTTCCTAGGACTCTGCTTATCACCTAATCTCCATTGTTCACGTTCCCACGTTCAATATGAACTGCAGAAGAAAATGATCAAGAACAGGTCCTTCGGCTCATTACCCTCTTAAACGAATCGGTTTTTTTACCGTCTATGGTCGCTTCTCCCCATTCCTTGTTAATCGGCATGCTGACCGGCATTGTCGGCGGAATCATGCTAGGTGGCTTCTCTCCCGCTATGGGTCAGAACTGTGAATTTATCGGCGAATTATTTCTTCAAGGTCTGTTTGCGTTAGTTGTGCCTCTGGTCGTGAGTTCCATGATCGTAGGAATCACCAGTCTTGGTGATATTAGGCAGTTGGGCCCCTTAGGCTTTCGAACCGTCCTCTTTTTTTTGTCGACCACTGGATTGGCAGTGTTGCTTGGGCTCATCCTGGTTACGGTCATTCATCCGGGAACACCAATAGCCCCCTCAACGATGGAAACATCTACCTCTTTCATGGTTGAACGGGTGCATGATAAGCCTTCAACCCTCATCGATTTATTCAAAACTATTCTCACCAGTCTCGTTCCAAAAAATTTATTTGCGGCGATGGCAGAAACCCAAATTTTGCCATTGATTGTCTTTTCTCTGGTCTTTGGGGGAGTCTTAACCACCATCGGCGAGAAAGGGCTCCCCGTCATCCGATTATTCGAAGGCATTAATGAAGCCATGATGGCCATCGTTCACCTTCTGATGTGGGTAGCCCCGGTAGGCATTGGCGCATTGATTGCGGGACGGCTGGGGGAAGCAGGCGGATTTTCTGGTTTTTGGCCTCAACTAGCCAGCTTGAGTGCATATGTCGGAACCGTCTTGGGAGCCCTGGCTCTGCATGGCTTGATCCTACTTCCTTTCATTTTACGATTCCTGGGGAAACGGTCGGTACCGCACTATGCGAAAGCCATGAGTACCCCCCTCATGACCGCGTTTTCCACAAGTTCCAGTTCGGCCACTCTTCCACTGACATTGGAAAGCTTAATTGAAGAGGCCCACGTCTCTCGGCGGGTGGTGAGTTTTGTGGTTCCCCTAGGGGCCACCATCAACATGAACGGCACCGCACTGTACGAAGCCGTGGCTGCCATGTTCATTGCCCAAACCTATGGGATTGAAATGGGAGTGGGGGAAACCATCATTGTGTTAATCACAGCCACCCTTTCAGCGATCGGAGCGGCCGGAATTCCGGAAGCTGGCCTCGTCACGATGGTTATTGTATTGAAAGCCGTGGATCTACCCATTGAAGGTATTTCGTTAATCCTCGTCGTAGACTGGTTTCTGGACCGCTGCCGCACCATGATTAATGTATGGGGAGATGCGGTCGGGGCCGCCGTCATTGATCACTGGGAAGATCAGCAAAAAAATACCGGTTCCAGTTCAACGCCCCCTCTCACATCACATCCTTGATATTAGATCCTCTTAGAGACCCTCTCGATCTGCTCTGGGAATGAGAAGTTTGGCTTCGATAAAGTCTTCATGAGTCAATTCCATACCTTTTGCCAGACTCCGAATTTCTTCGATTTCTTCGTAAGACGTATGATGGGCCGCGTTCGCCACCTGAAATAAACAAGACAGAAACGCTTTCCGTTCCGTTCTGGTCGCATGGGCATTGAATCCCTTCACCAACCGCACGCCATCCAATCCCCGAAACACTCGATGATGACTGATTTCGGTAATTAACTGGGCTTCAAGGGCAGAGACTTTCCACTTCGTCTGTAAAATTTCTTTCATGACCTGCATTTCTTCTGGAGAGATGTCATGATCAACGCCTGCCACGCGCGCCATGAGACCTGCAGCCAAACACAGTTTGCGAATCACATGATCCTCTAAATCGATCGTCATCCCTCTCGCCCGAAGTTCCATGGTCACCTGAACATAAATGGTATTTTTAATGAAATCTTCAAGGCGCCGTTCCCTGTCCAGATCATCGGCATCATGTTGCCCACGGAAACCCAGGATCCATCTGAGCGGCCGTTGAAGATGTTCAAGGAATCCCTGACTTCTTTCTTCGATATCCTGCTGAAGTTGACGAACGACTGAACTCTGCGGGTGATTATCCTGAGTATCAGGAGGAATTAACCCGTTGAGAACCTCCAATACCAGGCGACGATCAGCCGAGGAAGTCATGCGCTGGAGAACCCTGGTGCATAATCGTTCCCGTTCGGCCGCCGTGACCGGAGAAGCCATATAGAGTTCAAGTTCCATCCATTCTTCCCCGGAAATATCCGGAAGTTGAAAAAGCAATTCCTTCAGTCCGTTCACCTCGGCATTTGATAATTCCCCATCTGCCCAAGCCGCCGCAATGAATAACTTCCCAAGATCAAGAATAAATCGTGGATCTGCCATAGCCTTCGCTGCCTTCCTCATGAATGAGTGAACATTCGACTGACAGGCCTCCATCCTATCGAGCCCGTTCTTTCTTGTTCAGTATAACGAAGACAGTAGATGGGAAGCAGTCACCATCAGCGGATCCTCCGATTCACCGCCGACTCAGTTTCAGAGAAACGGCCGAAGAGGCCTATGGGACGAAGTTGAGAAATCCTTTGAGAAGGTCCTTCCAGGTAATTAAACCGAGGAGACTCCCATCGGAAGACACGACTGGCAGACAAGACACCTTTTTTGTAATCATCAGCTCGGCCGCGTCCTGCAATGTTGTCGTGACACTGGCCACAATCAGGTGATGCGACATAATCTGGTGAGCACGCTTTGACAGGGTGGCAAGATCACGCGTGGTTTCGGATAGCGTTCCCACATAGGGGCTGACGGCTTTGAGCAGATCCCGATCAGAAATAATTCCGACCAGTTTCCCTTGCTCAACAACCATGAGATGATGAAACGGAAATGTTTGGAAGATGCCTTTGACATTGGCGAGCGTTTCGTCCATCCCAACCGTCACCACGCGGGTGGTCATGAAATGCACGATGGTTTGTTGAGCAAGATCGAGCTGGGTTTCCATTGAACGGGTATCAGGGCTAAGGGTATTCCACAAACTCCTGGCCATTTTCATGGTATCTTTCGGCCAATAGCCAAGAAAAATCAAATCAGAACAAGAAAAATTTTCCCGCTCATGAGGCCTCTTCTCATCGCTACCCTGTTTTTCGGATAACTGCGGATTTCAGGCGGGCCATAGAACCACGGTCCTCATGAGCGATGAGGACATGAATATTCATAGGTCCTCATCCGGTTTCACCAGTGAGAACGTCTGACTTATGAGTTCAATTGAGGATCTTCGAGTGCCAACGAAAGCGCCATCAGAAACTTTGGATAATCCAATGGCTTCTCAAAAATAGCAAAGGCTCCCCACTCCAAGAGCTGTCGCTCGATGTCCTTATTTAAATTTCCACTCATTAGAATGACTCGAATGCCCTGTCCGTGCACCCGGTAGGACAGGGCTTTCAAAAAATTCAACCCATTGATGATTGGCATGTGCAAATCCGTCACAATGACATCCACCGACAGGCCTTCATCCAATAAGGTCAGAGCTTCTACCCCTCCATCCGCCTCGCGACAGTTGTATCCCTCATGTTCCAGAATGAGCCGAGTGGACCGGCGAACAGCCGGATCATCGTCAACAAGCAAAATGTGGATATTGTGAGGTGGACGAATGGACATAACCAGGAAAATGTTAGCAGCCGACTGGATAAAACCCTTCCTCTTGACCGGACTCCCACCAACCTATTCATTTGATACGCGTGAAAGAGTTTGAGTCCTTGTCTGCAAAACATTAGCCAATTCATGATATCCTTACTCATTATCCATCAACCTATTGTTTACAATGATATTTTTTACATTTAGAGCAGTTCATGTCCTCGGACAATCAGCATGAGGATCACAAATGTTATCTTTTTAGATACATTATGTATCTCATTGGTTGGCTGGAATGGGTGTTGGGCTTAGCTTTCTGGATTTCACCATCTCAAGAGCTATTCGACACTTCTGCCGTTCAAGGCACTTTAAAGAGGAGAGTCCATTTAGCACTAACATTCTGCTGGAGGTCCTCACCAAAAAAAATAGCGCGTTTGATACTCTGGGGATAAAGGTGATAAAAACTGCGGCAGGCCACGAGGATCACCCAATACCAAGGAAGGGGACTATGCGAATCCCTTTTTATCAGTTCAACCCTGAAACCTTTTCATTTATCGATGACCCGGTATTGATCTTGGAAGACTTTTGGAGCGCGGAGGAACGACGTCAATTTCGTTCAGCCATGGAGCGCGCCACATGGACGTCCTTAACCGACATGCCCGCTGTGGCGCAAGCATTTCCGAATTGTGGAAATTGGTTGAAAGCCGATATTGGGGGGCCTGAAGCCTCACACTTTCTCGAACGCGTTGGGATGCCATGCATCGCCAACTATATCGAATCGTTTCCAAATATTAAAAACCGGCATGTGAACTTTAATTTCTATTCCTACAAGGCAGGGGATTGCCTCCCAACCCATGATGACACCGACGACGCCTATACCTATGCCAAAGGGCGAAAACCACCGACCCGACGTTTGGCCCTCGCCACCTATTTTCATGAAGAGTGGCATCCGGATTGGGGTGGAGAACTGATCATGTATGGCCCTCCCGCCAACCCAGGACAACAAACATCATTGCAAGTTACCCACTGCATTCCTCCGTCACCTGGGTCCTTGGCCATATTTGCGGTGCCACGCCAACACCGCGTATGTCGAGTGGATGCCTTGGCCGGCGAGCAGAAACGGCTGTCAATCGCCGGCTGGTTTATGACGGAACATTGATAATTTTCGAGGCTGTCGCGGAAAGCCCGCATAATTCGTTTTCGCTTGTTATTTTGACATTTGTGGCTTCTCCTATTCCAAGACCTCCATCGATTCTCCTCTTTGGTGCCACCTCCATTCTGGGGTTTCATATAGCTCGACGATTCCCTCACGCTCTGGTGCCCTTCACTTCACCTGGCAATACTTCTCCGACAGTCCAAGAATGGGCCACACTCAACCTGGAAGATCCTGAGTGGGTGAAGAAGGTGTTCAGTCAGCACCAACCAGATATTCTGCTGTACTGTCACGCGGTCTGTGATGTGCCAAAGTGCGAGGCCGATCCGGCTTGGGCCTACGAGGTCAACGTGGGGCATCTCAACCGAGTGTTAAGTTTTCTACCTGAAACGACTCGCTTGGTGTATGTGTCCTCGGATCATGTGTTTGGCGGGGATGGCGTCTATCATGAACACGCTCCCCCCTGTCCGATTAGCGTGTATGGGAGAACTCGTGTCGAAGCGGAGCAGATGGTCTTCAGGAGGCCTGGATCATTGGTGATTCGAACCGGCTTGGCCATTGGGCCTTCCCCCAATGGACGCACCGGACATTTAGACTGGCTGCGTTACCGCACGCAGCAGAACTTGCCCATCACAATCGTGGAAGATGAATATCGCTCGACGGTATGGGCGGAAGATTTAGCTGTGCGGGTGATGAGTCTGGCAACCAGTCCGGTCACCGGCATTCGCCATATTTCGGCAACCCAGGCGATCTCAAGAGTCACTTTGGCCAATTTTTTGTTGAACGCCTTGGGACGGGAGACTGATTTTTACCGGGAAAGCCGATTTCAACGTTCAGCACCCCATTTAGGGAAGGTTGAGTTAACGAGCCTCTTTTCGGATACCCTGGCCCAACCCTTAGCCAGCGTGCTTGACGGCCACCCCGTCAACACCCCTCTTCTTTCACGACGATTGTCTGACCCGCCGATCGTTGAGGCCAGCCAACTGTAAGCCAATAATCGTCTTGGCATCTCTGATCGTGCCATCGTGAATTTTCGACAACGCCACCTCCAGGGGCCATTCGACCACTTCAAGGACTTCATCATGATCTAAATGTTGTTTCCCTCGTTGTAAATCCGACGCCTGATAAATATGGATCACTTCATCTGTAAAGCCTGGCGCAGTCCAAATACTGGTGAGTAAGGTCAAGGTCCCTGCGCAATAGCCCACTTCTTCCTCCAGTTCACGAGCCGCGCACACTGTTGGATCTTCTTGGTGATCTAACTTTCCGGCAGGAATTTCATAGATAAACCCACCTGCCGCATGCCGTAGTTGGCGGATGAGCACGACCCGACCATCTGATGTCAGAGGCACGACTGCTGATGCCCCAGGATGGCGAAGAATTTCTAAGGTGGTGGTTTTGCCGTTTGGCAATTCAACCGTATCCAGATCGAGTTTCAGCACTTTCCCGGTATACATCCGTTCTGAGGAGATGAGCCGTTCCTCTGCCATATTTTCCGCCTTTTTTCAGATCCTATCGCTTGGGACGCTTATAAAACGGCACGTTCACGACCTGCGCTTCCACGAGTTTTCCCCGAATGTCGATCTGGATACTCGTCCCTTCGATACCAAGAGCTAGCGGGAGAAAACCCATCCCAATCCCTTTCTGTAGGACTGGAGAAAAATTCCCGCTGGTCACCACTCCTACTGGCTGTGCATCTCGGGTGATCGTCATATCATGACGAGGAATGCCTCGCTCTATCATGTGAAAACCCACCAATTGCTTGGATGGACCATGAGCGTGCTGTTCCCATAGGGCCGCCCTTCCTAAAAATTCGCCTTTCTCCCAGGATACGACCCATTCCGCATGAGCTTCCAATGGAGAAATTCGTTCATCCATATCATTGCCATAGAGCAGATAGCCCACATCCAATCGCAATAAATCGCGCGCGCCTAAGCCAACCGGCTTCACCCCGACAGGCACGCCTATGTTCATTAATGCTTCCCAGGCCTTTGGGGCCTCTTGTGCCGGAAGGTACCATTCATAGCCGATCTCTCCGGTATAGCCGGTCCGGCTGAGAAATCCGGACCATCCGTTGGCCGTCACTTCACACCCCCGTTTGGGTTTCAGTTGGTCCACATCTGACCCCAAAAGGTTCCGCATGAGCAGAGGCGAGGCTGGACCTTGAATGGCAATTTGCGCCAAGTCCCCAGAAACGTCCTGAATGACCGCTTGAGGAAAGGCTGACTGTTGGTGAGCGAGAAACCAATGCAAGATTTTTTCTCGATTGGAGGCATTCGCACACACAAGAAATTGATCAGTGTCGGTTTTGTAGACAAAGATGTCATCCAAAATACCTCCATCCTCCCGGCACACCATGGAATATTGCGCCTGCCCGATCTCCAGTCGGCTGACATCATTGGTGGTGAGCGATTGCAAACAGGCTTCGGCCTGCTCTCCGGATACTCGAATCCGACCCATATGGCTGACATCAAACAGACCAACGGCCTGCCTCACGGCATGATACTCATCGAGCACCCCGGTATACTGAATGGGCATGAGCCAACCGGCGAAATCAACTAATTTGGCATGATGCGATTGATGCCATGAGATCAGTGGTGTTTCTTGCATACTTGAAAGCGAATCCGTGTTTTCCAACCGTTTGGGGTAAGATGTAGTTCACATTATCGAAGATCCAATAATTCCACTTCGAAGATCAGCGTCGCCTGAGGGGGAATCACATTTCCGGCTCCCCTAGCCCCATATCCCAATTGTGGAGGAATGGTGAGTTTCCGAACGCCTCCGATATGCATACCTTCTACCCCTTCATCCCATCCTTTAATCACCTGTCCCGCACCAAGGCGAAAGGCAAATGGCTCCCCACGATCTTTGGAACTGTCGAATTGCGTACCGTCTGTCAGCCAACCTGTGTAATGCACAAAGGCTGTTTCTCCTGCATGGGCTTCCCGGCCTGCTCCCTTCTGTAGATCCACATATTGAAGACCCGAGGGAGTGGTCGTGCTTGGCGGCTCTCCAGCTAGACCGCCAACCGGCAATATGGTCATACTGAGAAGCAAGAAGAGCCCATACCAAGCGAGCCCCTTGCAGATGATGTTCTCACACATTTGGCTTCTAGGCGTATTCATGCCCAATCTCCTTTTCAAATTTCAAACCACCGGTGAATAGGTCGACTGCATTTCCACTTTTCTGAGCAGGACATTACGTGTCATAAAACAATGCCAAACTGGCGGTATATCCGTGCAGAAAGTTTTTTCCCCCCACTGGGCCGAACTCCCCGCCAGCGAAAAATCCGGCAACAGGAATGGGGCCGAATCGCTCGTGAACGGCGGAAATATCATGGTGGTCCGTGGCAAAAAACCGTTGTCCTCGCCCATTGCAACTAAACAAGAGCCCTCCTTGGGGATCACGATGAGGAACAGCTTGTTGTTCTTTCACCAAAAGACGGTTGAGATCATCGCTAGCCGCGACATTATCCCGAATATGAAATTGAATGGTTTGGCCTTCTTGTAAAAAATCCCCCACGACTAGGCTTCCATCCGTTCGGTTCGCTCCCAACAAACCACGAATCAAGAAATCTCCCTGGGCAAAATCGGCCCGATATTCATCCATCGCAATGCCCACTTGCACCCCCAACAATGCCTGCTTCCGAGCGACCGACGGTAAGGCTTGGATGGTGGATTCCAATCGTTCAATGGGAGACGATCCACCTAACTCGTACAGCACATTCCGGTCGGCTCTTGTTACGACATACCGTTCTCCAATTGGCCTACAGCCTTGGGATACCACTGCCCTGACCTGCGCTCCGCTTTGAATCACCACTCCGACAACACCGGCATCCACGACAGCATCATTGAGTATGAGCCGATGACCTTCCGTCTCTCCCCCACTCCCGGCAAAACCGCCGATGACCTGCAGCCCCTCTCCAGCTTGCTCAAATCTGGCTAATAATTCATGGATAGGGGTCGTGAGAGGATCGGCGAACATCAAGCAACTCACACCTCCTCCTTCTCCGGTCAGTTCATCAGGCCACCCTTCTAACAGAGGAGGATCCTGAGAAAAGTTCGGTGTCAGACGGAGCGGGAAAGCTCGCAGGCCTGGCTGGGATAACCCCCACAGAATCAATGCCGGTTGATCTTCAAATTCGTGATGACCTCCAATAACACCATCTCCCAAGCATCCTAATAACGTCCTGGGATGCAAACTGGCCTGGATCACATCCACAATTTTTTCGAGATCATTCAGAAAATGAGCTGAGAAAAAACAACAGGCCAAATGGCATTCTTGCTTTCCCAATTCCTGATGAACCGAATGGGAAACCGTCTGCGCGGCATATTGGGGATCAGAGTGGTTAGAAACAGAGACAGCACATTGCATAATTGGTAACCGGAAACCAAGTCTAACAACCTATCATCAGGGTGTCCAGGGAGAAGGGAAATCTGAAAAGGAAGGCACCGAGGTGAATGAACTAACCCTTACTTTCTTGATGGCAAGAACGGCGATCCTCCAGCAGAGGATTCCCATCGATAGTTCAGCAAAATTTCCTGTAATTGTTGAATAGAAATGGCCTCAAAGGTTTGTCCGTCTCGACCGGTAACCGTCGTCGCTTGCAAAAGCGCATTCAGAATTGCTTCTTCGGTGGCCTCCACCGTGGCTTGAATTAACGGATTCAAATGGGTATCCGCAAGATGAGTCATCGTGAAGGTCGCTTGATCCGGATAATGAGGAATGACATTGCCTGTGGAAAAGGCCAGAAAAAAATCTCCACTCCCATGATGAGAAATGGAGCCTGTTCGAGCCAGACCAATGGTCGCGCGTCGAGCCAACCGCTGCAATTGCCGATGATCCAGGGGCGCGTCGGTGGCAATGATAATAATAATCGATCCGCTATCCTGCCTTTTGGACGGATGATCTCCCATGGTGACCGACGTTGACTCCAGTGGCCTTTTGGAAAAAGAAGACTGAGATACCTCTTGCGTATAGAGTCGACCAATCGGCACTCCTGACACTGTCAATTCATGCCGGCGACCATGATTGGCATTGACCAATACCCCCAAATGATACCCACCAAACACTTCCGGCAACACTCGAGAGGCAGTCCCAATGCCCCCCTTAAATTGATAAGACACCATCCCTGTGCCAGCTCCCACTGAACCTTCCCGAACCGGCCCACCGGAAGCCGATTCTAAAGCCATGACGACATCATCTGGAGATACATGCCTCCCTTGACTGTCATTTAGCCGGCTGTCGTCACATTCAGCGATCACCGGCGTCAGCGTATCATCAGCAATCCCGATTTCCGGATAGTGTGTGATCATCCAATTCATAATCCCGTCTGCTACACGAGGTACATTGAGGGTATTGGTAAGGGCAATTGGATATTCTAAAAAACCCGACTCCTGAACCCATGCCAAACCCGTCATCTCTCCCGTTCCATTGAGCACAAAGGCTCCTGCAGGAACTTTCTTGTTCCAAACATCCTCCCGCGGAATGATGACGGTCACACCCGTCCGAACAGGTCCCTCCCCTGGACGCAAAGAGCCTGCGCCCTTGTTTATGGTTACATGTCCTACCTTCACACCCGGCACATCGGTAATGGCATTCCAGCGACCTGGCTCATATTGTCCAATACGAATCCCCAAGTCTCTTGCATGGGCGCGTGTTTCTGTTGAACCGGGAGACCAATACTGAACCTCTGCCTGCACGACGGCTATACTTTCCGCTAACAGAATACCCACAAGGAAAATACCTGGGCCGAAACGCCGAAGAGTCCCGAGAACTACCTGTCCGGAATTACCCCATGTCATTTGATCAGCTTCCTTTGATGGGCCTTCCAGAAAGATCTTGGGATCGGGAGGGAATCGTGTGGTCTGAAAACTCATATTCATACATCCAATAAGGGGCTCTGTGAAATCCTAAGCGATCATAGGACCGGTGGGCGTCGACATTCTCTTTTTCCACATAGAGCCGAAAACCACAAACAGTTTCTTGTCGCGCTCGGGCTTCGTTCATGACATACCCATAGAGCTGCCGGAAGACTCCCTTTCGACGGTAGGCCGGCTGGACATACACACTTTGCAACCACCAAAAGTTCCCATTCCGCCAATCACTCCACTCGAAGGTAACCAGTAATTGTCCCACAACCACTGGTACCGCTGAGGAAGAAGAAGTTTCCGCCACAAAATACCAGCCCTTCTGCTGATGGTCTTGAAGAAGGGCAAGCACACCCAACCGCAATCTTGAATAATCAAGTCGACGCTGCTCGGTTTCCCATGCTAGTGCGGCATTGCCGAGCACAAGATTCTCAAGATCCTGTAGTCCAGCTGGCCTGACCAATACGGAGCAGACATTATCCATCATGAAGAGCTTGACGATTGAGAAGACGGCGGAGTTGCCGGCGCCAACCAACCGGACGACGGCCGATACAATCCTGCGGAAAACTCCATCTTCATGGCTTCCTCTGGACGCAATCGAATACGCTTTAAATTCATTTCGGGAATAAACGCCAAATAGCCCGTAAAGGGATGAATAGCGGTTGGCACAAATACCATCACCAATTGGCCATTCCGATCGACTTGCAACCAACTCGGAGGTGACCCCATGTCAAACCCCAATGCCCATAGTCCATTCCGGGGAAAAGGAAAAGCCACGACTTTGCTTTGGCCAAATCGTTCTCGAAATTTCAATACATCCGCCATGCTCTTTAACGTATGATAAATACTTCGAACAAACGGAATATGTTGAAGGGAACGTTCCATTGCCTTATGCACTCGCTGGCCCACAAGATGGGTTGCACCCAGTCCAGTCCAAAGCACGAGGAGAACAAAGGAAACAACCCCGGTGCCCGGAAGCTTTGTTCCGAATAAATTTTCGAACAGATCCACAGTAAGGTGGTCTAATGCATCAAAAAGCGTATACAAAACTAGGATCGTGCCCCACGCTGGCACCACAATAAACAAGCCGGTCAAGAAATAGCGTTTCATTTGCAAAAAAGAAAATGATTCGGTTTGTGCCAAGGGTTTAATCTGAATTTACTTTGACTTTGGGAAATTGTAACAGAGGACATCCCCTCTCGCACCTTATCCCATACCCCTTCTCTGCGAACTACGAATAGTGGCCCTATCGGGGAAACCATCTATTTCTTGCTCAGGTCGCCATACGATGCTACATTTGCACGAGGATTTTCATCATTCAAGAAGGCATGAATATTGTGGAGGGAAAACGAGTATGGAAACTCACAAAGGTGAAAAAGGCATGATTGCTCCTGACCTTCTAGCTATTCTTTGTTGCCCTGAAACGAAAGAAGGACTCTCGGTGTTACCCAATGAGATAGTTGAACGATTGAACCAACGAATTGGCAAAGGAGAAATCAAAAATAAGGCAGGAGAAATCGTTACTGATCTCTTGGATGGCGGATTACTTCGTCAGGATCGGCAGATCGTCTATGCCGTTCGAGATCAAATCCCGATTATGTTGATCGAGGAGGGAATTGTAGTAGAAGCCAACGATCTCATTTCCCTTTAGTTTCATAAAATCTCAGTAGTTGAGAAATGGATTCTCCTTTGTCTTTACTCTTCTGATTTGTTTCCTTTCCAAACCCACCAAATGGACCGACCAACCTGCACAATAATATATACAACCACCCCAAAAAGAACCCCATAAAATCCATACCACTCAGTTGGCCAACCCGTATCCCCGTGCAACAAAAAACCAAGAGCCACATGGGCTCCCAGCCCTAGACACAAAGCAAAAACAATCCATTCCCGCAGAATGGTTTTTTTGGGAAAACCCATGACTAACACTTTTAAGGGAAAATTTTGAAGGATTCTGGTCCTGACTCGGAACCCAACCTAATACTAGACCGGACTCTTTGCTGATTCAATTTCTGTGGCAGTAATGAGACTCGTCAAATAATCACTCACAAAGAGCAACGCTTCCTCTCTCCCATCCGCACGTCGCCCTTTCTCCCTCCGCTGAATTGATAATTCATGTTCCAAGTCTGACTTCACGTCTCCTAATAACTTTTGCAGGGAGGCTGTCGTCAGGTTCATATCGACGTCTTCTAATTCCTGACAGCGATCAAGAACCCAATTTAATCCCTCAACTTTCCCAAGATATTTGTCTTGCTCTGCAAGGTCGATTCTTCCCATTGTTGAGGCAAAAGCCTGTCCTTCATATATAAGATTGTAAAAACTGGCAACCGCTCGGTGTAACGTGGAATTCATTCTCAAATCCTCGCAAAATTTTTTGTTTAATTCTTATCTCAAACTGTCATAATCTCAAACTACCAGTATTTCAACCAATAATCCAGCGGATCGAAAAAATATTTTCAAGTAAATAATAGGGGATGAAACTCGGCCATAAATCCATAATAAAGAGAGGCAAACTGCTTCAGACTTTCAGGACTGTTTTCTTTTAATCGTTGAAAAAAGAATACTTGAAAAGAGGGGTCTATTCCTTCAAGGACTTTCCCCAATTCTGGCATGGAAAATGTCCCTTGGGGAACACTTAATACATAGTGAACTAATCTTTCCACAAATTGTTGAGTCAGATATTCACTTTCCAAAAAATGATGAGGAATTTTTCCGCTTTTTATAATGTCCGCGAAGGGGACAGCTTGAGCAGCAAATGGCACAGTCCCTTCTTTCAACAAAGCCATAAACTCCTTTTCTTATCAAATCAAACAATACGATCTGAAACCCTATTGTAACAGGGGAATAACACATTTCAACATGAATATTTTTTAATTTTTCAAAAAAAAAGCCGGGGGCGACGGATGTCGCCCCCGGCCTGCCGTCTGTGCCCCTGTCTGTGCCTTACAGCCAGTTCACCCGTTCGGCCGGGCGAATGTAGATGGGCTCTTCCACTTGCTGCCGGACCGCTTCCTTGCCCGACTTGTTGAAGCCCAACACCGTGTCGTTGTACATCTCGAACTTCCGACCATGGATTTGGGTTTCAAACACCTTCGGCCCCGGAATCACGTCATACCGGAAGATGATCTGTTGGCTGGCCCGCCACAACTGCAGCACCGCCAACAACTCCCGGCTCGGCACCAGATACTTCTCGATCGCGTTGTCCACCCCCGGCCCAAACATCTGCCGGATGTAGCCCCGCGGCGCTTGCCGCGGCGGAATATAATACCCGTTGGGTTCCGTGCCCCATTGCGGATACAACGGCAACGCCACTTGTTCCACCCGGATGGCATAGTACAACGGGTTCCACCGATCTTCCGCCCACAGCCCGTCATCCCCCACCTTCACCAAGCCTTGCAGCCGGATTTTGCCGACACACGCCGACATACACCGCGTCTCCATCGGCTCGCCGCCGGTCAAGGGGTCTTTGCCCTCCACCCGCGGATAGCAGGCAATACACTTCTCCGACACCCGGGTCGTCCCCCGGTACATCGGCTTCTTAAACGGGCATTGCTCCACGCACTTCTTATACCCCCGGCACCGGTTCTGGTCGATCAACACGATCCCGTCTTCCGGCCGTTTATAGATGGCCTTCCGCGGACAGGCCGCTAAGCAGCCTGGGTACGTGCAGTGGTTACAGATCCGTTGCAGATAGAAGAAATACGTTTCATGCTCCGGCAAGCTGCTGCCGGTCATTTTCCAGGGCTCTTCTTTCGTGAACCCGGTCTTGTCAATCCCTTCCACGATCGCCCGCATGGAGGTGGCCGTGTCCTCATAAATGTTCACGAACCGCCATTCTTGGTCCGTCGGGATGTAGCCGATCGCCGCTTGGCCGATCTTGGCCCCCGCGTCAAAGATCGTCATCCCTTCGAACACCCCATACGGCGCATGGTGTTTGCGGCCCACCCGCACGTTCCACACCTGGCCCCCGGGATTGACCTGCTCGATCAACTGCGTGATCTTCACGTCGTAGAACTGCGGATACCCGCCGTACGGCTTCGTCTCCACGTTGTTCCACCACATGTATTCCTGCCCTTTGCTGAACAGCCACGTCGACTTGTCCGCCATCGAGCAGGTTTGACACGCCAAACACCGGTTGATGTTAAACACAAAGGCAAATTGCCATTTCGGATGCCGCTCCTCATACGGATACAGCATCTTCCGTCCTAGGTGCCAATTATATACTTCTGGCATAATCGTCCTCCGTTCTATTTATGGTTTACCAAATGAATATTGCGGTGCCCCACATACACCAATCCACTTATAGGGCCTTTTCCGCATTACACCTTAATCTTAATATGGTCACCCTTGAGCCACTTGATCATGAACTCATTCTCCTGGCCCGGGGTGAAGCCCGTGCGCACCGGTTCCCACGGCCCGCGGCCGCCGATCCCACCGTCCTCCGCCTTGGTGATCCGGATCAGACATTCCTTCGGCACCGTGTTGACCGCGTGGTTATCCACTTGGTACCCAAATTTAAACTTCCAGGCCACCGCATGTTTGCCTGGCAAGCTGTCCAACTGCTGCATCGGCATCAACCAGTCCCGCGTAAAGGACTGTTGCGCCCCATACCGGAAGTTCGATTGATACCCGGTGTCCAAGGCAATCGCCCGGCCGTCCGGCCGCGTCTCATGCCCTTTCACCGACTTGGCCGTCGCCACAAACGGCGCATGCTTGGCCATCGTCACATGGTACGGGAACGCCGGGTTGTACTTCGCCCGGATCATCAACCGTGCCACTTTGTAATAGGGGTCACTGGGCTTCCAGCCCCGATACGGCCGGTCCACCGGGTTGCCGTCCACGTAGACGTAGTCCCCGTCGTTGATCCCCCGGTCTTTGGCCGCTTGCGGGTTGATATGGATTTGATGCTCGCCCACCCCCGGCGTCCGCTTATCCATCCGATAGGCATCCCCGAAGTTGGACTCATACATCTGCACCCAGTCGTTCACCGACCATTGGCTATGCACCCGATGCCGGGTCTTGGGCGTCACACAGTAGAACTGATAGCCCTTCTCCCACAACGGGTTGGAGTACCGCTTGATCTCCTGCCACGGCAATTTGATGTTCCGCACCGTCTTATCGTCATGGTGCTGCGCCGTGATGGGAATCCCGTAGTCATCCGGCCGCACATACGGGTTCGTCGACATGATCGCGTTCGGCAAGTACGGCGTCGCTTCCGTCCCTTCCCGGTGCGAGATGAAGTTTTCCCCATATTCAATGGCTTCCGGCTCGACCCGGTAGTTCTCATACCGGCCCGTCCGCGTCCACTGCGGCTTCGACTCGTTCGTCTCTTCCCAGAACGGATGCCGCGGATACGTCCGACACATCACCATCCAGCCCTTCTCCGACTTCAACATGGTGTCAGCGCTATAACCATACGCTGTCGTACTGGCATCCAAGATTCTTTGTAGATAGACGTCCACCCGGTTGTCGTAGACGAACTTGAAGTAATCCCGGAACCGCCCGTCGCCGGTCATTTCCGTCAACTTCGCGGCCACCCCGGCCACCGTATCCAGATCGTTCCGGGTGTCATACAACGGCCGGATGCCGCCCTTCCACACCTGGAACCACGGGTTCGACACCGTCGCCGTGTGCTCCGGATAGGTAAATTCCATCCACGTGTTTACTCCAAATGAAATATCATTGTGGTTGACGTCGGAGGTCATTTCCACATCTTGATTCACCAACGTTTCGATGTGCGGATCCACGTTCTTCACCATGTCATAATGGTGCTTCGCGTTGTTCAACACGTTCACGTTGGCCACCCACCGGAATTTACTCGGCGTCGGCATGTGCGTCTTCCCGGTAAACACCCGCCGGCCATACTTGGGCGTGTTCACAATCAACGCCGTATCGCCGTGGTTCCAGTAGGCCACTTCTTCGCCGTAGTAATACCCTTTGATATGGATTTCTTTGCCATGCGCATTGGGATCCGTCGTGATCTTAAAGGGGTTTTCCCCCGTGTGGGTCCCTAAGCCCCCGCCGCCCCAGGGCGTATTATTCCAAATGCCCGCCTTGTAGTTGCCGGCCCAGGTATGTTGCCCCGTCCCAAACTTCCCGACGTTGCCCGTCACGATCAACACCATCGCGGCACCCCGCGCCATGATCGTTTGATGGAAGTAGTGGTTGGTGCCTTCCCCGTTATGAATGGCTGCCGGCTTAATGGTCCCCGAATCCCTGGCCCACCGGACGATCAAGTCCTTCGGCGCCCGGTTGATTTGATGGACCGTGTCCAGATCGTAGTCCTGCAAGTGCGCTTGATACATCTGGAACACCGGCATGACGTCCACTTCCCGGCCATTCAACAACTTCACCCGGAACGTCCCCGTCAGGGCCGAGTCAATGCCGCTCTTGCGATAGTGCCAGCCCACCAACTCCCGATGGATCGGCACCGCTTGATTCTTGTTCAAATCCCACACCATGAACCCGCCCAACCGGGCGATGATTTCGGGCTTCATCGTCTGCACTTTGCCCGAATAGCTCTTGGAGAAGTCCGGGAATTGATAATCCGCGATGACTTCCCGCGGATCTAAATATTGTAACGTATCCGTCCGCACCAAGATCGGCATGTCCGTATACGCCTGACAGAAGTCATAGTCATACATGTTCTCATCGAAGATGATCTTTAAGGCCCCGAGGAACAACGCCCCGTCGGTTTGCGGCCGCACCGGAATCCAGTAGTCCGCCCGATAGGCACTAGGATTATATTCCGGCGTGATCACCACCAAACGGGCGCCCCGCTCAATGCTCTCAAGTCGCCAGTGCGCTTCCGGCATCTTGTTTTCCACGAAGTTCTTGCCCCACTCCGTGTTGAGCTTGGAGAACCGCATGTCGTTCATGTCCACGTCCGAGGCCTGCACCCCGTTCCAGAACGGATGCGCCGGGTTTTGGTCCCCGTGCCAGGTGTAGTTCGACCAGTACCGGCCCCCTTGCGCCTGCTCCGGCTTGACTTTCCGGATATACGTGTCCAACAGGGCCCCGCAGCCCCCGTTCATCCGCGTAATCCCCATTTTTCCGATCAGACCCAAAATGGGCATCCCGGCCCGGAATTTAAAGCAGCGCGTCGCCGACCCCTTGGTCATTTCGATCATTTCCGGCGGATAGCCTTGCTCCCGCATCCGACGGGCGCCCGCTTCCCCGCTATACCGCTCCGCGATGATGATCATCGCTTTGGCCAGGTACGTAAACGCCGTATCCCAGCTCACCCGCAACATGTCATCCAAGTACCGCGCGTTAAACTTATATTTCGTCATCACATCCGGCGTGAATTCCGGACTGCCGTCATCCATCCAGGCCTTCCAGCCCCGCCGCATCAACGGCCCTTTCAACCGATACGGGCCATACACCCGCCGATGCATCGTATACCCCTTCAAGCACATCCGGGGATTATGCGCAAACGTCCCCCGGTTGCCATACAGGTCCTCATACGTTTGATGGTCGTAGTTCTGCTCCACCCGCATGACCACCCCGTTGCGCACAAACGCCCGAATCCGACACGCATGCGTATCGTTCGGCGAACAACACCACGTAAACGAACTGTCATACCGGTATTGATCGTGATACACCCGCTCCCACGAGCGATCCGGGTATTCCCCCAGGGGGTTGCCCACTTCAATCACCGGTTGCAACGCCGTCAACGCCAGCGCCTGATCCGCTAACGCCACCGCCGCCACGGTCCCCGCCGAGACCTTTAAAAATTGCCGTCTAGAAAGAAACATTGCTTACACCTCCTAAGTAAGTGCAGGACGAAATGTCCTTAGAATCATTCCTCATACAACTAGAAAAATAACAGATCACCTCCCTTTCCTTTTGAATTACCCAATTCATGTTTTTCCCATGATATTTATTCCGCAAAAATAAACCCATGAAAAGATAATATAAAGCAATTCCTAGTCCTACTTATCACTAGCAATAAAAATACATATAAACACTTGAAAAATAAGTACTAAAAATATTTATTAAAAAATTTTCAATGAAAACAAAAAGATACCAATTGGTAACAATTCAAAAAATGAAATTGGTAAATACAAGAAATTTGGCCATCTTCTGAGATTCAATAATTGAAATTACATTGACTTACCAAGCTTCTAGTTCTTATGAGAATTCATGCAGGCTCACAAAAATTACATTTTATTAAAAATTTCAAAATTTTAGACATATTAAAAAATCAAAAAAATACATATGTTACTATTTTGTAACGAAATAAAAATATGTAACATGTCATCTTGAAGCATTATTTTTTAGCGTCACATAAAAGGCATACTTTATCCTAAAAAATCAATTAGGATATGACCTTTTCATATATTCCGAGAGGTTTCGAATTTTCGAATCGAGAGGATAGCCGATCGGCAAACTTTATGGAATGTGAGCTAGCTAGTAGCGGCACTTACCTCAATTGGTATACTGATACACCAACTACGAGAATGGAACTCTATTAGTCAGAGTAGGGGAGGATAAAATTTGGTGAGATATATGTATATAGCCTAATTTTGTGGCGCTTAAGTTGACACACAACCATATAGCTACACAAAAATCAGGGTGCTATTAAAATTTGCAGGAACTACTAAAACATTCTATGCTTGGAAAGCCATTTCTGACGACGACGTGCAGCTTCACGCTCCTTGGCTTTCTTTTTAACACTTGGTTTTTCATAAAAACGTCGCCTTTTAAGCTCTCGGAACAGGCCGTCAGCCGCTAATTTCTTTTTTGCAACCTTCAAAGCTTTTTCTACATTATTGTTGATGACTCTAACTTCCACAATTCCCTCAATTCTAGATGTACTGATTTCTGTTAGTAATTATTTTATCAGCCCAAGGAAATTTACTTTACCATGCCAATTCACGGTTAGCAATATTTTCACTTCATTTAAATTAAATTTCTACATTAAAAACAATACATTACACGTCATCAAATAAAGTTTCATAAATCCAACCGCTTATGATTCTTTGAGTGCCGTAATAATGTCTAAGACCATTTTCTTTCCATCACCGAATAACATTAACGAATTATCAAGGGAAAAAAGAGGATTAGGAATCCCGGCAAAACCAGGACTTAAGCTTCGCTTTATAATAACAACAGTCTTAGCTTTATCAACATCAATAATTGGCATTCCCGCAATAGGACTACTAGGATCGGTCCTTGCCAATGGATTAACTACGTCATTTGCACCAATGACCAAAGCTACGTCCACTTGATCAAAAGTTTGATTGATTTCATCCATATCTTTGAGTGACTCATATGGAACATCGGCTTCCGCCATCAGGACATTCATATGACCAGGCATACGGCCAGCGACAGGATGAATAGCATACTCTACCGTTGCACCTCGACTCTCCAAAAGAGAGGCTAAACTTGCAACAGGATGTTGGGCTTGTGAGACCGCCATTCCATAACCCGGGACAATAACCACCCTTCTGGCCGCATCAAACAACAAGGCCACTTCTTCAGGAGAAGCAGACTTTACTTTGCCGCCGTAAACTTCATCGGCAGTTGGACCACCATCCCCACCTGCAGCCATCACTCCAAACAATACATTCGTTAACGAACGATTCATGGCTTTACACATAATGTGAGTCAGGATAATTCCAGACGCACCCACCAATGAACCAGTGATGATGAGTACATTATTCGAAAGCACAAAACCGGTCGCTGCAGCCGCTAAACCCGAATATGAATTCAATAATGCGACCACAACCGGCATATCGGCACCGCCAATAGGAATAACCAACAGAACGCCAAGAATAGAAGCGACACCCACGAGAACCCAATATAGGGAAAAAACTTCTGGATGTAGCACCACACCAACACTTAAGCCTAATACCACCACCGCAAGCAGGGCATTGATGATTTGTTGTCCCGAAAACACAACTGCATTTTCTGAAATAATTCCTTGCAACTTTCCAAATGCAACCAGACTTCCCCAAAAAGTAACCGCTCCGATTAAACCAGAAGCAGCTGTGGCAATCGTCAACTGTAAGACCGGAGAATTTGTTAAGGACCCACCTTCGATTAATGCAGCTCCCGCAACAAAAATTGACGCTGCCCCACCAAACCCATTCAAGAGTGCCACCAACTCTGGCATAGAAGTCATTTCAATTTTTATGGCAAGGGCGGCTCCAATCGCGCTCCCGATAATTATTCCCAGAATAATATATTCATAACTGACAATGTGCTTGTCGGTAAGAGTGACCACTACCGCCAAAAACATTCCACAGGCACCCAAAAAGTTGCCACGTACGGCTGTGCGTGGATGGGTCAGCCCTTTCAGCCCGAAGATAAACAAAACCGAAGCAATCAAATAGGAAAAGTTTATTATGATATCGTACATGGCCGTTATGACTTCTTTCGGAACATTGCCAACATTCGATTCGTAACCATAAATCCACCCACCACATTAATGGAGGCCAGCACAACGGAAAGAAACCCTAGGACAGTGGTTATCCATAACTCTGTACCAGTAGAGACGACGGCGCCTACCAGGGTAATACCTGAAATGGCATTGGAGCCCGACATTAATGGGGTATGCAGAGTTGGAGGAATTTTTGTGATAATTTCAAATCCCACAAAAATCGCCAACACAAAAACGGTAAAGGACATAATAAACATTTCCATAGGATATTCCCTTTAAGATCCAGCACTTTCACTAGCTATGGGTGGAAGACCAAGGGTTTCCCGTAAACGAGGAAGGACAACCTCTCCACCACGGGTCATCATGGTCTCTTTGGTAATCTCATCATTCATATCCAACTTGACTTCCCCTTTTTTGACTAAATGAAGCAAAAAAGTAGCTACATTTTTGGCATACATCTGACTCGCATGAAATGGCACCGTTGCTGACAGGTTTTCGGGACCATGAATCGTCACGCCATGCGCCACAATGGTCTGACCGGGTTTAGTCAGTTCGCAATTACCACCACGTTCGGCGGCCAAATCAACGATTACCGAACCAGGAGCCATACCAGCAACCATGTCCTCCGTAATCAAAATTGGAGCTTTTTTACCAGGGACAGCTGCCGTCGCAATCACCACATCACTCGTGGAAATAACCTGTTTTAATAATTCCCGCTGCTTCTTATAAAAAGCTTCATCCTGAGCTTTTGCATACCCACCTTTATCTTCCGCCTCACCAGTTTCCAGCGGCAACTCCACAAATTTCGCCCCCAAACTCAAAATTTGCTCCTTTACTGCAGGGCGAATATCATAGGCTTCTACTGCCGCACCTAAACGCCGCGCCACTGAAATAGCTTGCAACCCTGCGACCCCAGCACCAATAATCAGCACCTTGGCGGGAGTCACGGTTCCTGCAGCAGTCATCAGCATGGGAAACATTTTGGGGAGGGAATTTGCGGCCAATAAGACCCCTTTGTAACCGGCCACCGTACCCATCGACGATAAAATATCCATACTTTGGGCTCGGGTAATCCTGGGCATAAGCTCCAATGCAAACGAGGTCACCCCAAGGGAAGCCAGCTCTTGCACAGAAGAGATGTCGGCCAAAGCTTCAGCTGTACCCATGACCATCTGCCCGTTTCGAAACAATTGGAGATCTGCCTTTCCTTCGTGAGGATTTGCACCCAACATACGTACTTGAACAATACAATCGGATTCCTGGAAGACCTGACTACGGGAAGCAACGACTTGAGCGCCTTTATTGGCATATTCTGCGTCAGGATACCCCGAGGCCATGCCTGCCCCAGCTTCCAAAACCACGTCAATCCCACCCTTTTTAAGGGACGCAAGCACAGCGGGAACCAACGCTACACGATTTTCGCCCGGGTATGTTTCTCGAAGAACGCCAACTTTCATAAGAATATGCTCTTTAGGTCGAAAGTGAAAAGACGTTGAACATTCACCACCAAGTTCATATTGACCGCTTAATAATCGTCCAAAGAAAACTTTGGAGAAATATCATAATAATTTCCAGTTAATCAATATATCTTTGGCTCTACGAGGGTGGTTCTATTGGCCCATGAAGTCGGGAGGCAAAGGGATTTCCATAAAATTTATCTCTGGTAATTCCTCATAAACTAAGGAAGGGTTTTGAAGGAACCACCCGACTCCAACTACCTTCGATCAGGAATACAGGCCTTCAACAATTTCTTTAGTGGTAAAAAACATGGCCCGGCTGTCGGTATAACAGCCGTGACCGAACAGATGTTCTCTTGGCCCATTCTCGACCTGAACCGGATAATCAACTAATAGGCAGTTGCCATCATTTTGACATCGAGTATTCCGGCGAGCACATTCCAACCACCTCTCAAATCCGTCATATGGCTCAAACATTTCTCGAAAATCTTCAATGGCTTTTTGGGCTCTGGGAATAGAAGGCCATTGATCGGTTCCAGCCACGGCCAACTGCTGCACATAATCTCCGCCACTTACATAGGGCATTTCCCATGCGATTTGCGGCAAGTCCATTTTCGACAACCATCGCTTGCCATCAGGGCGAATCGGCCGATGATTCACGACATGAAGCATCTTGCCAACACCACTGGTATCCCAACCGTACCGAACCGGAGTGCCCAATGTGACCACATCCGCTATCATTCCATTCAACACACGCCCCTCCACCACTAGATTAAACAAGGCTTCCAGGCGACTCACCGAATGGCGTTCATCTGGACAATCACGCCAATATCGATCCAATAGTTGAAACACCCGTGAGCGTGCCTCAGTTTCACCAGTCGCCAAAATATTGGATAGCAGGGCAAGGACATGCCCCGCATGCCCATGCCCAATTAATAGGACACGACCCCCTTGCCCCAAAGTAACGTCTTTAAGCCATGTGTCGAGAAAGTCAAGCAGATCAATGGCAGCTTCCACGCGACCCACATGATGATTGACAGATGACCACACATACCGCTGACACTTAATTCCAGTATCACTTTTCCCCTGAATGCCCTTAGCAAACCTACGCACATAATCCGTCGAAAAATTACCCACTTCCTTCGCCACATGATCCAGAAGCTCAAAAGAACACACCGTGTTTGACAGGGGTGAATGAATGGGATCATTCGGATTCACAATCCCATTTGAGTTTGGTCGTAATAACGCCAACAGAGATTCCAAGCCAGAAACTCCACGAGAATATCCGCGCTTGAGCCCTCCAACTTCATCTAGACGGGCCGCACCAAACAAATCCATATAAGGATACCCATTCAGGAAAAGTATGGCTTTGACCCCTGCCCGCACGAACTGCTCTCCCAAATGATTCATGGCTAGAACCCAAGGAGCCGAATCAACTTGAGAACCTTGCTGAAACACTCGATATTCCACCCGATCACCGGGATTCGACCGGGAATAGATAGCATGTTGAAAATTGTTTTCGTGTGGCATCTAAAAATACCCCTCGTCAGAGACCACAGTCATAGACGAAAAAGATTGTGAGAGCAAGTCTGACAAGAAGAATTTAAAAAAATGTCGCGGCTCACTCCGGGAACATATCACTGGTTGACCACCTGAAAATCTGCATGATAAGTTCAGTTCGGGATCAAAATCATACATCATGTTGGCAGATGCCTCTATACGAGAGGCTCTGTGCCTCCTCTCTGGCTTCATTTTTGATTTATACATGGAGAGAGTCATTCATGGAAACTGCACTCAACAGACACCCGGGGATTGCTTGCAATATGTCCAGGATTCAGAAAACATTTTGGGGCCTCATTGTAAGCCTTTCTCTCATTTCCCCTATTGTGGGCAACACTACCCCAGCATGGGCCACGCAAGCTGATCATGTCATCCTAGTCGTCCTGGAAGGCGTGAACCCTTCACTCCTTCAAAGTGCCGCCACTCCCACCATTGCACGATTAGCTCAGGAAGGATCAGTGTCCTGGACAGCTCAATCTATCAATCCACCCCTTACAGTATCCTCCATGGCTTCTCTACTCACTGGCTTACCAGTTGACAAGCACCGGGTGAACGCCGATTGGGAACATTATGATTTTGGCCGGTCCTTTATGCGATCACCAACAGTCTTTGATTACATGGATTTAGCAGGAGGCATGGATACCGCAGTATTTTTCATGGACGAACGATTGTACCAATTATCCCGACCAGAAATTTATGTCGATTCGCAAGTTTGCGGATATACAAAACCCCAATGCAATCCTGAAACCATGACTGTGTACATTCAAGATTATCTAAAAAAAGTGACTGGCGGGGGAGGGCATGGGTTCCGAATTTTTTCCGTTCCCAACCTTTTACTGGTTCATTTCCCCACAGCATCCCGGATTGGGCAAAAAAGTGGGTGGGGCTCCCCCAAATTTCAAACGGCTCTAACGTCTATTGACGCAGCAGTCGAACACATTTTGGAAACTTATAAAGAATTGGGCGTGCTGGATCAAACCATGGTGATTATCACGGCTTTGAATGGCGGACCAATTCAGGGAGGGACTTCCCCTAATAGTCAGAAGGTGACAACAACAGCAATTAACTGGGACTCCACCATTCCGTGGATCGCCTGGGGTGCGAACATTAAGCCTCGGCAAACTCTGAAAAACTCTATTTCCTTGCTAGATACCGGAGCCACGATCATGTATGCCCTGGGCCTAGAAACACATACAGAATGGGACAGTCATCCATTAACCGAAATTTTCCAAGCCGTTCCTGAACGACGCACCACCGAAAATGAACTTGAAAAAATTTACTAGAATTATGACACGTACTACTCTTTTCCAATTTCTTGTCATTGGGCCCATTATTTTGGGAACTACGGCTTTCACGATTGGCGTAAACCACATAGCCCAATCTGCTGAACCCGTGAACCCACTACTCAAAGAATACACCATAAAGATTGATCCATCAGCATTAAAACCTCCCACCCATTGGCATGTGCCAGGAATCACTCCCCTCATTTGGACCATGGACCCAGTCAACATGGAAGCGTATAAGACAACAGATGTCAAAGAGTTACGACTTAAACCCGGTAGTTACCGGTTTGGAACCTTTACTTTTGATTTTCTGTTTAAGGTCACCCTATCAGGGACACTTGAATATTCAGAAACCCTCGACCAATGTGTGGAAGGTCGCGGGACACAGGCCTTGACCATTCGGTGTAGTCACACCCAACCGTATCCTCAAGATCCCGACTACCATAAATGACGGATTGAAGAAAGTAGGCAGATTATGGCGAATACCCTTGAAGATTGGCTCGAAGCCCTGGAAGACGTCGATGATGCCACTCGTGAGGAGGCAGCCAAAGCCCTCGCTCAAAATGGTGCGCCCCAGGCACTTGAACCACTCTTAACGGCCCTGGAAGACGACTTTTGGGCAGTTCGGGTTCAAGTGGGGTGGGCTTTGGCAAAAATTGGAGGTCCCAAGGCGATTGAAGGCCTGCTGACCCTCTTTAACGACCCCATGATGGAAGTACAAGCCGAGGCTGTTCAAGCTACAGCTACAATGGGAACCCAAGTCGTTCCACAATTAATAGCCGCACTCAAAGATACTAGATGGCGAGTGCGTGAACAGGCGGCAAAGGCCCTAGGTGAAATTAAAGACGTGCAAGCCGTTCAAGGGTTAATAATTGCCTGCAGGGATCGTGATGGAGCCGTCAAAAGTGCGGCCGCAGAAGCCTTGGGCAAAATTGGAGATCCAAAAGCCGTTCCTGCCTTGATCAAACTGTTCAAAGATACCTCAAAAATCGTCAGAGAAACGGCAGGAACCGCACTCATGTACATTGGCGAACCATCGGTGGATCCCCTGCTGGCCACACTCAAGGATCCCCATTTTGTAGTTCGCTGTCATGGGGTACGGGCACTGGGAGGCATGACCACCGACTATCAAATGGGACGGGCCTGGGTTCGCGATCCACGAGTAGTAGACGCATTAATTGACTTGCTCAAGGATCCAGACCGAGCTGTTCGTGAGGATGCCACCATCGCATTGGGCAACATAGGAGATTCCAAAGCGGTGGATGCGCTAATGGAGGCGATGAAGGATGGAACCGTCAGACGCCATGCCATTGCCTCATTGGGTATGATTGGTGACCCACGGGCCTTTCCAGCGGTTTTAGATGCCCTCAAGGGGAAGGGATTTCAACAAGTTGGAAAGCCAACACCAGGCTGCATTATTAGCGAAGATCAATTAATCAAAGAAGCCGCCGCCACGGCCCTTGGTCATTTTCGCCACCCCAAAGTCATCCCAGACCTGATCTTATTGCTAAAGGATCTAGTCCTCCGGGAGTATGCAGCCAATTCATTGGTGATCATTGGAGATGCAGCCATAGAACCATTGCTGACGTTTTTACACGACCCTGATTTATCCAAGGTGGAAAAGGAAAGCGAACGCGTACTAGCGTTTGCCACTACCCGGTTGACCGCGGCAGGAGCCCTGAAAAAGATTATTCTGGAAACCTTGGACAAACTCGGATGGCAACCCCCTCAGACTGAATCCCCAGAGTCCCGAGAGATCGAATATACGGACACGTCAAACGTCCTGGGCAGTGAAGGCCGCTTCGGCAAAAGCGGCGACTTCGCCCAACCCGCCAAGGGTTTAAAAATCGAACGGTGAAGGTGGCATAAGCCACCCTCACCGAAAAATCATTCGCTCGCCTAATCCGTATTTTTTTGAAACTGAAGAATCCCCCAGCTCAAATGGCCGGCTTTTCCAGCATCCACCCAATGCTGGAGTCCTGTTTTCATATTCCCCAAATATTCTTCCGTGCAGACACGAATAAGGGTGTGGCGTTGCGCCAACAATTCCTGAAGGACGCGACCATAATGCACAACAAGATTTGACGAAAGATCGTCAACGCGAATTTCCCGAAACCCCACCTCGGCCGCCAGTTTCCGGTAATACTCAATCGACCCCAAAGAATCCAAATGAATCCGATCCAAAATTGGTTGAAGCACATCTGGAGGACAGGTTTCGCTCTTCATCGGGTCGGTAAAAATAAACTGCCCCCCCTTGGCCAAAACGCGGTGAACTTCCTGGAACACCTTGCCACGATTGCCACTATGTAGAATGGCATCTTGTGACCACACCACATCCACACTATGATCTGGCATGGGAATTTCTTCAAAACTGCCATCGACCACATTAATGGACAGACTAATACCCGCTTTCCGATTGAGTTCGCGATTTCGCTGATTTTGCACTTCACTCAAATTCAAGCAGCCGACCTGACATCCATACTGCTTCACCAAGAACCTAGCCGATCCTCCATACCCTGATCCGATATCCAAGACCCGGCTAGCAGCATCTAATTGGTCCACATACCCAGCCATTTTCTTCACTGTACGTCGGCTGGCCTCCACAATGGAATCGCTCTCCGACTGATAGAGACCAATGTGAATGTCCTCCCCACCCCAGATGGTGGCATAAAACCGATCAGCATCCGAACTGTTGTAATACTCACGTGCAGTATCCACAGCTCTGGAATAATGAGCATTTCCCAGTTTGTCCATAATCGTGGCAGGACGCTCTTCATTCTTATACAGTTTTTCCGCGACATGCACATAAAAATCAGGGTCTTCCACCTTGTGTGTTTCCTGAAAATCCGCATAGGTTTTGATTTGCTGGAAACCCACCTCATGCATGAGGCGACGGGTATATTCTTTTCTCAAGGGATACATGTTGAGGTGAAACGCTTCCCCATCGGGAAAGGTGTACCGAAACCTGGCCAGCCCTTCATCCACATATTCCGGTTCCGCACTGACATTGTCTCCGCAATAGTAATATACATGCTTGGACGTAAACCCACTGTCTAAAATCCCGTCATAATTGCGTTGATCCAATATCAATACCCCATCATGGTTCAACGCTGAATAAAACTCCGCCAAGGCCTTCCGGCGATCCTGCTCGGAAAAAAGGTGAGTAAGAGAATTCCCCAGGCAAATCACCGCATCGTATTTATTGTGGATATCCCGGCTCAGCCATCGCCAATCGGCATGAATCGTGCGCATAATAAACCCAGCCCTACGCGCATTTTCAAACGCTTGCGCCAACATTTCCGGACTGCCATCTGCACTAATCACATCGAACCCCGCCCGCAATAGCCGAATGGAGTGAAAACCCGTTCCCGTGGCCACATCCAGGACACGCTTAACTCCGCGCTCCTTTAAAATGCGGATAAAAAAGTCGCCTTCGCTAGAGGCACGGGCTTCCCAATCGATGAGGTCGTCCCACTTCTGGACAAAACTATGGACATATTCTCGTTTATAGAGATCGGTTTTTCGCTGAGCAATAGGATTGTCGCCATACCCTTGCTCGGACACCTGCAACCTTGCTTTGTCTGAAATCATGGGAACACCTCCTGGAGAGCCGCTGCTCTCGCCACCTCCTTCAATAGTGGGAAAAAGTGAGTAAAAACCGACACCATCAAATCATGGATTAACAAACCGACATGCCAAATCCTTTGTTTCGAGACACCCCCGCAGGGCTACTACCCTACCGAAAAAAAATGGCCCTCCGAACTTCTCTTGTGAGCGTAAGGAAGGCCCGGCTTTTCGAACGTTACTTTGAATCTAACTCTTTACCCTTACCAGGGCAACCCCTTGCCACAAGATATCTGCGACCATCAAAAGGCAACAGGTCGGCTTTAATCACAAAAACCTACAGGGTTTTGACTAACCTTCCTCAAAAAGGTCTGCGATGCATCAACGATTCGTCCAAATGAATCATTCAGCACCTCACTCAGCAAACATGGGATGATTCCTTGTTCATCTCGAACATTTATGTTAAGGCCTTACCTTCCCCATTCAATACCACCGTCCCATGAATTCAGATAAACCCTCCAGCCTTGTCTTCAATATATCCTGCATGCTCGCATTATTATTCTTAATGTGGGGGGCGTTCGCTCCAAATCATTTAGCTGTCATCACGGGCAGGCTCCAAACATCACTACTCGATTCATTTGGCTGGCTCTATGTTTTGTCAGCTACAAGCTTCCTTATATGTGCCCTATGCCTGATTTTTTCCCGGTGGGGAGACATTCCCCTAGGCCCTAATGGAGTCGAACCCGAATTTCCCCTTCTTACGTGGTTTGCCATGCTCTTCTGCGCAGGCATGGGGATTGGTCTGGTGTTTTGGGGCGTAGCTGAGCCAACATCCCACTTCCATGACCCGCCAGTTGGGGAAGGAGCAACACCGCAAGCCGCCCGACTAGCCTTACAATATGCTTTTTTCCATTGGGGGTTACATCCATGGGCCATTTACACCATGGTCGGCATGGCCCTGGCGTATTTCCAGTTTCGGAAAGAGACACCAGGATTATTTAGTATCGGTTGCCAGCCACTTTTAGGGAGGCATGCCGGCGGATTTCTGGGAATGACGATCGATGTTATTGCGGTGTTCGCCACAGTCTTCGGTGTAGCCACCTCTTTGGGCTTTGGCGCTGTACAGATCAGTGGAGGTCTTTCATACGTGTTCGGTGTGGCCAATTCCCTCACCACTCAACTGATCTTGATCGCCATTGTCACTATACTCTTTATGCTCTCTGCTCAGACCGGCCTACAACGCGGGATCAAATATCTCAGTAACCTCAACATGGTCCTGGCGCTTGCCTTGCTCTTGTTTCTCCTGCTATTCGGCCCAACCCATTTTATCATGACAGCGTTTCCTTCAACATTCGGCCACTACATTCAAAACCTGCCGACCATGAGCCTTAATCTCGCCCCATTTCGCGACTCAACTTGGATTCATAATTGGACACTGTTTTACTGGGCATGGTGGATTGCCTGGGCACCCTTCGTCGGCACCTTCATCGCCAGAATTTCCAAAGGCCGCACAGTCCGTCAATTCGTCTTGGGAGTCCTTTTAGTGCCCTCGATTTTCTGTGCCTTCTGGTTTACCGTCTTCGGGGGAACGGGAATCGCGTTAGAACTCTTTCAAGATGTGCCCCTGAAAAGCATCATGGATGAGCAGGGGATAGAGGTGTTGTTATTCACCGTCTTAGAACAATACCCCGCTGGAATCATCATGTCTCTCATCGCCATCTTCTTAATCGGAACATTCTTCATTACTTCCGCCGATTCAGCCACTTTCGTGCTGGGAACCTTGACCACTCAGGGCAACCTCAATCCCCCTAACCGCGTCAAATTCACTTGGGGTATCATCCAATCCCTCTCAGCCGCTATTCTCCTGTGGTCGGGTGGACTGAAAGGGCTCCAAACCGGCGCCATTCTAGCTGCCTTCCCCTTCGTTTTTGTCATCATCATTCTGATCATCTCTCTCCTGAAATCCTTCCAGGAAGAGACCAAAAGATAAACATGGGAAGATCGACCAAGAAAATGCGCAACACGACCTACGTCAATTTTGGTGCCACCTGAAATTTTCACTTCCCGGAATGATTAAGGATGGCTCCACGCAAACGATTGTCCGACTGGATTTTACAATCTCATCACGCTACCCTGTATCGCACAACATTTATCTCCCCATTCACTCCGATTATTGAACAGGATGGCCAGGCCTGTTTTTGAAGAGGAGGGTTGTGCATGATGCACATTCAGACAGAGGTGTACTCTGAGGCTATCGTTTTGCAACTGAAAGGTCGCTTTGACTACCACACAATGGAGGGGTTTCAAACTGCCCTTTCGCAAGCTGAAAAGCCTCCGAATCCTCCCCATATCATTCTTGATTTGCATCACCTGACTTTTATTGACAGCATGGCCATTGGACGATTGGTCGGAACCTGGCACCGGCTAAAACGAGAGTCCACTCGGTTTACTTTGGCTGCACAAACAGGGTATGTGGATAGGGTTCTCAAAGAAATCAAGCTAGCGGCCATCATTCCTACGGTCCCAACTGTTGAAGAGGCCCTAGCATTGCCACAAATGCTTGAAAGGAATTCCGATGCCTGAAACTTATCTCGACCCACCCCACATTACCATCACCGAAACCTTGCTCCGCTTTTATGTGTTTCTGGGTCAATATATTGATCGCTGCCTGGATATGGAACATCGTCGGTCCCTTCCTGAACAAGAATTTCAACAACATTTAGCCACCACCCATGATCAGGTTGTCAGCCTGTTGGCCACCAATCGAGTCGTGAAAAACAAGGCTGAAGCCGAATTTCAACATGTCAGCAATCTCTGCCTTGAATATCTTGCCCATCCTGACTTGCCTGAGCACCAATGCGCACTCCAACAAGAACGAGAAACCCTTACAGTGAAAATGTTGGCTTTAAGTGATCTGTTAGCTGTCTTTCGTTCTGTATAATAACCACCATTCTCGCCCGCCCACTCTGCCTGCCCACACAATTGACCCTTAAAAAATTCCTATGGTACCGTCGGACAAGGGTTTTTTCTTATTGTTAGACTAGGGGCCTTTTTTACATCGATTCTCGCCTTTGGGAGGCTTCAATGAGTGACGCTGTGACCGAACAGATCGCAGCTCTGATGGATGAAGATTGGGGCATTCGTGAAGATGCCGCCACGGCATTGGGCCAATTACAAGATGCGCGGGGTGTTTCTCCTCTCATTCGGGCGTTGGGTGATTCAGATCGGGCCGTCCGGCAGGCGGCGGCGGCTTCTTTAAAAACGTTAGGGGAACCCGCCATCGTTCCTCTAGGCTTTTGTCTCCAAGATTCAAATCTGGAAGTGCAGGAGTCCGCATCCTCAATACTGGCAGCCATCGCAGACGACCGTGTTCTAGAACCCCTTTTATCTTCTTTACTGAGTCCGAACTGGATTGTTCGTATGCATAGCGTTAAAGCCTTGGGGCGGATTCAGGCTTCCCGCACTCTGGAGACCCTTCTCTTACTACTCCAGGACAAAGTACCAGCAGTCCGTGATGAAGCCGCCAAAGCGATTGCGAACATGGGCGAAGCCAGCCTCCCTCCCCTTCTCGAACAGTTGGAGAACCCGGATTGGCGTGTGCGATTACGCGCCGTGGAAACGTTGGCGTTGCTCAAATCACCGGGCACGGTAGAACCCTTGATGACCGTAGTCCTCAAGGATCCCGATACCGCTGTTCGCCAGGACGCCATACGCACTTTAGGCATTATTGGAAATGCCCGGGCTATTCCCCTTCTTCTCGAAGCCCTGAAAGACCCATCCTTGAAACTATCGGCCATTCAAGCTTTGGGACAGATGCGTTCTCGAGACGCCGTTCAAGCCTTAATCTCGGTCATTGAGGTGCTCCCTATTGCCGATTTTGTGGACCGTATGGAAGGATGCACCGATCCACGGTACAAAAACGAACTCCCACCATTGGAGGCTGCGGTCAAAGCACTGGCACAAATAGGCGATCCTCAAGCCATTCCGGTGTTGGTCAATGCCCTGAAAAGTACGCTTTTGCGACAGGAAGCGGCGGAAGCCCTCACACATTTCGGGGTTCCTGCCAAGACGGCTCTCTTTGCCTTACTGAAAACCGAACCTGATCAGAATTTACGCCATCACATTATGGAAACCTTGTCTCAATTGGGTTGGCGGCCGGGACAAGTCCGTTTATAGTGGCCTGTAATTGAAAGAGCACTCATGCCCAAAGAAACGTTTGAAACCATTATTGCCGAGCTGGACCATGAAGAAGACTGGCGCAGGATGCGTGCGACCTCCACTTGCATGAAGGGAGGGCCGAAAGCCGTTGAGGCCATTATCCAGGCCATGACCACGGGGAGCCCAAAATATAAAGTGGAAGCCATTAAAATGTTGGCCCGACTGCGAGATCCCAGAGCTGGCTTAGCCTTGGCCGGCAGCATCAGGGACGAAGATGACCAAGTGCGACAGGCGGCAGTGGCCGCTCTGGAATACATGGCCGGCATTTTGAACGAGGATACGGCCGCAGCCCTTTTAGAAGGATTACAAGAGGAATCCTTGCAAGCGCGCATCAAGACCCTCCTGGGTGTCATCCCTTCTTCAATTGGCCCGTTATCTCAACAGCTTCGAGACCCTGACGAGGCCACCCGTATCCGGGCCGCTGACATCCTCTCGCATTTGCTAGATCCACGGTCCGCTGACGCATTTGTGGATGCCATGGCCGATCCGCAATTACAGGATATTGCCACAGACACGCTCCGTAAACTTGGAGCCATCCGAGATCGAATCGACCAAATTATGGACGATCTTCGAGACGTGGAAGAGTCCGAACTCAAAGAAGGAGCGCGTCAAGAAGCCGTGATTCAATTACATCGGATTGGCCGACCTGCGGTCGAAATCTTGTTGGAATACCTGGAAGATGATGATTGGGTTGTGCGGGAAGCTGCAGCTGATACCTTAGGTAAAATTGGCGATATGCGTGCAGTGGAACCCCTAATGGCACGCCTTCAATCCGATAAGGATACGGGGGTCAAAGAACATGCCCTCAAATCACTTGGCTTGTTAGGCGACCCGCGGCCGGTGGATTTGTTTATTGAAGCCATTCCCATTCGCCCACTCCGGGTGTTGGCCGTTGAGGCCCTGGAAAAAGTGAAAGATGTAGAGGTTTTGCGTCCCCATGCGGAGCTTTTCAAGCAACTGAAGCATGACCGGGATGGCCTTATTTCATATAATTCGGGAGTCATCCTTGACAAACTAGAGGCTGCCGCTGCACAAATGGACGAAGAATCTTGGGCAGGAAAGGAGTCATAGGATCATGAGTGAGAGCCCTAGGGTAGAACAACTATTAGCAGCCCTTCGTGATGACAATGAAGCTCTGCGAAACCATGCCGCTTCTCGACTGGGAGAAATCGGGACCGATGCCATTCCTAACCTTATCAACCTGTTTCTTGAAGATGACTGCGTTATTCGAGAGGCAGCTACCAGTGCCCTGGTTCAGATTGGGGAAGGGGCGATTACCCCATTAATCGAGGCCTTACAGGAAGATGAGGAATGGGCCGTTCGTGAGCAAGCGGCATCGGCCTTAGGTAAATTGCGGGCGGCCAGTGCGGTAGGTCCGCTCACCCATGCCTTACGAAACGACAAAGACGGGGCAGTCCGGACAGCTGCCATCTGGGCATTGGAACGAATTGGCGATCCCGAAGCCGTTCCGGCGTTGGTTGATGCCTTGATGGACGCAACGTTGAGAGAGGATGCAGCTAGGGTTTTAAAAAAACTCGGAGACTCCCGTGCCACCGATGCGCTTGTGGAAGGGCTGCAGGCATCCAATTGGATCGTCCGGCGGCACGCTGCCGAAGCCTTGGGGAAAATCGGTGATGTACGGTCCTTTGATCCATTAGTCCAAGCTCTGTCAGATGAAGATTGGCTCGTTCGGCGGAACGCGGCGGAATCTTTGGCGCGCCTCAGAGACTCCCGAGCCATCGACTCCCTGGTCTCTCTCCTGGAGGATGAGAATGAAATGGTGCGGGACACTGTCGAAGGGGCCTTGGCCAGCTTGGGATGGACCCCTAGCTCCTCCACATAATGATGTTGATTTTTTATTTTCATAAGGACACGAAACAACCATGGCAAATGAAGCACCTGCAAAACTAATTTCCATCGCTCCCAAAGGAGGAGCCAAAAAAGACGGGTTTAATCTTGTGACTGAAAAAGTCACCGGAATTAACATTGAAGCTCGACAAATCGAGGTTGAATTATTAGCTTATGACGGAAAGACGGTTCTTCTGGATGTGGGAGAAGAAGCCCTAGGCGATCTTCAAACGATCAAAGTGGGCGATGGCGCCACACTCCGTATCGTGGAAGAAGATGGAAAGCGAATTGTTAAAAATTTCCGTATCCGCGCCAAAGACCCCAATGCCCAAAGAGCCGAAGCCGCATTGTTGGACCTTACAGACACTCATTGGCTGAATCGAAAACATGCCGTGGAAGTGTTGGGGGAACTTCGCGTGGAATCTGCCGTCCCTCCCTTGGTTGAAGCCCTCAATGATGAAGTTGGTGACGTTCGGCAACGAGCCTATGAAGCACTCATTAAAATTGGGGCACCCAGCGTTTCCCAAGTCATTCCCCTATTGATTTCAGAAGAGGATGACCTTCGCCAATCTGCAACGGAAATTTTACGGAAAATCGGCAAACCAGCAGTTGAACCCTTGGCCACAGCCTTGGCCGACGCAGATGAAAAACTGCAAAAACGGATCATGAAGGTCTTGGACCGAATGGGGTACAAAAGAAAATAAGCCCCTTCCCCCAATCATAGGCCAATCATCAAAACGGCCAGATGACTACCGTTCCTGTCCAAACAGACTAGGCGGGACGGGTTCCAACTGTTTTTCGTCCTACCGATACGTAGTAAAACCCCTGTTGCTGCATTCGTGGAGGATCATAGACATTTCGCAAATCAATAAAAATAGGGGCTTTTGCCTTGGATTTAATTTGATCCAAATCTAAATTTCGAAATTGATTCCATTCGGTCACCAACACCACCGCATCCACCCCTTCCACTGTGTGATAGGCATCCCGGCAAGGGACTAATTTCGGCAGAACCTTCATCGATTCTGTGAGGGCTTCCGGATCATAGGCTCTCACAGTGCACCCAGCCTTCATTAATTGTTCTGCAATGCCCAGGGCTGGTGAATCCCGAATATCATCCGTATTGGGTTTAAACGACAGGCCTAACATACCAATCGTTTTTCCTTTGAGATCTCCGACCGCATCCACAATTTTATCCACCATTCGATTCCGTTGTTGATCATTGACCTGTTTGGTAGCTTGGGCAATGGTCATGGAATATCCAGATTTTTCGCCGATATTGATCAGAGCTGCCGTATCCTTTCCAAAACAAGACCCTCCAAACCCAGGTCCAGCATGGAGAAATTTATTTCCAATACGTTTATCCAAGCCCATACCCTTCGAAACCATTTGCACATCCGCTCCGACTTTTTCACACAGATTGGCCATTTCATTGATAAAAGAAATCTTGGTTGCAAGAAACACATTGGAGGCGTATTTGATAACTTCAGCGGTGGGCACATCCGTAATCACAATGGGCGTCTCAAGCAAATAGAGAGGCCTGTATAGATCTTTCATAATGGCTACCGCTTCGGGACTATCGGCTCCGATCACCACCCGATTCGGCCTCATAAAATCCTCAATAGCCGAGCCTTCCCGCAGAAACTCCGGATTCGACACGACTCCAAAACTGCACTCCTGGCTTTGATTGCTTTTAATAAGTTCACGAATTCGTTTGGCGGTGCCAACCGGGACGGTCGATTTGGTCACCACGACTTTATACCCCGTCATCCGGGTACCGACATTCCTTGCCACTTCATCAACAAAGGAGAGATCCGCAGATCCATCAGGCTGTGGAGGAGTGCCTACAGCAATGAAAATAACGAGGGCGTCATCAACAGCCTTATGTAAATCAGTAGTGAATTTCAATCGGCCGGCCTGAAAGTTTTTGGTCACCAGCTCGGCTAGCCCGGGCTCAAAAAAAGGCACCTTGCCTTTCTCCAAGGTCGCGATTCGAGTTTCATCCCGATCCATGCAAGTCACATCCACCCCAAATTCAGCAAAACAGGCTCCTGTGACCAAGCCGACATAGCCCGTTCCAATTACACTAATGTGCATAGCTCCTCCTATTTTTCATGAACCTTTTCGGACGCCAATAAAAATTTCTGAACCATTCTGGATATATTTTCTATATTCTAAAGTTGCTTGACACCTCGAAAGGTGCCTACTAGAATCACCCCATTCGTTTTCTCCTAGAGCGGGAATAGCTCAGTGGTAGAGCATCGCCTTGCCAAGGCGAGGGTCGGGGGTTCAAATCCCCTTTCCCGCTCCAATTTTTACCTTTCATCCATTTTTTCATATTTTTCTAGCGAAAAACCAGTGAGAATTTTCTATTCTCACAATTTTTCATCTTTTTCGACCTCAAATTCAGGGACAAGAATAATCCACCAGGGCTCTGCTTCTTCTTGCATTTGCCCGAATTGTCGTGCCGTAAAACTGCTGGGAATGCCTGTCAATACGGCTCCACGTCGAATTTCTACATAGGCCAATCTGACAGACTCTCCACCTTCGCAGTCACCCTTTGGGGCATGAAAAAGTCCGGTCCTCAATTTCGCCACGGTTGAAAGATCGATACAGTCACCGGAACCCAACCCTTGCAACCGCTCATACAAATCTCCAAACACTTTCCGCCGGATCTCCAAGGTCAAAATTTGATTCACCGGCCGATACCGTTCGTCAGCAAGGAGTTGGCTCAATATTTCCCAAAAGACTTCATCATCCACGGCAGACAAAACCCCTACTGCCCCATTTTTACAGATAAATTCTAGCAGCCTGAGTGGCCCAAGAATCTCAAACTTCCAATCGGGAAAGGTCAGGATTTGCCCACGGTGGGATACCTCTAAAACGTGTTCTCCCTGAAATCGCCCGAAATGATAATCCCCTCGCGTCCGTCGTAGATGACGGTCAATCATATCCGAAGTCAGTCGACTGGGTTCATAGGCAAAAGTCGGATTGGCCGGGGCATGACAGGTCACCATCGTATACCGCGAAAGCATCCCCTTTTCTCGGGAACACTCCTCTAACCCCATGTCTCCCCAAAATCGAAAGAGTAGCTCCTTAGGGGAAACGCTCTTTAATGCCCGCTCACGATCACGATTTCGGTGATAAACCCCGCCAACCTTTGATCCTGGAGTTAACCGATCAAACGCATGGAGAATGAGTCCGGGTTGTTCCGGGCTCCTTTTGCCAAGATAATAGCCCCCCAATTCCTGTTCAAAGGTTAAATCCCCAGCTCCTATATCCAGGAGGGATGGTGTTAACACATGAAATAAAAGATCATAGGGATTTGAAGACTGCTGCAAGAGCTCTACCAGTCTTGCAGGAGAGAGTTCACCCGTCTGGGATTTATTGTGACGGGCTTGCTGTGAAAATCTCCAAACAATGAGGGCCCTGATGGCTTTGCTTGAAGGAAGCCCTGAAAGGTTCTTAAGAATCTGTTGGTGCAGACATTGCTGTCCAGAAGACTGCGGTTTTCGAAATGCAAGCAGGGCCTCTATGACTGGCTGGACCCAACTCGACTCCCCTGCATGGTACCGAATGCCCTCAATCAACCACGGCAAGATTTCCTGATATTGTTCCGGAGCGATGTACTTTCGACTGCTTTCCCACAGTTGGGGGAATTCCTCACGGGCTTTTTGGATCTGATGACGAAAATCGGACAACTCCACTGTCTCGGAGTGCTTGGGCGGTCCGTTTCGTTTCTGCCTAACCTCCTCAGTCATTTTTTCCACCATAGCCTTCTGGCTGGCGTAAAACAAGAACGTGGGTCACCCATTTGCCCTCCCTGGATGACTGTGGTACACCAGAGATCATAATGCATTCGATCTCACCCGCTTCCCTTTTTAAGCGTATGCCTAACCTGCTCTTATTTGTGGCCTTGAGTATCGGGATAGGGTGTAGCTCTCTACAAGGCCATCCACCCCTGGAAGTTGGGACCATTCTTCGGGTAGCTACTCAACAGTCGATTTCCCTCTCAGAACTGGAGTCAGACCTTCGCACAGCAGACGTGATCTATATCGGGGAGGAACACTATACCCCTTCTCACCTGGAAGCAGCCATTACGATCCTGGATAGTCTTCGCCATCAGCATCGGAACCCCGCCTTGGCCTTGGAAATGTTGAGTTGGGACGGACAGCCCGGTTTGAATCGATATATCACCAACCCAGACATGTCCGTTCAAGAGTTTTTAGACGAATCACGATGGAAGGAAAATTGGGGTGGTGACTTTCCGGACTACCAACCTCTTATATCCTATGCCCAAACCCACCACTTACCCTTACTCGGGTTAAATCCTCCCAGATCATTGGTTCGTCTTGTCGCAACCAAGGGACTAGTGGAAGCCCGCAAGTCTCCCGATTTTCTGTCGTGGACTCTTTCAGAGCATACGGTTAATGACTCAGAATATGAAACACTGATCTTTGAACAAATTAGGGCATGTCATCCCCAATTACCTGACCAGGTCTACAGACGAATTTTTGAGGCATCTATCATTCGAGATGAAGGCATGGCCACGGTTATACGAAATTTTTTGGACCAGAGAGCAACCCCGCAGACTCCCCTGGTAAGTTATACCGGAGGAGGTCATATTCAATATGGTATTCCTGTTCCCAAACGAGTGAGGCGCACACACCCAAGCATCAATACCAAAACCATTTACCTGGTGGCTTGGGATCCCTCAAAAAAGAAGGAAGTTCTAGCAGAATTACATGAAGGAATTGCCGATTACCTCTGGCTCACCCCGTTAGGACCCAAGGGCCTTCAACCCCGGTGCGGCTAACCCTTTTTCAGCACACTGATTTTCACCCCTCACATCAGGAGAATCAACATGGCAGATCCAATCGTCATTGCACAGCGCACTCCGTATATTTTGGAAATGGAACCAGGAACCTACTACTGGTGCCGATGTGGACGATCAAAAGCCCAGCCATTTTGCGATGGATCGCACACCGGAACCGACTTTTCTCCCTTGGCAATTGAAATCAAGGAAAAAAAACGGGTTGCTTGGTGTGGCTGTAAACATTCCAAAAAAGAACCATTCTGTGATGGAACTCACTCACGATTAGATCTCTAAAGGAAGACATGACCACATTCACCTGCTCAGCTCGCAATGTATTCTTTCATGAGATCTGCCTCGATTCTTACTGATTTACAAAATTGCTCAACCGTTTATTTAGCTAGGTATTTCATGCTAAATCCTGGTTGCATCTGAGATGGGGAATTGACTACAATCCGCGAAGATCGTCAGGCAGGCTTCAAGATTTGAAGAAATATCCACTATTGGAATTTTCACTACTACACTCACGGAACAATTTTGAGGAGGGAGTTATGAGCCGGATGTATGCAATGTTAATCAGCTTCTTATTAATGGCCACCCCAGCATTCGCCAATCCTCATGGGGGGGGATATGAGGGAATTACGGCCATGTATTATGGATTTATCGGCATCATCCTGGCCTATGGGGTATACGACATTTTCTTCAAAAAGTCCTAACATTCCCTTCCCTAACTCTAGACTTGGCCGGTTGCACGGCATCCAACACCCCTCTCAATCTAGGAGGGGTGTTGTTGTTTTAGAATCATGTGCTCTCTGCTGGAGCATTGGTTCCAATACTCTCCAGACATTTTCTGTAACAAAAGCATACCCTTCTCCCGTGGGATGAATGCCATCCCCCTGGTTGAGTTCCCTTTGCGCGGCCACCCCTTCTAAGAAAAATGGAATTAACGGAATCTGAAACTGATCCGCCAACTCCCCATACATGCTCTCAAATTCTTGAGTATAGGCTTCGCCATAATTCAGGGGAATTTTCATTCCGGCTAGGATGATTCCCACTCCCGCCTCTTGGAGTCTGGCAATGATTGCCGTCAGGTTGCGAGCACTCTGCTCCAGTGGCTGGCCACGCAAAGCGTCATTGGCACCGAGTTCCAAAATCACATAGGTGGGCTGATTTTTTAAAATCCATTCCACTCGCCTCACTCCCCCTGCCGTAGTCTCTCCGCTTACCCCGGCATTAATCACGCGATAGCGATAACCCGCAGCCTGCAATCGCTTTTCTAAGCGGGCCGGATACGTTTGATCGGGGGAAACCCCAAGTCCCGCGGTCAGACTATCACCAAAGGCCACAATATTGAGCAGAGGATCGGCTTGTCCCAGACCGCGAATTTTCTGAATTTTAGCTTCCGGCCGGACCTTGGGAGATTCAGAGGGGGATAACTCACCTTCCTCCCTAAAATCACATCCCACAAAAACCAGACAGCAGAACATCAAGGCTGATAAGATAAAGTGCCAGCCAATCCACCCAAAACCAGAGGGAATTGCCGCCCTGCTGACAATCGGATTGAAGCTGTGTTGTGGTTGTCGTGAATCTTTCATCATCCTCTCACCCTACTTGTTCAGACAGGTCTGATACATCCAACGCCATCGCTGTTCATCAGCTGAGCATGCAACTGTCTGCCGGACAGCGTCTGGTCTCCATCCTACAAACTATATCCTTTAGTATACCCAGAGGCCAGATTGTCGCCATTGTGGGACCTTCAGGAAGCGGAAAATCGACTCTTCTCGGCTTGCTTGCCGGGCTTGATCGGCCAACGGCTGGTTCCATATGCATTCAGGGAACCGACATCACGAACCTTAATGAATCCGAAATGGCACGCTTCCGTCGAAGGCACATCGGATATGTGTTTCAATCCTTTCATTTGATTCCCACCCTCACGGCTCTTGAAAATGTGCTGTTACCATTGGAACTCCAAGGGCAATCCAGCGGCCAAGACCGGGCAAGAACGTTACTGCAATCCGTTGGGTTGGAACACCGCCTGAGCCATTATCCCATTCAGCTTTCCGGGGGGGAACAACAACGGGTAGCACTCGCCCGTGCCTTCATCAGTCACCCCTCCATTCTGCTGGCGGATGAGCCAACCGGAAACTTGGACAGCCAAACAGGTGCCCGCATCATGGAGTTATTATGGCAATTGCATGAAATCCAGGGCAGCACCTTGGTCTTGGTCACCCATGATGTCTCACTCGCCAACCGAGCCCAACGCATATTAACCCTACGAGATGGCCATCTGGTCTCTGACTCCGATCATCACTCCGAATCCTGACCATCCGGATCTGCATGTTGACCATTTTTGTGAAATTAGCCTGGCGGGAAACCACTAGTTCCTGGTCACGATTTTTGTTTTTATTTCTATGCATGGCTCTCGGCGTAGGCGCGATCGTCGCGGTTGACTTATTTGCCCATACGGTCGAACGGAGCATTCTGGGAGATGCCCGAGCGCTGCTCGGTGGAGATCTTGAAATATCGGCTCGCCGTTCCTTCACTCCAGATACGCAAGACTTACTTGAGTCTTTGTCTGCACGCGGAATGACGGCTTCTCATATCACGGAACTGGTGGGTATGGCCTCTGCGGTCACTTCTCCTCCTTCTGCACCCCCAAATTCCCAACTCGTGGAAATCAAAGCCGTTGATTCAACCTACCCGTTGTATGGGACGGTTACGGTGAATCCAGACCAGAATTGGCGCCCATTACTAGATGAGCCAAGAACGGACTGCCACTCCTCTCCATGCTACGGAACCTTCGTACAGGAAGGCTTGCTTTTCAGGCTTCAGATTCATATCGGCAGTGAAATTCGGTTAGGCCATTCCCACTTCAAGATTATGGGGATTCTCAAAAAAGAGCCGGATCAAGTCGCCAATGCCTTTAGTTTAGGGCCACGGATCCTGATTTCTCGCCAGGCATTAGCAGCTACCGACTTGATCAGACCCGGTAGCCGCATTCATGAACGAGTCCGTCTGAAAACTCCGGCCACCTACCCTTTATCCGAGCTAGAAGGAGAGCTTCGTGGAAGACTGGCCAGAGAAGGGATTCAAATACATTCCTTTCAAGAAGCACAGCCCCGTCTTCGCCGATTTCTTGAACAGCTCAGCCTGTACTTAGGCCTCTTGAGTTTGACCATTCTGTTAGTGGGGGGGATAGGCGTGGCATGTACCATTCAGGGGTTTCTAGCCCAGAAAACTGACAACATTGCCACACTCAAAACCTTAGGAGCTGACTCCACTCAAGTCACGGGGATTTATCTGACCCAATGCCTTTTGCTGGGAAGCATTGGCAGTAGTTTAGGGGCACTGATCGGTATGGGAATATTTCAGATCATTCCCTGGATGTTGGACGACCTTCTTCCCCCAGACTTTAAGCTGGCCTTCTCCTTCTGGCCAGTGCTAAAAGGCATGGGGGTCGGGATGGTGGCTAGCCTGATCTTTTCTCTCTGGCCACTCTTATCCATTCGACACATCTCTCCAGCACTGATCTTTCGCCAGGAAGTCGATCAAGCCCACCAACACGAGAAAAAGGAGAGCTGGCTTCCCCAAGTCCGTCGAATCATTAATCAGCTCCGTCACGATAGGACTCGCACCCTGATCGGAAGTGCCATTCTTCTCTCTCTCATTATGCTGGCCGCTTATCAGTCTCGCTCCTGGTCACTGGGCCTCTTTTTCTCCTTCGCATTTCTGGCCGCCCTGATAGCGCTCATGACCGGAACGAACCTGCTGTTTTGGGGGTTACGCCAGATCCCTCTTCCTCAGCGATTTCTTCTTCGCCACTCCACCAAAAACTTACAACGCCCAGGGAATTTCACCAAAGCCATGACACTGGCTATCGGCCTGGGGGTCATGTTGATGACCTCATTGTTCGGCATTCAACAATCGCTGCTAGATTTCATTGGCCATCAGATCCCCGCCAAGGCCCCAACCTTCTTTTTTATTGATATCCAACCAGATCAACAGACCTCGTTTGAAAAAATTATCAAGGAGTATGTCCCGGATACTCCCCCTACATTAGTACCCGTCGTGCGCTCCCGATTGCTGCAAATACAGGGACAGAATATCGACCCGGAGGTGTATAAGGGTCAGCGGAATGGGTGGTATTTTACTCGGGAATATGTGTTGACCTCCCTCGCAGCCCTTCCTCAGGACAACGTGATCACGCAGGGCACCTGGTGGGAGACCAAACACGACAACGCCTTTTCCAAGCAGAACCGTGACGAACAACATTACTCGCTCGTATCCGTTGAGGAAGACGCGGCCAAACATCTTGGACTGTCTTTGGGATCTCTGTTCACATTGGATATCCAAGGCGTCCCCCTCACCGCAAAGGTAGCTAGCATCCGAAAAGTGGACTGGAGTAGCTTTTCAATGAATTTTTTTATGATTTTTGAGCCTTCGGCACTGGAAGGAGCGCCGTTTACCGCCATTGCAACGGCCCGTATTCCCAAATCCCTCGAACAGCCACTTCAGCAAGCCATTGTAGAGACCATGCCGAACGTCACAGCTATTCATGTCGGAGACGTACTAGATAACATTGCCCGTATTTTTCAACAATTGGCCATAGGAATCCGGAGTTTGGCCCTGTTATGTGTGATCACGGGAGCTGTGGTTATGATGGCCGCCATTTCTGTCAACCGCTACCGCCGACTCCAGGAACTCGCGATTCTCAAAGCCATCGGTGGAACGAGAAATATGCTGTTAGGCTCATTGAGCGTGGAGTTTGGCCTCACCGGAGCATTCGCTGGGACAGTGGGATTAAGTTTAGGGGTGATCTTATCATGGTCAATTGTTCATTTCTTTTTTGACTTGCCTTGGTACTTTCAGACTTCGATATTACCTTTGGCATGGAGCCTCACCGTCATTGGAGCCATCCTCACCGGGCTCCTGACGACGTATCGATTGCTCGGGTTTCCTCCCCTGCCTATTCTTCGTCAAGAATAATTCTATTCGGCTCCAACCTGCTGGAACCATAACCATACGTTGAGGCAAATGGATACAGCCTGTATCCATTTGGATAATCCCACTTGTGGCATTTACGACTGAAAGGGACACAATGTCACCACTTCAAAATAATAGTTATTATTCAGCACGAATAAATGTTTCACAAAAACAACGTATTAGATGAGGGGAAGCGACAAAAACACAGGAACACTTCTATGGTACGTTCCTTGCTTTTGTTACGCTTAAGTGCCATCCAGGGAAATTTTTTGGGCATGGTGAATGGACAAATATGATATGGCAATAAGTTTTTGGGGAATGTATGTCTTATGGCCTTTAAAAAAATAGTCAGTTGCCCCCATCGGATTTCACGTCATTCATGCTCACCGTAAAAGGAGAACCCACCAATGCCCACAACCGTTTTGATTGCCGATGACGATACGGTCAGTCGTGGACTCATTCGAATGGTCTTGGAATATGATGGATGTCGTTGCCTTGAGGCGGAGGATGGCACAGCCACCCTTTCCGTCCTAGGGAAGCATCACATCGATCTGTTGATTTTGGATTATATGATGCCAAAGCTAACCGGGTTGGAAGTCTTACAGACGTTGTATCAGTCCTCCCACCTAGAACCCCTTCCCACAATTATGATTACCGGAATGTTGCAACCCTCCATCCGGGAAATGGCCATTCAACTTGGCGTATTCGCCATCTTGGAAAAGCCTTATGATCTGGGAGAATTACGGGCTCTGGTTGCTCATATCGGTACAACCGATAAGTCTTCCGAACCGGAAGGACTCCTCACGTCTTTCCAAAAACCAGCGTCTTTCCGATAATTCATTAGCGAGAAAAATCGAGAGCATGCCACAAGCCGTGTTACTGCCGAAAAAATTGCCGAAGCAACTGACTCCCTTCCTGGAGTAACTCCTGCATATCTTGCTTGTCCCCTTGCAAGGCCTTTTCAAGAGCTTGATTCACTCGCTGTTGCAACTGCGTCCCCAATGATTGAGTATTCAGCCTCAGCACCGGTGTCTGCACCGTTCCTTCTATGACAAATGGAATTGTTAATCGATCGCCAGTCATGGCAACCCTGGCTAACGGAAACCGTTGAATGACAGCTTTAGCGATTTTCTGTGGAAAAGAAAACTCCCCTTGCCCCTTCACCTTCTCGTCCCACCCGACCATTCCTGTGGCCTGCGCCAAAAAAGCCGGGCTCTCTATGGCGGCCAGTGTGATCTGAGCCCCGAGAGGATGCCCTTTTGCCTCAACCTGAACATGTGAAAAATCAGTAATCCCTGGTGTGTGTTCAAACAACCCTGGCATTCGAAGCGCCTCTTCCACCATGTGAAGCAAATCCACTCCGGAAAGTTGGCCCTCGCCAATTGACAGGGTTAGGGGACCTGACCATTGCGGAGGAGTGGCGCCTCCCAAAGTCCCTTTAATCCTCCAGTGCAGATCTCCGACCCCTGTCATCACCACGCGAGAAGGGAATACGACAGCTTGAACCTGTTGCACGTCGAAATCCTGTAACCGGCCTCGCGCAGTAAAGGTCGGCCCCGTCCCGGATTTCTCCCAAGTTCCCTCGCCCTTCAGCCTGCCACGAAATACTTCTGCCTGAAAAACTGGAAAATCTACTCGACTGTCCTGAAGAACGGATTGGATCTCCACGCTTTTGAGAACAACCGGCTGAGTCCACGGATACTTCGGAAGAAAATCCTGAGTGGAAAGGGTGGAAGCCCTACCCCGAAGGTGAAGAGTCGAGAGGGTCCCTTCGCCCTCCAATTGAACAAGCCCATTCCCAAGATGAAGATTTGCTCGGACAGGATGAATAATAATATCCGCCAAAGATCCCCCCCTTGACGGGTTTAAAATGGGGACCCTCAGGGAAGCCACAATATCGGAGAGATTCCCAGATTTGGGAATCGTCAGGCCTCCTGGAATGTCTCCGATCGCAACCTGTGGCACGCGCACCTCCGCCTCAAGAATACCCTTTATGAATTCCCCATTGGCCGACCAATTCACCCCGCCTATTTTCCCAGCGACCTGAATCTGGGGAAGATCGAATGTGGGGTGGAGCGGCCCAAACTGGCCTTGGAAATTCACCGGAACGTTATTTGGCGACAATTTCCCCTCTGCTTGAACCGTGGCGATTTGTCCCCATTCCACTGAGTCTGTCGTGATATTCAAATTGCTGAATGTGTAGAGGGAAGGCTCAACCGGTTTTCGGTCTTCAAGCGTGATCACCCCTCCCGACAGCGAAAGATTTTGAACGGCCAGCACACCCAGAAGCGGATTGACCATTCGAGACCCGAATGAATCTGATGCCCTTGTTGCCGATGACGTCGATACGGTCCCCATTGAACCAACGTTGAAAACGCCCTCTTTTGATCGCACCACGGCGATCTGAGGACTTTGAACCAGCATATGTTCGACCTTGATCTGCCTCTGCAACAGAGATTTCCATGAAATAGTGGCTTCTGCCTTAGGCACCACCAGAAATGGGGCCTCACGAAATGCCGGGTCATCAGCAATCCGAATATCTTCGACGTGAAGGCGCAAGACGGGAAAGAACCTTAACCGGACATCTCCTACAGTAATCTTACGTCCAATGGCATTTTCCAGGATGGGAAGATAGTGATCCCGATACCGATTCCAATCAACAATGAATGGAAGAACTGCAATAAGCGCAAGCAATCCGGTAAGAAGACACAGGCCAACAATCATGGATTTCCGTTTTACTGACTTCAAAGACACGCCTAACCACATCTTTCCGAGGGAATGCTGGCATCATATCACAGGCTTTCTTAGAGATGGGAAAGGGTGAAAAGATCGCGAGTTGGTCCGCATTGGACTTGTGCTGCGACATAACCCGATTAATGCTCTTGGCCCTCCTTTCGTCTCAGCCAGACCTGCCGCATTCTGATATCGACACCAGACATGCCATCAGGTATGTTCAGGGTTTCTCCACAGACCATTGCACGACATGATTGACCCCGCTCCATTGACTACTCCCCTTCCTCTTCGACACGTCCTCTTAGTGGATGCCTCGGGATTCATCTTTCGTGCGTTCCATGCCATTCAAATCCTGACGAGGCCGGATGGGACCCCGGTCAACGCAGTATATGGCTTCATCACCATGCTCATGAAGCTACTGGAGGATATGCAGCCGGATCATATCGCCGTGATCTTCGATTCGGCCCGTAAAACCTTTCGCAACGACATCGCTCCCTCCTATAAAGCCAATCGCACGGATCCGCCGGATGAACTCGTCCCCCAATTTGAATTGGTACGAGAAGCCACCCGGGCCTTTAACTTAGACTGCATTGAATTGAACGGCTTTGAAGCAGACGATCTGATCGCCACGTACACTAAAGAAGCCCTGCAAGCAGGAGCCGATGTGACGATCGTCTCTTCCGACAAAGATTTGATGCAACTCGTCTCAGACCGCGTCTGCATGTGGGATTCCATCAAAAATCGCAAAATCGGCCCAGAGCAGGTTGTGGAAAAATTCGGCGTGCCTCCGGAAAAAGTGGTAGACGTTCAATCTCTGGCGGGTGACTCCACGGACAATGTCCCCGGCGTACCAGGCATCGGCATCAAAACAGCCGCCCAACTGATTCAGGAATACGGGGACTTGGATACCCTGCTTACCCGGGCCATTGAAATCAAGCAGAACAAGCGGCGGGAAAGTCTCATCGAACATGCTGACAAAGCTCGTCTTTCTCGCGAACTCGTCCGCTTGCGAGACGATGTGCCCCTAACCATTCCGCTCACCCAACTGGAACGCCGGCAACCGGATCTTGAACATCTTGAACGATTTCTCACGGAACAAGGCTTTAAATCCATCTTGGCTCGGCTGCACAGCCGACACCCGAAGGAGAAAGCACCCGTCTCGGCTCCCTCCATGACGGCCTCCCCTTCAGAGTCGGCACGACCTTCAACGCCAGCCCCATCGATGTCCTCACCACCAATCAAAGCTCGGTACGAACTGGTACAAACGGTGGAAGCCTTGGAACAGTGGGTGGCCGATGCCGTTCAACAAGGATTGGTAGCCATCGATACAGAAACAACCTCGCTGGACCAAACCCAAGCTGAACTAGTGGGGATGTCCCTCTGCCTTCAACCCGGAAAGGCTTGCTATATTCCGTTGGGACATATCGCCCCAGGTTCAACATCCCCCTTGGATTTATTGGGACATGCCGACTCAACAGCAGGCCAACCCCGGCAAATTCCCTTCAACACCGCCCTGGACCGACTTCGTCCTCTCCTAGCCGATTCAGGAGTGCTCAAAGTTGGGCACAACATCAAATACGATATGGTGGTCTTGGAACGGTACGGAGTGCCGGTGAGGCCGGTGGATGATTCCATGCTGCTGTCGTACGTCTTGGAAGGGGGACTTCATGGACATGGCATGGATGAATTGGCCCAACGATACCTGGGGCACACCACGATCACGTTTAAAGAAGTCGCAGGCATAGGAAAGTCCCAAGTGACCTTTGATCAAGTCCCCTTGGACAAGGCCCTGGACTATGCCGCAGAGGATGCGGAGGTCACCTTCCGGTTGCATCAAATGCTCAAACCGAGGCTGATCGAGGAGCATCTGGTCGCAGTGTACGAAACGCTCGAGCGCCCCCTGATTCCTGTGTTGACGGCCATGGAACAACGGGGCATTAAGGTCGACGTGCCTCAACTGAAACAGGTCTCTCAGGAATTTGCCCAACGCCTCCATGATTTGGAACAGGAGATTCACCGATTAGCCGGAAAAACGTTCAATGTCGGCTCTCCCAAGCAATTAGGCGAAATCCTATTCGAAGATCTCAAACTTGGAGAAGGACAGAAAAGCAAAGCCGGCAGTTACGGTACCGGCGCAGACATTCTGGAATCCTTAGCTGCCCAAGGACATATCCTGCCCGAAAAGGTTTTAGAATGGCGGCATTTAGAAAAACTGCGCAGTACTTACGCCGATGCCCTGCTTCACCAAATCAATCCGCACACGAACCGTGTGCATACATCTTACGCCATGGCCTCGGCGGCGACGGGACGCCTGTCTTCCACCGATCCCAATTTGCAAAACATCCCCATCCGCACCGAAGAGGGCCGAAAAATCCGGAAAGCGTTCGTGGCCGAACCGGGACATCAACTCGTGTCATTGGACTATTCACAGATCGAATTACGGCTCCTGGCCCACATGGCTGATATCCCGGTGCTCAAACAAGCCTTTTGGGACGGACAGGATATTCACGCCCTCACCGCAAGTCAGGTCTTTGGCATACCCTTGGACCAACTGGACTCAGCCACACGACGAAAAGCCAAAGCCATTAACTTCGGCATTATTTACGGCATTAGCCCATTTGGGCTGGCCCGACAATTGGGGATCGAGCAATCCGAGGCAGCCTCTTATATCAAAACCTATTTTGAACGCTATCCCGGAATTCAAGAATACATGGAACGCACCAAACAATTTTGCCGCGAACACGGATACGTGCAAACCCTGTTCGGCAGACGATGCCATGTGCCGGGCATCCATGACAAAAACCCGGCTCGCCGGAATTTCTCGGAACGGGCAGCCATTAATGCCCCGTTGCAAGGCACCGCGGCCGACATCCTCAAACGAGCCATGATCCGCGTCCCCCCTGCCTTGACACAACATGGTCTCATGGAAAAAGCTCACATGCTCCTTACAGTCCATGACGAACTGTTATTCGAGGTACACGAATCAGTTATCAAGGAAACCGGTTCCTTGATCCAAACGGTGATGGAATCCGCCACGCTCCCAGCTGTCAAGCTTTCGATCCCTCTCACAGTGGATGTGGGGCAAGGCCATTCCTGGGATGCGGCACACTAATCATGGCCAACCATCTCAGAAGAACACAAGACAGGAGAATATAATGGAGAGACCAACCTATGGAGAACTGTTGAAACTCATGTGGTTTCTGGTGTGGCGCCATGTCGTCATTTTGGTCTTCGTGAGTATGACGATCGGATGGACGCTCCCAGTCATATTCAATACCACCATTTCCGATTCCTCTCAGTACCTGTTGGAAATCAGCATCTATGGGGCGCTGTTTTTTGGGATTACCCCCTTCATTCTGAAGACCTTATTCCAAAAAGAATTCCAAGGATTTCAAGTCATCTTTCAACGCACCCACGAAACCTCTAAAAATCCTGCCGCCTAGCCACTTCTTCTCGAAAACAATTCTGGATCACCATGAAAATCGCCACCTGGAACGTCAACTCGATCAAAGTCAGAATCCCCCACCTGATAGAATGGGTGACAGAAACGAGTCCTGACATCCTCCTGCTCCAGGAATTGAAAACCACCGATGAGCAATTCCCCCGCATGGCGATGGATGAACTGGGATACAATTTTGCCACCGTCGGCCAGAAAACCTATAACGGAGTGGCCATATTGGCTAAAGCCCCTATCGAAGTGGAACACACGGCCCTGCCCGGCGACGATACCGATGAACAAGCCCGCTATGTGGAGGCCATTATTGGTCAGGTTCGAGTTGCCTCGATTTATTTACCCAACGGCAATCCGGTCGGAACCGAAAAGTTTTCATACAAACTCCAATGGATGGACCGCCTCATTACCCACGCCCGCTCGCTTCTTGCCCTGGAGGAGGCCGTCATTTTGGGCGGTGATTTTAATGTGTGTCCCACCGATCAGGATGTCTATGACCCGAAAGGGTTTGAGGAGGATGCCCTCTGCCGACTGGAATCCCGCAGCCGGTTTCGTGCCGTATGTCACCTGGGATTCACCGATGCCCTTCGAGCCTTTCATCCCGAACTCGGCTTGTACACATACTGGGATTACCAGGCCGGAAGATGGAATCGGGATGAAGGGTTGCGCATTGACCATATCCTGCTCTCGCCACAGGCCGCTGACCATTTGACGGCATCAGGAGTAGACAGAGCCCCGCGTGGTAAGGAAAAGCCATCCGATCACACGCCCGTCTGGTGTGAACTGTCGCTCTAACGTTCGTCCCCGACAAAGCGGCCAATACCTTGGGACAGAAATGGGTCGTGTTAGAAATGACATATCCCTGGGATTTTTTATTTGATGGGTTCTCCTCATTTTTGTTAGCCTCTCTTGAAGAGACTTGTTGTCCTATTCCTCAATCGCAAAGAGTGGAACCTCTGATTCTCCCCTCCACGACGTTTCCACACCGTTCAACATATGAATGCCATTAAATTCGGCACATCGGGATGGCGAGCCATTGTGGCGGATGATTTTACGGTCCGGAATATCCGAATCGTGTGCCAAGGTATCGCCCAATATCTTCGGCAACAAAAGATCGCCCAACAGGGCATTCTGATTGGATACGATGCTCGCTTTCTCGGGGAACATTTTGCCAAAGTCGTGGCTGAAGTGATGGCTGCCCACGGCATTCCCTGCCTGTTATGTGACCGGGATACCCCCACGCCGGCGATTTCCTATCATGTATTGACACGGAAATTGGCCGGGGGCATTAACATTTCGGCCAGTCACCATCCGCCGGAATATAACGGCATTAAATTTACCCCCTCCTGGGGTGGCCCGGCACTCCCGGAAACCACCAAAGCAATTGAATTGCGAATCTTGCCTTTGCTGCATGGCGAATTCATCAAATGGATTCCTTGGGAACGGGCCAAAGCCGAAGGGATGGTCCGCTCCTTCGATCCTCAACCTGAGTATCTGAAAAGCTTGGAACAGCATGTGGACCGGGATCGCATACGCAACGGACGCATTCGAATTGTCTTCGATCCGCTGTATGGCACCACACGCAATTATTTAGACGAATTCCTGCGACAAGCCGGAGCTAAACTCGCGGTTCTCCATCATTGGCGAGACCCCTACTTTGGAGGACTACGACCGGAACCCACGGATGCCACACTTCACGATTTACAAGAGACCGTTCGAACGGAACGCGCTCATCTCGGTTTAGCCACCGATGGAGATGGGGACCGCTTCGGTGTGGTTGATACCGACGGCACCTATATCCCTGCCAATGACATCTTACCCGTCTTATTGGATTATCTGATTACAAGCCGGAGATGGACTGGCGCCGTGGCCCGTTCGGTAGCCACCACACACTTGATTGATGCAGTGGCCGCCCACCATGGGCTAGGTGTTCATGAAACCCCAGTCGGGTTTAAGTTTATCGGCGAACTCTTGGCGAAAGGGGAAGTCGTATTTGGGGGAGAAGAAAGTGCCGGGCTTTCCATTCACGGACATGTCCCGGAAAAAGACGGGATTTTAGCCGGAGCCCTCGTGGCGGAAATGGTGGCCTTTACCGGCAAGAGCATCCAGGAACTTCTGGCCGATGTCTGTCAACGGGTCGGGACCCGTCACAGTCAACGAACCGATCTGAGCACCAGCGACCCTATGCAGGACACCATCAAAAGAGTGGTCGATCACCCACCCACAACCTTTGCCGGAGATGAAGTCCGGCAGGTCAACAAAATGGATGGCTGTAAACTGATCCTCCAGGATGGTAGCTGGTTCCTCCTTCGCCCTTCAGGCACCGAACCGATCGTGCGGTGTTACGGGGAAGCCAAAAGCCCTGAACGCCTGAAAGAGATCATGGAAGCCGGCAATTCACTTCTCCACTCAGCCCGCACTTAAGCTTGACCTCCCGCTCAACGCCCCTCCGTCCGTTCAAATTACGGAACTTATCCTTTTTCGCCAGTCCTTGTAGGGCGGGCTAGGCCTCAACCTCTTCGGCGGCCTTCGCAATTTTTCTGGCGGTCGCCTTGGCGGAGCGTGCCAGGCGTTTTTCTTCAATTTTTTCTATTTCATGTTCAATGGCCAAAAAGGCCGCACGAATAGCCTCTTCAAAGGTTTTGGATTCTTTCCTGGCCGTGAGCACCCGTTTTCGTGGCAGAGTAATCACGATGAGCGCTTCGGCGTTATCGGCCCCTTTTTTGTGATGGGCATTTTTGGTGAGCGTCACACGGGCATGGGTCAGACGAACTTTGTCGGTTTCCAACGCTTCGACCCGCCGTTCAATCTCTTTTTTCCATCGGGGGGTCATGCCCACATTTCGGCTCTCAATTTTCAAATCCACAGTTTGTTCGGCCATAGACACTCCTTCATTCAATAATGCGGTGAAACTCTCATTGACGGCATTTTTTCACGGTATCGGCACCTCGCTTGAACCTCCCCACCCAGGGTGCTCCCCACTTGCATAGGCGCTGAGACAGTGTAAAAATTTCCTCGGGATCAGTCAAAGACTTTTTCGTCTAGTTGTAACATCTGGTGGACCATCCAGGACTGAAGTGATAAGTTGGGAAGAGTAAGGCCTCGCCTTCTTCTCAACCCGACCACTCTGGGTCGGAATACAAAGGAGGACGTGTATGCCTGGGTTGAAGAGGAGGAGTCTTATGAAAGTCGGTTTGGTATTCGGCTTGGGAATGTTAGGAAAATCCTTGGGTATATCCTTAGCTGCGCCCACCCCCATCCCACCCGGTGACGCCGTGGGAAAAATCACGAAGTCCGATGAGGAATGGAAAGCCCAGCTCACGGACACCCAGTATCAAGTCTTACGACACGAAGCGACGGAACCTCCCTTTTCCAATGAGTATCACAACAAGAAAGACAAGGGAACCTATCAGTGCGCGGGATGTGCCTTGCCCCTTTTCTCTTCAGACACGAAATTCGATAGTGGGACGGGGTGGCCAAGTTTTTGGCAACCGATTTCCGAAGCCGTGATTGAAACCAGAACCGATTGGAAGTTGATCTATCCGAGGACGGAGGTACACTGCGCCCGGTGTGGCGGACATCAAGGACACGTCTTTGATGACGGCCCTCCACCTACAGGTCTCCGGTATTGCATCAACTCGGCCGCACTGAAGTTTATTCCCGCTTAGGAAGCCTGGGAAGGCGCGGCTGAAAAACGTTCGTGAATAAACCGTTCGACCGCCGGGAAATGCCGTTCCGGCAGGTTGCGGAACCTTTTCCGGCAATCCGCAATCGCCTGCTCCGCCGAATCATAGGTTTTGGAAGAGGGCAATATATTTTTGGCATATTCTCTCAGCCGCGCTTCCACCACACGCACCAGAGCCTCTTCTCCGGCCAACTCACGCGCCGCAGCAGACACATCATGCCGGTGCTCGACTAAGGCTTGAAATCCCAGACCTTTCAGGCGTTGCGTCACCGTGCTCCGATCCCAGCCTAATTCCCTGGCAGTCCCTTGCATATCGAATCGATGACGGCGCAGACATTGCAAAACCATTAAATCTTCATGGCGATCCAGATCATTCTGGCCATGTGCCCGGCCGATCTTCATGGTCAATTGAGGCGTGGGTAATCGAAGATCATCCTCGGTTATGAGGTTCCCAACGGTCAATGCCACGGCTTGGCCGATAGTTTGTCGCAACTCCCGAACATTTCCCGGCCAGTGATAGGCCACGATAGCGTCCATCGCACCCTGGGAAAAACCGAGCGCATCCCGTCCCTGTTGAGTCCCTACCATCGCCAGAAAGGCGCGGGCCAGAATCCGCCGGTCTTCAGGAATCCGTTCACGCAAAGGCGGCAAGGTCAACACAATACTCCGTAATCGATAGTACAAATCTTCCCGGTAGCGGCCGGCTTCAATTTCCATTTCTAAATTTCGATTGGTGGCGGCCACAATCCGTACATTTACCCTGGTTTCCCGGCTTTCCCCAACGCGGTAAAACACGCCGTCCTCCAACACGCGCAACAGCTTGGCTTGAACGTCAGCAGGCAATTCACCCACTTCATCCAAAAATAACGTCCCCCCGTTTGCAGCCTGCAATAACCCCACTCGACCCACCGCGCCGGTAAACGCTCCCTTCACATGGCCAAATAACTCCCCTTCGAATAATTCCGGGCGAATGGCTGCCATATTGACCGACACAAACGGACCCAAACGACGAGGGCTGAGGGCATGGGCCGCCCTGGCAAACACTTCTTTCCCCGTCCCGGTTTCTCCGAGCAATAGGATAGGGCTGTGGGTCACGGCCGCGCGTTTGAGCCGTTCAAACAGGTCCAAGAGATGAGGATCTTTGGTGAGAATATTGAACCCTTCACATTCTTGAATCAGGGCCTGACAGCCTGATGTTTCCGTCACGGCCATTGAGGGCAACGCAGCTGGCACATGTTGGCGAAGTGAGGCCAGCTCATGCTGCAGATGATGAATTCGATCGCGTGTGCTGTCCACGGCGGACTCGGAATCACGAAGTTGACGAAGGATCGTTTCTTGAGACTCCTGTAATTCAGAAATAACGGAATCAGATGCTTGGACATCTGATCGCGCGCGCGCTAACTTCAACTCCAAATCCCGAACGCATTGTTGCTTGCCACGCAAGTCGTCCTGTAGACGGGCCAGTGTCCTCTGAACTTCTTGAATTCGGGATTCTAAACCTGCCTGGTTGTGAAGCATTCGCCACAGGAGGGAGGCCGCTGTGGTCAGACTGAGGCTCAGGATCGTTCCTCCCATTGGCCATGCCCATCCTGCCTGAGGAAGCCATCCCAGACCCGCCAAACCAAACAGAAGAATACCCGGCACCACCCATCTGAACCTGGAGGTCCGCTGCGATCGAAGGGATTCGTACGCCAGCCATACAGCCGCCAGCATCGTGAGGACGATGGCCCAGAGGAGCGGTACCACCAACAACCACGCATGCGACAAGACGGCCTGAGTGAGCTTGGCATGAAGAACAGGCACAGTAGAAGACAGGCCAGCTCCCCGTAATGTTTGTGATGGAGCACCCTCCTCAGCGGACACGACTGCGATCTTGCCTTGAAACATGGCCGCTAATCGGTCACGCTCCCCAGACTGAAACAGGTCCCTGATCGTTTCAAAAGATGCCATCGGCACATCCACCGACACACGATCCGGGAGCAACACCTGATAATCCCCCCCTGGGAAAGACCAGGAACCTTGCCCGTAATTCAAGACATACACCGCGGCAGCCACGCCTACAGGAAGCAGCTGCTCCTGACCGGTTGAGCCAAGAGAAGGCGCTTCTTCTAAAAGGCCCCCATCAAAAGCAGGTAATACCGAACCGATTCCAACAGCGGCCTGCTGCAGCATATCTGGAGCCGTATCAGGATAGAGGACATGGCCCACACGTGTGGTGGTCTCCGCCAAATGGGCCAGACTGCCCAAATCTCCACACCGTAACCCTGAGTCCGGCGAAAAATCTTCGAGGGACGCGATGGCCAAAGCCCCTGCTTGCCTTATGGCCAAGATCATGGTTTCAAATTCCGCCGGATGCCACCGTCCTGGAGAACAGAGACGATCATGACCGATCGGAGCCGACACAAGCACCACGCGAGACCCCTCAGGCCCAGATGAGAAGGAGGCCGCTTGCCAATTCAATATGGCTTGCTCGACTTGAGGAACAACATGCATGACCCCAAATCCGGCAAGGGTTCCCCCAATAGCCAAACTACAGGCCAAGAGAAACGGGGGTACACGAATCAATCTCATGACATCACGGTCTTTTATGGGTGAACTGCAAAGACGGCGAAGCAATGCGGCATCCACGCCAAGCTGCCCCCCAGCCAGCAGACGAATCGGCTCCCCGTTCCCCGGCTGACTCTTTTTGGGCCACACGTTGAATGATCTGGCAGGAATGAGGATTCCCCTCTTTTCCCGCCTGGAGGAAATACGCTTCGATCCGCTGATGGGCTTGCCCCACTTCACGAAAGGCCCCCTCCTCATACCATCTCGCCAGCGTGTCCTGAGCCGGGCCATCCAATGCCAAGGCCAGCTGAATCACCCAGGAAAGAACCGGAACCGACGGTTGAAGCGACTGCCAGTGAGGAGCCCCATTCATCAAGACGGTTGAAAACACAGGGCGGGCATCCGAGGACATCAGTTCTTGCCGGATCACATCGAACCCTGCAAGCACAGCCTGCCGTTCCGCGACCGACAACCGCTGACCATGCAGATCTCCCCGCAAACGGGACAATTCCTGCCCCCCTGAAACCCGGTCTACCTCATCTTCTGCAGACCCAAGACGAAACCACCACAACATGGCTAATGGAAGATTGCGATCGACACCGCTCCCATTGGCATACATGGACGCCAGCAAGCCTTGGGCTTGGCGGAACCCGCCCTCCGCCGCTCGCCGCAATGGTTCCACCGCTTCGCCCAGACGATTGCGCGCACGCAAGAGCACACCCAACTGATACTGCCCTTCCCAAAACGTCGGCTCAAGCTTCACGGCCTGCCGAAAGGCTTGCCCAGCCTCCTCGAAACGATGCTGCTGGAGCCGTGCTTGCCCCAACGCATAATAAAAACTGGCCGACCGAGGGTATAACGCAGCCGCCTGCTCAAAGGCGTGAGCCGCCTGCCCCCATTGATGCAACCCCATGAACGTCTGCCCCAACTGCATCCATCCCGGCGCCCAGTCCGGTTGTTTCTGAAGCACCTGATGAAACTCCCTGATGGCACCCTGAGTCTCGCCCATCATGTGGAGCGCCACCCCATAATTGAAATGTAACCACATACGTTCAGAGTCGGCAGGAGACTTCTGCAAAGCGGTCCGCCAGAGAGACGCCGCAGACGCCCATTCACCCTGACGGCTTTTCACAATCCCCATCACGAGTAAGGCGGAGGTCAGGGAGGGGTCTAGCGACCAGGCGTTTTGGAACGACTTGAGGCTTGCCTCGTCCTCTCCCGTTCGAAAGAGCGCCAGCCCCAGGTTAAAATGCGCCGAGGCAAGAGTTGGCTCACGTTCCAATGCCTGGCGGGAATAGTCGATTGCCAGTTGAAAATTCCCTTCCTGCAGCGACAAGAGGCCAAGATTGGCAGACACCCGTGGCTCCAGGGGATCCAGTTCTCCTGCACGCAACCAGGCCTCGCGTGCAGAACCATAGTCATGGGAGTCATAGTACGCCTGGCCTAACCCTTCATAGGCTTTGGCCCAGGCCGGAGCCCAATAAAGGGCATGGCGAAAGTGGGTCACCGCCGGCAAGGGATTGCCGGCAGTCAGGTAACCATATCCGAGCGCATAATGGGCCTCCACCAAATTCGGCTGCCAGCGAATCGCCTCCTGCCATTGATCTAAGGCTTCTGACAAGTGCTTCTCGTGAAGACGGGCAATGCCAAAGTTAAAGGCCACCAACGCCGCAGTCCGGTATCGGGTAGAAACCACATCGGGAGCCAACCGCTCGGCTTGCTCCCAGGCCGTAATCGCCCCGGAAAGATCACCCATCCGGGCCAAGCCCACGCCGAGGTTGTGATAGGCCTCGGCAAAGCCAGGACGCTGCCGGACGGCTTCACGAAATTCCCGCACCGCCACATCCAATTCATCAATCAGATAAAAATCCACACCCAGACGAAGATGCGCGTCTGCAGCATCCTCACCGGTCATCAGAGGAAGTGGCTCGAATTCTTTCTCACCAGCCACTCCTTCACCCACCGTGAACAGGCAACAAACCATGGCTGCGGCCAGGCCCAGAGTCCAAGATGGACCCATACGGCATCCTGAAAGGGAGTGTTGAACAATGAAGATATCAAAGGTCATATTTTGTCAGGAAGTCTTTGGGAATTAACAGCGTCGGGTCTGTTCAAAAAAGCCCGTCCAGCAAGGCCACAGCCATTTTTGCGCGCGGAACGTACTGGTACTACGTGAGCACGGAAAAATGGCGAGAACACCGCTGGCGGCTTTTTTCAACAGACCCTGAAATCATCCAACCACTCCTCTGCGAAAAAGGGGACGAGCACACTGACGGGAAGCGGTTACGAGGAGCCCACCCCGTCCATTCACTGTATTAAGAAATCGGAGGGATGTGAAGGGTGGCAAAAAGATATTTGTATCCCATTTGCACCCTGAAGGGAGGGAAGGGTCAGTTACCCATGATGAAGATAGGGGGAGTGTTGAACAATGAAGATATCAAAGGCCATATTTTGTCAGGAAGTCTTTGGGAATTGACAGCGTCGGGGCTGTTCAAAAAAGCCTGTCCTGCTGAAGGGTCCGTCCAGTCCTGTCCTGAGGCTTCTTGAAGGGAAGACCACGTATTGCCTGCTACGTCCCGAAGGGCATCACCTTTGTTTTGCGCGCGGAACATACTGGTACGACGTGAGCACGGAAAAATGGCGAGAACGCCGCTCGCGGATTTTTTCAATAGACCCATAGGATAATGAGGCTGGACCCTGCGATACCTAAGGATGAGGTGGCCCTTATCAATCGCGATTCTGGCCCTTGCCTGTTTTCACAGCGCACCCCTGATAAAAATACGCAAAGGGTTTAGGCACGCCAGGAAGATAAAAGTTCGTCAGGGACAGCAGGGTCCATGACTGAGCGTGGATCAACCTGGCCATCGGCCGATTGAGATGACAGCCATCACCAAGGTGTTTCCAATAGGGCGTCAACCACTCCTGCCACCTGCGCACGGAATCATCAGGACTTTGACCATGTTCCAAAAACACAAACTTTCCGCCGGGTTTCAGCACGCGATGAATTTCTTGGATGGCCGAGGAGATGTTGGGCACACTACACAGAGTCATCGTACTCACCACTGAATCAAACGAATCCGTCAAAAACGGCAAGGCCTCCCCTGAGGCCATGATCCAGTGAATCCGGCCGGCCAGGCGTGGCTGCTGGGAGATCTGCGGCCGAGCGAGCGACACCATCCCAGGATTCGGATCAATGGCGGCGACCCAACGAATGTGACTGGCATAAAACGGCAGGTTCGCCCCCGTCCCAAACCCGATTTCCAGAACTTCCCCGGAGGCCTGGGCCAAGACAGATTCCCGCAACGGGCCAAAAGCCGCCTGCCGCATGCTCCAATCCAGCAGCCTCGGAAACACCCATCTTGAATACCATCCACCCATTTGTTGGTTTTGGGATTAAATACAGCTCCACTCAGTCGGACACTGTTGGTACCAACAATCAATCATCTCTTATGCATCCACTTCAATTAGCTTCCACGCACTGAAGGCACGCTGAAAAAATCTGGAAGAAAGAGGAGAGGAGGAGTATAGGCGAAGGTATTGGTGCCGAAGGCGGGACTTGAACCCGCATGGGTTTCCCCACACGCCCCTCAAACGTGCGTGTCTGCCATTCCACCACTTCGGCACTTGTGGCCCGATTATGAAACCTGGCGCGGTTCTTGTCAACGAACGGACAGAGGGTTAGAATCGATTCATCAAAAATTATTCCACCCTGCTCCACTAATTTGTAGTCAACGTGTCGCTCTTGACCTCCTCCCCCACCTCTCCGGCTCCCCTCCGTTATTCACAAACCTGGATCGGGGCCTTTTTTGATGTGGACAATACCCTCGTCCCGGGTTCTTCAATTGAAATTGGGTTTTTCCGCCATTTGTGGCGAGATGGCTTAGTCGGATGGCCCGAACTCCGGTACAGTGCGGCCTATCTCCTTCGACACATCCCGCCATTTTCTCTGAGTCCCCTCCGGCGGAATAAATTGTATTTGACGGATTTGGAAGTCTCCCTGATTGAAATGTTAGCCCAGGAATTTGTCGAGTCTGCGGTGTTTCGTCGATTGTCCCCGCGAGCGCTTGGGGTGTTATCCCGCCATCAGGATGCCGGCCATGTGGTTGCGCTGGTGAGCGGATCTCCGGAATTCCTCGTCAAACCCCTGGCGGATAAACTCGGTGTCTCACTTGTCTACGGCGCGAGATTGGAATCACATCAGGGCCGCTATACCGGCCGGGTCTTTTCTCCCTTGCCTTATGGCGAGGGCAAACAACGCCATGTGGAGCGATTGGCCTCACGGTTTAATTTGGATTTACAGCGCAGTTATGCCTACGGTGATAGCCCGGGTGATTTCCACACGCTGCAAGTGGTCGGCCATCCCCTTGTGGTGAATCCCATTCGCGGCATGGCTCGTATCGCACGCCGCCAGGGGTGGCCGGTTACGCAATGGGCCTAACCTTCCGGCCGGTGTTCCTTCACCATGGTTTGGCTTCTCTCCCGTTGACAGCGGCACTCCGAAGGGCAACGATCTCATGACCGGCCAGCCAACGCTTCGTATTACGGAAATTTTTTATAGTGTCCAGGGCGAATCCACCAAGGTGGGGCTGCCATGCGTCTTTATTCGTTTGACCGGTTGCCCGCTACGCTGCACCTGGTGCGATACGGAGTATGCCTTTCATGAAGGACGCACCATGACCATGCAGGCGGTCCTGGATGAGGTCAAGACGCATGGTTGTTCCTTGGTGGAAGTGACGGGGGGTGAGCCCTTGCATCAACCCAATGCCCTGGTATTGTTAACAGAGCTCTGCAATCTGGGGTATGACGTCATGCTGGAAACCAGCGGCGCCTTTGACGTCTCCGGCGTCGACAAACGCGTGTCAATGATCATGGATGTCAAATGCCCCGGCAGCGGCATGATGGACCGTATGCTGTGGACGAATCTGAATCATCTCTCGTCAAAAGATGAGGTCAAATTTGTAGTGAAGGACCGCCGGGATTATGAGTGGGTGCGAGAATTCATTCACCGGCATGCCCTGCGGGATCGCTGTTCTCTTCTGGTCAGTCCGGTATTTGGCACGTTGGCACCCCAATCACTGGCCCAATGGGCTTTAGAAGACCGGCTCCCGGTTCGATTTCAACTGCAACTTCATAAGTATATTTGGGATCCCCAAGCCCGAGGCGTTTAGGAACGAAGAGACATCTCGGGTTCATTGATCAACGGGGCAGACAGTTATTCACTTTCATCTCTGAAGGAGGCCTATGAATATTCAGGTGAAGAGTGGTGAACCAACCACCACGGCAACAGATGTCTTAGTCTGCTTGGACTTTGAAAAAGAAAAAACTCTGGGCAAACATATCAAGGCGCTCGACCGGACGCTGGATGGACAATTCACCGCTCTTTTCAAGAGTGGGGAATTTCAAGGCAAACCCAATCAAACGACCCTCGTGCATATGAATGGGAAGGTCTCCGCCAAACGCATCCTGCTGGTCGGAGTCGGCTCGCGCGAAGACCTGACATTGGAGCGCCTTCGGCAGGCGATGGGCACCGCCGTCAAACGGGTGCGGCAGGTGAAGGCCAAAACCTTTGCCTGCGTGATGCCGGATGTCCCCAAGTCGGTCGGGCATGCCGGCACCGTGGCGCAAGTGCTGGTGGAAGGGGCCATCTTGGGGGACTATCGCTTCACGGAATACCGCACGAACGATGCCGAGAATGGGAAGACGATACAATCCTGCACCCTCTTGGCTTCAAAGGATTCCGATTTAACCGAAATCAAGGCTGGGGCCCAATGCGGACAGGTTTTAGGCGAAGCCACCTGCTTTGTCCGTGATTTGTGCAATCATCCCGCCAACGTCATGACACCCTCCCGCGTGGTCGCCGAAGCCCGTAAGATTGCCCGGGAATCAAAAATTCGCCTGAAGGTGCTTGAGAAACGGGACATGGAAAAACTCGGGATGGGTGGGTTGCTGGGCGTCTCTCGCGGCAGCATTGAGCCGCCGCAGTTTATTATTTTGACGTATTCGGGCGGACGGCCCACGCAAAAACCTATTGTCTTTGTTGGGAAAACCGTCACCTTCGATTCCGGCGGCATATCCCTCAAACCCTCTGAAAATATGGAACAGATGAAAGCCGACATGACCGGCGGGGCCGAGGTGCTGGCCACCGTGCGGGCGGCCTCTCGGCTTAAACTGCCCCTCAATGTCGTGGGCATTCTTCCCGTCACTGAAAACATGCCGGGTGGCAGAGCCACCAAACCCGGAGACATCCTGAACATGTTGTCCGGAAAAACGGTAGAGGTCCAAAATACGGATGCCGAAGGCCGCCTTATTTTAGCTGACGGCTTGGCCTATGCCAGCCGTCTCAAACCGGCTTGCGTCATCGATATCGCCACATTGACCGGGGCCTGCATTGTCGCCTTAGGCCAATTTGCCATTGGTCTGTTGGGAACGGACGATTCGCTGAAAAATGACTTGCGAAAGGCCGGCGACGGCGCGGGAGAACGGGTCTGGGAGCTTCCCCTCTGGGATGACTATTTCGAACAATTAAAAAGCGATGTGGCCGATATGCGCAACATTGGAGGCCGGGGAGGAGGCACGATTACCGCCGCGTTATTTTTGAAACAATTTATTGGCGATTATCCCTGGGCTCATCTGGATATTGCCAGCACCGACTGGAGCGCCTCCGAACGTGCCTATATATCCAAAGGTCCTACAGGGATCGGCACCCGTCTGTTGATTCAATTCCTCTTGAATAAAACCAACGGCAGCGTGAGGTAATTCTTTTCATGACTCTGAACGAGCGCATTGGACAACTCTGCATGATTGGCATTGAAGGTCCGGAGGTCACTCCGGACCTTCGCGCCTGGATGAAGGAGTTCCAGCCAGGCGGAGTCATTGTCTTTTCTCGGAACTTGATCCATGCGGAGCAGATCGCTCAACTAACGAACGAACTCCAAACCATTGCAGGGGATACCCCCCTCCTGATTGCCATTGATCAGGAGGGGGGCCGGGTGTCCCGATTGCCTCCAGACTTTACAATTTTTCCTCCTGCCAGCTTGATTGCCACGTCCGGTTCGACGGAACTGGCGTATCAGGCCGCCGCTGTCACAGCCAAAGAACTGCGGGCAGTTGGCATTAATATGAACATGGCCCCGGTGTTGGATGTCCACACCAATCCAGCCAACCCCATCATCGGCGATCGAGCGTTTGGTACTGATCCTGAGCAGGTAAGCCGTATGGGCGCCGCCACCATTGCCGGACTGCATGATCATCTTGTGCTCGCATGTGGGAAACATTTTCCTGGCCACGGAGATACCATGAAAGATTCGCATTTGGAATTACCCGTGGTCACCGCCACTCGTGAACGCTTGGAAACGGTGGAGTTAGCCCCCTTTCGCCATGCCATTGATCACGGCCTGCAAGCTATCATGACTGCGCACGTCCATTACCCTGCGCTGGATCCGACAAATCCGGCGACCCTTTCTTATCCGATTCTTTCCCAGATGTTGCGGCAGAGAATGGGGTTTGAGGGTCTGATTTTCAGTGATGACTTGGAAATGCGGGCAATCCTGGATCATTCATCGATTGGGGATGCAGCCGTGCGTTCTCTTCAGGCCGGGGTGGATATCTTGCTGATCTGCAAAACTCGGGATCTGGAAACCCAGGCGATTGAAGCCGTCCGGCAAGCGATGACTTCCCGCGACCTCTCTTCCGCTGAGCTTGAAGCCCGCCTGGCTCGCTTGCAACGGGTCAAGCAACGCTTTGCCTACCCATATACACCGGTGAATCCTCGACAGCTCCACACGCAGGTCGGCATTTCCACTCATCGAGCACTGCTCGCCCACATTCAAGACCAGGCCCGCGCCGTTACCTGAAGCTTGGGTGGATTCCTCCTCCATTCTGGACTTTGCTTATTGTAATTTGGTTAGCTAGTTCCTCGGGCATCGCCCCTTGCGTGTTTTCATCATCACATTCTTTTGTTTTTCTTGGTCGAACCAGAGGAGACGGACGATGGCACTTAAAAAGGGAGACATTATAGACGAGCATCAACGCTACCCTGATTCTTGCGGATTGGTGCTCAAGGTCATGCATGGAGGCGAAGGATTTGAAAAAATCATCTGTTGTGGCCACGAGTTGACCGAGGACGATGTCGTCCCGGCCTATCGCCAGGAACGCGGACGAAAAAGAGGGCAGCTGCTCATCGGAATGACATTGGATGAAAAAAAGGTCCGTCCCGACTCCTGTGGCTTTCGAGTCATGATCATGGACGGCGGAGCCGGTTTTCAAGAAATCCGCTGCTGTGGAAATTCCATTCGAGCGGCAGCGATGGAAGACTTATCTTTTGGTCAGATGCGGTCAAAAGATGAAGGGAACACCTCGCAAAGCGGAACTGCCTGACGGGTCATCAATTCGATGCTTGGGTGGACACCAGAATCAATTAAGCAATGGGTCCGGTGGATGCAGTGGCTGGACCGATGGGGTTATATCACGGCATGTCTGAGTTTTTTATTCGTGGGCATGCTGGTGTTTGGGTACAGTTGGGTGGCCTATGCCCAAACCGTACAACAAGACTTTCTCCCCGCCACGATTACCTTACTCAATGATCTGTTGTTGGTCATTATTTTGTTGGAGCTCTTTCGAACCGTTCTGGGGTTCCTTCATTCCGACCGTATTCGCCTGGAACCGTTTCTTCATGTAGGGGTGATTGCCTCGGTCAGACGAATCTTGACCGCCGGGGCTGAATTTTCTCACCAACCTTCGGTCCCAGAAGCAGTCTTCCGGCATTATCTGATGGACATGGGCCTGCATGTCGTTGTCATTTTCGTATTAATGCTCGCCCTTTTCCTCCTGAAAAAAGCCGAACCGGAACCCGATTCCGCACTAACCCGCTGACCGGCCGGGTCATTGGTAGAAATTTCCGATCCCATCCATTTTTCAAAGGCCTTATCCTATCTGGGCCCATCTTGCACTCTGGATAGGTCTATGGCACTATACCAGTCTTTTTATATTTGGCATCATTCGCTCAATTCAGGATTGGTCTATGGAATCTTTGCCGGAATTAGTTGGAACAGTCCATATTATCTTAGGTCCTTACCGGGGAAACCCCATTGCCCTCTACATGCGACAAGAAGGGTCTATTTGCCAAATTTCTCCGCGGGTCTATCCTTGGAATCGAACGGTAGGTGTGGGAGAAACGCCCAATAAGGCTGCGGCAGATTTTGAAGCCAAATGGAAGGAAACCGGGCTAGCAAATGAAATGTACCATGGCCCTAGTTGGGAGGGTGGCATTAAACCAGAAAAACCTAAACCCACCCCTCCACCAAAACCCGCCGCTCCCCCCGCTTCCAAGGCAGAGCCTGCCGCAAAACCTACTGGCCAGACAGAATTGGCCACCACAGCACCTGAGGCCTCACCACCAGAAAAAAGTCCCAGCCCACAGGATTCCTCAGTTTCTTAATTTTTGACAACTGGCCATGTGAAGCAGAGGGTATCAGTTCTCCATTTGGGAACGATATCGTCTAGCAGCCCGAATAAAGGCCGAAAACAAGCCTTTTTGGATGGAATGTTTGCGATATAAAAATTCCGGGTGCCATTGGACCCCAAGCCAAAAAGGGTGGGAATCCGCCTCGAAGGCCTCAACGACTCCATCGGACGTCGTCGCCGTTATTCGGAAGAGAGGAGGAATGGCCTTCACGGATTGGTGATGAGAAGAGTTAACCGGGATGGTTTTCTTTTTTGCTATCCGGGATAACCAGCTTTTCGCCTCAATCCGGATAACATGGGCCATCTTTGTCGCTGATTTTTTTGGACTATGCTGAAGCCGAGTTTGAATCTGAGAGGGAATATCCTGAATAAGCGTACCCCCGAGGGCGACGTTCATAGACTGCATACCGCCACAAATGCCGAATGTCGGAACCTTTAGGGAAAAAGCCAACCGAGAGAGTCCTAATTCCAATTGGGCTCGTTCTTCACTCATCTGTTGAAAGGGGAATTGTTTCCGTTCCCCATAGAGATTGGGATCCAAATCCCATCCACTGCCCGTAACCAATAATCCATCAAGTTGCTTCAAGAGGAGCCGATGATGCCCCTCACCCCGAACCAGGGGAAGCACAATCGGTACTCCCCCTGTTTCCTGTATGGCTTGGAGATAACGAGCTCGCAAAAAATAGGTAGGTTCTTTACCCCCCATATCCATGCGGGTCCCAGGGTTGAAATCTGGCGTGACACCAATGATGGGTTTGCGCATAAGGAGGGAATGCAGCCAATTACTTATCTATCACGAGGGGTTCTTCCTCATAAGGGGAGACGCCAAAAAAACGCACGGGCTCATTGCCTTTGAGATTATCAGGAGTAATGACATAGGTTCCATACACACTGGGCTCAAACACGGTCTTGGCGGTATCCAAATCTCCGCCAGTAACGGCATAAGTCAAGCCACTCACGACCGTTCCCACAATGGCATAGGCCGTCTTGAGCGGGAGATAAACCAATGTCAGAAGACCGCTTCCAAAACCCAGCATGGCCTCATTGCCTTGGGAAGTCTCCTCATCAGCAGCCATACTCACAGTCGGCATTCCTACTGCCGTCACTCCAATAAAGGCCACACACAACACCAAACTGATTGCGCGTTTCATCATTTGCCCCAATACCCCTGTCTTGTCTTTCATAACCAATTCCTCCTTCCCTACAGTTTGTCTCTATGAAAACTCTCCTATAGTGAATACTTCAAAAGAACACCCGCTCTCCATATTTCAATTATTTATAAGCAATTAAGAAATTATAGCAAACTTTATGCCTCAAAAGTTTATTGACCTTCAAATCCATCGACGATATCCAACTCTACCAAAATCTGCCGCTTAATCTCCTCAATTTCCCGACAAACGAGATCCTGTGTTTCGCGGAAAAGCTGGCTAGCGTCCACCTGGACATTTTCCTGCTGGATACCCTGATGAATATATTCCTGCAATTTGTAGAAACAAATCAACTGAATAAGAAGATCCTCTGCATGTCGTCGATAAGCCTGTCGATCTTCCACGGGACTCGCCTGTAAAATTTCCTCAATCCAAGAGGCGAAATCCAAGCTTTCATGTAATACGTTCAACTGAGCTTGTTCAAACTGAATCCCAACTTGAACGCCCCCCTTCCAACTCCGCTTTTTGACATTAAAGACACAGTGTACTATTTCGGAAGCACCTTCCATTTCCTCAGGTCCATAAAATAAGGTAATACGAAAGAGAGGTATCTGTGGTGTGGTGAGAAGAGACATAAGCCAATGACCGAATATGATTCCTTCTGATCTTTTTGGCTTCCTTGCAAGCCAAACCTACCTTCTGAAGACTACCGCATTTGGGTTGACACCCGTCAATCGGGGACGATAGAGTCGAAAAAGACTGCGTCAAGAATGACTTCAAATCGGGAAGGATTTTTTCGTGTTTGGGACAATGGGCTTTTCAGAATTAATGATTATCCTAGTGATAATCCTCATTATTTTTGGAGCAGGACGATTGCCCCAAATCGGGGAAGGTGTGGGGAAAGCCCTGAAAGGTTTCAAAAAAGAAGTTAGTGAAATTCCCCCTGCAATAGATCCCAATGTCAGCCCTGATTCACCGGCTCCCCCTCAAGCCGAAGCTGCAGTTTCCCAACCGGCAGAACAACAGGGTTCACCACCTACACCTCCCAAAAACCAGCCCTATCAACCAGGCCCTGAAATGACGCCCGGCACAACAGCCGCTCTCCTTTATCAAGGCGCTGGTCCCCAGGTTGTGACTCCGAAGGCCCCCCCAAGCACGCCACAACCTCATTCTGCGGCCTCCGCAGCTTCCACATATGCTCCGCTCAGCATGGAAGATCGTCAAGCTCAACCCGCCCCCGTGGCTGCAGCCCAATATCCGAGACTTCCCCAAGCCGCCCAGGCCAAACCCTTGGCCAAACGACCTGCGGCCGTCGTGAATAAACAGGCGGTAGCTCGTGTTCAAGCCCAACAAGCCGCCCTAAAAGCGAAAAAAGCCGAATTGGGGTCACAAGATATGCAATCCCTGGGAGAAAGCTTAGGCAGTACCGTCAGAACATTCCGGGATGCCGCTGCCGATATCCGGAACTCCATTGACCCGCAAATGCAATCTATCCAAGCCGAACTTCAAGCCGCTGAGAAAGAAATGCAGGAAACCATTGAAGTCGCCAAGCAACCTTCGCCTCCCAAGGAACCGTCAGGTTCGGCCTAATGTTTGTTCATACGGCTTGAGCGTTCCCCTACCCCACGTCATCGGGTTTATCCTCATTTTGGCAGTGATGGGATGTATTCGGGAAACCCCACCGCAATCCCCCTCTACGGTCACTAGTCAGTTAGTCGCGCTACTTAAAGATTCGCAGCCGGAGATTCGTCGAACCGCCGCATTATCTCTTGGTAAAATTTCAGAACCCACGGCTATTGGGAGTTTAATTCAATCACTGTCCGATCCTGACGAAGAGGTTCGTCAATGGAGTGTTTGGGCCTTGGGAACATTCGGGGATCACCTTACTCAAGAAGGGATTTTGGCCTTGATCCAAATGTTGGCCGATCCTTCAGAAAGGGTCAAACAATCCGCCTCGATGGCATTGGGACGAACAGCCGCCTCCGAGGAGGCATTACGGGTCTTAGGAGAAGCCTTCAATATTTCAAACACTTCCACTCAAGCAGCGATTATTCAGGCTCTTTCGGATTTCTCATTTCCTTTTACCTATAATATTTTTCTTGATGCCTCGCGAAGTCCTGACCCTTTTATTCGACAAACCGCCGTGGCCGGGTTGGGAGAACTGGGAGATCCTCGCGGTTTAACCGTATTGCGGACACTACTTCGCCAAGATCCAAACATTGGTGTCAGGGCTGAGGCAGCTTATCGCCTTGGCAAGCTGGGGTCCAAGAAAGAAGTCGAAGCTTTACAACAGTCCCGAGACACCGACCCTACCCCGACCGTTCACTTCTGGGCATCCTGGGCCCTCCATCAAATACAAGACAATCTTTAAACGTATCTCTTTGAAAGAATTCTCATGACCAGCTCTTCAAAGCTTGGGCAACATTGAGATTCCCATGATTTTTGAATTGTATTTCAGCAAAAAAGTGATTATATTCGTTTTTCTTTGGGAAGGTATTCTCCGGACTATCAATAATGCCGATTTTTTTGTGCCTTTTAGCAATAGCCTTATGGGTTGCAGGCGGGTGTATTTCTACCTCCGTCAAATGGTATAAACCAGGAGCTTCAGGGGCGAATTTTTCCCAGGATAAAGATGCTTGTGAACGCGCTTTATTGGGATCTGGTGATAGTGGCATGCCAAAACAGATTTATACGTTTGAAGGATGCATGGAACGAAAAGGGTGGCAGCAGGTTCCACCATCTTCTCAATAGTGACGCATCTTTTGGCTGATCGTGTTCCGATTTCTTGAATATGAACACAAGAATGTGTGAACGGTAGGCCTTTCGAAGGGTAGTATTTCTTTTGACGACATGAGATAGAATTCATTAACTATCAAACAAGACCTCCGAGTCCTGGCAGAATACGTTATGACAACTGTTTCAGCTTCGAAAAAAGTGTTGTTGGTTGATGACGACCAGAATTCCCGCCAGGCCCTGCGAATGGTTTTGGAATCACAAGGGTTAGTTTGCCAGGAAGTCACTAATGGGAAAGAAGCCCTTCAGTGGCTATCCGAGGATCAGGCTGATCTTATTGTAAGCGATAATCAAATGCCCGTCTTGGGAGGGCTTGATTTTATCGATCAACTGCTCAAACATCACCGCATTTCCGACCCACCACCCGTGATTTTACTTAGTGGCCATTTGGCCGATGAAGACAAACACCGGGCTCGTCAGGCAGGAGTGTTTGCTATTCTAGACAAACCCTGTAATTTCAGTGAATTTGTCTCCGTGGTTCAACTCGCGCTGGATCAGTAAATTTTCTCAGACCAATCTCCCGTCTCCGCCGCTTCATTTGCTCAACTTTTTATAACATTTGCTCACTTTCTTCCGTTAGAAGAGTTTATCCCACAGATTTCCTCTGGAAATGGCCTGGCCTGCAGAACATTTCTAGCTCTTCTGCGGTATATCAGGACTTTGGCATCTGAAGTAGGATGTAATCCAGCCGTACAGGGTTGCGTAAGATGCACATACATAATAACGAGGAAGCCTTTCGAGTAATGGGGCAGATGAGAGAGAAATACCACCTCATCAATCCCAATCTTTTTTATCTGAAGCGATGAAGGAGGCTAACGGTGTTGAAACTATTTGGCGGAATGATTCTAGGGTCAATGATGACCATGATGTTGTTAGGGGGCGCATCTGCAGCAAATCAAGTCTTAGACAACATCCAAGGATTATATTTGGACCAACTAACCAGACCTGATACCGCCACGACCCTGATTTTACTAGTTATTCTCAGCATCTTACTCAGTGCTTTATCGATGTGGCCGCAAAAACCCGTCATTGAACCACAGAAATTCATCAAAAAGCTCCGACGGCACTGCAAATAACCGGATTCTACCTCCCTTCCATTCAGCTCATTTCTCTCGAAAAAGAAAATGGGTTCTGAGCTGTTCAGGAAGAGGTAGATGAGGAAGAAAGAAAATCCAATCGTTCCCTTACATCATAAAGCAACTCTTTGCATTCATTACGGATAGGTAATCTGCACCTCATCTGCGACATTTTCCAGAAAAAGGCGATTCCTAGAGACCTGAAAGCATTACCTGGTTAATTTTTCAATGAATAATCCGATACTTTTTAGAGAGTGGGTGATGAACCTATGCGTATTGGAGCTTTTTCCTCTCCCTATGTGACCTCTCAATACCTCGCTGCACATAATACGCAGCAGCCTCTTAAACCCTCAATTCGGAGCACACCCGAAGAAGAACATACCGATACCGAAAAATTAAAAAATCGGGATCAAGAAGTTCGTAGACACGAACAAGCCCATCTGTCGGCTGCAGGGGGACTGGCAACGGGCGGTGCCAATTTTTCCTACCAAACGGGAGCCGATGGGAAACGATATGCCGTAGGAGGAGAAGTCAATATTGACACCTCTTCAGTTCCTGGTGATCCCCAAGCCACAATTAGAAAAGCTCAACAAATCCGACGGGCCGCTCTTGCACCTGCCGATCCCTCACCTCAAGATCGAGCCGTCGCCGCCTCCGCATCCGCCATGGAAATAAAAGCTCGAAAAGAAATTCAAGAAAATGATCGTGAGCCCTCCCCTGAAAGTGGCACTCCACCACATCAACCCATTGACCTGTATGTCTGATTAATTTTTCTCCTACTTTCATTTTCCTCTCCCGGCAGAGGTTGCCTCCTGTTCCCATCAAATCTTACCTAGAAAAGAATTGTTTCCCGTTCCAGATTTCCAGGTCTCACAATCAGCATTCCTGATTTACCCATTTATTTCACTCCAATTTTCAGTGCGGTTTTCGACCGGTACCCCTGGCAACCATCTTGCAAATTTCAACAATCAAAAAGGGGGACCACAAATTTTTCATCCGCTCATGGCTCACAACCTTTACTCGCAAAAAAACCATGATGATGTTAACCGCCCTAATCATTCCCAGAAACGGACAAGAGAGAAAGACCCTCGATAGCCTTCACCACATCTTAGGAAGGACCACTCATGAATCTTTCTGAAAAAATGAAACAGGATTGGAACCGCCGAGCTCAACACCACGCTCGCTATTGGATCGCTACCGAGGATTACCGGACAGAAGAAGTTTTTGCTCGATCAGGTGAAGCGACAGCCCAAACCATCCTCAAAAGAACAGAAAATCTAAGCTCACCTTCCTGGACCGTCTTGGATATTGGGTGCGGCATTGGCCGAGTCTTGAAACCATTGGCTCCCTACTTCCAGAAATTAGTGGGTGTGGATGTCTCATCGGAAATGATTGACCAAAGTAAATTATGGCTGGCTGATCATCCCCATATCACCACCTATGCGACTTCCGGAATTGATCTTCAAGAATTTCCTAACGACTACTTTGACCTCGTCTATTCCTATGTGGCTTTTCAACATATGCCTCGTCCGGTTTTTGAGAACTATCTGACAGAAATCAACCGGGTTCTCAAACCCGAACGGTATTTCTTGTTCCAACTACCGCTGGGAAACTTTTCAGATCCTCCCCTGGAAGATACGATTGGTATTCGAGCCTACCCTATACCGGAAATTGTGGATAAACTGAGGCGGAACGGATTTACCTTCGACGGCAACGACCTCTTACCATCCAAATTATCGGCACATACTCATGACTTTTTATTTACCCAAAAAATCCAACATCCCAGCCTTGCACAAGAGCAGGGGAAAATTTCGGTGGAATGGATAAAATTCGAAACATGTTCCCAGGAATTTTCTCCGCTAGACTTGCATTTGTATACCACTTTTGCGGAACGCAGCTTTTCTGAAGGAAATAACCAAGAAGCCATTGCCACCCTGCAATCTGTCGTAAGGCACAACCCTCACCATCTGTCCGGATGGCTACACTTGGCAAATCTGCTTATGGAAACCGGACAAATTGAACAGGCCCTAACAACCTTACAAGAACTCACCGTGTTACATCCTCGATATAAAGAGGGACATCACACTCTTCATCAACTACAAACAAAACTCCAGATATCATTGGGAGAACAACCACGATTCCGCTCCTTAGAAAAAGCCACAGTTTAATAGTGCTGTTGATAGATGGCAGATAATCAAACTGTAGTCTTTACTTCTCATTGCCTTCTAGCTTGCCTTTAAACATCTATCAAAAAAATCTCCGCCCCTACATGAAAATTTTTTTGCGTCAGAAATGGCATTTTTGCTTTTCAAATTGGGAGTTTTTGTTATAATGCCTCAGAAAGCAGTCAAGTGCTCCATTTTTTAACATCTAAATGAGGAGAAATGGTATGGCGAACCGCACGATTCTGACTTCCGCAGTTTTCATGCTGATGATTGGATGTCCAGGAATTATTTTTGCTGCCAACCCAGATAACGGACCAGGGTGTGGCCTCGGGAAACTAGCGTGGAGCGACTATTCCGGGCAAAAACAAATCGCTCCCCAAGTTTTGATGGCAACTACGAATGGAACATTTGGCTCCCAAACTTTCGGAATCAGCACAGGCACCTCAGGCTGTACTAATGATGGAAAAGTTTTTTCAGCTGAACAAGTCAATGTTTTTGCGGCTATTAATTTTGACAACATCTCCCAAGAAATGGCTCAAGGACAGGGGGAACATCTCACCTCACTTGCGACTCTTATGGGCATCCCCACGGAAAAACATCAGGCCTTTTTTAACATGACGCAGGAAAAATACGATCCTCATTCAAGATGGGGAACCCTCACCTAAAGCGGTAGTGAAAGCTATCCATGATGCAATGATGGATAACCCAATTTAGCCCAAGCTGCAATTTCTAAATAGTTCATTGAAAGGCTCCGGTTTTACAAAAACTGGAGCCTTTCCTCCTTCTTTTAATGTGCTATCTCTGCTTCTTGCTTTTGAATTGATTTTCTTTGCATCCCTGGCCAATGCTCAGCAACTAAATCCCGTCTATTTAAAACGAACTCGTAGACCAAGCTTCTACCAAAGAACTCCACCTCGATCGCTATTGGCATCTATTACTTCACTATCGAAAGAATTTTGGGTCGGACACACAAGTGAAGTCGATGATCCCGGCTTTTTCTTTCACCGGATGGAAGAATTTGATCCAGAGGCTGAGCTACAGGCCACACTCGCTTATTTTTTTCAGCGACATTAGTTGGCCGTTCAAACAACCCGCCTAATGCGCCTTTATAGCCCGATATCATTGGCTTAGGGAGCGACTGCATTTTGATGACTCCAAACTCATCCTCAAAAATGTGAACGGTTTAATAGTTGGCTGGAAGAATTAAAACCCGCTTCCATTTCTTTCATTTTCCCGTCAGCCTACATGGATAATCCCGCCTCGATGTTTGGGCATTCTTTTTAAGGGTTGATCAAAAAACACAGACCTCAGATACAAATATTCTAGCCTACATCCATTAACTATGCTGCCGATGTTCCTCCAGATGCAGGGATTGAATTCGCCTACAAAGGAATTATGGGAGGATATAAAGGTTTTTTCTCGACTATTCCCTATTATATGAAAGTAAAAGAGTATCGTGACATTGAGAACAGGGATATTTGGGAATACCGCTTAAACTTTTCTTCCGAACAAAATCATCGGCTGTTAATGCATGCGTGGGAATTAGGTAATGCCTATTTCGATTACTACTTCTTCCGCGAAAATTGTGCGTACCACATTCTTTCCCTATTGGAAATAGCCAACCCACATCTCCATTTGACAGACCAGTTTCCCATAGCGACTATTCCGCCAATACCATTCGCCTGCTCCATCGAAGCAAAGGCTTAATAAGTGATATTTCTTATCGGCCTGCACGCAGCACGTTGCTCAAACGAAAACGAGAAGCATTAGAAGAAGGAAGATTCAATACTTTTCACCTTGTCAATGACTCTCACACAAATGAATCATCAAGCTTCGCAATTACTAAGACTCGCCAAACTTTTCTGCTTGATTTTGCATCAGATGTTTTACGATACAAAGCTGCAACTGATCCAGATAACGCTGAAATCTACAGAACAAAAAATCGCTCCATCCCTAATTAAGCGTAGCCAAATAAAAATTCCATCGAAGCCATTTTCTGTAATACCATATTCTCGGTCTCCAGAATTTGGACACAGAAACCTTCAGGGTGGGGAGTAGGAGGAGGTTGGAGAAATAACGAGATCTTTGAAGAAGTTAACTTTCGAGGGGCCTATCATGATCTTTTGGATCCCGAACCTGGATATTCTCAGGATGCCCAAATTGAATTATTGGGTTTAGGGCTAAGGCATTATCACCGGCGAGATCAATTTCGAATAGAAGGCTTTTACCTTTGCCAATGTCCTCTCTTTGTCTCCTATTGACTCAATGTTCGTCGCACCATCATGGAAAATCAATGTAGGGTTAAACACAATTAAAATTCATCTTGCGACCTGTGTTCAAACGGCCACTTAAATACAGGTGTCGGCGGAGCCCTGGAGACTCAAGCATTTCAACGAGAAGTTTTTTCTTTTGCTGAACTTGACGCTAACGTTAGTGGTGCATACAGTGGAAATCACCGAATTGGTGGAGGAGTAACTGGTGGGGTAATGGCAACTCTTACCAATAACTGGAAATGGCTTGTCAGCAGGCTATCTGGCTTACCCGTTGGTGATCAATCAGACGATATCCCATTTCAGTAAGCCAACGCTGGACATTGGCAAAAACTTTTCTTTACGGACAACGTTTACCCATCATGACAATGACAATGAAATGGTTGGATTGTTCCATGGATATTTTGATTCTTGAATGCCCATTCTGGCTACTAACAAACAATTCAATCCACTGCTCAACTAGAATTCCAGAATCCTAAACAGTGAAAGGCAGAATGGCAACTATGAAATTACACCAGTTTGTTCAAATAATCTCAAAATAGATAACCAATTCCACCTAAAAATACTCACTTCGAAAATTTAATGAGAGCTGGTTCCAGTGATAATTGCAGCGCTATATTTATACTCCAAAAATATAAACCAATTTTTTGGAGAAACCAGCTGAATTCCTCCAAAATTTGATGTCCCAGCGCTGAACCTATTTCAACGTTCCTATTTTTCTACCTGGAATTTCCACCTTATGGAGAAGACCATTCGAGAGCCCCCACCTAGACCAACATAAGGTCGCATATCGCCCCGGATATCGTAACATCAGATTGAGCATTGAAGAATAAGTTACAAGACGGCTCTCCCTTTATTGAAACATTCCATTTCCTACCTCCTGAAAACTCATGGAGTTATTTTGTCCAAATGATTCTAACTCCATTCCAAGATAGCCACGCAAAAACGATGGTGAATAATCCAATCTTTAGTCCTAAGCCTGGTTCTCCGTTGATCTTTTCACCTAAAATATCACTATCCTTAAAGAAATTCCTTGCTTGATGGTTGCGTGACCATCCCATAACCCTCAGATAGATTTCCGTCTTATCTAAAGCTTCTAAATTATTAGGAATCCACGCCCATGAAACAAATAAGAACCAATAGGAATATTGCGTTAATTTCCAACATTCAACGGACAGGCGTAATACAACAACCCTAGTTGTCAGTCGCAGCAACATTGTAATCTTAGCTTCTTTCACAGAAGACTACGGGGAGCACAGATAAAACCACCATACAACTGAGTAAAAAGGGCAGAGAGGGGCTAAGAGATAATTCTAGGACGACAGAACAAAATCACTGGAAAGGAGGATTTCATTTTATGATCAGTTCCTAAATGAACGCTACTGATTGTTTATAGTTATCATTTTTCTATTGTGCGCATCTCATGAATTCGGCATCAGAATTCCGTCCAGCAAAAATTTCACCTTTCGAACATTGAAAGCCTGCACCTATATCAAAGGCTCTCAAACTGCTGATTGAATTAACATTTTAAGACACTTCACCTATCTCCCAAAAAATAAAGAGGATTGTCCTAATATTAGATTAGACAATCCCTCAAAACAGAAACATATTAGCTGTTTTAAGATCCTTGTACAATCGTACAGAACTCACCCCCAGATTCCAAGGAAATTTTTGCTGAGTGATCTACAACTGCAACCTGAGTAATTCCTCCATTCGCCTTAGCCGCTTCCACAGAAGCATCCCCGTCGCGAACATAGTAAGAATTGATGTTGCACAGGCTTTACCTGTTTTTGTCGCACCAACACCATTCTCAGCCTCATCGCCAAATTTGGCATCAGTGTAAAGCCATCCAGCGACTGGTGAGGCAACCCCATACATCCGGTAGTAGTCAACAAACAGAATCTAGGGAAATAGTTACTAAAGCTTTCTTCATCTAATCCTCCTTGGGTTAATGTAAGTCTAAGAGTCAATGGCATTTAACTTAATTGATTAGCGACTCTGGCATTTTATGTCAAGGAAATTTGTCCACCTAGTTGGATGCCAAGTCTCACCGGTAAATGCGACCGACTTGTGAAACGATCTCCATCAGCGTTACCTATATTTCATTGAAAAACTTCCGTTCGAACGCGCATTGGCTAAACATTGGTGTTCTCATAGGCTTTGACCGTAATCCAACTTTTATTGGTCTTGCTGAACAATATACAAATTTTGAATTCCTCGTTTTTCCACCTAAAAAGCCTTAGCAAAGCCAGACTCTGAAGATAACCGTTATCAATACGGATAATAGCGTCCGTGATACCGGTAGTAATGCATGCAATTTCTATAGGCATTGAAAGAATACATCAGATTGTTGCATGTCCACCCTGGTGCCCAACCTGGCGGTTTGGTTTCCACCGGCTTCACCCCTTTTTTGATAGCCTCATCTAAATACGCATCCACCGCCGCCTTATCGCCTGGATAAAAGGGTTTATCCAAGATTTCCTGATTGAGCGCTTTTTGCATCGCCTCCAGGTCCTCTTTTTCTCCAGCCCAGACCGGACTTACAGCTATTACCAGGAACATGAGACCGAAAATTAACCCTACAGATGTGTTAAAGAATAGGTGAGATCGTTTTTGACACATGATCACCCTCCTTGCTGAATGGATTGCCAAAGAACTTTAAATCTAAAATATTCACCTCATGAAATGGATATTTCCCTTCCTGCGTAAGTAACTAAAATAGTCCAGACAGACTTTTGGCTAAGCCCTTGGTCAATGGCTGTTCTGCCTCCTCATATTCCAGATTGGCCTTATTGGCCGTGCTAATTACCCGAGTTCGGTATTTTTTGAATTTTCCAACCTCAGAATATGTTTGACTCTGGGTCCCAGCCATCCCTTGCGCTAAATTCTGTTGACTGTCAGAGCGCACGATCACGCCTTCAGGAGCCTTTTCCACCAACTGAATATCAGTCACCGCCACGAACATCACATCTTCCACAAAGGCATCTACCGCGACGGTTCCCAACATCCCAATAATTCCCCCAGCCACACCCCCTCCTGCTCCACCTACAACTGCGCCCGCAGCTGCCCCGGCGGCCGCGCCAGCTAAGGGTGCTCCATACCCCCCAGCCAAAATCCGCTCTGCCTCTTCCGGTGTCGTTTTGGCCACGCTTAATACGTTGGCTTGCAACCGGTAATAGGCCTCGTCGGGATTGTCGGTAATTCGATATCCGCGCTTTTCCATTGCTTTTTTAATGGGGCCCTCCACATCAAAATTATCCTTATCAGAAGTATTGCGGACCTCAATAAACATGACTTTTTTATCCGGACCCACCGGATCCAAAAAAATGGTATCACTCATTTTGGTTTGCACATCAAGATTTCGCTTTTTGATTGAGGTGTGAAGTGCCTGACATCCTGCGAGAAATATCACCAGCATGCCAAATGCAATGATCTGTGAAACTCTTGGAGTGTTGAAAAGCTTCATGGGGGAATTACCCTCCTTTTAAAAAAACGTGGATTTACTCAGAATATTTGTTGGTCTTCACTGTACCTTTTTACTCGTATTTCTCGACAGATTTATATCAATACGGGTGAAATATAGCTAGCGTCAAAAAACCAAATTATTACTTAGTTATTTAATCTTAACCCCCTAATAGAGCATTGGTGGCAGGAAGATTGAGCCTGGGAATAATCAGCATACCAATACCATGCCGGAGAAAAGATAAAAGAGTTTTGCCCATTGAGCCCGTAATGGGTATGCTACGAAGATATCCATCTGAGGCACCGAAACATTCACCCCCCGTTATCAAAAGATCGAGAAAAGGTTAATATCAAAAAATCTAACGTATGCTGATACGTGCAATGCTCCATGGGTCATGGTTCATTACATCTCGGGCTGATACACTTTTGAGGTACTTTATAAGACGCCAGGGTTTCGGAAGGGGGCAGAATGACTCTCGAAGATGAGTTTTGTGACATTATTAAGAAGGCCCGGTACGGGAAGGGGCAAGGCCTGGGAGAACTGGTCGAACTTTCCGGAATTCCACAGGCCGGGTTGGAGGAATTGGAAAAGGGACATCGAGCCCCGACCAAATCCGAATTGCATAGTCTTTGCCAAGCTCTACACCTACGATTTCATGCCCTGCTGAGCGTCTCGTTGGAAGGGTGGCTCCCAAAGCCGCAACCTGAGTGGACCACAGAAGATAACCTCGTCAGCACCATCAAAGGCGATATTGGCGGGTATGAAGTGAAAGGGTATCTTCTTGCCGATCCACACACGAAGCAGGCCCTCATGATTGACACGGGATACAATGCTCCTCACATGTTGGCCACCATAGAAGAACACCACCTAACCTTGGTCGGGGTATGCCTCACCCATGGTCATGCCGACCATGCTGGAGGATTAGAGCAAATCTTGGCGGCCCACCCCGTACCGGTGTACCTAGGAAATGGCGATTTTGATTTATTGCCTTGGAAACCACCAGCGGCCTCCCTTAAAATTCCCACGAATCATTATAAAATCGCGGCGGGGGACTTAACCGTGGAATGTTTGAGTACTCCAGGACATACGCCTGGGGGGTATTGCTTTCTGACGTCACGAAAAGGCCAAACTCTCTGCTTCGTTGGCGATACGTTATTTGCTGGGTCGGTCGGACGGTCTAATCCAGCATCACTTTATGAAACTCATCTGCACTCGGTTCGACAGACCGTGCTAAAGTTATCTGCAGAGACCGTGCTCTTCCCGGGACACGGTCCAACGACCACGGTAGGAGAGGAGCAGAAACATAATCCCTTTGCCTAACCGGGAGGAGCCCCCTCCCTCATGTCTGCGCACATTTAGGGACTGCTAGATGGATCACGAACCTCCTATCCCTTCGGACTCTTCCAAAGAGGGCCAACCACCTTCACCCTCCTTGTTAGGACCCTCATCTTTAGGGAACCCTCTTCCTCCCGAAAGCTCTCCTCCCTCTCCCTTAATTATGCCCATCTCAAAAGAAGAGATCCTCCGCAAGCATATGCTCGGTAAACCCTATGGCACATCAGATCACTGGCGATCACTTCAACCTGAGAGGGGAGAATATGCCGATGAATTCGACCATGTACCTCCTCCGACTCCCGGCGCCTTTTCCCGATGGGGTCTTCCCCTCGTGTTATTCGGCCTGACCGTCTTTACGACACTTTGGGCTGGTGCGTATCAAATGAATACCAAACCAGCCATGGGAGCCTGGGATTTTTTGGTCCGGTACCCCAACTCTTTGCTGAACGGCATTCCTTTTGCCGTCACGCTTCTGGGCATCCTTGTGACTCATGAATTAGGGCACTATGTACTTTCCAGGATTCACCGAGTTCCGGCTTCCCTTCCTTTATTCATTCCTGGGCCTCCCCACTTTATTGGGACCTTTGGAGCCGTCATCCGAATGAAGTCCCCCATTATGAAACGGCAGGCCCTCTTCGATATTGGTGTGGCAGGACCGATTGCCGGATTCATCGCGGCTGTCGTGGCCATCTTAATAGGTCTCTCTTATTCCCAGGTGGTTCCGCGAGAGCATACGTTTGGCCTGCAATTAGGCGAACCTTTACTGCTCCAGTTCTTTGCTTGGCTGATGTTTGGCCCTATCCCGCCTACCCATGACATCGTGCTTCATCCGATAGGTTTTGCCGCCTGGTTTGGGTTTTTTGTGACCGCCATCAACTTATTACCATTAGGGCAACTGGATGGAGGACATGTAGTGTATGCCGTCTTGGGTCGTCGTCAGCGAAATTTAGCTATGGCGGTTATTCCCATTCTTCTCTACTTAGGCCTGACAGGGTGGCCAGGTTGGATCTTGTGGGTTGGGATGGCCAGCATCGTCGGCATTGCCCATCCCCCCGTGGTGGATCCTTACACTACCCTTGGGGCCAAACGCCGGTGGGTAGCTTGGGCGGCTTTAATAATATTTATTGTTACGTTTGCCCCAGTCCCATTTTCGATCAATTAGTCCGGTGTTCATCCATCTATGATATTTCCATATCCCCCTTGGATGCATGAATCTTACTCACTGACATTCTTCCTCCCATTTGTTGACCCTGTCTCGAAAAAGGAACCCACTTATGACCACATTTGATCCCTCCTTGTTACAGACTTATATTCAGGACCACCGTCCAACTTTTGAAGATATGTTGGGTCAGATGGTGGAAGTTCCCTCTGTCAGTTCCGATCCGATGCATCGCCCGGACATTCTGAACATGGCCAACTTGGCGGCTCAATATCTCGAATCATTTGGAGCCCGAGCGGCCATTGTGGAAACATCAGGATACCCAACCGTTATCGGGGAGTGGTTTGCTGGCCGACATTGTCCCTCCGTCACTATTTATAATCACCTGGATGTCCAACCGGCTCATGAACCGGAATGGCGACAAGCCCCTTTTACCTTCCACAAAGAAGGGGATCAGTACTGCGGGCGAGGAGCCACCGACGACAAAGGCCCCGCACTGACGGCTCTCCTGGCCGCTCGGTTTGCAAGAGAATCAGGCATACCCCTGAATATCCGAGTCCTATGGGAACTCGAAGAAGAGATCGGCAGTCCCCATTTTTCTGAGGTGCTTCACAATCGAAAAGTGGTCAAACCCTCGGATTCCATCCTGATTTCTGACACCATCTGGGTTGCACGAAACCGTCCGGCTTTATCGTGTGGACTACGCGGATTATTAGCAGCCCGGTTGGTCCTCCGGACAGGGGAAACCGATATTCATTCCGGCTTGACCGGCGGAGGCGCACGCAACCCTTTGGCTGAACTCTGTGATGCGGCCTACTCCTGTTTAGATGCTAAAACTGGAAGAGTGAAGATCCCAGGATTCTATGACGATGTCGTCCCACCGACCACTCGAGAACTCAAAGACTTTGTGGCGTCGGGGTTTCGGGTCCGTCGATTTCAGGATGCTTTTCAACTACGTTCCCTTCGAACCTCTGACCCCAAAGAGCTGTTGAAACGCATTTGGACCTTGCCCACCTTTGAGGTCCATGGTTTAGTCGGCGGCCATATGGGTCCTGGCGTGAAAACTATCGTGCCAGCATGGGGAGAGCTTAAAGTCAGTATGCGATTAGTCCCCAACCAACACCCGGCCAAGATTTTTAAACTTCTCAAAAAACACATCCGCAATCGAAATCCGGACATTGAAGTCTTGAATGAGGGCGAACTGGAACCCTTTCAAGGCATTTCCGAAGGGCCCTATGCCGACGCGTTACAAGAAGCGGTGACGCAAGGATTTGGCCGACGACCAGTTTTTGTGAGAGAAGGAGGGTCGATTGGAGCCGTGGCGTTATTACAACGCGCCTGGAAAGTGCCTATCCTCTTTATGGGACTCAGTTTGCCGGAGCATGGCTATCATGCACCTAATGAATTTTTCGATTGGGGCCAAGCCGCTGGTGGAATCCGCGCCTTTGTTCATTACTTCCAGACCATTGCGGGATTCAAGCCTCCCGACCCAAAACGAAAGAGAGCGGTCTCTTGAGACAACTCATTATTCGCGGCACACACCGGATGAGGGCCGGAAAGGGTGTTAGGGAGGCGATGGCGTTTGAGTGGGTGCTTGAAAATGCACTAAGGATCTGATGTAGGCCAGCACCTTTCTTTGTTCCGCATCGGAGAGTTCGCCCTCCCACCCTCGCATGGCAGTTCGGGGAACTCCTCGAGAAATAATGGCCAGCAATTCTTCATCTGTTTTGGTTGATGTGGCCGCTGAGACCAAATTTCCTGGCCGGGGTGCTAACAACGCTGCCCTTGGACCGTCTCCGTGACCGCTTGGCCCATGGCATTCGGCGCAATGGGCCTGATAGATACCTTCTCCTGGTTGACGGTCTGGCTGGGAGGACACTTCTGTGGAATCTTGTGCTCCCCACAATGATCCTCCCCAACTCAGAAGCCCCAGGATGAGCATGACCTGTCGCGCGAGTCGTTCCATACTTCAAAAGTGTACCGAATCAACCTACCAACTTCAAAAACTCCCGGAGGCTCTATTTTTTGCCACGGAGCAACATCTTGATCGGGGTTCCAACAAATCCAAACTCTTTTCGCACGGCATTCTCCAGAAACCGAACATAGGCGACCGGCACCTCCTGTACATTTTTCATGAACAGTGCAAAAGTGGGCGGTTTAGTGGCGACCTGAGTCATGAAAAAGGATTTTTGAGGATTCCCCTTTTTCACGGAAAGGGGGTGTTTCTCCAAGGTCCGCTGAAAAAATTGATTGAGCTTGGCCGTCTGCACACGTTTTGAATAATCCTTTATCACCTGATCAATGAGTGGAAACAGCTTTTTTAAAGTGGCAGGCTGCTGAGCCGAGGCAAACACCACCGGTACATGCGAAAAAAATGGAAATCGCCGCGAAAGATCCAGATTGTAAGATGGCAGGGCTTCCGCATCTCCCTGTCGCAAATCCCATTTATTCACCATGATAACGCACCCTTTGCCTTGCTTATTAATCAGTCCGGCAATTTTGGTGTCCTGCTCCGTCACACCTTCCAGGCCATCCAAAAGGAGAACGGCCACATCCGATCGCCCTAAAGCCCGAATGGCCCTGACCACACTGAACCCTTCAATCCCCCGCTCAACCCGCCCTCTTCGCCTGAGTCCTGCTGTGTCCGTAAACACATATCTCTGATTGCCTCTCAGCACGAGAGAATCGATCGGATCCCTGGTCGTCCCTGGAATATCACTTACGATGAGACGCTCTTCTCCTAAAATGGCGTTGACCAACGTAGATTTTCCAACGTTAGGACGGCCTACCACGGCAATTCGAGGCCACTCAGACTGCACCGGCTCATCCGGCAAGACAGGCAGGTAGGGTAAACAGGCTTCAAGCAATTCATCCACCCCTAGCCCTCCCTCGGCTGAAATAGGGAAAATGGTCTCCCACCCTAATTGGTAAAAGTCCGCCAAGAGGGGCTCCGACTTCGGGGTATCGATTTTATTCACGGCCAGAAAGACTGGCTTGGTGACCGGGCGCAAGAGCGCGGCTAATTCCGCATCTAAGGGAGAGAGGCCGGCTCGGCCATCCATCACGGCAATAATAATATCTGCCTCATGGATGGCCATTTGGGTTTGTTGGGTAATTTGTGCGGGAATTACATCTTGGGCCTTGAGATCTAGGCCACCGGTATCTACTACCCGGAAGCCCCGATTCTGATAGTCGCATTGCGCCGTATTCCGATCCCGTGTGACACCCGCCATATCATCAACGATGGCGGTACGATGACCGACAATTCGATTGAAGAGAGTCGACTTCCCTACATTGGGCCGTCCAACGATGGCCACAATAGGAAGGCGATCCGATGATGTTTTCGACTCGGCCGCATGAACGACCGTATTCGGAGAATGTCTCTGTGCCTTTTGTAATCGAGTTGTAGTAGATCGGCGCTTAGTCATCGTCTTTATCGTATTGTTTCAGGAACCTTAGGTTGTTCAGCTTTAGAATATCCGGTATACCATTCCCTTCACCAGCAGGACCACTCGATTACGTTTCCTTCCACTATAATACCGGATTTATCATCTAGGCAGACGGGAAAGTAGCAACTCGAAATTAACTGGAGGGGAGAAGTGTATTCACTCAGCCTTCAACGACCCCGGAAACAGAGAGAGGCGTTTCCATGTATAGGCCCCATTCCCTCATTGTATCCAAGTTGGCTTGATAGACCTTGTCTTCTTCTTGAATTTCTCATTCCCCACTCAAATCCACTGCTATTACAGAGGAATTCGGCCTTGAAGATTCCTTGTGTTTTTCGTTGAGAGGACTGCTGGCCGTTAACAGTTGAATTGATTCACTCATAGACTCATACCAATTGACCAATATCCATCTTCCATTTTGATAAGTAGGAACCCCGGCATCTCGAAGAAGCCAGGGTTTTTTCACCGGGCTATCCACTGCTTGGATCTCTCGATTGGAATCAATCTCCATGGCAAACCCCGCTACTTTTTCCTATCGCAAACCTTCAGATCCCAAACATCAATCCTCAAGCCCTTCAGCATTGAGAATTCTTGCTGGAAGGCCTCTTTCACTTGATGCCATTCCACATTTTCCGGCCACCAATGGTATCGCCTATCGCCTTCTCTTTCGCAGCCAAATATTTTTTAGTACACACAGGCCTAAATCGGGATTGGCTTTGACAACGAGCCGCATAACCGCCCTGGATTTTCCCCTGCGACTATGTCGCCGGCCCAGACCGGAGACCAACCGAAAACCAAAATTCATAAGGTAACCTGCCCCACGACCCTCAAATTGACCTCTTCAGCTAGTTTTCGCAGGGGCTTATTTTATCATGGCTTGCAGGGTTGGCCAGCACCAATACTGTGAGGCGAAAAGATGGGACCCAAGGAGGCTATTCTGCACTCCCGGAAAGATGTTAGGTATGAAGATGTTTCATCGCAGCGGCACAGAGGATGATAAATACCCCCATCCACAAAGCCACTCGTTGGAAAGGCACCGGTTCATAAACAGCCTCTTCATCTTCCTCATCAGTCGGCTCATTTTTGAAGATAATCGTATAGAGGAAAATGGTTAAGACCCCTAGGACCAATGCTAACTTAATAAAAAAAACCGTAAGGTATTTCGCATGATGGCCGACCCCTTCTCCGGTTGCCATCTCCATTCCCTGACTGACGTAATGCAGGTTCATGCCACCGGTAAATAGGATGACGACCAACAGCACCCCAACTACCCGTTTATAGTGACGGTAAAACGCATCAGAAATAGGTCTGACCATCTCCCTGGGAACGGCTGTTTTTAATCCCGGGGTTACTGCCATGACAAGATAGGCTAATCCACCGATCCATACCACCGCCGATAACAAATGGAACCAATGAATTAAAATAGGAATCAGTTTATTCAGGTCAGTGAGAACACTCAGGAGGGATTCCATTAGCAAAATCTTAAGCCTAGCAGCCCATTCAGTTCAGGCCACCTACTCACCATACTTCGCCTAGGCTTTGCTATATTCCTTTTTCCATAGCAGTTGCTGAGAAGGCAGACTGCAGAAAATACCTCTGCCGTTGATTTGAGGGAGCCATTAAAATTTAAAGACTGGCTTTTCATTACCAAACCGTTTTTTACGCAATTCTTCCATCAACTCAATAGTTACCGTGGGAATGCCTTGCTCCATCGCATGACGTTCCACACCCTTTTTCACCATGGCCCGTAAAAAATACGGGATCCGCTCAAGACGTTCCTGCGCAGCGGAATCCCATGTTATGGATGAATCTTCAGAGATATTAAAGGCAACTTGAATCTTTTCCCCACCTTTTGGTGTATATAAACACCATTCATCTTCATCCAACCAATCTCCATGATCAACGTAGGGCCTTGCCCGGCATCCCCCACAAATTTCACTATATTCACAGTCTCCGCACTTGCCCTTTAAATGAGGATAACGGAAGGAATTAAAGATTTCCGAATCCTCCCATAGATCCACAAAACTGTGTTCACGAATATTTCCAGCAGATAAAGGCATGTAAGGACACGGTGTCAAATCACCGTTGGGAGTCACCCGCGCATAATTGGTTCCCGCCAAACATCCTCCGCCCATATAACCCTGGGCCTTGGTAATTGGAGAATTGGGATCCTTTTCATATGCTAACCGCTTGAAATGAGGCGCACAGCGCGCCCTGACCAACATGTCCTGATATTTATCCTGACACTCAACTAAGTACCCAAGAACCTCCTCATATTGTTCAGGAGTGATATCGGTCAATTCTTCCCCGCGACCCGTGCAGACCATAAAAAATACGTTTAACACTTTGGCCCCTAAGTCGTGAGCCCAATCAATGACTGTGGGCAATTCTTGATAGTTCATGGGTTGGGCACTGAAATGAATTTGAAACTGAAGGCCATTGCGCTTACAGGCTTCAATACCAGCGAGAGCCCCTTCAAATGCTCCTGGCAACCCACGAAAAATATTGTGCTTTTCCGGGTTAAGGGAATCGATACTAATTCCAACCCCCATCACGCCAATGTCTACCAGTTTTTTAGCTATGTCATCGGTAATTAACATGCCATTGGTACCGAAAACGACCATGAACCGATGATTCACGGCATGCCTGGCAATATCCAGAATATCTGGCCGAACAAACGGTTCTCCGCCCGTTATGACCAAAAGACATCCAGGATTCACTTCGGCTATCTGATCGATTAACCGGAAGCATTCATCAGTCGACAGCTCATCATGACCACCACTCATTTTTGTAGTGGCATCCAGATAACAATGGTCGCACTTCAAATTACATCGTTTGGTCAGGTTTAACGCAATGAGGTACGGCTTAAAATCATCGACCGTCCGGCCGTCACCTAGCATGCCAGGCTTGCCCCCCCCCGAACCGAATCGGGTCATGGCCTGGGAACCGAGAGAAGAAAGAGAGCTGAGGAATGAATTGATGACAGGAAGGGGTTTACCCATGTTGACCAGCTCCGGATTGTGCCTCCGAAGTGGCCCCTGTGCCAGTCAAACGGGAGACGATGTCTTTGACATTGCCTGATTTCATGGCTTCTTCCATGGTATGCTTGGCCTGTTCAATGCCCTGCGTGGCCACTTCCAGGGTGATAATCGTTGTCCCAATTTTTTCTGCGTGTTTTATGATCAGGGCCTTTGTACAATCGCGCATAAAACCAGCTGGAGCTCGCTCCAGCCGCTGAAGCGCCTCGGGTTCCCAGGTAAAGAGAGGAGCCGACTCACCGCCATTGGCCTCACGCCCCTCCTCCGTTTGCACACCAGAATCCTCTGATCCGCTTTTGTTCGAAAAAATTGGGGTGTAATCTTCGGCCGCCGCTTCCCGTATCATGGGCCCCGCATATTCCAGGGTAATGGTTGTCATCCCTAATTTTCTGGCAGATTTCTCTATTTTTGCTTTAGCCCGGCGACGCTGGAATCCAGCCGGAACCGCACGAATGGCCTCTCGCGCATCCTTTGTCCATTGCATTGGAATATCATCATAGGCCATTTGGGTTTCTAGCCCACCCTCTGCCTGGGCTGCAGCATCAAAAACTGATTTATCCACTTCCTTGAATTGCGCCCCATCTAAACCACACACTGGGCACTGCACAGGATGATCTCCCTTCCCAATATAGCCACATCCTCCACAAACATAATAGGTTTTTGACATCCGCTCCAAATAGGACTTGGTGCTGGCATTCATCGGTTCTTTGGCTCCAGCCGGGTTCTCTTCTACCACCTTCGACATCATGCCACTCAAAGTAGACCCCATTAAATCTTTCGCCACCCCCTCATCAGCCTGCATGGCGTTCCGATCGACCCCGGCGGCATCAAGAGTTCCACCAAGTGCTCTCATGGCATCCATAGCCCCCTTGGGCAGAATATCTCCCACGGCATCATCAATGACGGAATTGCTAATAATGGTATGGCCTTTTTCGATAGCAAACCGATGAATGGCTGTTTTGGCGACTCCACGGGCAAAAACTGGGATTTTTTCCATACGCCGGAGGGCTTCCTCGGTCCAGGCAATCGTATACTCCGCTTGCGTATCGATAGGGGGTACGAACTTTCTGTTCGAAATCAGAATATTACAGCTTGCGGATCGTAAGAGGTTTTCCGTATTGCTTCCAATATCCATGTCCTCATCACTATGCACACCGATCCGACCCACGATCAACAACCAAGGCTGCTCTTTTCTTACATATTGAATAACCTTTTCAAAGGCTTTTCCATCTAGAAGGGTGGTCTTAATATCCCATCCTTCTTCTTGAGCAACTTCACGGGAAATATCCAGATGGGATTGATAGATTTTTGCTAAGCCACTATCAATTACTTCCTCATGAAGTTTTTCTTGCTCCTTAAAGCGAAAAACCTTCCCCGCCTCTTCATTAAGCACCCCGGAGATACTATGGAAGGCAGCATAGTGGAAATAGGGATCAAAGGCCGAAATGGCTTCAACCGGTTTATTAAAGGCCTTGCCTAAAGCCAAAGCCGTTTTCAACCCACCAAAGGAATAGGGGCTTCCATCGACGGCTACCACTATTTTTCCGCCATTCATAGGATTCAAATCTTTCACAATAAACATATCCGAGCTGCGAACCCTACGAATTACCCGTTCAGTATTACTTCCAATTACGGAATCTTTGACTGCCCCAACACCGACTGCCCCCATAATCGTTAAATCATAGCCGCTTTTATTGATATCCTCGGCCAAAACTTTCCAGTTCCGACCCTCTAAAGACCGTCGCTCCAGAGGAATATTGGCCTCGGTGCATTTTTGATCCACAAAATCCAGATAGGAGTCAGTAATAATCTGAAGGCCGCGCGTAATCAGGGAATCATGAATTTGCCTTTGACGATCCAGCTCTTTTTCATCGTGATACTCTTCAGGAAGACCTGCTTCCATTTGCTTAAATCGCTTGTCATGCATTTTGGCGGCATAGACATGGCTTCCCACAATCTTGGAACCGAAGGTTTTGGCGAATTGCACTCCCAGTTCTACAGCCATATTGGAATGGTCTGAATTATCAACTGGGACATATATGGTCTTGTACATTACAACGGCCTCCTTGGAGAATCCCAACTAAAAAAGCGGCACCACACCCTCCGCACTCACGGTTTATGCAAAACAGTTAATTTACTTGACATTTTCAAAGAAATGAAAATAATTTGGGAGTGTAACACCAGGAATTTAAGCAATGCAACCCGAATTATAGCCGTCTTTCAAGTGCCAATCCGCCCATAACTAATGCAATCAATTAAAAAACACCAAGACCAGTTGCTCAATTCAAATGAACTCTGAAATTAAGTATTAATACCAGCATAGTGGCAATAAAAATACTGAGCCATTTTGAATGAGGGATTTCAACTTGGCCTCTCTGAAACATAGCCCTTTATCAACTCCACTCAAGCATGCCCTGGATATTTTGATGATGCCTTTAAATCAGAACCTCTTCATCATCCACTAGCCCCCACAAAGTAAAGCAAGATTCCGTAAACAAATTCTTGATTCGACATTGGGGTGGAGCCCCTACCACCAAAATGATCAGTCTAAGTTCCCACCCCCTATTACCCTTCTTCGAACTATTCCATGAATCATTGTTCCATTCATTTTCAAGTTTTTCACCCTAAAAGCCGAAATTAATACGGTATTTTCCTTATCTTTATTTGCATACTCGAATTTCTTTTGATTACAGTAGAACCTTTGTTTTTCGACTTACTAACACTTGGCCAGCCTCCCCATGCGGGAAACGGCCAACAAATTGGTGGAGGACATGAATGAGACAAACCAATTTTTTGTTTACCTCGGAATCGGTCACGGAAGGACATCCCGATAAAATCGCGGACCAGATTTCCGACGGTATTTTGGATGCCATTATTAGCCAAGACAAAAACTGCCGGGTTGCTTGTGAAACTATTTTGACAACAGGCTTGGCATTTGTCGCCGGTGAAATATCCACCAAAGCCTATGTAGAAATTCCAGACATCATTCGGGAAACCATTCGGCAAGTCGGGTACACCGATGCCACCTGGGGATTCGACTACAGTACATGCTCGGTCCTCACCGCCATTCATTCCCAATCGGGAGACATTGCCATGGGAGTCGACACCGGAGGTGCCGGAGACCAAGGCCTCATGTTTGGCTATGCCTCAAACGAAACCGACGAACTGATGCCTATGCCCATTGTGTTAGCCCACAAACTCACACGCCGATTGGCCGAGGTCAGAAAGAAAAATATCCTCCCTTGGGTCAGGCCTGATGGAAAATCTCAAGTCACCGTCGAATACAAAAATGGCAAGCCGGTCCGGATCGACACGATTGTTCTTTCTACTCAACACAGCGACACCGTCACATCGAAAAAAATTGAAAAAGATGTTTTGGAAAAAGTTATATACCCCGTGATGCCCAAACGGCTGTTTGATCCTAAAAAAGTCAAATTTCATATCAACCCTACCGGCCGCTTCGTCACCGGAGGCCCTATGGGTGATACCGGCTTAACCGGCCGAAAAATTATTGTGGATACCTATGGTGGGGTCGGCAGTCATGGTGGAGGGGCTTTTTCGGGCAAAGATCCCAGCAAAGTGGACCGGAGCGCTTCTTATATGGCCCGGTATATTGCCAAGAATATCATCGCCGCAAAATTAGCTGAAAAATGTGAGGTGCAATTGGCCTATGCCATTGGGGTTCCCGAACCTGTTTCGGTTTTAATTGATACGAAGGGTACGGAAAAAGTTGCCATTGAAAAAATCGAACAGTTGGTGAAAAAGCATTTTTCATTAACCCCTCGGGGTATTATTGACCACCTGAAGTTGCGACGACCGATTTACAAGTTAACCGCTGCTTATGGGCATTTTGGCCGTACCGAGCCCAGTTTCACCTGGGAAAAAACCGATAAAGCTAGCTTGTTAAAACGAGAAGCTGGTTTATAATCAAAAAGAATAGATGTGAAAATGGGGCACAGGGGAAACCCTGGCCCCGTTTTTTTACGTATTGGCTTTGACGTTAGGAAGAGGAGGAAGCATTCATGACCACAGCCACCGCAACGGCAAAAAGCATCCAAGACTATAAAGTGGCCGATATTGGGCTAGGAGATTGGGGTCGGAAGGAAATTCAGATCGCCGAGACTGAAATGCCAGCACTTATGGCATTACGAGATAAGTACCGCGCCACTCAACCCCTTAAGGGAGCCAAAATTCTTGGCTGCATTCACATGACTATTCAGACCGCAGTTTTGATCGAAACCCTGATCGAACTCGGCGCCGAAGTGCGGTGGTCTTCTTGTAATATTTTTTCAACCCAAGACCATGCTGCAGCTGCCATTGCCGCTAAAGGCATTGCGGTTTACGCTTGGAAGGGTGAAACCGAAGAAGAATACCTATGGTGCATTGAACAAACGATTTTAAAAGATGGGAACCCTTGGGCAGCCAATATGGTACTAGATGATGGTGGCGACCTTACCCAAATGCTCCACGAGAAATATCCGCAAATCCTCCGCAACGTCCACGGCATTACGGAGGAAACCACCACAGGAGTACACCGTCTTCAAGAAATGCTGAAAAAAGGCACTTTGAAAGTCCCTGCTATCAACGTCAATGATTCAGTGACAAAATCAAAAAATGATAATAAATATGGATGCCGTCACAGCCTCAACGACGCTATTAAACGGGCTACTGATCATTTATTATCAGGCAAAAAGGCCTTAGTTATCGGATATGGAGATGTAGGCAAAGGATCCGCTCAATCCCTCCGGCAGGAAGGGATGATTGTAAAGGTGGCGGAAATCGATCCGATTTGTGCCATGCAAGCCTGTATGGACGGTTATGAGGTTGTGTCCCCATACAAAGAGGGCAATAATACGGGCCGGGCAGAAGATATCAATTCCCAATTACTCGCAAAGACTGATTTAGTAGTCACTTCCACTGGAAACTTTAATGTGTGCGATTCCGCCATGTTAAAATCCCTCAAACGTGGAGCTGTTGTCTGCAACATTGGGCATTTTGATAATGAAATCGATACGGCCTTTATGCGAAAAAACTGGGAATGGGAAGAAATCAAACCCCAGGTCCATAAAGTTTATCGCGATAAAGTGGGCAATGATTATCTTATTCTTCTTTCTGAAGGAAGATTGGTCAACCTAGGCAATGCCACGGGACATCCGTCTCGGGTCATGGATGGCTCATTCGCCAATCAGGTTCTCGCCCAAATCTATTTGTTTGAACGAAAATTTGCCGACCACCTGGAGCCTGAAAAAATCACGGTTCAGGTCCTCCCAAAAATTTTGGACGAAGAAGTGGCAGCTCATATGGTTCGGGGCTTCGGCGGTGTGCTAACCAAGCTTACGTCAAAACAAGCCGAATATATCGGCGTTTCACCGGAAGGCCCATTTAAACCAGAGTCATACAAATATTAGTTTTTATACGTAAAGTTTGTCCATCAGGCTCATCAAAGGCTAGGAAAGAAAGTCCGCGCTTTTGGTGAGCCGCGTCTGGGCATTATCATTTTTGCTCACTTATGATTGAATGAGGATTATGGGACTTCTTCTCTGGAAAGAAGCCTCTCTTATGCTATACTGATGAATGCTTACCTCAAAAGAGGAGTGAATTGTCCATCAATTGAAAATTTTCCTTTACTTTAAATTGTGTTTAGCAGTATGATTTTCACCCTCCTTTACTTCAAGAGGAAGAGACCTCATAGTTGCATTTGAGGTGAATGGCCTCTTCAAAAAGTAAAAGAACCCGCGTGCAAAGATCGTTTTTCATTCAATCACAATCACAGATCCCTACGGAATTCCCAGCTCACCAGGGAAGGCTCAAAAACCAATGCCAGATAAACACCGGTAAAAACTCAAGAGGAAAAACAAGAGATGTCACGAACTGCTGATCCCTCACAAATCGGAAACCCTCAGCGCGATTACCCCACAATGTTTCTGTTTGGATTAATCGTACTGGCCACTATTATCGGGGTTCCCACCTACGCATATTATTACGATTTTTCCTGGGTAGATTGGACGATGTTTTTTTTCCTCTATACCGTAACAGGGCTGGGAATCACGGTGGGGTACCATCGTTTTATTGCTCATCGAAGTTTTAAATGTAAAGAGTGGGTCAAATTCGCCTTCCTTATTGCGGGAGGTATGGCTTTAGAAAATTCCGCCTTGCGATGGGCCGGAGATCATATCCGCCATCATGCCCGCTGCGATCATGAAGAGGATCCCTACAACGCCACGCTGGGGTTCTGGCACAGCCATTGTGGATGGATTTTCTGGAAGGACCCTCATCGAGACCCTAAATATTCCACAAGGTTAATGCAGGACCCATTGATCATGTGGCAGCATAATAATTATCTGGCGATTGTCCTCTCGGGTCTCGCACTGCCTTTTGTTGTAGGATTTCTGTATAACGGATGGATTGGAGGGCTAGGATGTTTTTTATTGGCCGGACTGGCTCGAACATTTTTAGTCCTCAACTCCACATTTTTCATCAATTCCATTTGTCATATTTGGGGAAACCAACCACATGGAACAGCTGACTCCAGCCGGGATAGTTGGTTCATCTCCCTACTTACCTTTGGAGAGGGATATCATAACTACCATCACACCTACCAAAGCGATTACCGAAATGGGCCGCGCTGGTATAATTTTGATCCGTCAAAATGGTTGATCTGGACCCTTAGTAAACTGGGATTGGCCTACGATCTGCGACGACAGAATTCTCCTGCTTCCATGCAATAATTAATGGCTACTCCGTGCCCCGTTCTAATGGGGCACGTTCATTCTCATCATCAGAGGTCGCACAGCAGTACTCTCCTGAGCTTTTCCTTTTTCAATTTTATTGCAGACAGAAGTGACCCTGTGCTAGATTCGCCTGCATTCACGCGGGGTTTAGATCATATGCTGACGCCGGAATTACAACAAATGTCGGACCAATTCTTAATGAACACCTATACCCGCCTGCCCATATCATTGGTCAAGGGAAAAGGATGTCTGGTGTATGATGCTGAAGGCAGAGAATATTTAGATTGTGTGGCTGGGATTGCCGTCAATATCTTAGGCCACTCCCACCCAGATCTGGTTGAAGCCATTACCAAACAAGCCCGGCAATTAATCCATACATCAAATCTCTTTTATACCGAGCCCCAAAGCCTACTGGCTAAACGCCTTGTCGAACTATCTTTTGCGGATAAGGTCTTTTTCTGTAATAGCGGAGCTGAGGCCAATGAGGCAGCTATTAAATTAGCCAGACGGTATGCCAGCAAACGTTTCGGACCAGAACGAATCGAAATCCTCACCATGGTCAATTCCTTTCATGGGAGAACCTTGGCAAGCCTCACCGCAACGGGCCAACCCAAACTTCATGAAGGGTTTGCCCCATTGGTTCCGGGTTTTCATTATGTGCCATTTAATAACCTGGAGGCGCTAGAGGCGCATATTACAGCAAATACAGCTGCGATTATGCTCGAACCCATCCAAGCGGAGGGAGGGGTGGTGGTCCCTGATGCTGGTTATCTGAAAGCGGTCCGGGAACTTTGTACCCGTCATGACATCGTACTCATCTTCGATGAAGTACAAACAGGGATGGGGCGAACCGGAACGATGTTCGCCTATCAACACTTTGACATTGAACCAGATATTATGACTTTGGCCAAAGGACTCGGCGGGGGAATTCCCATAGGAGCCTGTCTGGCCACCAAGGATATTGCCACAGGATTTGAGCCTGGGACACATGCCTCTACATTTGGGGGAAACCCCCTGGCCTGTGCTGCGGCCTTAAAAGTACTGGACATACTAATGGATGGCGGGAAATTAGAGCACGGCCGGATGATTGGAGACTATTTGGCCAAGGGGCTATCTACCCTGGCAGAACAGTATTCATGCGTTTCCCATGCACGTGGGATGGGCCTGTTGCAAGGATTGGAATTACGGATCGACGGGAAACCCCTCGTCCTTGAATGTTTGGATCATCGAGTGTTGATCAATTGCACAATGGGAAAAGTCCTACGATTTGTCCCCCCGCTTATCATGACTCCCACGCAAATAGATCGTCTCCTGTCTGTTCTTTCCATTGTCCTATCGGCTCGGAGCTAAATGCATGGCTGCGCGACAGAACGTTCAACGAAAATTACGACCACACTCGAACTCGCGCTCTAAGGGCACAACCGTGCCGAAAGACCTACTCACGATCTCGGATATACCGGGACCCAAAATTCTCTCACTTTTGCAATTGGCCAAAAAACTAAAATCCGAACATAAAAAAGGAAGGGTGATTGCTCCACTCAAAGGGAAAACATTGGGGCTGATTTTTGAAAAACCGTCAACCCGAACACGTGTCTCCTTTGAGGCGGGCATGAATCAATTGGGGGGCCAGGCCTTGTTTTTGGCTTCGGAAAAGATTCAACTCAGTCGAGGCGAAAGCCTGGCCGATACCGCCAAAGTACTCACGCGATATCTCGATGGATTGGTTGTTCGTACGTTTGAACAATCCTCACTGGAAGAGTGGGGGCGCCACACCACTATCCCTATCATCAACGGACTTACCGACTACTGCCATCCCTGTCAGGCCTTGGCTGATGCTCAAACGATTCAGGAGTACAAAGGCAAGATTAAAGGCCTCAAGCTGGCTTACATCGGAGACGGCAATAATATTTCCCATTCGCTCATTGAAATTGGGGCCAAATTAGGCATGCACGTCTCGGTTGGTTGTCCGCCTGGATACGAGCCAGATCCTCTCTTGGTCAAGAAGGCTCAAGAAGACGGCTCACAAACCGGTGCGGTAATTTCTGTCACCCCAGATCCATGCCATGCCGCGAAGAATGCCGATGTCATTTACACCGACGTCTGGATCAGCATGGGACAAGAATCTGAACAACAACCCCGAATGGCGGCATTGGCCCCATATCAAGTGAACCACCAACTCATGAAAGCCGCCAAACCCAATGCCATTGTCATGCATTGCCTCCCTGCCCACCGAGGAGAAGAAATTACCGCGGATGTGCTCGAAGGCCCTCAGTCAGTGGTGTTGGAGCAGGCTGAAAATCGACTCCACATTCAAAAGGCCATTCTTATGGAATGGTTAGGAAGACACAATCGATGAATTACCGGTCAAAAACTCAGCGGACCACAAAAAAATCCTCTTCTCAACGCCGGCCTTCTGCTAAACCCAAGGTCGTGCTGGCCTACTCCGGGGGATTAGACACATCCGTCATCCTTCGATGGCTTCGAGAGGATCGAGATTGCGATGTCATTGCATTTTGTGCAGATCTTGGGCAAGGAGAAGATCTTCGCGCCATCCGGCAAAAAGCCATAAGGGTGGGAGCCAGCAAAGTCTATGTGGAAGATCTCCGGGAGGAATTTGTCTCAGATTATGTATTTCCCATGCTGCGGGGAAATGCCGTTTATGAAAGCTCCTATTTGCTGGGAACGTCTATTGCCCGCCCTTTAATTGCTAAACGTCAAGCCGAATTGGCAAAAAAGGAGAAGGCGGCCTACGTCAGTCATGGGGCCACCGGAAAGGGCAATGACCAGGTTCGGTTCGAACTGACGTTCGCAGCCTTGGACCCCACGCTCCAAGTCATCGCCCCCTGGCGGGAATGGTCCATGGCTTCCCGAGAAGATCTCATGAATTACGCTGAGACTCATCGTATTCCTATTCCCGTCACCAAAGCCAAACCCTACAGCATGGACCTCAATTTATTCCATATCAGCTATGAAGGTGGAGTACTGGAAGACCCATGGGTTTCACCTCCTTCATCCATGTTTCGCATGACGGTATCGCCGCAGGACGCTCCTTCGACCCCTCAAACCCTGACCCTGGATTTTGAAAAGGGAAACCCCATAGCGATCAATGGGAAACCCTTGAGCCCGGCAAAATTACTGGCTCGACTCAATCAAATCGGTGGGAAACATGGAGTCGGCCGAGTCGACTTGGTCGAAAACCGTTTTGTCGGAATGAAATCTCGTGGGGTCTATGAGACACCCGGTGGGACCATCTTGCATATTGCCCGCCGCGCCGTGGAGTCCCTGACGTTGGATCGGGAAGTCATGCATCTTCGAGATGGTCTCATGCCAAGATACGCCGAACTGATTTATAATGGATTTTGGTTTTCTCCGGAACGGATTATGTTACAAACAGCCTTCGATCAAATCCAGCAGGATGTCACCGGAACTGTTCGCCTCCAACTTTACAAAGGGAATTGCCTCGTACTCGGTCGAAAATCACCCCGGTCCCTTTATCAGCAACATATCGCCACTTTTGAAACGGGTACCGGATACAACCAGAAAGACGCCGGCGGCTTTATTCAACTTCAAGCCTTACGATTGGCCACTCGGCATGCCATCCATCAGAACTCCCATTAATCATGTCTGATAACGGTATTTTCTGATGAAAACGCCCCGTACACGAACTGCCCCAAAATCATCATTTCTCAAATCCTCGCATCCCTCAACTTCTTTGACTGGTCAGGGGAAAAAGCTCTGGGGAGGACGATTTCAGGAGAACACCAATCTGTTAGTTGAGCAATTTACAGCTTCCGTTGACTTTGATCGCCGACTGTATCCGTATGACATCCAAGGAAGTATCGCTCATTGTCGTACTCTTGAGCGAGCCAAGATTATCTCAAAAAAAGAGTGCCGGTTGATTATTGGAGGCCTCATCCAGGTTCAGAAGGAAATTGAATCCGGGAAACATCAATGGCGATCCGAGGATGAAGACGTTCATATGAGCATTGAACGGCGATTGACCCAAATCATCGGTCCGATTGGAGGAAAGTTACACACCGGCCGGAGTCGGAACGACCAGGTCACCCTTGACCTCCGACTCTATTTACGAGATGCCGTACAGAGTCTGACCCAAGACCTTACCACTCTGCAGCACTCCTTTTTATTAGTCGCCAAGCGATATCAACGCGTTATCATGCCGGGATATACTCATCTCCAACGTGCCCAACCGGTGCTTTTCGCCCATCACGCCCTGGCCTATGTCGAAATGCTCCAACGGGATAAGGAACGGCTCCAGGACGCCCTGAGTCGAATAAATACTATGCCGTTGGGATCCGGCGCATTAGCAGGGACGAACTATCCTCTCGACCGAACCTACACCGCCTCTTTATTGAAATTTCCGAAAATTACGGAAAATAGTTTGGATGGCGTCTCGGACCGGGACTATGTGCTGGAAGTATTGAATGGGTGCGCCATCATCATGATGCACTTGTCTCGCCTGAGCGAGGAACTCATTCTGTGGGCTTCTCAAGAATTTCGCTTCGCTAACCTTCCGGATGGATTCTGTACCGGCAGCAGCATGATGCCGCAAAAGAAAAACCCTGACATTCCGGAATTGGTCCGAGGTAAAACCGGCCGGGTGTATGGACATTTAATCGGTGTCCTAACCACCTTGAAGGGATTACCGCTCAGCTACAACCGGGATCTTCAAGAAGACAAAGTACCGTTGTTTGATACAATAGAAACGGTCACAGCCTCCCTGAAAATTTATGCGGAACTGATCGCACAACTCACGATCTCTGAACCCGCCATGGCCGAATCCGTTGGCCATGGATTTTTATTGGCTACTGAATTGGCCGACTACCTGGTTCTGAAAGGTGTCCCGTTCCGTGAATCCCATCATATTGTAGGCCGCTTGGTCGCCGATTGCCTATCCACCGGGAAAGACTTGGCTCAACTGACCGCAGCAGACCTCAGAAAATTTTCGGCCGCGTTTGGGGCCGACGCCCTACACGTCCTAACACCACAAGCCGCAATCGATCGAAAAAATCTCATCGGCGGAACGGCCACCAATCAGGTAGCTTACCAGCTTATACGATGGACCTCTACGTTAAAGAAGGAAATCGGAAAGTCCAAACGGACAGTACGGTCGCGATGAACGATCAGAAACATTCGATTCATTCTCCATACCGAAAATCTCTAGGCTGTAATGTCCGAGTATGTTTAGCCTATGGCATGGTTATGAGTTTGAGTTTGGGATGCGGAGCGGTTGGCAAACCCATTCCTCCAGAGGATGTAGGGATCGAAGCCAAAATCCGGAAGCAGGGACAGAAAGCCCAGACAGAACCCGGAGAACCATTAACGGAAGAACCCATTCCGATCACCGAACAACCAGAAGAATTACCACCCCTTTATCCAATTGGGGTTCGTTGATTACCATGCGGCCTAAAAAAGATTTGTTCATCCTCGTTCTCCACAGGTAGAATACTCTGCTCTTGCAAATCTCAGGAATCTTCTTGAGGGATCAGACCCATGAATCCATCAACCTGTCAGGTCGGCATCCATCCTAAGCTTCTATTGCTAGATCCGTATCCGCGAGAGAACCCCTATCGAATGACAGCGAGCGAACGTCGTTCCATCTGGTTCCCCAAACTCAGCCTCCCAGTCATTGCCGCCTATACCCCTCCACATTGGGAAGTGCAACTGATCGATGAAGCCGTTCAAAATATCGACTTTGAAACGCCCTGTGATGTCGTCGGCGTGTCCGTCATGACCTGTTATGCCCCACGGGCATATGAAATATCTGCAGAATTCCGCAAACGGGGCAAGATGGTGATTTTGGGAGGCGTGCATCCGACCTATTGTCCGGAGGAAGCTCTACAACACGCTGACGCCATTGTCTGCGGGGAAGCGGAGGATCTCTGGCCTCAAGTTGTAGCGGATATTGAGTCCGGGCATCTAAGGCGAATCTATCGGATGGATCAGTTCCCCACACTCAACAATTATCAACAGCCGCGGATTTCCCTCTTGAATCCAGATTCTTATATGACACGACTGTGTACATTCACCACACGAGGATGCCATTTTGATTGCGAGTTTTGCAGCGTATCCCCTTTTAACGGAAAAACAACCCGTCGCCGTCCAATTCCTGAGGTCATTGAAGAACTGACCAGAGCAAAAGAATGGTTGCGTTCCGACATCATTGACCGCATGACTCGCGGGTCCCTGTGGAATGCCTTAACAACCTCTCTCCGTATTTGGGTCGGTCTGGAAGAAGGTTCCATTGTGGCCTTTGTGGACGATCTCCACAATAGCCACCGAGCCTATTGCCGTGAGTTATGGGAAGCTCTGAAATCATTGAACATTAAATGGGGATGCCAATCGACTCTGTTCCTGGGCGACGACCCTGAAATGGTTCAATTGGCGGCAGAGAGCGGTTGTGTATCAGTGTTCGTCGGTATGGAGTCGCTGTCCGAGGATTCCCTGGACGAAACCAACAAGGGGTTCAACCAGGTTCGCAAATTCGAGCATCAAATTACCATGTTTCACGATCACGGCATTATGGTAAACCCCGGGTTGGTTTTTGGATTCGACAATGACGATGAATCCGTCTTCGAAACCGCCGTGGATTTCCTGATTCGCAATAAAGTTGAATTGGCCTATTTCAATGTCTTGACTCCCTTACCCGGCACAGCCCTCTTTGAACGCTATAAGCAAGAAGACCGCCTCTTTGACCAAGATTGGTCAAAATATGACGGTAAACATGTCGTGTTTCATCCTAAACGGATGACCGCCGAACAGTTACAGGAAGGATTTTTCTGGGCAAACCACCAAATGTATTCCTGGGCTTCAATCTGGAAACGGATCAGCCATACCAGTCAACGATTCATTCCCAGATTAGAAATGAACTGGCAATTCCGGAAACTGATTTCCCGTTCGACTCCTCAAGGAAGCCTTTCGCCTCTTGCCAAGGTCTTAAAGAATTTACAAGGCAAACTGCCAACATTTGAAACATCTCACCTCATTCCCAATGCCTTGCTTGAAAACCCTCATGGCCTGCCTAAAGCACAAGAGCTTTTCCTGAAAGTGAAAGCTCGCCGCCATGATGCGTTTTCTGCCCTTATCATCGAACTTGAAGGCAGCTTAGACCATTTAAATGCCCAAGAATTATTGAACCGGATTACGTTAGCGGCACGGGATGCCAAAATGGATATCGTTGTGAATTTCGAACATGTGAAGCAGGCCACCCCCAAGGCCATCCAGACACTTGTGGATGGAGACCTGCTGAAAGCAATCACTCCTTATGCGAAATTACGTTATCGAAAATTAAAAGAAGCTTTTCAATCGGCCGTTTCCGAGGTGTCGGTCGGCGATTGGGAAATTTTTGATGAGGTTCCACATCATGCATGATTTTGAATACAGAGGAAATGAATTATTTTGTGAAGACGTACCGGTACGAGAAATCGTCCAGCAAGTAGGCTCCCCTTGTTATATCTACAGTCACCGGACTCTTCTCCGCCATTTTCTCGCCTTCGAGGATGCCTTCAAAAACATTCCACATCTTGTCGCCTTTGCCATGAAAGCGAATTCCAATTTGGCTGTGTTACGCGTATTGGCACGAGAAGGCTGTGGAGCAGATATCGTGTCAGGAGGTGAATTATTTCGTGCCTTAAAAGCTGGGGTACCTCCTCAAAAAATGGTGTTTGCGGGAGTGGGGAAATCCGCAGAAGAAATCCAATTTGCATTGAAATCAAATATTCTCATGTTCAACGTCGAGTCCCCCGGTGAGTTACTCCACATTAATGAAGTCGCCGGCTCGTTGGGCATGCGAGCGAGAGTCGCCTTGCGCATTAATCCCGACATTGATCCTCAAACACATCCCTACATTTCTACTGGTCTCAAGAAAAGCAAATTTGGCATTCGAGCGGATCGGGCTCTTGAAGAATTTGACATTGCTCAACAACTTCCACATATCGACGTCGTCGGGGTTCATAAGCATATTGGCTCTCAACTGACAAAAATTAATCCCTTTGTGGACGCTTTGAAAAAAATTCTTGAATTGATCGGCGTCCTGCAAACCAAAGGATTCAACATTCAATACCTGAATATCGGCGGGGGGTTGGGTATTACCTACTCGGATGAAACACCTCCACACCCGAAGGATTTGGCGGCCGCTATTTCTCCCTTATTGGCCACGGTGAATTGTCATTTGATTATGGAACCCGGACGATCAATAGTCGGCAATGCTGGCATTCTGGTAACCAAAGTCTTATACAATAAAGAGGCCGAAACCAAACGCTTTGTCATCGTTGACGCAGCCATGAATGACTTGCTTCGCCCAAGTTTGTATGACGCCCATCATGATATTTTACCGGTCCTCAAGGATGAATCGGCTCCTGTGAATGCGGTCGATGTCGTGGGTCCCATCTGTGAATCGGGGGATTTTTTAGCGAAAGATCGAAAAATGGGACAGCTCAAACAGGGCGACCTACTCGCCGTCATGAGCGCTGGAGCCTATGGCTTCACGATGTCCTCCAACTACAATTCCCGGCCCAGGGTCCCTGAGGTCCTGATCAAAGGGCAAGCCATCATGATCATTCGCCAACGGGAAAGTTATGAGGATCTCATTCGAGGAGAATCGATTCCCGAAGTGTTGGCATGAATCATAGACTCCTCTCAACCATCAAGTCCTCTGTTCAGGGCAGTTTCGTTTTTTTATTTTGAGGTACACGCTATGTTTTCCGGTTCTTATGTTGCCATTGTAACCCCGTTTTCTAAGGGAAAGTTTGACGAAAAAGGCATGGCCGATCTTGTTGAATTTCAAATCGCTCAAGGCACACACGGTATTGTCCCTTGCGGCACCACCGGAGAATCGGCCACGTTAAGCCCTCAAGAGCATGAACGAGTAATCGCGGCGACCGTTGAAATGGTCAATAAACGGGTTCCGGTCATTGCGGGAACCGGCTCGAATTCTACAGATGAAGCCGTGGCCTTCACCAAACATGCGAAAGGGGCCGGAGTGGACGGTGCCCTCTTGATTACCCCTTATTACAACAAACCACCACAGGAAGGCCTGTATCGACACTTTGAAACAGTAGCTAAGGCCGTGGATCTCCCGCTAATCCTATACAACATTCCCGGTCGAACCAGCGTTAACATGGTTCCGGCTACCGTCGCACGGCTTTCACACATTGAAACCATTGTTGGCATCAAAGAGGGAAGCGGATCACTACAACAGGTTTCAGATATTATTCAACAGAGCAAACCGGGGTTTCTCGTCCTATCTGGGGACGATGCGCTCACTCTTCCCATGATGGCGATTGGAGGGAAAGGGGTAATTACAGTCACGGCCAATGTAGCCCCCAAGGATATGGCTGCCATGGTGACGGCCGCTCTTACCGGTGATTTTGAGAAGGCTCGCATGCTCCATTACAAACTGACTCCTTTGTTCAACGCTCTCTTTTTGGAAACCAATCCTATTCCAGTGAAAGCCGCATTGGCTATGATGGGTAAAGGCATGGATGAAGTGAGATTACCGCTTACGCCATTGGCTCAAGAATTCCGCTCTAAACTCAAAGGAGCGTTGCAAGAAGCAGGAGTCTTGTCAGTATGAACAACGCAGTCAGAACAATCATCACAGGCGCAGCAGGGCGGATGGGGAAAAGGCTTGTGGCCTTAGCTCAGGAAACAGAAGGATTAACTTTGGCGGGGGCTATTGAAATGAAAGGCCATCCAGCTTTAGGGAACGATGTAGGTGAAGTCGCCCAAATTGGGCGAGTCAACATCCCTCTCACTGACGACCTGGGTTCTTGCCTTCCAAAGAGTGACGTCGTGATTGACTTCACCGGACCCGCTTCCTGTTTAACCACCCTTCAACAAGTTGCCTCTGCCTCTAAGGCCATGGTCATCGGCACAACAGGATTTTCTGAGGAGGAACTTGCAAGACTCAAGCTGTTAGCGGCTCAAATTCCGTGCGTGTTTTCTCCTAACATGAGCGTTGGCATAAATGTTCTGATCAGTACGGTTGGGAAAATCGCCAAATCCTTGGGAGAGCCCTACAATATCGAAGTCATTGAAGCGCACCATAACAAGAAAAAAGATGCTCCAAGCGGAACGGCTCTCAGATTGGCCGAAGCCTTAGCCGAAGGCATGCAATGGGATCTAAAAGAGGTAGGGGTCTATGCCAGGCACGGCATTACAGGAGAACGAAAAACTCGAGAAATTGGAATGCAGACCATTCGGGCCGGCGATATCGTCGGTGACCATACCATCCTATTTGGTGGCCCAGGAGAACGCATTGAAATCACTCATCGCGCTCATACTCGAGACACCTTTGCCCGTGGCGCCCTCCGCGCTGCCGCTTGGGTGGTCAATAAGCCACCTGGATTATATTCCATGGCAGATGTCCTCGATCTAACCTGAAAATTTTCGCCAAGGTCCACTTTATTCCGTTGATCCTTGAGTCGGGTCTGTTCTGTACAGCACATCGGGATTCTTTCATTGACAAACCAAAAGGGCGCGTGCTTTTATCGTTGAAGAGTCGTACGGATATTTAATTGGGATATGCGACTTTCTCTAACCTGTAAAGCAGATTTTGCTAGATAAACGAATTAAGGAGGCCGGTTTCAATGGATATATTCGGGAAAGTCCCACTGGTAGAAGTTCCCATCCATCTCACGCCTGACCAAAAGAAATGGCTGGATAAAATGGTGGAAGAGGGGCGAATTGCCATTCCCCCGGGCGGAACTTTAGAAAAAGGGTCGGTCATCTCGATGTTCATTCGGATGCTGATTCATAACGCCATGGAAGAGCAAGCCAGGCAAGCAGCCCTCGAAGCTGAAGACGAAGATGACGACGATGAATAACACCCAATTTCTTTCACCTATGAAAACTCCACTGAAGTTTTCATAGGCTCTTCTCATCCAGACGACATCATTACCCTTTTCTCAACTTAACTTTGCGCAAACCGACTTCACTTCCGTATAGAGATCCAATGCTTCGTGCCCCATCTCACGTCCCCAACCGGACTGCTTGTACCCACCAAACGGCAGTGACGCGTCGAAAATGTTATGGCAATTGATCCAGACGGTTCCCGCGCGTAATTGAGCAGCCAATCGATGGGCCTTATTAATATCTTGCGTCCAAATCGCTGACGCTAAACCGTAAATACTGTCATTGGCTTTGGCGATGACCTCTTCCACGTTCGTAAACGGTTCGGCACAGACCACTGGACCGAAAATTTCCTCTTGGATGACTTTCATGGATGAGTGAGTCTTGACCAAGACGGTCGGCTCCACAAAATAGCCTTTATCCCCCAATCGCTTCCCGCCGGTCACCGCTTCGGCCCCTTCCGCCATTCCCGATTCCAAATATCCTAAGACCCGGCGTTGTTGTTCATCTGAGACCAGAGGTCCCATCTGAGTAGCAGGGTCCAGTCCAGGACCGAGTTTGATCTGCCTGGCCTGATCAGCCACGCCAGCGATGACTTTGTCAAAAATGGTTTTTTCCACGTACAGTCGTGACCCTGCGCAGCAACATTGGCCATGATTAAAAAATATGGCACTCGCCACCCCTGGAATACCCGAATCCAGGTCGGCATCAGGCAACACCACACTCGGGGATTTTCCACCAAGTTCCAGTGTGACTTTCTTCAGATTTCCTGCGGCAGCGTTGACGATTAATTTGCCCACCTCAGTCGATCCCGTAAACGCCACTTTATCCACATGTGGATGAGCTGCCAGCGCTCCACCGGCGGTTTCTCCATAACCGGGGACAATGTTGACGACTCCTTCGGGGAACCCTGCTTCCATAATGAGTTCCCCCAAACGCAGGGCGGACAAAGGGGTTTGTTCGGCTGGTTTCACAACTACAGTACATCCCACGGCCAAAGCGGGTCCGAGTTTCCAGGCCGCCATGAGGAGAGGAAAATTCCAGGGAATAATTTGGCCTACAACGCCGACCGGCTCACGAAGCGTATAGGCCAGGAACTGCGCCCCGGGCAAATACGGTACGGAAATCGGGATCGTACTCCCTTCAATTTTGGTCGCCCAGCCAGCCATATATCTGAATAGATCCACTGCCAAAGGAATATCAGCAGCCCGTGCGATCGTTAGAGGTTTCCCATTATCAAGCGATTCTAATTGTGCAAACTCTTCACGATTGGATTCAAGCATGTCCGCTAAACGCCAGATAAGCTTTCCTCTATCGGAAGGGGTCATTTTCCGCCAGGGACCATGGTCAAACGCCTGCCTGGCCGCCCGTACGGCCAAGTCGATATCCGCTTGGTCCCCTTCGGCAACCTCAGCCATGGCCTCTCCGGTCGCAGGATTAAAAACGGGAAAGGTTTTGCCTGATTGGGCATTAATCCATTTCCCGGCAATCAACATTTTTTGGGGTTTGGCAACAAAGCGTTGGACGGGTTCAATCAATTGTTCTGGGAGAGTCGCGGTTTTCATGGCCATTCTCCTTGGTGATGGAACATATCTAAAATGGATGGGTCCTGCATCCGGGCGGAAATAATTGCGGCTCCTCCAAACAGAGTTTTTTCACTCTCCTCTAGGTTCAGAAATTTCACGCCACATCCCTCCAATAGACCAACTCTTTAATTATGCCCCCTGGTCCATTTGACTGGCAATCTGCGTTAAATGCCTTCATATTTAATTGGTTTCATAAAAACTTCAGTCTTACCGTTGAAAAAAATTCTCTCTAACATTTAACAAATCCAACAGCTCGGACTTTTAAAAATAGAGTTCGCCAAAGACTGCAAAGGGTCGATGAATTAGTATCATGGAATGAGAACTCCCATATGAGGGCAATGGGTAGTGCCCTTCATGGAGAATCGACACTGAAAAGGAGAACCCCACTTCTTACAATGATGCGAATACGTCACACGCCGCCGAAATCGTTTGACGGATCTGAGAACGCGTATGCGTTGTGGAAAGGAACGCTGCCTCGAATTGTGAAGGAGCAAAATAGGTTCCCCGCTCTAACATGCGATGGAAGAATTTGGCATACCGTGCCGTATCCGATTTTTTCGCACTTTCGTAATCTGTGACAGGACCTTCAGTGAAAAATCCCCCCAACATAGATCCTACGCGTGTTTGAAAATAAGGAATCCCTGACTTTTTGGCCGCATCTCCTAATCCCTCCGCCAATTGTTGAGACTTTTGTTCCAATTCCTTATAGACACCCGGCTTTTTGAGCTGGCGTATGGTCTCTATTCCTGCTGCAACTGCCACGGGATTCCCCGATAATGTTCCAGCCTGATAAACGGGACCAGCCGGTGCAACCATTTGCATGATTTCTTTTTTCCCTCCATATGCCCCAATGGGTAGACCACCACCGATAATTTTCCCTAAACAAGTAAGGTCTGGCTGAACATTAAACCGGGCCTGTGCCCCTCCCAAATGCACGCGAAACCCAGTGATGACTTCATCAAAAATAAGAAGAATTTCATATTTTTTGGTGATCATTCTGAGCCATGGTAAAAATTCCTCGTGAGGCAACACCACTCCCATATTCCCCGCCACCGGTTCAACAATGATGGCGGCTAAATTCTGAGCATGTTTATGAATGAGTTTTTCTGTTGCCTTAAAATTATTATACGGGGCAGTTAATGTCTGACGAGCAAATGACTCGGGGACTCCAGGGCTATCCGGTATTCCAAGAGTTGCCACTCCTGACCCAGCCTTCACTAATAAATGATCGGCATGCCCATGGTAGCACCCTTCAAATTTTAAGATAGCATCACGCTTGGCGTACCCCCTCGCCAACCTAATGGCACTCATCACGGCCTCCGTGCCTGAATTGACCAACCGAACTTGCTCCATTGATGGGACGGATTGAACTATGAGTTTGGCCAACTCAACTTCCCCCTCACAAGGAGCCCCAAAGCTTGTTCCTTGCTTAATAGCTCCAGTAATAGCCTTAAGGACGCTTGGAGGGGCATGGCCTAATATCATAGGCCCCCAAGATAGGACATAATCCAACAATTGGTTCCCATCCACATCTTCTACAACCGCCCCTTTTGCCCTTTTCATAAAAAGAGGAGTTCCGCCTACCGACTTAAAAGCCCGAACAGGGCTATTCACTCCACCTGGGATAAGAGATAGAGCGGATTTAAATAAAACTCCAGATTTTTTTGTCTTCACCGGAGACTACCTCCCTGTTGAAAATTAAAAAGTAGACTAAATTGACCGTGCCCAGTATTCATTTTTTCTTTCCATTATCCGAAGAATAATTGAATCTGTTTAATTCTTTTGTGGATAGAGGATAAAAATATGTATTACGAACAAAGGGATCGCAACGGATTTACCATTTTGGAATGTTATGGCCGTTTCGATGAAGGGGATACTAACCAATTCTTACAAACAGTGGAAGAACTTCATGGACAGGGAAAACAAGAAATCATTGTGAACTTGACTCCAGTGTATTTTTTAGATCCAAAAATCGTAAATCTTTTTCTTTTTGCCTATGAATTTTTTGGCTCACATGGTGGTCGACTATACTTAGTTAGCCCCCTGAGCTCCGTTAAAAACGAATTAATTCGTTCGAAAATTACAGAAACAATACCCACATTTGAAACGCTTTATGATGCCATCCACCGTCCTCATTCTGCATATTCTGAATGTTTTCCTGGTTTGGCAGGAACAAAAAAATAGCGAATACATTTATTTAATATTTGATTTTTTGGTGGAAATAGAAAAGCCCAGGGATTTTATCCCTGGGCTTTTCGTTTTAATCCCGGCAACTACCTACTTTCCCACAGCCTCACGACTGCAGTAACATCGGCCCTGGAGGGCTTAACTTCCGTGTTCGGAATGGGAACGGGTGGTGCCCCTCCGGTAAGGTCACCGAGAATCTCTATAAGTGAGCTCTAAAAATACCGATTGAAATTTATAGCAATTATTTCAGTTCAATATTTACCCACTTTTTTAGACCATGTCTATCAAGAACAAATGTTGTTAAGTCGCACGGCCGATTAGTACTGGTTAGCTTCAAGCCTTACAGCTCTTCCACATCCAGCCTATCAAACTCGTAGTCTACAAGTGGCCTTTAGGGAGGTTACCCTCCGGGTGATCTAATCTTGAGGCTAGCTTCCCGCTTAGATGCTTTCAGCGGTTATCTAAACCGGACATAGCTACCCGGCACTGCCGCTGGCGCGACAACCGGCACACTAGCGGTCCGTCCATCTCAGTCCTCTCGTACTAGAGACAGGCCCTCTCAAATCACCTACGCCCACAACAGATAGGGACCGAACTGTCTCACGACGTTCTGAACCCAACTCTCGTACCGCTTTAACGGGCGAACAGCCCGACCCTTGGGACCGGCTTCAGCCCCAGGATGCGATGAGTCGACATCGAGGTGCCAAACCTCCCCGTCGATGTGAACTCTTGGGGGAGATCAGCCTGTTATCCCCGGCGTACCTTTTATCCGTTGAGCGATGGCCCTTCCACGCAGAACCACCGGATCACTAAGCCCGACTTTCGTCCCTGCTCGACGCGTCCGTCTCACAGTCAAGCTCCCTTTTGCCTTTACACTCAACGGCTGATTGCCGACCAGCCTGAGGGAACCTTTGGGCGCCTCCGATACCTTTTTGGAGGCGACCGCCCCAGTCAAACTACCCACCAGACAATGTCCCTACCCTGGATGACAGGGTCAGGTTAGAATATCAGAAAAATAAGGGTGGTATTTCAAGGTTGGCTCCACGAAAGCTAGCGCTCCCGCTTCAAAGCCTCCCACCTATCCTACACATATTCGCCCAACACCCAATGTCAAGTTGTAGTGAAGGTGCACAGGGTCTTTCCGTCTAGTTGCGGGCACCCGGCTTCTTCACCGGAACAACAAGTTCGCTGAGTCACTCCCCGAGACAGCGCTCCAGTCGTTATGCCATTCATGCAGGTCGGAACTTACCCGACAAGGAATTTCGCTACCTTAGGACCGTTATAGTTACGGCCGCCGTTTACTGGGGCTTCCCTTCGGAGCTTCGCCTTGCGGCTAACCCCTCCAGTTAACCTTCCAGCACCGGGCAGGCATCAGACCCTATACTTCCACTTACGTGTTAGCAGAGTCCTGTGTTTTTGGTAAACAGTCGCTAGAGCCTTTTCACTGCGACCTCGTTCGGCTTGAAAAGTAAATCTTCTCACCTAAGCAAGGCACCCCTTTTCCCGAAGTTACGGGGCTAAATTGCAGAGTTCCTTAGGGAGTGTTCTCTCACGCCCCTTAGTGTATTACACCCACCTACCTGTGTCGGTTTGCGGTACGGACACCATAATTGCTCGCTACGAGGCTTTTCTCGGCAGTACGGGATCAGTCCGTTTATGGCCTTTCGGCCTCCCCATCGCGTCTCGGCGTTAAAGGCCCACGGATTTGCCTATGGACCACACCTACTCGCTTGGACCGGGTATTCCAGGGACCCGGCGGCACCTACCCCCCTGCGTCCCCCCTTCGCTGATAACGCCCTTATGGTGGTACAGGAATATTAACCTGTTTTCCATCGACTACGCCTTTCGGCCTCGCCTTAGGGACCGACTAACCCTGATCTGACGAACATTGACCAGGAAACCTTAGGTTTACGGGGACGATGATTCTCACATCGTTTATCGCTACTTATGCCGGCATAATCTCTTCTCTAGGATCCAGCTGTCCTTGTCGGTCAACCTTCAACTCCTAGAGAATGCTCCCCTACCGCTTTTTCTTTCGAAAAAACCCGTAGCTTCGGTTGTAAACTTGAGCCCCGTTACATTTTCGGCGCAGACTCACTCGACCAGTGAGCTATTACGCACTCTTTAAAGGATGGCTGCTTCTAAGCCAACCTCCTGGCTGTCTGAGCGTTTCCACAACCTTTCCCACTTAGTTTACGATTCGGGACCTTAGCTGACGGTCTGGGCTGTTTCCCTCTCGACCACGGACCTTAGCACCCATAGTCTGACTCCCGTACATCCAGTAACGGCATTCGGAGTTTGGTTGGGTTCGGTAGTGTGGGAACACCCCTAGCCCATCCAGTACTCTACCTCCGTCACGGTTCATACGAGGCTAGCCCTAGAGCTATTTCGGGGAGAACCAGCTATCACGAGGTTTGATTAGCCTTTCACTCCTACCCACAGCTCATCCGAGCTTTTTGCAACAAACACCGGTTCGGGCCTTCTCCGCCTGTTACGGCGGATTCACCCTGGCCAT
>JACKFE010000001.1:957500-1019991 GCA_020632635.1 Nitrospiraceae bacterium
CGGCAGGACTAATCAGCCCACGTGCCACAAACCGGGTACGTAAAAAATCCAGCATCCCACTCCAGTAATCACCACCTTCCGCCTCAACCAGAACCACCGGCATCGGATGCGTTTTTCCGGTTTGGATCAAGGTGAGAACTTCAAAGGCCTCATCAAACGTTCCAAACCCACCAGGAAACACGGCGACTGCGTGGGTCTCCTTCACCAAGAGGAGTTTCCTGGTAAAAAAGTACTTCAGATTTATCGATTTCTTATCATCGGCAATCAGGGCATTCGGCGCCTGTTCAAACGGCAACATAATATTGACACCGAAGCTATGATCACGACCAGCCCCCTCGTTACCCGCTTGCATAATGCCCGGCCCACCGCCCGTGATGACCATATACTCGTTGTCACGAAGGAGCTGCCCTAAGCGGAAAGCCAGGTGATAATTGGGATCATCGGATTGCGTGCGCGCCGACCCGAAAATGCTCACCTTTCGCACATCCCGATATTCTCCAAAGATTCGAAACGCATACCGAAGTTCTTTTAACGCCCGATGCAGGATCTTAATATCCAAGGCATCAATATCCGAATGATGCAACTTCAGCACACTCGAGACCATTTCCTTTAACAACAGCGTCCGCAAATCACCTGACGGTGCTGTCCAGAGTTCCGAAACTTTTTGTACAATCTCATCAATTTCGTTCCCGGACGCCTCGGATATATCCCGACGAGAGGCTTTCAGAGAAGAAGCCGACGAGATAGAATGTTTGTTTGGCATAATGAACCCGTTCCTATCCTGCAATTTCATGAAACCCATTGATCATAGACATGATTCTCTGGCACCCTCCAGAGAGTCCCGCCAATTCGAATCTCGATGTGGGATGGGGAACAACCTGAACGAATGTGCAATAACCTAGATATCTTGTCGGCAGACAGACCATTTAACTCAAGCTATCCTCCATGAATCCTGACCCAACCACATCACCGTCTTTTTGGCAACAGATCCCGCAACCCATGATCGGCTTGGCTCCAATGGATGGAGTCACTGATTCCGCCTTTCGCCATATCGTGGCCCTGCACGGGAAACCAGACCTCACGTTTACCGAATTTACCAACGTCCATGACATCTGCTCGGGAAGACTGAAAGCCCTCGACAGCCTGTGTTATTCGGAGATTCAACGTCCCGTCATCGCCCAAATCTATGGAAAAGATCCTGCCTTATTCTATCAAGCCGCTCACGTGGTATGTGAATTGGGGTTTGATGGGCTGGACATCAATATGGGTTGTCCTTCGAAAAACGTGGCTTCCTCAGGCAGCGGCGCCGGGCTCATACGCACGCCCACCCTAGCGCTGGAACTCATGACCATGGCTCAAAAAGGGATTCAGGATTGGGCCGCCGGACAAACCTTGGCTCAAGCGGGGCTGAAAACCAAGGCGTTGGAAGCCATCGCCCAACTCCACCACAACCATGCAGTCCCACGCATTCGAAAACCCATCCCCCTCTCGGTCAAAACTCGCATTGGGTACGATCGGAACATGATCGACGATTGGAGCGCATGCCTGATCCAAGGCAAACCGGCAGTCATTTCCATTCATGGACGGACCCTCTCGCAAATGTATAAGGGGCAATCCGACTGGGAGACAATCGCACGGGCAGCCAGCCTCATTCAGCCGCATCGCATCCTGGTCTTGGGCAATGGGGACATCCGGAACCTGGGAGAGGCGGCCACGCGAATTCGGGAGTCAGGCGTCAACGGCGTCCTCATCGGACGCGGATCGCTGGGGAATCCTTGGGTGTTTCGCGGCATTTCCCATCTTCGGGAAAGCCTTGGGATTGGAACATCCTATTGGGAGTCCTCCCACTCACCATCCTTGGAAGAAACATTCAAGATCATGGTCGAACACGCGTCTCTCTTTGAGCAAATCCATGGGTCCGAGCGGTTCGTACGCATGCGTAAACACCTTGGCTGGTACTGCTCAGGCTTTCCCCATGCCGCCGCCATGCGCGCCCAACTCGTTCGCACCCACTCCACTCAAGATGTGGAGAATTTGATCACCCAGTACCACACTCACAACCAGCAGACCCAAGTTACCGGCCTCCCTACCGCCATCGCCGCGTCCTAACATGTCCCATCCTCGCCTCATCCTGGCTTCCACTTCTCCCAGGCGAAAGGACCTGCTCGCTCTGCTTGGCCTCCCCTTTCACGTAGTCCCGCCCACAGCTGACGAACACGCCCTCCCCGATGAAACTCCGGCTAACCATGTAGGTCGGCTGGCCTTAGTGAAGGCCCGTTCTGTCGCTCATCACCACCCCACAAGCCTGGTCATCGGCAGCGACACGGTGATTGACTTGGATGGAGAGATTCTTGGAAAACCAGCAGATCTTCAAGAAGCCAGATCAATGCTCACCCGTCTTCGTGGACGGAGTCACATCGTGCATACAGGGGTTGCGCTGGTGAGTGAGGCCAAGGGTATTGAATGCGTGGCTGTGGAATCAGTGACGGTTTGGATCAAACACTGTTCCGATCAGACTCTAGAAGCATACCTTCACACCCAGGATAGCCTAGGGAAGGCCGGGGCCTATTCCATTCAAGGAAAGGGAGCCCACTTGATTGAGAAAATCGAGGGAGATTATCCGGCAGTCGTCGGGCTGCCATTAAGACGAACGGCTAAGTTCCTAAAAGATGTCGGGGTCAACTTGCCACATCCGGTAGAAGCCATTTACCGAGCAAAACCGTATGCGAATTGGAGGGAATTTTCATAGCCGGGTCTCGGCCCGGCAGCCGAGGTCCTTTTGTTTCGGCAAAAGGACCCAAAACCATTTTCGCCCGTGCGTAGCCCCTCCGGTGAGACTTTGCCACAGAACCAAATTATGTGGCTGTGCAACTCGCTCCGCTCGAACAAGCGCAGTCTGAAAAGTCGAATTTGGTTCCGCAGCAAAGCCGCGCCCAAGGCGAATCTGTAGACCCCAACAACTATTTTTTGTCCTTTCCACGATTTTCCTCAGGACCAGTCCACTCAAGGAATGCATTACCTACTGCCAAGTTTAGAAAGGAGTTGGTCTGCCTAAGGTAAAACCAAATTGCAGATGTTCCCGGTGGCGGATCTGGAAGCGAATATGTCCCTTTTCGGGGGTGGCCTTCACCAGTATCAACCACTACGGCTCCTGGTACCAACCAATTATACCTAATATCGGGAGGCTCTATTGCCAAGTATGCTACTTCATCCAGGATTAGGCGGGCAGGTCGATACATTTCTCTGCCTGATTCATTTTCCATATCTCCAATCCAGACCAACAGATTGCAGGTAATTCGACGGTTCAAATAATCCATCTCAAAACGAACCAACTCGGCGTCATGGAAACCATTTGGCAACTTCTGGGAAAGCTCTTGGAATGTCATTTTCAGATCAAATCGTACTGGGTTAAATTAAGTGGCCAATGAAAATACTGGCTAGTATAGCTCTTTATTTTGTTAAGGAACACCAAGTAAATGCTCTGACAGCTCGACCAAAATATTTAGATAGTTTAAGGATACCTACACGGTTTCGTCCTTCGAGACGAAACAAAAAATCGTTGCACCCAACGGCCGCACACAGTGTAACAAGCCCGGCATGCGGGGGCTAAATCCTGCACAATCCTTGGCATAAAAAAAGGCGGCTCTCATATGAGAGCCGCCTTTTACCAAGACCTGAAAATATAGATCGAGATTTACATAAACTTCATAAATTTGTCTTTGGCTTCGTCCATGACCTGGGCGGTAATTTCTGACTGACCCCGCTCTTTGACCAACCGTTCAATTTCCCGCTTAGCCATGGGGCGAATAAAATCGGGGATATTATCCAACCGTTGCTGGGCTTCCGCGGTCCATTTGATACCCTCGGTGGAGGCATTCTTGGAATCATCCATCACCTGCAAGGTCACCGTCGTATAGCCGTTTTTTCTGGCATAGGTTTCCACACTGCTCTTGACCATGGGCTGCACGAAGGAGGGAAGTTTCGCCAGTTTTTCCTGAGCATCGGCCGTCCAGAGGAGTTGTGGCCCCGCAGGCGCTGTGGGCCCGGATGCTCCACCGGAGGTCAGCCCCATTTGCGCCACCATCGCCGAGAATGGACACCCGCCTCCCTCCGAAGGGGCACCAGAGGCACTCGTGGCCGCGGGAGCACTCGCTGATTGTCCCCCTTGAATTTTCTCATTTAAATAGGCCGCCATCTGCCCCGCACCGGCCGAGACAGTTTCCTCAAGCCCACCTCGAGTCATTTCCAATGGTTTAGGCGCCTCAGTGCGCCCGCCCAATTGGACGCCCAGCGAAGACACCATTTGCGTTTCACCGGGATTGGTCACCATGGAAAACCGGGACTGGCAAGACGGGCACTCAAAAAAGACGCCCAGCGAGCCCTCAGCAGGTTTTTCTACCTTGTCAAAGGTCATATACGTTTCGCATTTGAGACAGACGAATTTCATAACGATTCCCTTCTGAGCGCCAGCCGAAGCTAACGATCCCTTCGAGGCGTTTACCCGTTCTTCCCGGCTAACACCTGTTGATAATCCAATAAGGTATGCACTTTTTTGGCAATCTCCTGATATTTCGCCACCGTAGGGTGTGATCCATCCAAAATCGGCTCCCCCTTATCAAAGGTGCGGGCAAAACTCCGATCAAACGGCACACGTCCTAACAGCGGCAAGTTCAATGCTTCACACATCGACTCGGTATCCCCTTCAAACAACGGATTTTCTTCCCCGCAAGAGGGACAGCGGTATTGGCTCATATTTTCTACCACCCCTAATATTTCAATCCCCAGTTCCTGGGCATACGCAATGGACTTTTGCACTACATTCGAGGCCACTTCGGACGGCGTGGTCACGACCACGGCCCCGGCTAAATCGGGAATGAGGCCGGCCAGCAGCGGAGGCTTATCCGCCGCTGCCCCAGGAGGCAGATCCGCCAACAGATAATCCAATTCTCCCCACACCATATCGGAGAGAAACTCCCGAATCACATTCATTTCCGTCAGCCCCAACCAGACCGGGCTCAGGTCCATTGGCCCCTTCCACCGAACAGGAGCATTCTCTTGAAGGAGAAAATCCATCGACGCGACCTTGATATTGAACGGACCCGTCGGCGGCACCGCCCCCTCCGGGGTATCCAAGAGACCCTTCCCGCGCATCCCCAGCATTTGCGGCACACACGGCCCGTTAATATCCACATCCAGCAACCCCACCCGTTGATCCATCCGCGCCAAGGCCAGGGCCAAATTCACGGTGGTCATGCTTTTCCCCACACCACCTTTGCCGCTCATCACCACCACCTTGCGGCGAATACCCTTCATGCGGGACATGACCAATTTGGTCTGGGCAGAAATCTGCTCAACCACCTTGGCATCGTCAGAGTAATGGAGCTTATTCAAAATCGTCTTCAGATCGTTTGATTGACTCATTGTCTACACCCTCTCGTGAAAAGGCTGAGATTAGGTAGAAACCAGGATTCACGGTACCACAGCATTTTTTCCAGCGTCAAACCAGCCGATGGCCCTTCATCACCTGTTACCCACCCCAAAGTGGAGGAGCTCTTGATCAAGCAAAACACATTAATGAACCATCTTCCACTTTTATAGACCTAGGGGGGATCCCACCTTCATAACCCGAATGAGTGGTGTTAGAGTGATAGTCTGGTTGGGTAACACCTTGTCCACTGAGAAGGAGGGGGAATAATCCAGCGAACAAAAGACATGAAACCACTGGAAATCTGGCTATTGCAAACAGCGGTCAATGAACCCGGTAATCTTCTGAGCTTTAGCCACGATACCTCGGGCCTCCACGGCCCCGGCCGGCCCCAAGGGCCCATCATACACAACGGCGAGTCGCACGGTGCTGGGACTCCCCGTGTATCCCCCGGTCAGACGCATCGATCCCTCCCGCACCGGGATGAAATCCTCGGCTACCCATAGCCCATTGGAATCTTGAAAATATAAGGTAAACCCTTGACCGCCTTGATAGTGGGACGGATGGGCGGGAGTAAAATCCACCCAAAACTGCGTGGCATCCAACTCAGGTTCGTAGCATTGTCCGCTTCCCTGAATGCGTAAATCTCCACGAAAGAAATAGTCCAAGACAGCTGCGGAGTAGCCCACGGCGCGGGGGATGAGATGTGAGGCATAGGCATCGTACACAGCATCATCTAACCGGAGCTGGCCAATCAGATCGTATTGCAACGATCCAAAGCCAAATTTCGCTAGAACTTGGTTCCCGGTGTATTTGGCGACACGGGCACGTGGATCACTGGGCGAGCCTAGTCGTAATAACGTCACATATGATCGGCCTGCAGGAAAGGGAGAATTAGCAGGAATTAATTCAGATAAACTGGGATAACTATATGAGGGAAAATTGGCCAAAGGCTGAAATGGAATGGTGTCATCGCTAAAGAAATTGGCATTAGTATACTCAGCCACCCCCACATTAGAACCTAACGTTGCATCTGGATTACTACCGGTAAATATGTTGTGATCAAACAGATTGCCCAACGGGTTTCCATCGGGATGTCCGCTTTCCAACAAAGAAGAATCAGGACTGATCTCCCCTCCTCCTACATAGGCTGCAACAGTTTGGCGAGCCATGTAGTCGTGGAGGCCATCCACATCCAATCTTCCTAATAGGCCAATGAATTCGGATAAATCTAAATGGGGATCATTGCGTACGTGGGCCGGATTGGCCGAATCTTGAATCAGGTGCATAATCTGTCCCAGGGCTCGGAAGGTGTTGCCCCACTGTTCATCCCGCTCTGCCTTGGTTTCAGAGGTCAGCGCTTTAGAATAATACTCCCGGGCATCGTTCCACGACCACTTTTGTTCTCCCATTGGTTGAAGGCTCCATTTGATTGAAGAATCAAAAGGCCCAGGACGTAATCCAGCATTGGAAATAGGATCATGAAAATGCCCAAACGGTCTTGCCCCATCATCCTCCTTATCGCCTCCTTGGATCATTAATGCTTTTGGCGTCCCCCCATTAATAGAAGCATCCAATCCTCCTTCTAAGCCTAATTGGTTAACTAATAATGTATTTAGCTTACTTGCATTAGTAATGATGGCCTGCTCGGTAAGCTCTTTATGAGTTTTTACCTCCCACGCCCAGCTACAATTAGGAAAACACAAAACCCAAAATAGACAAATGGTTGAAGCTACAAAGGATATGGGAAATAATAGGAATCCGATTAGTTCAGGATGACTAATGATCAAAGAGGATTCACGCAAAAAAGAGAAAGAAAAAGACTTTTTAAGTCCTTCAAGACTTCTCCTTTTGGGATAGATTTTCATTCCCCTTGCTCCTCTTTAAAAAATTCCCCTTGAAAAGATAACCGGTCTTCCTGATTACCACCAGGAGTGGTGGTCTATTTCATTGTTTGGTTTGATTCCTTGCATTGCGTGGTTGTCTTTCTATTTTTTCAAGAAAAAAACCAATGCCTCCCCCTATGATGGCATACAGAAAAGTCCCCAAAATAGAAAAGAAAAAAATATAGGACGAGACAGGTCCATATAAAAATGTATTACCATGAGGAATAACTTTGAGGAACATAACTAAAGGGAAATCTAAGAAAAATACTACCCATGCCTGTCCCTCTCCACTCCCCCCCGTGACCACTAAAATTGGCACTACGGTAAAAAGATGAAATAATCCCCCTATAAAGCCCCATACTATTCGCGGCTTATATTTAGGCCAATATGCATTCATGATTTTCAAACCACCATTCACTTTCCTAATAATTCTGGATGCGCCATCGGCTGTCGTCGTCTAGGACAAATTCCACCTCCAGTAGAAATTGGATCGTGCCACGATGAGTGGCGTGGATGACCGAGCCACAATCCGGTATCCTTGCCCATCGGTGAGTTGCAGAGGCACACCAAACGTCGTGGCTAATTCCCCCAGGTGATCTTTCAGCACCGTCCAGTCATGCCGCATGACCTCACGCTTTTGCGAATGAATATGCATGAGAGCCTCCTCGATATTTCCTTGCGCTAATGCTCCCATCAGGTCGGTCCAGTCCGCATTGAGCCGAGCTTCCAGGGCCTCAGCATCTTCCATCGACATGACCGCCCTCCCTTCGAATGATCACTCACATCAGTGATCACCATGACTGTGGACATGTGGAGACCAGATTGGGTGAAGCTAATGATATACTTGTTAAGTCCGGCCCCTGAGTATTGATGTTGCCATCACCTTGATGATCCCTTAGGATTTGGACAACCGGTTGGTCGATTTCCAAAAAATATGTAGGTAAGCTCGGCAAGCCCTCCGTGCCTATCAGGTGCCCCCTCCCCTATCCCTTCATTCAAACTGGCAAGAAACGACTGCTTCGAGAGGAATTGATGCAATGATTGAACAGCTCGTTTGGCTATTGCAAACAGGTGTCAATGAACCCCGTAATCTTCTGAGCTTTAGCCACGATACCTCGGGCCTCCACGGCCCCGGCCGGCCCCAAGGGCCCATCATACACAACGGCGAGTCGCACGGTGCTGGGACTCCCCGTGTATCCCCCGGTCAAACGCATCGATCCCTCCCGCACCGGGATGAAATCCTCGGCTACCCATAGCCCATTGGAATCTTGAAAATATAATGTAAACCCTTGACCGCCTTGATAGTGGGACGGATGGGCGGGAGTAAAATCTACCCAAAACTGCGTGGCATCCAACCCAGGTTCGTAGCATTGTCCGCTTCCCTGAATGCGTAAATCTCCACGAAAGAAATAGTCCAAGACAGCTGCGGAGTAGCCCACGGCCCGGGGGATGAGATGTGAGGCATAGGCATCGTACACAGCATCATCTAATCGGAGGTTTCCTAATAGATCGAATTCCAAGTTGAGAAATTGAGTCAATGTCTTATTTCCACTGAATCTTGCCACACGGGCTCCAGGAAAAGATGCACTCCCCAGACGGGAGAGCGTGAGATAGGGAGAAGGGGCCGGAGCGGGAATCAGTTCGGCCTTGCTGGGATAAGGAGGAACAGGACTATTCTGTCCAGCTATTCGATCATCACTAAAGAAATTGGCATTGGCATATTCGGTGACACCGACGGCGATCCCTAAGGTGGACTCGGGATTGGATCCGTTGTACACATTTCGGTCAAAAAGATTCGAAAATGGTTCCTCTCGCACCGCTCCTGCGACTTCTAACAATGAAGAATCGGGGTGGATAATCCCAGCACCGGTATAGGAAGCTACGCTCCGCCTAGCCATAAAATCATGCAATCCATCTCTGAAAACATGCGGATCATCCCGCACATGTGCCGGGTTTGCTGAGTCCTGCAGAAGATGCATGATCTGACCTAAGGCTCGAAAGGTCTTACCCCAATTTTCATCTCGCTCCGCTTTTGTGGGAGAGGTCAGAGCTTTGAAGTAATACTCTCGGGCATCGTTCCAAGACCATTCTTTTTCTCCCATAGGAAGGAGACTCCATTCAATCGCGGAATTGAATACTCTCCCCAAACCTGTATTGGATATGGGATCGTGGAAATGTCGAAAAAAACGAGGCCAATCATCTTCAAAATCGCTTCCCTGTTTTAATAATTCCCGTGGGGAACCTTCAAGAAGAAATGCGCTCAAACCTCCTTCTAAGCCTAGGTTCTCAATTAGATACCCATTGAGTTCGGGTTCTACACTTGCGATGGCCTTGTCCGTCAATTCCACATGCGTTGGGATTTCCCAAGCTTCTACCTGACAAACAAAAGCTAGACCGGAGAAAATTCCACCTATCAACACTAACGAATTTCGCAGGCAGAAAAAGGAGGAAACCCGCTGGAAATTTTCTTCAAATAACTTATTTTTCCTGAGATAACGATGGTAGGTTTTCATAATTTAAGGTCTTCTTTCCAACTAATTTTTATTTTTTAGAGTCCAGAAGAATTTTTCCCCTCAATATCAAACCTTTCCAATGTGGGGCCAATAAACCATCCCAATAAACCGTACTGTACGGGACCTGCAACAAAAATGATTATATGAAATCCCAAAGAGTCACCTAACCACCTTTCTAATGGGGTACCCATATAAAGTAAGACAGCAGGTAAATTCAAAACAGACACAAAGAACCCAAACCTCTCCCCTCGTCCTCCACTCAACACCCACCATGCACCCACGATAATTAGGTATAGAGTAGCCAATCCCACGGCTCCGACAATTCGATACTTATTTTTTATCCAGAACGAATTCATGCATCGGTCTCCCTTAACAATTCATGAAAGGCCGTTTCCTAATAATTCCGGATGCGCCATTGGCCGTCGTCGTCTAGGACAAATTCCACCTCCAGTGGAAATTGGATAGTGCCTATGATGAGTGGCATGGATGACCGAGCCACAATCCGAACCCCCTGCCCATCAGTGAGGTGCAGAGGCACACCAAACGTCGCAGCCAATTCACCCACGTGATCCTTCAGCACCATCCAATCATGCCGCATGACTTCACGCTTTTGAGAATGAATATACGTGAGTGCCTCCTCAATATTTCCTTGCGCCAAAGCTCCCATCAGGTCGGTCCAGTCCGCATTGAGTCGGGCTTCCAAGACTACAGAATCTTCGACCAGGACTACCGCCGAGCGTTCAAACGTATTTCCTGCATCATCCGTGACAATCACTTTGGGCTGGTATAAACCGGGTTCCGTAAAGATCACGGTTTGTTCAAAAAGGTCAGACCCTTGGGCGTCAATCGTTCCATCACCTTGATGGTCCCATTGAATCAGGGACACAGGACGGTCGAGATCTATGAAAACTCGAGAGGCGACCTGGCTGGGAGCCACATTTCGATCGGGTGATACCCGCAACTGAACTTGATTCGTTGCAACTGCCGTCGTGTGGACCTGAATGGTAGAAGACGCCCTCTGACCGCATGCATTGGTCGCCTCCGCCACAATGGTAGTCGGTCCCAATGTTCCACTACCTTCGCGTATGGGAACCCGATCCACAGCAAAAGCCGATCCAAATACTTTGGCAGCCTGTCGATTGATCAAAACCCCAACCGGACGAGGACTGCTGCTCATCGTTCTACCTTTTACTAGCAGGGTGGGTTGGTTGATCGTAGCACCATCCAATGGAAGGTCAATGGTTACACTTAAACAATTAGCAGTACAAGCGATATAGGCCTGCACTTGCGCCCCGATCGGACCGGATGCTCTCACCTCCAAGTCATTCATTGCCTGAATCGTAACAGGTATTGTGACCTGCCCCTGAACAGAGGTGAGCTCCTGACGACTGATCACTTCGACTCCATTCAGCAAGACCGTTCCCTGAGTGACCCGATTGGCTCCGCCCGATACTCCATTGATGATCACTAATTCGTATTGGGCCGCTGGCTCGCAATTCGAAAATTTCGCTTGGAAGATTTCCTCTCCGCCCGTTTGCTTGACCCATTCCACCGGTCCCCAGATTGGCGTCAGATAGGTTGGAGTTGCTGAACGGGTGACTGTGCGGCTTATCGTGTTGGTATGCCCAGAGGCATCGACGCCGGTTACGACTAGAGTATTTTGGCCTTCCTGTAAAATAATGCCATCAGCTACGAAAACGTTCCCAGTCAAGGTAGCGGAGATACCATTGACGGTTACGGTAGCGGCGGTATCGCTCACAAAACCTGTCACCGTAATGGGGCTCATTCCCACCACACTCCCTTCCGCCGGACTGGCGATAATCAGAGACGGGACGGAGGCTGATGGAGACGCCAGAGCGGTGATCGCCACCGAATCGGAAGCACTGATGACCAGTCCATCAGAAACCACGAGGGAGGCCACATACGTTCCCGGCACATCTGGCACAAGAGTCGGATGGACCAATCCGGGGTTTAAGAGAAATGCTGCACTTTCCGGGGGTCGTACCTGCAAGAGCCACTGGAAGGTCAGGTCATTTCCGTCAAGATCGCGTGACGCACTTCCATTCAGAGTGACCAAGGTATGAACTTGCACATGTTGATCTTGCCCTGCATCGGCTATCGGTGCAGTATTGCCTGCCGTCATCGTGACAGTGACAGGCAAACTATTCGTTTTTCCATCATTGACAATGAGCTGGGCCACATACACCCCAGACACCTCAGCCACAAAACTCGGTCGAACGCCAGTTGAATCCGAAAGGATTGCAGTACTTCCAGTCGGCATGGCGATAAGTGCCCACTGAAACGTTAAAGGATCGCCATCCACATCGCTCGACTGGCGACCATCCAATTGCACCGTATTCCCCACAGGGAGAATCTGATCCTGTCCCGCATAGGCCACAGGTTTGGAATTTTGGGTGTTAATGAACACCGAGACGGGCACACTATCCTCATGTCCATCATTCACAATCAATTGCACATGATAGGCCCCTGGTTTATCCACTTGAAAGCTTGGCGTTGGTGAAGTGGGCTCTAAAAGGCTTGCCATACTCCCACTTGGAACACCCAGAAAGGCCCAATTGAAACTTAAGGCATCGCCATCGACATCGCGAGACTGAGTCCCATCCAGGAAAACCGATTGAGTCACGAACACGGTTTGATCCTGCCCAGCTACTCCTACGGGTGGGGAATTGATGGTGGTGATCAGGACGGTGTCGGGTTCGCTATCTATCCTGCCATCATTAACGATGAGTTGAAGGGTATAGGTCCCTGGCACATCGATCATCAGAGTCGGCATGATGGCGGTCACATCTGAAAGCGCAGCCACACTCCCGGAAGGTCGAGACAGCAATTCCCAACGATAGGTCAGACGGTTGCCATCCACGTCCGCGGAATCGCCACCGTCAAGGCGCACGATTGTCCCCACCTGAACGGTTTGATCGAGACCCGCCTGAGCCACCGGTGGAGCATTTCCCCCCTGTCCCAACCCAAAGCCCCCTTCTAATTCGATGACCGAATGGTCCCCCATCCGAACCCATTTCCCCACGAACGCACCTTTGGCATGACTCCCGCCTCCGACCCGCAGCAACCCGTAAGGAACATACACGTTCGCTCGCACAACGCTTTCCTTCCCAACACTCACCGCCTCCCAGGTGTCGTCAGATTCATCCATCCTGGCATTGGGTGCCGTGCAAATGATGACGACATCGCCAGCAGTCAATGCCGCTGATCTAGAGGCAGGTCCGACCACGGTATGCTGCCCAACTTCGATCCGGCCTTTTACAAGAATTTTCACCGGATTCAAGGCCAAAACACGAGCCCCTTCACGAACGTCCCACTGCCGAAAATGATAACGCCCACCTGCAAGCACAAGCGTGGCACCCCGGCCAACTTTGAGGCGGTCATAATGCCCAGGTTCAAGAAGACGCGTCCCTTTTTCAGGGACCTCGATATCATGAAATCCCGGTTTCACATGAGGGATAGGCGGCAGGACAGAAACCAAGGGAAGTGTCACGGGCGTGGTCACCGTCCCCCGTATCTGACCTGAGCCTAAGAGCGTATTGACCGAAATACTCTGGACTTTTGAACCGCTTTTCAGCCGGATGGAATCACCCATAACCCGGCTTTCTGGATCTTGAATGACCACGTTATGCCCGATGGTCACTTCCTGCTCTCCATTCAAATAGGTTCCATTGCCAGCCTGGTTCGCCCCAACATCCCCGCTAAGGACTGTGCTACCTTTCCGAAGCCACACTCCCTCATTCCCCAAAACCACAAAATCCTGCGCAGTTGCGACACCTATACACACTAGGTGAATCCAGATTAACCCCAGGCCCCAGAAACCTGTCTTCCATGACCAGATAATCTTTTTACATCTCATATATGATTCTCCATACAAAATTATCTTGACGCGAACCGACGCAATCTGGTTCCCGGTGAGATTTCGTTCTCTCTTATCGACCAAATAGTGGAAACATTTCCTTGGTGCCATTTTTGGCCACACGAGGTTGGCACCAATCTTTCCTGAAGACTTTTCTCGTGAACATTCGGCTGGGATCTAAAGAAAAAACCCGAAAAGCTCATTCACCGCTAGACCGGTGATTTCTCTTGGTACTGACAGAGAAAATGATGGGATAGAGGTAACTAAAACAAACGGAAGGTACGAAATTTCTTATCGAAGGGAAAGCTAATCGTGAAAAAAGACTACGGTCTTATTGCCAGACCTCAATGGAGTCAGGAATATTCTTGCAGAACAGTCACCCCCAGATAACGGAGGCGGCGGAAATATTCGGAGGCTTCTTCGGGAAGGTCGGTAAACAGTGGGTCTAATTCGGCTAGGCAGTCGCGAAGAATTTCGACCCGGGGTTCATCTAATTGGTATTCATCAAGAAAGTAGGATAAACATCCGCCAATCACGGTATCCAAGGTCATGAGTTGCCCTTCATCCCCCCCTAGGCTGTTGGGCCAATCATCAGATTGGTGCACTTTCCAAATGTCTTCGATTTTTTGGCGATCGCTATCCGTCATATTGTTCTGCCTCTCCTAGCCAACCCGGGCACCCTATGTGCACCCATGGTTCTCCCTTACTGATCCCGTCCCCAATTCAGGGCATCCAACAGAAGGACCGACAGCGTACATAATCCCAAGCCCCAGATCCGATAATCCACCGCCTCCCGTTCCAAACACCACTTCACAATCCGAAGCCGCCACAGATCCGACCCGGCGTACAGAAACACGCCTTTGGCAATCATGCTGAAGCCCACGATGATCCACAACGGTTGATAGGCTAATCGCCACGTTCCCACTAACAGCAAGAGGCCCAAGAAGGCCGCAATTCCGCCCCAACGTAAAAATCCGGGTGAAGCCGCCAGAGAGTGCCGGAGCGTCATGATGACCCGCTGGGGAGAAAAGATGAGCGCCACGCCATCCGCCATCCACAACCCGGCAATGAAGAAGAGAAGAAAGACGATCATCGATACCCCTTGGAATGGCTCACCTTCATGTCTTACAAATACCGGTGGGCCATCGCCGCCCCAGCCGCATCAAACTCATAAAGAAGCGGGGCCCCGGTGGGAATATTCAATTCCAACACCTGTTCCCTAGATAAGTGCTCCAGATGCATGACGAGTGCGCGCAGACTATTCCCATGGGCGACGATCAAGACCGTTCTCTCTTTTTGCAGTTCCGGGCGAATGTGTTGCTCGAAATAGGGCAAGACCCGCTCAGCCGTGTCCTTGAGACTTTCGCCCCCGGGCGGCCGAACATCGAAACTCCGCCGCCAGATTTTCACTTGCTCCTCGCCAAACTTCTTCACGGTGTCGGCTTTATTCAGGCCTTGCAAATCTCCATACATTCGCTCGTTTAACGCTTGGTTTTCCTGAATCGGCAATTCCGTTTGCCCCAGCACTTCCAAGACCAATTTCAACGTATCTTTCGCCCGCTTGAGGACCGACGTGAAGGCGCAATCAAACCGAAAGGATGCCAATTTTTTCCCGGCCTCCCGGGCTTCCTGCTCTCCCTTCGGCGATAGAGCCACATCCACCCATCCCGTGAATCGATTTTCCAAATTCCATTGGGACTCTCCGTGACGAATCAGCACCAACCGCGCCATGTGTGTTCCTCCCTTTCTGCACTCGTCCATGTCGTGTTCTGCCATACTGCCTTATGGGTTAACGCTTGCATTGACCTGCCTCGAATCGTACCATGACGGCATTTCCCCATGCCCGCACACCCTACCATGCCGACCTCTTCCGCCAAATGGACCCAATTTGCTGATTGGTGGGTCGCCTTGGCCCAACGCCATGGGGTAGCTGAGCGAGCCCAGCTCTTTTTTCAAAACGGGCTAGGTCCGCAAAAAGCCCTGGATCGGGCCGCCCAAGAAGGCGCCGATCTGGATTATATCTTGTTTACTCTCATTCGGCACTGGATTCCCCCCGTCCTTCCGCCCTCCGGAAAGGAACGATCGGCAAAACACGACTCCGACTACTGGCTCGAGTCTGAACAAATATTGAAGGCCGCCGTCCTTCGGCTGCGAGAACTACGTCCCGTCATTGACATGCTCACTACCCCCAATCCCCTGGAAACGCCTCATGGTGAGGCGCGGCCTCAGGTTGAAGTGGAATTGGCCAACATGCTGGAGGGCATTGCCGAAGTCGTGGGAGGATATGGAGGGCCGGATTATACCTCCATCATCAAAAACTTCGACCCCATTCCGCTTCGTCAAACCCAACCCTTTAAACATAATAAAAAGCATAGCGCAGAACTGTGGGTCGTCTTTTTATTGAAGGAACATTTCCGAGGGTTAGGATTAGGGAAAGATCGTACCTGGAAAGTTATTGCCGAGCTGATCAAAGCCGCGAATATTTTCTCTCAGGACGAACAACCGCCTACCCCCGAAGCGCTCAAATCCTGGTGGACCAAAAATTGGCCTCGCACCTATACGCTTCTCACGGAAAAAGGGGAACAGAACGAGTCCAAATTCAATGCGTCCCAATCGGACTACGAGTGGTTCCAATCCTGGTTTACCTGGCAGACAGCCGCCGTTGCTTCTGCTCCCACCTCTCCCGGAGGTCGATCGAAACCAAGCTGAGAAGCGCTGACCCCTTCTACATGGCCCTTCGCCGAGAGCTGCTGCCTTCCTCCGTCGGCACCGGAAAATCCGGAGGACCCTCCTGAATGGCCGAGACCAGCAACCCAATCATTATCACATGCAGGGCCACGCCTAACCACAGGACATAGGGTTGTACTCCGCCTTCCTCCTGTACCAAGCGTGTTCTGGCCTCCATATCCATATGAGGGATCGCCAGAATGCGCTGAAGTTTGTCTTTGACATGCCAGTAATACAAATAATTGGCACTACCTCCCGCCAACATTCGCGAGACCAATCCGACCGACATATCGCCGGTTAAAAAGATCGCCAGCGCGGGAAATACGGCATATAGGAGGGCAAACAGATACATTTTCCGATACAGAAACCATAAGAACGAATCAAACAACGCGGCAGGCCAGTTCCACGTGAGGACGAACTGCGGACCACTGGGTGTGTCAATTTGTTCAAATTTTTTCTTGTAATACTCGAAAGCGGGGCGCCATCCCCATCCGTTCTTCATTGAAAATTGCAGGGACTTACTGGGACCCACAAAGGCTTCCCACAGTTGCGTCTGAGACACTTCAGACTGAGAGGGGACGGGTTCTGGATCGGCAATGGCGAGGGTTTGGCCGCAATGCAAACAAAACTTGGATTCTTCAGGAACGTCTTGTGCACAAATAGGACAGGATTTCATCGAGTTCGGTTATAGCATTCCCCTTGAATCCACACAAGTTACGGTCGGCCAGAGAAAAAGACCGCCATGGATGAAACGGAAAAATGCACACACATTCTCGGCGGTCATAAATTTTCCACTTTTTCGTTTTCGGTTCGGTTTCGCATTTCCCGATCAAGATATTCATAAGCCAGGCGCTTCACTTCCTTGATCTGGATAGGCCGGTCATAGGGATCACTGTGCCCACAGGGAAAGCCGCAGAATCGGCATTGGGCCGGCAGGAAAGAAGTAGGCTCCGCATCCCGACCGACCCAACGCTTCAAACATCCCGGACAAAAAGGCCCGTGAATCATAAAGGCCACTTGCTCATCGGTAAGATCAGCGGCCTGTGATCTTCCGGCATGGGCCCAAACCACGTCACTCAAGGTAAACCGAAGCCCTCGCCAAACAAGGGAATGAATGGAAGAGGTGACGGCGGTTGCGCTGTCAGACCAGGTATTCCACCCCATTCCCGGCGCTCTGGAAATTATTCCATCCGTTGATGTACTTGGCCCCAGAAGGGCAGTGGCTTGCCGAGATTCTAAAACGGCAAGCCGATTTTCAACCCTCGCCTGGTTTTGGTTCACCTGTACCTGGATGGCCTTGACCTCATCAACATTCGCGGCGTGCAATCCATTTCGCAGTATCCGCTGCATGGCTCGGACAAGGTCCCCGGCCGAATTGCCTTCCGTCTTCCAGTGCCATCCCAGATATAGGCAGCCTATAACAACCAGAACCACCAATAAGATGCTTGTCACTCCATCCATTAGTCACACATCCATTCCATTGACCATAGTCATCAGCCCTGCATGAGAGGTCGAATCCCTACCCCGGAAACACTCCCCTCTCTGATACATGAATCTCTCCCTCATCCTTCGTCAACATGGCATCTGGCCATGTACTGGAACTTCAACATATTTTGGGGTATGGTTCAACTTATGATCGAAAAAGATCGTGTATGGGGGAGCATCCAGAAACCTCCCCAAGCAAGAAGCGTTTCCACGCCACAGTCTTCAGAGGCGTAACAGTTACAAAATTTGGTTGACTCTTCGATGGCAAACCCCGAAGAGAAGGTACCCAACGAACACCTACTCCTTAGTCCGCTGGAAGTGGACCGGGAACAACTGCTTGCCGCTCACCGAAATTGGAAACGGAATCAGCTATCCCCGGCTTCAACAGACGGTTCCAGCGCCTTTTCTCCTTCCTCGGAAGTCCAGGAACCGGCAGAGAATCCACATCCACCTGGCCGGGATTTTTTTCAACTTGACCGACGGGAGGCCGACTTCCGTCATCAAGACCTCCGCAACGCCAATTTTCAGGAAGCCTATCTCCCCGGTGCAGATTTTGAAGGAGCGAATTTACGAGGAGCGAACTTCCAAGGGGCCAACTTACGGGGAGCTCGTTTCCATCAAGCTCAACTGGCCTGGACCAATTTTTCACAAGCGGATTTGATTTGGGCCAATTTCCGACAAGCGGATCTCCAGGGAGTACAATTCAGAGAAGCAACCTTGCGGGGGACTACATTCCTACAGGCCAACATCAGGGCGGGGGATTTTCATTTCACTGACTGCTCGTATGCGGACTTTCAAGAAGCGAACTTGGGGGAGGCCGAGTTCCATCACGCCACCGTCGTCGGGGCCAACTTCCAGGATGCCAAGATCCAAACCACCAATTTTTCCGAGGCCAAAGGGCATCAGGAAGTCCTCCAGGGGGAAGACTCCCCATCATCGCCCACTTCTCTATTTTCGTAACCGGTTATTGTTATTGGACCGAGCCAGAAACCTGCATATACGTCCGTACGACGGCATTGCGTTGAGGTTCACGCAATTTGGCCAAGGCCCGCTCTTCAATCTGCCGAATTCGTTCGCGAGTCACGGAATATTCCTGGCCGATCTCTTCAAGAGTGGCATCCTCCAGATGCCCAATGCCAAACCGCCGGCGAATAATATGAGCCTCCCGTGGCGTTAACGTTTGTAATAATGACGTCACCTTGGCTTGCAGATCTGTCCGTTCGGCGGAGTAGAAGGGGGAGACGGCAGAGTGATCCTCCAAGACTTCCGACAAATTTGAACTTTCCTCATCTCCCACCGGCGTCTCAAGGGACAGTGTCCCCTGAGTTGATTCCAAAAGTGAGGAGAGTTTGTCGGATGGGATATCAAGCACACGGCTCATTTCTTCCAATTTCGGCTCTCGACCCAATTGCACCGCCAGTCGTTCCAACGTCCGTCGAACTCTGGTTAACGCATCGCAGACATGGACCGGAATCCGCACGGTCCGGGATTGATCGGCCAACGCGCGCGTAATGGCTTGGCGGATCCACCATGTCGCATAAGTGCTAAATTTATACCCCCGTTGATATTCAAACCGGTCGACCGCCCGCATGAGCCCGATGTTGCCCTCCTGAATCAGATCCAAAAGATCCAAGCCACGATGCATATACCGTTTGGCCACACTTACCACCAGCCGAAGATTTGCCTCCAACATGGCCTGTTTGGTCAACAACAACTGGGCCTTAGCCTGATCCAATTGGTGAACGCGCTCTAAAAATTTATCCGCAGGCATATGAAGGACATGCGCTTCCATCTCGGATTTTTCATGGCCAGATCCGGCTGGTGGGTCTTCCATGAGTCCCGATGCCTTAACTGATTGGAGTTGTCGTTCGGCTTCACGCACACGATTTTCCACATGCCGGAAAAACGCAGGGTGCCAATGAATATCCGTAACGGCATCCACAAAACGCTTATATGATTTGGTATAAAGTGATTTGCTGCTCAGAGGATGCGTGGTCTCTGCACCTGCCAGCGATCGTGCGAGTTGACTCACCAGCTCCAATTGATGGATGAGCCGTATACGCAGATCTTCCTCCTCCTGCAACAGGTCAATGACCGGAGCCTCGTCCCCTTCTTGAAGATCCTCACCCTCAGGGTCCAGCTCCTTCTCTTTCTGGACCAAATGTCGGGCCAACACCTCTCCAGCCACCAGCTTTTGCCGTTGTTCATCAATAAACATGATACTCATAGGGAGCGAAAACAAGAGGCCCATCACTGTCCGGTTAGCCTGCTCGATTTTTTTACATAACTCCACTTCTCCCCCACGATCCAACAAGGAAACCTGTCCAATTTCCCGTAAATACATGGGGAGTTGGTTATCTCCGGTGGGTCCGAAACCTTCCTTCTTACTCCCCTCCGTGCCCGAGGTCGATTTCGAGAGGTCCCGTCCCTTTGTGGATTTTTTCACCGAAGGATTCCATTTGGATTTCCGAGTGGCCGAAACGGATTTCATGCCTTCCCCCTTTTGTTCATGATCATTGTGCTCGCTGGACGATGGGACCAGCGGCCTCCAGACTTCACGAGCAACTTGTCTTGTCTGTGAACTTGAGCAAGGGAAATGCCATGCGAAACTAGAGACTCATCCGTATCCATTATCAGTCGTTTCTTTGAACTGCATTTTTTTAATGACGGAACGCCAAAATGATTTTACAATGACCCGTCAGGTTAATTGACAAATCAAGACCCAGCCTGGCGTCTTCATATCGAATATCATGATTTTCCACGAGGTTATCCGTAACAAATTGTCGGATACATCGACAGTGAAAGAGAAACGAGTAGAAACAGCTACAGTTCACCATATGACCGGACGATGGTATGTATGATGAGATGCTCCTTTATCACACCATTCTTGGATATTTATGAAAACTTTGTTACAGTCCACCACAATTTTTGATATTGTGCGCCAGAGTGTTCCGTTGCATTTTTTCGTACGAGTCTTCTCAACCAACCCCCTCCATATGGTTCCTTACAGTTTTCAACCTCTCACCCCCTACCGGGCAAGGACCCTCAATCTCCTTCCATTGCTTGTCGTGTTGTGGATTGCCTTGGGGTTGGGAGGATGTGCCGGCCCCGAACAACAGACCAACACCCAAGCAGGGATTTTACAGACGGAGGCCGCCAGTCACGATACGGCGGAACACCTCGAGGGCACTGAGAAGGATTTGCTGGACGAACCCTTTGATCCATTCGACGAAGATCGGGGGAATCAGGTCGAGGAATATGATCCGATTGAACCCGTGAATTCAGCGATTTTTGAATTTAACTATCGTCTGGATAAATACGTCGTTAAACCGGTAGCCAAAGTCTATAATTTCTTCATTCCACCGGACGTCCAACAAAGTATCTCCAACGTATTTCAAAATATCCGGTTCGTCCCCCGTCTTTTTAATAATCTCTTTCAGGGAAAATTCAAAGGAGCCGGCATTGAAATGAGCCGATTCCTTGTGAATAGCACGCTCGGAGTGGGCGGGCTCTTCGACCCCGCCGGGATCATGTTTGACCTAAAAACCCCTCCCGAGGATCTCGGGCAAACCCTTGGGAAATATGGAGTCCCCAATGGCCCCTATCTCATGCTGCCCCTGTTAGGACCCTTCACCTTGCGGGATGGCATCGGCTTTTTGGGAGACAGCTTGCTCGATCCCTTTAACTGGTTGGTCCTCCCCATTATAGAAATTGCCGACGCCCCTCGCCTCGTTCAACATGACCCGACTATTGCATTTTCCCGATTGGGGATGCAGGCTGAGGAAACAGTGAACGCCCGTGCACTCACCCTGGAAAAATTCCAAGGTGTTGAAGAAGGCACTCTGGACCTTTATGGATCAGTACGGAATGCCTACTATCAACAACGGTTTAAGGCCATCCAAGAATAAGGTTGTTCAGGCGGTCTGCTAAATGGGATGGGACCAGCATAGCCATTCCCCTCCGACTTTGCCCTGAAGCCTCCAAGACTTAATCCCAAAAACCCGGTATCATAAACCTGAACCATGGATATTCCATCTCCAAGGCAGACAGGATGAGGACACCCTCACCCCCGTCCTCGTTTCAATCACCGGCGGCACAGTTCCTTCTGATGGCTGCCGCCTTCATGGTCGTCGTCGCCGGCATGCGGGCGGCAGAGGCGATTCTCGTGCCGTTGTTGGTTGCAGGATTTCTCGCCATTATCAGCGCATCTCCCGTCTTTTGGCTCCGACAAAAAGGGCTTCCTGCCGCACTCGCTGCCTCTGTGGTTGTCTTTGGAGTCGTGGGCGTGGGATTTGTCTTCATCTTGATCATTGGGTCCTCCCTGGATGATTTTTCCAGTGCCATCCCCCGCTATCAAGCGCGTCTGACGGAGGAGATTGCCCCACTCGGGCAATGGATTCAGGGATTGGGCTTTCAGCTCAATGAAGAGATGTTATTGAAATCCATTGATCCTGGCGCCTCAATGCGATTAGTGGCCAAAATGCTTTCCGGAGTTGGCGGCATCCTGACCAATTCGTTTCTTATTCTGTTAACGGTCATTTTCATTCTGTTTGAAGCCTCAAGCTTTCAACAAAAAGTCCGGGCAGCATTGGGTGATCCCAAAGGCACCCTCCCCCAGTTCCAAAAAATTATTGATGCCGTCAATAATTATCTCGCCATCAAAACGCTAGTCAGCGTGGCAACCGGAGTGATCGTCGCCATTTGGGTGGCAATATTAGGAATTGATTTTCCGGTGATCTGGGGACTCCTGGCATTCCTCCTGAATTATATTCCCAATTTAGGATCGATTATTGCCGCAGTGCCGCCCGTCCTGTTGGGCTATATCCAATTTGGCCTGGGACGGGCAGTCCTCGTGGCCATAGGATTTATCATCGTCAATGTGGTTTTCGGAAACGCCGTGGAGCCCAGATTGATGGGCCGAAAGTTAGGCCTATCTACTCTAGTAGTGTTCTTATCATTGATCTTTTGGGGTTGGGTCTGGGGACCCGTCGGCATGTTGCTTTCTGTTCCCATGACCATGGTCGTCAAAATCGCCCTGGGAAGTAGTCCGACCACTCAATGGATCAGTATTCTGCTGGATTCGGAGACGGCGGCGTACTCCACCAAACAGACTTCGTCCAAGACGGCCCCTTCGCCCGAAACACCATCCCCGCCAACCCAAACAGCCACCCACCTCTCGATGAACGTCAAAGAATCGCCAAGATAGCTTCTGGGATTGTTGAATAATGCGATTTTCAAAGGCCATCTTTTCCCCTTACGCCCTCGGTCATCAACTCCGAGGGGCGGTTCAAAAAAGTCCGTTCAGCAAGGCCGCAGCCATTATTCTGCGCGGAGCGTATGAATAATACGTGAACACAGAACAATGGCGAGAACGCCGCTGACGGATTTTTTTGAACCGCCCCCTTCTCTTTGTTTCCCTCCAACGATTCCAGTACGATACCATCATTCTCATCGTTCAAACCGCCACCAATCTCACATTCTCGTATACCGAATGATCCCCAGCCATCTTGCAAAAATTTTATGGGTCCAAGCACTGGAGGAATCGGACCCCCAGGGCGCGTTTCTTCCTCTTTCAACCCGCCATCATGCCACCCAACAGGCCCGTGCCGAACACCCCATCCCGGCAACCAATTTCGCTCAAGGCTCTCTGGCCTTTCTTGAAACGCGCACTCATACGATCTGGGGGTTTTTATGCCAAGCCTATCCAGGGTTGCAGGCAGCCTGGCCTAGCCGAACCTGCCCACTCTCGGCTTGGATCGTCGGCGTCCCAGCACTTCTGGCAGGATTGTTGGTGAACGGACTGGGCACCTCACAACGCGTGAATCTCTTGAATTTCCCATTGCTTCTCTTACTCCTGTGGAATTTGGGAATCTATCTTGGGTCAGCCATTTTGTGTGTCAGGTCATCCTCCGGCGCCAGGGCTTGGCTGGAGCTGCCCGCTCATTGGACATCCAACCTAGCGAGGGGGTTGAGCCCCTCCGCCAGCCCAAGCAGGAAGCCGCTGGATTCCCCGACCGTTCAGTGGATACACCATGCCACGCAACGCTTTCTTACCGCCTACTGGCAACAAACCCGGCATCTTTGGACTCAACAACTCCGCCAATACCTCCATCTGGGAGCGGCCTGTATGGCCTTGGGAATCGTATTGGGTTTGTATATCCGTGGACTGGCACTGGACTATCAAGCCACCTGGGAAAGCACCTTTCTGTCGGCAAATCAGGTACACTCCCTTCTCCAAATCCTGTTAGGCCCCGCGGCCTGGCTGCTTCACTATCCATTTCCATCCGTCGCCGAAATCTCTAATCTTCAATCCCCACAACATGGGCCTGCGGCTCAGTGGATTCACCTCTGGGCTCTCACCACCTTGGCTGTCATTGTCATTCCACGAAGCCTGATGGCCTGGCTTGGGCTCCGATCACTTGAGCACGACCGGAAGGCATTCCACTTACCGCTCCAGGATCCCTATTTCGGACATTTGCTGGCACCGGATCGGGGACAGGGCGTACAAGTCATCATCATACCCTATAGCTACCAGCCATCATCCAGGGCCAAGGCTTTTTTGGAAACATCCTTCTTGGATCTCTTTGGAAATCTTGCCGACTTGACTTGGGAACCTCCCGTGCCCTTCGGTCAAGAAGCTCCTCGTGTGCCGGGAGCCTCTTCACCAGCACGAACCTTCGTGGCGATCTTCAATGCCGGACAAACTCCTGAAGAGGAAGTCCACGGGGAATGGCTCCACCAACTCCAAACCACCTGGCTTTCAGAAAATCCTCATTCCCAGATCCTGCTTCTTCTTGATGAAGAGCCATACGGTCAAATCGTCGACCCAGCCCGCATGGCCGAGCGTCGCCAAGCCTGGCAGCGCTTGAGCACCCCATACCATCTACCCCTCGTGCCGTTTGACGTGGCCAACAACACGTCACAGGACCAATTTCTGAAACAGGCCCAAGCCAGCCTCTGGCCAAGAGAACGGTAGGATATCCTTGGAAACCCCATCCACCACCCTCACCCTCTCCCTGATTTCCCATACCAATATGGGGAAAACCACCTTGGCCCGCACGCTCCTACGCCGCGATGTGGGTCAAGTGCTGGATCAAGCCCATGTGACCCTACACAATGAACAATTTACCCTGCTCGAAACCCCGGACGGCCTGCGGCTGAACCTCTGGGATACGCCCGGGTTCGGGAATAGCCATAAGCTGTTGAAGCGTCTTCAAGGCCGAACGAATCCCATCGGCTGGGTCGTCTCGCAAGTCTGGGATCGTCTGGCGGATAAACCTTTTTGGTGTAGTCAGCAAGCCATTCAAAACGTGCGGGATGAAGCCGACGTGGTGCTGTATCTCGTCAATGCCACGGAAGAACCCGCCATGGCCGGGTACCTTCAACCGGAATTGGACCTGCTCAGCTGGTTAAATAAACCCGTCATCGTGCTCCTCAATCAAACCGGGTTGGTCGATCAAGATCGGCACCGACACCTGGAAGCCCGCTGGAAGCATCACTGGGCCACCCAGCCAATCATTCACGATGTCATGAGTTTGGATGCCTTCACCCGATGCTGGGTCCAGGAAGGCTTGCTATGGGGAAGACTGATCCACATACTTCCCGAAGATCGACGCTCCCTCATGAAAACCATGGCTGACGCCTGGCTCGAGCATAATCTGCGCATCCTTCACACGGCTATGCGCCACATCGCTCACCTGCTCATTCAAACCGCGCGCGACGCGGAAACCCTGCCGGAGGAACGCACCGCTCCTTCGAAAAAATCGCTGGTCCGGCGGGCTATTCAGGCGATGGACCAGCGGTTAACCCAACGGATTATTTCCCTGACGACTCACCTCATCACTCTGCATAGCCTCTCCGGCGAAGGGGGGCAGACCCTTCAATCCCGTTTGGAAGACGTGACCGTCCCGGGAGAACGAAAGCCCTGGGAAGAAGAAAGCTTTTGGGGCGGACTGGTGAGCGGCGCCATGGCGGGGTTGGCCTCTGACTTGGCCACTGGCGGCCTCTCCCACGGTTTGTTCGCCCTGGGGGGAGCCATCCTGGGTGCCCTGGGAGGAACCGCCTACGCCAAAAGTCAGGATGAGGGGGATCCACAGCGAATTTCGTGGATACCGGATTTTCTGGATCGGCAAACCCGAGATGCCCTCTTACGCTACTTGGCCGTCACCCATTGTGGTCGCGGACGGGGAGACTATTCCGATCCCCGGGAATTTCCGCTCTTCTGGCAGCAAGCCACCGAAGAGATCTTGGCCCAACACACCTCTACCCTTCACCAAGCCTGGATTCTGGCCAGAGCCCCTCTCCGCGACAACCAGCCGGATGAAGCGGAAACTTTTCTGATTCCCATTCTGTCCACCATGGCCCAGCAAATCTTGTTGAAGTTCTATCCCGAAGCCAAAGAGTGGTTGGGCCAGCCATAGGAAAACAGACAGGCTCTGCCTCTTTAGCCGGAGGCATCACCCCGAAAAAATCTGGAAAGTGAACGGGAGCGGGTCAGTGCCGTAAGGCCGGCTTCAGAAATCGGCTCCGACGGCTGTTCGCGGCGGCTGTCGCCCCTTCGGTGGCATGCGCAAACATGGCCATTCGTCTGGGACTTAAATAGGCCAGCATTTGAGTCGGAACCTGTTTGGGATGCAGGGCTTTTTTGATTTCCAGGTGAGGTTCACGGGATAAATTGACCAAAAGCCCATCATTTCGACATAACCAGGGAGCATAGAGGAGGACGACAGGCCGTGCCGGGTTTTCGATATTGAGGGAAGACACAATCCCCATAAACCCATCGCTCAACTCCACCAAGGTCCCAGGCGGAAAGACGCCGATGGCCTGCACCAACCCTTGAATCGCATGTGGGCAATATTTGGGAGATTCACTATTGACCACCACATGACGGTACAAACGGGAAAGTGCCTCGTGAGGGTTCAGACTCGTTTCCGGATTGGGGGCATTGCACAATTCATCAAATCGATCGGCAGCCATGACGATTCTGGTGCATAGACTCAATTGTTCTCCGGAGAGGCCCTTGGGAAATCCCGAGCCATCGCACCGCTCATGATGTTGAGCAATGATATCCAAGACGGTTTGTCCGGTTTCCTGATAGCAGGCCATTAATTGTCTCCCGAGTTCGGGATGCAGATTCCCCAATTCCGGGTCAGCTTGGACTTTAATCCCAGCCGTGACAAATTTCACCTTCATCGGCAGGGCTCGATAGCCCACGTCATGAAAAAGGGCACCACGTCCCAATTCCATCAGCGCATCATGGTCCAGTTCGAATTGTCGGCCGATTAATAGCGAGAGCGTACAGACATTCAAGGCATGTTCGGAAAGCCCCCACGCCACCCCGTTGCTGCCCACGATATCGATCATGGACATGGCGGTTTTCGGATGTTGGATCGCTTGAAGAATACTGGAAACCATCAGGTCAGCGGACTTTAACCCCGACGAACGCCGGCCGCTGAGTTGCTTAAAGACCTCATTCCCCTGGCCCAGAATTTTTTGGTAAGCCCCTTCAACTTTACGAAGGTGGTTCTGAAACTCGTGATAATCCTCGCGCCGATCCAGCAATTCGGACAGCGACGATTCTGGGATTAACCCATCATTGGGTTTGGTTCCGGCATCATCCGATACGGTGAAGTCTTCCTCCCCGTCGGTCGGGTCCAACTCCGGGTCCATCTCCAGAGTGGACGATTCCTCCTGGATTGCCGATTCGGCATTTTCCTCCTCAACGGAATCCGACCGGTCAGGATCATACAATATGGTGACATTGGTTAATCCATGAATAGTTGCCAAATCTTCTTTGGATTTAATTTTAAACGTATTGGTGGGAAAGGGGTGGCTAAACCACGATCCCTCAATTTTGACGAATGTGCCCAGTTGGAGCACGTTCCGATCTTCGACTTCAATAAAAGACATGCACCTGCCGTAGAAAGAGACTCGATCCTCGATAGCCCAACGCGAATTTTCAAAAAGAGCAAGAAGAAAGATCCACCATAACGGTTCATCCTTCCTTGTAGTTTTTCGGCATTGAGACAAGCGGGATTAAGGAACCGGCCGCGGAGCCACATGAACAGACAACACCGACGGGATTGGCGCTTCTCTGCGCAAAGAAACCCTTCAGAGGGAATCCATGAGTCCCTAAAGAGATCACATCATGAATTTCGTACCTTCTCTGTTTCGTTTTTTTAGATTACGTCGTGTTCTTCTATCTTCACAAATCCCGGAGAACTCATCCATCGCCATGCACCGCTGAGCTCAAGAACCATGTATATTCATCAAAAGACTCCGCCACTGCCGTGCCTCACATCCTCCGGCACCCCTCAGTCTCCACGGATGAAGTTGCCGGGAAGAAAAGGCACTCTTTGCCCAGCTCACCACAGACCGCCTTCTTTTTTGGCGGGGTTTCCTGCACTTTCGTGAATTTTCTAATCAGAAAAATACGGCATAAGACTTGAGATGGCATGCTAGATCCCGGGAATGATCTTGGAACAACCTGAACGGTGGAGGAGGGCATCACCATTTTTGCCGATCTGTGGGAATTGCTCAATCAGGACGTTGCCCTCATTGGCCAGCTCAATAGCCCCTTGTTGAGCTGGCTGGGGGTCCTTGGAATGATCCTTTTTTTTCTATGGCAAAGCAGAAAACTGAAGAACGAGGCCGCTGCCATTCAACAGGCCTTTCAACGGATTCACCCGATGCTGGCCACGTTGGTCGAGGAACGCCGTAACCTGATTTGGCCTTCCATGGCTCCTTCCGCGCAACATCGGTCCGCGTCTCGGGATGGAAACCCAAACACCATGCCCGTTCGAATTGACCGCGACGATCTGCAGACTCTTGATGCCGGGATGAAACAGGAACCCCTGTTTCGCGACTTGTGGGAGCAATACCGGAAAACCCTGCTCATCGAACAGGTCCCATGGTTTATGGAACCACGGGTGTTTGCCACCAGACCAGCGGCAGCGGTGTTTTCGCAGGAGGCTGTGCTGATGAATCAGATGAACATGGCCTTCTTTCGCCAGATCCCCTCCTTGATCACCGGATTCGGGTTATTGCTGACGTTTCTCGCCTTATTGATCGGGCTCGGGAAACTCCATGCGGAAGGAGGCGAGATCATGGGCATTCAAGGATTGATCAACGGACTGGCCGGAAAATTTCTGACATCCATTGTCGGTCTCGGCTTAGCGCACGTGTTTCTCTTTCTGGAAAAACCGCTGCTATCCCGATTGATGGTCGCCCATCGTACCTTTCTATCTCACATCGATCGGCTCTTTCCGCAAAAAACTCTTGAGCAGATGTTGGACCAATGGCTTTCGCAGCAAGACGCCCCACAGAATCAACGGGCCATGGGCCGCGAAATCCATCACGACCCCCTGGCAGATTGGGTCCCCTCTGCCTTGGCCGAAACGACCACAGCCTTGAACCAGGCCGTTCAATCTCTCACCGCACGCCAGGAAGAGGAACAGGCCCAGCTTCGACAAACGGTTCAGGACGTCCCCAGCAGAATTCGGGAGGAACTGCAGATCCCCCTTCGCCAATTAACTGAAACCGTCCAAGAGCTGACTCAGTTCCTCAAAGAACGCCGCCAGGCTGAGACCCAGGAGAAAACATTCGAAGACCGCCCATTCCTGTGGAAGGCCCCGGCTTATCCTCGGGATTCCTCAGGCCCCAATTTGTTGGCACGGATCACTGCGTGGCCCAAACGTGCGCACACCCCACTCAAAAGGCGGACCGGATGACCGGAACAAATGAACACGGCACCACCACGATGGGCCTGATCGATCTCATGACCTCCTTGGCCATTGTCTTCATCTTACTTTTTGCCATGGTTAGCACACAGGCGACTTCGGAAGCCCAATCGCCCTTACAGGCCAATACAGAAAACGTGCGGGAGGTTCTGCGTGACCACCTGGGACAGTTCGGCCTCTCTCTTGATGCCGATCCGCACGATCCGCTGACGCTCATTATTGTAGTCCCTGAAAAACAGTTGAACTTTGAATTCGGACAAAGCCGTTTGTCATCACAAGCTGACCGATTTTTAGAAGCGACTATGCCCTTCTACGCCACCGCCTTGTGTGGACCGTTGCGCAAGAAGATCGACTCCCTGACGATCCAAGGACACACTGACGATCAGGGGGATGATATTTATAATTTACAACTAAGCCAGGAACGGTCGTTGGCGGTCATGATCAAAGCGTTGGAAGTCGTCAAACGCACCACTCCTTTTTCTTATTCCTGTTTTAAGCACTTACTTTCCGCTTCAGGACGCGGGCGTCAGGATTTGGTGTATTCCTCCAAGGGAATCGTTGATCAGGAACAAAGCCGGCGAGTCTCCTTTGTCATCCGGCTCCGACCTTCCAACAACTCAGGACGAATTCCCACATCAAGTCGCACGGGTGTTCTCAAAGGATAAAACCACCAAGAATCATCATTACAGGATGTCTGAGGCTGGACTACTTCTAGATCGTGGGCCCCGTCAGAGCGTTACCGTTTACCTGCTAAGAGAGGTTGGGTTTAAAAGATTGGCGGATGTTTTCAAAGACAGGTTGATCCCGGTCGAAATAATGACGAGCAACCGCCGTATAGGAGAAGATCACGAGATACTTTTCTTGGAAGTAAACGTAATGCAGTTGCTTATACCGTAATCCTTTCGGGCTTTTCGCCATCAGCAGGATTCGTTTTCCGGTACTCTCACCGAGAACCGATTCGCCGGACTCCAGAATTTCAACATTCAGAACAGGTACATTCCCCGGACTAGAGCCAATCAGCCACGTGGCGAGATCTTTGGGGGACATGTTAGAAAGTGGAATTTTTCCTCCCTTCAGTTCATTATTTTCCCATGATACATCCCGTATGCGAATGTTTTGGAGCATCAGTCCATCATATGACATCAAAAGATCATCCGTCCCGTCATAAAAACGGTGCCAGCCCGATGGGATATCGGTGGATACCCGGAAGGAAGAAAGCTCCACCTCGGACCCAACCGGCTCCCAAATATGGTAAGGACAACCGGTCAGAATAAAAGCAAGTCCGACGATCATGCAAAAAGAATTTGGAAGAAAAACTTTTGCGTTACTCTCCCCGTTTACCATTTTATGGTTTGGCATATCCCAGGCATTCCTAATTCAAAACAAAAACTCTCTCATGAAATATTCCACAAATCTTCTCATTCCTTCCTTATCGCGAAAATCAAAATGGCCATCTTCCACAAATTCGTGCTTCAACCATAAAAGGTTTCCGGTAGATGCTTCCACAAAACTAATGGTGAGGGAATTGAATGCTTTCAGCATTCCTGGGTCTGCGGAATCTACTACACCCACAACTGCACCCCCCAATATTGGGTTTGTCATTGTAGCTGCGACAATTCCGGTGTTAACTCCAATCGCAGCGAAATTTCTCCCAAGACTATTCACGTAAAAACGGCCTTTAATGATCACAAATATGTCCGCCTCGGGGTACAAATCGATAAGATTCTTTCCAAAGGAATAATCAGACAAGCTTTTTTCTGGGACTTTTGGCAGGTGATTACGAGAATGTATATGTAACAGATCAAATAATAAACGAACTTCGTTGAAATTTTGCTGTTGAGATACTGTTAATTCATCTTGGGTTAAAAATTTCAGCCCGGTTAGGTTCTTTTTTTCTAGATATTCATTCAACCCATTTCTCAGATGAGTTTTACCGTTCTCTGACCATTCAGTGTTTTCAATTGGAGGTTCATTCAACTGAAGGTAACAGCTTTCAAAATCGACTGGCAGAAAAACGATAGTTTTTCCTTGAAATTCAGAATATTTGGGGTGTCCCACAAAACCGGAAGGAAGCCAAGTTGGAGAGATTGAGGAAAAGGGGGTCTTATTTTCTTCCCCGACCTCAAAAAGAATTTCACATCCAAACGTTGGACCTTCCCAAAGGCCAAACAATAGGGTTCCAAAGACTATAGTTCTTAAAAGGTTAAAAATTTTAGTTTCGCTCATACGGACAGTAGTTCCTACCGTTTAACTACATAATCTGATAAATGACTTTGGGGAAATTTTTAATTATCCCCAGTCAACCGGAAAGCATAGAAGGAATACCGAAAATTTTGCAACACGTTTGTTAGACCAAAATCTCTACGTGAATTTTCCTCTGGAAAGTCTTACCCAATTTTTGGGTTTTGAATTCACCGGCTCTTGCAGTTAGGATGGGTGGCCTTGAACAAACCGTTCACACGGTTACCATGATTTTTCCGAGTTGCTGGTTGGATTCCATGTAGCGGTGGGCTTCCACAATGTCGTCCAGTCTGAACGTCCGATCGATGATGGGTTTCAGGGCACCGGATCTCAACCCGTTATAGATATATTCCTTCCCCCGGTTCAGTGCATCCGGCTGTTTCACGATTTCAAACAGGGTATACCCTCGGATCGTCAAGCCTTTGGCCAAGGCCGGGAATAAGGGATAGGGCGTCGGCTTCGGGGACAGAGCCCCATACTCGAAGATGATCCCGCCCTGTGCGGTCACTGCCGCCAGTTGCTCTAATAACGGGCCAGCTACAGGATCGAACACCACGTCTACACCCTTGCCGTTCGTAAGCGCCATGACGCGCTCGACCAGGTCTTCCTGATCGGTCACGATCACATGGTTCGCTCCAGCCTGTAATAGAAACTCTTTTTTATCCGTCCCCCGTGTCGTGGCGATGGCTGTCCCGCCAGCAGCCTTGACGATTTGTATGGCCGCCAATCCCACGCTGCTGCTGGCCGCCGTGATCAGCACGGCATCCTCCTTCGTAATCGGCCGGTATTCCACCAATGCCCCAAATACGGTCATATATTGCATCCAGATGGCCGCACCCTCAATCGGGGTTAAGTTGTCCGGATAATGAGCGACGGCATAGGCCGGGACAATAGCGAATTCCCCATACACGCCATACTGGCCGAGGGGAAACGAGGGGATCGTGCTGACCCGATCTCCGACCTTCAAGCCACCCGCGTCTGGCCCCACCGCCTCGATCACACCCGCCGCTTCGTAGCCGAGCCGGGATGGGAACTGGGGCATCTCCAGATATTGCCCGCTCCGGAACATGCATTCCGCCCGATTCAGTCCGATGGCTTCCACCTTGAGGCGGACTTCGCCTTTCCCAGGTTCTCCCACGGGCACCTCTTCCACCCGTAGGACTTCGGGCCCGCCTGTTTGGTGAAATCGAACCACTTTGGCCATGACAGATCTCCTCCCTTATTCAGGTCGATTGTATTCGATTCGTGACGAACTGGATGATCGGCTCAACCTTCTCACCGGCGTCGCGGGTCACCTGCAAAAATTCAACAGGATCGACGTTCACCTTCTTTAAAAATCGCCGATCCCCTCCGCAGGCATACATAAGATCCGGGGGCAACTCGCCCCGGAGCTTGGCTTTGGCTTTCTCGATAATCCGGGGGAACCATTCCAATCCGGCCAAGGTGGCTTGCCGGGATGGAAACGAGTCCAGGTGGACAACTCGCTCTGAATGCGTTCCACCTTGTTCTTTTTGCAGGTAATCCCAACGGATTCGCGTAATGGCCAAGGCCGTTTCCGGATCCGGCTCTCCAGCATCACACCAATCCTCTACAAAATCGAAGATCTCTTGAGGGGTGGCCCCGATAGTCCGTAGAAACCGTGTCTCCTCCTCGGAAAATAGATGTCCGACGGTGCGCGTCCCCTTCCGATAGGCTGCGACTTTCTCATCAAACAGAGCCCGAAAGGTCTCGGTCCATTCTCGTGGATCCTGGTTCATGATAAGGCTGTCCTCATTGGTCGTGTTTGGCTGAACAGGTGTCAAAGGGGTTGTATCGTTTTCTTGAACCGATTCGCAACATAGTGATGAAACGCATGAAAACATGGTGTGATCTCCTTTGTATCAACGTATGGAAAACGTTGGTTCGTTACATATCTGTCATCTGACAACCAACTGATTTTTCAGGGCCGCATTCTCCGCTTCCAAATCGGCTACACGGTTATGCAATGGCCGGAGAAGTTCCTCAACTTCCCGTTCACTGTATTTCGGCGGAATGTGCTGCCGGCAATTCACATCCCACAGTTCGACGTGAAACTTAATGACGCGTTGGGCTTTGGCCTTGTACCGAAAGTCGACCAGCCGAGCGAGTAAGGCAGAATCGTCTGCCACCACCTCGGCCCTTCCCCAGATTTTGATCCGGGTCTGCGTCGCATAATCCATCAAGAACACAAAGGCTTGATTGTTGTCAGCTAAGTTCCCGATGGAGATATACTGGCGGTTCCCCGCATAATCCGCGAAGGCCAGAGTTTTCTCATCCATCACCTGGAGAAGCCCCTTGGGACCCCCACGATGTTGAATGTAGGGCCGCCCCTCGGCACTCGCCGTCGCCAGATAGAACGAATCCCGCTCGGCCAAAAATTCCCGAAGTTCAGGAGTGACGGTGGTCGACCATTCATTCTCCTGTTCCGTTCGGGCATACTGATCACGCGATCCCAACCGCGTTTGCACCGCTTTCACCGACGAGGTAAACGCGATATCGCTGGCAACACGAGTCATGACTGATTCTCCTTTTTCGTATCCGTAGATTTCTCAACGTTGGAATTCAAAGGGACTGTGGGAAATTTCGGCGTGTGGTTTGGCTCGTTTGAGGACAGCACCCCAACCACTACGGCAATCAGGCTGAACGGGGTCATCGCCAAGAGCATCACCACGATCTTGATGAATCTGACAAACGGGTTCATGTCTGTTCCCCTTTGCATCCATCCTGGTTATTCGACCCAGGGCAATAGCACGAAGTTTCCTTTGACCTGATTGTTGGCCAATAGTCGATGGGCTTCCACCGCCTGGCTTAACGGGAATGTCCGATCCAAAGCGGGTGTGATCCGCCCGAGGCGAACTTGCTCTAACCCCCATTCCAAATCTTCGGGGTCGGCGAAGATGGTTCCCCTGATTTGTTTTTGGGTAAAGAATAAGTCCCGTACGTTAAAAGTAGCTTCAGCACCTGACATAAAGCCATAGGCCACGATAATGCCGAATGGTCGGACCGCTTGGATCGTCTTACTCAGCTCGCTGCCCCCGACGTTGTCGATGGCCACATCGGCACCCCTTCCTCCTGTCCATTCCCTCACGCGTGTTATGACGTCTTCTTTTCTAGTATTGATCACCAAATCCGCTCCTTGGCTTTTGACATAGGCGCCCTTTTCATCATCACGGACCGTGGCTGCCACCTTGGCCCCCAAGGATTTGGCTACCTGAATATGCATATTGCCGGAGCCGGATGCTCCGGCCGTGACGAGCACATGATCACCAGCCTTGACCTCTCCCACCACTTTGACGGCGCGCACGGATGTGCCCAGCACCACGGGCAGCGTGGCCGCCTCTTCCGGAGTTAACCCCGTGTTATCTTTCACCACCCAACGAGCAGGAACCTCCATATATTGGGCATACGATCCCCAGATGTGCACACCAGGAACCACAAAGCTAGGGGAACTGGCCAGCGGCCGGGTTCGGTCATCCTCTTTGCGGATGGTAAAACCAGCGGCAGGAATCACGCGTTCCCCAATCCGTACATTGGTCACCCCATCGCCCACCTGCGCCACTTCTCCCACCGCATCGACGCCTAAAATATGCGGAAGCGGCAAGTTGGGCATCACGACTCCTTCCCTGAGGTAATGATCCAATCGGTTCAACCCAGCAGCTAACACTTTAATGAGAACGTAGCCAGGCTTGGGAGTTGGTGTAGCGATGTCTTCATATCGCAAGACATCGGGTGCGCCGAACCCCCGCAGCACCGCGGCCTTCATAGTCGCGGGAACTGAGGCTTTATGAATTTCTTGTGTCGTGCTCTCTTGTATCGTTGCTGTACTCATGTGTTTTCTCCTTTTTTGATCTGGTTCTTTTTTTAATAGTTATCCCTCTCCTTCTCCTTTGTAAGGAGGGGAAGCATGAATCCCTTATGGATTGTGGTAATACCGCTCGTGGATGATCTGGCCGTCCCGCCATGTGGCCACGACTACCTGTTCCACATGCACCGGCGTCCCATCGGTGGCGACCCAGTCCATGACGGTCTCATAGAAGGTCACGTTGTCACCCACGGCTGTGGCCGTGACGTCAAACCGCTTCCATTCTTTGACCGATTCCAGAAACTGCCGCTCCCGTTCCAAATTCGCAGCGCGCCCGACCGTCGGCGGCTGGCTGTTTTCCTGCATGACGGTGTCCTCCGCGTAGAACTCATTGACGGCGTCCAGAATGCGTCCCTGCCGGATGTAGGAAAACACGTCTTCCAATCGTTGCTCCAAGGTCATGGTCTGCATACTCATGATTCGATTCCTTTCTGGTGTTGAACGTGAACAATGCCAAAATACGGCTCCAGAATTGATTCTCCGATGGATCCGGCTCACGTGTGAGCGTGAAGATCAGGCGCGACGGGAAAGTCGATTTCCGTCCCCGCCACGTGGTTGAAATAATTGGTAAACAGGGTCAGCGCGATATTGGCGATGATCTCGGCAATATCGCCATCCGAAAACCCCGCGCGATGAAGTATGGCGACCTCTTCATCGGTGGCCCACCCACGTTGGGCCACCAGGTTTCTGGCGAACGCCAAAGCCACTGCCTCTTTTGTGTCAGTGGACTCACCCTGCCGACTGTCCCTAATGGCTTCCTCGCTCAGCCCGACCGATTGCCCAATGGCACTGTGGGCAGCCAGGCAATACCCACAGCTGTTCGCCTCAGAAACGATCAGCGCGATTTTCTCCCGAAACTTTGCGGACAACCGACCCTTGGACAAAGCAGCTGAAAAGTCGAGGTAACCCTGGAGGACGGCTGGTGCGTTGGCCATGGTCCGCATGATGTTTGGCGCAAACCCCAACTTTTTCTGTACCCCCTGCAAAAGATGCTGAGCCTGACCGGTGGCTGTGTCAGGATTGACTGCTGGTAATCGCGGCATGATGACTGTTCTCCTTCCTGTAAAATTGTGAAGCATTCGATGTCGTGTTTTCGTAGTATTACAATCGATATGCCAAATAAAAAATTTTCTAACATATTGGTTTTTAATGATTATTAAATTTGTTACAATTTTTTTTAACGACGAAAATTCGTGCTTTATGAAATTTCATTGCGTGACCACGAAATATCGTTTATCGTGTGAGCCATGAGTACCACCCAAACCGCTTGTCAATCTGAGAATCCGTTAACCTCTTATAAGTGTCTGCTTCTTGATATCGCCCAGCAGCGATCATTGAACGAATTGCTGTGGCTCATCGTGCGGCGGTTGGCCGAGCGGCCGACCGTGGTCCTCGCCAGAATCTGGCTGATCAAACCAGGAGACATTTGCGCCTCCTGCCGCTTCAAAGACGAATGTCCCGACCACACGCGATGCCTGCATTTGGTCGCCAGTGCGGGGCGGTCGAGCGGATTGGATCAGACGGAATGGAATCAAACAAATGGGTACTTTTCGCGATTCCCGCTTGGCGTGTGTAAGGTGGGCCGCATCGGGGGCACCGGCGAACAGCTGGTGATCAATGAGATGGATAATAATCTGGCCTGGATCGCCAAGCCGGACTGGGCCAAACAGGAGGGCATCAGGGGGTTCCACGGACAGCCCATTATTTATAAAGGGGAAACGTTAGGGGTACTGGCCGTCTTCGAGCGGGAACCCATCACCGACGAAGCGACCCTGTGGTTCCGCATGATCGCCGATCACGTCGCCGTGGCCATCGCCAACGCGCGAGCCTTCGAAGAGATCGAGCGACTCAAAGGTCAGTTGGAACTCGAAAACACTTTCCTCAAAGAAGAAGTCCTGGAAGCACAGAATTTCGGGGAAATCGTCGGGCAGAGTCCAGCCATCGCCAATCTGGTCCAGCAAATCGAATTGGTGGCCCCCACCGACGCCACCGTCCTCATCACCGGCGAATCAGGAACCGGCAAGGAACTCGTGGCCCGGGAGATTCATCGGAGAAGCAATAGGCGAGAGCATCCCCTCGTGCGCGTCAACTGCGCCTCCATTCCCAAAGACCTGTACGAGAGCGAATTCTTCGGGCATGCCAAGGGCGCCTTTACCGGTGCGCTCAAAGACCGCGCCGGACGGTTTCAGGCCGCGGACGGTGGGACGTTGTTTCTGGATGAAGTGGGAGAAATTCCGCTCGAAATGCAAAGCAAATTGTTGCGGGTACTTCAAGAAGGGGAATACGAACGGGTCGGTGAAGAAACCACGCGAAAGGTCAACGTCCGGATTATCGCCGCCACCAACCGGAAATTAGGCCAGGAAGTGGAACACGCCCGGTTCCGGCAGGACCTGTACTACCGCCTGAACGTCTTTCCCATCGAAGTCGCTCCGTTACGCAATCGCAAAGAAGACATCCCGCTCTTGGCCGCAACCTTCATGGGGCTAGTGCGAAAGAAGTTGCATTGCTCCGGGCGGGAACTCACGCAAGGCGAAGTGTTGAAACTTCAGAACTACCATTGGCCGGGCAACGTGCGGGAACTGCAGAACATCATCGAACGGGCCGTGATCTCGTCGCGCTGCGGGTCGGTTAAGTTTGACCTTCCGGTTCCGCAAATCAATGGGGCCTCGATCAAAACGCCGGTGAAGAAACCGGGAGAAACGCCTGGCGACATTCTGACCGAAGAAGACATGCGCCTGCGGGAAAAGGCCAACATCCAAGCCGCCCTGAAACGCACCGACTGGAAAATCTACGGCCAGGACGGCGCGGCGGAACTCCTCGGCATTAAACCCACCACACTCCTCTCCCGCATCAAAAAGATGGGGATTGTGAAATGATGGTGAAAAGACCGCCTTAACTTAGTTGGACGAATGGGGTAGAGTAATTTCAGAGGTTCACCAGTTTCTCGAATTTTAATTGAGTACGCAAATCAATCAAATGCAGCCCTGACCCCATGCCAACGATACACCGGGTCGGCCCTTATCGATTCTTCTTCTATGCTGGAGATCGTGATGAACCAATTCATATACACGTCGAGCAAGATGAGAAGATAGCAAAATTCTGGCTGGATCCAGTTAGGTTCCAAAAGAGTGATGGTTTCAATCGCGCTCAAATTCATAAAATTCAAAAAATTATTGAAGAGAATCGTGAAAAACTAGTGGAGGCATGGAATGAGTACTTCGGTCGTTAACCAACAGATTCCCTGTGCACAGAACATCAAAGTGACAGAGGATACTTTAAGTGTCGATCTTGAGGATGGGCGGACCATTTCTGTCCCCTTGGCCTGGTTCCCAAGACTGGTTCACGCAACAGCAGAAGAACGAAATACTTGGAGACTGATCGGAAACGGAGAGGGAATTCATTGGAAAAGCCTTGATGAGGATATTAGCGTTGAGGGCTTGTTATCCGGCCACGCATCGGGAGAGAGTCAGATATCTTTCAAGAAATGGTTGGAAAAACGGAATGCCCTTCAAAAATGATCGTTAACTTCCAGCGGTGAGCTTCATTCTACCGGTTCCCCCAAGTCAGCGGGCACCATTCATCATCATTGTCCCTTTCTACCCTTAAGTATCAATAGGCTTTTACTACTTTGTTTATCTAAAGATTGACATTTACTCATATGTTGTATACTTATAACTATACATATAATATTTATATGTCAACTTAAAGATATGCAATGTCGATAAAATCAATAATATCCAAACAGTATCAGGACAAGGTGAACAGTACAGCCTTGAAGGCAAGCCACATTGAATTACCCCCGGAAGGCTGGCTGTGTACGGTTCGCAAGGCCTTAGGCATGTCCGCTGCACAACTGGCCCGGAGACTCGGGGTCACCCGCGCCCAGGTTTCTAAAACCGAAAAGGGAGAACTGAATGGCACTGTGTCCCTGAAAACCCTGCAGAATATGGCGGAAGCCATGGGGTGTCGTCTCACCTATGCCATCATCCCCGACACCAACGTAGAAGATATTTTGGCCGCTCGTGCCCAACAACAAGCCACACGACGCGTTGAGGAAGCCCACAAGCATATGGCGTTGGAGGACCAGACCTTGTCACAGGACCAGATCACATTTGAGGTTGATCGTCTGCAAAAAGACATCCTCCAAAACCCTCCTGCTGATTTTTGGGATGATGAGGCATGAAACACATTGATGATCCGGAAGGGGCGACACCGCTTGACCCCGACGAAATGGATGGACTCAGACACAAACATGTGACGAGGCGAGGCGAGCTGGATCATTTAGAGCAGGCCAACATGGAATCGGGGTTGCGATGGATGAGAAGGACCCGCAAAAAAGATCTACTGACAGAGGGCTATGTGCGCGAACTGCACCGGCAGTTGTTTGGGGATGTTTGGAAATGGGCAGGCCACTTTCGAAACACCGAAAAGAATATCGGCGTCAATCCCCGTGAGATCGCTGTCCGGCTTAGGGGGCTGCTGGACGATACCCGCTACTGGATTGAGCACAAGACGTATTCCCCGAAGGAAATGGCGATTCGTTTTCATCATCGGTTGGTCTTCATCCACCCGTTTCCAAACGGCAATGGCCGCCATGCACGAGTGATGGCTGATGCGCTGTTGATCAAAATCTTTGAGCAACCACCTATCGACTGGGCAGGGGATCATGAGTTGGAAACCATCGGCCTGCGGAGAAGCGAGTACATCTCAGCCCTCCGAGCCGCCGATCAAGAAGAATATGCACCGCTGTTGTCTTTTGTTGGCTTAAAACGCGAGGAATAAACCTAAGTCCCCAACCTCTGTTCGATAAGGAATGTTGGTCATTCTTTCCCTCATCAAAACCCTTACCTCGGCTTAGCTTTATCCTAGGTTTTCCAAACTCGCCACAGCCCAACAAATCGCCCGTTTCTGTGCTTTACACCCCAGTAAAAAAGAACGTTCGGCGAAATCCTGACGAAAGACGACCTCCATTTTCGACAAAAAGCCAACATCGAAACAGTTCTGAGACGCTCCGATTGGAAAATCTACCAGCATACTGGAATTGTCAACCTCCTCCGCCTTTACTAACGGAGAATTACTTCCGTATTGGATTTTCACTTTCCCTCGACCCAAAGAGGCGGGTTTTTGAGATACCCAGCTGCCCACAACTTCCAGGTACAAAGAATATATTTATTACCTTTTAGCGGGAGTATGACAGAGGCCATCCCGAATTTAACATAAGGCTATCATCATTTGCTTTTACATATATTGTAGCTCCCCGAGCCATACGCTTTGCCATACGCTTTTATGTTGCTTTCTAGCCCTGCAGATCCTTTTGCAGACAGTACGCCTGGTTTTATGGGGAAGAGACTTATGTTTTTAGCGAGCAATGATCAATGTCTTGTTTTATTTCAAATGTTTTGCTAATTGAATCTATGCCTAAATTGAAAGAACAATTTTAGACATTTTCACCTCCACTCAAAAGGTTTTTAGGATGAAAACCAGAAAATCGCAAATTATATTGATCATTTGCATCGTATTAAGTGCCGGATGTTTCCGCTCGCAAACTCCACTTGGACCATCTCAGCTTAACCTGCGAGATGATCGCAATTACACCTTTGCAATCTATAACGATCAAAATAAGCTCATGAATCATCCCTTGAAAGATCTAAATGCTAGAATGAAGGCGCTTGACCAAAAAAATCTTTTGAAAGATTTTTGTAATGCCCTCAGTTTTCCTCAGGATATGGATAAGGTTGCCCGTTGCAGTCGGCTGAACCTATCAGACGATTCAAATCATATTACTGATATTTATGTGGTTTCCCATGGATGGAACTACACTCTAGACGAATCCATCACAAACTACCAGCATTACATTGATCTGATAAACAGTAAGATTTCACCCTCAAAAAAATTTCACCCTTACTTTATTTTTATTTCTTGGCCGTCGGCTGCGAGGCCGTTGACCAACCTCGCTCGATCCGTCGTACCATTCGGAGTGGATAACGACATAAGCAAGTATACCAGCCCGATTGATCACACACTGTTATTTTTCCCTACCGTGTGGAAGCAATCCCTTAATGCCTATGAAAATGCTGTGGGCAATTGGTCATCTAAATACCATCAGGGAATAGATTGTAGGGAAAAGTGGCAAAACAAAGAAGATTCTTTTGCGGAGGACGGCAGAGACGTTCCGGTTGCGCTCATTCTCTATGAGTTATTGAAAATTAAAAACAGTCGTTCCGTAAAGCTGCATTTGGTTGGCCATAGCTTCGGAGCAAAGCTTGTATCCCATTCTGCCCTTCTGGCTCTCGAATGGTGGATTAAAGACACCTACCATGAACAATTTTCAGAGGCGAAAGGTAGAGTGAAATCAGGAGAAGAATGCGGGGACGATAGTAATTTCCATTGGGATGCCTTCTTTTCGTGGCGGGAAAAATCGTGGCAGGATGATCCTCAGAGAAAGTTTCCTATTGAATCTTTATTACTTTTTAACCCTGCCATGAATTTTCGTGAACTATCTCCTTTCTTATCTTTTTTGGAGGAAATGGACCCGGTCTTGTTTATGCAATTTATCGCCAGAAAGGGGATTGTATATAGTAATAGTGATTATCCGAATGGCACATTTTTCGACTTAGCTCAAATTCCTTTTAATACCTCTTTCAGTCAATTTTACCATACCTTGCTAAGGGGATATGATTCTGAAGATAAATCAATACCTTGGTTTAAAAAAGAGGCTCCAAAGGTTATTGGTGTTTTTAATCAGGTTGCCAATGGTCACTTTACGGTAAGCTTAAATGAACGAACTACCTCATCTGCTTTTATCGCCATTCTAAAAACTATCACGTATAAAAATACCAATCTTCACAACTCTACCAATGGCATTCGTAAAATTCGTCACTTGTTCGTCGATGGCACCGGCACCACGAGATTTGATCACACAACCAAAGTTTGGGTATCCAACAGGAAAATCTATAGCACAAATTCTGCATCGGATACTGACCTGTTCTATAAAAACCATGAAACTGCAGAGGTCATAAATGAATGGATAGACTTTCCTGAATGGAAAATTGATGAGAGTAGTCTCGACTCAGGAACACTCACAGTCACCATCGAAGAAGGGGAGGTGAAAGGAGAAGATGTATTAGGCCTTCAAAACCAAGGAGAGGAATACCAACAAATTGGCCTCAAGGATAAAGAAGTCACCTATGTTGGAAGGAAATATCTTAACACTCCAAAGCTCGCTTCACTTGTGCAGAAGCCTCTTCAGATATCTTATCTTGGACTCGTGCCAGCATATAGCGCATTATACTGGGCACTGTCAAAACCATTTAACATAATATCAAATTATTGGTATCACTTGAAACACAATGAAACCTTTCAAGCTACTTCAGGCCCATTGGAAGCCTTGAGGCAAGGCTTTAATGGTCTACATTTTTTTCTTCCCTTGGATAAAATCTACAAAGCATTCCGGACCGATGGGGGAGTAGACGAAGATCAATGGGGTATCCTCAGGTCAAATGTTCCTGCTTTGGGAAGAACAGGGCTTGCTCATGCCGATCTTGGGATTCTCCTGCATCCAGATACAAAAACTCCATACTTTCCAACATTCAAAGGTACTGCCTTGGTGAAAGAATACAACCCAGACTCCAAGGAACGATCAAATTCGAAAATTTCTGCAGAATCACTATGTAATTTTAGTACCAAACTCGGGGAAGTTGGCAGTCCAATTCAAATTAGTCCCAGTCTCATTTATTCTATCGATGCGTCGAAAATTTTTAACGATAAATGGCCTCCGGTTGGAGCGCATGATGACATTAGGTCCGAAGAAATTGTTGGTTGTCCCAAAATCATTAAATTACCCAAAAGGGAGTTTATGTTGAACTTTATTTATAACTTTACGAATGGTGGAGATCCTAAAAAAGTAAAGTACACTCACGAAGAAGAAGATGTGATTGGTCATCTTAAGTCCGATTCGAATCTCTGAAAGTATTTGCATTAAGTAAGGTTGTCGCCCAAACGACTATTCCACAGCAATTCTCTGCGACTTTCTTCTTTTATCAATTTTGGCCACTATCCGGTTCAACTCATTGCAATAATCCTGTATAGCCAAGTACCACCTTAGACATTCGAAATGTCTAACCACAAAATGAGAGGAATTTTTCCTTTGCCCCATCTCCCACGATTATTTTCCTAAAGCAGATCACCTTTTCAGAATTTTTCTGTATTCATTTCTTCAAGGTTACGGACAACTACTTGTCAATCTGACTGAATGCGAAAGCTCATAAAGACAGTATTGGGTTTTTCGTTAAATCAGAGTGGGGATTGGGAAAGAAAAATTTCCACTTGATGCTGGAAAGCAAATCCCCTATTTGATGAGATTGTTCCCCTAACCTCTCTGGGGTCAAATCTCTTACAAATCCTCAATGGTAATTGCACTGTACATATTGAGTCGAGAATTCCTCTCAATTTAGTATCTACAACATCATTTCGAAGGTAGCAGAGCCCCGCACCTGGTTAAGACATTGTTCTCTGAAATGACCGCCTCCTTATCCACTAACCGTTCCCATGAGGTGGTCATTGGCTGCAGTTTTGCTGGACTGTTAGCCGCACGAATTTTGAGCGATCATTTCGAGCGCGTCACGATTCTCGAACGGGACCCGGGCCACGATTTCCCTGAATCGCGGCAAGGGCCAGCCCAGACCCGCACCACCATGTTTTTGGTCGTGCATCATCATAATCCAGAATACGAACGAGGTGAATAAGAGATCTGACATAAATCCTAATGCCGGGGGATTGGCGAATAACGCCGAGAGAAATCCCGTGAGTTGCAACCCTTCATGGATGAAAAATTGAGTCAAGAACACATAGGGCAATATAGCCCCATAATGGCTAAGATGACATATACGCGTTTCCTGGCTGTCTACCTCCTGAATCGTGATGGTGCCATATGCTTCAAACTGTCATGCCCTTCCTCCCTTCCCCATGCCGGGTTAGCCTTGTGAAATGGCCTGCCCTAACTCTTCATTGGTCATGGCCTGTCCATCCAAATTCCAGGCCCCATCTACAGCATGGACCACATTAATATAGATCTGGGCCTTTGGTTGTTGGCTGCCTGACAGTTCATGAATGATCTCTGTGGCTTCCTTGAAATACCCTTGTTGGATTTCCCGGCTATTGAAGGCGAAGGAGGGAACTTTCCACTCCACCCACACGCCTGCACATTCTTTTCCACCAGAAAAGGTGGATGCTTTTGGCAGGACATGCACCGTTGCGGTGACATTAGGAGTCATGACGGTATTGCCGGTGAGGCCGTGCCATTTCAGCATGGCCTCCGTGAGCCGCATGACCGCCTGTTGTTCGGTCCCGATCGGTAAGATCCCTTCTGTGAGTGTTAATGTAAGAGGCATGATGAAATTCCTTTAGTATTAGGGATGATTAAAAATTTTGTCGTAACCCAGCTTCGATCCACACTGCCCAAACGCATCCCAACTATCATGCTTCCATCGACAAGAAGGCCTTACTGAGTTCTTCCGGCTTCGAAAGAAAGGGCGCGTGGTCCGCGTCCAGTTCAACCACCTGGGTACAGGGAAAGGCATCAATCATCTGTTGCTGCGCCTGGGGAGTCAGAATTTTGTCTTTCATGCATTTGACGTACGCACGAGGAATGCCTCCGAAGCGTTCATTGGTGATATGGACTGGCGCCCCGAACGGTTCGGTGGGCTGGGTCGTGATTAGCCGCGGGCGAGCCCATTGGATGCGTTCCTCCGGTGTGTCGTTATAGAACACTTCGCGCAAGGTGGCTTCATCAAACTGCGCTCCGCTTTGATTCTCCGTGAAGGTTAATCGTGGTAAAAATTCTCCGGCCTCGTCCTTTTTCATCGCGTCTAACACCGTCTCCGAGTTTCCCAATAAAAAGGCGCACACATAGACAAGCTTCGTGACCTTGTCCAGGCGTTGCTCCGCCGCTTGACTAATCACGGCCCCGCTCATGCTGTGCCCCACCAGAATAACCGGCTCCGATTGTTGGTCGAGGAGGTCCACCACGCTCTGGACATAGGCCTTCATGGTCATTTCCTGTAATGGCATGGAGCATTGGCCATGTCCGGGTAGATCGGGGGTCAACACTCTGTGCCCATTTTCTGTTAGGCGGGCGGCCACTTCCTGCCAGGCCCATCCACCGTGCCACGCCCCATGCACTAAGATAAATGTCGCCATCATTTGCCTCCTTTGAAAGGTGATTATGAATTGAAACGCTCCCCTCTTGTCGGGAACATATATTGAACCAAGCGGTCCAAAAATGGTCAAAAAAATTTACTTCAACGTGGTCATCGTGACTCCGCACACATCCCTTATCGTTTGGGCATCGGCACCTCCTTTTACCATGGTTTTAAGTCCAATCAGGCTACTGACCAAAAAACTCGAAAGGACCTCCGGAGCTTTCCTCACGGGAATATCCCCTTCTTTTTGCGCGCGCCGCACCGCTTCTTCAAACACCCCTTGCAGACTTTTCGTTCCATTCGCCACGAGCTTAGCGATGATTTTATCGCGTTGCGCAAGTTCGTTGGTGGTGTTGACCATCAGACATCCACACTTTTCGCCTTTGCTCGATGCTTCCTCTACTAGGCTCTTCATCACCTTCTCAATGAAGATCAACCCCGATTTGGCCTTTTGAAGATCTTCCCGGAAAGATGCGATTAAGGTATTGGCATAAAGGGTGAGGCATTGCTCAAATAGTTGATGCTTGCTCCCAAAGGCTTCATAAAAACTGCTCTTGGAGATCCCCATGGCCTTCAGCAGATTTTGGAGGGAGGTGGCCTCATACCCTTGACTCCAAAACAGGCGCATGGCCGCTTCCAGCGCTTGATTGATGTCAAATTCCCGTGGACGTCCAACTGTCATTGTCATGGGCTCAATATAGGACCGATCGGTCCATTAGTCAAGCAGGGAACGAATGGACCAAAGAGAGCAGACGCGTTTCTTTCAATGTTCCCATTTATTGACAGCGGCCATCCCGTTTGGTTCGCTTAGACATACCGCTGTGCGGAACGAGGCCGGTCTCATCAACTCCGGGGTTCTTGCCTTCAAATTTTTATGACCATCTCTTCACCAAGCACTCGCACCCATGCCGTGGTCATTGGCTGCAGCCTGGCCGGGCTATTGGCTGCCCGCGTGCTGAGTGAACATTTCGAGCGGGTCACCATTTTTGAACGGGACCCCGTGGAGGATCATCCGGCCTCTCGGCGCGGCCAAGCCCAGACACGACACCTTCACGGACTGCTAGCTCACGGGTTTCGTATTCTCACACGCTTGTTTCCCAATCTTGACTCCCAACTTATCCACGGGGGCGCTACCGTTTCGGATATGGGTGAAGCGATCCGCTGGTACCATTATGATGGCTACAAGGTCCAGTTTAAGAGCGGGTTGGCTGCGGTCTCCATGAGCCGGGTGTTCCTGGAATGGCGGATCCGTCAGGCGGTGTTGGCCCTCCCCAATGTGTCGCTTCGTGCGCCTTGCCCGGTGACTCATTTAATCACTCATCCTGATCGAACCCACGTCATAGGCGTTGCAGTCGCGTCCAATACGGCGCAAGATCAGGCATCTCCCATTTTGGCAGACCTCGTGGTCCAGACGGGTGGCCGAGGAGCTACCCCGGGAAAGTGGTTGGCACAGATTGGATTCTCCGGACCTTCGGAAGATGAGATCTCAGTTGGGGTGGGGTATGCCACTCGCCTCTATCGCCGTCGGCCCACTGACCTGACCGGAGCCAAACTGGTGATGATCTCGCCAACCCCACCCCATCAAAAACATATGGCATTTGTATTTCCTGTTGAGGATGACCGATGGATTGTGTCGGCCGGTGGATGGCTGGGCGATCACCCGCCTACCGATGATGCGGGCTATCGAGAATTCCTTCGGAATCTGCCCGTTGCGGATGTGTTCAACGTCATTCAGCACGCGGAGCCGCTCTCAGACGTGTACACCTACAAGTTCCATTCGAGTCTTCGGCGGCGGTACGAACGGTTGACCCGGTTTCCCGAGGGCTACCTGGTGCTGGGAGATGCCGTGGCAAGTTTTAACCCGATCTACGGGCAAGGCATGACTTCGGCGGCGATGCAGGCCGACGTGCTTGATTCGCTCTTACGTCAGCGGGTGTCTCTTGAAGGGCTGTGGCGGTCTTTTTTTCGGAAGGTAGCCAAGGTGGTGGACATCCCTTGGCAGATTGCCGGGTGTGAAGATTTCCGGTACCCCGAAACCCAGGGACGCAAACCTCCGATGACGGATCTTCTCAATGCCTATCTGACCAGGGTGCATCGGGCCACGCACCATGATTCCATCGTGTATTTACAGTTCCTGCGGGTGATGAACCTCATGGCCTCCCCCACCAGCCTGCTGCATCCCAGGATTATCCGTCGGGTTCTTGGTCGAAGATCGTCCTAGGGGGCGGAAGAAAAAAGCCAAAGCCATGGTGGCTATGGTGACCCAAGGCTCTGACCATCAGGACAGGCATGAGCCGGGACATTGGCCGTGGGTCATCCCCCAACCGGAGCTAATTCTTGCGCACCGACTTTCTCGATGATTTCATTGAGTTTGGCATTGGCCTCTTTATTGGCAACCTGGCAGGTGCCGGCATTCTGATGGCCACCGCCGCCATAGGCCAGGCACAGCTCGCCGATATTCACGGGTGAATTCCTATTCAAGATGGATTTGCCAATGGCAAAGACCGTGTTTTGCTGTTTCACCCCCCACATGACATGAATGGAAATCTGGCAACTGGGGTACAGGGCATAGATCATAAAGCGGTTAACGGCATAGATGGTTTCTTCCTTCCGCAGGTCTAACACCACCAACTTCCCGTGAACGGTTGAGCAGCGCTGGATCTGTTGCTTGGCCAATGCGGCATGCTCCTGAAAGAGTTTGACCCGCTCTTGGACATCAGGCAGGGCGAGGATTTCCTCAATACTGAGGGTCGTGCATTGTTCGATCAGATCCATCATGAGCTGGTAATTGGAAATGCGGAATTCCTTAAACCGCCCCAGGCCGGTCCGCGCATCCATCAGAAAGTTCATCAAGGACCAGCCCGTGGGGTTGAGGATTTCGTCGATGCCATATTGGGCCGAATCGCCCTTATCGACGGCTTCCATCATTTCATTCCATTCGGCGGGAAACGTTTTTTCCCCGCCGTAATATTTGTAGACCACCCGTGCCGCCGAAGGCGCCTTGGCATCGATGATATGATTGGATCGCTCCCCTGGATTGCGAAGGGTTTCACTGAGATGATGGTCGAACGCCAAATGAACGCCCTCCACGTAGGGAAGGTTCGTCGTGATATCTCGCGAAGACACCTCTACCTTGCCATCCTGCATATCTTTCGGGTGGACAAACTTGATCTCGTCAATAATACCCACTTTTTTCAGAAGGGCGGCACAGACCAGTCCGTCAAAATCACTGCGGGTCACCAGGCGAAATTTTTTCGTGTTCATAGGATGGGGTCCTCAAATGCAAGCGGAGTTCATAATGAAAAGGCCGCGGGTCGGCTCAAGCAAGAATGGTTCTGAATCTTCTTCATCAAGCCAGGCCCAGACGACCGGGATTATCCTATGTTTTCGGCAATCCCCCTTGGATCTTAACGCGCTGAGAGTGGGCGGAGCGCCTTCCATTGATCGAACCAAGCTCTTTTCCGCATCAAAGAGAGCGACCCGAAAAGCCGCCTCCCTCAGAAAACCGGGGCCACGGTCATTTTCTAGGGGAAAGAGTCCCCATCACCCTCCCAACGACCCCAAAAATTTTATTTGCCAGAGGCTACCCGTCTGGTTTACTTTGTTCAGTTTCAAAATTTCGGGGTTTTACTTCATTGACTTCCTGAACGTCCCGATAAAAAGAGTGTGCGGGACCGGACGATGGTTGCGGTATCGTGACCGGGGGATCATCCGAGGTGTCGGAGGATGAGAAAGGATTCGTGAAAGATGGCTGAACGACGGCAAGGCCTGAGCATCTGGAAACTAATGAAGCGCTGGGTTGACAGTCAGGAACAACCTGATATGGCTTCAAAGCGGGACAGCCGGGAACTGGACTGGGTGCGAACGTTCCCGTTTATGATGTTACACTTAGCCGTCTTCTCGGTCTTTTGGGTGGGATGGAGTCCTGTAGCCGTCAGCACGGCCGTGTTCCTCTATGCCATGCGGATGTTTGCCATTACCGGGTTCTATCACCGATATTTCTCACATCGCACGTTTCGGACCTCCCGTAGCATGCAGTTCGTCTTTGCCCTGATGGGAGCCAGTGCCGTTCAGCGGGGACCCCTTTGGTGGGCCGCCAATCATCGCTTGCACCACGCGTATTCGGATCAGCCCAAGGATGTGCATTCCCCCGTCCAGCACGGCTTGTGGTGGAGCCATGTCGGGTGGTTTCTCACTCATGGGCAACTGGGCACCAACCTCAAGCGCATCAAAGACTTTGCCCGATTTCCGGAACTCCGATTCCTGGATCGATTCGATACATTGGTTCCGATAGTGTTGGCAATCAGCCTGTTCCTCGTAGGGGAAGGGCTCAACAGCCTGTTCCCTAACCTGGGGACCAATGGCTGGCAAATGCTGGTATGGGGATTCGTGATTTCCACCGTGGCCTTATGGCACGGCACCTTCACCATTAATTCCCTCTCGCACCGATTCGGCACCCGCCGGTATGCCACACCCGACAATAGCCGGAACAACGCCATTCTGGCCATCATTACCCTGGGAGAAGGCTGGCACAATAATCACCATCAATACCCCAGCGCGACCCGGCAAGGGTTCCGGTGGTGGGAAATTGATATCACCTACTACCTCTTACAGGGGCTTCAACTGTGCGGGTTGATCTGGGATATTCGTCACGTACCCGCCTGGGTTCTTAATCAACCGGAATTAACCCAGAACCAAGAAGGCGGCAAGTCGAAGAAGGTCGCGATCTAACACTGTTCCTTGTCTCACCCATCAATATGCGTGGTCCCTTGTTTCCCCACCTGGCTTCAAGGATGCCCTGATTTTTTCCCGCTACGCTTCCGATGGTCTTCACGGTCCTCAGCCAATATGCTCTCCCCTTTGCCTAAGGGAAGCCCTAGTCAGGTATAATGGGCCAACATCGTTCCTGTGTCAGTCTTCCTTGAGGAATGCCTAACATGCGGCACCTGCCTTTTCCCCTGAAGACGCTACCCCTCTTTATCCTTCCGGCTCTTATATGCGGCCTTTCATCCTCCTGGGCCTTTTCCATCCTCGAACCATCCCCCGCAGTCACCTACCACCCCGGTCAGCGCATTCCCATCACCCTGGCATTAGGAGAGGTCCCCGGTGTGACCAAGGTCCATTACTTTTGGTACGGAGAAGACGAGGACATGCTCAAAGAATTGGTCGAGCAAAAACTGATCCTGGCTGCATCCGCAAAAAGCACCCCTCCTTTTGGCGGGACGATCGCCATTCCCAAGGACGCCATCGGGACCTATCGGCTCTTGGCCGTGGCTGAACAGGGCGGGCGTCAATCCCAAGTGGAACTCCTGGCCATTTTTGACGAGGTGTTACTCCAGGTGGAGCCAACCGCTCCACTGTTGGAAATCGATTTTCAAACGGATAAGCCGTTGCGCCTGGGGCGAGCTGGCGGCTCCCAAGTGTATGAACAGGTCGATTTTTTAGGGAAGACCTTGGAATTACCGGTCGTCGGATACTTTGCCGACGGGGTAACTCGCCATATTCGCCACCACACCGCCGGAACCACCTATCATTCGGCAAACGAGTCGATTGTGACCGTCAATCCGGATGGAGTCCTGCGATTGATGGGCAACGGCACAACCACCTTGACGGTCAAGAATCGAGGTCAAGAAGCCAGCCTGGAAATCCAAGTTGAGGTGGAAGCCACTCCCAATCAGTCCCCGATTTCCAACGCGGGAACACCGCATACCGTCTCCGCCGGAGAGCGGGTGATCCTGAACGGACTTGGCAGCTACGATCCCGAAGGCCAATCACTGCAGTATCACTGGTCTCAAGTGCGAGGCAGCAAAATACCGTTACTGGATCCCTATTCGGGGCAGCCTCGCTTCCTGGCCCCTTTGGTGGCAACTGAACGAACCTTCCGGTTTAAGCTGCGCGTGACTGATGCCCAAGGCGCGGACAGTCTTCCCGCCTATGTCGATGTCCTCGTCAGCCCCTAGGGGAAACACGCCCCCCGCGCAAGATCCATAGTATTCCCCCAACGCCTTCTGTCTTTTTCAGGGTTTTCGGCTGTAGAGAATCTCCATCATCTTCATTTCTGAGCCACCATGGTGGGCTCCATACATCTCAAACGTTTGAGAGTTGGCATCGACCAACGTCCACACAGCCCGATGGGTCATCCGTCCTCCTCCTGGTTCCGGGTGAGAGCCGTGCAAAGTAATGGTCTTGCCATCTGGGCTGGCCGTGCCCTCCATCATGAAGATTCCGGTCCCCATGGTATCCATCCAAGCCGTCACATATTTTTGGGTCATATTGTCGTACGCGTCGATACCAATCCCTGAGAAAGGCTGACCCATCATTTGGCCATGATATTCCTGATAAAGAAAGCGCCCGTCGAGCAGCATCTTCATTTCTGCCGTGCCGGTGGATTCCATCGGCGGTTTACCAGGCTCCATCCACTCCTTGGTTTGGGTCGTCCAATGACCCGCCAGGCTTGCGAACACCTTGTGCGGCTCACCAGGTGTCCCCAATTTCTTCCAAAGCTCCATCATGGCTTGCTGATCCATGGGTGCCTGTTCCTTCTCCATAGCCCAAGTCAGGGCCCCTGTCACTACCATACACAGACACATAAGACCGATAAGAAAAAAACGCATGACGAATCTCCTTGTTAAGAGTATGGCAGAGACCTTCGTAATCCCTGCACTGATCGTTCTGAATGGTTGCTCGTTCCCATCTCCATCATTGTCCCTTTAACCACCGGCCATGGCCCCCACGATCAGGAACGGCTCGGCTCCCGTGAGGACCGCCTCCGGAAGCGGGACATCAGGCTGTTCATTCGACAGATCTTGTTCACAGGCAAAAAATCTGATAAATGGCCGGCGCTTCTGAGTCACATGATCGCGGATGGTCCCCCGCAACATCGGATATTGCCCTTCCAGGGCATTGAGGATCCCTCGCAATGTGACGGGCTCCTCAACAAGCAATCTCACTTCCCCCTCGACTCGCGCCAACGTCCGCAAATGAGCCGGGAGCACCACGCGTATCATGCGAGCGTCTGGACCTCCACGGACAAGACGGGCGGAAGATCACGGACGATGGGCGTCCAACTATCTCCCGAATCGGCCGAGGCATACACTTGTCCGCCGGTTGTCCCAACATATACCCCGCAGGGATCCAGCGAATCCACCGCCATCGCATCCCGCAGAATATTCACGTAACAATGTTCTTGGGGCAAGCCTTTCGTTAAGCCTTCCCATTCGTTCCCCCCGGTCCGGCTCCGGTAAACACGCAGCTTTCCCTCCGGGGGATAATGCTCGGAATCGCTCTTGATGGGAACGACATACACCGTCTCGGGTTCGTGGGCATGCACCACAATCGGAAAACCAAAATCACTCGGCAAGTTTCCACTGATCTCGTGCCAGGACTCTCCGGCATCGTCGCTACGCAGAACATCCCAATGCTTCTGCATGTAAAGAGTATCCGGACGGGAGGGGTGATTGGCGATTCGGTGAACACAATGGCCGACTTCCGCATCAGGATCGGGAAGTTCATACGGGGATTTCAGACCCCGGTTAATGGGCCGCCATGTCACCCCCGCATCATCGCTTCGAAACGTCCCGGCAGCGGAGATGGCGACCACGATTCGATCCGGATGACTCGGATCCAACACAATCGTATGCAGACACATCCCACCCGCGCCGGGCTGCCAGAGATCCCCCTTGGCACCTCGGAGGCCCGGCACCTCTTCCCAGGTAACCCCTCCGTTCACTGATTTGAAGAGCGCGGCATCTTCCGCTCCCGCATAGACCGTATCCGGATCAGTCAAGGACGGCTCGAGGTGCCAGATGCGCTTGAATTCCCACGGTCGTTGGCTGCCGTCATACCACTTATGCGTCCCGACCGATCCCTTATAGAGAAACATATTGCTCTCACCCTTCGGCATGCCGTCCGGCCCCATCAGATCTTCGGGTTTCGTCCCAGGCGGGTTCCACGTTTTGCCGCCGTCATCCGAACGCTGAATGACTTGCCCGAACCAACTGCTCGTCTGCGAAGCATAGATCCGGTTGGGATCCACCGGAGACCCCTTCAGATGAAAGAGTTCCCATCCCCCAAACAGCGGCCCGTTGACCTCCCACTGCCTACGCGTTCCATCCGAGGTCAGAATGAACGCACCCTTCCGGGTTCCAACCAGCACTCGTATTCCGCTCATGACACACTCCTGTTGAAGGTTCCAATTGACTCAGACTGCGGGATCACTCCATCTTAATACGTGCACCTTCACTTTCTGGAAGGCCGGAAATCTGATGGCCGGGCCCCACTATTGACCGTGACGAACGCTCTTTCTTCATGAGGCACGCTCCAGATCCACTGGACCGTGTAACCCCCAGGTTTGATCGCGACCAATCCCTGTTTATGCACAGCCGCCCTCTTTAATCGGCCGCACCTCGATGCTCCCGAACTGCGCGGCAGGAAACTTCGAAGCGATTCGTACGGCGTCGTTGAGGTCTTTGACATCGATCAGAAGGTACCCACCCAGCTGTTCCTTCGTTTCGGCGAACGGCCCATCGATGGTTGAAACTTTTCCCTCTCGCACCCGCACGGTCGTGGCCGTCTCAACCGGGTACAGAGGCGAAGCGCCGATGAGTTGACCCTGTTTCTGCAACTCATCGCAGTAGGCCATGGACTGATCCGAGAGCGCGACTCGCTCGTGTTGCGGCATTGCATGAAGGAATTTTTCTTCAAGATAGACCAAGCAGAGGTATTTCATGACGTACTCCTTATTGAGGTTGAAGGATGGCTCACCAGATAGTCGTCGGCTCCACCAAAATTCGACATCCTTCGTAGGGGTGAGGACGTTAGGACAAAAATCCTTTTCTATCAGGCACTTCTGGATATTAGGCCCATGAAGCTCATGGGTTTGACGATGACAGCCCGGCCAAGCGTTTCTCCAAAAATCTCCGTTCCGGTTCTTGCTGTGTGAGGCTCAAGGCTCGTTGGTAGGAGGTACGCGCCTCCTGTGTTTGCCCCAGCCGTCGGCACAGATCCGCTCGGGCTGCATGCGCCAAGTGGTAGGCCTCCAAGTCGCCTCTGTTCAAAATGGCATCGACCAGTTCGAGACCGGCTTGTGGACCATCACGCATGGCGATGGCCACGGCCCGGTTGAGCTCGATCACCGGCGAGGGTTCGGCTTGGAATAACAGGGTGTACAGATCGACAATTTTCCCCCAATTCGTGGCGGCGGCCGAAGGGGCCTGGGAATGGGCCGCGGCGATGGCGGCCTGAACGGTATAGGAGCCAACTGGGCCCATGGCGCAAGCCCGCTGCACCAGCGCCAGCCCCTCCGTGGCCTGCTCCCGGTTCCACAGCGATCGGTCCTGATCTTCCAAGAGAATCAGCTCACCCGTCGCCGACATCCGTGCGGCTCGCCGGGAATCTTGCAGGAGCATCAGCCCCAAGAGCCCGAGAGCCTCCGGTTGTGGAAGCAGGGCGATCAGCACCCGTCCAAGGCGAATCGCTTCTCCGCAGAGATCGTGCCTCGTGATGGTGTCACCATACGAGGCGGAGTAGCCTTCGTTGAACACCAGATAGATGACACGGAGAACGGCCTCCAATCGATTGGGCAGTGCTTGTTCCTGCGGCACTTCGTAAGGGATATGCGCGTCTCTGATCTTGGCCTTCGCCCGTACAATCCGCTGAGCGATGGTCGCTGGCTTGGTGAGAAATGCCCGGGCGATTTCTTCGGTGGTCAGTCCGCACACTTCACGGAGCGTCATGGCCACTTGGGCTTCGGAAGACAAGGCAGGATGACAACAGGTGAACACCAAGCGCAGCCGGTCGTCTTCCACCGAAAGATCCTCTTCTATTTCCTCTTCCGAGACAGCCGTCTCGGATTCCAGGCGGGTAGCTAATTCCGCGAGTGATGCGTCAAACCTTGCCTGCCGCCGCATGCGATCAATCGCTTTGAACCGGCCGGTGGACACCAGCCAGGCACGAGGATTATTGGGAACTCCCTCCCGTGGCCATTGCTCCATCGCCACGGTGAAGGCTTCATGTACCCCTTCTTCCGCCGCATCAAAATCACCAAGCAGTCGAATCAATGTGGCCAGCACGTGACGGGATTCCGTGCGATACACAGTCTCCATGCGTTGATAGACAAGATTGGGAATGTCTTCGGTCATCAGTTCATAACACCGGAAAATTTTCGATCACGCTAAACGAATCAATGGCAACATCGGCGAATTTACCTCAAAGCATTGATACTGTTTCCTTTATCACAAGATTAATTCTGCTTTTCATAATCCCCCTTTCGATTTTCCAGGGGTTTCTTTAATCTAGACATTATATTTTTCCTGTGCTAGAGATCTACACCGTCATCACTCGGGAGACGAGAGCTTCTATTCCTTAGAAATCTTATCGTCGGGAGGAGGAGTTGTTTATGGACCAACAAAAATCCCAGAAAATAGCATCAATAACCAATCCTGTCCCGTTAGATATGATTGAAGCGTGGCTGAGAGGGGAATATCTCATTGGTCAGAATGAAAGCACCGGCTATGAATTCCTTGGCTGGGCTCTAATGCTTCGCGGTGCCTATGTGTATGTGGTTATTCCTGAATCTGAACAACCTAACTTAGTCGTAGAAAGAGTTTCGCATTGGGGGATTTGTACTATCGATATCAAAGATGGCGATCTTACTTATCAAGGCATTCGTTTGCACACACTCAAGCAGACTCTTCCGAAATCTCAACAATATTGGCATTCAATTTTCTCAAAACTTACGTTAGTTCCATCTTCGACTCAGAATACACCCGATGCATACTTCGCCTATGTAATGGATGAACTTGCTGATAATTTTTGGGAAAACAGGGATGCGCCAAGCATCTTCAAGCGCTCCCAAAATGATGGAAAAGCTACGGATAACGTGGTACCAATCTTCAGGCTTGCTGATCAAATACGAGAAATGATGTCTAGCTGGACTACGACTTTTGATATGACTAGGAAAAATTTGATGGGGGAGGATTACAAGCAAGAAACGATTAATAACCTTGAATCTTCCTTAAGGAATTTTGTTTCTCAAGGGGAAAAACTTCTGGAGGTCCATTGGAACGCTACTATTCTTGCTAATATTCTAAGGCATCGTGCGCAGGGCAATGATTCTTCGGACGACAGGCAATTTCTTGCGTACGTAATGACGAGAGAACCCTGTAAAGAAAAGCATGACCAATGGGAGAAGCAAATTGAGGGAGTGAAAACTTATATTAGGGAAAATTTTGAACAGGATTTGACAAAGTGCAAGAATACCGGAAAGACTAAAGACAAAGTTGTGGCCATTGCTCATATTAATTTAGAGGAATGGGGGAAGAATAACACTGACAGGAAGAGCGCATTGCGAGGGATTGGCCACTTTCAGCCTGTTCTTTCTTCCGACAAGGCTCAGGTGGCCAATCAACTTCCCCAACCAGGCACCATTTATTTCTATTCGCTTTAGGTGAATATCGAACCGCAAAGGTGCATTCATGAGTTTTAAATCCCCTATTTATGATTATGTGAAGTTGCTTGCAGCGCCCCTTTTGCCGACCCAACCATGGCCACACTACAAACCAAAAGGGCTCAAAGGTTTGACGACGAGTCATCCTTCCTACCGCGAGGAGTTAGCTACCGCTGTTAAGCTCCTGAATGATTATTTTAAAAATGCCACCAAGAATTCACCACCGTTAAATTGCCTCATTTTGGGACCACCAGGAGCAGGAAAAACTTTTCTTGCTAAACAATTGGCTAAAAGCGTAGATAAGCCTTTTGAAGAACACAATGTTTCCCTGAGCAGTGATCCCAAATCGATGCTGGATGAACTGTCAAAACATGCCGGTGGGCCCAAGTTCGTCTTTATCGATGAGTTTGATGTTACGATCGCCGGCTCCTCGGTCGTTCGCTTTCTCCTTGATCCGATCACCTCCGAGAAGCACCATCAAACCGTGTTTGTCTTTTCCGGGAGTTATCTGAAAAATAAACCTATCTTGGAAAGATTGAATTCCAATCTCATAGATTTTGATTTCCCTCTTTTTTTATTTCACTTGCTGGCGAGGCAGGATGATCCGGAGATACGCGGGCATCTCCTTCAGCTTTATCAGGTATGCTGTATGTATCAGGAAAACCGCCAAGCGTCCTCACCGAATGCGGATCTGATTCAGTATCTTAGCCAACTCCATAAGTTGCGTGACTTTCTCTCGCGAATCAATGGGTTCATTATCCAGATACCAGACCTCGCCTCACCCATGATGATTACTGAATGCCCACTGATTCTTGAAGGTGAAACCCAGTCAAATCCGGCGAAGAACGACACTTTCGCAATTCGGCTCTTAGAATCCAAGACGGCGGAATACGTTCACCAATTTGTGAAAGACATGGAGAAGAGTAAACAAGGGGAAAATGGCAAGTTTTCTTTCTGCATTTCAACCCAAAATAGCGCCATTTTAGAGTTTAAGCAAATGTTGCTTACTGAACGATTAGGTTTTGTGATGTTCATGTTAAAGGATTACATTGAAAAAACCAGTAAAGGTCTGGGGGAAACCTATTTTATCAGGCGAAAAGATCTGAATTTTCTTGTGATGGCCCCTCTGCAACACAATATTCGGAGCCTCAAATTCCTCATTGAGCGCTGCACTAAAATTAATAAGCCTGAGGATTTTAAAGACATCGAGGATAATCACATATTATGGAGTGATGAGATCTATAAAAACTTACGTGGAACACCCTATTTTCTTGAAATCGATACTGCCTCTGACATTTTTTCATTGCATATTGCAAAAGAACCTTTTTTTAATGACCCAGGTCGCTTGTGGGCATTTTTACACACTGCTAATCCCGAAAAGTTTGGCAATTCCCAATCAAGTGGAACTGCCCTTAGGGGAGAAGACTTTATATGCCTTACTCAACTCAAAAAAATCGTTACCGTTCTTTTATTGCCATTCTCTGGAGATTCAGGGGATGAGGAACAGAATAATAAGTTGAGGGAAACCTACGAGATATTGAGAAAACAATCACCTCAAAATGAACTTGATGAAAAAATTTTCCATGGAATTCAGGTAATTCCAATCGAAATTTCTTTGCCATCAGTGAACGAACAGACGGATGGGGTACCCTCTATTCTTGAGGAACGCATCGAGATTTCATCCATTCAAGATGACCCAACTAGTTTAATTGGAAAAATTCTTGGTGAATATACTCTGGTTCTTCGTGCAGGAGAGATCCTGAAGAAAAACTTTTTAGTAGAAACAATCGCAACGCTTGAGAACGCTTTGAAGAAAAATCCAAAAAAGCCACCCTCTTTCGTGATTACACAATGGGATTGCGAAACTGCCCTCAGGGAAGTTATGGAAACTGTGCCTCGAAAGGACAACGATGGAAAAATAATTCCAGATTCGTTTGAGGATATCCCAATCTCGACAAACAGGGACCGTGATAAAAAGTTCCTGGGCAATCACTACCAAACATCAGGCCCCGTCCTGTGTCGCTCATCAGCACTAAAAGAGTTGCTGCTTGTACATTCTTCTGTCAAATGGCCATTCATAGATTCAGCCCATTTTTTGCAATATTCGGAAACACGAGACAAGACTGAGATCCTTAACAAGAAACTGTTTACTCCATGCGCTGAGGGCTTAACGCTAGGACTTAGGTCGTCTCGCATAGTGAAAGTCAAAAACCAAGACTCATAACCCAAAAACTCAGAGCCGTAAATGAACTGCTCATCAGGCTGGTCATGCCACTGAAGGTGACACTGCCCTAGTACAAACGATATAGAGGTTTCTTGGAACATGCTGATGGTCTTATGCTTCTCTGTCATGGCTTGCCCCATTATTCACCCCCTGTTATCAAAACCCCTTTTTTCCTTGGCAAATTCCTTAATTCCCTGCTTTTTTGCGTATGCTCTCACTTTCTTGAGTGGCGGTGCACAAATTGAGCGGCCAAATCACGAACTATGAAAAACCTCAATTTCGCTCTTGTGGGAATTGCCTTTCGCGAATTGACTCATGACACACTAACCATTCTGGAAGATGCGAAAATCCCGACTCCAATGCACACCATTGAGAATATGGAACAGGCGTTGGGGGTCTCCTTGGCTGAATTTGCTTATATAGAAAAATGCAATGCAGTTTTCTTCCTTGCGGCATTCAAAGAGGTGCCTCCCACCGACATTTTGAAAAAACTTGTGAAGGCCTGGGGGAAACTTACCGGGGACAAAGTGCTTCCTCATGCATCATCCATCGTCGCGCTGAAAAGTGCCGAAGCCCTCAACTACCTTCTTGAAACCGCAGTCGGGCTCCACAGTGTAGTTATTGGGGATTCTCAGGTGTATTCACAGGTTCGTGATCCTATTCAACATGGGGCAAAAGCTAGTAAAAATTCTGTTTTTCGTTATCTTTTGCGACTCATTCGAAATGTGGAGAAAGAGATTCAGGCAAAAACAGGGTTGCATCGGGGATACACTTCTTTGGAACGTTTGGCCTGTTGGCTCATTAATAAGGAGTTGAATGATAATGAACCTGTGGCAGTTGTGGGATTAGGAAGTTCCGGGAGGCTTGTGACAAAAGTCCTTAGAGAAGAACAAAAGCGTGAGGTGCTTGTTGCCAACAGAACCTTGGAAGATTTGGACATTATGGTTTCGCGTTATGATTCAAAACCTGCGCGGTTTATGCCGCAGGATTACCTCCAATCAGTCTGTGGAGTGGTCCTGGCGCTTGAAAATAATGAGGAGACACGGAAGTATGCCGAGTATTTTCAGGGACAGTATGCGCAGGTCCCTCATCTGCGGATCGTTATAGATTTAGCATCGCCCCCTTTGCTCAAACCTATTCCAAATGGAATTTGTTTTGCTGACATTACGACCCTCACTGAAATGGCACAGAATGTTGTCAAAGATCGGTCTAAGGACATTAATCTTAGCAAGGCTATTATCCAAGAAATGGTTAAAGCTGCATATTGAAAAAACCCTTGAATCGAAAAGGAGAGCTAAACGACTCTTTTTGCGAACTTCTCATAAATCCAATTTGCCTCTGGGCGCAACTAGGGAAACGTCAGAGCTACTTGGCAAGATCAGGATTGATAGCACCTTAACCAATCTGATGAAGGATGATAGGGATGAAATCTATTGTTCAGGGTCGCTGGGGGAATTCTAAAGCACAATTGTATTTGGCGGCGAGTAAAGTTGCGATCAAGAAAACTAGCGAGATGAATAAATGGCAGGTGAAATTTTTAAGATCAGGTTCCTTTTTTGTGACTTTAGGAATAACATTGGAAGGCGCAAGACAAATTGGCCTTCCCGAGCAATTGAAGGCCTACATAAATATTCCTGATTTTCTCGGATTGCTGCTTGTCGGGGTAGGATTGATATTCTTTGTTGTTTGGATAATTATTGCCTTATGGAAAAATGCATCAATTGCTCTTGACCGTCAATTCCAGAAATTTAGAGAAGCGCATTTAAGAGGGCTGCATCTCCAAGAACCAACCCATGAGCTTCTTTCGAAAGTGAGGAAAAGAGGAATAGAGGTAACAGGAGATAATACATTTATTCCCCTCGAAACCATGCAATGGTTAGTCGATAAGAATAAACTGTACGTTAAAGCGTGGGCAAGTTCCAGCACCGATGACAAAATTCATTCTAAAAATATTGGATGTTTTTATATCGTGGCCCCTCTTACTAAAAAAGCTTGCGAGAAAATGCTAATTCGGAGTATTCAACGAAACCGAGATCTGACGCCTAATGATGTGTGTAAAAGCTTCAAAAGGGCCCATGGTTTGTATGTAATTGAAGTGTTCGGAACCAATTTCATATTAAAAGGGTCAATATTGTATCTGTTAAGAACCGAAATGTTGCAGGAAATATTCAAGAGCACAACCCTTAGATTTATATTTACTAGACCTGTGAATAATTTCGGATTGAGGCAAGTTTGTAAACTAGGGTTCCTTTCTATCGGACCGCACCCATATGATATGAAGATGCTAGACTTATGGGGCAATTAAGATAGCTAGGTTGAATAGATCTATAAAGTTTCACTAAATTTTGCTTTTGATCTTTCTCTGATTCAGATTTTTTGTGACAGTTGGGCCAGTAACACTAGCGCCATCATTAAAAAAACCCCTGAATGGTTTGAATTTGCCTCATCAAATTCTATTAATGGAAAAAATCCCCTCGTGCTAATGACGCAAAACGGTTGGGAATTGGCCAACCGGGTCATTTTTCCCTTAATTGCCTCGACTAGCCTTGTAGCCTGTGTGGGACAATTTGAGACGAAGCCGGCGCTGACCGCCACGTGCAACATTCCCTGGCATCTTGCAGCCGGACTCCCGGAACGCGATGCTCCTCCACCCACTCACAACCAGGGGCTGCACGTCTTAATCTGGAACATTCACGACCGGGTACTTCCCGGTTCAATGTTTGCCTCCGATGCGCACACAGAAGAAGAGGTCATCTGTATTGGAGACCTGGCCTCCCGATATGACCTTGTGTTGTTCCAAGAGGCTTTCGTGCGTCCGGCACCACTCGCCCGGTACACCGGTCATATGTG
>JACKFE010000002.1 GCA_020632635.1 Nitrospiraceae bacterium
AACAGGTCAAGACGCTGTCTGAATCGGAACTGATTCAGCTATGGACCGACACATTGAGAGAACTGTTTCCCTGCGGATGCACTCATTCGCGAGGTGCCATTCGCCGAGTCGAAAATGTTTCCGTAACGACCACTCCCCCCCAAAGTCCTTCACTCCTGAGATAGGGAGCACAGCATGACCAGGCATGGCCGGAAAAGCGTTGGATGCAACCCCTCAACCCAACTCTCTCCGATATAGAGCTCCAATCCAGGCGAAGTCCTCTCCTCCCATTCTGTCTATCCCTCAGACCATTAGGACAGTCCGGGTCAAGCCGGCTGCAGCCGAAACACTCGTGAAAAGTCTGCATTTACAATTCGCCACGCGCCACCCTACACTAAACCGTTAGTTTTAGCGTTCAGAGGAAATTTCTAAAAGCCCCCTTGATGGACACTCAATGACTCCGCTTCGCCTGACCGGTTACCCGGAGCAGATATCTCCAGCGCAGCATGAACCAAATCCAGTTGAGCCCCTGGATTTTGATGATATGCCTGATGCCCGGGGGTACCCCCATCCTTCCTGACAAGAAGGTGTCAGATTGCAAATTCTTGTACGTTTTGCTATCGCTATGAAGAATTTTTGAGCGAATCATAAAGGAAGCAGATATGGCCAAAGAGAGAAAACAGAAGAAGGCCCCCAACCAAGGGGGAATTCAGGATTCTTTAAAAACTTCGTCGTCCCTGAGTGAGTCGCGGATACCTCCTCGATTTTCCTTGATCATCCTTCTCCTGGCGGGCGTCGGTCTCTGCCTGACCGCGTATCTGACGTATACGGCCTCTTTCGAGGTTCACCCGGCCTTTTGCAGTGAAGGGTCCGGATGCGACATTGTGCAAAGCAGCCGCTGGGCCACCTTTCTTGGCATGCCCATGGCCCTGTGGGGTTTCTTCACCTATGTCCTGATTGCAGGTTTGGCGTGGTCGGGTCGCGGACAATCAGGAAGCGGAACAGGGATACTCTTCGTGTCCCTAGCCGGATTCGCGGTCAGCGCGTATTTAACCATTATCTCGGTCGTAGAAATCGAGGCGACCTGTCCCTACTGCCTCACTTCCTTTGCTATTATCACTTCGATTGCCATCCTCACCGTGATCCAACGCCCTCCCGATTGGTCCAAATCACTGAAGGAGGCGGCGGTGATCAGTCTGGTCATCGTGGGCGGACTTCATTTGCATTATAGCGGGGTGTTTGACGCAGCCGCCGGTCCGGAAGACCCCCAACTCCAAGCCTTGGCAACTCATCTCAGTGACACCGGAGCAAAATTTTACGGCGCCTACTGGTGCCCCCGCTGCCAGGAACAGAAAGCGCAATTCCTCTCTTCCGCCAAACGGCTCCCTTATGTGGAATGCAGCTCGGGCGGACGGGGAAGTGCCCTCACGCCGGCCTGCGTGAAGGCTGATATCAAAAGTTATCCCACCTGGATCCTTGGCGAACGGAGACTCACAGGACTCAAAACCCCACAAGAATTGGCCCGGGCATCTGGATTCGACTGGAAAGACTAGATTCTCTCCCATCAAGGCTCCTGTTCCTCACTTCGGGTTTCCGTTTTGGACAAACCCCGGAGTACCCGTCTCAAATACTCTCCCAATGCCTGTAGCATCTAGTGGCAGGTATCTGTAGAACAGGACTGCCGCAATCAGATATACAAGATCTTGAAGCTGAAAGATTATTGCACTCTTCCAGCAACAACCGGAGCGGCGTGAACACATCCTGACCCACCCCGCTCTAAACAGGGTGAAGGCGTTTGGACGTGCAACCTCCTTAGCCTTCACCCTGTTTTTTTGCACGAATAGGAAGATCCCCACTGTTTTTGTGGGATTTCAGGCGTGACGAAGATCATTTCTGTAACATGGCTTTCTTGCTTCACATAAGAGGGATCCCCATAGGGTCATCTCATCAAGAAGACTCAGGCATATGCCAGGCCAAAAATTTGACGCCCTTGAAGGCCATATTGGCCTTATTCAGCCTGACCCTCCTGCTCACTGCGTGTGAATTCGGATCACAGCCCCAAACAGACCGACACTTAGTCGACAACCCCGCGGGGAGGGGTGCGAGGCTACCTCGCCTGTCCGCGTTTCCCGGCGGCGGGGTACTGATGAGTTGGGTGGAACCTCACGCCGACGGATATATCCTCAAATTTGCCGTGCATCAGAAGGACGGCTGGGTTCGCGAAGGCGAAGTGGCACAGGGTTCCGATTGGTTTATCAATTGGGCCGATTTTCCATCTGTCGTGGCTCTGGATGAATCCTTCTGGGCGGCGCATTGGCTGGTCAAACATCCCAATGGACGTCCATATGACTACGATATCGCTCTGTCAATTTCCACCGATGCCGGGTCAACCTGGAGCCCCACTCAAGCCCCGCACCGGGATGGATCGGCTGCAGAGCACGGGTTTGTCACGATGTATCCTGTTGATGACGGAGCCGGGCTGCTGTGGCTGGATGGCCGAGACCATGTGGCGAAGACAGGACCCCACGTCGATTCCAAGCCATCCGGGAACTTTACCCTACGTCATGCACGAATCGGCCGAGACGGCACGATGGGAGCGGAGCACATTCTGGACGGCAATACGTGTACCTGTTGCTGGACGTCCGTGGCCATGACCAGCCTAGGCCCTATCGCCTCCTGGCGAAGCCGAACCGATCATGACATCCGAGACCATGCGATCTCCCGCTGGCGGGAAAATCATTGGTCCGCCCCCATGCCCTTGGGCCAGGAAGCTTGGCACATTGCCGGATGTCCGACGAATGGACCGGCTCTGGCCGCGCGCGGCCTGCATGTGGCGGCAGCCTGGTTCACCGCTGCCGAGGATCGCCCAAGAATCAGGGCGGCAATTTCCCTCGACGGAGGGCAACATTTCGAGCCCCCGGTTGAGATAGACGAAAACGATCCGATTGGTCGCACAGGAGTGGCGTGGCTTGATGAACGAACAGCGGTGATTTCCTGGATGACCACACCCCAAGACGACACCGGCCGTGCCACGCTGGCCCTACGGACATTTTCGCTCGACCACACCTTAGGACCTGTGCAGAAAATCACCGATATGAGCGGGGGACGAGACTCCGGAGTTCCCCAGCTCATCAAAGGAGAATCCGGATTGCTGCTGGCATGGACCGCTGCCGCACCGGACTATGGCATCCAGACCATGTGGATGAATGCGATGGAATATAACCACTAACCTGGGAGCATCTCACCATTCAGCGTCTTAAGTCCTGCATGGAACATCGATTTTTTCTTTTTGATCATATTCATCCCTAGCCAAACTGAGCTTGTTTCCCAATCATCCTGTCCTCCCCTTTCATTCCAGATAAGACCTTGTTACTCTTTCCTGGTCCTCTTGTTGCAGACACCAGCATACATCCGTAAGCATCTGTAGAATCTCTGAAAGCCACTCCTTATACTGCCCTCAACAATCCCTCTATTCGAAATATTCGGATACCGATTCAAACTCATACATAACGAGTTCACGATCCGTTCACGAAGCACAACCGGGTATACCTCTCCATCAGCTCGAACATCTCTATTCACTACTCACTCCATCCCTTAGAGAAAGGAATGAAGACATGAACATGTTGAGCGCAACCAAGCAGGCAGTGATAATCGGAGGGTTGGCCTTCCTCATGACCTTCCTCGCCTCCCTCCCCGCCCAGGCAAAAAAATGGCATGGGAATTCTCATGATGAGCCTAAGGGACGCACGATTGTCGTGCAGATCGGCGTGTACGATGCCGACCGTGCCATCAATGGATTATTATTCGCCAAACATTCCTGCCAGTTTCTTCCCGATGCGGCGGATTCCACGATTCGCGTGATCTTTTCCAATCAGGGCATCTTCAATGCGCTGAAAAATATCAACCATCCTCAAAACCATGTGCCGACGTTGCCATCGGGAGATGACGAACCGAAAACAGCCCATGAGCTACTCCACAAACTGCTCGGACGGGAAGCCACGAACCCTCCGTTGCGCTGTCAGGTCGAAGTGGCCGTTTCGGGATTTGGATTAAGAACCTATGGCAAGACCAAGGACGACCTGATCCCCGGCATACAGGTGACGGGACCGTTGGGGCCGCCCAATCAAGACATTCAACATCCGGTGTTCATGAGCACACCTGCCCAGGAAGGTCAGCCCATTGTCGTTGTGAATTATTAGATTGCCCAATCGGCAACGAGCGGGCAGGAAAGACAATCTTCCCTGCCCGCTCTCTATCCGTACACACCATTCCCGCCTGCGAAATTTTTCCATTCGTATATCTGTCAGAGAACTTTGCCACAAGAACATCCCAGAACAATCCCAAAATGCTTATCTCTTTTTGATTCATTTTTTGTTTCATCAGTAGTTATTCATTGCCGTCCATCCGTAGAAAGCACACGGTTATCCTCCCTATACTGCCCCCTTCATACATCATGACTAGCATGCCCACTTAGTCCTGCCATGTGGGTACGCGTCCGTTCCTCACCATTGAACGTACAGAAAGGGGTGACCATGCATGTAAGCCGACTTGATCGTATGGCCGCTTGGACCGGCACTGTTCCTCATAGACCTTCACAAGCTGACAAGCGATGGCTTGCCATGCTGCCACAACACTCTCGTCGAGGAAGATGTGGGGCACGATTCCCCACCGCCATGGTCCTCAGTGTCCTTCTGCTGGCCGGAGCCGGTCAGAGTGTTGCCCAGGAAAGACCATCCCCGTCAGATTCTCCCACGACGCAACAAAGCGAGAGCACACAACCGGAAGCTGCGATCACCAAATTGCCGACCGTGTTGGTGTCGGATACAGCCATACATCCCAAGCTGGCCGAGGGAGACGGCATCCAATTGGATCAACCCACTCCGACCGGAAGCCGCTTGGGGGTCACGATCAGAGAAGTTCCCGGCAGCGTGAACGTGGTCACTTCCCGGACCATGCAGCAGCGGGGCCAAAGCACCACCTTGCGCGCCCTGGAAAATGCAGTTGGAGTCGCCACAGGCAACTGTTTCGGAATCGTCTGCTTTAGCATGCGAGGTTTTGCCGATGTGCTGAGCCTCCCCTTTCTCGTGAACGGCAACCGGTATCCCGGCCTGGCCGTACCGCCACGCTCTACCTTTACCTATGACTCAGTAGAAGTGGTCAAAGGTGCCTCATCCTTGCTTCACGGTCTGGGATCGGTTATCGGCGCTATGAATTTCGTCACGAAGAAGGCGACCGGAGCCAACGAGCATGTAATTGAAGCCGCGTACGGTCATTGGAATACCCGCCGAATCGGACTGGGTGCCGGAGGGAAAATCGGCGACAACCTCGCCTATCGGTTAGATGGCCATTACGCCGCCGCGGACAACGGATCATATGGCTTCGTTGACCGAACACGCTATGAAGACTTTCATATATCCGGCGAAATGGCCTGGGATATCACAAGTCGGTTTCGTGCCAGCGTCAGCCTGGACGCCTTTCGAGACCGTGGAGAAGGCTATTTTGGTACCCCCCTGGTCAACGGACGAATTGATAAACGCATTATCCGAAACAATTATAATGTCGACGACGACCGTATCGTGAAAGATGTTCTGTGGACCCGTGTCAACTTGGCCTGGGAACTCCTGAATGGACTCACTCTACGGAACGAATCCTATGTCAACTTGGAAAAACGCGAGTGGAAGAATGCCGAGGCCTATGCCTATAACGCCACCACGGGATTGGTCGACCGAGGCGACTTCCTCCGCATCGACCATGACAATCACCTCTATGGCAACCGGCTGGATGCCTTGATCGTACGCCCGATTGGCCCCCTGGACAACACCATGGTGGTGGGGGCCGAACTATCCTTCAACCGACATCAACGGGATAATAACTCGCCATTCGGCGGAGCGGATTCGGTTGATTTCCTGAATCCGACGCCGGGATTCTTTAGCACACCCGATCCGGTATCAGCCCAACGCCGAACGAAAGTAGGCGCGGTGGGTCTCTACATTGAGGATCTTTTGAAACTGACCGATTCGGTGAAACTCGCGGCAGGATATCGCCGGGATATTTCACGAGTCAAATCATTCGATTTACGAAATTCCAACAACGATTTCACCCAAACCTATCACGGCAATTCCTGGCGACTCGGTCTTCTGTACGATCTCTTGCCCACGGTCACGTTATATGGTCAGTGGAGTGGGGCGGCGGAACCACCGTCACAGATCACCACACTGACCGTGGCCAACAAGAATTTCAATTTAACGAAAAGCCGGCAGTGGGAAGTGGGCATCAAGGGTTCATTTTTTGACAATCGCACCCAAGTCACATTGGCGTTTTTCGATTTGAGCCGGAGAAATATGCTGACCCGGGATACCAGCGATCCCAATACCGTCCAACAAATCGGCAAACAATCTTCGCAAGGCATGGAACTGGCGTTGGCGCTTCGTCCCACACGGCAATGGTCGATCGACGCAAACGTGGCGCTGATCGATGCGCAATTTGATCGATTCGCTGACAGTGCAGGCGGCGTGAGCATTTCACGAAAAGGGAATCGACCTCAGGACGTACCTGAAGTGCTGGCCAATGCGTGGATCATGTATCGGCCACTTGAACCTTTGCGAATCGGCGTCGGGGCGCATTTCGTCGGAGCCCGATGGGCGGACAGAGCCAACACGGTCAATATGGAAGAATATGTCACGGTGGATGCCGTCCTGGCGTACACCTATAGCTCCGGAGAAGTGTCCATCCATGGACGTAATTTGAACGACACGCTGTATGCCAATCGTTCCTACAATAACGGGAGTCAAGTGTTGCTCGGGGAATCCCGGGCCTGGGAAGTCATCTGGCGCATGAATTTTTAACCGGACGCAGGAGAAATCCACGGGGAGAGATAGAGTCTTCCCTCAACTCCTCCGCCACGAACTGTTACGTTCGTAAGTACGGATCAGTAGATCGATCCCTCTGGAATCGGCCATATCTAGAAGGTCGCTGAAAGAACATGGCACTTTTCCAGCACACATGGGAACGGCGTGACTCATCCCTGACCCACCCCACTCCTTCAGGGGTGAAGGCGTTTGGACGTGCAATCTCCTTGCCTTCACCCTGTTTTTTAGAAGAGCCTTTCAACAAATGAAGTTTTTTTGCCCCATACCAGCAATGTCGTATCCATTGGCAACGAACGGTAGAGCACTCGAAACCCTGTAGGTAGAATATCCTGCATGAGAGTCTGAAGCGGAAGTGCAATGAAATCCGTTTAGTTCAATGTAAGACCTTCTTGCATTCTGGGAGATGTCCATGAACTCAAGTCGCCGTCCTGTTAGAACCCACGTTTCCAGGCAACATGGATTCGCCGCCATGGCTCCAATGGGACCAAAACCATTCCAGCCCATGCTGAGCAGAAAAGAATTGGATAATCTATGGACGGCAACCCTCAAAGATATTTTCATCGCATGGAGCCAACAAGCCACTACCACGCCATCCTTGCCGCCTCGGTCCAACCCTTCGGCTGAGCCATAAAACATTCGTCCGGCGACGTCTCGTCGCAATCCGTAGTCCATCAACACACCGTTTCACTCGCTGCGCACTCTCGGAAAACATCTCCAACCCCGATCACCCTTTCCCTTTTGAATGGGCTTTTTCGAATCCTGCCAAAACGTAGTATCCATCGCCATACATGGGTAGACAGGTTTTGTCCACAGACGGTACACCAATAACGGTTTCCCCAACAATACAAATACTTGTTTGTTTGAGATGTCATACTCAGTATTAGCTAGCCTAAACACGGGAGAAGGAGACCAACGGTTCAAGAAAAATCCTGGGGGAGCGGCACATCACCGGCGGGGGGCCTTCACCTCCTTTCTCCCGATGATCATCCTCCTATCACTGGGGTTTTCTGTTTGCGTTATCCATCCTGTCCTCGGTGAAGATTCGTCCTCCGAAGATGAAGTCTTCACGCTACCAGAGTTCACCGTTACCGATACCCGCCTGCGTACGGACTATGCCTGGGTGGCAAAGTCATTAGGACGTCGTGTGGCCACACTCAATCGTTACCCCAGCGCGGCACGCCGTTATGGATGGGAAGGACGGGTCGTCCTTCGAGTCGTCATTACCTCAGACGGTGAGCTCAAGGATGTCGCTGTTCAGAAAAGCTCCGGATACGAAGCATTGGATCAGGCTGCCAAGACAGCCGTGCGCTTAGCCTGTCCCCTCCCGCTACAACACGAAATCAACCGGCCGGAAATCGGCATCACCTTACCCGTGGTCTACCGCCTCTCTCGCTAATTTCAAAGAATCATGACTCCCGATTATTCTACCCCTTCTACCACCGTCACACGCGATTCAGCCCGTTCACCAACGACCAGCCGGCACGGCCAACAACCTAATCAACACATGCCACCCATCTGGGTCGGATGGGAGCCCGACTCCAATTCCATTGCTTACCGCACCGCCATCTCGGACTCGCACATATCACAATTGCCTCCTCGTGCATGGCACACCCGCGGACCGCCAAGCCCGCGCACGCGCCCTAGCGAAAGATGTTCCACACACACGCATGATCATCGCTCCTGACAGCGCGCAGCCCCCTGTCAGATAGCCTGTCCTTTATACGATTTTGCCATACAAGGAGCCGAGAATAATGAGAGTGTTTCTTCGATTATCCCAATGGTCCTGGATCGTAACGATCCTGATGATGGTCACCACGGAACCACGCCTCGCCTTGGCAGAGGAACCGACACCAACACCACCCACTACACTCGACACCCGCGAGACAGAACTCCGGGACCAATTACAACGGATTTTGCAGGAATTGGAAGAACTCCAACGCGCACGGGAACAGGTCTCTCCGGACATCCCTGCGCCAAAAGTTTTGACAGAACCACAAACAACTCCTTCTGCGGCCGCACCTCCTCCGGATGCCATTCCTGAATATGAACTCGCCGACATCAGCATTATCAGCAAACGCGTCTTGAAACGCCCTGAAGGGATCTCAATGGCAGCCACACCACGAAGCGAGACGGAATCTCAACCAACACGCAATATGCGGGAATCACTCGAGTCTGTGCCAGGCGTTTTGCTGCGCCAGAGGAACGGGCCTCGTGATTATCAAGTATCGATTCGCGGATCAGGGGTCAAAAACGGCTTTGGCGTCCGCGATGTCAAATTTTACGAAGATGGCATCGGCCAAACCCAATCCGATGGGCTCTCTCGCTTGGACATTCATGATCCCTGGTTTTTTGAAAGCACCGAAGTCATCAGAGGCGCCTCTTCGTCTCTGTACGGCAATTATGCGTTAGGAGGAGCAGTGCATTTCAAAACGCGGCGTGGCCGGGACATCAACGGGGTCGAAACCTTCGTCTCGGGCGGATCCTATGGATACAATAAGTATGCAGTGGCTATTGGAAAGGAATATGGCAATCTCGATCTTTCCCTGTTTAGCAGCTATATCCGGGAAGATGGGTACTTGCCCCATAGCGAATATGATACCGCAACCGTCAACCTCAATCTGCGGTATCAGTTGAACGAACATCACAGCTTTTACTTCAAAGCCATGAACAACGATCTGGACGCCAAGGCACCTGGTCGATTAACACAAAGCCAGTTTGACGAAAATCCTCGCCAACTCGCAGGCACAGCCACCACCAATCCCATCACCCTCAATAGCAAACGTCGAGATCGGCGTACCATCATCGGAGGCCTGTACGAATGGGAAATCGATCCGAACACCCTGCTTCAGGTTGAAGCAGACTACGATGTCAAGGACATCAATCAACCAACCAGCGCCAACATCAACCCTAATTTCAAACATTATTCGAATCTTATTCATCAGGGAGAATTCCTGGGGATGCCCTTGCGCAGCACCATCGGATTTTTCTTTGACTATATGGAGCAGGAAGGGACGAGCTTCAGAAATCTCAACGATGGGAAGTCGACCTTCGGACCGCTTCAATCACAAAATCGGTTTAATATCCGCAACATTGGGGCTCGCTTCCGGGAGGAGTTGGAATTCGTTCCCCGTTGGATCGCCACAGTGGGATTCAACTATGAAAATTCGGTGATTTCGGGAGTGGCCACCTCTTATACGACCACGGATACGACCAGCACCCTCCGCAGTCGCGAGAACATCGAGCGGACCTTTGATAATTGGGCCCCGGAGTTAGGATTGACCTTCAGACAAAATGAGCGGATGCGGCATTGGGCTCGCGCCTCCACCGGGTATGCCATTCCTACCTTCGGAAACCTGTCCACCGGATTGGATGGGAATCCGGGACTCAACACGGCTCTCAAACCTCAAAAGAATTTGAATCTGGAGCTGGGAACCGACACCTGGCTGACCAACGAGTTCAACATTCAACTGGTAGGCTTTTGGACCTTCTTCCGGAATGAAATCATCAGTCAGAGCGTGCCCCTTTCACCGACCACGAACGGCAGCTTTGCGACAAATGCGAAAGAATCTCAATATCGGGGTATCGAAGTAGGATGGAAATACCACCCGGCATGGCTCCCAGGCTTCCGGTGGACGGGTGCCTTCACGCATATGGACAGTGAGTACATCAAATTTGTCGATCAATTTTCTTCAGGAGGCGTCATCACCCAGGTTAACCAAGCTGGGCATGACGTCCCAGCCGTGGAAAATAATGTGTTAAATTCCAAGCTGGCCTATCATCATGCCCCTTCAGGCCTGGGTGCCTGGGTTGAAGGCAGCTGGGTGGATAGTTTTTACGTCAACAATAATAACTCCTTAGGGGCACCGGCCTATTTGCTGTTCAATCTGAACATCAATTACCAATATTCATTTTCGCACAATCCGTATATTCGATTTGCGAAATTCTACTTCGAAGTCGATAACCTGTTCGACAAGGATTATGTCGGCAATGCCGTCGTCGTAGCGGATAGTACCGCCGATGCCAGCAAACAGGCCTTTTTGCCTGGATACGGGCGGGCCTTTTATGCCGGCCTGACACTCGGACTGTTCTAACCCGCACATCCCAAATCTGGAGGGATAGGGAGCAACGACCCTATCCCTCCAAGAGGTATGAGCCATAAGTGAAGAACGGCCAGACGTATCCCTGGCTAACGAGCGCTTCCAGGAACAGAGCCAGAGAGAACGGTTCAGCCATGCGATCATGGGTAAAGGTATCGAAACTGTAGTATTCAGGGGCATTCATCAGTAGAACGGCAAGATGTCCTTTGGATAAGATCTCGTCTATCGCTGAAAGAACATTGCACTCTTCCAGCAGACATGGGAGCGGCGTGACTCATCCCTGACCCACACCGCTCTTTCCGGGGGAGAAGGCATTGGGATGTGCAACCTCCTTAGCCTTCACCCCGGCCTTATTTACGACATCCCATCTCTTGTTCTCTGTTCGTCCACTCCAAATGATTCGCCCTCATCGCACCCATTCAGTTGCTGATGAGCCGCGTTCTGCACTGACCCGACTCTCCCCTCTACGACATCCCGTTCACCCATCATGACCTCCGCTTCCCAGAATTCCCAGGCCACACGTTGGCCTGATTATCGAACAGTCTGGCGATGGCATTTCTATGCCGGTCTCTTCTGCATGCCTTTCATCGTATTGTTGGCCATCAGTGGGACCATCTATTTATTCAAACCTCAAATTGATACCTGGCTAGATCAGCCGTATGACCACCTGTCTCTGTCCGGATCTCCGAAGAGTGCCTCCGCTCAGGTCCAGGCCGCTCTCCGCGCGGTTCCCGGGTCCACGTTCTTCGCCTATGAACTGTCCAAACGCCGGGAAAACGCCACTCGAATTATCGTCACCCATCACGGAACACGCATTCGCGTGTACCTACATCCGGAAACCCTCGACATTCTCAAAACCACTCCCGAAGAAGATCGCGTGATGCGGTGGGTTTTCCACTTTCATGGGGATTTGCTAATGGGAAACGGGGGTTCCGCTTTAGTCGAACTGGCCGCATCCTGGACGATCATCATGATTATCACGGGCATATATTTGTGGTGGCCCCGTGACAAACGAGGGTTCGGTGGAGTGTTCTACCCTCGTCTCACTCGCGGGTCCCGTACCTTCTGGCGTGATTGTCATGCCGTGACGGGAGTCTGGATTGCCTTCTTTACTCTGTTTCTGCTGATTACCGGACTACCATGGGCCAAAGTATGGGGGGAATATTTTAAAGAAGTCCGTCGGCTGACCGGTACGGCCGTGGTCCAGCAAGATTGGACAGTCGGAGTCACCTCCCGGGATGCCATCCAGGAGAGTTCCGAGGATCATCGTTCCCATGGCCCTGCCGCCTCTCCTCTGCCCCTGTCCCCTGACCGCCCATTCGATTATTCTTCACTCAATATTCTTATCCCTCCCGTAGCGGCTCTTCGACTGCCTCACCCAGTCTACATTTCCCCACCCGCAAAAGCCGGAAGGTATTGGACTGCCAAATCCGATACGCAAAACCGTCCTCAACGAGTCACATTACAACTGGACCCCTCAACGGGAGCCATCGTGGGACGAGAAAATTTTACGGATCGTCACGTTTTGGATCAGGCTATTGGCATCGGAGTCGCAGCGCATGAAGGACAACTCTTTGGCTGGCCCAATGTGCTCCTGGGCATGTTCACCGCTGGGGGTCTACTGTTCCTGGTTTTCAGCGGGGCCTTCATGTGGTGGAACCGGCGTCCCACAGGAATCCTGGGCGCACCTCCCCTGCTTTCCACCCACTCCTTTTCTCCGGGATTTACATGTGTGCTCCTGTTTTTCTGTCTCTACTTACCATTGTTCACCGCATCTCTCCTTGCGGTATGGTTCCTGGACTTCCTCGTGCTTCGTCGCCTTCCTTTCATGACTCACTGGCTTGGCCTCGAACGATAAAGGGTCTGTTGAAAAAAGCCACCAGCGGCGTTCTCGCCATGTTTCCCTGCTCACGTCGTACCAGTACGCTCCGCGCGCAAAACAACGGTGACGCCCTTCGGGACGTAGCAGGCAATACGTGGCCTTCCCTTCGAGAAGCCTCAGGACAGGACTGGACGGACTGTTTTGAACAGTCCCGACGCCATGAATCCCCAAAGGCTTCCTGACAAAATATGGCCTTGGATATCTTTATTGTTCAACACTCTCATAAATCTTCTCTTCTCCATATCCCGCACCCACACAAACAGTGCCATCCCTGAACGACGGTCAGGTGTAGCATCCATATGCATTTGGTGCATCAGATGCAAATGACTGATGAAAGAGTGGCAAAGAAAACCCCATCTCTGCTACAACCCAAAAACTTCAGCTAGATTCCATGATTGGATCTTTCTTCATATTGTCTTCACCCTGAAATTGATCGGGAGGTCCGCGTGACACCGTTTCGTAAATGGCTCATCTCTACTCTGATTGTCTTGTGTCTTTGGGGGAGCATGTCTTCTTGGGTTATCGCAGTGGACCCCCAGAGTGCATCAATCACCCTCGGGGCCAAACGCCTCATTCACCATCAAGGCATGCACACCACGGGACCATCGGCGCAACTCGGGTCCGATGGCACCCTCCACCTCACCTGGGGGGGAGAGCAGCAGGAAGACCGGGGCGTCTTTTATTTGCAGACCCCTCTCGAGCAGGAACTCTATCCTGCCCCAATCCGGGTCAGCCCACCCACAACACCGGTGGCCACCCTCCATGAACCTCCAGCCCTGGCGATTGGCCAGAAGCACGACGTCTATATTACGTGGACGAGCCCACATCCCAAGGCCAACGGAAAACTCTTTACCAGCCTTCTGTTATTGAGCCGCTCGCTTGATGGCGGACACACCTTCCTCCCGCCCGTGCGTGTCAACGACGACGAGGCCATCACCAATCACGCCTTTGATTTTGTCGCCGTGAGCCCGAATGGATCGGTGCATGTCACTTGGCTGGATAGCCGAGAGGGGAAAAAAGATCCGGCCACCTATGCCAGCGTTTCCCGGAACCAAGGGGCGAATCTTACCCCCAACCTCAAAATCGACGAACCCACCTGTGTCTGTTGCCGAACGTTTGTCACCACCGCATCCGATGGTACCGTCTATACCGCCTGGAGAAAAATTTTTCCTGGAAGCGTCCGGGAAACGGTCGTGGCCCGCTCCACGGATGATGGCCAATCCTTTTCGCCCTCCGTCATCGTAGGGCATGACCAATGGATTTACGAAGGATGTCCACACCGCCCTGCCACCCTCGGAGTTGACCAACACGGACGGTTATATGTCGCCTGGTACACCGAAGGCCCTGACGACACACCGGGAGTCTATTTTTCGTATTCCGATGATCAAGGCCAAACGTTCACACCACGACGCCAGATGAATCGCTCAAAGGGAACGTTTCCCGATCATCCCCAGCTTGCCGTGAACCAAGCAGGCCAGGTTCTCATGACCTGGGAAGAACAGTCCCCGGTTCGACGGGAAGTGGTCGTGAGTTATTCCGCTGATCGTGGACAGACCTTTAGTGCCCCCCAAAAATTGAATACCAAAAAATCCAAAAGTCCGGCGGTGGCGGTCAACAATGACGGGAAGGCCGTCATCACCTGGCTCGAGCAAATTGCCTTTCCCGCATGGAGTACCGTTGTTCAACCCATTGAACTCTCCGCCACACAAACCGCCCTGGCAAAGACGAAGTAACGTTGCCCTCAACTCCGATGACCAGAATCCTTCAATCGCTTGCTTGCCTGATCATCAGTCTGTTTCTCTCCGCCTTAGTCACTACGACGGCCTGCCAGGCGATCCATCAATCCCCCCACGACGCCAAAAAGGCCAACCCAGGCCAGGACGTCCCCGTCCATTCCGTGCTCTGTGACTTGGCGTGCCATATTGGGAGCTTAGTTTCCACCACTCAGCCCAATGTCTTCTCATGGAAGTCCATCATTCATTCAGAGAGCGTGGTGTTTCTCCTCGTAGCCCTGCTCAACTCCTTCCTGGTCCAGTCCCGATCTGCAGCGAGAGCCCCGCCCTTCCCTTCCTAAAGCACTTCATGCATACGCATCTCAGCATCGTCTTATTGGACGATCAAGGATTGTTATAGCGCCTCCGCGCCTTGAGTCGGACCCAAAGGGTTCTATTGGCCCGAGCCTGTTCGTTCGGCCAGCACGTGTGGCTTGCCAGGCGCATGCCCAGAGGGGGCACCCTTATCATTCATGGTTGTTTACATCATTAAAGGAGTAGGTCTTGTGAAACACGTATGGTCTGCAAATTTCAGAAAAGGATTCGTTTCGCTTTCAACCCTGTGTCTTCTCACAACTGTCCTCCCTCCAACCCTTTCCAAGGTTGACGCGGCAACACAGGACAGCCCTGTCATATCTCAAGATACGCTGGTACAAGAGCAGCAAGCTCTCGAACAGGAATTGGATCGGCTCAATCTTCGGCTAGAAGAGGTCCGGGACAAACTCCGGGGCATCCGTCAGGCCACCCCGTCTCAGCCAACCGAGGCTCAGCAACAAGCTGAAATTCAGCTTCAAGAGGAAGAAGCCGTGACCTTAGATGAAATCAGCATTGTCAGTACACGAATTTTGAAACGCCCATCTGGAGTCTCCTTCTCGGCAACACCCCAGTCAGAAACCGAATCTCAGCCGACTCGCAACATGAAGGAATCCTTAGAATCCCTCCCCGGCGTGGTTCTGCGTCAAGCCAACGGTCCTCGGGATTTCAGTATTTCTATTCGCGGATCAGGCGTGAAAACCTCTTTTGCCATTCGGGATCTCAAAGTCTATGAGGATGGCTTTATTCAAACACAATCGGATGGGTTGTCCCGCCTCGACATGCACGATCCCTGGTTCATGCGATCCGTGGAGGTTGTCCGGGGAGCCGCGTCATCGCTATATGACAATTACGCCCTGGGCGGCATGGTCCATTTCAAAACCCGCCGAGGCAGTGACATCAATGGCGTGGAAACCTTTTTCTCCGGCGGGTCATTCGGATACCACAAGGAAGCCGTGGCCATCGGGCAACAATTCAAAGACCTCGATATTTCATTATTCATGAGTAATGTGGCAGAAGAGGAAGGTTTCATCGACCATAGTGACTATAATACACAAACGTTGAATTTGAACTTTCGGTACAACATCGACGACAGGCAAAGCGTCTACTTCAAAGCCATTACCAACTGGCTCGACACCCGGGTGCCCACTCGTCTGACCAAGGCCCAATTCGAAGCCGATGCCCGGCAAGCCGGCTCCTTAACGGTAGCCAGGAATCAACAACGGGTTGACCGCCGCACGATCGTGGGCGCCATGTATGAACGGGAATTGACGCCCAATACGGTCCTCACCATGGAAGCCGATTATGACGTCAAGGACATTAACCAATACTTTTTTCAGATTACCGACAACATCAACACGAACATCAAACACTATACCGATTTACGCCACCATGGCCAGTTCTTTGGCATGCCGCTGCAAAGCTATCTTGGATTTTTTGTAAACAACATGGAGCAGGAAGGGCAATCCTTTCAAAATCTGGCGGATGGCCGTGGAACCCGAGGCACCTTGGCCGCGAACAATCGAGGCACCATTCGAAATATCGGCGGGAGATTCCGCGAGGAACTCACGTTTTCACCTAATTGGACCTTGGCAGCCGGTCTTGGCTTTGAGCAATCCATGGTGAGTGTGCAAACCATTAACTACGACAATGCAGGGGCCGTGGCCTCCCGAGCTCAAACGACCCGGACCTTCTATAACTGGGCGCCGGAGATGTCACTCACCTGGAAACCCGCAGAGGGATACCGGCATTGGGTCAGAGGGTCGACCGGGTATGCGATTCCGACGTTCGGCAATCTCACACGTGACCCGCTCACCGGGTTACCCGGCCAAAACTTCGACCTCAAACCTCAACGGAACGTGAATGTCGAAATCGGAACCGAATCAAAACTGCATGAAACGTTGAATGTGCAATTGACGGGATTCTGGGTCTTCTACCGCGATGAAATTATTACCCAAAACGTGTTTGATCAAAGCACCACGGCATCCGTGAATGCCGACTCATCCGAATATCGGGGGGTGGAGGTCTTTGCCGATTGGCGCCCCATTCCCGGATGGCGCCTTTCCGGCAATTATACCCACATCGACGCTCGGTACATCAATTTCCAGGACCGGTATCTCGTCGGGGGAATACCCACGAATGTCACGCAGGACGGGAAAAAAGTGCCCAACGTCCCGAGGGATATTTTAAACCTGAAAGCCGCCTATGATCATACAGCCAGCGGATGGGGAGCCTGGGTGGAAACCAATTATTCAAATAGTTATTGGTTAAACAATAGGAATAGCATTGGAATGCCCTCCTATTGGGTTGTGAATCTCAATATTCATAAAACCTTTAACTTTCAGAATGATTGGGTACGGTTTGCCAAGCTGTATGTTGAAGTGGACAACATCGCCAATCACACATACGCCGCCTCAGGTCAGGTGGTCTCTGACGCCACAGCTGATGCGAACAAGCAACTCTATTTCGCCGGATATGGACGAGCATTTTATGGGGGAGTGACCCTGGGCTTGTTCTAGCCGTTCCTTCTTAGGAGGATCAGAAAAAAAAGGCGGGCACCGTATGGTGCCCGCCTTTTGGGGCTGCCCCTCTTGACCAATTAATGCCCTTGCTTCAAATGCTTGATAGCTTCGCCACTATGTTCGCCCGCCACTTCGCCATGTCCTTGTTTTCCATGGTCTACCGCTTCGTTCAAGTGACTGACTCCTTCGCCCACGTGCGCGTTTCCACCTTCTTGCATAGCCTCCTTGGCGTGAGATTTTGCCGCTTCGGCATGTTTGACCGCTTCACCCGCGTGCCCCATTTCCCCGTGAGCTTTGGCTTCCCCGGCATGGCCAATAGCTTCATGCAGATGCTTGTCCGCTTCGGCAAATGAAACATTCGGCACGATCACCAGTCCGACAAATCCCAACACTCCACCAAATCGTAACCACTTCGATTGAATGTCCCTCATCATGTACCTCCTCTTATAAAATTTTATATCCCGACTAAACTCCAGGGCTATTGTGGATGAATTTTCCGTTCAGGGCAAGAAAGCATTCCTTTTCTTCCATGGAAACTTTTCTCTCAAACTGTTGCATCCGTTAGCATCCCTTGGTAGACCGCCTACGCCCCTATTTTTATAATTGGCCGTGCTTGGGATAGCCTTCAAAATTACCGATGAACGCAAACCATCAGCTTTTGATCCGGCTATCTTCAATGGCACTTTCTGTGAGGACAAGGTTGGAGTTGGGTCATTGCGGGATCCCTGACCTCCCAAGGCGATCCAACTGCTTCCGAAGAGGATGATCGGGGTGGCAACTGGTATCGCCTACCTCCCCACCCCGACTTCCCCACATGCGTCACAACCCGAATGGTCGAGCCACTCCGATAATGGAAATCGTTCTTATTGTTTTTTCACCTTACACTGTATTTCAAAGGAGGGTTATGATGGGTGCCTCATTCATTCGTTCTTGCATTCTGGTACTTGCGGCCGGACTGGCTGGTTCGCCTGCCTTCGCCCTGCAATCGGGAGGGGTGGAAGTCGGCGATTTGGAAACGGGATCCGTGATTGGGCAATCCTTTAAAGCCTTGGATGTGGACCTGAGCCTCACCGCCATGAATGTCGGCGGGAAAAATGCCTGGTATCCTCCGACTTCCGTGTTATCTCTCAGCCGCGAAGGCACAGGGGCACGGGGCGGGCGCCCAGTGGTCATTCAGGTCACCAATAAACTGGCCTCTGACTATACGTTTCATTTAGCTGCCGATTCCTCTCAGTCTGGCCCATGGTCTCTCAATACCACCGTGGTCTTGAAACCGGGTGAAACCAAATACATCGGCATTCCTATTAGCGACCTCACATATGTGACGACGAATAATGTCCTCCGGTATCTGAATCCCTCAGATCCACAAGGACTCGGCGGGCAACTTCTGATACTACGATAGTCTTCTTTATCCCCAACCACGTGGCACAATTGGAAAGCCCTGCGTCTCTCATGACATGCAGGGCTTTTCTCTGCCTCATGTCCCTTATGCCTTTCTCCGCACATCAAGACGATCCCATCCCATTCCCAGGCAGCTCGCTCCTCTTGACTCCAAGTAACCGTTCCAAGGTACGGTAGTTTTTTCATCTCCACTTTATAAATTCAGTGAGGCCTTCTATGCAAACCTGTCAATTGCCCACATCACCATGGATACTCCAAGTACAGGCGATAACCATGGGAGTGTTCATAAGCGCCATATTACTGCTCCCTGGGATTAGTCTCGGGCATGAGGCCGCCGAGCGATACCATCAGGCCCAAAGCGCGGCCAAGGCTCAGCAATGGCCTCAAGCCGAGGACTTCTTGAAACAGGCGCTCCAACACTTCCCCAACTATGCCGAGGCGCATCATCTATTGGGACTCATCCAATTTGAAGTGACGCACGACCCGGCATCCGCAATCCCATCGCTGCAACAAGCCATCACACTCGCCCCGCACTTGGTCCAGGCCCAGTATGACTTGGCCCTGATGTATCTCCGCCAACAGAAAATGGAGGAAGCCCAACCCCTCCTCAAAAAGGCCCTTGGAGAGTATCCCACGTTTTGGGAAGCCGCATTGGCCTTAGCGCAAACATTTGAACAGCAAGGCCAGATTCCCCAAGCCTTGGAACAGTATAACTCCGTCCTGATTCAAGCCCCTGATCAGCCGGAAGCCCTCTATGCAGTGAGCTATCTGAATTTCAAAGATGGACAATGGGAAGAGGCTCACCAATCACTGACCCGCTTAGTGAAAGCTCATACACAACATAGCGAGGGGTGGCTTTTGCTTGGCCGTGTTGAAGAAATGCGCAATCAGCCGACCCAGGCCATTCAGGCCTATGAAACCGCCGTCACCTTGCAGCCGGCATCCCCCCAAGCCCACCACAGCCTGGCATTCCTGTACCAACAACAGGGAGAAGTTTCCAAAGCCATCGAACATTTCGAGGCGGTCACGCAGCGCAAGCCCAATGATTTTGAGGCGTTCATGAATTTGGGCGTGCTGTTGAGCACCGTCAACGACACGGCCAAGGCTAAAGAAGCCTACCTCCATGCCTTGGCTATCAATAAGGCCTCCCCTGAACTTCAGTATAATCTGGGCAACTTTTTTGAATTTCATGAGGTGGATTTAGACCGGGCCAAACAACATTATCGGAGATATATAGAATTGGGGGGAACGGACCTGCGGGTCCAACGACTACTGGAACAATTAGGACCGGACTTGCAACCTGAGAACTAACGGTTACTGGAGATCCATTGGGAAAGCTGACGAATGGTTGATTGCACGGAATCGTCATTCGTGGAATCTACTGAAATGACAAAGTCACGTTCGTCTGGAGCGAATGGCTCATCCTGCTGGACTTGACGTTGCATCACGGCCACAGTGGCTTCCGATGCATCACGACCTTCTTGCTGTCGCGCTTCAATCCGTTGGGATCGAACCGATTCAGGAGCCGTGACATTGAGTATGCAAAACGGCACATCCAGCCTCTGGGCCATGCGGAAAAACTTCAATCGATGTTGCTGTCGGAGAAACGTGGCATCCACGATCACCGGACACTTGGCCTCCAGCAATCGTTCCGCCACCTGTGCCAACCGCTCGTAGGTAGCCTGTGTTACGGCTGGACGATACGTGTCCACAGGAGATGTGCTGGGGTGGTGAGTCCGAATCATGCGCTTCCGTTCAATATCCGATCGGACTCGAATCGCGTCCAAGGCTTGGAGCATTCTTGATGACACGGTCGTTTTTCCGGTTCCTGAGACACCATGCATTAGAATGAGGGCTTGAGTGTTTCTCCCACTGACATGACTAGCCAGCTCAAGATACCCCTTCCAATCATGGAAAGCTCCCATCCACTCCGGTTGCGTTCTGGAAAGTTGGCTGAGCCGAATGCCAGCCACCTTTGCTCGGACCAAGGCACGGTAGACTTCATAGAACCGAAATACCGCCATGCCTTCATAATCACCTGTCAACTCCAGATACCGGTTAAGCACAGCAAACGCCAAATCAGAACGAGCATACCGCTCGAGATCCATGACTAAAAAAGCCATTTCGCTCATGACATCGATCCACCGCAATCGCGGCTCAAACTCCAATGCGTCAAAAATACACGGCACCCCTTGGACCAAGGCAATGTTGCCTAAATGCAGATCCCCATGGCATTCACGTATATATCCATTTTTTTTACGATCCAGAAAGCAGGGTCGTAAGCACTGCCATGTTTGCACACACCACCTCTGTAGTTGTTCATGGGCCTCTCCTAAAGGTGAAGGAAGACGTTCCGGGGACAGTTCAGCCAAACATTCTTCAACCGGTTTCCAAATTACATCGGGACGACCAAAGGCGGAATCCAGCCCAGCCACGTCCACTTCCCCATGAAATTTGGCAATTCGCTCCGCAAGAGGCTCCAGAATCGAAATATGAAGATTGCCATTTTTCAGCAATTCCGGAAATTCTTGAGAGGGATCAAATTGCCGCATCTGCACGGCATATTCAAACGGCTCACCCTTCCCACCAACACATGGTGCGGAGGGTGAACCGGTAATGGGCACCACTCCTAGGTAGATGTCGGGCTCCAGACGACGATTGAGACGCACCTCTTCCTCGCAAAACCACTGTCGTTTCTCAAGAATGGAGAAATCTAAAAACGACAGGTGCACGGGTTTTTTAATTTTATAGGCGAATTCTCCTGTTAACACGACCCAGGATATATGCGTTTCCACCACATGCACCGAACCGATGGCATGCGAGTAACACGCAGGATTTTTCAGACTTTCAAGAAGAGGATCAGTACTCATGAGAAAATCGGTGCCCTTGAATCATTCCCCCTGTTACGAAGTGTATCAACATACCGGATTATGGGATACACCAGGCTTGTAGTCGATTTCGCGCCAGGGTACACTAGCTTATGCATAGCCCAGGGATAAATCATGTTTCGACGCATTAAAATTTTCTTTTTCCTCGTGCTTCTCTTGCTTTTAGGCGGTATCCTAGGTGCCCTCTGGTTCCTACCAGGCGTATTCAGCGCCAAAGCGACTCCTCCAGAATGGGAAGTGAAGGCTGCGCGGTACATCCGTCATCTGGCCACACCTAGCCATTTTCTCAAAATGTCCAACCCTCTCCATTTGACGCCTGAGGTGTTAGGTGACGCCCGCCATCATTTTGCTGACCATTGCGCCACCTGTCACGCCAATGATGGAAGTGGGAAAACGGCAATGGGTCCCAACTTCTATCCTCCCGTCCCCGACCTGCGTGACCCTGTCATCCAAGACATGACAGATGGAGAACTGTTTTATGTCATTCATCATGGTATTCGATTTACAGGAATGCCGGCTTGGGGCAAGGGGGATCCCTCGGAGGATACGGAAAGCTGGAAATTGGTTTTCTTTATCCGCCATCTTCCAAACATTACTCCGGAAGAAATCGCAGAGATGAAAACCTTGAATCCCATGACACAAGAAGAACGAGATGAGCAGGCTGCTCTTGATCGTTTCTTATCCGGGGAAGATATCGCTCCTTCCCCGTCACACGACCACCATCATTAATTCTCAGCAAGGAGTCTACCCGGATGAAGCACATTGTAATTGGAGTCATCATGGCCCTCTTGATTTCCGTTCCGGCTGTCTGGGGTCACGGAAATGCATCTCATGTCGTCGGGGTTGTCCTGACGGTCGAAAATGACCACGTAGTGGTGAAAACGCCCAAAGGCGACACAACCACTATCGCCTTTAATCTGGAGACGACTTTTCAGCAGAACGGTATCCATTCAAAAACTGCCCGCCCCCAAATTGGAGACCGCCTTGCAGCAGAAGTCACTAAGAAGGGTGTCCCCGAAAATCGGGATTGGATGGCGACTGAAATCAATTTTGCGACTCCCAAGACACCCTAGAGTTCCAGAAACCATCAAGAGGCCGAAGCACCTATCATGTGGATCATCCCAAACGGGCTTCTCTTGCCTGATAAACAATTGGGTTGTTCGTTCATTATCTTCGCTCTACTCTTGTGCGGAACCGGGTGTTCCTCCTCCTATCTCACCACAGTACCGGCCGACCTCACCAAACGGGTGAACCATGCCCTAAGTTTTCCACAAATCAAGGAGTCGGCTGACTCATACAAAGGGACAGTGGTGATGTTGGGTGGACACATTCTTGCCGCCAAACGGCTGCAAGACTCCACCCAACTCACGGTATTACAACTTCCACTCATTGACGACCAGGAACCCACTCTCGACCTTACCCAATCCCAAGGCCGTTTCCTCGCCATTCAACAGGAGTTCCTAGATCCTGCGACGGTTCCAGCCGGAACCAAAGTCACGATCATCGGAGAAGTGTCAGGAATTCAGACGCAAAGTTTGGATGAAACCACCTATGACTACCCTGTGTTGATCATTAAACATCTCAAAGTCTGGCCCCAGGTTTCCGTCGATTCCTTTGCCTATCCTCCCTACTACGGCTATCCCCCATTCTATCCTTATCCCTTTGCCTATCCGTTTTACGGCCCAAGAGGTCGTTTCTATCCCTACTGGTACTGGTAAATATCATCTCCTGGGTTACACATCTTGCAGAAGACAAACTGCAGCTATTTTTGAACTGATTCCTTGGTAGGTACACTTTAGACAAGAAGCGTACACATTAGGTCGGCACTTGAGACAAAATCCCGACGCAGGCACCGGCATCAGCCGGGTTCATCTGCTGCGAAAAAGAATGGATGGTATGAACGAATTGTGAAGGAGATCCGGGGCGCAGACTGGAAGAATGGCCTGGCTACGATGATTCAGTTAGAACTCTGTCCCTGGCTGGCTGGCGAGTTACAAACTCAATGCAGGTTTGGAATCGGCTTCGGTAGGCTCCGGAGTCATTTCAGAATGTTCGGGGGTTACTTCTGCCGCAGGGACGTCCTCGACTAAGGGAGCCGGAGCCTGAATATGCTGACTGGAAAAATCGGCTACCATACCGACCAGATCATCACCACCATTCAGAACTAACGCAATATGGGATTCAGGGCTGTTCCATTCCGCCACCAAAACCAGGTGGCCACGCAGAAGAGCCTGCCCCCAGAGACTTTTATCATATTGATACAATTTATCTAACCAAATTTCTTGGACCGATTGAGGAGGACCATAGGACTGCGTGATCCACTCTTGGACTGCATGAAAGTCTTGAATATAATCAACCGCATCCTCATGCTGAGATTCAAAGACATATTTCGCCTGGGCAAGCTGGTCCTGATAAAACGTATAAGACAAAGAGGTGTCGATCCCTTCAATTTGGGTCCGGTAGGCCACCCGATGCTCAAATTCCTCCACGATAGGAGTCCGCACCTCCCAGGCAGGAGGAAGAGTCTCGTTCCCTTTCACATCGATAACACTCATACCCCAATCGGCCCGTTGCCGTTCAACTGAGGTCGCTTGTGAGGGCACGACGGTTTTTTGAATAACCCCCGAGGACTCCTGAGAATCTGCAATCTGCGAGGAGACTTCACCCTGGTCATGTACAACAGTGTCTGGTTCTGACGATTGTTGGGGTTCCACCGGTAATGCCGAAGGTGTCACTTCGGGTTCCTGAACCTCGACATGGGGTTGTTGTGGCTGTGCTGGGGCAATCATCAAATTCCCATTGGAATCACGATGTCGTATTAAATGCAGGTATTCTGGCTGACTGTATGCCAACCCAGTGGTCATCACAATCGTTCCCAACACGCCAATCGTCCCTGTCATTACCATTTGTGTGTTCATAGTCATTCCCATCTTTTTGTTAACTATCATTGACTCAGCACTATCACACCAACCAACAGAAACACTTTCGTTTTTCCACACAACCTCTATCAGTCCTTCTCGGTCCCACTTGGGTTGAACTTAAAAAAATGGGACAAAAATTTTCGAGTCAGAAATCCACGGATAAGTGCAAATACTTACAGAAATAAAGAAGGCTGGAACCGGCGGGAGCAAATGAAGAGGGAAGCGAGACTGGATTACACCAGCTCAATCTGACGATTGCCTGGTCTGCCTAACTGCTTGAGATATCCGGCCATATTATGGTCCTTGATACCATCGGTACCCGGTTTGCCGAGATCCTCAATACGACCTACGACTCGATCAAGAAAATGATTCCAAAAATGCAAATCTGTTTGGAGAATACCCGCATGATCAAACATCAACACTGTTCCCACATGCCGATACCCCAAATTGCGTGGAGGCACCCGAGTAACCACATCATTATTATTAACGAACCGAAATGTCCGTGCCTGATACTCCAAGTCAAAGTTCCTGGCAAATGTCTTCCCTCCCACCCGCGGTTGTCCAAAGGTATACAACCCATGAATGGGTTTGGCTTCTTCGCCAAACGCTGCCACGGCCAGCGTCGCCAGCGCACCTCCCAGACTATGTCCAGTTACCCAGACAGACTGCCCATGAATTTGCCATTCCCGGATCACTTCACGAATTTCAGACCAAACCAATGTGAGGCCTTTCAGAAAGCCCCGATGCACTTTGCCATAGGGTCCTTTGACACGTTTGATTTTGGCATCGGTCATCCAATCTTGAAGCCTTTGCGGTTCAGTTCCCCTGAATGAGAGGACAATCATCTCCTCATTTCCAGCCAGAAAAGCCTGCGTGTCTCCTCGATCAAGAAAGGCAAATCTATCCAATCCCCATCGTGCAACTTCAGGTTGAATGATATCTGGAGGCTGGTAGGCCAACAATGACGCCTTGGCAAGTAGAAGGGCATTGGCATAATGGAATTGGGTGGTACGGGAATTAAAAAGATCTTGCTCCATAGGACCCTCCTGAGTTCCTGGTGTTGAACAATAGGTCTGAGTCCCAGCAACTATAATTCAATTATAGGTTTCGTTCCAGATGGACAATCTCACGCAAAACATATTTCTTTGGGAAGAAAGAATTACCCGCCCGCGATCACGAAAGGGGAAAAGAAGAAGGAAGAACCCTTAACAATAGGCGGGGTTACCCGACCACCCGCCGTTAGAATGTCCGGAAAAAGGCCGATCGAGGATTTCCTGCCAATTCTGTTGAAGATTAGTGAGTAGCTGAAGATATCCAGAGAAGGTATTAGGTTTTTGAATATATCCATGCACACCCAACGTGGCACTGCGTTGAATATCCCGTGGTGCCTTAGAGGTCGTCAGAACAATAATCGGAATCCGAGAAAAGCTTGGTTCGTCCTTGATCCGCGCCAACGTCTCATGTCCCATCATGTGGGGCATATGTAAATCCAACAAAATTACGCTGGGAAGCGGAGCACGTTCCCGATCAGAAAATTCGCCTTTCCGATGAAGATAGGCTAACAATTCCGTTCCATCATGAACACACCGAAATTCTGGGCAGACCAAGGTTTCTTTCCAGGCTTCATTGACCAAATCACAGTCATCGACATTATCATCAACCAGTAAGATTGTTCTTAGGGGATGCATGGACTCCAACTTCCTCTGTAAAAGAAAGAGGGGAATGCCATTAAAATTTTCCCCTCTTACGATCTCCACCTCATTCGTGTCTAAGCATTTATCGGCAGAATGACGATTTTCTTGCTCAATCTCACTCATGGTTCACTGTTGCACGCGGCCGCAAGACTTGCTGCTCACGGTATCATCGGGTGACCATGGCTGAAAGGTGGAGATAAAAAAGTGAGGCTCAAGCCTTATGGCTCGGGGATATTGGGACGAACTTGCAAACAATCGATCAAGGCATCCCACCCACATACACGGGTCACATCAGGATCCTGAATGGACCGATTCCAAGGTTGATCCATGAGGAACACCCGTATTCCCATCTCACGATATCCTTGGATATGAAGCGGATGATCATCGATAGCCGCAACCAAAGACTCCGGAATAGTCGTTTTGTCTTCCGTATGATACAGGGCATCAAAAGGAAGGGCATGTTTTGTGAGCCATTCCAGAGTTTGAGGACGGGAATGCGGACGGCGGGCTGTAATCAAAACAATGCGATAACGCGTTTGCAGTAGCTCTAAGGCCGGTTTGACCCCCGGCAATAACGGAAGCCGAGGGATCGATTCCTCATGAAAGCGTGCAAAGATAGTCTCAAGACAATCACGGTCCAACGAACTCTGATCCAACCCTCCAGCACTTCCATACATCCCAGTTGGCCAAGGCTCACCTGTAACTTCCTGAAATAATCGTTGAACTTCTTCTTCAGCATGTGCCAACACATTGTCGATATCCACTGCAAAGTTTTTTCGCACGTCCTCTGTTTCTCCGAAACAATTCATAAACAACATGGCTTCTGTGCCGGTTATTCACTGTACCAAAATCGTGAAATCGCCAGCTACCATGGTGAGCGCTCCTTTGGACAAATTCCAAGAGCGCCGCAAAAGACTCACAACCTTTTAGTTATCGCAAGAGGGAGGCCGCTAGCGATGGGGGGGGACCAAGCGTATGCAACATATGGTGGGTCAAGGCAAAATAGGCTTTATTAATCGATCGGACTGGTGTTACCTCCATTAGGAATGGGGTCTCCCAATCACCATCAGCCACATCCAATTCCTCAGGAATCACGACTTTTCGGAATTTTTTCTCATAGGCGGCATGAATTTTGAGAGGTACTCCCCCAACCATGCCAAGCACTCCTTCAGGAGTAACGGTTCCAGTCAGGACGGTATCTTCTTGTACCGGCTCATTTTTGGCTAAAGCGACCACATTAAAGGCTGCCATGGCCGATAGGCTTTCTCCGTACAGCGTAACCCCCGGATAGGGCAGGGTAAACCGAACAGTCCAGGAATCAGTACCCACCCCCGCCGCTGCCGCTACACGCTCAATAGCATGAATCACGGATTGCTGGGCAAACGGAGAAAACTTTCCCGGAACCTCTCCAAAACGAATTTCCAGGCCACGATGATCACGCCGTTGGGTAAACTCAAGGGTGATTTCTGCTACAATCCCTACCTGCTGTGCCTGTTCATTGACGGTGGTCCCTAAAATGGGAATGATCGTACGTACATGCCGGATAGGATGATCTTTTTCAGCCGGAGTTCCTGCAAACACCTGGAAGGGAAACACATCCAAGACAAATAACAATATCCAGGAAGCAAGAAACCACTTCCAGATATATTTTGCACCTCTCTGCCTCCGAGACCTAGCGCTGATAACTGAATAATAGTCGTTGGGAAGAAAGAGTGAACCATGGCCAATCATAAAAGATCTCCTGGGAAGTGTTTCTTTTCCCATCGGTCTTCCCAGGACGGGACTTAACCCCCGCCAAACAGTTCACAGAAATTCTGAAGACTTCGGTTGACTTCATCCCTTCGGCTCCCTCAAAAAATCTCCAATTTCCTAGGAAATTTTCCCCTCACCTTCCACCCTTTTGTTTTTGTCTCATTCGTCTGAAGTTAATAATGAGATACATTGCATTCAACGACAGCTGACGAGAAAATCTGACGACCAGTGACTCAACCACGGTATGTCCCGCTCAAGACACCTGAAAGACCAACCGAACAAATTCCAAGAACTCTCACTCCTTTCTATAGGAATTCCATTATTCTTCTACAAGGGTTATGAGGCATCTGATTTTCCTATGGCGATAAAACGCATACCCATCGATTCGGTAATAGTTGGCATGTATCTCTGCGGAATTGATCAATCATGGTTGAACACGCCATTTTTGCTCCATCGCTTCCCCATCAAAACTCAAACAGACATTAACAAGCTTAAGACATGTGGAATCCTCGCCATTGACATTGATACCGAGCGGGGCATCGATGTTCCTCCACCTCCAGCACCAATCGCCCTTGAAGACCAGGGTGCCCCCCCTCCCTCGACCCTCTCCCTTTCTCCGGAAGAGGAACGCATTGCTCACTTGCCCGAGGATCTAAAAGGTGTATCGTTGGCCCTGGAATTGACCACGATCAAACATACCCGTGACCAGTTCCTGGATGAAGTTCATGAATTATTGGATGCCTTGGCCAAAACCGGACAGGTAGAAGTCGAGAAAATGAATGCGTGTTCTCAATCCATCATCGAGGAAACCCTTCATCACGAGGAGGCCTATATTGCCTTGATCCGTACGCGAGAATTTTCCCCGGCCCTGTATGACCACGCATTAACAGTCAGCACATTGGCGATTTTGTTAGGGCGAGCTTCAGGACTTGACGATGCTGACCTGCAGTACCTCGGCACTGCCGGTCTCTTACACGATGTGGGGCTCTTATACCTCCCCACTCAACTTCAACGTCCACTCAAAACCTTATCCGCGACTGAATTAGCCATATATCAAACCCATCCTCAACGGGGAGTAGATGGGTTAGCTAAAAATCCAAACCTGGCGCCAAAAGTCCTGAGGTTGATTAGTGAACATCATGAAGCATTGGATGGAACTGGCTTCCCGGCTAAACTGTCAGGCGAGAATATTGATCTGTCCAGTCGCATTCTTCGTATCGCCGATGAATACGATGAATTACTCAGCGGCCACCAAAATGCAGAGACACTTTCCGTCAGGACAGCCCTGCAACTACTCTTTCAAAAAGGGAACCGAGGGGCCCTTGACCCGGCTTTAGTCGCTCGGTTTATCAATGTAATCGGTATTTATCCAACATATAGCTTAGTGGAACTCAACACCGGAGAGCGTGGAATCGTGACAGGCAATTCACGAGATAATCTTCTTCAGCCCATGATATTGCTTATTCAGGATGCAGATCACCAACCCCTATCCGAACCTATCCCTTTGAACTTTTCAGTCCTTTCTACTGAAGCGGCTAAACCTCAGATCATTAGTGTGCTTTCTCCAGAGGAAGCAGGAATCTCCGTGGAATCCGTGTTAGAAGAATGGATAACCCTCTAACCTTTCACACATGACTTGCTTCGGCGTCATCCTCCCAACGGACGAGAACAACCCGCACAGATCACGCACCATAAGCGTTCATAAACCGCAATAGCCCACACCGGATATCACCGCAAGCTTTTCTATCTTCAGCCGATACAAGCAAGGACGCACCGTATACCCCAAAAGAGGGGATCGATCACCCTCAAAAACGAGGAAGATCATGAATTCGACACAATCCGAACCAAGATCAACCATCTTTTGCCTCACAGGGATTCTAGCAGCCTTGCTCCTCATGACCGGATTCCTGACCGACGGGAACGCACATACCGGTTCAGTCATTTCCGCTCCAAGTACACTCGCATATCATGACGACACAAACGATGACAGACATCTATTTCAGACGATGAAGCCAAACAGGAAGGATATTCCGGCAACGTTGAAGAAACATCCCCAAAGAGAAGAATATCTGGGAGACTCGGGCAAAGAGGATCATCCGAACAAAAAAAGGATGGGATTAGCCCTACTTTTCTTGGGAATGTTAGCGGAAGAAAGTTAGGAGAGGGGGTGTCTGATTCGCCATACTCTTCAACTCGTACCCCTCCAATCGGCACTAAGTGGTTCTACGGCGAGAAGAAGAACATGGGTTCCCGAGCGACGTGGATGCTCCACCAACCATGATGGACAAGGAATCATTCCTGGCTCCTACATCACCACCCGATACCGGGGGATCAAGTAAAAAAAGCCCTTTTGGCTTGCACCTCACACACCAAACTGGGTTCTGACGTCGTAAAGTCCTCGAACATCTGACCAGGACAAGCACGGGCTAACAAGCTATCCGGATTGAGATAAGGACCCCGAACATCATCCGGCCCCCCCACCATGGTACAGACAACATCAATTTTTTCCGCCAAAGTACAAGTGAATCAACCTACTCAGCGCCTTGAACTAAGAGGCGTTCGGCCGTTAGCCGAGTGCGAGCCCAGATCGAGATAGCATATCCGGCCCGAAGAAGATATTCATACATGGGCTTTCCTATCACTCCAATCCCGACTCATCCAATACGAATTGGTGCCGGAAGGAAAATGCAGCCGCCAGCTTTAAAGGGAAATGCATAAAACAATAGGATGCATTTACGGTGAATGCCTGGCTGGCTGCTGTTGAGTCAAGCAATGAATCGTGCCAAATCCCCAGACCAAATCCACAGCATGTATGCCCACTACCGCGCGATCGGGAAAAAGTTCGGAGAGAATCCCCAAAGCAATCCGATCTTTGGGATCGTTAAAGGTAGGAACCAACACGACAGCATTACCAATGTAAAAATTCGCATAACTGGCTGGGAGCCGACGCCCCTCAAAAAAAAGTGGCGCCGGCATGGGCAGCGGAATAACCATCAACTTCCTCCCATCTTCGGCGCGCATACCCTGAAGGCGCTCTTGGTTCTCTGATAAGGGATGATAATTCTCATCGGCGGGGTTCGACTCCTGACACAAGACGACGGTATAAGGATCCACAAACCGACAGACATCGTCCACATGGCCATGGGTGTCATCCCCGGCAATACCTTTGGCCAACCAAAGAACCTGCGATATTCCTAAGTACGAACGAAATACTTCCTCATAATCCTGACGGGAATAACCCGGATTCCGCACCTGAACATGTTCATCCAACAAACATTCTTCCGTGGTTAACAAGGTCCCTTGACCATTCACATCGATAGCCCCACCCTCCAATACCACTCCGCGTTGATGGCGTTCAACCTGCACGAGAGGAACCTTGAGTCTTTTCCCAACTTTATCAGGAATACAATCATCCAATTTCCAATTCTTATACTTAGCCCATGCCGTAAACCGAAAACGACTAATGAGGACCTGATCATCCTCATCCACGTGTTTCACAAAGATCGGGCCAAAATCTCTGGCCCATCCTCGGTTGGTTGGGATACGAAAAAATTGAATGCGCAGGGGATCCACGCCAACTTTCTCCAGCACGATTCTCGCTTTCTCTTCATGGGCCTTATCATTGACCAGAATACGGACAATTTCGCCAAGCGAAAGTTTCCGCACCATTTCCCCATACACCCAGGAAATGGCGCCCATCTTTCCTGGCCAATCGCTCGTGTTATGAGGCCATCCCAGCCAAGTCGCCTCATGGCCCTCCCACTCAGCAGGCATTCGCCATTTTCCCAGGGTACCAGTGACTTGCTCTTCAACACCCGACATCGCAGCACAATCCTTGCCTAAAAGAATGGAAACGTAGGAAATCAAACATCTCTTCTGTGTTAAAAAGGAGAAAGAAACACGGCAGGGGATTTCCACATCACCTTGAGAACGGCACCACCTCAATCACATTCGAGATACAGGCCTTCCTACTCGTCTAGCAATCGCTTGGTCACCCCATGGTAGGCATCAATACGACGGTCCCGTAGGAATGGCCAATTTCGGCGAATCTCTTCGATTCGCTTCAAATCGATATCCACCACCAGCGTTTCTTCCTGGTCAGCCGAGGCTTGAGCCAACACCACACCAAACGGATCACACACAAATGAACTGCCCCAAAATTCCAGGCCATCCCCACCGGCGGGAGCTTCATGCCCCACCCGATTGACGGCCACCACAAATACGCCATTGGCAATGGCATGACTGCGTTGAATCGTCATCCAGGCCTCCCGCTGGGCATGCCCTTCGTCGGATTTTTCTTTGGGGTGCCAGCCGATGGCTGTGGGATAGAATAAAATCTCGGCCCCTTGCAATGCCGTCATGCGTGCGGCTTCCGGATACCATTGATCCCAACAAATCAACGGCCCCACGGTCGCGTGGGTGGTTTTGATGGCCTGAAACCCGCGATCCCCTGGGGTGAAATAAAATTTTTCGTAATAAGCCGGATCGTCAGGGATATGCATTTTTCGGTAGAGTCCAGCCATTTCTCCCCGTTCATCCAATACCACCAGAGAGTTGTGGTAAACACCCGCCGTCCGCCGCTCAAAGACCGGCACCAAAAGCGTCACGCCATACTGCTTGGCAATCTGCCGAAACGCTTCAGTGGAAGGCCCAGGTACCGATTCGGCCAAATCGAATAAGGCCGCATCTTCCTTCTGGCAAAAGTATTGGGAACGGAATAACTCGGGAAGGCAGATAACGTGGGCTCCATTTTTCGCTGCATCTTCAACCTTGATTATAGCTCGTTCGACATTGTTGTTAGCCTGAACCGAGCAAGCCATCTGAATGACGCCAACCTTCATAAGAGATACAGTCCTTTCAGAGCGATGCGCTTCTACTCGTCGCAACGGAGCATCGCACAGCCCGGATCACGAGCCACAAACATCCCCGCCACTTTTCGTTCTTGCTCCTTGAAAGCCTTGTGCCACCAGCAGGCCGCATTCCAAAGGTGTTCAGGTGCGCTGTTGCGTTCGGATGCCCCGGGCGTCACGCCCAATCCCAACCCTTCAAAGATAAACTCGAGATAGGAAGAAGCCGGGATCGGCATACCTTCTCGCAGGGGATTGCGTTTGGCTCCTTGCGACCAGAGAAAACTTTGCCAGGCGCCCAACATATCCCAGAAATTATAGCGAACGCGATCCTGATTCCAGTTCCTTGCCCGCCTTTTTAATGCTTGGGCTTCCTCGTCTGACATACTCACCGCGACTAAACCCACATTGGCGTCAATATCCCGATTCTCATATAACCCCAAGGTTCCCTGATTAATGCCGTTGCACTCCGGTTTCGGAAAGAGACCGTTCCGCGGATGCAATGGCACTTCAAGTATAGGCAATGAGCTCAAAGAGGTTCGTGAAGTGACCGGCTCCGTGACCACGAATACATGGGACCAATAACTGGGCCTCAAATCCCAACGAAGCATCGCTTGGGCGGTTCGCAAGGTGTGTCCCGGCAAATCCCGACTGCCGATAAAACCAACGGTCATCAGGCCACGGTTGCCAATGCTCTGTTTATCTAATCTCATAAAGGCTTCACTAAAAAATTGAAGGTTGGTCCGTTTACCACATTTGACCGTCCAGTCACTGATGGCGGGGTTCCTCTTGGTGGAGTGAGAGTGACGCATGAGGCATTCCTTTCTGACAGAACTCTATCTTAACAACAACTCTTTTTTAAACACCTGTTTCAGAGGCCCTCCCGTACCTTGGGGTGGCGCTTCCTCATCCCAATCCAGCTGGATGAGTTTGGACGGCAACCGCCAAAGCTCCAACTCGAATCTGACCCTGGCACTGCCCCCCACGTTTGCGCCAGGGAGCATTCGCACCAACCCCACATTGTTTTGGATCGTCATATATTCGAGATGTTTATGGGGATCAATCGTCCAAATGGATTCTCCACCCCTGGCATTCGGCCGGATTCGAATTTGTTCGGGCGGGGCCTCCGGCTTGTCATTTCCCGGATGAATCATGGCAGCTGGCGAGGCAATAAATTCCGGAATGCCATAAGGGGCATCGGGAAAAGGTCCATGGGCCTCGGCATACCGGCCCGTATGAATATCTCCGGACAACACCAGGATGTCGTGTGGTTGTTGTTGCGCATTCCGTCCTCCCAGAGATCGTTCAAGCATGCGCCACATACGCGCATAATCGTGCATAAAATTCGACAGAGAATGATCCTTGTAATTTCCATCTTTTTGAAACAACGGTTGTCCTAGCACCAACACTCCGGGGCCTTTCAAGCTCTGTTGCCAGTCCTCTAAGGCAGTCCATTGAGCCTCTGACATAAAATGGCTGCTACCGTTATCACCACACACTTCCCGTTCGGAACGAGTATCCGTCATGAAAAAAGAAACTGGCTCAATGGTGAAGGCATACCATCTGGCCTCATGCGGATTCAGACATCGCTGATACTGATAGTACAGCGCCTCAGCCCCTGTCCCATATTTTTGGCGATTCTTAGGATCCCAAGTCTGGGGAAGATGGATTTGCTTCTCTGGATAGTCGTTCCAATATTCATGGTCATCACAGGTCATAAAATTGGGACAGGTTTGAAGGGCCTCCCGATAAAAGTCATCACCCCAATATTGTTGATACCGTTTCGCATAGAGCATAATTTCGTCATCGCCCAAATCCCAATCGTTCGGCCAATCTCCGTAAATTTGATCACCGACCAACAGTTTAAATTGGGGTGCCCCATATCGTTGCAGTTCTTGTAATCCCGATCGGTAATATCCATCCCGATCATTGTTCTGCCAAAAACAGGACGCAAAGAGGAATGTGGTGCCTTGTTCGGTAACCTGCCTAGGAAGCGTGGACCAATAGAAGGTGAACCACTCACCAGAAGTGCCTATTCGTATCTGAAAGACTGCACCTTGAGGAGGAGGAAGAAAGGGTAATGTGACTGACCAGACGCCCATCCGTCTATTGACCCCAGAAATTTGCGGCAGCCACTTCCAATCGGTCGTGACCGGCACCACCACGGAGCCTTGGCGTACTTCAAGCGTAGGAGGCGCAAACATCTTATCCCCTTTTTGGGAACACCAAATTCGCCAACCTTGCCCATCCAGTAAGGGAGCTCCAGGGACCACCCATAATTTCATAGCCTAGGTTGTAACAAAAACCACGAAAGAATTCGACTGTTCGTGAAAAAGAACAAAAAGGAGCAGGGACGCCATTAGCGCTGAAGGGGTTTGGGAAAGCCAATCTCTTCCATAGCCGGGGGGGCCAGAGACATATCACTTCCTTCTGAAGCACTCTCGAAGGTGTTTCCTTGCTCCTGATCGGATGCGTCGGCCTGCTCTTTGACTAAGCTTCTCAGAGTCAGCCCTTCCAACGCGGCCTCCACCGCCGCATCCCGTCGCATGAGCACCTGGCTCATAACATCCGTTCCTACGGAAAAGGATTGCGGCCCATTATGGGGTTGATGTTGCACCACGCGTAATACTTCCGCCACGGAAATCGACTCCGGCGGCCTAGCGAGAACCAGCCCCTGAGGTTCATCGGTTCGAAACACCATTCCCGCTTTGACTAGGTCATGAATTAAACTTTCCACCAAGGTAAGCGGAACCCCTTGCACCCGTGCCAACTGCTCTTCCCTCAAAGGAGCTTTACCCGATAAAAACCGGCGGGTGATATGACGCAAAAGAGCCAGGGTGAGATATTCGCGAAAAAGCGGAGTTTGATGTTTGCGACGCAAATGGAGTAAATAGGCTGACGGATGCTGATGATAATACGCGACTTGGGCACCAGCCAAAACAATCAACCATCCCACATACAGCCAGATTAAAAATAAAATCAGCACAGCAAAGCTGGAATAAATGGCGCTGTATCGTCCAGAACTCGATACAAAAGCCGCAAAGGCCATGCCCGCCAGTTGCCAAAACACACCGGCTGTCACCCCTCCCACTAACGCCGAACTCAAATTCACTGTCGTGTAGGGTACAAATTTATACAAAAAGGTAAAAACAAAACACATAAAGAAGAAGGGAAGAAGATTCGTCAGAATGATCATCACCTGACCAAGCGGCTGAATGTCCATCAGAGTTTGTACCAGCCAATGACTCTGAGCCGAAGCCGTCATGCCGAATGCCGTGAAGACAAATACCGGTCCCACCAGGACCACACTCAGATAATCCGTGATTTTCCGGGCAAACGGACGTCCGATTTCGATTCTCCAAATGGAATTCAACGCTTCTTCGATTTTTTCAATCAGGGAATAGGTGGTATAAAACAACCCCGCTAACCCGACGGCTCCCAAAACCCCCACCTTTAAATTGTCGACAAACTGGACAATATTCGTGGTAATCTCTGCTCCTTTGGGACCAAGAGGGTCTAATGCTTGAGCCAGGATGGGTTGAATTTGTTGATGGACGCCAAAAGCCTTCAGCACAGATAGCATCACGGCCAGGAAGGGAACCAAAGAGAGCAAGGTCGTATAAACCAGACTCGTCGCCCGGATACTCAAGATGCTTTCCTGAAACTCCGTGACGGCCACCAACAGAAGACGTAATAACATGACTCCTCGTTGATGCAACCCCGACAATTCATTCACATTGACGATCCAGACATCATGCTGGCAATACCGAATCATCCGTTCAATGAGTTCCATCTCGTCGATGCCCTCCCTTTCCTTACCCTACAAAGACAGTAGGCAAATGTCCAGAATGGCGCAAATCAGACGTTGGATCTTCAAGACCACTTTCCCGACTATGATCTCAACAAATTCCCATGATCTCCAATATCCTCGGACTCGGCGTTCTATCCACTCTCCAGGCTGCTTGCACCAGCGTTTCCTCCAACTGTTGTTGGCGGTAATCTCGGTAGTCGCATTTGGCTGTTCCTCTTCTTCAGACTGGGATGTCCAATGGCAAGAGATTACTGAGGCGATTGAAGCTGGAAATATTCAGGAAGCGAAAACCCGACTGAGCGGATTGCTCCCACAGGTTCAACAGGAAGGGCCGAAAAATGTCCACTATGCCCAAGTCATTTTTCAATTAGGTATCATCGCACAGCATGAAGGGCAAGAAAAACAAGCGGAATCCTATTTTTGGGAAGCTCTCACGCTCTGGGCACAATCCGTTGGCCCGGAGCACCCACATATGGCTAGCACCCTTTCTGCCCTCGCCGACCTGTTTGAGAAAAGAGGCAATATGGATAACGCCCTCCCCTTACTCAAACGAGCCGCAGCAATCGAAGAGAAAGCCTGGGGACAATCGGACTCACGACGTCTGCCAACCTTGCTCGCCTATCATCAACTTTTACTCAAAGCTGGCCACACGACAGAAGCCCAAAGAATCCAAACCGACATTTCCCACCTTCAAGACATCCATTCCCTCAGTAAGGACTAAGACTTCCTTCATGGGCGCCCATCATCTATTGCTCTTTGGAGTCGTTCTGGGTACCATTCGTCCCTAGCAGTTGCGCTCAAGTGTGCGGGCTTAACTGGAAGTCATCGATTCGAGTCCGGTGCGGTTTTTCTCTCCCTTTGCCTCTTCCATTAGGATGACGAAACGGATTCCCATTCAGGAATTACGTCCAGGGATGTTTATTGCCAGCCTGGATCAATCCTGGTTTAAAACGCCATTCCTGCGACATCAATGGCGAATCAACCGGGAAGATGAAATCACGCTGCTCAAAAATTATGGGATTCAAGAGGTAGTGATTGACACCGATCAAGGCCTGGATGTCGCAGCTGACCCAACGGTCACATCCTCACCCCTTCCCGGTGATCCCACCGCCGAACCGGCTGTGCGGGAGGCACCTCCCATAGGCCCTCACCCAGAAGAAATTGAATCCGCACGAATCCTTCGGGCCGAAGCCATTTCCACGCTTGATCTATTTTTCCGTCAAATTGAACCGCCCTCTTCTCATCATTTGCAGGAGGTGCGGAGCGTGGTAGGCACGCTGCTTGATGGGATCTTAGAACATCAGGCAGCCATGGTGTCACTCATCCAAATGCGCCGGTTCGATCCAAATTTAGCATCCCATGGCGTGGACACCGGCGTCTTAGCCATGGCAGTCGGCCAAGAACAGCACTTCCCCATTCCCTCACTAAAAGCCCTGGGATTGGCTGCACTGTTACATGATATTGGGCAACTTCGCCTTCCCTTAAACATTGTCCGAAAAACCACCCCGTATTCACCCCAGGATCACAAGCTTATGCAAAGCCATTGCGAAATGGGCCTAGCACTGGTTACAAACTTTCCAGGGATCCCGGAAGAATCCAAGCGCATGATCCTTGACCATCATGAACGTCTGGATGGCTCAGGATACCCTCGTCGGTTAAAGGGGGCACAGATTTCGGAATTGACCCAAATTCTGAGCATTGCCGATACCTATGACGCACAAATCAGCGGACGCTGCAGCGCCCCGCCGGTTCCCCCGGCCCGGGCTCTTTCCGAATTGTATCGGGCAGCCATCACCGGCCATTTTCATGTGGCTTTTGTCCAGCGGCTGATTCAACTTTTAGGTGTCTACCCCATTGGCACTCTCGTCCGACTCAATACGAATGAACAAGCCATTGTCGTGTGGGTATCCAGTCAGACCCGCTTGTCTCCCACCATCAAACTACTGAAGGATGCCTTCGGCCACCCGTACCCTGAACAGGACCTTTTGGATCTTTCTGCTCAACCGGAAGGCATCCCGATTCGGGCCATTGTGGAAGCGTTGGATCCTCAACAAGAAGGCTGGGATGTCAACCAACTCCTTGAATCCTTATGGTGAGCCACTTGTACCCCTCATACCGATAAAGAGAGACTCTTGATGCCACACGGCCCTTCGCCATTTCAATCGTCATTTCACCACATGGATGTACCAAGTCTGGAAAAAGCTCTCCGTTCGGCCCAAACATTTGTTCATACCTTATTAGATTCCATTCATATTGGGATTTGCCAGATCAATCCTCAAGGAAAAGTCCTTTCACTTAACTTGGAAGGGGCTCGCATCCTTCAACGTACGGAAAAATCCTGTGTCGGGCAGTCGCTTCATGACCAAACCGGATGTCTGTATTCCGACCCTCATGGTCAGGAGCAAGTCTGCCCAATTGAACGGGTGTTGAAATTTGGAAAATCGGTTTGGACTCCGAAGATGTTACTTCGACGACCCAGTGGCGAAACCCGCTGGGTCGAATTTCAGGGCACCCCCTTGAATGATTTACACAACCCAGGCGCCCTGCTCATTTTTCGGGATCTGAGTCAACAACTTCAACAACATGAAGAACATCAGCATTTGGCGTCCATGCCTGAAGAAAGTCCCAACCCCATTGTGGAAGTTGATCCTCAAGGTCGCCTGACGTATGCCAACCCGGCGATGATCCGGCTTCTCGATACATTTGGATTTCGGGCTGACGGCATTCCCCACGTCTTACCGGCGACCTTAACCCAGATCACCAAAGAATGCCTGAAGACCATGGAACCAATGCGAGGGTTAACGGTGGTGGTGGAACAATGCCACTTTGATTGGACCTTTTCGCCCATTCAAGACAGAGGACTGGTCCGAGCCTATGGATTGGATATTACCAATCATGTCAAAGTGCGAAATACCCTAACCGAACTGCAATCCCGTTATCATTCACTCGTGGATTCAGCCCATGAAGGCATTATTTCAGCGGATCTTCATGGCACCATTGTCTCCTGGAATCCCGCGGCACAGGCCATCTTTGGATACCACCCCCAAGAAATTATGGGAAAATCCATTCTGGCTCTCGTTGAGGAAGGATATCGGGATCTCTATCGACGCGGATTGGAAGACATCAGCTATGGTCAGACGACCTCTCATCCTCTGCAGCGCCCCTTGGAATTAACAGGACTTCGAAAATCCGGCGAAACCTTCGCCCTTGAAATATCCCTGACCAGCTGGAAAGTAGGGTTGGATACGCATTATGGATTTATTCTTCGCGATATCTCTGATAGGAAATTTTCAGAACAATCCCTGATTGAAGAACGAGAACGATTGGTTACCACCCTGCAATCCGTCGCAGAAGGTCTCATTACAACCGATCGTGAGGGACGCATTTCTTTTTTCAATCCACTGGCAGAAGCCATTACGGGGTGGACCCACGCCGAGGCCATCCATCGACCACTACAGGAGATTTTTCGAATCGGTACCGAAAGAGCCTCCAACCAACAGGTCCATGCCTTGCCTTTTCCTGCTCCCACCCTACCCCATGGACAGCCGGAAGAATTGCCTTCCATGCTCCTGACCAAAACTGGTTCTCAACGGACCATTACCATGAGGGAGACACCTATTCGAGACCATCAAGGACACCTCTGGGGAACGGTCATCGTTTTCCGGGATATCACCGATCACTATCGGCAACAGGAGGAACAACAACGACTGAACAAACTGAACTCGTTGGGGGTACTTGCCGGGGGGTTGGCCCATGATTTCAACAATCTCCTCACGACAATTTTAGGAAATGTTTTCGTCGCCAAACTCCGGATGATCCCCAAAGACCCATTGGCCCAAAATCTGGAGCAAGCCGAACACGCCTGCTTACGGGCGAAAGAATTAACCCAACAATTATTGACCTTCGCCAAAGGTGGCGCACCCATCAAGACTTCCATTTCGTTGGGCGATTTAGTTCGGAAAAGCACAATCTTTGCTTTATCTGGCTCTTCGATTAGCTGCCATTTTGATATTCCAGATGATCTCTGGCCTTTAGACGCTGACCCGGCCCAACTGCGACAGGTCATTCAAAATATCGCGATCAATGCCCGGCAGGCGATGCCAAATGGAGGACATTTTTCCGTTCGAATTCAGAATACCTCGTACCCACATCATCCGGCTGCCGCCGTCCCGGCTTTGGAGCCAGGCCATTATTTACAAATTACCTTGGAAGATCAGGGAAGTGGTATCGAAGAGCAAAATCTCCCTAACATTTTCGATCCATATTTTACGACAAAACCCGGAGCGTCGGGCTTGGGGCTGGCTACAGCCCATAGTATCATTCGACACCATTTAGGACATATTAGCGTCTATTCCCTGCCAGGGCAGGGAACAAAATTTTCTGTTTTCCTTCCTTCTTCCTATTCCCCCTCAACGACCCAAGAACCATCCTTGGCCCCCACGCATGCCCAGCGAGGCCGAGTCCTGGTCATGGACGATGAACAAAGCATCCGACGAATGGTGGAAGATGCCTTGACCCAATTTGGCTATGAAGTCACGAGCGCGCAGGATGGGCATGAAACCATTGCCCTTTTCTCTGAGTCGCTCGCGGCCGGGAGAAAATTTGATGTCGTCCTGTTAGATCTCACCATCCCAGGAGCCATGGGTGGGAAAGAAGCGATCCAACACTTGCGCTCACTCGATCCCCAGGTAAAGGCTATCGTCACCAGTGGCTATTCCGACGATCCCATCATGTCCGACTACCAGCGATATGGGTTTCACAGTATTCTGGTGAAACCGTATCGCATCATGGATCTAGCTAAACTCCTGGAATCCGTCTGTGCCCCGATGAAGACCTAACCCATTTCTCATCGTCCTGCGGCACTCCGATTTTAGACGAAATTCGCCTTTCCCCTTCCCTTTCAAGCAGAGAAGTCTGGACTTCCTCTTTCGCTCGATCGACAATGGCTCGATTAAATTACGGATAGGAGAAATCAAAGAATGGAAGAATGAATACAAAGAAGCAGTCAGTGTTTCAAGAGGGCATCTTGAACCACAAAGGGCGTTTTCCGATGAATTGGAAAACGCCCTTTGCGGCAGACAGTCCAGTCGGACTCCTTCAGTCTATGCCCTTTACAAGCAGACCGGCTCCCGACGAAGCAGGGTTTGCTGTTGAATCAAGGGAAGCTTGGACAGCAGCCGTTGGCTGAGAGATAAATTTTCCTTCGCCTTTTCGTAAAACGTTGGCTGAGCCTCAATGGCTTTTTCAAAACATCGGGAAGCCCTCGCAAAGTTGCCTTTCTCCATGAAGGCCATTCCAATATTGTTATAGGCCTTCGGCGTATCCAGCCCCCGAGCATACGCGTCAAAGGCTAGGTCAAAATGACCTAATTTCGTCAAAGCCATGCCCAAATTATTGGAAATCTTGTCCGTGGTTCCACCCATTTGAAGCGCTTGCTGTAATGTTTCCACGGCCTCTTGATACCGACCATCCAAATAATAGGACATCCCTAAATTGTTCAGGATCGAAGGGTCAAACTTCTTCGTGTCTAATGCTGCCTGATACATGGCAATCGCTTCCTTATGCGCATGTCGACGATCATAGACAATTCCCAGAAAATTTTTTGCTGTCCACAAATTGGGGTCATAGAGCAAGGCTGCTTCAAATTCTTTTTCTGCCTCTGTATCCTTTTCCATTTTCATGAGCGCCCGCCCCATTCCTTCATACGCTGGGGCAAAATTGAGATCATAGTCTAAGATGGTGTGAAATTGATCATAGGCTCGTTGTGCCTGCCCATGCTCCAAATAGGTAACGGCCAATTTGTACCGGGCGGGGACCCGTTCCGGTTCCAGATCCAACGCCTTTTCATATTGCACTTTAGCCATGGGGAAGTTTCCCTGCTGAAGATGGGCATCCCCCAGCTTTTCAAACTCGTCCTGGGTCATTTCTTTGGAAAGATCCACGGATGCTTTAGGTTCAGGATCAATGCCTGCTTTTTGTCGCTCCAGAATTTGCTGATAATGCTCGTCCTGAATACTAAACATCGGCTTATCCTGACTGGCACATCCCACTAGGGTGATTCCTAGAAGTCCAAACATACATGCGATTCGACTACCCCTCATCATCATCCACCTCTCCGGATTATGGGTGAACACAGCACGGATTTGCTGTGGCTCCCCATCTGTTTGGTTTGGCAACCCGACACACGGGATATAGTTTCTGCTCATACCTGTCTCTCCTTATATACATTGGGTAGGGTCAAGTGCATAGCCATCATTATGAACCTCCGCCCATGGAAGGCAGAAGATTTCTGATCAGATTGATTACACCAGGGCCTACGATCACCACCATTAAGGCCGGAAAAATAAAGAGGATCAGCGGAATCATCAATTTCACAGGAAGCTGCGCTCCCTTTTCCTCGGCTTTCATTCGCCGTTTCATCCTCATCGAATCGGAATGCACACGAAGCGCTTGACCAATGCTCGTCCCAAATCGATCTGTTTGAATCAACAACGCCACCAAACTCCGAATATCTTCAAGATCCGTGCGGTTCACCAAATTCCGTAGGGCTTGTTCGCGAGATAATCCGGCCCGCAACTCCAGATTGAGAAGAATGAATTCATCTCCAAGATCCGGATGTCCCTGTTTCACCTCATTCCCTACCCGAGCAATGGCTTGATCCAATCCCAAACCAGCTTCCACACACACCACCATCAAATCCAAGGCGTCCGGGAATCCATTCACCAAAAGCTCTTTTCTCTTCGCAATAGTATTCCGTAACCACATCTGCGGCCCGTAATACCCGACAAACATCGACCCGATAAGAAAGATCGGAAACCACTTAGGATCTTTTTCTTTCACCGCATCCGATCCAAATATCAAAAAGGTCAACCCAAACATGACAGCCAGAAAAATGCGGGTTCCCATAAAAATAACCGGAGCTTGGGATTTCCGATATCCCGCGGTAATAAGAGAGGCACGCAATTGGGAATGGCTGGCCTGATCCTTCGATTTATTAACCTGTCCAATCTTTTCCAGCAGCTTAAGGCCATATTCTTTAATTCCCGATTGTTCCTGTTCCTTCTTCTTCAAACTTTTCTGAGTCAGCGATTCACCTTTAGCTCGAACACTCCAATCATTGGCCCTTTGCTGTGACTGCATGAAGGCATATACGGCCCAGCCAACGATCAACACGCCAAAGAAAATTAACCCGCTGATCAGCAACAGTGGATCGATCATGCTTAATTACACCTTTATCTCGCACATATTTTTCATAACAAATGCTCCAAGGACCATGAGGAATCCAGCCGCCCCCATCATCATAAGGCCTAGCTCATCCTCAATAAGCAGTCTCATGTAACTTTCATTCAACCACCACAATACGCCGGCCATGACAAAGGGCATGGCAAACAAAACAATTCCAGATAAACGCCCCTCAGCCGACAGGGCCTTCACCCGTCCAAATAATTCAAATCGTTGACGAATCAAACGGGAAATCGCCTCAATAATCTCCGCCAAATTCCCGCCGCTCTCTCGCTGAACAATCAAGGCGGTGATAAAAAATTTCAAGTCCGTACTGACTACGCGATTATTCAAATTCGCCATGGCCTCCGGAACGTCGATCCCAAATGAAATTTCTTCAACCGTCCGACCAAACTCCGGTCCAATGGGATCCGGAAATTCATCCCCCACCATTTTCATGCCGACCGAAAAGGCATGTCCCGCCCGAAGTGCCCGGGCCATGAGATCGAGGGCTTCCGGCAACTGCCGTTCAAACTCCTTAAACCGGCTAGCCCGCTTCATGCGAAGTTTGACATACGGTAACATCAAACACACAAAACCTATGCCGATTGCCATCACCAATGGATAATCCATGAGCCCCGCCGCGACCACACCGACTCCACCAAACACCCCAGACAGCAGCAGAAAAACTCCAATGGGCATCTGACTATTGGCTTGCTGGAGAGTTTTTTCTAGGCCCCCAAGGTTGGACATGGAAGCCAACAAAGTATGCAGCCAAGGCAGATCACTCAGTTTTCGCTGACGAAGAATGTCGACTGATTGAGAACCTGCTTGACCGTCTTGGGGGCGTGCCGCTCCTCCTCGAAGACGACGTTTAATGTTCCGATTCTGAGGGTTGAGATATTGGTGATAGCAATAATAAGCCCCTTCCACAAACAAAATAATGGAAAGAAAAATTCCGATGCTGATCGCAATAGTCATAACCGATACTCCACGCCTCTTCTACCCCAGTCTGTCGTTGACCCTAATTATCTCTATACCCTTCACCAAAACCTTCAAGGCAACAAAGTGGCATCAGACTTCATATATTTTCTCTGGATCAAAAATACTTGGATCGCATTTGATTCCCAACGCTTTAAACCGCTCGACAAACTTCGGCCGAACCCCCGTCGCTCGGAAAATTCCATGAACTTTACGCTCTTCATCCAGGCCTGTTTGCTGAAAGAGGAAAATTTCCTGCAAGGTAATCGTCTCACCTTCCATACCGACAATCTCCGATAGACTCGTCGTTTTCCGGGATCCGTCCGATAACCGGGTCTGCTGTAAAATGACATCGATGGCCGAACTCACATAATGACGTAAGGCTTTGGTTGCCAAATTTAAGCCGGCCATGGCGACCAGGGTTTCTACCCGCGTCAGGGCATCCCGAGGTGTGTTGGCATGGATCGTCGTCAAGGATCCATCATGACCGGTGTTCATCGCCTGCAACATGTCCAAACATTCACCGCCTCGGACCTCGCCGAGAACAATGCGATCCGGCCGCATCCGTAGGGTATTTTTCACCAATTCCCGCATAGTTACTTCCCCGCGCCCTTCAACGTTGGGAGGCCGGGTTTCAAGACGAACCACATGATTTTGACGCAACTGTAACTCTGCCGAGTCTTCAATGGTAATAATCCGTTCATCATCCGGGATAAAACCGGAAAGGATGTTTAGAATGGTTGTTTTACCGCAACCCGTTCCTCCAGAGATCAAAATATTGAGTCTGGCTTCTACAATCCCACGAAGAAGTTCGGCAATTTCCGGCGTCAAGGACCGTTTGTCGACCAGATCCTGAATCTGCAGTTTATCTTTTGAAAATTTCCGAATGGAAATAGAGGACCCATCCAGGGCTAAAGGGGGAATAATCGCATTGACCCGCGAGCCATCCAATAAGCGTGCATCAACCATCGGAGCTGACTCATCGATACGTCTCCCAACCGCAGACACAATTTTTTCAATGATTTTCCGCAGGTGGCTTTCGTCCCGGAATTTCACATCGGTTAGCTGAAGTTTGCCCGATCGTTCCACATAAATTTGATCCGCGCGATTGACCAAAATATCGTTGACCGTTGAGTCTTGAACGAGTGGCTCCAACGGGCCTAGTCCCATTACCTCATGCTGGATGTCGGAGATCAGAGATTCCCGCTCTTTCATGCTGAGAGGCAAAGACTCCTTCTCCAGCATTTCATGAACCAATTTGGTTAACTCGGCCTTGAGCAAATCCGAGTCCAACTTGGCCACAATCGACAAATCGAGGGAATCAATGACCTGACGATGTAATTTCTCCTTTAACGGACCAAGATCCAACACTCCACCGCCGGTTTCATTACCTACTGTATCCCATTGAGAATTGTACATAGACCCGTCAACCTTTACACAAATGGTCTAACTGAAAATATGTTGGTTTATGCTCGTGAGGGTGCTGATTCCGTGCGCCGCCCCTTAAATGGACTGAACCACGCGGACAGCCCCCCCTTACTGCTAGACTGCACCGCTGATTCATCCACACTGCCAGCCAAATCCATAAAGCTTTTGGCCACAGGAGAACGTGGAGCCACTTCAATGATGGGCTTTCCACTATTCACTGCCTGACTGACCGAGGGATAATCGTTGGGAATCGTCCAGAACGTTTTCTGCTTCAGGATTTCCTCGGTTTCCTTTAAGACATCCTGCTCGGCGGACAGATATCGATTCATGATTAATCGAATCTTCTGCGGCGCAAACCCAGACCCCCGCAACAGCTCCAAAATGCGCTTGGTGCGATGAACGACTGGCACAATCAGGGTGGAAGCCACATAAATGGATGTGGCCAATTCCAATGCTTTCTTCGTCGTCAGATCCAAGACATGCCCACAATCAATCACGACAAAATCAAAGTTCGCTTGAAGAAGTTTCAAGGTCGTTTCCACACAGTCCGGGCTTAATCGCCCGGTACTTAAGTCATCATAACCGGAGGGAAGCACCGGAAGCCCCGATTCGGCTTTGGCCAGCACCCGCGTTAAAAATGCCAAGTCCAGCCTGGAGGGGTCGGCCGCAATATCTCGAAAACTATGATTGGGCTGAAGATCTAAATAGAGAGGCAGATCTCCTCCATGCTGATTCACATCCACCAACACGACCGAGGAAGTACTCGACATTTTCTTGAGAGCCGCAGCCAAATTCACCGCGATACTGGTGGTTCCCACACCCCCTTTTCCACCAAAAAAGGCCAGAACCTTGCCGATTTTTTGCCGATCCTCTGATTTTACATTTCCTGTCACTGCGGCCCGTTCTTTAAATCGGGCGATAGCCTCTTCTACTTCTTGTTGCCGAATGGGTTGGGCTAAAAACTCTTTGGTCCCGGCACGCATCGCTTCCAAAAGAATCGTTGATTCAAGTTTAGAAGAGGTCAAGAAAATCTCTGTACCTTTTGCCGTCTTGGTCATTTCCCTGATTAAGGAATAGGTCTCTTCAGGATTTTCAGCCAACTCCAAGATGACGAGGGCCGGCACTTCTGCTTCCTTACCCGTTTTAATTCGGATGCCATCGATGGATGACAAGATCTTCTCCAACCCCGTCTTGCCTTCTGAAGATGGCATGGACAACTCCACTAGATACTCCTTAGACGAGGACTCGGGAGCACTTCCGCCAACACGCTTCGGTTTCCAGGCTTTATCCGTCATTTTTTACCTCCTGTGCCGCCCGTCTTCGGCGCTCCGCTTGGCGGAGCTTTAGGGGAAGACGATTCCTTTAATTCCAAATCAGAAAAAGGAGGCGTTTGAAACATCAATTGATATCGGGTCATGCTGTACTTCAGCCCTTGGGGATCCGCCGCACCGGGAACCAGGCCTAAATTGTTGGAGGCTGCAGGATTGAGGATTTGGCCTTCGAGGCTTTGCCGATAAGCCACTCCATAATCCTCATTGAGATGAATTGGGGCCGGTGCATAGGGTAGCAACGCCTGATCACTTTTCCCCATAGCCATGGGCCGTCGCCCATCGTCATGGGTCATGACAGGGTACACACTGCAACCAGCCAACCCAATCACCAAGAAGCCGCCCAGACTGATCATTGTCATGGTCAATTGCCGTTGCATGGTATTCTCCTTGTTATATCTTCAGCGATCTTAGGGAGCGAGGTGGCCAAAGAGACCTTCAATGCCGCCCTTGTTATAGGGGATTCGAGTGGCCACACGCGGTTTATCCGGCATGTAGGATTCGGTCGGCCTTGCCACATTCGGCTCGGGATATTTGCCTTCGACATACCCCATGAGCATCAGTTCAAAATCATTCGGCTCAAGATAGTAATCTGTCGGCAATGTCTGCTTCACCATATCCAATGGTTTCACCAGATGCGGCGTGACAATCACAATCAATTCGGTCTCATCCTTTTGGAATGATGTGCTGCGGAACAGTGCACCAAGGATGGGAATATCACCCAAGAAAGGATACTTAGACACAGTCTCCCGAATATTGTCCTGGAGCAATCCCGCAATGGCAAAACTTTGACCATCGCCCAATTCCACCACGGTTTTCACACGCCGGGTCGTGAGAGAAGGAATCGTAAACCCTTGTAGGATCAGACCATTCGAAAAATCTAATTCTGACACTTCAGGATGGACAATAATGGAGATCCGGCCTTCCGACAGAACCGTTGGGGTAAATTTCAACCCCACACCAAATTCTTTAAACCGTATGGTAATTTGTCCGAATTGCTGGGGGATGGGAATCGGAAATTCTCCGCCCACCAGAAAGTCAGCCGCTTGGCCGCTTTCAGCAATTAACGTGGGTTCCGCCATGGTTTTCGACAATCCATGTTCTTTCAACATGTCCAGGTAGACCGTCCATAAATCCTTGCCAATTCCAAAACCAAAAATGCCATTGGTAGCCAACGCAGGGAGAATATCGAACAATTCCGTGGTTGTTCTGGTTGCTCCAGTATCAGGATGACCAACACGAACATATTCATCAAGATTCACAGCGGTATGCCCATTCAGCAAACCAATAGAAAAATCCCGGTGCCCTTCTTGCTGACGATTAAAGTTGACCCCTAATTTCTTTAAGAGTCCACGTTGCATTTCTGCAATTTTGACTTCCATCATGACCTGCTGAACCCCGCCAACCTGCATCAAGTTGACCACTTTCTCCGGGGCATAGGGCTCGGCCAGGGCTAATACCTTGTTTAATGCCCCCATATCCGACACACTCCCGGCTAGCGTAATGTGCTCATGACTGCTCAAGACTTTAATGCCCTGTTCATTGGGAAGAAGAGCATGGATCTGTTCTTTCAACCGGCTGATATCCGGGGAAACCTGCACGTTAAACACATTACTGACTTCACCGTCTTGTCCCCACAAGGTCAAAGTGGTCGTTCCCACCGCCTTGCCCGCCAAGTACACTTGCTTGGTTGAAAGAACAATCTGATCCGCTACGTCAGGATTGGCCACGGAAGCCCGTTTAAAGGCTCCGCCTGTTTCCACGATTTTGGATTCCCCAACTGTCAGGTTCAAAATCTGGGGAGCATTGACCTGAACCGCCTGATGGGTCAGCCCCTCTGCCCCAAGCGAGGAACTTCCCATACCGACCAAGGCCACTGCCATTACAATACTGGTGCATGCTAACCGGTGAGTCTTGTTCATAACCGTACCTTTCATAATCCCTATCGTCTTGCCATCACCCAACCATCACTGGCTTAAAACTTGACTGTTTTTTGTTCAGTTCCCTTGATAACCTCAATCGTATTTTTCTTTGCTCCCTTGGGTCGTGGGGGAACGAGTTGATGGGAGGTCATGAGAGATTTAAAATCGGCCCCTTTGGTTTTCTTAATATCAGGATTCAGAGGGCTGCGCAGAGCCAACCGCAACTTCCCACCATTTTCTGCCATCGCAAGTTTTTCGGCTTCATCCAGGGATACTTCCAGCGTGATGACCTTGACGGGTGCCGGAGCCTCATCACCTTTGGCACGCTGCATTTGCGTGTCAGTTGCCAGCACGAGAGTGTTTTCCAAAACAACCTTGGTAATTTGATCATCTTGGCCCTTCTTTCCAGTCGGATTTTCGAAGGTGGCCATCACATCAACCCGATCGCCCGGCTGGACAAAACCCGGTAACCCCACAATTTCATTCACCTTCACCGCCATCGCCCGCTTATTGGGATCCATCACCGCCGCCACCCCTCCTGTTTTGATGTCAATCGGGGCCAGCTTTGAGCTGAGAACCGCTTCGTGTTTTTTGAGATTCGTCAAAATGACTCGGCCTTTTAACGATTTGGGGTCGGTGAAATGTCCCTGGGGCACGCTATCTTCTGGATAGGGAACCATTCGAATAGAGTCTTCCGTTAAGAGCGTGCCCCACGGAATATCGGCTTTGGCCACAGCCACTTCTACTCCTTCGATGACCACTTCTTCCGGGGCAGCGACTTCCACCATTCGCTGGCCTTGCAACCACTGATAGACGAGAAAGGTGGTCACCAACGCAATTCCCAATGCGACCCCCAAAAATACTAACGGCCGTTTTTGTCCCATTACCCTTCCTCCCCTCGCTTATCCAAAGCTTCGTATCACCCGTATGGTTGAAGAACTTTGCAAATTCCTATGATCAGTGCACAACGATTTCTACAGTGCATATCGGATGAGAATTGCCATTCTTTAGCGTTAACCGGCAGAAAACTTCTTTAAGCCCCCATGCCTGAACTCTCTGAATGCCAACACCCTATAACAACCCATAAATGACCAACGTCTGAGTGAGGACGGTTCCCAAACCTAACACCAGGGCATATCGTAACTTGGGTTCTTTCGGTTGATGAGACTGGGGGGTGACGACCTGATAGGAACACCGAAGTGTATTCAAGAGGAGAACAAGACGATCCCACGTATATTGCAACCCACCCTGAGCAAACAACATGGCCAAGCTGTATAAGCCCCCAAAAATGGCGGCGAACCCAAACACATACACCACCAAATGTGGGCCCATGACAGCCCCAATGGCCCCTAACAATTTGACATCTCCAGCCCCCATTCCCCCCTTGATATAAAAAAAGATCAGGCACAGAATTCCTAACGCAATCCCCTCAATACTACCTAAAAACCCTCCCCATCCCTGATAGATGGTATTGACGGCAATCCCAAAGCCCGCCAGCGAAAATGTGAGCCAGTTCGGAACACGTCCCTCCCGAACGTCAGTAATTGCCGCAAGTATCAAGCTAATGGCTAACCCAACAAGTAAAACAACCGAACCCATAGATGCGTCCTTACGTGTGGAACCCCCTTTGAACTGAGGGGGCATCCTATTTCTCTCAACCTGGAAAGCCCATTGAAAAGGTGAATTTTCGGGATTCTCACCTTCCCAACAGCCACTCCTCATGCACACTGTTCGGTCGGGCCATGATCCTTCTTTAAGCAAAAGAAGGAGAGGACACACACGTTTTAAGATGATGAGACCCAGGGAAGGGAAAGATTTTTGGTGCAGATGACGGGGAGGACGACGTCGCGGAAAGGGATAACCCGGATGTCATGGAATCTTAGGCCGAAACCCAGCTGCGAACACATTCTCAAATAGAGGGAAACGGCGTGTAAGAACTAGAATCGACTTCCCACTCAACATTTCATTTTCAGCCCTAAAAAAACTCGCAAACGAGATGAGGTTGCCTCTAAGAAACCAACCGGGGATATACCGACAATGGCTGCAGAGGTCCTGCCCCTCCACCACCTGTATTCGTAGCATCTGGCACACCATCATAGAAAGCATCACATTTGACTTCTGCTTGAATATCGTTCTTTTTGACTTCGGTAATCACAGCTTTCGCATATCCGGCAATCGTGATCGCCCCACTGGGGTTACCACAGGAAGTAGGTGAACTGGATTCATACACGGGAAGATTGATTTCCCATTCATACCTTCCTGTATCGTCATTCCAGGTTTTCTTGGAATCCCATAGACTGATGAGATTGGGGAAAGCGGAAGACACTTCTCCGCCGGTAAATTCAAACTGAGTGGATCCCGGCGTAATCCCCGGGCTTTGATAACTGCCATCTTGTAATCCATCAATCGTATTACGAAGCTTATTCGCATTGGCAGGCGTTTGATCAAACACATGCCAACCCGCACACCCAGCCGGCCCCGTGGGAGAAAATTGAATACCCGCATCGCAAGCGGCCACGCCGTTAAACCAGTTGGTTGAGATGGCAAACGGCACATCGGCGACTCCTGGAGGCACCTCTCCCCCTGAAGTCCCTAAGGCGGCAATTGACGTGGTCGCCACATTCATCGTATGCACACCCACTACCCCCGCAAAAAATGTGGTTATCGGACCGTTTGCGGTTCCATCCCGGTGTGCCGTCACCTGAATGGCATTAGGTCGAGTAATCGTTGGGGTGAACGTCTTCCCAATAAAATTCCACGTGCCAAATTCCACGTCCCCCTGGGCAAGAGACAAATTCCCTACATTCGACGCACTGTTGGCAAAGGCGGCGGCGGTAGCTTGGGCAATCACCTGCGACTGTTCGTCACCTGTCAGACTTCGGTTGAGATCTTGTTGTTCCGTAACCGGCAATGCCAGATAGGCTAAGCCTAATTGACGAGCTGCGGCCAAGGCGGAAGCGTCGGATGCATTCTGTAACTCATTTTGGGTCACAAGGGCATGGCCAAAATCAATGCCGAAAGCCGTGACGGCAACCAAGATCGTTCCGAGCAATGCTAGGGTGACGGCCGTTACCCCACGCTCACTCCGCAGAATGGTGAATATCTTTCCGTCCTTTAGCTTTCGCATACGGTTCCTTTTCACAGAGTGAGCCATTTCCCCCAGTTCATTTTCATTATTCATTCATCATCACCACGGTGGCTTGTAATTGATTGATCGTCAGACCTGGAATGAGACCATCGATAACCATAAAATTCCATGGCAACGTTGATGTCACCGAGAGAGGATTTCCTGTTCCGCTTCCCAACCCATTGACGCTGACACTTAATCCCCCAGCAGGCACTCCACCATTATTCAGGGCTTGGGAAATTATCGCTTGGATTTCCGACTGGCCATTTCCTGAATTGAATAAGGTCCCTTGCCGAACACCATCGCGCGTCGCATTCACCAAAATTTCTTGGAACCAGAGCATGCGTCCAAAATCGATCATTCCAAATACCAGGGTGGCCAGCACAGGAAGCAATAGGGCGAATTCCATGGCCGCCGCACCACGCTCCGAAGTGCACACTTTTTTGATCTTCCAGGCTTGACGCATCTACCCATTTCCTTTCTCAGAAGGACGTCACTCATCAACATAGGGGTTAAAATGCAGGAGGGGATGATAAAGAAAGGCTAGCTCATCGCACTATTTAAAATGCCCACGGCATTTTGATACATCAATACGACGGCATTCCCCATGCTTGTCTGTGCGCCAAGAGTGGCCGCACCAATAAGTGAAGCCAGCAATGCATATTCGACAGCCGATGCGCCTTTTTCAGTCAGAAGAAATATTTGGATTTCCGTAATCATCTTCATCATGACTATTCCCTCCTCTCCTGAACGCTCACTCTTTCTCTGTGCTCTTCTGGCGCTCTTACAAGACCAGGATTCCGTCTCTGAAGAGTATTCCCCAGAGACGGAACCCATGGGAACCCGTCAGAATCAACCGGGCAGACGTTCTCTTAGCTGATGCCGGTCGCCACGTTATTGAACGCCGTATTGACGTTCGTTCCGAGAGAGGTCACGGCCCCTACGATCACTGCGGCGATCAAAGCCGCCAACAGACCGTATTCAATGGCGGTAGCTCCCTCATCTTCCTTCACAAAACGCATAATTTGGTTAACCATAGCGCTTCTCCTTGACGGGCCAAAAAATTGTTCGCTACGCCAGCTTGCCCGGAATTGTCCGGCGTAGTCGTTTCCCCTTGTTTGACTGTGCCTTCGGCAACCCGGCTATCAGAGCCCAGCTCTGACCCGTGGCTTTGCGCCCACGCCTTTCAACGTGTTCGCCTTTATCGGGAAGGGGAACCCGATCGACACTCCATATTCCTGTCATGTGCATGTGTTCAAAGACCCACCGAAAGGTCCCATGAATTTTTCTGTCCTTCATCGTTTGCATGCTCCATTATCGACTTCGCCAATAAAAACTTGCATAGGTTTTTCTTTTTCATTCCATTCCAATGATTGCCATACCATTGAGTTGGTCGACATTCACAAAAAAAGGGGCTTCTCAAGTATGAAATTCCCCCGTAACGCAACAGTCATCCGCCAAATAAGCACGTGAATATTCCATTTCCAAACGAATCCCATTGATTAAGAACATCTTTTGAACAACCGATATCTAAATATAGCCCTGATGGGCTGAATGGGGACTAGAACATATGGCAATCGACGGGTGGGGATGGCATTCCGGATTCACCCCATTCTTTTTACCGAAATACAACAAGCTCATTCAGAACCCACATGTCCGTGAATGAAATCGCAAGACCCTGATTGATCGCCAACGGACTTCGTCCATTCTCCATATCACTCTTATTTTCAAGAAGTACCATGCTCGTACCCCTTCTGAACACAATTCGAAACTCTCAATTGCCTAATGGCGGTTTTCCCTACCAAGCGGATGAACTTGCTCGCACCGATTCCACATCATGGGCGGTTCTAGCCATGTCGGCATTTGAAGACACTGAGCAGTCCTGTATGCAAGGAAGAGTGTATTTACGCTCCCAGCAATCCACCGATGGGCATGTCAGTATCTCACAGGAACAACACCGGGCATCATGGCCTACTCCATTAGCTATCTTGGCTTGGGGCATGGACCCACAATTTCGCCAGGCTCGAGATTCGGCCATACACTTTTTGTTGAATTTTTCCGGACACCATTATCCCCAGGGCGATACCTCCATCATGGCCCACGATACCTCCCTTGTAGGCTGGCCATGGATTGCGGATACCCATAGTTGGGTCATTCCTACCGCCATTGCCATTACGGCGCTGCAATCATCTGGGATCACCACGCATCCACGTATTGCTCAAGGCCTAGCCATGCTCCTAGATCGCCAACTTCCACATGGAGGCTGGAACTCTGGCAACACACTCGTCTTTGGCAAGGAACTGTTGCCCCTCCCTGAATGCACCGGCATTGCCTTGCAAGCCTTAGCGGGAAACACGGAACGGCCGCTTGTTGAACACAGTCTGAGCTATTTGCTGGACCAACTCCCTCATCTCCGAACACCCATCTCGTTGGGATGGGCATTATTGGGATTAGGTGCTTGGGGGCTGAGACCCGCCCAGACCGAGAGTATAATTCGCGAAAGTCTAGCTCTTCAAAATCGGCATGGCTCCTATGCGATCCCCTCACTTGCCTTACTCCTGTGCGCCGCCCAAGCTCCCCAAGGGCTTCATTCTTTTCTGAGGACCAGACCGCTCGAAGCCACCGTCTCAACCACCCATGGAAACAAATCCTAATGATGGAACAAGGAAGTCAAACCACTGAAAGTCCGGTTCTCTCTCGACGCGATCTTTTGAAAGCCACCTTGATTGGAGGAGGACTGGCGCTGTCTGGCTTTTCTTTTCTACATTGGGTTAAAGGGCCTGTACTCACAGCATCAACGTTTATTGGAAAAGCGGGCAATTACCAAGCCGATTTGAAACACATTATTTTGCGTGGCCTGGCGGAACTAGGAATCACCCGTACCATCATTACCGGAAAACGCATTCTTTTAAAACCGAATCTCGTAGAGCCCCATCGCTCATCTCCCCATATCAATACGCATCCCTTGGTCGTTCGTGGAGCCATTGAGGCCTTTTTGAGTCTGGGGGCCGGATCCGTTCTCGTGGCGGAGGGCCCGGGGCACCGCCACGACACGTTATTAGTACTGGAGGAATCCGGCCTTGGGGATGTACTTTATGAAGATCATATTCCCTTTGCTGATGTGAACATGATGGATGGCATTTCACTTCCGAACCTAGGCAGGCAAACCAAGCTGGCCACACTGACTTTCCCCAAGGTGATTCAACAAGTGGATTGGATTGTCTCCATGGCCAAAATGAAAACTCATCATTGGGCCGGCGCTACCCTGTCCATGAAAAATCTCTTTGGGATGATGCCTGGCATCTATTATGGTTGGCCCAAAAATGTGTTGCACCAAGAGGGCATTCCTCAATCTATTTTGGATATTAATGCGAGCCTTCAACCTCATTTTGCCATCATTGATGGAATTACTGGGATGGAGGGGGATGGCCCCATCATGGGCACTCCCATTAATGCCGGCGTGCTTGTTATGGGACACAACCTTCCGGCTGTGGACGCCACCTGTTGTCGAGTGATGGGGATTGACCCTGCGCGGATTTCCTATTTAAAAAAAGCTGATCAATGGCTGGGTCCGATTCAGGAACTGGCTATCGAACAACGGGGCGAACCCTGGCGTTCCGTCCAAGTCCCCTTTGCTCTTGACCCTGAGATTCCCGCACACCATGGGCTTCGTCTGACTTAAGCTTCCAGCTCACGCCTCAAACGACAATTAAAAATTGCCGCCACCCCTGATCGCTCAGGAACCTCCATCTTCCTTTACTGTTCGTCCTGAAACCCCAGACATATACCACCCCCTCCTGTTATCAGATTTTTTCTTCCCATTTCGAGAAAGGCAAATCAGAATAACCAGATGGACCACAATGACGAAAAACGAGCGCGACATTCCACCAATCCTCAATCGCAAGCTTTTGATCGTTTTGACGATAGAGGAACGCAATGGTTTCGGATTCAGCATGCTTTCGGAATATGACCTTGTTCATATTCTTTCAGACAGGCCTTTCAGGATATTTTTCGCACGAGGAACGGAGGTAAATGATTATGATTGACTCAAAGCCCTGCGACTCTCACTCGCCGTTACAAAACCAGCGAGGGAGTTATCTCATGATATCGGTCATTGCCCTCATGGTCCTCTTTGGATTTGCCGGGCTGGGCATAGAAGTCGGACGGTGGTATGCCGTTCAGGGTGAAATGGCGAAATCTATTGATGGAGCAGCGTTTGCTGGCGCGAAAAATGTCAACAATCCCAATCTTCAAGATCTGAATGGGTTTGTCTTAGAAGTGGCCCAAGCCAATTTTGAGGCCGGTCTCCTAGGCACCGATACGCCGGTCTTCACCGTCACCAATGATGGAAATGGAAAAATTACGGTTGATGGCTCTGCCCATGCGTTAAATACCCTGATTAAAGGGTTTAACCCGGCCTATGACAAAACCCAAGTCTCTACCTCGGGTTCAGCCAAGCTCCGTAATGCGGAGATTGCGTTGGTATTGGACATCTCCGGGTCAATGGCAGGAAATGCTCTCACGAATTTAAAAGATGGCGCGGAGCAGTTCGTTGAAAACTTTGAAGATCATGAAACCACGAGTAAATTTGCTCTGATCACGTTTGCCTCTGGAGTCATGAAGCCTTTTGATCTCAACCATAATTATGTCAGCCCTATCGAATCTGCCATTAATGGCCTGAATGCGGTTGGCGGAACCAATGCCGAAGATGCCTTGGCCCAAGCCGGTGCTCTGCCCTGGGCGGACCAATCCGCTTTGCCTCCTAACGAACGGGGCAAACAGGTAGTGGTATTCTTTTCTGATGGGAACCCGACAGCCTTTCGTGGTCAGTTTAAATACAATGGTACGGACTATGATGGAGTCGCAGCGGTTCACACGGGTGATGACGTCTATCAATGGTTATTAAAACCCAACAAGCAAAGCGAAACGTTTTCAATTGATCAGGTGGACAGAACTGGAGATGGGAAATCCACAAGTACCACCGCATGCCCCTATAAGAACAGCAGCAAGAAAAATGTTAGGTGGTACATCTTTGATGATCCCACTTATGGCTTGGATAATTTTGCCGCTACATCAGGGATTGACCCTCTGGAGTGCTACATTAATCATCCCGATCCCCTTTTTGATTATCATGCATGGCTGAATAAAAAAATGGCATTGGATAATGCCCAAGCCCTCAAAGATCAGGGGATTGAAATCTACACAATTGGCCTTGGCAACGTAGACCAAAACTATCTGGAACAACTTTCCAGCGGAAACGGTTTTTCCTACTACACCACAGACCCTAACGAACTCGCTGGAATTTTCCAACAAATTGCCAACATTCTCAAGCTGGTACTCGTTAGTTAAGAATGTGAACGATTATGGAATTCACCCAACACTGCATTGAAAGGCATGGGATGATGAAACGGAAAAGGATTCAACACCGGCGTATCTCTCTCGGCAAAAAGATTTTCAGGCCCTGTCAAAACGAAGCAGGCATCTCAGCCGTGGAAACCGGAGCCACCATGCTCCTCTTTATCATCGCGCTCTTTTCGGTCATCGAATTCGGGTGGTATTTTGTTCATCAAACCACGCTTACGGCCGCGGTCAGAGATGGGATTCGTTTGGGTGCTATTGGTGACTCTCTATCAGATGAATCTGGCAACCAAATGTCACGAGAAGAGAGCATCAGGCAAGCAATTAAAGAACGAGCCGATCCGGTCATGGATATTGACCCGTCGAATATTTTAATTTTCCCGGTTCAAGCTAACTGGACCGATCCAGATGACCCGGCCGTCAATAACGCGGGAGGTGCAGGAGCCTTTATGCGTGTCCGGGTCCAATACAATCATACGTTTTTCACTTCGCTAATCGGTGGCTTCTTTGGAGGACAAACGATTCAAATGCAGTCTGAGGGAACCTATCGAAATGAAAACTTTATTCTATAGCCACTATGGCAAGAGGAGACCAGATACTATGTCACCACGAACTCAATCTGTCTGCCGGAATGAACAGGGAACCGCCTTGGTTGAATTATCGGTCTCCATCATGCTCTTTTTGTTCATGGCCTTTGGGATTATTGAATATGGCTCAATGATCAATGAGCGCAATGCTCTCACCCAATTAGCAAGAGAGGGCGCCAGCATCGCCTCAAGAAATCTCACCTCCGACCAGAATATGTTGGACCTCTTGGAATCAACAGATAATGCATTAAAATTCGCAACTAATCCCAGTAAATATCGAATTTTCCTGGCTCAAATTACTGCCGGCAATTCAGCTATTCCCACTCCGACTTGCATCTTGACCGACAGAGGTGGGCTCACGAATGGAGTCATCCCTCCAACTCAACCAGACTGTGATTTGCCTGCCAATTTGGTGACTTATCTGACCTATGACGCTGGACTGGGGACCGCTCCCGTTCAACAATTTACCGTAGTGAAGGTCTATTATGAACATGATCCCATCACACCTTTTGGAAATTTAACGTGGTTCGGCGGTGGCGGTACAGGCAATGCTCCGACGGTCTTCATGAGTGAAGCCATCTTTTAATCGATCTGAAAAGAGAACGATTGCATTTTCCATAGGCAGCCCCATTTATACATCGTTTCTCACTTCTCACCTGACGTAGCGAGACAAAGCTCTTCCATTTACCTCCCCGTGGGTAAATGGCCTTGACCGTGAACCATCATTTTCCAGGAAACAGCAGAAGGGGCAAGAGTTTTTGCCTTCCCAATGAATCAGGACGGTGTTTTCAGTAAGGCATTAACTTCTTGAAGGCGAGACTGGGCTTTTAGGGCTTCTGGGCTTTGGGGATAAGTCCGGATAAGTTGCTGAAATACAGATCTTGCAGTTGCAACATCCTGACGTTCTAAGTGGGAATAGGCAATTTTCAATAATGAAGCAGGAACTTTATTGCTGGAAGGATACAACAGAAAGACACGCTCAAATTCATCAATCGCCTCCGGAAATCGCCGCTGTCCATAATAACATTCGGCTAACCAATATTGCGCATTGGAAGCGAGTACAGACTCCGGAAATGTCCTTAAGAAAGTCGAAAAGGCTGTAGCAGCTAAGGAATAATTTCCATCTCGTAAGAACTGAAATGCTTCCTCATAACGCAATCGTGGATCTTTTGCTTGACCTCCAACAGATAATTGCCCATTGGATGAATCACGTGGAGACGCCATAGACACCGAACGAGGAACGAGATGCGTCCCACCCGCCACCGCGGCTTGAACTGGAATGGGACCTGAAGAGTTGGCAGTAGCTGGAACACTGAGGGATTGAAAGTCTTGGTGACCTTGAGATATCACAGGGGCTTTCGCCTCGACCAAGTTCCCCGTTGATTCAGTACTAGAAAAATCTCGAGAATGTAGTCCCATCGCATCACCGTTTGAACTAGCAATGCGATTTAACTTTTGCTCATGCTCATCCAGCCGTTTACCGAATGTTGTACTGACTTTTTCCAGGGTTCCGATCACCGACTGAATACTGCGCCGCACTTCCTCAAAGTTTGATTGAGTTTGCCTTGTACTAGCATTTTGAGTTTGGCCTATCATATCTACATGAGTGCGCAATTCCCCAACCGACTGTTCTTGTTTAACCAGAGATTGTCGAATCGACACCAAGGCTTGTTGAAATTCAACCAAGGACGACCGAAACTCTCCAAGTTTACCTCCCTGTTCCGTCAATAACTGCTCTCCCGCACCTAACCGATCCCGAACTTGATTCACCAAAGGATCCAATGTATTTTGAGCCTGTTGGACCTGGCTTCGGATCGTTTGCATATTAACTTCCATCTGACCAAAACGCTGATTCAGTTCCCCGACCTGATATTGATTTTTCTCAAGAGCGCCCTTCACCTGGGAAAGATCGGTATCCTTTAATGTCGCCATCTGATCCATTAACTCCGCCCTGGCATGTAATAATTCCTGAATCTCCGCACGTTGCTTTGAAATAATACTGCCGGCATTCTCAAGCGCTTGATTGGCCTCACCTACAGCCTGTTGGAGGGAGGTCTTACTTTTATCCAGTTGACTGATTTTAGCATCCAGCTCCCGTTTGATTCGTACCACATCCGCTTGTTGAGCCACACAACCATATAAATTGATGCTCAACAGACCCACACATCCCCATTGAGCTAAACGCGGAATAATGGTTCTAATTGATTGATAATTCATCCTTATCTTTTTCATCCGTTTCACCAGCCCTACCAATAAGGGCAATAGACACATTTAGGCTTTATTACCTTCCTCGCAGTTCCATGGCAGTAGAAGCTAGATTCAAGCCTAGGACCAGATGAGCGCGGCGATTTTTTTGATAACACGGCTCGGAAGAGTCCCGACATGCTGGATTATCTTTTCCAAAGGTCATGGCATGTAATTGCCCGGCATCGACTCCTAAACTAGCCAAATAGGCCTTCGTCCGAATGGCACGTTTTTCCCCTAAAATGTAGTTATAAGCTTGGGTACCACGATCGTCACAATGACCTTCTATGGTCACACTTGCATGAGGATGACTCTTGAGCCACTCTGCGTTAGAGGATAATACTTCTTTAGCCTGTTCGGTTAACTGATAACTATCAAATTCAAATTGAATATCTTGTAACCCTGACTGAGCAGTTAGCTGTTCTGCACGAGTACGATTCACCCAATAATCATCAGATGAATCTGCCTTGCCTTGAGCAAGAGGAGATTCCTCGTAAATCAAAGGTTCATTTTGCAAAAGATCGGAGAAGGTGCTCTCCCGATCAGGGAAATACCCTTCGCTCCCCAAGGATTTGCCTTGACCAGAATTAGTCATACTCGCCACATCGGATTCCCCGCTCAGAACCTTTCCACCTGCCTTTATTGACTTTTTGGCATGGTGAATCCCATGTGTTGCCCGATGCCCACAACCGACGACTAACAGGGCAAGAAGCAGTATCAGAGTCCACCGCCAAACATGCCATCCTCTTAGGGTATTTAATGTTCTTTCCATATCCAACACTCCTTCCTACGCACCAATATTTTTTCCTTCACTCAGAACTATAACCTCACATCAATTATAGTTTACTGCAAAAACAAGACCATCTCCCCGTCTCCCTATCTTATGAGTCTTTTCCACCACTGCCCTATTCAAAGCAACGGCCTACGTCGTCTTCACACACTTACCTTGTACTTTTTTGAAATTCCTCTTGTTTGGCAGAAAAATTAGATTCTTCGGAAAAGACCAACGACTCCAATGAACCCAAAAACATCAAAATGTTGGGAAATACCGTCGCAATGAATTTTGGATGGAGAACCCTAATACAGGCAGGCTTGGGGTGTTGCAAAGATCCCGCAGTTTTTCAATACTCGTGTGATTTCGTCTACTCTGCAGACCAAAAATTGGAAGGACAAAAAGCCTTACTCAAGATTCCATTCAGGCGTGGCAAATACCCATTTCTGCCCACCCTGTTCTTTCGCTTGATACATTGCATGATCTGCGACTTCCAGCAATTTGGCAGGTTGAGTGGTATCATTCGGATACACTGCGATACCAATACTTGTTTTGACAAAGATGCGGTGGTTATTAAGACGAATAGGAGGGGTTAAGCAATCTAAAATTTTTTGGGCAACCTGACGAATATCTCGTACTCGATCTAGCCCTTGCAAAATGATCGTAAACTCGTCCCCGCTGAGTCTGGCCACCGTATCAGTGGATCTCACACAAGTTACCAAGCGTTTGGCAACAATCCGCAATAAGCGATCTCCCATACGATGTCCATATTGATCATTAATGGGCTTAAAATTATCAAGATCAAGAAACAAAACTGCCAAGAGACCGCCTTGCCGTCGAGTTTGCGCTAAGGCCTGCTGCAAGCGATCCTCAAACATCATCCGATTCGGCAAATCTGTTAAGGAATCATGAAAAGCCAGATGCTTTATTTCAGCTTCGGCGGTTTTTCGACCCGAAATATCCTGAAGAATTGCCACATAGTGCGTGATTTCCCCCTGTTGATTCACTACAGGGGTCACCACTTGTTCAAGATCGATCTCTTCACCGGTTGGCCGTTTTTCATGCACTTCACTTTTCAAACATCCAGTTGGCAAGCCTCCTGAACTTGGGGAATGCACCAAAGACTGTAGTTGTTCTTTCGGAAACGTCCGAAACAATGTTCCAAGTAGAGCATGCACAGGTTGATCTACTAACTTCGTATAGGCTTCATTAACCCATTTGATACACCCATTCAAATCCACAACGCACACCGCATATGACACGGAGTCCATGGCTGCGCTGCGAAGACGCATATCAGCCAGGCGGTTTCCACAATCAACTAAGGCTAAAATTTGAGCCCGGATTCCTTGCAACCAAGCACATAGAGATTGCTTAAAGACAGCAGGCTGATCAGACGCCACAACCAACACCCCACACACTGTTTCTCCATGCCTCAAAGGTATAATGACCCATTCCCGAAGACCTAAAACCGGTGGGACCCAGGCCACCTTTCCAAGTGGCAGATCATTATGAGTCCCATGAATAACATCCACCCCAGGTGGAAAGTGAGTAAGTGGCTGACTTTCAGAGAAATCCTTCCACCACATTGGCCCAAAATTCACCCAATCAATTTTTTTCGCTTCAGCATGGGCCAAAAGCGATAAGGATTCCGGCCCTTCCTGACAGGAAGCAATCCAGGCCAATGATATCCCAAAGATTGAAACGATTCCCTGACAGATTTGCGACAAACAAAATTCCAAACTTTTTCCCTCGACCAACTGAGCCGAATAGTCTTGCATAAAAGACACTGGAGGGGCTTCACGTTGCGGTTCATCCAGGATCTCTAAATTCCAAGCCCATGCTGACACATGATGCTTGCAATCAAAAAGTGGGGTGACGGTTGCTCGCATGCTCTGATTTTGGCCCGAAGTTGTCCTGAGAGTCGCACTCCAGGTATTCGAAGATAATACGGATTCATCTTTTTGAAGCATCTGATGAATGAGTTTCCATTCATCACTGGGAATAAAATCTCGAAGAGACACAATCCCTAATCCGTGTTGATCAATTCCCAATACACTACACGCGTTCTCGCAAGCCGTCAGGATAGTTCCATTTGAGGATGTGACAAAATAACAGGGAGGAACCTGGACATGCCTCTGAGACCAAGCGGCCATCCAAGATGCGGACGAAGTTTCCTGAAAGGATGGCGAGGAGGTAGAAAGTTCCGGGGAAGCAAGAAGATACTTAAGCCGTTCGGATAAGGTTCGAAGAGTCTGACCTAATGCACGTTCTTCAGAAGATAAAGGGGTTTCAGCAACCTGAGCGAATTCGCGAAGCGAAGCCTCCACAGCTTGCTGAACATGTTGTAGGTTTTTCACGGCTATCTCAACCACTCAAGAAACATACTGCTTCCGTGAGATTTTTTCTACTCCATCTCACAGTTGCAGCCTTTAGCAAGAAGGATAGAACATCAATCCTCCAAAAGTGGGACAACGGTTAGGGGGGAAAGCCCTCTATAGGGGGGGGAGGAATAAAACACGCTAAGTATAGCGAGAAAGCTTCCTAGAAACCACCAGGAATTTACCTGACTCAGCATCGGCTTGGGCTTGCCTATAGCGCTCCGGTGTTCCCACATCAGACCAATAACCAGCATGAACGAATCCAAACAGGTTGTAACCGTGAGCCAACGATCTTGTATAGGTATCGATAATAGAAAAAGCTACGCCCTCTTGCTCAGGATGAAGCAATTCAGGGTCAATAATATGGACACCCGTAAACATTCGACGAAAAACTTGAAATTCGGATAATAGAGTTGACTTCCCCCGCCCGTTAATACGCAGAATTTGCTGATTTGCATCACATTCTACCGGGCCCCAACGGTCCACATCTGGATCATCACGTAACACTAATGTGGCCATGCCTTTGCGTTGACAATGAAAATCAACTACTGCTTGTACATCCAAGTCAATGATGATATCCCCATTGATTATCAAAAAAGGCTGCCCTTCAAAAAACCGGGCTGCAGCTTTTAACCCTCCACCCGTCCCCAAAATTTCCGGTTCCAACGAATAGGAAATTTCCATATCCCACTGTGTCCCATCCCCCAATGCTTCCCGAATGAGATGCCCCATGTAATGTAGGTTCACCATCACCTGCCGAATGCCAAAAACCCGCAGCAGCAGCAAATTCCAAACGATAAGGGGCATTCCTCCAACAGGCAACAACGGCTTGGGAATAGTATTGGTCAACGGCCGCAGACGTGTGCCAAAACCGGCGGCTAGAATCATGGCTTTCATAAAGTGAGAACTACTGCCATTCCGGAATGTAGGGCGTCAAACGGGTTTGCAAGTCATGAAATTCAGGATATTTTTCAAAATTGGAGCGGACATTCCGCAACGTATGAGGAATAGAGGGAAGAAAATTTGGATTGTGTTTGACCTTGTCAATATACACAAAGCGGCCTGCGGCTTTCAGATTACGTTGAACGCTTGTGAAGTCAAACAAGCGGCGGAACGTTTCAGGGTCATCTAATAGAAAGTCATGATGTTGGGAGATGGGCAATTCGCTACGTAACCCTTGGATATATCTGCCAATTAAACGATCAATCATCCCCTCATCTAAAGCGATATAAGAATCCCGAAGCAGGGAAGCCAGATCGTAAGTGACTGGCCCCAACAGCGCATCTTGGAAATCAATGAGCCCCAAGCGTTGTCCATGCACCATCAGGTTCCGAGAATGAAAATCCCGATGGGTAAATACCTTGGGCTGGCTGGCTAACCATTCGGCAATTTTTTGAAATACCTCCCGTATTGGCCCCTCATCCTCATGACGCAAAGGACAACCATGGCGGGCTGTTAGGCCATACTCCAGGAAATGCTCAAATTCCCACAAAAATAAAGCTACATCAAATGACCTGGTAAATGCCAAGCACGTGGCGGTTGGGTGAGTGGCCCGTCCATGCAAGTGAACCAGTTGGTCGATGGCTTGCCCATACCAATGCTCAACTACCTCCATGGATGCACCTTGGCAGGCACGCGCCAGCGTCTCATCGCCAAAATCTTCGAGATAAAGCAATCCACCTGCCTCATCGTAGAAATAGAGGGAAGGCACGAAAGCACCTCGAGCTTTCAAATGCCTCAAGATATTGATGAATGGTAATTCGACAATATCACTCTCTGCTCCGCTGACTGCTTCCTCAGAAGCTTTGAACCCTTCTGCCTCTGCCAATTGCATCAAAATGATCGACCCAACAGGGGCCTCCGACAGGAACAACCGATAATACCGCCGATTGGAAGCATCCCCTGCTAACGGTTCGCACTGCTCAAGATTTGCGGAAAATGGAAGCGCGTTACGAAGAGTATCCGAAAGGCAGGAAAGGTCAGGAGAAAACAAATCTCTCGTTTTCGGAAGTTTCATTCTCACGAATTATACGCCCTCCCCGACTTTCTGTCATCCTAAGGAACCTAGAAAACCGGCTGGGAAGAGTACGATGTTCCTTTGAAAACAAACTATACCCCACCAAGCTACTTGTAATATTGGGCCTGGGTTTCGTAAAGCTTGGCATACTCACCTTGGTTCTTGACCAAATCCTCATGGGTGCCAGACTCTACAATTTGTCCCTGCTCCAAGACATAGATCCGATCAACTTTTTTAACCGTTGAAAGACGATGACTAATCAAAATAGCCATTCGATCACGTGCCAAGGCCAGAAACCGTTCAAACAGCTCGGCTTCGGCTTTGGCATCCATGGCACTAGAGGGTTCATCAAGTACCAGAATACCCGCATTCCGAAAAAATGCCCGGGCAATGGCGACCTTCTGCCATTCTCCAATGCTTAATTCCTGTCCGCCATCAAACCATTTACCGAGAACAGTCTGATACCCTTGGGGCAGACGAGCAAGTCGGTCATCAATACCGGCTTGTTTAGCCGCCTCTAGGACTCTCGAGGGATCAGGTTTATCCCCCTCTCCTAACGCAATATTTTCCGTGACCGTCAGGTTATAGTGTGCAAAATCTTGAAAAATCGGACTAATATTTTTTCGATATTCGGACATGGAAAATTGTCTGATATCGATACCATCCAATAAGATCCGCCCGGCGGTCGGATCATACAACCGGCACAACAATTTCACGAGGGTAGTTTTCCCGGCGCCATTTTCTCCGACAAACGCAATATGCTCACCAGGCTGAATCTGAAAGGTTAACCCAGTGAGTGTTTCCCGCTCCTGATCCCCATATGAAAATGACACATCCTGAAAAACCAACCCCGTTTTAAGCGGACAAGGCACAGGGACCGGAGAAGCAGGTTCCGTCACTTTTGGCCTGATACTCAAAAATTCTTCTAGATTTTTCAAAAATAGGCTACTCTCATAGAGGGAAGAAAGATTGCCTCCTAATCCTTGCAAATACCCGGCTCCTCGTTGAATAGCCTGAAAATACATCACCAAATCCCCCAGGCTGAGTATGCCCTGAATGGTACGATTGGCCAAAAAATAATACACGCCAAAGACCCCCACAACCCCAACCGTTTGTGCCGCAATCAGGCTCATCGCACGCCATTTTTCGATATTCAACCGTTCATTTCGAAGAAGGGATCGCAAATCTTGGAACATTTGTTTAAATTGGGACCCAACATTAAAAATGCGAATTTCTTTGGCATGGGTGTCTCGCGTGAGTAACCAATTTAAATACCAGGCTTTGCGTTCAAGAGGAGTACGACGACGTTGCCAACTATAGACCACATTGGAATACTTCAATCGAACCAGAAAATCAGGCAGCGCCGTTAATACGAGGACAGGCACCACCGCCCAATGAAACCACCAGAGCAGCCCGACCATGGCAAGAAGAGAAACCCCATTTTGGCCTATTTGGAGAAGAGAATTTAGGATGGCCATGGGTTGATACGGAGCCTCTTGTTGGGCTCGATGCATGGTGTCGTAGTACTCGGAATTCTCATAATATTCCAAGTCCACTTCAATAGATTTGGCATGCAATAAATTATGCATAGAGTCCGTGACAATATGGCTTTGAATACGCATCACCAAAGAAGAGAGCGTTCCACACGCATGATTAACAAACGCCACCCCACCCATGGCTAAAATGAGGTAAAAGAGGCTATCCAGCGAAAACGAGGCGGGCTGGGCAACTCCGATTGAAATATCATCAACCAAAAGCTTAATCAGATAGAGCGTCAACAGAGGCAGCAGACCCTGCACGGCCACCAACGCGATATTGATGAGAGTCCACTGATGACTACTCTTCCAAACAAAAGACAAGGCCTGTCGAAAGTTATGAAATGAGGCCCGCAGACGATTACGCAGTTCATGCACGATGGTCAACACCTATTTGCCTTCTAGAAAAACCACCCACATCATAATTCACAACCTCGAAATACGCCGGAGTGCTTTTCCCTCACCGATAAAAGACTTGGGAACCATCATCTCCATGTTATGCGCTCCACCTTTCAATCCTGGGGAAACGAAAAGGTTTTAACCATCCCCATAATCTGTCGGTGTGACTCTAAAAAAGGTTCTCCATTTCGGGTCAACCAAGCATGTCCGTCCAATCCAGCATCACATTTCCGGACTCCGCAATGAAATTTGACCCGGTATCCATATCGTGGAGCAAAAACAAATAAAATCAAGGAGCGAGGTAAACAATTCCCTTTCGCATTATAAGGAAACAGCTTCAATAAACGGTCGGTATAGTAGGAAACCTGTTGAATGCCCAAAAGATTTTCTGAAGCCGCAAGAGTGGATGAGCGCAATAAATGAAGAAGCTTCGGCAATTGAAGCCACCGCAAGCCGAGACGAATAAGAATCATATACATCGTAATGTACATAGCTAACCCATATTTCTTAATCACTCGGGCACCTTTATCCAAACAAGAATCCCATGGATTCGTTCTCCTTCTCCCCATGAGACTGTGACCACCTTGACGTGAGACAACCTACCGAAAAGTTTACCATCTTCAAACGCCAGACTTGAATGATCGGGTATGGCAGGAAAATGCGACATGGCTCAAACGCTGCACCCTCTCGGGATTATGCCAAAGCCCTCTTTATCAAAACTGGGCAATCAGCTGCTTAGCCATCTTTCCGCCAAAGCAAGTCGTACAGATAGATTTTCACAGACAACGGACTGAATGCCCCCAATTTGATGAGCCCTCCATAGAGAAACGCGGAAACCATGGCATGAGAGGTTGTAAAAAACGATAAGATTGTCGAATATCCCATTTCTCGTTGGTTCCCATATACCGTGTGAAAAAGCGAAAACCAATATCGTCGACGCCTGAGAAGGTCAGGGAAATATTGGGCCGAAAGAAACTTGGTTACCCCCCAAGGAATTTGCCGACTGCCAAACACCCAACGTGAATCCATCAGGACATCGGTAGCCAAATCACAACCGGGACAACCTTTTACCAAATCATTTAACAGCTTAGGAGGTACAGACCCACCGAGCAGCTCCACCGCCTTTAAAGCCGTGTGAGTTATACCAGTTGCCCCACTGGCACCTGCAATTTTCACCAGCAACGGGAGATCCAGACCTGCCCTCAGCAGTCCATACAGATCACAAAGACGAACGAACGGATGCCGGAACATGTCATTCACCAACTGAGTGGCGTAGTGAACAAAGGTATCTTCGGGAGACATTCCCAGGATATGAAGGTTCCCAAATGGCTGAAGCCGGGCACGCTTCATCACGGCATCCACATCAAAATGAAATGGCCTTCCTTCTGGATAGACATCCCAATGGAGATCAACGGCAAGGCTGGCGACTCCCCGGCCTTTCACCAAACTGAGCTGGTGCCGTACAACAGGATCAGGAGCCTCCGAGATCTCAGAAAACCCGTTCTGGAGAAAAATGTCGACAGCCGACGAACGAAACGCTAAAGGAACAAGAAGATCAAGATCATTTAACAAACGCGTATCGTTTGGATAGACCGTTTCCATAACCACGGCCCCTTTCATCAGGACAAAGGGGATGCTCTGAGCCTGAAACGCTTCGAATACCGGAGCTAGCCCAGCATGGTACAGCGAGCGCCGTTGACGAGCGATCACACCCGACACCCCTAACTCGGTACGGACTGGCTTCGGCACTTGATCCCAAAGGAATACATCGGCCTGTAAATTCCAGGCCAGCATGGGTAGAACCCAATGAGCACGTGCCAGACCTAAAGCAACATCCCAATGGAAGTCAGACCTAGCCATGGCCATGTTCCCTTGGGCAATATCCCTTTCGATAGGGTGCGGCTTCGCCAAGGCCAACAGCAATTCTTCTTCAGCCAGAAATCCCGTTTTCGTCATCGTCGCATTACAACCTGCAGTCCTCTCGATATTTGATTCCCATCATCCAAGGATGAGTTCCTTGAGGACCTTGGAACACCATGCTAAATCAAAGTGCCCTTCCCCCACACCGAAGTGAGCCCATTTTCCACTTTTCATTCATATCAAGCAGAACTATTCGACAAAAAATCCCCCAAATATAGCAAACGGGATGCGGGACATCGTGATATGCCCCGCCGTGCCCCCAACTTGGGAAGAAAGCCTTCGGCATGAAAAGAACGATTATAGGGACCCCATCAGCTACGATCAGCACATAAGGGGGTCAATTACCCGATGCAGGTCCAACACATCCCTTCCAAAATAGAGGCGATAGGTTTGAACGGTTTGGATGAGAGTAGACAAGGCTTGAAACTCTTTTCTGGCAATCGACTTCTCGTAGACCAATAACCCATGAGGCAAAATTTCCTCGAACGCTTGGCGCTTGGGAACCAACTCGACATGACTAGTCACTTGATCCACAACCTGCGGGAAGATTAGAAGGCGTGGCTCACAAGACTTAGCGATCCTTCCGGGATAAAAATCTTCCACATAGAAATATCGCTTAATCAAGCCATGATACAGCTTACTTTGCGCGAATTTCCCATTGAACTCAGGAAAAAACTTCACCGAATTTTCGGTTACATCTACTTTCTCAGGAAAAGATAAGACCTCTAACGCTCCATGCGTCATTCTCAATAACGGATGATCATCCGAAATACACCGATATCCCGACCGTAACAGAGAAATGCAAGCCGTCGTCTTCCCCCGGCCACTATATCCGGGAATCAGCACCCCCCGACCTTCCTTTTCCAAGGATGTGGCATGAATGGTGTACAGACCTTGACGCTTTAAGAGTTCGCTCAAGACAAAATGAAAATAACTGACCAGGATATCAGGATGAAGGGTATGAGGATTCACTAAAAACCCTTGTCCCGTCCCTTCACGATAATTGACCAACAACATGCCATTTTCACGAAGGTCGACCGTCAGCATACCATCACAGGCATAGATATCACATTGCCAGGCACTCATCAGGTCTTCCCCGAAAGTATTGCCAGTGTGTGATTCAATTCTCCATTCAAGAGAAGGCAGCGAGAGCGGTATGGCCCCACGGGAAGCTACCGGAGAAAATTGAATATGCAGATCAGCTGCCTCACCCGGAAGAGAATCTTCAAAATATCGCAGAAAGGTGAACAGCGGCTCCAGAATGTCAGACTCCGAACCAGAAACATTCACTCGCTGGCCATGAATGGAATAGCCTTTCATCGTCTCAATCATAACCTGTATAGCCAGATCTCGGAACCTTCTATCTAAAGTTAGACACCCTAACCTTTTATTATAAACTCTTTCCACCTAATGAGAAGAGGAAGGCCTGTCTTATGACATGTTTCGGTTGAACCTTACTGACTCCTTTTATCGATCTCTGAGCATCCTGCCTCTGCCCTCTCTCGTTGACAGGCTCACATAGACACAGTAGCCTTTCAAGCTATCAAATCTAGACCCACTATGAATCGCATCGTCCAAAGACAGTCCTCCCCTCCATACTTGGCATCTCCTTTTCATCTCGGAATCCTCTGGCTTGTCCTCATAATCTTCTGGTGGGGTGGCGGCCTTGTCACCTTGGGACAAGGCCGTATGTCAGACGTTTTACTCTCATCAGCGAATGACAAAATCATCGCGGTAACCAGTTCAGGACAATTCGACATCCGTCTTTCTGCGAATGAAATCATCCAGAACACAAAGGCCCATGGTCTTACCGCACTAGCCATTACCTCCAGACGATTGCTTGGGTTTTCCTCAACACTTCAACACTGGGGAGAACAACCGCTTGATGTGAATGAACAGGTTATCCAGGCAAAGGTGCTTCGCAACTTTTGTCTTGTCACGACACGCCAACACCTTTATGGATTTCAAGACACCTTGGCGCAGTGGACCGGCGAATCCTTAAGCGGATCTGAAGTCATCTTGGATGTACGGGCTCAGAAAAATCTGGCTCTTGTGGTGACCACTGATCGACTGCTGGGATTTTCGGCATTCATGAGCCGATTTCACGTCATGGCACTTTCCGGGGACGAACGGGTGGAAAAGATAGAGTATACCGACGATACCTTTCTGGTTAAAACCAGCCGCCGGGCATACATTTTTAACAGCCGCAAGGCTGGGTGGGCAGAATTGAATTGACATCCTATAAACGGACTGCAGGACATTCGCAGTGGAACCTCCAAAAGACCCAAATGACACTGAGAAGTATAAACAATCCCAAACCAAGAATATGGACCACCAAAACTTTTCGGGATGTCACCTCTTGTCTAATCTGACGCGAGTGAGTGTCATAGTCGCAACGTTTCAACTAATGGAGTAACGATGAAAAACAACAGCCCGCTCGCAGGCCAGCCGACTCAACCATCTATGTTGGTTAATATTCCCCGTTTGGTCACGGCCTATTACACAGGTCGCCCAGATCCCTCTGTTCCTGAGCAACGAGTGGCCTTTGGCACATCAGGACACCGTGGGTCCTCATTGAAGAATTCCTTCAATGAAGCCCATATCCTGGCCACCACACAGGCCATCTGCCTCTATCGTCAGCAGCAACGTATCGACGGACCTCTCTTTTTAGGTATGGACACACATGCCCTCTCGGAACCGGCTTTGGCAAATACACTCGAAGTCTTAGCTGCGAACGAGGTGATCGTCATGGTAGACCAGGACAACGGATACACCCCCACACCGGTTATTTCCCATGCAATTCTGACCTATAATCGAGGCCGAAAAACGGGCTTGGCTGACGGTATTGTAATCACGCCTTCCCATAACCCTCCCGAAGACGGGGGATTCAAATACAACCCTCCGCATGGCGGACCAGCAGACACAGACGTCACGACCTGGATCGAGAAACAGGCCAACGCCTTTCTGACGGATGGACTACGCGGCATCAAACGCATGTCATATGAGAAAGCCCGCCGGGCTTCAACCACTCACCGCCATAACTATACAGGCGCGTATATTGGAGATTTGGGTAACGTGATCGACATGACGGCAATCCGCGATGCGAAGCTCTCCATCGGGGTCGATCCGCTTGGTGGCGCGGGAGTAGCCTATTGGGGACCCATGACGGAGCACTACGGGTTCCCAGTCACGGTGGTGCATGAGGAGGTGGATCCGACCTTTCGATTCATGAACTTGGATTGGGACGGGAAAATCCGTATGGATTGTTCCTCTCCCTATGCCATGGCTGGATTGATTGCCTTGAAGGATCGCTTCGATATTGCATTCGCCAACGATACCGACCACGACCGCCATGGGATTGTGACACGCTCCGCGGGATTGATGAACCCCAATCACTACCTAGCGGTAGCCATATCGTATTTGTTCACGCAACGCTCCGGCTGGCGAAAGGATGCGGCGGTAGGGAAAACCATCGTGAGTAGCAGCATGATCGACCGGGTAGCCGCCCAGCTGGGACGGCGTCTCGTAGAAGTACCTGTTGGGTTTAAATGGTTTGTCGATGGGCTCAGTGACGGGTCCGTCGGATTCGGAGGGGAAGAGAGTGCCGGAGCATCCTTCCTTCGTCGTGACGGCACCGTATGGACGACGGATAAAGACGGCATTATTCTGGATTTATTAGCCGCAGAGATGATGGCGAAAACCGGGCGCGATCCGGCCCAACTCTATCTCGACCTCACGAAGGAGTTAGGAATGCCAATCTACGAACGCATCGATGCCCCAGCCACCTCCGAGCAGAAAGCCATTCTCAAAAAACTAGTCCCGGAACAAATTCAGGCCTCGGAGTTAGCTGGAGAGAACATTATCGGCATTCTCTCTTCAGCTCCGGGAAATGGCAGCGCCATTGGCGGACTGAAAGTAATGACGGAAAACGGGTGGTTTGCCGCTCGTCCGTCAGGAACGGAAGATGTCTATAAAATATATGCAGAAAGCTTCCGTGGAGAGCCCCATCTGAGACAAATTCAAGAAGAGGCTCAAGCCCTCATCACCAAAGCGTTCAATTCAGGGGGGTAATCACAAGACAGCCTCCTTTTACAGGCCCGTTTTCCCATCTATCTTTACTGAATGCCAGCCCTTTCACCTACCTTATTCCAGTATCCGGTATACGGCTGTCTCAAGGGCCGGCCGCTCCATCGTTGACTGTGGGAGTGACATAAACGAGGACGACTCCCTGCCTTATATAGGGCTTTTGGCTCAAGGACCGAGGGTGTTCTAATTTGATAGGTTGCGTGACCTATGGAAATTGGCATCGTCGGTCTCCCCAATGTCGGCAAATCCACGATCTTTAACGCCCTAACTTCCGGCACGGCGGCGGCTTCCAATTATCCATTTACTACCATCGAGCCAAATGTCGGGGTCGTAGCCGTTCCTGATCGCCGATTAGCCCGACTCACCGAGCTGTTCAAACCCAAAAAGACCATTCCCGCATCCTGCCGGTTCGTGGATATTGCCGGCCTGGTCAAAGGCGCGTCGCAAGGTGAAGGCCTCGGCAATAAATTCCTCGCGAACATTCGGGAAGTTGACGCCATTCTCCACATGGTACGTTTGTTTCAAGACCCCGATGTCGTTCATACGATGGGCGGGGTAGACCACCGCCGGGATATCGAGGTCATTGAGACTGAATTGATGCTGGCAGACTTGGATAGCTTGACCAAACAATATGACAAGGTCACCGGCAAAGCCAAATCAGGGGACAAGGCCGCGAAGGAAGCTCTCGCCGTCCTTGATGTTCTCAAGAACGGGCTCGAAGCGGGAAAACCTGCACGGGCATTGGGTCTGGAGCCTGAAGTCTTGAAAAATTTCTTTCTACTCACCACACAGCCGGTGCTCTATGTCGGCAACACCGATGAAAATCCCGACCCCGAAATCGTCGCTGACTTTCAGGCATTTGCCAAGGAACGCGGCTCCGAATCCGTGGTGATCTGTGGAAAACTGGAAAGCGAAATCGCCCAACTCTCCGGCGAAGACCGCGAGCTGTTCATGCAAGACCTCGGCATGGAGCAAAGCGGATTGGAGAGGGTCATTATCGCCGCCTACAAAACGCTTGGCCTCTGTTCCTACTTTACCTGCGGTGAGCAGGAAGTCCGCGCTTGGACGATTCCGGTCGGTGCCAAGGCACCTCAAGCTGCCGGGGTCATTCACACCGATTTCGAGAAGGGGTTTATCAAAGCCGATATTTACAGCTTTGACGACATCGACAAATACAAAACGGAAGGCGCACTGCGCGAAAAAGGCCTGATCCGCTCCGAAGGCAAAGAATACGTCGTCAAGGATGGCGATGTGTGCCACTTCAAGTTCAACGTCTGAATCGCTCTTCTATTTCCCTGGTTCCCTGGATTTTTCCTTCCCACATCGATTGGTGAATCCATGCCTCTGAGAGAATCACACTCAGTGGGCAATCCGGGCATTGGACCACGACAATTTGGACCCCAAAGGATTCAACCCCAAGGAGTCGACACCCAGAAGACGGGAATTCTCACCCGCTCCGTTGGCCGTCTTCGTTTCCACTGTAACGCCGGCTACACCCGTCTGGGAAAACCCCCAACCAGCGAACGTGAGGAACCTATTGGCTGATGGCGGCCATCAGCTATCCCCTATGATATCCATCCCGGTTTCGCAAGACACTCCTTGCCAATATCTTCACTCGTCAATCCGATCTCGTAGGCGAGGGTAATCACACGGGCATGGGAATCGGCATACGGCATCAACTCAGTTCACACCTCGTGTGGGATGCCGGACTAGGCACGGAATTAACGGCTCCATCGGATCGGTCGATTTTTCTGGCACTATCGGACTCTCAGTTGGCTTCTACAAGTCAGATCATTTACACAGGAGAAGGGACGAGGTTATTCCGGATTCGTATTTTCCATTGGCTAGGCTTTCGGTCACCCCGAATTACTCGTTGCCCCTTGCTATCTCTGAAAAAGATGAAAAAATCTTCATATTGGCTTCATGGCCTCTTCATTTGCCATGGATATCCTGTATGCAGGATCGGATGCATGGTTCAATAACTGTTAAGCAAGGAGGTTTATCATGAAGCGTTACATGATCACTGGGATTTTCATCACCATCGCATTGATGGTGACTTCATTGGGTTTGGCCATGAGTCATGAAGGAAAAGAGCAGGAATCCCTGGCCGATTTATCAACAACGATTAGTATGGAGGAAGCCATAAAAACGGCAACAACCCAATTCCCCGGGAAAGTCCTAGAGGCGGAACTAGAACAGGAAGAGGGAAAAGCCGTCTATGAAATCGAAATCATGAATGCTTCAGGAAAAATCCAGGAAATCGAGATTGATGCGCAAACAGGGACCATGCGGCAAGAAGGGGAACAAGAAAACCAGGATGAGCCGCACAAGGATGCCCATCAATCCTAAGAGACATTGAAGCCCCGCACTACAAAGGTGCGGGGCTTGGCCTATCATAAGTGCTCGCTAGTCTCAGACAAAGGAGTTATGATGTTTTCTCACCCCTTGCATCCCGTCGTCGTCCATTTTCCCATCGCTTTACTTTTTACCAGTGTGCTATTTGATATCATAGGAACGTTGTGGAAACGCGATAGTTTCCGGGAAGGAGCTTTATGGCTTCTTATCCTAGGACTTCTGGGAGGGGTTGCGGCTGCAGTCACTGGCGATTGGGCTGAACACGCCGCTGAAAAGGCGGGCATCGCGGAATCACTCATTGAATTCCATGAAACCATGGCATTTATTACCATGGGGATTTTTGTCGCACTTTTGCTTTGGCGCCTCATTCTCCGTAACCATTTTTCCCGAAACACCGCCATTGCTTACTTTCTTGCAGCCATGATTGGACTTGGGACATTAAGCGCCACTGGTTACTTGGGGGGAGACTTAGTCTACGAGTATGGCGCAGGCATGACCCGCCAAAATTAACTGAGCATTGGAGCGTCAAGGTACGCAATACCATTGAATACCGGCAACACAGAGACCCATGCGAATTCTCGTCGTTGAAGATGACCCGAGCCTTTCAGGTTTTATCCTCAAAGGATTACGGGAAGAACACTATGCCGTCGATTTGGCCACTGACGGGGCCGCAGGACTCAGTATGGCAGAGCTCAATCCCTATGATCTCATTATTCTGGACATCATGCTCCCCAAAATGAATGGGATTGCCCTGTGCCGAGAACTGAGAGCCCAACGGCTTACCACCCCGATCCTTCTCCTCACCGCTCGGGAAACCGTCGAAGACCGAGTCACCGGGCTGGATGCCGGGGCTGACGATTATCTCACCAAGCCTTTCGCTTTTGCCGAATTACTGGCGCGCCTCCGTGCCCTTCTGCGGCGGAGTCATTCCCAAGCCACTCCCCATCTCTGCATTGCCGACCTGGAATTAGACCCCGTCGCTCACAAAGTCTGGCGCCAGGGCCAGGAGATTTCCCTGACGAACAAAGAATATGCCCTCTTGGAATATCTGATGAGAAATGCCGGACGGGTCCTGACCCGGACGGCCATTACGGAACATGTATGGGATATCCATTATGAAGCTGTGACGAATTTTGTCGATGTGCACATTAAATCCCTGCGGTCAAAAATGGATCGGGACTTTTCGCCTCAATTGATTCATACGGTGCGGGGAGCAGGATATGTGCTGAAAATCCCGGAAATCTAATGCACGCGTTTCGCACACGCATCAAACGTCGGGCCTTGGCCCTGATGATGGGACTCTTAGGCCTCTTCAGCCTGCTTCTATTCCTAGGATTATCCACCCTGTTGCATCGCCACATCGATGACGAATTGCTCACCCTCGCCAATCAGGAAAGTCAACAGGTGGAACTGGCTACCGGCCAGTTCCATATTTCACCTCACCGATCGCTTGAACAACACTCAGAGGATGATCCTGAGGAGTTTGATGACGAAGAAGAGTTACGGCAAGCCATTCGGTACAGCGTCATACTTGATGCCAACGGCCGGATCGTTTGGAGCGGTCAATCCACCGAGAACCGACAGCCCCCGTCATCTCACCTCCTGACACAAGTCCAGCATGGAAATACGGTCTTTGAAACTCTTCACCCCCAAGGCCGTCCCCCCATTCGCCGCATTTCCATTCCTTTGCCCATCGAAGACCACGGTCTCTTTATTCTTCAAACCGAACAATCTTTGCAATTTGTGCATGACACCCTCTGGTGGTTGCTCTGCCTGCTGATCGGCGGCTCGACAACCCTTATCTTGTTTGCCTGGTGGGGTAGCGATCAATTGGCCCGTGAAGCATTGGCACCCGTAGAGACCTTGAGTCAGACGGCAGAAACGATTTCTGGACAAACCCTCTCCACCCGCTTAACCCTCTCGGCCCCTTATAGTGAATTTCAACGCCTAGCCCAGACCTTTAACGGGATGCTGGATCGCCTACAATACGTTTTTGACGCCCAACGCCGTTTTGTAGCCGATGCGGCGCATGAACTGAAGACCCCCTTGACCGCCATGAAAGGCAATCTTGAGGTCACCCTCCAACAGGGCCGTTCAGCCGAAGAGTATCGGGAAACGATTCTATCCAATCTCGCTGAAGTCGATCGGCTCACAGCCATGACAAAATCCCTCCTGACATTGGCACAATTTGCCGGTGACCGCCCCCCCCTCAAACTAGAACTCCTAAATCTCTCCCCACTGGTCGAAGAAGTGGTCGGTGAGCTGTCGGTGCTCGCGCAGGAAGAAGGCATCCATCTGCATGCCATCTGCCCATCCTCTGCTCTTCTTCTGGGAGATGCCTCCCAGCTGAAACAAGCACTCATTAATCTCCTGGATAATGCACTCCGCCATACACCACAAGGGGGAACCATTACGGCGCGTATTCATGTGCATGACACGTCACTCGAACTATCGGTGGAGGACACCGGTCCCGGAATTGCCCCTGAACATCTCCCTCACCTGTTCGACCGTTTTTACCGAATCGAGGAAGCCCGGGACCGACAATCAGGCGGAACAGGCCTGGGCTTGGCTATAGTGAAAGAGATTGTGGCAGCCCATGGCGGACAGATTCAGGTCCACAGTCAACCAGAATCAGGTACGATCTTTATGATGACATTTCCCTGTCAGGCACACTCTTGTGAGGAGAAGTTTCCACCGAGAACATAATGTCATGCGATGTCTTGAGCAAAAAGGGCCCTTATGAACAACTTTTATCCGATATGTTGGAGATGGCTTCTATGTCTTTGCTTGATCAGTCTGCTTCCAATGGGATGCACAGACCCTCAAGCCCCCGTGGAGACCACAGCAGAGAAGAGCACGGGAGCTTCCTCCCCGAGTTCCCCCCCCGGACAGACGTTTCATGTCGACATGGACCAAGTCCCTCAACAAGCCCGTCAACGTATTCACAGCGAGGAGGCCAAAGAACGCCTTACTCCCCACTCGGTCTCTGCTCCTGGAAACGTCGCACTCGACCTATCGCAAGTCGCAAAAGTCTCATCTCGCATCCCCGGTCAAGTTGACAAGATTATGGTGCAATTAGGCAATCGGGTCAAAAAAGGTCAACCGCTCGCCGCAGTGGAAAGTATGCGATTGGATGAATTAGTCCAGGAATACCTGGTGGCCAAATCGAAATTGGATGTGGCCTCCAGTAACTTTGAGCGCACCAAGCAACTGCAAGCTGAAAACATTATTTCTCAACGCCGACTGTTAGAAGACCGAGGGCATCACATTGAAGCCCAGGCTGTGTACCAGCATGTTCGAGAAAAGTTACTGAACATGGGACTGAGTGAACAGGAATTACATCAATTGGAACATGGAAGCCACCTCGAGGGACACAAATACCTCCTGCGAGCGCCATTGAGCGGTACGGTGGTGGCACAGAATATTGTTCTGGGACAAGGCGTTGCCGCCGGAGAACAGTTGTTTGAAATTGTGGACACCAGCCGCGTCTGGGTATTTGCCAATCTTCCGATCGAGCAAGCCCGTGAATTCAAGGAAGGGGACAACGGGCAGGTGGTACCACGAGGGGGAGCACCCATTCATGCCCAATTGGCGTATCTGTCTCCGGTAGCCGATGAAACCACTCGAACGATTCGTGTGCGCTTCGACGTCGACAACTCCCAGGGCCACCTCAAACCGAACGAATTCGTGGAAGTCCGCTTGATCGATCAACAACAACCTGTCCTCTCCATTCCCCTATCGGCTGTGACCATGCTGGACAGCGTCCGAGGCGTTTTTCTCAAACGGGATACCGGCTATGATTTCGTTTTCATTGAGACCGGACAGGAAAGCGGGGGTCTGGTAGAAGTCATCCACGGAGTGAACCCCGGGGAGCAGGTGGTCACCGAAGGAGTCTTCGATTTAAAGAATGCCATTATGAAAACTTCTATTCAGGGGGAATAACACCAGAGACATGAACAGTAGATGTGATGCATACCTTCAGACCATTGTCCTTTTCGTTTGAGTGAGCGCTCATCATGGAACGACTGCTGACCCTCTCCCTACGTTATCGATTTTTTACTATCGTCGCTCTGTTACTGGTGACAGCTTCGGGGCTCTGGTCCTTGACGAATCTCACCATCGATGCCGTTCCCGATCTCACTCCCGTACAGGTGCAAATTCTGACCCGTTCTCCGGCTCTTGGCCCCATTGAGGTGGAACAATTCGTCACGTTTCCCATTGAGACCGCGCTCAGTGGCATACCAGGGCTACAAGAGGTTCGCTCGGTTTCCCGCTATGGGTTGTCAGCCGTCACCGCCATCTTTGAAGAACACCTTGATCTGTATTTTGTTAGACAATTGGTCAACGAACGACTGACCCTCGCCACCGAACGCATTCCCGCAGCTTATGGGCGTCCCGTGATGGGGCCCTTATCTACAGGCCTGGGGGAAGTCTACCAATTCACGCTCAGAGGCCAAGGGCACAGTCCGATGTATTTGAGAACCCTTCTGGAATGGGATATTGCCAGACGGCTTCGGGCCGTGCCCGGAGTGGTCGAAGTGAATATTTGGGGCGGAGAGACCAAACAGTTTCAAGTGGTCGTCGACCCAAGCAAACTCCTGGCCTTCAATCTCACCCTAAAAGCCGTCTTCGAAGCGCTTGCCCAGAACAATGCCCTCGCCGGTGGCGGATATATTGAGCACGAACGGGAACAATATCTCATTAAAGGCGAAGCCATGGCTTCGACACTCACCGACTTAGGCCAAATCGTCATCAGTCACGGTCCAGGAGGAGTCCCCATTTTTGTCAGGGATGTGGGCGAGGTGAAAGAAGGGGCGGCTTTGCGGATGGGTGCCGCCACCCGAATGGGTGAGGGCGAAACAGTTATCGGAATGGTCCAAATGCTTGCAGGCGCCAATGCCCAACAGGTTGTGGATCATGTCAAGGAGCGGGTCCAAGAGATTCAAGCCACCCTTCCACCCGGAGTGGTTATTGAACCCTATTATGATCGGACGCTCTTCGTCTCCAAAGTCATTAAAACCGTCAGAAATAATTTGCTTGAAGGCGGACTACTCGTTATCGCCATCCTCTTTTCTTTCTTAGGCGATGTTCGGGCTGGTGTCATCGTGGCATTGGCTATCCCGCTGTCTATGCTATTGGCCTTCACCGGCATGTATCAGGCCGGGCTGTCCGGCAATCTGATGAGTTTAGGCGCTATTGACTTTGGCCTGCTTGTAGACGGATCGGTTGTCATGATCGACAATATTTTGCGGCGCCTGGGAAACGTGAGCGATCAAACCAAAGAGGAAAAACTGGCCACTATTCAGGATGCCGCACGGGAAGTCTTGAGACCCATTGTATTTGCCGTCGGCATTATCATCATTGTGTATCTTCCCATTTTGTCGTTGATGGGCTTGGAAGGCAAAATGTTTCGCCCGATGGCCATGACCGTCATTTTTGCATTGGCCAGCTCACTCCTCTTTGCCGTGGGCGGCGTTCCCATCTTGGCCTATTGGTTTGCCCGTGCCAGACCAAACCATGAAGAAACTTGGCTGATTGCGCAGCTACGACGCTTCTATCGACCCTGGTTAGGGCTGGCCTTACATCGACCGGCGTTGGTGGTGATTCCCGGCATCATAATCTTTGGACTCAGCCTTCTGATCGGAACCCGATTGGGAGTCGAATTTGTTCCTCGATTGGAAGAAGGTGATATGGCCATTCAAGTGTGGCGGCTCCCAAGCGTTTCTCTTAGCGAATCTGTGGAAACGGCGTTGGGGGTGGAACGGGCCTTGCGGAAATTCCCGGAAGTCGTTCAGGTCGTCACCAGAACAGGCAGTCCCGAAGTCGCCACCGATGTGATGGGCATTGATATGTCCGATGTTTTTGTGGTGCTCAAGCCCCGGAATGAATGGACCACCTCCTCGTCAAAGGAAGTGTTAATCGAACAATTTAAAAGAGCTGTCCTGGATGCCGTCCCCGGGGTGGGACTGAGCTTCACGCAACCCATTGAAATGCGTTTCAATGAGCTCATTGCCGGAACCCGCTCTGATGTAGCCATCAAAGTTTTCGGGGAGGACCTTGAAGTCCTTCGGCATCAGGGTGAAGCGATTGCCCGCGCCTTGGAAAGCGTTCCCGGATCAGCCGATGTGAAAGTGGAACAAGTCACAGGCGTCCCGAGAATTCGAGTGATCGTGGACCGCGACCAAATCGGCCGCTACGGACTCAATGCCAAAGACGTATTGGGCATCATTGAATCCGCCCGCGTCGGACAGACAGTCGGCACAGTGTTTCAAGGCCAGCGCCGGTTTGACCTAATCGTCCGTCTGTCCGATACCGCGTCGGCTGGGCCGGTGGCATTGGGTAATATCTTGATTCCCACCGCCCATGGCGAACTGGTTCCCCTTTCCCGGGTCGCCTCAATTGAAGTCGATGAAGGTCCCGCACAAGTCAGCCGGCAAAATATTCAACGACGTTTGGTGGTTGAAACCAATATCCGCGGACGAGATCTGGGCTCCTTTATCACCGAGGCCCAACAGATCGTCCAAAATTCAGTCACCCTTCCCCAGGGATACTATCTGGAGTGGGGCGGACAGTTTAAACATTTGGAAGAAGCCTCGCGACGGTTGGCGGTAGTTATCCCGATTACCTTACTCCTCATTCTCGCTATCCTTTCTGTCATTTTTGGTGCCATCCGTCCTGCCCTGTTGATTTTTTTAAACGTGCCGTTAGCCCTCTCCGGTGGGATATTTGCCCTGTGGTTGCGAGGTCTACCCTTGAGTATTTCTGCGGTCATCGGGTGTGTGGCGCTCTTCGGCATTGCCGTATTAAATGGGGTGGTCCTGGTCAGTCGCATTCAAGGATTGGAAAGCGAGGGATTACGAACGGCTGATGCCGTGGCCCAGGGAGCGATGGATCGCCTTCGCCCTGTTTTAATGACCGCCCTAGTTGCAAGTCTCGGGTTTTTCCCGATGGCGGTCGCCACCAGTATGGGAGCGGAGGTTCAACGGCCGCTGGCGACCGTCGTCATTGGCGGATTGGTGACCTCCACAGCTCTCACACTCTTAGTAATTCCGGCTTTGTATGAAACCCTCTGTCGATCAAGAAAACCATGGACATCCGATCAGGAGCAACGCTGGCCAACGCCACCATGAATTCATGATACCTAATGTCTGGGCATAAGAACTCACTCAAAGGAATGCGTATGAACCTCAAATTGCTTGCCTTATTCCTGCTGGCTTTTTCTATTGCCAATCTTCCCTATTCAGAGGCCCAGGATCAATCTCCCCATCCCGCCGCCCCTCCAGCCACCTATACCCTGGCGAACATTTTGGATTTAGCCCTAGAACATAACCCACTACTCAAGGAAAGCCAGGGCATCCTTGAACAAAAAGAGGGACACAAGCTTTCAGCCTCGGCCTATCCCAATCCGACGCTGAGCTTTCAAGGAGGACGGGGGACCGTGAGAGATCCCTCGGTTGGAATATCCATTACAGAACGATACGTCACTTTGAGCCAACCCCTTGAATGGCCGGGGAAACGTGAGGCCAGCCAACAGGCAGCGCAAGCCGGGGTAGAAAGCGCCAAAGCCCTCATGGAAGAAGCCAAGTTAACTCTGGTTGCCCAAACCAAGCGGGCATTTTATGACCTGCTCCTTGCCACCCATCAGGCAGACACGGCTGAACAGAATATTCAAACCATGCAGGAAGTACGTGATGCCGTCTTACGCCGAGTTGATGCCGGTGAGGCTCCTCCATTTGAGGCCGTCAAGGTCAAGGTCGAAAGCCTGAAAGTCGAAAAAGAACTCACGCGCGCGAAAGGACTGCTACAATCCTTTCAAGCCACGCTCAATAGTCTGGCTGCCGGAGTTTTAGGCAATGATTTCAAGATACAGGGGACCTTTGCGAACCAAGTAGACAATGCCCCATTGAACCAGCTGTCGGAAAAAGCGTTAGCTACCCATCCAATCCTGACCAAATGGCAACAGCTGGTTGAAGAGGCCAGACAATCCCATCGGCGGGAACAACAAGCCCGCATACCCAATATTACCCTCAGTGGAAGTTACCAGCGGGATGCCGGACGTGAAGCCTACGTCGGCGGGCTTTCTATTCCCTTTCCAGTTTGGGATCAGCGCCAAGGTGACATTGCCCAGGCCAAAGGCTTGTTGCGTGAACGGGAAGCCGCGCTATTACGCACGAAACACGACATCATTAAGGGAATCACTCAGCAGATTCAACTCTCGCAAGCTGCCGCTGCGCAAATTAATACCTACGAGAAGGGCCTATTGAAACAGGCTGAAGAGGCCCTCAGAATTGCGCAGGTCAGTTTCAAATTCGGTGAAACAGGGTTGCTGGATGTCCTTGATGCCCAACGGGTCTTACGACAAACTCAACTGGATTATGTACAAGCTAAATATGACCTTTCTATTGCTCTCACCGAACTTGAACGATTTATGGGGGAAACTTCCGTTTCATACCTTGGCCACACTGGAAAACCATGAACCAGGGATACTTCGTTTGAATCATTGATTTTCTTAGTTTTTTAAACCTCAATCCTGAACGGTGTACAAGACCGCTATCTTTTATCAAAAAGATGTGCTAGGGTGATGACACTTATAACCGTGGGCTTGGTTATAAGGAACATAAATTACTAAGCCCTTATTCAAGGTGTGATTTTGCCCGAGAATTTCCTCGGAAGTCTGACCTCAGTCGCCTCAGTTCCAGCGTCCGCGGCCTGTTCCTTCCCAAAGATTAACCTTTCTCGAGCCTAAGACACATCATCTATTTAAAGGAGGAACCCCATGGGTTCAAAATTGTATGTCGGCGGTCTTCCGTATTCCGCCACCCAAGCAGAATTAACCGATTTATTTTCCGCACACGGTACGGTGCAATCGGCTAATGTCATTAGCGACAAATTTACCGGCCAATCCCGAGGATTCGGCTTTGTGGAAATGTCTTCCTCCGAGGAAGCTCAAGCCGCAATTAATGCCCTGAATTCCACTGAGTTTGGCGGCCGCACCTTAACGGTCAACGAAGCGAAGCCACAAGCTCCTCGCTCCGGTGGCAGTGGTGGAGGCGGAGGTCGGGGTGGTTTTGGTGGTGGAGGGGGAGGCTTTGGCGACAAACGCCGTAGCCGTTTCTAAGAAAATCACTTTACCTTAGATATAAAAGCCGGGGGAAGATTACACTTCCCCCGGCTTTTTTTATTTCCCAAAATACTTCACCGATTTTCTCTTCTCTTCTTCCCCTAAATCCGCGCAATGAACACAGCCATTAATAGCACACCCAAGCCTAAGAGCAGTGTCATACGTCCAATGATTGGGGAAATTCGGATGAGCCATCGCTCACCATCCGTCAGTTCCTCCGAAGATTTTTGTTTCAGAATTCGAACCTTTGGGCCAATCACCTTGTCATGAAGAAGAGAAATACCGATCAAGGTCAAAACCAAAACTAATTTGCCTATAATCGGCGCCGGCCAAGTCATCGGGGAGGAGGACACTTCCACCAATCGTGAGAGTAAGAGAACGCCGGTTCCAACGAGAATTGACAGAGCGCCCCAAACAAACGTTCGAAACCGGCGCGCAAGACCCACAAACCACCGTTGTGCGGAAAGAGGGTCTACATCCTGTTTGATGACAGGAACTGCGACAAGGGAAAGAAATAACATCCCGCCTACCCAAAAGGTCGCCGCTGTCAGGTGAACCCAGATGAGAAGAATAGTGAAAACATTCACCTCCTGAATTGTACCTGGCTAGCCTGCATGTCTCTACTGAATTCGGCTTCCATTCTTCCTCTTCCTACTCAAGACCAACTCAATTTTGACAACCGGTCATGATTATTGAATTCTCTATTCTCAGTCCCCCTCCCTGAGACACTCATCCTCTTTATCAGATTCAAGAGTAAAGAAAAACCACCTTTTATTTCCACTCAAATAACAGGAAGAGATCTCATAAATCTCGCTCTACTTAAAAGGCAATACCGAGGTACGCTCCAGCTGTACCAAAATTGTTGGTGGTGTCTGTTTGCCCAGTGGCCAAATGAAACCGCCCATCAACCCCGAGGTGCAAGGCTTTCCACACCCGAACTTGGGCACCCACAGCAAATTGCACTCCGATATCTAGGACCGAGGTGTCGCTGGAAGGAGGACTGATAACATGAAAATCTAACCCTACCGGAATAATCCAAGGACGAAACCGGCTACCTTCCATAAACATGATTTTAGGGGCCACATTCACCGTCAGCATCGTGAGTTGCACTTTTTTGTTTAGTTCAGTTGAACACGTAGCGACGCCAGCCACTGAACATGTGGTCGGAACAGCCTGAGCCACTTTTTCCGAATTCCAACGCTTAAACTCTACCCCGATTTCCCCCAAGACCCATGTTCCCCCAAACAAACCCCACACGTTTTTTGATAACACTAAGTCCAATCCTGCACCGACATAATATCCTGAATTATTATCATTCCTGTTTCCGCTGGCTCCGAACACATCGGTAAAGACTTCTCCCGAGCGATCATTCGTCAAATTGGCCCAGCCACCTCGAAAAAACACCATATGGCCCGTTTCCTGATCAGCCCCAGGCGATGCAGATAAGGTTTTTTGTTCAAGACGATCCAAACGTTCTTCCACTGTCAACCCTTGCCCAAAGCTCACACCCTGCCCCCCCCACATCATGGCCCAAGCAAGCACTCCACACCCAACCACTTTTGTCATGGACCGGCCTCTCATTTTCATGCCCTGCCTCCTTTCAATTGATTGAATTAAGTTAAAGTCACCCGAATGTGCAACCATTCAGGAAAATCCCCGTTTTTCATGTTCCTCATCCTGCGTTTTCAGGGGTGTTATCTTAGATGAACCCCTTAGAATGAGGCATTATGGATCAACAACCCCAAAACAGATTGTTATCAATCAAATAACTGGGGCTAAGGACCTAAAGATAATGAGCAGGGAGCGGGGCAAAAGGCCCCGGGTCGCGAACTACCGGCTGGTAAAGAACGAGCGAAAAAAATAATTTCCAAAAGAATATAAAAAATCAGGCATTGCTAGCACATCGAAATTTTAGCAATCTTGCCCAAGCGTTCAGGCTTGAGCACAATAATTTCCCGGCCTTGGATAGTAATAAGGCCATTTTCTTGAAAATCATGCAATAAACGAACGACGGTTTCGACCGTGACGGCCGCCATCTGAGCCAAATCTTCGCGTTTCAGATTTAAATCAATGCGAATGCCCTCCACCCCAGGGTCGCCAAATCGTTCCTGCAATTCCAATAACAACTGCGCCAGTCGCTCACGGGCTGGAGTAAAAGCAAACCGGTCAGCGACATTCATGACATGCGACATTTCTTTACTCAACACCTGAACCAGTTTAACCGCTAGCTCGGCATTGCCTTTGAGAAATGTCAAGAAACTTGTACGATCCAACAAACAAATTTGAGAAGGCTCCAAGACTTCACAGGTTACTTGATGGACAGGCTGATCCTGAAACGCCTGCTTCTCCAGAAGTTGTCCCGAATCCAAAATTCCCACCAATCGTTGTTGTCCTTTTCGGTTCAATCGAGTCAACTTGATCCGTCCATGGCACAGAATATACAACCCCAAAGCCACATGCCCTTCATAAAACACATATTGCCCTGGCTGATACATGGCCCGGCGTTTAATAAGCCCTACCGATTCTTCCACGGGAGGGATAATGTCACAGATATCCGAAAACTCCCGATTGGGACAGGATTCACACTCAGCCGTGATAAGGGGGGAAAGGGGTTTCATCTATTATAGACTCAAATACCAATGGAATGACGTGCGAACTATACCCTATTTCCCTCGCTCAACCAATCCCCAATTTCACCGTGCAAGAGAGAGGTCCGGCGGATACCAGCCACTATTCTCCACAGGGCAAGCCGCATACGTTTCCTGACACCTCCCTCCGAGGAACCTATTTCCAAATAGCTTATGGATGTTTATAATTCCTTCGCTCACTGGAAAGTGTTGCATATGTGAATCATGACAGACACGCCTCACGCAACTCCTCCATATCGGGCGTCCTCAGCCTTTCGACGGGCAGACTCCGATTCAGCCTTTCTCCAACGCGATGAACTGCGGGCCGTCCGATTACAACTGGAATGGTTCAAGCCGGAACTGATTCAACAGGATGAGGGCATTGAGTCTACCATTGTAGTCTTCGGAAGTGCGCGATTACTCGAGCCAGAGGCGGCAAAAAACAAGCTTTTGATCGCCGAACAGGAACTGGCCCGATCTCCAAACGATCCGCACAAACAGCGCGCGCGAACCATAGCCAAAAACCAACTCACCCTCTCCCCCTATTATGCAGAGGCCCGCGAATTTGGACGTCTGGTTTCCTCCAGCTGTCAGATAGATGGCAGTTGCCAATACGTCATTATTACTGGCGGAGGACCAGGCATCATGGAGGCTGCCAACCGCGGAGCAGCCGATGTAAGCGCTAAATCCATTGGCTTGAATATCGCCCTACCCCATGAACAAGCACCCAATCCGTATATTACGCCAAGCCTATGCTTTCAATTTCGCTATTTTGCCCTCCGAAAAATGCATTTCCTCAACCGGGCCAAGGCTCTGGTGGTCTTTCCCGGAGGCTTTGGGACTATGGATGAACTATTTGAAACCCTGACGTTGATTCAAACTGGGAAGACCCCCGACGTCTCGGTGGTTTTGATCGGACGCGCCTTTTGGGAAGATTTGATTCAATGGGATAAATTTGTGGAATTCGGCTTAATCAGTCCGGAAGACCTTTCCTTATTTCATTTTGCCGAAACAGCCGCCGAAGCTTGGCAAATTATTTCCCGCGAACACCAGAAGGGAAACACCTCATGAACATTTCGTTCCACGGTGCTGCACGATCCGTCACCGGAAGCCGTCACCTCCTTGAAATGGGTGGCACCCGCATTCTCCTCGATTGCGGGATGTTTCAAGGCAGGCGGGACTTGGCACGGGAACGAAATTCACATCTGGGATTTGAACCAAAATCTGTCCAAACCGTCCTGCTGTCGCATGCCCACATCGATCACTCAGGTGCATTGCCGATTCTGACCAAGGAACAATTCCCTGGATCGGTGTATATGACTTCCGCCACTGCAGACCTTACCAAAATTCTGTTGGAAGATTCGGCCAAGATTCAACAAGGCGACTGCCGGTATGTGAACAAAAAAGAGCGCCGAAGAGGGCGTGACTGCGTCACGCCTTTTTACTCCATGGAAGATGTCCATGACATTGCCGCTCGATTTCAAGGCGTTCGTTATGGGTCATCCCTCTCGGCGGCGAAAAATGTCACGATACAGTTTCATGACGCCGGACATATTCTGGGGTCCGCCGCCATCTGGGCCAAATATCGGCATCGTGGCCAGTCCACGTCCATCTTGTTCTCCGGAGATCTTGGCCGAGCCAACATGCCCATTCTGCGAGATCCTCATCTGCCACCACCCTGTGACGTACTGATCATCGAATCCACCTATGGAGATCGGCTGCACGATGACGACCAAACCAAACGGAGAGCCATCGCCAAAGACCTGGTCAATCACGCCATTCAACACAAGAGTAAAATTATCGTTCCCGCATTCTCCGTGGGCCGCACGCAGGATCTCATCATGCGGATCAAGGAACTGGTGAACAACGGCGAAGTCTCTCCAATCCCCATTTTCATTGATTCCCCGTTAGCCCTGAAAGCCATGAAAATCTTTCGCCAGCATCCAGAATGTTACGATGAGGAGACCTATCAAACGTTTACGGCGAAAGGGGATATCTTTGCGGAAAAATACATCAACTTTATCTCCACATCCAAGGAAAGCAAATTATTGAACCGACGGAAGGGGCCCTGCGTCATCATTTCCGCTTCAGGAATGTGCGAAGGTGGGCGAGTGGTCCATCATTTGAAAAATACGATTGAGGATGAAGCCAATGTCGTAGTGCTGGTCGGGTGGCAGGCAGAACATACCCTGGGACGCAAACTCGCGGAAGAATGGGAGACCGTCCCCATTTTCGGAGTTCCCACGAGGCGACGAGCGCGGATTGTTCGCCTCAACGGATACTCCGCCCATGCGGACAGAAATGATCTCCTCGCATATGTCCGCGCCATCAAGCCCTACCCGCGAAAAGTTTTTGTGGTGCACGGAGAAGAACGGCAGTCGCTCTCTTTCGCCATGGCTCTTCAAACCGAATTCCCCGGCATGGAGGTGGAAGTGCCCAAATCGGAATCCACTTATCAACTTTAGCTTTACCAAAAATTTGACGACAGACTCTCCTTCTCCTGTTCTCTCATGAGGGGCGTAAGCGTATCCCATGAATATCCCCATACATTCCTCGGAAAGTCCTTTCATTGAAGAAGGGCTGTGCTTTGTCATGTTTGCCTTTGATGTTGGAGCGTCCATCAGACTGGATGAAGCAGAACGGCATATTACCGCCACAAAGGAACGCAGCCGCCTCAAACGCCAACGACCGGCGCCCCAATATTTTGACTATAATCCTCCCCCTCTCCGCATCACGCAAGACCACCGCACCATTGCCGTCGAAGCGTTTCAAACCCTCCCGCAGATCGAAACCATTCTCTATGACTTTGGCGCCATGATGGTCATGTATCGCATTCCCTTGAGAGGCCCGCTTCGTTCACTGCTTCGCTTGAGCGAATCCCTCTATGACCACGCCCAACTGTTACCCCACACACAACAACATGTCTCCCAACTCATCCACGCGCTGGGTACGGCCATCGAAAAAGCAAACTGTGCACCATTTGTGGAAGACTACAATATCTTTTCTCTCTCAAAAATCCATCCTGCGGTTTCTCCGGGACAACTACTGGAGCAAGAACGCGAACTCATTGCCAAAATTCTTCGCGCCGAAGATGCATCGCTGTCTACCCAAGAAGTGACAGACGCCACCGCTTCATCCATTGCCTATGGCCAACAAGATTTGACGCTCATCGATTGGAATGCGGCGATGGTGATCGGTCAGGAGATGGATGATGTCCGGGCAGTTCTTGAGATCATCAACATAGAATTAGTAGAACGGCGATTCCTCGATCATCAGTTGGATGACGCATTGGAAGAAGCCTATGCAACGTTGACTTCTCATACATGGTACGCCACGCAATGGCCAGGCTCCACCGCTTCGTATCTTCGTCGCATCGCCGGACTTCAGGTGGATAGTGCAATTCTCTTCGAACGTGTGACGAATACCCTTAAACTGTTCAGTGACCAGTATCTGGCTCGTGTGAACCGCCTGGCGTCTCAACGTTTTTATTTGTCAAGCTGGGATATCAGCATCAGGCGAAAATTAGATACCTTGGACAACCTCTATGACAAAATGGCTGACCATGCCGGCAATCGTCGAATGGAAATCTTGGAGTGGATCATCATTATTCTCATTGCTATTTCCATTCTCCTTCCCTTCATTCCTGGGTTCCCAGGTTATTAAACCCATTCACTCCGAATCGATAGAGCAACCTCCCATGATGCATGTCCATACACCCTAACCATTGGTTTCTCGTTATTGAGATGAGTCTCATAGGCAGAACATCCTGTTCCCACATACTTGGTTTGAAATGACCCAGGAAGAAGAACCAGGGGAACAACATAGCCAACGCACCAGAAACGCCTACTCAAGCGAAACACGTCCATCAATATTCCGTACGAAGACCGCACGCCCTCCTTCATCCAAATAGCCCTCAACCCAATCGCCAACATGGGCAGGACGATCAATTCGTGTATTTTCATCCAAGGGAAGCCTCATTTCTCGACCGGATCTATCACGAATTCTATAGGCTCCTCCCTCAATTTCAAGGACCTGGCCTTGGACCTGCAAGATGGAAGGCCCAGAGGGTACATGCTCATGCTGAATTTGTTGGTACCCTTTCGTGCCTTCTACAATTCCCTGTCCAAGATACACTTGCTCAGACCTCACATCGGTGTGCTGGCCAACACACCCCGACAATCCCACCAATCCCAATACCACACCCATTCGACCTGGAAATGTCCAAATCATTTTCGGCCCTCCCCTCTTCTACTCCTCCAAATCCGACATTAGGCTCTTCAAAGCATCCTATCACACCACTCTCAGCTGTCTAGAAATTCAATGGCCTCTCGGAGATTTTCCGCGGAAGGCACGATTGACCTTTACGAACAATTCTTTTACCCTGCCAGCAAAGTCACGCTGTTGAGATGAGCATGATTCATCGCTTCCAATTCGGCGGTATTGAGTCAAGGGTTTTCCTCTGACTATCAGCTTTCACGCGTCTAACCAGATCATCCGTGCGAGCATGATTCTCTTTTACCTGCATAATGGGTTAATCCAGCCACATGACTGAAGGTTTTTTGAATGAATTTCATAAAGTCTGGGATACCGGAATCCTCGGCACCAATTTAGGCGACATTCTCACAGCGTTTGGGGTATTCATACTTTTTCTCCTGGCCCGCCGCATTTTCTTTCGCCTCTTTTCCAAAGCATTAAAAACCGTGACTTCCCGGACAAAAACGGATCTTGATGATCAATTACTTGAAGCCATTGAACGTCCGTTGGAATTTGCATTTGTCGTAGTTGGCTTGTATCTGGCCGGACAAATGGTTTCATTATCCCCCACACTCAATAGCGTCTTAGGGCAGATTGTCCGATCCCTGATCGCCTTTACCTTATTCTGGTCCATCTTCCGAGCTCTTGATCCGCTTTCCACGTTATTTGACCGGGCGATTAACCTTTTTGGGAGTGCCAGTATGCACGAGACCATTAAGGGCTTTTTTCTGAAAGTAACCAAATTCGTGGTCGTATGCATGGGAATCGCCGCAGTGTTTCAGGAGTGGGGATTTAATGTGGCGGCGGTACTCGGTAGTCTGGGGTTAGTTGGAATGGCGGTGGCACTGGGCGCGCAAGATTTCATTAAGAACATGTTTGCGGGGCTAACCATTTTTTTGGATCGCGTATTTGAAAAAGGAAATTGGATTAAGACGTCCGAAGTGGAAGGCAACGTGGAAGAAATCGGGTTCAGAGCCACAAAGATCCGACGGTTTGATAAAGCTCTGGTCACAATTCCAAACGCCAAACTGGCCAATGAAGCGCTGATTAATTTTTCGCGTATGACGAACCGACGGATTTATTGGATGATCGGGGTGGAATACCGTTCCACCCAGGAGCAATTACAGCACATCATTCAACACATTTCGAGGTATATACATGAATGCGGCGATTTCGAAACCGATCCGGATCAGACGAAAACATTTGTCTTTCTGGATTCCTTCAATCACTCCAGTATCGACATTATGCTCTATTGCTTTACCAAGACAACCGTCTGGGGGGAGTGGTTAGAAGTCAAGGAACGATTGGGATATAAGGTTAAGGAAATCGTCGAGAGGCAAGGCGCGAGTTTTGCCTTTCCATCTAGTTCCATTTATGTAGAACGGTTGCCTTTTGGGCAACCGGAGGCATTTCCATTTGCCAAAACAACCAAATCTATCCCCTCTCCGTAGCGATCAAGAGAACCCCACTATCAGCGTTCGGAAACAGATTCACACCAAAATCTGACCAATTTGGCGAATTTCCTTTGCTACGGTTCTTCATTCTGTACCCCAGAAGTCATCCTGCACTCTCAATAAACTAGAGAGATCCTCAACAGGTGGCCTTCAGGCGCCAGCATCCATTCAGAAGGGCATAAAAATCTTAACTGTGCTCTCTTTGGCGAACGAATGCAACCCCGCCTAGAAATTCTCCGCTTTCTACTATCTATAGAATTGCGCTAACATAGGCAAAAGAGAGAGAATAGAGGAGTGTCATGGTTATCCCAAGAGTTCATATAACACTCACAAACCAAGGAGGTGTTTTATGCCTGAGGGTACAGCTGCCATGTTCGGAGGACATTCCACAAATGGGCGTGTATTGGTTGTCGATGACGAAACCGATGTCAGAAAAGTGGTTCGCATGACACTGGAAAAGTCGGGGTATGACGTTATTGAGGCGGAAGATGGAGAACAAGCCATTCAGGAAATCAATAAAGGTGAAAATCCCCTGATGTTAGATTGCATCATCTCCGACATTCGAATGCCTAAAATCAATGGAGTGGAAGCCATCAACTACTTCAAACAGAATTATCCTCATGTTCCGTTGATTGTTCTGACCGGATTTCCCGATACCGAAATGGCAACGGGCTTCATGAAACAAGGGATCGTGGATTATTTGGTCAAACCGGTAGAGAAACAAAAATTAACAACTGCCGTGGCCAAGGCCATGGAACAACGAGAAATCAATCGACTGTAACGCCTTGGCCCATTGTTGGACATCCCGAATGAGAAAAAACGGGATAGGCTTCTTGCCTGCCAGGAGTCATAGCAACCCTCGATAAAGCCCTATCCGCGTGATAGGGCTTTATTATTTGACTTCATAAAGGAAATGAACAGCATCGCGTGATTAAGCTTCGCCCCTCAATTCACTAAGAGGTTCCTCCTCAAAGAAATAGGAATACTCGTAATGGACCCATCCAAACTGGCTATCACAACCGTTGGCATCATTGGAGCCGGTCAAGGGGGGACAGCCATGCTAGAGGCCCTTGTCAATTTACCCCATGTCCGGCTGGTGGGCATCACTGATAGAAATCCCCGCGCCTTAGGGCTGAAGATCGCAACATATCATCAGATCCCCACGCCCCTTCATCCCCTGGAGCTCATTCAAAATCCGCAGGTCCAACTCCTCATTGATGTCACAGGGGATCCCTCAATGGCCTCAACCATTGTACGGTATAAACCTCAACAGACCGAGGTATTGGAGGGAGCCGGGGCCAAAGTCCTATGGGACTTCATTCAACAGAGCACCATGATTCAAGCCCAACTTTTTCAGGCCGAAAAGCTTGCCGGATTTGGCACATTTGCTTCAGGGATAGCCCATGACATCAACAATCCGCTGTATGTCATTTTGGCAATGGCCGAAAATATCCAAGAAGAATCCGACCGAGAAAACATTTGCCAATACGCCGTCAGCATCCATGAGGCCGCACAACGAATCCATGCGATTTCGAAAAATATCACCCAATACGCCCGGGCTTCCCAAACCCAGGGCGCCGTTACTGTCGATCTCCATGCCAAGCTGGACGAAGCTCTCACGATCGCTCGATTTGCGACGAAATTCCACGAAATCACTATTCAGAAACACTACCAGGGAACGCCACAGGTTTTTGCCAAACCCGAAGAAGTCCTCCAAATTTTCGTTAACCTTATGACCAACGCTATTCATGCGATGGAGGGAAAGGGACACTTAGTCCTGACGACCGGACAACAAAATGGCCTGACTCATGTCAGCATTACGGATACCGGATGCGGTATTCCCTCGGAAAATTTACAAAAAATTTTTGACCCATTTTTCACGACAAAAGCCCATGGGATGGGAACCGGCCTCGGCCTGTACAATGTTCGGACCATTTTACGGAAATACCACGGGGACTTGACCATCGAAAGCGAGGTAGGAAAAGGCACCACCTTCCACCTCATATTCCCTTCCACTCCATCTATAGAACCGGTGCCCCATGTCCCCAATTCCCTATCCTCCCACTAGGCGAAAAAAAGGGCTCACAAAAAAACTGGTCCTCTCCATGTTGTTGGTGGGTATCCTTCCTCTTGTCATCGGCCTATTCCTGGCTTTTTACCAGGGAACACAAGAAATTCAAGAGGTTAATGGAGCCAGCTTTGAAACTCTAGCCACAGAAACGGCTAGAAAACTCGACTTGGTGGTATCCGAGGAAATGTTTCGCACGTCCCTGTTGGCTACGGATGTGACGATCATTGCCAAACTGGAAAATCTACGCGATTCACTCAATGAGCTTTCTCCGGAAACACGCAATCAACTCCTGACTCATGAACAAACAGCCTGGGAAACGAAAGACCCCATACTCCAGAAAAATGTTTTGGATGGTCCCATAGCCCAAATCCTTCAACGACATATGGGAGGGACCTTTATTGACCCTGGGCACCCGGTTCCGGTCATTACCCGATCAGCAACCCGCGGCATGTACATTACGGACCGCAGCGGGCGAGTCGTGGCCAGTCTGGATGCCGCCGTATCCTATCTTCACCAAGAGACGGTCTGGTGGAAAGGCGCCTTCCACAAGGCGGTTGGACAACCCTATATCGGACCAGTGGAATTTGATTCTCGACTCGGGACTTATGTGTTTACTCTGGCCCTTCCCATTATGGATAGCCTGCGGTATGAGGCTATTGGAGTGTTGCATAGGATTTACGATGTGAAGGAGTTTTTTGCGCCTTCGATCGACATCATCCGATTTGGGGAAACCGGACACGTCATGCTGATTGATAGTCGGGGCGTTGTCTTAAGTTGCCCCATTCTGCCAACCGGCACGAAAATCAGTGATGATCGCTTGATTCCCTTAGTCACGCCCATGCACCAAGGATGGACCCCGGCGCCTAGCGACGGACACGGAGGCACACAATCTTCCATCATCGGATTTGCGCCGTTGACCAATGCCAGTCAAATTACTCAATCCTCAACAGGACATTCCTGGCATATGTTTGTCTGGCAATCATCCGATGAACTGTTTGGCCCGATTCAACATTTTTTCAAGTGGACTGCCGCCTTTGGCCTCCTCGGTGTGGGCTTGCTCATGACGTTAGGCTATGCAGCGGCCAGTCGGATTACCGCACCGATCCGCCGTCTACAAGAAGCGGCCCGACAAATTGGACGGGGAGACTTTCAGGAAATCTTGAAATTATCCACGGGAGATGAAATCGAAGAATTGGCAGATGAAGTCAATCGGATGAATCAGCAACTGGCCTCCCAATTCGCCGGATTGGAAAGCCAAGTGCAATTGAAAACCGAAGAAGTGAAATACCTTGAAGCCTCCACCGCAAAAATTTTAGACAGCGTTCCTGACCCCGTCCTCATGGTCGGCATGGATGAACGCGTTGAGTATCTCAACAAAGCATTCAAAGAAGCCCTGTCCCTACAAAACGATGAAATTGTGGGGACCTCTTTCTTTGAGATCCTTCCGCTAGACCCCTCAACCCAAACTCGCCTTCAAGAGGAATTACGCCTCCTTTATGGATCACAACCACACTCACCTATTCAATACGAACATTCTTCCGCGCCTGCAACCCTCCAAGATCCTCTGATTCCGGCCAATTGGGAAGAAACCGGGGCCAAACGTCAAGAGCTTCGATTCAATCAACGAACCTATCGCTACCGTTGGTTTGGAGTACCCGCCAAGCCAGGGAAAGGACCAAGCGCAGGCCTGGTCCTTCGCGATACCACCGAAGAAAGCCTCTTACAAGACCGAGTCATTCAGGGAGAAAAACTCGCTAGCCTAGGAGTCCTCAGCGCCGGAATCGGACATGAACTCAATAATCCGCTTGTTGGGGTGATTGGACTAGGCGAGGCTCTTCAGGAAGAAACAGATCCCGCTCAAATCAAGCAATATGCCGAGAGCATCGTCCAGCACGGCAAGCGAATGGCGTCGATCGTGCGAGATTTCACCGGCCAAGCCGGCAAACAATTTTCTGAAGCGCATTCCCCTATCAACATCAATGAACTCTTAGAACAATCATTGGCCACCGTCAAAGCCCTGTTCCCATCCTGCTCCATAGACGTTCAGACCCACCTGAGGACACTCCCGCTTATTCAAGGTAAAGCCTTTGAACTGGGGCAAGCCTTTACGAACATTCTGACCAATGCCTATCAAGCGATGAAGAAAGGAGGGTGCCTGACTATCTCGACCTCCTGGTCAGAAAACAATTTGGAAATCGCTATCACAGATACCGGAATCGGGATTGCGCCGAATCATCTTCCAAAAATTTTTGACCCCTTCTTTACCACAAAAAGCCAAGGAGAGGGATCCGGCTTGGGATTAACAGTGGCCTATCGTACGATTCATAAACTCGGAGGAGAAATCCGGATGGAAAGCACTCCCAATCAAGGAACGGCATGCCTCATCACCATCCCTCTCTCTCCCAGTCTTGTAAAATGAAAGGAATGCACTGTCATGAGCCACAGACGAAGCATCAAAGCTGACAGAGTCCTTGGGTGTTTCTTGACCTTACTCATGATCGCCTCTTCCGAGCCTATACTCCACGCCGAAACCAATCAGGAGCTGAAAAGCTTGTCTCCATCAAAAGTCGCTGATTATATGCATGCCATTGTGGAAGCCGACCGAAAAATTTATACAACCTACATCGTCAAACGCATGCAGGAACAAGGCATTGTCCTTGCCAAGGAGGATTGGGAAAATAAAAACGCCATTCCTCTTCCTGCACAATTCCTCCATATTTCCAGCAAATTAGTTGCGGAATCTGGATACGGTATTCGCTTTCGATTAATCAGCCGGTGGCCGATCTATCGAAGAAATGGACCAGCCACCGAATTTGAACGAAAAGCGCTTGAAGAACTCGAGCAAAATCCTGATGTTCCAAAACGAGGAATCGTGTATACCGGGAAAAAACAATTATTTCAGGCCATATACGCGGACAAGGCCATCAACACGGCTTGCATCACTTGTCATAACGCCCATGCGTTGAGTCCTAAACGAGACTTTAAAATGGGAGATCTGATGGGAGGCATTGTGATCACCATTCCTCTTGAGGATTAATACTCCCCTTGATACGTTGCATGAAATATCGATTATCCAACGCGATTGAGAATCGTCTCCTCTCACTCAAGGCCAAAGGCAAGATACGCTCATTTGATGCCACCACAATCTTGGTTCTTGTCCTTTCCGGTATAAGCCTTGCCTTAAGCACATCCGCAAATGGACAGGACGACTCCCTTCAGCTTCCACATATTCCCCTCCCCTCCATCCAGGTGAACAGAATCTTGAATGATATTCGTGAATTAAGTCATACGAAGTATCAAGGACGCCAAGCCGGAACAGATGGTGGCCGCCAATCAGCTGACTTTATTGCTAAACGATTCCATACCCTGGGTCTTAAACCTATCAGGCAATCCCCACAACTCACCACAAATGATGACTGGTTTCACGAACACCCTCTCACAGCCACCCAAGTAGGCAGTCCGGCCCTCATCTCTCTCTCCTTTGTCGGAGTTGACCAGACATGGAAAACTCGGCACCTGACCCCTGGCCCAGAGGTCCTGCCTGCCTTGGACTCTCCATCGGCGTCACTCATGGCTCCTGTGATTTTCGTCGGGTATGGCATTGTGGATCCAGCCAGGGGAATGAACGATTACCAAGGAATAGACGTCCAGAATCGCACGGTGTTATTTCTTCGGGGAAAACCGCCTTCCTATGCAAGATGGGTGACCCACGAGGAAAAAACGGCCACAGCCAAGACCCAAGGAGCACTTGGCTATATCACTGTGACTGGCCCACTGTTAGATCGCTATGAAGCTCGAAAAGGGTTAGGGCAAACCCCATTGGGCATCCATTCTTCCACTTCACCCGATCACTACACAATTCCTGGGGTTTGGATTGAAGGAAAGGTTCTCACAAAACTGTTATCCGAAACCAATGAATCCCTCGAAACCTTGCAACTTTCCGCTAACAATTTCCGAGCTTTTCGCAGCCACCCGCTTCCGCTATTGGCACAATTTGATTGGACTAGCCTGTCATACTCAGGCTCTCTGATCAATGTCCTTGGCTTCTTACCAGGCCGGGATCCGCACCTGGGAGATGATCTCATCCTCATCGCTGCCCACCGAGATCACTTTGGACTGCAAGCGGGCTTATTGTTTTCGGGGGCAGATGATAATGCCTCAGGAACGGCAGTGATGCTGGAAGTCGCCAGAATCCTTTCTCAAAGTGACAACACACCTAGGCGCAGCATCCTTTTTGTCTCATTTGACGGGGAAGAACGTGGACTACTCGGCTCAACCCTTTATTCCGACAATCCGGTTCACCCATTATCAAAGACCTATGCCATGATTAATCTCGATCATCTAGGGGTGGGAAATGGAAAAATTACCGTGGGCGTCACCAGAATGGAAAAAGCCCTGGCGCAACTGGCTGCGGAGAGAACAGGATTAAGAGACCACGTGCAGATCTATGGGTATTTCCCAGGTGGCGATCACGTACCATTCTATGAAAAAGGGGTTCCCACCATCACAGTGGTCAGTGATGGCATCCATCCCCATTACCATCAACCATCCGATACCGTCGGAACCATTCAACCTGCAGTGCTTCAAACCACAGCACAATACGTCCTGACCCTGATCACTCTTCTCGCTAACCTGCCAGCCAATTCAGCTTTGCCCTTGGAGTCCCCTTGCTATTCATGTAGGAACCACTAGCAGATGTACCTTTCAATCACCGGCGAGTGGACAGTCTCCACCCATTGCAAGGATTCTCATCATTGGATACCGGCCAGGTTAATCTCATAGGCTAACAAGCCTGCCATTCGTCCCTCAAGAGAGGGCCTCCCCTTCATGGCTTTACTTTTTCGATTGGTTTTTCTTTAATGACTTCGATTTCCAATTTAATTTTGACTTCGTCCCCTACCATCAATCCGCCGTTATCCAGTAACTTGCTAAATTTCATCCCAAAATCTTTCCGGTTAATGGTGCCTTCCGCCGTAAAGCCTGCCCGCGTATTTCCCCAGGGATCCTGCGCAACACCATTAAATGTCCCAATTAACGTGATGGGTTTGGTCACACCCAATAAGGTCAACTCCCCTTGAGCGGCATATTGATCTCCCATCTTCTTGTAACTCGTCATCTGATAGGTCATTGTCGGAAATGTCTTAGAATCGAAAAAATCTGGACTTCGTAAATGATCATCCCGTTTTTGATGATCGGTGGTAACTGAAGCGGTCTGAATGACCGCTTCAATGGTTTGAAATTCCTGAGCCTCTGGATCCATCACCACCGTACCGGAATATTCGGTGAATTTCCCATTAGTTTTGGAGACGACCATATGCACAACTTGAAACCCCACTGTGGAATGATCGTAATCCACCTTCCACTTGCTCATTTCTGCTTTGACCTCCCCGCCCAATCCCATTCCGAAACCGACTACGACTCCAACGAGCACAACCCATTTTTTGAGCAACGTCATCTCATGCCCTCCTGTTACAATATTCAATCCGGACCAATCACCTGAGGCCTCTCTCCCCAATCGTTTACGCCCTGCTCCATGTATCATATCAAGCTAGCCCGCGACCTTTATCCTCATGACAACCACCTATCAATAATCGAAATTACTTGGGAGACAGGTTGATCTCCCTCAACCCAAACCGACGTCTGGTTATGCACACGACCAAGGAGGGGGAAAGATATCCACACCCCATTCCGGGCTTGAGAAAAAGAATGGTTCCCTCCTGTTCTATGAGGATTTCCAATAGAACGCCAACCAAATTGTCGGTTGTAAAGGATCTGTCCATTCGACTCGATGCCGGACATGGGCTGGAAGATGGAAAGCATCTCCTGGCTCTAAGGTAATAGTTTCCTGTCGTTCCTCAACACGTATAATCGCCCGACCGGAAAGGACCATTATCCACTCATCCTCGTTCTGGTCATACCAAAACCCCGGTGGCGAAACCTGCCCCCTCGACACAATACGTTCAATTCGAACAGATTCACGCTTGAGTATTTCGCATACCGATTCGGCATCCAAAGAGTCTGCGATGTTCTGAAATAGATTAGTTGGGGAATCCATAATGGGAAGAATTGTTGTCTAGCGTCCCCCGGTCATTTGATAGTAATTTAAGGCCTTTAACAAGGCCTCATTTCATCGGTTCGCCGCCATCGCAACAGAGAATTGGCATACCAATTCGTCGTCTCTTTTCCAAGACGGCTATTTAAAAGTCTGGGAAGGATCTTGTGCCTAGCCACAAGCAAGGAGTCCTCATGCCTTCTTGCTTACTCCTGCTGAATAATTTCTTATTGGCGAAAAACGATCCGTTTCACTAATCCATCAGTATGACTCATGCCATAGGTCTGGAGGCGGGCAAAACTTTCTCCACGCTATCTCTGAAAATCGAGGAAGGCATGTTTTTCAGAATTCCCTACATATGGGTTGAATACAAGCGAAGTGGACAGGGGCAGACGGAGAAGAGTCGAAGGTTTTCTGAAGCTTTCCCTTTTTCGACTACCGTCTTCCGAGCGGGGTATGCTGTTACAAAGTTTTGTAGACTTGAGATAGCCAAAAATACCGACCCACGATGCAGATACTCCCTCTCTGAAAATATATCGCCGTCTCCAGAACCCCCTCACCTTCCTGTCCCTCTAACCAATCATTTACTCTCATCTGAAAATTTACGCTGAAAACCTCCTCAGAGATACCTCTGCTTCACGGTAACTATACTGTAAACCTTCAACCATACCAAAACAAATTAGTAGTTCAGGTTCAGCTTTCCCTCATCGTCACTTCATTTAAGAAAGAGAGTCGAAACCTTCCCATTTTCATCCATCAAAGAAGACAAACTCACCGGTATTTAGGAATGAGAAAAGAAAAATAGTTCAGAACAGAACGGTGCCCGTTTAATAACTCCTGCAAGAACAGTCAGGACTGAAAAAATTCCTGTATAAAACCGATCGGGTGATCATCACCAAATTCATCGTCCCGTTATTTTTATTTCAGCACAAAGTGCCCACGCCGATTTTCCTGCCAACATTCCTGAGTTTGGTCAGTGCAAAATGGCCGTTCTTTACCATAGCTTACGGTTTGCATCTTATCCGCAGGAACCCCCAAATCAACTAAATATTCCTTGACGGCTTGAGCACGACGTTCCCCTAATACCATGTTGTAACTGGACGTCCCTCGCTCATCACAATGCCCCTCAATCACCAAACTCATCTCGCCAAGACTCGCCACCAGACTTGGGGCATTTCCTTTCAACGCTTTCGCCGCATCCGTTCGGATCGCAAACCGGTCATAATCAAAAAATACATCTTTTATGGGTTCCAATATCTTTTCAACATTCTCAGTTGACGGAGAAATCAACTTGGCCACTTCAATGGGTTTCGATGTCGGTTCGGATTCCTGCACAATCGGCACTTCTGGAACTGGATGCACATTTTCCACTTCTTCGGGAACCACCTTCGCCACTAATTCCTGCTCTTGAGGAGAAGCCACCTCTTTCTGAATAGTCGGCAACGCCGGCAATTCCGGCTCAATGAGAAAAGGCGCGATTCCCGAAACCTCGGAAGACCCTGGAGAAGATGAAGGAACGGCTTGCGTCACTTCTGACTCCATCAATGGTGCGAGGCTTGGTTCAGGAATAATAGAGGAAGTCCCTGGCACCCCGGAACTCTGAACATCCTTTCCCGCAGCAGGTGAAGCCGCAAAAATCTCTCTAGGTTTTGCCTCATGGATGGTAGGGCGGGCCGGTTCCTCGACCGGAATATCGAACATGGGAAGTCCCTTCGGTTCCTCAATAGGGGCGGAGGGAACATTTGCCTTGGCTATGGGAGCAACCATTGGTTCGTTTGCTAGCACAGCTGAAGATTCGACAGGATGACTTCCGCTCATCACTGTTGTGTGTAACCGTGAACTACATCCCCCCATCATAAAAAGAAACCCCATTCCCACAATACTGGCTATCAAAACATCATGTTGTCTCGAAAAACCTTTCATAACATCCCCCTGCAATTCTTCAATGATTAACAATCTTTCCCTGATCGTTGCCTTCCTTGGGACGGCACCGATTTTTTTTCGTTACCTCTCCACGGCAATAACCCTTGACCAGCCCTCTTTATGGTAAAAATTTTCAGGACATCTTCCCCTCTGCAAACCCCTTCTTAAACTTTGAAAAAGCAAAGCATATGCCATTCATTCGCACTTTCAATCTCCTCAATAACTCAATAAACTGTATGTTGTTGTTTTGTGCTGAGTCAAGGAAACTCCCAAGATTGAAATCGCTCGCCGCTTCTCTTTTTATTACGACGCCATGAACAGATTGACGATGCTGTCCTAATCAAATATCACTCATGACCTTCTCCAACCTACCTTTTTCTTCTTACCAAACAGGTGAAACCCAACAATGTTGCCGCAAAAATCTGAACGGCCATCATACATATAATCAAAATAAACAATGGGCTTTAAATAATGACCCATTCCAGTTCATACCATAGGCCTCAAAATCCAATCATGGCTGGAGCAAGACACCCAAGACTACGTTACATCACACAGCCAGACATTGCCTGTATGCCTACACCCCATGGTTGTAGGTCTAGGCCTTCATCAAAAGGCACTCACCTAGAGTAAAAACATTTTAATCTATTGTTTTCATTGTAGTTTTACAACTCAAACAAAAAAGGAACATACCTTGCAATATGAAAAAATTAATACGGCTTCCATAAGAAATTAGCCTGGAATTAATAAGATGTTCACTTCTATTTCTCTAGATCAACAGCCTCGGCGGAGGGACTGCTTTCAGGGGAACTTTGGCTCCGACCGCACCCGGAGCCTGGTCTCCTCATTAGCCACCTTCCCATTAGTCCCTCCGCCACAAATATCGCACCACATTGAGGTTCCTGCCTGAGAAAGCCACATCCATAATGAAATTTCCAAGTTTTTCACATAAACCACAACACGAGCTAATTGCCAATAAAGAAAAAATTTTAGTGGTCGATGACGATCAGGCTCATCGAACGTGTCTGAAGGATTTTTTAGAACTTCGCGGATATACGTGCCTAGAGGCTGAAAATGGGGTACATGCCTTGCAGATACTCGGAAAAGAATCGGTGGATATGATTATCACCGACAATCAAATGCCACTCATGAACGGATTAGATTTCATAGAACACGTGAATCAAGAATCCAATGGGGAAGTGCTCCCAATTTTCTTAATGACGGCGGAATTATCCTATCCCGTGAGGCTTCGGGCATTCAAAAACGGGGTAAATCGTGTCTTTGAAAAACCCCTGGACTTCCAGGAATTATGTCATGCTGTCGATTGGGTAACAAAATTTGACCTTCCTGCCACTGCCACGATGCGATGTGCATCACAAGGCTGATCCTTTTCTCCTGTCCAGCTACAACTCATTAAGGCTTTTTCAATATCGAATAATCGATACCGTGTGGCATGAGAAAAATACAGATATTGGATTGTGCGATCATCAGAGAATCATGGGGGAAAACCCCGGCAAGGGACTAGGCGAGAATCTCCCGCAGGGCGAAAGCCAAAGATTTCCCATTAACCGGCTTCATTAAAAACGCTTTGATACCTAACGCCTTGGCTTTCTCGGCAGACATGGTATAGCTAAAGCCGGTGCATAAAAGAATGGGAATATCTTGACGAATATCTAACAATGCGCGGGCCAATGTATCCCCACTCATGGTGGGCATGGTCTGATCAGTCACCACTACATCAAAGTCTCTTGGCGTTTCTCGGAACCATTCCAACGCTTCATAAGGATTCACGGTGGAGACCACCGAGTATCCTAGATGACTCAGTAATTGCGTTCCCCAGCGTGTCAACATCTCTTCGTCATCCACAAATAAAATCTTACCCGAGCCCGTAGGCCAATCCATGACCTCTTCTGGCTTGAGAGGTACGACCACATCCAAACGTGGGAAAAGGACCGTGAAGGTCGTTCCGACTTCCGGCATACTGGAAACAGTGATCCTTCCGCCATGATTGTGAACAATTCCATGCACCACGGCCAAGCCAAGACCGGTTCCTTCCCCTGCCTGCTTGGTCGTAAAAAATGGCTCAAATATTCGTTCTACTGTCTCAGGAGACATCCCCTTTCCCGTATCCCGAATGGTCAATTCCACATAAGGCCCGGCTTTTAATTTTACCATCCTATCACCCATATCTCGCGGGACCTCCTTATGTTGGAGAGAAATCTCCAGGACTCCCCCGTGGTCTCTCATGGCATACTCCGCATTCGCACAGAGATTCATCACGATTTGTTGCATTTGACTGGCATCAGCATAAATCACTGCTGGATCCGGCCCCATAGATATCAGAATTTCAATAGAAGCCGGAAAACTTGCCCGTATCATACGAAGCACGTCTCTGATCACCAACTGGAGGTTCACCGCTTCCCGTTCCTGTTCGGATCGCCGACTAAATGCCAAAATTTGCTTCACCAAATCCCGAGCACGCTGTCCAGCAGCCTGAACCTCTTGCAAATAAGATCTTAGGCGCTGGTCCTGAGCCACCTGAGCCATAGCCAATTCGGAATACCCTAAAATAGCACCTAAAATATTATTGAAGTCATGCGCAATTCCCCCGGCCAGGGTACCAATCGCCTCCATTTTCTGAGTATGACGTAATTGTTGCTCGCTCACGACCAATGCTTCTTCCGTTCGTTTTTTCTCGGTAATATCTTCGCAAGATAACAACACCATTTTTGGGCCTAATGGTTGACCAATCGCTTGAATGGTTTCTCTGACCCAGAGGGTTGTCCCATCCTTTTTTATTTTTCTCAATTCAGGAACAATATTTTTGGTAGACTCCCGCAGACACTTCTCAATACTCGATAGAAATATGGACCGGTCCGAGGGATGAATCACTGATGACACCGACTGTCCCATTAACTCTTGGACATCGTATCCCAAAATGCGAGCCCCATAGTGATTCACCGACACAATCATTCCCTGCGGATCAACGGTGAAATAAATCAGGGGTGTTTGATCATAAAGAGCACGGTACTGCTCTCGGCTTTTCTGGAGATCTTCCTGAACCCGTTTCCGTTCCAATTCCGTCCCCGCCCGTGCGGCAAAAATTTCAGATAAGTTTTTCCCTTGGGGGGAAAGCACGAATGGACGAGTATCCATAATGGCTAAATTCCCAACCACTTCCTTTTGGGAATTAATTAGAGGAATTCCAAAATATGCCTCAACTCCCAACGCCTGAATCGTGGCACTCCTGGGAAAAATCGCTCGCACTTGCGATCTATAGTCTACCGCTTGCCCCCGAAACACGTGTTCACAAGGTCCTTCGACGCAATCATACTCCAAGGCAGACTCAAAATGATCGCGGTTCCAAAACGCCAACGCCCGTGCTTTTCCCTCCATCCCCTCCATTCGCTCAGACAAAAACACCATCGGGACATCAAGAGCTTTCGCTAAGACCCCGACCAACGTTTCAAAAAAATTTGGAGAGCCCGGCACCACATTGACTCTGACAATCGCCTCCAGCGCATCTTCGGATTGTTTTCGTTGCGTGATATCACGTGAAACCACCACACCTCGTCGTTCTCCCAAAGCCGAACGAAACACACGTCCCGTGCTTTCGAACCAACGGTACTCACCTTCTCGGCCTTGATATCGATACACGGATTGGCCTGACCCCTCGGCTGCCATCCCACGCTGAAATTCCGCAATCACTGCGGGACGATCCTCAGGGTGCACGGGAACAAAAATATTTGTACCCAACAAATCTTTATGGGTATAACCCAACACCTCTTTGAAATTGGGACTGACATAGAGAAATTGCCCCTTTTCATCAACCTCCGCAATGAGATCGTAGGCATTTTCCATGATCGCTCGATACCGTTTTTCCCGCTCTTGGATGGTTAATTCAGCGGCTTTCCGGAAAGTAATATCATGAGCATACCCTAGCACACCCCCGGGTTTGAGCCGTGATCCTCCAAAGGGTTCCTTGGTCACGAAAAATGTGCGGGAGACAGACTGTTGCTCGACAATCTCCGTCTCAAAGGTCTGAGTTCCTTCGCCACACAATACTTCCACATCGCCGTGGGAAAACAAGGGATGAGATCCATGAGGGAACAATTCCACATCCGTTTTCCCAACGATCTCTTCAATCTGCTTCCCAAGTAAATTGGCTGCGGAAGAGTTTACCAACACATAACGTCCCTCTCCATCCTTCACAAACAACACTTCACTCGCTCCCTCAACCACAGCCATCAGCAAATCATGTTTTTCTTTGAGAGCATCTTCAGCTCTCTTTTGTTCGGTGATATCACGAATGCTTCCACCTCCTCGGATGAAGCGCCCTTCGGCATCAAAGATGGCTTGGCCTTTTCCCTGAAACCATCGGTATTCCCCTTGTTTCGTCCGTAACCGAGACTCGACCTCGTAGGGAACATGAGTGTCAATATGGGCGGCCATAACCATAAACACTCGCTCTCGATCGTCGGGGTGGATCAATGAAGCCCAGGTTTCCAGCACTGGTGGAAATTCTTCCTCTTCGAAACCTAAAAGGGCAATAAATTGTGGTGAATACCAGGCCGGGGTATCTGGGGAATTCCATGGTTTACCTGGAAGGGGATGCCCTTCCCAGAATCCCTCACGGGAACCTTCTGCCGCAATACAAAAACGGTCTAATTGCATCTTGAAGTCTTCCAATTGCCGACGCGTATCGGTCAATTGAGTACTCAACGAGGCGTTCGCGTCTAAAGCTGCGGCCAGGCGCCTTTGTAGGCTCACGACATCCGAGTCGATAATGTCCTGGTCTGAGGGAACGCCCGATTGCTGAAGGGAAATAGTAATATCCCCAAGCTGTTCACGATGAATCTCAGTCTCTGAGGGGGGGGAAGACTTACCCGAATGAGGTGATTCCATACCAATCCTGTTCTTGTGGGGGGGAAGGACAGAACGCCATTGTTCATGAGCATTCGTTCGGAATGAAATACCATGAAAGATTTATCCTCTAAAGTCAAGAAATCCCCCTCCCATTGCTCCAAAGCCCTTTAGCGTGTATTCCTCGCCTTATAACGTTTTCCATCACTTCGCTCTCTAGATCAGGGTATGACGACATGATAGACTGCGTTTCCAAAAAACATCAGGTGATACCACCATGAAAAAAGCTGTTCTCACAATTGCAGGTTCTGACCCCAGTGGAGGAGCCGGTATTCAGGCCGATATCAAAGCCATGTCGGCCAATGGGGTCTTTGGCATGTCTGTAGTGACCTCAATAACGGCTCAAAACACCATGGGGGTTACCTCGGTTTTTCATCTACCTATTCAGATGCTCGAAGCACAAATGGACGCGATTTTTTCGGATATTCCTGTGACCTGCGTCAAAACCGGTATGTTGGCTACCCCAGACATTGTGACCACTGTCAGTCGAAAACTACGTGAGATGGCTCCCAATTCACTCGTCGTAGATCCCGTCATGATCGCCAAGGGTGGACATCGCCTCCTCGAATCGGATGCCATGGAACTGCTCATCCGTGAATTAATCCCTCAAGCAACGTTGATCACCCCGAATGTTTTCGAGGCGGAAGTCCTGTCCCACACCTCGATACGCACACTGGCGGAGGCACGGAATGCGGCAAAAATTATTTTCAAATTGGGGTGCCCAAACGTATTGATTAAAGGCGGACATCTTGCTGAACGGCCAGGAACCGACCTCTTATATGATGGACGTTTTTTTAAGATGTATCCAGGCGAATTCATAGATACACCCCATACCCATGGCACAGGCTGCACATTCGCTTCAGCCATTGCGGCTCACCTTGCCAAGGGCACTCCCATTCCTGAGGCGATCGACATCGCGAAACGCTATCTCACAGAAGCTATTCGGCATGGGTTGCCCTTAGGAAACGGCCATGGGCCTACCGATCATTTTTATTTTATCAATTAGGGCGATTCCACCCGGATAGACCTTTCTCAGGTGTGATCCTCTTCTTTATCCCATTGATCCTGAAGACCCATGGACCTTACATCATTCACACAAAAGGACCGGTCACATTGATGGATCACCCAACGTCTGAAAACCCAGGAGAACTTCAGGAAGTTTCACTTCTGCTGACAGGTGCGGAACAGACTCCGGTTCCTTGCATTCTGACCAAACCGTCACGACCGACAAAGAGGGCAGTCATTCTCTGTCATGGGTTTCTTTCAGATAAAAATAGCCGGACCAACCGACGCCTGACTGAGCTACTGGTTCCAGAAGGAATCGCCACCTTTCGATTCGATTGGTACGGCATGGGAGATCTCAGTAAGCAATTTCCTCACTTAACGCTCCAGCAATGCTTGGATCAACTGAACACTGGTGTGTCCTATCTATTAGCTCAAGGCTATTCTTCGATTGGCCTCATCGGATCCAGCTTCGGGGGATTCATGGCTATCTTGGGTGCTGCTCATTTTCCCGCCATTCGGGCGGTCGGACTGAAATGTCCCGTGGTGGATTTTGCTGAGTGTCTCCAGCTGGAATTCGGGGAGCAAGCTATGGCAGTCTGGAAACAGACTCATCAAATTCCCAATATTCTTAACGACCAGGAACTGATCCCTCTCCAATATGCCTTTTTCGAAGAATGTCTACGGTATGACGGATATGAGTGGGCATCCCGGATAACCGTCCCAACCTGTGTCGTACATGGTGAGAAAGATGACCTGATCCCCTTCCATCAAATTGATCGACTCATGAAGGTCCTCGCTGGCCCTAAAGATCTTCGACTCCTACCTAACGCAGACCACCAATTTGGACATCCCGAAGATTTTCGCATCATGACGACTCTTCTCGCTCAATGGATGATCCAGCAGGTCAAAGATTCGGGTCACCCATCTTCCTGCCATCCATCAGCGATCATCTCCCCATCGCCAGACCAACCCTCTACCAGTGAGTCATCCTGATGCTACGACCCTACAAAGGAATCAATCCGACCATCGCCCCCGGAGCATTCATTGAAACCACCGCTGTGGTCATTGGTGATGTGGTGATTGGTTCGGCCTCCAGCGTGTGGTTCAATGCGGTCATCCGGGGTGATGTTCATGCCATTCGCATTGGCTGTCGAACCAATGTTCAGGACCTTTCCTTGCTCCATGTTACCCATGATACCCATCCCCTGACCCTGGGCGATGACATCACGGTTGGCCACCATGTGGTGTTGCATGGATGCACAATTCGGAATAGGGTACTCGTAGGAATGGGCGCTATCGTCATGGACGGAGTCGTTATCGAAGAGGATTGCATCATTGGGGCAGGAGCGTTGGTAACCGGCGGACAGCATATCCCCGCCAAAAGTTTGGTCGTCGGATCTCCGGCCAGAGTCAAAAGGCCCCTGACCGAGACTGAATTACAGTGGATTAAAGAGTCAGCCAGAAATTATGTGCGGTATGCCCAAGATTATATGCTTGATACCGCTTCCTAAGCCGCCCAGAGACCATCGACCTAACGCATGAGGGATTCTTGCTCGCTCGGTCTTGGTTCAACCATCTCCAAGATAGAAAACTAGAAACTTATGGCACAAAACCCTTTGGTCATTTTAGGCGGAGGGTATACCGGCAAGGCCCTTTATAAACGGGCCACGGCCGAGGGCTACCAAGTATGGTGCACGAGCCGTCAACCTGATCTGCACCTTACCGGTATTGCTTCCCAACACCGCTTGCACTTCGATCTCAACCATCCCGAAACCTGGAAGGCTTTCCCCTCAGACACATCAATAATCTGGTGTTTTCCCGCTTGTCCTTTGGATCTGGTGAAACGCTTCATGGCAACGAGAACCCAAAATCCTGCCCGTCTGGTAGTTTTGGGCAGCACTTCCGCCTACCCCGCTCAGGGCATGATGATTCAGGAACCGTGGAAGCCCAACTTTGCATTACCCAGAGTGCAGGGCGAGGAATACCTACGAACCACCGCTGGGGCCATCATTATTCGATTGGCAGGAATTTACGGCCCAGGGCGGAATATCTTGGATTGGATTAGAAAGGGAAAAATCCGCAATACTCCACGCCTGGTGAATCTCGTACACGTAGAAGATGTGGTGGGCATTTCCATGAAAGCTCTCGCTGAGGCCCCTGCAGGATCCACCTATTTAGCGAGTGATGGGACTCCCCGCGCGTGGAGCACTATCTGTCACTATGCCAAACAGAAGTGGGGCATTCCAATTCCCCCTGAGACAAAAGCGCCAGATCCAGGCAAACGCATCGATAACCACAAAATTCTCGAAGAATTACACTATCATTTCCGTTTCCCCGACCTCTATACCGCTCTGGACCACTTGGAAACACAACAATGCGACAAAGACGAGCCGTCATTTTCCTGAAGAAGAACGCCTCCTCTCGCGTATGCCCTTGAACAAAAAATGGCTTTTTCGCCTGATCGACTATGACACGGATCCCCACATCTCTTACCGAAAAAATGCAAGAAGCGAATATCCCACCAACCCATTATTGATGGCATGCGCGATCATGCCAGGCAATAGACTACCTGTTCGAGCATACGCCCACCCCCACAATAATCCGCTCCATAAGACGGCGAGAAAGGCCACGAACCCATATCCATGAGCTAAGGCAAAGAACAGAGCGCTACCCATTATGGCTAGATGCCCACCAACTTTTGCATGAAGAGTCGGAAACAGCAATCCACGAAATATAATCTCTTCAAAGAACGGAGCCACTAGCACAAATTCCGTCAGTGTTTTTAGCACCTGTCCCCAACTTCCCCACACCAAATCGGGAACAAACCATTCAGTCCAATGAACGGTATACCCCAGAGAGTCCCCGACAATCATCATGCCCCAATCTCCGAGCAGACCCACCCCGACCACCATCAGAGCAACCGGAAGGCTGGCACGAAGCCGGGGCAAGAACGGCGACCACCCAAACACCTGAGAAAGGACATACGGCCGTGATCGAAAGAGAAGAACATAAGATACGATGACAATCGGCAAATACAGCAATATCGCTCCATATTCCCTAAGCAAGGATGGTCCCGTAGGTAGGAGGACAAGACATCCAATAACCAACACCGTCATCGCCCCTCCGCGCGACAACACCGCAACTCCCTGCCCAAATGTCCAAAACCCATACACAGGTCGTCGAGAAACAAATGGCGTTCTTAGATAGAGAGCAAGACCGATTCCTCCAAACGCAAGGAGGACGAATTCCATACCGAGTCCAACCCGCCAATGCCAGAGTACCGAGACGCCCTGACGATCTAATTGCTCAGCCAACGAAGCCTGCAACGTTCCGTCACCGGCCCGTTCCGCCAAACGTTGTGATAATTGGTAATAAAACCAATGACCAGGGATCTCTTCGGCCAGCCTCGCTTGCATCTCGTGGTAGGGCATCGTGCTGATGCCTCCAAGATACGCCACGGCCAACATTTCTTGAAACATTCGCGATAATGCCGTGTTTTCAGGAAATTCTTCTAGGAAAGCCTCTAGAGCGGAAGGCTCCCGAAATTCCCCTAATAACAGTCCGAGATAGACCCTATTGAGGATATGAGGATTTTCAGCAAGCAGTTCCTTATACCAAAGGAGAAGATCATCTTGAGTTTTTTGCTCTGGCGCCCCCAGGGCATACATCACTTGCTCAAATGAAGACAGCCTCTGAACCTGAGCTTCAAATGCCAAAATCCTACTAGCAAGACGCTCCAAATCCCGACTACTGGAAACGTTCAAGATCGGCTTTTCTGAAAGGGACGTACTTCTAAGAATAACTCCGAATCCCAATAGACAAACCAACACACACACAAGAGTCAACGCCGGAGAAAAAAGTTGAGGTAAGTCCCCATTCGGGATTGCCCCCTCATTCTCATGTGATGCATCTTGTTTGTTCATTCCCTGGGCCTATGCCTTTGTGACACCATCGACAGACTCTCCACTCATCCTCTCTTTCTTTGATTCACCTCGCCAGAAAATACATCGACTCGGGAACCGTCGCAGCGATACAATTCAAACATGTTCATCCCATACGTTTCGCCTACGGCTCTCCACTTCATGGCAAAGCTTAGATACAATATCATCTATCCGATAACAATTCTGATTTATATAAAAGGAGCACGACGTGTGGAATTTCTTCAAACGAAACAGGGATAGCCGAAGTGCCGCACAGGACATCGGTCCCTATTCAAATTATCGAATGACCGTGCGCCTAGAACTGACCCAGCGTCCCGGAGTTTTCGCCCAACTGGCCACGGCCATTGCCGAAGAAGGGGCCAGCATCGGGGCCGTAGACATTGTGTCGGCTAGCCGTACCAACGTCATCCGGGACATGACGCTGGATGTTCAAAGCGAAGAACATGGCGAGCGGGTCCTGAAACATCTCAATAATCTGTCAGATGTTCGGGTCATTGCATCATCTGACCGAATATTTCTCATGCACCTAGGCGGAAAAATCCGAGTTGAAAGCAAATTCCCGATTAAAACACGAAACATGCTCTCCATGGTCTACACTCCAGGAGTCGGACGAGTGGTCAAGGCTATAGCGAAGGATCCACGACAAGCCTATACCTTTACGACGAAAAACAACAGTCTGGCAGTCGTCACGGACGGATCGGCTATCCTAGGATTGGGGAACTTAGGCCCCCTAGCCGCCATGCCCGTCATGGAAGGCAAAGCGATGCTGCTTCATCAATTTGCAGGAATCGACGCGTGGCCTCTGTGCCTAAACACTCAAGATCCAGAAGACATTATTCGTACCGTTCAGGCCATTGCCCCGACCTTCGGCGCCATCAATCTGGAGGACATTAGTGCCCCGCGATGTTTTGAAATTGAACGCCGCCTCCAGGCTGAACTGGATATCCCAGTCATGCATGATGATCAACATGGTACCGCGGTGGTGATTTTGGGAGCCTTAATGAATGCCTTGAAAATCATTCGCCGCCCTCTTCAGGAAATTCGCGTCGTGATCATTGGCTTGGGCGCAGCTGGCACCGCCTGTGCGGAATTGCTCTTGGGGGCTGGTATCACGCATCTTAAGGGATGCGATAAACAGGGATTGGTCTTGGATCGTCCGTTGAAAGAATTATTATCTTACCGTCATAATCTACGGGCTCTCATTGATTATGAACATCCAACCGGGACTCTTCAGGACGCGTTACGGGACGCCCATGTCGTCATTGGTCTGTCGACGGCTAATGTCTTAACATCCGAAGACTTGGCACTCATGGCCCATGATCCGATCGTGTTTGCGCTCTCGAATCCTGACCCGGAAATTGCCCCCGAGATAGCGATCCCTTATTGCCGGGTTTATGCCAGCGGCCGATCAGACTATCCCAATCAGTGCAACAATCTCCTGGCATTTCCTGGCATTTTTCGCGGTGCCTTGGATGTACAGGCCAAGGCCATCAATGAAACCATGCTTCTGGCAGCGGCAGAAGCCTTAGCGAAACTGGTTCCCAGTTCAGCACTCAGCGAAGAATACATCGTACCCAGTGTCTTTGATAAACAGGTCGTTCCCAAAATCGCCAAGGCCGTTGCACAGGCGGCCATAGACAGTGGGCTCGCACGCCGAACCAAAAAAGAACTAGATGAGGAAGGCTAGGCGAAAAGGCCACAGGACCCATATCGCAAAAAATAACGGCGGTAGGTATAAGTGCCGGGTTAGTGGAGCAACCCCCAAAGTAAGAGTCCCAGCCCAAGGGGCCACAGATAATATGAAAAGAGGTGAAAATGATCTTGCCGAACCAGCTTAATAATGAGCGATATGGATCCATACCCTACCAAGGCGGCCACCACCATCCCGGAAAAATAGATCCCAAGCGGTTCCTTCACTTGTTCCATCACTTTTCCAATTTCTAAAATAGATGCCCCTACAATAGCGGGCATGGAAATCAACAAAGAAAACCTGGCTGACAACTCCCGGTCCAATCCCAGCAGCACCCCACTGGCAATCGTCGAACCCGATCGAGAAATACCAGGAAAGACGGCAATGCCCTGTACCACACCGATCATCAACGCATCCTTCAGACTCATATCCTGCATCTGTTTGGCACTATTTCGTCCCCGTCCCAACCAGAGGATGGCACCCGTCACAAGCAACATGGTGGCGACTAACGAGGGACGCGCCAAGGTCTCAATACCGAGCGACTCAATACCAAGGCCAATGATGGCTGTGGGAATGCTTGCGACAATCACATAATGAATCGTTTTGCGCTCCATCCCCTGAAAGAGACTTCCACTTGTGGTTTTCCACCCCAGATATCCCCAAGCCAGCGTCAACAAATCTTGACGAAAATACACCAGGATTGCGGTCACCGTAGCTAAATGCAACATGATGTCATATAGCAAATTGGTTTCGCTAAAATGTCCAAACCACTGTTGAGCCAACACCAAATGCCCGGAAGAAGACACCGGCAAGAATTCTGTGAGCCCTTGGAGCACGGCTAATACGATCGCTTCAAAATATCCCATGTTCCTCCGATCTAGTTGCTCGATTCAGCGTAATCGATCAGGATAGACCCTTACTGGTTCCAGGCGTTGGCAAAAGCTCGCACACCTTCCTCCCAAGAGGGAAGAAGAATGAATGGATCTTGGATTGTCGTGAGAACCCCATAAGGGGGACGGGCAGCCGGTCGAGGAAATTGATCGGAAGAAATCGGCAGAACCGTTGATTGAATTCCAACCTCTTGAAACAACCGGCAGGTAAAATCATACCAACTGGTCCCCCCGGCGCCAGCTAAATGATAGGTTCCATACGCTTGCGTCTCAAGCAGTCGGTCGATCCCGGCGGCTAAGTGAGGCGCATAGGTCGGTGATCCGAATTGATCATTCACCACTCGCACATCGCCTTGCCTGCCGAGGCCGCAAATGGTCGACGGAAAATTTTTCCCAGCGGTATGGTAGAGCCAAGCGGTCCTGACAATATAATGCTTGGGATTCGCAGCCCGCACCGCTTCCTCCCCAGCCCATTTACTACAACCATAGACGGAGAGGGGATTGGGACGGTCAAACTCATGGTACGGGCGAGTCGATTTCCCATCGAAAACATAATCCGTCGATATCTGCACCAACGGAATCCCGAGCTCCCCCGTAGCCAAAGCCAGGTTCCGAGGCCCCAGGGCATTTACACGGAATGCGGCTTCCCAATCGGTTTCCGCATCGTCCACACGCGTATAAGCCGCCGCATTGATGACCGTGCAAGGACGAAGTTGCTCCAACATTTTTCGAACCACCTCTAGCCGTGTAATATCCAATTCCTCAATATCCCAAGCGGTTACTTTCGAGGCGGCCCACACCTGCTGAAGCGCTTGTCCCAACTGCCCGTTGGCACCCAGTACCAAATTATTCACCGGGGACATGAATCACCCGTCGGCAATTGATTCATGACCTCACCAACACACAAGGCAGACTGATCTTTTTGTGAAAGCAGAGGATTCGTGATCGGCCACGTAATGCCAATCGCGGGATCATCCCAACGAAGGCTCATTTCCCCTTGAGGATAATAAAAATCCGTACATTTATATTCCACCTCGGCCACCTCACTTAAGACACAAAACCCATGCGCAAATCCCGGTGGAATGTATACTTGCCGAAATGATTCTCCATCGAGTTCGACACTAACCCAGGAGAGAAACGTTGATGATCCGCGCCGAATATCCACGGCCACATCGAATATCCTCCCTCGTACCACGCGGATTAATTTTCCCTGCGGACGGACCACCTGGCTGTGCAGTCCGCGAAGAGTGTTCTTGATTGAGGAAGAACAATTGTCCTGGACAAAATTCCCTGGAATCCCTCCATCCTGATATTTCGTGATATGGTAGGTTTCCAAAAACCACCCGCGAGGATCCCGGTACACATCCGGCTCAACCACAATGACACCTGGAAGGGCAGTCGCAAGAAACCTCATAAAGGCTTACCGTGCATCCCCACTGACCAGGCTGAGTAAATATTGTCCATAGCTATTACCTGTCATCTCTTGAGCCATGCGCCGCACATCCGGCGCTTGGATATATCCCATTTTAAAGGCAATCTCCTCCGGACAAGAGACCATCAACCCCTGTCGCTCCTGTAGAACTTGGATGAAATGGGCCGCCTGCAGAAGTGATTCATGCGTACCCGTATCCAGCCAAGCTATGCCCCGGCCAAAAATTCGAACACGCAGCATCCCCTGCTCTAAATACAGACGATTGATATCGGTAATTTCCAATTCTCCTCTGGCAGATGGCTTTAACTGCGTCGCCATGTCCACCACCTGGTTATCATAAAAATAGAGCCCCGTTACCGCATAGCGGGATTTTGGATCAGGAGGTTTTTCTTCCAAGCTCGTCGCATGCCCCTGATCGTCAAAGGTCACCACGCCATATCGTTGAGGATCTCGAACTTGATAACCAAACACCTGCGCTCCGGTCTCATAGGATGCCGCTTCCTTCAAATACGCAGGGAGACCATGTCCATAAAAAATATTATCCCCCAATACGAGAGCCACCCGGTCCGATCCGATAAAATCACGCCCAATGAGAAACGCTTGGGCAATCCCTTCCGGCTTGGGCTGAACGGCATAGTGAATAGACAATCCAAACTGGCTTCCGTTTCCCAGTAATCGAATAAACCCATCCTGCTCGTGCGGGGTGGTGATCACCAGTATATCCCTGATCCCGGCCAGCATCAGCACGGTCAACGGATAATAGATCATGGGCTTATCAAAAACCGGCATGAGTTGTTTACTGACGGCTTTAGTCAGCGGGTACAAGCGGGTCCCTGATCCCCCGGCTAAAATAATCCCCTTCATGCGCGTTTCATGTGTGGCGTGTGAATTTGTATGCACGAACCTATCGGACCAGCTGACCTGACGAGTTCAACCCATGGCCTCCAGGCCCAAGCGCTCACGGTGATACACGTTTTGGGTGACCAGTTCACACCACCGGCGATTGGTCACATACCATTCAACCGTCCGACGTATTCCCGACTCAAAGGAATGACGTGGGCTCCACCCCAGCTCTCGTTGGATTTTTGAAGCATCAATGGCATACCGGAAGTCATGGCCAGGACGATCCTCGACGAACGTCTTCAGTTGCGCATATCGAGCGATGCCCAATGGGGCAACCAGCGGATTACCCTGACAGGGCACCAGATCATCTAAAACATCACAAAGCGTATCGACCACCTCGACATTCGTCCGCTCCGACTGTCCTCCGATATTATATTTTTCTCCGGGACGGCCCTGTTGCAAGGCCAGCATGAGCCCCTCGCAATGGTCCTCCACAAACAGCCAGTCACGAACATTGGCACCTTTTCCATAAATTGGCAAGGATTTTCCGTCTAAGGCATTCAGCACCATTAACGGAATCAATTTTTCGGGAAACTGATAGGGGCCGTAATTATTTGAACAATTGGTGATGATGGTCGGTAGCCCATGAGTATGATAATACGCCCTCACCAAATGATCCGCACCCGCTTTGGAAGCAGCATACGGAGAATTGGGAGCATACGGGGTCTCCTCCTGAAAAGCTCCCGTGGCACCAAGTGTTCCATACACTTCATCAGTGGACACATGCAGAAATCGAAACCCTGACCAATCCTTCCTTCGCCCACGTGGCAGCATGTTCCGCGCAGCCTCCAGAAGCACCAAGGTACCATTGACATTCGTATGAATGAATGGGAACGGGTCATCGATGGATCGATCCACATGAGTTTCCGCAGCAAAGTTGATCACCCACCGAGGCCGATAGGTGTTCATGATCTGTCCCATGGTAGCCGCATCCGCAATATCCGCATGAATAAACTCCAGACGAGGATGCTCCCAGAGCCCATCTAAATTTTCCCGATGGCCGGCATAGGTCAAATGATCAATGACCACAATCTGGTCATCGGTTTGCTGAAGGGCCAGACGAACGAAGTTTGCCCCGATAAAACCGGCACCTCCTGTAATAAAGACCGCATGACGAGCCATCTCACCGCACCTCAGTCTTCACAAATAATATTCGAGAAAATTGGAATGGAAATCGGAATGAGTACGCCCACAACGCCCGAGAGCCTTGGGCGGTCCTCACCTATTCGACGGTCACACTCTTGGCCAAATTACGAGGCTTATCCACATCAAGCCCACGCATAACCGCGACATGATAGGCCAACAGTTGCAACTCCACCGCAAACAGAATCGGAGTCAGCAGGGGATGAACTTCAGGAATGGACAGCACATAATCAGCCAGACGATCAAGTTGCCGATCCCCTTCGGTTACAAAAGCGATCACGGGAGCATTTCTGGCTCGCACCTCCATCAAATTATTCACGCTTTTATCATACAGCCGATCTTTGGGGGACAACACAACCACAGGCATGTCCTCGTCAATCAAGGCAATCGGACCATGCTTCATTTCCCCTGCGGCATAACCTTCGGCATGAATATAAGAAATTTCCTTCAACTTTAAGGCCCCCTCTAGGGCAATGGGATAATTAATCCCTCGCCCGAGATAGAGAAAATTTCGTTTTTCATAATATGCGGCGGCGACCGCCTTGATCGCCTCTTCCTGCTTCAGGACCTGCTCCACATGACCCGGGAGCATGAGGAAATGATCCAACCACCATCGTCCTTCCTCAGGGCTCAGAACATTTCTCACCCGCCCTACATGCAACGCCAAAAGATAGAGGGCCACGACTTGTCCGGTGAACGCTTTGGTGGAAGCCACGCTGATTTCCGGCCCGCACCGAGTAAAAATGACGCCATCCGCCTCCCTGGCCAATGTACTTCCCACCACATTCACGATAGCCAACACCCGCGCTCCCAACCGCTTCGCCTCTCTGGCCGCCGCCAACGTATCCGCGGTTTCTCCTGACTGTGAAATCGCAATAAAGAGATCATCCTTTTGGATCATGGGTTGGCGATAGCGAAATTCCGAACCGATATCAACTTGAACCGGACGACGGAGCATTTCCTCAAAAAGATATTTCCCCACTAGCCCGGAATGCCACGAGGTGCCACAGGCGACAATCCAGATCCGCCTCGCGTTGATCAGTTCTTCATTCGTCATGGCTAAGTCCGGAAGGTCAGCCTCTCCCAACTCATAGTTAAATCGTCCCCGAAGCGTATCGGAGATCACCTGAGGCTGCTCATGAATTTCCTTGATCATGAAATCCTGAAACCCGCCTTTTTCAGCCGCTTCCGCATCCCAATCAATAGTGACGATTTGCCTGGGTTTGGCTTCTCCATTGGGGCCGAGAATGAAAATATCTGATTCGGTCAACAAACCAATATCGCCATCATCCAAAAACGTCACATCACGGGTATGAGCCAATAAGGGAGTCACATCGGAAGCCAAGAATGTGCCATGATCATTGCGACCGACCACCAAGGGACAGCCAGAACGGCTGACAAAAATTCGACCGGGTTCACTCACGCTCATGACGGCAATGGCATAACTACCGTGCAACTCTTGGCTCACCAGGCGAACCGCTTCTTCAAGCTTCAGGCCCCGCCTGACGATCGAGGCGATTAAATGGGCAATGACCTCCGTATCCGTCTCCGATTCAAACCGGTACCCTTCCGACTCCAACCGATACTTTAATGTGAGAAAATTTTCAATGATGCCATTATGCACGAGCACAATATCTCCGGAACGATGCGGATGCGCATTTTGTTCGGAAGGACGGCCATGGGTCGCCCAGCGAGTGTGCCCGATACCGATGCTTCCTTGGAGCGATCCATCTTGAAGGACCGTTTCCAGATTATGCAGCTTTCCAACGCTCCGACGAATCGACAATTCTCCATCATGCAAAATGGCAATGCCGGCGGAATCGTAGCCTCGATACTCTAATCGTTTCAGTCCAGCCAGTAAGATCGGAGTCGCGGCTTCACGTCCGACGTATCCAATAATTCCACACATATCGCGTTATCCTCAGGTTATCGGGTTATCACAGCCTTATCCAATTCATACGAGGCTGCATCGTCGCATTGCCAAACGAAAAGACTCTTTTAAACAAATATCCACTCTTTAGGAGGATTGGCGAATCTCATTCGCCGACTTTTTTGAAGACTCCCGCGGGTCTCGCGAGCTACGGGCTCCCTGCTCTGCGGTCTTCCGGGCTTGCAATAATGCACGCCGCTTGGCCGCAGTCCCCTCACGGTTCATCTGTTGGACTCGGGCAATGCCCAAGGCGTTGGGTGGAATATCCTTCGTCACGGTCGTACCAGCCGCGACCAATGCACCCTTCCCAATCGTCACCGGAGCAATGAGCTGGACATCGCTACCAATAAAAACCTCATCCTCGATAATCGTTCGTGCTTTTTGAAACCCGTCATAATTGCAGGTAATCGTCCCTGCCCCGACATTCACTTTTTGACCAATAACGGCATCTCCGATGTAACTGAGGTGATTTACCTTTGAGCCCTCTCCCAACTCGGTTTGTTTGAGTTCTACAAAATTCCCGACCTTGGATTTTTTATGCAAGCGGCTACCGGGGCGTAAATGAGCAAATGGGCCAATCACCGCTTCATCTTCCACCAAAGCCCCTTGCAGCACACACGCGTCTTGAACCACCACGGCACGACCTAAAACCGTATCTTTCATGTGGGAATTGGCCTGAATGACACAGGAATCTCCAATATGCGTGCGCCCCTCCAAGATGACCCCCGGATACAACACGGTATCACGACCGATGACAACACTTTCATCTATGAGAATGCGGTCGGGATCCATCATCGTCACGCCAGCCAAAAGATGCCGCTCATTGATCCGACGGCGCATGACTTTTTCTGCCATAGCCAAGTGAACCCGTGTATTAATCCCCGTCGTTTCCTGAAAATCAGGGGTAGCCCATCCCACGACTTTTTTCCCTTGCTTCACCGCCTGTTCGATAATATCGGTCAGATAGTATTCCCCTTGGGCGTTTTGAGGCCGAAGTTCAGCCAATGCCTGACCTAAGAATTCATGGTCTACCACATAGGTCCCGACATTAATTTCCCGTATGGTTTTTTCCTCTACCGAAGCATCTCGGTCTTCTACCACTCGCAGGACTTCTCCCAGAGAACCTCTGACAACTCGGCCATATCCACTGGGATCAGTTAATTCCGTCGTCAATAAGGTCAATGTAGCCGATTCACGCTGATGATAGGCTAACAGAGCGGTCAGAGTTTCTTCTGTTAACAATGGGGTATCACCATTGAGAATGAGTACCTGACAAACTGGCTCATCCTGAGTCCGGCTTAACACCGGAAAGGCTTGAAGCACAGCATGACCGGTCCCTAATTGTTGAGCCTGATCTACCACCAAGAAGGGCTCCCACTGCTCTTTTTCTTCATTGAGATAGGCCTTGACCTTGTCTGCCCCATGTCCCACGACCATTGCCACAATCCCATCGGATACTTTTCTGGCGAGAGCGGCGGCATACCACACCATCGGGCGACCGGCCACTTGATGAAGGACTTTTGGCAGGCCGGATTTCATCCGGGTCCCTTGCCCCGCAGCCAATATAATGGCTGATGTATGTGATGAGCGACTATTCAAATGACAAGTTTCTCTAGAAATTCACAGCTACGATCAGGGTGTTGGAACCTTACTGGTTTCCCTAAAAGCCATTTCATTCTTTTTTGAAGCAATATCAATGCCTGATGATTTTATAGAGGGAGAATAAAATCCACCGGAGACAATGAGCTTCATGGCTTCCTCCACACCCATATCCACCGGCACAATTTCTCGTTCAGGCACGAGGAGAAAATACCCGGAGGTAGGATTGGGAGATGTGGGAACAAACACATGAACCAAGGGTTCAGGGGCTAACGCCTGGACTTCTTCCCGTGTTTCCCCGGTCACAAAGGCTAGGCAATAATGACCATCTTTAGGAAATTGGATCATCACTACCTTGTCATATTTTTCCCGTTGCTTAAACGACAATATATCCATCATGGATTTCAATGTTGCATAAATACCACGGACAATGGGAACTCGATCCAAAAATTCTTCCCACCGATTGACCATCCGTCGTCCCAAAAAGTTCGTGGCCAATATTCCGGTCAAAAAAATCAGCAGGACTAGAGTCAAGATCCCTAATCCTGGGAAATAATAATCGGGAAGGACCACATCGGCTAATGCCGTGCCCAAAATGCTATCTACGGTGACAAAAAGAGTTTTCAAGATAAGAACGGTTCCCCAAATCGGGGTGATAACTAACAACCCGGTGAGAAAATACCGCTTCAGGGATGCATGCAGGGAATTCATAGGGCGAGGATTACCCGAACGACCATCAGAAAATAATGGGCGCATCGGGACATTACTGAAAAAGAAATCTCTGGCATCTTACAACCAACTACTTGACCTCGCAAGGCTTTTCTTGCCAATTTCAACAACTTAGACTAGGATCACCAACTGGAATGCCTCATGAGATCTTCCCAGCAAAAGAAATGTAACGGACGAGCAGCATACCCTGGCCTTTTTATCACGTTCGAAGGCCCTGAAGGTTCTGGGAAGACGACTCAATGCCAGCATTTAGCCGAATGGCTGCAAACTAAAGGCCAATCAGTGTTAATCACCAGGGAACCGGGTGGGACTCCTTTGGCCGAGGCAATTCGCACGCTTCTTTTGGGCCATCAACCCTCATCTATTAACCAACCGGAACCCCGCGAAATCATTACCCCTGCCTGTGAGGCTGCTCTCGTTTTGGCGGCCCGTGCCCAACATGTCTCATGCACCATTATTCCAGCGCTTCAGAAGGGACGGATCGTCCTCTGTGACCGGTTTTTTGATTCCACTCTGGCTTACCAGGGATTCGGTCGCGGACTCAACAGGAAATCCCTCACCCAATTCAACGATTTTGTTACCGGTGGCTTAACCCCGACCTTGACCTTTCTTTTGGATCTCCCCGTAAAAGAGGGCTTACAACGAAGAAAAGCCAGTTCGCATCAAAATCGCATGGATCAGGAATCGCTCGCATTTCATGAGCGTGTCAGGCGTGGATTTTCGGCTCTGGCTCGGCAAGACCCAAGGCGGTGGCGAACCCTGGACGCCCGACAACCTCCCGAGCCATTGGCCGAAGAAATCATCAACTATATTCGACCCTTTATCTTCAAGTCCCTCCCCGGTCAAACGGCCAGGGCAACAGGAGGGGGCTTATGACTTTTCGCGATATCCAGGGTCATGAACGACCGATTCGCTGGCTGCAAACCGCCGTGGCCAATCATCATCTTGGGCATGCATACCTGTTCCATGGCGATGAGGGCATTGGGAAACGCTTGGTGGCACTCGCCTTTTCTAAATTTTTGTATTGTGAACAGCCAATCGAAGGCCCCAGACCGGATGCTTGCGGAGTGTGCCGGTCGTGTCATCAGGTTGAACAAGGGACTCACCCAGACTTTCTGCTGATTCGTGCGGAGGATGAACAAAAACAGAGTCCAAAAATTAAAATCGACCAAATTCGCTCCCTGGAACATTTTGTTATCTATCGTCCCCTGGTCGGATTGCATAAGATTTGCCTTATTGACCAAGCCGACACCATGACGGTAGAGGCAGCCAATGCGTTACTGAAAACCCTGGAGGACCCACCTGACCATTGTGTATTCTTCCTGACTTCGAGCCGGCCAGAGCACATGCTAGCCACCATTCGCTCTCGCTGTATGACCATACGATTTTCTCCCCTTTCCCTAGTCGACACGATGAATTTTTTATGCAGGCATACCACACTCAACCAGGAGGACGCCTCCTTGGTAGCCGCCTATTCGGAAGGACGGCTGGGAAAAGCATTGCACATTACTCCGGAGGATTTGCGCATTCAACTCAGACAATATTGGACTTTACTGTTTGGAAATGTGAGCCAGTCACCCTCGACAATCATGGACTTGTGTGAAGATTTGGTGAAGGCCGACCACGTATCCGAGGCCATTAGCTGGTTTCGCCTGGGAATTCGTGAACTGCTCCTCGTTCACCTCAATTCAGCGCATCGTTCCCCCCTGTTTCCGGATCAGTCCCTGGCGCTGCTTCATCTGGCTGAAACAATTGCACTCCCAGATCTGCTGGATCTTCTTCACGACCTGGAACGATTGGAACGAGGCCAACAACGTCATTTAAATATCCAGATCGGCCTCGAACAATTTTTCTTTCGCCTTCAGCATGCCCTGGGGGCTCGCACTCTCCAAGAAACGTAACTGACCCGCTTCGGTTTCCAGGCAACACGATTTCCATGAGCCTTATTGCACCATCTAATCATTAACTCAAAACAGGATTGTTTCATGTCCCAATCATTTTATGTCACCACCCCGATTTATTATGTGAACGATGTGCCTCACATAGGCCATGCCTATACAACAATTGCCGCCGATGTACTAGCCCGATTTTACCGGCTCCGGGGCCGACGGGTGTTCTTCCTCACAGGGCTGGACGAACATGGCCAAAAAGTTCAACAGGCAGCGGCCAAAGCAAATATTGATCCACAAACCCATTGCGACCGGCTCATGCCGGCGTTTAAAAATCTATGGGAGAAACTCAATATTTCGCAGGATGCCTTTATCCGAACAACCGACAAATCACACCAAGCCATCGTTCAACGCTGCCTCCAAGCCCTCTATGACAAAGACTTGATCTATCAGGCCGAGTATACCGGTTGGTATTGCACTTTTGATGAACGGTTTTGGACAGAAAAGGATGTGGAAAACGGACAGTGTCCAGACTGCCGTCGTCCGGTCGAACAAGTCAGCGAGCGCAATTATTTTTTTCGAATGAGTCAATACCGGCAGGCACTGATTGATCATATCAAAGCTCACCCTGCATTCATCCGTCCGGAATCCCGGCGCAATGAAGTCTTGGGATTCTTGCAAAAACCGCTGGAAGATCTGTCCATCTCCCGACCCAAGTCCAGGTTGTCCTGGGGAGTAGAACTCCCTTTTGATCGTGATTGTGTGACCTATGTCTGGTTCGATGCCCTGGTCAATTATCTTTCGGCTTTGGAATATTTGGCGCCACAACCTGAAGGGCCTCATTTCTGGCCCGCCTCGCTGCATTTGGTTGGGAAAGACATCCTGACAACCCATGCCGTGTATTGGTCCACAATGTTAATGGGTATGGAACGCCCTCTTCCCGAATCCATTTTTGCGCATGGCTGGTGGACCGTGGAGGGCGAGAAAATGTCCAAAAGCCGAGGGAATGTCGTGGACCCCAACGCCATGGTGGAACAGTTCGGGGTAGACGCCTTTCGATATTTCCTTCTACGGGAAGTGCCATTCGGACAAGATGGGGACTTCTCCCATGCAGCATTTGAAAGCCGGTATAACGCGGAACTGGCCAACGATCTCGGGAACCTCGTTTCCCGCTCCCTGACCATGCTAGGAAATTTCGCCAATGCCCGCGTTCCGGCGATGGACCCCAAATCACAAACAGACTTGGATCGCGAATTAGCACAAGCTGCCTCCAATCTGTTCGAAGCACTGGATACGCACCTCCGCCATCTGGAGTTCAATCGAGCACTGGAAACCATTTGGGGACTGGTGCAATTGGCCAATCAATACATTGACAAAACAGCTCCCTGGACCCTGGCAAAAGACTCGGCACAAGAGTCCAGACTGCAAACCGTTCTTTTTCACCTCGCGGAGGTCCTCCGATTCTTGACCTTGGCAGTCGCTCCCTTTATGCCCCATACGGCTGAGGCCATGCGGACCCGCTTGGGATTGACCGTCACTTTTCATCAGCCATTGCTCACCACCTTCCCCACTTGGGGGGATCACAGGTATACCGGAGAAACGACCAAAGGCACCTCGCTCTTTCCCAAAAATCTGCCGAAGCCCTCAACAACGCAGACGACAGAGCCATCGGCTGCCTTCACCACGACTTCCGAGAAATCCGTCAAGGAACAGAAAGCCCAGTCAAACCCATCGGATGGCGGGGCAACTTCCTCCACGGCCGAACTGATCGGCATCGATGAGTTCATGAAAGTTCAACTCAAAGTTGCAAAAATTTTGCAAGCCGAGCGTGTTCCCAAATCAGACAAGCTGCTCAAACTCCAAGTGGATGTAGGAACCGAACACCGTCAAATTGTGGCGGGAATCGGGAAAAAGTACGCGCCGGAAGAACTCCTAGGCCGGACCATTGTGGTGGTAGCCAATCTCAAGCCAGCCAAACTCATGGGGATTGAATCACAAGGGATGGTCCTGGCTGCAGGGGACAAAGACGTGGTGAGCCTGCTTTTCCTCCCCGACGATGCTCTACCAGGAACCAAAGTGAAATAACGCTATTTGGAGGTCAATTCGCTGACGGCCTGAAATTTCCCTCCCCATCAATATAGGCCCGATGCCAGAGTTCCAGCATGAGCAGGTTCCACAATCGTTCATGCCAATCACGGTGTCCCTTGACATGCTCATCCAACCATGCCTGGATAACCGATTTGTGAAAATATCCGCGCTGGATGGCCCGGTCCGATAGCAGAAGATCGTATGCCATCTCACGAAGATCGGTGCGAAGCCAATGATCCATAGGCACGCCGAATCCCATTTTGGCACGATGCACAATTTCCGCTGGCAGGAAAGATTGGACAGCCCGTTTCAAGACATACTTGCTTTGCCTTCCTCGGAGTTTCATCGAAGTTGGCAAACTGGCACAAAATTCAATGACCTGATGATCGAGAAAAGGAGAGCGCGCCTCCAGACCGAACGCCATTGCGGCGGTATCAACTTTGACCAGCAAGTCATCCGGCAAATACGTGTGGAAATCCACATCCATCACTCGGCCCGGCATATCGGTGGCCATTGACCGACGCAAGCCGTTTTCCAGCATGGAAAAGGGCTCTTCTTTCTGAAGCGCGTCAAGCAATTCCGCACGACACAGGCGGAACGTATCGGAGGAATCAAGATGAGTGATCCACCGGCCATAGCGACGCCCAATTGGTTCCGGCAATGCCGAAAAAAAGCGTTTCAGGCGATTCACCTTTGATTTAAAGGTGACCGGCTCAGGAATGCCCTGCATCAAAGCGCTCACACCTCTTTGAATGAGGCCTGGAGCATGATCATACCAATCTCCCATCACCATCGCGCGATATCGTTCATATCCCGCCAAACTTTCATCTCCGCCGTCACCATTCAACGCCACGGTCACATGCTGCCGAGTCAACTGAGCCAAAAAAAAGGTCGGGATAGCCGACGTATCCCCGAACGGTTCGTTATAGGACCAGGCCAAATGGGGAAAAATATCGGCAGCCTTGGTCGTGACAAGAAAGTCCTGGTGATCAGTCCCGAAATGTTGAGCCACCTGCCTGGCGTACGGCAGCTCATTGTATCCCTTTTGCTCAAACCCGATAGAAAATGTCTTGACCGGCCGGTCACTCAATTGCGCCATGAGACCCACAATCACACTTGAATCTAAGCCGCCACTTAAGAATGCCCCCAATGGCACATCGCTCATCAAGCGCCCGTGAACGGCTGCCTTCAATTTGGCCAGAAGCTCATCTTGGGCGTCTTCAATCGAACCGGTGAACGTCACCTCAACCGGACGTTGCCAATATTGATGGAAGGTGACCCGCCCATCTCTGACTAGCAGATAATGGGCCGGAGGGAGTTTGCGAAGACCTTCAAAAGCCGACTCCGGTCCCGGTACATAATGGTAGGTCAAATAATGCCCAAGCGCCTTCAACTCAACACGAGGCTGAAAGGATGGATCCGCCAAGAATGCTTTGGCTTCGGAAGCAAAGACGATTCCGTCTCGATCCATTCGATAATATAAGGGTTTTTTTCCCACTCGATCCCTCGCCAGAAACAGAGTTCGGGTCTTGGCATCCCACAAAGCGAACGCAAACATCCCCCGAAAATGGTGAAGGCACTCCACCCCATACTGTTCATAAGCTGCCAACACGACTTCGGTATCACTGTGCGATTGGAAATGATGCCCATGTGCCATCAACCTGTTCCTGAGTTCGTTAAAATTATAAATCTCTCCGTTATAGGTCAGGACCAACGGCCCATTGCCCCGTACCATCGGTTGATGAGCAGCCTCGGTCACATCCACCACCGCCAACCGGCGATGACCAAACCCCAAACTCTCACGGCAAAACACCCCCTCCCCATCGGGACCACGATGAGCTAATACATCGCACATATCTTTTATCAGCTCAGGCAGAACAGGAGCGTGAGAGAGAAAATTGTACCGTCCGGCTATTCCGCACATCTCATTTCATTTCTGGAAAACTGGATCAAAAGAACAACTCATTTTGAGAATCATTCCACACACACAATGTCCCAAATAACTGCTGTTGGATAGGAGATGAGGCAAGCCCCAATTCAGGGAATCCTGGAAAGAGGATGGACAGAAAATGGTGCATGCGGAATAAAGAGGTATGGGATAGGCTCTCCTGCCCTTCATATCTTGCCGGTGATTCGCTCCCGTATTCGACGAGGAATCCATGGGAGAAGCCGGGGTCGATTTGACACCCAGAAACCAAGATGCAGCAGAATGCCTTCATTGAGTACTCGCAGCCCATACATGATTTTCGATTCAAAGACAGTCAAGGGCCGTGAACACCCCTTCAATATTTGTTGCGCACGAGTTCGAACCCGATCCAGATCCGAAGTCGGGCTTTCACCAGGAACGTAAATCGGCAACTGAAATAACTGCCGCTTCAAGGGATCAATCTCTGAAGAATTCAGAAGATTTCTCAAACACAATGTTTTATACCAAGTCCCAAGCATCGGAAGACGGACAATCCGCCCTGAAGTCAGAGGCAAATAGGAAAGCCTCGCTTCGTCTGTAAAACTGATCAACGTCATCGCATCCGGATCAGTTTCCGCATAGACTTCATCCGGTGAATGAATGTTCCGGAACACGTAATCTCCATCAATCGTCCAGTTGTCCAAGGTCCAGGTATCATGCCGTTCGATGCGGCTGTAATCGATGAGCAGCGGAGCCCATGCGGAAGTATGACATAAGAAACCACCCCCGGATACCGCCCACCAAATCAGGGCAGGAAATTCCGCACGAAAATACCCGGCATCCCATTCATAACATCGGGTTTCGGAGTGCATATGAGGCCTTGCCATCATCATTAACGTCCGACCGCTCAAAGCCAGAGGATGGCCGGGACTGATATGACCGGCTGTTCTTAAGATTTTGAGAAACTGTTGATTCGCAAATCTTGGACAATGGGCTAGAACAATTTTTTTTCCCTGACATCCCAAGTCCTGGAGTTTGGTCATAACCCCGTCGGCAAACACCGTATCGGGGTAAATATAGGTTCCCCACACCCGTTCCCGATACATAACATCGGCAAGCATCCGATGACCCCGCGACATCATCTGCATTTTTGTTTCTGGCTTGTCGCAGGGAACCAAATCCAACCACACTGGGGTCAGATATTGTGTCAGAAGCTGAAAGGTAGGGTGACTCTGTACCGCCTCCCAATCGGATTGGGTTGTACAGAACAAGAACCGGCTTTCGGCTTTTTGCCGAATGGCGGGAATATTTCCCGGAGCTAGAAGGGAACTCAAACAAAAATCCAGAAAATCATTCCGGAATTCTATCCCCCAAAATACCACTCCAAGATACCATGGGCGGTCCATACTTGGTCCTTTATCGGCTCACGAGGGAAAATGAGGAATGGCTGGAAGATGAAAAACGAGCCGCACAAACAAGAGACTGGAATCCCATTGGGGGCACATAGACCCACTGATCGCTCGTAACCCGTGATTGTAACGTCGCGGTCCCTTGTCCCCCATGTTTGGAGGACAGGGCAGGAAACACAGGGGCCTGTAACCCCGTAAAGGCCGGATTCCTCCCACCCTCAGGATCACCCGACTCAAACCATTCTCCATTTCGTCCAAACCACAGAGCCCCACGGGTCATATCTAAGGCCACCATGATCACCTCAAAGTCTTGAGTCGGAGGCGTTCCAAACGACAAGCACGTTCCGGCATGTACCTTTTTGCCGTCCCCTCGCCAACCCCACCCTGTCGTTTGCGCACCCAATTCTCTCACCAGAGAATGCCGGTCTTCCACCACGCCAATGCAAGCGGTCTCTCGCAACGCCCCTCCCTGGGCTGTCAGATTCTTCGAGGAGAGTTCCCAGTACCATTTCCCCCCTGAAAGCTTGGGACCCAAGAGCCGCATCCGATAGGTTCCGGCTCCTGCTTGATTCGTGAATTCCTGATTGCCAGGTGTTGCCAAAGCTTCAGCAGCCATAGCCATGTGCCGCTTGGACAGCGGAAGAAAGAGGAGGGCCTCTACGACCTTTATCAGGCTCACACAGAACTTCTCAAGAAGCGATGGCGGAGCATTCACTTTTCTCATTATGGCATTCGACCGCGTCTCAACGGCATCCCACGAAACGCCCTCCCCTTCCTGGCTATGAATCCGTACTCCACAAGACACAATACGACGTTTCAGCGGATCCATATCCGCAGATTCACGTACTAGACGAATAAGATGGACTTTCCAATAATCTTTGATGAGCGGACAGCCGAGATACCATCGCGAGACAAATAGGTTATGAGGCAGATAGCCGAGAAAGTCGCCCTGAGGCGTAAAGCTCACCAATAAGATTTCATCGGAATCCTGCACCACGTAAATCTGCCCAGGATCCTGAAAATTTTGATAGATATAATCTCCGTCCATCGTCCACGCTTGAAACGTCTCCTCGCTGTGTCGGACCAGGGAACCATAATTGACCAGCAATGGCGCCCAACTAAAGCTATGAACCAGCATTCCACTTTGATCAGGAGTCCGAAAAAAGAAACTGATCGGCCGTTCCGCAAAAAACGGCGCGTCATAATCGTAGCGCATCGTTTCCATATGCAGGCTTCGCATAGCCAGTCCTGCCAACTTTCTAGCTGGCAATATCAGACAATGATCGGCTGATTCCTCCTTAAGCGCCTGAATCTCTGCCAGACAAGGCTCCAGAGCGAATCGCATGGCAGCACATAGCACAACCTGCTTGCCCTCGGAAGCCAGGCGATACAACGCACTCACTGAGCCGTCAGATAACACTAAGTCCGGTGTTAGAAACACTCCACAAGCCCGATCGGCAAACACTCGGCGGGTCGCAGCCCGATGTCCCTGCGACATGATCAAATATTTATTATCCTGCGCCGATGGCTGATCCATGCAAAGATGAGCCGTATCGATCAGATGTTGACACTTCAGAAAGTTTGGGTGGGATTGGAGAACCACCCAATCCTCCAAGGTCGTGACGATCAATAATTGATGCCGTGATGATCGTGGAAGTGAAGGCAGGTTCTTGGGAGAGAGCAATGAGGGCAAAAGAAGTTCCAGAAAATTTTCCCGGTACACCTTTCCCCAAAAGACCACCACAAAATACAAGGATGGTATCTGAAGATTCGTCGCCATACTCAAAAGCCCAATCTGCTCAGGATGTGTTTGATCCTTTGGCGGATCTCAGGGTGTACGTACCCCAAGGCATAGCCTGCTACATTTCGGATTCGCCCAATCAAATTGGGTCCGGAAAAGAGATGGGTGATCCAATAGAATGTCATGACTGCCCGCCCTAGGATTCCTGGCGGTTTCAAAGCGCGTTCCACGATGCCTGCGGCCAGACTCTCCACCGTATTCCATGCCGGCGAGAGGTCTTGGCTATGTATCCGAACGGGGTACGCATACAGATTCCGTTTAATCAGATCCCCCATCGGTCCATACAGAGTCCTCCGGATCAGGGAAATTTTATAGAGCCTACCAATCCCTGGGATTCGCTTCAGAATGCCTGCCTTGACCCGGTAAGAATATTCACCCCGTGGGGTAAAACTGGCGAGGAACACCTCATCAGAATCGGTAATAGGGGTGACATCCCGGTTGGGATGAAAATGCATGGCAATATATTTCCCATCCGTGGTCCCACCTTTATCAAAATAGTCGAGGTGGTGAATGTTCATTTCATGATAACTAACCAGGAGGGGAGCCCAGAAAAAGCTGTGCAGTAATCCGCCATCATCTCCAGCCACTTTCCACATGGCAGACGTGGCAGGATTACTAAACACCGGAGAGTCAAATTCGAAGCAAGCCGTCTCAGGATGTAAGCAGGCGAAAACCATCTCTACAAGTTTTCTTGGGGGAAGAACCAGGGGCTGGTCCGGCTTTAAAAACCCATTTGCCTGAAATTTCTGCAAAGAATCCTCCAACGAAAAGCGACAAGCCGGCACCATAACCACCTTGGTTCCTGACAAAGCCAACCGGTGAAGATGAGTTAACGATCCGTCAGAGAGAACCATATCTGGTGCCAGAAAAACTCCGAAGGCTTTTTCCTGATGGGCCAGAGCTGCGGCAGCCTTATGCCCCGCACTCATGAAGAAAATCCGCATGGCATACTCATGATGCGAAGTCAATTCAAGCCCTAATTCACGACCAATCCCCTGTAAAGTGGCAAACGCCTCAGGAGTCGCCGCATCCAAGGGTGACACAGAGAGATCGTCTTCCTGAAAGGGCTCAGCCTGTACCGTAGTCTTTCGGTGATTCCATTCACGAACCATGGGCTTCAAAAAATCCGGAGGGATGCTGCGTAATTCCAGAAAAACCGCTTCCGCATACTGTTGGAGGGTAAAAAAAATGGGCTCAGCCTGAATGGCCGCCCAGTCCTGACGTGTGGTGCACATCACAACCCGGCAGAGCCGTTTACCGGAAAGGGATGGAATATTTCCTGGAGAAAGAAGCGAGGCCAAACACAACTGAAGAAAGTGTCGGCGAAAGTCTTCGCCCCAAAAGGCCACGATGAGTAAAAAAGGCTTGGCGGCTCCACGGTGTTCAACCACTCACTTCTTTCCACAACATACACAGAGATTATAATGAGACATGGGATGAAATCCGGTATGAACCACTTCATCGTTCATGGAAAACATAAACACCTGATGAAACCATTTCAGCATCACCTGCTTGAAATCACTCTGATCTTTGCAATTGACATGTCCGATTCGACTATGGGCTGAAGCATGGGACTGAGATTGCAAGGAGGGCATCCCGATAATCGCAACGCCTTGGGGAAGCAACGAGGCCGTGAGATGATTCAAAAATTTGGATTCCTGATCGGGAAGGATATGTTCCAGAACGTCCAAGGAATAGACCGCGGCAAACTCGCCAGGGACGGGTCCCTGCATCATATCATGCACATAACATTCAAATGGCCACCGGTCTGACATAATCTCCTTGGCCGAGTTGATCAATTCTGCATCAAAGTCCACTGCCGTGATGCGCCCAACCGTTTGTGCCACCACCCTGGTTCCAAATCCATCCCCGCATCCGACCTCTAACACGTGGTCCTGTCCGGCCAACATCTTGGCAACAAATTTATACCTGGCCAATAAGAACCCCAATCGTTTGGGATCATCATACCAGGACCATCCGCTCATCAACCCAAGCTTTTGTGGTTGATGGGTGATCAGATCAAAGGCCTCACGATAGTGTCGTTCTCCCGTGCCCCAATCACTCATATGTCAACCAGTCTTCCCATTTCTTTTCCTACCGGTGGGAGGAGAGGAGCTGACGCTGATGGTAAATTTCTCTCTCGTCCGCATCCATGGGAGTAAACCGAAAATCCGGAAATGCGGCCTGCAACCGTTGAATATCGAAATGCCGATGTGTCAGTGGAATTTTTCTTGGAATAGACTCAATTCGGGGTGGTGGGTCATAGCAGGCGGCCACGGTTTGCGCGACCTCCAAAAAACTCATGGAATGTCCCGTCGCCACATTGAGGATTCCCTCGCTACGTCGAAGTAGACACCGATACACAATGGCCGCCACATCATTAACCGTAATGTGATCACGCCTGTCCTCCCCATCTCCAAATAATACAATCCTCCCTTCTTGTTCAGCCATACGCCTGAAACGATTCGGACCATAGGCATCATGGGTATCCTCAAATGAAGAAATTTGGGTACACCGCAATATGACCACGGGCATGGAGGACAACCCGGCCAACAATCGCTCCCGCATGAGATGCATCGCGGCATAGGAATCAGACGGTTCTACAGGCGTCCCCTCATGAATATATTCAATTCCCCTAGGATAGACGGCATCGGAACTGACATAAACCACATGAGCCACCGGCTGACGATTCAATGCCTCACAAACGCTCATACCCATACTGATATTTGCTACCATGGTATCCAGCCCACGCCCTCGATTGGGAGCCAGCCCGGCCAGAAGAACCACCGAGTCAGAATCTTTCAATTGCCCCGCAAGGTGTCCAGAGGCCTCACGGTCAAGAAGATTGATATCATCTGACCCCAGGCTCAACACGGATACATTCGCCTCATTCAAGACGCTGGCAAGAACTTTTCCAATGATTCCCGTTCCTCCGATCAAAACAACGCGAGACGGAGTCTGATGAGACAGCCGATGAATAAAATTCATCATCATACAGAGGCCACCATTACTCTGCCTGCTTTATATTTGCCATATTCTGTCTTGGCATTAGCCAATCTTCCTGGTTTGAATCTCATTATTAAATTCCCGAGGGCTTTTTGACTTTTTTTTCCATCGATATCCATAGAAATTTTTGACCCATGGCTTGAAAAGATGCCGGTTCTCCCATAACCACACTCGATTTTTCAAACCCCATCGTAAGGTATGAATGGGACAAGCCAGGCTGATACCCGGTCCTTCCCATCCTCCCTGATCCCACCGAAAATGCTGTTCTTCAACTATATGCAGCTTTTCCTTCAACCGCCACCAGACAAAACGCCGATAACGCCAAAACCATAGCCGATTTCGCCAAACTTCCATCAGCGTGAACAACGGACAAACCAGACTCACCGCGGGTTTATCCCAACCGCCTTGCCTCCAGTCGAATCCTCGTTGCTCCACCACCCCTAATTTCTCTTTTAATCGCCACCAAAGAAATCGTCGATACCGGTAAAACCACAGTGCTTGAGATACCTGATTCGTCAGAGGCCGAAAAACTTCTGCGATGGCTTGGAGAATCTTTAAGAGGACTCGTCGCGGTCGTATGATGAGTACCCATATCCAGAAATATTTCCGGAGATGGTTTTGTGGAAAAGAGGTTAAAGGAGCCGTCTGTAATTCCTGGAGAATCTGATAGGCAAAGCGACTGGTTGACGCCTGATCGATCACTTCGAGGAAAAACTGTTCCCACATCGTGGGCGGCCGACAAGCATCCCGGATCACTTGCTCTACGTGTTTGCCCTCCTCGCTTTTATGAGGATCTGACGCATCGCTATGCAACAAGACTCCCTTGGGGAAAATATACCGTTTGAGAGGATCCATTATCAGGCTGTCTTTCAATGCACGAATTAATCCAACCTTATAGACATGGGTCAAAATCCCATACTGGGCCTTCTTCGGTTCCGGAACCAGGTCAAAGTGAAGATCCGCTTCTTTCGTAAAACTAACCAGGGAAATCTCATCACTATCGGTCACCACATAGACATCGCCGGGGTTAGGAAAATTTCGATGAATGTAATCACCATCCAGCGTCCAATTCTCAAACGTCTGAGTATCATGATGTTTAAGAGCCCCATAATCTACCACTAAGGGTGCCCAACTGAAGCTATGAATAATCATCCGTTGTCCCGGGACCGTCCACCAATACACGGAAATGGGGGAATCAGCGAAATAGGGGGCTTCGAACTCATACCGCAAAGTCTCGGAATGAAGATGCTTAAGCGCCACGTCCATTAACTCCCGTGAAGACATCGACAACGGACAACCAGGGGCTAAAAATCCTTTCTGTTCCAATTCCGGCAATATGGTTTCTTGCTGAAATCGTATAGCCACGCATAGCACTACCTTCTTACCCTCTTCTGCCAGCCGTTCCATCGCAGACACCGAACCGTCCGACAGAACAAGATCGGGGGTCACATAGACTCCATACGCCTGGTCCTCATACGCTTTCATGGAAACCTGTTTGTGCCCTTTGGACATAACGAGCATTTTCAGATCACCCTTCTGAGGAAAAGGCATCTCGAAGAAAATGGGCTCGACATACAAGCACAGTCGTCGAAACAGGACATGGTCCTGTAATGCACGCCAATCCTGCAAAGTTGTGACAATGAGAAATTTGCTCCGGCGTTCTTTCTTGAGAGCAGGAATATTATTCGGGGAAAGAAGTGAGGCAACCAACAGATCAGTAAAATAGGCGCGATGTTCGGCGCCCCAGAAAACCACTGTAAAATAAAACGGGCGCAATGAAGACTCCTGGAATTGGGAGGACCGATGGCGGGAGACCGGATTCAATGACATCCTCATAGGGGGGCACTCCAAATTAGGCCACGGATTTATTTAGGTCATGATATTCCTTGATCACGTCATCCACACTACCTGACGCAATGACGCGCCCTCCCTGCAGTAAAATGGCCTTATTGCACATCGTTTTGATTAAAGCGTCAGAGTGAGAAGCCAGCACCAAAATACTGGCTCGCTCCACCAGAGCATCCACTCGTTTATTGGCTCGCTCCGCAAACCGGGCATCTCCGGCGCCTAACCCTTCATCCAGCAATAAAATTTCTGGGTCAATAGATGTAGCAATACCAAACCCTAATCGCACAAGCATCCCTGTTGAATACGTCCGGACAGGGAGAGATAAATAATCGCCCAGCTCGGAAAACTGTTCAATTTCTGGTGTTTTTCGCACGATTTCTTCAGGGGTCATTCCCAGGAACATCCCGCACGTCTGAATGTTTTCATATCCGGTGTCATCTCCGTCTAACCCCGGCGACGTGCTAAATAGCGGAGACACCTTTCCATTAATCGAGATCTTGCCATAAGTCGGCTCATACACTCCGGCACACACACGAAGCAAGGTGGATTTTCCTGCCCCATTGTGGCCGATCATTCCCAGACGGTCACCGTGTGAAAGATTCAAGGAAATATTTTCTAAAGCCCTGACGGTGACACGTTGGTTCTTCGTGCCTTCCCGTCGAATAAACCCACCCGTGGTTTTTTCAAAGAGCGCATGGCGAAAGGTTTTCTGAGACCCGTAAATCGGGAAATCGATGGTCACGTTTTCCAATACCAAAGATGCCATACCAACCGTCTCCTGGATTAAATCCAATAGGTAATACGTCGCCGAAATCGACTAAAAATGACAAGGGTCGCAACCCAACCGAGGAGAGTCGCCGCTCCCACGAATATCCAACTCCAAAGGGCCGGCGGTTTTCCGAGAAGAGGAGATCGTACGATATCGACCACATGAAAAAGAAAATTGTAATCGATGAAAGCCCCAAAGCGTTCTCCGAGTTGGTCTGCTGTCCAAAAAATCGGTGTCACAAACATGGCTAACTGGAGAATGCTGGACATCACTTGTTGAATATCTCGGTACCGAGAACAGACCAAACCCAAGATAATGACCATCCACAAGCCATTGACGATGACCAACAACAACCCGGGCACGACCAGCAGAGTCGCCCAGGTAAACTGAACTCCCGCATACAAACTGACAAACAAGAAAATGATCAGGTTATGGAGAAAAACGATAACATTTCGCCACACAACCGAGCACACCAACGTGGTGTAGGGAAATCTGAGTTGTTTAATCAACCCTTCCGCGGAGAAAAAGACGGCACATCCCTCAATTAACGTGGTAGACACCATCACCCAGACCAAAAATCCTGAACATAAAAATGGCAAGTACGTTTTGGGATCTTGTTTCCACAGATGCGCCCACATGATCCCCAAGGCCAAAATAAAAATTCCTAAGGATAAGGTGGTCCAAAATGGCCCAATCAAGGTCCGACGATACCGGCGTTTGATATCCAGCCACCCCAGACGCCCCCACATGTGCCAACTTAAGGCGCCTTCGATGATGTCCCCGATTGCCGGGCCATATTGTGCATGCATGGTTTGTCCCCTAACGAATCTGTCTGGAATGAATCTGTATCATGATTTAGTGTGGTGAGATTGGCACGTAATGTCCCCAATCCCTTGCACAGCCATTTTGCCGCGAGTGAGCTGGTCTATCCTTCGTTGCGCCGTAACCTTGGTTAGGTATCTCCCACTCCCACCAGTTCTTCTGAGGGTTTCGGATGGCCGCCCAAGAGATTACCCTGCCAATTATTCAGACGTGCAATTTTGTTGTAGTAGGTATATTGGGGCGATTTCCGAATGAGCAATCCATCACGGATTTCCTCCTCGAACGAAAATTGAGCCCAGCCATTACAGGGCTTACAAAACGGGACTTTGTCCCATTGGTGAGTTTCATGGTAATAGCGAACTTTGGCAAATTCCTCGCCGTCCCACACGGCGCCGACTCCATCTTTAAAGACATTTCCCATATTCGTTGTTTTAAATCCATCCAAACAACAGATCGTCACCGTCCCATCGTTGTGGACCGGCAATGTGTTATACAACGCCGGACAAGGCAACCGCGGCTCGGGAGTCTCCATGTCGGGGAACGTGCCATTTTCAAACAAGAGGCCCATTCTCACGACATCCACGACCCCTGCCCACCTCGACACAAATTCATCGACTTCATGGGCATTATCGGGCTGAATGGTGAATGAGACACCAACCCGAGGGAAGGGCGCATCTCCCCGCATTTTCATGAGACGAAATACCGCGGCCTCCAAATTCTCCAATTTATCAATTCCGCGAATTTTCCGTAAGGTTTTCCTTGTCACCGCATCAATACTAAACATGACGGAATCCACTTTTTGATCAACAAAAAACTGCGCCAGACTCTCATTTAACGTGAGCCCATTCGTGTTCATGGCGACCGCCATTCCTCTGGACTTCATTTCCATAATTTGTTCACGAAGGTTGGGAGCCAACAGCGGCTCTCCATACATATTGGGTTGAATCAGGGGTTGCGCCTTCATTATCTCGTCCAGAAGTCGACGAGATGACTCCAAAGCCATGGCCCCCGTGACGGAATCAATCGCTTGGTCATCTTCTGAACCCCAAACTGGACACATCGGACAGCGGAGGTTACAAGTCGTCGCCAAGTCGAGGAGCACCCGGCCCGGCAATTCCTGAACGGGTTGAGGTTTCCAATGCAACGAGGGATCGACCCATTTCGCTGATGACCAATCACGCATATCAACCTCCATTGTGCAACACGTCGAGACAAGCCCAGAGCCCCAATTTACATCAGAGCATAAAGAACCGTTTCAATGATTCCCCCGTCATGTTGACGAATATAAAATTTATAATCTGGCCGTATCCTGGAAATTTCTAAGGGAAGGGTCCATAAATCGGCCGGGTTATGGTAAAGGGAAATCCCAAGTTTCGGCCCCCACTTTTTGATCGCATGCTCCGCACCACGAATGGCCTGCTGCTCAGCCCCTTCGATATTCATTTTAATGAAGGTCACCCGGTCCTCGCCCAGGATTTCATCCAATCCCACCACAGGAATCGTGATCTGTCCAGTTTCGGTAATAATTGACCCCCTCGTCCCGGCATTATCAAAACGAAGAATGCCCTTCCGACGGTGCAATCCGGCATTGATCGGTTCAACTTTGGGCATCTGGGAAAAATTTTCAGCTAATCGGCGATACGTTTCCTGATCGGGTTCAAAAGCCAAAACTCTGGAAAATTTCCCATGCACTCGATCAATAAAGAGGCGAACGGAATCTCCGTCAAATGCTCCCCCGTCCACATACACTTCATCATCGCCATATTGTAAAAGATTCTTCGGCCCATAGAGATCCCACTCAACGATTGGAGCAAGAATTCGTGGATCAAACGTTAACCGATATCCCAACACCGCATCCAACACCATTTGAGACATCTCATCCGCTACTCGCGCCATCAGCTCTTCATACTGTTCCCCATGCTCGACAAGGTCCTCTAGGAGCCCGGCATAGAACATATGAGGAGGGAACATTTCCGGATTTAAGACCTCCAGAAGACCGAAAGGTGCCACCTGCCGAAAGCCCATGTCACTTAATCGTTCGATGACTTTTAAGACACGATGAGAAGCCACGACGACAGGAATCTCCGGATCCACTGCCGCTAGAGATGCCAGTGGAGTAATGATCTGATCTCCGACCCTAAGGCCTTGCTTTTTGGGATGATCATCGACATGAGCCACTACGGCAATACCCTGCTCGGCACAGATATCCGAAAGGCGAACCCCCTCCTCCGCCGCGCCGACAATAATCATCCGCTTCAAGCGTTCAGGCACCCACTCCGGATAACGCTCTGCCAGCCAGGCTCGCACCTCCTCAACCGATCCGAACCGTCGAATTCGGTTTAACCATTTTTTCTGCGTCAGAGAACTTTCGGTCGTCGCTTTCATATGTTGTTTCGTTTCCTGTATGGTGAATAATCGTTCCCGAAAGAACCTTATTGTCCCATCCCAGCCAGATAATGGGTATGCCCTCTTTTCCTCAAGAGAAACCCGGCATCATCGTCGAAGGTCTCCAAGTTCAGTCGTTGAACATTCCAGACATCAAAATATTCCGTGCCGACCCGAAACAAGACATCAGGGGAGTGGTACTGCCCACTTTCAACAGCCTCTTTTTTGAACGATTGGGAATTTATTTTCAAGTGATTCATGAAAACCACTGCGTGTCTCCTCGGAAAGGCACGGTTCGAGGATTTCATTATCAGCTCCCCCCACACGGACAGGCCAAGCTTATCCGCGTCTGCCAGGGGAAAATCCTAGATGTGAACATCGATCTCCGAAAAAGCTCCCCGACATTCGGACAACACGTCACAGTCGAATTGGCACCTGACTCCTGGAATCAAGTTTTTGTTCCGGTTGGATTCGCTCATTGCTATTGCACCTTACTTGATCACACCGAAGTCATCTTTAAACTAGGTGCTCCTTTTGCCCCATCATCCGCAAGAGGTTTGGCTTGGAATGACCCGGATCTTCATATTGCATGGCCCATTACTGAATCGGAGGCCATTATCCTTGACCGGGATCTTCAAAGGCCACGATTCTCCTCTCTCACGGAGTGGTTTCCTTGATCCCCTCTCCTCCTGCATCCTCACTCAACCTGTTCCTGTGGTGAAAAAGAAACAGAGCAAAGGCATCATAGGGAGTGACCAACAGTTCCTCGAAAATCGTTTTTCCATCAAAAACATCAATCGCATCCCCCTCGTGAAGAACTAATGCAGCCCGTTCTTCAGGAGACATCGTGATCAGGTAATACGTTCGATAATAACTCCGGAGTCCGATTGGGTCCAGGTCAAAATCAAATCGAGAGAAATAGGTAATTTTCGTCGGTTGAAACTCAATTTCCTCATGAAGCTCCCGCACAAGCGCATCCAGGGGATCTTCGCCGTCATGAACCGCGCCGCCAAAACATCCCCAATGTCCGGGATACCAGATATGGGGAAGGTTATCCCGGTGTTGGAGAAGATACCCATCCTCACCGATCCGAATAATGGCCGCTACGGCATCGCCAACAGCTAATGACGCCTCTGACCTTTTAGCGGAAATCCGCTGAGTCGACCGAGTCATGATCCAACCCTCTCCCACAAATGTTCACTGAGCCTGATTCCCCTTCAGACAAAAAATCCTTCTTCCCCAAATGCTTCTTCGCCATACATGAGGACTTTGGCCGCCACGATAGATTCATCGAACCGTAGACTTCTGATTACATCATTCGGTAGCGATCACCCGGTTTCGCGATAATGGCATCCGGCAAACCCTTCAGACGTTCGTTCACCACTCGGACTAAATCGCCAGCCTTAAAAGCCCGACAGATCGTATTATCTATCCGTGTCACACGAAGTGTCCCTTCTCTAGCCAATTCATCCTGAAACTGAAAATAATTCCGAGGAAGAAATTGATGGCGTCGAAGGGATACGGTTCGCTCCACGCCGTGGCGATCCCGACAGAGATATTCCTCCCGCTGGGTAACGGGTTTGAGATACACCTCGGGAGCCATGGCCTCTTCCACCGCATGAACCAATGTACAACAATCAATCGAAATCCCCATCATGAGAATCCAGCCATTATGTTGAGCATGGAGACCAAACGGGCTTCTCGAGGAACACGGGGTGTCATCAAGATGATGGGAGGCCAATAATTTGGTCGCCAACGACCCCATGCCTGCCACAGAATGTGTCGGGTGGCAACTGCGAACCGCCGCATACTGTTTCCGGAACAGTTCCGTGAGTATTCCCGTATTAGACGGGGTTTGTCTTTCGTCAAAGACCGGATGCAAGGCATTCACGAACCGCCAGGACATGGTCGGCATCAATAAGGTTCCAGGGTACATGTAATCTACGATCGCCTTCAGAATTGACGCGGGTTCATAGCCATCCTGAGACAACTGGGTAAACGCGCTATGCACCATCAATACACCATCCGGCTCGATACCGAGACGTTTCAACGCCTGTTGGACCACCACAGGAGGCATGCCGAACCCTAGTCCTTCTGGACAATAAAATTATTCAAGATTAACGCATCCAAACCACATCCATAAAACGTCATCAACGCATCGCGAGGGGTTTCCACAATGGGTTGGCCCTTCAGATTAAAACTCGTGTTTAAAATGACCGGCACCCCACTCTGCTTAGCGTAGCTGTTGATGAGACCATAATAGATTTCATTCGTGGAACTACTCACCGTCTGAACCCTGGCTGTCCCATCCACATGAACGACAGCCGCAATTTTCGAGGCTTGCGATTCCACCGCATCGAGAGTAAAGGTCATATAGGGAAATTCTTTCCGCCCATGCGTCTCGAACCAGGAGGAGACTTCTTCCTGAAGAATTGACGGAGCAAAAGGGCGAAATTCTTCCCGATATTTAATTCTGGCATTCACCAAATCCCGAATAGTGGTCGTGGCGCAACTGGCCAAGATCGACCGGTTACCTAGCGCCCGCGCCCCCGATTCCGATCGCCCCTGAAACCACCCGATAATCTTCTCCTTGGCCAGCAAATCCGCGCCCACTTGCATTGGATCATCAATTTCCTTATACCGACAACCGTTTGCTTCCAACTCCTGGCGAATCACCGTATTCGAATAGTTCGACCCGAGATAGGGATCCCAAAGCTGCCACGGAGTATCACCCACCATCACCGCCCCTTGGTAGGCACAACCCATGGCCAACCCACGATCGGATGCCACCGGTGGGACATAAATCTGATCAAAATGCTCGGAATGGAGAAGCCGACGGGTGGCCGAACAATTCAAAGCCACTCCGCCGGCAAAACATAAATGACGGACTTGTGGCACACGGCGATGCAGCTCATCAACCACACTCAATAAACATTCCTCCAACACCCATTGCGTGCTTCGGGCCACATCTCGATGAAAATCCTCAACTGGTTCTCCGGGACAACGATTGGGGCGCCCCAACAGATCAAGCAGTTTTTTCGCATAGACCGGCTCAAAAGGAGATTTGGGAGCCGGATCCTGCCTTACGAATGACCAATCGAATTCCCATCCCCCCTTCACAGGCCGTACGATGGAAGATAGATCGATTGTGGGCTTCCCATAGGGAGCCAATCCCATCACTTTGTATTCATCTCCCTCTTCAAATCCCAGATAATAGGTCATCAGCGTATAAAAATATCCCAATGACGAATGAGTGGGAATGGTTTCAAGAATCTTGACGCCACCGTGTTTGGTGGCATGTGCCAACATCCCGCAGGCTCCATCTCCTGTGGCATCTAGGGAGAGGCAGAGCGCCTCATTCAACCCGGATGCGTAAAAAGCGGTCGCCACATGAGCGTGTTGATGATGGATCAATTCCACACGCGGGCAGGAACCAAAGGTATGACGGAGATAGTCTTTCCATCGTGCGGAAAAATCGTCATACGTCAACCCCGGAGTCACGATCAAATCAATATCCTCCCAACGAATGTTGGCCTGAGCCAAACAGGCCTTAATCGCGCGATGAGGGAGATAACCGTAGCAGGACTTAATCCGCAGATACCGTTCCTCTTCACAATGAGCCACAATTCTGCCATTCACCGCCAGTGCAGCTGCGGGTTCATGCTGTCCGATCGTGACTCCGCCATGTAAACCCAGAACAATCATTGGTCCCCCCAAGGCATCAGAAAAGAGTTGTTAACCCGAAAACCTTCAGATCACATGAACGACCCCAAGGCCTCCGATGATCCACCACGATTTTGCATCTTAGACCGGCATGCCGGATAAATATCTCTCTTAAAAATGCCGCATGGGCACTCCCCGGATAATTTTCCACACGGTGATAATGCGTTGAAGGATTCTCATGCGAGCATTTCCATCTCCAGCCAGCGCTTCTTGCATCCGCTCCTGCAACCGCTTTCGGGCATGAAACAGATTGGAAGCAATGAACCAAATCCTCCCAAGAGTCACAAGGGGAATCAAAAGCGCACGATATCCAAGGCCTTGGAGACCATTCCATGGTCCATTGGCCATCGATTCCTGCCTGTGCCCAGATCGGCCCTGAGATTCCACGGCGATATCCCCCAGATATCGAGACAAGATTTGCCGACATTCGGCTTCTTTAACTGTCCAACTTGATGAGAGTGCCCGGGCATGCCATCGAACCGGAATGAAAAAAATTTGCTGTTTCAGGGAATCAAAAATTCCACTCAAGAGAGCCGCACGCAGAATTCCGCCTTTAATCCATTCACCGACAACCGGAAGTCTTTTTAGGATATTCGGAGTGAGACTTTGCGGACGATCGGCTAAAGGCGCCCAACTGACCAGCATCATTTCATCGGAATCCCTCACAATATGCATATCATGCACATTCTTAAAATTTTGAAAAATATAATCTCCATCCAATGTCCACACATCAAACGTGGACGTATCATGGGTATCCACAGCGGCATAATCACATAACAACGGAGCCCAGCTCAGGGAATGAAGGATCACTCCTTCCTCATCGGGCAGCGCCCACCAACAGGCACACGGAAAACTGGAAAAATATGGAGCCTCCCATTCATACCGTTGAGTCTGACTATGAAAACTCTTGATGGCGGCCTTGACTAACTGCCGACCGGAGATCGAGAGGGGCAATCCGCTTTGAGAGGGAGCCTGATCAGTTGGTAACACCCCCAAAGCCTGGAGATTTTCAAACAGGGGTTCTTCGCCGAATCTCAAGGCCGCCGTCAGCACGACTTTTGACCCATTCTGCGCACAGTGTTTTAACGCCCGAACGGTACCATCCGACACCATCAAATCCGGCGTCAGGAACACCCCAAAGGCCTTATCACGAAAAGCCATTTGCGCCGCCAACTTGTGACCGACCCCCATATGTTCACAGCCGGACTTTCCTGAAGGAGGCAGCGGTATTTCAATGAAATAGGGCTCAATGTACTGTTTGAGTGTATGAAAAATTGGGGTTTTCTCCAACGCGTCCCAATCATTTGGGGTCGTACAAAAAAGAAACTTACTGCCTCCCACTTCCTCAATAGCGGGAATATTGTCGTGAGCCAGGAGACTTGGCAAACAAAAATCACACAAATAGTCTCTAAAAACTTTTCCCCAAAACACGACAATAAAATAAAATGGACGGAGGACGACCGTCTCTGATCCGGCCAGGGAATTTGTTGAGACCGCCTCGGTAGACCCGGGCGCATCAGTGGTCCGCGACAATCATCCCCTCCCATTCATCAACAAACTCTTTTGACAACCTTTTATCTCCTTGTTAGTCTTTTCTTATCGTTGACGATTCGTTTTCTATCAAAGAACCATCTCCGCAGAAACCTTCCATCTCATTCCAGCCACTGGGTCTATATGTCCAACCATGAAGAACCATCCTCTTCTCACCCTGCCCCTCGTTTAACCAGCCTGTGGGATACCCTTCAGACCGAAGGGCTAAGCTGGATTTTACGACGTCTCCGTTATCGAACCCCGCATTCTGACTGGGGACGGAAGATCCACGCCTGTGTCAGAAAAATCATTGGAGGGGTGTTGTACCCAAAAAGAGCACTGCTCCAACCATTACAACCCAATCTCTGGGACGCTCACACTCTCTATGCGTTTTATGATCTCCAAGTGGCTCCCGTTACGTTCGATGCCAGTTGGTTTGCTGTGGCCGCTGACCGTCGCCGCCATCAACTTGGACTCCCGCGGCTTCATTTTATTATCGTTCCAGGAACCTTTCATGGTTTCCGTGAAGAGCGTGCCCATTATGAAACCACCATTGACACTGAGGCCCGAATGTGGCGCCTCCATAATATCGTGCTTCCTATTTTTAGCCTCACTCGGGGATTTTCAGGCTATTCCGTTTTACCTTCCCGTCCTTCCGTCCAATGGTTTTTTCAAGGCACCCCACCCATTCGCTATCCAGAACATTACGAACCCACATTGCCGGTCTCTCATCACCCCTCGGAATTACTAAAAACGACATCCCCCTCCCCTCATCAGGATACCGTGAGCCACTTGCAAAGCCCTGCGCAAGGGCTTCGTTATCTCCAACGGTGGGCCAACACTCGCCTGCGGGACAGAAAGCTCATCACCATCACCCTTCGCGACTACGAATTCATGAGAGAGCGCAACAGTAATATTCGTGATTGGGCGGCATTTGCCGCCAGACTCGATCAGACTCGGTTCCTTCCAGTTTTCATCCTTGATACGGAAGGGACCCTCAATCCTTTACCCACCGAATTAGAAGGTCTCGAAATATTTCGAGAAGCCTCATGGAATGTTCCCCTGCGAATGGCCCTGTACGAACTGAGCGAACTGAATCTCGGCGTGAATAACGGGCCCATGTTTATGTGCGCACTCAACAAACAAACACGTGTACTGATTTTCAAACTTGTGACAGCCTCCGTTCCACAAACCACGGAAGCACTCATTGCCTCCTTGGGATTTGAGATAGGAGGCCAATTACCCTTTGCCACGCCCTATCAAAAACTGGTTTGGGAGGATGACTCCCTCCCGGTTATCGAGCGTGAATTCACCGCCATGATGAAAATCATCGAGCAAAATTCCATCCATTCCCAGCATATTTCCTAAGATCATTTCCGGTGCCTTCTTCCTTTCTCAGTCCTCTCCCCACTCGAGGGGAGCCTCAAGAGGCAGCAATAAGAGATAGTCGCTCTTCCAATAATTTCGTAATTGCCTTCGCAATTTCCGCGTGCGCATCCGGATTCATATGCCCATCAGTCGGCAAGGCAATGGGTCTGCCCTGCTCAATCATGTCCTGAAACGGACCACTCATATCAACAAGAAGAAACCCCTCTTGTTGAGATAAGACGACAAACTCATCCGGGGGAGCGTGAATCTCCGTTGAAAAATACAGTGGAATCCAAACCACCACCAATTGTCCTCCATAGGACTCGACCGCCCGATTCATGTTTTTCAGGATATATTGCATTCCTTGTATTTTTTGAGTGTGGCTCATTTGCCGGGTCGATAACTTAGAAATCAGAATTTTTCCCTTGGCCCAGAGGTCATAGGCCACCCATCTGACATCCGACGCAAAACTCCGATACTGATCCGTGTGTTCTGATGTTTCAAGATAATACCGTCTGAGCAAATCCAGGTTTTCAACATTGGAACTTGGCATCCGCATATGGAAAGTTTGGTCTTCCTCCACTGCGAGATAGGGACGTTCCACGCATACCGGACTGGCATCTTCCAGACATTGCGTGACATTCCGATTGATATGGTCTTCCCATAACCCATAAATAACCACCTCCGGCTGCAACATGAGGTGTTCTTCCACTTGCAGGAAAGCACCGGTCCCGCCAAATCCGGATACGGCAAAATTATCCACCGCCAGATCTAAAGCGCTCCCGACTTTTGCCAAAAACGTGTCTTCGTTCTGGACACCAAATCCCCAGGTTTGCGAGCATCCAACTCCCAATATCCGACGATGAGGCGAGTGGGCAGTGCCCTTCACGGAGATTCGGGCACCCCGATCATCCGTACGGACGACCACATCTGTGGAGCCTACATGCTCCATGACCTTGGCCCGTGACTTTGGCCTAAACCCTAGGCGAGGATGTGACTCAAACAGGGAATTTTCAGCCCGAAAGGCCTGAAGATCAACTGACGTTCGTAAGGGCTTCATCATGGCTTTTGCCAGGACCACGAATAGAATGGTCAGTACGATGGCCAATGTGAAGAGGGATCCATTCTGCCATCCAGCATGCATGCGTTGAATGGGCCCCCTTTGCTACCTGCTCATGCGTGGTAATACTGCTCCACTTTTGAAATGGCACGGATCACATCCTCAATCTCCTGCTCCCCATACCGCTCGTTCAAGTACAGATTAAAGGATTGATCCCGAATCGTCTTGGCATTGTGACAAGGAAACTGGTCGGATAAATAGGGTTGCACCCATGGCCATTCAGACACCAGGTATTGGTAATGCGGATTGAGCCCGATACCTTCCTTCTCAATGGCCTTGGCGAATTCCAATTTACGACAACGAAGACGGCTCTCATCCACGATGATGGGATAAATAAATGGGGAATCACTCGGTGAATATCCATAGGGACGACAGGCGTTGGATTCATCGAGCACCCTGGCTGATACCCCCGAAACAAATGTCAACCGACGAACAATGGTATCAGTGAGCCGCCCCAATGAAGCTAACCCAATAGCGCAGGAGATTTCATCGGTATGTAAATTTAATGCGGGAAAGAGAAATTCATTGGGATTACGATCATCAAATCCCGTTTGCCATCTTGGCTTTCCACGATCGGCATGCGCCAAGGCCAGACGGAATACATTAAGATCACGGGAATAAACCACCCCTCCGGAGGCTCCGGTCATATGGGCTTTCCGATACATCGTCGAAAAGGCAGCGATATCTCCAAATGTTCCCACGGGCCTGCCCCGTATCTTGGCCCCGTGGGCCTGACTGCAATCTTCCACAACCTTGATCCCACGGGCGTGCGCTTCCGACACAATGGCCGGAATATCACAAGCTTGTCCAATCGCATGGACGACCACCGCGGCCTTGGTATTGGCATTAATCCGTTCAAGAAACTGTTCAACTCCGACATTATAACTGCCTGGCATGCTATCCATCAGGCGCGGAACATACCCATTCAGAATAATGGCACTAATCGTTCCAGGATCCGTCAGGGGCGACACCAAAATTTCACTCCCCTTGGGAAGCTCAAGAGCCGCAATCGAGACAAACAGGGCCGCCGTTCCCGTCGCCACGGCGTCGGCATATCCCCCATCCATCATGGCGACAAACGCCTCGGTATACATCTTCTCAAAGGTCCCTTGATAACCGGGATCACAACGTTGATCCCGATAAAAACCCAGTACCTGCTCGATCATCTTCATTTCGGCTGGTCCAAGCGCTTCACGGAAAGGCATGGGAAGGGTTCGGACAGGCGTACCGCCATGAACCGCCAGCTTGGTCGTATGCAGCGTGATCGTCGGAATCGGTTGAGCCATCAGGCCACTGTTAACCTTGTAACCTTGTCAAAATCGTATGCAGATCCAACCCATGCGCAGCGAGCAAATCGGCATGACTCCCATAGCAATGAATAAATTCATCACGAAGCGTAAAGGCATGAATAGGGCAATCCATACGTTCGTCACAGGCAATTTCCTTGACCTGTCCAGCCAACCCACCGTGAGGCACGCATTCTTCAATGACCACCGCTCGTTTATGTCGGGACAAAGCATTCGCAATTCCTTCACGATCCAGCGGTTTTAAGGTATGTACGGAAATTACGGACACACTGCTCCCTTTCTCCTCGCAGGCCGTCGCCACTTGAAGAGCCAACTTCATGATCGGCCCATAACTGAAAATACAGAGGTCCTCTCCCTGCTTGAGATAGCGAAGCTTTCCAAATATCCAAGGGGTAGCCATTTCAGTCAAATCAGGTTCTCCGGCCTTTCCCAGCCGAAGATAAATAGGACCACGCGTTTGGTCCGCACACCATAACGTCGCCGCTTTTGTTTCAGCCGGGTCACATGGGGCGATAATAGACAGATTTGGAATAGCCCCGGCCACGGCCACGTCTTCCATCGCATGATGGGTTCCCCCCAGAGTGGAATAGGTCACTCCGCCACCAATGCCGACCACAGTCACAGGTAAATTTTGGTAGCACAGATCATCTCGCACGAATTCAAAAGGACGGAAGAGGGTAAAGGTGGCAATCGTATACGCAAAGGGTTGCAGGCCTCGGAGAGCCATCCCGGCACACATACCAATCATAATTTGCTCCGAGACTCCGGTATTCACAAACCGGTCTGGAAAATCCTCCCGAAATTTCTGGATTGACCCGGCAGGAGAAATATCGGCTACCACAACCGCTAAGCGCTTTTCCCGTTTCCCAGCTTCGTAAAAGGTATCTGCAAACATATTTCTCACGACGAGACCTCGCCTAACTCTCCAAGGGCCTTGGCATATTCTTCCTTATTCGGAGACCGGTAATGCCAGATCGGAACATGCTCCATAAACGATACCCCTTTGCCTTTTACGGTTTTTCCCACAATCATAAAAGGTTGAGTCCGAGATCGCCGGCAATATCCCTCATACATGGCACCGGCATCATGGCCATTCACCTCAATGGCTTCCCATCCAAAAGCCTGGATTTTATCCAAGACCGGATAAAAGGCCGGATGTCCCTCACTCATCCTTGCCAATCCGCCAAAATCGTTCAAATCGACAAAAGCGATCAGATTGTGCAGATTCAAATTGGCCGCCATCATGATCGCCTCCCATGTGGACCCTTCCTGGAGTTCCCCATCGGACAGCACGACAAAGACAGCGCGATCATCCCCTTTGATTCGGTCGGCATAGGCCATCCCGGTTGCGATACCCATGCCATGCCCCAGAGAACCCGTTGAAGCCTCAATCCCTGGAACACCAAAATCGGGATGCGCTCCCAGCTGACCAATCGGAGTGCAATAGCGTTGCAGATCTGAGTTGGCCAGGACTCCTAATTCTTCCAGGATGACATACTGAGATAAACACCCATGTCCTTTTGACATTAAAAAACTATCTGGGGTTCCGGCATGAGAACGGTTCCCAGGATTTCGCATAAGACCATGATAAATCAGGTCCACCATTTCCAAACAGGAAAATGCCGGAGCCACATGCAAGGCGGTCACCTGTTGAGAAATCTCTAAAATTCTTTGACGATACCGGAGACATCGCCGTCGACCTGCCGCCACATCAAAGCGTTGCTCAAGAGTGGTGATCATCGTTTCCATCCTCACAATCCATGATGAATTAGCCTCGTAGCACGTAATCCATCGGCCACTTCTGTAATTGGGGGAGATATTTCTTGCCCCAGTCCACCATCTCTCTGAGGCCTTCCTCAAGGCTGATCTGGGGTTCCCATCCCACCGCCTGTTTAATAGCCGAGGAATCCAACCAATACCGTGAATCTTGACCTAATCGATCACCGGTCATTTCACACAGGTCTTCAAATTTCATGTCCAGCGCTTGCGCGGTTTTTTCGACAAGAGCCCGAATGCTGATCGGCTGTGGAGGACCCGCATTATAGATGGTGCCTAATGGAGCCTTGTCGGCCACTAAATGGATGGCACGACCCAGATCCCGCGCATGAATATAGGACTTTTCCGCCCGCCCTCCACCATGAAGAGGAAGTTTTTTTCCGCTTAAGCCACTCACAACCGCTCGCGGAATCACTCGATGCAACAACTGTCCGGGACAGTAGGCATTGGAGGGACGAATGATATTCATGGGAAACTTCAGGAAACGATGCACGGACAGTAAATACATATCAAAAGCTACTTTGGAAGCTGCATAGGGGCTCGTCGGCTTGATCGGCTCATCTTCATTCGTGGCGTGCTCCACCGACCCATACATTTCGGAAGTCCCAATCTGGATAAATCGCTCCAACCATGGACGTTTCATCAACTCCTCAACCAAACGGGCCAATCCCATGGAATTGGTCTCAAAAAATCTCCATGAATGCTTCCAGGAAACCGCTCCTTCTCCTTGTGCGGCATAGTTAATGATGACCTCAGGTTTTTCCCTATCCAATAGTTCCAGCAAAAGATCCAATTCATACGTCACATGATACGCATAATAGGCATAATTCGGATGTTGATCGACATTCAGCGAAAAGGGTTCTGGACGTAGCGGATTGCGACCCACTCCAATCACCTTTTTGGGATTCGCATGTTCCAGTAAATATAAGGCCGTATGGATACCGAAAGATCCGCCTCCCCCCAGCACTGCATATGTTTTCATGATGGCCTCTCCAAGATTTTTACACGTTCACCGTTATTCGTCACACAATAGTCCAATACCAATCTCCCGTATAGCCGGCTTCCTGAAACAGCCTGACCCACCCTTCAGGATAATCATGAAATTTGGCGGTCAGTACCCAATCTTCAAACACCGCTTTTTCTTCAGGGGTTCGATAGGAATCGACCTGGATAAACCCCTTCCCCGGAGCCAGACGTTCGATCTCCCGAATGGCCGTAAGGGCATCGGCCCGTTCGAGATTATGAATCGTATTGAGCGAAATCACCGCTTGGAAGCTTTTATCGGGAAAAGGCAGCTTCATCGCATTTCCCCAATGCAGCCGTCCGATCACCTCTGGCTCACAGTGCATCAAGGCATATTCCGAAAGATCCAACCCAAAGACTTCCAACCCAGGACAGACACTCATTAAATCTTTGACTAAAAACCCTTTGGCGCATCCCACATCCAAGACTCGATGTCCAGCCTTGAGCTGAAAATGTTTGACCATATCTTCAGCCACAGGAATCCACCGGCCATCATAACGGTACCCTCCATACCCATACGTCCTGGGACCGTCAAAATATAACTCGCCATACTCCCTTGATTTTGCAATCACCTCCGGATTCTTGGCTTCCGCCCGTTGAGTGATTTTTCGTTTCCCCTTGGGAAGCTTTGCCAAAAGATCGACTTCCGCCATTTATTCCGCTCCCTTTCGTGCCTGCTCCAACCCTTGCTCCAAGGGAGTACACTGAAACGTGGGAAAAGCTTTATGGATCTGGGTAATGTCAAAAAACCGGTGCAATAAATGTGGCCTGGGTCCCGGCCTAGGCTGACTCACCACGTCGACTCCAAATTGGCTGGCGATCATATCGGCGATCCGTTTAAAAGAGGTAGACACTCCGGTCACCACATTTAATGCCCCTGAACTTCTGGCGGCCACCACAAGAGAAACCACACGGGCCACATCATCGACCAACACATGATCCCGTTGTTCCTCTCCCTCCCCGAAAATCTGAATTGATTCCCCCTTGGCTGCTTGCCGGCGAAACCGGTTGGGACCATATCCGTTATGCGGATCCAGAGATCCATAAATGAGAGTAGGCCGAAGACAGGCTACAGGAGCCTGTGTGGATGACTTGAGCATGAGTTCGCGAGCGGCATGCATCAACCCATGTAGCGTTGTGGGGGCAATAGGAGAACACTCCCTGACGGGATTCGCATCATCGGCATACACCGCATCCGAACTGACATAGACAAGATGGTCAACCGTCATGGATGAGAGGACTTCACAGACCACTTCCGCCATACGAAGATTTTGCATCAGCATCGGGACTGTTTTGGCAGGGGCAACGGCCGACACAAACACCAGGGAATCCGTCGGCCGCAGGATAGCTCTCAGCTTTTCGCAAGCGTCTGCTTCCATCAAATTCACGTCATTCCTGGTCAGGGGAAGCACGGCAATGCGATCTGCCAACAACCGTCTGACAATCGCTCCCCCCACGAATCCTCCGGCTCCAAGGACCACGACACGAGTGGGAAGCGTTGGTGTGGAATGATGATGAACAAGCATGGTTAGCGCCGTGAAGCCTCCTACCTCATTATTTTACGTCGCGTGGCGGTTGACCCAATGAAATATATGTAAACCCAACAGCCTCGCATTCCCGTCCAGGCAAAACTTGAAAGGGATCAATGATCGTCCTTCCCCGCATGACCTGACAGAGGTCAGCTGGCTTGATCGCCTTAAACTCTGCCCATGGAGTCATAAGAATGAGCACATCGGCATTACGAGCGGCCTCGACAGGGGAATTCGCCTGAGCGCAATCTGGATGACTCACCGCGGACGCCTGGACGACCGGATCAAATACTTGAATGGGCCAATCTGTCAAATGGGTGATCAGAGCTAATGAAGGGGAGTTTTTAATCGAATGGGTATTTTCCTTATACGCCAAACCGAGCACGGCAATTCTGGGCTGGGGACAATAGTTCAGAACGTTCGAATGCAACACACGCAAGACCCAGTCCTTCCGATAGCGGCTGTTATGAATCCATGCTCGAACAACCTCAGCGTCGGTTCCGTGCTCTTCGGCCAAACGGCAGACCGTCGCTAAATCGCGCTCAAGATTTCCTCCGGCTATCCCCAAGCCAGGACTAATATAGGCATAGGGCCCGATACGTTTGTCTAGCCGCAGAGCTGGAACAATTTCATGCCAATCAGCCCCAATCCGCTCGCATACCTCGGCCAGCGTATTGGCCACGCTAATCATCCCGACGAGACAACAATTAATTGAAATCTTCGCCAATTCCGCGCTCTCATAGGACATGGGCAAAATCGGACACCCGAACGCCATCAGAAAATCCTGATAAGATTGAGGCAATTCCCGTTCAGGCATTTGGCACCCAATGATAAACCGTTCAGGGGACATCGCCCGTTCCACAGCACGGCCAAAAATCAGGGTTTCCACTTGATAAAACAAGCGGTCTGCGGGCCAGGACACTTTTCTCGTAAACCCAGGAGAAACCTGACAAAGAATGACCAAAATAGCGGATGGGGAGAGATGAGAAATGACGGTACCAATCAAATGATGAATATCCCTGAGATCGCTTCGGCCCTCATCATCCGTGGCCACATCGGCCGCAATATACACGACCTGGCATTGAGTCAACACAGCAGGCTGAGAGGAATAGGTCAACCTAGTTTTCTGTGAGACCACCAATTCATCCAAACCCGGCTCACTGACAGGAATGTTCCCCTGCGTCAGTTGATTGATCCGCTCACTATCTGTATCGAAACAGACCGTGTGAAAACCTCGAGCGGCGGATGCCGCAGCAGAATTGATTCCCAAATGAGTCATCCCGGCATATCCCACCACAGGCTTCATGGACCGGTTATCCTCCCTAACGCCTCGTTTCCCAATGTCCTAAGCGCCTCATTCAACCAGCGATCCGTTTCCAAGGTGACAGGCCCATTTTTTTGACATAATTCCTTAAAATACTGATATTCGATTGCCCATGTCGGATCATCTTCTACCAAGGTCACCGACTCTTCGGGCGGACGTCCACTTGGCAATACCCGCTTCCGAACGGTAAAAGTCGCCGGCCCCCACTTACATAAGGATTGGATATGCGCTGACCCTTTTTCCGCGAATACATCACAGGTGAAATGATTTCTCCAATTTAATAACGTCATTTCCAATTCAAGGGTCGGCTTGGCTCCCGAGGCACCGATGATGACATGATCAGGAGCTTGATTTTCAAAACAGTTCACAGACATCACTTGCAAATCCCCGATCGATTTTCCAAACCAAAATCGAGCGGTGTCCAGCAAATGAGATCCTAAATCCGGAAGCACTCCGGCACCCTGATCACGCCATTGGGAATCCCTGACCAATCGTGCCGTGCCGTTTCCGTAAAACATCCGGCAATGATACAACGCCCCTAATGCTCCCGAAGCCACTAGATCTCGCATACGCTGAAAATGGGGTTCGAAACGATGGTTATATGCCGTATAACACACCACTCCCTGTTGTTTCGCAATGTGTTCCAACGTGCAAATCGCATCATCATCTTTCGCCCAAAGCGGCTTTTCAACCAACACATGTTTCCCATTTCTCAGGAGATAAGTCAGAAGATCGACTTTCGGTTCATCAGGTGTGCAAACCAACGCCGCATCATAACTGGCAAGCGGCACTTCTTCGACCGTCCGATATTGCGCTTCCCGGTTCACCAGGTCCACGGCGCAGACAAAATCTTCCCCCGCATGCTTGCGCCGCTTATAGCCTTGAATCCCGAGACCAACAACAATACAACGCATAGATATTTATTGATAGTGGGCCATGCGTTCGGCTGCATCAATTTTTTTCATGACATCCTCTGGGCGAATTGGGATGTTCCCATCCAATTCACATTCACATGCTGCGGCGATCGATCCCAGAATCGTGGCCATCACTTCCGACCGCGTGGCCACCATCGTCAACGTGGAATAGGCTAACAAGGCATCCCCTGCCCCCACGGCGTCGGCCAATCGTTCCACGAAACTATCTACGACAAAATAGGATTCCAGCGCTTCATGATCGCCCCCACGACATGTCAACACACCCCGATCGCCTAACTTGAGGATTAGTAACCGGCATTTGGCGGCCTCAAATAACCGTGCAGCCAAAGGCCTCACTCCTGAATCTTGATCCGCTAACGCAAAACGGGCCTCCCGCTCATTCGGAGTAATCAAATCAAAACCCTGAAATTCAGTAATGTTTCCCCACCGGCTGGCCACTTGGCTGTCGGCGACTCTGTAAGCCCCCTGAGGAATGGCCTCGATCAATTGAGGAATGGTTCGACGATTAAAAATCCCATGACGAAAATCGCTGAAGACCAAGGCATCACAGGCTGTGCGGGAAATCGAATCCGATAGCTCCCCGACAATTTCATCCGAAATCGTGCGGTTATCCACGGTATCCACTTTCAAGAGCCGATACCCTTCAGCCACAATAGCGTTTTTATTGGTCGTGGGTCGTGTGGGATCGATAATGGGCCGACAATCGACATCCGACTCTTTTAATCCCTCAAGGACAAATTCTTTGAGGGGATCCTCTCCCAAAACCGTTGAAAAAATAACCCGAGCCCCGGCCGCGCGCAAATGTTTGGCGACCACTCCTGCCCCCCCGATATAGTCCGTCTTCCCTTCGAACAGAACGCTCATAGTCGGCGTTTTGGTTTGCCCCCCGATCATCGCTGTTTGAGTATAACTGTCGACAATCGTATCCCCGATAACATGCACACATTTCCCTTTCAAATTCATGAGGGCCTCACGAAGGTTTTGAAACGTAATCCCCTCGGATTCCATCAGGGTCAGGAGCTTTTCAATTTTAATACTGGGCGGGGCCAGATCAATGAGCTTGGTTGAGGAATACACGATATCTCCTGGAGTGAAAATCATTTTCCCTCCATAGGATTGAAGCGCGTCCAATTCCTCCTGCGTTTTGGGATGGACCCCATTGGCGTTATATTCATACCCCTTGGCAAAAAAATCCGGTTGAATCTGAAGCAAGTTTTTCAACGGTGTCGGCTCCGAATCGACCAAGACATAATCCACCACTTCAAAGGCGGCAAGATTCAGGGCACGGAGATCTTGCGGCACATAGGGCCGATGTTGTCCTTTTGCGATATGCACATCTGCCGTCAAGCTAGCCACCAGGATCGGAGCCTTACTTTTGGCATAAATCAAATGTCTCAAATGCCCAGGGTGTACAACATCAAACACACCATGGCACATGATGACCTTTTTCTTCCGGGGCCTTGGCCCAATCGCCACCTGTAACTCCTCTGCATTTTTAATCTTATGGCGATATTGTTTCATTAAGGATGCCAGCATAGGCGTCATCGCTCCCCAAGGAATTGAAACCACGTTTTGGTTGCTTCGGCTATGGTGTGCGGAGACCACAACGGAGCCTCTCTCCAGTAGTCGATTTGGTCCAGAATCCGCTGCACCCCTTCTTCAAAAGAGACCGCCGGACTCCATCCCAAATCCTTTTGGATTTTATGGATGTCGGCCCATGTGCAATCAGGCTCTCCCGGTCGCTTGGGAACATAGACAACCTCTCCCCCCAACAATTCAACAAGACGATTGACCGATTGAGGATTCCCCGCGCCCAAATTCCAGATTTGTCCGGTTAGCCCGGTAATGCCTGCAAGCCAAAAGGCCTTGGCCACATCAGTGACATAGAGAAAGTCCCGTTTTTGGGTACCATCTCCAACAACCGTGAATGGGGTCCCCGCAATCTTTTGCCGCAAAAACACTCCAAAAACGGCCCCGTAGGCTCCCGACGTTCGGGATCGCGTTCCATAGGCATTAAAGATCCTGATGGAATTGACCGGCAATCTGTAAATCTGATGCCAGTGAAAGGCCGTGACCTCTCCCAAATATTTACTGAGCGCGTAGGGATATTGAGGAGCAATGGCATGACCTTCCGATGTAGGCACTGAAGCCAATCCATAACAGGAGGAAGAGGCGGCATAAACGAATTTACTGACTCCCGCATTTCGAGCAGCCTCCAGAACCCGAACCGTCCCCTGGACATTGGTAGACATATATTCCACTGGCTGCTCAATAGACGGAACGATATCTCCAATACCGGCAAAATGAAAAACCAGCTGTGCGCCACGAACCAGTGAGTCATTCGGATCTAAATGGCGAATATCCCGTTGATCGAGTACCAGATCAGCAACATGGCCATGATGAGCCAAATTGGCCTCTCGCCCTCCGACCAAATTATCAATGACATGGACCCGATAGCCTTCCTCCAGAAGCCTATCGACCATATGACTCCCAATAAAACCCGCCCCACCGGTGACTACTGCCAGCGGTTTCGTAGACATCAAGCAACCTTCCGCTGCTTCAGGACTTTCACATTAAAATAACGATCATCTGTGAGACTGTTAGGGATTTTTCCTTCCTTGAAGGCCCGGCAAAGGTCACGGACGGCATCCTCAATGGTCCGTTGCGGTCGAAATCCCAATTTTTCCGCGATTTTATCCGACGTGATTCGGTACGACCGATTGTCATTGGTCGGCGTCCGCACAATGGGAATATCGCCTTTTTCGGGAAATTCCTCCTCCACTACCTTTTTGACGATGTGGGCAATATCGGCAATGGATTGATTTTGATATCCGGCGTTGAAAATCTCTCCCGCAATCTTGTCATCCGGCAACTTGAGTAATAACTGATACAAATCGCACATGTCCTGAATATGCAAGTTTGGACGTTGCTGATCGCCCCCGAAAACGGTAATGGTATTCCGATTGACCGCATGATTTGTCAGAATATTCACGGACAAATCCAGGCGTTGCCGCGGGCTAAACCCGCAAATTGTCGCGGGCCTAATGGTTACACACACAAAATTTTCATCTTGGTGCTTAAAGAGCAACGGTTCACACAACCCCTTAAATTTGTTGTAGAGAGTCAACGGGACTAAGGGATGGTCTTCGGTCACGCGTGGAGCTTCAGAATATCCGTATACCGAAGATGACGAGGCATAAATGAACCGCTTCACGCCTTGGCTCTTGGCAGCTAGGACTAACGGTTCAAAGCAACGAAAATTGATGTGTTCACTTAAATCCTCATCAAGTTCGAACCCGGCATCATTGGAAATACAGGCCAAATGAATGACGGCATCGACCCCCTTGCAGGCGTTTCGGAATGTCTCCGTATCACGGATATCGGCCTCCATAATGCGCAACCCCGGTTGTGGAGACAATTCACAACCGTAAAACATCGTATCGTAGACCGTGACATCCCAACCCGTTTGCAGTAACTGAGGAACCAAAAGGGTCCCCACGTACCCCGCCCCCCCCGTAATCAAAACATGTTTCATCATCGCCACTCCATGTTGTTGAGGTCTGAAGACTCAAGCCGATAATCGTTGTCGGGAATCCGGAATGGTAAACCCGGCAGCGGACGCGTCCTTATAAAACATTTGCACGGTTTCCAGTGAATAATCCGTGTGATCTTTTCCAAACAGAGCCAATTTGTTCAAAATGTCGTTGGTCGCCGTAATAATATGACAGCCAACATCATTGGCCTGCGCGACATTCAAGACTTCCCTCGGGCTGGCCCATAGTAATTCGGCATTGGGTTTGCCCTGTAGAACGTGAATGGCTTCCCTCATGATTGGCAATGGGTCCACACCCGTATCGGCAATTCGCCCCGCAAATACCGACACGATGGCCGGAGTCCCATCAGACAAACAATCCGCAATGGCCGAGACCTGCTCCAGCGTCATCACGGCCGTAATATTCAGTTGGACCCCTTGATGAGACAATCGGCGAATTAAAGGGCCGGAGAATTCCCGTTTCGTATTCATGACCGGAATTTTCACATTAACATTCCGTCCCCAGGATGCAATTTCCATCGCTTGGTCTTCCATCTCCTGAAACTCATCCGCAAAGACTTCAAAGGAGACCGGACGATCCGTGATATGGTCAAGAACATCACGGGCAAAGGCGTGGTAATCCGTCACGCCAGCTTTTCTCATCAGCGTTGGGTTGGTCGTAAACCCACGAATCCACGGGTTTTTGGCCATTGCTTTCATCCCGTCCAAATCCGCCCCATCTGCAAAAATCTTGATCTGCAATTTTGATGTGGACATAGACTACGCCTCTCCTTGGCATAAGGTTAAACACGGGAATGCTCAAGTATGATTGAAACCGCCTCCTGCAAATTTCCACACGTGGCATGGGGTTCATAACGAACGGGCTCGGTATATCCTCGATCAATCCATATCGTAAAACATCCCGCAGCCAGCCCACACCCGACGTCCCGCCATCGATCTCCCACCATATAACTTTTCGACAGATCTACACCAAATTCTTTGGCCGCCTCCAATAACATGCCCGGCCTCGGTTTATAATAAGGACTCCCCGACTCTTCTGTGTCATAACACACTCGAATATCATCTAACGGAAACGTCTCCATTAACTGTCGATGCATGTCATCCACGAGCATTCTACGAATAAGCCCCCGACCCACATCTGGTTGATTCGTCGCCACAATCAGAAGAAAACCCGCCTGGGCCAAAGTCTGAAGTGCTCCTGGAACTTCGGGGAAAATTTTAAACTCCTCCCATGTTGTTGGAGCATACGGTTTTCCGTTTCGAATGATGGCATCATTGATAACTCCGTCACGATCGAGAAAAACCGCTTGTTTCATAGAGAACGCATTATCCTGATGCTCCGACAGTCTCCCACTTGGTTCCAAGCATTTGCAGTTTTGGATGAGAAACCAAGCAATGCCATACTACAGCTTGAAACGCTTCGGTGTGAGGCGTCACGTGATTCGGGTTGACAGTCGGAATCACCACCACGGCATCACCCATTTTCTGGGTATATCCGCCTTGACGCCCAACCACACCATAAAGCTTGAGACCTCGTTTTTTGCCTTCATCAATCGCATGAATCAGATTGACACTAACCTGACGCTCTGCATCTCCTCCCCCTACCGACATGACAAACAACGCATCCTGATTATTGGCACGACTGGTTTTGAGCCATTCGGCAAAAACCGTATTCCAACCCTCATCATTGGTTCGCGCCGTGAGTTCAGAGACATTATCAACCGGAGAATACGCCTCAATTCTACACAACTTCCGAAAATCATTGACCGCATGGCTACAATTTGCCGCACTCCCCCCCACCCCGAGGAGAAAAAGCCGGCCGCCCTGATCCCGAAGCATCGCCAATCCTTCAGCAATCTTCGTGACCATGTCATAATCCACTTGCTCGGCGATCTGCATGACCTCTGCAAAGTATTGGGTTGTATGTGACATTTCGCCCCCAAACCAAATGTGAGTAAAAAGTTGCCTTATTTAACGGAACGATAGGGATGAGTCAATAGAACATTCCCTTGGCCGTGAACAATCCTTAAGGATGCACGTGACTTCCCTATCAAGGCCTTGCACACATCGATGGCATGACCTTGAAAATTATCCAACATAGGCTGGCTCCACCCAAGAAACACTCTGCGGTTTCACCCTCACCACGACACCCATTTCCCGACAATCTTTTAGGAGATCATCCAACAACGCCCCATTGGGCGAAGGCATGGCAATGAGAACCTCTTCAATCCGATGGTCTGAAACCACTTTCCCCAAATCCTGCATGGAGCCCAAAATGGGAACCCCGTGAATAGAATGACCCCACTTTTTTGAATCATCGTCAATAAATCCCACAGGCAGATAACCAAGTTGCGGTTGACTTTTCATCTCGCGAAGGGCTATTTCCCCCGTATCTCCAGCTCCCACAATGAGCACCCGTTTCCCCTTGGGTTCGGCCAAATATCCTAAATATTGTTCGAAAAATTTCACTAGGACTCGCACTCCGGTGACAGCCAACAGAAGAATCATCCAGTCAATAACAAACACGGATCGAGGATACCCTTCAAAACGAAAGACCATCACCATCACGACCACACTAATCAAGCCCCCTACGGTGACCGCCTTGAGAATATTCAGAAGATCCTGCATTCCCACATAACGCCAAAGTCCCCGATAGAGCCCAAAATAGAAAAATACTCCAAGCTTTAAGGGCAACAACAAGGGAATACCGTGAACAATGGCTTGAACATATTCCGAAGGAAGGCCATCGAAACGAATAATAAACGCGCAAGCAAAGGACCCACAGATCAAAATACTATCAACGATCACTTCTCCAATCCGCTTTTTATGCATTAAAAAAAGATTCAAGCGAAATCCCCTGGACACATTGACCAATTGTTCCGCCTTTTCTCCGTAGGCAACAATTCCGCTTAAAAAGACCCCGAAATAACAGAACACGATCACAATAAGAATTGCCAGGATAGAAGGATACAACATGCTAAATTTCAATCCCAGAAGGGCAACAACCCCACAAACCAGGCTCATGGCATAAAAAAGAAGAACAGTAGTTTTTTCGGAAAGGCCGAAGGCGACCAACCGATGGGACGTATGATCGCGTCCACCTTGAGAAATGGCTTTTCCATTAAAGAGTCGCAATAACGCGACAAACGTCGTATCAAAAATGGGAACAGCCAAGACGAGAACTGGAATGAGAATGGCAAAAAATATATTGGTGGAGTACTCACCTTTTCCGGTAATCGCTAGCGTCGCTAAACTAAATCCAAGGAACAGACTCCCGGAATCTCCCATAAATATTTTAGCGGGATAAAAATTAAAGCGTAAAAATCCGATCAGGGCTCCGCACAATCCGGCTGCACAGATAGCGACTAATTCATTGCCCGTCATGAGACCAGCACACAAAAGGCACAGAGCCACAATGGCTCCCGTTCCGGCGGAAAGACCATCCATGTTATCCAACAAATTGAAGGCATTGGTGATGCCCACAATCCATAAAAATGTGAGAAACACTCCCAACAAAGGGAAGGAGGGAATATCAAATCCCAATTCATTCATCAGAATAAACGAGGTGGCAATGATCTGCCCGATCAGCTTGGAATACGGTTGAATATGAAGAAAATCGTCCAGCAATCCCAAGACAAACATCATGCCGGACCCCATTAAAAAAGCCCACAAAAAAGGATTCAACCCTTCACTGGCTTGGACAACAAAGAGAGCAATCAGGAATGAGAAAAAAATAGCAATCCCGCCAAAGGCCGGCGTCGGAATTTTATGCCATCGATCCTCGTTCGGTTGAGCCACATACCCATGGCGGATAGCCACCCACCGGACCAACGGGGTCAATCCCACCGACAACATGCAACTCATGAAAAATATGAAAAAAAGTTTCATGATGCTAAAGGAATGGCCTGCCGCTTCACGTGATCAATCACTCGCATAACAATATCTTCCACTTCCAGAGTGGGAGAATAGCCGATAAGGTCATGAATTTTCCCCAAGTCCGGAACCCGTCGGTCCATATCCTCAAATCCTGATTCATAGGCCTCATCATAAGGAATAAACTGAATCTCGGAAGTAGACCCGGAAATACGCTTAATCAATTTTGCCAGGTCCGCAATACGGATTTCCCTTGAATTGCCAATATTGTAAATATTCCCCACAGCCTCGGGATGTTTTTCCAGAGCCACAAGCGCGTTCACCACATCTTTGACCCAGACAAAACACCGGCGTTGCGCTCCTGAACCAAAGACCGTAATGGGTTCGTGAGACAGCGCTTGACCAACCATCCGAGGTATGACCATGCCATATTGACCGGTTTGCCGAGGTCCCACGGTATTAAACAGCCGGACAATAATGGTGGGGCAATGTTTTTCCTTCCAATAAGACAAGGCCAAAAATTCATCCAATGCCTTGGAGCAGGCATAACTCCATCTTCCCTTCGTGGGAGGTCCCATCACCAAATCATCACTTTCCCGAAAGGGAATGTGAATCGACTTTCCATAGACTTCGCTCGTGGAGGCAATCACGACTTTCTTGCGTTTCCGATTGGCCAATTCCAACACAATTTCGGTTCCCCGAACATTGGTTTCAATAGTTCGCACAGGACTTTCGACAATCAGCTGAACCCCAACGGCAGCAGCCAGATGAAAGACGGTATCCACACCATCAATCAAGTCGGCCATGACGTCACGATTCATTATGGTGTCCACCACCCAATGAAACCGAGGATGAGATTTCAGATGCTCAATATTCTCGATATTGCCGGTTGACAGATCGTCAATGACAAAAACTTCCCCCCCTTCTTCCAACAAGGACTCCGCTAGGTGCGATCCGATAAACCCTGCCCCTCCCGTAATACAAAATTTCACGGGACCTCCTCTCTTTCGAGATCAGCATTAAAAAAATCAATCACCACGTAAAGTACTTTCACGTCCACAATCTCTTCAAAAAAATGAGAAGTTTCCCTGATCCACATCAATACACGCGCATCCCGCAAACGATATTCACCGCCCGGTCAAACCTACAACATGGACCCTGCACGGCAAAGATCCGCTCCAACAGGTGGCGTTGGACTCATCCCCAATAATTGTTCGTATACCTCCATAGTTTCTGATGAAACTTTTTCCGAAGAAAAATTCGTTTCAATCCATGCTCGTCCATTTCGCCCTAATTCCCCTCGTAAGGCTGAATCGTTAATCAATATTTCCATGGCTTCTGCTAAGGCTACCGCATCTCGTGGAGGCACCAATAAGCCAGTGATTCTATGGCGCACCGCCTCTCGACAACCTCTGACATCAGTGGCCACCAGCGGTTTCCCGCATGCCGCTCCCTCCAAGAGAATCTTTGGAACACCTTCGCCATAATATGAAGGAAGGACAACCACATGAACATTGGCCAATACCTCCGGCATATTTTCAAGAAATCCCCACCACTCAATAGCCCCTTCCTTCTCCCACTGCCGAATCTGCTCTTCCGGAATCCCATCAGGGTTTTGGCGATCCAACATCCCTCCCAGCGCAAAAACCGCATTTATTCTTCTTTTTTTCAATAGGCTTGCAGCTTCGACAAAATAGGCAACCCCTTTCTCCCAAAGAAGCCGACACCCAAGAAGGACAACCGGCGGGCCATCTACCGCCGGAGCCGGGGAAAATCGCTTAAGGTCCACTCCGCTACCTTTAATCACAAGACTGTTATGGCTCTGAATTAACCCACATTGAAAAAAGGTATCCCTGTCTTCTTGATTTTGAAAAATAACTCGTGAATGGGGTTTTTTTAAGGCCGTCCGCAAAACCATCTTCAATATCATCCGGACCAATGAAATTTTCTGGGTTCTTCCACTAAATACATGGCCAAGCCCTGTCACCGAATTCACCATGGCCGGAACCCGAACACCGATTGAGGCGAGATTGCCATACATCATCGACTTTAATGCAAAGAGATGAACAATATCGGGTTTTTCACGTTTCAACAGGACAGCCAGTTCACGAATAACCCGCCACTCCTTGAATGGACTCTGTAAGCCTCTAACAAATGCAACTGGAAAAAGGGTAAACCCCTCTTCGAGGATCATTGGTCCATGGGAATCCACATGAGTCGCCACCATCACGTCAAACCCTTTTTCCCGCGCCAAACGCCCGAGATCCATTCGATGAAGACAAAATAGCCAATCCTCAGTCACAACAAACAAAATTCGTGGTCGTTTTCGGCTCACAAGGTTCTTTCGGACTGCCATTCAAGAGCATTTGCTATCCAGACATTTTTGGGCACCAACTCCAGCTTCATCCCATCACCTGCCTCGAAACGAAGCTCTTTGCCCCTGAGTTGGTGGATATCATCAGACTGGATGCCACAAGTATCCAAAATAAATAACTATGACTTCCTCCAAAGCCGTCTTCAAACAAAAGGCGAATGGAAAATCCCCCCAGCATAAGGAGCACGCCAAATAACCAACATCGGGTTTCCCAATTCTCAGCCTTCAAAAAAGCCGCATGCACCGTCAACCCTATTTTCCCCAATAGCCAACACCCAAGCACGAGACCTGGCAATCCAGTCCCCACGGCGACACTCAGGTACCAGCTGTGTGGTTTTGTGAGAATATCAGGAACGGTCGCGTGAGCCGTACGTTGCATGACGAAATCGGATTGATGACGTTGCTCAAACACTAGATTCCCATACCCGATTCCCACCAGTGGATGGGCCCCCACATCGGCAGCGGCCAATTCCCATACCAACAATCGTCCAAAGACGGTGGAAGGGTCAAAAATTCGACTATGGAGATTCCCATAGACAAGCGCACTACCCAAGAGGGACAAACAAACAGCTCCAATCATCGCAATTTTTAACACCATTCTTTTATGAATCAACCACACCCCGAGTAAAATCTGAGTGAGGGCTCCCAACCAAGCCCCTCGACTATAAGAAAAAAAAAGGCACAATAACGCCAAGAGAAAGACCGCTCCCCACGCTCCCCGACTTTTCCATTCAAATGACATCCCGAGCCCCGCGAACAACATGGGCAGCACCATCAAGACATTAATGCTTAACCACGTAATATCCGTGCCATCTGCTTTTGGGAAACCCGCACGAATTTCTCGATCCCAGATATTGCCTCCTCGCTCCCAAAAATCTCCCAGGGAATAGGCATAACAAGCGAACGCTCCGCACAATATGGGCCATAACACTTGTCGACCATCCCCATTTCGAGAACTTTCCCGAATGATTAGACAGGTTCCATAGAATACAGCTGCTTGGGCTAATGCTTTTGGGGCTTCTTCCAAGGACAGCCCGGGATCAACAGAAAAGGGGATTGAGAGACAGATCCAAGCCAAAAACCCCAGTAGGGGAATATCATATGGTGTTCTCACCCAAATGGATTTTCCCTCTTTGAGACAAAAAAAGACCGTACCCGTTAAAAGGGAAAAGAAGAAATACTCTTGAACATGAAAGAGCTTTGGGGAAAACCCCAGAAGAACCACGAAACCAATTCCCCATCCTAGGAGCGCCCATATCGTCTCCGTCGCGGGGGAGCGAGAGGAAGAAGTCTTCACGATGTGTTCCACGTCCGTGTGGAGATTCACCATCTAAACGACACCAACCAGAGGTTTAAAATTGTTCTAAAGACAACCCATGGACATCAATCGATCTTTCCCGGAATCTTCCTCCTTCTCAAACAGCTTCTCATAACCCTCTCGACACCAGGTCATGGACATGAATCATCCCAACCACTTTTTCTGCACGATTTAATACCGGAAGCAAGGAGATCGGTTTTTCCCGCTTCTCCATATATTCCAAGGCCTTGACGGCCTTTTCATCTTCATACACCCAACTGGGCTTGGCATTCATCACCTCACTCACCGAGAGTGAGAATAAATCCTTTCCGGCCTCTAACACCCGGCGTATATCAAAATCCGTCATAATTCCTAAGAGTCGGCAATTTTCGTCAATCACGGAAACAGCCCCGGCGCGCTTCTCGGTCATTTCACACAAGACGGTGCGGATATCATCTTGCAGATGCACCACAGGATTTGCTTCTCCCTTACGCATTAAATCGCCTACCGTCAAAATGAGCCGCTTACCTAACTGACCACCCGGATGAAAGAGTGCAAAATCGGCGGCTTGAAAGTTCTTGAGTTTCATCAGTGCCATGGCTAAAGCATCCCCGAGTACTAGCGCAGCCGTGGTACTGCACGTGGGAGCCAATTTCAACGGACAGGCCTCCTCCTGAATAGGCGTAACCAATACCAGATCACTACTTTTAGCCAGGGTGGATTGAATCTGTGCCGTCAAGGCGATAACCTTCGCGCCAATTTTTCGGATAAACGGTAACAAGGCGAGCAATTCCTCGCTTTCGCCGGATTTGCCCACGGCCAGGACAAGATCATCTTTGGCTACAATCCCGATATCTCCATGCATCGCCTCGGATCCGTGAAGAAATACGGCAGGCGTGCCCGTCGATACCATCGTGGCCGCAATTTTGTTCGCAATCAGGCCTGACTTTCCCACCCCTGTCAGAATGACCTTTCCCTGGCAGGCATGTAACATCTGGACGGCTTCCACAAAAGGAGGCCCCAAACTTTGCTCCAGGTCGACGACGGCTTGCCCTTCCAGTCGAATGACCCTTCGAAGCTCCTCTAAAATATCCAATGGCGATTTCCAATCAGTCACGAGAGAACCCCTCGCACGCGTCACGCCTTTGAGACCTTTCCCTCTCAGAACAACATAAGAAAGATGCCCTGATCACACACTAGCCCCGCTATGGAACAATGCTGTTCATAGCAAGATATCTGGCCTTTGCTCCAGGGTTGTGAGCCCCACTGGGAATCCACGCATGATTTTCTCTACAATAAGGGTAACAATATCGGAAAAAGGTAATGTAAGGGGATGAGGGTGATGCAAGAATGTTATCACCACAACCTTAATGAAGGGACCATCTTTAAGTAAGATATAAAGAGGCAATGATAAGTGTGCTAATCAATACACAAATTTTTGTTATTGGTCAAGTCAGTGTACACTTTCTGGCAGATATTTTTCATACCGTTATGAGTTCATGTTCTTTTTAAATCAAGAATTGCCCAGTTGCGAATTTTGCTCCCATGAAACATCACCTGCTGACTCCACGCACGACCCAAGGCATCTCCTCCATATTTTCCCAATTAGACTTTCAGACCCTCGGACACATCTATTGCGATGAAGGGGGTGACGCCTTCTGGAAAGATCGGCGAAAACCTTGCCAACAACTTGGAACCAACCTGGCCAAAGCCCTCAAAAGCCGGCTTTCGAAAGGAGGGCGTAGCCTGTATGTTGGAGCTGGAGTGGCGGAAATACCTCCCCTGGTCATGGAAACTCTGGACCTGGCTCGTGAAGTCCTGCCCTATAATCTCAGGTCAACAGAGGTCCTAGTCCTGAATCAAGCTTGCCAAAAGGCGGGCCTCACTTTTTTTTCTAATCCGGCAGAAACAGCGGAAGGAGACTTCGACCATCTCTGGTTAGTCAGTGTCCTGAATGACCCCGAACGTTTCCCGGAGCTTTCCGCCCTTTCCTACAACCGGGCCGACCCAATTCATTTTGATCCCATCGCCTTCGAAAAAGAGCGGCAAATCGTACGAGACTTACTTCTCGCCTGTATGCAGAAACTGAGGAAACCTGCTCTGGTAACCACCACCATCGAGGAGCAACCCTGGATCATCCACTGGTGTCACTCGCGGGAGATCCCCTTCCGGGTGGAAACGAAGACATATCCAACCGCTCTTGTGGGTGATCCCATCTGTTTCATTTGGGTTGGGACTGAAGAATTACCTGTTCCACCATCTCCTTTGAATAAAAAACAGAGGGGGAATCAAAAATGAACCCTATCCCCGTTGGATTAATTGGTGTGGGACGTCATGGAAGCCGTTACCTCCATCACCTGTTGACAGAAAAAACTGGAGGAACACTTGTGGCTTTCAGCCGAACCAATCAGACGGAAGGTCGCCGGTTGGCACAAACCCACCGCTTACAATATTATCCCCAGTGGCGTGATCTTTTGGCCGACCCTTCCATCCGAGCTGTCATTGTGGCCGCTCCTCCGACACTGAATGCGCCAATTGCCCTCGAAGCTCTCCATAAGGGCAAGGCCCTGTTGATCGAGAAACCCTTGGCTTTGACTCCACTTCAAGCACAACACATGGTTGAAACCGCCAGGCAAACTGGCATTCCAATCATGACCGCCCAAACCTTGCGATATGAACCGGTTATCCAGAAACTGCAAGAGTTGAGAGCCTCACTAGGAGATTGGCAATATCTCTCCTGCACAATGCGCGCTGAAAATCGACCAAAACAGCCAGATGGCTGGGGAGCTTATGGGGTTTTGATGGAATTCGGCATTCACCTCTTGGACTGGATTCGGTTTTTGACCCAAGATGAAGTGGAATCCGTCTCCGCAAAGATGGAAAGACCTTCTCCGAATGATCCGGAATGTCGAGTATGGGGATCGTTGACCACCAGCCAAGGCCTGTCCTGCCTAGTCGACATTTCTCGGGTGACACAGGGTCGAGTCACACGCGTCGAAATTATCGGCACCCGCGGCCAGGCATGCGCAGATTGGATTCAACATCATGTTACGGTCACGCGGGAAGGAAATAGGGTCACGGACTACCCTTGCCCATCAATTCCCACACTTATCCCTGTCCTTCAGGATTTTTTCCATGCTCTCGACACCAATGCGCCCATGTCCGTGACGGGAGAAGACGGATTACAAGCTGTGAGAATCGCCGAGGCCTGCTACCAGTCCTCTCAATCAGGACATCCCGTTTTATTAGCTCCGCCCCACTAAGTCAGATGTTCAAGGCCTCAACTGATGCCGCCAAGCGACATAAGCCTCATGAATAGACAATCCCTTTTTGACATAAGCTTCGCGAGCACGCCAATAAACGGTTTTTACCATCTGCCAATCTGATTCGGTGACATTAAATTGCTGGAAGCCCTGAACCAAACCCGGCTGTTCCCACACATCCGGTTGAAGGGGTGAAGTTACCAGGGCCTCGACCACCACACTCGTTAATCCCTCTTCGAAAATTTTCCGATCAATTTCTTCATCTCCTTCACCCAATTTCCCCGAAAGGACCTCGGAGAAAAATTGCCGAAGATCAGGATTCGTGGACTTAACCAAGGCTGATTGCATTTGAATCAGAGCATGGATGATCTGATTGGCTTGGGACGTGCCTTCTTCAGGAAGCACTCCTACTTCATCAAAGGTTGCCAAGAGGGCCATCACGGCATTTATCAGCAGCCGATTGGTTCGTTGCAAAGACTTGGAAAGGGCCGGGGGGGGAGGAAGTTGATTTTGCACAATTAGCCGATCAGATGCCCAAACCCCATCACGATGACTTACCAAAAGGCTCACAACCACGATCACCATACACAGAAACCTCAGCCATATCTTTGGTCTGGTCGTCTCAGGCCTACCTTCTTTTTGAATTTCAACCCGTTCCATTCCCATATTTTTGGCAACCATTCCTGAACCGAACACTTCGCCCAGGTTAGGTAAAATTTTCCTCAATGCCATTTTTTCCGAGTTTCACCATGTCCGAATGTTCCACATAACCTCAATTCTAACCATATTATCCATTCAGGTGTTTGCCAGAATCTAGGCACCGGATTTGCGGATACCATCATTATCTAAATTATCCAGAGAATCTTGTTGATCCGGAGACTCCCTCATGCCCACACCCCCAGTCCTGCCGATAACTCACAATGCATCCAGTAATTTGGAGCGGTCGCTTCGATATTACCAAAAATCACAAATTAATCCTGAATCCTGGTTTTCTGTCGTGGCACAGGACTATCAGATCCTGATGAACACACTGGAATGGAACGCTCTCTTCCCGGTCCGCTCAGCCCCCTATTCACTCCTTGATATCGGATGCGGGACCGGCCGCTTTCCATCCTTACTGAGCTCTCAACTTCACTCATCCCTGCGTATCCATTATGATATTTGTGATCCTTCGCAATACTGCCTCACCAGTTGCCAACAAGCCCTTCACCCTCCCCTATTTCCTCGACATGCTTGGCGCACGACCCTAGAACATGCGGAACAAACCTGGGTACCCGAATCGTATGATATGGCCTGGGCACTGCAATCCTTTTATTGCCTGGAGCATGAGACGCTCTATGAGTCTGTCCGACGATTTCTTCGGGCCATTCACCCCCTCAGAGGTACCGCTTGCATTCTGCTAGGAAAACGTAACTCCTTTTTCTCTCAAATTCAGCAACTCTTTTTCAAACATTGCTCTTGTGTCACTCCTCAACCCTATGTTTCAGCCGAATCGATATACACCATGCTTGAACGGCTTGGCGCCAACACTCTGGTTCGTGAATTGGAATACATACATACGATTTCCATTTGGGAAGACCGCCTGCTAGAACAGTATCTACAACAATGCGTCATGGACTCCACTCCTTTACCAAAATGGAAGGAAGCCGCGACCATAAGGACATTTTTGGATTCTTTTCGACACGGCGACTATTACCATTTTCCCAATTCTTGCTGGTTGATGCTCACGGTACCGGCCTCCGCAGGACATGAAGGCCTGCATCGTCTACGAAGCTATCTTAAAACCGTCTCCCCGGCGCGACTGGCCTCTTGATCATGGGCGAGCCAGGTATGCCGGATCGGCCGGAAACAGATCCGCAAACATCAACCAGAGCTCCCTCAAATTCCACAAAAATTCATTTCTTCCGGCCTCACCAGCATTGACCCTTTTACAGACAGTATGAGACATTCACCACTAGGCATGAGCAGCCTAGGCGGCACTCATCATACTCGTGGCGGACTGATCGAAGGAGAAGAATCCCATGTCAGAGACATTGAAGAAAAAAAGTCAGGTATTAACCGAAGGCCCCGATCGAGCCCCCGCACGGGCCATGCTTCGAGCCGTAGGCTTAACAGACGAGGATTTCAAAAAACCTCTTATTGCGGTGGCCAATACATGGTCGGAAGTCACACCCTGCAATTACCATTTGCGGGAATTGGCCGCCAGTGTCAAAGAGGGAATTCGAGAAGCCGGTGGAACTCCGATTGAGTTTAATACCATTGTCGTATCAGATGGCATCAGCATGGGGACAGAAGGCATGAAGGCCTCGCTCGTCAGTCGCGAAATCGTCGCTGACTCTATTGAACTCGTCGTGCGGGGCCATCTGTTTGACGGAGTCATTGCCTTGTCGGGATGCGATAAAACCATTCCAGGATGTGTCATGGCTCTGGCCAGACTCAATCTTCCTTCCATCATGTTGTATGGCGGCTCCATTATGCCAGGCCAGTTCCATGGCAAACCGGTGAGCATTCAGGATGTCTTCGAGGCCGTCGGTTCTCATGCTCGAGGCAAGATGAGCACCGAGGATTTGATTGAATTGGAACGCCGGGCCTGCCCAGGGGCTGGTGCGTGCGGAGGCCAGTTCACTGCCAACACCATGGCCATCGCCTTTGAATTTTTGGGCATCTCTCCACTTGGATTTAATGGGGTCCCTGCCCTGGATCCCCAAAAACAGCAGATAGCCAAAGCCTGTGGGAGTTTATTAATCAACCTCTTGAAAAAGAATGCGCGTCCGAGCGATATCATTACACGCGCCTCACTGGAAAATGCCATTGCCGCGATTGCCACAACCGGTGGATCAACGAATGGCGTCCTCCACCTCTTGGCCCTGGCTCATGAACTGTCCCTGCCGCTTACCATTGATGATTTCGACACTATCAACCGACGAGTGCCTCTTTTGGCTGACCTCAAACCCGGTGGTCAATTTATGGCCGCAGATCTTTATCATGCCGGGGGGACGCCACTTGTGGCGAAATGGTTATTGGACAGTGGCCATCTCAATGGGGCACAGATGACCGTCACTGGAAAAACCTTAGCCGAAGAAGCGGCCTCTGCTAGAGAAACCCCTGGCCAAAAAGTTCTCCACACCATTTCGTCACCTATTAAGCCAACCGGCGGCCTGGTCATTCTCAAAGGAAATTTAGCCCCGGAAGGTTGCGTGGTCAAAGTCGCCGGACACGCCAAACTCTCCCACAAAGGCCCGGCCAAAGTTTTTGATTGCGAAGAGGATGCATTCGGAGCGGTTCAACGAGGGGACATTCAACCTGGAGATGTTGTGGTCATTCGCTATGAAGGGCCTCAAGGTGGACCAGGCATGAGAGAAATGTTGGGGGTTACAAGTGCCATTGTCGGTGCCGGATTGGGGGAAAGTGTCGCCCTGTTAACGGACGGTCGATTTTCTGGAGCCACCTATGGCTTTATGGCTGGGCATGTCGCCCCGGAAGCCTCAAAAGGTGGGCCGATTGCGGCCCTGAGAAATGGAGATATTATTCATCTTGACATCACAAACCGGAGGTTGGACGTAGAACTATCCGACCAAGATATTCAAGCCCGGTTAGCGGTATGGAAAGCACCCGCACCACGATACACCACTGGAGTCATGGCTAAATATGCCAAGCTCGTTTCCTCAGCATCCAAGGGCGCGATCACGATATAGACGCACCAGAATCTGAATTATTTGCTGAGGGAAACATTCACTTTCTTATGAGCAATTTGAACAGTCTGAAAGGCTCGATCTTTTGACCCAAGAGGAGCCTCCTGTTCAATCTGCGTAAGGAAGTCACGTGGCCCATGAAGAGGGGCATAGGTCATCGTGACAATGACATCCATAGAAGGTGCGTCTTTGGGGGTGGGAAAAGTAAAGATTTCGGTTCGTGATTCATCAGGTTTCAGGAGGGTATCTTTCAATACTTTTTTTGCCTCAAAATCAAACACGGTCTCTTTTCCATCGACCCCACCTAACACGCGCTCATAAAACCGCTGTTCGTTATATACCCGTTTTAAATTTTTTCCAAGGATCGACAAATCCACCACCAATCTGGACCACCCCGGGTGAGGAAGGGGAAAATTATGGGGCACCAAACTATCAATTTTGACAGAAACTTCCGAGATGTCTCCTTTGACCGTGGTGGTGAAATCCAATTGTACGGCCTCTGCTCTTACTTTCCCAAATCGCCCAGGAAAACTATGATTGGCAACTTTTCTGATTTTCTCGCCATTAGCCGATTCATCTAACGCCTCCGGCATATGGCAGGATTGACACGGCTTTCCAGAGGTTTCCGCTTTGGACTGCTTCCAATCCCCCAACCAATCCGGAAGACTTTTGGGAGTGTTTGAACTTTCAGGCATCCGCTCATGGCAAGTGACGCAGAATTGTGATTGCCGAAAGAGGGGAAGCTTTTCCGATTGGTGCGCGAGATTCTGAGCGGCTTTCTCATACCCACCAAAAATTGTGGTCCCCAGTTGGAATTGGGGCACAGGTGGATGAGAACCGTCATCAACACTTTTAATTAAATGACATTGTGGACACCCCACACCATCAATCTGAGGATCTTTGGATTGCACCTCTTTGATAAATCGAGGCAATTCGTGTTGATAATCAAGGCTATGCGGTGCATGACACCTAAAACATAATCCGCGTTCCTTGGTATCGGCCGAAGCCAAATAGCGGTCAAGAGACACGCGAAATGGAGTTGTCACAATAGCTCGAGATTGTGCAGATGCTTCCCATTCTTCAAAAACACGAAGATGGCAGCGTTTGCATTTTTCTGAATTTGGGAAGGCTTTTTCCAAAGGCTTGCCTGGAACGGAAAGATCAGCGGCCTCCCCCAACTCTAGACCGTGAAAGGTGAGAAATCCCACGAAACCGACAACCAATCCTAGCGATATGAACCACTTCAGTGCGCTTGCTCTCTCTTTTCGTTTCATGACCACCATCCGTGAGGCCTTTCCAACCCTATTTCGTATGAAATAATTTAGAATGTCATTGTTCTGAACGTTAACAACCGTGGCGCCGAATAATCTTTGACGATATTTTTAGCGGTTTCCCGTTCTTTATCGTTGGCTAATGTCGCCAGATATTTATCCAATATCACGGTCCCAGGCTCTGGGATTAATGCATAACTCACTGACGCCTCTAATAAATGGGGGATAGTCCCAGGTTTGGCTTGCAGATGGAAGGGAATATGTCGGGTAGTTCCTCCATTCACGAAGGGCCGAGGAATAGGCCCACGCAAAAGTTCTTCAAAAGCCTTCCCGAATCGCTCCTGCTTTTGATCTAAAATGGTTCCACTTTTATCCTTCAGTGTCACCGTGACAAAAAATTGTTTCAGCACGGGATCGCCACCAGGAAAGGTATGAGGCAAAGCCCCATTCCTGACCAATACTTCCCCTTTTACAGCACCGTCTGACTTTTCCGCTTCAATGTCCACTCGTGAAAACCATTCGGCCTGCAAATTCCGATTACTCAGCATAATGCCTGGAATTACAATACCTTGGAACCAATGTCGCCCAATAGGCCGAGTCAGAGCTCCTCGCTGAGAAGTGGAACTTCCAGTTGATTGTTCCATATGGCAATCTTGGCAAATAGTGCCTTTCAGAATTTCCCCAGGAATATCGGCTCGAAAGACATCCTTCACTTTTCCAAAGTGACAGGAGGCACAGTAATGCGCCCCTCGATAGACCTCAGATTGTGCCGATGGATGCACCAGGTTTTCTTCAGGTTCTGCATATGAACCAAACAGGGTAGGACCTGGCTCAAGTTTAAATGTTGGATGCCCATTAGGATTTTCTTGTGTACCTCGAATTAAATGACAAGCCGTACAGCCAATTCCTTCAACCTTCGCATGCTTTCCGGCATGGAGGACCTCCTCAATCATCCGATCTGTATACTGAGGAAAAACAGTGACGGATGGCGCATGACACGATAAGCAACGGGTCCGCTCCTCTTGATTCGGTGCTGTTTGTAACCACAGACCGAGAACAGTCTTAAAAACCGGAGAAGAAAATGCTGTCCCATGAAGAAGGGCTCCGTCTACACGACCAAAGGTCTTAAGATCCATGGTTTGTTCACGCATGCCCTTCCACTCTTCATAATGCCGGTCATGACATTGCTTACACTGCTCGGACGGGATGAATACTTTTTCTATTTCAGCAACCCAGCTTTCATCCTCTGCCAGGGCCATACCCACGGGGAAAATGGCACTGACAAAACTCGTCACCCATACGCCCAATACCAATACAATAAAAAGGACGGACTCCCTTAATCGATGGCTGGCCATAAGTCTGGTCATCAACAATTGTCTAGTCTTTCATGAGCCGAACAAAATGAAAATTTAATCCACCTGTCAGACCCTGATTATCGGCGTCTGCAGGTTCATAGGTGGCAACCGTAAAGTTTTGGGTTTGAAGAGCCTGATCAAGCGCGTAGCCCAGATCAACCAGAGTTTTAATTTCGTGCTTATCAACTTCTTTGATGATGGCTTTAACCTTGATACCAGATAATTCTGCCGGTGACCCACCGATTACCGCAAATACAACAACTCCCTCGGCTTTGGTTAAGCCAAGTATTTGCTTGATTTCTTCATCGACTTCCCCTACGTCCACTCCAAATTTTTCAGCTAAATCAATAGCTTTTTCAGCCGTCATGTCGCTCGGAGCGGAGGAGACTGTCGTTTCAGCCACACTCGCATTCCCAAAGCCAGCTAAGACGATACCTGCCAGTAAAAACCCTAATACTTTCCGGGTAGCCATAATCGGGTTCATTACGAAGAAAAAGGTGGGTTCACATAACCATGGATTTTAGGAATCTGGCCGACGGTTGTATCAATGGGATCAATTTGCAATTGCATCCAGGATGCGACGGCCTTTTGTCCATTTCGTTCTTTATTTTCTCCATTCCACACAGCAAAAGCCACGGCCTGCATCCTCCCTGCAACCAGCCTGGCCTCATTATCTAAATCATCTCCCTCCATCGAAAGAGGTCGTTTCATAACAACACGCCATAGCCCATTTTTCCATTCGGCATGTCCCTGAATTCGGCCCTGCTGCTCTTTACTGGTTAAGGTGCTGAAGCCGCCACCAATGAGGTCCTCAACCGAGGAAGGCCTTCTGGGAATGACTTCAAAGCGTCTGGGGCCCTTCCGATCGTTTTTGGATTCTGCAGCCCGCTCCGCACGGCGATCCACATCACTTTGCCAATCGGCTTTCCAATGCCAGATATTCACGTAATGGTCCAGTTGGCCCATACAAAAGAAGGCGGGAGCATCCCCTAAGGGCAATGCCACCGCAGCACCATCTCGAAAGACACCAGGAGTCAAGGATTCATTGACCGTTGCATCTTGCCACTCCAATAAAAAGGCAATATCTTTTCCATTATGAATGGAACGGATTGACAGGGCTCTCGCACTCGGTTCCGGCCAGACAGGACGAGTAATGATCTGCCCAGACAGGGGAACCGGCAGCGGAGATACGGTTTCCCAATCGGCATCCGTCGGGAAAGATGGAACCTCGCCAGCTTGATAATGAGAGCGAATAATGATTCCCTGCGAGCTAACCAGGGGAACCTGATACCAAGTTAATGCAGCTAAGACGACAAAGAAGAATAAACCGCCGGGCCACATTCGTTTTATCATTCGCCTTTCAAGCATGATGAATTGTCTCAAATACGGTCCCGCTAACCAATTTTTCCTTTGTAACGCTTCTAAAGACAAATACCGAATTACCCACTCCTCTATGGACCACAAAACCCTGCTCTCCGACCAAAATAATACTTAACACCACCTCACCATGATCTTCTAGAAAATAATGGCCACCGGAAGTGGTGAAATTGTGAAAAATGACCTGTACTCACTCTTATTGGCAGTAACGGTAAAAAAATGGTGGGATCCAAGCTATCCACCATCGACCCAGACCGTTCCTCGAAGAAATGGGAAATGCGGGCTATCCATGACCAGACAATGAGTTTCATCTTCAGGAATGTGGAGATCAGGACGCCATGCAACCTCAGACCGAAAAACATACGCTTACAAAATCATCTTCTCTTTAAGGGGTATAATTTATTTGATTTTTAGGCGCCGGATTTTATTTTCATTTCGTTCACAAATATACAAATTACCTATGGGGTCCAATGTCAGACCTGCCGGACAATTCACAATCGCTTCAGTAGCGACTCGTCCATCTCCATGTTTCAACATACCTGCATCTTCTTTGGCCACAAACCTAGCAGCACCACACCCACCCATGTTTTTATCATCATAACCGCTATCGCCATTTCCACAAATAGTCGTGATGATGCCCGATTCAGCGTCAACTTTGCGAATTCGATGATTCATGGAATCGGAGATATACACATGCCCTTCTTCATCTACCACCGCCCCTTCAGGAACATTCAGCATCGATTTGACGGCCAACTTCCCATCTCCATCATACCCAAATCGACAGACGCCAGCGATTGTGGAGACAGTTCCTGTCCTCAAATGAATTTTTCGAATCCGATTTGTGCCTTTATCAGTAACATATAGATTCCCCTGGCGATCTACATCCAGATCCACGACATCATAAAATTTACATTCCAACGCTGATTTTCCATCATCAAGATAGGCAGCTAAGTCAAGACCATCTGAACATTGAGGACGCAGCCACCCCTGGTCATCACTAAAGTCGATCCCAATGGCATCACCAGAAAGCACAATGAGATTTTGGGCTGTTAAGGGACTTACTCGTTCATCGTCTTCGTCTGTCCAGCATCCGCCTATCGTTGTGACTATTCCCGTTTGAGGATCGTACTTTCGAATTCGATGAGCCTGAGTATCGGCAATGTACAACACGTCATTTTGATCAAATGTGATTGCGGCAGGGTAAGTTAAATTTACCTCCAGAGCAGGACCGTCCCCATTAAATCCCCACTGTCCGGTCCCAACAACTGTCGTGATAATCCCGGTTTCCCCATCGATTTTCCTAATTCGGTTACTTCCCGAATCGCAAATATACACGTTATTTTTTGAATCGCAGGCGACGTCCAATGGGAGATATAATCCAGCTTCCCCGCACGGTCCATAGTCACCGCTATAACAGGTTTCTCCGGTACCGGCAAAGTTTTGAATGAGCCCCGTTTCCATATCCACCCGCCTGATACGATCCGATCCAGACTCCGCGACATATAAGTATCGATTAAGCCGGTCAAGCGTCACTTGATTCGGAAGCGGAATCCCCGCCTTTATGGCTCGCTTTCCATCACCGGTACTTCGGGATTTTCCATTTCCCGCAAACGTTTCAATGATGCCAATTTCTGGAGCAGTTTCCGTACTCATTTATTTGTTCATCCTAATCAAACAGAATTGGTCTCCTCCATTTCCCATAGAGGACGAATCACTCTTTCAGATTGCTATTAGGCTTTTGAGGTACCAACCGCCTCAGGAGATTGCACGGTTGAGGCAACGGACTGGGTATTGGTTTGTTGTGACACCTGTTGAGGCGCGCTAGAAGTCGGTGGCGTAGCGGATTCCGCTTGTTGGGCCTGAGCCTCTAATTCCATAGCCTCTACTTCATTCACCGACTTTTTAAATCCCTTAATAGCCTTTCCAATACCCTCACCTAATTGCGGTAGTTTTCCGGCTCCAAAAATAATGAGGACAATCATGAGAATCAGCACAAGCTCTGTAAATCCAAGGCTTCCAAACATGACACTTCTCCTTAGTTAGGATATCACTTTTTCCCGGTTTCCCGGGACCGCTTACTAAATCGCTCCTTCAACCGCTGTCTTGCCTGTTCGGCCTGCTCAAACATTTTACATTTTTCATACGTGTTAATAAGATTATAATAGGCTAATGGTTCATCTGGATTATTTTCCACCGCATCTTCCATGACCTTAATGGCCATATCGGGCTTCTTAAGATTAAGTGCAATTTCCATAAGTTTAAAGCTAGACTCTAAATGCTGTGGATCGAACTGCAATACTTTCATATAGGCCTGCATAGCCATATCCAAGGTATTAAAATCAGAAACCTTGGGATCATCTAACTTCTCATACACCCCCGCCAGATTATACCAAGCAATAGGATCTTCAGGGGTAATCTCGATTAATCGTTCAAAAAAATCCTTTGCTTCTAAATACTCATTTTTTTCCGCATGCAATCGACCAATATTAAATAGAGCTAGAACATCGTACCGATTGAGCTCCAGTGCCCGTTGAAACTGAGCCGTGGCCTCCTCCGTCATACTCTTGGTTCCATAGATTGTTCCAAGATTGGAATAGTACATAGCCAATGATCGATCCATTTCGATACGCAAGCCCTCTGCCATTTCAATGGATTTTTTCACCTCGGCCAAGGCCTCATCCAACCGCCCTTTATTAAAATACAACTCCCCCAGGCGACATCGAGCCTGAAAATCATCGGGTTCCTCACTCAGGAGTTTCTCTAGTTCCGCAATCTCTTCCTCAATTGGTAGAGCGCGTTCTTCCGATTCGATACTTGAAGGATCTGCTAGCGTTTGACTGCCTGTACGTTGTTCTTCCATGGTCTTCATCCTGACTACTGAGATTGCCCGTAAACCGGACGAATGGGTTGATATATCATGCCATCAGTGACTTTTTTCTTCAGCCTACCCAAACTGCCTCGTTTATCAATATTCAATAACATTAACCCAAGGACCACCATCAAGGTCAAATGAGAAAGCTGGAGAGCATAGCCAGCCATAAACATCAACCCCAGCCCATACCCTGCCAACCTCCCAATTAACACTAGCTTGATGACGGTATAAGCCCAGCACGTAAATCCTGCCACATAAAATGCAAACGGCAAATAGAAAGTATACCCCATGCCCATCTGAAAGACCCACCCAACCCCTTCCCCGGCCTTTCTCACCTCAAGGGCCATCTGTGGATCCCACCAGGAAAGAAAAAAATCCATAAATAAGAGACCCAAAAACACGATTCCGCCACTGAGTAATAAAGTCAGACCCCATTTTCGTTGCTGTTTATTCTTTGTAAAAATTGAAGTGCTTCCATACGCCCAAAATACGACAATACTGGCCAATACCATCAGAGCTTCCCCTAACCGATTCGCCTCATGAACCAACGGAGGCGCATCCAAAATATTCATTAACCCATACACGGTAGAAATAGTCTGGTAATAAATCCATCCACTGATTCCTAAGAAAAAACTCCCTACAAGCAGCCGTTGACTGAATAGCCGATGATCCCCCCAATATTCTACGACCAAGAAAATCAGAAGCCCAAAAGCCAAAATGTTGTAAACTACGGTTCCTAGCATGGCTGGAGGAAAAAAAAGAAACCCAATAGTGCAAACTAGTAACAACGCCGTCAGAGGCATAACAAACTTATCCCAGTTTCCAGCCCAGATTCGAGTTCGGAATTTCTGTACTAACACGATTCCTAAAATTAGAAACACTAAAATAGCGGTCAAATTCAACAATAGAAAACCCAGAGAAGATAATGTTTGGAATCCGATTCGGACAGCTTCATATTTGGCGGCCAATTTGCTCAAATGCATGCCTAATCGAGAAACCAGGCGATAGAGAATCAATTCAAAAAACGCCGCACACAATAAACATTTCACTCCCCACTCAAATAACAGCCCAGGAGAGTCAAGCGCCTCCATTTTCTTTTCAAGGGCTTCGATCATTTCCCTGCCTTCATTTTTATGAACTCTTCTGAATTTTGCGCGACCTTCAAGTGAATTATGTCGTCTGCAAATTATCCTGAAAATGTCACTGGTTGGGCTGCCAGCTGTTTATTTCGACGAGCGATATACAATAAACCATCAGCCATGGAATAGTTAAACGGTAATTCGCAAACGACCTCACTGATTTTCTCATAGACATGTTGATACACTTTTTCGGCTTCCTCAGGCGTCATACCGGTTTTCACTTCGTAGAAGAAACCTAAACTCAAATCCTCAGAGGCCGGTCGCATAATCCGTTGAACCCCATAGCCACCAGGATCGCTCATAATGGGGGCCTCTTTCTCCAAATCGAATAGACACGGTTGACACGAAAAACCATAAGACTGATTAAGTTTATCGTTTTCAACGATAAAATTCATCGTTTCCAGAGATTCTTCTTCCGTTTCCGTGGGGAATCCCACAATGACATAACAATGCACCGCGATACCCAAATCAACGCAGTCAGAGCAAATACGTCTGACGCTTTCCTGGGTAATCCCCTTCTTCATGAAATCCATCAGTCGCGCATTATAGGTTTCCAAACCAAACACAATTTTTTGACAGCCCGCCTCCCGCATTAATCCCAAAAGGTCACGAGATAGATTTTTTTCAAACCGAAGTTCAGCAGTCCACTGCAATCCCAGTTCACGGCTAATCAATTCCTTACACAACCGCTTGGTCGGAGAGAGCGCTAAACATTCATCTGTGAAGAAAAAATAGGGTGTATCATATTTTTTGGAAAGCGCTTCCAATTCATCAACTACCTTCAAAGGGTCCTTTTGCCTAAAATTTTGGTGATCCAAGGTCAAGGCACAAAATGCACAATCTTTATAGTAGCAACCTCGAGAAAATTGAACTGGTAGAACCGTATGAGGGGCAAGATACTTTCCTAAAGGAAATCCGTCATAATTGGGAGCAGGATGATCAGCTAAATTTTCAGAGTAAAAAGGTTGATTCACCACAATACGGTCATTATTTCGCCAAATCAGATTGGGAACTTTGCTGAAATCTTTTTTCCCCTCTAATTGATTCACTAACTCAAGTAACGCCGTCTCACCCTCAAATACAATGAAATCATCCGTGACTTGAAATAATCGATCGCAACGGCGTAGATTATCGACTAATCTAGTAAAAATACTTCCCCCGACAGTAATATGCGTGTTGGGAGAAGCTTCTTTAATCAACTTACACAGAGTTAACCCCGGAATAATTTGGGAGGTTGCCGTAATGGAAACACCGACAAAATCCGCCTGAGCGTTAATAAACGAAGGCATGAAGAACCGCCGGTACAGATCAATGTATGGGTTTTGAGTCTCGTCGTGAATCGCCTTCAAAATATCCCGCGATGAATAGATAGAATAGGCAAGTTGATTATCTACTACCGTAATCCTAGTCGGAAAATACAGAGTTGAGACCAAATCTAACCATCGATCAATGACAAATAGTGCTTCACGATAGCGATCCAACTCGTAAAATTCATTTCCCCTCAAAACGCCTTTGGCCAATTCGATTTCTTCGATTAAAAATGGGAACCTCTCAAGAGCCTCAACGGCCTTAGCATAATGCTCCTTACTTCCTGGGCCGCTTTCCCCTTCCATGGAGGACTCAAGTTTTCTCACAAGATCGACGAGTTGCCAATGAACATCCAGGCCATACTCTTTTGAAAGAATTTTATCTAACAACTCGATATTTAAGTCTTCTTGAGTAAAATTGGTCACTCCTGATTTTTGTAAAAAAGCAGACAAACAGGGAATACTCAAATAAGGTTGGGAAGGATGCCAACTGGGCGGAAAAAGAAGAGAGATTTTCACAAGATCCCCTCTAACAGAGTATTTTCATGAATAGAATAGGCACTCATGATCATTTATACACGTGCCTTTCTTTCCAATGCAACCATACCCAATGCACCTCAATCAAAAATGAAAGTAATCAAACAAGCATTCTTCTCTTGAACCCAAGAATAATCTCATCTGTTCCAAAAGAATGCATCAGTCACAATTAGTAGTCTCTCCTACAATAAAAACCAACACACAATCAATCATGTACGCATTTATTGATAAAATAAATATTCCATCATTTCTCTAATCGATATAATTCAAAAAAGCCCTCAAGCGAAGAATTTTTCCAATAAAAAATTTGAGCAATGAATTATATAAAAAAAGCCTCCGTCAACTTGCCTAATTTGGCAAATTGCCGGAGGCTTTAATTAAAACGTAAATCGATAAAGATTTACAGAGTATTGCTTAGTTCGGCATTTGAGCCGTGAACCAGGTCGAGATACCTTTCATCCCGTTCCGTTCCACGTTCGAACCATCCCACACCGCAAAAGCTACGGGGAAGGTCGTGCCGGCTTTAAACTGAACATCGTTAGGATCGTTGGTCGTCAAGCTTCGCTTGAATACCACACGCCAAGTTGGTCCACTGCAGCAACCACCTTTTAATGCACCATATGGCTCCCACAATCCGTTACCAACCACATCTTGAGAAGCTTGCGTCGTCAACGTGCTAAAGCCATTAGCATTTAAATCTTCAACGGAACCTAAGCGCAGGTTTGGATCAGACATGATGTTTCCAGACCAGATACCAGGATTGAATGGTCCTAAGCTCCGACCGATTCGGTCAGGATAGGTCACCCCACCAGCTGGCTCTTCGTAATAATAGTCCCAGGCAATTGAAGGATATTGATTGTCCACATCCCACATCCCAGCAACACCAGCACCCAAATCACGTTGCCATTCAGCATTCCAACGCCAAATGTTCACGGTTCCACCAGATTGCCCCATACATTGAAAAGGAGGAGCACCTGACGTTTGCACTGGGAACTGGACGGCCACTTGGTCACGAAAATCTTGCGGACCAATGGTCGTATTGTTCAGGGTTTGATCTCCCCAATTCGCCCATACCCCAATTTCTTTCCCGTTGGTAGCCATCTTCACCATCACGGTTTTTACAGAAATGTTGGGGTGCATTGGGGTGGTAATCGTCTGACCACTGAGCGGAGCCACCACACCTGGAACGGACTCCCAAACTGGGTTTGCCGCATCCATGGGAATGGGACCACTAATCTTGCCAACCGGAATGGTCACCGGTTGCGAGACGGCCAACGGAATCTGTCCAAGCGTCAACCCCACACACACCACAAGGACAGACAAAAGAACGCCAAACACCACTCGTTTGTTGCGCGTCTGCACCAATCTCATAATGACGCATCCTCCTTTGATAAAAGATTAAATCTGAAAAGCCTACGAACTAACTGTTTCACAACTTCCCAAAAATCCAAGCCTTACTAATCCACAAGTAAGCTAATTACGCATTCCCTGATTTTTCAGTTGAACTATTCTCTTTCTCTAAAAATGCATCTGCTCCAACTTCGTTCATTAGAAGACTTAATTCATTCCCTTTGTCTTGAGCACCACATTCGAATGTTTGACCTTCTGGACTCATAAATGAGGCAGGACGATAATCAGTTTCCGAATATGGCTGAGGAGTCACACCAAGATAAGCAATTTCCAGCCCCATCCATTCCGTTGTGAAATCAGCTAAAATTCGATAAAAGCCAAAATCCGCCTTTCTCTTAAGCATTCCCGAGAAAAGCGGAACCCATCGACCAATATGCTCTTTCACGAATTTTTTTTCTGCCTCTACCACCGTTTGCAACTTTTCTTTTCCATCGTGAAGAATGGCATATGACTCTTTATAGGACAAATAGTGCATAAACTCCAATTCTACACTTAAATGGTCCAAACGCTCGTGAATATCAGGAGACAATTGAAGCCCAAAGGCACTATAGAATCCTGCAATATCGCCCATCACATAGGATTGACCAAATACATGGTCATTACCGAAGAGCGTCTCATAAGGTGGACAATCTAAGGAAATGACATTACTAAAAACTCGACGATGCTCATCTCGAAGATCCTGAATATTCCAATTTTCTCCTTCACTGGAAACCCACTGATCAATGGCATCAAAATGAACTTTGATCGCTTCGATTCGATCCGTTACTTCTTTTCCACCTATACCATGAAGCTCTTTTTCAAGCCCTTCAAGAGCAGTCCTTCCATCTTCAACAAACTCACCACTCTGAAGATAGTCAAGAAACTCATCGTCTTCAGGATATAAATAACCCCAAGAAACCAATAGATAGAGTTTACTTCGACACAGAGCCCGCTCAACGGCTGGAGCATCTTTTGGAGAGATTTTTACAGACTTAGGCTCCTCTTGAGCAACTGATGATCCTTTATGAGTAGCCCTTTTTCCTTCCTTCACTCCTGTTACCATTTTTCCACCACCTTAGGAATTAAAAAAATCGGAATGAATGTTAAAAATGGACACCTCATAAGGACTTTACGAAAAGGGGACCAGATCATAGGACAATAGGCCCATGAAGTCAAGACTTATGATCCGGGATTTCCTTCCTTGAACCTTTTGAGGATCCAAGCCAAATAATGTACCTACCTTTATAGAAAGGTTTGCCACCTCACGCTCAAAAAACTCTCTCTTTTTAAGGAATAATTTATTCACTATGCCCACTCAACAAAAAAAAAAGCAAGCATACCCTCAAAAAAAACCGCCACAATAACCCGGCATTAAGTTGTAATCAAAACCTTTATCGCAGCTTGGTCGTTAACCGTATGACATATAAATTGGCATTGACCACACCCTACGCAAAATTTGGGATCCACCACGACAGAAAATACGGAAAAATTCATACTCAGAGCACCCATTGGGCATTGAGAGACACACGCATTACATCCATTGCCAGCCGTACAAAGAGAAGCAGATACCACTGCCACCCCCATTTTCACCCTATTGAGACCAGAAATCGGCAGCAGAGCTTCCGTCTCGCAAGCTGAAATACAGGGGAAGTCTTCACAAAGTTGACAGGGGTTTTTACTAGGGAAAATAGCTGGAGTTTCATCGTTTACCAGCTTTTGAATACTTTCATGAGGGCAAATATCTATACAATCTCCACACTTTGTACAGCGTTCGAGAAATTCAGTCGGGTCAACGGCTCCAGGAGGACGAACCCATCCCTTTTGGATACTAATGGGTTTTACAATTGACTCTTTGATCGAGGGGGCATCACGATGTTTCACAAATTCTTGAACCGTTGAACCAATGGAAACCAAGGATTGACGCAAAAACGTTCTCCGCCCAAAAGCCGGATCCGACCCCACTTGACTTTGTTCCGTATCAGCCATTGATGCGAACTCTCCGTTTCATGTACTGCCCAATCACCCCAACATTCACCCTGGTTACTTATACTAGACCACACCTGCAGCTCGAAGCTTATAGACTTCAACGCACCGATCGCAGGCTCCATACTCCACATCCCAACCTGGATGGTTCTCTCGAATAAAATCTAAAACAAACCCTTCCAGGACCTGTTCTAAATTTTCCACCCAGCTATAGGTAGGAAATCGGCACAAGGGGCAAGGAAATCCTGGCAATAGCATGGGCTTTGTAGGTACCTCAGGAATTTCACTATCTTCGACTTCAATTGCCCGCTCGATTACCCGAGAGGTATCTGAAGCCATTTCCACCAATTCCGCATGAGTCAAATAATCCGATTGCCATAATCCCTCAAAAACCGACTCGACCTGTCCAGGTAAAATTTTCCTATACCATGAGCGAAATTCACGAAACCGGTATTCCTTGGAAAAGACCGGCTCTTTCCCTGAACGAGCAATCCGGCTATCAACGTGCAAGCTCCACAATACGCGGTAACGGTTTAAAATTAGATGTTCTTCGCCTGGATTTAGCCCTACCTTGGTATCGGCATCATAGCCAAAGTTTTCATCCAACATGTCGGAAATATGGGTCAATTCATGGCGTAAATACTTTGTAATGGCAGGGTCATAAAATCGCCGCGGGACCAGCTTTATCCCCACACCTTTTTGGCCCTTCTCCTCGAATTGTTTCGCTAATTTTTCTTCCACGACTCCCCACTTCCGCAAAATATCCACACCTTCCTGATCTTCCTTCAAAACACCACGAACGAGAACAATGCCAATCTTTTCTTTCAGGAAAGGAAATTCTTCAAAGGCATCCCTCAAAATTTCCGCAAATCCCCATTTGGCAAATAAATGCTGGTATAACTTTTTGAACTCCGGCTCACGATCATCGAGGGAAAATTTTTCATAGATGGGATCTGCAAACTCATGAAACTCATTATAATAAGTTGGATCCCCCTCCCGTTCAGTTTTTTCAGCAAACGAGTCAATGACCTCCTGAAGAAGAGCAGGTTGAAAGCGGATTTCCATATACAATCCTCCGTATCCCAAAAACTTACTGTGGCGACGAGACCGGTCCCAGACCATGTCCCGCCAAACGATAAACGAACAAAAACCCTCGATTCCAGAAGAAACCTTGACGCATTGAAAAATAGACCATTAGTATCCTACCTTGAATCGATTAAGATTATAGGAATGAAAATTCCAATTTGGCAAGGGAACCGACTTGCCACTTCAGACTCCAACGATATCAACAGATTTCTTGGAGGCAATGGTATTATGGACATCATTTGACGAAGTGAGGAAGATCATGACTCAATTTGCGAATCCTGAGATCGTCTCCCAGCCTCCGAATCCGGGACAAGTTTCCGACAGCACAGTGGATCCCGTGCAGGATTCTCTTGCCTATTGGAAGGCTGGAGCCAAGGAACTCAAAACCTTTCGAGGTCATTCCCAAGAAGTCTGGTCAGTGGCTTTTTCGCCAGACGGCCTCACTCTGGCCAGCGGAGGCAATGATCGATTTTTGCGATTATGGGATATAGAAACAGGGCGATTACTCAGGTCTTTGCGGGGGCATACCCAAGTGATCCGGCAGATCCTATACAGCCCAGATGGACAGCACATCGCCTCTGCCAGCGAGGATCGGACCATTCGACTCTGGAATCCTCAAACCGGCGAAACGACTCGTCTGTTATTTACGCGATACGATCATGCGGTGTGCAGCATTTCATATTCTCCTGATGGATTGATGTTGGCTCGCGCAGGACAAAACAAGGACATCAAGATCTGGGAAGTCACCACCGGCACTGAATTGATGACGCTACTCGGGAAGGACCAATACGACCATCATTGGAATGTGTGCGTGGCCTTTTCACCCGACGGCATTCATCTGGTTTCCGGAAGCGATATCGGTAAGCTCAAACTCTATGAAGTACTCCCAAGTGGCGAAGAAAAATTAGTACACAACGGCCATTGGCGGGATGAAGCTGACGACGAGGAAACTGAAAATCGAGGATTTTATGTTGACGATCAAGGCGGTTTTCAAAAGCCTATGGAATATTGGATCGGCGCCCTGACCTTTACACCAGACGGATCCTTACTCATCTCTGGAAGCCGAGATTGCACCATCAAATTCTTTAAGATGCCTAACATGGACGAAGTGCGCACATTAAAAGGACATTCCGAATGGGTCCGCAATTTAATCGTCACCCAGGACGGAAAAGTCCTGATCAGTGCAAGCGACGATGGGACGGTCAAAATGTGGGACGTTGAGACTGGACGGCAATTCCGAACCTTGCGTTCGCACAAAGGACCGGTCCGAGGAATCGCCCTTTCTGCAGACCAACGATATTTAGCCACAGCCGGAAACGATCGCCTGATTAAATTATGGGAAGGCGGAGAATAACGCGCCTGAACCTTCAAAGATCGAGAGAGAAAAGGTCAGAAGATGCGAGAGACCTTCTCTGATCTTAGAGACATGCTTCTTCCGTTTCTCACAGATCAGAAGGGTTATTCTTCATCACCCCAATCATCTCGCGGGCTCCCCTCATCTCCAGGCCTGGTGATACCGTACCGTTTACATTTTTCCCATAATCCTTTTCGAGAAAGACCCAATACTTTCGAAGCGGTGGTGCGGCTCCAACCCGTTCGCTGTAAAATCTCAAAAATGTGATTCCGTTCAAATTGCTCTCGAGCCACCGCCAATGTTTCCATGGCGGCGCGGCCTTCCTCCTTGGCCCCTTTTAGATCACTACAAAACCCGCACCCAGGCTGAGGCTCACCTCCATTGTAGGGACAGCGACTCTGTCCACACAAATCCCATACTTGGATTTCCTGAGACTGTTGGGTCAAGGCCACTGCCCGTTCAACCGTATTCTCTAATTCACGAACATTGCCAGGGAACGAATATCTGAAAAGCACTTCCCGGGCCTGTCGGGTCAATTGCTTAACCTCAAAGTGATTTCTGGCTGCCATGGTTTCCAGAAAATGATCGGCGATAAAGAGAATATCCTCCCGCCGCTCTCGGAGAGGTGGCACATATACAGGAACCACATTGAGGCGATAAAATAAATCTTCTCGGAATCTGCCCTTTTCCACTTCTTTTTTCAGATCTTTTTGGGTTGCACACACCAAGCGCACGTCTACCTCAATCGTCTCATTGCCGCCAACACGCTCAAATTGCCGCTCCTGGAGAACTCGGAGCAGCTTCACCTGCACCACTGGAGACACATCCCCAATCTCATCCAGAAACAAGGTCCCCTGATGAGCCAACTCGAACCGGCCGCGCCGTTGACGAAGAGCCCCGGTAAAAGCCCCTTTTTCGTGCCCAAATAATTCGGCTTCCAGGAGGGTTTCCGGAAGAGCCGCGCAGCTGACCTTGACCAGGGCATGCTGACGACGGTGACTATTCGCATGAATGGCATTGGCCAACAATTCTTTCCCTGTCCCGCTTTCACCCATAATGAGTACCGTCGCATCGGTCCCGGACACCAATTTGATTTTTTCAAGCACCTCTCGCATCCGGTTATTTTTCCCGACAATGCCCTGAAAACTGAACTTGTGTTCTAATTCATCACGCAACACGCGATTTTCTTTACGCAGATCCAGCATCTCACAGACACGGTCCACGCTTAATAACAGCTCATCCATGCAAAATGGCTTAGTAATAAAGTCATAGGCTCCTCCCTTCATCGCCTCAACTGCCGTATCAACCGATCCATGTGCCGTGATCACAATAACCTCCGTTTGCGGAGATTGCTCTTTACAGGTTTTGACAATTTTCAGACCATCGGCTCCTGGCATCCGCAAATCGGTAATCACCAGGTCGTACGACATATCCTGTAATCGTTCCAGCCCCTCCAACCCGTTGCTGGCTTCTCGGACCTGATAACCTACCGCGGTTAATGCATCCACCATCGAGACACGCATTAATGGTTCATCGTCGATAATCAAAATAGATCCCTTACTCATGTACCTACCTTTATTCCGGTGTTCATACGAATTCGTGTAATAGGGAGACGGACGGTAAAACAGGTTCCCCTTCCCTCTTCGGTCTCCACCAACATTTCTCCCCCATGGCGCTGAATAATGCCTAAACTTACCGACAACCCCAGCCCCGTGCCCTCTCCCGTGCCTTTTGTCGTATAGAAAGGATCGAAAATATGCGGACGAATATCCGCAGGAATCCCGCAGCCATTATCTTCCACGTCAATTTCACATATCTCTTCATGGTGGCGGGTACGAATCGTTATCCGGCCCCCCGGACGAAGTGCATGAATGGCATTCAGCACCAGATTCATGATGACTTGCTCAATCATCACCCCATCCGCCATGACAGGAGGAAGGGAAGGGGTATACTGCTTCAAAATCACCCCAGACTTCGGCGCCAGGACATGCTCTGTCAGAATCAATACTCGATCGATCACGACATGGATATCTGTGGAAGTCAGATCCGGTTCCCGTTGCTGGGAAAAATCCAAGAGCTGACGGACAATGCGCTGGACCCGCCTGAGCCCATCCTCCATGAAATGCATATATTCCTGCGCCCGCTCAGGCGTCAGAGTGCCCTTTCGAATATTGTAGAGACAATTGAGGATCCCACCCAGAGGATTATTAATTTCATGAGCCACGCCGGCAGCCAATTTTCCAATAGACGCCAACCGCTCAGAATCCTGGACTTGTTGCTCCAACTGCTTGCGTTCGGTAATGTCACGGGCAATGCCCAACACCCCATGCTGACGACCTTCATCATTGAGAAGTGGAGCCACACTAATGAGTACGGATCGTATGCCACCCTGCCGGCTCATAATCTCCACCTCGTAAACCAGTTTGCTTCCCAAATCCAATGTTTCTTCTAACGACCGGCTACGGAATCGCTTCGACAGAAGAGACAAGTACGTTTTCCCCAACAATTCTTCTTTTTGATAGCCCCAGGCGCTCACCTTTTCATTCACATAGGTAAAGCACAAATCCATATCCAGGGTATAAATTACATCATTGGCATTCTCCAACAAACTTTCGATATAGCTTTTGGCTTGCTCGATTTCCCGCGTCCGTCCCGCCACCGTTTCCTCAAGCGCCTCATTGTACCGCTGAAGCTGGGCTTCCAACCGCTTATGGTCCGTAATATCACGAAGTTGGACCATCAAGGCCGGGGTATTGCCCAGGATTAATCGAATAACATCCATTTCCATGGATTTCACGGTCCCCTGACTATCCGGCACTTCAATTTCTATCGTGGGGGCTTTCGGTTCCGTTTGGCTTACTTGGTCAAACACCTTTTGGCATGCCGCCCGCCAGGAGTCCGAAACTAACTCAACAAACGCCCGACCTTTCAACTCGGGATATCCATATCCCAGAATCTCACCCTCACGAGCATTGACGTCCAAAATATTTCCATCCGAGCCTACAACAAAAATTGAGTCCGCAGCCAAGTTAAAAAGCGCCTTATACGACGCTTCCGATTCCGATAGTTGCTGCGTGCGCTCCGCAACCAATCTTTCAAGTTGAGTGGTATACCGTTCTACCTCACGTTCGAGCCGCTTTCGATCCGTGATATCCAATACAAACCCTCGGGAATACACCAGCGCGCCAGATTCAGGATCCATAAACGTAGTGGAATGAATTTCCACATCCATAATTTCCTGAGTTTTAGTCCGAAACGTGGTTTCCAAGGCTCTATGCGTTCCCATTTCCAGATCATGCAAATATTGTTTGACACGATAATGCTGATCTTCCGGCACAATGTCGCATAGGGACATGCGCAACATGTCAGACGCGGTATACCCCAATCGTTGCAATTCCGTTTTATTCACATGGACAAATTCCCCCCGGGCATTCAGCTGATGAATCATTTCTGGGGCATTTTCAATAAGATCCCGATACTTTTCTTCCAACCGCCCAATTTCTTCCACTGTGTGATTGAGCTCGGAAAATGACCGTTGCAGATTACCTGCCATGGCATTAAAGGCTTCGGCTAATCGTTCAATCTCGTCACCAGTCCGAATTTCAATCGGTTGCGCCAAATGTCCGCCACCAAATTGCTGAACCCCATCAGATAACGTTTGAATCGGTTTCACAATACGTCCAGCCACAAGGGTCCCCGTCGCCCATAAAATCACGAATACCGCCAAACCATACGAAACCACTTTCCCCAATAATTGGTCCAAAGGAGCGTAGGTCTCTGCTGGATCTTGGCTCACACTCACATACCAGGTTTTCCCTCCTAAACTTTCGGGAGCCAATTCCATACCGATATGCAGAGGCGCAAAACCCACGAGCGCATTCGTCATGCCATGAGAATCAGGATCGGCCACTAACCAACCAGCTTCCCCTCGCTGAAATGCCTGAACCAGCGTAGATGGAATGGTGTGCTCTTCCAGGGAATAAAGAGGGCAGAGAATAGGAACCCCATCCGCCGAGGCCAACATGGCATGACCGGTTTTCCCGGCCGTCACCTCTGAAATTGAACGAAACAACGAGTCCCGTCGCAACAAAATACTAATCGCCCCAACAATCTGGTGACGGGCATCATCCCAAATTGGCACGGCCACATTCAGCACATGAGTGCCGAATCCAGGGTCAAAGGACAACTCGCTGACAAACGCCTGTGATTCAGCATGCTGCGCTACGGCCTGCCACCACACGCTATTCCCATGAAAAAAACTAACCTGGGGAAAGGAACTCAAGACAAGCGCGCCCTGATGATCAACAACCACAATCGCCAAATAATCGGACTTTCGAATGGCATGCCATTGGATCAAATAATCCGTGGCATATTTATTAATAAAGACCGGGAATTCATCCTGACTTTCCCGACTTCGCCAACCCTCTTGCCACTCTTGAATAAGACGTTGAATTTCATCCGGGTTCTTATCTTCATAACTCCGGTTATTGTTAACCACGGCACTTCGAATAAAGGGAATGGTCGCCAATTGCTGGGCCTCATTCATCCCACGGATAATTTGATTTTCCACCTTACGAGCCGCTTCAACAGCAATACCCTTCATATTCAGCCCGGCGGCATCACGAAGGGCGCGTTTTTCTTCGAAATAAGTTAGGAGAAGGGAAAGGATAAGTGGAAGAAGACCGACCAAGACAATTGCCAAGATCGTCTTTCCCTTAAGCTGAAGAGAAAGCCCAAAGCGTTTCACTTTGGTAACACACAACAGAAGATGAGCATAATCACAACCCTATCATAATTCTAACATTCTGTGGCTCCTTTTTAGATGATGTCAAGATTCCGTAACATTTACACCTACTTACTTTTTCTTAGTAATTTACCTTCAGCACCTGGCCAAATGAGCAACAGGGGGCTCGCCACAAAGACAGAGGAGTAAGTACCGATAATGACACCCAGTAGGAGAGCTAGGGAAAAATCGTGGAGAACTTCCCCGCCAAACAGAGTTAAGGGCACTAGAACCAGCACCACTGTCAATGTCGTAATCAGCGTACGACTGATAACTTGATTGATCCCATTATTAATGATGTCAGACACCGACTCTCGCCTTCGTTGCCGAAGATTTTCCCTGATACGATCAAAAACCACTACCGTATCGGTTAATGAATATCCGGCCAAGGTCAGTAAGGCCGTCACCACCAAAAGGGTGACTTCCTTATTCAGCAGAAAATAAATGCCTAATACCGCTAATACATCATGAAACGTGGCAATTGCCGCCGCCACCCCAAAACGGAATTCAAAACGGACCGCGATATACAACATAATTCCAATCAAAGACAATACAACCGCCACTAAGGCATCCTCTTGAAGTTTCTTGCCGATTGTCGGGCCAATGGAAGTACTTGAATCCACGACAAACGCATGATTGGGAAATTCGGTTTCAAAGGCGGTGATAATCGCTTTTCCGACTTCCTCCTCCATGGTATGCCCGGTCTTGACCCGGATTAACAGTTTTTGGTCCTGAGTAAATTCTTGCAGTTCCGCGTCACTCAGTCCGTGCGTTTCAACTGCTTTTCTGGCTTCCTCAATCGAAAGAGGTTTGTCAAACTTGAGCTGTACAGCTGTGCCCCCAGAAAAATCGATCCCTAAATTGGCCGAGCCAATCATAATCCAGACCACCGCCAACAATCCGAAGAACACCAGAACGCCCGAGATCATAAACGCCACATTGCGTTTTCCCATAAAATCGATATTAGTCTTTCCCAGAATTTCCATCATGGACGGTCAATGCTCCTTTTCCCAATCAAACGGCAGTTTCCATCTGCTCTTATGAAGTCACACGGATTCCCTAAATACTCAGCGTTTCCATTTTCTTCCGGTTCAAGAAATCAAAGATGACCTTGGTACCCACCAACGCCGTAAACAAATTAATAGCAATGCCTAAACATAAGGTAACCGCAAATCCCTTGATAGGCCCTGTCCCAAAGAGAAAGAGGGCCAAGCCGGTAATCAAGGTCGTGACGTGCGAATCCACAATCGTCAAGAAAGCCTTATCATAACCCGCATCTACAGCCAGCCTGACCGGACGCCCTTGCCGCAGTTCTTCACGAATCCGTTCAAAGATCAGGACATTGGAATCGACACCCATTCCAATGGTGAGAATGATGCCGGCTATGCCCGGGAGGGTCAGCGTGGCATTAAGGCCGGATAACGCACCGAGCAAACATATTAAATTCAGAAACAGGGCCAAATTGGCAATTACCCCAGAAAGGCGGTAATACATCACCATAAACAGGAGCACCAGTGATCCGGCGATTAAGGTGGTCCGTACCCCTTTTTCAATAGAATCCTTTCCGAGAGAGGGTCCAACGGTCAGATCTTGGAGGGTTTTCAAGGGAGCCGGCAAGGCACCTGCGCGTAAGACAACGGCCAAGTCATTGGCTTCATCCGTCGTAAAGGTCCCATTGATAATGGCCCGTCCACCACTGATTCGTTCGTTAATACGGGGAGCGGAGTAGACTTTGCCATCCAAGACAATGGCCATTCGTTTTCCCACATTGGCGGCAGTAATGAGATCAAACTCTCGAGCCCCTTTGCTATCAAAAGTCACCCCTACCGCAGGCCCCCCCATTTCATCAATTTCCACACGAGCATCCTGGAGGACATCCCCGGTGAGTACGGCATCCTTCTTCACTAAATATGGCGTGCTATACGATCGCCCATCTGGTTCGGATACCACCGTTTCAAATAATATTTCGGCCCCCTCCGGAATCCGACTGTGAAAATCGGCAAGCACCTTATCCTCACTGCCCTTCTCTACCTGGACAGGTAAATCGGCAGCCATTGGGGCTTCTTCCAATAACTTAAATTCTAAGAGGGCCGTTTCTTGGATAAGGTCTTTGGCCCGTTGGGGATCCTTGACGCCAGGCAATTGAATCGCAATTTGATTGAGACCTAAACGCTGAATCAGAGGTTCGGCCACCCCGAATTGATCGATCCGATTCCGAATGGTTTCCAAGGCTTGATTAATGGCGGAATTTTTAACCCGATCAACCTCCGTCTCCCGCAATTCATACACCAAGGCCTTACCTGAGGTTGTCTGTCCCTCAAAGCTGGCGTATTGCTCATTCATCAGATTGTTGACGGGCTCAACATCACCTTCGTTTTGAAGGTTGATCACAATTTTTCTGGTCCCCTCACGCTTCACGCCATCTACGAGAATGCCTTTATCTTTCAACAGATCTTCAACCGCTTTGCGTGAACGATCAACCGCAATTTCTACCGCACGTTCTTCCTCCACTTCGAGGACCAGATGAATACCGCCTTGGAGATCCAGACCTAAGGTAAGCCCACGATGACCAAAGATGGTTTGTACACTCTCAGGCAAAGCCTGAAAGATGGAGGGAAATGACGGCAGGGCCAGGATGCCTGACACCAGAGTCACCGCCAATAGCAGAAAAAACCGCCCACGAATTTTTTTCATTCACCTACCCCTTAGCCGATCAGGATTCATTGCTCGCTCGGATGCTTGCGATGTGATCACGTTGCATCCGAACTTTTGTGTTATCTGCGATTTGAATGGTCACGGTATCCTTATCCAAATTGGTGATGGCCCCCCAGATACCCGAGGACGTGATAATTTTATCGCCCTTCTTCAAGGCTTCAAGCATCTCTCGCTGTTTTTTTTGTCGCCGCTGCTGGGGCACGATGAGCAAAAAATAAAATACGATAAAAATGAGCAAAAAGGGAATTAACGATAAGAGGCCCGGCGCGGAATCCGCTGCCCCTCCTGCTCCTTGGGCCCACGCCACGGATTGCAGCATCATGAGACATTCTCCTCATTCAATAACCAACACATGGATATTACCCTGGGACTTCTTCTCCCAATTCCTTAGTGGACTGGGATTCGGAGATCCGACGCCGATAAAACTCGGATCGAAATTCGGCAAACCGATCTTCCCGAATCGCCTGCCGCAGTCCCTGCATGAGGGAGCCATAATACCAAAGGTTATGGATCGTATTCAGTCGCACCCCCAACATTTCATTCGCCACAAACAAATGACGTAAATAGGCTCTGGAAAACTTCTGACAGACAGGGCATCCACACTCGGGATCCACCGGACCAGGGTCCTTGGCATATTGCGCCTGTTTGATCAACACCCTCCCCGTTGTCGTGAATAACCAGCCGGTTCGGCCATGTCGTGTGGGAATCACACAGTCAAATAGGTCCAACCCGCGAGCCACACCCTCTACGAGATCCTCAGGTAACCCCACGCCCATGAGATATCGAGGACGGGCAGGGGGCAACTCTTGCACCACGGTCTCGATCATCTCGAACATAGCTGATTTTTCCTCACCCAGGGACAACCCGCCTAGCGCAAATCCATCAAGGTTGATATCTATCAAGCCCTGAGCCGACTCTTTTCGCAAGGCGTGAAACACCCCTCCCTGGACAATCCCAAAGACCCATTGATGATCCTTCCTGGGCACCTCGACACTTCGCCGAGCCCAGCGGGTGGTTCGCTGTACGGCTTCACGGGCTTGCGACTCGGTACATGGAAATGGTGGACAATGGTCCAACACCATCATAATGTCGGATCCCAATGCGACCTGAATCGCCATGCTCTTTTCCGGAGAGAGCAAATGCCAATCCCCGTTTAAATGCGATCGGAAGCCCACGCCTTCCTCCGTGATTTTACACAAATCAGCCAGGCTCACGATCTGATATCCGCCGCTATCGGTTAAAATCCCGCCATCCCATTGCATAAAATGGTGCAACCCACCCATGGATTCAATGAGCTCATGTCCTGGCCGAAGAAACAGATGATAGGCATTCCCAAGAATCATTCGAAATCCACAGGCTCGAACTTCTTCCGGCTCAAGTCCCTTGACGGTTCCCTGTGAGCCGACCGGCATAAAGGCTGGCGTTTCAATAGTCCCATGTGCCGTCTCCAATAACCCACAACGGGCTTCCGACGAGGTGGATCTGTGGAAAAGGGAAAAGGGCTTCACGGGTTCATCCAATCTCAAGACCTTACATTTTTTCCGGTGCTGATACCCCTAAGAGGGTCAACCCATTGCGAATCACTGTCTGAACCTGCCGAAGAATAGCCAATCGCGCAGAGGTGACGTCAGAAGATATCTTTTCTGACGAGTGCTCACGACTCTCTTCGGACTCCGGCTCTTCTGGGAATTCTGAGGACTCGGAGACCCCCTCCGTAGACTCGGAGCGTTCCGTCACAGAAAGGGGAGGCAAAACTCGATGTCTGTTGTAATAGGCATGAAGCTGTGCAGCCAGTTCCTGGAGATAAAAGGTCAGTCGATGGGGCTCCAGGGCCACCGCGCTACCTTCCACAACTGTGGGATAATGAGCCAATCTCTTAATGAGCCCCAACTCCTCTTCTTGAAGCAAAAAATCCGTCTTGACTTCTTCTATGCGTGGCAGATGATACCCTCGATCTTGGGCCACTCGGAACAGACTTGCTAACCGCGCATGGGCATACTGCACATAATAGACGGGATTATCAGCCGATTGCTGTTTGGCTAAATCCAAATCAAAGTCTAAATGGGTATCAGCTCGACGCATAAGAAAGAAAAATTTAGCGGCATCAGGCCCAACCTCGTCTAAGACCTCTCGCAGGGTCACGAATTCTCCTGCCCGTTTGGACATTTCAACTTTTTGACCGCCACGGAGCAGACTAACCATCTGAACCAACACCACTTTGAGGGTCTCTTTGGGAAAACCAAATGCTTGAACCGCAGCTTCCATTCTGGGGATATATCCATGGTGATCGGCTCCCCAAACATTTATGAGGGTGTCGTACCCCCGTCCGAGTTTCTCTCGATGATACGCAATATCCGCAGCCAAATAGGTATAGGATCCATCCTGCTTTTGGGCTACCCGGTCTTTTTCATCACCGAAGCGTGATGAACAAAACCACCACGCCCCATCCCGTTGTTCCAGAAGGTGCTTTTGTCGCAGAAGGTCAAAGGCTTGCTGAATCTTCCCCGATTCATGTAGTTGCGTTTCACTGAACCAGATTTCAAAACCTATACCGAAACGGGACAGATCTTGACGAATTCGATCCAGTAAAAGCGCGCTGGCTTCCATGGCGCACATCCTCTCCGCTTCTTCGGCAGGAAGATCAAGCAATGCAGATTGGCGTGTGCGAATCAAGGCATCCGCGATCTCCTTAATGTAATCCCCATGATACCCATCCTCAGGAAATCCAGTCCCTTTGCCTAATTTCTCACGGTATCGGGCCAATACGGATTGCCCTAATAATAAAAGTTGCCGCCCCGCATCATTGATGTAGTACTCTCTCTCCACAGAAAAGCCGGAGGCTTGCAACACATTGGCTAGGGCTTGCCCTAGAGCCGCCCCTCGTCCATGTCCCACATGAAGGGGTCCGGTCGGGTTGGCACTGACAAACTCCAGAAGGATTCGCTGACCTTTCCCAACTCGTGATGTTCCAAATAACAGACCGAATTCTTGAATGGATTGAAGAACTTGAATCCAACACAGAGGATTCAGTGTAAAATTGAGGAACCCAGGAGACGCCACATCCACTCGAGAGAATAGATGAGGCCATTCCCTCTGAAGCTCTCCGGCCAAAACCTCCCCAATTTTCATGGGAGCCTGCCTAACCTGAGAGGCCAACAGCATGGCCACGTTTGAAGAAAAGTCCCCCCATTCCGGTCGTTTCGGAGACTCGATAACAATCCCTGGCTGGCTGGAAAGTGCAAGCACGCCCGACTGACTCAATCGATTGAGGGTGAAGGAGACGGCTTCTGCTACTTGACTTTGAGGAAGGCCACTCACAAATAAATGCTCTATCTATGCAGAATATAAAGAGTTTTTGCCGAGGCGAATGTACCACAGGCCTTGCATCAAGGCAAGGATAAAGGCAGTCCATACCATGAATTTTTCTCTCTCCTTATACAACAAGAGAACCAAGTTGCTCTGGTAACAGTTCTTCCACTAGTTCAACAAGGCCCTCAGAGGAAAAGTTCAATTCCTGCTCTCGGCATATTCGAACATGTGTCCCACGTGGTGCCCATACTTCGGGATCCGTAGGGCCAAATAATAATAGCGAGTGGGTCCCGCATCCAGCAGCCAAATGGCTTAAACCAGAGTCATGTCCAATATATAACCTGACACAGTTGAAAAGCCGGCAGACTGTCACAAGATCCAGATGCTGAAAGACGGGAGGATCCAGATCCGACAAGGATGACAAGATTGGATCAAGGAATGTTGAATCGGCAGGCCCGCCGATAAAACCAACCTTTCCTGGAAACTTCCTTAAAAGAACCCGTGCAAATGTGGAAAAGTTTTTGGTGCTGACGCATTTTTGACCGCTTCCACTACCGGGATGAAGCAAAATAAAAAGCTCCGGACTCGGGGAATTTGACCATAGACTTCCAAAAAGTTCCGTATGGTTTCCCTTTGGCAACTGAAGAACCCTCAAATCCTCAGGAATGAACGGGCCTCCTAACCCGGAGAGACTGGCAATGGCCTCAGCATACCGTTCCACCATATGCCGGGAAGAAATGCTGAAATCTTTGGGTGATCTAAAAAATGACTGCGTATAGCCTAACTGAGCCGCATAGGATGCCCAGAACCCATCATCATCATTCATCCAGGCAATAACCAGATCATTGTCGGGGCATTGAGACCACACCGGCAGTCTCCTTAAGGACCCCATTCCCCATGGATTCCCGGAATAAAAAGATTCGAACGAATGCGCTGCATCCACCTCTCCAGCTGTCAATAAAACTTTTCCAAGTCCTTGGTGACCATACCAAATGACCTTATGCCTGGGATTCAACCTCCGTAGCTTTCTTATAGTAGGCAAGGATAACAGACCATCTCCAAGGGCTCCGGGATGCAAGATCAGGATTTTAGCGGGAGGGGAAAAAGATCTCATACCGACAAGTTTCGTCGAGCTTTCCTGGCGAACTCCCAATCTGATGGAGTATTCACATTGATAAATGAGCGAAGGTGGGGATCAAGATCAGACAATCGCGTTTCATCCAGAACAATAGTTGATAAGGCTGAATTACAAAATAAATCTTGAATTTTCAAATGATCCTTACGGATCATTTCTTCTAAATATGGAAGACATTTTTTGGAATACCGGGCATGTAGGGGCTGAATGCCATGAAGAAGATGCACAACAACTAGATCCGCAGGCGGGCTTAGGCAAATTCGTTCCACCACTCCTGAATGTAAATACGGCATATCGCAAGCTACTACAAATGAATATGGGTTATGGCTATGAAGAATTCCAGAAAAAAGTCCACCTATAGACCCTTTACCAGGAATTTCATCTGTAATAGATCGAACCGAAGCCGATCTCAGCTCATAATCAGAAGCTGCAGTCACAATAATCAGTTCATCAAAGAGTGGATCCAGCACCGCACAAATGGAATCAAGTAAATTCACGCCATTCCAAGGCAAACATCGTTTATCCCGCCCCATCCGGGTACTTTTCCCTCCAGCTAGAATTACCCCGGAAACTCCATCCATTTTCTTCATGGGAATTTTTTTTGCAATACGTTTGTTTGAACAGCGAAGGAACTCAGTACGGATTTTTGATCAAAAAAAAGGGGGTGGTTTCCCACCCCCTTTTATTCAGCTTAGAGAAAAATCTCTAGCCTTATGATTTGCCTTTCCGTCGATTGGCCCGACGGGTTAGAACCCAACCCTCCACAATCACCAGCCCAATCGCAGCCAGGGTTGGATAAATATACGTCTCCTTTGGAATCGGTGGCTCTAACACCAGGTAATAGAAGGCCGAAACTGCATTTTTTCGTCCAACATCCCCGTTGTGGCCATCCCAGGCAAAAAAGTTGATGGGAATATATTTACCTTTTTCAATATAGGTGTCATATTCATAATCACCTTTGAGAGGGCGACTAATGATGACGGTCCATCGACCGTCCTTCCACTCGGATTTGACGAGTTTCAATTGTTCCGTAAAATCATCTCGATCTTCCAAGTCCACATCCCATCCACTACCTTCATAGGCTTTTAAGTTTCCATCAGCGGTCCATTTGGTAATGTCTACGTGAAAACCTTCATCACCCCAGAAGTACCGTGGTTTACGGGGAGCAGGCAACTCCTGCCATTTAATGGGGAACTGAAAGGCAATCCCATCATTAAAAACCTGATATTGATTCTGCTTGGCAGCAATTGACTCAGGGTGAAACGGATCTTCTTCAAATTTACTTCCGCCTGGCGCCTGCTCTTCAACCCCATAATCCTGAAGATTCACTTCATAGGGTTCCCAATCCACATCATCTTTTTGAACGCTTTTGCTGCGATCATCCCACTGAAACATAAAGGCAATATTGTTTTCGTTATACAGTGATCGAACCCAAACATCATCAATCCGATTAACGAAATTCCTTGGTTTATGGGTGATTTGTCCACCCATAGCCACGATTTTTCTCTCAACTAAATTCCAACGTTCATCGTGTTCATCTGTGGGCAACTCTCCCTCGACAAATTTTGAGGGAACCACGAAATTAATCTTTGGCTTGTCTGTAAGAGGGTCAATTGGTAAAGGTTGCGCTTCCATAAGGGCCTTTACCGTTTCTTCGGTGATTTTTCCTCCATTGATATTAACATCCTTACTACGTTCACAAAGATGATTGACATAGTTGGCGATATCCCAACGTTCGTCAATTGTCGCATTATCCGCAAATGATGGCATTGGGGTGCCATTGATCCCAGTAGAAAATGTCCGGAAGATATTCTTCACATTATACGGATCTTGCCGGCTCCCACGGAAATTCCAGCACTTATGCCAATCGGCAGGCTGAATGGAGAATCCCCAGTCATCTTTTAAGTTAAAAGCATTGCCATCCCCACGACCTTCAAGTCCGTGGCATTCAATACATTTCTTCTCAACAATCAACTCCGAGCCACGGAGAATCGATTCCGGGGTCGCTGGCTTTGGTTGAAGCTTATCCAACTGCAGGACATGAAATTCTTCAAATTCCTTATCTTGCCATGACCGATCTTTCACCAATTCCGTCGTGACAAACGCCAACACGTCTTTTCTTTGCTCCTCGGTCAAAATACCTTCCCATGATGGCATTGCCGAACCAGGGAGACCATGTGTCACCGTTTGAAAAAGGTCAACATCAATCAAGGGAAGTTGACCGCTGGCGGTATGGCGAATTTTAAATGTTCCCCCGTTAAAGTTCCGAGGTCTTGGCCATAATCGATCCGCTCCTGGTCCGTCACCAGCCCCTTCGACTCCATGGCACCATACACATTTTGTGTAATATACCCGTTTCCCGGCTTCAATTTGTTCGGCCGGTGGAGGAGCCGGGTGGCTACCCTCAGCAAATCCTTCTGCCATTTGAGCACTTGCCATTGATGGAATGGAGCTGATCGCCACCAACAGGGTAGCACTTAAAAGCCAAGCCCCCAGACCATTCCGGCTATGAGTCTTGCCTGTTCCATCACTCATGAGCGTCCTCTCGTTGCTTGTATCGGTATTGTAATTCATCCTCGCGGCCCTCCTTATTCCCAAGTCCGCGGGTAATAGCCCGTGTGCCAATATTCAAACATGATCACTTTCCAAATTTCATCAACCGTTAGATGCTGCTCCCAAGGCGGCATAACAGAGGCCCAAGGGAAGCCTTCACCCGGCAATCCGATTCCCCCTTTGGCCACCCGCCAAAATACGAACGTCTCTTGGAGCTGAGCAATAGTTCCAGCGTCTGTAAAGTTAGCTGGAATGGGGTTAAAGGCAAAGGCCCAAAGACCCCGGCCGTTCAGGTTATCTCCGTGACAAAAATGGCAATTTTGAAAGAAGATCTCTCCTCCTTCACGGACGTGCTTAATATAGCCCTTGGCATTGGGGTCCCATGGGTTATCTTCTGCACTTTTCACATCCTTCATCAAGCGGCCCATCGATTGATCTACGATGTGCGCATTACTGTAAGCCTGATCGTATTTTCCATCCAGGTTAATCCGAAATGGATTTTGGGCAACCTGCAGAACATATGTTTTCCCATGCACCTTCGTAGTCGCAGGGGGAGCAGGATGCACCGTGCGCAACTCAATCGGTTCTTCGAAGCTCGGCAGGAAGGAGTTATAAGCAAAACCCCAAAGGCCAATTGGCAACAAGATCAACATTAGCGTCCTGACAGCCTTCGTTAAACCAGTCTTCGCATCCAAGACATTAATAATTGGGCGTTTAAATTCCTCCCATTCTGCTTGCGAACCTGACACCCACATAAATACACCGCAAGCCGAAACCGTTCCATATATTGCTCGCACGCTAAATGGAATCGGTGGATAGATGCGGTATTTCAGGTAAAACAAGTTCACAAAACCCCACACAAAAATACCAGCCCAAAATTTTGGCAACCCCATTCCCGCTCGTTTGAGCATGAAGTTACAGGCTGCAAATAGTAAAATGCAGAATGCTAACTCCGAAACCATCTGCATCGGCATGTAGCCTTCAACAAGTTTCAGCCAGGTCATGAGAATTTACTCCTTATTGCAGATTCCAGGTTTATTTTTATTCTTTTGGTGGAAGCGGTTGACCTTCTTTTAACTGAGACAGGTAGTCTACAATCTTATTCACCGCCCCTGCACTCAACTTCACACCAAAGTCTTTCGGCATTTGATCTGGCGGATAATCCTTCACCACATAAAGATTGGGATCTAGGATTGATTCCGTAATATATTCTTTCACAGATTTTGCCTTACCCTTATATCCTGGATCTTTTATTCTGTTCGGCGCATTGCTTCCTTCAAAAAGGACCGGGCCTACCTTTCCGGTTGCACCCTCAATCCCTGGAACGGTATGGCAACCTGGACAGCCTGCCTTCATAAATAATTTATCAATAGGCTCACTTCCATCAGCCAATAGACTACCACCTGGTCCAGCTTCTTCCTCTCCACCTTCTGCCGGTCTATCCTTTTCCGGAATAAACTTTTCATAAGAAGCTACGATGTCCTCATAAGCAGGGGCATCCTTCCCTTCGCGGACATACATCCAGGTGTCCACAGCTGCCAATTCTCCCAGGTTGAGCGATATTGGTGGCTTATGAATAGTAGGCATCGGACTTTCGCCATCATTTGAACCTTTCACACCAAAACCCGGAACGACATAACAGCTTGGGCAGGCATGCGACTCGGCAATATACTCCTGTCCATTGGTAGCCGTACCAGAACCTTCAAACGCTTCCTTCTGAACAGAAGGACGAGAAGCCGGATCATTCATATGGTAGTTTGGCTCCTTCAGTCTTTCCGCAGCCCGATCAGGAATACCATATAAATTTGGAGCCCGCTCGCTCAAAAATCCTTGCTGGAACCCATGACAAAGAGGACACTGCCCCTTTCCAATGGCTCCCTGCGTTTTACTTGCTCCAATTCCACCAAAAATTATTTTCTCGCCTTCGTCACCTAATTGCTGAGCACTCATGCTTTGGAAATCCAACTTCACTTCAGGAGGAGGAAACCCTCCCTCAACCTGAGGCAGCCAATTCCCATAACCGGAAAGGGCCGCCGCCACAAAAAACATAAAACCGCCGATCTTCATTAGGGCTCCGATATTCGGAAAATACAAGCCCATAATAAAGGCCATCACCGTAATCATGACGAGGGATACCGGCAACAGCCGGCTTTCTCCATAGAAATTATTCTTATAGTTGGCGATGGCAATAAACACTAATAGCGCACACAACATCCCAATCATCGTCTTAAAGGTTACCGCTTTTTTTTGCTCAGGATCAGAAGCACTTGCTTGCATATACAACAGTAATCCGATCAAGAGCAAAAATACCGGCCAACCGATACCTATTGCTTCTTTAATTAGTTCTACCACCTTACGAATCCTCCTAGATTGAGCCGGACATCCGACCCTAATTATTTTCTTGTTAATTCAATTCGTACATTAATGTCCTGCCGCCGGCTGTGGCGCTGGCGACCCTGGAACTGGTTGCGTGACAGGCCCTGTCACCGGAGCCTTTTTCGCACCTAACGTTCCAAGCCAGAACACAAACATAATGCTAATCCAGAAGAACAGCACGTTAAACGAAATCACGTTTGCCGCAAATCCAATTGTGTGAGTATAAGCCCACGGTGAATTATCTCTCATGATTTCATTGACATGCCAGAACAATCTAACGGAGGAACGAATATACCCCATCAAGCCCATCATCCATGTAAAGGCCGTGGCCAACATGATCAAGGCATACTGAGATCGCGGAGGAATCTTACCCCACTGAATTGGCCCTAATTGCCGCCCATTTCTCAACATCGCCAAATTTAACGGCGTCATCAAGAACAAACACGACAATGTTCCTGCAACCTGAGGGACAGATAGACCAATTCTCACGTTGGCAGGAATAAAATATCCATAACAGGCAAGCCAGACGTTATTTAACTGGGCAACCACAAAGAAACATCCCATGAAAATATTACCAAACTTTGCCCAGCTTACCGTCGGAACACGATTACCGCGCTGATACCAAATAAAGCTAAGAATCGTTGTCATAATAATGGCGTTAATACCGCCGTTTTTAGCCGACATTACACCATAATTACCCAACACCGGATGCTGCTGACCACCCATGGCCTTCAACTCAGCCGGCGTCATCACAATGGTATGTGGCGTAATAAAGATCAGCAGACCACATACCAAAATAAACACTAAATACTTAATATATTTCTGAAACCTTTCACCACCAGTCATTCTGCCCAAAGCCTGCCAGAGATAATAATTGGTGCTCAAAAACAGAATCCCAATCATCGTAGCCTGAATGATAAACAACCAGGCCAACAAACCACCCATGAGCGTAATCCCCATCTGCTGACGATAGGAATACACCTCGCGCATCAGCCAATATCCGGCGAATGGCAATGGAATAAGAAACGCCACACCTAAACTCATGGCGATATACCCCATCCAGTCATAATGGGCTCTCTCTTCATCGGTTTTTGAAGACAAGAAGCGATACGCCGCATAAGCAGCCACCACGCCGCCGCCGAAGGCCATATTCCCCAAAATACGATGAACGTTTAATGGATTCCAAAGAGCTGTATGAAGAACATGCCAAATATTTCCAAGATATCGACCCTGTTCGTCTACCCCAGCTGGAGACATCATGAAAGCGATCCATGAATTAGCCAAAAACATCAGCACGGTCCCAATTACATTCAGGATAACCGACATACTGACATGGACCCACTTCATGACTCCTTCCCTCATTTTGTCCCATCCATAATAATAGATGTAGAGGGTTCCACTTTCCGCCACAAACATAAGTGCATAAATGTGCATGACCGGGCGGAAGATGCTGGAGAGATACCCGAAAAATGCGGGATACAACGTCAAAAATGTAAAAATCAAAATCCCACCGAGAACAGCCGTCAAGGAATAAGCTGTCAAACTAATTTTAATAAAGTCGTAGGCCAACTGATCATACTTCTTGGCCATCGCTTTATCCTTTGACACCATGCCGGCAAACTCAATACACATACAAAAAATCGGAACAGCCAACACGAAACTTCCATAATAGAGGTGCTGCTGATTGGCAAACCAAAGGAGGACCCGGCTTTCAAAATTATATCGAGGATAAAAAGTCTCATTATCCTCAGTCTTGGGAGCCGGCATCCCGATCGCCGGGCCTTCCGTCTTATAATAGACATCTCGACCCATCTCGACCTTCTTTTCCTCTTCCCCTTCACCAGCAGCCTTTTGAGCTGCAACCACGTCTGGTGGCGGGCCACCCGCTGGCGCCCCCCCTCCACTTGCGATGGCCGGAATTGCCATCAAAATCGGCATTAAGAGCATAGCCCCCATCACCAACAGGAGCGATGCAGCAAAAAGCCTTTTGTTTTTCCGGGTCATTCGAGTGAACAGGCGACCCATTGACCTACCTCCTTTTAAAACGTGTTTTTAAACTGCGTAAATTTTTATGCTTTTCCACTGAGGCCACATACAAAAAAAACACTCACCCAGCCTCTACCTAAACATGTAGAAATAATCCAACCCCTGCGCATCCATGAGGATATAATCAAGGGTCTGGAAATACACGAAACACACCACCAACGAAATTATGACATAAACAAATGTCATATCAGCCTCCTTAGGTCAAAGCATGGTAAATTGGAAATTCTTGCGAAGAAGTCATTACTCAGCAGGGGCATTGAATGCCGGCAAACCAATAAAAAAACCAAAAACTTACCGCCAGCGTTAAATAAAAAATTGCTTTGCCAATTTTCGTTTCTAGCTCAGTCGCTTCTCTTACAGGTCCAGCTTCAGCCATTTCCCACCACCTCTTCGTTAGTACATTGTTTTATTTAAACAAATACACCTAAATTATTTCATTGACAGATTCTCAAAATTCATGTTAATCCAACACCCATTGTTTACGAAATTATGCACAAAAAGGAATAGCCCATGCGTACCAATGCAAAAGTGTTCGACATTATAGTTTTGGCCGGAATGGTTGTCAATATAATCCTAGCCGTCTTCCTTATCCTCTACTACTTCGATTTCCTTTAATTTTTCCTACTGGTTTCGGTTCCATCTTCTCTTCTATGAATGAGGGATCCGTCACTGGCGCAGCGAAAACCAATTGTCTCGTCTCGGAAATCGGGAACCATGAAACTTCGATTGGTAATTCTTAAGTCAATGCCACGACTGGTATACCCACCCCCACGCATCGTTTTATAGGTTGAGGGGATTTTTCCCTTCACTCCTGAATCTGTATGACTTGTTTTGTATAGGTCTTCAATATACCAATCATCCACCCATTCCATCAGATTCCCGGCTCCATCGTAAACACCATACACACTTTGATCTGCCGGGAAGGATCCCACAGGGGCGGTGACCGGATACCCATCGGCATCCCCATCAAAATTGGCCTGCAAGCCTTCCATTCCATTACCCCATGGCCAAGTTTGTCCATCAGGTCCTCTCACCGCTTTCTCCCATTCTTTTTCCCGTGGCAACCGCTTACCCTTCCACCGACAAAAAGCATCCGCATCTCCCCATGATACGTACGTTACCGGTTGGATAGGACTGCGAAGCGCTTCAAATTTTCTAGCGTATCTGGAAGGAGGACCTGGCTGTCGATGTCCCGTGGCTTCTACGAACTCCTGATACTGCTGATTCGTGATTTCATACTTGTCAATCCAAAAGGTATCAAGAAACTCCCTATGTGCAGGCTTTTCATTATATCCTCCGTCATCACTTCCGAGAATAAACTCCCCGGCCGGCACCTCAACCATTTCATCCAAAGAATGTAAATCAAGGTTTGTTTCCTGGTCGTGCGGAGAGTGGAACTCGGAAGTCGCTACCTGTGGTCTGCTTCCATCATCAGGAACGGATGGGCGATCTGTCCCTTTGAGAATCCCAATAACCGGCAAACTTGTCAGAAATAAAACGGCCACCAAAAAAATCAGTTTAAAGCGCCCATCCATGGCATGGAGCCTTTGGGTTAAAATCCGATTACGACAGACAGGAAATGAAGGAACGCATGTCCTACTTTTATTGAAGAGAAGCTCATCGCTTATTGATAACGAATGCTACAATCCTGCAGGAGTATCAGTGGGAGGATCCTTCGCACAACGAAAACCAACTGTCGCATCGGTTCTCCATAACTTTGCTGAAAACCGCTTGGTCAGTCGAGCCCCAAGCCGTGACTCCCGCCAAGATCCCCCTCGAATGACCTTGAACACGTCTTCCCCTTCCGGTCCTGTCGGATCTCGATAAGGCCCTTTTTGGTAATAATCCGCCGCATAACCGTCATTCACCCATTCAGCCACATTACCCACCGCATCGTATAACCCGAATGGACTGCGGCCAACCTCAAACGATCCAACTGGCGCAAGGTACTGAAAGTTATCTTCCTGCCCATCTACATTGGCATAGGAAAAATCAAATTTGTCTCCCCACGGATACCTTCGCTTCCCCTCACCTCGAGCTGCCTTCTCCCATTCTGCTTCTGAAGGCAATCTCTTTCCTGCCCAACGGCAATACGCAAAGGCATCGTTCCACGTAACACCCACCACCGGATAATCAGAGCTAACTAACTTAGCGATGTCATCCTCAAAAACCGGGACCTTTGGCTTGTCACGTTTGGTCATACCGAGGAACCGATCATAATCGGCCTGAGTCACTTCCTTGAGATCGATATAATATGCTTTTAAATAGACGGGATGAGGGGGACCTTCATCTGGATCGCCATCGGCAATACCCATAGTAAACGGACCCTCCGGAATTTCGACCATTTCCCGGTTATCATCCCCGACCAGGGTTTTGTACATGGAAAAATCCTGGGCAGGGAGCGGTTGAAGGACCCGAGCCTTCGCAGGCTGGCCCGCCGAAATTGCCGCTAACTCCTGCTTCCCTTTATACGTTTCATAGAGCAACATTCCGATCATCAGCACAAATGACCCAAAAACAAAAATAATTGCCCCGATCAATACATTTCGATTATCCATCGTCAACCTGAGTTCCCAGGGTTATGTTTGCCTAGCATTCGTATTCCATCTTCCAATCATGGAGCGGAATTTTCTGGTTCTTCGACAACCGGCGGCACCACTTTCGATTTCCGTTGCGAGAACATATCGCATAACATCGAAATCCAAATTCCAAGGAATCCACCCATGGCCGCTCCAGAGGCAGCTCCTACCGTGATAGCCTCCACTCCACTGACTCCCCAAGCCAACAATCCCCCCAACAGCGTCCCAACAAAAATCCCCAAAAAGAATTGCCTGCCACCCAGAAACCCCACCCCCATGCCCAACATGACCCCCACAATCAGGGAAGGAATCAAAAACCCTTCCCCCATAAACATGCCAATGAGGCCACCCACCGTTCCCAAGATCAGGGCACCCAATAACACATCAAAAACCTTTGAACCGGCCATTCTCCACCCTCACCCAAACGTTGTATCGCATGACATGGGCCGTCTTACTCTTCATGGACCTGAATGGATCCAAAATCCACTTCTACCCCAGGACCTCCCAGCAAGGAAATCCCCCAAGCTTTTTCGGCCGGTTCGTGATTATGAATTCTCAGAAAATCCTCATACACATTTATTCGCTCTTCTACCCACTCTCCCAACGGTGCAGCGCCACTTCGAATCACCATTTCAGTAGAACTGAACATGCCGCCCTCCTTCACAGTCCCCACAGGTATGGCGACACTCCAGAGATATTTCGTATTCACGGGGATAAACATAAAATCCACATCGAGGGACGGATAAATCGCCGCGATAAATTCCGCCTGCTCCGGAACGACCCTCGCTCTCCACCGCCAGGTTAAAATGGGATATTGCTTGGGATCCCAAGAAAATTGTTTGGTATATACCCGCTGGTTGGCATTCTTGACAGACAAAAAAGGTTGCCCTTCTTCTTCCTGGATCATGTACGTTTCATGGGCGGTAACCGTACTGCGTTGGGCTTCCCAATCCTGAGGAAATCCCTTTTCATTCGGTTTTGAAAAATCCTCAAGCACGATGCCCTTTACTATTCCATCCTGAGCATGTCCCTCGGATAATCCTCCACCCCCAAGACTGGCGCAAATAACCAACGTCGACAACCCCACCACTAATTCTTTTTTCAATATCCGGCGCATACGAGACGTCATCATCAGACTGATTCCTCTTGTGATAAAACTTGAACAACCGGAGAGGGACGAACAAAGTCCGGTGTCCGTTCCTCAACACTTCGCTGATCCCATCGGCTCAACCAAAACACGAAAAACACCGAAGCCCAAAAAACGATCATATTCAACGTCACCATTTTGGCCGCAAATCCTAACGAAGGCGTAAACGCCCAAGGCGAGGTATCACGCAACAACTCACTAATATGCCATTCCAAGCGGCCGGCGGAACGGATATAGCCCATCAAACCCATCACCCAGGAAAACGCCGCAGCAACCACAAACAGAGCGACCATCCCTCGCACAGGAATATTCCCCCATTGGATTGGCCCTACAATGCGAGCATCCTTCAACATCATTCGATTGAGCCAGATCCCGCCCAACACCACAGTGGCCGTCGTTAATCCTTGGGGCAACGAAAGCCCGACACGGACATTCGCAGGAATATAAAATCCATAAATAGCCAACCAGGTAATGTTCACCATGCCCAAGATAAACACGCCCGCTAACAGAATATTACCCCGACGTGCCCAAGGAACCGTGATAATGCGATTCGCCCGTCGATAGAGGATATAACTCAACCCCGTCAAGCAAATCATAAGATTAATGGCGCCATTCTTGGCCGACATTACCCCAAATTGTCCAATCACCGGATGTTGCGCCGCCCCCATCGCCTTCATTTCGCTGGCACTCATAGCTATCGTATGCGGGGTAAACCACACGAGAAAGCACCCCATGAGCGCCAGGATAATGCCTTTAAAGTAAGGGTGAAATCGCTCGCTTCCTTGAATGCGGGATAGGGACTGCCACATGTAGTAATTGATACCCAAAAAAAGCACCCCGACCGTTATGGCCTGAATAACAAACAGCCAAGACAACATCCCCCCCATCATGGTCACACCCATATGTTGCCGGAACTCAAAAACCGCCCGCATGAGCCAATATCCAGCTATGGGCATAGGCAGCAGGGCGCAGACCATCACCACCATGAAGATATAGCCAACCCAATCGTAGTAGGCTTTGTCTTCTTTTGACTTCGACATAAAGAACCGGTAGGTGGCATAAGCCACCACAACAGCTCCCCCGGACATGATATCCGCCAGAAACCGGTGTGCGTTCAGGGGATTCCACAACGGGGAATGCAGTAAATGCCAAATGTTTCCTAAAAAATGCCCTTCTGAATCCACACCCGAAGGCGCCATCATAAATGAAGCCCAGGCATTGGCCATCAATAGCAATACCACGCCGATCCCGTTGGAGATGACCCCAATTGCCAGATGAATCCATTTCATGGCTCCAACCCGCAGCCGATCCCAGGAGTAATAATAGAGCGCGAGAAAGAACGCCTCTCCCACAAACACGGTAGCGTATACGGGCATGACCGCTTTGAACGTGCCCCCCATGTACTGCATAAATGCCGGATAGAGAGTCAGAAACATGACAAGCATTAAGGCACCTAACAGAGCCGTAATGGAAAGCGCTACAAGGCTGACCCGCAAAATGTCGTGAGCCAACCCATCGTATTGACGGCGGGCATTCTCTTGCTTACGGGTGACTCCGATCAGTTCCAGCAATAAACTGAACAGCGGCAAGGCCAACACAAACCCACCAAAATATGTATGCTGCTGCGTGACAAACCAGACAATTAACCGGTTATTGACGAACGGAACTTCAGGATATTCCGGAGTCACGTCTTGTGCGGCAAGCCCTTGAATTGATCCCAAGGTCTGATAATAAACATCGGTCCCTGAACTACCCTGCAATGGGCGATCAGAAAGCCCTTCACCACCCCAGGCGACATGACCTCCTATGAGCAGAAGAAGACTCAGAGCAAGAAGCGTATGCCAAAATTTCTGGTATGCCATGATTTAATTCACCGAAGGGGATTGACTCGTCTTCAAATCGACCATCGGTTTTGAGCCCATAAGGTTTTTTGAATTTTGGAGAATCCCCATCACAAACGGACAACGCTGAATGGATTCAGGTATGGCGAGCTTGTGCTCTTCGTAGGTTTTCCGCCATCCCAGATATAGGGTGTAGGCAGTCATGAGGACTCCCGTGACCGCTGCCATTCCCATAAATCCCCCCGACGAAATCGCCGTGACCTGAAACACGAATACCAGCCCCCCCCAGAGTACGAGAAAATAGGTGGCCGCAAAGGTAAAGGAAGGCCAGACCCAAAACCACAAACCGCTCAACCACTTTATAGAACGCCCTGAATTCCCCTGGCGGCTCCACAGTTGTCCTTGACCATCCAAAAAGGCGAGGAGTCCCCCCGTTGCAACAATAATCGAGATGCCAATGGACTGAATAACTGGCTGCCAATCGACAGGTCCAACCACTCCCAGCCCCCATGCTCCTATCATACTGAGGATAAGAACGGCACCACCCCATTTCGAAAAATTTTGTAATTCTTGCCCCATCCAATGTCGAAAGGCCCGTCCATCCGGGAAGGTAGGCACGGGGACCCCTTCGCTAGCCATCCGTTGCACATAACCAATCTCGAAGGCATCCCGTGTCACCGAGGTACAGGCAATGATAATCGCCATCATCGCTGGCCCTTCAGGATGCAAGAGAAAATCATAATTCACAAAAATTTGAAGAAGGGCTAAAACCAGCAAAGACAATTGGATCCCATAGGCCACTCCCACCCAGCCCACGAGCCAAGCCCAACGCATCCATCCATCCTGATGGAGGGATTCTCGGATGGATACGCCCCGCCCCTGTCGAAACGCCCAAACGGCGGTGATGGCCGAGAGGGTCCCGCTAAACAACAACAATACAAAGGGATCTGAAAGGGGCAATACTTGTTTAAACAGACGGTAGAGACCGAAAGCCACTAGTCCCGGTGCCAGCATTACCCACCGCTTTTTCTTCCGCACAGGGGAGGCGGTAACCAAGGCATTCAACTGAGGCAGGACTCGCAAGGAAAGTCGATGTAGCATAGATGACGGTGTTTCCGAGAAGGACTCGTTGCATGCGGACGGAGTCTATGTCCGTCCCGCTGCCAATCCAAAATACCTCGCTTTTAATTCTTCCATCAGAGGAACGGTGACCTCCGGTAAACTTCGATCAATGGCGGTCCGCTCCAGCTCCACCTTGGCCATGGCTCGAACAGCCGCTGGCACATTGGCCAGGCGAGCCTCAGCTTCGGGACTCCAGGCCACAACTCCTTTATTTTGAGCGGCAATCATCCGGGCATGAGTCACCACACCATGCTGCTGCTGGCGGGAAAAAGCCCCCACTTCTTCTCTCACGAAGGGCTGCGCATAGGGAGGGAGCCGATCGACTTGATACTGAGCTTCGTCTGTCCATATGATCGCCTCTATTAGCCGGTCAAAGTCCTTGGGAGTCCCTTCCCCTCCGATTCGAATTCCACAATCCGGACATGTCCATATTCCCCATAATTGATCGCCGGCCAATTCCTCGACCGGACCGAGCATCATGGTCTGTCCACACGGACATTCCAGCATGCGCTTACCCGATCTTCCCCGGATATAGAATGTACAGCATAGTATATGTCACGGTCCCGGTCACAAACAGAACGCAATAAATGACCATCGTAAACATGCCCAACACCCGGTGTCTGCGAGCCCCGTTCGGCCAAATACGCTGAATCGCCACTTCAATTCCGAATACAATGGCGATAATAAAAATAAGGCCCAGATACACGCTGAACTTCCCCATGGAAAAACCAGCGGTCATCACCCTAGAGGCAAACAACAACATGACGACTCCCGTGACACTCCCGAGAATCACCGCAATCCGCCGACCGGAGGTTTGCAACACAGCCTCTTTGAGAACCCGGCGACCATCTACGAAGGCCTGAGATCGAAACCCCAATACAATCATATAGATGGCCATGACCAACCCAATAACGACTAATACAATATGGAGAGTCAGCAACGGAATGAATACGTTGTCATACAGAGATTGAGGCCCCCCAAACCCTTCTTTTCCCTCAAAAGCTAATACGCCTAGGCTTCGGAAAAGATAATAACTGGTAAAAAATGCCAGCATGGCCACCATGCCTCCCAGCATGAGCCAATGATGGTGATTGGCCTTTCGCTGACGTGCCTGAATCCACCCCACAACAAACAACAAGGTGAAAAATGTGGCCATCAACTGACTGACATCCGCCCCCATCGTCGCATGAGTCCCAAAAATTCCCGGTGTGCGTAACCACTCTGCCATATGATTGTATACCCTTTATCCTATTTACTCCCTTGCACCATGGCACAAGGTTCCAGCTCTTCCACATGATGGAATCCGGCCTGATCCATCCACTGTCGAGCTTCATCAATGGTAAAACATTGCCCGTGTTCCGTATTCACCAAAATATGCACGGCGAAGGCGGTGGTCCATGCAGGGCTGGTCCGTTCCCGATCCAAAAACCTGTCCTTAATAATCAACCGTCCACCCTCATTCAAATGCCGATACACCTTTTCCACTAGCGCAGCATTCGTCGGACCATCTTGATAATGCAGGATGTCCGACATGAGCGCCACATCATAGACTCCATCAAATTCATCTTGATGAAAATTTCCAGCTTGCAAGGTCACTCGCTCACTCAGACCGGCTTTCTCCACATACGCCTTGGTCACCTTGAGCGTTTGAGGAAGATCAAACACAGTCGCCGTCAACTCGGGGTAGGCTCGGCAAAATGCAATGGCATTCGTCCCCGCGCCACCACCCACGTCCAGCATTCGCTCGACGCCATGCAATTGAAGACGCTGAGCGAGCCCAATCCCGCTGCCTCTGCCGATCCGGTCAAGCACCGTCAGGACATGAGCGCCCAATTCCGGTTGCGTCTCGAAGACATGCTGGGAGACGGGAGATCGCCCGGTTCGAACGGTTTCTTCCAATTGCCCCCAATGATTCCATTCGGAGTCATGAAGTACTAACAGATGACCCACATAATCTGGACTTCCCTTGACCAAATGTTTGTCAGCCACCGGGGTATTCGAAAATTCCTTGCCGGAATGATTTAATATCCGCATCGCAACAAGGGCATTCATCAGCAACTCCAATGCCCTGGCATTGACGGACATTTTTTCAGCCACCTGATTGACGGTGAAAGCCCCTCCCTGAAGGACGGAAAACACATCCAGTGAAACCGCGGTAAGGAGAATTTTGGTTTCCCAGTAATACCCTATCTGGAAAATATCAGCGAGCGACAATTCACGTGGCACAAACGGCCTCAATGAGTAAGCATATCATGATAGCGTGATCGATCTTACCGGGGGGGATTCTTCAAACGCAAGAAAACTTGACGCTCATAAAAAAAACAAGGGCAACGAGATTGTTCTCGTTGCCCTTGCTGAAAACTCGTTCGAAATCAGACTTACTTAATTTCGAAATTAGCCTCAACAGTCCCGCCGTCTTTCACGTCAACGTCGGCTTCGACTTCTCCGGCAATGGGATGCCACGCTTTGACTTTATGCTTCCCGGCCGGCACATCCTTAATTTCAAAAGTTCCATCGGCACCAGACGTGCCAAAATGAGGATTGGTCACCGGCAGATACCAGGCCTGCATATATTCATGCTGATCGCATTGCAACCGCAACACACTGCCCTTTTTGGACATCTTCAGTTTCACTGGCTTATCCAGGCTGTCGCCTTTTTTAGCCAACCCGATATTGAACTCGGTGCTGGATTTGGCACCCAATTGGTCGAAACTATGTGGGTTGTGCAACACACCTTCCTTGGATTTGGGATCATCCGGATCCGCATCATGGTTTTCTACATGGAACATGCCCAAGCTCACAGCAATGCCGGTAAAGGGCTTAAATTCGCACAACTCGGCGACCACATTGACAGGAGCTGCTTTCTTGGCTCCATCGACAAACCCTTTGTCTTGAACATCCGTCACAGCCACAACCGCATTCTTCAATCCTTTGCTGCCATCCACTTCAACTTCCTTCAACAGCCGGGTATTTCCATCGGCACTTTTGCTCTCATTTTTTTTACAAAAATCGGCATTGGGAAATTTGCCAAACGCAAATTCCTTCGGCGCAGGGACTTTTCCACTGAACGTGACTTTTCCTTTGATCGTTCCGCCGGCTTGGGCCATCATCGGAGCGGCCAACAACATGGCGCCCACAACCAAGGACATAGTAAGAGACTGACGATTCCTCATAATGCTTCCTCCTAGTTAAGAAAAAGGTTGAGTTGACGAGGGAAAATGAACAATCTGGGATTTAGAACAACCAACCTTCCACCCGCACCCCGGCCAGAATACGGCAAAAGGCTTTGATATGAATGAGATAACCTAACCACTTCCGTATATATCAGGAATAAAAAAAACGTGTCAAGAAAACTCCGTCAAACTAGGTCCTTTGGATTATCTATTAGGCCTTTCAGCCAACCCACACATGCATATTCGGATATATTTTCTCTTCGGCGAGTTAATTCCTTGACAATGTGCTTAGGATGAAAATTTATTCATACCCAACTACATCCAAAATATTGGCAGCAAGATTTTCAGGATATCTAACTGGTGGAGAACACACCCGATCGGTGCAGGCAAAGGCAACAGGATGTCCTGGATAGGGAAACACGATTTCTCCCCATTGTGGGTTTTTCAAGGCGGGATTGAAAACCCGAACCAATTTTCCGGGGTAATACACCCGATGACCTTCGAGCACCAGCGCTCGGGTCAAGGGATCATTCGGCTCTCCCACGACTGCCACATGTATCTTCCCTCGAAACCAGAGATCTGCGGTCTTCCCCATCAAGGCAATGGGAATAGGCTGCTTCGCTGACAGAACTGACCGAATAGTACGCTCGGCAGTTACACGATATTCCGGTTTTTGCGTCAACTGATATAAATCCAAATACCAAAGGGCCATATGAAGATTTTCCTGTGCCGGCTTGATTGGCATTTTCAGTAATCCTAACGTGCCCCGGCTCCCAGGCCGATCATAAAACCCTCCCTCTTGAGCATCTTCTAGGAGCGCTTGCGTTTGAGCCGCAAGGTGCTCCGCCCTCTGGAGAAACGCCTGGTCCCCTGTCGATTGAAATGCGGCAACCAAGGCTTGGCCAACATGCCTATGGTCTGACAAAAGACTGGAAACACCGGCATGCTCGGTTCCCAAGACATGCCGTAGCCCGCTTTCGCCATCCCACCACTCCTCATCCAAAGTCTCCAGCACCCGCAGGGCCAATTCACGCAGCTCAGGTCTGTCTAATACCCAGGAGGCCTCAAGAAAGGCTTCAATCATCCCCGCATTGCTACCGGTGAACACCCGCCGGTCAATGGCCGGTTGCCCATATTGCCCTCGCTTCTCCTCATCGAGTGAAAAGAATGCCGACCCAGGAACCAGTAACGCGCCACTTTTATCGCGGAGATCCGCATCCTGACTTTCCCAGAAATGTCCGTTGGTGTGATCAGTCAAAAAATCCCACACATACTCAACGATCTTTTGCGCGGTCTTCGCATACACCGGACGGCCTGTCCGTTGAAAAGCCTCCAGATAATTTTTCAAATTTCCAGATTGAACCGTCAGCATTTTTTCATAGTGGGGATCGGTCCAATCGGCCTGCTCGGCATACCGGTAAAATCCGCCCCACACCGAATCCAGTAAGGCGGTTTGGCGATCCAACGTATGGAGAGCCATGTGGGTCAACCGCTCATCCCTGTTCAAATACCCTAAAGCCAAGGCCAGATGAATGGCGTCCGGCTCAAAAAATTTTGGGGCAGATCGAAATCCTCCATACTCAGGATCAAATTGGCTTTTCATGAACGCGACGGATTGCTCTACCAAGGCTGGAGATAACTCGTGATCATGAGCGGTTGCCTGAGCCGCTTGGTGTACTTTTTCCCATAACTGGTTTGCCTGCCTCTGAAGATCCACTTTTTCTTGTGCGTAGAGAGCTTTCGCTTCATTCAGAAGCTCCTTCATTTCATTTGGAGTCAAGGCGTTGGCCTGGAAGAGAATTTCTCCCGTCGGCAACAAGAGGCTGGTTGTCGGCCAACCTCCAGAACGATAGCGAGCTTCAAGATCAGGATATTGATCGGTGTCGACTCGAATGGGAACAAAAGAGGTATTCAGGATGGCAGCGACAGCAGGATCCGCATAGGTCGTTTCATCCATTACATGACAGGCATGACACCATACTGCCGTTAAATCAAGAAGGATCAGCTTCTCTTCAATTTGAGACTTTTGAAACGCCTGCCCTCCCCACTCGTACCAGTGAATTCGATCAAGGGAATCAGGCAACTCGTGTGCGTCTGAACAAGGTAGGGCCACAAAAAAAAGCACCCCCCACAACATCATCCAGGTTCGTATAATCATGGGCTTCAGTCACGGAAGGTTATCGAGAGCATCACCCAAAAGTCCTCGATACTGTTTGGCCCGAGGGTTTGTGATCTGAAGTCAGGTGCCGACGGGCTTTTCTAAAATCCGAACAATGGCCGCCGCTGCCGTCACCCGAACCGCTTCATCTGTATCTCTCAACGTTCTCTTTAAAATCGGCAGGGAATTTCTATGGCCGATACGCCCTAATGAACGCGCTGCGGTAATTCGTGGACGTGGCGTGGGATCCTGAATGAGGAGCTTGAGCATCACCATACTTTCCTGACTCGTTCCATGACCGAGAGCTTTCGCCACTCCAGACCGGGCCGCGGGATTTTGATCCTGCATAAGTCGTTCAACTGTTTCAGCCACAGTTGTGAACGAAGCGCCAATACGCAGTAGTGAAGCCACTGCTGCGGTTTGAACCCCTAAATTAGGGTCCTGCAACCCTGAGGTCAGCACGGGTAAGACATCCGAGGGAGGAAAATTGCCCAGGCTAAATGCCGCAACACTTCTGACGGCAGGAATGTGGTCAAACATCGCGCCTTTGACGGCCTTAAGCGCAGAAGGAGTTTGGAGCTTCCCTAAGGCCGATACGGCAGCCGCACGGATGGATGGTTGGGAGTCCTTGATCGTTTGCTCCAGGATTGCAACCGCTCGTGGATCCCCTAAATCTCCCAATGCCCGGATCGAAGCCCCGCGTTCATATCCGTCCTCACTCCGCACTCCACGTTCCAAACGTTCCCAATATTGCGATTGCCCTAATCCAAGCAACGCTTTCGCGGCGGAAATTTGCACAATCAATTGATCATCGGTGAGAAAGGGCGTAATGATGGGAATCATTTTCTTATCACCAGACTCGGCCATGCCTTCCAAGACATTCGCCCTCACCAGTGCCGCACCATCCTTCAACGCGTCACGAAACCGCTTGGACTGGCGGCCAGCAGCCACATGCCCCATTCCCTCGGTTACTAAGGCACGAATCATCCCGGATTGATCGCCCAAGCCTTCCTCTAAATATGGCATAGCCTCAATGGCTTCCATTTCGCGGAGTGCCGTATACGCCGCCCCCCGCATTTGCTCCCGCATATCCGCTCGCAATGGCAAAATGCTCGCAATGGCCATCTGTTTTAACAGCACCTCGTCTTCCCGCCCATTGTCCTGAACCAAACGTTCGTAGGCATCCAGCGCTTCACTCGTTTTACTAGTATGAGCCAAAGCCAACACATACCATTGCTGGACCTGCGGGGCGGAGGCATTCCCCTTTTTCAAAAGCGGTTCGGCCAGTTCAATGACTTTGGGATACTGTCCTTGCTCAAAGGCTTTCCGCACGGCTTCAACCGATGTCTCCTCTCCCGCCCAAACAAGGTTCGGGATCTCTGCCATGCCCCACCAAACAATCCATGGCAGAAAAATTCCAAGAACCAACCCGTGAGCACTATGCTTTGGCTTCGATTTGTTCATTCATCATCCTCTCGGCATGGGAATATCTTGCGCTTCAATCACACGATAGCCCAAGGGCGGCTCGAAATAATAATCAGGTTGAGGGGAAAGTACCACATGTTGATATTCAATAAACCAATCCCGGTCCTGACTCATCAGCTTCCAAAGCACATCTCGATCCGGATCAACCCACTGGAAATACCGTTCGGCTCCGACAAATCGATTTCGAACAAAGACTTCATACAATAAGGCAGGACGGTCTTCCACATGCCCCTCTCCAATTAACGTTCGTTTTTGTTCCCCCTCCAGAGTAACGGAGAGGGGCAACACAAATTCGGCGGTTAATGGGACACTGATAACCATTCGACGATGGGAAAGAACATACCAGACCTTCTGTTCATCAAGCCGAACGATGGTGACTCCAGCGACGCCTAAGTCAGTGCGAATTCCGCCGAAGTGTTCAATACGATACCGATCATTCTTTACAAAGAGTTGTGCCTTGGAAATATGCCCGTCCGTTTTCCAGATGAGTCTGGCTGAAAACTCCTTGGCTCCATACCCTTTCTCTGGTAGCGATTGGGCAGACACAGGTGACATGCCGCACGCCAGAACCGAGCCGACCAAGACAAGCCAACACCCAAAACCGTTAAATTGGAAGAGGGCCGAAAGTACTGACAAGGGCCGGGAGAAACACCACTTCATGGCCTTTGTCGTTCAAGAAGTGGTTCAATTTGAATGGGTCTGCCCAATGCCGCAGGCGTAAATCGAGGAGGGCGCTGAATCGTATGGGCCGTCCACCGGCCACCGGGAGACGCCATGTCGAAGGAAGCCTCGGTTGTCTGACTGGGATGAATGGTCACGGTCTGCACATAGTCTTGCTTCATACTGGGATGCCACGCCCTGACCTGATAGGTTCCTGCAGGAATTTCGGTTATTTCATACACACCTTGCCCATTTGTCAGGGCATAGTATGGATTATCGACGGCAATAGCCCAGCTTTCCATGTACGCATGAAACCCACATTGCATCACAAAAGTTTTGCGCCCTTTGCTGAGATGAAACTGCTGGACCATAGATGTTCCCGGTCGGTGCTCATGGTGAGCCATCAAATTTCCTCGATCATGCGTGTCATTAAAGGGCAGGGGAGAATTAAACAGCACCCGTGTTCCCTGAGCAGTGGAGGTTTCGTAAGCCTGAATGTCATGCATGACAGGATCCATATTCACCACTTCAATCCCATGTTCATTTCTCACCACAGTAGTAAAGGGATGGAATTGGCAATCCCTTGCCTCCACCTTAGGAATCGAAAGCGAAAAAGGTTTCCCTGCCTTCACTTCCTCAATCACAATCACCACTCCTTCAATTCGACTCTCATCGCTGACCAGAATATCTTTGAGCAAACGCCATCCCCGGCCATCGGAAATTCGACCACAATATTCCGGGTCCGGGAACGTAATCAGATTGTAGGCCTTGGGAACGGGGGAGGCGCCAATCAGGGTAACCGTTCCCTGCAGGGATCCTCCATCACGGACATCCGTCACTTCATAAGCAACACTCGACACAGGGATACCTGTGACGATACCCCACACAACCACTAAACCAATACAGGTTCTTCTCATGCCCACCTCTAAGGAATTTGTTTTCTCAGTGAGGGAATAATTTCCACGCCTTCGCCCAATAATTCCATTCCAAAATGAGGATTTTCATGCATCTCATGCACACTTCGACGCCCTTGGGGTGCTTCGTACTGAAAGTTTACCGTCAGACTTTTTCCCGCTTCAACTGTAACGGTTTTCTCCAAATACTCTTTCATCCCAGGATGCCAAACCGCCAACTGATATTCTCCAGGAGGAATCTCGCCAATTTCAAACAGTCCATCGGTTTTTGTAATCGAGAAATACGGATTCTCTAACACCATCCCCCAGGAAAACATGTAGGGATGAAACCCGCATTGCATGACAAAAATGTTCCGCTCCTTTTGCAAATGAATTTCTTCGACCATCGGCTCTCCCGGAAGGTGTGTGTGAGCATTTTTGCCAAACATACCAACAACTTTATGAAAGGGATTCATCGGCAAAGGCCTGTTGAAGAGCACCCGCGCACCACGCACTCGAGCCGTTTCATACCCTTGAATATCATGCTCCACCGGATCCATATTGACGACCGTAATTTTATCCTTATCTCGAAGGACATTCACAAATGGCAAAAAGTCGCAATCAATCGCATCAATCCGGACATCAGGCAGATCAAAACGTTTTCCTTTTTCCACGTTTTTCAACATGACGACGGCGTCTTTCAACTCTCCCTTGCTTCCAATGATAAAGTCTTCCACGATACGCCAGCCGGTTCCCGTTGAAATTCTCCCGCAATAGACCGCATCGGGAATAGTAACCAAATTAAACGCCATGGGTCTTGGAGTTTCCCCTGTAATGGTAATTTGGCCTTTAATGGTCCCTCCATTTTGTACCGAGACTTCTTGGTAAGACCACACCGGACTGCTTAGAACCAGCAATAAACCTGCAATGAGTGATGCCCGTCCAATCATTCAACCACCCTCCTTACACTGAACTTGACCAAAAAAATATGAACATTTATCGATATCGTTATTGAATCCCACTATATCATGTTTAGATCTTGGACTCCGAGATTCACATGCGGCCTAAGACAGTGCAAGATATCAAAAAACCCTTCGCCCTCGGCAATTTCACCAATATTCATGCTCAGGACCTGATTGAAAAAAAACGGGGAAGCCGAACCTCGGCCTCCCCGTTCATGTCAAACCTCAGACCCGAAATGGATCTTACTTGGCGACAGTCGGAATTACCCGCGGTTCACCAGGGACATGATCCAACCCTGCCTGCTTTGAGGATACGGCATCACCCTCCAACGGAAGAATCCGTTGATCAGTTGGGGGAAGGACACGCAACAGTCCCCATTGTCCTGACTGGGAATATGGCAACCGGCCATTCCCGTAGACATAGTCTCCAGGCAAGGACCACTTTCCTCCCGCAGAAGGCAGGAAGACATCCAATCCCTCAGAGCCCGCAAATTCCACCGTGCTAATCATATCCGCACCGGGCAGGAACGGTTCGATCGGCCATTCGTGCTTTTCAACGGTAAACATCCCGTTTTGTTCACTGCTCGCACCGAACACATGCACACGAACCTTATCACCGGCATGGGCCTCAATTACCGGTGTAACCGGGTCCTTGGGATTATCCACTTCGCAAGGCTGGAAAATCCTCCCTAAGGTACAACCGGCTTCCTCACGGAATGGATAGGGTTCCGCACGATAATTAATACCGGTTAGCCCTGCCACATTTTGCACATAGGGCATGAAACTGGTACCGATGATGTTGTCTTCATCCTGGAAGAACAAAGACACATCACGATAATTGGCCCGCTTCTCATTGCCCTCGATGCTATGATCGATCATAACATCGGCGACCCAACTATTCTTTAAGGAAATATCTTCACCGGTTTTCGGATCACGATACGTAGATCCTTTTGGTCCGATGATTATCGCCCCGAACAATCCATTTCGTGGATTCATGGACACATTTCCAAAATCCCAGACCAGGGATTGCGTTTCCCCAATGTAGGGATCGGCATAGAACGTATAGGTCTTACTTTCACCGGAAGCCACGGTTTGCTCACTGGCATTATTACCGAGATTCACTCCTTGCGAATCATTCGGATCAAACGCCAATCCAAATGCCGAGAACGAGGCTCGGCTTTCTTTCATTTTATTGGTTAATTTGACTTGCAAACAGTCCCCGACATTAGCACGGAGAGTTAACGGCATGGGGTGCACATCACCCGCCACCTTTGTAACTTCATCCTCTAAGACGTAAATCTTAGCATCTGGGTTACGCAACTCAATTTTACGTTCAAAATCTACTTCAATGGCCTCTGGGGCATTCGAATTGAAGCTCATCCCTGGGAAATCCATGGCGACTACATTGAAAGCTTTAACCGGGGCATCCGACGGACACACCGGCAGCCTTTTAGGAATACCTTCCTTGCCATAGGCTTTATTGGGGAGGGGTTGAAGGTCAACCACAGGATTCTCATGAACCCGGAGGATGCCCCATGACCCTTCGGAAAACTTCGAACTTCGTCCATTAAAGAACATATAGTCACCAGGTTGATGTCTAGGCCCACCGGCCTCAGCCACCACCAAGTCATATCGTTCGGCAATTCCAATATGTATGGAGTTTTTCCGGTTGGACTCTTGAGCATACCGCTCAGTCCAGAACGTATGACCGGACACAGAGAACACGTTACTCTCGTTCATGGTCACATCAATCAACCTAAAGACCACGGCATCTCCTAGGTAGGCTCTCAACATCGCCGTACTCGGATCACCATGGACTACGCTACTAAAAATCTTTGACGGATCCGGATTGTTTGCCAACCGTTGGGCAAACGGTTCAGCCCTAAAATTCAATGCTCCTCCGGTTGTATGCGTCCCTCCATTGAGGAATGGCATAGGAGTCATTTTAATTTTGTCATTGGGAGGCATAATGAAGGAAACCGTTCGTCCAGCTTCCAATGCCACATCCACCGGTTGTCCAGGTGGATTACCCGCTGTGACGATATTGACCGTGTGGGGGACCGTATCCATGATATGCACCATTAACTCACGAAAGCTCCCAGCCACATCATGACCGACCCGTTCGATGGCGTGAATATCCGCCACAGGCCCGGTCCGGATACGCTCACCGGTCTTGGCATCATGCCAGGTTGACCCAAAAGGTTCGGCAATCATGGTTCCAACTGCCCCATGCGGCCATGTGGTCCCACCGAACGCATGGTCATGCCAAAAGACACTTCCCACGTCAGCATCCACCCAGAACCGTTGCCGAACATATTCTACCGTTACAATATCTCCCACAGGGTGGGCATTCTTTAACGGTTGATCAAAGGTCAACGTCTGTGCCGCCGATTCCGAGGAACCCTCTGATGAGGCTGAGCCTTCACCTGGCACTTTTATTTTTTGACCAACAACGATCATATTAGGATTCGTCAACCCATTCAGCTCAGCTAAGGCCTTACCGGTCATTCCAAAGGATTGGGCAATTTTCCCCAGCGAATCCCCTGCCACGACGGTATATTCCGAAGCCGTACCGGCAGAAGCACCGGCTCCACCAATCGCCACAATTCGACGAACTTCTTTGCCTTTCACATTATCCGCCCCAATCAAGATGGGAATACCAACATGATATTGGCTGGCATTACTGACATGAATGGTCCGATCCCCTGCCTTGACAGCCTTCGTGACCTTGGCATTCATTGGAATCGGAAGCCCTTTGCCTCCCTTCTTATCAAATTGAATGAAGGGCCGCATGGACTGTTCATACGAAAACCCGGAAATCACGCCATCCGAGGCCTGATTGTCGAATTGAAAGAAATGAAAATGAGTATTGATCTTTGAAGATTGGAAATTGGTGATATCGTCATCTAACCATTCAGACGTCAACATCCAATCAATGCAATCATAAATATTGGCCCGAACGACTAAGGGAAACTTTTTACTGTTATCTCCCCTCACGGCTTCTTCTTCTTCATGCACCACGTAGAGCAGCCCATTCGGATCGACAACCGAAGGTTGATCGCCTTCTGCAGCCGACAACTCAATGGGTAACTTGATGAAATGCACATTATAATCCTGCGAACCTGCACGATCAGGACATAAGCTCCACCGCCCATTTTCTCCTGGCTTTGCCGGCTCAACCGAACGTGTGCCATCCGGATTCAGCCGAATCATTTCCAACCATGGAGCCGGGTTATGGTCATTGGAAAACGGATTTCTCTTCCCAAAGTGGGGAGTCAACCAAGGCCACGCCACTTTTCCTGTCGTAGGCTCAAACCAGATCTGACGCCGTTCACCCGGAGTATAACCTTGCCATTCCGGATGATATTTGGGATTTTCTCCAATAGTCGGCTCTTTCTCACTCATCGCCTTATTACCCTGCCACACCCAATCCACTACGGTGGCATCATAGCTCTTCAGCTGCCCTTCTTCGGAGGCGGTATTTCCAGGCTGACCTTGGTTGGTCAACTGCATTTCCACCCAATCTTTAATGTTCACCACCGCAGGATCCGCGCTCCAATTGCTTTTTCCCTTATCCACAATCTTAAATTTATTGCCAAACCAATTCACCGTGGTCCCCACCAATTGATCGGAGGACACCGGCTTATGAATACGACCAAGACGATCAGGCAGTTCTCGCAATGGCGCCATCACGTCATTTTGAATACCTGGCTCTTGAAGCGTATTGTACACACGCCAGTATCCCCACATGCCGGCGACATAATGATGGGCTACATGACAATGAAATAAGAAATCTCCGGCCAACCACTGACACAACCCGGACCCACACTCCGTTTCCAAATCCAAGGCTTCGGAAGGTCCAATGACTTCGACATCCACACGGTCGGATTTTGTCCGAATCACCGGATATTTAACCGGTCCATTTTGCCCCATCGTCCATACCGGCATCTGGGTGGCACGAGGATTTCGTTGCCAACGGATGGAACCTCCATGTGGATGATGGGAATGGAAGACCTCCGATCCACCATGGACTAAGCGGAATTTTGCAGGGTCTCCTAAATAACTTCGCGGAATCGTCGGCCCGGCATCACCAAAGGTATACGAACTATAAGCCATGGATTCATCTTCAAACCCAAAGTATTCATGCTGCACATGCATGTTATTAATTCCGAAAGGCTCGCTACGATAGTTAATCGCTCTGGCCCCCGGCCTGTAGGCATCGGTCAATGGATCCCGCTGAGGAAGGAAGTCCCCATGCTTGTTCACCGGCCGAAACGCTTCATCCCCAACCTCATGGTAAATCAGCACAAATTCCCTGAAGTCAGGACCTGCACCGTTATCAATCATGACTTCCCAGCCGCTAGAGGCTTTCGTCGCTGGACCAGTTCCAAGCGGTTCATAATATTCAGAACCACGTGGTTCAACCACAAATACGCCAAACATACCCATGACCGTCAACTCCCGATCATTGCTGTAGGTATGGAATTGGCGTCCTCCCTCTTGGGTGTCGGGGTGAATATACCATTCCATTTCGACCATCCCCCCCTCCGCCGCAACGGTATCTGGATTGGTGGTGGTCGCCGGTTGCCCGGTTTTGCTCATAACCATATCAGAGCCATTGATATGCAAACTGACTTCTTCGCCAAACTCCAACGCATTCCGAAGGGTAATCTTGACGCAATCGCCTTGGTTTCCACGAACGACCAAGGGCTGAATATATTGGCCCTGGATGCCATTCTTTACCCCACCCGGATCACCGTGCCCTTCTTTTTCTCGGGCCTCGGCATTTTTCGCTTCTTCCTCACGGACTTTTTCAATGTTTTCGGTCAGGGTGTACATATAACCCGGATAGTAATCCAGCCACTGATTTAACGTGATTTCCACATTAATAGCTGAAATATCATAATTTCTAACCGGTGCCGTTTTAGGACACTGCCCACCAGTCATCGAAACCGGTTCCACTCCTGGAGTACTGGACAAAAGTCCATTCCCAGGTCCGGCACCATATTGATGGATCATCGACATGGAATTAAACATCCCGGTATTTTCACCGTTTTTCTCCATGTCTTTTTGCATTTGCTCCATCATTCGGTTGTGCTGCTGCTCCACCAAGGCAGCCCGTTCGGCACGCCCTTCCATAGTGTCTTCCAAAATAGTTTGGCCCTTTAATCGCTCAGCCCAACCTGGGTTATCCTTATGGGACATTCCCATTTGATGCCCTAGGCTCTGTTGGGATTCTTCTGCTGAAACATCCCCAATGGAAAACAGACCAAGCACCCCCGCGAGGACTATCGCGGAAATACTAGTCAAACCACTCCTCGTGTTGACGTAAAACATGGACCGGCCTCCTTGAAAAAAATTGAGTTAAATCCTCAATCTATAATGCTCTTGCAATAGACAAACACCCCCGTTTCCGGGGACCCCCAAGGTACTTAAATGACCCTAGTCTGTCAAGTCCAATGGGTCCTCTCAACATGCGTCACACCACGCAACATGACAGTGTGGCAACTATACAATAAGCCTTTTTTGTTAAGTGCTTGAATCTCTGACGATGACCGGAGAATGGAAGGGTCTTTCAGAAACAAACTGATCCACGCCTCGAAAAAATAAATTAAGCCCTTACACTAACGAAGCAAATCCCCTCTGTAGTTCTTTGGTCAGGGCACCCGGCTCCCCTTGCCCCACTGAACATCCATCTATAGCGACAACCGGTAAAATTTCAATCGTGGTTCCTGTTAGAAATACTTCATCGGCTCTCATCAATTCTTCAAGGGATATGGATCGACACTCCATCCCCTTCCCTAAGCGTTGAGCCGTCCGCATGACATGTTGCTGAGTCACACCGGCCAGGACTTGGTGATTAATCAATGGAGTATATATGCCCCCCTGACAAACCATGAAGACATTACTGGTAGCTCCCTCCATGACACTGCCTTCCCGAATAAAAATGGCCTCGAATACACCCGCTTCCTTTGCTTGCTGTTTGGCCAAGACATTGGGCAACAAATTCAAACTTTTAATATCGCACCGGTTCCAGCGAATATCAGGAACCGTGATCACCGATACACCCTTCAAGCGCCATTCGGATGGCACCTTCCCCATTTCCCGAAAGGAAAAAAATACGGTTGGTTCACAGGGAGCGGGAAAGACATGATCGCGGGGAGCCACGCCTCTGGTAATTTCGATATAGATTTTGACTTCGGAATACCCACTTTGGCGAATGCCACTCAGCAGGATTTCTTGAAATGTCGCCTGATCAAACGGAACGGGAATCCGTATTTCCCCCGCGCTTCGTACCAGTCGATTAAAATGATCCCCCGCAAAAGCTGGGACACCCTGATAGGCTCGAATCACTTCATAGACGCCATCCCCAAACAGAAAACCTCGGTCCTCCGGGGATAAACGAATATCTTGCAATGAAGAAAATTGCCCATTCCAATAACCAATATCCGGCACGCCCTCTCACCTCATCGAAGAAGCGGGGAGGACGGTAATCTCAAAGATCCGTCGGTCCTCAGCTGTAAATTTCCACGCCATGCGCTTACTAAACTCCAACTGATGCTTCCCTGCCCGCAATGCTTGAAATTCAAATGACCGACGACCAGAATCCACGGCATTATTACTGATCGTTCGGAGAAATTCATCTCCGACCATGGCAAGCATACTAGCATCATAAGCTGGAACCCATTGTTCCCCACGGGTTCGATCTTCCCAAAGATGCACATGAAATGTTTCCGATTCTTGAACCTGAAGAAGTTTACGCTCAGTCTGCTGTAACGGCATAATCAACTCTCAGTAAAAAGGAGTTTCACTGGCCTCCTGGAAAAGCTCCAATAATCTGCCTCTATCTACCTTCGGTTATTCTCCAGAAAACCAATCTTTTGGCTTAAAGTTCACCCAGACGTATCCATCATAAACTTTCACATCATACCGGACGACACAATACCCCCCGCCGTCTGGACCGAATCCCGACCGCACATCAAATTGCTGATCGTGTAAGGGACAAGACACAATATAGCCCTTTAATTTCCCTTTTCCTAATGATGCTCCTTGATGTGGACAAATGTTATTAATGGCATAAAATCGATCTCGAACTCGAAAAAGGGCAATGCTCTTGCCTCCTATTTTATACGATCGCCCCTCTCCATCCGGAACATCCTCGCATTTCGCCACCGAGGTATATCCGACTGGCACAGATGAAGCCCCAGACTTTGTTGGTTCAATGGGAATTTGAGTCATAAAGGGGTATCTATATTCAATTAGGATACATGTAAAATAAATTTGACCGTGTCACCAATCTTAACGTGTTCCCGCTTCACAAATCCCACATTTGATTCGACCACATAGCGAGCGTCCCGTGGCGGAGGACCGAACCAGGGGCAACGATCCTCACCGCAGGGATCGGCTTGCTCAACAATATGGATGACAACCTTGCTTTCATCCAACCAAATGATATCAACGGGAAACTGAAACTCTTTTGTCCATACCCTATGGGGTCCAGATTCTTCAAATATATACAACATGGCCCCATCAGAGGGAAGCCCACCGCGGAAAGCCAACCCAAAGAGTAGCTTCTCAGGGGTATCAGCCACTTCCGCATTCAATATCCCTCCACCGGGAAAGGCAATAGAAATCACATCGGTTTGCTCCGGCGCATTAAACATCAGTGCGCCGGTTATGAGTAGAATCGCCATCACGATTAAAAAAACTATCCGCTTTTTGTCCGGCCCACCCTTAGCTTGAAGGAACGGTAACATGACTTCATCAATCCTGCTTCACACAACTGACAAATGAAATTTGAGTTCGTTTATTTGCAATCCATTTAGACCTGAACCGAGCACTCACACCCTACAACCAAGTGATGGGCTATATGCCAACCCAGCAAGGTAAACAAGGCTCCTCAGTATAATTGAAACATTTTCCGCACTTCTAGGCTGAGGTTCACATGGCCAGCAATGAGCACTTGCTTGCCTCATCATTGGCCAAAAGGCCAATACTGAACCCAGCATTAAACAACACTTATCCTACCTCATCAGTAATAGTGAGGCACACTGACATTCATAATGTCCTGAATTGCTTAATGGGAATGTCGTAAAATAGCCCAGTGACCTCACTTTAGCATTGCCAACATTGCCCAAACCATCGATTCAAAGTATATTTTATTAAGATGGTCATTATTCTTTCCGAATCAAATCATTAAAACCTATGAATTGGAGCAGTACTCAAAAATTGCCAGACCGGTAAAAAAATCCTTGCCTTTTATTAACAATGTTGGAGGCTCATTATGCGTTACCTCCTCCTATGCGCTGTCTTCTGCCTATCCATCCTTAGCACTCCAAGCTTTGGCTTAGCTTCAAAGCCCGATGTTCCTTCGACCATCGAAACCTTTGTCTCTCAATTGTATCCAAAGAACAGCCATTATTTTTGGATTATTAACAATACTACGACCGAGTCCACCCAGGAATTAGTCGTTGATATCCTCACGACCCTGAGAAAAACCCCTGACACTCAACCCGAAGAAAGTCGGTTTTTACTGTTGTTCATCAAAGGGAAGTTATTTGCGGCTCAGAAAATTCCCCTCGAAGCTGAAGTCGACTGCGGAAATGATGAAGAGATATAGACCGATAACGCGTGAAATATAAATAAAAAAGCCCCACCTCATAAAAGGTGGGGCTTTTTTATTATCGCTGAATTCGCTAACGAACTATCGAAGAATCAAGAGCTGCCCACCAAGATGAGCGGCATGAAGATGACACTTGTAGTTCAACACATTGCTTGAAGTCACATAGGTCAAATCGCTGATAGGAATACCAATGTATTTGGTTTCCCCTGGCTTTAACACCAACTTAATGTCCATGGACCAAGGACCAGATTGAGAGCTCGCCGCAGAAAGATTAAACCCATGCTCTTTATCCAAGCTGTTGGTTACTTTCAATAAAACCGGACGTCCTCCACGGGCACCGGTTCCTTCACGGCTTAATGGCAGAACACCTGTTGGAGGATACCAGGCCTTTTTTCCACCAACTTCCATGGCTGTGAATTCTAAATCCACGTCAAGAGCATTAAATGCCTGACCTACCACAGAACCGGTTTCAAGATCTCCAATTTCCACACCACCGGCCTGTAACGCAAACACGGCCGAACTACCGGCCCCGACAAGAACCGCACTTAAAAGGACGGATAGAAGCACTCTGTGCATCGCCTACCTCCTCATGAGAAGCTTGTTGATAATGAAGATGTTACCTAAGAACGCAAACCACGATTTCAAATGTTGTGAATTCACAAAGAATAAGAGGGTCCGTTATAGCATATGAGGTTCACTGACGCAAGAAGGACTTTCGGAATATTTTGGTGGTGATCAATGGACCCACCAATGAATATCAAGAGGAAAACCTAGAGATTTTTTCAATCTTTCCAAGATGTGCCAGGATATAAACAATAATCAGACTTGAATATAACCACTCCCGTTAAAATTCTCTGACCCCAATTTCCTACATGATGCTGACATGCGAAGTCATCGCCAACATCCGTTGATTCATATAAAAACAACCACTGGGACTCATTCAAAAACTTGTCGAGCCACAGCGTCGCCATCTCCCTCTTAGGCTGTGACAAACATATTATATTCCCGCTCCCAGCCCACTGAGCTTTCCGGTCCATGGCCTGGTACGACAATCGTCTTTTCTTGGAGAGTATAGAGTTTTTCACGAATAGAATGTTCAATGGCCTGACTATCTCCTCCCCAGAGATCAGTACGCCCGATGCCTCCACGAAATAAGGTATCACCTGTCAAAAGGATTCCTGTCTCGTCAAAATAAAAACAAACCGATCCAGGGGTATGTCCGGGTGTATGCAAAACCAAGCCAGAGAATTGACCTACAGTAATCGTCTCGCCTTCCTGGATTTCCAAGTCAGGCGGCGGAACAGGGATATAGGGAACCCCAAACATCCGACATTGAATTTCCAAGATATTCCATAAATCCTGATCTTTTTTATGAAGACACAACGGTGCTCCCGTGGCTTCTTTAATTTTCCCAGATGCCAAAAAGTGATCCAAATGCGCATGAGTATGCACAATAGCCAGAACCCTGAGGTTTAATGATTGCAATTCGTATAGAATTTTTTCTGAATTTCCGCCTGGATCTACCACAATCGCTTCTTTCGTATGAAGATCAGCCAGAATGGAACAATTGCAGGACAGTGGTGGGACGGGAAAGGTTTTTCTAAACCAATGAGACATCAAACCCTCCATTATTTAAGTTGCTTCTTCACCAAATACACCGGTAATTTGACCACAACTTCGCCAAATTTTCTGAAGGCCATGACATGAATACAACAGACAAGACCACAGTAAGCAAATCCATATTTGCTCTAAGGAGACAATCGGCATAAAATACCTAAATAAATGTACCCAAATCACCTCAATTCCCATCTTTTGCGATTGAGGGGCTGGCGATGATCACCTTAGGCAGCCAGCTCTCGAAGGTATGCACTGCCCTTTTATCGCCGCTATGGCTGTAGCCGTTCATTAACACTATGACGTGGAAGTTGGTCTTTTTTGCCGTGATAACCATTGGGATCTTGACCTCCTGCGGTCAAGATGTGGCCCCTCTCCAAGAAGAAAACATTCAGCTCAAGAAGCAAGTCGCAAAATTAGAGACCGTCGTTCATTCTCTCCAAGACGGCAACAAGGTCATGCAGCAACAAATCGATATGCTCAACCAGGAGGCACGGAAAATTTCCGCCGAGTATGAAGAAAAGCTCCGCGAGGTCCAAACCCAGCACCAAGTCACCCTCCAGGAAGCGCAGGGTAAAGTTAGTCAACTAACCAACGCCCCTAAGGAACAGGCCGCCAAAATACACGCATTAGAACAAGAAAATCAAAAATTGACCGGGGAAAGAAACTGGCTAAGAAGTCAGCGGGACCAGATCAGAAAAAGTCTGACCATTCAACAGATTGGGGGGCAAACACAAGAACTTCCGTTCGCATTCCCGGCTGTTTCAAAAATCATTGGAGATACGTTAACCAAAAACGGCTACTCGATTCTTTCGTCCATGGAAACTGACCAAAAAGCCGTCTTTATCACGGATAAGAAAACTACCCTTCCCCCCTCATTGGAACTCTCCGGTTTTCGCAATCAATACATGTTGACCATTGAAAAAGGACCTTCGGACCACACCCTGCTGTGGGTTCGAGCTGAATTTGAAAAGATTTCAAAGAATGGCAATATTTTCTCCGCTCCACCCACGGAACTCGCAGATATTGAACTCCGCCTCATCCAGGAAATTCATCAATCCCTCGCGACAGGCATGGGCACCCAGGCAAGAAATTCATAGATTATGGTCACCGAATTTTTTCTCCTCAATACTACGAACTCGCTTCCCATTTCAGAAATTCAAGAAACCCAATTCGACCAGCTTCAAGATGGTGGAAGGACCCACATCATTCACCATTTGTTTCTAGACAACCTCTTCCGAAAGCCTGACATCCTGACATGATTGGCGATAGCCTTCTCGCAGGATGTCGGCTTCCCGATCTACCACCGATGCTTCTTCGGGAAGTACGGCATAGATAAACTCCACGAACCGCTGAATCTTCATTAAAAAAAAATCATAGGCCATCTCACTTCCTGACCCGGGGTTGCCAAACCAAAACTCCACAAATCGCTCAAGTTTCACCCCTTGATGCTTCAAAGCATCACAACTCAGAGGGAACATTTCCGAAATATCTCCACCCCAAGATAGAATTTCTTGCGGAAGATACTGAGTCGCATACACCTGTAGGCCCTCATTCACTTTTGTTGAGAGAGCCATCCTTTCCGTAATCGTCTCGGTGTTTTTTCCTGTCAGGAGGGACAGATACTCCAGATACTGGTGCGCTAATTCCTGTTGGAGAGGAACCTGAGATTGCTCTTCTGTGGCATCCATCTGAGAACGAGACTCGCGCATAATCCTTTTCTCAATGCCGGAATGTTGCTGACTTATTCGTTCAAGGTGATCACCAAACATGCCCCGCACCCAATCCAGCTCCCTGCAGATCAATGATACATCCTTATTATCTACCTCCAGGGCCAGCCCTTTCAGCTGTCGAAGCCTGGGGTCCCGAAGAACCTGCCCTAAGGCCCCAAGCAATTCTTGAGGAATAGGAGCTGGATGGAAATCTACCCATGGCTCGAATCCCACGCCAAGACCTGTTCCATCTTCAACCTTCACTGACGGATGACAAGCCAACCCGGCAACATGAATCTGAATGACACGATCAAGCGGAAACCCTTCAAGAAACGTCTCAAAATAGGCCTCAAATGCCTGATTGGAGCATCCATCGACATACCGGTAGGCTGTCCACACATGTCCAATATCCAACACAAACCCGCAAGGGGTTCCCTCAGCCACCCTGGCAAAGAACTCGGGATAGGACAGATCCCCTATTCCAAAATAGGTTAACGGAGGCACCTCCAACAGCAATAATGGCGGACCCTGTGCTCCCCATTGGCATACATCCAACTTAGCTTGTGCCTCACATGCCTGTTGAGCCGTCAACCTGGCAGAATCGAGTGTAAATAGTGGTGGCACATAAGTCCCGAAGACCCTTCCAGCAATTTCTTTGGTAGCGCATTCTTGATTGACCCACCAGGCATCCAGTACCTCTAAGTCCTGACCAATCTGAGCAAGTCGGGAATAGGCCTGTTCACTCTCAGCCCACCCAGGTTGCGTAAACCAAAGACCCTCGGCATGGTAGGCCATGGGAATTCCTGGCATTTGAGTTCGAATAGTGCGGAGGGCGTGAGGATGAGCTTGGAAAATTTCTAAATAACCGAACGAAAGCTGGCGTCCATTCAAGATTCTGACAAGATCCAACAGATTGGGCGAATATACATCAACAGAAAGGCCCAAACCCAAAAATGGAATCCGGCTCGCTCTGGAGAAAAAGGATTGAGAAAGGTGTGTCACGACAGGGCCCTCAACGGCCTTGCCCCGCGAAACCCGGAGAAATGGTCAAAATAGAAATCATTCTTGCCAATCCCGGAATGGGAGCAAGAGAATGGTTAGGAACCTTTCAGTGAGCGACCTGCTTGGAGATACTGATGAATGCCCGCGGCCGCTTTCCGTCCTTCGGCAATCGCCCACACAATCAAGGAAGCACCCCGCTTCGTATCTCCAGCCGCAAACACTCCGTCGAGATTGGTCATGAAGTGCTCATCCACCTTCACGTTTCCTCGTTGATCATAATGCACATCCAATGAATCCAAGAATCCCTGTTTCACCGGGCCTATAAATCCCATCGCTAGAAAGACCAGGTCAACTTCTAGTTCCATATCGGTTCCAGGAATTGGTGCGAACGTCCCCTTTTCAAATTTCACTCGAGTGGCATGGAGCTTTTCCACTTTTCCATTTCGACCGGAAAACTTTATCGTCGAGATACTCCATTGCCGATCACACCCTTCTTCATGGGCATGAGATGTTCGTAACTGCATGGGCCATAATGGCCAAGGGGTAGAGGACGCACGCGTTGACGGAGGTTCAGGCAGTAATTCAAATTGATGGGCTTCGGCGCATCCTTGACGATGTGCAGTGCCCAGGCAGTCTGAGCCCGTATCCCCCCCACCGATGATCACCACTCGTTTGCCCTGAGCGGATATCGCTTCACCTGACATTGCGTCTCCAGCGACTCGCTTATTTTGTTGGGTTAAATAATCCATGGCCAGATGAACCCCGTGTAATTCCCTGCCTGGAATGGGTAATTCCCTGGGCTGTTCAGCCCCCATAGCTAACAGCACCGCATCATAGTCCCGTCGTAAAGTTGGAATATCAATATCGACCCCCACACACACTCCCGTTTCAAAGGTCACCCCTTCCTTCTGCATCTGCTCCAAGCGACGATCCAGCACCCATTTTTCCATTTTAAAGTCAGGGATCCCGTATCGGAGCAACCCGCCGATCCTATCGGCTTTTTCCAAAACCGTTACCTGATGGCCGGCACGCGCCAATTGTTGGGCAGCGGCCAGGCCCGCCGGGCCAGATCCGACGACCGCAACTTTTTTTCCTGAAGAAACCACAGGCAATACGGGCTCGACCCATCCTTCTTCAAACCCTTTGTCGATGATATTCCACTCAATGACTCGAATGGAAACGGGGTCACTGTTAATCCCCAATACACAGGCCGACTCACAGGGCGCCGGACATAACCGCCCGGTAAATTCCGGAAAGTTATTGGTGGCGTGCAAGGCTTTTAACGCATCTCTCCAACGCTCCCGATGCACGAGATCGTTCCACTCTGGGATAAGATTCACCACCGGACAACCCGTGGGACTTTGACAAAACGGAACTCCGCAGTCCATGCAGCGAGCACCCTGAACCTTCAGCTTCTCATCAGGAAACGGCTCATAGAGTTCCCCCCAATCTTTAACCCGGATCTCCACAGGTCGACGTTGAGGGCCTTCTCGTTTATATTTTAAAAACCCGCGCGGATCACCCACGACTCGCCACCTCTTTTCCCCGTTGGGCATGCGCCTTTGCCAGCGCCGCTTTTCGTTCCTGGAGCACGCGTTTATAGTCAACCGGCATGACTTTCACAAATTTTGGCAAAAACACATCCCAGGCGTCTAGGATACGGGAAGCCTTAGCGCTATCCGTGTATTTCAAATGAGCCTCAATTAAAGTGCGGAGTGTCTGTTTATCTTCCGACGCAACGACCGGTTCAAGCTCAACCATTCCCATATTACATTTGAGGGAAAATTGCCCGTCTTCATCCAATACATAGGCTTCTCCTCCCGACATCCCGGCTGCAAAATTTCTCCCCGTTTTTCCCAGAACTACGATAACCCCACCGGTCATATATTCACAGCCATGGTCTCCAGTCCCTTCAATAACCGCTCGGACCCCGCTATTTCGAACAGCAAAACGCTCGCCGGCGGTCCCATAAAAATACCCCTCCCCTCCCGTTGCTCCATACAGAGAAGTATTTCCAATTAAAATGGTTTCTTCAGGATTAAAGGTCACCCCTTTGGGAGGTACCACAATAATTTTTCCTCCAGACAATCCCTTCCCTAAGTAGTCATTGGATTCGCCTTCCAGTCTCAGAGTAATTCCGCGTGAAAGAAACGCCCCAAAGGACTGCCCGGCCGAACCCGTAAATTTGATCTGGATCGTATCAGCCGGTAACCCGGCGGTCCCATACCGTTTTGCTACATGACTCGATAGGACCGTCCCCGTCGTCCGATTCACATTCCGGATGGGCAATTCCAACGAGACCGGCTCACCTCGCTCCAAAGCCGGCTGACATTGGGCCACTAATTGATTATCAAGAATTCCCTCCAGCCCGTGATCTTGTGATTCCCGGCAATAGGTCGCTACCGTCGAATCCACATTGGGCTTTACTAATAAAGTTGATAAGTCCAACCCCTTGGCTTTCCAATGATCGAAAGCTTTTTTCACTTTCAGTTTATCCACACGGCCAATCATTTCATTCATGGTGCGAAATCCCAGCTTGGCCATCAAATTCCGTACTTCCTCTGCAATAAACAAGAAATAGTTCACCACATGCTCAGGTTTGCCGGTATACCGTTTTCGTAGTTCAGGATCTTGCGTCGCAACACCTACCGGACAGGTATTGAGATGACATTTACGCATCATGATACAACCTTCCACAATCAACGGCGCAGTGGAAAATCCAAACTCCTCCGCTCCCAACAAAGCGGCAATGACCACATCACGTCCAGTCCGCAATTGTCCATCCGTCTCAACTCGAATGCGCCCTCGCAGCCCATTGAGCACCAGCGTCTGGTGCGTTTCCGCCAACCCTAATTCCCAAGGAATCCCGGCGTATTTAATAGATGACAACGGTGAGGCCCCGGTCCCTCCGGAGTCCCCGCTGATCAACACCTTGTCCGCATGGGCCTTGGATACGCCAGCTGCCACCGTACCAACCCCTACCTCCGAGACCAGCTTCACGGACACGGCCGCATCAGGGTTCGAGTTTTTCAAATCGAAAATAAGTTGTGCCAAGTCTTCGATCGAATAAATATCATGATGGGGCGGAGGGGAAATGAGTTGGACCCCCGGAGTTGAATATCTCAATTTGGCAATGGCCTCATCAACTTTGTGCCCTGGCAACTGTCCACCTTCTCCCGGTTTTGCCCCCTGCGCCATCTTAATTTGAAGTTCCTTCGCATTCACTAAATAATGTGCGGTCACGCCGAATCGGGCCGAAGCCACTTGCTTGATATAGGAATTCTTCGAGTCGCCATTCGGCAGAGGGATAAATCGTTCAGGATCTTCTCCCCCCTCACCGGTATTGCTTTTGGCCCCCAAGCGATTCATGGCAATGGCCAGAGTTTCATGAGCCTCAATGCTGATAGCTCCAAATGACATCGCGCCGGTCGTAAATCGTTTGACAATGGCGCTGACCGGTTCCACCTCTTCAAGGGGGACGACATCACTCGAGACCTTAAAGTCAAACAGCCCCCGTAACGTCGAACGCCGTTTATCCTCGTCATTCACCAACGCGGCAAATTCTGCGTACGTTTTTGAGTCGTTGGACCGTGCGGCATGCTGCAACTTATAAATAGTTTCGGGATTCCAATTATGATGTTCGCCTTGAATGCGATAATGAATCTCTCCACCAAAATCCAGTTGTCGGACGGGTACGGGCCGGTAGGCTTGCGCATGACGGCGCAGGGTTTCTTCCCCGACTTCCCGAACGCCAATACCTTCAATACGCGAGGCCGTTCCCGTAAAAAACCGGTTAATGAGATCGCGGCTGAGTCCTATGGCTTCGAAAATCTGGGCACCACAATATGATTGGACAGTCGAAATTCCCATTTTGGAAAAAATCTTCAACAGGCCTTTGTTGACACTTTTGATAAATTTCGATTCGGCCGTCGCGATATCCACGGTTTCCGGGAAAAAGCCTTCACGCTCCATGTCCACCAACGATTCAAAGACAAGATAGGGATTAATGGCGCCAGCCCCATATCCAATCAAGCAGGCAAAATGATGGACGTCACGCGGCTCTCCAGTCTCTAAGATCAAACCAACTTCAGTACGTAACTCTTCCCGCACCAGGTGATGGTGCACAGCCGAGACCCCAAGCAAACTGGGAATAGGTGCCCATTCCTCATTGATGCCCCGATCACTAAGAATCAGAAATTTTTCCCCCTCTTTAATGGCTTTTGAGGCCTCCTGACAGAGGCGATCAAGGGCCGAAGCCAACCCTTCAGGACCTTCAGCCACTTTAAAGAGCAGAGAGAGCGTTTTACTCCGAAAATTCGGGTCGCCAAATAACCGAATTTTTTGTAAATCGTTATTGGTCAAAATCGGTTGTTGTAATTTAATCCGGCGGCAGGCTTCGGGAATTTCGGCAATCACATTGGGCTTTGGACCAATGTTAGTCACCAGAGACATCACTAATTGCTCACGAATGGGATCAATCGGTGGATTGGTCACCTGGGCAAAAAGCTGTTTGAAATATTTGAATAACAATTGAGGTCGTTCAGATAGGACCGCCAAGGGAGTGTCGGTGCCCATGGAGGAGGTCGGTTCTTCGCCATTCACCGCCATGGGGTGCAACACCATTTTCAATTCTTCCACCGTATATCCAAATGCTTGTTGCCGTTGCCGTAACGTGGCATGGTCGGGTTGAGGGACATTCAACGGTTCCGGCAATTCATCCAACGAGACTCGATGTTGGGTCAACCATTGGCGATAGGGCTTCCGTTTTGTAATTTCGGTTTTAATTTCTTCATCATCGATAATCCGGCCTTGTACCGTATCCACCAAAAACATCCGGCCAGGTTGTAACCGCCCTTTTAATCGAATATTTGGCGCATCAGTCGGCAACACCCCAGCTTCGGATGCCAACACTACTAGATCGTCATTCGTTACCTGATACCGACACGGCCGAAGACCATTTCTGTCCAGGGTGGCACCAACTAATTTTCCATCCGTAAAACAGACCGCTGCGGGGCCATCCCAAGGTTCCATGACGGCGGCGTGATATTCGTAGAATCCCCGACGATTGAGATCCATTTGGGGATTTCCCACCCAGGGTTCGGGAATCAACATCATCATGGCATGGGGCAAGGAACGACCCGTCATCACCAAAAATTCAATGGCGTTATCGAGGCAAGCCGAATCACTTTGTTCATCCGAATCAATGATTGGGAATAATTTCTTGAGATCTTCGCCAAATAGCTCCGAGGCCAGTCGACCTTGCCGAGCCCTCATCCAATTCACATTTCCTTTTAACGTGTTGATTTCTCCGTTGTGGACGGAGTACCGATACGGATGAGCCAGGGACCAGGCTGGAAAGGTATTGGTACTAAAGCGTGAATGAACCAGGGCTATTGCGGTCGTAAAAGTCGGATCAGCCAAATCAGGATAAAATAAGGAAACCTGCTCCGGCAATAACATTCCCTTATACACCAATGTATTACCTGACAAACTGCAAAAATATACCCACTCTTTCCCGGGCAAAGCCGACTCCCGTATCGCCCTCGTAATACGCTTACGAATTATGTAGAGTTTGCGTTCAAACTGAGCCGGATTAAGTAATTCACGGGCAATGAAAAATTGACGAATCGCCGGCATGGTCTTTCGTGCTTGCTCGCCAACATGTTCTTCTTTGAAAGGAACGTCACGCCATCCTAAAAATTCCTGGCCCTCCTCGTGGATAATCGATTCAAATAGGGCTTCACATTGTCTCCGGGCCTTGACTTCCTGCGGGAGAAACACCATGCCCACTCCATACGCCCCCGTCGCCGGAAGGCGAATGGCGAGTTCCCCACATACTCGCTGAAAAAACTCATGGGGAATTTGAGATAAAACCCCTGCTCCGTCGCCGGTACAGGGATCGCATCCCTGGGCACCGCGGTGGGTCAGGTTCTCTAAGACTTGGAGTCCCTTCTTCAGTATTTCATGTGATTTCTGGCCTTTAATATGGGCGACAAAGCCGATTCCACATGCATCTTTTTCATTTCGTGGATCGTACATCCCCTGTCGGGCCGGAAGACCAGGAATCATAGGTGAACCCTTTAAAGTATTCATTTATATAGCCTTTGCCTCTTGGCTGGATGATCGATTGGCCATTCTACTTGATTCCACTCTTCTTTTGCCATCAAGACACACTGACCATCTCCCTTCCATTTGACGATCGAAGGGCCTGCCCTATCAGTCTGTCTTGGACCCGGATAGAATCGGAAACCGGAAGGGAAAGTTTGAAGAATTGTAGAGAGCAAGATTAATGGATGAGGAAAATTTGTGTCAAGACACATCAGCCCTGCTATCCTGTATGACTGCTTATGACCTCCCCATGAAGAAGGTCATCCCTCATCCCCCATGAGTAAAGCCTGCCAGACCCATTCGGCTTGACAATCCATAGGACACTCCCTAGTATCGGCGCCATGTCCCAGGAGTCAGCCCTCAAAGACCTTGAGTCGATGGAAGATGTATGGGAGGCCTTTCGTCCCGAACTGATCGAGGTCGAAAATCAAATCACCAAACACCTTCAATCCCATGCCCCTCTGATAAACACTGTGGCAGGACATATCTTCGCCAGTGGCGGAAAACGCATCCGTCCTCTTCTGCTCATTCTCTGTGCACGGCTGTGCGGTTATGTTCAAAAGGACTTTTTATTGCTGGGAAGTCTTATTGAGTTCATCCATACCGCGACACTGCTGCATGACGATGTCCTTGATGAGGCAGATTTACGTCGAGGAAAACCCACAGCAAGAAAAATTTGGGGCAACCAAGCCAGCATCCTCGTGGGAGACTATCTCTATTCCCAAGCTATGGCCCTGATTGCGACCTTCCACAACCATGGAATTAATGAATCCTTGGCGGATGCCTGTCGAAAAATGGCCGAGGGAGAAGTTCTTCAACTCTGTGCCAATAGTCAGCCAGATCTTTCGGAAGCTGCATATCTGCAAATTGTTGAGTATAAAACCGCTGCACTCGTTGCGGCTTCCTGCAAAGTCGGAGCAATCGTTGGAGGGGCCTCACTTGAGGAACAAGCCGCCCTTTATCGTTTTGGGTACCATTTAGGCATGGCCTTTCAACTCGCCGATGATCGTTTGGATTATGCCGCCGATGGAGCGAAGCTTGGGAAAACTCTTGGGCAGGATATTCGACAAGGGATGATCACGCTCCCACTCCTCCACCTTCTCCAAACCTGTTCGCCACAAGATAATCAATGGATTACCGAAAAAATATTGGCCCATGCCATTGAGGATGAGGACATCGCCAAAATCATCAATCTGATGCACAAACAAGGTTCACTAGCGTACTCCACCGCTCGGGCGAGAGAGTATGTGGAAGCGGCTGCCCTGGACCTCGAACCCTTTCCTGCTTGTACGGCCAAGCGATCCATGGCCATTACCGCCTGCTACATGGTCAATCGGGACCAATAGTTTTTCCTTTAATTACCTAACATAGAAAACAAGTGGCACCCGCTTGTCTTTTTAGGCAAGCAGCCTATTGTTACCCTCTAAAAAAATAGACCGAAAGACTCGCCGATTGTCAGCTCATTCATCGAAAGGCACCTTGACGGTACAAACGCCAGAATATTACCAGCCCCGTGATTATCGGATGACGACGTTGGGTAGGCGTTAATTCGACTTTGACCCCTGAATGCCGTTCAATTTTCCAAATGAGATAGTCCGCTCCACCTTGAAAGGTAAACGCCGCTTTCATCAATCGTAGCATCGACAAGATTTTTCCTTGAACAGTCCGAATCATCCACCCCATTTGATTCACAAGACGTATCGACTTTGAATAATGGGCCGAGTATCTGATTTTTCCCTCTTCCTCATGAAGACGAACGGCAGAAGAGTGATTCCCCAACACCACCTGCGTGACTTGTTCATAATATTCCCGATCAAACGCCCAGAGCGTTTTGCCCCGCTCGGCAGACTCCGATCGGAATTCCGCCCCATAGGTTAGTCTCCATCCCTTCTGCCAGAGTTCCTCTGCTGTAAAGGATGATTCCATACCGGGAAGACTTTTTTCTAAAAATGTGCAGACGGCCTGCGCCAAGCCCTGAAACACTCGGCATTTGAGCTCTGGAGCCACAGGCATAAAGAGCACGGTTGGCTGGGCAAACCTCGCCCAAAAATAGGAGTGAAACCACCGGGGAGAGACTCCCCGCTCAAAGTCAGATAAAGATAACACGGCATACTTGACCCGAATATGCCGATTGGAAAATGGGACGTTCAGGTAAAAGACATTAGGAGGTAAGATCCAGTTCGTAACAGCCAACCACATGGAATGGTACGCCAAAGAATAATTCTCCACGAGGACATAACAATCTACAAGACTGTCCTGATCCGATTTGGCGCGCAGACATGAGCCATATAACAACACTCCAAGAGCCCCAGCCTCATACTCCTTCAGTAATGCCCGCCCAACCGCAACCATCCCATCAGGTATAGCGCGTTCGCTTGGTTGACTCACCAAGTCCAATAATCGTGAGGGAGGCATCATTAGAGTTCAAGAGGGCAATCGCACAAAGGACAGGTCACCACCAGATTCCAACACCATCGGCTGCTCCAGCCCAGGGGGATCGTAAACTTCTCCATCCAAGACAAAGCCGCTGGTCAACTGCAGATGAATTTCCGAGGGATTATGGCTCATGTACCCATGCTGGGCTATGGCAAAGGGGTGCTCTTTTCCACGAAGCAGAGCAGGTAAGCATCGCCATAAATACCGATAGGGCACCGTCAATCCAGTACAATGCAGAGGCCCGAGTTCGGAGCTCCAGAACGGCTTCATCCCTAGGAACAAACGATCTAATGTGGTCACAAAAAGCACTAAATACTCTTGTCGCATCAACTCGGCCTTACCGAGAGAGAGGCCAATTGGCACGGCATGAAGTCCTTTTTTAGATCCAGCAGCCAGAGCCACCAAAAATTTTGCTAGGATCAAGCCGGCTCCCCATTCTCCCAAACGACCAATCGATTGCTTAGTTGCCCGCCCCAATTGGGTTCCATAATAAATGGCTCCCACGCCAAAAAACATGCCGTACATGGGCCTCCGGCCATCAGGAAATTTTAGGCGAAGCAAAGCTCTTTTTTCGAGAGCCCCGAGTAACCGTGCAGTCGGCATCTCCATTAATTGCTGGATGGTCTCAGGGCGATAGGGCCCCAAGCCCACATCCCCAGCAATCAAATTGGCCGTGCCAGACGGCAACACCGCCAATAACGGCATCGCAGGAAATACCTGATCATTCATCAAGGCATCCACGGTAGCTTGAACGGTGCCATCCCCGCCATTGGTCACCACAAGCTCAACCTCCTGCTCGGCAAAACCAGCTAGGGCCTTGGCAATCTCATCGGGAGTGACGACTTCGGCATGCAGAAGATTGGCATACGACTGAAAAAGTGGACGGAAGGAGGGAAAATGCCGTTTATTTCGTCCACTTTTCGGATTACTGAGGAGACCGACTCGAATGGGACCGTTTCCCCTCTGCGGAATGATGGATTGTTCCATGAATATGAGGAACCAGATCGTTAGAAGGAATCGAAATATTTTACTCGGCCGTAGCCGGGGGATTCGTAAACACTCTCACCGAGAGGGAACCTCTATCCTTACCCGGATCGATTTCCGCCAACCAAGATTTTAGTGCCCCGACTTTGGATTTTTCGATAAATCCCATCAAAAAGCGGATCAGGAGAATTACAGTGGAAACAACCGTCCATGCCGCAACAATTTCTAGGCCGCTGTCCGGACGTCCAAGAAGCAAGCTCACTGACAAAATAATAAGACTGGGATTTCTTCGTGCCGTTACTAATCGAAAATACGAATCAAACGGCCGCCAAAGGAAAATCCCAAATCCAGTGATCGCCAAGTGCCAAAAACCTTCCACCAATCTTCCGACAATATACCCCACAAAAATAACCGTAATGACTGTTTCGAGGGAAACCCCTAACCAGTCCGGGGTAAAATTAGCGACCCCCATCCCCCAGGCTAAATACCACAGCGGTGGATGGATTAAATCAATACCATGATCAAATATATTTCCCCACCAACTGGAGGTAATGGTCACCCGGGCTAATTTCCCATCCACCGTATCGAGGAACGTCATGATCCAGCCGAGGAAAAGCCCCAACCATAAATGCCCCGCAAAAAAAAGAACCCCTGCGGCAACTGCCATGATCAAGCTGAGTGCGGTGACATGATTGGGCCGAATCCCATGATTGGCGCAAAAGTGTGTGACCCACTTCGCAGGAACTGGCCAGAGAAATTTGGTAACCAAGTCGGTCACCCCTTTGTAGGAACCTGAAAAAAGAAGTTCTTCTAATTTCCCTTGATTGTCTGAACGAATAGGCAAAACATACGGCGCATTGGACTTTTTTAGTCTCTTAGAAAATCCACTGGACAGGTCTTCTAAACCCATCATGCGACATTCTTCAGGCAACAGGGATGCTTGCTCGTGGGTAAGGGCATCCAACACAACAGGAGCCAAGGAAGTGTGAACATGGGCTGCCACCGGAATACTCTGATTGTTACGCGTCACCCGAAAAATCACATTCTGCTCATTGCCCAACACTTGCAGGATCCGCTCATCAAACAAATAGTCGCCGCGCACAAGCAAAATAGAACCCGTGGAGGGCAGAGCCTGAATATCCTGAAGAAAATATTCAAATCCCAACCCCTTCAGCACTCGCCTCAAACGATCCTCGGATGATAAATTCCATAATCGAATCCCAGGATTCCTGATCATGTACCAATATTTATTCATGACATATCCATCGTGGCTAACATACAATCTCGGTAAGCCCTTCATTCGTTTCAGAACTATTCAAGAAGCAGCATGTACTCATATTCTGTCATCAATGCCCCAAACAGGCTAACCATCGTATACTAGCTCCCCCTCTGACACAATGTCGCACTCTACTTGGCATTAAAAACGTTATCATGTTTAACTTTGCCCATCTTTCCGATCCGCACTTAACCACTCTTAAACAAATCCCTTGGTCCGCGTTAATCAATAAACGGCTCATGGGCTATATTTCCTGGAAAACACACCGACGAGCAGAACACCGACGTGAAGTCCTGGACCTTCTTCTGTCTTCCCTTCAGGAACATCACCTCGATCACATTGTCGTTACGGGAGACCTTACTCATCTTGGATTGCCTCAGGAATTCAAGGAAGCCCGGCAGTGGCTTGATTCATTGAACAGCATTGCTGACACCACCGTGATCCCCGGCAATCATGAAACCTACATTCCAACGTCCTACCAAGCCACCTTAAAACAATGGACGCCTTATTTCCAATCTGACAGTCAGGAATTTATCAAGCAGGCTCCGTCAGAAAAGGACACTCCATGTTTTCCCAGCCTTCGCCTCCGTGGGCCCGTTGCCTTTATCGGTGTATCCAGTGCGTGTCCTACCCCGCCATTTTTAGCAACGGGAAGAATTGATTCCAAACAGATGGGAGACCTGGAGCAGATCCTTCGCTCTCCATCTCTCAACGGCTTCTTTAAGGTGCTATTGATCCATCATCCTCCCATACCTGGGTCCACACGATGGAGAAAACGCCTCACCAATGCCGCTCAGCTTTCTCATATTCTCTCCCAACACCCGGTGGATCTTATCCTGCACGGACATACCCACCAATGCTCGGTCGCTTTTTTGGATACCCTCAAGAATGACCCTATACCAGTTATTGGAATGCCTTCCGCAAGTGCCAAAGGCATAAAACCTGGATACCAAAGCCAATATTGCCTCTTCCATCTCAATCAGGAGAATCATACGTTTCGGCTATCGGCTTCCCTCTATCATTACATCCCGGAAAAGGAACAATTTACTTTTTCTCGCCCCCTGCCTCTTCCCTAGGTTCTATCCTGTTGGCCTATACCGATTGACGCCAAAAGATGGCGGTCGCCCCCAACAAACTTCCGAAAGGGACCATGACTGTCATGACCGGTGAAAGCCCCAATAGGCCGCCGACCTGCTCCAAGACCTGAATGGCCAAATAGTATCCCAATCCGGTCATCGACCCCATCAAAATCCGTTTACCAGTAGTTGCCGTCCGAAGGGGACCAAAAACAAAAGGGATGGAAACCAAAATCATGAGTCCGGTATTGAGAGGACGAAATACCTTTTCCCAAAATGCTAATTCATAGCGGACCGAGTTTTGTCCTTTCCGGTCAAGGATTTTCACATAGTGATACAAATCAGCTGTTGAAAGGGCCGAAGTCGGTAGGGTCAGAACGCGCATTTCCTGTTGTCTCAATGGCGAGGTCCAGTCCATTTCCTCAGCATAGCTCTTGGAAAAGGTATGCCCATGGATCATTTTTTGTTGAACCTGCCGCAACACCCATGTTTGGGGATCATCGACATTGGCCTCCTGGGCATGCACATATCGACTCAATTGACCATCCTCACCAAATTCAAAAATATCGATTCCCTGTGGGATTTTTCCGTATAATACTTTTTGAATCCGGACATACTGCCTGCCATCCTTAAACCAAAACCCCTGTTTACTCTGGTAGGCTCCGGACTCGGAAAGGGCAAGAGAACGAGCAAAAAAAGCCTGTTGATCCAGTGGAGGAGTCACAAACTGCTCCATCGCCACCACCCCAAGGATGAACACCAGCCCGTATTTCATGACCATAGCCGCAATTTGAAAAGGAGAAATCCCGCTTGCTTGCATAGCAATCAATTCACGTCCATTGGCCAATCCACCCAAAGCCAGGATACTTCCCAGAAGGGCGACAAACGGGGCAAGGAACACAATTCGGCTGGGCGTCGTCAACGTCAGATATTCAGTCGCTTTGATAAATGTATAATCGCCTTTTCCTACTTCATCAATTTCATCCACTAAAACAATCAAGCTGAACACCGACAATAAAATAAGAAACACCGGAACATATCCACGAACCAGACTCGCGCCAATATGTCGGTGAAAAATCTTCATTCTGACATCAGCACTGCAATTAGCGGTATCCCCTCGTACCCGATTCTGAGTTCCACTGAAAATACAATCATCTAACTATCCACTTTGGTAAAACGGGAAGGCGAGACCAACGCCGCCACGATGAACAATAACGCCCCAATCACCACCCATTGTCCAGGCAAGGGAGGAACATTGCCCTGTTCAACCATGGTCATCATGAGGATACCGAGGAAATAATAAACAGCAAAAATGACGACCGCAGTAAAAATCTTTCCATATTTGCCTTGTCGAGGGGCAGCCCGACTTAACGGGATAGCCAACATACTCAGTAACATAGTGGAACAGGCCGTTGAAAACCGCCAATGAAGTTCGGCAATATCTCTCAAATTTGTGGACTGCCATAACACGCTGGTAGAGGTTGCCTTCCGCTTATAATCGACAGACACATCTTGAGGGTAGATTGCCAACTGTGAGAACCCGGATATATGTTTAATATCTCCATCACGAGAAAATTTGTATTCATACCCATTAAACAACATGGGTAGCATCCTGCCAGTTTTCGGGTCTAATTGCTCCTCCGCCTCTTGGGCAGAGATCACTCTGACAGTATTTCCACCATCGCTCTGGACAAATACCCGTTTCAGCCGATGGGTCGCAGTGTCGACGGCTTCCGCATAAAACACCAGAGCACTATCCCGCCGTTCATAAAAATGACCAGGATCAAGGTTGGAAATACGGAAGCCTGCTTCGGCTTCAGCTTTCAATTGATACGTTTGTGCATAGGCTAAAGGCCGAACATATAATGAAAATACCGCCACGACCATCGCCACCACCCCAGTCGGCACCAGGATAATGGAGAGGACACGATAAGGACTCACCCCACACGCCATCAAGGCTTTCATCTCTGAGTCCGCATACAGACGGCCAAACCCCAGAATAATCCCAAGGTACAAAGAAACCGGCAATAAAACTTCCAGGGCAATGGCAATTTTCAACCCAACAAGCGTCAGGATCATGTTAAAAGGCAACAACGCATTGGCAGAACTTGCCAGAAAGGTCACCCAACTATACCCTGCGAAAAGGGTCACAAGAATTCCAAGCACCACCACTGTGGGTTTTATGACCTCCCAAATTAAATATCGACTTAACATGAGATCTGAGACCCAGTAGAATAGAACCTTTGATAATTTCTCATGAGGAGACCCCAGAGTATGAAAGCTGTCATTCTCAGCGCAGGGCAAGGGAAACGGTTACTCCCCCATACGGCGGATAAACCCAAATGTACAGTTCCAGTCAATGGCCTATCCATTGTGGAATGGCAGGTCCAGGAATTATTGGAGGTGGGAATCGACTCCATTAGGATCATCGTGGGGTTTGGAGCAGATAAAGTCGAAGCACTTCTGGCCAACCACATCGCCTCCGGCCTCATACGGACTCTGTATAACCCATTTTATGCACTGGCGGATAACCTAATGAGTTGCTGGGTGGCCCGTCAGGAAATGACGGAAGACTTCGTACTTATTAATGGAGACACGCTGTTTGAATCATCCATTATCGAGGGCTTACTCGCTGCTCCCCCCTCGCCCATTACCCTCGTGACCGACAAAAAAACTCAATACGATGCGGATGACATGAAAGTCATTGTACAAAATGGCCAACTGGTCCGCGTGGGAAAAACACTTCCGTTACACCTGGTCAATGGGGAATCCATTGGGATGATGCGCTTTCAACGAACCGGGGCCCAGCTCTTTCGTGCCGCCATTGATAGCCGGATTCGCAAACCTGAGGCACTGAAACAATGGTATTTGTCCCTCATTGATGAATTGGCTCAGCAGGGTCACGTTTCCACGTACTCCATTCAAGGATCGGCTTGGGCCGAAGTCGATAGCCCTTCAGATCTCACGCAGGCCGAATCTCTCTTTAAGGAGCGAAAACCCATGCACTCTTCTCCGGCGGGGACAGGGAATCCCCTCTAGCCTTCCAACCAAAGCCTCCCGCCATTCATGATACAGATTCAGTTGACTGCCCTGGGGGACTGGACCGAGAGTTGAAATCGGAGGACAAAATTTCATTCACCAAATTGAGGTCTTCGGGTTTATCCACATCAATGGCAGCTTGAGGAAACGGCAACCGTACCTCTCGAATATTCAAACCAAATCGTAAGCCAACCTGCGCGAGACATTCCGAAAGGGTTAACGTGCCACAGAGGTATCGGAACACCATCCAAGGACCTAAGTGTCTAATCAGCCTAACCGGTCGTTTGCGATCCTGTTCAAGTCGACTCCAAAATTGGATAAGGCGAACAGCGTCAGACGAAAAGAACAAAAATAAATTGCACCCGCATAATTCCTCTTTCCCAAAACGGAGCACAGTGCGCTTACTTACCGGATAGGCCCTCTTCAGCAGGGGGTATGACACTAATCCAATTGCCACATCGGCTCCGGTTTTAGAGGCCTCTACAACAAAATAATCCACGATTTCTGAAGTTAAGAGGGCATGATCGCCCGTCGTCACCAAAAGAGGTAGGCACTGCGGATGCGTGGCCAGATACGCCTGCACACTGCCACTCGGACCCGCCTGTGGTTCAGCCCAATCAATCTGGCCAGACTCAACTAACGGGTGCAAAGAGTCATCATTCTTAATAATCTCTAGTGAGGGTCCGCATAATATCCGGCGATTGACAGTTTGGGCCATTTCCGCCGCCCGCAATACCCGATCGATCATGCGTTCTCCCCCGACCTTCGCCAAAACCTTATAAGCTACCCCGGCATATTCGGCCACGGGATCTTTCCCAGATCTGGCACCAGCCAGGATAAGAACATTGACAAGCACATGATCGAATTTCATCCGACTTCACATCTTCCCAAATATCGTTCAAAGGGCTTTTTGATACAAACGATAGGTCTTGTACGGTTTTGCCCCCAGGGATTCCAGAATATGGCTCATCCGTTTATTACTTTCCAAAATCCAGGATAATTCAACGGCTTGAATACCCTTCCGAAGTCCACCTCCTCGCACCGCTTCGATCATGCCATAGGCCATAGCCGCCCCCATGGGAGTGGATTGAAAGGGTTTTCGAACCCCCATGAGGGCCACGCGGGCGGTTTTGGGATAAGAAACCTTCATCCGCCAGAGAATTTTCAACCATCCCCATGGCCATAGTCGGCCATTCAGATCTTTAATCACTTCATGAATATTGGGAAGCGCCACCAACATGGCGCAAGCCTGACCATCAATTTCAGCAATTTGGACAAAATCGTCCTCCACCAAATACTTCAGAAGTTGCCCCATTTCAGAAAATTCCTCGTTAGTAAAGGGGAGAAACCCCCAATTCTCAGACCAGGCATCTTCAAAAATTTCCTTGATCACCTTGAGATCCTCCTGGAATTGAGCTCTCCGCAACGGACGGATCCGCATAGAGCTTTTCGCTTTATTCAAGAACATGGTGACACCGGGAGGAAGCTTAAAATGAATATCAATGTGATAGGCCAGCAAATCTTGCACTTGGCGATAACCCTGACCTTCTAAAAATCGTCCATAATACGGCAAGGCATGCCCCATCATCACCATTGGAGGGGTATCAAAACCCTCAACGAGCAAGCCACATTCCTGATTAATAGACAGATTAAAGGGGCCCTCTACTTTCCTGATTCCCTGTGCACACAGCCATTCCTCTGCGGTATTCAATAAAGCCCCAAAAATCTGGGCATCTTCCTCAGATTCCAGAAGACCAAAAGAACCGGTTTGGCTTCCATAGCGTTCAACATGAAGTCGGTCAATTTGGGCGCTAATACGCCCCACGGGTTCAGTCCCCCGATATGCCAGCCAACATTGCCAGGAAGCATGTTTAAAAAAGGGGTTTTTATCGGAAAACGTGTGGAGACGCTCAAGAATGAGAGGGGGAACCCAATGGGCATCAGAGTGGTACAACCTCCAAGGCAATCGAACGAAAACGCCAAGATCCGCCCGAGTCTTGACTGGTTCGATTCGAATCAACTGCGCCTGTCCTTCAACTTTTTTTTAAGGATCAGGAACACGCTCCACCCTCCTTCTCATAGAAAAACCATGGATCAACAGCCAAATTTCAGGACTTCGGTTGAGATAATTCGGCCACCCAGGGATACTGAAAACATTCCTGATCGGCATACCCTAAATTAGAGACCGTCTGACTAAAAGGCACATCCTCTGAACTTTTATAATAGGTCCCAAATATACGATCGCACCACACGCTTGTGATCCCAAAATTTCCCCGTTCATTGTGAAAATGATGCAATAAATGATGCCGCTTGATTTTTCGCAAAAATTTATTCCGTGGAGTCACCTTCAAATGCTGCATGCAATGCCCGAGCTCATACACCATAAAACACCCTAACCCAATCGCAAATGCACTAGGAATCTCTGGCCACCCTCCAACGCATAATCCTATGGGTACGGTTGCCGCCACAATCGTAGGCAACGTGGTATTCAAAGCCCCAAATAAAACACTAAGGTCATTGGGATCTTGATGATGGTCGTAATGAATGCGCTTCCAGAGCGCGGCGGTCCATGGCGACCGATATAAAAACCGTCCATGGAGAATAAATCGATGAACCCCATATTCGACAAAGGGATAGGCTAATAACGTGGCAACCGCTGTCCATCCGGCACTCTCCCAACCTGAGAACCCCTGGCGATGAACATAGATGACACTAGTCAGGCTACAAAACAACAAGACAAAATATACCTGTATGCCGGGATAAGTCAGGTACGCGGAGAGAAGCTCTTTGGCCGTCATCCGATCTAAATAATATTTTTCCTGATACCAACGACGATGAGACATAACACTATTCCTTAACTAGGCTCGAGAATGTCCAACACCAAACTGAGCAAAGTTTTCCAACGGGAAGTGGCCCGATTATAAAAACCTCTCAGCCCCACCACAAGAATCATAGAAAAATACAACTAAATCATCCCTGGATGAAATTTCGTCTATACATTTTTGAACGTCTTAAGTAAAATTCAACCGCCTCTTTGAGATAAAGAAATGTCGGGGTTCACATCAACGGCTATCCCCCGAAATACACTTCTCGCTCTTGAGTCGAAAATGAGGGGTTCGAGGACACATCCTGGAATTTACTTGCATATCAAATATTGCATATGAACCCTACGAATATCACACTTGAAAAATTCGGCTACCCTGCCACCCTCATCAAGCAGTATACCCGGTGGGCACTTCTTTTGCGGCCTCAACAGGTAACCATAGGCTCACTTATTCTTGTGTGTCTTGATAAGGCAAATGCATTCTCCGAGATCTCAAGCGACTCTTTCATAGAGCTCGCTGTAGTCATTCGTGAAGTGGAAACCAATTTATCCCAGTTATTTTCCTATGAGAAAATCAACTATTTGATGCTGATGATGGTAGATCCAGATGTTCATTTTCACATCATTCCTCGTTATTCCAACGCTCGAGAGTTTCACTCTCAGCAATTTCTCGACCATAGCTGGCCAGGCCCTCCCAATCTCAAACTGGGAAATGAAATTACCCAATCCACCCAACATGAACTGCAAGGGTTTCTAAAAAACAGTTGGAAATCTCTTGATTAAACATTAGGTATTTTTCCATTGCATTCAATAAGTTAAGATGTTGCCAAATAAACTCAATGCGTGTGTTTTTCGTCACACATATTTTCATGAACTTACAAATGAAGCTTCTAAAATGAGCCGTGTTCTCTTATATTTCGACATATTAATGATTGGCACACCTATTGCTTATTTATAATTGACTTTTATTGTCCTCTTACTCCGTCAGAACAACATGACTATGACACCTACAGTTACCTTACATTCTTTGCCACTGAATCCCGGGAACTTTCCAACTCTTTCCGACGCCCTTGATTATGCTTCGTTAGGCGAAACCGGTTGCAATTTTTATTCAGGTCGAGGAAAGCTGGCTCATGTCCTGTCATACAAAGACTTGCAAATTCAAGCCAAGAATCTGGCCAAAAAGCTTAACTCATTACGCTTGGATCGTGGAGCCCGTGTGGCCTTGGTGGCCGATACCAATCCTGATTTCATCCGATTTTTCTTTGCGTGCCAATATGCCGGGCTCACTCCTGTACCTTTGCCAATTTCGCTACACCTGGGAGGACATCAAGCCTATGTCACGCAACTGCGCCGGCTCTTGGAGAGTTGTTGCCCGTCAGTTGCTATGGCGCCAGAGGGTTTAGTCCCTTATTTGGAAGAGGCTTCTCAGGGCTTAGGCCTTTCTCTTATAGGCGGCCCAGAGATTTTCGCTTCCCTGCCGGAAGACGAGAGTCAATTATGTCCGTTGGCTCCTCATGAACTGGCCTATATTCAATATACTTCAGGCAGCACCAGGTGGCCCCGTGGCGTAGAGGTGACTCAGGCCGCAGTAATGACCAACCTCGCAGGGATTATTCAAAACGGTTTGCAGGTCACTGCTGGCGATCGTTGTGTTTCCTGGCTCCCTTTTTATCATGATATGGGATTGGTGGGTTTTGTACTTGGGCCGATAGCGTCACAATTGTCTGTGGACTATCTCAGTACCCGTGACTTTGCCATGCGTCCAAGGCAGTGGTTATCGTTGATGACCAAAAGCCAGGCAACGATCTCGTTTAGCCCTTCCTTCGGATACGAACTTTGCGTAAGACGATTAGGGGAAGAATCTCCAGAGCAATTTGATCTATCTCATTGGAGGATTGCCGGAGTTGGGGCGGAAACGATTCGCGCCGAAAGCCTTTTACGTTTTTCGTCTACACTAGGGCCATCTGGCTTTCGCCAGGAATCATTCCTTGCCTGCTATGGAATGGCTGAATGTTCTCTTGCCATCAGCTTCGCCCCGCTGGGACAAGGACTGGACGTTGATCAGGTTGACGGAGATTGCCTTTCCAATGAAAAAGAAGCTCTGCCATTCATAGCATCTCTATCATCAGAGGAGAATGGGAGATGCAGTTCATTTGTTAATTGCGGAGTTCCTCTCCCAGGGTATGAGGTTGAAATCCGTGACGCAGATGGGTTTGCGCTTGGCATTCGAAAAAGCGGCACCATTTTCGTGCGAGGAGCTAGCATCATGTCCGGTTATTTTAATGATCCGGCTACCACTGACGAAGTACTCTCGGCTGATGGCTGGCTGAACACCGGAGACATCGGCTATTGGATCGATGATAGCTTGGTCATTATCGGGCGATCAAAAGACATGATTATCATTAATGGGCGGAATATCTGGCCACAAGATCTGGAGTTTCTCGCGGAACAACAGCCTGAAGTTCGACCAGGTGACTCATCAGCCTTTTCCGTATCTGGACCCGATGGTGAGGAAATGGCCGTGATGGTGATCCAATGCCGTGACTCAGATCCTCAGAAACGGGAAGACCTTGTTAAGCGTCTCCGTGCGCTCGTGTATCAGGAACTCTCAATTCCCTGTTACATTGAACTCATTCCCCCACGCTCACTTCCAAGAACCTCTTCGGGGAAACTATCGCGTTCTCGCGCAAAAATCGACTTTTTATCCCGCGTCCAATGGGATGTGTTAGCGCCTATGCTGTCGGCCTCCTAAAGGAGGCCTGACGGCTGGCACCCTTTCTCTCTTCGCCGTTCAAAATTTATGTCCCAGATCGTGGCCTTAACTGGTGCCTCTGGTTTTATCGGAGGTGTCCTGGCAACTCGCCTAAGGGAAAAAGGATTTCGGGTCAGAGCTCTCCTTCGTTCACATACTCATCAACAATGCCTAGAAGACATTGGAGTTGAGGTCATCAAGGGAAATCTCGATGATGGCCAGGCCATCAATAGAATGCTCCAAGGATGCCAGACCTTTATTCACTGCGCCGGAGCTATCCGAGGTCGCAATAAACAAGATTTTTTTCCAGCCAATATCTCTTCCATCTCTCATTTCATCAAAACTTGCCGAACCATAAGGCCACACCCGAAAATCATCCTCATTTCTTCTCTGGCAGCTCGCGAACCGTCCCTTTCACATTATGCCTGGAGTAAGCGAGAAGGGGAGCTGACATTAAGCCGCGAAGCACCTGACCTCCCTTGGGTCATTTTCAGGCCTCCCGCCGTCTATGGCCCCAATGATCAAAGCCTTCGCCCGTTGTTCAAGCTCATGAAGTTGGGAATTGGTGTGCAATTAGGATCAGACAACTCACGATTTTCCTTGATCCACGTAGAAGACTTTGTCAGAGCCGTTATTGATTGGGTCAAAACTGAAGGTCCAACTGGGTATATATATGAAATCGACGACGGATTTCCTGGTGGCCATTCCTGGGCTGAGGTTTTCCAAAGCGGTGAACGTCCCATTCGACTTCGACTCAGGCTCCCCCCGACTGCGTTATATGTGGCTGCAACCCTGAACGAGAAAGTTTCTCGTCTATTGGGATATTTACCGCTCCTCACCAAAGGAAAAGTTGCCGAACTGCTTCATCCCAATTGGGTTTGTGACACTCGTGAAACGGTAAAAATTCTCAATTGGCAGCCTCGAATCTCTTTAAAATCCGGCTTGCGTCAATTAGAAACATCAGATAATGTTTGAGGGGAGAAAGGCCAACCTCTCTTGAAGAAATATCAACCATCTGGAATTTCTTCATGGTTTGAAAATATCACGGGTTATGATATTTTTCATAACATCATCAGCACGGATTAGTATCTCCTTTCCAATATGAAATTTTCCTATAGGGTCATTGCATGACGCCATATGTCGAAATTCTCCCGCAAATTCTAGAAACGCTTCAGCCCTTTACAAAAGAAGGACAAGCATTGGCAGAAGAAACCGAACTCGTCAGTGAACTCGGCTTGGATTCCATGCAGGTCATGCAAGTCCTCTTGAAAATTGAAGACCGATTTGACATCTCTATCCCCTTGAATAATTTACCTACCATTCGAACCGTAAAAGATCTTGGACTCGAAATCGAACAACTACTCAAGAATTAGCCATGTCCTTATTTGACAAATTTACCACGCTTCAAGAAACACGGCAGGCCTTGCTTCAAAGTGGAGTCAATCCGTTCCACCTCACTGTGGAAAAAATCCTCTCACCGACCGAAGCGATCATGAATGGACGTCATACTATTCTGGTTGGATCCAATAATTACCTAGGACTTACATTTCACCCGGAATGCATTCAGGCAGGACATCAGGCCCTCGATCAAGAAGGAACAGGTACTACGGGATCCAGAATGGCCAATGGATCGTTTGCGGCACACGGATATCTTGAAGAAGCCATTGCCTCCTTTTACGATCTCCCTCATGCCATCGTCTTTTCAACAGGGTACCAAGCTAACCTAGGAATCCTCTCCACTTTGGCCGGGGCAGGTGATGTCATTCTGATGGATGCCGATTCTCACGCCAGCATCTATGACGGATGTCGTTTGAGCGGGGCAGAAATCATCCGCTTCAAACACAATGACGTCTCTGACATGGAAAAACGGCTCCGCCGGCTCGGCAATCGAGCCACCCACACGCTCATTGTAGTGGAGGGTATCTACAGCATGTTGGGCGACCGAGCCCCACTGGCCGAAATGGTGGCCGTGAAGAAACAATATGGCGCTACCATGGTCGTTGATGAGGCCCATTCCTTAGGAATTTTAGGGGAACAGGGGCGAGGGCTCGTGGAGGAAGTAGGCGCGGAACAAGAGGTGGATTGTATTGTCGGAACCTTCAGTAAAAGCCTAGGGTCTACCGGTGGGTTTGCGGTCAGCCGTCACCCATTGTTTGACATGATCCGGTATGCCAGCCGCCCATATATCTTTACGGCATCCCCATGCCCCTCGGTGGTCGCAACCACCACAGCTGCACTCCGAGTAGTGCGAAAACACCCAGAATTGCGTCAACAACTATGGGCCAATGCCAATCGGCTATTTAATGGCCTCATAACCAGCGGCTATACTCTAGGAGCAGAGGTGGGACCGGTCATTGCCGCAATGATTCCCAACAAGGAACTCGCCTTAACCATGTGGCAAGGCCTGCTTGAACACGGTATTTATGTCAATCTTATGATTCCTCCGGCCACTCCGAATGGCGAATGTCTCTTACGATGTAGTGTCAGCGCCGCCCATACCGAAGCCCAACTGACCCATATCTGCCAAACCTTTCATACCTTAAAAGAGCAATTTCTCTCCTAACGGCTCTCCCTTTACTGACTATGAAAGATCTGTGATGGCATGGGGCACACTCAAAGTCTTGGCCGTCGTGCCCGCCCGTGGAGGAAGCAAGGGCATCCCGCGGAAGAATCTGTGCCAGGTGGGAGGGCGTTCATTGATCGCTCATGCCGGGGCCACCGTAAAAGCCCTGCCATGGATTGATCATGCCATTATCTCAACTGACGACGCTGCCATGCTGGAGGAAGGGAAACAGTATGGGCTTGATGCGCCATTTCTTCGCCCTTCAAATTTGGCTCAAGATACCACCACTGCAGTAGACACCTGGCGGCATGCATGGCTAGCCAGTGAGGCCGTGTATAATTGTCAATTCGATCTGTCTGTCTGGCTACAACCCACCACCCCATTGCGAACCCCTGAGGAAGTCGAGCGAACCGTCCAGGCGCTTGTGGAAGGCCATCACCAAGCCGCCGCCACCATCAGCCGAGTTCCCGGACATTTCACGCCACAGAAAATTCTGACAGTGGATGATCAACACCTTATTCATTATTATCTTCAGGATGGGGCGCAACATACCGGGCGGCAAACGATTCCTGCATATTACTACCGAAATGGAATCTGTTATGCTGTCACACGAGCAACTCTCATCGACAAGGGCCTGATTATCGAACAAGATTGTGTGGGTGTGCTCATAGACCGCCCTATTCTAAATATCGACGAACCCTTAGAGCTGGCCCTGGCCGATCTGTTGGCCTCCCAATCATCAGATCAGGCCTCATCTCGACCGGGGTAGCACATCGGCATCAATACCGAATTCACAACCTCATGATGGTCTTCATAAGAGTCTTGTAACATCGCAGTTATCACATGCACCGATTTCCTCACTCCGATGATTGAAACCTGGATCGACACCCATCAACAAGGGGCTCCTTGCACCATCATTGCCGAAGTGGGCCAAAACCATGATGGTAGTTTGGGGTTGGCCCATGCCTTTATCGACGCCATTGCCGACGCCGGAGCGAATGCCGTTAAGTTCCAGACCCATATCGCTTCCGCCGAAAGCACCCCAGGCGAACCCTGGCGCAAACAGTTCAGCATGCAGGACGCCACACGGTATGACTACTGGCGTCGCATGGAATTCACAGCACCACAATGGGCTGGACTGAAAGACCATGCCAGCCAACGCGGCTTACACTTTCTCAGCTCCCCATTTTCATTAGAGGCCATCGACCTATTAACGAAGGTCGGCATCCCAGCTTGGAAAGTCCCCTCAGGAGAAATCACGAACACCCCTCTGCTGGATCACATGATCCAGACCGGGTTACCCATCATTCTCTCGACCGGGTTAAGCCCCATGGCCGAAATTGCCACGACTGTGTCCTATCTACGGAAATTTTCCAACCCGCTCGCGGTCATGCAATGCACATCGATGTATCCTTGTCCGCCGGAATACGTTGGCCTGAACGTGCTGGCCGACCTGCGCACCCGATGCCAATGCGCTGTTGGCCTATCCGATCATTCCGGCACCATTTTTCCTGGGCTCGCCGCAACAGCCCTCGGTGTCGAAGTGCTGGAACTTCATGTCACCTTGAGCCGGGAAATGTTCGGTCCTGACATTCCATCCTCCATCACCACCGGCGAACTCCGTGAATTAGTGAGTGGCATCCGTATGGTTGAACACATTCGACGAAACCCCGTGAATAAAGACATCATCCCGGAACAGATCGCGCCCCTCCGGGATATCTTCATGAAAAGCATTGTGGCCAAGGCAGACCTTCCCGAAGGCACCACCCTAACCAAGGCACATTTGGCATTCAAAAAACCTGGCACAGGAATATCGCCCCAACGCATTCACGAAGTGGTCGGACGCCGTCTACGCCATCCCCTACAACGGGATACACCGATTACCCTCAAGGATCTGGTATAGATGGCCATGAAACGAAACGTGTGCGTCGTCATCACGGCCAGACCGAGTTACTCCAGAATCAGGTCGGCCCTGGAAGCCATCAAGCAACATCCTGACTTGACACTACAGCTGGTCGTCGCCGCCTCAGCTCTCCTCGATCGATACGGCCGCGCCGACCACGTCATGGAAAAAGAAGGCTTCACCATCGACCGTCGGGTTTACATGATTCTGGAAGGAGAAAACCCCATCACCTCCGCCAAATCGACAGGACTGGGTTTGGCCGAACTCGCCACCGTATTTAGTGACCTCCAACCCGATGTTGTCGTCACGATCGCCGACCGGTTTGAAACCATGGCCACGGCCGTGTGCGCGGCATATATGAATATCCCATTAGTCCACGTCCAGGGCGGCGAAATTACCGGGTCCATCGATGAAAAAGTCCGCCATGCCGTGACAAAACTGGCCGATACGCACTTCGTCTCAACCCCCAAGGCCGCCGAACGAGTCATTCGCATGGGAGAACGCCCGGACCGTGTGCATGTTACCGGATGCCCTTCAATTGATCTGGCCAAGCAAGCGATTGAACATCCTACGCTTTCCATCGAGTCGCTGTTTGAACGGTATGGCGGGGTCGGATCACGATTTGATGTCACCAAGGGCTATCTAGTAGTCATGCAACATCCCGTCACAACAGAATACGAACAATCCCGCCGGCATATCGAAGAAACCTTACACGCCATTCGCGAGCTGAATCGACCCACGCTTTGGTTTTGGCCCAACGTCGACGCGGGGTCAGATGGCACTTCCACCGGCATTCGAGCCTTCCGTGAAAACCATCACCTTCCCCATATTCACTTTTTCAAAAACATGCGCCCGGAGGACTTCATTCAGGTCCTACACCACAGCCAATGCCTGGTAGGCAATTCGAGTGTAGGCATCAGGGAATGCGCGTTTCTGGGCACCCCGGTGATTAACATCGGGTCACGACAAAACGGCAGGGATCGCGGGGAAAACGTACTCGACATCGGCTACCACCGGAAAGACATCATAGAGGCGATCGAAAAACAAATTGCCACAGGCAAGTATCCATCGGACTCGCTCTATGGCACCGGAGATGCCGGCCAGACAATCGCCAATCTCCTGCCCCACATTGACCTCAGCATCGAAAAACGCCTGACCTTCTAATTCATCTCACCCATTGATTTGCTTACCATGTTGACATTTCCTTATCCGCTTATAATTTCATGAGAGTCCCCCCCCTGCTCATTCCAGTTGAAAACCAGGTCCGGGAACTTGATGCCAAACTGTTCTTAGGATACCTGGCCGCTCGACGGGGATTTCCAGTGATCTTTGGCTGGAAAACGGCCATGGAAAATGCCATGTACCGGTTTCCAAGGGGCATCTATCTAGCTAAATCCTTTGCTCCGCAAAACCTGAAAATGCTCAAACTGATCAAAGGGTTGGGGCACACGATCGTGGCCTGGGATGAAGAGGGGCTGATTCATTATCCCCCGGATGTCTATTGGGGACGACGCATCACGCCCGCCATTTTGCGGTATCTGGACCACCTCATTGCTTGGGGCGATGATTATGTGGACTTACTGGAGAGTTATCGCAAGCCATTCCCGGTTCCCATTCATAATTTGGGCAATCCCCGCGGAGACTTCTTGCGACCCGAACTGCATCCGTATTTCCAGAACCAGGTCAAGGCTTTGCGCGATCAATACGGGCGTTTTATTTTGGTGAATACCAATTTCCCATCCGTGAACTCCTTCGACCCCGAACTACAACTCGCTCAATTGGACTCAAAGAGTCAAACGCTGACCATGGCAAAAGGCAGTCAGGGCATGCCGGAAAGCTTTGCCAAGGGCCGCTTTGAGTATAAACATCGTCTTTTTCTGGCATTTCAGGACATGGTGCGTGATTTAAGCATCACCTTTCCGGACACCACAATTCTTGTGCGGCCGCACCCCTCGGAGAGTTTCACCCCTTGGTTGGAATTGGCCAAGGACTCAGCCAATATCGTGGTCAAGAATGAAGGCAATGTGCTCCCCTGGATCCTGGCTTCCTCCGTCCTGGTCCATAACGGATGCACGACCGGGGTAGAGGGATATGCCTTGGGGAAACCGGTACTGGTGTTTCAGCCGTTGCCTTATCAAGAATTCGAGTCCAACCTCCCCAACCAACTCAGTGTGAGGTGTGACTCCCTGACTGACTTGATCACGGCGCTCACAGTCCATATTCACCAAGCTTCATCCTTTATCCCGGAAAATCCCCAAACCAAGCTTAGTCCATACCTAACGGCCATGGACGGCCCGTTGGCCTCTGAGCGGATCGTAAATTTTCTCCTGACCATCGCCCAAACACCATCCCATCGGAAGCCATCGCTCTGGTTATACGGACAGTCCGTGTATAAAAGTCTTTTGCGGGATTGGAAAAAACGGAGGCAACAAAAACAGGGCACTCTGCGGTACAGCCAAGCTTTTCAGGAGCAGCGGTTTCCGGAACTCCAAGCTGCTGATTTGCAAATGCTGCTCGAACGATTCCAAGCCATCACGAACATGCCTGGCTTGATTTCCGTTACGCCATTCGGAAAGAATGTGTTCAGACTCTCGGCCTCATCCAATGCATAACATCTCACCGGACTCTCTGATCGCCCTTGGAGGATGACATGTGGCCCAATCTGTTTCAACGCACCCCTAAACTCGATCTCGACCCTGAACGCGCGTCACAAACGTATGCCTTGTTTGACAATGAACAGGGATATCAAGCTTACGCCCGACAGTGCCAACAACACTTTTCCGGCACTCTCGATCCAACTCCGAGCCTGTTACAGCAACAAGGCGTAGAACATCTGCGCATTTTGAATAAGCCGGAAGCTGGAGCATTTCTCTCACGCACCCTGGCTCTGACTGAAACGGCCACAACCAATAAGCCCCAAATCGATTATTCGGACATCCTCATAATCCGGGATAAGACCTTCCTGCATACCTGGTTTCAACACATCTTCCAACCGGCCCTCACCGCCAAGCTCACCAATTATTTTCAGAGCCACTTTCTCATCTACTGGTATACCTTTCTCAAGGCTAAACCAGCCGACCAAGCCGTGCGGTCCTTTCTCTGGCACTGCGATAAGGGCCCCACTGCTCATCTTAAAATCCTGCTCTACTTGAACGATATACAAGAGCACCACGGCAATACGATTTTTCTGGATCGGACCACAACCGCCAAGTTTGCCACAAGCGGATATGTGTTTGGCTCAGTAAAAAAACGGACAGATGACCTCACGGCCCTAGCGCAGCAGGAGCACATTCCCTTTCACCCACTTTCATGGGAGATGCAAGCGGGCGAAGGCGTGGTGTTTGAACCCTCTCAAGTCTTGCATCGCGGACAACTCCCTTCAACCGGGTTCCGGTATGTCCTGGCTTTCTGCCTTCTGCCGAGTCCCATCCCATGGGACCACGCCTTCTCGCAGAACAACTACGAAGGATTCAGACCTGACTATACCTGGCACCCTCATGCCAAAGAACTCATGCAAGCCATCCCAGTTTCGACGTAAGGGCACATTCAATCAACTGGAATATCATGTTGCTCTAATCATCAGCGAGAGAGGGAATAGAGGAGGGTTGGGAGAAAGGCTCTAGACCTTCCCGAGAACCAAACCGGCGCCGAGAGTTAACTTTTGGGGGAAATCTTTATAGGTCATCAGAACCTGAATGCCGAATTTTTTCAATTCCGCATGCGGGAGCGAAAAATAATCTTTGGCTCCCACATAATTACGCCGCAAGTCATCCTGGTTAAATTCAAAAAAGGGTTCCAGGAACATCACGTGCTTCTTGGATACCCGTGAGATCTCCGACACGGCTTCATCCCGCAGGGTTTCCATTTGCTCCAACGCTAATCGGGTAAACACCAGATCAAAGCTGGAATCGGGAAAAGGCAAGGCCCGGGCGTCGCCTTGCCGAAATTCAATCTTCCGCCATGCTTCCAGGTTCCCGACTTCCCAAGGACAAAACTTCACCAGTGCCTCGGGGAACGGTTGGGACTGCTGCACACTTTTGGCCGTAGCGACACCCTTTTCCGTCAACTCGACCCCATGCATGGGAATGTCGGGAAACTTACTCGCCAAGACAAACAAGTTGAGACCGTTTCCACATCCTACCTCCAAGATGGACCGTGGCTGAAGAGCACCAATGACATCTGCCATATAATACAAATGCACACGGGACAACCCGCCCCGGCGCACCTTGATAATTTCATGTCCCCATTCTACTAACGAGGTTTGTTTCGGCTGAATCGGTTCTTCCGGATTGGGCCAACCTTGGGTCTCCCAGGTCGTCGAATAACTTTCAAAGACATATTCCTGATTTCTTGCGCCCCGGAGCATCGGGGGCAGACTTCTTCCATGTGGAAGCCAGCCCAGCAGTCTTCTCTGCCATCGCCGTTTTTTCCACCGATTCCGCAGTTTTTGAATTTCCACGCTGAGTTGAGGATCTTGTGGGGTGCCACGTTGAATGACATAGGGATCTAAAATGGTTGAAACAACAGCTCGATCCAACGTGAGAGTATTCAGCTCTGGCATAGAGTCTCTTTTCTTCTCTGGGTAAATTAATGAGCAGCCCGACTGTTCGCCCACACCTCATGAAAGGCCACGACCTGATGCCCTCTTTATTCCCTATGAGCTTGGGTATCTCGGTTGCGGCAGACTATACCATCTGACATAGGAGATGACTAGCTATCGGACTCCTTCAACTCCTCTTGGGGCAGGCCCCCGAATAGCGCCCGAATGTAGGCAGCCACGCGAGCCGTTTCATTGAACGGCTTTCGTCCATGGGCATTCAATGGTTCTCCAAACCACTGGGCAATACCCAAGGCTAATAAATCCTGATGTAGCAACTCCAGTCTTCTAGGCGGCTGACAATACCCTCTTGCAAAAAACCACGTACAAATATCTTGAAGAACCTGTCCCCGACTGAGTGAGCTCCCCGCATCAAGATCCTGTAAATGAGAATGCCGTAATAGCCAACTCTTGATATATCCTGCTGGATTGATGACATGTAGGAGTGTGCGGGACTTTCTGGGTAGAGGATATATGACCATGACCTTATCGGTAGCTGCCACTTCGGCCAGCATCGCTTCGCTTTCCCCCGTCACCACGATCACATCGGCAAGAGCCAGGGCCGTGACGTAAGGCAAGAGAGCCTGCTGCGGATTCCAAGGAAACACCTGACCAATCCCAGCCAGTTGGCTTTCCAGGATATTCGTCACGCCTTGTCCTGTCCGGCGGCTGGTCAACACCACTAATTCCCCGCCGGTTTCCTTGGCCATCCGTACGAAATCCGCTCCCATTTGGCGGGCCACCGATTCGTCAAATTGGTAACGCGGAGTTGCACCCCCGATCAAACAAACGAGGCGGGGCCTTTTCACCACATCCATCACCGGAGATCCCTCGCTTGCCGCTTTCTCCAATTTTTCCGTTGTAATGCGATTGAGGGAAAACGTGGTAACCAGCCGGTTAGGATGAGGCGGCAATTGGCAATAGCGAGGGGTCACGACCAAATCCAACTCATCCATGACCAACCCCCCCTTACGCCCCAACTGCACAATTCTGGTTTTCCCCTGATGTTGTCGCTTGATCCATTTAGCGACGGGAGCCGTCCGTTGGCCGGCGGTAATAATCAGGTCTGGCCAAGGAGCGCACAAAAGGCTCGACTTTTCCTGATCCACATGATGGATCATGGGAGGCAAATACCAATTTTTCGAGGTACAGGAGGTGTGAAACCGTAGCGTCTTCAACTCGTATGGCCACCCCAAAGCCTCGATCAATCCCATCGACTGAGTAGAATTGCCAGGGCGATCATCCACAAGCACCCAGGTCACCGGCCTGGCTTGGCCTGAGGCAATAGTCCATGGAGAATTCCCTCCGTCCACCATTTGTCTTTTCAACGGCGTGACATTGCCATTCGGATTGCTCACAACTTCCTTTCGCCACCCTGCTGAGAATGGATTTCTGAATACCAGCCGTGCCTGCTCATCCTGCCCGGCCTCCTGAAAATAGGGAATTCGGTTTTCGATCGGCCATCGAGGCACATCCGATGTGCAAATCATCGGACCCCTGTTGCATTTTGAGAATAGAAATGCTCAGATAATTGAAATATTTAGTCTGTCTCGTTTCTGATTCTTGGAGATTCATCCCGTATGACCACTCGATTCCTCGACCCTGAAAAACTCCAATCCCTCGATCCCGTCGATTTTTCCGCACAGCACCCGTTTCCCAATATCAACCCTGCCGGTTTAATCACCGATCAGGGCTTTTCTGAATTAGTCCGAACGCTCCCTGATCTCTCCATCTTTAAACCGACGTTTGGCCGGCCTCGTAAATATGGGCAAACCCCCCATGACCGGTATACCTTGAAATACCAGAAAGGGTTGCCGCTCCCCGATACATGGAACGCCTTCTTGACGGAACTGCAAGGAAAAGAATATCAGACATTTCTTTCACGAATGTTTCAAAAAACATTTTTCACCCTAGATTTCTTCTGGTTTTTTACGCCTTCTGGCTGCTCCGTGTCTCCGCATTGCGACCATAAGGACAAAGTGGGCGCCCACTTATTTTACATGAATACTCCGGATGACTGGGACTCCGCTTGGGGAGGAGAAACCCTCCTCCTGGATGACGGCGGCACTCTAGCCAGGGCCTCGGCCCCGGACTTTTCAGACTTTCAACGCACCATTTCCTCCAAATCCGTGGGCAACTATAGCTTGTTGTTTGCGAGAACCCCAAACTCCTGGCACGGGGTTAAAGAAATATCCTGTCCCGATGGATATTATCGAAAGCTCTTTATGGTTGCGATTAAGAGATTTTCGCCAATTGAACACTTGACTGCCCTGTGGCGAACACCCAAGAGTGACTATTAAGTTCGTAAGGGAGAGTTTTCTCATCCGGAAGGGGGATCCTGATTGGGCCACTTCTCCAATTCCCTCAACCATGACTGACATTATCAACCTGCTTACCCCGATACCGCCCATGTCGGTTATATTCAAATTTCCTGAATGTCCCCTTCACAGATGAAGAAGAAAAAAGGCATTTTCTCACTAGCCCTGACTAACCTGTTGATCTTGGTGGGCCTGCTTCTGTCCGTCAATTTGCTGTCCTCCCTCATCATGGACGGGATTTATCTCTATAAACAAATCAACCCGCCGGTTTCTCAGATACTGTATCCGGAAAGCCTCCCGGACCAGGAATACGCCCAGACGATCTTTCAGGAATTGCGACTGCTGACCAAACGATATATTCCCTATGTGGAATGGGGACGCCTACCATTTTCAGGACGAACCATTACCGTTGACGATACCGGAGAGCGTGTTCAACCGCTTCTCCCCGTGAATCCCACCAAACATGTTCATTTCTTCGGAGGTTCGACGATGTGGGGAACCGGCGTCGATGATAAAAACACCATTCCATCACTGTTCAACCAACTACATCCCGACTATCGCGTATACAACCATGCACAGTCTGGCTTCATCAGCCGGCAGGAATTAGCCGGGCTAATCAATCAAGCCAATCAAAGCCAACCCATGGACATTGTAGTTTTTTACGATGGCTGTAATGATCCCTTAACACTGTGCAGGGCCGATGTGTCCATTAATGGACACCGGGAACAATCGAAGTTTATCGCTAAACTCGAACGCGATTGGGAAACACCGGACGCTTTGTTCGGATCCACTCAAACCTTGGTCCAAAAAATCATCAAAAAAGGGAAACGGCCGAATTCGCAATGTCAGGACAATCCGGCCTATGCGGAAAAGGTCGCCATGACCCTCGTCAATAATTGGAAACTGGCTAAACAGATTGCGAACTTCAGAGGGGCTGAGTTCCTTGCAATTCTTCAACCGGTTGCGTCCCTCGGAAAACCTCGCATTCAGTATATCACCGAAGAATTCGATGGCTCTGATTGGGCGACCGTCTATCCTCTGGTGTTAGACATAAAAACACGCGAGCAATTGGATTGGATCCATGATTTCACGGAAATATTCAATGTGAAAGATTTTGTCTATATCGACAGTTGTCACGTCAATATGATCGGCAATCAGATGGTTGCGGAAGCCATCGACCGGATCCTTCAACCTTAGCCGTGTTTCGCCGAAGGCCGGGCCGTACGGCACAGTCTTTTTCCACGCCAATAAAAGCCCTTCCTCATTCCTCTACCTCCAAGAGATGATGGTCACGAATTTGTTGGGCCAGAGAGGCCGCAACCAGTTTATGGGCCTTTGCGGTCATATGTTCATCCTCGACATTATAATATAGCCCCCGTTCCCCCATTCCCCACGCCTCCACGAGAGGAGTCAGCGCATCCAGGACCGGAATTCCGGCTTCCTTGCCAAACTCTTCAAACGCCCGGTTAATCCGGCTCGTATCCAATTTGAGATGAGGAAACACCTCCTGTACCTTTTGTTGATAGTCCTTCTCGACTTGCAGCTTTGGAGCCATCACCATCATGGCAAATTTCGCTCCTTTACTCCTTGACTCATCACGCATACGCACAATTAAAGCCTTCGTCACCTGCCAACCATCATCCCACAATACTTGATAGTCCTGAGCCGACATTCCCCTTGTGGAATGTTCAGGTGAAAATTCCGCGAGGAATGGCCATCCGATAAACATGTTGGGATCATTCCATTTTGAGGACTTAAACCCTTTAACGTATTTTTTGAGAAGCGTATAGGTTACCAACCCTTTGAAAAAGGAAGCCTTCCGAATCTCAGCATTCTCCTGTTGATCTTGATAAAACCGTTTGGCATAAGTCAGATCCAAAAGTAACTCTCCCTGCGGACTGAGGGCGGCATAGGGTCGCCTATTATGTTTTTGAGCCAACTGTTGCAGGGAAAGGGTATTGGCCTGTATGTCCGTATTTGGACTAAAAGCCAAAAGGACCAAATCAGGCTCAAATAAGAGGCCTTCCTCCTCCAAAAACAAGAGTTCTTGCACGGTGTTATACGTGGTAAAACTTCCGTTCACCACATCGACCCGGCTGGATCCCAACTCAGTGCCTAAGAGCGTCGGGATGATGTTTTCCTCTGAAACTCCACTACCATATGTCGTGGAATCTCCCACGATCAGAATTCTTTTTTTGGCACCTTTCGGCTGAATTTCGGGCCCCCTCAATCCCTGTCCATTGACATGCACCTGAACCGTAAAGTCCAGTTCCTGATGCCAGGAAGTCATCCCAGGCCTGAAGGCAAATCCCCTTGTTGGATGCGGGACGAGAGGGTTTTCATCGTTAATTTTTGGTGCGAGCGACCCCCAGTAATATAGGCGCAACACAGCCTCATTGAGCACCAGCATCAATCCGATGGTACCAAGCAACATCATCACATTGAGCCAGATGATTTTTTTGGTTTTCATAAAATTATTGGGCTAGCCAGCTGATCAGGCCAAACACCTCTCAGCCTTTCAAGGCCATTTCTAATACTTCACATCCACATCAATATGCGTCAATAAGCCGTCAACCTTGAAAGACGCCTCGTCAAAACTGGGGGCCGCCAAAAATAAGGTAGGATTATTGGATACACCGAAACCCTCAGAAGGCAATCCAATCCAGTTCCGATCGAACTTATGGTTGTCATTTTCGTCATGATACACCACGACAGCGTACGCTCCGATGTCGGGGGCGGCCACACAGAGTGTCATTTGACCTGCTTGAGCACGCTCTCGCTCCTTATCAGTTTTTTTTCCTTTGATTAAAAAATCACCGGGATCAGGTCCATATAAAACGGCCTTCACCGTTCCATGATCATTCCGAACCCCATGGATATGAACATGGATAGCCTTCCCATTGTCAGGACACCGGTTAAGGGGAGGCTGGGGCTCATTCAGCAGGCCGGCGGCCACTGCGAAAATCACAAGGGACCATACGTTCATATTTCCTCACGAATGAAAAGAATTTACGATTTCCGTGCAAGCGACAGGATGAAGGTCTTCCTTCTCATAGTGACGAATAACCGATTGGACGCGTATCTGACATGAGAACCCGATTCTTACGAAAGCGGGGAATCCTCTTGCGGAGTGAGATGGGATCGTCGTTTGTCAAAAGCAAAAAGAACCAACAGGGAGCACACGCCAACACTAATGGCCATATCAGCGACGTTGAAGGCCGGCCAGTGATACCCTTTCACAAAAAAATCCAGAAAGTCGATGACTTCCCCATATTGAATCCGATCGATAAAATTCCCGATGGCCCCGCCAAAGATCGAGGCAATCGTTAATTGCCCCCACCAATCTCGAGGGTCCAGACGAAGAAAAATGGTCAGCAACAACCCCATGGCAAAAAGAGAGGTCAGGAAAAAAAAGATCAGACGAAATCCGCTACTCGTAGTCCCCATAATCCCAAATGCCGCCCCGGGATTGCGGATATAGGTGAGATGAAAAAACCCAGGAATGATTGCAAGAGACTCATGGAGCATCATGGAATTGGCAATGTACGCCTTCGTGATTTGATCCAGACTCACAATGGTGCACACCACAATTCCCAACAGAACAAAGCGATGAGCCCGTGAATTCACTCGATAGCCTCCACACAGCGCCCACACAAAGCGGGATGCGCCGGCTGCCCCCCCACGTCCTGCCGAACATTCCAACAGCGGTCGCATTTGGTGCCTTCCGCCTGGCTCACTCCGATGCTCAGACCTAATCCCGAGTCCACAAACCATTCATCCGTGGCGGTAAGGGAGGAGGTAGGGCTAACGTCTACACATGAAACAATAAAAAGTGCGGGCAAATCCAAAAGATATTGCTGTAAAAGGGCAACATGTGGGTTCAACGCCTGAATGCTCACCTTAGCTTCCAGAGAAGAGCCAATCACCTTTTCTCGGCGTTTTTTTTCCAAGGCCAACTGCACGGCACTCCGAACTTTCAACAAATACCCCCAAGCCGCTTGCTTCTCTGAGTGTTGAAATACAACTGGTGCCACAGGAAAATCCGCCATATGAATACTCTTGACCTGATTGTCTCCTCGCTGCGACTCGGGCAGGACTTGCCAGATTTCTTCTGCGGTAAAACTCAAAATCGGGGCCATAAGTTTGGCTAGTGCCGTCACGATTTCAAGAAAGACCGTTTGAGAACCCCGCCGAAGCGGTGAGTTTGCGGGAAACGTGTACAAGCGATCTTTCAAAATATCCAAATAGGTCGCGCTCATGTCCGTGGAACAAAAGTAATCAATTTCATGAATGACCTGACGAAATTGAAATTGTTCATAGCCCCGACGAACATTGGTGATGAGCTGACGTAATCGCCACAGAGCCCATTGATCCAGCTCAGGCAACTGTTCATGAGGAAGAGCATGTTGAGTGGCATCAAAGTCGTACAAATTGCTCAACAGAAATCGGCAGGTGTTCCGCACCTTTCGGTAGGCCTCAATTAATTGCTTGAGAATATCCTTGGAAATTCGCAAATCTTCCTGATAATCCTGCGAGGCCACCCACAATCTCAATATTTCGGCCCCTGAGTCTTTAATGACTTCCTGAGGCGTCACCACATTCCCTGCGGATTTGGACATTTTCTTTCCTTCACCATCAACCACAAATCCATGGGTCAGGACGGCTCGATAGGGAGCCCGATCATCTGTCGTCACCGAGGTCAACAATGCGCTGTGAAACCACCCCCGATGTTGGTCGGACCCTTCCAGGTATAAATCGGCCGGCCACCAATTTGGATCGCGGGTTTTCAAAACGGCTGCATGACTCACACCGGATTCAAACCAGACATCCAAAATATCCTGCTCTTTTTTGAGAGCTCCGCCCCCACAGGCCGGGCATTGTGTCCCAGGCGGCAACAATTCTTCGGCGGTCCGACTAAACCAGACATCCGAGCCACCTTCCTGCACTTGAAGCGCGACATGTTCAATAATTTTGGGATCGGCTAACGGAGTCCGGCAGTCCAAGCAGGAAAACACCGGAATAGGAGTACCCCACATTCGCTGTCTCGATAGGCACCAGTCTGGTCGATTCAAAATCATGCCGTGGATACGTTCCCGTCCCCGTTCAGGAATCCACCGGACCTTGTCAATTTCCTGAAGAGCCTGGCTTCGAAGATTCCCCTTCTCCATCGAAACAAACCATTGGTGAGTCGCCCTGAAAATGACCGGTTGTTTACAGCGCCAGCAATGCGGATAAGAATGTTCGAGTTTTCGCTCCCCGACCAGTTTCCCTGCCTGCCGCAAACGATCCACAATTCCGTCATTCGCCTCTAACACATGTTGGCCCAGACATTCGGGGAAGTCACCCGTAAACTTCCCGGCGTCATCAACCGGCACCAAAATCTCCAAGGGTTTCTGATCAGGAAGTAGATGGAGCCACGCAGGTTTATTGTAGTGGAGTACCAGTAAATAGTCGTCCATACCATGCCCTGGGGCAATATGCACACAACCGGTACCGGCTTCCAACGTGACAAACTCGCCGTTCAAAATAGGAACGATTCGTTTTGAAAAGGGAGGATGACAGAGCAACCCCTCTAGGGCTTTGCCTTGCTTTCTGCCAAGAACTTCACCCCCTTCAAGGCGACAGGCCTTCACAAAGGAATCCAATAACCCCTCTGCTACCAGATAGGCTTCCTGCCCAACCCGGAACACGACATAGTCCAAGTCTGGATGGACACACACAGCCTGGTTGGCTGGTAAAGTCCAAGGCGTAGTGGTCCAAATCACTACCGACACCATGGTCAATGAGGCGACAGACGGAATATCAAGAACTTTCCGTCCAGCTAAAAATTCCGGGTTTTGTACACACGGAAACTTGACATACACGGAGGGTGACACATGCTGTTCATATTCCACTTCCGCTTCGGCCAATGCCGTTTGATCAACCGTGCACCACAACACAGGCTTCAGCCCTTTATAGACCCGCCCCTTTTCGACAAACTTTCCAAATTCCCGGACAATCGTGGCTTCATATTTCCGATCCATCGTTAAATAGGGATGCTCCCAGTCACCGAACACCCCAAGGCGCTTAAATTCTTCCCGTTGGATAGATACAAATTTTTCCGCATAGTCCCGGCATAGGGTCCGAAGTTGGACAGGGCTTAATTCTTTTTTCTTAGGGCCCAGCTGTTTGGTCACCTGATGCTCGATAGGAAGACCATGACAATCCCACCCTGGTACATAGGGCACCTGAAATCCAGACATGGATTTCGACTTCACGATGATATCTTTCAGAATTTTATTCAGAGCATGACCAATGTGTATATGGCCATTGGCATAAGGCGGCCCATCATGAAGTAGGTAAAGAGGCTTTCCCTCACGTAATTGCTGGATCCCTTGATAGACCCCTTCCGTCTCCCACCAAGCCAGCCGTTCAGGTTCCTTTTGAGGCAAATTGGCCTTCATCGGGAAATCTGTCTTGGGAAGATTGAGTGTCGATTTATAATCCATGACGATGCTTTTTCCTTAACCGCGATTAGGTCCCAGGCAATGCCACTTCTTCTCCAATGGGTTGGCCCATTCTAGCCAGGGGGTCAGAACCCGTCAAACACTACCACGCATAACCTCTTACCAAATAAAAGGAAATCTTAAACTTTTTGGGAGGAGACCGAAATTGCTGAAGTTGGGAAATGTGAAATTAACTTAAGGCCATCATGCGGTCCAATGCCAACTTTGCATGCACTTTATCATCTATAGGTACCTGAATGTGGTTGACCACCACTCCCTGCACCAGATTTTCCATGGTCCAACAAAGATGAGGAGCATCGATCCGGAACATGGTGGCACACCGACAGACCATCGGCGAGAGGAAGAAGATCTGCTTGTCGGTTAGCTCTTGCTTCAGACGATTCACCAGGTTCAATTCCGTTCCCACCGCCCAAACCGTTCCCGCAGGAGCCTGTGTAACGGTTCGGATAATAAATTCGGTGGACCCCACCAAATCAGCCTTATTGACAACGTCTTCATGACATTCCGGATGGACAATGACCTGTATGCCAGGATATTGCTTCAGAAAATAGTCAATATGGGAAGCTTGAAACATTTGATGGACACTACAATGTCCTTTCCAAAGGAGGAGCTTTGCCTTAGCAAGGGCATCACGGGTATGTCCCCCATTAGGCTGATCGGGATCCCAGACAATCATATCTTCACGTGGGAAACCCATGGCATTGGCCGTATTCCGGCCGAGATGTTCATCTGGGAAAAACAAAATTTTTTCCCGCCTGGCCCAGGCCCAATTCATAATGGCTTTGGCATTGGAGGAAGTACAGGTAAGACCGCCATGCTCACCACAAAAGGCTTTCAGTGAAGCCGCCGAATTGACATATACAATGGGGGTGACCTTTTCTTCTACTGACATTGCACGCCCAAGGCGATCCCAACAATCATCGACTTGCTCCATGGAGGCCATATCCGCCATGGAACAGCCTGCAGCCATATCCGGCAAAATGACGGTCTGGTTCGATTGGCTCAAAATATCAGCCGTTTCGGCCATAAAGTGGACCCCACAAAAGACCACCGTCGGAAATTCAGAACGCTCAGCGGCATATTTCGCTAGGAGAAGCGAATCCCCACGGAGATCGGCATGTATAATGACTTCATCCCGCTGATAATTATGCCCCAATACCAATACCTGCTTACCCAATTTGGTTTTCGCTTCGGCAATACGATCAAATAATTCTTTACTGGAAAGGGTCTGATAATCGGTAATGGGAAGTTCTGTCAAAAGCGTCATCGTCGTCTGAAACCCTTTATTGAATGATAAAAGCTACGGCCTCAACCGTGAGTAGATAATACCCCGTATTCTTCCGAAATCAAGGAGCAATCATTCACTCTACCAAATCGTATCCAGGTGAGAAAGGCTATTTTTTCTGCAGTGGTTGCGCCTATTCCTGTCACCATTCCCGTTTGACAAACAAAAGGAACGACGTTTACCATGAAATGGCTAGGGGTGCAGCATGCTGAGAGTCCCGAGTTTGGGGGACGACCCTCACAACCTGACCTGGATAATACCAGCGTAGGGAAGCAGGTTTCTCATCACATCAGCAATTGAAGCCGCACCCTGTATCTATTTTAAAAAGGGGCGGCTTTTTTTATAGGCTTTTTTGTAACGTCCCGTCTTCCATTCCTTAACCACCAAGAGAGGGCATCGATGACACCACCATACACCACACCTCTTTCGGCCCAAGATTCCCCACTGCCCCTCATTGCACCAGAGAACCGAACTCCGCCATCTTCTATGACCATTCAACCATTTCCCGGATCCAAGAAAATATACGAAACAGGGTCCCGTCCGGATATCCGAGTGCCCAAGCGAGAAATTCTCGTGGCCTCCTCGCTCCAGAATGGCGAACACGCCAACGGGGTATCTGTCGAGGTTTATGACCCATCTGGCCCCTATACCGATCCGGACATTACCATCGATGTACGGAAGGGCTTAGCACCTCTCAGAAAACATTGGATCACGGAACGACAGGATGTGGAACAACTGCCTGAAGTTACTTCCCTTTATGGAAGAAAGCGGGCCAGTGATCCAAGCCTACAGGCGATTCGCTTTAACCTCCGCCGCCCTCCCCTTCGAGCCAAGTCAGGACATAATGTCACACAGCTTCACTATGCCCGGAAAGGCATCATTACCCCAGAGATGGAGTTCATTGCCATCCGTGAAAATCAATCCCGGCAAGCCGAACATCATCGTTCTCCCCACCAACACCGGGGCGTGAGCCAACATCCAGGAAATTCCTGGGGCGCATCCATCCCCTCGGTAATTACACCGGAATTCGTGCGAGATGAAATTGCCAGAGGGCGGGCAATTATTCCTGCCAATATCAATCACCCCGAAATTGAGCCCATGATTATTGGGCGAAATTTTCTGGTGAAAATCAATTCCAATATTGGCAATTCAGCCGTCACCTCTTCTATTGAGGAGGAGGTCGAAAAATTAATCTGGTCGATTCGATGGGGGGCAGATACCGTCATGGATCTGTCCACGGGAAAAAACATTCATGAAACCCGTGAGTGGATTATCCGAAATTCCCCCGTTCCTATCGGCACGGTCCCTATTTATCAAGCCTTGGAAAAGGTTGGCGGAAAGCCCGAGGAACTCACCTGGGAAATTTACCGTGATACCTTGATCGAACAAGCCGAACAGGGCGTAGATTACTTCACCATTCATGCTGGGGTCAGACTGGCCTACGTGCCCATGACGGCAAATCGGATGACTGGCATTGTCTCTCGCGGTGGGTCGATTCATGCCAAATGGTGCCTGGCTCATCATCAGGAAAATTTCACCTATACCCACTTCGAAGAAATTTGTGAAATCATGAAGAGCTACGACGTCTCCTTCAGCTTAGGAGACGGATTGAGGCCAGGGTCACTGGCCGATGCCAATGACCAAGCCCAATTTGCCGAACTGGAAACCCTGGGAGAATTAACGAAAATCGCCTGGAAGCACGATGTCCAAGTGATGATTGAAGGCCCGGGGCATGTTCCAATGCAACTCATCAAAGAAAACATGGATAAGCAACTCGCCGCCTGCGATGAGGCTCCGTTTTATACTCTTGGCCCACTCACCACCGATATCGCGCCGGGATATGATCATCTTACCTCCGCCATCGGCGCAGCCATGATTGGCTGGTACGGCTGTGCCATGCTGTGTTACGTCACTCCCAAAGAACACCTGGGACTTCCGGATAAAGAAGATGTCAAAGCCGGAGTTATTGCCTACAAAATCGCCGCGCATGCGGCCGATCTGGCCAAAGGACACCCTGGGGCCCAAGTCCGGGATAACGCCCTTTCACACGCCCGCTTTGAATTCCGGTGGCAAGATCAATTTAACCTCTCACTCGACCCGGAAACGGCGCAAAGTTACCATGATGCCACGCTTCCGGCCCAGGGTGCCAAAATCGCACATTTCTGCTCCATGTGCGGTCCGCATTTCTGTTCCATGAAAATCACACAGGATGTCCGGGATTACGCGGCTCAACAACACTTATCAGAAGAGGCAGCCCTATCCAAAGGCTTAGAGGAAAAGGCAGAGGAGTTTCGGAAAGCCGGAGGGGATTTGTATGTATAATGCACGGAAGATGATGATCCCAATCCCTTGTAACAACCGCAATGCATTACTCCTAACCGAGTGAGATTGACCCTATGAATCCCATACACCTAGCTCCTTTAAGAGAACGGGACGTCACGAGACACATTGCCCGGGAATATTTCAAAGAATTCGACACGCTTATTGAAAGCGACATCATCATCGTTGGTGCCGGTCCCTCAGGATTATTAGCCGCCAGGGATTTAGCCTCCACGGGCTTTAAAACGCTCTTGATTGAGCAAAGCCTGGCATTAGGAGGTGGATTTTGGTCCGGCGGTTACCTCATGAACAAGGCTACGATTTGCGAACCAGCCCACTTGATTCTGGAGGAATTAGGAATCCCCTTTAAGCCAATTAAGGATTGTCCCGGCATGACGATTGTCGACCCTCCCCATGCAACCGGTCGCCTCATCTCGGCCGCTTACGAGGCCGGGGCTAAAGTGCTGAATTTAACGAAGGTCGTGGATTTGATTTTACGACAAGATCACAAGATTGAGGGGGTCGTCGTCAACAATTCAACCACGGAAATGGTTGGCCATGATGTGATTCATGTAGATCCCATCGCGCTCGAAAGTCAGGTGGTAATTGACGCCACTGGGCATGATGCTATTGTGGTGGATCTACTCCACAAGAGAAACCTTTACCAAAAAGTTCCCGGAAACGGGGCCATGTGGGTGGCTCGCTCAGAAACACTGGTCGTGGAGAATACCCGGGAAATATATCCGAATTGCTTTGTTACCGGACTGGCGGTCGCAGCTGTCGACGGAACCCCGCGCATGGGTCCGGCATTCGGCTCGATGTTACTTTCCGGTCGGCGAGTGGCGGAACTCGTTCGACAAAAACTGAAGGGAGACTAGCCGCTTCGGCTCATATCTCTGGCATCGGCTCTGAATACCAATGGATCGACAAGATTTTCTCAACCAAGGCGAAGGCCGTGAGGAGGATAAAACCGAGGCATGGAATCTTTTTGAGCAAGCCTATGCCTTGCAAATGAAAGGTAAGCTGGAAGAGGCCGTCGACCTCTATAAGCAATCCATCGAGCTCTTTCCAACGGCCGAAGCTCACACGTTTTTGGGATGGACCTATAGCTTCATGGGACAATTAAACGAGGCTATTGAGGAATGTCACCGTGCCATCCGGCAGGATCCGGATTTTGGCAATCCGTATAATGATATTGGGGCCTATCTGATTGAGCTCAATCAACTTGAAGAAGCCATTCCTTGGCTGGAAAAGGCTGCCAAAGCTAAACGATATGAGAATCCGGCTTTCCCTCACATGAACCTGGGCCGCGTTTATGAACGGAAGGGACAATGGGATTTGGCCGTGGAGTCCTATAAAAAATCGCTGGCCTTAAACCCGGAATATAAAACCGCCAAACAGGCTCTGCTCCGCATTTTGACCTTGATGAATTAAACCGTTCCGGATGCTTTTATGACAACTACCAAAACACTACTTATCGCGGTCACTGATATCTTTTTTTACACAAAAATCCGTGATGCCTTTCGTCCGCAAGGTTATACTTTGACACGCATCAGGAATGTCGAGGATTGGCTGACCAACGTTGATAACCAATCCCCTCAAGCCATTATTGCCAATATGAATGACGACCGGCTGGACGTGCCAAATTTGCTAAAGACGATCAAAGCTCAACCCAAGATTCAAGATGTTCCCATTTTAGCATTTGCGAATCATGAGGAAGTAGGCACTTGGAAGTTAGCCAAAGAACTGGGCATCAATAAAATTGTCTCTCGTAATGAATTTTCCGCACGGACCCTCCCTCTCCTGGAAGAAATGTTAGCCTCGACTCCGCCTACCCCATGAAATCTTCTCCACTACACAACCGACATCAGGCCTGTGGCGCCATATTCGAAACAAGCGGGGAATGGGAAATCCCCTCACATTATGGTCATCAGGTTAGGGAATACCAGATGGCTCGCCAAGCGGTGGGCATGGCCGACTTATCTCATCGAGGAACGTGTTTGGTAACGGGGGAAGATCGTGTCCCATGGTTACATAGCATTGTGAGCCAGAATATTTTGACTCTTCAACCTGGAGAGGGAAGTCTTTCCACCTTCATGAATCACAAAGGCAAGATCCTGGCGTATTTCCGTATTTATATGAGAGAGGATCGACTGTTTCTAGAGGACGTCGGAGAGGCTGCCGATCATACCTTTCAAGCACTCCGAAAATTTCTTCTGTATGGTACCAAAGCAAAATTACACAACGGTCTGGGCACCTGGGGAATCATCCTCATCACCGGTCCGCAATCCATGGAGGTTCTACGACAAGGCCTTGGCGTCAACCCCGAGGGTCTCCTAGATCTCCAAAGCCTCCCATTTGCCTTCCAGGACAGCACCGGCTTTGTGGCCAAAACCCAGGAGACGCAGTCTCTCGATTATGAGATCTTTATACCAATTGAGGCTCTGACAAAAATCTGGGAACGTCTTTCTGCCATCGTCCAAGATATGGGTGGCTCATATCTAGGGCACCGAACCCTTGAGACACTACGAATCGAGGCAGGACTCGCTCGGCTAGGACCTGACGTCAACGAACAGATCGTCCCACCGGAAGCGAATATGGAAGGAAAGACCTTCAGTCTTTCAAAAGGCTGTTACCCAGGCCAGGAAGTGGTGGCGCGAATGGACACCTATGGGTCTGTCAAACGCCGATTGGTGGGATTGGTCATCAATTCTTCTGAGAATATTATCCCCGAACATGGATCAAAAATATTTTCAGGGACTCGTGAAGTCGGCTGGATATCGAGCGCAACGTATTCTCCTGTTCTTGGAAAACCTATTGCCCTAGGCTTTCCTCTGCGCGATTTCACTCAACCCAACACTCCTTTGGAAATCGAAACAGCGGGAACCAAAATTCCTGCTAGCGTTTCGTCCTTACCCTTCGCAAAAGAGCCGTAAAGTACTCCACGGATGTCATTCCCCAAAGGGGGAAGACATCCGACCTCTCTCTCATTATTTTTCGGGATGACGTCCTTGGCCAACCTTTGAAGCAAAATCAAAGACGGAAGGGCGCTGTTCGTCCTTGAGCGCCAATAAAATATGGGCTTCATCCCCATGCATAAGACGTAAGCTCAAAAAGGCATCCTGCGTCTTATTTTCGGTATTATCCCAAGTCCCATCAATCAATTGAATCTTGTCCAAATCCCGGCAGGAAAAGATATCGTATCGAAAATATTGATCGCCAATCACCAAATCAAATAATACCCCACCTTGGGTCAGCAGGACCGCATTCAATCGCCCTTGATCCTCATACCCCTCCGGCAGAAATTGATTCACGTGCAGTAATTCAACGTTTCGCCTACCCAACGCCTGCTCAATTTTCTTTTCAAGCGCGGGATAATCAATTTGCAGAGGCCGCTCATCCGCATCGGTCGCCCCCAGGGCAGCCTCACTGACCTTGGTAAACACATCCTTAGCAGTCAACACACTCAATCTCCTTTCACCAAAAATTCGGTCTTTTCCATCATCAGATATGGACTTAGCCAATAAGGATCGTAACGATACCCTTCATCCCCCACCGAAAGCAAGGTAAACGCCTCCATTACCCTGACTATGGGCCCATCGATACTCACCCATTGCCTTTGCCGCAATTTCTTGGGCATACTGACTGGGCCTATCCAACCTGTACATTATGATTCAACGAAAGGGCGAGAAAAGATGAATACCGAATCGTGCCTAATTGGAGGATGCACAGAGCCCCTTTATGCCCCAGCAGGAACCCGCTCGCTTTGCAAGGAACATTTCATCCATTTTGTGAACTGGCGGAAGAAAAAAGGTGGATTGGGGATGTTTAAAAAATACAGCGCCCAAACCATGGAGGAACGGGACACCCTCGTGGAGGAGTGGGCAAATTCCGTGATGACGACCACGACATCCTAAGCTGAGTTTCCCTCGTCCATTGCGGACATTCCGGAATGTGACCGGACATTCCCTGAGGCCCTCATGGCACATATCACTCCATTAAGGGAGAACCATGATGGTGAATCAATTTCCATTCATCTCCGATACGTTCAAATAGATTAGTGGCAACCACACGGCTATGTTGAGGGTCTTCCCCAACCCGACTGGTGATATTCTCCGTACAAATGACCCAGGCGACATCCGCAGCGACTTGCACTTGCAATTCCGTCAATTCAAATTGCATCGAAAACGTATTATTGAAGATTACGACCCAAGAATCCCTCACGGCTGGCCACCCCACTCTGATGCTCCACCCAGGGTGGATACACGTGACATATTCCTGATGCGCCCAAATTTTGTCCATCATTCCCGCATCCAAACTTTCAAATGCCCGATAAAATAGTTCGTTGAGTTTGGTTACCTCTTCAATCCGTTCTTTCAACATCAGGAAATCTCTCTTTCTTCGACAGGCTCTCCGTGGACACCTGGCATAGGCTCTAGTTCTTCCCGAGACCTGCAGTCAACAAGCCATACACCCAAGACGATCAATCCTATCCCAGTTAATTCTCTGAAGCCAACCGGTTCGGCTAAAATCATGAACGAGAAGAGCAATGCCGAGACTGGAATCAAATTGCCAAAGATCCCCGCACGAGACGGCCCCACTCCTTCCACACCATAGAGCCAAGCTTGTTGTCCCAGAGCGGTCGCAAACACCATGACATAGAGCAATGCCATCCAGCCAGCCAGAGGAACAGATTGCACCCCAGACACCAGCATTTTGTGGTTCAAAATCAACAGGGGAATTTCAAAAAACAATGATACAGCCAGCGTGATCCAGGTCACAGCAAGAGGGGAAAACCTCTCCATGGTTCGCCTGCATCCAATAGTATAAAGCGCCCAACACACGAGCCCGGCAATCACCAGCCCCCCGCCCAAAAGAGGATTGGAACCGACACCTTCGACCGCATCTTTTCCTGAAATAAAAATGACACCGATAAACGAGACCAGGCACCCCAGCCAGATTACTCGCAGAGATAAATCTTTAAGAAGGAGGGAAGATAAAAATGCGGTAATAGCCGGACTGGCTCCGATAATGACGCCGGCAGCCCCGGCACCAATAAATTGGAGACCAAACAAAATGAGGAGATGGTTACCCAGAACCCCCAATCCCAACAGTAGAAACGTCTTCCAATCATCTTGAGCGAAACTTAGGGTACTCTCCTTCCACCTCCATAATGGAATCAGAATGGCCAGTGCCCCTAACCCGCGCAACACCGATGTTTCAACAGGTGAAAAGGGGCCCAACGCCACTTTCTGAGCTACTACGGATCCACCCCATACCATGGCCGCACAGGTCAACGACGCATAAGAAGCCCCGACTGATAATCTTGGTGAAGACATATTGACTAACGAATAATTATACGAGCCAGATGGAAGAAAATTTATTAATACTTGAACCCTTGCCTGATGATCTTTCAGTTCCCCAGAGGATTTCTCCCAGGCATGAACCAGCATAACATGAATTAGGTGAAAACCCTATCATATTCAAAATTGCAAACAGCTCATAGCTGCAAAAATATGGTCATGTATTTATACCGTCCAAATGGCTTAGCCCTAGGTCTTCTGTGCCGTTGACTGCTTGAAAATTTAATCGGTAGAATGGGCCTCTCAACAGATGTGTCCTTTTCCAGAATCATTGTTGATCTTCATAACAAGAAAGCTGTTCTGGAGGGTATCGTCAACAGAAATTCCCTTTTTATTTGTGGATTGGATAAGGAGGAACAGAAATTATGTCATTACTGATCACCGAAGAATGTATTAATTGTGGAGCCTGCCTCCCTGAATGTCCAAACGAAGCGATCTTCGAAACTCGAAGCGCTGCGGAGGAAAAAGGCCATCAAGTCGGCGAGGGCCAAGGAGACGGTGATACCGTCTATGTGATTACCTATGAGCGGTGCACCGAATGCGTGGGGCACTTTGACGAACCACAATGCGCAGCCGTATGCCCCGTGGATGATTGTTGCGTGCCGGATCCGGCTATTCCTGAAACCACAGACGTCCTCTTGGAAAAAGCCAAAACCCTCAATCCGGACAAAGAAATTGATCCCGCTAAAGTTTGGAGTGGCGTTCGAAATTAATTCCGCATTCTCTGCCTTATGATAGAAAAGCCCCTTCCTGGAAAACCAGGAAGGGGCTTTTCGCTTTTCAAGCCCAGGATGCGCTCATCCGACTTCTTGAAGATCCTGCAACCGAACCGAGATCAGCTTTGAGACACCCGGCTCCTCCATCGTCACGCCAAAAAGGGAATCAGCGATTTCCATAGAGCGCTTATTATGCGTAATGACCACGAACTGTGAGCAATCAGCCATTTGCCGTAAAAATTGCCCGAACCGCACCACGTTGTTTTCGTCCAACGGTGCATCCACCTCGTCCAGAACGCAAAACGGGCTTGGACGAATTAAAAAACTGGCAAATAATAGCGCCATGACCGTCAGGGTTTTTTCACCCCCGGACAACATACTCAGATTTTTCAGCCGCTTCCCAGGAGGTTGCGCCACGATATCCACACCAGGCTCAAGATGCGTCATTTCTCCATCGGATCCCTCGACCGTCTCCTCCACTAAAACAAGTTCGGCCCGTCCTCCGGCAAACAAAGCAGAAAACACCTCACTGAATTTCACCTGCAATTCCTGAAAAGTTTCTTCGAACAAGCGATTGGTCGTATGGTTCAATCGTTGAATGATCTCTTGAAGTGACTGAATGGAGTTGGCCAAATCGCTTTCCTGGGACAATAAAAATTGGTAACGCTCTTCCAATTGTTGGTGTTCTTCGATCGCAGCCAAATTAATGGGGCCAATCCGTTCCAACCGTTTCCGAATTTGCTGAAGCTGCTCTCGCCATCCCTCCGACTGAGAGGCTTCTTCTGAAGCAGGGGCAGCTTCTTCATTTTGCATCTGGGTCTCATGTTGAAGACTCACCAAATCATCCGGAACCATCTCATACGTGATCTCAAGCGTCTCACGAACGCCTTGCAATTTCGTCCGGACTTCAGCCAGATGACTTTCGATAGGCACTCGCGCTTTAAAAATTTTCGAGAGCGTTTCTCTTGCCGTTGAAATCAGAGCATCGCAGTGTTTGAGCTGCTCGGTAATTTCCGCATGTCGATTTTGAATGGTCCGAACTTCACCAGCCAATTCATCTTGCTTTTCCTGAAGTAACTCAACCAGTTCTTCAGCCTTCACTCTCTCATCCTGACTCTTCCGGCTATTAATGAACAATTGCTCCAATTGCTGATCAATATGTTGCACCCGGGTTTTGCGCTGAACCTCTTCTCGCTCCAATCGCTCAACTTGGCCCTGTTCATGATCCCAACGGGTTTTTAAGGTTTGATAGTTCACCCGTATTTCATTCACACTTTCCACTAAGGCTTGATATTCACGATTCAAGTCTTCCAGAGACGTCATACCCTCTCGTAGGCTCATATCTTCTAGTTCACGAGTCGCTTCTAACGCCGTCAATCGTTGACGAAGCTCTTCTTCCTCGTGTTGGAGGCGCGAGAACTCAATACCTTCCGCCTCCTGTTCCTGGCTTAAAACCTCAAGCCTTCTGCGTAATTGTGGAAGAGCTTGCTCCCTTGAAGCCTCCTCTCGCTGGAGGGTAAGACACTGAATCTCCGTTTCACGAATCACTGCACTGGCATCCTCTAGCTGCTTGGAGACGCTCTCGATCTCTTCACACAAGACTTTTCGCTTGAGCTTTATCTCCTCCACTTCACAGGAAAGATTCTGTAATCGTTGCTCAAGTTCCAAAATTTCCCGGCGCCGGTGCAATAATCCACCAGCCTCATTCTCGGAACCACCAACGATGACACCCGTGGCATAGACCAATTCTCCTTCCAGAGTGGCCAACAAAGGCCCTTGTCCATGAAACCAGTCATACCGCTCCATGAGCGCCAAGGCATCAGTCAATGATTCCACTATGACGGTTTCTCCTAACAACGAAGAGACCACCCCCTGTAAGCCTTCATCAGCTTTCACCAAATCGACCGCCCACCCTCTCACCCGAGGATCGGACTGCAGGCTTGCCCACCATCCCGGCTGTCCGGCTGCTCGCTCGTGATGCACACTGAGGGGAATAAAAATTCCTCTGCCTAATTGATGTTGCTTGAATTCACCAATCGTTCGTTCGGCCTCCTGAGGAGACTGGACTAACCAAGCCCGCAACTGCCGTCCCAATGCCGCTTCAATGGCTTTTTCAATCTGCTCGGGCACTTCCATTCGTTCGGCCAAAGCCGCTTGAATAGCCGAACAATTCCCTCTGACAGACGTCTCGGCATCCGCCGACTCGGAGCCATACCCTAACTCTTCACGAAACACGCCCTGCAGCGCACGCCATTCGGAATCTGTTCCCGCCACCTGAGTCTGTAATTCCAATATTTTTTCATCAATATCTTCCCGAGATTCACGATGACTCTGCAGAGTTACTTCCAACTCTTCCTGATTCCTTTTCAGCTGTTCCAGGTGGACTTCAAGTGTAGCCCGTTGTTGCTGCAGCGTTTCCCCTTCGGCATAAAGCTTCGCCTGATCAGCCTCGGATTGAAGAACCTCCGAGGCGAGACGCTCCAGACGACGCTGTAACCCGTGCTGTCCTGTGACCGCCGCTTGTAGACGATTTTCGATGTTCGTCTGTTCGACGGCCAGCCCTAAAATTTTTCCACGCCGTTGCTCCACAATCTCGGCTGTTTCCTTGCGGCGGGACATCAATACAGCCATATTTTCATCCCCTTCTGCCACGGCAGAAGCAATACTTTCAATGTCACATCGGATTTGGGCCATCCGTTCCCTCACGCTCGCCACCACCTCCTGAGCAAGTTGCCCTTCATCCTCCAACCGTCGACGCTCCACCATCACCTGTTCATGCTGATGACCCAATTGTTCCAATCGATTTCGCTCGATTTGAATCGTGGAAACACCCTGCGACATTTGGCGTTCCACGTCCCTTAATTGTTCTTGCATTTCGCCTAAGGACTCACCTGTGACCGAGAGGGCCAATTGGTGTTCTTCCCGTTCTGCCACGACCCGTGACTCTTCCGATACACATGCCAACTCCTGATTCTCTGATTCCTGTAAATCCGCCTCATATCGACCCTGCTCATGAAACAATCTTCGAAAATCAAAAGAAAGAAGGCGGACTTCCAGATCACGAGCTTCGCGCAGTAAGGTTTGATATTCTTCCGCCTGTTTCGCCTGACGGTTGAGGGTCTTCAACTGTTGTCGAACTTCACCCAGAATATCCCTGACGCGTAACAGGTTATTTTCAGTCCCCTCCAGCTTTCTGAGGGCTTCCGCCTTTTGCTTTTTATATCGAATAATTCCCGCAGTCCCCTCAATAAATTCCCGTCGCTCTTGCGGAGAGGCATTCAATAATTGCTCGATGTTGCCCTGTTCAATCACGGATTGCCCACGTGTGCCTGCCCGGACATTCCACAAAAACCCTCGAATATCTTTCAGCCGGCATGGAATTTTGTTCAACAAATATTCACTTTCCCCATCACGGAATAATCGACGGGTCAACATTACCTCGGTTGGGTTTCCCAATTCCTCTAAAATCGCCGATATAGGCTCCAAATCCCGAGGCGAAACGTCGGCAAAGACCAAGGAGGCTTCGGCCATTCCCAGGGGCTTTCGCTGTTCCGTCCCATTGAAGATGACATCTTCCATGCGCTCACTCCGTAAACTTTTCACGCTTTGCTCACCCATGGTCCAAAGAATGGCATCAACAATGTTACTTTTGCCGGTCCCGTTTGGCCCTACAACTGCGGTAATTCCCTTAGGAAAATCCACTTTCGTTTCAACAAATGATTTAAACCCATTCACAATCAGGGTTCGCAGGTACATGGGACCTCCTCAAAACGGTGGATGGTAGCAAAGACCGGAACTGCACATTTTTAGCACAAGAAGCAGGAAAGAGCAAAATTTCCCACAAAATGCAGTAGGCCATGGTCAATAGCCTTCAATATGTTGTGAGGACTAAAAACTACTACTCAGTAGGATTTGAAGAATCAAATGGAGAGAATACGGAGAAAAAAGAACCGGATTTGATGATCACACCCTATTCCAAAAATTTCATGAGGGGGAAACCACGCATTGAATAGGTATAGCTATTATTCCAGACCAGGGCGAATGGGTCGCTAGGGTCTCCCCTTGGCCATCAACAATTCTTTTGGAAGAAGGAACTCCACGTCTTCCTCTACCACAGTCAGTTCCTCCACTGAATCAGCACCCTGTTCTTTTAAAAACTTGACCACTTGTGTCACTAACACTTCCGGCGCCGAAGCCCCAGCCGCAATCCCGACCGCATTCACATCCTGCAGCCACTGAGGCCGAATATCCTGATAGGAATCAATTAAATAGGACGGAATCCCGCATCGTTCGCCTAATTCCTTTAATCGATTGGAATTGGAACTATTCGGGGACCCAATCACTAAAATCACATCCACATGCCGAGACAACTCCTTGACGGCATTTTGCCGGTTTTGAGTAGCATAGCAAATATCTTCCTGGTGTGGCCCCTTGATTCCGGGAAACCTTCGATGCAGGGCTTCCACAATGTCCCGGCATTCATCCACACTCAGAGTAGTCTGGGTCACATAGGATAAATGTTGAGAATTTTCAACGTGCAACACCTCGACATCTTCAACAGACGAAACCAGATGAAATTTGTCAGGCACTTGCCCTAAGGTGCCAACGACCTCTGGATGACCCGCATGGCCAATTAGAATCAATTCATATTGATTGGCGTAATCCCGATTGACTTCATTATGAACCTTGATCACCAAGGGACACGTGGCATCAATGATTTTCAAATTTCGTCGCTTGGCCTCTTCCCATACACTTTTGGCCACCCCGTGCGCGCTAAAAATCACAATAGCGCCATCAGGCACTTCTCCCAGTTCTTCTACAAAAATAGCCCCTTTATCTCGCAGGGACGCCACCACATGCCGGCTATGCACAATTTCATGCCTGACATAAATCGGGGCTCCATACGTTTTTAAAGATAAATCGACGATTTCAATCGCCCGATCCACTCCCGCACAAAACCCCCTGGGATTCGCCAAAAAGATTTTCAAGGTATCCCTCCCTCTCAAGAATCAAAGCCCGTAGAACGCCTGCTTGCCACGATAGGGGAAATAGAAATCCATCGTCAATAGAGCGATGATATCCATGCGTCAATGACGAACCTAACCTTCACGACAGTAACCCAATGCAGTTCAAGCTATCCCCATCGGAGGAGAGCCGTGCCCCAAGTCAAGCCTCCCCCAAACGTCCCTAACAGCACCTGATGCCCAGGCTGTAGCCGTTGAGAACGATGGGCTTGAGCCAGCGCAATCGGCAAAGAGGCAGAGGAGGTATTCCCCAAACTTTCAATAATAGAAAAACATCGCTCGGCCGAGGCACCTAAAGCTTGACAGACTTGGGTCATGAGACGACTGTTAGCCTGATGAAAAATCAGGTGATCAAGCTTTTGCACTGCCCAGTGTTCCTCCGCCACATGAGCCTGAACAGCCTGAGTCAATCGACGAACGGCTAAACGATAAATCTTTGAACCTTGAACCCTAAGAGTATGCGCACCCGCCTCCAAGACCTCATGGGAGAGTGGGCGTCGTGAGCCCCCACCAAAAATTTTCACCAAATCATGGAATGCCCCATCCGCATGAAGCCGAATACTGACGACGCCCACACCAGGATCGCCTGAAGGTTCCAGAACCGCCGCCCCGGCTCCATCCCCGAATAAAATAGCTGTGCTCAGATCCGTCAGGTCCAATGCACGTGACTTTACCTCCGCTGCAACGACCAAACACCGTCGATATTGACCGGAACGAATACACCCATCGGCCATAGACAGGGCATATAAAAAACCAGAACAGGAAGCAGACACGTCAAAAGCTGGCATCCCTTTAACGCCCAATCGCCCCTGAATCAGACAGGCTGTGGAAGGAAACATCACATCAGGAGAGGTGGTCGATACGATAATGGCATCCAAATCATCAGGCAATATCCCCGCCTGCTCCAAAGCTTGTCGTGCCGCTTGCTCCCCCAACCAGGAGCAATCTTCTCCAGGAGCCACCCAATGGCGAGTCTGAATGCCTGAAACTCGTTCGATATAGTCGGCATGGACCCCAAGCCGATCACCAATTTCAGCATTCCCCACCACCCGGCTAGGAACAAAAAACCCGGTCCCGGTAATCCTCGAATACAATCCCTTCATCCAATATTTCCCATTCTTTTGAAAGACCTTCTGTGTTTTGGGAGATTCTATCGTGCTTTTCAGACGATCAGTGGCAAATTCGCGACACTTTGGGATACCATGCAAGACAAATTCGGCATATTTCAGTCTTTATCCCAATGGTCCGATTCTTGTATAAATAAAGCATCATTAACAATTCACATTTCGTAATTTTGTTATCCCCCGCCTATTCAAAAAAAATCTGAGATGAATATTTGAGACTCAATTATGTGGAATGACGCCCAATCCTCAAGATTCCTGGCCTGCATTCTGGCTACCTGGATGTTTGCCGGATGCACGACCACTCACGAACAAGCTCAAGCCCCGGTCAGCCCAGACCCTCCACAGAACGGGGAAATTAGCACAACCGACGAACAAATTTTCGTCGGCGACACCGTGGAGATGGGATACGATCCCAACGTCATCATGAAACGCGCCGAATCCTATTTCGATAAGGAATCCTACGCGGAAGCCATCGTCGAATACAAACATTTTCTGGATTTACACCGAAATCATGTTTTGGCCCCCTATGCCCAATACAAAATCGGAATCAGCCACTACAAACAATTCCGGACGGTGGATCGTGATCCCGAACCTTTAAACCAAGCGATTACCGCGTATACCAAGTTGCTGGAAGAATTTCCTGGAAACCGCTATCAGGTAGAAGCACAACAAACCATTCACACCTGCCGTGAACTCCTAGCCCAACGGCATTTGATGGTAGGGGAATTTTACTTGAAACGAAAATCCTATTTGGCGGCCGCCCATCGGTTTGAAAAGATCATTAAAGAATACCCCGACCTCGACACCGCAGGGGACGCCATGTACCAACTCGCTGAAACATATGACAACTTGGGTATCGAGGAATGGAGCCAAGATTGGTTGATCGCATTAATCGATCAATATCCCCAGAACAGCTATCACGACAAGGCTCAAAAACAATTAGCCTCACTGCAAGCCGAGCATCCTCAGCTAGTGGCTTCCTTGCCGAATCGAGCACCCAAACGAGAAGACAAGACCCCTGACTTGATAGCGAAGGCTTCTGGTCAACCGGACACTTCCTCCCCCACCCTCACTCATGCCGGCCTCTTGCCGGAAACGGAGGACACACCAGCAGATGGCAAACCCACTCAATCCCCCCACACGGCCACGGCCTCATGTGGCATGGGCACCTGGTGTGAATCCGGCTCGGCCCTTTCCAAGCCTACCCAGACTTCAGCTTCCACAAGCACCAAAGTCTGCAAAGCCGGCGAATGGTGCTAATTCGGTAACTCCTTCAATCTGATGAAGGAATTCCGGCAAGCTCCGCAGTGAGCCAGTAAACAAAAAGAGGGAAATCTGTTTAATAGAAAGAGGCCGAGAATATGGTCTCGTTACTGGCCGAGGTACCAGCCGATACCATTCCGCTCAAGGAAGCTGGTAAGCATGGTCACTGAATCGGTATAAATCATCACCCCGACGAGTATCAGCAACATTCCACTGACAATCGAAACCCCGCCAAGATAGGCACGCAACCGTTTAAAATAGCTCAAAAACCGATCCATCCCAAAAGCGGTCAGAAAAAATGGGAGGCCTAGTCCAAAAGAATAAGCAGAAAGCAACAGAATCCCACTCGACATGGACTCCGTCGTGCTGGCATAAGCCAAAATGGTGCCAAGGACCGGCCCCACACAAGGAGTCCACCCCGCGGCAAAGGCCGTCCCAATAAGAAAAGACCCCAGATACCCGACCGGGCGCGACTCAAAATGCAGCAACCGGCGCTCAGTCATAAAGAAGCTAAGTTTCAACACTCCCATGAGATAGAGCCCAAACACGATAATGAGAATGCCCCCAACCTTTCGAATCATGTCCTGGTATTCATAGAGCCATTGTCCGATCAAGCTGGCTGAGGCGCCAAAGGCAATAAACACACTGGAAAACCCGGCGATAAACAACAAGGAATTGACAACGATGAGAGATCGGTAATGACCACGCTCTTCCACATTAGCCAATTTTTCTACCGACAGCCCAGTAATATACGACACATAGGAAGGCACTAAAGGGAGGACACATGGGGACACAAAGGACAAGAGTCCCGCGCTGAACGCCGCAAATAGGGAAACCTGACTAATGGAATCCATGTTTACATTGTATGAGAAGATTCTGGCCGAACTGCAGGGGAGGATTCTTCCAACATCTCAAGAATCCCTTGACGGGATTCGGGACTATCCCATTCTCGAGAACCAAAGACCCGCTGACGAATAATCCCCTGCCGGTCGATGGCAAATGTCATCGGAAGCGAACGAGCCCCATAAATTAAGCCTACTTGATAATCCCGGTCATGCAAAATGGGAAAGGTCAGCCCCTTGTCTTCCTGAAATGGACGGGTGACCGCAGGACCCTGCTCATCAACCGAAACCGCCACAATTTCCAATCCTTTTGACCGATAATCCCGGTAAATCGCCTCCATTGAAGGCATCTCCACCCGGCAGGGGAAACACCACGTGGCCCAAAAATTTAACAGCACCACTTTTCCCCGAAAATCGGATAACGCCACAGGCCGACCATTCATATCCAACAGGCGAAATTCCGGTGCCAGATTACCGATCTTTGGCCGAGGCGTCGTGGCAATCAAACTGGCATCCATCCGTGAAAACTGCTGGTTCTCGGAAGAATATCCGGAATCGCAGGCAACTCCTCCCATCAGGAACCATACGACAAGCCCCCCTAACGAAAGCATCTGGCGAATCCCTAATGATGTCCTCAATGTCATGACCTTATTGTCTCATATAAGGGAAGGACTGCAAGTGTTTTGTGGGGATCCGCAAGATCCCCCATTCCAGAGCCCCACAGATATCGTCAAAAAATCCGCTCACATCATAGAATTCTCTCTTTTTATCGTCAATGAATTTGCCAAACTTCAAGAACCCCACGACAGGACTTTTCCACCGGCTCTTTCTAGACAACTCTTCAAGCATTGCGTAGACTACGCATCCAGTTCAGCATGATCTAACCACTGCATGATCGCCATCCAGGCCACCAACCTTTCCAAAGCCTACGGCTTTTACCGGATCTTTGAGGATCTGTCCTTCGAGATTCGCGCAGGGGAATGTTTTGCCCTATTTGGCCCCAATGGAGCCGGAAAAACCACACTCCTTCGTATTTTAGCTACCTTACAACAACCTTCTCATGGCCAATTTTCTGTTTTCGGACAGGATGGAGTGACTGAAAAAGACCTCGTGCGCCAATCCTTAATGGTCATAGCCCACGGGTCCCACCTCTACGATGAATTGACCGGATTTGAAAATCTCCAGTTCGCCTTAGCGCTGAGAGGACAGGCGTTTGATCCGAAAACACTCAAATATGGACTGGACCGAGTCGGCATCGGCGCATTTGGAGACCTCAAAATCAGGCAATATTCCGCAGGCATGAAAAAACGATTGGCGTTGGCCAAGGTCGTCATTGGGAAACCCAAGTTATTATTGCTCGACGAGCCCTATAACGCCCTGGATGAAGCGGGAGTGACAATGACAAACCTTATCATTCAGCAAACCCTGGCGAGGGAGGGCGCAGTCCTGATGACCACCCACGACCGGGATAAAGCCGCGCACGTGGCCACGCGCGGCGGCATCCTTCAGAGCGGGCATCTACAACACCTGACACGCGAGCAACTCACCTAAACATGCCCTTTTTTAAAACCATTCGATGGATCGTCTGGAAGGATTTGGTCTGCGAACTCCGCAGCCGTGAGACTATATCCTCGATGTTGTTTTTTGCGCTGATTGTCATCCTGGTGTTCAGTTTTAGTTTTTCCATGGACCAAGACGCAGCCCGTCAACTGATTGCCGGCATCATCTGGGTCTCCTTCACCTTTACCGGCATCATCGGATTGGGGAAGTCGTTTTCCTCGGAACTGCAAAATGACTGCTTGGAGGCTCTCCAAATCAGCCCGATCCCCAAGGGCGCCGTATATCTGGGTAAAGTGCTGGCCAATTTTCTTTTTATGCTGTCTGTGGAAATTCTCCTCTTTCCCCTATTCATCCTTTTTTTCAATCTCGATGTGGTAGAGGAATTAGGTATTCTTCTGCTCGTCTTTCTTCTGGCCACATTGGGATTGTCTGCGGTCGGCACTCTCTTCTCGGCCTTAACCGTCCAAATCCGGGCACGGGAAGTCATGCTCCCAGTTCTCTTGTTGCCCTTGGCCGTTCCCGTCATGATTGCCGCCGTGGAGGCCACGCGCGGGACCTTGAACGGAGACCCCTATGCCTTCTATTCCCAGTGGATTCAGCTGCTGGTTGTGTTCGACATCATTTTCACGGTAGTTTCATTCTGGCTCTTCGAACTCATCCTAGATTCCTGATGACCCGACAACCGACAAAAAACTGAAAAATCTCCTCTTTCCTGTCTTTCAAGGGACCTTTACAATACGGTTGATATGATAAATCGCTTTATCCGTTACATCCAACGATATAAGGGCTGGTTTGGCGGGGGAGCGGCGCTCTGTCTATTGATCGGTCTGTATACCGGCCTTCTGGCCTCTCCCCCCGACTATTATCAGGGCGAGGTCGTGCGAATCATGTATGTGCATGTTCCCTTGGCTCATACCTCCCTCCTAGCCTATTCGGTCTTATTTGGGGGAAGCATCTGGTATCTCTGGAAGCGAGACCCTTTGGTCGACAACATGTGCCAGGCCGCAGCCACCATCACCGCCATGTTTACCGGCCTCGCGCTGGTCACAGGGTCCATCTGGGCCAAACCAACATGGAATACCTGGTGGACATGGGATCCCCGGCTTGTCTCCTTCGCCGTCCTCTTGTTAATTCTGGCCGGCTACATGATGCTTCGGCGACTGGTCGATGACCCGGACCGTGAAGGCAAATATGCTGCGGTGCTGGCGATTGTCGGTGGCGTGGATCTGCCCATCATTAAATTTTCGGTGGAATGGTGGCGGACGTTGCACCAACCCATGTCCTTCTCCACGCGAGGAGTCAGCATCTCGGATGACCTCCTGGTGCCACTCCTATTCATGAGCGCAGGCTGCTGGCTCCTCTTTGCCTATATGCTCATGATCCGGACACAAATGTTGTATTTAACTGAACTGCTACAGGCCAAAAAAGGGCGCCTGCTCAGCCAAACCCATTTTTCACAATCTGCCCAATGAATTGGTTTTATGCACGATGGGGTCTCATCGGAGGGGTCGCCCTCCTATTGACCATTTTGACCTACCAGGATTATCACACCCGATTATCCACAGTTCCCCTGCAAACCATGCCCGGCAGCTCCTCATCATCCAAGCTTGTTCGTATCCAGGGTATGGTTAAAAGCGGAACCCTGTCCGGCGATGTCGAAGGCGGCCAAGCGACCTTCGAATTCACCGAAGGCCCCGTGACGATTCCAGTCGTCTATCAGGGTCCACCTCCTGAAAACTTACGGGAATTGAAGGTTCTGGTTCTGGTAGGCCACTGGGACGCCCAAACCAACGTCTTTCAGGCTCAGGATACCGCCTTGCTCAACAACTATGGGTATGTGGCGGCGGCCTATGGGGTCTCATTTCTGGCACTCGTCTGGATGCTATTTGCCATGAGCCAGAGAGTCATGGTTTTATTTAAGGAAATCAAGGAATCAAAACTGTACGAGCCTGAGGTCGACTCTCTTGCCAAAAAACAATAAAAAAATCGCGATCATTGTCAGCGTGCTTCTCATTGCCGGAAGCCTGGGGTATCTGGCCTTTGGCAACTTCGGGCAAAACATCGTGTATTTCGTGACGCCCTCGGAAGTCAAAGCATTTACCCCGGAGTCCTACACCAAAAAAGTCAGGGTCGGCGGCATGGTCGTCAAAGGAACGGTCAAAACCCAGGCTGAACCGGTAGGACTGACGTTTGAATTGACCGATGGGGCCACCACCATCCCCGTCACATTTGAAGGCATTCCCCCGGATTTGTTTAAGGAAGGACAAGGGGCGGTCGTCGAAGGGCAATGGATGAATGGCCAGACCTTTCATTCGACGATGATTATGGCCAAGCACTCCGAAGACTACATGCCGATGGAACTGAAACGGGCCGGCGTGGAACTTCCCAAAAAAGACTTCATGAAGACCCTGTCGCAATAAATTCTCCTTTCCGCACACCCATGATTATTGAAATCGGACATTTTTCGACGATCGTCGCCCTCGTGCTCTCGGTATTCGGGATGGCCAGCTCGGCTCTGGCCTTGCGGACCCGCAATCCCGATTGGGCTCGTGCAGGCCGAATGGCCGTCACCCTGATTTTTTTCCTACTCAGCGCGGGTATGTTATCGCTCGTCTATTCTTTTATTACCCGCGATTTTTCCGTCTTGTACGTCGCCAACAATTCCAATACCAAACTGCCATTTTTCTATACCGTGGCGGCCGTGTGGGGCGGACACGAAGGCTCGTTATTATTGTGGGTATTCATTCTCTCGCTCTTCAGCACGTTGGCGGTTTGGCTGCATTGGAAAACCCAGCCTGCGATCATGCCCTATCTGATCGCGGTGGAATGCGCAGTCATGTTCGGATTTCTGGCATTAATCGTGTTTTTGTCCAGCCCGTACGAACGCCTCATCCCGGTTCCTGCAGACGGCAAAGACCTAAATCCCCTCTTACAAGATCCGGCAATGGTCATGCATCCCCCCATGCTGTACATGGGCTATGTCGGGTTTTCCATTCCCTTTTCGTTTGCCATGGCCGCCCTCTTTTCCGGCCGCTTGGGCGAAGAATGGATCAAGGTCACCCAACGATGGACGACCTTCGCCTGGATGTGCCTCACGACTGGAATCCTTCTAGGAGGATATTGGGCGTACTACGAACTCGGATGGGGGGGCTATTGGGGGTGGGACCCGGTCGAAAATGCCTCGTTCATGCCTTGGTTGGTGGGGACCGCCTACTTGCATTCCGTCTTAGTGCAGGAAAAACGCAAAATGTTCAAGGTCTGGAATCTGTTCCTCATTATCGTGACCTTTTCATTGTCCCTCATTGGAACGTTTTTAGTTCGGAGTGGGGTCTTGACCTCGGTCCATACCTTTGCCACCGACCCCGAACGGGGCCTCTATATCCTATTATTCGTAGGCACGATCATCGGCATTGCCTTCGGCGCACTGATTGTGCGTTCCGCCAAATTGAAATCCCAAATTGAAATGGACTCGCTGGTCTCACGGGAGTCCATCTTTTTATTTAATAATTTATTCTTTCTTGTCGCGGCCGCCACGGTCTTTTTAGGCACACTCTATCCTTTGATGATTGAAACTCTGCAAGGGGCCAAAGTCACCGTTGGACCTCCCTACTACAATGCGGTGTTCATGCCGATTGCCTTGGGCCTGCTGTTCCTCATGGGAATCGGACCCTACATTCCCTGGCGAAAAGCCTCAGTAGCGAATCTGAAAAAAAGCTTCTCCACGCCCTTAATGGCTGGCACCGCCATGGTGATCATCCTCCTCATCACCGGCATCACCAGTCTCTATGCCTTAGCCGGAGGCTATGTTGTCGCCTTCGCCGCCATGGCCATGGGTATGGACTTTGGCAAAGTCTCTCAGCTCTATGCGCAACGAAACAAGACCAACATCGTTCAAGGCTTCCTCAGTGCCTTCACCGCCAATCAACGCCGCTACTCCAGCCTCATCACGCACATCGGAGTCCTGGTCTTAGTGGTGGGTATCATCGCCAGCACCATTTATCAGACGGAAAAAGTGGTCTCCCTGAAAGTGGGCGACGAATTCACGATTGGTGATTACCGCATGAAACTGGACAAAATCCACGAGGTCGAGGGCGGCAATTGGCATGCGCAGGAAGGGGTCTTTACGGTCTATGAGGGCGACACCCTCATCACGGAACTCCGGCCGCAAAAGCGGATCTATCCCCAAACCCAAACCCCCACGACGGAGTCGGCCATCCATGCCATTAACATGGGGCATATCTTCCTGACCATGCCCGAAGTATCGGAAGACGGGGTTGCCGTGGCACGTGGGGTCTTGAATCCGCTCATCCTCTGGGTATGGGGCGGCGGGGGCATCATGGGATTAGGCGTGATTCTCAACATTCTCAGACCCCGAAAAAAAGACGAATGAACAAGGGCTGGCAGATCACCCTCATACTCGTGCTCTTTGGACTCTTCGCCTTGTTCTACCAAGGCCTATGGGGCGATCCGCGCCATATTCCAACCGTATTGATCGGCACGCCAGCGGCCACATTCGAAGGTCCCGATGTCGAAACCGGACAGACCATCTCACTGGATCAATTCAAAGGCAAAGTCGTGCTGCTCAATTTTTGGGCTTCCTGGTGCTATGAATGCAAAGTGGAGCATGAAGATATTTTGCGACTCCATCAGGCCTTCAAAGACAACCCCGACTTTGTCATGCTGGGCGTCAATTATCAGGACAAATTACCGGATGCTCAAAAATACCTGAAGGACTTCGGCACCACGTTTTCCCATGTGCGCGATGTCAAAGGGCAACTGGCCATCGATTATGGAGTCTATGGCGTTCCCGAAACCTTTGTCATCGACAAGGAAGGCATCATCCGGTTCAAATATGTCGGCCCTGTCATGGGACCGGTCTATACCAACTTAACGGAACACGTCATTCGGCCGTTACTGAACTCCCAACCTCTCGCTTCCACTCCCTCATGATGATTCGCGCCGCACTACTCCTACTCATCCTCTTCACATTTCTTCCCTCGGTGTTTGCCGATGAAGTGGGGGAAACCGCTCTCGACGTTCAGGTCCGGGAAATCGCCAAAACGCTTCGATGCACGGTCTGTCAGACGGAAAATATCTGGGAATCTGGAGCCCCCTTAGCCAAACAAATGCGGGATGCCATTCGTGAGCGCTTGGAACTGGGACAAACCGAGCCAGAAATTCGTGCCTACTTTCTGAGCCGTTATGGGGACTACATCTTGATGGAGCCTCCCAAACATGGCGTCAACTGGCTGATTTGGGTAGCCCCATTCATCCTACTTCTGGTCGGTGGATTTTTTCTCTATAAAGAAGTCGTGCATTGGGTGAAGGATACCCCGACACCACCGACCCAACCCCTGCAACCCTTAGACGACCAGGCCCGGAAACGCCTCGAACGGGAATTGGAATCCTAACCCCATCAGAGATACCATGTCCCCGATTCTCTCTTTTCTCTTCCCACTCATTGTAATCCTGACCATTGTGCTGTTTGCCTTGACCATCCCCTTTTGGCGGAAGGATCCCTCGCCCATCTCTTTTGCGCAGGATGACGATCGGGCACAAGAACAGGCCGATCTCCAAGTCGAACGGGAAACGCTCGCGCGCTCCCTCCAAGAACTGGAAATGGAAGTGACCCAGGGACGGATGGAACGAGTGGACTATGAACGGCTGAAAGCCACCGATGAGCGACGCCTTCTCCAGGTATTAGACCGCTTGGAGGAACTGAAGGAAATGGAAGCCTCTCCCGCCGCAGAACTCGCTTCCGGAACAACCCGTCGGGGTGGATGGGGACGGGCAATCGCATCAGGATCCATAGTTCTGTTGGCCTCGTTAGGCATTTATGGCCTGTTGCAGTTCCAACAGGGCCAACGCATTCTGGAAGCGCAGGAACGCATGGGCGGTGGACCGAATCCGCTGGAAATGGTGGCCAAACTCGAAGCCCGCCTCAAGGAAAACCCAGATGACTTGCAGGGACAAATCATGGCGGGCCGTTCCTATCAAGCCTTGGACCGGCTGCCGGAAGCGAAAAAAGCCTGGGAGAAAGTCTTGGAACTCGACCCGAAACAGAACGAAGCCCATTACAATTTGGGTGTGGCCATGATTGAGACCAGAAAATTCGATGACCCCGAACTCTTCAAGGAAGCCCTGGCACATTTCGACGTGGTCCTGAAAGACCTTCCCAATCAACCGGCGGTCAATTGGTACCGTGGCTTGGCGTTATGGTATCTGGACCGGAAACAGGAAACCGATGCCGCGTGGACTCTCGCCAGCCAAAACATGGAACCCGGCAGCAAAGACGCCGAGTTCGTCAAAGACGCCCTCACCAAACTCCGCGCCGGCCAAGTGCCGTTTTAGTTTGAATTTTCCCTAAATCTTAAAATTTAAAAAGACATTAAGAGATTTGACGAATTGTTTTATCATAAATACCTTGGATATGAGCTTCTTTCACTTTTCCATTTAACGATTGCCTAAGAAAAACCATTAAATCTTTCTCAGTAATTAATAGCACAATTCCATCAGTCTCTAAACTAATCCGTTTGATATGGTCAAAATAATGATTTTTTATGTCACCACGAAATACAAGAGCGACAAATTTCCCTCCACTCCTAGACATATAATAGGCAGCTTGATGAAAATCATCCGCCTTTAAATCATCATAATTTTTACACTCCCAAATGACCTGCACTGCTTGATAACGTGATCTCACCCTCTCCCAGAAACCTGCATTTGAGACATTTGAGGCCACCCAATCTCGAATTATGGTTCCATCCACTTCTCTTACCTTAGTCTCCACATTTACTAACGATCTATAAAAACATAATCGGATTACTTCTCCAACTATGTCTTCAAATTTGCTTTGACCAGGTCTCCCTTTCTCCAGAGATTTTAAATCAACCGAAAGTTGCTCCAATTTTGATTGATACCCATCCATTGAGTATTCTTGAGGAAAGTCAATGATTATCCCCTCCTCCTTCAAGGATAATTCATGGCTTAAATCAGCTACAATTGCATCCTGTAGATTCAAAGCATCTACATAGGAAGGGTGGACAACTACCCTTGTGTTACCAGTAATTTTTGGTGGATTTGTTGACCTAACTCCCATAGATCTAAACTCCACTTCGGCTTCATTCCGAATTCCCCAAAAACCCACATTGTAAAGAATTTCAATAAACTTTTCTGGGCTAACATAAAGATAAATCCACGATTGACAAAACCGTTGAACCTCTTGATCAACAAGCAATTTCTTAATAAGAGCATCAACACCAGAAACAGTATACTCTTTTCCTAGCCCATAAAATCGAGAAAGAACTATTTGAATTTGTGGGTAGTTTTCCGAATATTCATCTCCTAGATCCTTAAGGCGGCTTTGAGAAAATCTTCGCTTGGCTTCTTCCAAATCCTCCAAAGTTACTCTTGGCCGAAGATGAGCCTGGGCCGATTCCACAGCAAAAGTACAATAAGTCAGAATATCCCTGGGACGCTCCTGGCAATAGACAAAGACTTTTTCCCTCGATGAAAAAGTTGGGGTACTTTCGAAAAAATAATCCCAGGTCTCTCCCCCTAATGGAAGCCTTGTATTAAACGGTAGATTTAACCGTCGCTCTACCAATTCCAATAACAGCTCTTTTGACCAATCTAAAGAAATTACGCAAGTTTCAAGTCTAGAAAATTCGTTATCAATTTGCCGGACTCGCTCAAATATATTTTCACGTAAAAATAACAACGGCCTAAAAAATGTAGCTTGGCTAGAAATTTCAATGCATGCATGCATAAGAGCCATCAGAAATAAAACTGACTTATCTGACCCGTCCCAAGCTTCATCAATTCGATCAATCATTAATATAGCTTGCAAGCCATGTTTGTTGGCCAAACCATCCGCTTCGGAAAGGATTTCCTTGCTTTTGCTCATTTGCTTCAACCAATCTTTTTCGTTACCAGAATTCAGTGAGGTATAAGCGTCCTCTAGAAATTTTAAAAATCTGCCATCGAAATCAAAATCTTCAATAAAATTTCTCTCCCGCGTAAGAGAAGATGGAAAATTAGTAAACCCCACAAAACTTTTGGCAACCCAAAATGAAAGTGCCTCGTCGGTTAAAGCCCGTCGCAAACAAGACATTAATGTCTTAAATGGTTTTTGTCTGCTATCCCTTAAATCTTCAATAGGGATTTGGATAGTATCTGGAACTAACAACTGGGGATGAAGAGGAAAAGCAAATTTTGGAAAACAATGCTCCAAATAATAGGTAATAGCAGTTTTACCTGTCCTCGCCTTCCAACAAAAAACATTTTGCGCGGTAGTGGGTCCTCCGTTAAAGATAAAAGAGCCACAGCCGGAAGTCATTAACCCCATAAAGCCCCAAACCAGCAAGATACACATGAACCTAACATCCTGACCCATAAAGATGTTCTCCCGGCTAACCTTGCCAATAATCTACTCTCCACAGGGATCGAAGCCTGTTGCCTATCAAAAGGCCCCCTCACCACACTCCGCGTCAGCCAAGTGCCATTTGAACATTTTTTGATTTACAGGGATGTTAAATAGGCCGCGATGAGGAGGACACCCAGACTGAGGCCTACGATAGCCCGTTGCACCCAGATGACTTTGGCGGACAACAGCAGAGCGGCCGAATCCTCAATTTTCTTTTTTCCGCCACCGCCGTACGGGTCGATGATCAGGTCATGGACAAAGATAAGCCCTCCGACAATGGCGAACACGAACAATTTCAACATCATGACCAATCCCCAGCCCGACTCAATACGGGCCGAGCCGCTCTCATCCAGCAACTGTGAGGCGCCGGTCAGGATCACGGTAAACAGGCTCACCCATCCCACCGTCTTAAAACGATTGCCGATTTTCTTCACCAAATCCAGCCCATCAGGAGAAGGGATTTTGGTTCGGCCTTCCGTTAAACTAGGGCGAAGAGCCAACAGCACAAACATCCAGCCACCCAAGAACGTCATGGCAGCCAGTAAATGTATCCACGTCACCACATAGGCAGGCATCGCATCTCTCCTTGGCAGACAACATCACATGAAGGTGAAAACCTCAAAGGGCTTGTTGAATAATACGAATTTCAAAAGCCATATTTCCCCCCTATGCCCTCGGGTATCAACTCCGAGGGGCGGTTCAAAAAAGTTCGTTCAGCAAGGCCGCAGCCATTTTTCTGCGCGGAGCGTATGAATCATACGTGAGCACAGAAAAATGGCGAGAACGCCGCTGACGGATTTTTTCAACCGCCCCCCCAATGATACCGACTGACCCGTAGAAAGACCACTCCGAAAACACGTGGGGCTTTCAGAGCGAAAAGACAATCCGCTATGGTGATGGCTTCGAAAAACCATCGCCTCACCGGCTCACCAGGTGACTCGGTACCAAGCCCAAAAAAAGGAGAGGAATCCTCATGAAGGTCGCGCCTTCCCTCATTGCTTCTCGACTTCCGCATGGTATGCTCCTGCTACTTCTCGCTGCCTTCCTGTCGGTCTGGACGATAGAACCGGCATTTGGAGCCCCACAGGATCAAGAACGGTGGAATCACAAATACGACACGGACAATTATCTCTTCGGGCGAGACCCGATTCCGTTCTTGAAAGACCACATCGACCTCCTGCCCAAAGGCAAGGCCCTGGACCTGGCCATGGGCGAAGGACGCAATGGGGTCTATCTGGCGACACAGGGATTTGAGGTGACGGGGGTGGATATTTCCGAGACCGGGCTTCACAAAGCTCAAGCCTTAGCATCAGAAAAGGGGGTACCACTCACCACCCTCCTCGCCGACCTGGAACAGTATGAGATCCCTCCAAACACCTTCGATGTCATCATCTGCACCTATTACCTGCAGCGGGACTTGTTTCCCAAAATCGCCGCGGCGCTCAAACCGGGCGGCATGGTCTTAATTGAAACCTATACTATGGACCATCTGCAGTACCGCCCAACCTTCAACCCAGCCTACCTGCTGGAACCCAATGAATTACTCGGGTTACTGCCCGGACTGCGAGTATCACGGTATCAGGACGTGGATGACGGACATACGGCCTTTGCCAGTATCCTGGCTCAAAAACCGCACTAACTCATGATTCCCAGGTTCAACGCCTTATGTGCGCCTGACCTGCCCTGGCAGGGGATCTTTCTACCGATTCCCGGTTGCGGCCTTTTGAAGCAATGGGGTACCCTTGCAACGTCGTTTTGCGTGGCCGTCCCGACGGGATGGCTCGGTCCGTAACCATGAGGATTGCATTGCATGCCTGAAGCAGCTGCCTCTCCATCGCCCATAACCGATCCGTGGTCGGATGCCATGCCTCAAGCCCTGGAAGGAGAGATCCTCAATCAGCGCGCCTGGCGGATGCCGGATATCGTCATCTACCAGCACGGCCCCGAAGAATGGTGGGTCGCCCCATTGGATGAAGAACTGCCCCTCGTCCGCCTCAACCGGATGGGAGCCTCCCTGTTAGGGGCCATGGACGGCCGGACCACCATTGGCGCACTACTGAATCAATTTGGGAAATGGGTCTGCAGTCCCCATCACCTCAATGGCCGTTGGCACCTGGAACGATGGGCCACCCCTCGGTTTTCCCTGGCCTACTATGGGACCGAACCCCCGAGCGGGCATAGTGCCGAGGCCAAATGGGACCTGTTACTCCAAAAAGTGCGGGAAGGCTGGCACCAAAATGTCAAAGCCGAAACCGAAGACCATCTGTCCAAATTCCACGTCCAGGGGATTCAAGGCCCCCACGGGCATTTTGAAATTATCGAAACCACCGTCTCCCATCTCTTCCGCGAACCCTGCGAAGCCATGCAAGGCCTGACCTATGGCCGCTTGCTGGGCAAAACCCTTCGCCAAATGGGCTGGCTCTCGCCCAAACCCACACACATCGTGGAAGTGGGAGCCGGACTGGGCTATGTCTCCAAGGAATTGGCCGGGGAATTATCGACTGAAGAACGGCAGGGCATCGCCTATACCTTTTTGGATTTAACCCGTCCATTTCTGGGCTCCCAAACCTCATTAGCCAGGCAAGCGGGATGGCACGCCACCGGCATCCAAGCCAATGCGGAGTGTCTCCCCATTGCCAGCGGATCGGTGGATCTGATCATCGACAATGAGAACTTGGCCGATATGACCCCGGTGCACTTGTCCGAAGAAGAGCTCCTCACGTTTAAGGGCGCCACTCCCCAACATGACGACGCCTTGCATTTAATCCGGCGCATGCGTCTGCCACTGATTCCGCCCTTCCCGGATGAGGTCATTTTCAATTATGGCGCCATGCAATTTTTGCAGGAAGCCTGGCGCGTCTTAAAACCAGGAGGGCGGGCGATCCTCATCGAATTCGGCATCGAGCAGGACTGGCCCTCTCCTGTGCGCTTACCAGGCCATACCGAATATGAAGTGCAATTCAGCCACTTACGTCACGCCGCAAAATGGCTGGGCTTTCGAGAACAATACTGCACCCTGCCACAACTGTTGGGGATGAAACGGGATACCCAAGTCCTCTGCACCGGCGCGGCCTATACCCTGCGGCGATTCTGCCAGGAACTCAAGAAACCGTTCTCTGTCCGCGCGTATACCGAACGCGAACTCAAAACCGCTCTGGGAGACCTGCACCGCAACATCAACGGCCTGCATTACCACAATGTGCTCGATCCGGCCTGGTTCGGCCTGTGGGATTTCAAAGTCCTGCTGGTGGAAAAACCGGGCGGGTTAGGCATAGGCCAACCCCCAGCCTTCAAAACTGCCGGCGGCGGCCTCCGCTGGTACACCCAACGGTAACTTCCCCCATCACAGCCATTCTTTCCTTTTTTCTTCCTCTTTGTAAGGGAAGGAACTACGTGAACGGTGGGACTGCTGCCTCAACCAGATTCCGGCTTAAAAGCCTGCCGGAATGACGAGTTCAGGTGGGTAGAATAATAGCCAGAAACAGCCCTCTGTTGGCTCATCACAATCAGTTTGTAGGGTGGGCACCGCCCACCGTCTCAAATGATATTGGCGGGCCATGCCCTCCCTACCCATGCTTTCTACCTCTCAGTTGGTGTCCCAAGGAGACACATGAGCGCCAGACTAGCCTTTTCTCCTCCAACCCCAAATTCATCAAATGGCATGTTTGAGTTTTTTAAAATGGAGCTTTAACAATCTCATTCGTTATCGGGAGAGAGATGGAACAACTCGGCAGGATTGGCCACGGCAGCGAGCTTCTTATCCAGAGTCCACAATTGAAAATCATAGGCTCGGATGAAAGCGAGTAAAAAGGCATCAATCAGCCCCACCCCTTTCGAAAACCACCCATGATTAGCAGAGAGAGTCCCGGCCTCAACCCAGAGCCCCTCTTCCGGACGCTTTGGGAGGTTCGTCCAATACCCGACAATAATGGATCGTTCTCGTTCCGATTTAGCCCCTTGCAGCAGCTCGCCAAAGACACATTCCACGGCAACGACCTGCTGATGATCCAAGAGGGATCGAAACGGAAGAAAATAGGACGGGCGTGATTTGAAAAATTCGACCCACACCGAGGTGTCAACGACAATCATGATTGTCGATTCAACTTACGAATGCGGGAAGCGGTAAAGCCTTTTGAAAACTCAAGCGGACGATCTTGAACTTCAGAGGTTAACTTGGCAAGTTTCCTTAACCGAAGCCATTCCTCTAGTGCGAGCGTTAAGGACTCGGTCAGAGTCTGCCCCTTGGCGTGAGCCTTAACTTCTTCTACCAACTTGTCTGGCAATAATGCAGTCACCTTCATACGATCTATAATACGATGATGAATCTGATCTTGCAAGACTGAACAAAGATTCCGACTAATGACTGGCCGGAATGACGAGTTCGGATGGGCAGGTAATTTTGTAGGGTGGGCACTGCCCACCGGTTCACATAATATAGGCGGGCCATGCCCGCCCTACCATTCCTTTCACGGGATCAGGGGAGGAAACGGGTGCAGAAAAGGTTTGTGTCCTGAAGAGACACACGAACCACAGACTAGCCTTTTCTCCCCCAACCCCAAATTCATCAAATACCATGTTTGAGTTTGTAGGGTGGGCACCGCCCACCTGTTCAAACGATTTTGGCGGGCCGTGCCCGCCCTACCACTCACTCGCCAAACGCATGAGACTCGGCCAAATCGACTTGCTCTCCCCAATCAATAGGGTACATTCCTTGGGCCACAAATCGATGAAAAGATGAATACGGCCAATCTTGCACGCGGTCGACTAGCCCATGTTTGACGGGATTGTAATGAATATAGTCGAGATGGATTCGGAAATCGGCCTCATCTCGTATCACATGCTCCCAAAATCGCCGTTGCCAGATGGCCGCCTCCCGTTTACGAGAATCACCGTTGGAACAACATCCTTTTGGTCGAAGGAAAGAACGGGCTTCCTTAGAGAATTTGGCCTTAATCAATCCCCACCGTTTTGAGTAGTCGGCATCACCCTCAGGTAAGGTCCAAACACAATGCCAGTGATCAGGAAGAGACACCCAGGCCTCCAGGGAAAAAGAATGGGCCAATTGCACCTCCCGAATCACATTGGCAAGGATGGTTCGGCAATGAGGATCGGTGAGAAAGGGTTGGCGAGCATGAGTGACAACCGTAAAGAAGTAGGTGCCGCCCGGAATACGCGCTCGACGATATTGGGGCATAAAGACGCTTCGTAGGGTGGGCACCGCCCACCTGTTCAAATCATATTGGCGGGCCATGCCCGCCCTACCATTCCTGAAAAAAGATTTCGTAGGGTGGGCAGAGCCCACCTTGGCAAATGATATTGAGTTTTGGAAGAGTTTTGTGGAGAACAAAACAACAGGCCAGAGTCAGGAGACCGAAACCTCTTTTAATTTCTCCGCAATCCACACTTTAATCACCGCCTGCCGCGTCACGCCCAACCGCTGCGCTTCTTTATCTAAGGAATCAACCATCCATGCTGGAAAATCGACGTTGACCCTCCGCTGTCCGTGGCCAGGACGAGTAGCCTGCTGGAGATCCAAATATTGTGTGACATTTTCTCCCGCATCGAACTGCTCATCGAAATTTTTCGCTTTCATACCACTCCACCTCCTCCAGTCGAGCAGGTCGAACAGAAATCAATCGAATGCGGCCTGTTCGAATGGTGATAATAGCCGACCAATGCTTATTACCAATTTTTCCAATCACCACGAAACGGGGTTCGTCACTCGTCTTGGCTGGAATTTCAAGCCGGTCGAGGTCATCCCACAACGCCTGAGCGTCAACAAAATCAATTCCATGCTTGGCACGGTTACTGGCATGCTTCTCAATATCGTACTCAAACTCCATAACAGTATAATAATTATACTCTTTTTATTGCATAATTCCATTATACCCGTACTAAATACGATAATATTCACCAGGCAAGAGCCGTCTGCTGGAAAAACTTCCCACCCCTTGTTTGCGTTCGTCCTGCAAGGGGCCAATGGCTTGCTTCATCCGGCAGAGAACAAATTACCTGTTTCATTCGGATAAAATTGGTAGGGTGGGCACCGCCCACCTGTTCAAATGATACTGGCGGGCCATGCCCGCCCTACTCTTCTCCCTCTCGCAAAACGGCTTCTTACTCTTGTTTCTCAAAATATTTTTCCAGCACCGAACACACGTGAGGAACATGGATCGTCGCGACGTCCCAAATAATTTTGGGGTTCACGTTACCGTAATCGTGTGACACGATGTTGCGCATACCACGCATTTGGCGAAAGGAAAGTTGGGGGAGGGATTGTTTGGTTTCTTCATCCAAATGAGCCGTCGCTTCTCCTATAATCTCAATTCGCCTGACGACCGCATCTTGTTTTTGCTGATCGGTGCAGAAGGCCGCTTCCGTAGTGTCTTGGACATAGGAAATAATGAGGCGACCTGCCTGAAGAATGTCACGGAGGCGACCTAGTTGATCAGCCTTCATAAAGACAGACAGCAGAGGAAAGGATCTGTTCTCTGGCAAATCGATTCGGCGAAGCGTCCAATGAGGGACGAAGGACAAAATCCACTGGGGTTCCAATAAGTTCTTCCGCCTCTCCAGCCATTTCGAGGAGGGTGCCGGTCGGGACAGAGTCGTCCAAGGTAACCAGCAAATCCGTATCACTACCTGGCACGGCTTGGCCTTTCGCCACAGACCCAAACACTTCAAGACGCCGAATGTGATGCTTTTCACAGAATGGCTTGAGAAGCTGCGCCAACGTGGACAGGGAAGGGAACGTCGATTGATCGATCATGTCATCATGATAACGGCCTGGCTACATTGAGGCAAATTCCGGTAAGTCTTAAAGATCGGCTGCCATCGGAAAAGATTTGTCGGGTGGGCACCGCCCACCGTTTCAGATTATGGGATTGTTGAATAATGCGAATTTCAAAAGCCATATTTTCCCGCTATGCCCTCGGGCATCAACTCCGAGGGGCGGTTCAAAAAAGTCCGTTCAGCAAGGCCGCAGCCATTTTTCTGCGCGGAGCGTATGAATCATACGTGAGCCCGGAAAAATGGCGAGAACGCCGCTGACGGCTTTTTTCAACAGCCCCATTATAGTGGCGGGCCATGCCCGCCCTACCACTCCTCGATCTACCTCCTCTCATCCGGATCGGCACCCACAATGAGGAAAAAATTCCTGTAGCCGAGCCGGCATAGGATCAGTACTCGGATCGCGAGCCGGCCCGACCCCAGGAGACGGTCTCTTCGGCTGACGAATGCCATTCGTCAACCAGGAGCGAGTCTGGACGCCCGCATGGCACACTCGATTTCTCCCCAATGGACAAACCGATTCCGGCCCCGGGCCGGCGTCTTGAGCACAACGAAACCCGTTGTTGTTGTTCCTGTTCGTCGGGTGGTTCCTGTTGCGGTTGGTCGTTCGTAGGTTCCTGGGATTGGTGTTGTTCCAGGGCCCCCGCGCAGAACCGTGCAGCACCTGTTTGACTCACCCCTTCCCCCTGGCTTGCCACCAAGGGAAATCGGCCAATAGCCGTTCGCACAACCGATACGTGTTGGCATGTTGCGCATGGGCCACCCAACTCTGTACACAGGCCCTCGCCTGTTCAGCAGGACGCATGCCATGGCGTACCTCCTGGTCGTAGCGTCGAAATCGTCGCCGGGCTCGTTTCACATTGCCAGCATCTAAACGCCGATACCCTGGAAACAGTCGATAGCCTAAAAACGTCACCCCATTCGACACCGGGGCCACAACACATTTCCGGGCATGCAACCGCACACGCAAGGAGGCACACACGTCTTCCACCGCCGCATGCGCCTCATGCAACCAAGCCTTGGAATCGGCAAAAAGCAAGAAATCATCCACATAGCGCACATAGCCCGGACAACGGAGAGATTCCTTTACAACATGATCCAACGGATCCAAATACACATTCCCAAAAAACTGGCTGGTTTGATTGCCGATCGGCAAACCCCGTGAACGAGTCCAGGGCGCCAACAAATCATCCCCAGGGAAATACCAGACCGGCCCCCGCTCCGAGCCGCCATGCCCAAGAATCCGGGTGATCACCCACAACACCTCCGGATCCTGCACCCGTCGCTGCAGAAGACCCAGCAAGACCTGATGATCAATCGAGGGGAAAAACTGCGCCAGATCACATTTCAACACATACCGGTATCGACGAGCATACGAAGAGGCCCGGTCCACCGCCGCATGGGTGCCCTTCCCCTTGCGGCAGGCATAGGAATCAAAGAGAAAGCGCCGCTCAAAGAGCGGCTCAATCACCTGGCATAAAGCATGATGCACCACCCGATCCCGGAACGGGGCGGCACTAATCATCCGGGGCTTCTTCTCCCGAATCACGAAATTCCGAAAGGGGCCGGGCTGATAGGTGCGTGTGCGCAAGGCCGTTTGCACCTGCACCAGTTCTGTTTCAAGGTTCAAGAAAAACGTACTCACATTCGGACGCCGCCGCTTCCCACGTTGAGCCAAATAAGCCGCCCGCAACAGATTCGGAAACGCCGTGAGCCGGTCAAACATGGCTCCCATGGCTACGAGCTCGCTTCAAAGCGGGCCCACCCGCCGATTTGCCGGCCAATGCCCGTCACCTGCACGCAGGCATGCTCATATTGCCGGAGACTCGTAAACCCGAGGTCTTTGCCCAATCGAATTAAGAGACGGACTTTTTCCAACTCGACATTGGCTTGGTGGATGAGCCGTGCCTTGGCCTCCCGTTGATACGCCGCCTCCACCAGCAGCAGCACCAGATCCAACATGGCCGTTTCGATCCGCTCCCCCAAGACAAACCGATGGGACCGGGGAAACTTGCCCACATGATCCACCAGCCACTTGAGCAATTCATAGGCATCCGACACCACCGTCGGAAGACCTGTCGTCGCCATAGGACACCTCCTTGGAAAAAGATGAAGACAAAACAAGAAAAGGACCAAGGGGAAAAGGGCCAAAGAACCAAGGGTTACGGGGCGCCCTGAGCACAACGAAACCCGAGGCCGTCGCTCCTGTTCGACGGGTGGACCCTGAAGCGGAGGGACGATCGTAGGACCCTGGGATCGGAGTCGTCCCAAGAACCCCCGCGCAGAACCGGAATTCGCCCTTGTCCGGCCCCTGAGGATTCCGCACCGGTTCGTTCCCCATAGCCCGTTGCTGATAGCGCGTCTCATCGTACCAATCCGCCACCCATTCCCACGCATTCCCCGCCATATCATAGGCCCCATACGGGCTTTTCCCATGCTCATAAGATCCCACATCACGCAAGGCCCCATAGTCCTGAAAATCACAGCAGTTGTCAAAATTGGCCAATGCTTTTGTCGGGGCCTCATTCCCCCACGGATATAAACGCCCGTCTGTTCCACGAGCCGCCTTCTCCCACTCGGCCTCGGTGGGCAAGCGCTTGCCCGCCCAGACGCAATACGCATTGGCATCCTCCCAGGCCACGCCCACCACCGGTTTCTTGGCATGTTGTTTGAGCACAGTCGCCGGCCAGTGCCGAGGCGGATCGCGTTTGGTGGCTTCCATAAAGGCCGCATAGCGGGAGGTCGTGACTTCATATTGATCGAGGTAAAAGGCATCGAGATACACGGGATGTTGCGGCACTTCTGGGTCAAACCACTCCCGTTTATCCTGGGGATGCGCTTGCAGCCATTGGTCTATGGCCGCTTCAGAAATTCCCATCGTAAATGCCCCCGCCGGCACCAACACCATGGGCACCCCATCCTTCCCGGTGATGATGGCAGGTCCTACTTTTTTGACGTGTTCTATCCTCGGCATTGACAATTGCAGTGCTTTTCCAGCCTCGCCACGCGTTTCCCAGGTCTCGTATCCTTCTTTAGACAGAACCATACGAACCAGTTTGCTTAAAATTTCTTTATTGGAGAATTCAAAATGGCCGGATGCATCAGTCTGGCGCACAACGTTCAAATCCGGCAGCGATACCGTCACCCCTTCCAAGGGTTCCTTCGTGAAGGCATCGACAATTTGTCCTTTCAGTGTCGGCGCACTCGCCCCTTGTGGCTGTTGCGGCTCCAAAGCCCGTCGCTTCGCGGCCTCCGCGGCCTTTTGCTTGGCGGCCAGATCCGCCAGCCGCTTCGCTTCCACTGCTGCCTGTTTTTCTGCTTCGAGCCTTGCTCGTTCTTGTTCCGCCGCTCGTTGTTCACGCAGCCGTGCCTCTTCCTGGGCTTTCACTTTCGCGGCCTTTTCTTGTTCGATGTTGCCCAGGGCGGTGTTAAGGGCGTCCGCTGGAATCTGAAGGCGCCAGACTTCCGGGCCCTCTTCTCCGGCAACGGTCAAGAACGCTTCCTCCTCCTTTGGCCAACTCAACCCGCTGGCGCCTTCCACCGGCCCTTGAATGCTGGCCAGCACCCGCTCCGACCGCCTATCAATCACCCGGAGAAGGCCATCCGCATGGTGGGAGAGGAAAAACTTGGCCGTGGGGTCCCATGCCAGACTTTTCAAGGCACCGTGGTTTTTATCGGGTAGGGTAAAGCTGAGATCCAGATGAAAAAACGGGTTCAAATTGTCATCTGCTGTTCCTGAGCTAAACATCTGTCCACCGGAAGGCCCCCCCACGGCCCAATCCCCTGTTTGAGAAAATACCAGGGCTTTTATATCTCCATAGCCAAAGCCTTCCGTTTTTTTGGCCTTCCAATTCTCCCAGACCACATACTCCTTTGCATCGACGGACACCAAGCGGGGTATCTGTTGGGGACTCGGCCAAAACGCAAGAGAGGTCACTTCGGAGTCATGTGTCCTCAGAATGTGTGAATCCTCTCCCACCCCCGGGTCCAAGACCACGATGGTGCCGTCCCGGTACCCTCCGGCAAGGAATTTTCCCTCACTTGATAGGGCCACACTCGTGACCGGGAACGGATATCCCCAATATTGCAAGCCTTCGGGGGTGTTCTGCCAATTCCATTTCACCAACCGTCCATCCTCCAACCCGATCGCGAGGTTTTGCCCATCCAATGACAACCCCACAGCCTGAATGGCCGCCGGTAAGGGCATCGGCAGGGGGTCCCACCACCATGTCAGAGCGATGGAAAGGACCATCGCCGAGCCCACCAAGGCAACTGGCCGAAAGCCCAGCCAAGGCTGGCCTTTGGGAAACAAGACGTTGAGCAATGCTTTGGGGGCCCGAGTAACCAGGCCTCGGGCCTTTCCCTGCCTACCCGACAAGTATTGCAACATGACGTAATCGCGCAGCGGGCTTCCCGGTTCAGCCTCTTCGCCCATGGCTTGGAGCCGGAGTTTTCGCCGCACATGGTTCCACCAGTCCCGCAGGGAACGAGTCGCCTTCTTGGGGTATGTCGGGGTTTCCGGTTTCCTGGCGCCTGTAGCAATAGCCAGGGGCATCCCATCTGATGCCTCCGCCGCCGCGCTCAAGATGCTCGTAAGTTCGCGGCTGAGATGCTCAGCCTCATCCTTGCTCAATCGATCATAGAGGGCCTGCCGGAACCAATCCGGCATGAAGGCATGGCGGAACCACACCAGCCTCGTGAGTTTAGGCAGCAACATTTCCGCCGTGGGACCATGCCCGAACAGGCGCACCCCCCATTCCAACGTCAGCGCCCAGTGGATTTCGGGATAGGCCGCGCAGGCGGCCAACCAGCGTATACCCTGTCGCCCTCGTTCTTCGGAACTCCCGGTATTGTCCTCCCGGAAGTCGGCTTCCAGATCGTCTAGCAGGGTGCGGAGGCGTTCGGGAGAGGGTGGATGGCGCTCCAACCATCGCTCCGGCAACCGTTCATGGCTTCCCACAACCCGTTGCTTCGATTGGGGGTCAAATGACCGACATGCTTCCTGGTTCGCCAACCGGTCGTTAAAGAAGCGCAGCCCCAGATGTGACAAGGGGACCACATGGAATCCCCGACGGCTGAGGATGCGTTCAGGTTGCCCCCACAGCCGATCGGTATTCGAGGAAAACCAATAGCGCTCCTCCCAGCCTTCCAGGGTCTCAACCCAGGGCCGCAGCGTGCCGGTCAACGGATCGAAGCACAGCCGGGGGTCGCCAAAGCAGAGCAGGCGCCTGCTGGGAAATTTGGCGTGCAAATCCTCTAAGGGCATCACCTCAAGGGAGCTGATGTCGGCCACGTTTTCCCGTGCGTATGCCCGTACGGGCCGAAGCGGGTCCACCCACTGCAACATGGCGGGATGCTCATCAAACTCATATTGCCGCACCAACACCGAGCCCTTGGCGAGATCTTTGACAAGTTGTGCTGCCAGATGCGCCTGATGATCGGCAAGGGTTGTCCGATCGATCAGAGCCAGATAGCCCGGTTCCCGGCGAGACCCGCAGACCGGCGTAAAGAGCCCGCCACGCTGGATGGTGCATTGGATGGTCCGAGCCACATCCAGTTCGGCGGATTCCACAAACCGCGTTTGGCGCAGCCGTTGAGTCAGATGTCTGAGGGAAATCGAGGGGAACAGGTGATGCGTTTCGGTCTGAATTTGGACGTGCTGCAATTCCGGCGCAATCCGGGAAGCCTGCCGCCTAAGCGACGGGGCTCGCCATTTGCGGTACCCCAACCGAAACAGCGCGATGATCAAGGGCAGCAGAGCCCCCAGTGCTTTCCACCCTTCAAACCTCGTTGTCCACGATGGTGGAGGAACGGAAAGTTCCACTATTTTCTCGATTGATAATTCCGACGGTGAGCCTTCTTGTTGAGGGGGATGTTCAGAGGTGATGTCCGAAGGTGTCTCGACCTGTTCCTTCGAGAGTTGGATCGCGCCAATGTCCAACGTGTCTGCAAGATTGATCGGATTGAGATAGAACCAATTCCGGTTGGCCTTGATGGCTTCGCCCACGGGAACTTTGGCAGTCAGGTACGTCTCAGCTTCGACCGTGACTTCCAAGGGCATGTCCTTGGCTAGGAACGGTAGGTGAAATCGACCGCCTTGATCTGTCTTGGAGAATGTGGGTTCTGGTTCATCAGGGGTACCCTTGCCTACTTGCACCCTCGCGTTTGGGACCGCGTTTTTCTCAGCCAAGACTTTCCCGACCACTTGCCGAGGTCGCAAGTCTTGCCAGAGGAACCATCCAGTAAGCAGGGGCACGATGAGCAGGCTTAGTGCCGCCAACTTCATGCGCCAATGCACGGTGGGAATGTCTGGCAATGGCGGCGGTTCTTCAAGAAGAGGTGTTCGACGGTCGCGTGGCCGTGGGCTCCGTTGCCGCAGCCACTCCAGGTACAGGTTCTGGAAATGTCGTTGGTCTTCGGCGGTGCGGCAAAAAATGGGACCTAAGAGATTGGAGAGCCGGACCAGAGCGGTGGGCCCGGTGTCCTGACCCATTTCACTCAACAGAATCTGCTGGGCGGCAAAGAGCTGATAGGACGAGGAGGGAATGTCCTTCCGCTTCAGGTATTCGGCAAGGTCGACAAGCTCCTCAGGCGTGATCATGCGTGGTTATGTGGTTTTGAGAAAGGTCTCTCGTACCCATGCCGTGAGGATATCTCGATCGTCTTTGGTCTTGGCCAGGGTGGGGAGGCTTGTGGTCAATACCTCGGGAATTTCGCGGATTTTGGCCGTTACCGGCACGCCACTGTCTGCCAAGATTTGAAACCAGTTAAGCAGTTCGGCCGTCGCAGGCGGTTTCCGTAGATCAAGCCTGCGTACTTCCTCAAAAAAGTCGAGCCCGGAGTCGAGCAACACATGGTTTTCCTGTGTCGGAGTCACACCCGGAACCCGGTTACAGATGATCTTGGCTAATTGGCTACGTTCTTGAGGAGGAATATGGTAGTAGATGCACCGGCGCAAGAAGGCATCTGGCAGGTTCTGCTCTGAATTGCTGGTGATAATCAGGACTGGACGCAGGGCCGGGTCGGCTTCTACTTCCTTATTCAATTCCGGGATGCGAAACCGAAGGGCATCCACCTCGAGGAGGAGGTCGTTCGGAAAATCTCGCGGGGCTTTGTCGATTTCATCGACCAACACCACACTTCGTCTGGAACCCGGATGCTGGAACTGAGGGGGCAGAATGTCACGGACTTCCTCGGGCTTTCGGGACAACACGATGGCCGCACCCAGGGCTACATAATCCAGGTAGTCTAAGTTGTCTTGGCTACCGGAATTGGTGTTGGCTGCATGAAAGCGGCTCAGCGTGTCATACCGGTACAACACATCCCGGGCCGTGCTCCCTGACTTGGTGTCAAACCGTAACGGCTCTTCCAACCCTAATTCCCAGGCCACCCGATAGGCCAACTGCGTTTTCCCGGTCCCGGGTTCACCCGTGAGGAGCAGAGGCTGGCTCAACAGCAACGCCACGTTGACCGCGTCGGCCAGCGCAGGATCCATCAGATAGCCTTTGGGATCCACCTGCTGTTTTTTTGACGGTTGCGGCAACGCCACCGGTTGGGTGGGTTTTTCGGTGGCGAGTCCGGTGATGAACTGAAATGACACGAGCGAACCTCCTTCGTTAACTATCAAGTTGCCAATCTTTTGGCTTTAGTCCTTACCCAGCTTGTTTCTTGATAAGTTGTGTCAACTGGTCATATAAAACTTCCATGGGAAGACCAACGTTCTTATCAGGAAACATCGCCTCAATTTCTTTTCCGGAGACGAACGGTATTTTGGCTCTTACCAGATCATGCTCCACCCACCTCCGAACGTCAGCCGCCTTGGGCGATGTTAAGCATGGCAACCTTTCTACCCGTAGAGTTTTTGGATCGTGATACAGTGTCTGAATTTGTTGAATGGCCCGATCGAATATTTCTCCTGACGAAGGAACCGTCTTGTTCCTGGAAAACCACCGTTGCCACATCCCTTGAGGTTCTACAACGGACTGGTCATCCCTCAGACAAACCACCATTCCCACTAAATGATTGTCAGGGGTGTCGGGAAATGCTGCCCAATACTCAGCCAATAACCGAAGCGCCTTTTCAGGATCCCCATCGCACTCAGACGCGAGAATCTGGACCACCAGCAGCAGGGCTTTGGTTCGTTGGATTTTCATATGCTCCAGAATGACCTGATCGCTGCCGTTGTTTCGTTCTTTCAGGAGACCCACTATTTCGTTGCGAATATGGTCCTTGGAGGTCATCACACAAGGCGACTTCAAAAATGGCTTGATCAGTTTGCCCCCGTTGATCCCAGCTTTCGTCATCCACGTGTCCAGGGAGCTGAGTTGGACTCGTTTGACATACAGCCCATGGGCTTCGTCAACCGACCCAGGCAAGAAGAGCAGCAATGGCCGCGGAGAACGTTGATGAAAATAGGCCGTGATCTGCGTTTCAAATTGTATTTCTTGAGGATCACGATCACATAATACTGGAAGGTGATCGTTGATTTCCTGGGCTAGCTGACTCTCGTTGGGTACTTGCTGTGGTAGAACTTGCCCTATCAACCCATCCGACCACTTCCACAGATCCTTGATAATTTGATCCACAAGATTTTCCGTCGAGGGAAAGAAGGAGAGCGAGGGCACATTGCTCACTCCCCTGAGAGATTTCAAGAAATCTTGTAACTCTTGGTTGCGTTCCTCGTCAGGCATGTCTTGCACGTATAGATGACAACTAATCTGATTGTCTCGCGCCAGGTTGAATTCTTCCCTCGTATAAGCACCACACACTTTTCCAAAGATGCCAACATAGACGCTAGCCCCTTGAACCGCCTCCCGGAATCGGGTTGCGGGATCTTTTCCAGATGCGCCCTCCTTCTCAAAAATGAAATAGGGAATATCTAGCCGGTACAACTCCCGTTGAATAGCCGTGCGTTCTTGACGGAACTCGATCATGCTGGAACTGAGAAAGACTCTAAGATTTCGTTTTTCGTACCCCATGGTTATTTTTTCTCCAGGCAGGAACAACATTTTGTCGGGAGTGGGTTGGTGTGGATTTTAGCTCTAACGGATTGGAATAAAACTATACCTATGGCAAACAGGAAGGCTTCGACTGGCATCTGAGAAGAGGTGTGACCATCCATGGCTTCGACCACTGATTCATTTCGCGGACCCATTGTGCCATGCTCAGCTTAAAATGCAAGGGCCTCGTGGGGAGGCCAGATCCCCCACGCACCTGCCATCTTGTACTCACCTTGTAGGCTGCCCCCACACCGGGAAGTCTCTTGACGATCGGAGATCAGAAATTAGAGAGGCGGGAATGGTCGTTCGGTTGGCGGGAGCCGCAATCGTTCTGCTGTGTGCTTGGTCACTAGATCGACCAGTACGCCTTCCCGAAGCCCGTAATCACTGACGAGACAGTGGTCATAGCCAAAGGACTCCATCGTCATTCGCAGGATCAGGGTCCCCGCCGCCATGACCTGCTCGCGACCGGCCTCTAAGCCAGGCATCTCTAAACGTTGTCCGCTCGACTTGCTCATGATGTCCTCTTCCAGCCTTCGTATGGTTTCCAATGGCAGCACATAATTATGCACCAGAGCAGAGTCATACCGGGTGAGCCCCTGGTCCATGGCGGCCAGCGTCGTAATGGTCCCCGCTGTCCCAACCAATGTCGGAGGCCATACGTTTGAGAAATGCTGCTTGGCTTTGTCTAGTTGTCGGATGATTTCTTCTTCGGCCACCTTCAGGTCATGTGGAGTCGGTGGATCATGCACCAACGCTCGCTCAGTCAATCGCACCACCCCAAGATCGAGTGATATATCGTCACACGCTCGGTCCGCACCGACTCGGATGAACTCCGTACTCCCTCCACCAATATCGAGAGCCAGAAATTGCGTGATGTTCGGAGGTAATCCACATTGCATACCGAGAAGGGTACGCCGTGCTTCCTCCGCCCCCGACAATACTTCCACTTGCCATCCCACCGCCTCCGACACGCGATGGAGAAACCTCTGCCGGTTACTGGCATCACGAACGGCACTCGTGGCGACAATTACCACGTGGTCTAATGGATACGCCGCCAATTTGGTTTTCCATTCCTTCAGGACGGTCACCACCCGATCCATGGCCGCGTCAGAGAGTGTTTTATTCGTATCTACCCCCTCCCCCAGCCGCAAGATACGGCGGTCGGCATCCATTTCTTGAAAGACATAGGGTAGCTCCACCCGAGCCACCAGCAATCGGCACGTCAACGTCCCAATATCAATTCCCGCAACCAGCATATCGTTTGCGTCCTTTGTTTCATTCGGTTTATTCAAAAAATGGCTGCACCGATATTTTTCTTGAGGTATTCTTTGCCCACCCCGAATGGCTATGGTAGGATTTTACACGGTTTTTTCGTTCGAGAAAGTGTGACGTGTTCTGACCCGATCAAAGGAGAGATTGGCATGCCTCAAATTCATTGCCGAAAATGCGATACGGATGCAGAAATCATGACCGAGAATTTGTTTCTTGGCAAACTCGAAGAAGAAGTCAAACAAAACGTCTGTGGCGCCTGTTGGGAAGAATGGAATAAACCCGGCGGAGTCAAAACCATGGTCATCAATGAATATCGCTTGAATTTGGGTGATGAACATGCTCGAGCCACATTAAAAAACCAAATGCGGGCATTTTTGAAATTGGATGGCGGAGAAACCGAATTCAAGGATTATCGGACCTAGCAGGAAAACAAATTGGGAGGGAATATGTCACTTTCCTGCCCGAATCCCATTTCCCCGAATATCGATCTGAAAATCCTGCTCGCCCGTTGGTTTCACCCCTCATCGTCTCCGCCCTTTCCCCTCTCCTCTTGAAGGAGAGGCTATCGCACGGTAGGATCACAGTATGAATACCCCGTTGGGAAAAGGTGTGTTTCTGATTGCCAAACCGGCACTACGAGACCCAAATTTCTGTCAGACCGTAGTCTTGTTGTGTGAACACGGCCCCGAAGGCGCTCTGGGGGTCGTGGTGAATCGACCCACCGAAATGAACATTACCGAAGTCTTGCCTCAAGTTCCCGTCATCGAAGGGCAGCCTCATCGGGTGTTTTCGGGGGGGCCCGTTCAAAAAAATAGCCTGCTCATTCTTTATCGTCTTCCACAGGAAATCGAGGGGACCCACCCCGTTCTGGACGGAGTCTATCTTGGTGGGAACATGGAAGCCCTTGAACGAATTCTGGAGGGCCCGGCCGTAGATGAAACCTTCCGGGCCTTTATGGGCTATTCCGGGTGGGCTCCCGGTCAGTTGGAAAACGAAATGAAGATGGGCTCGTGGCTCACCATGCCGGCAAATCCTGATTTGGTTTTTAACCCTGACGCCACACAACTCTGGACGGATGTGATCCAACAATTCGGAGATGAATACAGCATCTATTCAGATATGCCGCCTGATCCTTCCTTGAATTGACTCATCGCTTGAGTTGTCCCTCCCTGTTGTTCCTTCTTCAAACCCCGGTTATTTTTTCCGCGACAAGACCTAAGGGGGTTTATTTGATAAGGTTTGAGTCATGCCGTTTCTGACTCGCCCCGGTCAAGTTTTGACTCAATTTCTCACGCTCCTGGTGAGCCCCAAAATGCTGGTCATGCTGCTGACCGGCTTTTCTTCAGGTTTACCGCTTCTGCTGACAGGCTCGACCCTGAAGTTCTGGATGCGGGAAGAAGGCTTGGAGCTGACGACCATCGGGCTCTTTGGACTCGTCGGCCTACCCTACACACTGAAATTTGTCTGGGCTCCGGTGATGGATCGCTTGGTCCCGGCCTGGGGAGGACGACGGCGCGGATGGATGCTGATTACCCAATGCCTGCTCCTGCTATCCATTGCATCCTTATCGCTCACCCAACCCGCCAATCATCTGCTGATCATCACAATACTCTCCCTCCTCATTTCATTTTTTAGTGCCAGCCAGGATATCGTTCTGGACGCCTACCGCCGCGAATCCCTTGAGGATGAGGAACTCGGAATCGGATCTTCCATGTTTATCTATGGCTATCGGATGGGGATGTTGGCCGCAGGGGCCTTAGCCCTGTTCCTCGCTGACCAAGACCGCCTGTCATGGAACCACGTCTATTTCCTCATGGGACTGTTAATGAGCATCGGAATCCTCACCACCTGGTTTGCCCCCGAACCGGGGCTTGCCGCTCCCCCACCGCAGACCTGGCATGAGGCGATTGTGGGGCCGTTTCTGGATTTTTTCCATCGGCCCGGCGCCCTGATGATCCTAATTTTTATTTTGCTTTACAAAGTGGGGGATAGCATGGCTTCCGAAATGTTATCGCCCTTTATGGTCGATCTGGGTGTTTCGAAAACAGATTATGCGGTCATCGTGAAAGTTTTCGGGATGGTCGCGCTGATCGGGGGTGGGCTTATTGGAGGATTGGTCGTGTATTGGATGGGGATCGTTCCCTCACTCTTGATTTTCGGTTTCCTGCAAATGATTTCCACCGCCGGCTTTGCCCTCCTAGCTTTTGTGGGAAATCATCTCCCGACGTTAACCGGTGTCATTGCGTTTGAAACCATTTCCAGTGGATTGGGACAAACCGCCTTTGTCGCTTTTATGGCCAGTCTCACCAATAAACGGTTCACGGCCACGCAATATGCGCTCCTAACAAGTTTTATGGGCATTCCACGCGTCCTGGCGGGATCCACCACTGGGCTTCTGGCCACGTGGTTGGATTGGGAAGGGTTTTTTCTGGTATGTACCGTCATTGCCTTACCCGGATTATTGCTGATTCCCCGTTTACACCGATTCACGCAACTCTCGCCTTCCCCTCGTAGGTCCATATGAGCCAAGCCATTGGGGAAAGAATTTTCCAGGCTGTCCTTTGATATTTAAAACGGCCAGAACCCAAAATGAGGCGGATCGGGAGGAGGCTGAATGACGGAATGGTCGTAGGTCAGATTTGGCCGCATGGCGACATGTAAAATATAGGTCTCTCCTTCTCCTTTTCCCAGATTCATCGAAGGCGCAACCGGTAAAAATATCCGGAGAAGCCATCCGAAATTGACCCGCATGGTCTTGCTGTCGCCATAACGATATCGAAAGACCATCCCCTGCGCTCCTTCTTCGATTTCATCTGGCGCCCCCAGGACCCTTGCCACATCCTGAACGGTACTCTGCCCAGGAACCAGTCTCTCAAGCGATTCCGCCACCAATGGATTGTTCACCACCACGCGACGAAAATCACACCCGGTCAGCACAATCACGCTGAGCGAGACCAGCACCCCTAATATTACCTTCTTGGAACACATGGTCCCGTTAGTCCCCAAACGGCCAGATTTGGAATTCCACATCCTTGGTCCGATTGCCAAAGACCACATCATCCACAATGCCTTGTTCGTTGAAAAATACCCACAGATGGTCGCTTCCAATATTGAGACGGGAAAGAAACAGCAGCCACCCCATTTTGCTGTCAAATCGTCGATAATGAAAGATTTCATGGCCATTGGCTTGAACGATTTCGTCTGGAGCTCCAAATTGCCGGGCCACTTCTTGTCGACTGGTCTTTCCAGGTTTTACGGTCTGAAGACCTTCTTCCGAAAATGGTTCTCCCACTTCTCCCCGGACAAAAGCACAGCCACTCATGAGGACATTCATGACCAGCAAGCCTAATATCCCCAACCACACGCTCCGATAACATCCTTGGCTGTCCCAGCAAAATCCTCTCACATATTTCATGCTGTTCCCTCCTGGTTCGTCGACATCCTCCGGGGTTTCCACGGAAAAAAAGTGTTCGTGGTCAATTGGTACCTCTGGTAGGCTTCTCCTCGGGTCATAAGGGCCTGCGCTTCTGCCCAAGGCACTCCTGTCACCCACAATAAGAAGACCATCATCAGCAACGGCCAAAAAATGGATATCCAGGCTCCCGGCAACCCAATCGCCAACGGCACATAGGCACACCACAGAAGTGTCTCAAAAAAATAGTTGGGGTGGCGTGAATATCGCCACAGTCCTTGGTCAAGGACCTTACCCCGATTTTCTGGAATGGCGCGAAATTGTTCAAGTTGCCGATCTGCGACAGTTTCGCCACTGAGCGCCAACACAAAAACCCCGAGTCCCAGCAGATCCCATCCCCGTACATCCGATTCAGGATTAGCCATTACCCAACAGAGTAGGGAAGCAAAGAACAAACAGGCCGGGACCTGTAATAGAAAGTATCCCAGAAACCCCACCGGCCCCCACGGTCCGAGTTTCGCTCGAAGGTGTCGATAGCGCGGATCTTCAACCTTTCCCCACACACGATGGGTCAGTAGATGCCACCCCAGACGACCAGCATACATATTCCCCATGACAGCCACCAAACTACGCCGCCAGAGGGAGCCTTCCCCTATGACGGCACAAACCGTGACCGCCAAAGCAAAACCCACGCAAAATCCCACATCAGCCAATGAGGCATTTCCAATCCAGACATGGCCCATCCATAGAACCACCAGAATAATGACGAGTGCCCCTGCGAGTTGGGGCAATATCGGGGAAGAGAAGCTGTGCCAGAGGAAAGGATCCATCTTGAGGCCATTGGACCTTCAGGAACGGTTACCGCACCCGAAAATCACAAAGAAGACGATCAATTCGCGGTCAGGGCCAGTGGGCTCCGGACCGTCTCGCCTTCCGTCACCGGACTCAGATTCGGTTCCACTAAAAATATTCGGTCCCCAGACACCTGAACCTCTTGAACAAGAAAATCACGGATGTGTTGAGCCCGTTCTTGGGCAAGCAGACGCCGTTGATCCTCATCAATGGAAATCGATTCAATCAATTTGATCTTTTGCTCCTCGGAAGTAGGAGGAACAGGGACGTTGCCCTCGGATGTCGGAACCGGCTCTTTAGGCAAAGGGCCAAATTTTTCCGTATATAATTCTAGGAGATAGCGAGCCTCCTCCTCCGTGGTCAACTCTACTTCGCCTACCGGCACCCCCTTCGCCCCCGCAGCAGGATCCTGGACATATTTTTTCTTTTGCAGCTGTTTGCGTAGCTGGAGCCACGCCATGGCCGGTTGATCCACCTGGGTGTCTGCCGATCCGGCTACTTCCAACCGCAAGGCTGGCCGCTCTTCCAAAGCTTTCCCTAAGGACTGCAATTTCTCATGCTCCGAAGAAGGCATCTCGGCCATACCCGCGGGAAAGGCCACATACTGCAAATCCTCACCACTGCCGCCCAGTAACCCACCCACCAGGGCAAAAGGAGATGTCACAATCTTGGTCAGCAGATTTACCAAGGCATTCCAGACGATTCCACCATAACTGAAATCAGGGTCGTCCAAATTTCCCCGTACCGGCAAATCAATATCGATTTGCCCTTTTCGATCTTTCAGCAAGGCCAATGCCAGGGGAATCGGCAAGGAGGTGGCATCCGGGCTGTCGACCTTTTCACCCATGGTGATTTGATCAATCAAAACCTTATTTTCTCCCACCAGAGTCTTTTCAGAAACCTTATACGCAAGGTCCAGATTGAGCTTTCCCTTTTTAATGGGATACCCCGTGTATTTGGCCGAATAGGGAGATACCGTGGGAAGGTCCAGGTTCTTAAACGCCACGGCCAAATCGGTATAGGCATCTTCGCTCAACGGATTAATCTGCCCTTCAAGATGAAACGGGGCATAACGGTCCACCTTCCCTTCCAATTTCACATCCGCCTTAGCCAATTGTTCGGAAGAGAGTCCTTGAATCGTCCCGCTCAACTCTTCAATTTGTGTCACGACGTTCGGAGTGATGGACGTATCAGCAAACCGGGCCAATAGATTCGTGATGTTTATGGATCCAATCTTTACTGGGGTAGGCGGTGCTTGGCCGGATTCCCCTTCCTGAGACGGCTTATTGGAAGAACCATCCGGCTCAGAATCCGATCCTGGCGGAGCAAACAAGCGTTTCATATTCATCCCACCATCAGGGTCGATGGAGACCACCACAGCCGGATTCACGAACCTCACTTCCTCCAGGTTGACCGCGGTTGGTTCGACCTGGAGGTCCATATTTTTTAACGCCAGTTGGTCCCATTTCAAGAATGGACTTCCTTGGGTGGGATCTTCGAGACCAACTTGGGAAATCCCCATTTCTCCTTGGAAGGTCAGCATCGGCTGCTGAGCCGTCCCCTTTTGAAAGTGCGTGCGGCCCTTGAGAGTTAGTACCCCGCTGTCAACAGCAAACTGTACAAAAGGTGCCACATAGGGTTGGAAGGGTTGCAGGTCAATGTCAGCAAGCGAAAGAGTCAAATCAATCATGAGAGGGTCCAGGCCCAAGTGGCCTTGGGAACGGACCGATCCGGATTGGTTGAATTGAAACGCCAAGTCAATGGGAAGCGGTTGACTGAGATCCAACGATACATCTGCCGTGTGAAAATGCAACGAGTCAAAAAGCAAGGTCACGGGCTCATGCGGTTGCCGATCCTCAAAATCTATCGTGAAATTATCCAATGTCAGATCATGAAGAGCCACATGCCATGCTTGGGAAGAAGCAGACGGCGGCTTATCGTTCGCGCTGGGAGGCGTTATGGGAGTGCCGGTTGGGTTCCCTTCCCCTCCGGGAGACTCAACAGGCGCAAACAATGATTGGTAATTCATCACTCCATCTTTGTTGATCCAAGCCACAAAACGGGCATTTTGGGAGGTCATCGATGGAATACGGATATCCTGTTTGGCCACATCCACCATCACATCCTTCACTTCGAAAAGAGGAACGGCAATCACCGAGCCCGCCGCCCCTTTTTCCCGTATTTGGAAGTCTTGAATAGTCAGATTTCCGCCGCTTACCCGAACATCGACTCCCTCCGGGGTAGTCGAAAGATCATATTGACTCTCCAGAGTGGCCACTCCCTGCGGAACTTCAAAGCGGAACTGATCCTGTAAGTATGCCCACAAACCTGGCAATTGAATATTCTCCAGCACCAAACTTCCTTGCGATTGAATCGGTTCCAAGACCAACGACCCTTCCCAAGTGATCCGCTCCCCCTGACTTAATTCCGCCGAAAGCGAATAGGGATTTTCCTTCCCCTTCTTGGTGCTAAAATTATCCAGCGTGAGATTAATAGGAACGATATGGGCCACAAACGGCGTGGGACGTGACTGATCCCGAAACTCCACCATGCCCTGTTGAATGGCAATCTGCTGAATGATCACAGGGGGCAGCCCGTCATGAGTTTTTGAGGTAGCATTGGTTGGTTCTGCGATGGATTTATTGGCTTGTGATTCAGCCGAGCCTGAAGGAGGACCGAGCTCGGCCAGATTCAATCCACCATCGGGACGCACAATCACTAATCCGAATGGAAGCCCTAGACGAATCATGGAAAAGGTATACGCCCGTTTGCTCAACGATGCGAGAGGTTCGAAATCAAGAAAAAACTCATCAAACCCCACCAACGGGGACCCATCGACTTCTTGAATCCCCAATCCCTTAATCTGCAAGGTAAAGACAAAGGGGTTGAAGTGGGCTTCCTGAATCATGACAGGCCGACCCAATTGCTGACTTAATTGCTCCGGCAGTTTGTGGGTAATCGCCCATGGGACCCCCCAGAACCCGGCGGCCGTATACAAGACCACCAAGCTACCCAGAACAACCAACATGATTTTCAGTGTTTTAGACATGGGCCAGAAGGATGCACCTCACATCACCACGATCAGAGAGGGGAACGAATACCTGCTTGAGCGTTCAACCCATTTTTTTCAAGAAACGGCGTTGAACTGCCTCATCATACCCAGCACCACGAAGAGATGCCAGCCCTCACCGGGGCAAGAGCCCCTCTACGCCCTTTCCTCCGAAACACCCAAGGCCCGGGAAAACCAAATGGGATAGTTGGAGGATATCCTTCATTCATTTTTGAATATTGCATTCCTTCCTCCTCAAACGTTCACCATAACGAATGCCGCATTTATGACCGCTTCTCTTCTGCAAAGAATCCCAGAAATAGATTGGCACACAAGAAAAAGGTCCCCAGTAAAATCCCTCCCACCCCAACAAAGGCGAAAAATTCCGTTAAAGGATGGGCATGGGCGGCTGTCCGGCCAATAGAAGGGGCCAGATAAAACATGCTGAACCATGCCATGGGATACCAACTGCCAAGCCCAAGAAAGATGGCTCCAACTTTTTTCAACCCCTCCTTGAGGGAAGAGAACATGACCAGCACAATCAAACCCAGGGAAAAGGCTGCGATTCCTGTTGCATGAAAATGGGCCCGTTGGGCATATCGCCAAATTTTCTCAGGACTTTTCGCATCATGTACGTCAGGATGGGCGGCAATTCCCTGGGCGACATAATCCTTAAAGAGATCTTCATTTACCCCAAAAACAATTCCCATACCAATACCAAACAATAATCCCACCATTACAAGCACTAATCCGACCTTTACTCTCTGCAGTTCTTTTTCCATCAATTTCTTCCCCCTTCCTTAAGCAGCCGAAGCCCTTGAGGCCTGCACGTCAAACATGTGAACACCCTCCCGATCCAAAGCCCAGGATGCCCGTTTTCATCCCATAGCATACTCAAACAAAATGAATATCTCATGAAGCCCAAATGAAAAAGCCTTCATGGTTGGTGATTCCTTTCCCGCCTAAGTATCCTTTCGAGAAACAGGGTTGGCGTTTCCAGGGGCTATCCATCCTCCCTGAACCGGGTCGGGGGTACCAACCCTGGTCTCTTGTGACCCCTCTAGAATGAATATTTTACTTGACAGCACTGAATCCTGTTCCATATTGTCTGAAGTTTGTTTACAATACCTTTTTGGTATTTTGGGGATTTATATGTTCAGTGCCCTTACAGAAAAAATCGAATCCGTTTTCAAGCAGTTACGCGGCCAAGCCGTCCTGACTGAACAAAACATCACGGATGCCCTAAAAGAAGTGCGTCTTGCGCTACTTGAAGCCGACGTCAACTTCAAAATAGTGAAGGATTTCATTGAAAAAGTTCGCGTCAAAGCCGTAGGCCAGGAAGTTCTCAAAAGTCTGACCCCGGCTCATCAGGTAGTCAAGGTCGTTTGGGAGGAACTTCGGGATCTCTTGGGGCATGAGCAAAGTGCCTTGCACCTTTCCTCCCAACCCCCGACAGTCATCATGATGGTAGGCCTGCAAGGCTCTGGAAAAACCACAACGACCGGGAAACTCGCCCACCATTTCAAATCCGAAGGCAAACGTGTTCTGCTGGTAGCGGCAGACCCTCGTCGCCCTGCCGCTGGCGATCAGTTGTCCGCCTTAGGCAAAGACTTGGATGTCCTCGTCCATCGCGGCACCAACGAAGGACAACCAGGCGCCCAAGCAGTCCAGACCTGCCGGGATGGAGTTACCAGAGGCCGGGAGCATGGCTATGAGGTGGTGATCCTTGATACAGGTGGGCGCTTGCATATTGATGAAGAATTAATGCAGGAATTAGTTGACATTCAAGCTGGCGTCAACCCACAGGAAGTCTTATTGGTGGCTGATGCGATGACAGGCCAGGAAGCCGTGTCGGTTGCCGAGCGGTTTAACCAAACCCTCGGACTCACCGGAGTGATTCTGACTAAAGTCGAGGGTGATGCCCGTGGGGGAGCCGTCCTGTCCATTCGGGCGGCAACCGGAAAGCCCATTAAATTTCTCGGGATTGGCGAAAAGCTGGACGCCCTTGAACCCTTTTACCCAGACCGGATGGCCTCTCGGATTCTCGGGATGGGTGATGTCTTGACGCTGATTGAAAAAGCTCAGGAAACCTTTTCTCAAGAACAAGCCCAAGCACTACAAAAAAAGGTATCCAGCAATACCTTGACCCTTGAGGATTTCCGTGAGCAAATTCAACAAATCAACAAACTCGGCTCATTTGATCAGATCATTGACATGTTGCCAGGTGGACAAAAGATCAAAAATATGATGAGCGGGGCCGCGGGTGGCGAGGCGGTGGTCCCAGAAAAAGAAATTAAGCGGGTTGTCGCCATGATCGATTCCATGACCCCCAAGGAACGAAGAGACCATACGATTCTCAATGGAAATCGCAAGAAGCGAATTGCCAAAGGCAGCGGCACCACCGTCCCAGAGATTAATCGGTTAATTAAACAGTTTTTGGACGCCCGCCGGATGATGAAATCCCTGGCAGGTGGACAATTCGGTATGGGGAAAAGCAAAAAACGACGGAAACTCATCCGCGCTCTTCATGCACGGTAAGAGAACATCCCCGCCGTCAGACATGCACCACATCTGTAGTTTTCACGAGAGAGGAGAGTTATCGTGGCTGTACATTTACGATTGACCAGAATGGGTCGGCACAAACGCCCATTTTATCGAGTGGTGGCAACCGATTCTCGGATGCCGCGTGATGGGCGGTTTTTGGAAGTCATTGGAACATATGACCCCTTAAAAGCAACTGACAAAGCCTCGTTTAAGGAAGATCGCGTATTGGATTGGTTGAAAAAAGGTGCACAACCCACCGATACGGTGAGATCCTTGTTGAAGAAAACAGGGGTGTACAAGGCCCTCCAAGAATCCAAGGCCAGTTAGTTCTTATTGAATTGATTCTCACCACATTTCCCCAGGCAATAAGGGACCCGACACGGAATGGGGACAGAGATGGTGACAATTGGGAAAATACTCAAGCCCTTTGGGGTGCGAGGGCATGTTCGGGTCCTCTCTCTCAGTGATGTTCCAAACCGCTTTGAGGCCCTGAGGACTGTGACCCTGGTCCGTTCAAACGGCGAGCGTGTGGAAACAACCGTTCAATCGGTCCGGGCTATCGGAGAAGGATATATTCTTGGATTTTCAGCGTTTTCCACCCCTGAGTCTGCCTCGGATTTTCGTGGGGCCCTCATTCAAATTCAGCAAGAACTCGGGTTGCCGCGAGCCCCAGATACCTTTTATCAGTTTGAGTTAGTGGGGTTACAGGTGGAAGACCAAAAAGGACAGACGGTAGGAACCGTGACGGATATTCTGGATTATCCCTCTCAGCAGGTTCTCGTGATTTCTCATGAAGACCAGGAGTGGCTGTTGCCTGCCAGAAAAGAAATGATTGCATCGATTGACGTGAAACATGGGCGATTACACCTAGCGTCTCCAAACCTATGGGATCTGTCACATGCGCTGTGAAGTCCTCACCCTATTCCCCGAGATGGTTCAAGCCGCCGCCGCGCATAGCATCATGAAGCGAGCCCAGGAGAAGGGTCTGCTCAGCGTGCATGTTCATAATCTTCGGGACTATACCGAGGATCCGCATCGAACGGCCGATGACACCCCCTATGGTGGTGGTGGTGGAATGATCATGAAGGCAGAACCCATTTTTCGAGCAGTTGAAAAGCTCCAGCAACAATTAGGCACCCTGAGGGTCATCATGCCGTCTCCTCAAGGTATTCGATTTTCCCAAGGCCTCGCTCAGGAGCTGAGCCAAGAATCCGATCCCCTGGTCTTTCTTTGCGGACATTACGAGGGTATTGATGAACGAGTCCGCACCGGCCTTTCCATTGAAGAAATTTCTCTTGGGGATTATGTCGTGACTGGAGGCGAATTGCCAGCCCTGATCATGATGGATGCGGCCATGCGCCTCATCCCTGGAGTCGTAGGAGATCCCCATTCGATCGAACAGGAATCCTTCATGGAACCGCTACTGGACTTCCCTCATTTTACCCGTCCATTTGAACTTCGAGGGCATGCGGTTCCGGAAATTTTACTTTCCGGCAATCATGAAGCGATACGCCGCTGGCGACGAAAAGAATCAATTCGCAACACCTTACTGAAACGACCAGACCTGCTGCAAACGGAAGTGATGAAACAAGAAGATCAACAATTGCTGGAAGAAATTACCCAGGAATATGGCTCGACATATTCGGCTTCGCCGAAGCCCAGAAAGGAAGGAGTCCCATCATGAATCAGCTACAACGACTTGAGCGTTCTTTAGGCCAGGTGTCTCACCCGGCGTTTGAAATTGGGGATACAGTTCGCGTCAAGGTTCGCGTCGTGGAAACTAAAGCCGCCACTAAAAAGAAAGACAAGGAAGAGGAAAAAGAACGAATCCAGGTCTTCGAGGGCGTGGTGATTGCTCGAAGAGGTCGCAAAGGGGCGGAAAATTTTACTGTCCGAAAAATTTCATTTGGTGTCGGGGTTGAACGGATTTTTCCGCTCCATTCACCCAATGTCGCGGGCATTGAAGTCATAAAAAAAGGCCAAGTCCGCCGCGCTAAACTGTACTACCTCCGGGATAAAAAAGGTAAAGCGGCAAAAATTGCCGAGCGGGACTTTACTCGGACATCTAAAACTGTCGCCAATACGGATAAAAAAGAGGAGTCGGCAGTCGAAGAACCCAACACGTCGGAAGAATCCGAATAACATTCGTCGACTGGTCGGTCTTTTACCAAGGATTCCCAATCCCCTATGGAAGTGGGTCCTTCACACTTTTTTGAGGAAGCCGCTCGGGTTTGTGGATTCCGGCGAATTGCCGGTCTGGATGAAGCAGGCCGTGGACCTTTAGCCGGGCCGGTGGTGGCAGCCGTCGTCATTTTACCACGCCGGTATCGCCCACAGGGCTTGGATGATTCAAAAGTTCTAACCGTGTCCCAACGACAGAGCCTGTATGATCGCATCATCCAACAGGCTTTGGATTGGGCGATCGGCCAATCCTCGGAACAGGAAATCGACTCCCTCAACATCTTGGAAGCCACTCGTTTGGCTGGCCAAAGGGCTCTGGCAGGCCTTCGGCAATCCCCCGACTGTCTTCTGACCGATGCCTTACATCTCCCCCGGGTATCACTCCCTCAACGACCAATTATCAAAGGGGACGCACTTTCCTTATCCATTGCCGCGGCGTCCATCCTGGCCAAGGTATTTCGGGATAACCTGATGAATGGGTACCATGAACGGTTCCCAGAATATCAATTTCATATTCACAAAGGTTACCCGACCCCTTCCCACCTCCAACGGCTCCAGCAATTCGGGCCCTGTGCCGCCCATCGGCACAGCTTCAAACCGGTTCAAGCCTGTACTTCTTTTCCTCACCATCCGTGACACATTCCCCAAAAGATTTCGGTCGCTCTGCCGAGGCCTTGGCTGAACACTGTCTTCGTCGTAAAGGCTATCGCATTTTGGAGCGAAACCTGCGAATCGGCCATGGAGAACTGGATTTGATCGCCCAGGATGGTCCCACACTGGTCTTTGTGGAGGTCAAAGGTCGACGTACGGAACGTTTCGGCGGCGCCTCCCATGCGATTACCCCCCATAAACAGCGCCAATTAATCAAATTGGCTCTGGCGTATCTAGCCAAACAGGCCCTTTCCAATTGCCCATGCCGATTTGATGTGATCCTTGTTTCGGAGTCTGCAGGTCTTTCCCCGCAAATTACTCACATGGAAAATGCATTTGAGGTTTCCAGCTCCGACTGGCAATGGTAAATTAACAGAACAGGCTCAGAGAACAGGCGAAAAAGGTGGCCACGTTACCAGAGTCTGGCGACCCGGGCATCAATGATGGAGAGAGGGACTTGTGAAGGCATTACACGCCCGGCCCTGTCACTATTGCCTACGTGCTTAATCGTATCTCATGATCCAACTCTTCCATGTAACAAAATATTTTGAGGGTCGAATCGCCCTTACGGATATTTCCCTTCGCATTGAAAAAGGCGAGTGCGTCTTATTAACCGGTCCAAGCGGCGCAGGAAAAACCACGCTCCTGAAACTCATTTTCGGTTCCGTGCCCCCGGATGACGGACAAATATTAGTTCAAAACCGCAATATCGCCAGGCTTCGTCGGAGCGATATTCCGTATCACCGCCGAACGATGGGATTTGTCCTCCAGGACTTCAAACTTCTTCCTCACCGGACCGTCTTTGAAAACGTGGCGTTGCCATTAATTATTCGTGGCCTCTCCATCTTTGAATCCCGGAGAAAAGTGGCTGAGGCTCTTCGAGCGGTCGGCATGGATCACAAACAAACAGCCCGCGCCTCGGTACTCTCGGCAGGGGAACAACAGCGGGCCTGTATTGCCCGAGCGATTGTCAATACTCCAATTATTTTGTTGGCGGACGAGCCAACCGGGAACCTTGACCCCCAGCTCACCATGGAAATCGCAGACCTTTTTAAAAGTATCAACGCCAAAGGCACCACCATCCTTATGGCCACACATAACCGCCAAGTGGTGGAACACATGAATGGACGGCTTCTTCGGTTAGATTGCGGACATTTAATGGCCGACCAGGGAGTCTATGCATGAGACGCCTCTGGTATTTCCTACGGGAGGCCTTCATCAGTATCCGCACTCATCGGACGGGCACATTCATTGGGGTGCTAACGACCGCATTTACTCTTACTAGCTTTGGGGTTTTTCTGCTGCTGTATCACAATGTCAATACTTTATTGGGACGCATTCAACATAACATTCAGATAATTGTCTATCCCAAAGACGGGCTTGAGCCCGCGAAACTTGATGCATTGGGAAAACTGTTAAAATCTGATCAAGTCGTGGATTCACTAACCTCCATATCCAAACAACAGGCGCTTGAAGATTTCAAACAACAATTCCCTCAGGAAACCCATCTCTTGGAAGGGTTGCCTGACAATCCCTTTCCCGCCTCTTTTGTTCTGAGTATGGCTCCCACGACACCTGCCACGGATATCATGACTCAATTTGTCAACCGACTTCAGCAACACCCTGATATCGAACGGGTCCGGTATAACCGGGATTGGATCGCTCGATTAACCTTAGTGGTGACGTATCTCCAATGGGGCGCCCTGATCATCGGCGTTATCCTGGCCATAGCCTCGATGGCGATTATTGCCAACACCGTGCAACTGGCCTTTTATACCCGGCAAGAAGAAATGGAAATTCTTCGGCTTATTGGGGCAACCAGTCTGTTTATCAGTATTCCTTATTTAATTGAAGGGGCATTGTTGGGTGCCCTAGGCGGTGGGGTCGCCATTGGATTTTTGCGTAGCGGCTTTGAAGTTTTTACACAGAAAATTGAAAGTCTCCACCTCATGGGTAGCCTCTCCACCACCTTTGAATTCTTTCCCCTTCCCTTTTCTCTCACACTTCTGGCCGGGGGAATCGTTCTCGGCTGTCTGGGCACCCTGGCCACCATGCTCGGATGGATGAAAATACGATGATACGACACAGGGCCATTTGCTTCCTCACAGGATTACTGAGCTTCCTGGGAACCATGAGCGGACTCTGCACAGTGTGGGCCGCCAACTCCTCTTCCATTAAGGAAGAAATTTCTCAGGAACGCCAACGGTTGGAACAACTCAACCAAGAAATTCAAAAAACTCAAGAACAGGCGAAACAAGTAGAGAAACAACATGGGTCAGTGTTAAAAAACATTGAAAAACTTGATCGGCAACTGCATCAGCATAAAAAGGACCGCAAACGAATCGACCAGCAAATCCAAGAAAAGGATACCGAATTGGCCGGCCTCACCAGCCAAATTCAGACTATTGGAGAAGACATTCAATCCCATCAATCCTCGATTGCCGCCAGACTCCGGCTCCTTTATATCGAAGGCCGATCCGGGTACTTGCAATCCTTGTTTGCCGCAGAGTCATTTTCCGACATTGCCAATCGAATGGATTTTGTCTCATGGGTGGCTCAACGGGAAGATCAGCTTGTCCGAGAATTTCAACAGAACCTGGGTCGGCTCCAGGCTCTTACCGAACAACAAACCCAGGCCCGAGAGGCCTTACTGACATTGCATGAAGCAACCAATAACTCTATTCACAAAATTTCAGGGCTGAAACAATCCAAGCGAACAGTCCTGACGAGTTTGTCCCGTGAAAAAACTCTGCATGAACGCACCTTGGAGGATTTGCAACGATCGGCCGAAGAAGTGGATCGCTTGGTCAAAGAATTGGATAAACGCTTCCAAGTTGCCCAAGCGCGAATGCGGCAAGTCCCCGGGAAGGTCCCGGCGGCAGGATCGTTCCTCTGGCCGGCAGAGGGAAAAGTGGTATCCTATTTTGGACGGCAAAAACATCCCACGTTCGACACCTTTGTCAATAAAAAGGGGATTGAAATCAAAGCTCGGGAAGGCACTCCCATTCAGTCCATTTCTGATGGAACAGTGGTGTATGCCGACTGGTTGAAAGGTTACGGACTCGTCGCCATTGTGGATCATGGCAACGGGTTTTACTCCCTTTACGCACATGCATCAAAATTGATGGTGAAAGAAAACGACCGCATCAAAGCCGGGGATCAATTGGGAGAGACCGGCGAGACGGGATTAGCGCAAGAAGATACCCTGTATTTTGAATTACGAAAGGGCACGACTCCAATCGACCCACTGAAGTGGCTGGCAAAACAACGGTAAGGGCTTAACTGAAAGAAGGAACTTTCCATGTCAAAAGAACGGTTTTCTACGGTTCTCATTTCCGGCCTCACCTTAACCGCGATTCTCTTCCTGGGCATTTTGATTGGCAAAGGTGGGGACCGGATAGGCTATGCCAGTGAAACTTACGAGGATTTGCAGATTTTCGCGGAGGTCTTATCGCAAGTCAAAAAGCATTACGTGGAGGAAACTCAAACCAAGGATTTGGTCCATGGGGCCTTACGAGGCATGTTGGCCAGCCTTGACCCACATTCCTCATTTATGACCCAGGACATGTTTAAAGAAATGCAAGTTGAAACCAAGGGGGAATTTGGAGGCTTAGGCATTCAGATCGGCGTGAAAAACAATCGCCTGACCGTCATTGCTCCGATTGAGGACACCCCCGCCTATACCGCCGGGATTCAGGCCGGTGACATCATCACCAAAGTAGACGAGACACCCACAAAAGATCTGACCTTAATGGAAGCCGTCCAGCGTATGCGCGGAACGCGTGGCACGTCGGTCAATTTAACCGTGGAACGGGAAGGCGTGGAAAATCCGTTGGACTTCACCCTCACACGGGACATCATTAAAATCCAAAGTGTTCGCTCGAAATTACTGGAAGGTAATTTGGGCTATGTTCGAATCAATCAATTCCAGGAATCAACTTCCGAAGATCTGACAACCGAAATTGAAAAGTTGGCCCCCAAAGACATTCAAGGTCTGATCATCGACCTCCGTAATAACCCAGGTGGCCTCCTGACCGCTGCCGTTGGAGTCTCAGAGCAATTTCTGGATGCGGGTCGGATGGTTGTGTCTATTCAAGGGCGAAATGGCAAGAAGGACGAGTACCGCGCACGAACCACTAGCAAAAATTACCAATATCCGATGATTATTCTCGTTAATCACGGCTCAGCCAGTGCCTCAGAAATCGTGGCTGCAGCCATGCAGGATTGGGGGAAAGCTGTTATTATCGGCACCACAACCTTTGGAAAGGGATCGGTCCAAACCATTCTTCCCTTATCCGATGGTTCAGGACTTCGCCTCACGACTGCCAAATACTATACGCCCAATGGGAAATCCATTCATGGCATTGGGATTCAACCCGACATTGTCATTGATCCCAAAAAACCGACGCAGGTAGCAAAACAGGAAGGCGATTCAGGTCAAAAAGACCCGTCTTCTTCTGATAAGTCTAAACCGACGCCTGCACCGGCAAAGGTCACTGAGCCCGAGAAAGCACAAGAGGTTGACAAAGACGGCCCTCAACCTGTTCCCCAGGAAGATGCCCAACTATTAAAAGCCGTTGAAATGTTGAAATCCTGGAAGGTCTTCAAACAACTGAAGCCAGCCGCCTGACCTATACCTGCAACCGGCAGAAAATGGGGTCATGGCGACTCAGAGATTGAGGACAATGGCGGTATTCGTTTTGGTGACCCCATCCACTCCTCGTATCCGAGTCATGACTAACTCGTTGAGGTCCTCCAGGGTATCGGCTTCAACCTGGGCAATGAGGTCGAAAGGTCCCGTAACCGGATAAACAGCTTTTACGCCAGTGATTCGTGTAAGGGTTTTATAGGCACTTTTGGTATGATTGCCTGTTGTTTCCATGAGTACAAATGCTTCAATGGCCATGTAATCACATCCTCTTAGGGTTAATGACGGTTGAGAGCTTCAGACTCTCAGCAAACATTCTTGCACTCTTGACCGAAGGATTTTCTCTGGCCCTTTCAATTCCTTATGATAACCCCTGGAGACAATCCCTCGGTCACACGTTTCCACATGCAACACGTCGTTGGTGAATCGCCGCGATTATCTCTTCACTGGGCGCACTTAATCCGGGCAAGGTTCGTAGCATATGGGACTTGGCAAGCGCCTCGAGATCTTCCCAGGTGCTAATCCCTAGTCGGAAAAATAAATCATGGACGATAGGCTCTGAAAATCCCGGCAAAGCGATCCATTCTCGAACCACCTCTGGCAATGGCGTCTTCAGCTCCTCATAGGCTCGAATACGCCCCGTCGTCAAATATTCCTGAATTTTCGCTGCCAAATCTTTTCCAATACCAGGGAGCGTTTGTAACGCATCTCGTTTCCACAAATCCGAAATCTCTTCGGAAAGATCACGAATCGTTTCTGCTGCCCGACGGTATGCCCTGACCTTATAGGGATTTTCATGACGAACATCCAGAAGACCGGCCATGGAGGAGAATAACGCGGCTAATTCCTGATTAATGGTGTTCATAACATTAACGATTCGGACGACGTTTCTTCACGCTCACCGAAGATGCATCATGAAGATATAAATTTATTGTATGACAGGGGCCATGCCCTTTACTAGACAAAGTTCCTCTCCTGAAGATTTTAGCCGTTTCGTTGACAAGAATTTCGACCCTCCCGTAGGATAAATCCATTGAATTTTCCGACACAAAAAAATCGAACAGTGACTCAACATGAGGATAATGCTGAATGGAGAGCCGAGGGAGGTGACCTCTGACCTCTCGGTGTTTTCTCTTCTCCAGGATCTTGAACTTCAACCGGACCGAGTAGCCGTTGAAGTTAATCTGAACATCCTTGATCGATCACAATTTCGATCTTCGATGCTATCGGAAGGAGATCGGGTTGAAATTATCAGTTTTATCGGCGGTGGGTCGACATCGATCCTTCACACTATCACCCTTGAGCCCCACACATGAATCATGACCCTTTAATCATTGCCGGACAAACGTTCCGATCTCGCCTTTGGGTGGGAACCGGAAAATATAAAGACTTCGAGGAAACCCGAAAAGCCATAGAGGCCTCGGGAGCCGATGTGGTCACGGTGGCCGTTCGCCGGGTCAATATCACCGACAAAAATCAGGAAAACTTGTTGGATTATATTGATCCCCAAAAATATACCATCCTGCCCAACACCGCCGGATGTTACACCGTGGAGGATGCTGTTCGATATTCCCGATTAGCAAGGGCGGCTGGCGTATCCAACTTAGTTAAACTGGAAGTCCTCGGGGACGAACGCACCTTGTTTCCTGATACAGCGGGTTTGATCGAAGCCGCCAAGATTCTCATTGCGGAAGGATTTATTGTCCTTCCTTACACAAATGATGATCCTATTGTTGCCAAAAAATTAGTCGACATCGGCTGCCCAGCGGTCATGCCGCTCGCCGCCCCTATTGGATCTGGCCTTGGGATCCGCAATCCTTACAATCTGAAAATTATCATGGAGACCGTTGATGTTCCCGTCATTGTGGACGCAGGGGTGGGAACGGCATCGGATGCTGCCTTGGCGATGGAATATGGTGCCGATGCCGTGCTGATGAACACCGCCATTGCCGGCGCCCAGGATCCCATTATGATGGCCACAGCCATGAGATATGCCGTAGATGCTGGACGTCTAGCCTATAAAGCCGGAAGAATTCCACGGAAATTATATGCCACGGCCAGCAGTCCAATTGAGGGCATGCTATAACCATCGGCATGACCGCTCGCTCCCTGCCTCGTCTCTATCTTCTCACCGACCGTCACCAAACTGCCCAGCGCCCCCTGTTGTCGGTCGTCACAACAGCTCTGGAGGGAGGGGCACGCCTCATTCAGCTTCGAGAAAAGGATTTATCAACTCGTGAACTTTACCAGCTCGCACAGAATCTGATCCCCCTCTTTACCCTCCATCAAGCCCACTGGCTGATTAACGATCGCATCGATCTCGTGTTGGCGCTCAACGCTCCCGGCGTGCATCTTCGCACATCCAGTCTCCCTACGGGTATCGCCCGTCAGCTGTTGGGGCCCGATCGATTGATTGGGGTTTCCACCCATTCACAGGAAGAAGTCTTGAGGGCGGAAGGCGAGGGAGCAGACTTTGTGGTCCTGGGACCAGTCTTTGATACCCCTTCAAAACGAATGTATGGTCGCCCTCTCGGATTACAGGTTTTGGAAAATACTTGCCGCGCCACCCGTCTACCAGTGTATGCCATTGGAGGAATTACACCGGAGCATGTACCTGAGTTACAAAGTCTGGGGGCCTACGGTGTTGCGGTCATCTCATCAATTCTTCAAGCGCCAAATATTCAGGATGCGACAAAGAAGTTCCTTGACCTGCTCACATGATGCCGATAGGATCATGTCATAGGTATAGAATGCGCCTAGACACAATGACCCGAAAAAAAGTGGAGTGATAACCTTTTTTATCCATGCCCCACATGAGGATTACCCCAATAGTTTCCTTGTCCCTGCTGGACGAAGCGCTCCCTCAAAGGAGGTATTGTTTCGAATTGTAAAAAAAGAATAATGACCAAATAGGGTGACCATGGGCATACGAAAATCTGACGATCACACTCATGAGATTCAACGACTCCGGACAGAATTAGAGAACGTGGAGCATGAGTTGAAACAACTCCACGAGTCCCGGAATAAACTGCACCTGTCTGAGCGGCAAAACGAACGACTGGTCTCCAGCCTTCAGGAAGCCAAAACCCACATTGAGGCTTTACGCAAAGAAGTCGATAAACTTACCGCCCCGCCTTCGACCTTTGCCGTCTTTTACAGTGCGAACCCTGACGGAACCGTGAATGTGTCATTGGGCGGTCGAAAACTGCGAGTCAATCTCCATCCCTCCATATCCCCAGCCTCCCTTCACCGGGGGCAGGAGGTCATTCTCAATGAAGGCCTCAACGTAATCGAAGCCAGAGGCTATGACCCCCAGGGAGAAATCGCTCATTTAAAACAATTAATGGAAAACGGACGGGCGATCATCAGTCTGCATATGGATGATGAACGTGTCGTGGAACTATCCGACAGCTTAGACCCCGAAACCTTAAGCGTGGGCGATCATCTCTTGTTTGAAGCTCGCTCGGGCTGTGTCATCGAAAAACTGCCTAAAACAGACATGGAAGAATTGGTGATCGAAGAAGTTCCCGATATTACCTATGAGCAAATTGGCGGATTGAGCAAAGAGCTGGAACAAGTCAAAGATGCTGTGGAGCTGCCATTTCTCTATCCGGAACTGTTCGCCGAACACCGGTTGTCTCCACCTAAAGGGGTGCTCTTGTACGGCCCCCCCGGCTGCGGGAAAACCCTGATTGCCAAGGCCGTTGCCAATTCCATTGCCAAAAAATTGGCCCATTTGAAAGGCAAGGAGGTCCGCAGTTATTTCCTCCATGTTAAAGGGCCGGAGCTCCTCAATAAATATGTTGGAGAATCGGAACGGCAAATTCGTGAAGTCTTTGCGAAAGCCAAAGAAAAGGCTTCTCACGGAAATCCGGTTATCGTCTTTTTTGATGAAATGGATGCCTTGTTCCGAACACGTGGCACGGGGATTTCCTCAGATATCGAATCCACCATCGTTCCCCAGTTTCTTGCAGAAATTGACGGAGTGGAAAGCCTCCGGGATGTCATTGTCATTGGAGCTAGTAACCGACAGGATTTGATCGACCCCGCCGTCCTACGCCCTGGCCGCCTGGATATCAAAATCAAGATCCCGCGCCCGGATAAGCAGAACGCCAAGGAGATTCTCACCAAATACTTGAGTGCCGACCTGCCACTGGCTGAATCGGGCTTGGCCCCGTTACATCAGAATCGGATAGCCTACTGCCAGCAATTGATCGAGGCAACGGTAGAGTCCATGTATGCAAAAACGGAAGAAAACCAGTTTCTCGAAGTCACTTACGCCAATGGGGAAAAGGAAACCGTTTATTTCAAAGATTTTGCCAGTGGGGCCCTCATTGAAGGCATTGTGTCACGTGCAAAAAAACTGTCTATCAAACGGTCTATTGCGGGAGGAGAAAAAGGCCTGAAAGAGGAAGACTTCCTCAAGGCCATACGGGAAGAATTCAAGGAGCAGGAAGATCTCCCCAATACCACCCATCCGGATGACTGGGCCAAGATTGCCGGGAAAAAAGGCGAAAAAATCGTCCATGTCCGAACCCTAACCGATGAAGAATCGGAATCCAGAGAAATTGAAACCATGAGTGTCGGCCACTATTTCTAAACGACTCCAACCCCTTTTGAGGTTTCTTTGTTACGCATTATCGGCACGGAAACAGAATACGGTATCATTGCGCGCTCCCCACACCTTCCTGATCCCGTGGCTAATTCACTCCGCTTGATCGCCCAATGTCCTGGGCTACCGGCACCGGACGCACTCTGGGATTACGAGAATGAAAATCCATTTTGGGATGCTCGAGGGTACCGCGTCGAAGGAGAACCAGAACGTCCTGGCCCACATTATAATCGCCAGTTGAACAAAATCCTCCCAAACGCCGGTCGTCTGTATGTTGACGGCGCGCATCCCGAATACTCCACACCGGAATGCAGTAATCCCCGTGAGGCCCTCATATACGAACGAGCCGGTGACCAGATCGTGGCAGACTGCTTGACTCAATTAAATAACAGTCTGGGATCCGACGAATTCCTGGTGTATCGAAACAATTCGGACGGGAAAGGCAATAGTTTTGGTTATCATGAAAACTATCTGTTGCCCCGTCGGATTGCCTTTGATCGTCTTGCGACGGTACTTCTTCCATTTTTTGTCACTCGCCAAATATTTTGTGGAGCAGGGAAGGTCGGCGCCGAAAACGGGACTGATCCGGTTTCCTTTCAATTATCACAACGGGCCGATTTTTTTGAATGCCTGCTGGACTTGAACACCATGGTTGGTCGTCCCATCATCAACACCCGTGATGAACCCCATGCTCGTCAGGCCGAGTATCGCCGGCTGCATGTCATCGTGGGAGATGCCAATATGGCCGAAATCTCCACCTTTTTAAAAATCGGGACAACCGCCATCGTCATGGAAATGCTGGAACAGGAGGGAACCTTTCCCTCCCTTGACTTATCGGACCCCGTGCGTGCCATCAAACAAGTGTCCCGTGACTTGACGTTTAAAGGTTCACTGGATTTGAATAACGGCCGACATACCACAGCCATCGAAGTTCAGCGTGAATACTTGCATGCCGCACATCGATTTTACACCACCAGGGAATGTTCCCCCATCACCAAAGACATTCTTATTCGATGGGAATCCGTCCTGGATACATTGGAGCGAGATCCCCGGTTATTACGCCGGGAATTGGATTGGGTGGCGAAGTACGACTTAATCACCTCCTACCGGGATCGCAGAGGGTGCCAATGGGATGACCCACGGGTGGCCATGATGGACTTGCAATATCATGATATTCGGCCGTCCAAAAGCCTCTATGCCACATTGGAACGGACTGGGAAAATCGAACGCCTGACACACGATGAAGAAATCACTCGAGCCCGTAGCTCGGCTCCCACTCAAACCAGAGCGTTTTTTCGAGGGGCCTGTCTCAAGAAATTTCCCCGGCAAATCTATGGAATGAGCTGGACCTCCGTATTATTCGACACCGGCAACCAGTCCATCAAGCGCATTCCATTACTGGATCCTTATCGCGGAACACAGCAACTGACAACGGAATTGTTCCAAGACATTGAAACGGTGGATCAGCTAATATCACGCCTGACCACATAATCTTATAAAGTGACCGGATATACCAACTGAGGCCAAGCCAAATATCCCATGTCTGTTAATTCACCCATTGGGCCGCCATCTTCCTGGGATACGCATTCCAGCTTTTACCAGTATCTTTCGGTCCATAAACCGGAATTGCTGCCTATGGCCACATGGCAAGCTCAGACTCAACAATCTCTTCCCCATAGCGGAACTTCCATACACCAAGCCCCCGCACTTCCCCACGGCACCACCGTCCTCGCCTTCACCTACCAAGGCGGAGTGCTGATCGCCGGAGACCGGCGGGCCACGGAAGGGTATCAAATTGCGTCGACGAGAATGGAAAAAGTCTTCCAGACCGATGATTATTCAGCCATGGCCATTGCGGGGGCCGCAGGCCCTTGCGTGGAAATGGCGAAACTCTTTCGGATCGAATTGGAGCATTACGAAAAACTCGATGGCCAACCGCTGACTTGTGAAGGAAAAGCGAATCGCCTTGGACAAATGGTCAAGGCCAACTTTCCCATGGTCCTCCAAGGATTAGTAGTGATTCCACTCTTCGTGGGATATGACCAAAAACGGGCCATTGGTCGAATTTTTAAATATGACATCACGGGCGGACGGTATGAAGAAACAGACTTTCACGCAGTAGGATCAGGCGGCAAAGACGCCCGCCTGACTCTCAAGGAGCATTTCAAAAAACGGCTTTCAGAGCAGGACGCCATTCAGGTGGCCCTGCGGGCCTTGGTGAATGCTGCGGAAGAAGATGTAGGGACCGGCGGACCAGATCTTTTCAGACGAATTTATCCCACAATGAAACTTGTCGATCACCAGGGAGTTCGGGACGTGGAGGAATCCGTCATCGCGGCATTATGCGAACCCCTTATGAACCGACATCAGGACGAATAACGAATGGCCTTACCATTTTACGTTTCCCCTGAACAAATGATGCAAGACCGGGCGGAGTATGCCAAAAAAGGCATTGCCAAAGGCCGCTCCATCATAGCTATGGAGTATGCGGATGGAGTGCTGTTTGTTGCGGACAACCCCAGCAACTCATTGTTTAAAATTTCAGAAATCTATGACAATATCGCCTTTTCCGGAGCCGGAAAATACAACGAGTTTGAAAGTCTGCGAAAAGCTGGCATTCAACATGCCGACGTCAAAGGGATGATGTATAGTCGAGAAGATGTGACCGCACGCTCTCTAGCCAATGGGTATTCACAAATGCTCGGGACCATCTTCAGCCAGGAAATGAAGCCCTATGAGGTCGAGCTGCTTTTGGCCCAAGTCGGAGAAACCGCCGAACACAATGAACTGTATCGAATTTCCTTTGATGGAAGCATTGTGGATGAACAACGTTTTACCGCCATCGGTGGACGCTCGGAAGCCATTTTAACCCTGCTGCGTAAAGAATCGCCTGAGCACTGTCCTTCCCTTAAAGACGCACTGACTCTCTGTCATAGCGCGTTTGAACGGGTTTCAGACCTGAAACCCAGCCTGGAAGGACTAGAGGTCGCAATCTTGGATCGTACCCGAAAGGGTAGGAAATTTCGCCGGCTCCCTATCCAGGAAGCCAGACGCATTCTGGAATAGCGTCTTCTCCCTTCCCTCCATCTCGATTCCAAAGTTGAACAATCCCCACTTGGGGTGTATCCTCCCCCTAGGACCTCAGGAGAGTGCATTCATGATCAAACGAATATTCGGCCTGGAGTGCGAATATGGGTTGACCTTCTCTCCGAACGGTCGCGTCTATCTTCCCATCGAAAAAATTCTGGGCTATATCTTCGAGGGGCTCATTCCCAACAGCTGGCCATCCAACGCGTTTTTAACAAACGGGGCTCGATTTTATCAGGACACAGGCTGCCATCCGGAATATTCCACCCCGGAATGCGACGACCTCATCGATTTAGTCCTCCACGATAAGGCCGGAGAACGGATTCTCGAAAGCTGTCTTCCTATCGCGGAAGAGCGCCTGCGGGAAGAAGGCCTTTCGGGGGAAATTTTTATTTTCAAAAACAATACGGATTCGTTGGGTAACACGTATGGCTGTCATGAAAATTTCCTGATGCGTCGTGATGTGGATTTCTGGAAGGTGAGCGAACAACTCATCCCATTCTTTGTCACAAGACAGATTTTCTCCGGCGCGGGAAAAGTCCTGAAAGTGTCGGGGAAGCCCCAATTTTTCATATCCCAGCGCGCCCAACACATCCACGAAAAAACCTCCTCGTCTACCACCTCCTCACGAAGCATCATCAACACGCGTGACGAACCCCATGCCGACGCGGAAAAGTTCCGCCGACTGCACATCATCCTTGGGGATTCCAACATGTCGGAATTTGCCACATTCCTGAAAGTCGGCACGGCCATCCTCGTCCTCTCGATGTTGGAGGATGGCTATACCATCCCCAACATTGCGTTGGAGGAACCGGTGAAAGCGATCCGGGATATTTCCCGGGATCCGACATTGAAACGTACCGTCAAACTCGAGGATGGACGGGAACTCACGGCCTTGGACATTCAACGATTGTTCTGGGAGCGGAGCGGAGAACATCTGGCCTCCCAACCGCCGAATAAAATCATGACGGAGGTCCATCAAGAATGGGGGCGCGTGCTCAATCTTTTGGAAGAATCGCCGATGCAACTTGTCCGGGAGATTGATTGGATCACCAAAAAATGGATTATGGAAACCTATATGGACAAAAAACGGTGCGGATGGGATGACCCGCGCTTAGGAATGATGGACTTACAATATCATGACGTGCATCGGGGTCGAAGTCTGTACTACCTTTTAGCTGAACGCCATAACATCCGAAAAATGGTAGATGAGGAAGCGATCCAGCAGGCACAAACTATCCCCCCCCAAACGACCAGAGCCAAAATACGGGGGGATTTCATCAGATTTGCTCGAGCGAAAAATCGGTCTTATACTGTAGATTGGACGTATTTGAAACTCAATGGATACTGGGAGGAAACCATCCTGTGCATGGACCCGTTTTGCCCTTTCAATCGCCGAGTAGAGGAACTGTTGAGCCAGGTTCCCCACAATCGCCTGTATCCCTGAATCCAATCCCTTCAAAGGGGTTTACCCCCACTCCCTGGTATTCGGGCCGAAAACTGTTCATTATCTGCCTTCTTATTGCGAGTATCTTCCCGATCCAAATCGTGCCAAGTGCCGAACGGCATCGTCCGGGTGCCGACGGACAATTGAGCGGCAAACAGGGACAGATCCTGTGGGTCGAAGTCCCGATTTCCGATCCCCAGGCCAATGTCAGCGGGACTTTTCTTAAACGGAAAATCCCTTTTTTCCATCTCAACGACGGCACCTTTGCCGGACTGGTAGGCCTCGACATGGAAGATCCGGAGGGGTCCCAGGAATTATCCGTCCATATCAGTACTCAGGCCGGAACCGAACACCGAAGTTATGCCATTTTGGTGATCAAAGAAAACTATACTGTGCAAAAACTGACTCTGCCAAAAGAAAAAGTAGACCTGGATGCAAAGACCCTCAAGCGCGTCAAAGCTGAACAAAAGGAAATGGCGGGAGCTTTTCACCATACAAATACTGACCCCTTATGGAATGGCCCATTCCTAGAACCCGTGAACGGAAAAATCACCGGGGTTTTTGGCAGCCGCCGGATTATCAATGGCCAACCCAGGCGCCCACACTCCGGGGAGGACATTGCCGCACCAAAAGGGACACCCGTTCTCGCCATTAATAGCGGTACCGTAAGCCTGGCGGTCGACCATTTTTTTTCGGGAAAAGGGGTAGTTCTTGATCACGGCCTAGGCGTTTTTTCCATGTATTTCCATCTGTCCGAGATCAATGTACGAAATGGGCAGCCGGTTCAAAAAGGAGAGGCGATCGGCAAAGTGGGAGCCTCTGGCCGGGCCACCGGGCCCCATTTACATTGGGGGGTTCGCGTCAACGGATCAAGGGTTAATCCATTTGCCCTGACAACCCTCCCTCTTAAAGGATGAGTCTAAGCTCTCCCCACGTGTTTTCCGCATAACGGTCTACAACCGTGACTTCTCATTCCCCCATAAACTCACCCACGCCCAGGATTCCCTATCTTTGTGTATTTTGCGGATCCAGTACGGGCATTCACCCCGGTTTTGCAGACGTGGCGCAACGCCTGGGCGAAGTGCTTGTTCAGGAAGGGTTTGGCCTGGTTTATGGTGGAGGCAATATTGGCCTGATGGGGTTATTAGCCACCACCGTTCTCAAGAAAGGCGGACAAGTCATAGGAGTCATACCACGCCATCTTGAAGAAAAAGAGCTTCTTCACCCCAATCTTACAGAAACCCATATTGTCGGAAGCATGCACGAACGGAAGGCCTTGATGGAGAAACGGGCTGACGGATTTATTAGTTTACCGGGAGGGTTCGGCACATTGGAGGAATGTTGCGAAATGCTGACGTGGGCACAACTCCAACTCCATCACAAGCCGTGCGGAATACTCAACTGTTTTGGATTTTTTGATGGTCTGTTAGGGTTTTTCGACCATCAGGTTTCACAAGGATTTGTCTCACAGGCCAACCGCCAGCTTCTCCTGGTCGCGAAAGACCCCGAAACCATGGTGGAACTCCTCAAGCCCAAACTTCGCTCCCCTCGCTCGCTCCCCTAATCCTAATACGCGGAAGGCCGGGAAAATGGGCGCTGGGTCAATAATTCCATGGCCCGCAGATTATCAAAGGCAAAACCAGTGTTCCCCATCGCCACCAAGCCTATTTTGCCAACCCTAAATGACCCGTCCCAAAACGATAGCAACATATGGTGGTCGAAAAAGACTTCGATCACTTCCTTACTGACAATGGTGTATCGTTGAATCCGTAAAAAATGCCATGGAATATCATTGGGAATTAATTCCGCCTTAGCGATCTCAGTTGGCACTCCCTCCTTCACCGCATACACCACCACATGATTACTTTCCGGATGCACGACGGTAGCGTAAAAATTCTTGGCATCTTGAATACCGAAGGCCAACCCTGCATACCCTGATGGAGACCCCAACAACATTTTCAAACGAACCGAAATATCGACATAATCCACCTGAATGTTGTCCGCCACAAACAGCTGGTAACAGTCCGGATTCTGGCAAGCCAACGATTGACGAACCACGTGCGACCGGCTGGGAGCGCTGGAATCTTCATGGACAGCCCATCCTTCAGTCGAGGCTCCGCCTCCACTGAAAATGTGAAATCCATCCGGCAGCGTATCGGTGGAACTAGATTCAAAATTCCATTCTTGAAAAACCGGAGGCGTGGCTTTTAAATCCGGCTTGGGCAATTCTTGAGGTTGATCGGCGGCAAAAGACAAACTTGATGAAAGGAGGAAACATCCCCCCAGAATAAAAACTCCGATGTTTCCCCACAGGGGCATGGATTTCCCCCGCACTGTGCATGCTCCAGGATTATGGATGATCATGTGGCGAAAGAGTGGATTCGGTACCTTGGACGTATCTGAATGTACATTCATAACCTTTCCTATTCCCCTAAATAAAGACATAAAATTTCGGGCATATTCTCCGATGATACGCATTTTTCCCGGAATGGCACAAGACCTTTGGATAATTCCTCTGAGCCGGGAAACGCATTGTGCCTGCCGGTGTTCTTGCCGTATCCAATGAGTGTTTGTTAGCCTGTGGGAGCGTAAGGAAATGTTCAGAACATTCCCCTCACCCCTGGCAGTATGTTGGCTCACTCCCCCATCTCCAGTGTGTTAGGCATCAGCACGATAGTCTTATGCCTGGTCCTGCCCAGCCCTCATGGTTGGTCCGCCTCATTCACTTCCGAAACATCAGAAGATCCGCTCCAGCAGGAGTCCTCACTCTCTGACTTGGTGCCTCGGGACACCGTCATCACCTTGACGCTGAAAGAGGCTGTGCTGCATGCGCTGGAAAATAATTTAGACATCTCCGTCAGCCGTCATACCCGAAATATCCGGGTAACGGATATCGTGTTTCAGCAAGCCCAATTTGACCCCACTGTGCAACTAAACGGCCGTTATGATCGCACCGTCTCTCCGCTCAACCGCCCCGTCTTTGGATTTGGGGGAGTCCCCCTAGGATCGGACCCAGCCAAGTTTGACCAAAACGACACGCATTTTAGCCTTGCACTCAATCAAAAACTTCTCACCGGCGGGACCTACGACCTGACCTTCGATACCAACCGCAATTCCGTAGCTGGGCCAAATGCCTTCCTGTTTAACCCATCCTATGGCAGTAATTTGCTCTTCAATCTCACCCAACCGCTCTTAAGAAACTTCGGGTCCTCTGTCAATGGCACCCTAATCGTGCTGGCCCGAAACGCCGCGGCCATCGAATACTTAGGCTTTCTCCTTCAGGTCCAAACGGTCATCAGTCAAATCGAACAAGCCTATTGGGAATTGGTGTTTACCCGAGAAAATCTGAAAGTGGCACAGGCTACCCTGCGAGCGGCGGAAGAACTCTTGGCGAGCAACCGAGCCAAAGTTAAAGCCGGGATCATGGCCGACGTTGAAGCCCTTCAAGCCCAAGCAGGAGTAGCCGGGCGGGTGGAACAGGTCTTAATTGCCCAAAAAGCCGTGGAAGACCAGGAAGACCAGCTACGACGCCTTCTCAACCATCGGGAAGATCACCTGGTTCAAACAACCCCCATTGTCCCCATGGACAATCCTCAACATGACTATGAAGCGGCACATCTCCCTTCTACCATTCACTCGGCTTTGAACAATCGTCCAGAGATTTTACAAGCCAAGAAAAATCTGGAATCGGCTGGCGCCCAAACACAATTTGCCAAGAACCAACTCTTACCGGATTTATCGTTCCAAGGCGGCATCGGGCTTGGGGGACTCGGGAACAATCCGAGGGATAGTTGGGACCGGCTCGGCAGCACGAATTATTACAACATGGGAGGAGGCCTGGTCCTGAGTTATCCACTCGGCAATCGCTCTGCAGAAAGCCAATATAAACGACGCATCCTGGAGGCCCAACAGAATCAGACCCTGCTGCAACGGATGCGGCAACAAGTTATCCTGGACGTCAAAGAGGCCGCTCGCCGGGTCCAAACCAACTACAAACGTATCCGCACGACGCAAACAGCCAGAACCCTCTCGGAACGGCAGCTCAAAGCCGAACAAGAACGCCTGAATCTTGGCCTGACCACCACACGAAACGTTCTACAGTTTCAAGGAGACCTCGCGGAAGCCAAAGGGAAGGAATTACGGGCGATCCTGGATTATAACCAGGCTCTCTCCAATCTCCGCCTGGTCTCCGCCTCCTCCTTCGACCATTACGACATCACGATCAAGTAACACCGTTTTTCCCAGGACGTTCTCTGCATCCGGTCAGACAACAGTTCCCAGAAGTTGAGAAGGCCTGTTACCATGTAAGAGCGCACTCTGAATTACGCAAAGGATCATGATCCCGTTTATGAAGCGAAAACTGTGGCTGACCCTCCTGGTCGTATCCATGGCCACCGGCATAGGGGTGTATTGGTATCTCCCCGTCTCCAATTCCGACTCGGCAGAGAAACCACCCCCCGCCACCATCGAAGTCATTCGGACCTCCCTCCAAACCAGAGTGTCGGAAACCGGTACGATTCAGCCCTCACAAACCATTGAGATTAAATCGCAGTTCTCCGGAGAAGTCGCCGACATTCGCGTCGGAACAGGACAGCCCGTACACAAAGATCAAATTTTGGCCATTATCCGCCAGGAGCCAAGCCAGGCCCGGCAGGTGGCCCAATTACGCGCCGCGATTCAAGAAGAGCGACTGAACGTGGAGATGGCCCAACGCAATTGGGTCCGATCGCAATCCCTCTTTAAGAAAGGGTATATCGCCCAGAAGGAAATGGAAACATCCCAACAGGATTATCAACGAGCCGTAGTCCGGTTAGATCTGGCAGAGCGTCAACTCTTATTAGCCCTGGGCGGAAATCAGGAATTATTTGAGCGATACCGGAAGGGACGGGCGGCAGACACGCGGCCGGAAGAATTTCTGGTCCGCTCTCCTTCTTCCGGAACCGTTCTCGAAGTGTTGGTCCACACCGGGGAAATCATCACATCAGGAACCGCCACCTTCGGCGGAGGGACGATCCTCATGCGGCTTGCGGACCTGTCTCATATGATGGTCAAAGCCAAAATTAATGAAGTGAATATTCCTCGCGTGTCCGTAGGACAACCAGTGGACATCCGCCTGGATGCCTTGCCCGGGCAGCTCTTTCAGGGTCGCGTGTCGTCTATTGCCGCGCAGGGAGTCAAAGAGGAAAATATTGTCACATACGAAGTCGCCATCAGCATCGAAGACGCCAACCCCGCCCTAAAACCCATGTTGACCGCCAATATTGATATCGTCACTCAAAAACTCGAAGACGTCCTGACGATTCCCTTGGAAGTCCTTCGGGTGGAAAAAGGCGATGACATGGTGGATGTCTTGGTTCATGGAGAACCACAACCCCGGAAAGTGCGGGTGGCCTTCCGAACGGACACACAAGCCGTGGTGACCAAAGGCCTTCAAGAACATGACCGGGTGGTCAAACCGACGTTCAAAAAAGACTCTCCACACGCCTCATAACACGCAGAGCACGGACATCATGCTGATTGACCTGCGAGCCGTGACCAAAACCTATCAAGCCGGCCATGTGGCCGTTCCGGCGCTCAAAGGGATCGACCTCCGGATCCATCACGGGGAATTTGTCGCCATCATCGGACAGTCCGGCAGTGGAAAAACGACCCTCTTGGACATTCTCGGCTGCCTGAGCCATCCCACCAGCGGCGAATACTGGCTGGACGGAGAAAATACCAATGTCATCTCCGAGTCACGACTCACCACCATTCGCAACCAAAAAATCGGATTTGTCTTCCAAACGTTTCATCTGCTTCCTCGAAAAACCGCCCTGGATAATGTCCAGCTTCCACTCATGTATGCCGGAGTTCCCCGTGTCTCCCAACATCGCCGGGCACAGGAACTCTTGACGATGGTGGGGCTGCAAGACCGGCTGCTGCATTACAGCAATCAACTATCCGGTGGACAGCAACAACGCGTCGCCATTGCACGCGCCCTGGCCAATCACCCCGCACTGCTATTGGCGGACGAGCCCACGGGCAACCTCGATACCCAATCCGGCAAGGATATTCTGGATATGTTCGAAACGCTGCATCGTGATGGTCAAACTATTGTGATGATTACTCACGACCCGTCGATTGCTCAGCGGGCTAACCGGCGTATCACGTTATCGGATGGACAAGTCGTGGCGGATGAGACCTCCGACTTATCAGCGTCCGCTCGACCCATTTCCAGCGAACAGACATGATCGGCTCAATTTTCCAAGATGCCCTCAAAAACCTGACGGCCAATCTCCTGCGTTCCAGTTTGACCATGTTGGGAGTGATTATTGGCGTGGCCTCGGTCATCACCATGATCGCCATTGTAGAGGGCGGTCAGCTCTGGCTGGTCAACTCCATCGAACGTTTGGGCACCAATTTACTTTTTGTGTGGAAAAAACGGTTAACCGTGGAGGAACGCCGGATCTTTGCAGGAAGGAACACCCAACTGCGTTATGAAGATGCGTTGGCCATCCGGGAACGATTTCCCGAATTGGATGTCGCACCGGTTCTCGAAATTGATCAAAAGATTAAGGCCGGGGATCGGGACTATAGCGGGCGGGTGACGGCCACGTCTCCAGAATTCAGTACGATCCGCAACTTCCACCCTGCCAGTGGCCGATTTCTCACATCAACCGACCTCCACGATTGGCATCGCACGATCGTGCTCGGGCAAACCGTGGCTCAAGCCCTCTTTGGCTCCTCACCGGCACTTGGGGAGGAGGTCAAAATACGCGATCACCGGTTTACCGTCGTCGGTGTCATGGAGCCCAAAGGAGAAATTTACGGGCAGGATTATGATGAAATGATGTTTATACCCATCACGACCGGCATGCGGTTTTTTACGGGAACCAATAAAATTCGCTTTCTGATCCTTCACGTGCCCCAACGGGAACGGATGCCGGAGATCACCGAAGAACTCCACCAATTCCTCGTACAACGCCATGATGGGGTGGATGACATTTTCATTCGTAATCAAGGCGAATTTCTGGGTGCCGTGGAGCAAACGATCTGGACCTTCCGGATCGTCTTAAGTGGCATTGCTCTTGTCGCCTTGCTGGTCGGCGGGATTGGCATTATGAATATCATGCTGGTCACCGTGACGGAACGCACACGTGAAATCGGCTTGCGAAAAGCCATCGGGGCTAAGCGCCGGGACATTCTCCTGCAATTTCTGATCGAATCCACCACGATCAGCATCGTCGGAGGCACCGTAGGAATTGTAGTGGGCATTGTCGCCGCCTACGGGTTTGGCAATATGGTGGCCCAAGCCATGCCAGGCGGAGGGGACTGGGGAGCAGTGATCCAGCCATCGGCCATTGCGATTGCCTTTCTCTTTGCCATCGCCGTGGGAGTCACTTTTGGTCTGTTCCCGGCCATCAAGGCCTCGAAACTCGATCCGGCTGAAGCCTTACGATACCAATAGCCATAATCGTGAAAGGATACATGGAGTCGTGAGGCGACAAGAGGAACAACGAACCGAAGCGATCATAGAGTACGATCGAAGGGTCGCCGCACACCCGCCAGAATTGTGGACGGCTTTGGTCATCACTCCCCTGCTGGCGACCGCCTTCTTCTACCTCCTCCCAGCTCATGCACAGGCCCAACGTTCCTGGCAATTTCTTCCCCAACTATCGGCTTATGCCTGCCTCACCCTTTGGGCGGTTCGCAATCGGGATATACCGGCCAAACTCGGGCTGGAATACGGGAAAATCTCTACCGGGATCTGGAAAGGCCTAGGGGTGGGGCTCATTCTGGGGAGCCTGAACACTGTCTTGATTCTGTATGGCGCCCCTTTGCTGGATATCGAAATCGGATTTCTTCGTGAGACTCCGCATGCCCATCTATCCCCGGCCCTCATGGTCCCGTGGTTCATTCTCCTCATTGCCATTGGGGTCGAGGTCAACTTCCGAGGATTTTTACTGGGACGATTCACCGCCCTCCTTACCACCTGTCCCGTCTTTGCCCAAAGACCATTCGTCGCGCAAGCACTGGCGCTGGGCCTATCCAGTCTGATCTTCGCGTTTGACCCGTTCATGGTCGTCACCTTCCAATCTCTTCATTGGATCGCCTTATGGGACGGACTGATCTGGGGAGGAATCTGGCTCTATACCAGGAACCTGTATATCCCCATCACCGCTCATGCCATGGAAGTCATTATTGAGTATCTCACAATCCGCTCACTCCTCATATGACTCCCTCCTTTTCTCCACATCTCGTGAATGACGCCTTTGGTGACCCGGGCCTCTATCTTGAAATCCGGTGGAGCCGGCGGGCCCTCTTGTTTGATTTGGGGGATAATTCCGCCCTCAGTCCCACCTCTCTCCTGCGCGCTCAGGATATTTTTCTCTCCCATACCCACATGGATCACTTTATCGGCTTTGACCGGTTGGTTCGCGTGGCGCTAGGAAGAGGAAAGCGGCTGAGGCTTTTCGGTCCTCCAGGACTCATTGCCAATGTAGAGGGAAAACTCAAGGGGTATACCTGGAATCTAGTTGACGGATACCCGTTAAGCCTGGAGGTGCACGAATTTTATCCGGACCACCGCGAACAGGCCGACTTCCATGCCAAAGACGGGTTTCGATGCCACCCCCATGCCCCAATTCCCGCGGATCACACCGAAGTGTTCTCAGTGCTCCAGGAACCCGCGTTATCCATCAAGGCCACCGCACTGAACCATCGTATTCCATCCTTGGCGTTTGCCATCGAAGAACCGTTCCACATCAACATCAATAAGGTGCGTCTGCATGAAGCCGGGCTTCCCGTCGGCTCCTGGCTCAAAGAGGTCAAGCGACTCATATGGGAAGGCCAACCCGATTCCTACAGATGGGACGCGACGCTCTATTTTGAACATCGCCAAGAAACCCGATCATTCCGGTTAGGCGATATGAAGAAACAATTTGTGACCATCAGCCGTGGACAAAAAATCGCCTATGTCGTCGATTGCCGGTATGATACGGAAAACGAGCGGAAAATCATTGCGCTCTGTCAACACGCGGACACCCTGTTTTGTGAGGCGCCATTTCTGGAGCAAGATTCCGAAAAAGCGGCCAATCGCTACCATCTCACGGCTCATCAGGCAGGCCTCCTGGCCGGAAAAGCCCAGGTGCAACAATTGGAGGTCTTTCATTTTTCACCCCGGTATACCGGACAGGGGGCATTGCTCAAACAGGAAGCCCACGAGGCCTTCATTCACACGCAGCAAGAAAGGCATGGAACAGTGGCATGACTGAAGTCGTGAAGTATATCGTGTATTTTTTTCTGGGCGGGTTATTGGTCAGCGTCTCCACCTACCTCGGCAGCCATGGCAAAGGCTTTCTGGCCGCCCTGGCCAGTACGTTGCCGGTCATTAGCGGACTCACCTTTATTTTGGTATACCTGAATGCGGGCGGCGGCCCCACCGTGTCGTTCGCCAAAAATTTGATTTGGCTCTCTCCTCCATGGTTTGTCTATGTGGGAACCATGATTGTGGGAGTACCCAAATTGGGATTCTGGCCTGCCTACGGCCTCGCTCTGGGCTTGTATCTGGTGGGCGTGGGATGTACCCGCCTATTGATCGAATAAGACCGACAGTCCGTCGGCAAAATGGAGAAACCGAGAGACCCACGATGGCTGAATTCATCAAACCAATCATTCATGCATTTCTCGTCTGCGACACGATCATCATCGATAGCCTGACGGGAAAGAAAAGCCTCATCGGCGCCTTCACTCATCTCTGGGCGAAAAGCTTCCCTTGCCATCACCCACAAATGGGCGTTTACTTTTCCTTAACCGACGCAGAAGGCAAGTACTCGTTTGAAATCCAACTCATCTACCTGGACCAAAACCAGGTAGTGGGAAAAGGCGCCTTGCCGCCTATCGACATTCATAACCGGTTAGCCACTCATGACTTTGGCGTGAATATTCCCTACCTCCTCTTCCCCGGCCCTGGCCGCTATGAGTTCCGCTTGTTTGCGGACGGTCATTTCATTACCCAAAAAGACTTTCAGGTCCTTCAGCAAACTCCTTCCCCGGCTCAGTCACAGACGCCACCCGGAGAATCCTGAGCGTTCATGCGTCTTCGCTCTGGATAGACCCACCGATCCTCGCATTTTCCTTACCCCATTTTCTGATAGGAATCCATCCGCAACACCACCTATTCCCGAAGAACGTCCAATAACCTTCGCTCACGGATCAGCTACGACACCTGCCGTTGGATCACGTTTTCGCGTATTTCTCCGAGAAACATGGGTATTGAACGGAACCCACCATGAGCCATGACGAGGAGACAGAAATGACAACACGTTGGATCCGCCACATTCTTTTATGGACGCTCATCCCCCTCTTGATGGTGCTGTCAGCAACCGCAACCTCAGCGCAAGTCGTGGGGAACGGCTACAACAATAGTCTCATCTACAAAATCGAATCAGGGACCAATACGGTCTATATCCTAGGCTCGTTGCATGCCCTGGCCGAGGAATATTATCCCCTTACACGCAGCTTCACCTATTCGTATTACGATTCGCAAAAAGTCATCTTTGAAATCGACCCTACCATTCTTTTCACCTCTACACCCAAGCCGGAGATCGTGAAGCAATCCATGTTCACGAACGGCATGACGATTCAAAAAGCGCTAACACCGAAAACCTATCAATTGTTAACCAAAAAATTGCGCCAGATGGGCATTTCCCCAAAAGAGGTCGAGAAGTTCAAACCGTGGAAACTGTATTTGTTGGTGGGGGGCACGCTGGATTCAGCCAAAGACTTTCGCCCGGATCTGGGCATCGAACGATACTTCTACCAAATGGCCAAGGACGCCGGGAAAGAAACCGGCGGATTAGAAACGCTTGAAGATCAATTGAATGTCTTTGACACACTCTCCTTCAAAGAGCAGGAAGCCCTTCTATTGGAAGTTCTTCAAAACGGACAAACACAAGAAAAACAATTCGTGCAAATGGTGAAAAGCTGGCACCAAGGCAACTTGGCCGGCATGGAACGATTCGTCGAAACCTTTAAAGCCTACCCCAAGTATTATCAGGCCATTCTGGTAAAACGGAATCACAATTGGGTCCCCCAAATTGAAGCATTCCTCAAAGATACCAAAAACTATTTCGTGGTTGTTGGGGTGGCGCATCTGCCTGGTGAGGATGGCCTCATTGCCCTGCTGGAGAAAAAAGGGTACACCTTGGAGCGTGTGTCGTTTGCCCGTCCATAAAACCACTCAGACGAAACGGTTCCGTCCCCCATCGTCTTGACCATTCAACGGCTCGTATTCCCTCCCCCTGTTTGGCTTCGAGGACACCGCTCTCGTCCCTGTTCCATTGACTCTCCCGTCCCTATTGACAGGATTTTTTGATCGGCGTAGCATGGGATCTGCGCTGGGGCACATATCAAATCCTCCGGGAAAGCGAATGACAGCGCCACTCCCTTTCCCCGCCAATGCCAAGGAAGGAGGTCTTTCTATGGAAGACAGCACTCCACCGGGCAGCCAAGGCCCATCTGAGGCGAATCCAGCCTCGAGGGTGTGACGGGCCTACTCGTTTTTCACTGAGTCCATCGTTCACTCATTCGACATGTGCCGGGAGGCAGAGCAACTGGACTTTCCAGTCGTCCGAAATAAGAGTGAAGCTGGAAGAACAGGCCGGTGTTCTTGAGAGACTGACTCAGTCCGCATCCGAACGAAGGACTCGTCACCCGCCTTCGGATGGGTAATATCAACATGAGGCAATACCACAGTGGCTGGTGCCACTCGAGACGAGGGGTGAGGCTTGTTAAGGCTCACCCCTCGTGCTGTACTCCAATATGAACGTCGGCATCCCAGCAGTCCAAGCATGATCCCTGCACCATCCCTTTTTCCCAGTCTCCATCTTGAGTTGCCGGCTTGGATGGCCGATTATGTGTCCAAGGCATCCCAGTGGACGACGACACGGGAACAACGAATGGCCTTTGTCGTCTCGTTGGCCCGGATGAATATTCAACATGGAACGGGCGGACCGTTTGCCGCCGCCATTTTTCGGCTGGACACTCATGAATTGGTTGCTCCGGGCGTCAATCTGGTGGTAGCCAGCCGATGTTCGGTGGCTCATGCGGAAATTATCGCGATGGCGTTGGCCCAACAACGGATCGGCTCACATGATTTGGGAGCCCCGGGCCTTCCCCGGCATGAGCTGGTGACCAGCTGCGAACCCTGCGCCATGTGCCTGGGGGCCATCCTGTGGTCCGGTACCGGCCAGGTGGTGTGTGCCGCTCGTGACAGCGATGCCACGGAAATTGGTTTTGACGAGGGCCCCAAACCCCTCGACTGGGTTTCGGCCCTTCAGCAACGAGGCATTGTCGTGACACAAGATGTCCTGAGAACCGAAGCCCGACAGATTTTGCAAGACTATGCCAACCAAAACGGCATCATTTATAACAGCCGGCAAGGATTTGCACCCTAGGGCGTGACCCGCAATACAGGATTTCACGGAAGGAGGCCCCAGATGCCCCACTCACCGAACAGCCACTCGCGTTCCACGAGCCAGCCCATCACCTTGACCGTGGATATTGGTGGAACAGGGATCAAGGCCTTGCTTCTGGATGCCGCAGGCAATCCGACAACCGAAAAACTACGCATCCTCACCCCGCAACCATCCACTCCTAAAGCCGTCATGGACACCATTCTGAATTTGGCCGAAGCCTTACCAACATTCGATCGGGTCTCGGTCGGCTTTCCCGGAGTGATTCAGGCCGGACGCGTAAAAACGGCCCCGAATCTCGATCCCTCCTGGCCCCACATCAATCTGGTCAAGGAACTGGAGCGCCAATTAGGTAAACCGGTCTTGGCCGCCAATGACGCCGATGTGCAAGGATATGGAGCCATCGAAGGCCGCGGAGTCGAAATGGTCATCACGTTGGGAACCGGCTTTGGCACTGCACTGTTTGTGAACGGCCATTTGGTACCCAATTTGGAAATTGCTCATCACCCGTTTAAAAACGGGCAGACCTATGAAGAAGCCTTGGGCGCATCGGCACTGAAGAAAGTCGGCAAAAAGAAATGGAATCAGCGGTTAGCCAAAGCTATCAAAATCCTGGATCGGGTCATCAATTTTGATCGGCTGTTCATCGGAGGCGGCAACGCCAAAAAGGTCACACTCACACTTCCCGCCAATGTGGCTTTAGTCTCGAATGTAGCGGGATTACTCGGCGGGATCGCTCTCTGGAACAACGACCAGCCTGGAAAGACGCCTCTTTCATCGCCATCCGCACAGGCCAAACACAACAAAGCCCGGTCCTTCAAAAAATCCCGCACACGGAAACGCACCCCATAGAACACTGCACGTCCACAGGCAACCAATACCCAGACTTGCTTCTCGGCTTCATAATCTGGACAATCGGCGCACACGCATCGCTCAAAAGTCCCCAGACACCCTAAATTGATGATTGCATACGGATTACCACAACTCCTGTGGGTAGGCTTGGGCGGGTTCCTCGGCTCGGTCGGACGCTTTGTCATGGCCGGGATGATCAACCGCTTCAGTCCCGCGCTGGGATTTCCTTTAGGCACACTCACCGTGAATGTCCTCGGATGTTTGGCGATCGGGCTCCTCCATAGCTTGGCGGAAACCCGGTCCTGGCTGGGACCGGAGACTCGCATCTTCCTCTTCATCGGCGTGCTGGGCGGCTTCACCACCTACTCCACCTTCGGCTTTGAATCGCTGACCCTTCTGAAAGATGGGGCCATACTTAAGGCCTCTGCCAATATCATCCTGCATGTGTTCGTCGGGCTGGCCGCCGTCTGGCTGGGCGATTTCCTCGGGCGTTTGTAATCCGCAACGTTTCTCAAACCAATCACAGCCCTGTCGCATGGAGGAGCCAGGCGAACGACCACTTGGCGAGGAGTGGGTGAACAGGGTACAACCATGGTTCGTCAGTCCGAACGCCAACGTCTCCAGAACGCACAACATGGTCACCAAAAAAGCTGAACCACCTTCGGAATCCCCACACGCCGACCTCGTCATCGAAGGGGCACGGCAGAACAATCTGAAAAACATTGCACTCCGCATCCCGCACAACGCGGTCACGGTGGTGACCGGTGTTTCCGGCTCAGGCAAATCCTCTTTGGCCTTCGACACGATTTTTGCCGAAGGGCAATGGCGGTACGTGGAATCGTTGTCCTCCTATACCCGCATGTTCCTGGATCGCGTGAAACGGCCTGATGTGGATCGCCTCGCTCATATCCGGCCATCCATCGCCTTGGAGCAAAAAAACCCCATCCGCACCTCTCGCTCCACCGTGGGCACCGCCAGTGAAATTTCGGACTATCTCCGCCTGCTATTCGCCAAGATCGGCAAGCCGACCTGTCCGGATTGTCATCAGGTGGCTGTAGCTCATCATCCCACCACCATTGCCCAAGCACTGCTGAACGATTTTCCCGAAGCCCGCGCCCTCGTGTTGTTTCCTAAACCCGCGCCCCATCCAGATGCACGGGAGGCCATGAAAACCAGTCTCTTAAAACAAGGCTTTGTCCGAGTCCAGATCAACGACCACCTGATCAACCTCAACTCCGGCGACTTCCCGGATTCCCTGCCGCCGGAATTTCTCGTCGTCGTGGACCGCGTCACCCTCACAGCCGACTCCCGCAGCCGCCTGGTCGAAGCCCTGGAAACCGCGTTTCGCGAAAGTGAGGGGCGAGCCAGAGTCACCGTGGCCGACACCCATGGCTTGGCCTATCACTCCACTTTGCAATGCCCCGGGTGCGCGCGCACCTTTACTCCGCCTCGACCGATCACGTTTTCCTTCAACCATCCGCTGGGCGCCTGTCCGGAATGCAACGGGTTCGGCAACGTCCTCCGGTATGACGAGGCGCTGATTATTCCCGACCCTGGGAAGTCACTGATGGAGGGATGCATCGAACCCTGGACGAAACCCTCCAACGTCTGGTGGCAGCAACAAATGCTCAAAGCCTTTAAGGCCAAACAATTCGACGCCACGCTCCCCTATCAGGAGCTGTCGGAACCCGAGCGGGACTTTCTCTGGAAAGGCGCCGGCAAAATCGAAGGCATCCATGATTTCTTCGACTACCTGGAAGGCAAACGCTACAAAATGCACGTGCGGGTGTTCCTAAGCCGCTATCGCAGCCCCTTGCCCTGTGCCCATTGCCAGGGGAGCCGCCTCCGGCCCGACGCACTCTGGATCACCATCCATGACCGGAACATCCATGAGGTGGGAGAGTGGCCATTCAAGAAACTGCAGGAATGGCTCCACGATCTCCCCCTCAGTCCTTTTGAGCAATCCCTCAGTAAGGACTTGCTCAAGACGCTGGAAGAGAAGTTGGCCTTTCTCATTTCGGTGGGGCTGGATTACTTAACCCTCAATCGGGAAATGCGGACACTCTCAGGCGGGGAAGCCCAACGCATTCATCTCGCTAACCAGTTAGGCGCCAGGCTGGTCGGCACCCAATATGTCCTGGATGAACCGACTATCGGCCTGCATCCCAAGGATACCGAAGCCATGGCCGCCATCCTGCGAAACCTGGCTCAACTGGGCAATACCGTGCTCGTGGTCGAGCACGACCCGTCGATCATTCAACAAGCCGATTTTGTCGTGGAGATGGGCCCGGCGTCCGGGGAGCATGGCGGCCAAGTGGTCTGCGCAGCGCCCTATAAAATCTTTCGGCAAGATCCAACCGCCGTAACCGCCCAGTATCTCAGAGGTGATCGGGCGATCCCCATCCCCGATAAACGGCGAGCCGGATCAGGAAAGACCCTCACACTCACCGGCGTCCGGGAACACAACCTCAAAAATCTGACGATTGAGATCCCCCTAGGCAAACTAGTCTGCGTCACCGGCCCGTCAGGCTCGGGGAAAAGCACCTTGGTGGAAGACACCATCTACCGCGCCGTGGCTCGCGCATTCAAGCTCGACTCCACCGTGCCCGGTGCCTTCGAGACCCTCACCGGCCTGGAATCACTCCGGTCCGTCTGCCTCATCGATCAAGAACCCATCGGCAAATCGCCACGGTCCAACCCGGTCACCTATATCAAAGCCTACCAGGACATCCGCGCCCTCTTTGCGGGATCATCCGAAGCCAAACGCGCCCGCCTCACACCGGCACATTTTTCGTTTAACACCGGCAAAGGGCGATGCCCCCGTTGCCAAGGCAACGGCTATGAAAAACTGGAAATGTATTTCCTGGCCGACCTGTACGTACCCTGTGCCGACTGCGAAGGGAAACGCTTTCAGCCGAAAATCCTGAACATCCGCGTCAAGGGCTATGCCATTCACGAAGTCCTGGAACTGACCGTGGATCAAGCCTGGGAGGCGTTCGGCGAAACCTGCCCGGCGCTCAAACGGAGCTTGCAGGTCCTGCAAACCTTGGGATTGGGCTATTTGCGCTTGGGGCAACCGGCCACCAGCCTATCCGGCGGGGAAACCCAACGGCTCAAGATTGCCAGGGAACTGGCTAATGCGCCGCCGTCCAAGAAAGGCCAGCAGACCAAAGGCATGCTCTATGTCTTGGACGAACCCACGCGCGGACTGCACCTGGAAGATGTGAAACGCCTGCTAGACGTGTTAGGGCAACTGGTGGAGGAAGGCCATACCGTCTTGATGGTGGAACATCACTTGGACGTGATCAAATGCGCGGACTGGGTCATTGATCTCGGCCCTGGCGGCGGCGACTCCGGCGGGAGCATTGTCGCCCAAGGCCCCCCGGAAGAGATCGCCGATAACCCAACTTCCATCACGGGAAAATACCTGAAACCTCCGCTTCTCCCAAACTAACGTTCCGATTCACGCGCCGGCGTAGTCGGTCGCGTAGAACCGGTTGCTAGCGTTCATTTTCTCACTCCAACAGAACAACACGGTCGACATCGTTCTGTCCAATATCCGAAACATGCCGAAGTAGCACTTTACTCTTGTAAATACCCAACTCCACTATCGGTTTGAGTTGCTGCCTGTCTTTGCTTATCACGCCTGGCGCGAGGAAATATGTTTTGAAGGTCTTGTAGCACTGCTTGAACTTATCCAGATTTTTCGACCCTGCCGGTGGTGTCATGCGATTCATTCGACTGACCATCATCATCAAGTTATCGTCAAATGCGTAACCAGCATCCTTAAAGCGCTTACTTGCCGCATCAGGATCAGACCCGAGATGCACCGAATAGCCTGGATCTTCGCCGGGAATGTCGCCCTCAATTATCGAGATTCGTAGCTCTTCATATTCATCATTTTCGCCATAGCGCTGGTGCCAAGTTTCGAATATCTTTCTCCCCGCCGATTCATCCTCGAAAGCTAAGCCAAGGACAGGTGGTCGTTCGAGGTCACACATGAAGAAAGTGGCTCGCCACTTGGCTTTGTCCCACAGATCCACATCAATTGGACCTGTGAGATACATAATGGGATTGGTCTTTATAGGCCTCTCGGGTAATGGCCGAAGCTTGCCCAGTGCCGGCTTCTCTGCCTTTGGTTTGTTGAGGAGCCTGTAATACAAATTGTCATACCCGTCTTGGGTATTTTTTACACAGTAATAAGAGGCGCTCTGCAACGGAGTCGGAATATAGGAATAATGGAAGGGCTCGAAAATTACTGGCACAAACTTTAGATTCTCAGAACCAGCATTATAGATATGCTGGTAGATCAAGTTACCCTCCCACTTGACACCATGCCCCTTACCTGGCTCTTCCCTCCCCATGACTCTTTTATAGTATGTCTCTGTGCATATCATGAGGACGTACTTGGCATCTTCGATTTTCTTGGCCATCCAACGAGGCCACCCCTCAGGGGGTGACGTTTCGTATTGGTCAAGCACACAATCGATACCGTCTGCTCGGAGTTTGTTGGATAATTCAAGAACACGTTGAACGTGATTCACGTCGTCGTGACTGTAGCTAATAAATACTTCTCCGATTGAATCCATCACCCGACTCTGTTTTGAACGCTAACAATGTTTAGGTGGATCCGTATAAGACCCCGATCTGCCCATTTCTGTCCATATAACGCGCCTTCCAATTGCTTAAAATTGCGGCCTTATCGCTGCCATTTCAATGTGATTCGCCCTATAGGTCAGTTGACGGGTTCTGATGCGAATCACTACAACACCCTTCCTTGATGGATTCACTCCCATCAAGCAGACGACGAACACCCGCCAGCCCTCGCTTGGGGACAACAGGTATACAGCATAGTTGGATAGATATCACCATCGCCCCACCATTCTTCAATGGTCACCCGCACCAGTCGCCATGAAGGAAAATATCGGAACTGAAAAGAATTGTTGATGAACAAGCGAAATATGTCAACAGTGAGTGCAACAGATCAGGAAACCCCAATTGTTTAAATTCTCTTTCTCACCTCATTCTCCGCTTACCCCGTTCAAGCCAAGTAATTTAACTCAAGGATGTACCCTAGATGGACTGCCTCGGTAAATATTACAGGTCCGCTAGAACATCGGTTGGATATCGGACTTTATGGCAAGAATGACTCCCGAGGGAAAGAACAGTTGCTGGACATATTCCCTGACCTTGACCACAAAGCCAAATTGGGCCAGCGGCCCCGAAAGGCGAACCGCCCGACACCCGCCCATCAGCAAGGGCGCGAGTTGGTATAATCGCTGATAGAATCCACTCCCTGGTTTTTCGCCGAAGGTCATGGAGACGACAACCAGTTTTCCTCCTGGCTTGAGCACCCGATGAAACTCCTTGAGGACCATCGGCCAATCGTGCTCCTCCAACAGATCGAACATATAGTTATTCAGCAGCACGTCAAAAGAATGGTCGTCTGCTTGAATTGCCAAGGCGCTGCCCACTGACAACTCGTAGTGTTCACATCCGGCTTCGCGAAGCCGTCGTCTGGCCTTCTCGAGCATTCCCTCGGATATGTCGATGCCGACATTCCGTCCGTGAGGATTATTCTTGACCATTTCCACAAACGCCATCCCCGTGCCCACGGCCACTTCCAAGACCTGCTGGCCATCTTGGACATCTGCCAATTCCAAAGACCGTCTTCGAGCCTTCGCCTCTGTCAGATGGCTCCAGAGATCATATACACCCGCTAATCGATCATAGAGCCTTGTGACCTCTACTTGAGAAACTCTCGCCTTCAGAATTTCCAGTTCTCTTTGCCTGAATTCCTGCTTTGGTCGTTGCGCCATGTTGTCGTTCCTGACCATCCAACGAAATCCCTAAGTCAGCATAAGGCGGGGCCGGTTCAAAACCCTTTTCGGGGCATCCATTCATCTCAATATTTTCATGACGAACAAGCTTGATAACAGATCGTCATAGGCGCAGCTCACGACCTTCTCGCCGCTGATGGTCGCATCGACATGGTACAGTTCGCCTTCGACGTAGATCTGACAAAATCTGGAGTCTCCTACGAGGATTTCCAGCGTATCGTCCCCGCAAGCTTGCAAGAATCTGAATTTGGATTGACCAGGCTGGAGGGTGCCAAGATGGTGAGTCGTTTCACAGGCCCTATAGGCAACCGACGGGACGGGGTGATTCGAGGCATTCAGAATGCTGACAGTCGATGTGCCCAACCAGATAAGATTACAGGCAAGCAACACCACCAGGAAAGCTAGAATCCACCCCATGAAGCCTTTGCCGGTTAGCCTTATCATTATTATTTCAAGGTTTCCTTCACCACTCCTTCCCGTAGTTCAGAGAAGATTCCGGCATGGTTAACAAATTCATTTTTCTTCTTCCAACGAAACAAATGGGGAACCCTATAAAAGATCACCCACTAATAGCAGTGGTAAAGGTCAGGGTGTTCCCGAAGGGATCGATGACCGACATATCCCGCGTTCCCCAGGGCATGTCTTCGATTCCGGGTTTTGCGTATTTGTATCGCTTGGCGGTCAATTCCGCATGGTAGGCCTCCAAGTCGCTGGTCTCGATGCGAATCGTGGCGCCCGGGCAAACGCCGCCATGGTGCTCTGACAGGTGCAATATACAGTGGTCTTTTGAGACCTGCATGTAGAGCGGGAAGTTGTGTTCCACACGGTGCTCCCAATCGATGGAGAACCCCAAAAAGTCCACGTAAAACTCTCTGGCCTTGGCCTCATCAAAGATACGTAGGATCGGTGTGGTGTTTCCAAAATTCATTGGATGGTTCCTTTACCGGTTCAATAAAAGAGGTTGGAGTCTCTCTACCCATAGAAGCAACCGTACTGATCTTCTTTGACCACAGCGAGAAAGTCCGTGACTGTCCGAACGTGCGGGGCGGGTTCATAGCCATGCCATTTCAGGTCGGCCCTTTTCCAGTAGATTTTCCATTGGTCCCTGGTTCTGACGTACGTGGCCTTGGCAAAGGAATGTTCGTGCTTGATCTTCGGCTTGTCCCATTGCGGGCGAATCTCGAATAGTTCGATGCTTTGACTAGTAATACGAAATCCAAAATCGAGTTGGGGCCGAATATGCCCTGGAGGCCGAATTTGCTCAATGAAGGCCCCCACGAGCTTTTGGAATCTTTTACGCTCAAGATCGTTGAACGCCATCCTTTTGCCCCTTTTTCTAAGATTGCGGTTAAGGGGGAGACCATTGGGTTCTGACCACATGATTGCTCCCCCGAAGACGCCCGCGCATGATTTCAGGCGGAGTTGTAGTTCAACCTACAACTTATTTTCTCTCGTTTATGAACCGAACCCCGGCGGCCTGCATCTGACATCTAGCTTTTTTGCCACCATCTAATGTAATCGAGCATGTCGCTTTCTCAATGAGAACCACATCGAATCCTTCACGGCGGGCATCCAGGACCGTCGCCAGGACGCACACATCTTCAGCCAACCCAGCCACCCAGAGACGGCGAATGCCGTCGTTGCGAAGCTGCACCGCCAACCCGGTTTGCTCGAAAGCGGAGTATTGATCCTGATCGAACCGGACCCCTTTGGTTACGAGGATGGTTGAGCATGGGAGTGCGAGGTCCGGATGGAATTGAGCGCCCTTGCTGTCCTGCACACAGTGCGGCGGCCAAGGTCCGCCACGTTCGCGGAAACTCACATGCCCGACCGGATGCCAATCCCGTGAAGCATAGATGGGCACCCCCTTGGCCACGGCCTCGCCAAGCCACCAATTGATGACCGGCACAATCCGCTCACCGCCCGCCACGGGAAGCGCCCCACCGGAGCAGAAATCGTTTTGCACATCCACAATGAGGAAGCCATCGCCAGGCTCGAACGTCTCGGACATCTCTGACATGGTGCCGTCTTAACCATTCTCTCCGGGTTGCCCGGTCAGTTCATGGATGATTCGCTGTTGAAGCCCGCGAAGTTTCGGACTGATCTCCACCGGGTATGGCGGATCGGCCGGGGCAATCGCCCGCACCTGTTCCGGCAGACGCCCCATTTGTTGTTGGGCGTACCGGCGGGCCGAGTCCAAATCAACGGATCCCGCAGGCAGGCGTGTGCCCCCGCGCATCATGGGCACAAGCAGCGGCCGGCCCACAGGCTCCTCATCCGCGCAGGCAATGACATCGCGGACATCCTGCCCATGTTCTTCAATGCGAAACACCTGCTTGCGGCCGGGAAGAATCGGCTTTCCGGTTGAAAGTTTGAGCCGGCCTTTTCCGGCATACTCGGCCAGTTTATAGGCAATGTCCAAATCTGGGGCATCGCTCGAGACTCCCATGCTGGTGCCCACGCCAAATCCATCGATCGGAGCATTCGAGGACAATAAATGTTCGATCACCTCTTCATTCAGTCCGCCGCTCGCAAAAATTTCCACGTTCTGCAGTCCCGCGTCATCCAACAAGCGGCGGGCCTCCTTCGACAGCGTCAAGAGATCACCCGAGTCCAGACGTACCGCCTTGACCTGAAAACGATCGCCCATAGCGTGAGCCAAATTGATGACCTTCCGAACCCCCGCCAGCGTATCGTAGGTATCGACCAAGAGCACGGTTTCGGGGAACACGCGTGCAAACGCACGAAAGGCCGCCATCTCATTCTCATGGGCTTGAATAAAACTGTGCGCCATGGTTCCGGCCACCGGCACCCCGTAGATTTTTCCTGCCAGGACGTTGGACGTGGACGAGACCCCGCCGATCCAAAATGCTCTCGCGGCTTTAAGTGCGGCATCAATGCCATGCATCCGGCGGGCTCCAAAGTCGACGACCGGCTTCCCGTTCGCGGCCGTCACCACCCGTTGGGCCTTGGAGGCCTGCACGGTCTGCACATGGATTTGATTCATCACGAGGGTTTCAATGAGTTGCGCTTCGGGCATGGGTGCCACGACTTCCAGCAGCGGTTCATTGGAAAACACCGGCGTCCCTTCGGGCACCGCATAGACGTCTCCGGTAAACCGAAAGTCCCGAAGCCAGGCCAGAAACCGGTCGGAAAAGAGCGCGAGGGATTTTAAGTACTTGAGATCGTCTTCACGGAAGCGAAGGGTTTCCAACAAGTGGAGAACGGTATCCACCCCACAGGCGATTAACACATTCCGTCGCTTTGGCAGCCGGCGCACAAACAGGGTGAAAACCGCCTGCCCGGTCATACCTTCTTCCATATAGGCCTGTAACATGGTGAGCTCGTACAGATCGGTAAACAGAGCCAAGCCATTCCCATTGGTATCGTAATGGGCTGCGGGCCTGGCCCCCTCAGCCAACACTTGAGACCCGGATGACGGTCTGAAAGCAGCCTGCGGGAGGCTCACATGCTGTTTCAACAGAGCCTCATAGACTCGCAGACTCTCCTCATCAAACAACACAACACGAATATGTTTCACGAAGGATAACGTCGGAGCTTCTTCAAGAATGGCCGTCAAGGCCACGCGAGTGGCGCCCTCCAACGGATACCCAAAGATGCCCGTCGAAATAGCCGGGAAGGCAATAGATCGAATTTGATGCCGATCGGCTAACTGAAGGGCATGGCGATAACAGGAGGCCAGCAGGTCAGCCTCCGGTTTGTCCTGGCCGAAGATGGGCCCGAGACAGTGGATGACAAAACGGTTAGGCAGACCATGTGCCCCCGTGATGACTGCTTGGCCAGGACGGATAGGAGCCAGTGCCCGGCCTTCTTCTTCCAACCCAGGCCCTGCCGCGCGGTGAATTGCCCCAGCCACCCCGCCGCCACTCCGCAACTGCGCATTGGCGGCATTCACGATGGCCTCCATATCAGGCTGATTCGCAATATTCCCCCGAACACATTCGATCATGATTCCGTGAACCCTTAATGTGGCGATAAGATTACCCTCCGTTCAAACATCCATCTACTCCCGCTCGGATAAGGCACCAAGCCAAAAAATGCAACTACTACATCAGGACTTCGATTCTGAATTGTTGGTGATGAAGCTTCAGGGTGCCCCACTCCTCTACTGTACCATCACGAAGCCCCCATCAGGATACCTTGGCCCCTGTCTTTGAGGCATAGATCTGACACCAAGGACTCTCTCCTCTAACAATCATACCGCCCACTTCGATGGCACCTCAGGAAAGCCGGGTGACGGAAAAGAAAATCTTTGCCCCAACTTTGGCAAACCTTCCCCTTCTCCTCCAACCGGCGTATTGACATTATTCGTGCTTCTTGAGAGGCTTTTCATACTTTGTACACCCTCCAAACAGATTATCCCCAACGACGCCCTCTCTTAGGTATAACCGCTAACCTTTCCCTTGGAAACCTTTCTTACCTTGAGAAGAAAAACATCGTGAACGAATAAGGTTTATCCATAGATGCCTCCAGCGCTTTCCGCCAATCCCTTACCACTCCTACCAGATCTCAATAGGCCTGGAGCTGTCCCTTTGGCATCCAGCCAGTCAGTCACACAAATCCCCAAGGAAGACGCTGGTGCAGATGCTGCTCTCAATTGGGATATGATCCGGGACATTCCACCCCATAAAGTCTTCCTCTGGGATGAATACGGCCGGTATGTGGACTTCTCGTTTCCCAATCCTATCTATGGCCATTTCTTCGGTCCCGCACGACTAAAGGGGGCAATGGTTGCTGACATATTGCCTAGTGATACGGCTCAAGCCATTTTAAGCAAAATTCGACACACCATCTTCACACAGGCACCTGGATTTCTGTCCCTCGTCTTTCATCAAAAAGGCCAACGAACTTTCCAAACAATAATTAGATTTTTCCCGTTGACTAACCATGTCCTCGGCTTAGTCAATGATTTCCCACACCTCACCCTTGCCCCCTCAGATCCTTTACCCTCCACCCCAGCTCCCACTCACTTGCCTCGCCTGCGACATCCCCTGACCTACCGGGAACAACAAATATTACGGGCGGTAGGCCAAGGACTGTCGAATGAGGCCATTTCCACCAATCTGAGAATTTCACCCAGAACCGTCAAATTCCATCTCTTAAATCTATATCAAAAGCTTGGCGTCTCCTCCCGGATCAGCCTCAAAACTATAGCTCCCTTCTTACTTTCCCCCCCAAAGTCAACACCCCATTAAATGCTTCAGGCAAATATCTCCTGAGCAGGCACGTATAACCTGATATCCCACAGGATTTTCCCATAAAAAACCCCTGCACAAAACCTCTTTCCCACGATAAAAACTTTCTCACCCATCTCTCTAGGTAACCAAGGGACATGCAGCCTCACCATGAGTAATTCTCCTAATAAGAGGCCTGTCCCAGGACAGTTTCCTCACACAAGGTCCTTGCTAAGATATTCGGAAAGCACAAGGTATCTTTTCGCTGGAAAATGAGGGGTTATTACAAACAAGGAGGTCAGAAATGCGAAATGGGGTGTTAATCTTCCTAGCTTTTATTTTTTTCGCCGGGTGTAGTACTGCGGGACGCTTGGGAATCGTGACCAAAAGTTCGGCGGACCCTTCTTCCCTTCTAAAAAATAGTCAAGGGTATGAAGAACTTGGCCCAACAGAAGGAAAAGCTTGCCGGTATTTTCTCCTCGCCATCATTCCATGGGGAAACTCCGACTTTGAAAAAGCGGTAAACATAGCGTTGGAGAAAACAGGAGGAGATGCCTTGCTTAATGTTACAGCGGAAAGTAGCTTGTATGGTTTTATTCCCATTTATAATGTCTTTTCTTTTACCTGCACAACGGTTAAAGGGACAGCTATAAAATTTAAATAGTCCCTTTCTCCATTGAAGGCGTAGATCATGCGCCATCCGGCATATTGATTAATAGATTTAAAGAAAGGTTCAACTTTCATACTTTATCTAAAGCTGGGGCTTATCGCATTTGCGGTACTCGCGTTAGGCTCTACCGTGTTGGCCGAGGATGCCGGAGATTATAGCTGGCCAGGATTCTATCTGGGTGGTGGCGGATTGTATGGCATTGAAGATTTTGACACATCGGTGGAAGTCGATAATGAATTCGGTTTTAATTTTCGCTTGGGGTACCGATTGACCCCTAACATTGCCATCGAAGGAATGGGCGAACGGGTCAATGCGTTTTCACTCACAAATGCCGTCGCCCTTAACGTAGATACCTGGGTCGGCACGCTCAACGGCAAATTCTTTTTCTTAACAAATCGGATACAGCCCTACCTACTCGCCGGACTAGGGATTATGCGTGCCCATTCGTATCTCAGATCGGGATTTTCCAATGTAGACTCGAGTGATACCGGGAGGCCATTCGGTGGGGTGGTGGAGTGGACTCCTATCTCACCGAACATTGGCTCATCAACGTTGAGGTGTCAGGTGTGAATCCAACTGGAGATATCAAGGACATCGACTACTTCTCTCTCGGCGGAGGAATCCAATATCGTTTTTAGCATGTATGAGCTAGCCACAGAAGATGTCTTGCCCACATCCGACGGCTGAACCAAGGTTCAGCCGTCGTTTTTTCACGAGTCTCCACCTTTTCCCCACATCTTTCCTTTTTTCCCAATTTCTTTGGATGCGGTTTCCCCTGTCGCTTTGGTATCTTTTTCCTGGTTCAAATGTGGAACTAACCACGATTCACCAATCCAACCCCCTCACGCTCACCGTAGGGTGAGAGAACAGCCATCGTTCATTCACGAAGGGAGTGGTTCACGATGTCGGATTTTGAAAAATTAGGCGTCTTTTATCTGGGTCGGCCATACGACCTGCCCACTAAATCACCGAAGCCTGGCTTGCTCCTCTACGATTCCAAGGATCTGGTCACCCACGCGGTCTGCGTGGGGATGACGGGGAGCGGAAAAACCGGCTTATGCATCGGCCTGCTGGAAGAAGCGGCCATCGACGGCATCCCCGCCATCGTGATCGATCCCAAAGGGGACATCGCCAATCTGCTTCTCACGTTTCCCGATCTCCAAGGCCAGAACTTTCTTCCCTGGGTCAATCCCGATGATGCCAAGAAAAAGGAGTTGACGCCGGAAGCCTTTGCCGACAAAGAAGCGGCGAAATGGAAAGCCGGACTGGAATCTTGGGGACAAGATGGTGCGCGCATTGCCCGCCTTCGGGACGCGGCGGAATTTCTGATTTACACCCCGGGCAGCACGGCCGGACTCCCCGTCTCGATTTTGCAATCCTTTTCCGTGCCCTCTCCCAAAATTCTCGAGGACACCGAACTGCTGGGAGAACGAATCAGCACCACGGTCACCAGCCTGCTGAATCTGGTGGGCATTGATGCCGATCCGCTACAAAGCCCTGAACATATCCTTCTATCCAATATCCTACAAACCTCTTGGATGGCCGGTCAGGACCTGGCACTGGCCTCGTTAATCCAGGCCATTCAAAATCCGCCGTTTTCCAAATTGGGCGTGATGGACTTGGAGTCCGTGTTTCCGTCAAAGGATCGATTTGGCCTGGCCATGCGGTTCAACAATTTACTGGGGGCGCCTGGATTTTCGGCATGGCTGGAAGGGCAGCCGCTGGACATCAATCATATTCTCTACTCCGCCACCGGCAAACCTCGTATCGCGATTTTTTCCATCGCTCATTTAAACGACACCGAACGCATGTTTTTTGTCAGCCTTTTGCTGACTCAAATGGTGAGTTGGATGCGGACGCTCTCCGGCACCACCAGCTTGCGCGCGCTCTTGTACATGGATGAAGTTTTTGGATTTTTTCCGCCGGTCAAAAATCCTCCGTCCAAAGCTCCCATGCTGACGATGTTGAAACAAGCCAGAGCCTTTGGGTTGGGGGTGGTGCTCGCCACGCAAAATCCGGTAGACCTGGATTACAAAGGGCTCGGCAATACCGGCACCTGGTTTATTGGGCGCCTGCAGACCGAACGGGATATGGCCCGTGTGCTGGACGGACTGGAAGGGGCGGCGGCCACTAGCGCAGGCGGGTTTGACCGCAAACGGATGGAACAGATTTTATCAGGGTTAGGCAACCGGATTTTCCTCCTGAACAACGTCCATGATGATGGCCCGGAAATTTTTGAAACACGCTGGGCGCTGTCCTATTTACGCGGACCCTTGACCCGCACACAAATCAAAACATTGATGGACCCGATCAAAACCGGTGGGTTGGCGGAAGCATCCCCAGGAACCAAGCCCTTATCCGAATCGAGGCCAGGCGGTACACCCAACGGAATGGCCTCGCACCCGCCGGTTCTGCCGCCTTCCATTGAGCAGCACTATCTCCCCATTCGAAGCGGACGTCCGTCCGGTGCCACCCTGCTCTATCATCCACGGCTCTATGGGGGCGCATCCGTTCATTACCAGGATGCGAAAAACTCATTGGATGAAGTGCGGGACATTCAGGCCCTCGTCGCGTTTCAGGAAGGCCCGGTGCCGGTTCAGTGGGATCAGGCCGAGGCCCTCGATATTCCTCCAGCGGATTTGGATACCCGCCCCGCCGACAGCAGCCAATTTGCGGAATTGCCGGAAGCGGCCAGCCAAGCCAAATCATACAAAGGATGGCAAAAGGACTTTGAAGATTGGGTCTACCGCACCCAGACGCTGGAAATGTTTCGCAACGACTCTCTTCGAATGTCTTCAGGCCCGCATGAATCGGAACGGGATTTTCGACTTCGCCTGCAACAGCTCGTCCGAGAACGCCGGGATGAGGAAACCGACACGCTCAGAAAAAAATACGCCGCGAAGACGGCCGCGCTGGAAGACCGCGTTCGACGGGCGGAGCAGGCAGTGGAGCGGGAAGCCGAACAGGCCAAGCAACAGAAATTGCAAACCGTCATCTCGATCGGGGCCACCGTACTGTCCGCGTTTCTGGGCCGAAAAGCCGTCAACACCTCATCCATGGGCAAAGCCACCTCAGCCGTGCGAGGCTTAAGCCGCACCATGAAAGAGGGCAAGGATGTGGACCGGGCCGAAGAAAATGTCGAGGCCCTGAAACGCCAACTGACGGAGCTCGAGGAAGCGCTTCAACAAGACATCCACGCGCTGACCACGAAGTGGGATGTCGAAACCATTCCCCTGGAGACCATCAAAGTCCGGCCCAAAAAATCGAATATCTCCACCACCCTCGTCTCCCTGACCTGGGTTCCGTTCTGGAGGGAGGCCGATGGCCGGACCACACCCGCATGGTGTTAAGCAACCGGATCACTCAATCAAAATACGGGGCTGGGTTTCTTTTTTTGATCCATATCCCGTATCCTGTCATTCAGGGCCTGGGCGTTCTCAGACGCACTCCTCTATGAATGCCCAGGCCAACCCCCTCGCCATATCGTTGATCTAACCGTCGGGTATCGACATTATTTTTCAGGAGGTAGGTTCATGGAACTCATTCAGCAGCTCGTCAGCAATTTGGGTATTAACGAAGGTCAGGCCAAAGGGGGAGCCGGCCTCCTCTTTAATCTGGCGAAAGAGAAGCTTGGCACCGGTGACTTTCAACAACTGACCAATGCCATTCCCGACGTGACCAATCTGATGAAGGCTGCGCCGGAGTCCGGAGGAGGCCTGATGGGCGCACTCGGCAGCGCTGCATCCGCCTTCGGAGGGTTAGGCGGGAAAATGGAAGGCTTGGGAAATTTGGCGCAGTTAGCTGGCGGATTTTCCCAACTGGGCTTGAATGCCGACATGATCGGGAAATTCGTCCCGATCGTCCTTTCCTTCGTGCAAAATCAAGGGGGGGATGCGGTGAAGGGGCTGTTGGCCAAAGTCCTTCAACCCTCTGCGTAAAACCAAGGCCCCAAAAGGGCTTGTTGCACAGAAAAACATTTCGGACCATTTTGTCAGTAAAGGATTTGGGCATGAGTAATGATCGATCTTACCGAAAGCCGGGACCATCTACCCTTGTTCGACTTGTGTGCCTGGGCGCCCTTGGCGTCATCACGGTTCTGTCGTGGGGAGGCTGTCAAACGGCCTATTACGAAGCCATGGAAAAGATGGGGTACCATAAACGCGACCTGATGGTCAGCAATGTGGAAAAAGCCCGCGATGCCCAGCAGGAAGCCAAGGAACAATTTAAGTCGGCCTTGGATCGTTTTACCAAAACATTGAATATCAAGGGCGGGGAGCTTCAGGAAAAATACGATGTTCTCAACGCGGAGTACGAACAGAGTGCCGCCAAAGCTCAGGCCGTGCGGGACCGCATTGCCTCGGTGGAAGATGTTTCAGCCGCCCTCTTTGAAGAGTGGGAAGCCGAGCTGAAAGAATATTCCAGCGCCAGCTTACGGCAAAACTCTCAAAAACAACTCACTCGCACACGAGCGCAATACGCCCAACTCATCAAAGCCATGAAGCGGGCCGAAACAAAAATGGATCCGGTGCTGGCGAAATTCAAAGATCAGGTGCTCTTTCTCAAGCATAACCTGAATGCGCAAGCCATTGCTTCCCTGAAAAGCGAGCTCTCGTCGGTGGAAGGGAATATCGCCGCGTTGATCAAAGAGATGGAAAGCTCCATCAAGGAAGCCGACTCCTTTATTTCAGCCATGGCGAAAGACAAAGAATAAGCCGGTTCTTATCTCTCCCCGGCAGACACGCGCATTTCTCTCGATATTCGGATAACCACAGGAGGATCCCATGGGCATCATTTCCTGGTTCGTGTTCGGGTTAATCGCCGGGATATTGGCCAAATGGCTCATGCCGGGCAAGGATCCCGGCGGCATCATCGTCACGAGCCTGATCGGCATTGCCGGAGGCATCGTCGGCGGGTACATCGGCACCACCTTTGGATGGGGAGATGTGGAAGGCTTTGACATGCGAAGCTTTGCCTTGGCCATTGGCGGGGCTCTGCTCTTGTTATTCGGGTATCGCAAGATCAAGGGGTAACTCCGGCTTCCTGATCCATTGATGCGAGCGAGATCCCATTTTCAGCCCAACAAGCTCCCTTGCCGTCCGACTCCTTCCTTTACCTCCCCTGCAAAGTTTTATAGACTCCCTGAGCTGCCTCAGGGAGAAGGGCAACGGCCTTGTCAGAAATGGTGCGTCCCATATCCCCCATAATTGCTTCCGTCCGTTCAGAGCGCCGAAAGATAGATGACCGATTTACCCCCAACCCATCCTGAGTTCCCCCCTCCCTTGCCCAGCGAACACACCACGCGGGGCAGTCGTCTACGAACATTCTTGAAGGTGGCCGCCTGGGCTGGAGCTGTGCTTGCCATGCTCCTCATCGGAGCCGGGCTCTTACTGACCTATTGGTTTCCCTCCGAGATGGTCCGGCAACAACTGGAAACCCGCCTCTCCGATCTCTTACAGGGCACGGTTCAGATTGAATCGCTCTCCTTCAATCTCTTGAACGGGCTCACCATTCGCCAAGCCCACTTGCGGCGTGAGGCTCATCCCCCGCTCAAAGTGGAACGGTTGCAACTGGATTACAGCCTCTGGAGCCTACTGTGGGGGACATTGCGAATCAATGAAGTGATGATCGAGGGAGCCGATCTCGTGTTGAATCTTCCCGAACTCTCCCACGGTGAACCCTCGAAGGAAACCGGCCTCCCGCCGCAGACAGACCAGCCTTTCATGCCAGCCCTTCCCGTCACGATAGACGTCACCACATTGAAAATTTTACGGACTCACGTCCAGGTGATCGTTGCCCCAGACCTTGAGGTTCGGCTGAAAGGGATGAACCTGACCTGCTCCGGTGGCATTTCTCCTGAAACAGCCCGCCTTCAAGGAGAATTGGATATTAAAGGCCTTGACCTGCAGTTCCAAGAGAAGAATCTCCAACTCCCCCTGATGATGGCCTTTGACGCCTCGATTCAACTACCCAGTCAACAGATCGCCATTAATCATTTGACGATTCAATCCGAACCGACGCTTCGCCTGACAGTGGACGGCCTCATTCAGCATCCGACGTCAGAGAAAACCGTGGCCTTGACTGTGCGCGATACACAGATTGACCTTGGCCAACTCCTGCGCCTGGGACATCCGTTTCTCCCGCCGGACATGGCAGGCATACTGGTGAAAGGCACGTTAACGCCACAACTCACCATCAAGGGTTCGGCACCTGATGGGTTGTTTAATGGTTCACTCCAAGGAACCGTGAAAGGCGCAGGCTTGGAAGCGCGACTGCCGTCCAATGGGGCAGAGGTGGGCGCCACCGATCTGACCGTCAATGTGAACGATCTTCGCATTCAACAGAACACCCCAACGCTGGGTCAATTGGCCATCCAAGGGTTTGTCCAACAGGCAGCCTACCACGATTACCGCGTAACCCACCTGCAACTGGGGCTATCTGGAGACTTTCTCGATGCCGGGCCGATTTCCGGCACGATGAACGTCTCAGGCGAAACCACCCTTCCGTCAACATGGTTGGGGAAAGCCATCGAGATTCCATTTGACGTTCAGATGAAGGGCACAGGAAATTATCAATCCCCACAGCTCACCCTCTCCGACCTGGGGGCGGACTTCGGACCCTATGGCTATCTTGAGGGAACGGCCGCCATCGAACCCAGAACGCCCCCAAGCACTTCCCAGGATGCCGCCTTTGACATACGTCTTTTTCCCCGGCTCGAGACCCTCTTGCCTCTCGTACCGAGGACCGTCCTTCCAGGAGTGACGCTGACGAAAGGAAAGAGCCCGGACAGTATCCACGTGAAGGCTCACGGAGTTCTTAATCAGGATTCCATGCCGGAAGCAGCGAATTTCGCCACAGCGGTCAAACTTGGATCACTTCGAGTCCATCTCCAGGAACCGGCAAGCGACGGCACGTTGGACACCTTGGCCTTCCTCGTATCCGGCGATTATCAGCGGAGAGCCGGTGCGGTTAAAGGAACGGCCGGACTATCGGCGCAGGTGTCCAACGTGAACGCTCCACCGCAATTGACCATCCCCCGCACCTTGATCACGTTGAAATCAGACTTTCAGGGGCATCTCTCCCCGGCCTTCCAACCCCTCACCCTCCATTCCGAAGATCAACTGCAGGTGGGACTGGAGGGCCTCACGTTCACACACCCATCGATGACCGCGTCCCTTCCCCATCTCAAATGGCTATCCCAGACACAGCAAGACGTGCTGCAACAGCACGTGATCGTGAAAGGGCTTCGCGTGACCGCTCCACAGGTGTTCGAACTCGGCATGAAAGGCGAATGGGATCAGCCCACACAACGATTTGCCCTGGAGATGCGCATGCCCTTTCTCCGTCTGGACCAACTGCTGCCACAACTATCCGGATCGCTCATGGATGGCTTACAGACGATCAAGCCCACCGGCTTGATCAATGTCAATCTTCACACGGCAGGCTCCGTCCCTTCAGAAGCCGATATCACCGCCATGCATCTTCCCCTGGAATTAACAGGCACCATCTCCGTGAAAGACGCTGGCGGGGAGATCGCGGGATTTGGCATCCAAGACACCAACGGGACAGTGTCCGTGAATTACGAACCTGCCTCGACTCCTCCCTTACAATTTCTCACTGACCTGCATCTGCAGACCATCACATTCCCCAGCATGATGCCGATTCAACAATTGCCGAACACCACCATACAAATCAAAATCGCCGCGCCTTCCCCCGATGAAATCCGCATCGATCAATTCCGCCTCACCAGTAACGGGTTGAGCACAGGCCTCCAGGGGAGCCTGGTCGGCGTGCAAGGCTTGCTCAATTCTCCTGATCCGCTGGGCGCACGACTGGCTGATCTGTTTGCGGAAGTTGAGACCACGGCCAATGTGGATCTGGCCAGATTCCAAGAGGTCCTGACGCCCCACGGCATTCAGGGCACCGGCCACACCGGTATCCACGTTCACCTGCGCAAGAAAGAACACGGCAACCTGGACTCGGCCATTGATCTCACGCTGAAGGAGGTTTCGCTTCAGCAAGAACGGGCCACCATCGAAGAAGGCACGGGCAGCATCCAAATCCGAAAATCCCTCGCCTGGCAACCCGGAGGCAGCCCAACAGGCCGAAGCGCCCCATTCCATCCCTCGGACCTTATTGCCCAATTACAGCGGTTCGCCAAAACAGAACACACCTTCACGGCAAAACGCCTGCGCCTTGGCCCTCTTGTTCTTGAAGACTTCTCCACGAACCTGCATTTCGACCAACAGGCGCTCAAACTCCAAAATATATCCATGAATGTTCTGGGTGGCGGTCTCGGCGGTCATGTCATCTTGTCAGCCGGACAGCCTCTTCGCCTCTCAGCCTGGTTGGAAGCGGCACACCTGGATCTCAATCAACTGGTGGAATCGGCTGCCCGCATGACCGGTGACAGTCAGGTGGCCGCCACCATCGGCCTCACCGCTCTTCTGCACGAGGAAACCGGGGCGTTGGATCTCAGTCAATCCGAATTCCAGCTTCACATCACTCACATCGGACAAGAAGCCTTGGATCGTGTGCTGGTATTCCTAGATCCCCAAGGCAGCAACCCGACCTTGGCGAGCGCCAGAGCCCAGCTCAAGCTGGCCAATCCCTCATCCGTGACGATTGATATCGCCAGGGGGCTCTTGAACCTGACCATTCATTTTCAAGGCAGCCTCATGCCGACCTTTCATTTGGAGCGAGTGCCTTTAGCCAAAATGAAAAATTTGGAGCGACTGACCGCCGCCATTCCCGATTGGGACGCTCTTTCCAAGATTGTGAACCTGGTCGGAGCCGAAGGCTATTCGTTCACCCCGGAAGGTCAATTTGTCATGCAATGATCTGTAAAATTTCTCAGGCATATTCATGGCTGGATAATCCTGAGAACAAGTTGTTCGCGACACTCCGAATGACCAGACAGAATTGATGGTTTGATATTTGATAAGATAGGCAAGACTCTGACTGCAGAAGGAGCGATCCGTGATGCTACCAAGGCTCAATCCCCACTATTTCCACTTACGCCAGTTCCCAAACACTATTGCCTGCTTTTTCCTCTCCCTGCTGACCGCCTGCGGAGGCCCATTGGTAGGCGTGACAGTCGTCGATGAGCGGACCGCCCTGGAGAACCAAGTGTTGGGGACGTATCAAGAGCTCAATCAAGAAGTGATGCTGGTCGCCTCAGTCCGGTATATCGATCCGAAAGGTAAATTACAACAATCCGCCGCACTGCCTCCTGGGAAAAAAGACGTCGCCCGTGCGTTGCAGCGGATTTCGTTTAACAAAGACGACCTCAATCGGTTTAAAGCCATGGGCCTGGTGGGAGAAAACACTGACGGGGGCGTGACTCTCTTATCTCCTGAGAAGGCCCCGCCGGATGAAAAAGCGTTTTTAGAGAATTTAGTGAAGGAAGAAAACGAGGACCGCCTGATCGTCATGCACCGGGTGGTGGAAACCAACGAAACATTGACCGCCCAAGACCTCCCCCGCGTGCATAAAATGTTCGCCTCGTTAAACCGGGACAAAGCCGTCACCGGTGAATGGATTCAACAGGAAACGGGAGAATGGGTTCAAAAGGTCGCTCCCAAGTAACGGGGTCGTATGACATTCATGTTAACCCGATTCACTTCTCTTGTTCTGGCGTGCTTCTTGAGCGCCTTCGGATGGATCGCGGAGGTGCCGCATGCGCTGGGAGCGCCACCCCAACGGCTGACCTCTCATCCCGCCTTTGATTATCAATCCGCTATCTCGGCGGATGGACGAATCATGGCTTTTGTCTCACACCGGTCCGGAAACGCGGACATTTGGATTCAACCGCTCGGTACGACGGGGCTGACATTACCTCGTCAGATCACGTCTCACCCCGCCAACGACCTGGACCCGGCCCTCAATAAGGATGGCACCCGTCTCCTCTATGTCTCACACAAATCCGACCCGCGAGGAGACATCTACCTTCTCGATCTCATTACCCGTGAGGAGCGACGTCTGACGGATTTGGCCAACGCCGACACACTGCCCCAATGGGATCCCAAGGAACAGGGGATGTACTATCTGGCCACTGCCCCCCTCACGACGAGTTCCACACTCCATTGGAAATCCTTGGACGATGCCACCGACCGGCAAATCCTGACCGATGTCAGAAGCTACTCACTGGACCAGGAAGGACGCATTCTGTATTCCGACGGCACTCATATTCGGCGATGGGACCCCCGAACCCAGGAAACCACCTCATTGGTGGGCATTGATTCGGGGCTGATCCTCTGGCCCACCGCTCCTTCGCCTTCCGCCCAGTCCCCCTCGCTGTTTTTCGCCCGTTACGATGAAGACACGAACGAGGATGGGCTCATTGACACCGATGATGAATCCGCACTGTGGATGATGCAAGAAGCGCAACACCCCCAACAGCCACCCTCGGCTTATCAACTCACGCCCGCCGGCCGTTTCGACACCTACCCTCTTTCGTCGGGTCAATGGATCTATTTCTCCGAATTACAGTCCGGTGACGTCTTCCGTCTGAACGTGCCGGCATTTCTCAACGACTACTCGTCCCTTGAAGACGCCCAGAAGCTGGCCTCGGCCTATCGGGATACCGGACGGCTCGATCAGGCTCTCCTGGTTCTGACCAACATTTCCAAAAATTTGTTGCCTCCCAACACTCCCAAGGAACGAGCGGACTTTGATTTTTCCCTGGCCGAAATTCATACCCAACAAGGCCACTTTTCAGCCGCCAGAAAAATCTTGCATCCCTATACACGGGAGACCGGCAGGATCGGGGCACTCGCCCGTCTTCACGCCATTGAGCTGGAAGTCCAGGAACAGGCCAAACATGTCAGCACGGCCGAACGGAATCGATTAGTGAAACAGGGGGCCACCCGAATTCTCGAAATCGGGGAACAACACCGGCAGGAGGAAGACATCGTTGGCCAATCGTTGATTCATTCCGGACGCCTCTACCTCTTTGCCAATGATCCGCTGACCGCTCTAGACCATCTCATCAAGGTGGAGTCCCTCAAAGATCGGGACCTTCGCGCCCAAGCCCTCTTTACCCGAGGGGAAGCCTATCGAGTGTTAGGAGACGCCGCTAATATCCTGCAAGTCTTTGTGGATGTGCTTCACCTCTTCGGGGAAGACTCTTCCTGGGGAAGACGTGCCATACGACAAGCCATTGAACTCTCACAGCAGGGGAAGCCCCCGCTGGATGCCATTGCCTCGCTGAACTCGCTTATTACGGAACATGCCGATCTCCCGATCTTGTCGGCCAGCACCCGCTTGCGGGTCGCGGAACTCTATTACGAGTTGGGGGAACAGGCGTCGGCGCTGGAATCGCTGTCATCGCTTCTCCACACTCCAGACCTCCCTCGTGATCTGATCATCACCGCCTATCACCAACAGGCGGACATCCTGTCGCGGGCCGAACGCTATCAAGAAGCCGCTGATACCTATGCCGCCCTCGGAAGCGTGACGGGAGAAGGACAAGCGCAACTTGAAGACACCCAATCTTTGCTTGTCTTGCAATTAGTCAAAAAAGCGTTGAAGGACCGGAACATCGGAGAAACCCGAATTGCCGCCAAGTCGCTCAAACATCTCATCGATCAATACCCCGGCTCGGTTGAAGCGCACCGTGCCTATATTGAAACGAAAACGATGCTCAAAGAAGTCCAGGAGGTGCAGGCCTGGTATACAGACATGGCCAATGCTCATCCCGAACATGCCGTGTATCGCTATGGAGAGGCGCTTGCCTTGTCCTATTCCAACCCTCCGGATATTCCCCTCGTACTCAAACGGCTCAGGCAAGCCGAGGCGCACAATCCTTCCATTCCCTATATCCATCAAACCCTGGGCTGGGCATATGAACAGCAGGAACGTCTTTCCGGACAATCAGGCAATTTAGAGCAGGCAGAACGGGAATATCGTATTGCCTTGGACCTCAATGACGCCGCCAGATTACCCGAAGTGGAATCGCAGCTCCTCCTCAACCTCGGCAACACCTATTTGGCGTTGGGAAATTTTCGGGAAGCCTACCGGCACTATCGGCAACGCGATGAGCAATTTGCGCCCACGGGCGACAGCCCAACCGAAATGCTCTATCGAAAAAACTATGGGGAGGCCTGTTTCAAGGCCGGACGCAGTCAGGAAGCCGTCACCCAATACCAATTAGCCTTGCGACGGGTTCCGCAAGATCAGCCGACTCTCAAGGCCCAAATTCTGGAACGATTAGGACTGGCGCACCAGGACCTGGGGGAACCGGCGCGAGCCATCGAAGCGTATACCCAAGCGTTGGACCTCAACCGGGATTTAGGGCAGTCCGACAATGTGGCCCTCCTGCAGCGGAACATCGGCGTCAATCTTTTCAATCTCAGCGGAAAAGATCAACCGGGAGGCCGCACCGATCTCAAGCAGGCCCTGACCAGTTACTTTTCCAGCCTTGACCATCTCACCACCAGGGGGAAGAAAGGTCAGGACAAAGGACCGGGGTTGATCAATCTGGAAGTCGGACTGAGCGAAACGGCGACCCAAGCCGCCAGCGGATTCGATACGATCGGCGAACAAAAGCTGATGTTCAGCTATATCGCCAGTACGTATGAACAATTGGATGAACCCGGACCGGCCAGAGACTATTTTGAAAAGAAATTGGCCCTCATCAATCAGGGCACCTCCAAGAGCCCTTCCCCTGCCATGCTCACCGAAAAAGCCATTGTCCTGAATCGCATCGGGGTGCTCGCCCATCAACTCGGTCAGCCGAGGCAGGCCATGGAGTCTCTCCGGCAATCCTTGAACTACACGCGAACCTTGAATATTCCCTTTGGCACCAGCGTGAACCTCTATAATTTATCGAAGCTCGCGGTCGAGGAGATGACCAGCGGCCGTCCACTTGAGGATCGTCTTCTAGATCTTTTGGTGGACGGCGTGGAAGCCTTACGGCAGACTCGCTATCAAGACCGGGCGCTCTTTTACACTCTCACCAACACAGCCTTGCTCCTGTCCCATCAATCCCGGAATCCCCTTCCAGCCACGCCCACAGTGGAGGATCGAGTGGAACAGTTTCACCGCCGGATGGCATATGAGACGTTGCCCTGGTCCTACTACACCCAAGCAGAGCGGCTCCTTCAGGACTCTGCCCTCTTTTCCCACGAGCAACGAGCTCCGCTCGCATTCTTGGTGAAATTGAACCAGGCGGACCTCATCGCCGGGACCTCGGCTCCTCCACAAATGGACCGCATTCAGAAGGAGTTACGAACAGCCGTGGAGGAACAGCATGCGCCCCACAGCTGGCTCTGGTTTCTCTCGCAAGCGGACCGAGCGGAAAAGCCGGCAGATCGGCAAGCGCTCCTCACCCAGGCCGTGGAAACCGTGCTCAAATTTCCGGCGCAGACCGACCCCCTGACCGGCGTGTCCGGCCTCTGGCCAGCCTATGATCATCTCATTCAATTGACGGTCGATCATTTCCTTTCCACCGGACAGCCGGATTCGGCCTTTTCCGTCGCGGAACAATTAACCCTTCGGCAACGGAATACCGCCCTCTATGGCCTGCTGGGTGAAGAGTTCTTCCTAAAAGGTCTGGGCGACTATGGCCCGGAATTGCAATCGGTTCTGGCGGATATCCGCCAGGCCCGGCTGAACGGCGACATCCACGCGCTTGAACAACTGATGCCGGTACTCGAAGAACTCCTGTATGTCTTATATGAAGAACGGCCTTGGGCCGTCTCCTCATTTTGGGCCTATCCGCTGACGAATGACCTGATATTTTTGGCGGTGGATGACGGTCATCCCTACGTGAAAATTCTTCGAGGGCAGCAGGGCTATCATGGATTTGTGCATAACGGACAATCCCTCCACTATAGTGCGCTCACCATCCAAGAGGGAACCATTCAGGGAGATTCGGAATTTCATCGACGAATCAATCACGCCGCGTCGGCTTATATCTCCATTCCTCCGGACCTCGACACAGCCCTGGCCTCGTTGCCCCTGGGGGCAACACCCCTCACTCGAGTCAGCAGCGCTTACGACTTCATGACCGGATTTCACCAACGCAGCTTATTTTTCTCCCATCTCACGACGCCACCGGCGTTTCAACCGGCCATTCAACAAGAGACCGGAGAGATTCCTTTTATCAGGGACTCTTTTTCAGGAAACACCGGCCAGGATCAGGCCTTGGCTTCAGCCAGCAACATTGCCGCGTTCCTTCTGCCGCCGAATCGGATGGCCTTCGAGGTTGCGCGGGCCCAGCATGTGCGGGAATCGGTTTCTGTCATTGATTTCGCCGGCACTCAACATCATTCCCTGATTCTGTTCGGGGGTCTTGATCCGGATGGACCGCCACCGGCCCTGGCCCTTGCCGCGTTTTTGCGAGCCGGATTTCCGCATATCATCGTCAGCCAACGGCCCTTGCCCGCCGAGGTCGCGGCTCAATGGCTGAACCACTACCTGGCTCATCTCCAGCACCTCCCCCCGGATGAAGCCGTCGTGGCCGCTTCGCAAGACCTCTGGGGAGCCGACGCCGGACTCACGGCCTTTCAACATTTTGGGTTCGCCGGCATGGCGGCCGACGAACGACAAGAATACGCCGCCTCAGTCTATGATCAGGAACAGGCCAAAGCCATCCGCGCATTCGAAGCACAACAATTTCCCCAATCATTGATACATCTCGAACATACCTTGGCCCTGATGGACTATGCCGGCAAGCAAGGGGAATTGCGCACCCTCCTCACCCTGGCCGTGGAAACCGCATTTGAAATCGGGGAATACGGCAAAGGACTTTTTTTTCAGCAAAAACTTCTGAGTGCCTTAACGCCGGAATCCTCCACCAACGAACGGGCGGATGTGCTGTATCGGCTGGGCATTCTCTACTCCCGGCTGGAACGGTTCGATGAAGCCGTCCAACAGTTGGAAGAAGCCACCCGCCTCTGGAACGAGAGCGGAGAGTTGGATCGGTTGGCCGAAGGCGTGGCCACACTCGGCGTCGTTCAAGAGAATCGGGGCGCCTATGCCGAAGCCTTGGATAAATTCCATGAGTCGTTTTCCCTCTATGAAGAAATTGGGGAAATGGGCCATACGGCCTTTCAATACCGGCGAATGGGCCGCATCCATTACTTACGATTGGGGCGATATGAAAAAGCTCGCGAGCATTTCCTGGCGGCGTTGAAACGCTATCAACAACAAGGCGACCGCCAGGGAGAAGCCGAAGTCCTCTATGAAGTGGGACTGACGTTTGAAAAAGTGGCGTCGTTCGAGGAAGCAGCCAGTTACTACCAGCAAGGCCTCCACATTGGGCAGGAACTGGAGCAGCCGTTCTTGATTGCGACCGGCCATTTATACTTGGCCAATCTGGCATGGTTTCAAGGCGACTATCAGACGGCCTTTCAACGGCTGACTCAGGCCGACCAGCAGGCTCTACTCACGAATGACGCCCAACTCCGCATCATGGTGAAAAACACCAGAGGCCTCATGTATTGGACACTCAATGACCCCGAGAAGGGGCTTCATCATTTGCATGACGCGGTTCAATTAAGCAAGGACTCCAACATCCGGACAGAACTGGCCTCCTCCCTCAATAACCTTGGGCTCATCTATCGTCAGCAGGGGGACCATCTCACCGCCTTGGAGCAATTCACCCACGCCAAGGAACTGGACGAATCCCTCCAGTCCCTTTGGGGGTTGGGCTACGATCACCGGAATATCGGAATATCCCAAATGGCTCTGGGCAACCTGAAGGAAGCCGAAGCGAGCTTTATCCAGGCCGAGCAGATGAGTGCGGAGATTCACAATGTGACCAACTGGGTCAAGGCGCTCCTGGAACTCGGCAATGTCAATCGCGCCCTGCATCAACCGCAATCCGCTCTGGACTATTACCAACGGACATTTGACCTCGCGAAACAGCACGGTATCCAAGAAGTGGAATGGCGCGCCGCTGCCGGAATGGGGATGATCCTTCGCGAACAGCAACACACGTCCGAAGCTTTATCTTGGCTGTCCACGGCGGTGGAGGTCGTGGAAGGGATGCGGGCAACCTTAAAAATCGACGAATTGCGGAATAGTTTTCAGACCAACAAACTCGACCTGTATCGCGACATCATCACGCTTCTGATCGATATGAACCGCAGCGAAGACGCCTTTAATTATCTGGAACGATCCCGGTCTCGCAGTTTTATCGATCTCTTGGGCAATCAAAAAATCACGTTCAAGAATGAGGGGGACCAAGAGACTTGGCATCAAATCAATACCATGGGCTCCACGTTGGATGCGTTGCGTTCGGAACTGGGGTCTTATGAAGACCCCCCGGCGGACCTTCGGAACCGCTACCGCCGGCTGAAGACGCAGTATGAAGAGACCATTCTGGAAGTGAAACAACACAACCCTAGCCTCAGCAGCTTTATTGCGGTCGATCCCCTCACGCTGAAAGGCGTACAAGATCTGTTAGCGCCCAGGGTCGGGTTGGTGTCCTACTTTATCGCGAAAAATCAGCTCTATCTCTGGCTGATAACCCAACAACACACTCGATTCACCCAGGTCACGGTGGACGAGTCCAACCTGTTGTCGCTCATCACCCGCTACCGCCAATTGGTGCAACATCTGGAACCGGTGGAGGACGAACTTCATACATTATACAGCTGGCTTATCAAGCCCATCGAACAGGAGATCGCCAATCTGGACGTATTGGGTATCATCCCAGACGGGCCTTTACATTTCCTCTCTTTTGCCGCACTGAAGCATGGGCCGACCTATCTGGTGGATGACATACCCCTCTTCTACGCACCCTCGGCCTCGGTGTTTCAATTCACCTTTGCGAAACGACAGACCAAGAAAAATGAAAAAGTCTTGGCCATCGGCAATCCTGATCTGGGCAACTACAACTATGAACTGCCCTTGGCGGAACTCGAAGCCCAAAGCATTAAATGGAATTATCCGCAGATGGATATTCTGACCGGACCCAAGGCCACGAAAGAATGGGTGGTGAAGAACATTTCGCAATATGGCATCATTCATCTTGCCGCACATGGAGAATTTGATGAATTCAACCCCCTGCTGTCCAGCCTGTGGCTCTCCTCTCCCAATCCGGAAAACCGGCGCTTAACGGTCAAGGAAGTGTTTGGGTTGGAATTACATGCCGATTTAGTTACCTTAAGTGCATGTCAGACCGGGCTGGGGAAACTCGAGGCGGGGGAACTGATCGGGCTGAACCGCGCCTTCATCTATGCCGGCACTCACGCACTGGTCTCCGCCCTCTGGCGGGTGGACGATCTCTCCACCTCGGTATTGATGAAGCATTTCTATCGAAATTACGTCACACAGAATAAGGCCAAAAGTTTGCGGCAGGCTCAGTTGATCGTCAAAAAGGATTTTCCGCATCCCTCCTATTGGGCGGGTTTTAGTTTAATTGGAGACTATCAATGACACCTTTCCACCGTAAAACAGAACCAGATCACACAGGGGACCACACCTGGCGACTGCCGATCTTCTTGGCCATGGCCGCGCTATGGCTTGGCATCCTCTGGAGCCCTTCCCCCTCCTGGGCCGGGACTCTCTTTGCGAAACAGGATGACGTGAAGGTGACCGCCGATAAAGCCCCAACTTCTACCGTGGTCGCCATTTTAAAATTGGGGGATGCAGTCACCGTTCTGAGCGAAGAAGGGCGGCTGGCGAAGGTCAAAACCGCATCGGGAAAAACAGGCTGGGTGTTTAAATTTCGATTATCGGAAGAGAGGCCTTCCTCAGGGAGCGGACTCGGCCTCTCCGGTCTCACTGGACGCAAGACGATTGCCGCCCGTGAATCCCGTGCCGGTGGCAGCATTCGCGGCCTCAAAGAGTCCACGGAGCAATATGCGAAAGAGAAACAGATCAAACAGGAACACCGCGACGCCGTCGATCGCATGGAAGCCTTTTCACTCCCACCGGATGAGTTCCTGGAGTTCAAGAAGGCGGGTCATTTAGGAGAGTTTTCAGGAGGTGCCCAATGAATAGGCTGAGAAGAATCGTATCTCTTGGCATTCTCTGCCTTATCTTTCCCAGCATGGGTTGTGCAGGATTTCTTGATGACCTGCTGGCCCCGCCCCCTCCCACCAAACAAGAACCGGCATCGTCCCAAGACGGCACGGCCAAAGAATCCCCCGATCTCATTCAAGGCCTGGGAGAAGCCTTCGGTCTGAAAAAGAAAAAAATCGACTTATTAAAAAAAGGCGTCGGCGTTGTCGAAGCCCTCCAGCCTATCGGCGAGGAAGAAGAAATCGTCTTGGGAGAAGCCGTGGCCGTCGAAGCATTCAGCCGCTTTGGCGGGGAATTTCCCAATCAAGCCTGGAACCGGTATCTCAATCTGGTCGGGGAAACCATCGTCGAAGTGTCTGACCGGCCAACCCTCGACTTTCACTTCGCTATTCTCAACAGCCAGGAACAAAATGCCTTCGCGGCACCAGGGGGTTATATCTTCATTACGGTTGGGCTCTTGAAGTCCTTGAACAACGAAGCCGAACTGGCCGGGGTGCTAGCGCACGAGGTGGCCCATGTAACGAAACAACACATGCTGGAAACCATCCGGCGAGGAGCGGTCCTGGGAAGCGTGTCAGAATTCACGCTGGCGGCCATGAAGAAAGACCCCAAAATGTTTTCCAACGTCATCGACCAAATGACGGACGTCTTATTTACCAAAGGCCTCGATCAAGAAAAGGAATTCGAGGCCGATGTCGTGGGCATTGAATACGCCTATCGAGCCGGCTATCACCCGCAAGGGCTCAAAGATTACCTGTTGACCTTAGCCAAAGCAGAGGGCCAGGCCCAATCCCGATTTTTCACCACCCATCCCTCAACACGGGAACGTATTGGCAAAATCGATACGGTGTTGAACGGATACAGCGACCTTCAAGGCCTGCCGTTTCTCACCACCCGCTTCCGGCAATATGTGAAGGCAGGGTAATGATTAAGCCAAAATTTGAAGTTAAGAAGATCGCCCATCAGGAGTGATCAAAAACGATCCCAGCCTTGGATTACCTCAACTTTGTTCTGCGGATGTCGATGAGGAGCCTCTAACAACATGCTCAATCTCCGAGAACTTGAAGCCAAGCTCTCGTATCGACTCAATAGCTAAAACATGGAAAGCCCTATGGGAAGGCCAGAAGATGTGCAGAAATTTGGTGAGCTTTTGGCCAACGCCAGTGCCTTAGTGGGATCAAACTATTTCCTGCTCCCAATGGCAAATAAGCAGGATAGCCCACCGCTCATCTTCGCTCGTGAACGCGTATACGCATATGAACTCTACCACCGCTTGCGATGTTTGTGGCCAGATTGGTCATATTCAATAGGCGGAGAAATCGACAAAACAGGACATCCCATTCTACGTGGAGATAAACTCGATAAGGCGAAACCCGATCTATTGGTTCATAGGCCAGGCAGAATGGACCAGAATCTCGTAGCTATTGAGATCAAAGCGGCTTCTCCGAAACCGCCCAATAACGAGCGAGATAGAATAAAAAAAGACCTAGATAAACTTGCAGCTTTCTGTAATACCGTAAAATACGAACGCGGCCTTCTCCTTGTATTTGGAAAAGAAATCGCACGGATCCAGAAACATCTAAAAAAGATAGCCGAAAATGGCTTCCCTTTCGACTCTCTAGAGCTGTGGCACCAGTCAGAACCAGGGAAACAGGCTCATAAGATCCCTTGGGTTGCCTCTGATACCTGAACCGAATCCTCACTAACGCTGTTCAGCCATCCCTGGCATATGATGAAACTTCTTTCCGTGCCCCCGTAGGACATTTACAGCAAAGAAAATTTGGGATAACTTTTCATCATGAACATCCGTCGGTTACCATGAGTGATACATTTAAACGTGTTATCCAGTTAGTACATTCAGAGTCTGTTAGGATTTCTGAACATGGGTATAATGAGCTTGAAGCGGATAATATCTTTTCACGTGATATCGTCCAGGGTATCGCAGAAGCAATAGTGGTCGAAGATTATCCGGAGTATCCTAAGGGCTCATGTGTATTGGTGCTTCAGAGAGACAGAAACGGCAATCCGATCCATATCGTGTGGGGAATTCCCAAAGGGCACTCGGAGCCAGCGGTTCTTGTCACGGCCTATCGACCCAACCTTGAACAATGGTATGACGGGTTCATGAGGAGGCGAGAATGAATAAACAACAACGAACGAAGTTAATCCATGAAGGGCGATTTCTAGCCGAAGTCGATGTCGAGCTTCTGGTAACCGACGATGAGTGGTCTCCCTACCTTTCAGTTCAAGACGCATACAAGCTTGATGATGTACGTGAGGCCCTGAAGAAAGGGGACACAACGACTGCGGCACGGTACGGTCGAATTTTCTCCCTCACTCCTATCGGTATCTAACGTTGTCTTCAACCAAAACGACCAGCCAGCCCTTTCCTAATACGTCAATTCGCCTTCACCATTGGCCATGACACTCCTTTTCAGTCTTTCTCCCTATTTTTCTAAGAATCCGTTAAACGTTTAATGCGTATTCTGGTTCTGAACAGCGGGAGTTCTTCTCTAAAGTTTCAACTGACCGAGTATCCATCGGCCACGTTAGGGGACCAAGCCGATTCCACAACAATCGTACAAGGCATCGTGACGGATATCGGAAAGGAAGCGTCCCTGAAGATCCGTGTTCCCCCAGACAGCCTCTCCCCATCCACTCGTTCAGATATTCAGAACCATGGCCAGGCGGTGGCCTGGATTTGGGAAATTCTTGGACGTTGCGTTTCTCAACAGGCGAATGGTGTCCTTCCCCTTGAGGCTGTCGGCGTCCGGGTGGTGCATGGGGGCCACCAGTTTACGCAACCCGTCCTCATTGATGAAGCCGTTCTGGGCCAGATTGAAGCATTGAGCCCCCTGGCGCCCCTGCATAATCCGCCCTGCCTGGAAGGCATTTATCAGATTCGCACGCTGGTGGGGCCACACATCCCGATCGTGGCGGTGTTCGACACCGCCTTTCATCACACCCTGCCCAGCCATGCCTCGACCTATGCCATTCCCAAGCTCTGGACCTCGCAATATGGGATACGCCGGTTTGGATTCCATGGCATTGCCCACGCCTCACTCGCAGAGAACTATGCCAGGCATGCCCATCGTTCCCTCAAGGAGTTGCGTCTGATTACGTTTCAACTTGGACACGGCTGCTCAGCCACGGCCATCGACCATGGATATTCCGTTGAGACGTCCATGGGATTTTCACCCTTGGAAGGACTGGTGATGGGAACCCGGAGCGGCGATCTGGACCCGGCGATTGTGCCCTATCTCGCCGGGAAGACCCATCTTTCGCTGAACGATCTCTCCCACCAACTAAATACCCAATCCGGGCTATTAGGATTGTCTGGACAATCATCCGACATGAGGAGCTTGCTCCAGACCGCCAATGATGACCCTACATCTTCGGCAGCCCTTGCGATTCGGGTATTTATCCACCGGGCCAAGAAGTACCTGGGGGCCTATCTGGCCATACTGGGAGGGGTGGATGCCGTAGTGTTTGGCGGCGGCATTGGGGAACATTCGCCGGACATTCGTGCAGGGATCTGCCAGGATATGGATTGGTGCGGTTTAACACTTGATCACAATGCCAACGCCCAGGTTCATGGCCTGCCAGCCGGGGCGATCCTTCCCATCCATGACCCGGCCTCTGACATGGATGTGGTCGTCGGAGGAACCGATGAAGAGGCCTGGATAGGCCGTGAAACTCGCCGTCTCCTTCTGAACCGATGATGACAAGATCACTTTCCTCCCTCTTGACGCTTCATCAGCTCTTACACCAGGGGACTATGCGATCGTCACGCAGGCTTATCAACAAAAATAGCCAAAAACTGTGGATAAATTTGCTCTAATCATTAAAGCCCGTTTTATTGGATTTCTTGAGGAACAATTCAAAACGGAAATGTCAATAAAAAAATCATTTTCTACCTTTACGACTACGCCATTTTTTTAACACCCCTATATTTAGTATGAATAAATTTCATCTCATCTATGCTCAATAAATAGGCAATCCGTTCATTTGCTCGCCAATTCATGAAAAAATCATGTTTCATGTAGAATAATCACCAAGTTATCCCCATTTTTTGTGGACGAAAAAATTTATATATGGCCTGGATTTTGCTGAATTAAAAACCACCTGTTTTTTCTCGTTTTTCCATTTGAAAGCATGAGAATCGAACCAGGACAGGCATAAGGATCCCAGCTCTCTTTCCACCCAACCGACTGGCATCTTCACATTTTTTCAACTCATTAGACCTTGACAGAAATGACCACTCACTCTCATACCGTTCTGGACTTTCGCATCGTCACGTATAACGTGCACCGATGTTGCGGGATGGACCGTCGGGTCTTGCCTCGACGCATTGCCAATGTCCTCTCAGCCCTCAAACCCGATGTCATCGCTCTCCAAGAAGTTTTGGGGATTGGGCCCAAGGGCCGAGGTCAGGATGAAATCCTTGGCGCGACCTTGGGCATGGGCTGGGTCATGGCCCCGGCCCGCCTCCGGCGCGGGACCCCCTTCGGGAATATGATTCTCAGCCGATTTCCGATTGTCGATGACGCCCAGCATACCTTGACTTGGAAACGACGGCGAGGCCGAAGCTGCCAACGTGCCGACCTCAAAATCGACGGACAGATCCTGCATGTGTACAACGTGCATTTGGGCACCGGATTGAGGGAACGGCAATATCAGGCTGAACGCCTGAGCGACATTCTGGATCAGCAAAAGGGACGAGGCCCCAAAATCGTCCTGGGAGATTTCAATGAATGGGGGCGCGGAGTCACAACCGACATCCTCACGCCCAGGTTCCGCAGTCTCGATCTCCGACCGTTTCTGAAACGGCGAAGAACCTATCCTGGCCTCCTTCCCCTGCTGCATTTGGATCATATTTTTTTCGAGGGAGACATTGAGGTCCGGCACGTGTCACTGCCCAAAACCCGCGATACCCTCATCGCCTCTGATCATCTTCCCTTGGTAGCCGATCTCCGTATCCATGTTTAGCCGCCACCCGATTGGCCTCCTCACCCCATTATTTCCTTCACTGCTTCCCGTCATCACGACATCAGCATACTGCCCCATCTTGGGTTGACCTCTTACATAAACTTTGGTACAAAGTTTTCATCCTTTTCACTCACCTTCCTTCTCCTTCTTCCCCAACGCATGTTCGGAGGGCTGTATGGATCACCAACAGACGCAAGAACTTTGGTCACGACGTTTCTTTCTCAAGTCCTCCTTGATCGGCATGGCCCTCATGGGAAGTCGCCTGCTCTTTCCAGATATCGCATCGGCGGCCTCGCATCCTGACGGCCGGCTCCGTTTATACAATGCCAATACCGATGAACGTCTAACCGTGCGTTATCGTAGCCGATCCGGTCGCTACGAGCCGTCTGCGTTGAAGGACATCAATTACCTATTCCGGTGTCATACCACCAACCAGGTTTGTCCTATCGATGTTGAACTTCTGGAAAATTTGAATCATATCGCGAAACTCATCGGACGTGGCCAGGAGATTAAAGTCTTCTCGGCCTATCGCTCCCCCTCTTATAACAATCTCCTAATTCGACTTGGTCATGGGGCAGCCCCGAATAGCTTGCACACGACCGGACAAGCCTTGGACTTTTCCATTCCGGGTGTCAAAATGTCCCACCTATGGCGCACAGCCACCCAACTTCAATTCGGCGGAGTCGGAAATTACCGCAAACGCGGATTCATTCATATCGATACGGGTCCCGTGCGTATTTGGTAGGGCCTTTTTCCGTGGTCTTGCGCCTTTCCGGCCTTCATCCAGAGAAGGCCCTGAGCTTTCCTTGACTGTCCCTGCTTTTGTGCTAGCCTGTGAAAAGAGCGTTTGACAGATTCTTGCAACAAAAATCTGAAATGCGTCTCATGCAATCCGCATCTTGATTTATTAATCAGAACAGATGAATTCGGCGGGTGCGTGAGTTTCCGTACAAGTTCCCCTCCGCCCGAAAAAAGGAATCCCACGATGGAAGAAGGCCTATCCACTCCTGTCGGCACCCGCCGATCTTTCTTTGTCAAAACGACGATGGTTCTGTCCTCATTAATCGGGATCTCGTTGGCCATTCCCTTCATCGGCTATGTCATCTCACCGGCTCTTCGGCGTCGCACACAAGATTGGGTGGCCCTAGGCAAAGTCGACCAATTGCCGATCGATGAGCCACAGGCCTTGGATTACCTCATGACCGTCAAGGATGGCTGGCAGAAAAGTCAGATTTCAAAAGGGACCTGGGCAGTGAAACACGCGGATGGGCAGGTCACGGTGTATTCCCCCATCTGTCCGCATTTGGGATGCGGCTATCGATGGGACCGGCAGGACCGCCTCTTTAAATGTCCCTGTCATGGCAGCGTCTACGATATAAATGGCGCGGTCCAAGCCGGACCCGCGCCCCGTCCATTAGATACACTGCCGTCCAAGGTGGAAAATGGTGAACTCTACGTCATGTATCAGGAATTCAAATCCGGACTGTCCAAGAAAGTGGAACTCTAAACATGCCCTCTCGTCTCTATCAGTGGGTGGATCAACGCCTCCGGCTCAAACCTCTTGAACAAACGCTGCTCAATGAACCCATCCCCGGTGGAGCCAGCTGGAATTATGTCTTTGGTTCCGCCACGCTGTTCCTCTTCGGGCTACAAGCCCTGACCGGCATGTTTCTGATGCTGTATTACGTGCCCGCCACAGATCACGCATACGACACCGTCCAATACATTCAGCAGGAAGTCTGGGGTGGATGGTTCATCCGAGGCCTGCATCATTGGGGAGCTTCGGGAATCATGGTGGCCATCGGCCTTCACATGCTGCAAGTGTTTTTTGACGGCGCGTACAAACCCCCACGCGAGATGATGTGGATCATCGGAGTGATGCTCTTGGCCCTCATGCTGGGATTCGGGTTTACCGGCTATCTCCTCCCCTGGGATCAAAACGCGTACTGGGCCACTCAAGTCGGCATTAACATGGTCGGCGCCGTCCCCCTGATTGGAGACTTCATTGTCCGAGTGTTACGGGCAGGTGAAACCTTGGGCGCCCTTACCCTCTCACGATTTTTTGCCATTCACGTGGCCTTTCTTCCCGCGGCCATTGTGATGGGAATCATGCTGCATCTGTTTATTCTTCGAAGGGTAGGACCCGCCGGCCCTCATGATGAACGCCGGGCTCAACAGGGGAGTGAAACATTTTATCCCCGTCAGGTCTATATGGATGCGGTGGTCATGTTCGGCGTCTTTCTGGTGATCTCTACCTTGGCCGTCCTGGTAGAATTTCCCTTGGCCGACAAAGCGGATCCATCCGATCATTCCTTCGTGCCAGTGCCTGAATGGTATTTTTTATTCCACTATCAACTGCTGAAATATGCGCCAGGCGCCTTGGGTCCAATAGCAACCTGGCTCCTCCCTGCCCTCTTTTTTACCGGATTGCTGCTTCTCCCGTTCATCGATCGCAGTCCAGAGCGACACCCTTCCTCGCGGCCGGTTATGGTGACGGCGGGACTAGGATTTTTGGTCATCGTATTTACCCTTCTTGGGATTTCGCTCCAGCATTTATATGCCGTGCCGAAGCAGGACCCCTCATTGGCACGGGGAATTGCCTTAGTGGAACAATTCAAATGTCGCACCTGTCACCGCATTCATGGGGATGGGGCCAATATCGCCCCAGATCTTTCATATGTGGCCGACCGGCGCCCCGATCGAAATTGGCACATTCAACATTTCAAAGACCCCGCTTCCGTTTCCCCGGGATCGTTCATGCCCAAATTCCCACTCAATGATCAACAAATCAATGATCTCACGACTTATATGCTAACCCTCAAGAGCGGATAATCCCTACCACCGTATTTCCTGCCATTCCGGCCTTTTTCCGCCAACCATCCTATTCTGGCAATGCTGTATCTCATGGGATACACTACAGAGAAGAATCCCATCGCGTTCCAATCCACTCCTTCGACTTCATGATGAGGGCTCTATGAAACATGTGATCACTGACCAGGAATGTCGACTGCTCCATGCCTATTGGCGGGCGGCGAATTATCTCTCCGTCGGGCAAATTTATCTTCTTGATAATCCTTTATTGCGGGAACCGCTATCTCTGGCGCATGTCAAACCACGATTGTTGGGACATTGGGGCACCACACCCGGTTTGAATTTCATCTATGCCCATCTGAATCGTGTCATCAAAAAGTTTGATCTGAATATGCTGTTCATTGCCGGCCCTGGCCATGGAGGCCCGGCCATGGTCGCCAATACCTATCTGGAGGGCACCTATAGCGAAGTGTATCCAAACGTCTCACAAGATCTATCCGGGATGAAGAAGCTATTCAAACAATTTTCCTTTCCTGGCGGCATCCCCAGTCATGTCGCCCCGGAAACACCCGGTTCGATCCATGAAGGCGGGGAATTGGGATATGCCCTCTCTCACGCATTCGGGGCGGTCTTTGATAATCCCGATTTGATTGCGGCCTGCGTCATCGGCGACGGCGAAGCAGAAACCGGGCCCTTGGCTGCCGCCTGGCATTCCAATAAATTTCTGAATCCACTTACCGACGGTGTCGTCTTGCCGATTCTCCATTTGAACGGCTACAAAATTGCCAATCCCACAATTCTCGCCAGGATTCCCCATCAGGAACTGGAACAGTTGCTCACCGGCTATGGCTACCACCCGTATTTTGTGGAAGGCTCGGACCCTCTTCCTCTCCATCATCTCATGGCTGACACATTAGAACTGATCATTCAAGAGATCCGCTCGCTTCAAGAGCAGGCCAGGACCCAACAACCCCCACAACGCCCCCGTTGGCCCATGATCGTGCTCCGCACGCCAAAGGGATGGACGGGACCTCGGGAAGTAGACGGACATCAAACCGAAGGATCATGGCGATCACATCAGGTGCCCTTGGCCAACCTGGCCACTTCTCCCGACCATCTCATTCAGCTCGAAGATTGGATGAAGAGCTATCAACCCGAGGAATTATTCGACGAGGAAGGACGTCTGAAAGCTGAACTCGCCGCTCTCGCCCCGGAAGGACATAAACGTATGGGGGCCAATCCTCATACCAACGGGGGGCTTCTCCTGAAAGCGTTACGGCTCCCCGACTTTCGAGACTATGCCGTGGCTGTTCAATCTCCGGGAATCGACAGGGCCGAAGCCACCAAGATCACCGGACAGTTCCTTCGGGATATCATGAGGCTCAATCATACCCGGCGAAACTTTCGCGTATTTGGTCCCGATGAAACCGCCTCAAATCGGTTGGGAGCACTCTTTGAAGTGACGAATCGGACGTGGATGGCTGAACAAAGTCCTCAGGACGAATATCTCGCTCCAGACGGACGGGTGATGGAAATTTTAAGCGAACACACCTGCCAGGGTTGGCTGGAAGGCTATCTTCTGACGGGACGGCATGGGTTCTTCTCCAGTTACGAAGCCTTTATTCACATCATCGATTCCATGTTCAATCAACATGCCAAATGGCTCAAAACGACCAGTCTGGAAATTCCTTGGCGTGCCCCCATTGCCTCGCTCAACTATTTGCTCACGTCGCATGTGTGGCGACAGGACCACAACGGGTTTTCGCATCAAGATCCCGGCTTTATCGATCATGTCGTGAATAAGAAAGCCAGCATTATCCGGGTGTATTTGCCGCCGGACGCCAATACGCTCTTGTGCGTAACCGATCACTGCCTGCGAAGCCGAAATAAAGTGAACGTCATTGTGGCCGGTAAACAACCCGGGCTTCAATATTTATCCATTGATGCGGCCATCAAACATTGCGCTGCGGGCATCGGCATTTGGGAATGGGCCAGTAATGATAAGGGAGCGGAACCGGATGTTGTCATGGCATGCTGCGGCGACATCCCCACGCTCGAAACCTTGGCGGCCGTTGATTTGCTTCGCGTGCATATGCCGTCATTAAAAGTCCGTGTTGTCAACGTGGTGGACCTTATGAAATTACACCCTCAAAGTGAACATCCGAATGGGTTATCCGACAAAGAGTTTGACACCATCTTCACGACCGACAAGCCGATTATTTTCGCTTTTCATGGCTATCCCTGGCTGATTCACCGGCTCACCTACCGCCGGACCAACCATAAAAATCTCCATGTACGGGGCTATAAAGAAGAGGGCACCACCACGACACCATTCGACATGGTGGTGATGAATGATCTGGACCGATTCCACCTGGTGTCTGATGTGATTGATCGCGTGCCGAAATTAGGATCCGTGGCAGCCTATGCTCAGCAGGCTATCAGGGAAAAACGGATCGAGCATAAAGAATATATTGCCCGTCATGGCCAAGATCTTCCAGAAATCCGGCACTGGAAGTGGCCTCATACGACTTAAGGACAGAAGACCATCTGTCTCATCGTTTCAAGGAATCACCGTAACCATCTTCTTTGACTGAGTCCCATTCACAAGGAATACACCTTATTCAAAGACAGGATCTCATCATAAGTCTGAGACAATTAGAGAGATGCGCACGAACTTCTATCCCCAAAAAAGAAAGGCGGCATTCCCTCCAGAAAGAATGCCGCCTTGTTCTGTTTGATTGAATTGAAAAATTGCCCGTGACGTTTCACACTGAACGCTAATGCTTCACCCCATGCCCCTTTAGGCGGATTTGGCTAATTCCGAGGTGCAATGTCCACATCGTGTCGCGGTAATCGGGATCGTCATCTGGCAGAATGTACATTCCTTGGTGGTAGGCTTCGCTGGAGGCGCTTCCTCTTGGCGTTTCATCTGATTGATGGCTTTAATGACGATAAACACCGCAAACGCCACAATTAAAAAACTAATCACTGAATTCAAAAAAACGCCATAATTCACCGTGACCGCTCCGGCGGCTTGGGCATCAGCCAACGCATGATAGGGTCCGGGAGCGGCTCCATCCTTCAGTGTCACAAATAAATTAGAGAAATCGACTCCTCCCAACAACAATCCAATAGGCGGCATTAACACATCGGCCACCAAAGACTTGGCAATCGTTCCGAATGCTCCACCAATAATGACACCCACCGCCATATCGACAACATTGCCTCGCATGGCGAACTCTTTGAACTCTTTCAGCATCGAATCCTCCTTGAATCAGAGTGAGAAATGGAAGCCGCGATTGTTGTGCCGTGTTACGCAGAGGGGGAAGCAAAATCGCTGGTATCCTCTCGCATCAGCAAAATAAATGCAAGTCCACCCTAGACATTTTTTGACGGATCCCATCCATGAACCAACCAATGCGCATCACTCCACCCTGACTGGTTCCCTCTAAAAAAAACCGAGGGCGATTGACCTCTCCCAGTCGAATCTCAGTTGAGTACCCCCTCTAAAAGCCCCAACTGTCAATCACGACCGAGACAGGCAACCGCCCTGGGCCTTCTCTGTCACATGGAGACCAATCCCACTAACAGCTAGGCAAAACCCGATTTTTTATTGTGTGAGCGCGTTCTGCCTGCATTTTCAGATAAAAACACTCATCCATAATTTTCCCCATCTGGCGATAGTCCAGTGGTTTCTGCAATACCCGGAACCTATCCGGCAGTTGTTCCGGAAGTGCATCTGAGGGTTCTTCCGGGGCCAACACCACCATTAATGGAAAATCCTGGCCAACCTCATTTGGTTTTCCGATAAGAGAGCGACATTGATCATAAAAGTGATGTTCGAGAAAAATGGCTTCAACATTTTGACTCAACTCCTCCAGGTTGACGGGAGGCCATCCCTTCAATGCCAGACTGTCATAACCAAGAAGCCTCAACATTTGCCTCAGAAAATCTCGCACCATCGAATCCTCACTGATAATCAAGACACGACCAATGCTGGCATTCGAATCGTGAAACCTGCTTTCTGGCCATACCGACATTCGCTGGCTTTTCTTGGAACCCACGAGATCCGAGACTTCCATGCATGGCTCATTCAGTGGTAGTTGTTCAGTTGGCATCATGTTGGCATTCCCCTTTTTCACGTTCCATGGTTTCGATGTATCTCCCACAAGTCACTCCGCTTACTTGGCTGCACAATTCGCCCATCGTCGTTTTCTTCGGCTTTATTGATTGACTCTCAGCCGCATACCAACTCTCTATATACAACAATGATGCCATACGGTTTTCATTTCATTTTCAACATGTTATGAATTGGCATTTCACAAACGTCTCAGGATGAGACAGGAAATTGTCCCAGGATGTGTCAGCAAAACTTGCGTGGCACAAGGAGTGAGCAAACGGAAGTAAAAACAGCGGAGGGGGAAAGAAGGCCCGGACATGCACGATGTCCGGGCCTCCAACGTTTGATTAGGAATTAGGATTCAAAGGCATATCCGAGGGTCAACAAATATTGCGTATCCCCTTTTTTATTTCCGGGAGCTGGGGTGTTGTCATAACGCCAATTGATTTGAAACGTGGAAATGAAATTTTCCCACATTGTCAATCGAATACCCTGCTGTGACGTTACATAATAATCTTTGGTCTTTTCCAATGAGGGAAATCCTTGGTGTTGATGAAACACGGTGAGCCACGGGACAACCGGCCAATTGAAATTCACCGCCCACCGGCCCGTGATACTATTCTGATCCGCAGCCCGCTTAAAGTCTTCGTTAAAAAAGCCGAGCCCAGCTTCAGCACTCAGCTGCATTTTATTGAGGTAGGGGCTGGAAAAATCGCCGACATCGATGAATTGATAGCCCGGACCGGTAAACAAGGACGTCCGCAGATTCAAATCCTGAAACGTATCTTGCTCAAATAACGCACCCGCATTCCAGTAAAACCGTTTCGAAATAAAAAAATCCAGCTTAATGGTGCCGAATGCGTTACGAGCCACAACTTCGTTATCGTTTTCCCCATATAAATATCGACCCAGGATAGTCAACCGAAGCCGTTCACTTCTGGCAATCAGCTCGCCAAGGAGGCTATAGTTTTCGATCTTGGTATTACCTGAAGTTTTCGATGCGCCGAAATTGATATTCCCTGTATAGACCACGGCTTTTTTCACTGGCGGATTGACCGCCATAACGGAGGCCACCTGAACAGGGATGGGATCGGCTAGCAGATCGGTTTTAACACCCAAGGTACCGGGCTGTGTCATGACTGGTTGGCCTTGCAAGACCGTGCCATTCCCCAGGACAAAAGTCATCGGCTCCTGGGTGTCAATTCCCACAACTTCAGCCCATCTGATTTTAATCGGATCACCTTCGTGAAAGAGGGTCTTGACCTTGATCATGCCATCGGTCATATCCAAAATCTCACCAAAGACCTGGCTTCCATCTTTTAAGGTAATTTTTCCGGTTGGACCAGCCAGACCAAGACCCGGATTTCCCAACATAAGACTCACGAACGCCACACACAACAATAGCTTCCTGCTCATTGGACCTCCTTGTACTGTGAAATCAACAAAGTCATCGTCAGGACATAACGATGAGAATCCCGTGGACCCGATCCAAGAGCAGATCAAGGGCGTCTTGGACGAGAGGGAGTGGGCCAGGAATATATGCAATCGAATCGTACCAGCTTGAGACTACTCTATAATCAAACCAGTCTCAAACTGGGTGCGGATCTTACTGGAATTTCAGAAGACAGGCAACCAATTCGAGAAATTATCCTTTGCGTCGAAATTGGGCGTTATGGAGTGTGATCCATGGACCGGAGCATGAATCACTCACGACTCGATGGGAATATCCAGCTCACGCAGACGACGGTAAAAGGTTGAACGGCTCATTCCCAATAACTTCGCTGCTTGGATACGTCTTCCGTTTACCTGCTGCAAAGCTTCCATGATCGCTTGCCGTTCGTCTCGTGCGGCAACCGGACTGGGGTGTGATAGGACCGGATGCCCGGACTCCTCAAATTCCGGCGGCAAGTCTGAGGGTTGAATATTTGTGCCGCGGCAATGGATCAAGGCAAATTCCACCGCAGCTTTTAACTCCCGGACATTCCCCGGCCAGGGATATCGCAGCAACTGTTGCATTGCGGTAGGAGCAATATCGTGTATCCCCAATTTTCCAATTGCCGCACGTCCCTGCTCTAAAAAAGCCATACTTAAAAGAGGAATATCTTCCCGTCGTTCTCGAAGGGCGGGCAGGCGTAAGCGAGCCACTCGAATTCGATAGAGCAAATCCGACCGGAATCGACCGGCCTGCACCAACGCCTGAAGATCCTGATGGGTCGCGGCCAGCACACGGACATTCACCGATCGAGGACGCGATTCTCCCAAACGAATAATTTCCCCTTCCTGCAGGACACGAAGAAGGGTGGTTTGGATCGGTAAGGGCATATCCCCAATCTCATCCAGCAGGAGAGTTCCTCCATCTGCCGCCTCAAAAAATCCCTCATGATCCTGAATGGCTCCGGTGAACGCCCCACGCTTATGACCGAAGAGTTGGCTGCCCAAGAGTGAATCCGTCAAACCGGCACAATTTACGGCCACGAATGGCCGGTCTTTTCGCGGACTGCCTTCATGCAAGGCACGGGCAACCAATTCCTTGCCGGTCCCAGTCTCTCCTTGAATAAGAACCGGGGCGTCCACCATGGCCACATCTTGAATCTGTTCATAAATCGCTCGCATGGCCGGACTCTTTCCGATTAAGCGAAAAAAATGCGTCTGGCCCACCAGCTGACGCCGAAGTTCATGAACTTCCGTCACATCTTTCAGGAACAGAATCTTCCTCAATGGATCTCGGGGATCGTCTCGCATTTCAATGTCCAACGACAGAGAGGGGGCGCCCTTCCGGTCCAAAACCACAGACGCAGGGCCACGGCAATCATCTGGCAATTCTTCCTGGGCGTGTAGCAGCGCACTGAACTCCTTCGGCCAGGGAAGACCCGTCTGAAGTGAGTGGCCGATGATGTCGGAAGCCTCACGCTGCAATAAATCTTGAGCGGTCCGACTTATAAAGGTGATCCGATCCGTTGCATCCACGAGGATGGTCCCCAACCCCAACCGATCAAGAACCGCCATCACATCATCCCGCTCCTGCTCGCTCCTAGCTAACTGACTGCCCAATTGCGCTTCCCGCTGTTCATGCTGTTGAAGCGATTGCCGATGAGAGAGCTGTTCCTCGCGAGCTTTCTGCAACAGCGGTTGCACTGGAACCATATCCGGCCCAAATCGCTGAATAATCAAATACGGAATATCCTTCTCGCGCACCGCAATCGCCTCAAACACCGCCTCTTCACCAAATACATCAGGCTCACTCCACAACCCGGACTTCCATACTCCCGATTGATCAGATGCCCACCAGGATTGGGCTTCCTGGATGACATGTTGAAGAAAAAATGACTGCGTCAGGAGAACTTCCGGATGAAATTCCGTGAGCGACCGGGCTCCTGGGGGCGGGCACCAACTTGGCAGCTCGCCCCGGCACACAAAACCTTCACCCGACTGTTGGAAAATCAAGGCATCAAAAACTTGTAGAATGGCGGAGTCAGAAAAAGAATCGGAGGCAGTCATGTTGGCCCATATCTGAGGGGGCGATCATCTTGTGAGTCAATTCGCACGAACCGACGAGGGAGCACGCGCCATGGATTATTGGTTATAGCGCTTAAACAGGCTCACGATGATTTCATCAAGAACCATTCAGCATCGCTTCAGCCAAAGCGGAAAAGGCCGACTCCACTCCGTCACCGGTCTTGGCACTTACCTTGGCGACGAGGCAGGCCTGGCGACTGAGTTCTCCTAAGGTAGCAGGATCCACTTTCCAGTCCTCTGCCAAATCATGTTTGTTTAACAACAGTACATAGGGTACGGTGCCGACGACTTGCCGAGCCGTTTGGTGCAATCGGATGGCCACATCAATAGTCTCAGGCCTGGTTCCATCGATAACCAAGATATACCCGGAAGACCCTTGCAAATACGACGCCCGCACCTTTTGGTAATCATCATCTCCATAGAGATCCCATAGGACCAGCAGGAGAGAGTGGTCGTGTATGGTCACCATCTTTTGATCAATCTTCACCCCAATCGTCGTGAGGTATTTTTCTGAAAATAGACCGGAGACCAAACGTCGCACGAGACTGGTTTTCCCGACAGCAAAGCCGCCTAACAGACAAATTTTTTTTTGTTTCACCCTGTCTGCCTACTCTCCTCCCCTTTCCCCTGAAACAGGCAGACGCTCCACTTCAAAGTAGACGCGTCGACTCGAATCATAGGATTGTCCCTCTTTAGGAGAGGACGCCAAGGCGGCGGGGTCAACCCCACGGCCAATTGCCTCTAGGGAAATCATCCGAAGGCCCAAAGGGTCGAGCAACTGCCACACATATTTGGCCCGTAACGCGCTCAACGCCGTATTAGTGGATTCAGAACCTTCTGGGCTGGAATACCCAATTACATGAATCGATGGCCTGATCTCTAATACCTTGGCCATGTCATCCAATTGCTGAACCGTTTGTTTAATCTGCTCAATTTTGGCCAACTCATGCTCTTGAAGTGTCATTTGTCCTGGGAAAAAATTGAGCGATTCTTCTTCAAGCATATGTCGCACTGTTTCAAACCGCTCCAAATCTGTGTCAATGAGACGTTCCATATTCACCGAAACAATCCCAGGAATACGAAGACTCCTTTCACGAACAGCTGAAATCCAAGCATGTGATCCGTGCCCGGCAAGAATCAGCTGACTTCCCTCCAGACTCACGGAAACGGTCTCCGGCGGCTGAAGGATCAGGAGAGCCCTCCGGTAAATCATCTCCGGGGTCAACGCAAGAAAGGGTTCCAACCGGAATGTCACTGTCGCCGGAGCATATCCGGTTTCCTCAAGCAGCATCTGCGGATCCACCGCCAAGGGATCACGCAATCCTAGAAAAACCGTATTTCCCGCCTCTTCCCGAATGGAGGTAATCACCATACCTGGTTCCGCCTCAATGCGATTCAATAAACGGGTCCACTGTTGATGTTGAAGCGCCGCATGATATCCCCACCAACCCAACAAACCCAGCAACAAGGCGGCCAGTACCCATACGGAAAAAGGCAGGCCGCCGGGCTTTTTGACGAACTGCGCCTGAAGACAATCTTCCAATAACAACCGGGTGTCCAGAAACGCAGAGGCATCCCCTTGAAAACTTCTTAACGCGTCAGAGTATTGCGCATGAATGGATTCGATGGTTCCTTGCAACACATCACGAAGTTTCACCGGAGGAGCGCCACGAATGACGGCGGCCAAGATGGCGGACGGACCTTGCTCAACCCACACCGTCAAGTCACCAATACGCAATGACTCCAGCCCCTCCTCCTGACTTTGTTGAAAGGAATCACGCACAAAATCTTGGATGGCAGTCAGCATGGCCGAAATGACTTCTTCGCCTTGACCCGAGACCCCTTCCGCCATGATATGGTTGAGCAACAGCCCTGTCCGTTTATGAATGAGAAAGACCTGCTCAACCCGAAAGCGTAGCGTATGTACCAGCACGACTTCTGCAAATGATTTCCCAGTCTTCCACGCTTCCCATCGCCACTGCAGCCCTTGCCAAGACATACTATATTCCAGTGTCTGGTTCAGGGACTGAAGCATTTCCCGCATGGCACGAGAAATCGCTTTCCGAATGGCCGGCCCCAAAATGGGGGCAATAGAGTCACTGATTAACTGGGGAGATTGCTTAATCGACAGCGCCAAGGCTTCCTGAGTTATGGGAATCATTGAAGCCAGTAAGCGGTTATCTTGTTGCGCCCGCAAACGGATGGCATCCGGCAACACTTGACTGACTTCTTGCGGCCGCAGGGAAAAATTTTCCAGCCGGTCCCTGAGTCGATCAAGCTGGACTTGTTCCGGTGCCAGCAGTAACCGACGCAGGGCGGAAAAATCGTCAGCTTGTCGTGCAGTAAATTCAGTGGGGCGTGAACCGGATGGCGTACGAGAGGAACTTGCCATGGGAATCGTTTAGGCCAACAAACAATCAAGGAACAACGGATTGCCGAATGCAGACGACCGATCGTTCAGTCGTGCCCTCAGCTCGGTCGTCGCCTCATAATGAGGATGCTCTCTCAGGATGACTCAGCGTTTTTAGGACCAACTTTCAGTCTCAGCGCAATTTCCATCAGCATTTCAGCCAACGCCGCTCGATCAGTTTTTTCTTCTTTCAATGCGTTGACGGCCTGTTGATGTTGCGCTTCAATTCGACTCATCGCCTGTCGATGTTGTTCCACCAACTCCGCTTTTTGGTGCTGCATATCTGAACCAAGAGCCTGAAATTGATTCGACGCATGTTGAGTCAATTCATTCACCCGTTGACTCAGCTGGCCTTCAAGACTTTTAACGAGCTGACCCATTTCCGCATTCTTCGTCGTCCGCTGGGATTGTTCCGACTCTAATTTCCCGATCAATCCCTCAACCGCCTGATCCATCTGAGCCTTGAGATCAGATAAGGATTGTGTCAGCTCATTACGCAGTTCACGGCTTTCTTCTAACAGCCGACTTTCCAACAGTGTGAACCGCTTCTCGAACTCCCGACTCTGAGCCCCGAATAAAATATCCCTGACTTTATCCAGACTGCCTTCTTCCGAAGAAGAAGACACCCATTCCCCTTCATGAGAAGCCTGCGGACTTGACATCGAATCAGTGACTTCATAGACCACCGTCTTCGATTGTTTTTTTGCGGGATCGATTCCACTCATGGCACATACTCCAACAAGGGGTTCAAATGTAACAAGGTCCTAGGGAACACTCCTTAAGATCTGTATCCTAGCACCACTGGAATATTGTCACAAGACAGTCCCTCTTCCCAATTCAATAGCTAGAATTTCTACGTATCCACACGAACCAACCAATAACCATCTCCCAAATTTATCCTCATGTCCAAGCTATCCTAACCATCGGATGAAAGACCCCTCTGGTTTGCCTGAAAAGAGATACCCTCACCTCTCCAAGACAAAAAAGGCAAATTCCAACTCAGGCCGGGCGAAAGCACTCAAAGTGAGTCACAGACTGGAAGTCTAGGAAAAAATGCAGGAAAAAGGCTGACACCTTTCAAGGGTATCAGCACTTCCGCCATTCTGTTGACTGGAGGGGAAAAAGGAGAAAGGAATGCCCCGCATGCGACTTCAGCTAATCTTTTTCCGGCTGGGCACTTCCATGTTGATGCGTGACCCGATCTTCGTCAAATAAATCAGCCATTTCCTGAGCCATCACATCATTATCATGGGGCAGAGATACGACCAATAATTCCTTTTTGGGCTTTGGAGAGTGGGATTGAGGATCTTTGGCCTCAACGTCGGCATCTTGGGGGCCTTGAGGACTTTTGGTGTGATCCATAATGATCTCCTCTTTCACATCTACTCAAACGATTCTAAAAATGATCGCTCGGGAAATTTGCGATGACAGTGAGGGCAGGTGACAAAATACACCGACTCCCGAACCGAGAGCACCGCCCGAAAATCCAACGTAACTCCCCGGTGCTTGCACGCGGTACAGGAAATTTCCTTGAGCCGATAGGGAATATCCGGCTGAGTTTGCAAATAAAAAGCCATGTCGGTGTGGACCGGAAAAGTATAAAAACAATCCCGGCATATAGCTTTCCATTCACCATCTTCCGTGACACTCCGGCTATCGATCCCAAAGCGATTCTTTTTACAAATCGCACAGTTCACTTCCCCTAGCCGGGCTTCAACCTCTTTGACACTGGGTAAGGCCATTGAACCACTCTGTCCTTCTTTGATGATCAACGTTTCAACACTACTATAGTGTCAGTATAGGCCTCAGCTGCTTGTCCCGCAACTACACCCGTTCATTTCCACGCATGTGCTCTTCCACCTCCCCTATTCAACATTCCCGTTAGACAAGAAAAATCTTTGCCATCTCATTCCAGAGAGAATCCCAAATCTGCTACAACTTCATCGCCAACGAACGAGAGGGTGGCTTCATGATTCGTGAATCCATTGATCTGCCATTACGCTGAAACTCACTTTCTTTCCATGCCCGAACTTCCTGAAGTTGAAATCATTCGCCGTTCTCTTGAAGGGCGAGTCCGGGGCGCCACCATCGCAGGGCTGCACATCCACCGAGATGATATTGTCCGGGCTGGACGACCAATAGCCGAATGGTTTCTGCAGACCACTATCATTCGTTTAAGCCGTCGAGGCAAATGCCTGGTCTTCAGCTGTCAGGGGCCTGATGAAACTCGACATATCGTATCCGAGTTAGGAATGACCGGTCTTTGGTTGTATGACAAGACCCTCGCCCCCTCTCCCCAACATATCCATGTCGACCTCCTCCTCTCCGGAACGTCATCCCAACAGCTGTATTATTGGAACCCTCGACGATTTGGAAGAATCTGGTTCTTACATACCCAGGAATTGGATGCCTTTTGCCAACGTCGGTTTGGCCCTGAAGCCTTAGAGATAAAAGAATCCGATTTTGTAGCCCTGATTAAAGGATGCCGAGGACGTCTCAAACCATTTCTGCTGGATCAGCACCGAATAGCCGGCATCGGAAACATTTATGCCAATGAAATTCTTTTCCGGGCCGGAGTCCATCCCCACGCCCATGGCAATCGTTTACTCAACTCGACCTGCCACCGCCTCTTTCAAGCCACCCATCAAGTCCTACAGGAGAGTATCACCGCAGGAGGGTCGTCCATCAGGGATTTCCGGGCACCCGATGGCACCCTTGGCCAATTCCAAAATTCGCATCAGGTCTACCAAAAAGAAGGGCACCCCTGTCCACGAGGTTGTGATAGTGCCATTAAACGACTCTCAGGAGACCGGAGTTCGTTTTTTTGCCCCTCCTGTCAACGGAAACGATGAATCGCCTCTCTTTCTTGAGCCCCATCCAAGCCTTTGTTACAATATTCAGAGGAGAAGATAATTCACTTGTCCAAGGGGCCGTAGAATCTGATCGTGCGAAAATTGAAACTGCGAGAAGGCGTTGATTTAGCTAACCTGTACGGCCCGCACGACCTCCACTTAAAAATGATCGAAGATGAGTTGGATATCCGCATGACCGCGCGGGGGGATGAAATTTTGCTCGATGGTCAGCCGGATTCGGTCCAACGGGCCGAGCATATTCTTCAGGAACTCTCAAGTTGGACCAAGGACTATTACGACTTGAAACCGGAAGATATTTCCCGCGCCATTCAAGCCACCGAGGAACAGACCAACATTCCGCTTAAACCCTATGCGCCAGCCAATAACCAGCCATCGAGCAAAAAATGGCGGGTGAACCCAAAGACCCCCAATCAACAAGCCTATCTGGAGTCCATCGAACGCTCAGACCTCGTGATTGCCATTGGCCCGGCGGGAACAGGCAAAACCTATTTGGCCATGGCCATGGCACTCGCCGCCCTTACGCAAAAACAGGTCAGCCGCATTATTCTCGCTCGGCCTGCCGTGGAAGCAGGAGAACATTTGGGCTTTTTACCTGGGGACCTCTTTGCCAAAGTCCATCCCTATCTTCGTCCCCTTTATGATGCTCTTTACACCATGATGGATATCGAGCGGGCGAATCGGTTGCTGGAACGAGGAGAAATCGAAATTGCCCCATTGGCCTTCATGCGGGGACGCACTCTGGATGATGCCTTTGTTATTCTCGACGAAGCGCAGAATGCCACCACTGAACAGATGAAAATGTTTCTGACCCGGCTAGGACTCCACTCCAAGGCTGTCGTGACCGGCGACATCACTCAAATCGACCTTCCGGATCCACACAAGTCCGGCCTGGCCCAAATTGCTGAAATTCTTGTGGGTATCGATGGCATACAGTTCGCCTATTTTACCGATCAAGATGTTATCCGCCATCGACTGGTGAAAGCGATTATTAAGGCCTACGATCGCTATGATCAAGAATCGGGCCATGGGGTTTTGGACAAATCCCAGCCGCGCTCAACCCATGCTCCGGCACACCCCAAATCCGATGCCAACGGCAACCGGCCGGCATCATAAGCCGGCATGGCTATCTGGTTTCATTCGTCTCTTCGACAGTGGCACATTCGAACCCGTGCCTTGATACGGCTGACCGAGTCCGTCCTCACCCTCGCCAAACATCCCACTGCCTCCCTCAGCTTGAGCCTAGTCGGAACCAGCCGTATGCGCCAGTTAAATCGAACCTACCGAAACCGGGATTATGCGACCGATGTCCTGGCCTTTCCCGCAGACCCCCTAAAAGGCCAAATGGATCCATTCCTGGGAGACGTCGTCATTTGCCTACCAACAGCGCAGGCACAAGCCGCCACCTTTGGGAATACCCCAGACCAAGAACTTCTTCGGCTTTTGATCCACGGAATCTTGCACTTACTCGGCTACGATCATGAACGATCGTCTCAGGAAGCGGCTCGCATGCGTCGGAAGGAACAAAGCCTCTTCAAACAACTCTCACCCATTCCCTCCTTGACCAAGAAAATATGAGGAAGTAATGTCCAATACTTTTTGCTCCCCTAACCTGATGGATATCCCACGATGAGTTGGCTCAAACGTTTACAGGATGGTTTGGCTAAAACCCGAAAGGCCGTTCAGCAATCCTTTCGAAAACTGACCGGCACCTCCATCGACGCCGAGGATCTTGAGGCAGTGGAAGCCGCCCTGCTGCAAGCCGATATCGGGGTGCGTACCGTCACCCAATTTATGGAGACGGTGAAGGAAGAGGCCGGAGGCTTCAAAGGAACTACTCCTCTGAGTGTACTCAGGACGCTCCTAACCGGGATTTTAAGAAAGGGCGAGGCCGAGCATCTTGTGGATCTTGTTCGAAAGGGACCGCACCCCTTTATTCTGTTAATGATCGGGATTAACGGCGTAGGAAAAACCACGACGATGGCCAAGCTGGGCCATCGATTTATTCAGGAAGGACTCAAGCCTCTCTTCGTCGCAGGTGACACATTCCGGGCTGCCGCCATTGAACAATTAGAAATTTGGGGTCAGCGAACAGGGATCGATGTGATTCGTCAAAAACAAGGTTCTGACCCAGCCGCCGTGGTATATGACGGCATCATCGCGGCCAAAGCCAGAAAAGTGGATGTCGTCTTAATTGACACGGCTGGACGATTACACACCAAAGTCAATCTGATGGATGAATTGCGAAAGATCAAACGTATTATCCAACGTGAAGTTCCAGAAGGCCCCCATGAAGTGCTCCTGGTTCTGGACGGTACTTTGGGACAAAATGCCATTGCTCAGGCTAGACAGTTCCATGAGTCTCTGGGGGTGACCGGGCTGGCTCTGACCAAATTGGATGGCACGGCTCGAGGAGGGGTGGTGGTGGCGATCGTCGAGGAATTGGGCTTACCTATTCGCTTAATCGGCGTGGGAGAAACCGCCGAGGATCTTCAGGATTTTCAGGCAGAAGCCTTTGTCAACGCCTTACTGCCAAAGGACGCAACCGCCGCAGAAGAATCCTAAGAACGCTTGCATCTGCCGGCACCGACACCCCCTTCATGCGCTATCCGACACCTTACGCCACCGTTATTTTTTGTACATTCAGCCTGCTCACAGGTTTTTGTTTCGGGCCAACTGTACAGGCTCACACGCCTCCAGTCATTCACCATCACCTGGAAGCTTCATTGATCCCAGAGCAGCATACGCTTCAGGCGGATGATTTAATCACCCTTCCTGAATCCCTGACTCAGTCTTCGATCCTCTCCTTTCACCTCAACCCGAATCTGACCATCACCGCATTGGCTTTGAATGGCCAACCACTGCCATTGACATCCATGACCATTGAGCCGCGTTCCCAAACACCGCACTCGGTCGATCCCTCACGCAGCCAAAGAATTCAGGTGGTATTGCCCCCTCAGGATCACACAACCGGCGTACGCATCGTGCGCATCACCTACGAGGGACAGATCAATGATCCGCCACAAAAATCCGGCGGCCTTCGCTTTGTCAAACCGGATGAAACGAACGGGCACATTGGCCCCGAAGGCATTTTTCTAACCTCGGAAACGTTCTGGCTCCCAACCTGGGAAGGAATCCTCTCGACTTATGAGGTCGCATTGACGCTTCCTGATGGCTGGGAAGCCGTCACACAGGACAAGCCGTTCACCCGTCTCCCCGGCACTGGCACCCAGACGACAACATGGAAAATCCACACGCCCAGTGAGGCACTCACCCTGGCCGCCAATCGCTTCATCGTTCATACACGCCAGTGGCATGACATTGAACTCGCGACCTATTTATTCGCCGATGAAGCATCCTTAGCCCCCCAATACCTTGATGCTACCATTCGGTATCTCGAACTCTATACGGAATTACTGGGGCCTTTTCCGTTTTCAACATTCGCCGTGGCCGAAAACTTTTTCCCCAGCGGACTGGGCATGCCGGCCTTTACCTTACTCGGACAAGGGGTCATGCGGCGCGGGTATACGCAGCCTTATTCATTGGGCCATGAAATCGTTCATTCCTGGTTTGGCAATTCGGTGTTGAATGATTTTTCACAAGGCAATTGGGTAGAAGGCCTTACGACTTATCTGGCCAATTACTATTTCGATGAAGCCACCGGCAATATGGAAGAAGCCTTTAACACCCGCCGCCGCATGCATCACGAATACAATGTCTACACCACTTCCCAAGATGATTATCCTGTCCGACAATTTCACCATAAAGAAACTCGTCGAGATAACGCCGTGGGATACCAAAAAACGGCCTTGGTCTTTCATATGCTTCGACAGGAAGTCGGTGACCAGATTTTCTTCCAGGGGATACGGCAAATCGTCAAGGAAGGCACCGGCCGGTACATGGAGTGGCCTGACTTGGAGCGAATCTTTTCCCGCCTCTCAGGGCAGGACCTGGGCTGGTTTTTTACACAATGGGTCGATCAGGCCGGTGCACCCAGTTTGGCATGGAACAATGTAGAGGTTCAGGAACATCCGCAGCAGGCTGGGGAGTTTGTTATCACGGGAACCATGACACAACTCAATCCCCCATACCGGTTCACGCTGCCTTTGGAGATCGAACTGGGCGAGGGCCGGAAGCATTCGACCACCCTTGCAATGTCACGGACACTCGAGTCCCTGGCCATTCAGGTTCCCGCCCGTCCCACCAAAATTCTGGTTGATCCTCAACTTCATGTCCTTCGCCGGCTTAAACGAGACCAACTCCCACCCATGTTGAACGTCTGGGAAACTGATACGGCCCACACGGTCCTCCTGCCTCTAACCCAGTCCCCACAAGAAGAGGCCCCCTATGCGTCGCTGATTCAACGATTGACACAGCAACCGGATATACGCATGCTCCGGACCATGAGGCCCGACTATTCCCAAGCAGGGTCCTATCTGACGGTAGGAAATCTGGCGCAACAAACATTAGAAGATCCCTCCCGTAATCCGTGCTCCGATCTCGTCGAGGTCTCTGACCAGCATGTCACCATTCTGGGCCAGTCGTACACATCACCGGATATGGCGTTTTTGATTTCCTGTCCCTACCCAGGTCGCCCTGGGCACATCCAAACATTTTTCTTTGGCCTGTCCCCAGAGGCGATGACACCGGTGTCTCGATTGTTATTTTTTTATGGCTGGGATAGTTACTTGGTCTTCCAACAAGGACGCGTTATTGCCCGCGGTCGGTTTAACCCAGTACACTCAGCTCATGGGATCCCACTTGGAAATCCCTAACAGGGCATCCGCAGGCCACACAATGATCATGACTTCTCCGTTATCAGGAGGAAAAGAAAGGGAGGGTAAAGGAAAAACCATGGGTTGGAACATTCAAGTCGGCGGAACAATACGGTCTCTCACTTGGGGGACATGCCTTCTCCTCATGCCTTCTCATGGCTGGGCCCAAGAGCCGACCGCTCCAACTCTCGCCCCTGAGGCACCGGCGGTCCAAACCGAACGGCACCTCACCAATATCCGCCAGCTGACCTTTTCAGGCAAAAATGCGGAGGCCTACTTTTCATCCAGCGGGCATCAACTCGTCTATCAGTCCACCTTGGAACCCGACGGCAAAACCCAGCGTGGATGCTACCAGATCTATATCATGAATCTGGAAGGGGCCAATGTCTATCGAGTCAGCACCGGTACCGGGGGAACCACCTGCGGCTATTTTTTCCCGGGCGACCGGCGTGTGTTATTTTCCTCGACGCATATCAACAGTACGCTCTGCCCGCCAGAGCCGCCACGCGGGGAACGCTACCGATGGGCCTTGGACGATTATGACCTGTTCACCATGAGCTTGAAAGGGTGGGATTTGCAACGTCTCACCGCCACCCCCGGCTATGATGCCGAAGCCACCATCTCCCCAGACGGCCGAACCATCGTGTGGACCTCGATGCGGGATGGAGATTTGGATATCTATACCATGAAGCTGGACGGCACCAACGTCAAACGCCTCACGGAAACCATCGGATATGACGGCGGAGCCTTCTTTTCGCCAGATAGCAAACGCCTGGTCTACCGGGCCAATCACCCCGCAACCGACCAAGAAGTCAAAGCCTACCAAGATCTGCTGGCGAAAAACCTGGTCGAACCTTCACACATGGAACTGTTCATCATGAACGCGGACGGATCGAATCAAACGCAGATCACGAATAATGGGAAAGCCAACTTTGCCCCATATTTTCTCCCTCATGGCAAAGGGGTGATCTTCGCATCCAATCTCTCTACTCCGGAAGGGCACCATGGCCCTCCAAGCTTTCATCTCTATACCATCAATGACGACGGCACCGGACTCGAGCAAATCACCTTTGAGGGGCACTTCAATAGCTTTCCCATGTTTTCGCCTGACGGCACGCAGCTGGTATGGTCATCGGACCGCAACGCCGCCGCCAAAGGCGAGTACAACATTTTCCTGGCTGATTGGGTCCCGTAACGAATATCCTGATTGCCTCCCTTCATCAGGAGAGAGAGGGGAGGATTCAGAAACGGATTGCCTATCCACGCCATCATTCTTGCGAAGACGGGCATTCACCCCTCTATGTCTTGCTAATATCCTGTGATTGCGCCCATACCTACTCCTGCCTCACCAGGGTCTTCTTTTCCGCCCAAGTCTCTCTCCACCACGATCATCGGACTCTCTCTTCTCCTTCTCATGATATTGTTTGGGACGTTGGGCCAGATCGACCATCCCACCCTCACCATCGTGCACGGATTCACGGACCCGATGGTTGATCAAGTTGGGGACATCGGGAATACACTGGGCAAAGGGGTCAGCCTGGTCTTGCTTTCCCTGGGCTTGGGAGCCATCGGGATCTGGCTGGGAGCCGACCGCTGGAAAAGCGCAGGACTCTATACTCTGCTGGCGCATGGCCTGAGCGGCCTGCTGACACAAATTCTCAAGCATAGCCTCGGCCGTCCACGCCCGCGCATCATGGATACGACTCCATGGGAGATCCGGCCTTCATTTGAAAGCGGGCTCGACTCCTTTCCTTCCGGCCATACCTCTGGCTCGTTTTCCGTCGCCACAGTCCTGGCCGTATACTTTCCCAAAGGCCGCGTCCTCTGGTTTGGTCTTGCGAGTTTTATCGCCATCTGCCGAGTGATCAAAGGCTCACACTTTCCCACGGATGTCTTGGGGGGATTGCTCTTGGGAGTCGCCAGCGGACTCGTCTTCGTCTATGCCCGAGACCAATGGAAAGAGGCCATCGCACAAGCCTTCGTCCATGGACTCCCCTGGCTGGTGACCGTCTTTGGCCTGCTCTGGATACTGGTGCCTCATCCAGGGATTGAATTAGAACCCAATCTGTCGTTATTGATAGGACTGGCCTTGATCATGGTGGGATTAGGCCTGCGCCTCTGGTGGATACGGGAAGCCTCCTATGCCAATCCCGCGATGCCTGTGCACATGCCAACCTGGCCTCGCCTCCTCATGGGCCTCGGCCTTGCCGCAAGCACGGGCAGTTTCATCGTCGTAGGCGTAGGAGCCTTAGCAGGAATGGTCTGGTGGCTGGAAATAGAATTTAAGCCACTCCCTCAAATTAAAATCCGCAAAAATTTCGTCCGAGGTATCCATCCCATCTGCAGGGAAACAGCCTTAGGATTCGCTATACTTCTCATAGCTCTACTGACCTTCCTGATCAGATCCCATCTGCTCATTTTCTAATTGCATTTCGTTACTATGACAATACGAAATCTCTTGACGAGTGGATGAAAAGTTAATCCCTCTCCCTAAACGAATTTTCATTGTAAGTACAGGATGAGGCTCTTCCTAGTTTTCCGTTGGAACCGCACAAAGGTGCTCAGCCAAAAATCTTTATCTAATTTTTCCTTCTTACAATTTCGCGGTGCGTTCAACCGTGAGGACGAGGTCCCATGGGGACGGTGACACAACCTTGCCCTGCCAAATAGACGTTTAGACATTGAGGTTCACCGATTCATTAAACAACGCCTATAGAAGATATCCAAAAAGATACAAATTTAACCGTTTGGATACAACCTTGATCAATTTAGTCATGTGGATAAAGAACAAGAGCAAATACTTTGCCTTGAAAAACGAAAAATTTCTTACCCAAGAAGGAACCCGTAAAAAAAAAGACTTTGACATTCGCAACCTGGTACAGACGAGAATTCACAACAAAACTCGCTTTTTATAAACCTTTTCATTTCATTAAAATTTGGCATTATGGTTTTTTGGGTATTAGGTTTGCTTTCCCACAAGAATGTAAACTAGGCCATTTTCAATTTCTATAATGGCTTTATGACCAATCCCTTCATTGGGGACAAGGAAGGAGGATTACAATGCCTTGGACAAGCAACGTCAAGATTCCTAACCAGAAAAGTAAGGCCAGCCCCGCTATGGCCTTTTTTCGTGGGCGGACTCACATGGTGCACCTGGGGAATAGCTCCAATGATATTTGGCATTCCACCTTTGACGGAACCCGTTGGACCACCAACGTCAAAATTCCCGGCCAAAAAAGTAAAGCGTCCCCTGCCCTGGCGACTTTTGGCGGCCGACTTCATATGGTGCATTTAGGAAACAGCTCAAACAACATTTGGCATTCCACATTCGATGGCCGACAATGGAGCACCAATGTCAAAATTCCGAATCAATCGAGTAAAAGGGCCCCGGCATTAGCCTCATTTGGAGGTCGGCTCCACATGGTCCATCTCGGAAGCAGCTCAAACAACATTTGGCACTCTAACTTCAATGGCACCCGCTGGACACCCAATGTGAAAATTCCTGATCAAAAAAGTAAAGCGTCCCCTGCCCTGGCGACTTTTGGTGGACGTCTTCATATGGTCCATCTGGGAAATACCTCCAATAATATTTGGTATTCTATTTTCAACGGCACCGAGTGGACCCCGAATATTAAAATTCCGAATCAATCGAGTAAAAGAGCTCCGGCATTAGCAATCTTTGGCCGTCGATTGCATATGGTGCACCTGGGAAGTAGCACAAATAATATCTGGCATAGTTCGTCTGATGGTGTACTGTCCGTTGTTCGATTAGGCCTCAAAGTTCTGGTAACTCCGACAATTTCCGTGAATACCATGTTACGGGACATGAGGACGGTTTATGCTTCTCGAGGGTTTCTCGTTCAAGTCGTTAACAATGAGCGATTAAATCTTCCAGCATTGACGACTGTGGATGTCGGGCAGTGCAGAATGGGAAGTGTCACAGCTGAGCAAAGGCAACTATTCCGTAATCGCAATAACCTCCAAAGAAATGATGTGGCTGTCTATTTCGTCCGTGCAACCAATCCGGCTTTTAATGGTTGTGCCGCACATCCCAATGGAGTACCAGCATGTGTCGTAGCTTCAGGAGCTACCAGATGGACAATGGGGCATGAAGTCGGACACGTACTCGGACTAAACCATGTCAATAATAACAACCGGCTGATGACCGGAAATGGAACCTCCAACATTACGAATCCTCCACCGGATCTCACCCTCGGGGAAGGACGGACAATGGCAGATAGTGGATTTAGCATTGAATGATTCGAACACCCAACAGGTAAGGAGGAACTATGGCTATCACGATAAGAACAATAAAAGCTCTTCTGGAATCCGATGAACCTGATTACGCGGCGGGAAAAAAGCTTGGGAAAGCCGCATTGCCGCTGCTCAAAAAATTGGCAAGCCAAAAAGATCCTATGCTGGCGAGCAAGGCCGTTTGCCTGGCAGGAATGATCGGAGGTGAAGAGTCACTCCCGACCATTGAACAAGCATCTCGCCATGCGGATATCACAATTCGTGTTGCGGCTGCCTATGCCGTGCAACATCTCAAAAAAGGACTGGCCGATGATGTCTTGACTCGGTTATTGGGTGATAAGGATATTGGAGTTCAAAAACTTGCCATTCGTTCAGCTGCGAAATCCGGAAGTGTGCGCTTGCGTGAAGATATCATGCGCCTTTCACGTTCCAAATCTTCTGCGTTTATCAGAAGTGAAGCAAAGAGCGCGCTAAAAAAAGTTCAATAGTCGGTTGTTCCTCAGAGTCCTATAGGAAAAAGATCTGCTAGCCGAACGAAGAAGCCAGGCCCCTTTGCGATCTTTCGAGAACAGCCTATAAACCGGCAAGACAATTTATACCTGACCCCCGGCACAGCAAAGACACTGGGCGGATGGAGAATTTTGCATAGGCCATGGCAGGAGACAATGCCATGAAATAACGCCTGCGATTGATTGGGATTGTCTGAATTTCGAGCACACGAATGAACTGCGCACTGATCCAGCAATGGCTACCCAAGCCCTCAGTGCAATTTTTATAGTAGTGGTTTGCTAGAGTGGAGAGAAAAGCCGCCATGGTCCAGGACCACTTTGCAGTCAGACATGATATCGGGAAGTTGTCCACGAAGCGGCGTTTGAAGGATGGCCATTTTGCGGCCAGCAGCAAAGAAGGAGGTCCTCAGGATTGCGACATTCAACGACCTCTCTTAGATGTATTCGCCATAAATGATCTGGCAAACTGCTTTCACAGTCGAATCATTTACTGATTTTCCCCATGGAAAGGAGCAGGGCTATGGCAACAGCAAAAGAAGCTGCCCGCGAAGTTCTCGAACGGCTTTCTGATCAAGTAACTTGGAATGACATTATGTATGAACTGTATGTGAAACAGAAATTGGAAGCCGGGCTGGCAGATATCGAGGCTGGACGAACCGTTCCTCACCAACAACTAAAGGCAGAAATACTTGGCAATGAAAATTGAGTGGTCTAATCGATCACGGAATGACCTCCAAGATCTCCAAGCCTACATCTCAAAAGATTCTCCCTATTATGCCAAACAGTTCCTCGAACGTATTTTTATGGCTGTTGAGAAATTGGAAACCCATCCCAAAATCGGTCGAATCGTCCCGGAGGCCAACCGCGAAGACGTTCGTGAGCTTCTCTTCCATAATTATCGAATCATGTACCAAATTTAATCCAAACAGATCTCTATCGTCACCATGATCCATGGAAGTCGAGATCTCTCCCAATCAGAACCTCCTCCATGGAATATCCTGTAACTACCATATAACTGAATACATACACCTTACCAAAATATTTCATTGATCTGCACAGAATTCGAGACATCCTCCATTGTCGAAACAGCTCCAGCTAAAAAATTTGCGGCGGCGTCACGCACACGTTCCTTACATAGAGAAGGCTAGAGACTGACGTTTTTATAAGAGCGGTTCGCTGGAGAGGAGGGAAAAGCCGCCGTGGTCCAGCACGACTTTCCAATGCGACATGGCTTCCGGAAGCTGTCCGCGAAGGGGAGTTTGGAGAATGGCCATCTTACGGCCGGGGGCGGAGAGGTGTTGAGGAAGATCTTCGTCATGCAAGCCTAGGAAGTACACTTTGCGTTTCGCATAAAAACTGAGGGAGGGGCGTTTGCGGCCAAACTGGATGAGGCGATCCTCTGTTCCCAGATTTAACCCCGCAATGACCGCTAATTCTTGCGGTGGTCCCACAAAATAATGCTGGTAGATCGGCAACCCAAATCGTGCCAGCACGACACTGAAGAGCACCATCATGCCGCATCCCACCCAAGCGGCCAGATGGCGTTTAGAGTCCGAACGCATACATTGCCGCATCAGCATTGTGCCCAACACGATGACGAGTCCAAGGATCGAGGGAAGCCAATCGACTTCCACATGCACGGCGGCCGGAAATTCTTTGGTGATCTGTTTTAACAACAGGTGAAAGACTGCTGGGACGAACGCCAAGGCAATGCCTAACAGATAGCCCACCCCGATTAGGAGACGAGTGGCCATGGTCAGCCCGACCGGATCGTCCTCGCCCACCAATCGTTTCCACCACAGGGCCACCAATAGCGCGCCTCCAGGAAACGCGGGATAAATGTAATGCGGCAACCGTGTCGCAGAAAGAGTAAAGAAGACTAATAATCCCACGACCCAGAGACTCAGAAAGAAGGTCAGGTTGGCTTCCGGCGAGGAAAAGGCCTGGCCCCGCCAATAATCTTTCCATCGTTTCAACGTTTGATACAACACGGAAGGCAACACCGCACTCCAGGGGAACAATCCGAGCAGCAGAATCGGCACGTAAAAAAAGATGGTGCCCCCATGGCCTTCCATGGGACTCAGGAATCGACCGGTGGTGTTCGCTTGCGCTGCAGCCCAATACGCCTCTCCATGAATCTGAAACATCATCAGGTACCAAGGAGCAGCCACCGCCGAGACCAAGAGCAGGCCGCCCAACGGAAACCCTCGTGCCCAAAATTTCCCCCATTGCCGGGTCAGCGTAAGATAGGGGATGACCCCCACCAGGGGAATAATAATGCCCACCGGCCCTTTGACCAACATTCCCAATCCCATGGCCAGATAAAATAGGACAAAGAGCCACCGCCTGGTCTGTTCATGCTGCAACGCCTGCCAAAAGCTATAACCGGCCAACGTGGTACACACCACCAACTCCGGATCGGTTAACACCATGCGATTGATCCCCAAAAACTCCAGGTTCAACAGCAACATCAAGCCTGCCCACAGGGCCACCCTGGGACCTGCCCACTTCCGAACGAAGAGATATTGAACCAGCAGGACGCCAAGGCCGGATAATGCCGAGGGCAACCGTGCGGCGAATTCATTGACCCCGAACAGGGTATACGATCCGCTGATGAGCCAATACACAAAAGCTGGTTTGGCATAACGTGGTTCGTAATTCAGGGTGGGAGAAATCCAATCGCCGGTTTCCAGCATCTCCCGGGCAGCTTCGGCATTGCTCCCCTCGTCGCGATCGGTCAGGCCCAGGGATCCGAGATCCGGGCCAAACAACCACCCGCCATCCAACCCGAGCAACCACGCCGCCAGAAGCAGCACACCCACGATATGCAAGAAGGAAGATTGCGTGATGGAAGATCGAGAAGAGGAAACCGGAGGGTGCTCAAAAAAAAGGGGACTATCCACTCACGACTCGCTTTTTCGCCTGATGCACCAGCATGATATTGCGAATATAGACCAAGGTTCCAATCCCCTGCCCCACGATAAAGACCGGATCGACCTTATGGATAGCATAGGCGAGGACCACGATACTCCCAATGAAACTCATATACCAAAATGATGGTGGAATTTGGCTCTCGGCTTTTTTCTCCGACACAAACCATTGAATAAGCCAGCGTGAGAAAAACAGACTTTGCCCGACGAATCCAATCCCCACCCACATCATTTCCACTGTCGACAGATCCATCATGGATTAGAAGCCTTCAGGATGGCCTATTCCCCAATCAACCGGGAAGGGGAAGACAGAGCCAGAATGCAGAAGGGTGTCACGGGTGCTCGACCTCATGACCGGCTTGTCCGGGTGGTGCCACTTCCTTCATCGTGTAATTCAAGCAGCGCTTTTGCATCCATCTGACAGCGAATAAATCATACAATCCTACGAACAGGCGGTTGCCCACCCCATACTTCGACAGGCCATGGGCACGTGGAAAATGCTGGACTGGGACTTCGGTCACCGTAAAGCCATACATCTTGGCCAATGCCGGAAAGAACCGATGCATATTTCTAAAAGGAGGCAGACGATCGACCACAGCCTTCCGGAATATTTTCAGCGAACAGCCGGTATCGGAAATTCCGTCGTGCACAACCCAATTGCGAACCTGGTTCGCAATCCGGGAAGACAAACGCCGCACCAGATTATCATGCCGCGCCTGACGTTTGCCGCATACAAGATCGTAGCGATCACTATAGGCCAATAACTTGGAAAAATCGCTCGGGTCATATTGCAAATCCCCATCCATCGTCGCAATGAGCCCACCACGCGCTTGACGAAACCCCGCATCGAAGGCCGCCGTTTGCCCGTGGTTCCCATCAAGCCGGATGACTCGTATGGACGGAGATTGTGCCGTGAGTGTATCCAAAATCCGGCTACTCCCATCCGTACTGCCATCATCCACTAAGACAATTTCAAACGGAGCCGCGGCACTTTCCGGTCTCCCTTCAAAGACCTTGAGGAGTTGGCTGGCCAAAGGCTGAATATTGTCCCGTTCGTCCTTAATGGGGACAATGATGGAAATCCAGGGTTTGGTGGAAGAGGTCATGGGTGGACACGAACAAATTGCGATTTGAGCATACGGGGCAGGAACACCTCACGGGAGTCTTGCGACCGGTTCATCATTCTACTGAATCCCTGAAAAATGGGTCAAACATGGAATCCTTATCCGCATTGTCTCTCTGATCAACCATGTATGATCTCGTTCAATGCCGCATCACTCCCTTGAAGGGATTGCGGCTTGAGTTGACGGTCCAGACTCGCTTTTGTAAGGTTGAACCATATTTCATATGGAGGAACCCGATATGACGGACGATATCATGCAAGCCTATTTAGAAATCGAACAAGCCATGCAGCGCTATACACTCTTGCTGGATGAACATGTCAGAAGCCTCCCAGCATCCACGGATGGTTCCGTGGGCAAAGCCGAACGGATGAAAGCCGGCTACAAGGCCATGCGCGACAGCAGCCAGATTTACCTTTCTTATGCCAAGTATGTAGCCTATGGAATGCCTGAAGGAGACGAATTAGAGGAAGAAGATTTACAGGCCTAACAGGAGAACCCTGCAAGACATAAACACCAGCGGAAGATATTATCTGGTCGGGGCGAGAGGATTTGAACCTCCGACCTCTCGCACCCCAAGCGAGTGCGCTACCGGGTTGCGCTACGCCCCGACAAGATATTGCGTGTATCCCACCAACTCACAGTCCTGACACCTAATCATCACACCGGTTGGCGATCAAGAATTTTTAAAATTCCTTTTAATTCCGATTTAGCCTTTTCGACACGATCCTTGGGGACCGTGAGCGCTTTACTTTCGCGCTTTTTCTTATACCAGTATCGTTTCAAACCAGCAATCGTATATCCTTCTTCGTATAACATCCGCTTGATTTCAAAAATAGTTTCGATATCCCCCTTCGTATATACCCGATGTTTCCCCTGGCTCTTTTTGGGCTTGAGAAACATAAATTCCGATTCCCAAAATCTGAGCACATAGGCGGGGAGATTGGCAATGGCCGCCACTTCCCCTATTTTATAGGTTGCCTTGTCATCAAGCTTTGGAACTGCCCCCATACCGGCCATCACCTATGGTGAAACACAGACATTCGACCGTTAGGTATTGACATATTTCTTGAGGAGCTGACTCGGCCGAAAAGTCACAACCCGCCGTGGGGTAATGGCAATCTCTTCGCCCGTCCGCGGATTTCTCCCTTTTCGTTCACCCTTACTTCTGACAACAAAATTTCCAAACCCTGCGATTTTGACCACTTCGCCCTTTTGAAGCATGGATTTGATGATATCCAGAACCTTTTCCACCAATTCCATGGAATCCGTTTTTTGGACTCCGGCCGTTTCACAGATGGTTTCAGCAATGTCTGCCTTCCGCATTCTGCAACCCCCCTCACAAATGGTCCAAACTGGATTAACGCATGCCCTTCTCTTCCATACGGGTTTAATAAAACGAGAAGGTACCGATAAACGCCAATATTGTCAAGGAGTTATGGATTCTTTGGCTAAGAACTTACCCTTTATCCCGCATCAGCTTAAATTCAATGCTATCCACGAGGGCCTGCCAACTGGCCTCGATAATATTTTCCGACACGCCCACCGTTCCCCACTTATCTTTTAGATCCCCTGATTCAATCAATACCCGAACCCGGGAGCCGGTTCCATTTCGTCCTGTCAGCACCCGCACCTTGTAGTCCAACAATTTCATGTCACGCAGTTGCGGATAAAATCCTTCCAAGGCTTTTCGAAGGGCATTATCCAAGGCATTGACGGGACCATGGCCCACGGCCGCCGTATGCTCCACTACATCCCCAACCTTCACCATGATGGTGGCCTCCGAAATTGGATCTTCATTCGTCCTTCGTTTTTCGACGATGATGCGACAACCCAAGAGTTCAAACGAAGGACTGTGCGTTCCCATCGCTTTTCGCACCAACAGTTCAAACGAACCCTCCGCGCCTTCAAACTGATACCCCTCGTATTCCAGGGACTTTAACGAGGCCAGCAGTTCCTGAACCTTTGGATTATCCTGCGGCAAATTCATCCCAAGAGTTTCCATTTTTCCAAAGACCGCGCTCCGCCCGCTGCTTTCCGAGATTAGGACCCGCCGCACATTGCCGACAACCTCCGGACTGACATGCTCATAGGTAATCGGATTTTTTTGGACCGCATGAATATGAACGCCGCCTTTATGCGCGAAGGCCGCATCTCCCACGTACGGCTGTCGTTTATTCGGAGGAAGATTGGCCATTTCCGCCACAAAATGGGAAAGCGTTCTCAAATGCGCCAGTCGACCATCCCCAAGCGCTGAATACCCCATTTTCAATTCCAGATTCGCGATGATGGAGCAAAGATTGGCATTCCCGCAACGCTCCCCAATCCCATTGATCGTCCCCTGCACCTGCACGGCACCCGCTTGTACCGCCACTAATGAATTGGCCACTCCCATTTCCGAATCGTTATGAGCATGAATACCCAACGGCACGGAACATTCCGCTTTCACTTTGAGAAAAATGTCTTTCACTTCCCACGGCATGGTTCCGCCATTCGTATCACATAAAATGATCCGCTCGGCTCCGGCCTTGGCTGCCATATGTATCGTTTGTAACGCATAAGCCGGATCGGTTTTATACCCATCGAAAAAATGCTCCGCATCGTAAAAGACCCGTCGTCCATGGCGCGTCAGAAATGCAATGGAGTCTCCAATCAGCTCCGCATTTTTCTCAAGAGTCGTTTCCAAGGCTTCCGTCACATGGAGCGTCCAGCTTTTCCCAAAAATGGTGACGATTTCCGTTTCGGCCGAGAGAAGCGCTTTTAACGTCGGATCCGATTCCGCCGTATTTTTGGCTTTTCTGGTTGATCCAAATGCCACGACCCGAGCGCGCTGGAGCGGGGTCGATTTGATCACCTGAAAAAACTCGATATCCTTGGGATTGGCGCCAGGCCACCCGCCCTCAATAAAATGCACCCCCAACTCGTCCAACTTGTGCGCAATCCGGATCTTATCCTCTACGGAGAAACTGACATCCTCCGCCTGGGAGCCGTCCCGGAGAGTCGTATCATAGATTTCAATTGGAGAAGGCGACATAGTCATAGGATTCGGTTCCGTGAACCACTCTTCACAATCTGCGCATATTACACCGAGGACTGGGGCTCATTCTTCGCATCCAAACCAAATTCGTGATGGAGGGTCCGTATAGCCAACTCCATATATTTTTCTTCCACCACACAAGAAATTTTGATTTCCGACGTACTGATCATCATGATGTTAATCCCTTCCCGGGATAGGGCTTGAAACATTTTAGCAGCCACTCCTGAATGCGACCGCATGCCGACACCCACCATGGACACTTTGGCAATCGCTTCATTCACCTCAACCGATCGGGCATGAATGGCCTTGGCCACGTCCTGAACGAGACTCATGGATCGGGTCAAATCCGCGCGCGGCACGGTAAAGGAAATATCCGTCAAAGAATCCTGACTGACGTTTTGAATAATCATATCCACATTAATCGACGATTCGGCAATTTGTCCGAAGAGTTTGCCTGCGATCCCTGGCTGATCCGGGACTCCCACGACAGTGACTTTGGCTTGATTGCGATCGCCTGTAACTCCCGATACCAAAACTTGTTCCATATCTGCATCCTCTTTGACCACCAGCGTTCCTGGACCATCCTGAAAGGTTGACTTCACGACCACCGGCACTTGATATTTGGCCGCCAATTCCACAGAGCGCGTTTGAAGGACCTTGGCTCCAAGACTGGCTAATTCTAACATTTCTTCATAGGAGACTTTTTCCAATCGCCTCGCCGCGGGCACAATATTTGGGTCAGCCGTATAGACCCCATCCACATCGGTATAAATCACACACATATCGGCTTTGAGTGCCGCCGCCAAGACTACCGCTGTGAGGTCAGACCCCCCACGACCAAGCGTCGTCACATCCGAGGCCTCGTTAATGCCTTGAAAGCCGGCGACAATAGGAACAACCCCCTCATTTAAAGCCGCAAGGACCCGCTCAGTATCCACACGCGCCACCCGAGCTTTGGTATGCGCGCTATCCGTGACAATCCCAACCTGTCGTCCCGTAAACGACCTCGCCTTGATTCCCATTTTTTTTAATGTGATCGCCATGAGGGCAATGGTCACTCTTTCTCCAGACGACAACAGCACATCCATTTCACGGTCATCGGGATCGGCACTTAACTCTTTGGCCAATTTCAGCAGTCGATCCGTTTCACCACTCATGGCCGACAACACAACCACCAGTTGATGGCCAGCCTTATAAGTGGCCTCAACCAGTCGGGCCACATGCTGAATACGATCGAGGTTCCCGACCGACGTCCCACCGAATTTCTGAACGTAACGCGCCATAAAAAAACCCTATTCTCTCACCAATCGTTCGAAAAACTTGGTTGCATCCTTCACTGGCCGGGTTGCCAATTCCCGTTCATAAAAGCCGGTTCCCGGTTGTGGATTCACCTCCAGTTGGGCATCACATAGCAGGTAGCCTGACAAACCCACCGCATCAGATGCCCCTGGCGGAGCGGGTGTTGAAAGAGTGGGAGTTCCCACCACGACCAATCGATGCTGGCCATTGGCCAAAAAATCCTTCTGCAGAGGACCAATCAAATGAGTATCTAGATGTTCCCATAGGCCCACCATCGCCTCTTCAGAACCACGGCTTTCCCTGTCTACCGGAATATGGACATAGGCAAAATCCGTTTTCCCGACAGCCTTGAGGCAACGCGGCGCAAGATCATTCAACAAACCAGACATAGTGTCTTTTACCGTATCCACTCTGACCATGTGAAGTCCGACGGTGGATCCAACACCCAAAACCGCATTGTCTGAGGAGAAAACGACCCCTGTTACCGGCCACCGCTCACTGACGGGGAGCAGGTCTAACGCCTTGCCAGGGCTCCACATCCAGAGACAATTGGCAGGCTTCCCGCCATCCGCAATTCGCTCTTGGTTTAACTCATGATGGCTCAATATGACCCGCGAAGCTTCCATCAATTCTCGCAAGATCTGGCTGCCATCTCCGGTAGGCAAAAACGGCTCAATACTCTGCCTTTGAGCTTCGGCAGGATTCCGGGAGACGATTTTTGTGCCCATCCCCGCCCACACCATGAGATGCTCGTGACCGTGGCCTAAATAAATTTGAATATTTTCTGACACCAACTGATCATTAATCGCGTCAATCAGTTCCCTGGCCTCTTCGTCGGTGATCCCGCCGGCGCAAGGATCATCCATGATTAATTGAGGCCCCAGCTTCTTCCCTTCGCCCCATCCTTCTTGAGAACGCAAGGTCACAAGATCGCACAAAAAGGCGACATCATGCTTCTCTAATTTCACTTCAAGCCCGGCCGCGACAAATGGGCCAGAGCCGACATAGCACTTGGGCGTTTCGTATCCTAGCAGGGCCAGCATCGCCAACGCCCCTCTCAAGGGGCGAGCTTCTCCCGGAACCTGCCATTGGGCCATTTCGCCTGTCTGAGACAAGTGATCCAAATGGGGAGTCTTCGCCCGTTCGAGCGGAGTCGGATGATGACGATGAGCCGCAGATTGCGCCAGAAATCCTTCCACGTGAACAATGATCGTTTTCCTCACGACCTTGGCCTCACTGGTTAAGATGAATGGGTTAAGATAATACGCCGAATGGTGTTATTGTTGATCGAAAGGGTTTGTTAGATAGATAATTGCGCGGCCACCCCTTCTCGGGTGGCAGGAACGGTCACGGGACGATACGAAACCGAAAGAGCGGTATCAGGATCTTTTAATCCATGTCCAGTCAATGTACAGACAATGGAGCCGTCTTTGGGTAACAGACCGGCCCGGCTCATCTTATAAATTCCGGCAAGCGAGGCAGCAGAGGCTGGCTCACAAAAAACCCCTTCCTCCCGTGCGACCAATTTATAGGCCTGAAGAATTTCTTCATCGGTCACCATATCAATACATCCATGGGAATCCGATACCGCTTGCATGGCCAAACTCCAACTCGCCGGATTTCCAATTCGGATGGCTGAAGCCACGGTTTGAGGAGATTCCACCACATGGCCCAGCACGAGAGGGGCCGCGCCCGCAGCCTGGAATCCAAACATCCTTGGAACATTTTGGACTTGCCCTGCTTGCCGATACTCCGTATAGCCTTTCCAATAGGCCGTAATATTTCCCGCATTGCCAACCGGCAAGGCATGGATCTGCGGAGAAAATCCCAGTTGGTCGCAAATTTCCATGGCGGCCGTCTTTTGTCCCTCCAGCCGAAACGGATTAATGGAATTCACCAACTCGATCGCGGTTTCCTTGCACAAGACCTTGACAATCGAAAGAGCTTGATCAAAATTTCCTTCAATTTGAATTACTTTGGCTCCGTGCATCAGGGCTTGCGTCAATTTTCCCAGCGCAATGTTCCCGGCAGGAATCACCACATAAGCCGGCAACCCCGCTTTTGCGGCATATGCGGCCGCAGCGGCCGACGTGTTCCCTGTTGAGGCACACATAAAACCCTTGACCTTTCCCTCTAATGCCTTGGAAACGGCCATGGTCATTCCCCGATCCTTAAATGATCCCGTGGGGTTGGCTCCCTCAATTTTCAAGAACAATTGCATGCCAGGACACACCGTTTTGGCTAACCGGATAGCAGGAAGCAATGGGGTATTGCCTTCCTGGAGGGTCACCACAGGAGTCTTTTCGGTGACAGGAAGAAATTTCCGGTATTCTTCAATGATGCCGCGCCAGGGAATCATGATGGGTGAGTGCCCCCTCTGACAATTGAAGCCATGTGAATTATTCCAATTCTTCCATGCGTAATAATGTGGTAGGTTCGGAAACCAATGGCAAGGCATTTATTTCTCGAAGAGCTGTTTGGATAGCCGCTTCCAGCGAGCGATGAGTCAAAATCACCAAAGGCACGGTCTGTCCGGCCTTGCGTCCTTTTTGAAGGACAGACGAAATACTAATTCCATGCCCGCCTAAAATTCCCGATATCTTTGAGAGCACATTCGGCTGATCCTTGACCATGCATCGCAGATAATACATGGACTCAATCGTGGCCATCGGTCGGATGGGAATCAATTGACGATGTTCCCATTGAAAAGAGGTCGGAGGCACACGGCAGGCAACCCCGCTTATCCGGTTTCTCGCCAAATCAATAATATCCCCGACAACCGCGCTGGCCGTTGGAAGAGATCCGGCTCCCTTTCCATACAGCACAACATCCCCAACCGCATCACCTATAAGGTGAATCGCATTGTACACCCCACCCACCTGCGCAATAGGGGAACCAGCCGGCACCAAGGTTGGATGGACTCTGGCCTCAATACTCTGGTCACGTAATTTGGCAATCCCGAGTAGCTTAATCGTCAACCCGAGTTCTTTCGCAAATTCCATATCGACCGTGGAAAGACCAGATATCCCTTCGGTAAAGATTTCCGCCATCCGAACCGGCGTTCCATATGCTAAATTCACCATAATGGCTAACTTATGGGCGGCATCAATGCCATCCACATCCAAAGACGGATCTGCTTCGGCATAGCCTTCCCGTTTGGCCTCCTGAAGGATTTCGGCAAAATCTCGATGCTCATTGGTCATACGGGTCAAAATATAGTTGGACGTGCCGTTCATAATGCCCATAATCGAGGCGACTCGGTTTCCGGCTAACCCCTCCGTTAAGGAGCGAATAATCGGAATCCCCCCGCCCACGCTGGCTTCAAACCCCACATCCACCGTCGATTTAAACGCCGCTTCGAATATTTCCTCACCGTGATCAGCCAGTAAGGCTTTATTCGCAGTGACCACGCTCTTCTTTCGTTCTATGGCCTGAAGAATAAATCGTTTGGCCGGTTCATGCCCTCCAATGAGTTCCACCACAATATCGATGGCAGGATCATCCAGAATATCGCCAACCTTGGTGGTGAGAGTTCCTGCCGGAACCTGCACACCTCGATCAGTCGTCACGTCCAGATCGGCAATACGAGCCAATACGACCGGCCGGCCCACACGCTTCTCAATCACGTCGGCATTCTGTCGAAGGACCTTCACGACACCGGATCCCACGGTCCCAAATCCGATTAAACCGACTTGTATCGCTTTCATGGCTCCACCGTGCCATCCATTTTTAAGGCCTGCTTAATGCCACGAACCGCTTGAAAAATTCGATGTTCATTTTCGACCAAAGCAAACCGCACATACTCGTCACCCCCTTCACCAAACCCGATACCGGGCGAAACCGCCACTTTCGCATCCTGAAGCAGGAGCTTGGAGAATTCCAGTGATCCAAGACCTCGAAATGCGGGCGGAATCTTGGCCCACACAAACATTGTGGCTCGGGGATAATCCACTTCCCACCCAATACGATTCAATCCACGCACGAGCGCATTCCGACGCCGTTCATAACGACCGACAATTTCCTTCACGCAATCTTGCGGGCCATTGAGCGCAATAATGCTGGCAATTTGGATAGGTTGAAACATTCCATAATCCAAATAGCTTTTGATCTTGGTCAAAGCCCCGATGACTTCCCGGTTCCCCACGCAAAATCCGACACGCCACCCCGGCATATTGTAACTTTTAGACAGGGAGTAAAACTCCACACCAATTTTTTTGGCTTCAGGTATTTGCAAAAGACTGGGAGCCCGATACCCATCAAACACTAAATCGGCATAGGCCAAATCATGAATCACCCACACCTGATGTTCTAAGGCAAACTCCACGACTTTTTTAAAAAACTCCAAATCCACCACCCGGGTCGTGGGGTTGTGCGGAAAACTAATGATCAGCGCACGCGGCCGTGGTTGCGTTTGTTTAAAGGCTCTCGTCAGATTTTCAAAAAAATCCGTCTCGGAATCCAATCCGACCCCACGCACTTCTCCCCCGGCAATAATGACGCTATACATGTGAATGGGATAGGTCGGGGTAGGTGCCAAGACCACGTCTCCGGGTCCCACCATGGCTAAGGCCAAGTGAGCTAATCCCTCTTTCACTCCCAGAGTCACAATCGCTTCGGTTTCTGGATCCAAGCTGACATCGTAATTTCGTTGATACCATCCACAAATGGCATGGCGCAATTTGGTAATACCACGGGAAGCCGAATAGCGATGGTTTCGACCGACTTGAGCCGCCTCCAATAATTTATCCACAATATGGCGAGGCGTGGGCTGATCGGGGTTGCCCATGCCCATGTCAATAATATCTTCACCCCGTTTACGGGCCTGGAGTTTTAAATCCTGGACTTGACTAAACACGTATCCGGGCAGACGTTGAATTCGGTAAAAAGGTTCCATGGTTAGTAAATAGAGAAGAAATGTCGTGAAAATTGTGGGGAAAAGATTGGCTAGAACTCACCTGTTCGCTTGAAACTTTTATTCTAGATGAGGGAAAGGAAGCAGTCAATTTCACGTGAGATCATTTTTTCAACCTGCCGTTTTGCTCGTTTAATCTGAGACGGCCGGATGTGCTCGGAGAAGATTGCGAGGGGTTCCACTATTTGCCATAATGGCTTCATCCGATAACTGAAAGTGAGGGCGATCACACCATATGCCACGTTTAGGAGTAAACATCGACCATATCGCCACTCTCCGGCAGGCCCGTGGGGGGTATGAGCCCGACCCCGTCATGGCCGCCTCGTTGGTACAATTGGCCGGGGCCGACGGTATTGTCGTTCACCTAAGGGAAGACCGGAGACACATCCAAGACCGGGATCTCATGATTTTGCGTGAAACGGTTCACCTCCCATTAAATTTGGAAATGGCGGCGGAAGAAACCATCGCCAAGGTCGCCCTGACCGTGAAACCGGACCTCGTCACGCTCGTCCCGGAACGACGGCAGGAATTGACGACCGAAGGAGGTCTCGGAGTTGCGGAACATCGCGATCGTATCCAGGCCATGGTGCAGCTTCTGCATGACGGGGGCATTCCTGTCAGTCTCTTTATCGATCCGGATCTCAATCAGGTCAAGGCCTCTCATAAAGTCCATGCGGATGCCATTGAACTCCATACCGGCAAATATGCGAATACCAGAAGAGCGTCCGATCAAAATAAGGAACTCGAGGATCTTATTCAGGCCGCAAAATTGGCGGCAAAGCTTGGGCTTCGTGTCTCGGCAGGGCATGGCCTGAATTATCGAAATATCCGACCGCTCACCAGCATTGCGGAAATTGAAGAATATAATATTGGGCACAGCATCATTTCCCATGCTGTCTTTGTGGGGCTGGATCGTGCCGTTCGGGAAATGCAGGATCTGATTCGATACCAACCTGCCCAAGGGTAAGGGGGGAAATCCTTGTTCTCCCCTTCGGGTGCTTCAACTCTCTTATGTCATGTTCATACCAACATCGTCCATGATCACTGACGTCTACCACCCCACAAACCTACTCGGCAGCGTCCCTGAACCGCTTTTCCCAATCGGCTGGTCCTAATCCCTATGTGGTTAGTCACTGCGGAACAGATGCAGGCTCTGGATCGTCGGACTATCCAAGAAGCCCGTATTCGTGGGACCACATTGATGGAACGAGCCGGAGATGGAGTCGTCACCCACCTCACCGCAAGATATGGCTCGCCCAAAGGACAAACCATCTGCATTGTTTGCGGAAAAGGGAACAATGGCGGGGATGGGTTGGTCGTGGCCAGACTCTTACAAAAAATGGGGGCCACGGTTCATACGGTTTTGTTCGCATCCCCAAAGGACCTAAGTCCTGACGCCCAAACGATGTACCGGCGATTAAGGCGCCTCACCCCTTGCCCCAAGATCCACATCCAACCCCCGTTGGAAAAACTCCAACGCCTTCTTGCGGAAGCCCAGATAATCGTGGATGGCATGCTGGGAACGGGCCTCACGTCCACCGTGCGAGAGCCGTATACGTCAGCCATTGAGCTGCTCAATGAATCTCCAGGAAAAATTGTGGCCATAGATATTCCCTCTGGGGTAGATAGCAATAACGGGACAATCCTGGGAACAGCCGTGACTGCCGACCTGACCGTCACGTTCGGCTATCCCAAAGTTGGCTTATTTTTGGGGACAGCCATCGATCGGGCCGGACACATTCAGGTGGTGGACATTGGCATCCCCTCTCAGTTTGCCCAGGACCTTTCTCCCCGCCTTTCCCTGATTACCAAAGCCCAAGTAAGGGACACGATGCCCCATCGACCCTTAACTGCTCATAAAGGCACGTTCGGGCATGCAGGCATCATTGCGGGCTCTCCCGGAAAAACGGGAGCCGCAGCTATGGCAGGACTCAGCGCCCTTCGCATTGGAACTGGCCTAGTCACGGTGGCTCCTCCCAAATGTGTGTCTTCCATCCTAGAATCCAAACTCTTGGAAGTCATGACAGATCCAATGCCGGACTCCTCTCACCCGCATCTGAGCATGGAAGCCTATTCCGAACTCCTTACTTTTTCACAAAATAAATCCGCATTGGGAATTGGGCCAGGATTAGGCGTCTCGGAGCATACCACCACTCTCCTCATGAACCTGCTTCCGCAGTTATCGGTTCCCTGCCTCCTCGATGCCGATGCCCTGAATGGATTGGCCGATCATGTTGAAATTTTCGCGAACATGCAATTCCCCCCCATATTGACTCCACATCCTGGCGAAATGGCCAGGTTAATGGGGGGATCCTTATCCGCCAAATGCATTAATGAAGACCGCCTCACGATCGCCAAACAATTCGCTCAGCAACATCGAGCCATTGTGGTTCTCAAAGGCGCGCGAACCTTGGTGGCAGAACCGGGGGGAAACATCGCAATCTGCCCGACCGGAAATCCGGGGATGGCCTCAGCCGGGATGGGTGACGTGTTGACGGGAATGATTACCGGATTGCTGGCCCAAGGAGTACCGGCTTGGGAGGCCGCACAGGCAGGCGTGTATATTCATGGGTTGGCCGGTGATGTGGCGGCGGCCGTGATAGGCCAAACCGGACTGATTGCCAGTGATGTGATTTCTGCAATTCCTCAAGCCCTTCTGGCTCTCACTTCTCCTAAATCAGGGGGAACGCCAGAAGTTCCCTGACTCATCCATGACCGTAAGCAAACACCCCTCATCCTTGACCGTTCGTTTGGACTCTCCTTTGAAAACCATGGAATTCGGCCAACTGCTGGCCAAAGCCCTGACGGATGGATCTATTTTGGCCTTGACCGGTGAACTTGGATCAGGAAAGACCCAATTCACCAGAGGCATCGGTGTTGGACTAGGCGTTCCAGAAGAACAAATCACCAGTCCCACGTTTACACTCATACAAGAATATCCTTCCTCCCCTCCCTTGATTCATGTGGACCTCTACCGACTGGAAACTCCAGGGGAGATAGGGTCATTGGGACTCGTTGAATATTTTCAGGAACCCTATATTGTGATCATCGAATGGGCCGAACGAATGCACGATGCCCTTCCGACCGATCATCTCTGTCTGGAATTTGTTTACGGAGAACAACAGGACACACGTATAGTCTCCATTCATGGTGCTGGCCCCAAAAGCCAGACTGCAGTCGATCGCATACAAACGCTACTTTCCCATGAAGGCCAACACACCTTTCCTCAAGTGAATCATTAATCCAATAGTTTGTGGTATGCACCGGTTACGCTATCCATTCATATTCTGGCCATTATATTTTCGAAGCGTTCTGTGCGCTCATCTGAAGGGTGACTCAATCTCATGAAAGATCTCGACCTCACACCACTCATGCGCCAATTTCAAACCGTCAAAGCGCAATATCCTGATGCTATTTTATTCTTTCGAGTCGGTGATTTTTACGAGATGTTTTTCGAAGATGCCGAGGTAGCTTCAAAGATTCTCGAAATCGTCCTTACCGCAAGAGGGAAAGCCAAAGGAGACCCGATTCCTCTCTGTGGAGTACCCTATCATGCGGCTACCGGCTATATTGCCCGGCTGCTCAAGGCCGGGAAAATCGTGGCATTATGCGAACAAGTGGAAGATCCCAAGCTCGCCAAAGGGCTAGTGCGCCGGGAAGTCGTGCGAGTCTATACCCCAGGCACGTTATATGATCAGGAGTTACTCCCGGCCCGCGAAGCGAATTATTTGACGGCTGTCTTTTGTGATTCATGGTCATCCCCCTCATCCAATCTCCTGACAAACGGATTCGGATTGGCCACACTTGATCTGTCCACCGGTGAATTTTGGGTCACGGAATCCAAGAAGGCCGTCTCGAACCAAACCATTGCCGATGAAATTTTTCGAATCGAGCCGCGAGAAGTCATTTTTCCTCTTCCTTTACAGGAGGACCTTTCCGGTACTCTTAACACCTTTCCTATTGCCCGCTTAGTTCCGCGAGACCCTTCTCCTTTTACGCTCGAAAAAGCGCGCCACTTACTCGAACAGACCTTCTCCACTCATGCACTTCAGGAACTCTCCCTGAATACATTGGGGCCTGCCCTACAGGCAGCCGGTGGCCTTCTCCACTACCTTACGGAAACCCAACCGGCCTTGGTCCATGCCCATCTCAACCCACCAGCCTTTCGACCCTTGGATCAGGAAATGCACTTGGATCAAACCACGCTTCGAAATCTCGAAATTTTCAAACCCCTGTCGGAACATCAAAAGGCTCCGACTCTATTGCAAGCAATGGATTATACCCTCACCCCCATGGGCTCCAGACTCCTACGCCAATGGATTGTTCGGCCCCTGACTCAAGTGGCTCGCATTACTGAACGCCAGGAAGCCATTCAAGAGTTTGTCGACCGTTTAAATCTCCGCATGGCCATTCGGGCCTCCCTGAAATCCATCAAGGATTTAGAACGCTTAAATAGTCGAATGACCCTCGAAGTGGCGAATCCACGGGATGTCATGAATTTTCACCGTTCGCTGGAAACCCTTCCAGAAATCGGAGATCTTCTTTCGGACTGCACCTCTCCCACATTGAAGACTATTCATGCGCAGTGGGACTCCTTACACGAAGTCGCTGAATGGATTGCTCAGGCTCTTCTTCCTGATCCGCCATTATCTGCAAAAGATGGGAGTATTATTCAGCCTGGAATGAACGCTGAACTTGATGAACTTCGCACTCTCACCAAGGAAGGCACCCGTCTGTTAACGGAGCTGGAATCCAGGGAACGCCATCGCACTGGGATTGATTCGCTCAAAATCAAATTCAATCAGGTATATGGCTATTATTTTGAAATCACGAAAACCCATCTGGCACGCGTTCCTCTGGATTTTCAACGCAAACAGACCCTCGTAAACGCAGAACGGTTTACCACACCGGAATTACAAGAATTGGAAGGGCGCCTTTCCAGTGCCGATCAGAAAATGAAGAATTTGGAATTCCAATTATTCAAAGCACTCCGCTCACGGATCGCGGAAGTTTCCGGGCGCATTCAAAACATGGCCCACCATATTGCCAAAATCGATGTGCTGGCGGGCCTTGCCGAAGCGGCCACCTTACATCGGTATCACCGCCCAACGATCCATGAAGGGGGCATGATTCACATTACGGGCGGTCGCCATCCGGTTATCGAACAACTGCAACCCGGCGGAGGGTTTGTTCCCAACGATACCTATTTAGACCTTGATACCCATCGACTTCTCTTGATAACCGGCCCTAACATGGCAGGGAAAAGTACGTTTCTCCGTCAGGTGGCACTCATTGTCTTAATGGGCCAAATCGGCAGTTTTGTTCCGGCAGAGAGTGCCAAGATTGGAATCGTCGATCGAATTTTCACCAGGGTGGGCGCAGCCGATGATTTAAGCGCTGGACAGAGTACTTTCATGGTGGAAATGAGTGAAACGTCAAAAATTCTCGACTCAGCCACCTCAAGAAGCCTGATTCTCTTAGATGAAGTTGGGCGTGGAACCAGCACCTATGATGGGTTGAGTATCGCTTGGGCATTGGCTGAATATATTCTGGATCGTGGGATCTTGGGAGCGCGAACTCTTTTTGCCACTCACTATCATGAAATGACGCAACTAGAAGGTCAGCGGGAAGGAATCAAAAATTACACGGTTCTGGTAAAGGAAAAAGGGCAGGACGTATTATTTTTACGGAAAATCATTGAGGGGAAAGCCGATCGAAGCTATGGGATACAAGTGGCGAAATTAGCAGGCCTGCCAATTCAAATAATACATCGGGCCCAAAACATTCTTGAACAATTGGAACAAGAAAGTTCTCAAACCAATCTTCCAGATCAAACAAATCTTTTTCATGATGTTACTCCCCTACCTCTCCCCTCACCTGCTCCACACGTCATCCTAGAAGAAGTGAGGCAAATGGATTTATTTTCCATGACTCCCCTTGAAGCACTCAACCGTTTAGCAGACTTCAAATCCAGACTACAAGAAGAACACTCCTAAGATCTCAAAGCCCAACAACGGCTTTTTTCTTAGTTATATCCTGTTTTCTTCATCCATGTTTCTCGTCTCGCATTCCCACCAATCCCGGAAAAACAGAAAGGCCCGCGTGATACGCGGGCCTTTCCTGAAAAACCATCAATCTTTTTAAAGATTATCTGTCTGGAGTAAACACTCCCAATCCTTGATCGGAATAGGGAATAAAACCAGCAATGGCTGGTCCACCAGGAACAAGGACATCATATAGCATTTTCCGACTTTGAGGCCAGCTGTCATCCGCAATGGCTTTTTCCACTGTGGTGGATCGGAGACTATGAATGCTCCGTGGCTTAGCCGGGGTCCCAGCGACATCATCAACCATCTTCGCCGACTGAATGACTCGCTTGTTTTGTTCCACTTCCTGAACCACGATCTCCACCATTCCATAGTTGGATGGCTTGGTATCCGTCATCACGGCTTGGCTTGGCTCAGCTTTTCCTGCGGCGACCAACGTATTTAAGATTTCATCGTTGGCGGCATACATCTTAATATTTTTTCCAGGGTAGTACTTTTGCCAATAATAGCCGCTTTCTGCATTTCCACCAAACACTGCCACATTAATCCACACTGCTTTATCATAAGGATCCGCAACAGCCACACGACCACGGAGGGTAGTTGGCTTGCTTAAATCTCCCCACTCAAACCGCTCTTGAAATGCTTCGATAGCCATTGCACTGGAGGCCATCGTCCCCACAAGCGCCATGGCTCCAATCAGGGCCCATCCTCTCTTAGCACCTTTCATAATGGCTTCCCTCCTACGCTTTAAGTTTTATGCAGTAATACGTTATTTACTTTAGATTAGCACAGCTGAACTTAATTGCTCATCACCTTGAAGCCGGTTACCGTTCGGCCTTCAAGCGTCACTTCCATGGCCACAAAATCTTGGGCGGCTTTCATGATTTGGTCCATCAATGCTTTGTCCTTCACTGCCAACCGAACGGTGGTTTGCGGGTTGTACCAACCAGCATAGGAATTATTTTTCTCAGTTCCACCTTGATAACCCCATCCACAGCACACAACTACTGGATCAGGAATTGCGACGTTCCGGTCATCAGATGCCCGACCCGGAGGATTCCCGGTTTCTGCCGGTGACGAGGTATTCCAATATTGAATACCAAACATGATTTCACCATCAGTGTTATCCGCCCAATGCCCATACACTCTGCCCTGCAAACTTTTTGGGGCTTGCGCCTTGAAAGAAATATCACCTTGCATGGTGACATCATTGGGATCCCCTTTAGCCTTTGGATTACCCTCCGCAGGTCCAGCTTGCGCAAATGCCGCCCCGGCCATTCCCATGCTGAGCAGGCCAAAGGCACAGAGAGCTACCAACGCCCGACGTAAAGATGACTTCTTCATCTGCTCCCTCCTTACAGTGTTAGAATGACAAAAATGAAAATACACCTTGACTCTTTGTTATCGTTAAATCCAGACTTTTCTTCTTAAGGCATCCTCTCCACATTCATAGGTGGAAGAGGGGACCATGCTACTTATCTAGACCTTGCTTGTCAAGATAATATTTCCAGAATATTTAAACAGAGATTCCCAATTTAGGAACGTGCTTTTTCGAAATTGCTCCTAAGGCTGTGACAACAAAGTCATTGAGATCAAATAGCTTTTTACTCATGTCACAAAGCTGGTCAGGGGTAATCCGATCAATGGCTTTAACCATTTCCTGAAGGGTGACATGTCGTCCTTGATATAGTTCGTCCTTGGCCAACTTATTCATTCGGCCATAGGTACCTTCCAGCCCCAACATCAGGTTCCCTTTTAGTTGGGTTTTGGTTCGCTCCAATTCTTTGGATGTAACCGGTCGTGTTGCCAATTTTTTGGCTTCCGCACATATCTGCTTCACGACTTTTTCCACTTCAGCCGGACGTGTGGCGGCATAGACGGTCAACAGTCCGCCATCGAAAAAACCGGTGAGGTGAGAATAAATGGTATAAGCCAGCCCTCTCTTTTCTCGGATTTCCTGAAAAAGCCGAGAACTGACTCCTCCCCCTAAAATTGTATTCAAGACATGGATGGCATACCGATCTGGATGCCCGACAGGCAACCCTTTAAAGCCCACGCAGACATGCACTTGCTCTAATGGTTTATAGTGAATACTTTGTCGCAAGTGGGCCTTCTCGGGCCATTCCCATCGACGTGAATTATCCCCGGAGCCACTAAGGGTTTTGGCCTTCCATTGCCCGAATTGCCGATTAATTTCATCAAGAAATTTGGAGGTCGAAAAATTTCCGGCGACCGAAAGAATCGTCTTTTCTGGTCGATAATGCTTGGCGACATATTGAAGCAGGTCTTTTCTGGTCATTTGCCTCATGGAGCGAGGACTTCCAAGAATCGGTTTTCCCAATGGATGAGAGCCTAAGGTATCCTTCGCATGCAATTCGTGAACGAAATCCTCAGGGTCATCCTGGACCGTCCGAATCTCTTCCAAGACGACTTGTTTTTCTTTGACAATATCCTGTGAGGAAAATCTGGAGTGGTGAAATAGATCAGCAAGCAAGTCTAAAGCTGATGAAGCCTGCTGATCGAGAACCTTGACATAAAAGGCAGTGGTTTCATGGGTGGTAAAAGCATTCATTTCCCCACCCAACGCGTCGATTTCATTTGAAATCTGGGAAGCCGTCCGGTGACGAGTCCCCTTGAACATCATATGCTCAATGAAGTGAGAAAGCCCCTCCTCGCCTTTATTTTCATATCGGCTCCCGACGGTAGCCCACACGCCAAGCGCGACGGACTTTAGCGAAGACATTCGTTCGAGAAGAACTCGAACGCCATTATCCAAAACGATTTTTTTATACACGTTGGGACAATCAAGCAGATTCAGATGTTAATTCGGCCCGCTCAGCCATGGCTTCCTTGCGGCTCAGGCGCACTTTTCCTTGCCGATCGACTTCCAGGACTTTCACCAGGATTTGCTCTCCCTCGGAAATTTCATCCGCAACCGATTGAACGCGATGAGGAGCAAGCTGAGAAATATGGACGAGTCCATCCAAATTCGGAAGTATTTCCACGAAGGCACCGAAATCCACAATTTTTTTGACCGTGCCCAGATAAATTTTCCCGACCTCCACTTCCTCAACCAATTTCATGATCATATCCGTTGCTTTTTGTGCCGACGCGCCATCTACCGCAGCAATCGTCACCACACCGGAATCATCCACATTCACTTTGACTCCACATTCCGAAATGATATTTCGAATGACTTTTCCGCCTGGTCCAATCACCTCTCGGATTTTGTCCTGTTTTATTTGCAAAGTGGTAATTCGTGGAGCATAGGCCGCCAACTGAGACCGTGGAGAGGACAGACACGACTCCATTTTCTCAAGAATCCATAACCGGCCATCTTTGGCTTGGGCTAAGGCCTGACGCATCAAGGAAGGGGTCACACCACCAATTTTTATGTCCATCTGCAGAGCCGTCACCCCATCTTTCGTTCCCGCAACCTTAAAGTCCATATCTCCCAGATGATCCTCCATGCCTAATATGTCCGAGAGAATGGCCACCTGGCTATCTTCCAATATCAACCCCATGGCAATACCCGCGACCGGATCCTTAATGGGGACACCTGCGTCCATCAATGCCAGCGTTCCGCCACAAATGGTGGCCATGGAAGAGGACCCATTGGATTCTAAAACATCCGACACCACACGAACGGTATAGGGAAAATCTTCTTTAGAAGGAATCACACTGGCCAAAGCACGCTCGGCTAATTTGCCGTGCCCCACTTCACGACGCCCAGGGGACCGAAGCGGCTTCGCTTCCCCCACACTGAACGGGGGAAAATTATAATGCAGCATAAACGCTCTAAAATATTCACCTTCCAACGCATCAATCCGTTGCTCATCATCGGAAGTCCCAAGCGTGACCACGGCCAACGCTTGCGTTTCTCCTCTGGTAAACAGGGCGGACCCATGGGTTCGTGGCAGGACACCCGCTTCACAGGTGATAGGACGAATATCCGAGAGTCCACGTCCATCGGCACGAGTTTTTTTGGTAAGAATCATTCGCCGAACTTCCGAATATTCCACATTATGGAAAATTTTCTTGACCTGGGCCTTCCGTTCCTCATCGTCCCCACCAACCACCTGGACCGCCTCATCCCGAATTTGATCGAATCGTTCCTGTCTCTCACTTTTTCCCGGGATGTACATGGCCTCACCAATTTTTGGCGCAGCCAAGCTCCGGACAGCCTGCTCAATTTCTGTGTCATGCACCTCAACCTCGACGACACGCTTGGTGCGTCCGGCCTTTTGGCACAACTCGGTTATTTTATCTACGATTTTTTGGATTTCCTGATGAGCCAATTCTATCGCGTCAATCATCGTATCTTCTGAAAGACCGTTAGCCCCGGCCTCAACCATGAGAACCGCACTTTTAGTCCCCGCCACCACAAGATTTAATTCGCTGGATTCCAACTGTCTCTGATCAGGATTCACAATAAAGGCTCCATTGATGCGCCCAATCCGCACAGCAGCCAATGGGCCATCGCATGGAATATCCGAGATAGCCATCGCGGCAGAAGCCCCGACGATCCCAATTATGTCAGAGGACATTGTCTGGTCGACGGAAAGCACCGAGACAATGATTTGCGTTTCACAATAATAGCCCTCGGGCATGAGTGGTCGAATCGGTCGGTCAATCAACCGGCTCGTCAACACTTCCTTTTCGCTTGGGGCACCTTCCCGTCGAAAATAGCCCCCGGGGATTTTCCCCGCCGCATACGCTTTCTCCTGATAATTCACCGTCAGGGGCAAAAAATCGATATCCGGCTTCATGGTTTTCGCAGAAACGGCGGTTGCCAAGATCACGGTGTCGGCATAAGTGGCGAGCACCGCCCCATCAGCCTGTTTGGCCATCCGTCCGGTTTCTAATCGTAGGAGTCGTCCACCGACTTCCAATTCAACAGCATGAATCATGATTGCCCCTTTCTTATGCTTCTATTTTTTCTTTGAAAGCCCATACAGCATGCCCTGTTCAAAATGTGAAGACCACGCACTCTGCCGGCCCTGAAGTCTGCTGAACAGCCCATACCATTCAACAATACCAAAAACGATACGCCACCTATTTCCGAATTCCTAAAGCGGCAATCACCGATTGATACTTACCTTCATCACCTCTCCGCAGATAATCCAATAACTTCCGGCGCCGACTAACCATGCGCAACAACCCCCGGCGAGAATGATGGTCTTTTTTATTCGCCTTAAAATGCTCAGTCAGGCTGGAAATCCGCTTCGTTAACAAAGCAATTTGAACCTCCGATGATCCAGTATCCCGATCATGGATCCGATGGGTCGTGACAGCTGCCAATTTTTCTTCTTGTGTGAGTGCCATACGTCCTCCTTTTTCACTCGACTTTCTTTTCTTAATCAATTATTAGGAATAAAAAACTTCATACTTTTGGGTGTTTATAGCGTTTTCCAACATCCCATAGGACAGAGGGTCAGTTAGACCAACACCGTTTCAATTTTTAAATAGGGATCTCCTGCAATCGAAACCGGGCCAGATCCTAACGCCAGCAAACGACCGCTTGGATCTTTTACCCGAATGGGGAGACCCTCAGTCTTACGAGTTGCCCCAGAGAGATTTCCCTCTCTTATCCGGCCCCATGGAATCGCATTCCCATGCAAGACCTTTCGGGCATCATCCCCCTGAACCTCCACCAGAGGAAACTGCGCCAACGCCTGATCTAAATTCAGAAAGGCTTTGCCAAGATCGGCCAGGCGTGTGACATTCTCCAACATTTGCACATGAGTCGCATCCTCCAATCGCAACGGCCCCACCCGAGTACGCTGCAACCACTCCAAGTGCCCACCAACCTCTAAGACCTCACCCACATCCGCACACAACGTTCGAATATAGGTCCCTTTTGAGCAGGCCACCTTAAATGACACTACCGGTACCTGAGACTGCACGATTTCGATTTTTTGAATGGTCACGGTTTTGGATGATCGCTCGACGCTTTCCCCTTTCCTGGCCTTTTTATAGAGGGGCTGCCCCCCCACCTTGACCGCGGAGAACATTGGAGGAACCTGTTGAATAACCCCTTGCACATTCCTCAACGCCTCACAGACCCGATCATCCGTCAACCCTTCGGTGCTGCATTCCTTCACGACCGTCCCCCAGGCATCCTGAGTATCCGTTGATTTTCCCAGTCGCATAACGGCCGAATACTCTTTATCCCATTGAATCAAATGCTGTGCAATTCTAGTTCCTTTGCCAACCAAAATCGGTAAGACGCCGGTGGCATGGGGATCAAGGGTCCCGGCATGTCCGACTTTTTGGATTCGCAAAATTGAACGAACCCGCTTCACCACATCATGCGATGTCCAGCCATCGGGTTTATGAATATTTAAAATTCCATCGCATCCGGCGATACCGGCAACGGCGTTGACCGTGGAAGATCGGGAATCAGATGATATTTGAAGCTCAATCGTCATTTCGTTCCCTGATCATCAAGGGTAGATTCCTGAAGGCTCACGCTTGTGGAACCCTCAGAACCCGCATGCAAGGAATTTAATAATTTTTCCATTCGATCCCCACGCTCCGGACCAGTATCACGAAAAAACACCAACTCGGGAGTGTACCGCAGGTTTAATCGCCTTCCCAATTCGGTCCGGATAAAACCTACGGCACTGTTTAACCCAGGCTTTGTTTCCTGCTCGAAATGATCGCGGTCCATGGCCGTCACGTAAATGCGAGCGATTTTCAGATCAGCCGTCATGGCTACATCCGTAACGGTAACCAGTCGAATACGGGGATCCTTAATTTTCCTGGCCAAAATATCGGCCACTTCCATGCGAATTTGATCGGCCACCCGACTTGTGCGATTCGAACCCGTCTTAGACATAACAAAAAGACCATCGCCCGGTTATAACAATTCAATTTTGGAGTGAAGCAACTGGAGCGAGGGGTTTCCTTGAATAACATTCAACGCCTGATCAAGAATCCCGTTCACGACACCAGACTCATTGGCCACACAGACGATACCCAAAATGGCTTTTTGCCAAAGGTCTTGCTCATCAATTTCTGCAACCGCCACATTCAACCGATTCCGTAACCGTACGGTTAAACTTTTCAAGATCTGACGTTTTCCCTTTAATGACTGTGCCTCAGGGAGGTGAAGTTCTACAGAACATAACCCGACGATCGCCCCCATTCCTTCACCAAACGTCCAATATTAGTCCCTTAAAAACCCGCTCACGACCGTTCATTCACTGCCCAATCAGAATCAACGGGAAAATGATTTTCTCAAAGCTTGCCAGCCTCTTCCTCCAACACAAAGGCCTCGAGAACATCCCCCACTTTGATGTCATTGAAATTTTCAACTCCGATACCGCATTCATACCCTTGCTGAACTTCCCGGGCATCATCCTTAAACCGGCGCAATGACCCGATCTTCCCTTCGTACACCACAACCTGGTCTCGAAGAACTCGAATGCGGGAATTTGACCTGACAATGGTTCCATCACTGACATAACACCCGGCAATGACACCAATTTTGGGAACCGAGAATAATTGTCGAACCTCAGCATGTCCCGTCACCCGCTCCTTAATGGTTGGAGCCAAGAGCCCTTCCGCAGCCGATCGCATATCATTCAGCACTTCATAAATGATGTTGTAGAGACGGATTTCCACTTTTTCCCGCTCAGCCAAACTCGCAGCTTTCGAATCAGGCCTGACATGAAATCCGATAATTAAGGCATTGGAAGCGGCAGCTAAAAGGACGTCCGACTCATTAATTCCCCCAACTCCACTATGAATCACCCGAAGCTTCACGGCCTTCGTCGACAATTTCAAAAGAGCATCGACCAAGGCTCCAATCGACCCTTGCACGTCGGCCTTGACCAGAAGCCCTAATTCTTTGGTTTCGCCATCCTGAATATCCGCATACAGATCTTCCAACGTTTTCTTGGGAGTGGACACGAGCCCGATATCTTTTTGTTTTTGCTGTCTGGCTTCGGCAATTTCTCTGGCCGCGCGATCATCTTTCACCACGACCAATTGATCGCCAGCTTCCGGCACCCCCAATAATCCAATGACTTCCACTGGGGTAGAAGGACCAGCCTCCTTCAATCGCTCGCCTTTATCAGAGGTCAACCCTCGAACCCTTCCGCTCACGGCACCAACAACAAATACATCCCCAATCTTCAACGTCCCGCCTTGAATCAACATCGTGGCAACCGGACCTCTCCCACGATCCAACTTGGCCTCTAAAACCACACCGCGCGCGGAACAACCCACGTCAGCCTTGAGCTCCATAATTTCGGCTTGAAGGAGCAGCATATCCAAAAGATGATCCAATCCAAGCTTTTTCTTAGCTGACACTTCCGCATAGATCGTTTGCCCACCCCAAGCCTCGGGAGTCAGACCAAACTCCGACAGACTCTGTTTGACCCGGTCAGGATTGGCCCCTGGTTTATCCATTTTATTGACTGCAACGATAATTGGGACATTGGCAGCCTGTGCGTGGTTAATCGCCTCAACAGTCTGCGGCATTACCCCATCATCCGCGGCAACTACCAGCACCACAATATCGGTCACTTGCGCTCCACGAGCCCGCATGGCCGTAAACGCTTCATGACCTGGAGTATCCAAAAACGTCACTCCTCGATCTCCAGCCTTCACAAAGGAAGCACCGATGTGCTGAGTAATGCCTCCCGCCTCTCGATCCGTCACTTGCGTTTCCCGAATCGCATCGAGGAGGGATGTTTTGCCATGGTCTACATGCCCCATGACGGTCACCACCGGCGCACGAGGCACCAACTGCTGCTCACTCTCTTTCGCCTCTAAAACTTCCTCAAGTAAGGCCTCGCCACCTTTCTCTGCGACGGTTTCCACCGCAATCCCATAGCCCTCAGCAATTAAAACCCCAGCCTCCAAGTCCATAGGCTGGTTCAGAGTTTTCATGACATTTAGATCCATCAGCTTTCGTATAATTTCTGCAGGCTTTTGGCCCAACGATTCGGCAAATTCTTTAACTGTCATTCCAGGCGCCACCTTTAACCCTTTTCTTCGAGGTTTGGTAATTTCACCTACGGTGGCCGGTTGGGCCTGGCGAGACCGTTCCTCTCTTCTCAATGTTGGAAGGGGACGGAGATCTTGCCATACCGCTGCATCTTCAAACCTGGCCGCAAACGCATCTTCATCCCGCAAGCGAGGAGATTTTTTCGATTTCTTGCCTTTATCTTCCCCCTCTTCACGGCCAGTCGCTTTCTTCTCCGTCTTTCCCTCGACTTTCTTCTCCTTTTCCCCTTCTTTTTCTATGGGGGAAAGCACCTCTTTCGGCGTTTCGACAATTGCCGGGGATACGACTTCCTCTTCCACCACGCCAACACCATCTACTCCCGAGCTAACCGACACGGAGTCTGGCGATGGAATTTCCAGAGGAGGCGACTCGTCTATTGTTAGGCCAGGCTGGGCAGAGATGGGTTCACTTTCCTCTTCATGATGAACGGAAGGGAATTCCAACGCCTCAGCGGCAATTTCTTCCTCTGACTTCTTTTTCTTGATTAAGATACGCTTTTTATCAACTTTCTTTGGCTCTTCATCGTGAGCTTCCGAGATTGCTTTGGTCGCGGCCACCGTGGCAGAACTGTCACCACCCCCACGACTAAAAGGACCATCTTTAATCTCAGGTGCCGGAATTTTGCCTTGCAGCACATCAATAGCCCATTTGGCCACATCCTCTTCCACGGCATTGCTATGCGAAGAGACTGCAATCCCCAGCCGCACTAACTCGGGGATCAACAGACGGCTTTCCATTCCCACTTTTTTTGCAATTTCATAAACTCGCATTCGATTCCTTTACCCTGCCTGAGGCTCTCCGGATAATGGCACCTCACTGTTCGATCCACCTGCAACCTCTTCAGAAGGAGCCCCAGTCTCCACCACCGTCGACCCAGTATTCGCAGAGGCCTCGGTAGCCCCTCCACCTTGCATCTGGGCTGATTCTTCCGCCAAGGCTGCCTTAATTTCACGCTCTCGTTCCAATTTTTCCTTTTCATATTCCGAAGCACTAATGATATCGATTTTCCATCCGGTCAATTTAGCCGCCAACCGCACATTTTGACCGTTTTTCCCTATCGCCAAAGACAGTTGGGAATCCGCCACGACGACCAAAGCGGATTTCTTTTGCTCATCGATACCAACCTTCTCGATAGAGGCCGGATTCAAGGCTTCCCCAATAAAGACGCGCGGATCATTCGTCCAAGGAATGATATCAATTTTCTCGCCGCGCAACTCCCGCACAATAGCTTGCACTCGAGACCCTTTGACCCCAACACAGGCTCCCACCGGATCTACCGCTTTATCTCTCGACACCACGGAAATTTTGGTCCGGTCACCAGGCTCCCGAACCACTCCCTTTATTTCAACAATTTTTTCCGTAATTTCAGGGACTTCCAATCCAAACAACTTCACCACAAATTGCGGGTGCGCCCGCGACAAAATGACCTGCACGTCTTTGGAGGTACGACGAACTTCCAACAGCAGGGCGCGAATTCGATCACCCCGTCGATGAACTTCACGTGGAATCTGCTCTTGGATGGGGAGTAAGGCTTCGGTCTTTCCAATGTCAACCAAATAGTTTCGCCGCTCTTGGCCCAAGATCACACCATGAACCAGGTCCCCTACTTTTTTAGAGTATTCTCGCTCAATGGATTCCCATTCCGCTTCACGAACCTTTTGACAAATAACCTGCTTGGCAGCCTGGGCAGCAATCCGGCCAAAATCCTCCATGTCAATCAGTGAGCCGATTTCATCACCCATCTCAGCTTCATCATCAATCCGACGGGCCTCTTCCAGCGAAATTTCCGTTCGTGAATCCACGACAGTTTCCGCAATGGTCTTTTTGGACACGATCGAAATTTCCCCGGTATCAGGATCGATATCAACCTGAATATTTTCACCTTGTCCAAATCGTTTTTTGGCCGCAGTAAGGAGAGCTGATTCTAATGCAGCTAAAACCTTCGATTTTTCAATGCCTTTTTCTCGGCCAATCTGATCAATGACGGAAATTAGTTCACTTTTCATAGATTCCTCGCATGACCCCCACCCGTCGGGTGGATTTCAGGAAAAGGGTAGAATACGTTCAGAATTCAACCTCTAATCTGGCTTTTACGATGTCTTCCCAACCCACATCCACGATTTGCTGTTTTTGAGGCCGTCGTGGGGGAGAGACTCCTAACTGAATACCAAGATCCGACACACTCAGCAGTCGGCCAACTATGACCATATTATTCGCAATCGGATTTCGAAGGGTAACTTTGGTCAATTTCCCTACGACTCGTTGAAAGTCTGAAACGTCCTTGAGCGGACGATCAAGCCCAGGGGAAGAAACCTCAAAACGGCAAACCGGCCCTTGCGATTTTGTTAATTCCCATGTTCGCATAAGGGTCTGATGGAAATGTTCGCATTCCTGAATCCCAATACCCCCGTCTTTGTCCATCACCACCCGCACCAACGGGCTAGAAATTCTCCCAACACATTGAACTTCAATAACTTTTAACCCTAATGCTCTAGCAATAGGCTCGGCCACTTGCCGAACTTCCTCGCTCAAATTCTTGACCGTCAAGGCCAGCCCAACGCCTCCTATGTGTATAGCCTTGATTCAAGACCAAAAAAAAGTGGGCTCACGCCCACTTCACTAGGAGCCAAGTTAGCACTTTCCTTATACAAACGCAAGTCTACTTGCCCCCCTTCACGCTCTGAGCTTGAGGATGCCATTCCATCCCCCATGGCTAACCATGGGCATAAGAAACACCCCATGATAATCTATTCTTCACAGAAGAAGCGGGGCTGTTAAGTCGCAATCTGTTTTTATGATTGAAGAGAGGAGCAGGGATATGGCCACAATTCTTTCAGTTGCATCAGGAAAAGGCGGAGTTGGGAAAAGCATGGTGGTGAGTAACCTCGGCCTTCTCCTCTCCCGCAAAGGGAAAAAAGTCATTTTGGTTGACCTGGATATTGGCGGGGCCAACCTCCACATTTTATTTGGCATGTTTCATCCGCCATCGACGCTCACTGACTTTCTCACCAACCGGATCAAAAATCTGGAAGAGATCGCTCACCCGATCAATCCTCCCTCGCACCTGAGGCTTATTCCGGGGACAGGAGAAACGTTAATTACCTCCAACTTGCAACATGCAAAAAAGAAACGGCTCATTCGGCATTTACAACAATTGGATGCCGATGTCGTCATTGTGGATGTGGGAGCAGGAACCAGTTACCACACACTCGACTTTTTCCTGTTGGCGGACTATTACCTGGCCGTAGCCACTCCTGATCCCACCTCAGTCTTGGATCTCTATCGATTCATTAAACTTGCGGCCATCAGAAAGGTTCTTACGGGATTTTTGGCTCGAGATCCCGTCTCGGAAGCCCTCCTCACCAAAGATTTCCATAGTGTGGCCGAGGTCTTGGAAGCCGTGGGCCGAACCAGTGAATCCGGTGTCGCCTTGGCCCAAGAAGCCCTCCGGGATTTTCAGCCAGCCTTAATATTAAACCGGATGGGCCCCAAAGCCAGGATTAATACCCTGCAGCTCCAGCATTTACTCAAACAGTATGTCGGCACCACCTTGACGGTTGCAGGGAATATCCCCGAAGACCCTCAAGTCCATCATTCCATTTTGAAATATCTTCCCGTCATCGACCTGGCTCCAACCTGCCCTGCGGCCCAAGCTTTCCAGGACTTAGGAGAGAACATCTTCTCCTTAATAAGCCAACCGAAACACCGGGAGGAAGAAGGGTTTGCAGAACCGAGAAAAATGCGAGCTTGAAAAGCCTCGGCGAGGTGGATTAGGCCGTCACCCGAATCTTTGCCGGTAATCAGGTTCGACAAGAGGCCATTAGGGCACCCCAAAGGCCTAGGAAGGATCGGACGGGGCCAAATTTCGAATAGCTTTCGAGAGAGACTTTAATGTCATTGAGACGCTCTCCAATTCAGCCCCTTTATTTTGGAGCTCGGACTGCATGGCTGAAACCTTTCCCACCAATCGATCACGTTCAGCGGAGATTTTCCCGAAGTCAATGAGTCGCTTCTCCAACTCCTTGACCTTGCCATCCAAATCCTGCCCCATTTTTTGAGCACGAACGGACTCTCCCTTGACGGCTTCGTAATCTTTGGTCAGCGATTCCAGCCTGGCCTCCGCCGCTTGCAACCCCTTTTGGGCATCGCTCCGGTCTTCTTCACTTTCTAAAAACTGCTGATTCAGACGATCAATCACACCAATCCACTCTCTGGCCGTTCCGCGTAGGGATGGAGACGCTCCAGGAAGCGTAGCAGTCTTTCCCAACTGATTCACGACTTGTTGAAACCAGTCAATAAATAACGTGGCTTCTCGAAAATTGAGTTCCACGGGAGAAGAGGATTCCTCAGCGGAGGCAATGGGCTCCTCGGTGGCCTTGGGACCGGGGGAAGCGGCTGAGGCCTTCTTGGAAGCACCGGAATCGTGATTGTGGGATGCGCCATTATGAAATTGGTGCAACAGCACGGCCACGCAATGACGACAAAAAGGCTGCTCGGTGGAAGGACAGGAGCATTTCGTGGAAAGGGTGCCCCCTTTCAACTTTATCGTTTGAGAGTACACCCCATAGGTGCCATTCACTTCCGCGACAACTTGGGTGGCATCGGATTCCAGAATATTGACCCGGCTATCGGAAAAATATTGATTGCCAATTTTAAATACCTGCCCACCCACCACCGATTGGACCATTTCAGGATCCAATTGAAACAATTCCTGAGCAGAACAGGCGATGCGATTTCTCATGTCATCCTCACTTCCCGCCACGCTTGGGGTTTACATTCCACCCTTCCCTGTAGACTTCATCCTTAATCTTTCGGATTATTTAACCGAGAATCAATCAGAGAGCTAACCTAGTGTCGCCTTTTTTATCATACTTCTACCCCCTTAGCTCAAGTTGAGGGCTATGTTTTCTTTTCCCAGCCTCTGAAGATTCCCATTTTCGACTATGAAATCTCAAGGAACCGCGACGCCCCCTTCATTCCTGAAAAGTCTGCTGGAAGACGCCCCTGAAACGCTGCCTATTTTACGGCAAAGCTGCATCCAAGTCCTCAACCTGACGGAAGATGTTCGTTCCAGCGCAGGGGACGTGGGTGATGTCATTATGCGAGATCAGGCATTGATGGCCAATGTCATTAAAATTGCCAATAGCGCCGCCTTTCATACCCGAATCCCGGTAAAAACCCCCACGCATGCGGTCGCAATCATCGGATTCGATATCATCCAAGCTATGGCGGTGGCGTCACAATTAATCGAACAGGCCGACGCATTCGGCGCGAACACCACCTGCTTGAAACACCTCCTGGCACGAGCGCTCGTCGCCGGAACCCAGGCTCAAGAAATAGGAAACGCCCTGCATTACGGGGAACCCGGATTCCTCTTTACCAACGCCATGCTGTATTCCCTGGGAGATTTAATTTTGGCCCTCTGCCGGCCGGATATTGCCCAACAACTGGAGACCATCCGGCAACAAGACCCAGACAAAGTGCCTAAGGCGGAATTGGCTTTGCTGGGGCGGCCGTTGCGGGCCATTGCCGCCTCCATGGCCAAGCACTGGCACCTACCCGACACCCTCATCAACCTCCTGGAAAAAAAACCTGTATGGCCGACCACGCGACCAACCTCGGACCAACGTATCATGGAGGGCATTGTCCGGGCCGCCAACGAACTCAGCTATAGCCTGCTGAACCCCACCATCAAAGGACAAAGCGACACGCTCAATAATCTCATCGAAAAATTTCTGCCTCCCTATGGGCTGTCTTTCGATCAACTACAACAAATCTCAATAAAAGCCTTCCTCAAGGCAACCGAAATCGCCAAAGTTATTAATATCGAATCCCATCACCTGACTCCAGTCATAGATCCACGGCAGCCTACTATTACACATCAACCCTTGCGCCAACTCACTCACGCTATTCAACAAGCCATCGCCCCGGATACCTCTCAGGCCCCAATCCCGGCAGAACCTGAGGAAAAGCCCTCGTCAGCCACCCGTCCGGCCCCCACGTCAGACCATCTCTTGTCTGATTTTACCCTACAGGCCATGAAAATACGGGAAGCCTCCACCCTCATCACGTTAGCGACTCAAACCTTGTATGCCTCATACGGATTTGAACGAGTTCTCTTGGCCCTTGTTACTCCCAACAAAGAACACCTCAAAGGAAAAATAGGTTTTGGAAAAGCCGTTGATCAAATAGTCCCCCTCCTGGTTGTTTCCTTGGACTCCGGGTCCTTTTGCCATCGACTCCTCACGCACTATCAAACCATTCGCTACCACTCCTTGGAAAAAGAACGGGACGTAGCAGCCATTCCTGAAGAGTTCAAGAAACAGTGGGGACCCATCCCTGGTTTTGTCGGCGCGTTATATGCCCCCAACAAACCTATCGGGCTCATCTTTGCCGATCGTGGCTCAACTCATACCCCACTTACGGAAGGCGACTTTGCGGCGTTTGCCATGATTCTGTCTCAGACCAATGCCAATCTCGCTCGCCTGACATTGCAATCCTGATTGCCCCACCCTCACGGACTAAACGGGAACCTCTGGCCAATGACGGCAAGAAAACATCAATCCTAGAATGAGTGTGAAAAAGAAAAAACAGGGGAAGGAATTTTCTGGTGAGCCGCGTGCGGCTCGAACGCACGACCCTCGCCTTAAAAGGGCGATGCTCTACCAACTGAGCTAGCGGCTCACAGAAGGGCGATGCTACCAATGCCTCTCGCCGTTGTCAAACCAATTCACGATTCGAAAAACATTCCGCATGGCTGGCCTATCGTTTTCGAGACGTGGTGAGAGGATTACGTAACACAATTGTGTCTTCACGTTTGGAGCCAGTGGAAATCATATCCATGGGGCATCCTGTCAACTCCTCAATACGACGGAGATAGCGCTTAGCTGCCATAGGCAACGCTTTATAGGCACGTAATCCCGTGGTATCGGTTGCCCACCCAGCCCACCGCTCATAGACGGGCTCGCAGCCTTGCAACACCTCTAAATCGGCAGGCATTTCTTTATACAGCTTTCCTTGATATCGATAGCCGGTGCAAATTTTCAATTCTTTCGCCCCATCCAAAACATCTAACTTGGTGATCGCCAAGGAAGTCAGGCCATTCGTACGGACCGCATGCCGCAACAACACACTATCCAGCCAACCACACCGTCTGGCTCGTCCAGTAGTGGAACCATACTCATGACCGCGAGTCATCAACATCTGGCCAATCTCATCTTGTAATTCGGTGACAAAAGGACCGCCGCCAACCCGTGTGGTGTAAGCTTTGGTAACCCCTAAGACGGCATCGATTTTTGTGGGCCCCACACCGCTGCCCGTACAGGCCCCACCCGCACACGCACTTGACGACGTGACAAAAGGATAAGTCCCAAAATCCACATCCAAATGCGTGCCTTGAGCCCCCTCGAACAAGATACGCTGCTTCTTGCTCATCGCACGGTCCAATGCCACCGATACATCCGCAATATAGGGGCGCAGGCGCTCTCCATACGCCTCATATTCTTTGGCGATCAGGTCAACCGTAAACCCATCGGCGTTATGAATGTGCTTGAGAAACGCATTAATCTCAACCAAATTTTCCTGTACTTTTTGACGGAACAGGTCCGGGTTTAATAAATCACCCATACGAATGCCGATGCGAGCCATCTTGTCGACATAGGCAGGGCCGATACCTCGCCCCGTCGTGCCAATGCGTCGTGCCCCCTTGGCCTGTTCGGCCGCTTTGTCAATGGCTTTATGGTAGGGCATGATGAGATGCGCCCGATGACTGATGACAAACCGCTTGCCAAAGGTAATCCCTTGTGTTTGCAAATGATCCAATTCCCCGATAAGTCCACCGGGATCAATGACCACCCCATTTCCCAACACACACACCTTGCCGCGGTAGAGAATCCCCGAAGGAATGAGGTGAAAAATAAACGTGCCCTTGTTGGTGATGACCGTATGTCCGGCATTCGACCCGCCTTGATAGCGGACAATGACGTCAGCGTCCTTGGCCAGCAAGTCCACAATTTTTCCTTTTCCTTCGTCTCCCCATTGGGAGCCCACCACTACCAAAGCGGCCATAGAGTTCCTCCGCGTGAAAGGACTGAACAGAAGACAAAAAAAAAGCCCTGACAGGGGTCAGCCAGAGCAACGCCGGAGAATCGTAGGTATTGGCGGCAAATTTGTCAATGTGAAAATCACTCTTGTCCCGAGAGTCTATATAGGAAGTCAATGGGAAGAGGGTATCGGTCATTTCCTTGACCGAGCATCAAGCCCATGATAGCATCGTTTTCGGTGTGGGGCTGTAGCGCAGTTGGGAGCGCGCGTGAATGGCATTCACGAGGTCGCCGGTTCAATCCCGGCCAGCTCCACCAATTTTCCTTCCTCCTTGCCGTCTTCCTCATCATGACAAAGGGGTCTGGATTGTTGAGTCACCTCCAAACACTTGGTTGATGGTTTCGCATGCTGCATATCGAACAAATCTCGAAACAGTTCCCGACGAAAACCTTGTTTAACAAGGCTTCAGCCCACCTGAAGCCCAATACCCGGGTAGGATTAGTAGGGCCCAATGGGACAGGAAAAACCACGATCCTTCGCATGATCACCGGAGAAGACGAACCCGAGTCAGGACGCATCCGCAAACGCCCCCACCTCAAAATCGGCTATCTTCCCCAGGAGCTGGAAAGCCTTCCAGGACGAACGATCTTGGAAGCCACCCACCGCAACCAATATCCGGAACATGAAGCCAAACGCATTTTGGCCGGCTTGGGCTTTGGCGAGGGCGATTGGGACCGCAGCATGGCTACCTTATCGGGAGGCTATCGTATGCGTGTAGCGTTAGCGCACCTCCTCTTATCCGGCCCCGACGTGCTCATGCTGGACGAGCCGACCAACCACTTGGATAAACCCACACAGGCCTGGCTGGAAAACTTTCTTCTCTCCACGAAAATAACCCTGCTGATGATCAGCCATGACACGGCGTTTTTGGACCGCATGGTGACCCACATCTGGGAATTGCGGAATTACACCATTCAGGAATACCGAGGCAATTACACACGGTTTCAGAAATTGCGTGACGAACGGGACGCCCAGGAATTGTCCGCCGCCAACCGGCAGGCCAAAGAAATTTCCCGCGTGCAATCCTTTGTCGATCGATTCCGGTATCAAGCCAATAAGGCCAGCCAAGTCCAGTCCCGCATCAAACAACTCGATAAAGTCAAACGCATCGAATTACAACGGGATACCAAGCGCCTCCGATTCAAATTTCCCGACCCCACTCCCAGCGGCAAAGTCGTCTTTGAACTCACCGGCATCGCCAAACGGTACGGGGAAAAAGTAGTCTATGACGGGCTGAATTTTTCCGTGGATCGCGGACAGCGGGTCGCCTTGGTAGGAGAAAACGGCGCGGGCAAATCCACGCTGCTCAAAATCCTATCCGGCGTCCTGCCTTTTGACGAAGGGAAACGGACACTGGGCCATGGCGTCACGGTGCACTACTTCGCCCAACATCAAGCCGAAATCCTCAATCCCGAACATTCCATCCTGGAATCGCTGGAAGATGCCGCGCCCATGGCCGAACGCAACGCACTCCGAACACTCGCAGGCGTCTTCTTATTTACGGGCAATGACCAAAAAAAACCCATTAAGGCCCTAAGCGGCGGCGAACGAAACCGAGTCGCCCTGGCACGCATGCTCATTGAGCCAGCCAATACGTTGTTGCTGGATGAGCCGACCAACCATCTGGACCCGGCATCCGTGGATATTCTCACGGATGCGTTGACCAACTTCCCCGGCACCATTGTGTTCATCTCCCATGATCCGACATTTCTCATGCGCGTCGCGACGCGCGTCGTGGAAATCGATGAGGGGCAGGCTCGAGATTACATCGGAGATTATGAATATTATTTATGGAAACGGTCAAAGGAACTCGAGCAAGAGAGTCCGCCTGAAACCGTACAACTCAAAAAGTTAGATAAAAAAGCGAAGAAATCCAAAGAACCCTCGACGCCAAGCAATGGGACACCCCCTGCGCCACAGCCCGAAGCCGCCCAACCCTCTTCACGACGCGATTTAAGCAAGAGTATCGCCCGGTTGGAAAAACAGGTGGCAAAAGCGGAACAAGACATTGCCGACCTGGAAACCCGCATCAAAGACCGCGATGCGGAATTGGCCAATCCCGCCACATACCAGGACTATGCCCGCTGGAATACCCTGCATCAAGAACGTGACCAGTGGGGGCACGAACTCGACCGCCTCACCCACAAATGGGGCGACCTCAGCGCCGAACTCGAATCCCAAAAATCCCAGATTTCATAACGCCACACTCTTTTTCCCTTTGATCATCCTCCCTCGTCTGAGCCGAACATCCTGCCTATTCGGCTCATATTTTCACTATTATTGAGCCGATTACATGCTATAATCGGCTCATGGCCTATAACTGGCAACAAGACGACTGGCCGGATTTCCGCTATGACCTGTCCACCGTTGAGGAGGCGCTACTGACGTTTGCCGAAAAAACCGGGCGGGCGAGTGGACTGTTAAAAGGCCTGACTGCAGAGACACAAACCGAGGCCATGATCGAGATGATGGTGGCGGAAGCGGTGAAGACCTCAGAGATTGAGGGCGAATATATAAGCCGCAAGGATGTCATGTCCTCCATCCGTAACAATCTGGGCCTCGGGCTGCCGGCGGAACCGGTGACGGACAAACGAGCGGAAGGGGCGGCGGCTCTGATGCTGGATGTGCGGAGCAGCTTCGCCGAACCGTTGACCAGAGAAACGCTGTTTGTCTGGCACCGGATGATCATGACCGGAAGCCGAGGGGTGAAGATCAGTCAATGGCGACGCCATGCCGAACCGATGCAAGTCGTATCCGGCCCGGTGGGAAAACCGACCGTGCATTTTGAAGCGCCGCCGTCATCTCACGTGCCGAAAGAAATGACTAGGTTCATTTCATGGTTCAATGAAACGGCTCCCGGCGGAACGCAGGAGATCAAACGGCCGATCGTGCGGGCAGCTGTGGTGCATCTCTATTTTGAATCCATTCATCCTTTTGAAGACGGCAATGGCCGGATCGGACGGGCCCTTTCGGAAAAAGCCCTGTCTCAAGGAATCAAGCGACCGATGCTACTGAGTCTGTCGCGCACCATCGAAACGCACAGAAAGGAATATTACGAAGCGCTGCAAACGGGGCAACAATCCAATGAGATTACCGCATGGGTCACGTGGTTTGTGAAGATGGCGGTCGAAGCGCAGGAGTTTGCCGAAGAGCAGATCGAATTCACATTGAAGAAAACGAAGTTCTTCGATCGCTTCAAAGCAGGGTGAACGAGCGTCAGCTCAAGGTGATGCGGCGCATGCTGGAAGAAGGGCCGGAAGGCTTTGAAGGCGGCATGAACGCCAAAAAATATATGGATCACAAACACGTCAAAAGCGACGGCAACTCGGGACTTACAGGATCTCGTCGAGAAGGGTGCGCTTGTTCCTTCTGGCGGCGGGCGAAGTACGCGCTACGAACTGAAGCTTGGTGGAGACTGATCGGATTTGTCGGTTCACATAACACAGGAAGCAGACACTCCGCAACCCTGCCGAACTCGAATCCCCAAAATCACAGATTTGTGGAGCTGATATTTCGGCATATTCTCTTACTTCTTTCAATTAGAAACAGCATTAAGTACCACTCCTGCAAACTAAAGCTAAGGTGTCTTAGACACTTCATCATTGCATAACAAATCAAATTATTTTGGATACTCGATATTAAATGAATGAAACCGCATCACGAAAGTGCGAGCAACGAATACCTAATATGCGCGTGACTTCGACACTTTATCTATCTCAAGTGTATTAATAAAGTGAAATCTTAAAGTGAACCAATGCAATATCTCAATCGGTTAGAAATTTTGCATCTGCTTTAGCAACCAGAGAATTATTGTCGCCAACAATTCCTTGAAAGATATTTATGGCAGAAAAGAATTACTTCCGAGTGAGAACTCTTTATCGATCAACTGTTCAAAAAAAGGATATACACAACCGAAACTAGATTCAATAGATCAATACTATTAACTAACATCATCTAAATCTTCTAGTTAAAATGTTTCAACACTACGGTCTTTACAGAAATCGAGAATGATCTAATAATTGCTCTTTTGATACAGATTGAAGTCAGGAGACATCATGTCAAAAGATGAAAAAGGAATATGTAGCGCGATAAATTATTTATGCTTTGGATACCCAACATATTGCTAAATTGGGCATCCTCGGACTACATTCAAGTGCTCAACTATTTATCGCTTAAAGAGTTACGACAAACAAGGCTTTGAATTGGAAATAGCATAACCACTTTTTGTTTAAAACTTTACACTCAATTCACAGATTTGATAGGTAATCTCAGACGTTAAAAATTCGTCATGCCTATATAGATATAGCATTATCTGAAAAACAAGAGACATTAAAAGATATCATCGACATATTTCGGCATATGTAATACCTTAATCTCGATATCTGAATACATCCCATTTTCGTTTCAGTCAGCTACTGTGTCTAACTTGCCCAAGAAAATCAAAAATTTTCTACCCTCAGCCTAACCCTGCCATTCGCATTTATTACAGAGGAATCAATAAGATTATTTACATCCTCTAAAGTGTTTTTACCTAGCATTATGCAACTTTCATAATCACCACGGAGACGTGATGTCTTCTTCCTCATCAACGTTTGGTTTGTTTTTTGGTCGGTAATAGCGGCGGTCCTTGAGTTCTTCGGGCAGGTGGGTTTGGTCTTTGGCGCCTTTGGGATCGTCGTGGGCGTAGCGGTAGCCTTTTCCGTACTCCAGATCCTTCATGAACGAAGTCACGGCATTTCGCAAATGCAGCGGGACCGGCAGATTGCCTTTCTCCTTGGCATCTTTTCTGGCTGCCAGGAGGGCCGCGTACGAGGCATTGCTCTTTGGTGCCGTGGCCAGATACGTCACCCCGTGAGCCAGATTGATCTGGACTTCCGGTAATCCGATTACTTCCACCGCGTGAAACACCGCCGAGGCGATCAGCAACCCCTGTGGGTCGGCCATGCCGATATCCTCCGAGGCGAAAATCATCATGCGCCTGGCGATGAATTTGGGATCTTCTCCGCCCTCCAGCATACGTGCCAGCCAATAGAGGGCGCCATCCGGATCGGAATCCCTCATGCTTTTAATGAAGGCGGAAATGAGGTTGTAATGTTCTTCTCCATCCCGATCGTAGCGGAGCGCTTTGCTCTTGAGCGCCTGCTCCACTTGCGATTGAGCGATCGTCGCCGACTTGCCGGGAGCAGAAAACTGGCCGACGACAAATTCCAGGGCCGTCAGCATGGATCGGGCATCCCCGTTGCCATATCCCATCAACAAATGTTTGGCTTCCGGAGCGAGTGTGACGGAGGAAGCCCCCAGCCCTCGTATGGTATCCGTTAGCGCCCGATCCAGAATGCGCCCCAGCGCTTCATCGTTTAAGGGCTTGAGCACCACCACCAGGGAACGGGACAACAACGGGGCAATCACTTCAAACGAAGGGTTTTGCGTGGTCGCCCCGATGAGGGTGATATCTCCGCGTTCCACATACGGCAGAAAGGCATCCTGTTGGGCTTTATTGAATCGATGGATTTCATCCACAAACAGCAGAGTACGTTGCCCGGAAACCTTTCGGCGTTGTTGAGCGGTTTTCAGCAAACCCCGCAATTCCGGCACTCCACTGAGCACGGCGGAAAACGGCACGAATGCCGCTTGCGTTTTCTTGGCAATCAATCCGGCCAAAGTCGTCTTTCCGCTGCCCGGCGGCCCCCATAGGATGAGCGACGGCACCCGGTCCTGTTCAATCGCCACGCGTAAGGGCTGGCCCTCCGCCAAGACGTCTTCCTGCCCCACAAAGTCCGAAAACTCCTGTGGCCGCATGCGGTCCGCCAAGGGAGCCTGGCGATTGGCAGAAGATTCCTGTTGAGGGAACAGATCTGGCTGAGACGATGATTCAAATAATTCCATATCGCGCCGCCTACCTCGTGGGCCCTTCCGGGTCAACCGCGGTTATGCTCCTTGAGACTTGAGTATGCTATAACCACCGGCCATGCACCCGCAAATGTCCTTGGGCTTTTAGCTCTGGGAAAAACCTTGAAAACGCATACAGAGGATGCCATAAAGGAAACGGAGATTCCCATGAACGCCATCATCAACAGCATGAGGATAGGGTATACCGACCAGGGAGAGGGCCTGCCCCTGGTTTTCATTCATGCCTTCCCTTTATCCAAAGTAATGTGGGAGACCCAGATCCACGCCTTGGCCAACCACTATCGCGTCATCACCATCGATCTGCGCGGACATGGCGAATCCGACGCGATGTTATGGAATGTTACGTTAGATGATTATGCCGCTGATGTTGTCGGGTTGCTCGATCATCTTGGTCTTGGGAAGGCGGTCTTCATCGGCCTCTCGATGGGCGGGTATACGGTCTTTTCACTCTATAGGCAATATGCTCATCGGATACAGGCGCTGGTCCTGGCCGATACCCGCGCACAAGCCGATAGTGAAGAAGGCAAGACCGGGCGCCGGGCCATGGCTCAAGTCGCCTTCAAAGAGGGGGCGGTGGCCATTGCCAATTTGATGATCCCAAAACTTTTGGCGCCATCCACAATTCAGCAACGCCCAAATGTGATGGAACAGGTTCGCCAATGGATTCTTGGCACTCCACGGGAAGGCATCATCGTGGATCTCATGGCGATGGCTGCCCGTCCCGATTCCACCCATCTTCTTTCCACGATTACCTGTCCTACATTGATCGTCGTGGGAGAAGACGACCAGGCTACCCCGGTCGCAGAGTCCCGTTATATGGCCGACCGCATTCCCAACGCCACGTTGGTCACCATTCCCCAAGCAGGACATCTATCCAATGTCGAACAACCTGACGTGTTCAACCAAGCACTCGCCTCCTTTCTGAACACGCTCGACGCTTGAAATCTCCTTTCAACCACCGATCCCTGCCAGGCGAAATTCCCCTCGTCAGCGAGGCACAAAAATATATTGGACCGCCCACTTGGAACCTCTTCGAGGTCCCCAGGCTTACTCGCAACCCGCAATGGCTTCGTGATATTGGGCTTCAAAGGGTTGCATACACACATCATGCTGTTGAATGTCCCCACTCACGATACAGGGCACTCGCTCCTCACAGGATTTGGCAATCTTCACCGTGGCCAGGCATTCTTGATACGCATTGACACAGGCCTTTTTCGAACCAAACTGTTCGTCACATTGCTGCTCCCCTTGTCGGTAAGCTTTCTCGGCCTGTGCCAAACAAGCATTCGTTTGCGGTTTATTGCCCATATCCTTCACATAGACACATGGAAAAGGCAGATCCGGCAACCCGCATTGCTGCCAGGCATTTTTGAGCGTGGAATCCAACATGGCAATCGGCATGTCCTGATTCCGATAGATGATCATCGGTGCCTCCCCCGCCGGTTCCTTGAGGCAGAGCCCCATTTGCCCTTGAGGAATCAATTCCCACCAGCCTTTGGGCGGCGTCATCCGCTGTCCACGCATGGCCACAGGGCCTTTGTTTCGCTGGAAGATTCCAGCCAACGTTCCGTTTTCCGTCGCCTTGATCATACTGGACGCGATCCGGCGGGTTTCTTCGTCTCCCTGACTCATCATGCGAAGTAGACTTTGCTTGGCACTGGTCGTTTGGGAATCATTGTTCCCGATGTCGATTTTCATGCTCTGGACAATTTCCGAGGTCTTCACATGGCATTGAGAGACCGGCGGGGGTTGTTTGGGATTGGGAGGAGGAGGAACGTCTTTTCCGGGAGGTGGCGGCACATCCTTACCGGGGGGAATCAATGAACCGAGGTCAGCATTGAGCAGTCCTGCCCCGCACGAGCGGGGACATTGCAGGGAATTCCTCGGCAGGGCATGCTCGACCAGACCTTGCACCAGCTCGGCATGGGTCAAGGTAGGGTCTAAGGCCAACCATAAGGCCAACACACCTGAGACATGCGGTGCCGCAAGAGAAGTCCCCCGCTCCAAACCAAACCCCAGCGGAATCGGGGCATTGTCAGGATTGCGCAAAGTTGGATGATTGAGGGTTAAGACCCCATCCACCAAATCCGGGCTCCCGTCTCTATCGTCGTCCCGCTTGCGGTCTCCACCGGGAGCCATAATCGTGACTGGCGGACCGAAGTTGGAATACGGGGCCAGATGGCCCTGGTCATCACTCGCCGCCACGGTGATCACATGTTGGCAATTCCCCGGCGCATGAAACATGGCCGGACCGGAATTATTTCCGGCCCCAACCACGATCGAGACGCCCTTCTTCGTTACCACTTCGTTAATGGCTTCCTGTATGAGCCGGTCACAGGCACCGATGGAACCCAAACTAATATTGAGTATTTTCGCCGGTGTCTGATTCAGTGGCGCATCAGGCACCGGCAACCCTGCCGCCCATTTAATAGCATCGTAGAGATCCACGTCATCGGACCCGCAACGCCCACTGACTCTCACCGGTAGGATTCCGACTTCCCAATTCACCCCCGCGATGCCCTTGGCATTATTGGTTTTCCCCATGCCAATCACACCGGCCACGTTGTTCCCATGCCAGGTGTCCGGTTTTCCAGCGACCCCGGGGATGCAGTCTCCCAAGCCGGTTCCATCGCCCGGATCGGTCGGATCGGCATCCCGCCCATCTCCGTCTTTCGCCCGTGTCACGTCGGAAATAAAGTCGAACCCGGGAAGCACATTTCCCAAGTCAATATCAGGATGATTGCCAACAATTCCGGTATCAATAACCGCGACCACCACGCTCCGACTCCCTCTCGTTCGATCCCACACGCTTGGCAACCCGATACCACCGGGTGATTGCCCCTGACCATTTCCGTTTTCTAGAAAATGCCATTGCTTGGGAAACAAGGGGTCATTCGGCACTCGGTCCGGCAGATAAATTCTGTTGGGGAGAGCAAACAGCACCGCTGCCTGCTTGGCCAGCTCCTGAGCGAAAACCACCGGGTTTACTAAATGCGGCATCCCCTGAGGAACGACAAAGCGGAATAACACATGCCCTCCCGAGGTCGATCTCAATGGCTGCAATCCAAATTGTTGTTTGGTGGCAACCGGAAGGGACATACCCGGACGGAGCTTGACAATCACCTGGTTCGGAACAAATTTGCCTAACCAGGCCTGCGCCTGACTGGCCCCAGAGTCATCAGGGTTTTTGAGATCTCCGTCGGACGGCGCATCATGCGGTTTTCCTCGTGGTGGAACCCGTATTGTAGGACGGACCTTGTGAGGGATTTGAATTTTCGGCCTTAATGGTGAGGAGTCCGGTAAGCCAGGGATGGAAATTCGAGGGATTCCCCGCTCACTCACGTCCCCCGTCTGCTCTTCCGAGTCCATAGAGTGCGACTGTATCGTGTCTTCGTGAATAGCCTCCGGCTCCACCGGAGCAGGTATCGTTTCCTGCGCTTGTCCGCCCTGCACTCCCAAGACTAATACCGCCACGACGGTTCTCAATGAGCTCAGACCATGTCGTTTTGCCACGACCATCCTCCTTCCCCATTTGGGGAGATATAAGATTGAGCCTGTTTATTCTATAAAGAATTGTCGAAACGTTTCCCAGAATGGTTCACTTGCACTTGAGTGAATTCTTGGCCTCTTATTTTGGCTTGGCGAAGATGTGTTCGGTTTTCCTCGTTTGGCCAGGCTTGGGACAGCCTCACCGTCCTTGGTTTTTCACTATCTTCTTTTTTGTCCCGGCCTCGGGGAAGAGCACGAGACATTTGCGGAACGATGTTGAACGAAAAGAAGAACACAAACGAAGAGATGAACGGGAGAGGACAACTTTAGGAAGAAAACCCAGGATCTGTTTTCGATGAATTCACTTCCCTGGCCCGACTGCTTCGGAATCGGTGAGGTAGGGTCACCACCCTCCTCACCAGAAGAACATGACATCCGGCAAATGATGAATCTCCACTCATCTATGAAACCGGCGCCTCCTGCGCAACGAGCCCATCCATGGAGCAGAGATATAAAAGGAAGGAATGGCCCATTAGACCTCATTCATCAAAAAAGGTCAACTGCCTTCTAGGTGTTACGAAAAAAGGACCTTCAACAAATGCCCGACACACGCGGAAAGCCTCTCATGGGAAGGGGATGAGGATCGGGCCTGGCGACAGTTCCTCTATCTTAATCGGGATCGCTGCTCCGTTGCCGAATAAGTTTCAAAAACTCGTCTCGCGTCTGTTGTTGTTGGCGAAAAACTCCCAGCATCTCACTGGTCACCGCAACGGTATTTTGTTTTTCCACCCCCCGCATACTCATGCAGAGGTGACGGGCTTCCATCACGACCCCCACACCATGAGGATCGAGTTTTTCCTGAATGGTATGGGCAATTTGTACCGTCAGCCGCTCTTGAACCTGCAAGCGCCGGCTGAACATATCCACAATACGGGGGACTTTGCTTAACCCCACCACATGCTTTCGGGGAATATAGCCAACATGACATTTCCCAAAAAATGGCAACAGATGGTGCTCGCACAGGCTATAAAAATCGATATCTTTGACGATGACCATTTCATCGTATTGAATGGGGAAGAGGGCATCATTCAAAAGGGTATCGATATCCTGATGATACCCCTGAGTCAGATAGGTCAGCGCTTTGGCCACCCGTCTTGGCGTCTCCCGCAGGCCGTTACGGTCAGGATTTTCTCCCAGCTGTTGCAACAACTGCCGGACGGTCGGTTCAATATCCTTGATTGCAGCCGGCGCCACAATATCGACCTGATCGGATTCCGCCAGCTTCGATGCGCTTCGTCGCTTGGCACTTCCTCGACCTGTCGATGACTTTGACGATTTTGATTTCATACATCTCCAAGATTCCGGGCACAGGCCCTTACCAGGACAGGTTTAAGGCTGAGGATTCCCGATATATTCAAAAAAATTATCCCGGGTTTCCACCACACCAATTTTTGCTAACCGCCCACTTGGGATTTGGTCAATCAGAATTTCCCAAACCAGCTTTGCCAGATTTTCTCCGGTCGTAACGACATGCTCAAAGGCCGGGTCGCAGTTGAGATGCTGGTGATCAAAGCGATCGACAATCAACTCCTTGACCCGTCGATCCAACAGATCCACATCCGTAATCAGCCCCGTTTCAGGGTTGAGTTCCCCTTGGACCGTCACATGCACGGTATAGTTATGGCCATGCCCATTGGCATTATTACATTTTCCAAAGATTTTTTGATTGACGTCAGGAGGCAATTGGTCGGTATGAAGACGATGCGCCGCACAGAATTTATATGAACGGGTAATCGTATGGGTCGGCATGGAAACCGCATGAGATGTCGGTCCGTTTGCAGTCAAGCGACTCTCCCTGAGATCTGGCTTTTGAATTTCATCATGATCCCGTCAGGGATTTGATGATTTCACGGTGTCGGAGGACTTGGAGTCGGTCTGCCCCCATTTTTCTTCCGGAACCTGCACAATCACATCACCCAAGACCTTCGCCTGACAACTCAATCGATGATAGGGTTCCGTCAAGGCCTCACGGTCAAGAAGATCCTGTTCTTCAAAATCGATTTCGGATAAATGACCTTCCCCGGCAATCACGTCAACCAGACAGGTTGAACAGGAGGCATTGCCACCACAATCATGATTCAAGGAAAATCCCAGCTGTTTCGCGGCCTCCAACAGGGAAATATTCTGAGGGACCTCCCCGCTTTTCCCGTCAGAATGGATAAAGGTCACTCTTGGCATCGTCAATTCCTCTCTCACCCAACTCCCAATGGGGCCGGCTTAGACGGGCATCGGCCCAGCCGAATATGTTCTTCAAATTCATGCCGGAATAGGCGGAGACTGTTCTGGACCAACACCGAGGCTCCAGTCACCAAGGTACAAAAACCTGTTCCTTTGACAAATCCGCAAATTTGCAGCAATTGCGCCAAATCCTTTTCGGTCCCGTTTCCCTCTTCAATTTTTCGAATCAACGTGGCCAATTCCTGTGTGCCGATACGGCAGGGAGGACATTGTCCGCAACTTTCGCGCTCAAAGAAATGGGAGTATTTGAGGGTGTGTTCCACCATGCAGGTGGCATCATCCACAACAATGACCCCGGCTGAACCTAATCCGGTCCCGGCCTTCTTCAATGAATCAAAATCCATCGGCAGGTCGAGTTGATCCGGACCAATCATGGAAAAGGAGGGACCACCAGGAAACACGGCCTTGACCTTCCCTCCATTGACGACTCCTTGACCGCAAATATCGATGAGATGCCGTACAGGGGTCCCCAGCGGCAGTTCATACACGCCAGGACGGTTGACGGCTCCACTCAATGAAAAAAGCATCGCCCCGGGACAGGTCGAGGGACCCACCTCCCGAAACCAGGCTGCCCCGTTCCGCAAAATGTGAGGAATGTTCGAGAGAGTCTCAACATTGTTGACTAACGTAGGCTTGCCATGCAGCCCAAATTCCGTAGGGTAAAAAGGAGGCTTTTGCTTGGGTTGTGCCGGACGCCCCTGCATCGACTCCAGCATGGCCGTTTCTTCTCCTGCCACATAACTTCCATAACCATCGAATATTTCGATATCAATGTTCAGACCGGTCCCTTGCACATTTTCGCCCAAATAGCCTCGAGCTCTCGCCGCCTCTTTGGCCCGTTCAAAGTGCGCTCGCTCCTCCGCAAACTCATGATTGAGATAAATATAGGCGGTTTTCGCACTCACCGTATACGCGGCAATCAAACAACCTTCCAACAATTGGTGAGGATGATGCCGCAACAAATAGCGATCTTTAAAAGTACCCGGCTCATGTTCTCCGGCATTGCAGACAAAATAATGCTCCTTCACCCGGTGGTGCAGCACCTTGTCCCATTTCAAGCCGGTGGGGAACCCCGCCCCGCCCCGACCACGCAAGTGAGCCTCTTTTAAAGTATCAATGGTCTGTTGGGGATTCTGGGACTTCAAACAAGCTAGCCAAGCCTCATATCCACCTTGTTGGCAATAAGCATCAATATCCCACGGATCCCCGGCATAAGGACGGAGCAAACGAGGCAAAAATTCCTTAGACATGCCCATCTCCAATAATGAAAGGACGGCCTGATTGATTTTCCATATTGCGAGGGGCGGCCTGTCCCCTAGCTTCCATTCCGCAAAACAATCACCATATTATTCAACAGTTACAAATACTTACCGCACTCACTATACGAATCACTTTCCAGGGTCGTCAAGCCGAAGCAGATGACCTGCCTTCTTCAAAATTGAGCATTGAGAGGAAGGGAAATGAGAAGTGACAAGGAACGAAAGACGCCCGTTGGACCGCTCAGGAAGCTTTTTTCAACATGTCCTCGACCTGAGCGCACAAATCTTTCACCGCCTTGGCAGAGGCATCCAGGGCAGACTTTTCCTGATCCGTCAAGGCGTATTCTATAATAGCTTCCGCCCCACCAACCCCCAACTTGACCGGAACTCCCAGAAAAAGATTGTGATATCCGTATTCCCCCTCGCATAACGCGGCACAGGGCAAGATTTTCTTTTGATCTTTAGTAATGGCCTCCACCATCTCCACCACCGAAGCCGCAGGCGCATAATAGGCACTTCCGGTTTTCAGGAGATTCACAATCTCCGCCCCGCCCTCCCTCGTTCGCTTGATAAGCGCATCCAACTTTTCAGGAGAAAGCCATTCATGCAGGGGCCGACCTGCCACCGTGGTATAGCGAATCAGGGGCACCATGGAATCCCCGTGTCCCCCCAAGACCATCGCATGAATATTCTCAACGGAGATTTGCAATGCCTCGGCAATAAAGGCGCGAAATCGTGCGGAATCCAGGACCCCCGCCATACCCAAAACCCGGTGCTTAGGAAATCCGCTGACCTTATGGGCCACAAAAGTCATAGCATCCAACGGATTGGACACGAGAATGAAAATAGCCTGGGGAGAGCGGTGAGCCGTTTCTCGAACGACCGAGGACACAATCCGAGTATTGGTTTCCAACAACTCATCCCGGCTCATTCCCGGGCGTCGAGGAATACCGGAGGTAATCACCACGATATCGGAATCCTTGGTTTCTTCGTAGTGGTTCGTTCCGGTCACCAAAGAATCGTAAGAACACACCGGTCCGGCCTCTAACAGGTCAAGCGCTTTACCTTGAGGCATGCCTTCCACAATGTCCACCAGGACCACGTCGTACCAATTCTTTTCGGCAAGCCGCTGGGCGATTGATCCTCCAACATTTCCTGCTCCCACTACGGTGACTTTTACCCGCCTCATATCCCACCTTTTCCTTTATGGAACATAAGAACCTGCTCCAAAGCATTATTCCTCATGTCCCGTCCACCCTCCAACCTTAAAATTTATCGTGCAAACAAAATTTTCCCCTTCATAAAAGTTCACCTTGATCTTTTTTTTCCCATAGGTTTCCGCCAAAAAGACTTCTGGCTGATCGATGAAGGCTTGAAACGTCCCGGCTTCATAATTGCCCAACTCTACAAACGTCACAATCATCCCTGACTTCACTTCTTGAAGCATCTTGGCCGAACAGCGGGGATAGATTTCCCAGAACTTTTGGCGAATCTCTTCCGGCGTCGGGTCCTCCCGTTCCCCATCGGCTCCTCGGTCCTTTTTGGCAAATTTGGCTTGCCGGCGGACGTAAGGATATTGATGCCCGGTGAACAGTTTGTAGAGCCAGACAGGCACGTCTGGGGGAGCAAGGGAGTCAGTCATGACTAGTCCATCTATCAGGAAGCGGTCAACCGTTGATAAATTTTGGGAAGCCGAGTGGGCAAGGAGTCGATATCATCGACCACTAAAAACCCAACCTCCCCATACATCCGTTTAACATAGTCGGTGGCAGCCTGGTCAATGGTGATACAAAAAGGATGAATTCCCTTCAGGCGTGCTTCCCTGAGGGCCATTTTCGTATCTTCCAGAGCATATTCATCCGTATAGTCGTCATCCAAGGGCTTTCCATCACTGATTAAAACCAAGAGACGGACTTTCGCGGCCTGCTCCATTAAGCGGAAAGTGGCATGCCGAATAGCCGCTCCATCGCGGTTTTGCTGACAGGGTTTGATGCCGCTGATTTTTAAGCCAACCCGCCCACCGGCTCGATGCGCAAAATCCTTCACAACATAAAGATCGACCGATTGCCGGGACTTCCCGGAAAATCCATAGATGGCAAATTGGTCTCCCACGGCAGTCAACGCTTCGGACAGTACGAGCAGGCCTTCTTTTTCAAGATCATTCACCGTTCGCCCACCCGCCCCCAGTTGGCGGCCGGTAGACCCACTCATATCGATCAAAAACGCCACGGCAACTTGACGATCCCGTTTTTGACGGCTGGCATAAATTTGATCGGAAGGATCGGCCCCGCGCCTCCGGTCCACCAACCAATTGACCATGGCGTCACAATCGATCTCTTCGCCATCGGATTGTCGCCCGACCCGACGAAACGCTTCCGGCCGTATACACTCAAAATACCGCCGGATCATTTTGACTACAGGCCCATACGTCCGAAAGGTCGTGTCCACGAATTCCGATGAGCCTTCCTTGGCTTCATGCTCGATGACTCGACACCATTGAGGCCGATAATCTCCAACGATGCCGTCCCATTCCTGGTACACAAACCGTCCCTCGCCCAATCGTTTCCCTGGAAGCTCTCCGGCAGAGGCCGGTTCCGGCTGAAACCATTGCTGCAAAGGAGATTCTCCAAAGATGGAACTCGGACTCTTGTGTGGATCGAATTGCGATGACTTGGAGGACGAGTTTTGCTGGCTTCCCGCTCCTGTCTGTCCTCCCGCTCGACCTGGGCTGTGAGCCTGTCCCTGCTCCAAGGACGACTCCGCATCTTGTTCCTCCGATGAACCGGTAAGCCCCTGAGGGTCCATCGGACTTCGATACCCCCAATTATCAAAAGAGCGATAATCCTCTTCCATTGTTTCAGAGGCTTCATGTGCCACACCGGCATGTTCTTCTCCGGTTTCTCCCGGAAACGGCTCTGGCTGTTCCAATGTTTTTTTCCACTGCCCCACCCGTCGTTCTAACTCCGCATACAAATGGTCGGCTAGGACAATAGAATCATTCACCGTGGCCCGGGGATCAAGAATCGTCTGCGCGTCCTTCCAAATGGGGGCAATGACCTCTTGAAGACTCGGCTCGGATACCACGTCCTTATCCATCCCGGAAAACCTGAGCAAGAGGGCATCAAGAACCATCTCACGGGCAGTCATTCCATGAGTCAACGACCGCAACTGGATCGCCTCTTTTACCAACGTGGAAAAGTCTTCTGCTAGGCCGGGATATTCCTGTTTCAATAAAAAATCCACTCTGGCATCTTCCAAAATTTCCCACAGATCTTTCATGAGGACCGGCTGCGCGTATCGCTGAAACAAGTCTCCCAAAGAATTCACAGGCAAGACCCGAGAGGGGGACAGCCCAGCGATACGCTGCGCCACAACCCGAGCCACATCCTGTAAAGTCTTGGAGGATATTCGATACGTTCCAAACTCTAAATGCCCGACTTCATGGGCCACCATGGCGGTGTACCATTTCCGGTTTCCCTCAAGGGTCGGCGACCGACGAATCACCAGCGGCAAATAGATCGTATGTCCCTGGTCGACCACCTGTGCCGTCGAACCCTGATGTGACGAATCCACTCCAAGCATATGCTGAAAAGACGGGGAATCTTCCCGTAACCCTTCAATACGCACATCTTCGCCGGATAACGCCCTGGCAAATATTTTCAACGAGCGGATGACTTGACGAAGCGAGACACCGGTCATCGCCTCTTCTACCGCCTCGCATGCCTGACGGGTTTCCAACCCAAAGAATGCACGTCCCGCCTCCGCACTGTATTCCAATGCGTCCATCCCCTGGCTAAACCAATTATCAAAAACCGTGCTGCCTTCTGGGTTGGAATACTGAATGACCTCAGGCGCTCTTCGAAAATAGGGCAACAAAGCTTCCGCATCTCGATCGGCAATTAACAATCCGAACTTCAAAACCCTGATTTTCCATTCCTCGGAGGGTAAAAGTGACAGCACTTTCGGCGCATCGGCCAAAAACAGAATGGCTTGCTCCGGGGACCGAGCTGCCAGGGCATTTCCCAAATCAATGACCCGACTCTTCACCTCAATGTCTGGCATGTCAGAGAACAACATCGGACTGGTGCGAAAAAATTCCAACGTCCCGACGTAATCCGGCTTTCCAAGACTATTTTGAACCATGAGTTTCATGCCAAATCCCATCCAACCTTTGGCCAACTCCAAGGGCACCGCACGTTGAATGTTCGAACATTCCCGAAAAAACTCATTTCCTAAAACATAGTCCCAACCCGCTATCTCCAACCCCAGGTCTGCCCATTGCCGAATCTCCTCTATGCTGACGGATTCTGAAAACCCTGAGATCGCCTTCAAGAATTCATACGCACATTGAGGAGCCGTTTCCAGGGAATGGTCAGCCAGGTCCAAAACCACTTGGACCAAAACATTGGTTCTCGAGGAATTGCCCCAAAGGCCCAGAATATATGGACTTTCTTTAAAATATCGAAGTCCCAATGCACCTGAAGCCTGGGCTAGCGTAATCCCCAAATCTAACCAGGGCACCACGCTGGACATCGCCTGGTTCCGCTGCAATTCTCCCAACCCACGGATGGCCTCACCCTGTACTTTTGACGATATATCCAGCAATTCCTCAAGTAGCTCACAAACCTGGCTTTGCTCCTGCATTCCCGACAATCCCTCGAGGACCTCCTTAGCGGTTTTCGGATCTATGTGATCCAGGAAGAGATTTTGAAGGAGTTGTGCGGTATTCATATCATTTGCCAAAAAAATTTTACTAGTCAGAAATAACAGCCCTGCCTCGTGAGGCCCGCGGATCACAAGAAAAAAAACCTATTTCCCCGTGGCTTTTTTCAAGGGAGGCCATTATAAAATTGGGGGGTGGGGATGTAAACCAATATGATCATTGGCCCTTTCCGAAAGAAAGAAGGACTTCTCAAGCCGCCCTCATAACCTCACGAAGAATGTTTCTCTAACAGGGAGGTTAATAAATGCTGAAGCTCACTCAGAGTTTTCCCTCTAATGAGCACCCGCTTATGCCGGGAACTTACTCCCGATACAATTTCTACGGCTCGTTTCGGCACATCAAGGCTTTTGGCCAGAAACTGCCCTAATTCTTCATTGGCTCTCCCGTCAATAGGTGGGGCTTGAATTCGAATCTTGATTTCATCTCCATGGATTCCCACAAATTGAGATTTCCCTGCTCGAGGTTGCAAAAGACACCTCAACTCTATTCCGTCGAGTTTCTCAATCACCCATGGCTCGCCATTCATTTGACCCACACCGGACATGAGCCGATAAAAAATAGCCCCTGCGTCCATAAACTACCAAAAACACACAGGAAATCCATTCTGAACATTAGCAAATTACCCAAACGATTCAACTATTTACCAATAAATACCGACCTTGACAGAAACGCAAGCAAGAGGTAGTATTAATTTAAAATTGAAAACCGTTATCATTATCGAAAATTAACGCCATGTACATCTGCATCTGCAAAGGAATTAAGGAATCTGACGTTAAAAAGCTTGGAGCCGCAGGCATCACTTGCCCCAAGAAATTAGCCTCTGCCCTTGAGCTGGATGATAGAAAAAACTGCTGCGGACGATGCATTAAAAATATTGGCAAATTTGTGGAATTAGCCACCGCCGAATCTTCCAAGAATTCTTCTTCCTTGGTCACATAGCGTTCTCTGATTTTGTTTTTCTCCTCTCGGCAAGAGTTTCTCCGTTCATTAGAAGTCGAACCCCGCCCATATGTTTCTCGTCCTTTCACGAAAGCGCCCTCAACACTCCCACACCGTTCATTCTGAGCCATAAAGCCAAGACCAGCAGACAACATAGAAGACCCAGGACCACATAATCCAGATTGAGGAATGTTTTTGGGAGAGAATTCCTTCGAATGGCGAAGGGATGAAAACCCTTTGACTCCAGACCCATGGCTAACATTTGAGTTTGCCGTAGGGCTTGCCCAATCAAAGGGACCACCAACGGTACATATTTTCGTAACCGATCCGCGATACCTCCTGCCCCCACGTCCAACCCCCGAGAGCGTTGCGCCTGGACCACGCTGACCCCTGCCCCTAACAAAATCGACACCCAGCGAAAAGCCAGACTAAAAGCAAAACTCGCCCGACTGGGCAACCCCAACCGTTCTAAGGCAAAAGCCAATTCCTCAATAGCCGTGACAGAAAGTAACCAGATGCCGGCCCAAAGCATAACCAGTAAGCGAAGGCCCATAGCTAACCCAACCATCACCCCTTCTACCGTCACACCCACCGCATCCAGTCCAGGCACGGGAGTCTCCCCGTCGACAAAAAATGGCCAAAGGACCACCGAATAACAAAATAAGAGGGTCGTTAACACCCACATTTTTCGAACATTGGCCTGTGCACCGGAAAAGCCCAACAATCCCACGACCAATCCGAAAAGGGCCATTAAAAACAGCGGATGAGAAAAACACAAAGCCAGGAGGCATAAGCTCAGAGCCATAAGAACTTTGGTACGGCCATCTAAGGCATGCAATACCGTCCTGGGGGCCACATACAAAGAAATATTCATGAAATGAACACGTCCTTACATCGACATAACACCAAAGCCATCCCCCTACCGGGGATGTACTGGTACCGTATCAGAAGTCGTTAGTGAAGCCCGCACTTCCTCAACGGTCAGCAGTGTGTATCCCCATCGTTGACTAAATTGAGAGATCGCCGGAAGATTCAAGGAGGCCGCCTCCATCCACTGAGGATGACTGAACACGTCCCGGGGATGCCCTTCTCCCACTATCCGCCCTTCTTTCATCAAGAGACATCGCGTGGCATATTCTGCCACGAGTCGCATGGAATGAGTAATCATCACCACCGTATGCCCATCTCGGTTCAACCCGCGAATCATCTCCATCATTCGTTCGGTTTCAAAGGCATCCAACCCCGTCGTTGGCTCATCAAACATCACAATCCCCGGCTGACTGGCTAACACCGAGGCCACGGCGAGGCGCTGCCGTTCCCCTTTCCGCAATGAAAATGGATCCTGTGTTCGGCTTCCTTCAAAGGGGAAATTCACGGAAGCCAACGCACTTTGCACTCGAGTCTCGATCACATTTTCCGGAACTCCGAAGTTCTTGAGACTAAAGGCCACTTCATCCCACACCGTCTCCGCAAAAATTTGATGATCAGGATTTTGAAACACCAACCCGACGAGCTTCGCTAATTCATTCATAGAAGTCTGACGCGTATCTCGTCCAGACACCAATATGCGCCCGGTCGTGGGAATCAGCAACCCGTTCATGAGTCGAGACAACGTACTCTTCCCAGACCCGTTACCCCCGAGGATAGCCACAAATTCCCCTGAATGAATCGTGAACGATACCTCGTGAAGCACCTCATGCCCATCATATCCAAAGGACACCCCTTCCACTTGGATGACCGGTTCACAACGCTCCGTCGAACTTTGGACAACCCCCAACCGCAACTCGTCATTCAGCACCGAGAGAGAAGGGGCCAACTTGATACCCTGCTCCTCCATACACGTCCACGCCTCTTCGACCGAAATGGGCAGCGGGCCTACCCCCTTTCCTTCAAAACACGACGTTATGGGAAGAGGCCGAAGCCCCAAATCCCGCATCACCTGTGGCTGACGTAGTAACGCTTGAGGGGTGCCAGTCCAAGCTAGAGCCCCCTGATGCAACACCAACAGCCGATCAGCAAAGCCAATATTCTCATAGTCCCGTTCAGTGACCAGGAGTGCCAGGCCTTCCTCTTTGAGATGAAGCAGGATCCTCCGCAGCCGATCATAGCCCGCTGGATCCAAATCCGTTCCCGGTTCATCCAACACTAAAATCGATGGAGCTTGCGCCAACGCAGAAGCCAGGACCAAACGCTGACGCTGCCCCCCCGATAACGTCATCGGATCCCTTTCTACATTCAGGTGTAATCCAACATGAGACAGGGCCTTGGCCAATCGACGGTCAACTTCGCCTGGCGCCAAGGGCGGAACCCGATATTCCAAGGGATGCCGTAATTCTCCGTCGGCTGTCGTAGCCACCAATTGCGCATCAAAATCCTGAAAGACCATGCCGACTCGACCGGCCTGGGCCCAGACAGGATCGTGCCCGGTCGCTCTCCCCAATACGTGTATCTGGCCTGAGACTCGACCGGGCACCAGATGCGGAATTAATCCATTACAGGCCTGCGCAATGGTGGTCTTGCCGGAGCCACTCTGGCCCAAAAGCATCACCATCTCACCGGAATCCACGGTAAATGAAATCTGTTGTAAAACCGGAACTTCCGCACCTGAATACTGAAATGACCAATCGGAACATTCCAAGAAGGGACGAGGATGGCCTGAGGAGGAGGGAACGGGTTCATGAGATTGATGAGGAGAACCCCGTTTTTCCTCAAGGAGAGGACCTCTATTCAAAGTGGCTCGAATATCCTCAAAGCGCAGGTGCCATCGTTCCACCCGGGGGTATAAAAATTTCAATAGCGGCGGCCCGAGGAGTAATCCCATCGCGACGTTATTAAAAAAAATAGCCGGAGCCAAAATAACAAATGGGAGCAGCCCTAATACCTCCACGCCCCACCCGATGATTCCGGCACAAACCAGTGACCCCACAAGACAGATCAGGGAATACTCCATGCCCTGTCGCCACGACGTCACCACCGGCGGTCCCCCAGAAGACAACCAGCCAAGATGGCCCCACATCACATACGGCAGGTACCCCAAAAAAAAGTTCCCCCAAAAACCGAAAAAACTGGCTGGCCCGAATGTTCCAAAGCAATCCCCGATCACATTGCCGATCCCGGCTCCCCAAGCTGCGGCCGGACCAAAGAGTAATGAGGCCACAATGGGTATGGCATTGGCCGGACGCAACTCCACAAATCCCGGAATGATGGGAATACCCGCTTTGAAGGGAATCAGAATGGCCGCATAAATGGCGGCGATCTGAGCCGTCATCACAATCAGGCGGGTGTCTTGCCAGACACTGGCCAAATCAGTCATCCACCTTCGAGGATTCCACATTGCAGAGATCAATCACATCGACAATACAGCAGAGATACGACTATGAAGATGGGGCGGGCACAATCCTGATCCGGCCATCAAGAACAGCCTGCAGCCGAGTGCGTTGCAACGTACGGAGGAATACATCCCGTAGGGGCGTTTGATGATCCGTACGAGCATGGACCTGACTCAACATGGAAAACCCATCCCCGCCTTCCGCCAAAAACGCATCGGTACCCACCGAATACATCCTGTCAGGCTTGAGCTGACTGCCTTGAATCACAACTTCCCGCACACGGTGGCCTATAGGCTGGCCCATATCATAGGTCACTCGCAAACCTGACAATTGTAAAAAGCGGCCACTGTGATTCGGCCATTGACTCACACTATGCTCCAACACGTGAAGCAACACCTTGCCTGAGACCTGAAGCGTCATCAAGGATGAATCAAAAGGCAGCACGGACAACACATCACCCAGAGTGACTGCCCCGGCCTCCAGACTCTGACGGATTTGTCCGCCATTGACCAAGGCCACATCTGTTTGAAGGGTGTCACGTAAGAGATCGGCCAGCAAATTACCGAGATTGGTTTCCCCGGTCCTGATAGCCGGGCGTTCGCCATTGAGGCGCACGCCAGCCTCTCCCACCATCTGAAAGGCCTCATGAGAAAACCGCTGCCGATAGACGTCCAAAATCGATTCAACGTGAGGGTGCACCGGGATGGATTCCGTCACCGGCATATTCTCCGCCCGGGCCAAAGACCACGACCGAAACTCCGCGTGAAGATCCAACCGCCCCAAAGAACGGCCTTGCCGATGGGTTTTGACAAACACACGGTCAGGGAACCGGTGCGAAAGGACCGGCGTATGGCTGCCGGAGACATATAGTCCATCAAATCCTTCTGTATGACCACCGATGATTACATCCACTCCGGTGGCCTGCTCAAGCAACATCAAATCCTCCTCGGTATCTTGATGGGTGAGAAGGATGATCGCATCGATGGGATGCCGCTGCCGCAAGGCCGCAATCTCTTGATGGATGGCCACTAATGGATCCCGCAGCGAAAGGGATTTCACGGTTTCCCGATTAAAGGTATCCGGAAAATTGCTTCTCCCGACTATTCCCAATAGACCAATCCGCCATCCTCCCACCTGCACCACTGCTGACGGTTGGCAGGGAAGCGGACGTCCCTGAGATTGTAAGTTCGTACAGAGCAGCGGAAACTGCGCCAATTCATCTAACTGGGAGAGATGAGCCACGCCAAAGTCAAAATCGTGGTTCCCGGCCACCATCCCGGCGTAACCCATGACGTTCATGGCCTGCACATCCGGCTCACCTTTAAACCAGGAGGAAAAAGCCGTTCCGACAAGAATATCGCCGGAATCAACGACCAACACCGGATGCCCTTCATTGCGAATTTCCTCAATCAGAGTGGCGCGCCGGGCCAACCCTCCGACCCGGGGATCATCTGCCGGATTGAGGGGAAGAGCCACCCCATGATGTTCACTGGAGTGGAGGATGACAAGTCGTTCAGTGGCGACTGCAGGCCCTACCCACCACAAGAAACCCACACACCACACAAGCCACCACTTGGGAGAGAGACGAACCCCGGCTCCACTTATCATGCGCAGATTACCCTCCTGAAAAGAACCCGGCCGCCATCAAAAGGAGGAAGGAGCTTGGACGCAACGAAACCCTGTATGAGCATAGGGATATTCTTGCCTGAACCAATTCCGAAACGACCGCCGAAGCAACCGCGCTGCCGTTTGTGGACCTCCGCCCTTCACCACAAAATGATCAACGTCAAAGAATCTGCTGGAATACCCCGGATAGGTGGAAAGAGGTTGAAACCCCTCAAACGGTCCAAAGGGTGTGGATGTCCATTCCCACCCATTCCCCACCAATTGAGCCACTCCAAATCGACTCTGCCCACGTGGATGACTGGTGACCGGCACCGGATCCCATCCAGCGAAATTAAAATTCCCCCATTCTCCGGTCGGAGCCTCCGTCCCCCAAGGAAACGGGGCATCCGGTTGCCCGCATCCCCCAAAAGCCGCCCGATGAAATTGGGCTTCAGTCGGAAGAGCCATGCCCGCCCACAGGGCATAGGCTCGGGCTTGACCATGAGTCACATAAACCGGCCAATGAGGAGGCAACGGCACCGTTTCAAACATCGTTCGAAGCAACCAGGTATCTCCTTGCCGCACCCACATGGCCGGAGGATCTCCCCCCTCCTGCACAAACTGAAGATATTGGGAATTCGTCACTTTATACCGGCTCATGGAAAACGCGGGAACTTGTACGGTATGTGCCTGAAATTCGTTGTCCCATCCAAATCCTTCTTGAAGATCACGTCCCAAAATGGTTTGGCCTGCAGGAATATCCACCATGGCATGCTCAGGCTTAGGTCCCGCCACCTGGAGCCGAGTCTTACCCGATGATTTGAAACGGCTGTCCAGATGATGCAACAAATAGGCATTCGTTTCCGCATGCATCAGTCGATGCTCAATCGCAATATGAATCACTGATTCCGGAGCATCATCCAGGACCCTATCGACGGTGCCACGAATCTGTTGGTTGTACGCTTGCACTTCCCGAATAGAGGGCCAATCAGAGGGTTGGTCCTGAGCAAGTTCGCCAACTGGGGGATCAATGCCCGCCTCAAACAGCTGATCAAACGATTCATGAAAGGAGGACATCCCGAGCGTCCATCGACAGATTTGATTCCAATCAAACGCCTCGACATGCCCCAAGTAGAAGATCAACCGGTGCCGTTCGGGAATGGGACGTTCATAGAACGCCTCCGGACTGAGTGTTTCAAAGAACTCGTCTGTCCGAGCGCGAGCTTGCTCCAATTCCTGACTGAGTGACCTACGACCCATCATTCATCGCTCCGTATAAAAAGAACCATTCATAATGCATGAAGCCAACAATAGCTCTACTATACCGAAGGCCTCTTATGATCGAAAAGTTTCACCTCATCACCGAAGACCTTCCCGACAGGCAGCCACATCCTCTTTCGCCCTGTAAGGTTCCTCATCCTTTCTTTGCAAGGTGCTGGCCACCCCCTCGTTTCCTTGTTATCCTGACAAGATGAACACATCGACTATGGACGCACCGTCCACTAAAGACCTTGATCGTTGCCCACAGCTGACTCAGGCACGCACAACCGAAAACCCTGCATGATGACCACTTGGGCACTAAAAGCTGACCACGTCAGCAAGCAATTCCCTGATGGAACCCTCGCGTTGGAACAGATCGATTGGGCCGTCGAGGAAGGAGAAACGATGGCCCTCATCGGTGAAAGCGGATCAGGGAAAACGACGCTCCTACGCCTCCTGAATCGCCTCGCCGAACCCACCACTGGCACAATTGTCGTTCAAGGGAAGCCAGCGGCGTCTCAGGATCCTATCCGGCTTCGTCGAAGCCTCGGCTACGTGCCACAGGATGGCGGATTGTTTCCACACTGGACGATCAAACGGAATGTCTGCCTCGTCCCACACCTCTTGAACTGGAGTGCGGAGGATCAGGATGACCAATTTCAACACCTCATGCAACTCATCAATCTGGATGCCGCTCAAATGGCAGAACGCTATCCCATTGAATTATCGGGAGGCCAACGTCAACGGGTCGCCGTGGCCAGGGCACTGGGAGCCAATCCGGCTATTGTCTTGCTTGACGAACCATTTGGAGCACTCGATCCACTCACCCGCCAAGAGCTACAACATCAATTTCTCACACTGAAACAGCGCATCCAGAAAACCATGGTGATCATCACCCATGATCTGCCTGAAGCCTTTAAGCTGGCCGACCGGATCACGGTGCTCAAAAAAGGCCACATTCATCAAGTGGGCACGCCAGAGGCGTTAGTCAAAACTCCTGCCACCTCCTATGTCCAATCCCTGATTGAGTCCCATGGATCGTCATGGTGAGAGTTCGGACTCTTCATAGGAGGAAGGGATTCTTTCGTGATTCCCTTCGAACCCCTATCCTTCTTTTCACTTCTCTGCTGTTCCTCACCGTAAACGGCCTGTGGATTCCGACGGCAAGCGGCGAAAAGATCATTACCGTCGGATCAAAAAATTTCATGGAAAACCGACTGCTCGCTGAGTTGTTTGCTCAACTCATCGAATCTCGCACCGATTTGACCGTTCTCCGCAGGCTGGGGTTAGCCGGAACCCAAGTCTGTTTCGAAGCCTTAAAAACAGGAGGGATTGATCTCTATCCGGAATATACCGGGACAGGCCTGGTCACCATCCTGGGAGGGGAACCGATGAACAACCCGACCGAAGTCCTAAATCGGGTACGCTCCCAATTTCTTCAACGATGGAACCTTTGGTGGCTCACTCCCCTCGGCTTTGACAACTCCTATGCTCTAGCCCTCCGTCGTGATCGGGCTCAGGAGTTGGGAGTCCGCACCTTGTCCGACTTGGCACGAATCGCACCAACGCTCAAAGCCGGATTCGGATATGAATTCATGAAACGTCCGGACGGGCTTCCAGGTCTCCAGGAAACCTACGGCCTCCAGTTCCGCGAAGTCGTCGGGATGCAACAAACCTTAAAATATCAAGCCACGGCCAACGGAGATATTGATCTGCTTGATGTCTATACCACTGATGGTCGTCTTTCCGTCTACGACTTCCTGATCCTTGAGGATGACCAGCGGTTCTTCCCCCCCTATGACGCCACCGCCCTCGTCCGAGGCGATACGCTTGAACGATATCCGGAACTGGCGGCGGTGCTCAGCTTATTGACCAATGCCCTCACTCGAGAGCAGATGCGGAAATGGAATCTCCTGGTTCAAGAGCAAGGCCAACCGGTCACCCAGGTAGCTCGCCAAATCTTGGAAGACCTCCAATTAGTCGCCGACCAAGAACCTGGTTCACCAACTTACCACCAGCAGCCCTCTCAATCCCTTTTTGCCTACATGTGGCACTTGCGCGGAACCCTGGCCATGCGGACATGGGAACATTTGGGTCTAGCGGGGCTTGGACTCCTTCTGGGCATCGCCTTGGCCATTCCCCTTGGATTGCTCTTGGAACGATGGAGGACCGGAGCGGAAACGATGATCCGCATCATCGGCATGTCCCAGACCATTCCCTCCATTGCGCTCCTAGCCTTTATGATTCCCTTATTCGGGGTGGGCACCTTTCCGGCGATCATGGCCTTGTGGATCTATTCACTGTTTCCCATCTTACGAAATACTTTCTCGGGCTTGCGGGACGCCGCACCAAACGTCGTGGAAACCGGACGGGCCCTGGGCATGACGGAATGGCAAATCCTCCGGTCGGTGCGGCTGCCCTTGGCCGCCCCCACAATCATGGCAGGGGTACGCACCTCGGCCATCTGGACCTTGGGAACCGCTACCTTGGCGGCCTTCATTGGAGCTGGCGGCCTGGGTGTCCCCATTGTAGCCGGCCTCCAACTAGCGGATGTGAATCTGATTTTATCTGGAGCCTTACCAGCCACGATCCTGGCCCTCGCTGTCGACGCGCTGCTGGCCTGGGTGGAAACAATCGTAAAACCTCAGGGCCTTGATCCTGTTCGATGATTATGCAGCAATACGGCTCTCCGCCCCTACCCGCAAGTCTCTGTGGCAATCCCAAAATCACCGGCTATCCGTTTCGCCGCATTCTCTTGCCTCATTTTGGGTTGCCCATACGGCAGATGACGGGTATAGTGAACAGATGCGGCGCTTTATTCCTTCATCTGCCGTTCATCATACTCAGTCCCGAAGTTTTCATGATGGCCGGTGATCAGGCCATTCAGTTCTTCATCCAATAGGTATGGGACAGACAGCAGACACAACCGGAAATACCCGTTGTGACTGCCATTTCTGATCATCTATTGAACCGTTTACACTGATTCTCAATATCGTTCGTTCAGTCTGCGCCGGCACCTGAGAGTCGGGGTAGGTTGTGTATCCAATCAACTGTACCCAGGAGGGGCCATGAAATTGCCAACGGATTCAGCCATTACCATCGACGTTCCCTTAATCCGAGAAGATCCCACCCTCGTCAATACACAAATCACTCGAGGCCTCCAGGGCCATCCGAAAACCCTCCCTTCCAAATTGTTTTATGATGAACGAGGCTCCACCCTCTTTGAACAAATCTGCGAGTTGCCGGAATATTATCAAACGCGAACCGAGCATCAGCTTCTCACACAATGGGCCGACGAAATCGTCACCATGAGTGGTGCCGAGGAACTGGTGGAGCTGGGATCCGGGGCAGCAACAAAGACCCGGGTCCTCCTAACCGCCATGGCGAATGCCAACCAGCTGCGGCATTATGTTCCGTTCGATGTGGATGAGAGCATTGTCCGCCGGGTTTCCGAGGAATTGGTACAGGAATATCCCGGCCTGCAGGTCCATGGAGTGGTGGGGGATTTCCTTTTTCACCTGGAACATATCCCCGAAGGCGGAAAGCGCCTCGTCGTCATTCTGGGAGGCACCATTGGGAATCTCCTTTCACACGCGGCGAAGGATTTCTTGACTGCGGTGAATGCGGAAATGTCCTCTGGGGATTATTTTTTGCTCGGCGTGCAACTGATCACCGATCGCTCTCGGTTGGAGGCAGCCTATAACGATAGACAGGGAATCACGGCCAAATTCAACAAAAATATTATCCGGGTTCTTCACAATAATTTCGGAGCAGACAGTCATCCCGATTTATTCGACCATGTGGCCCGATATAATGAGGACGCTCACCGAATTGAGATGTGGCTCCGCTCGCGACAGGATCAAACCTTGAATATTGCTGACTTGAATTTTTCGGTGCCACTCGCCCACGGGGAAGAAATTCGTACCGAAATCAGCACGAAATATGATCAGCCCCTGGCCCAAGAACTCCTGGCTTCCTCGGGCTTCGAGATGGTGAAATGGTATACCGACCCGGAAAGTCTCATCGGACTGGCTCTCACGCAAAAACCCTGAGACGGTCTCTGCGCAAATAACGGTCAGGAACCGCCGTCCACTCTGAATGCACTCCTGCTTGCTCGTGAGCTCATGGCATGCTGTATCTGAACGCCGCCGGACTCTCTCCATTTCATCCTGACGTCCAGCAGACCATCGCCGATACACTTGAATCATTCAGCCATGTGCTGTATTCCGAAACAGGTATCGACCGATACCGAAGCATCCTTCAACGTAGCAGGGAAACGCTTGCGAATTGGCTGGAGCTGGATACGGCCGATAGGCTCGCGTTTGTGCCCAATACGACAACCGCTTGCCGTCTCACACTCTCGCGCATCACATGGAAACCCGGAGACACCCTGCTCACCACCACTCATGAAAATTCCACCATACTTCAGGAACTTCAGACCCTGAAGAATTATGGCGCTCACGTGGTTTCCCTGGATCCTGACAGTTCCGCCGGACTCCTGTCCGCCTTTGAACACGCTCTTCACCAACATTCTGTTCGTGCCATCGTTGTCAGTCACGTGTCTCACCTGGATGGACGGATCTTTCCCGTGGAAGCCATTCAACAGTTGGCTGAGGCGCATCACTCTCTCCTGTTCGTGGACGGCGCGCAGGCTACCGGGCACATTCCCCTTTCCTTCCGCCATTTCCATCCTCATGCCTACTTTTTCCCCGGACATAAATGGTGCAGCGGTCCCATGGGCACAGGGGCCTTGATTCTGCATCAAGACGGGGAAAATTTGTTGACAGGTTCCACCCTAACCAAGAACCACAACGCGTCCTTGCCACCCGATGGAAGACATTGTGAATTAGGCACCCAGAATGTGGGACTCATTGCGGGGCTTGCAAAAGCCTGCAGCCTGAAACGTCAGGACGGTCTCAGGTGCCAGGCCCTGAAGGAAATCCGAGACACTTGGCAATCCTCAATCCGAAAGAATGCTCGGCTCCGAACGATCGACACGGAAGAGGCGCAGGCTCCGGGCATTCTGGCCTTCGTCTGTGGTGATGATCCAACGGCCGCCGCCATTCGCGCCACGGGGTCGGCCCATTCACTGGCCTGGAAAACATTCACCCATCCGTCATTTCCAACATGCCTGAGCGTCCGACTTTCCTGGAACCCCTATAGTTCTTTATCCGATCTCCAAACCGCCCTTTCCCTGTTTGACACTTCTCTAAACACCTGAGGCCCACGCACTCAGTGCGTGAGCCTCATCCAAACACATTCACACTCCGGTGAATATCAGTTAACCCTAGGCTGGTACCTCCTACGGTTGCACAAGGACTGTGACGGACACCGCCGTCCAATCCGCCACAGACATTTGCACGGGAATCACCTGGCCCGCTTGGGAATCATTGAACTGACCGGCATTTCCGCCATCTACGATCGCAGGATCCTGGGGATACCCCGCTGGCGTATCCTGAATATACCCAATCCCCTCATTCACCGGTTCATTGACCGACATCCCGGGATCGGCCATGGTCACTTGTGACGGCTCCATTGGATTCGGGTTCTGCTCGGAAATTGGAGTAATCGAATCATCCGGCACGGTAATCAGACCACGGGTCATATTGGAAACCAACTCTTGCCGCAAACTCGCCAAGTGCGTCAAAGAATTGGTTGGTTGGGATTGACCGCCAATCCCTGGGGTTTGACCACCTGCTACCGCGGCACGAATGCGTTGGGCCAGATCGGGTGTCGTGCTTGCAAAGACCCTGATCGTATCCACACCGGGAGGATTGGCGTAATCCCAATGAAATCCTGCTTGATTGCCTGATTGCAGCGAATCAGGCAAAAGCACGGTCCGTCCCGCTTGAATAAAGCCCCCTGGAACATACTGTGGATTCTGGTAGGAGTTCGGGAACAAGACATTCACCGCCCCCTCCGCATCGACATCCACAATGGTGATATAGCAATCCGTATCGGAAGTGATTTCCAATTGCAGGCTGTTCGAGAGAGACCGAGGCTCCTGGGTTTGACGGATGTGGTACACCGGCGCATCCATCTTATCACTGACAACCGCGATTCCCCGCTGTCCGACTTGTACCACGCGCACACTGACATTCATCTGGCTGGTGGGATTTTCCAATCCCAGTAACTGAGACGCATTTCGTGATTGCACCAACACCTGTGACAGGGAAGTCAGGGCCTGCGTATTGGGTTGAGCGGGCAACGCCAGCACTTCCTTGGTGCCGTCGGCACTTAAGACATGCAGCCCATCGCCGCGGCCTTCCACAACAAACCGAGCAAATTCCTGTTCTCCCACAAACTGCACATCTCCGAGCTGTCGGCCAAGTACGGACTTCAGGTGATTCGCTTGAGCCACAGGCACATTTCGAAGCACCACCGGTATAGCTCTGGACTCCGGAGCATTAGCAATTAACACGGCTCGGCCTTTTGAGGGCATGAGGGCCGTTTTGGGGGACATCTCCGCCAGCGCATGTGGCCCCTTCAGGCCTTTCACCACGGCAAAGGCCTGGGCTTTTGCAGGGTCGAATTCCATCTCACCAGCAGGATATATCCCCCAGACCGATCCCGGAGCAGCCCCTAAGGGGACGGCATTGACCAATACCAGACGGTGATCCGGTTGTGGCTGCACGGCTACCCAAGGGCGTCGGGCCACATCTATCAACGCGTCAACAGCGACACTACCCTGCCCCCCTGAAACAAAGAAGGGCTGTTCAATCCGCTCCTTGGAAGCTTCCAACTGCGGTTCCGGCATACTGGTCCGTCCGAATTGATTTTGAATGCGCTTTAATTCCTGCTTGGCCCCGGCAAAGATTTCACGGGTAGAGGCGGCCATGGGAGCGGATTGCAGACTTTTAAACAACGAATGGGTGAAAAACCCATGGTATCGGCCATCTACCGGCCCATCCAACGCTTCTTCATGGGATGCCGCCCCACTGAATAAGACGTATGGATGAAGATTAACCGGCACAATGGCACGCGTAGTAATACCAGTCTTTTTATACAGTGCCACACGATCATCTGGAGGAACCGACCGTACCCGAACTTCTAAGCCTCTCGTGGCCGTGCCCGAGTGGCAGGAGTCCAACACGACGACCGCTTGTGTGGTTTTCAATTGGGCCAAAATCGTATCCAGCTCATCATCCGTGATGTCCGGAACCCCTTCAGTCCGCCCGTCAGCCGGCACAATAGTTTCATCCAGTTGATCCTCGGGTTCATCTCCATTCAAATCCTGCACTTGGGACCCATGCCCCGAGTAATGGATATACACCACATCTTTCGGACCGGCCTCTTTCACGATGCGATTCAAGGCCGCAAGCACGCCAGCTCGCGTAGCCTCCTCATCTTGAACGATGCGGATATGGTTTTCAGCAAATCCATAGCGGGAAACCAGAACTTGATGCACCAAATCAATGTCATTTTTCGATCCCGGAAGTCGAGGCAACACCTGGTATTTGCCGATTCCGATGAGTAAGGCTCGTCGAACCGGCTGGCTCCCAGCTGCAAACGCCGGAGACAACCCAGTCAACAACGTCTGTCCCAAGAAGAGGGCAACGAGAAAAACCAGGACCCAGGGATGGAAGGATTTGTTCGTTGTCATAATAAACCTCTTATCAAACCTACCGTTAATGGTTAAATAGTCTATCGGGCTTTGCCAGATCTCTCAACCTTTTGTTGTTGAGTATGTCTCCACGCCGCCTGAAACGGTTCAAATTTTTCCAAAAAGTCATGGACCGGCACGATTCTCTTTGATACCACCATAGGTCTTGGCCATCTCAGGCGTCTGAGATCCGGTGATTCGCCTTCCTGTTTCCTAAGCCTCGACCGGGGCGCCACCAACTTTTGAATGCCCATGATCCAGATCCTGCCCCTTCCCCTATTGTCTTCTCATCGCTCCTCGCCTATGCTACAGGCCCAACAGAGTGAAGAGACGGTAATCTTCCAGAAGGGGAAGAGAGCCCTCCAGCCTCTTGAGTTTATTGAACCTCCAGCTTCATGGACCCGACCAACTGGCAAGACGTAACGGACTTGGACCTGCTTAAGGCCTGCGTCCCGCACAATGAAGGTGCCTTCGCAGCCCTGTATCAACGGTACGAAAAGCGAGTTTTTCAATATTTAATTACAGTAGTCAACGATCCCATACTCGCTGAGGAAACTCTGGTGGAAGTCATGCTGGCCGTCTGGAAAGGCCTGAACACCTTTCAAGGACAATCCAAAGTCTCAACCTGGATCTTTGGCATCGCTCACCATAAGGCCGTGGACGCCTTACGGAAGGTCACCAGCCAGCAACGAAGCGGAACGCCATTGGAGGATATCGTGGAAACAGCCGAGTCCGGCCATAACCCCATGGAAGACGCCCAACAAAATCGAATGGCCACGCTCACCAATCACGCCATCGCCGCTTTGTCTCCCGATCATCGGGAAGTCATCCACATGGCATTTTACGAGGGGTTACCTTACCCAGAAATTGCCGAATTGTTACGCATTCCCGTGAATACGGTAAAAACCCGGGTGTACTATGCCAAGCAACAACTCAAAAAGAACCTGGCACAACAAGGGGTCACGGAAGAGCTCATTTAGGACCATCTAATGGAACCCGAAGAAGCCATCCATATCGAAGCCACGCTCCTACCGGCTTATGTCAGCCGGACACTCTCCAAAGAGGAGCAGCAACAGATGGAGGAGCATCTGAAGACATGCCCAATCTGCCCGCGTGAGCTGCAGGAGATTATTGCCATGCAAGCCATCTTGAAAACCGCTGTCCACCAACGGCCCGGCCCTTCACCAGATGCCTTTTCCAAGGTGATGAGCCGAATCCACCAAGACATTCAACACACCCCACGTGAACGTCACCCCCAAACCACGCCTTCTCTGTGGGAACGGATAGAACAGACGTTTCGCTCTTTGTTTGAAGTACGGTGGGCTCCCGCCCTAGCCAGTTTCCTCATTGTCGGGCAAGCGATCTTGCTGCTCTCAGTTTTGGGAGGACCCGAAACGATGAAAAACGGACCTATCCGGGAACGAGGGATTCCTCAAGGAACGCCTGTCATTCCCATATTTCACATCCAGGTTGAATTCGTGGGCACCGCCCAAGAAGGTCGCCTTCGCGGTCTTGTCCAGGAGTTAGGCGGCACGATCATCGATGGCCCGACACCGGAAGGCCTGTATACCCTCCGCTTTGAACAAAGGGACTCCAGATCCCCAGCATCCATACTCACCACACTTCAGACCCAACCCGATCTCATCAAATCAGCCAAATCCCTCCAGCCTTGAACCATCCGACTGCCCAATTCGACTGACCTTCCAAGAACGGCTCTTGCCCTTAGGGGGACCAGCCTCAACATGAATAACAGACGAGGCTGGATTTCTCGATCGGAAATCCGGGGTAGGCGCTAATGAGATCTGAAAACACTTGCATTTGCCCTTTGAATGAAGGGGAACCTAGAATAAACATTCGAGAGACCATCAAGGCGAACTCCCCCGTGACACCATTGAATCGACAGGTATTTTTCACCCCAGATTTCAAGACATTTGTCGTAATGTTGGTGGTCGTCAGTACATCATTGATGTTACCCCCAACTGGGCAAGCAAGTTTTTTAGATAAGACACTCGACTTTGGCAAGGATCTCCTGGGAAAAGCCGCCCTGAATTACACTAATAAATATGAACAAAAATTAACGAAATTACTGCAATCCCTCCGACAACCGAATGCCGCCGATCAACCCTTTATTCAAGGCATTATCCCAAGCACTCCCTATAACCCCAATGGGTTCGGTGACCCAAACCCCGTCGACCCCAATACCCCCTACGGCGCAACCGACTCGGCTAATGGTATCCCCTATGGGGGAGTTCCGTACGGTCAACAACCAGCATCTGGTCAGAACAATCCACAAGACGGATACTATGGGCAACAGGAGACCTACCCCCCTGATCCCAACTATGGGGGATATTCACCAACAGACCAACAAGGCGGAGGCTATGGTCAATACCCGAACCAGGGATACCCAGCTCATCCCAATTATGGAAATGAACCCTTTGCCACCCCCAACCCATATGGCCAGCCCCTGCCGGGCCAACTGCCATACGATCCAAATCTCGGAACATCCGGGTATCCCTCATCCCCCTATCCATCACAGGGGGGCCAGGATCCATACAACCAGTATGAAAGCTACCAAGGACAACCCACGTCCCCTGCCCCACAAGGCGGATATGACCCTCGCCAGCCTCAGAACACCTATGCCCCCCAGTCACCCACGTACGCCCAACCAGTTACTCCTCTATATCCCACCCTCCCAACCGTCAAACCGCCAGAAATATCCACAGCCCAATCTCCACGAGGAGATGGTCTTCAGCTTGACGTGGCCCTCATCAAAAAGATGGTGGTCAACGGGGCGGAAACCCTGCTTCCCTTGCACGATGGAGATATCTTGACCGACGGGCGCGGGAATTCAAAAACTGGCGATAAATTTCGAGTGATGTTCCGCGCGAACACCGACTGCTATATCTATGTCATTGCCATTGACGGATCGGCCTGGGCTCAGGGAATTTTCCCAACCTTGACGTCCCCGTTTGCCAATCCCGTGAAAAGCGGGCAGCAATATATTCTTCCCGAAGGCAACAACTGGTTCAGCCTGGATCAGTTTCAAGGAATCGAAACCGTCTTTTTTGTCGCGTCCTCCGAAAAACGCCAGGACATTGAAGATATTCTGGGAAGTATTGCCGGGCGTGAGCGACCTCCCATGGCCAAACCACACCCTGTCACGGAAGTTCCAATTATTCCGGCAGGTTTTTCTCATCGCCAACAAAGTACCACCCCTTTTATCATCGGTCAGGACCATGCATCGGCCCAAAGCCTGCTGCCAACCACCTATTTCACCCAACAAGCCGGTGAGGCCCTACGAGTCACACGATGGTTCCGACATCAATAGAGGTTTCATCATGAAAACGCACACACAATCCATTATTGCCACGTTACTTATCTCCACTCTGTTGGTGTCATGCGCGACACCCAATGTTTCGGGGAATTTTTCACAGAACAATCCTTGCCAGCCAGGCGGTTCGCAATTGGCGGAAAGTCCATTCGCCTCATTTGCCAAGAAGGTCATTTTCAACCCTTTGGCTAACCTTGGCGGTACACTGTTGGCCACGGCAGCGGCCAATTACAGTAATTTATATACCGGCAAATTAAACAAATTGTTGACGAAACTCGTCACACCAAAGCCGAAAAAAAAGAAGAAACAAGCCGAGCAACCGTTCTATGATACCGGGTTCCAGCAAGGACAACCTGACTTCAATACCGGCTATCCTCAAACTATTGATCCCAATACGGGTCTTCCTGTTCAAATCGATCCGACCACCGGCCTGCCGGTTCAGATTGACCCCAACACCGGGTTTCCCGTTCAAATCGATCCGACCACCGGCCTGCCGGTTCAGATTGATCCCAACACCGGGTTTCCCGTTCAAGTCGATCCAACCACCGGCTTACCGGCTCAGATTGATCCCAACACCGGTCTCCCGATTGAAAGCCAACAAGGTTTTGACCCTGGACAATTTCCCGAAGATCCAAACGCAGGACTTGGATCCCCTCAAATCTTTGATCAAGGCGTAACACAAGAAGGATTCGATCCCAATTTTTCGGGCGAAGTCCAACCACGTGGCATCCCCGGGCAACAACCGCATGCCATCTTCCCCCCAACGCCTTGCAACCAGCAGGTCAATGCTCAAGGCTATCCAAGCGGGTATCCTCAAAATCAGCAACCCTATGGATACGACCCAAACATGGCACAACAGGGACAAGCGTATCCGCCCTATGGCCAAGATCCGAATAATCAAGGCCAAAGTTATGATCCCTATGGGCAACAACACGCACAAAATCCATACGGGCAATCCGATCCCTACGCTCAGCAGGCTTATCCTTCAGATCCTTACGCTCAAGGCTATCCCACACAAGATCCCTATGCTCAGCAATCGTATCCCACGGATCCCTACGCCCAGCAGGGCTATCCGCAGGATCCCAATAGCCCTCTCGGCTATCCCACACAAGATCCCTATGCCCAACAATCGTATCCCACGGATCCCTATGCTCAGCCCGCATACCCGCAAGCTCCTTCTGGGCAAGCCTATCCGGAAACGGCTTACAATCAACAATATCCCACCGGCCAATCGGATTCCCAAACGGGAACGGAAATCGGAATCCAGACTCAGGGAACAGGAACCCCAATCGGATTGGACGTGGTGATGGTCAAGAAAACGATACGGAATGGCGCGTCGGTCGTCCTTCCGATCAAAGATGGCGATGCACTCAAGGACGGACGAGGGAATGCGGCAGCCGGCGATAAGTTCCGTGTCATGTTCCGCCCGAATTCTGACGGGTATGTGTACGTGATTGCCATCGATGGGTCAGGATGGGCGCAAGGTATTTTCCCGCCCCCGACTTCACCATTGGCCAATCCTGTGAAGGCGGGGCAACAGTACGTTCTACCGGAAGGCAATAATTGGTTCAGCCTCGATCAATATAAAGGCATTGAAACACTCTTCTTCGTCGCCTCACCGGAAAAACGTGATGACATCGAAGAAGTACTCCAAAGCATCACCGGGCGCGAGAGGCCTGCCTCGGAAAACCCGCAACAAGTCACCAAAGTGGCGATGGTTCCATATGGGGTGGGAGGGGCCAGGCCGGGGAAAACCCCATTCAATGTGAAATCAGGGACCGATCAGGATCAGACCATTATTCCAACGAGTTATCTGGCACAACAAGCTGGACAGGATCTTCGGTTGACCCGATGGTTCCGCCATGAATAAGGTCAATTGTTGGTGATCCCCTCGAAAACACGAAAAAACGGAACGGCACGGTTATGACACGATCCCCCATTGCCTCTCGTCTGACGCCCCTGTTACTCGCAAGCCTTCTGAGCGGATGTGCGGCTTTGCCCTTTATCATTCCACCGCTGGTGGAGTTCGGTGCGAACCTTCTGTCAACGGCGGCGACCAATTATGGAGAATCCCACCAGCAAAACATGCAAAACCTGCTGACGTCGCTTCGTCAGACGACTAACCCCTCTTATACCCCGGGGATTGTGACCGATCCATACGGACAGGGTGGATATGGACAAACCGGATATCCCAACCAGGATTATCCTGATCAACAAGGATATGGCGGCTATCAAACCTATCCTTCCTCACCGGCTTATGGTCAACAACCCTATGATCCCTATCAAGGTCAACAACCGGGCTACGGGGGAGGCACACCCTATCCAACGGACCCGTACGCCAGCCAAGGTCAACCGGTTGATCCCTCTTTCGGTTCTCCGATCTATCCTGGCCAACAGGCCTCTGCACCGGGATATCCTGTAAATCCGCAACCCTCGTACCCTCAACAAGGTGAGGCAGGCAGTGGCTATCCGGGATACCAAAATTCTTATCCGAACCAGCCACAGTATCCGAATCAACCGGCGTATCCCAATAACCAAAATCCCTATCCACAACAGCCCTATATTGAACAGGGCCAACCCTACCCAGGGACTTCATACCCGACCAACCCGCCGACGCAACCCTCTTACAACCCGTATGACCATGCAGGACTGTCTTCGCCATCTGGATATCCAAATCAACCCACTGAGTCCCTGGAAAATCCGATACCGAGCGAGACTCAACCGGTTCAGCCTGCTGCGGAGCCCATCAGTTTGGACGTGCTGCTCGTCAAAAAACACCTGGTCAATGGCGTTCAGTCGTATCTTCCGATCAAAGACGGAGACGTACTTATGGACGGGCGCGGAAACCCGCAAGCCGGCGATAAGTTCCGTGTCATGTTCCGCCCCCACCAAGATGGCTACGTGTACGTGATCGCCGTGGATGGGTCGGCCTGGGCACAGGGGATCTTTCCTTCCGCCTCCACGCCATTCGCGAACCCTGTCAAAGCCGGGCAGCAATACATCTTGCCCGAAGGCAACAACTGGTTCAGTCTCGATCAATTCAAGGGCATTGAAACCATCTTTTTTGTCACTTCTCCGGCACCCCGGAAAGATATCGAAGACATTCTCACGACCATCACCGGACGCGAACGGAGTCCGCTTGAAAAACCTCAGGCCGTCAGCGAACCCGCCATCGTGCCACATGGCTATTCCGGAACGAGACCCGGAAATTCACCATTTGCCGTACAAACTTCGACTCAGCAAAAACACGAACTGCTCCCAACCACCTATTTCGTCCAAACCGCCGGCGAAGACCTCCGCATCACCCGTTGGTTCAGACATCAGTAAAAGATTTCACATCTTCATACTAACTCCCTGCAATAGGAATGTGAGTAAGTACGGTGATCATTTCGGAATCGAATAACGACTTCGATAAAAAAGGCAACGAACCGCAGGCTGCACCGACACGCCTGACGACCAACGTGTTTTGTTCTTCACCTTATAAAAAGGCAGGATGAACTCATGTGTAGACGGTCTCTCTCTCCCCTTGTTCGAAATACCTCCAAAAAGAGGCGATCCGCCAGACTCTCCTCGCGATCATCACGATCCTCACGATTTTGTGGATGCCTGGACTTCAGGCGTCGGCCTCGGCACAAACACCATTTGAACAAGCGTGTTTCAATGCCATTCAAGGCAAAATTCCTTGGTCACGAGAGGGATCAACCACGTGGCATCCGCCTAACCTGGAGACGTTGTGCCGTGGGGTCAGTCATTACCAAGCCCGCATCCTCTGCTTCCAAAATGGCATCGCCGGACACAACGATTGGAGACGAGCGACCCAGGAATGTCAGAACGTCGGCATCGCGACCGCCTCGGAACAAGCCTGCTTCAACGCCGTCCAGAATAAAATCCCCTGGTCACGAAATGGATCAACGGCATGGAGTCCGTTGAACGTCGAGGCATTATGCCGCGGAGTCGACAACCACTCGGCCCGCATCACCTGCTTTCAGAACGGTATCGCCGCACACAACGACTGGAACCGGGCGACAAAAGAATGTCAAAGCGTCGGAATCGCCGCCGCAATTCAACCAAAGGCGCCTGCGGTGCAGGCGCAGCCCCTACCAGGCATTCCCAGGCTCACACAACCACCGTCAGTGGGTGACACCATCAGCGCCAAGGACGATTTGGGCAACAGCCTAGGATGCCTGAGCATCAAGGGGCAGCCCTTGATGTCCGACGGGACGATCAATATCGTGACCCATTCGTCCTGTGACCTCAGGTGGGTGAATAACAACAACCGTGTCCAGACTTCCATCAACCGGGAGGCCTATTGCCTGGATATCAGTCCCCAGAAGGCCGGCCCCGGATGGGGTGGGCAGAACATCATCGCCGCCCCGTGCCATGATACCCCAAGCCAGAAATGGCAGTATGAAAATCTCAAAGACTTGGTTTCGACCTACAACGGCGCCAAGATCTTTCTGTTTGTGGACGTCAGGTACGGCCGCAACGACGTGGCTGGATGGTCAAGCGGGCGCTTTCGTTGGTCTGCCAGCATACTCAGCAAACCCTACTATGTTCCTATGCTCAATGGCGTGATTGGACAGCCTCAAGACGATGGATCGATCCTTTATCCAAACAAGGATGGAAGTTATGTCAAACGGTTACCGAATGGGGTACTCCAAAACTTTTCAGCTCCTCCGGGTTTTCGTCCCTTCAGCTTGATCACTCAACATGAAAAGTCCCCACAAATCAAACATGTCATGCAACTGGTAACGACCATCAAGTCTGGGGACTCGACGGTGGTAGACACGAACATCAAAGGGTTCGTAGAGGCTTTTAATTCCCGTGGCGAAATCGGTGATTACGACCATCCCAGCGGAATCACGATGACACCACGAGGGCGATTAGTGTTTGCCATGGCCAGGGGTGGCCAAAGCCACTCCAATTATGGAGTATTGATTTACAGCTCTCCGAATATTTTGAATGACTCCTCACCCACGTGGGAGATGAAGGAAGTACTGGGTTGGCATCCAAACAGCATACAAGCCGTTGGAGAAATCGTCGTGGTCTCTCACCGGGTACATGACGGTTCAACGACTATCGACTTCTTTCTGCTTCCAACCCCAGGAGTCAGCGAAGGCTTCCAACACCTTCACTATCTATCGAAGGACAGCACAAATAATCCCTTGCCTGGTGGAGAAGCGGTCGGCCTCACCTACAATGAAAAGGAAGAACGGTTTTATCTGGCAATCGGTGACGGATCCGTGACCGGCAATCCGATGGGAAATCTATCCGTCTACCGTACCGAAGTGGGAGAAAGTCTCTTAAATAGCCGCACCCGTTTTACCCCTTGGGGTCAATGGGCCACATATGAATTCTCGAATTCGGGGCAGGGCAACCACCTCGTTACCGATACCGAAGGAAAGATGTATTCACTCGCCACGCTCAGCAGTCATGACCAGCCATCCAATGGAGAAATCGCGAAATGGTGCGGAACAGGGCATTTTTCGGCGCAATTCAAGGATCATCTGGTAGCTGTGCCCTATAGACTTCCCCATGGGAGTACCTACCATTCCACGGTAGGGATTACGCAGAATCAATGCATTACCCACAGACCCTCATGGCGATTTGGGGGTGGTGTCGCCCCTCTGCCGGATGGTTCTATGGTCGCCCTTTGGGCGGGACGATGGAATGTCTTGTTCGAAAATCTAGCCGGCTTAATTGCAGGGGCGGACAGCGGTACATTTGGCAACAGTTTTGTTTTCTCGGACGATGATTTCGAATATGCCTACCAAATCCTGCGTCCTTGATGCAAAACTCGAATGTCAGCCCCTGCTTCTGCAGCACCCATTGGGTAAGGCAAGAGCACGATTGGGGCTCTTTCAATTGGGAGGACAAGTATTGCCACCAACTCATTGTTTAACAGAATTTATCTAAAATACAACAAGCACCTGTCGTCAAGATGAGTGAACGAACGGAACCCTTTAAACCTATTTCAGTCAGAAGGAACGAGGTAAGTGGAGGAAATTAATTGCAATAGCTGGGAGGAGTTTGAAGAGAAGGGTTCAGCTCTCTCATACCTGCGGTCACATCTCTAACCGAAAAACCTTGGGTACTTGAAGAATATTCCTCTGATGATGCGGCCAGACCTCAGCCTCCTCCCGGCTACGAATTCATGGTATATCTTCGGCACCATGGCTTTCCTTCACCGCTCTTAGATTGGACTCAATCCCCTTATGTTGCCGCCTTTTTTGCATTTCGGTCTAAACCAACCCCCACAGATGAGGATAGGAATGTCGCGATCTATTCCTATGTAGAATACCCTGAAGGCGAGAAAAGGGTTTCTGGGCATACGGCTTCATTAGTTGGACTTGGGCCCTATATTTTGACTCATAAAAGACATTACACCCAACAATGCGAATACACCATTTGCAAAAAAGATGTAGACCAAAATTATGTCTATTGCCCCCACGAGGAAGCCTTTTCTAGAAATACCGAAAGCCAAGACCACCTGTAGGCCAAAGCCTTCGATTGGTCGGGGCATTCCTTCAATCTGTTGGACATATTCTTTCTGCATCACCCTAATGCGTCTCTTCAAAATCCGCATATTTCTTGCCTATCCTGGCTATTCTGTCTACACAGCATAAACTTTGCAAAGTATCTCGTTAGGTTCTGACATATCATCGCCTGGAGTGACGAGGCACGGCCTGTCGCCTCCCTCGCGATACGTGAAACGAACAGAATATTCATTGCGGCTTCATTAGAATCATGAGGAATCTCGGTCATGATGGTACGGATTCAGATAGTGGTTGTCATGTTGGTGCTTTGGCCTCTGCACGCCGGGGCAGGCTTCACCTTCGATCATGTCGTGCAGAAAGCCAAACTCCTGGCGGAACAACCGTATGAAGCCCCTGTCCCGGTTTCGAAGTTTATGCGTGAATTGCCCTATGACGCCTATCAGGGCATTCGATTTAATCCGGACCGGAGTCTCTGGAAAGAGAGCCGATCGAATTTCCAGGTGATGTTCGTTCCACCAGGCCTGTATTACACCCATCCCGTGACCTTGAATGTCATTGATGCCGAAGGACCGCATACGCTCTCCTTCAAAAAAGCCGACTTTGTCTTTGCCGATCCCGAAGTCGAAAAACGCGTGCCGGCCGATCTGGGATATGCCGGATTCAAACTCACCTTTCCGTTAAATAAGAAAAACGAACAGAACCAGTTCTTGGTTTTCGCTGGCGGCAGTTATTTTCGAGGAGTCGGAAAAGACAACGTCTTTGGTCTTTCGGGACGGGGACTCGCGATCGATACCGGTCTCCCAAGCGGGGAAGAATTCCCCGCCTTCATTGAATTCTGGTTGGTGCGCCCCGCTCCGGAGGCCACGGACATGGAGGTCTATGGTTTGCTGGACAGCCCAAGCTTGAGCGGGGCTTACCGGTTCCATATTTTTCCGGGCAATCCGACCACCATCAAAGTCCAGACCTTTCTTTTCCCCAAAAAAACCATCCAATTAGCGGGGATGGCCCCTCTGTCGAGCATGTTTTTTTACGGAGAAAACACACCCCGACCGGCTGGAGAGTGGCGCCGGGAAGTGCATGACTCTGATGGATTGCAAATTCATGATGGGATGAGCGGCGAATGGCTCTGGCGCCCCTTGCTGAATCCGAATACGCTGGAAATGGACTTTTTTAGCACCCACAACGTTCAAGGGTTCGGCTTGCTGCAACGAGATGGGCAATTTTCTAATTATGAAGATCTAGGCACACATTATGAAAAGCGGCCAAGCGCCTGGGTGGAACCGCAAGGTGACTGGAAACAAGGAAAAATCACACTCGTTCAACTTCCCACGGCCGACGAAACCCATGACAACATTGTCGCGTTTTGGTCACCCAACGGTCCCCTATCGCCAGGCACACCACTCGAACTGGCCTACCATGTAGGCTTTGGAAAAGGCGACATCGCTCAGAACCCCTTGGCCGTGGCCATCAACACCTTTATCGGTGACGGCAATCGGATTGGTGGTGGGCACGTCCCACAAGCTTATCGCATGATCATCGATTTTGCCGGTGGTCCACTGAGTAAGTTGCCCGAGCACGCTCCTATCAATGGCCAGGTGACTGCGTTGGAGGGAGGAGAAATTTTAGAGCATTTTGTGGAGTATCATGAACCGGTCAAAGGGTGGCGATTATCCATCCTTGCCAAACCCGCTCATAAAAAACCGCTGCATGTTCGCGCATTCTTGAATACCGATTCGACAACGTTGAGTGAAACCTGGACCTACCGGTTACCGCCCAACAATCACATTCTCGCCGAGGAAAAAGAATAATGGCCTCCACACTTGCCGAACACACGCTTTCTAAAATATGCGATTATCTTTCGGCTATGGGGATATCCCTCACTCGGGACGTCACCCTGCACGCGCTCGCGCTGGTCGAAGAAGGCCTGGCATCCCAGACAACGGACCCCGCCTCATTTGTCATGAAGCGAGTGAGGGAACACTTTGGAATTCACGACCTCACGCTTCCTCCTGCGGCCCCCCCCATCAAGCGGGGGAGTATGAGATTTGAACAATGAAAACCCCTGACGCCCTATTCGAAACACTTCATCGTCCGGTCACCGCCGACGTGCCCACGAGCTGGAAACTCACGGCCTATTTCCGCCGGACCTTGCTCACCCTGCTGGTCTTCACGCAAACCGTGGTGGCGACCTCATACATGACCGCCGTCCTTCCCTACCACGGGGGAAATGTGGTGGAACTGGGCATCATCGCCCTATTTTTTCTTCTATTTGGGTGGATTTCGATCGGATTTTGGATTGGCATGTTCGGTTTTATCATCCGCATGTCCGGAGGCGACCCGCATGCTCCGCTCGCCCGCCATCCCTTGACGGAACTGGAAACCCAACCGATGGCCCGCACAGCCGTCGTGATGCCGATCTATCATGAACCTATTGCCCGGACCTTCGCCGGGATTCGCTCGGTGTATCGATCATTGGAGCAAACCGGACGGATTGAGCATTTTGATTTCTTCATTCTGTCCGACAGTCGAAACCCCGATGTCTGGTTGGCCGAACAAGCTAGCTGGCATCGGCTCTGTCAGGAATTGGGAGCGGACAACCGCCTATTTTACCGGCGACGATCTCTGAACCAACATTATAAAAGCGGGAATATTGCCGACTTTCTCCGTCGTTGGGGCCGGAACTATGACTATATGGTCGTACTTGATGCCGATAGTCTCATGGGTGGCGAGACCCTGGTCAAGATGGTGCAACTCATGCAAGCCGAACCACAAATGGGTATCCTGCAAACCAGTCCCACGTTGCTGAATGCCCGTTCGATGTTTGCTCGGGTTCAACAGTTCGCGAACCAAGTCTATGGCCCGTTATTTACGACGGGCTTAGCCTCGCTTCAACTGGGTGAAGCAGTCTACTGGGGTCATAATGCGATCATGCGCACGCAGGCCTTCATGCGGCATGGGGGACTGAAACGACTCAACGGGCCAGGGCTCTTCCACGGCCCGATTCTTAGTCACGATTTTGTGGAAGCCGCCTTGATGGGGCGCGCAGGATATGAGGTGTGGCTCGAGCCTGATTTATTGAACAGCTATGAAGAATCCCCTCCGACCTTAGTCGATGATTTGCAGCGCGATAAACGGTGGGCCAAAGGGAATCTGCAACATCTTTGGGTCATGCTCTTTGAGCCACGATTACGTCTGGCTCACCGCATGGCTTTCTTGAACGGAATTATGTCCTATCTCGCCTCTCCGTTATGGTTGGCCTTTCTAACCCTGACCACCATCGAGGCGGCTCGTCTCGTCCTGTATCCCATCGACTATTTTCCCGAACCCCATAGCTTATTTCCTCTGTGGCCTGAATGGAATCCGGATTGGGCGATCGGACTGGCCGGCAGTACGTTCTTCCTGTTGTTTGTGCCAAAAGTTTTGGCCATCATCGATGTGGCGCGGAGTCGTCGACGGAAGCACCATGGTGGCCTGATCCGGCTACTGGCCAGTGTCTTCTTGGAAATTTTTGTCTCATCTTTGTTGGCCCCCATTCGCATGCTGGCGCATACTCGCTTTGTTCTGGAATCCTTGCTCAACGTAACATTGCGGTGGGCTGGACAGAATCGGACGGATGAGACCAGCTGGTGGGCCGCCATTCTTCATCAAGCGCCTGGCACATTGATTGCGGGGTCCTGGGCTGCCTTCGCCTTTTGGCTTGATGACATGTTTTTATATTGGTCCTTGCCGGTAGCCGTGCCGTTGATCCTTGCGGCACCCACTTCGGTGTTTCTCAGCCGGGTTGGCCCCGGCGACTGCCTGAAACGTTGGAAATTTTGTCTGGTGCCGGAGGAACAGCATGGTTCACCCTTATTGAGCGGGATGAACGGAAAACCATCAACGGGACCAGAGGTCTCCAGTTCATCCTCTCCCTCGGTACAAGCCATCATCGACCCTGTCCTCAATCAGGTGCACCAAGCCTTGGCTCATGCCCATCGAGGTGGAAAAAAACAGGAAATGATCCTGGCACTTCGCAATCGATGTTTTCAAAATGGTCCATACGCCCTGACCCCAAAAGAGCTCAGTCATCTCGTCCGAGACCGAGCCAGCCTGCAATGGCTGCACGAACAGGCCTGGCAGGCCTTACCCGACTCCTACTGGGGCAAAGCCCTTCAACGTCATTTCCACCACCGAACAGAATTGGCGATCAACTAACCGTTCGCGTTGTACTCATGCGCCACAATGCCACAGCTTGAGAACTCCACGGGTATGAATGAACATTCTCGTACAGTGGACTTACGGAGCACCGGAATCCGGCACTCCGTTCTATCGTCCAATACTCATCAAGCAGGATGGATGCTCGACGTTTTTCAATAACCCTTGCCGACCGTTCCTGCCAAGCTGCCCTTAATAGCCTTTACGAGTGTTCCCCGGATCATATTGGGCCTTTTGCAATTCGTCTTCAGGGACCTTAAGGAGGCGCCATGGCATACCAGGAACATTGCTCGATTGCAGCTGTCCATTGACGCTAATCAGGAATTTGCCGGATGTCCGGTGCTTCAAATGGTAGGTGAGAGGGACTTCGACATTGGTTAGCTTTCCCTCAGGACCATACCCTTGTTGCGTGCCGGTCTCGGCCACTTGAGTATCCCAGAGATCATTGATGTTGGTGGGACTTCCTGCCCCTGGGACCAACCCTTGGCCAAGAACAATATTGCCGCCCACAATGGAAAGGTTGGCACGCGTCCATCGATTAACAATCTGAGCGGAATAGTTCGGCGGGTGGCCGGTGGGAGAAAGAGAAGAAGGCACAAGAATGACCCATTGATTATCAAGAGCCGAACTGTTGATGGCCCCTGTTTGAACCACCCCCCCATTAGCCATAAGACCACGCGCGGCACTCTTTTCTACGATGCGAATAAATCGTTGCGTTGGCAGAAACTGAAAATAGGGTGGCATGGGACTCACACCGGGTGTGGTGGGACTCATAGGGTTTTCTGGAACAGCCGGGGCAGGGGCTGAAGCTTTATATAATGGGACAGACGGAATTTTTGAGGGAAAAAAGGCTAAACCGATCCGCCAAGGCTTCCCGCGTACAGAGCTCAGCACGGTCATTCCGTTTTGGCTGATCAAGTATTTGCCGGTCTGCCGGTGTTTGATATGGTAATTCAGTGGACCATAGACATCGCTCTCCCTCCCGTCAGGCCCAATCGCTTTTTGATTCCCCATGTCCCCAGCTTCGATATTCCACAGGTAACTAAGATTATCAAATGTTTCTGATAGGCCTGTGAGCCTGGGCGTGGGGATAAAACTCGGCACACCATTATCGACAGACAAATACTCCTTCATCCAACGATTCACAATATACACCGATGTACTATCAACGCCGGTTCTGCTGTCGATAGCCGGGAGCAACCACCACTGCGCGCTCCACCAGCCTGGCTGAAATCCACTGACCGCCACTTTTCGAGTCTCGATATTGATGCCACCCCCAGAGCTGGCATCAAGAATGCGGACAAGTTGGTTGGTATCCTGAGCCATCACAGCACCGGCAAATCCCATCACGAATACCAGGCTCCCCATGACCATGACACCCACGACGTGCCGAACAAAGGCACTCATGATCGTCTCCACTCGACTTCCGATGCCCTTGAATATTCTCAAATTGAGCCGACAACCTCCCATAGACATGCTGTGCCTCCCCTCTGTTCCCGATCGCTGGAATGAATAACCAGAATAAATGTTTTTTGAATGAAGAAAATGTATCGGCATACTTTCACTGCGGTCAACCAACCCAATCAATCATCCTGACTCCTCGATTGATCTAGGACCATGTCGAGGCTTTATAAAGACCCAGGTATCTCTGAGTGTTGGTCGATTCCTCCAGAAAACGGTTCAAAGGTCATCACTCATCATTTATGTTGAACGATGCCCTTGGCCATTTCCTCATCCATCTAAGATTTTCTTTCTTCCCCTAGTTCATTTGAGGGGGTCGAGATTAAAGAGTGACCTGGGTTTTCCTCATCACGTAAAATCGGGAAAGACTTGGGAGGACCAATACTCCTCATTCAAATTCTGTGAAGAAGATTGGCGTGAACCGTTAGTCTTTGATGTTCGACTGACTGGTTATTCTGAGCATTTCATTTCTTCACTCCTTCTCGTATAAAGGAACGTTCCCCATGCCCCTACATCATGTCGTCGCCAAACTGTGTTTCGTGCTGACCATTGGACTGTTGACCACTGTAATCATCGCCCCGGCTTGGGCCACCGTCCCGATGAATTCGGTGACTTTGGACAAAGCCGCATATTTCCTCGGACCGGACGGCGAAACCATTCTATTGCAAGCAGGGGACTATTCTTTGGAACCCTTGGCCGATGGCCTCATGGTTCACCCAGCCGGAGACCAACAAACTATTGCCGTCCAAGGCTCCTTAAAACTCCATAACCTGGATCTACAGGAACCGGTAGCCACGTCGATCCCCGGACAACCGGAGAGTGAAACCGCCGACAGACATATCTTGGCCCTGCTCCTCCCGGGAGGAATGACGGTCGAAGCTGACGGCACATACAGCGGCATCCGCTCACGTGCGGTCAGCCCGCAGGAACTCATCACGGACCCCATGACGGTCTACCTAGACAAACCAATCCATTTTCAATCGGCGGAAGACCAGGATATCGTTCCCCCGGTCGGCACCTACAATGTGGAATTAGCCGATCAGAAGATTCGTTTGATAGCCATGGATGGCAATGGGGATTTCCTGCTTGAGACTCAAAAAAGTTCCCACGAAGGCGGTCTACAAGTGCCTGTCGCCCTCTCACTCCCTGGGGCCGCGGGAGAGGAAGCAGACTTGCACTACGTCGTACTGCTGCTTCCCGATGGGGCGAACTTCCAAGCCCTTGGAACGTATAGTGGCGTCCGTCCACGCGGACTATTCGACTTTGTCGGCAAGGCCGTCCAAAGTGCCGGTCGTGAGGTGAACAAATTCGGAAAAAATGCCGGGCGGACCATTCAACAAGCTAAGAAAACGGTGGACAATGCCACACGCCCCATCGGACAAACCATCAATAAGTCCGTGCAAGACGTGGGGAAAGGACTCGGTCAAGCCAAACAAAATCTTGATAAGGCCACCCGGCCTATCGGACAGGGTATCAACAAGGCCGCTCAAGACGTGGGAAAGGGTCTGAATCAAGCCGGAAAAGATGTGGGACGATTTGCCCAGCAAGCCGCGCTGGAAGCTAAAAAGCAGGCAGAATGGTTGGCCAAACAAGCGGCGATGGGTGCGCTGGAAGTGGCCAAAGCCGCTTGCAAAGCCGGATTAACCGCCAGCCGGATTGCGGCTGACATTCAGGGAAGGATTCTGGGACCGATTATGGGTGCGTTAGCCAAGGCCTTCCAATTAGACAAAACCCAAACGGCTCTCCGCCAAGCGTTACAGGTCATTAAACAAAAACAAGGCCCCGCCATCCAGGAAGCAATCAATGCCGGCCTCACGATCACTGAACCCAAAAATCTCAAGACCGTCAAACAATTAATGGACCCCAACCAGATGTGCGAAAGCCCAGGGGCCACCGTTCAACACACATTCAAAACCATGATTGGGGCACCTCTTCGCGCAGCCCTCACCAAGTCACAAAACGCGAACCCATCTCCCATCCGCTCCCGTGGGACATTCGCCTCGGCCAACATCGGAATCGGGGGCAATCTCGCCAAGGTGGGTGGAGGTGAGTTGGGCGTCAGTTATGCCTTTGACTTTGTGCATACACCCCATTGGTATCTGGACCTGGCCGCCATGCTCAAAACCAACGTAGGCGGCGGCGGTGGGGTCTCCATCGGAATTTTCCCAAAAGTGAATCCCGATGCCGTCGGCGGGTGGTTTCTCGGAGTGGGTGTCGGATTTCCATTTCCTCATCCCAAATTGGCAAAAGCCATGGATGCCGGCTTGGATGTCTTTTTCGAATTCCCCTTGCAAATTACCCCTCCCTTTAATTTCAAGTGGAATTTGACATCTCCACAATTTTTCTTGGACCACTTTCAAGGATTCTCCGTGAGTGTAGGAGCCGGGAAGAGCGTCTCGCCTGTCGATATTGCCCTGAAAGCCGGCGTGGGAATCAAGCTGACGAAATAATAAATGTCCTTTTTTGAAACTGATAAAAAGGGCATCACGTCTTTCACGTGCCCCAGCACGCTTACAGTCATGGAACGAGACATTCTCTGTTATAATATCCATCAAACACCATCCATCCCGATGATCACCAAGGGAAAGGCTGGAAAATGGGCTTTTACTTCTTATTGCCTTGAGGAATGCTTTATGACATGGATCAACACCCTTCGTTCATCCTTCGCTCTTACTTTGGCAACATGCCTGCTGACCTTCAACCCTATTCAAGCCTTGGCGGAGTCAGCATACACGCCCGATGATCCGGCGTTTGAGAAGGCTATAGAGAAGGTCGTTGAGAAGTACATAATTACCCACCCGGAGGTCATTGAACTCACCCTTCAAGGGTTACAGGCCAAACGGGAAGCGGAAAAACAGGACCAGATCCGCACAGTCATTGCAACCAAACAGGATGACCTGTTAAACGACCCCGACTCGCCCGTAAGCGGGAATCCCAATGGGGATGTGACCGTCGTGGAATTTTTTGACTACCGGTGTGGCTATTGTAAACGGGTCGCGGCTGCAGTGACCCAGCTCCAAAAAGACGACCCAGAGGTACGTATTGTGTACAAAGACTTTCCCATTTTGGGAGAAGCCTCTGAACTCGCTGCTCGGGCGGCCCTGGCCGCTGGGTTACAGAACAAACATCTGGCGTTTCATGAAGCGTTATTGGCCAGTAAACACGAAGTCAACAAGAATGAACTGTTGCGAATTGCCAAGGAAGTCGGGCTTGACATCCAACGTCTTGAAAAGGATATGGCCAAACCCGAATGGGAAGCTGTGATCAAAAAAAACCGGGCTTTGGCCTCAGCCTTAGGTATCACGGGGACACCAGGCTTCATCGCAGGGACCGAACTCGTTCCAGGGGCTGTGAACCTAGATGGTCTGAAGTCACTTGTTTCCCAGGCACGAAATGTCTCACAACCCTAATACGTCTTTCTTTCTAGCACATCCGGCACAGAACCTTCCTCCAGCAATAGACTGAATGAGTCGAGCATTGGAATTTGCGCAACCGGGAACATTTCTTGACTACCCTTACCTCTTTCCCATCTCAGTTTTTCTTTAGATTTTCCCCACCCACCCTGAACCCCCTTTTTCCTTTCAATATAGTGAGGTTCGAATAACAAAAAAGAGATTGCAGAAAATCACGGAGAAGAGTAACGTACCTCTTCGCATAATGATTACACTCTCTCCCCTGAGGAATCGTTGGTATGTTGACCGTGCTTTGCTTATGCGGTTTTCATGGCTCTGATTCTCATAGGCTTTCCTGTCTTTTCTCTCAAAAAATCCGTTCACTAGTCTGGAGAATAAACCTCTCGGAAAAGACTTCAGCCTCTTTTCCTCAAGAAATATCTTTCTATATCTATTTCAAAGACTTACACATTTTGAACCTTTTATCCCTTCCGTTCGACGGACCATTGACGTCAAAAATTCCGGTTTATAGAAACTCGCTTCGGTAGACCGACAAAAATGGCACTTATGGATTTGACTCCTGGCAACCTCCATTCTCCTCTCCCCACCAGCAACCCCGGGATGGACATGCCCTGGGATGGCTTTCGGCACGGCTGTGATCCTCCTGAGATCAGGATCGCCTCAATGTTCTCTTCGTGCATCCCTAGCCGGCCACTGAGTCTCTTGCCCTCGTGGCCATCGTTTGCTTGTCATTTTTCCTACTTTCCCCATTTCCTTAAGCCAGTGCTTCGATTTTGTGCAAGAACACTTCGGTTTACCAACTTTATCTGTTTGGCTCATTTTTCCTTCAAAGGAGTCCGCAATGTTTGGCCGTCTTCCTCTCTCTTGTCTAATCCTGGCTTCTTGTCTTGGTGTCCTGGCAGTAGGCGAAGTTCCTGTTATCTCAATCTCCCTGGCGGGTGAACACCCCTCAAAAGAGACGATTGAAGAGTTCACCCTGCCTGCCATTGAACTTCCCAGCTCCCTCCATTTTGAGGCACCTGATGGCAGGGAAATTCAAATTTCTGCGGGCACCTATGGATTGTTCTCCGATCAACCCTCTACCTTGACACTTCTTCCGGAATCGGACAGTGCCCCGACTACAATCCGGGCGGAGGAAATCATACTCGCCGAAGAACTCAGTGCTCCGGTTGCCAGAATACTCATAGAAAATGATCAGACGACACACCTCCTCCTCTTGTTACCGACTGGACAAGGGTTGGAGGCAATAGGGTCTGTCAGCCAGGTTACCTCACGAGGGAATTTTAGTTTTAATCGGAAAGCCAGTGCTTCAGCGATTAGCCAAACTCTGACAACACCCAATACTTCAGTTGCCTCTTCCTCAATACAGCGTGAGGCCGTCATAGGGAAATCTCCGGGAGAAACACTCATTCCCGACGGCCTTCCTACGGGGCTCCCAGGACAAGCACCATTTGGAGTCAGGGTATTGGGCGTCGTCTATGACCCCAAGGCTCCCAACCGCCAAGGCCTTCGAGAATTGGTAAACCGACCGGAAATTCTTCGTCAAACCATCACAGCTGCGTGGGAATCTTCACGAAGCAACACCTGCGATGACCTGAGAGCTCGGTTAGGGCAGGGAGACCTCATCTATTCAGGGGTCACCCTGTATGACCTTGTCTGTAACATGGGGGAAATCACCGATTTTGCCATGCAATCCCAGGGTCCTTCTTCCGTCGTGTTGCACCTCAACATCCCCGGAAATTATTTGGAGTTTACGAGCACTACTCCCAGTGCCTTGGGAAGTTACGCGGATCCTCGGTTTTCCGTTCGATATGACCTGCGCGTCATGCTCACACTGTCCATTTCTGGTGGAGACCGCCTCATACGCGTCCAAAAGGCCGCCGCAAGCATCCAGAACGCCAAATTGGACTCGCATGGTCTCGTCGGTGATTTGATCCTGACACTCGGGAATTTCTTCACCAATGGAAAACTCACTCCCCTCGCGGAATCCGCCTTGAATAGCGCACGGGTTGATCTGACACGGCAAGTGAGCACAAAAATCGAGCCGGCCAATGCGCTGCTAAAAACGCCACCCGGCATGACCTATGCGGGGCGGTGGGTACGACGGAACACGCTCATTATCGTGTATGCTCCCCTGCCTGGTCCCCTCCCTCTTCAAAATGGGTGGGTGGCCGGTACCATACGATGGAAAAAAGAATATGGGGCGACCAATCCCCCTTCCTGTTCGGGACTTTCGTTTAGGTCTACAGTCCAAACAGGGCCGGCCCCCCTTGAAGACCCGGATACCGGGTCCGTCGGACCGCCACCAACCAAAATCATCGATGGAAGCACCACCGCAGGCCCCTTCCTGGAACAAGGCGGGGAATATACCTGCGCTTATAAGGTGGCCGGATTGTTCGCCGGAATTCCGAACACTGTCCAGGGGCAAGCACGTGGTCTCACCACCGCGTTGCAATCCAACAACCAATTCTTGGTCACCGGGATAAAGATGGCCCCCAAAGGTTGGAATGGGCGCATCAATCCCACTCCCGGAACCGCCGGGAAAGATTTTTCCCTAGACCTGTTTATGACGAGTCCCGGCGTGGCTGTGATCACTGGGAAACAATTCGTGACCCCCAAAAACCCGGGCGATCCAGCTCCATTTCGCCGAGTGATTCAAGGTTCTGTCAAACGACAATCGGGCATTTTTCAACAAACACCGACATTACGCCGATGACCCCTAACCAAGAGGTTGAACCCTTTCGCTTATCTCTTCGACCTATCATCGCCAGACGAAAACCGGCCGAGGATCATTCCCAAAGAGCCCACAAAGAAAGAGACCCGATGAAATTCAGGAAAATTCATTTTTCGCAATTGCAACCAACCTGCAATCTCAACCTGAAGATTCCTTGGGGTCGATACCGTCATGGCTGTGATCCTCAGCGATCAAGAGATCCCAGATTTTCTCGAAGCCGAGCTCCTTTTTCCATCAATCCTCCCGTTATTTTTCGTTCCCTGGAAAATGGAAAGACGTCTCTCCAATTTCTCTTGACGATCTTTTTCTATCCACAACCCTATACCCTAGCCTCTTTCCTGTTCGACAAGCCTCTCAAAAGACTTCTCTTCTCCTACGGATTCTTTGATGATTTTCATCTAATAAATTTTATGAGGTGACCAATGATGACATTCTCCAGGTTTATGCGCTATGGAATGACCACCGCAATTCTGACCACGGCGGTCTCCATTCCGGCTATCGCCTTTGTCGGACAAGACCCAACAATCATCCAACAGAGTTGTCAACTGACTCAGGTCTCGGCCCGGCTCGGTCCTGACGGCAGCACTCATTATTCTATCCTCGGAACTTGTAACGGCAGCTCAATCAGTGGGGAATTGGCCTATGCCTCCAACCATCAGACAGCCGAAAAATTTTCGTATCGAGGAGCCCAATTTACTACGAGGGCCATCTGTCCGGAAGACCCATGGATTTCCTCGACAACATGCGAAGACCAACAGGTTATCGCAAAAGGGGCCGATCCCGGTTCCCTTCTTCAATTTCCAGTCCCCTTGTCCCGTCACGTCGTAAGGTCATCCGAGGTCTTTCAGCATGCAAAGACTCATGCTACGAAGCCTAACCCACCAGGCCCACCGGTGAAAGCCAGAGCTGAGATTCGATTCGGCCGCAATACCACGGTCTTTTGGCTCGGTCCTGGCCAGGAAGGTCAATTCGGTCCGTATCTGAATTTTGTCGTAGAAGCTCGGCCGAAAGGGGCGGAAGGCGCAGCCTGGACCAGCCTTGGAGGCACGAAACGGCATACCGCTCCAGACTACCGACTATCAGTAAAACTGCCCGAACCAATTGCCGGGTTTCCAGGGTGGGAATTGCGGGCTTGCTCCACCACAGTATTAGCCAAGACCTGCACCGGTCCGTTTATTCCCACACTCGCCGCTCTGTCCGATCGTCAGACGACAGAAAATGCGAAACGTCACACTTCCCCTCCTGTCACGGTCACGCCTCAAGCGACTATGAAAGTCCCCACGCCTCAACTTGGAGGTGCTCAAGGCTCAACTCCCCACACCCCTCCCGCGAGTAGTTCCTCTCCGCCACCGATTCGGTCGTTTGGAAAAGCCAAACCCTCTTCCCCCATAGATAGTACCGCCCTCAATCCGCAACCCTTACCCCCTAAATCCCTCGGAATCATACAGGCTCCATCGCCGGGGAGCTCGTCCGCCTTAAATCCACAACCACTTCCTCCGAAGTCTTTTGGTTTCGGAAAGATTCTGAGACGAGGCATACCGGAAGGGGAAACCTCCCCGGAGGAGTCGCAGGCTGAAAACGAACCAGCTTCGGATGGATCCATTTCTGAGGAAAAGAATTCACCATGATAACCTTGGAAAAATGGGCCTCGTCAGTTTCGACTCGGAGAGGTTTTGGTTTTCCCTTGTCGTCACTCAATGACTGGGGCCTGGCCCTCATCTATACCTGTCTAGGGGCATTCCTATTTGTCTTGGCATATCCGCCCTGGAACTTGGGTGTACTCACCGGATGGATGGCATTCATTCCGCTATTGGCCTGCGTGGCCCACACCACCTACGTCCGTGCGGGAATGTTGGGATGGCTCTTTGGCCTGATAGCCAATCTCGGGGTTTTTCATTGGCTTTTGGCAGTTCCAGGCTTTCACTGGTACCACTTTTTTCTATTGGACGCCTATCTGGCCCTGTATCCGGCCGTGTGGGCATTGCTCGCTTGTCGATTCGCTCACGGGTCGTGGATGGCCCATCTGGCCCTCGCCGGAGCATGGGTAGTCTTGGACTACCTTCGTGGCCATGCCGGCTTTCTGGCCTTGCCATGGATCACACTGGCTCAATCGCAAATCGCGAACCTCCCTCTCCTACAATCCGCTCAGATTTTCGGGGAACCGGTCGTCACCTTTTTTGTCATATTGGGTAATTTGGTGCTCTGGAATGCCCTGGCTAAAAAAGAATTCCGAACCGCCTGGATCTGTGCCTGGCCAATCATCACAGCCATGGCTTTGGGAGCAATCAGCCTCATCTCCAATGAAATGGAAGAACATCAAACAATTATCGTCGGAGCTTTGAAAACGGAATATCCTGCCAACCAGGTTGCAATGACTGATCCGACAGTCCGCTTTGAAAATTTGATGCGCTTTCTTACCAAGGAAACTCCTCGGGAAGTCAGGCTGATCGCCCTGCCAGAATCGACTCTGATCAACCCTCGACGGTTTCCAGCACAGATCGACAGGCTCCAAAAACTGGCCGAAGGACGAAACCTCACGCTGATAACCGGTATCGCGGAGAACACCAAATTTGACCGTTCCCCAGTGGATGAACTCTTTCCCTCCTCCGCATTGAGAAGCGGAGCGTGGATTTTCACTCCTGACAGACAGATTCCTGAGCATTATGAAAAATCACGTTTAGTTCCATTTGCGGAAGAAATGCCCCTGCGACAATGGATAACATGGCCGACTTGGCTCATTCCGCCTCTTCCTGAAGTCGCTCGGGCACAAAGCCCTCTGACCTTTGCTATTCCCGGAAATATCCGCGTGGGAATCATGATCTGTTGGGAATCACTCTTTTCGGACCATGCCAGAACACTCATCCAAGACGAGGCCGCAATTCTGGTCATGCTGGCCAACGAGGGCTGGTTTACGGATCCGGCCAGCGCTCAGCACATTCTCACGGCATACATGCGCGCAGTGGAGACGCACCGACCGGTGATGGTCTCCAGTAATATGGGCGCTCCTCTTGTGATTGATCCGTTCGGCCGGCGGCTGAACACGACGGCGTCAGTCCCTGGGATGGAGTGGGCCACAGCCCCAATTCCCCTCCTGAGGGAACCAACCTTCTACGTGAGGCATGGCGACGTCTTCGTCTTTGGGTGCGGTCTTTTCCTCGTGTCGATAGGATTTTTTCAGAGTCTTCGCAATCTCACAACGAGATGCAGCTTTCTTACGAGAAGGAAAAAGATCAACCCTCATACTTCAAAACGAGATTTGACTTGCGGAAAGAGGTCCTCCGCCTGGTGACCGGTAGAACCGCATGCTTTAGTAGGAGAATGAAAATGAGATGCTCTGGAATAACTCGAATTTCTCTTCTAATCGTATTTTTTTTGGGAAGCCTTGCTCCCCTTTCATCAACCTGGGGGAGGCTCGCCCCGTACGACGGCATTGGTGGGCCAGGGGGAAATCCATTTTCCTTGGAATGCGGGCAATCAGCGATCTTGGTCGGAATAATAGGCCGATCCGGTTCGGTGATCGATCAGCTTGGAGGGTTATGCGTCAAGATCGATCCCGCGTCAGGCACCTGGGTCGGCGGGGTGTATGAAACAGCTCGAGCTGGCGGCAACGGGGGAGTTCCCTTCAAACAGGTATGTTCGGTAGGCGAGGCCTTAGCGGGTATCGAGGGAGCGACACGTTATTTTAGCGGGACCCTCCTGGTCTCCTCGCTCAAAATCGTCTGTATCCGGTTGCGGATTCGAATCGAGGACCAGCCTTCCATCATGGGATACCGTCTGGTTGGCATTTATGGTGATCACGATCCGTTAAAAACAAGTGCCCTACAAGACTTGTGCTACCCACTCCTCTCGGGAACCAACCGTTCACAGGATCAATGGAGTCCTGTTGGACTCAAGCTAGAGGGCCGGTCTGGCGTATACCTTGATCGCATTCACATACACTGCGGAAGCCTCCCCTTCGCCAAAGAAGGCTACAAAATCACCTTTGCCGCCAAACCTTCTGGTGTCATCCCAGAAGGGACTCCCCTGAAAATTACTTGGAGGGCGACTGGACCGATTCCAGAGCTTACACCTCCCCTTCAAGCCAGTTGGGTCATATTGGACCACACCCATAGCCGATCAGGAGTCATCGGTTCTCAGCCCGCCAAGATGACGCAGCCCTGTGCCTTTGCCAAAGCACCTTGTATCGACTCGTGGACCTCTTCACTCTCCGGGTTTGAGGTGACGTTTCTAAACCTTCCTCCCGCCAAATACTCTATCGTAGTGACCGTGAGACCAAACGCAGGTGGCAACCAATCAGAAGGTCAATGGGAATTCGAAGTCAAAGACAATATCCTGCGGAAGATCTCTCTGTCGCCAAACCCCATTGGTAGTGGCAGCACTACCACTGCAACGTTTGAGTTGGTTGGCCCAGCCCCCCTAAGCGGAAAAACCATTTATCTTTCTAGCTCCAACTCGGAACTGGTTCCAATACCCGAAACCTTAGTCATCCCAGAAGGGACCACCTCAGCCACGCTTCTTCTCAAGGCCAACTCGTTGACACTTGCCGGACAAACGACGATCCGTGCCTCCACCCGCAAGCCGGTGAAGGCCCTGGTTCCCTATAGTGCAAACTCGAAAATTTTCCAACGAGGAATACCTGATACAAGAGAAATATCTGATCAGGCAGCCCCGGAGGAAGATGCGACAGAACATCAGGCTCCAATCTTGGAGGGTCCAGCCCCAGAGCCACTTCCCCTAACCGATGAGGAAAAATCCGTCCAGTCGCTAGAGGACAAAGAAGCCCAAGATGCTTCTCCGCTCGACTCCCAAGTGACTGAACGTGGCATTAAGAGTTTTGGGAAACGCAATCTTTCCTCCCCAACCTTGCCAATCCTTTCACTCAAACCCAATCAAGGAACGATGCGAACCACACCCGAGGGTGCCAAGACTCCACCCCCTCCAGGAGTTCCCATACCCTATCCTAATATTCCAAAGGAAAATGTCCTCAGCGGACCCTCCTCGATTCAAGAAAGGATGAAAATTGATACCCAGACTTTATCGAGGCCTGGCTCCACGAAAGAAATCATACTGACCGTTCAATCATCGGCAAATCGCATCAACCCAACACTCAGGCCTACATTGCCGTCATTACAAAAATAACCACATATCTAACGAGGACCACCAACAACCCCATGAAATCCCTGGCCTTTCTTCTCCAAACCCTTCTCCTTCTATTCGTATTAGAAATCGTGTTGGCCAGTTCCTGGGCACACACAAGCCAAGGAATGGAATCTTCATCACCATATTCAGTCCTACAAATTGATCACCCGATGGAGTTCCAAATGGAGGACAATCAGATTGTTCATCTCCCGCCTGATACCTACGCCGTCTTTTCCGATGAAGCAGATCGTCTTCACATTCGCTCCCTTTCTATCAATACCTCCTACAACATTCCTGCAAACCTCATCTCTCATCAGGAATCGCTTCGAATTCCCCTAGCCCTCGTCATTGTCGAATCGGATAAGAGCAGACATATCACCCTGCTACTCCCGGATGGCCGAGGGTTGGATGCTATCGGAACAACAATCATGATTCAGAGTCGGGGAGTAGGTCCTGGAGCCTCTTTTCAATTTTCACGAGAAAAGCGCTATACCGGCGTCATCCTCCAACAAGGCCGTGTCGCCACCGACAACGACTGGAACGAAAAGGACTCCGTTTCGTCTACCGGCCCCTCAGACCAACCGCCCGAATCAACGCCCTCCTACGGAAAGGTGACGTTAGACAAAGGCCGTTTTCAACTCGATAGAGACGCTCGTCGTGTCTTATTCAGGAGATGCAAGACATGTTGGAAGTCACAGCAATAAACCATGAGACCCAGATAAATCCCGGGCAAATGGCGCCGCTGATTCAAGGACAGCCAAAACGCCCCCTCCTGCGCATGCCGAGGGTTGGACCTGGGGCCATACGGCGACGCGGAATCGAGGGCGAACAACCGGATAACAGCACGAGTGAACAACCACCGACGGAACCCGGACATCGAAAGGAGAAGGCCCCCCGGGTGAATAAGCCCTTGACCGGAATGGATCTGAATGAACTCAGGTTTCTGATCGCTGAGGAGAGCCAGTAGATCATAAGCCGGCATGGGCAATTTCTGCGAAATAGAGAGTCAACAAGCGCAGTACACCATCAACTTACACAGGAGACAAACATGCGTCACACAATGGCGGTTCTTGCAGTCGGCATCGCTATCTGGTTCTTCGGTCTGCCCCTCAACGCGCAGGCAAAACCCAAGTCCCAAGTCTTCGGGTGCACAACGGCAGATCTCAATACGAACTTCGGATCATCATGTACCCATCAAGCGGAGCAGGATATTTTGCAGGGACATTCCTATATTCATATCTTGGTGTGTGAAGGCGGCCAGATGAAGTGCTGCACAATTAGCTCGACGAATCAAATCCAAACTTGTCGAAGACCAGCTGGTTCTGCCGCGTTGTTAGGGGGGGTCAACAAATTCAATCAGGGTCAGGTGTTCAGACGCGGAATCGAGAGCGAAGAGGAAGCCGACGAAGAAACGACGATTCCAACATGGCTGACGGAGTCCTGGTTAAAAGAGCATGAAGGAGAAAAGCCGTCGAAGTAAGCAGGCGGGGGGGCTGGGCCATCCTTCCCCCCCAAGTACCGTTTTTCGAAAAGAGATCATCCTATGATGGTTATGATCGACTGGATTATCTGTAGTGATTCGGGTGGAATGACTGTTTCCCAGTCTTCTCGCCCAGAAACTCCTGAAACACCCTTGAGAATAAACACCATTACACGAAATCAATCCTCGAATTCTCTCATCGCCTGCGACCATCGGACTCAACAAAGCGGAACATCGTCCACCAAACGTGTTCGGTATCTTTCTCACGGGGGTTCATGAAAAGCAACTGAGGAGTAAGGAGAAGTATGTATCCCTAATTTCGTCCGGACAAACCCAAGGAGAATCGTACATGAACATAAAACTTTCGCTTGTCTTGGTCTGGGGATTACTCGTAGGAGGAACCCTCGTCGTCCATCCTCCCTCCGTTGGGGCCATCGGCGGGCAATTCGGGTTGGAATTTGCCATTGACGCGCCCTGGCGGCTGGAGCCGATTCCCACACAGATCCCTGCGGCACAACGCTTTGGATTAATCAAATACGGACCCATTCCCATCGTCATTGCATTCCATGATGCCATTTTCGACGATGAGCGAGGATTCATCGCGAAACAATTTGTCGGACAGATTCATGTCGGGGCATTAAAGGAAATCCGTGTCGTAGAACGGAGCGCCCAAGATGGCCCCATTCCCACCACCGTCATTCCCCTACCCCAGTTACGGGAAATAGAAAGCAAACGAACGGTTTCGACCGCTCAAAGCGAACCCCCACATAAGGTGTGTCATCCGTACCTCGGAGAAGATTGTCGCTCCTTACATTGGATCAATGATACCCATGAATGGCATGCGATGTTTTGGTATACACCGAAGAAACCCATCTCACCAGGGACCAATATCCAACTCGAAGTCACCGTGGTCACCGAGTACAGTGGGGATAAACGGGAGTTCACCAACTTTCTGGTCGTCCATGCGGGCGAGGCCCCGTTACCTCGCTTCAGCAATGACTGGTTATATGGAGATTTTCATTATCACTCGCAAATGTCGGACAACGAGGGAGAATCCGCCTATTCCTACCGGAACGTCGTGCGGGCTCTGGGCGCCATGGGGATGGATTTCGTGTTTGCGACCGATCATGCCTCCGGCGGTGTGCAGGTCGACGGGGGTGTCGATGTGTTTCGCTGCGGCAGTCAAGAGGGATTCAAATGCATTCCCAACCCCAATACGTGCCCCCTGCTCAAACAGCCCAGTCCGTGCAAAAAATTTGCGTGGACCGAAGCCCGGGATCTGAATTCGGCACGCTTTGCCGCCGCCAAACTGATTCTCTATGGGGCCGATGGCGCCAATGAAGCCATTGCCAAAGATTCCGATACCGGCGGGATCGCGAATCTCCGTTCACGTGGGTTGCTGCCCCAGGTCTTTATGGGTGAAGAGCTGGATGCCTGGCCGGAGATGTCAGCCGAAGAGCAACGTCTGGGAATTATCCGATTCGGCGACGGCCTCCAGTACAAATGGCCCGATTCGAACAAATGCATCAGCAAAAAAGGCTTGGATGCCTGCCGCACCATCTATTCCAAGCCTTACGCCGAGCGGGACCACCGAAGCTTCCTCGTTCTGGACGAACAAGGAATTCCCATCGAAGAAACCATCGAAGCGGAGCTGGGCGGCAGGCACATCTCTCTTTTCGGATCGGAGTTCAGTCTGGAAGGGATGGCAAAGGTCGTCAACGCCTTCGCTCCGGACGGCACCAAACCGTTTGGTTCCCGCCAACACATCGTATATATGCCCTTCAACGCAGCCGGGGGAACCCCCATCATCCGAGACCATCGCGGGTTCATCTCCAGCGACACCAGCAAATTCGGGGGGGGAACCCGTCGCCTGGAAGAAGTCGCAGGAGAGATGCAATCCAAAGGAGTTGGGTTTTTGGCCCACCCGCTGGTCAGCCGTGGTCCGGGGGGACCAGGCCCCGACGTGGTTCCGTATTCTCAAATCGCGCTGGATCGGGCGTGGAGTTCTCCGGCCATTCTGGGACTGCAATTTTGGAATGAAAACGACCGGCGCTTCGCCGGACCGACCAGACTTGAACCGGCCGTGATGTTCGACAACGATCGAAAATACGTGTACAACCTTCCCTGGGACCGGTTCAGAGTTTCCGATCCGAACTGGTATTGGAAACGAGGCACCGTTCATCATGGTCAACAACTCTACGACGAACTGTATCACAGCACCTTCACCTGGGATCAGTACCTTCGCAAAGGCCTGGACCCGTTACAGACACAAGGTCTGAACTGGTTGTCTAAAGGTGAACCGCGCAAGTGGTTTATGGCTGGCGGGTCTGATTCTCATGGTGATTTGAACTATCGTCGGTACGGTCGGCCCTGCAACGGCCAATGGTGTGATGCCCCCGTCGGCGATACGGCCATCGGCAAACCCCGCAACTTGGTATTAGTCGGTTCCCCGCAAGGGGCACCAACACCCGCGCTTCCCAATGTGAAACGACATACGAATCAACAGGTCATCGACTCGCTTCGAGCGGGACAGTTCGGAGTCACCGACGGGCCCGCCTTGCGTATTGCCATTGATAAAAATCGCAACGGCAAGATTGACGAGTCTGACTATCAAATGGGCTCGACCTTCAACTTCTACCCTGGTGAACACATTCCGCTACTCATTGAATGGAAATCTTCGCCGGAATTCGGCCCGATTTCCCAGGTCGACGTGTACGTCGGCACCCAGGCCAATACGTTTGCGCCCAAGGACCACGGACCAATCCTGCCACGAGGTCCGAATCGCAATGCCGAATATGGAGGGTACCGGCCAGACCCATCCAGCGTCCTTCAGATCAAGTTGATGGATAATACCGTCACCAATACCGACGGCAATCAGGGTGGGAATTTGGCACCCAACATTACCGCAGAAACACCGTTCCATGGTCAGGCCCAGGTCTTTCTGGGTCCCAACCAATTCGGTCTCGCTCAACGGGACCACGCCTTGTTCTATGTCAGGGCCTTTGCCAAAACCAGTGGGCTCATCTTTGCCAACAACAAATTTCTGTTTCAATGTCCGAAGACCGACCTGGCGGGCAACAGTTGCAGCGGTCGGCTGGCCTACTCTAACCCGATTTGGGGGAGATACCAGGTTTCTTGTCCAGCAAAACAACATCCTTTGCCGAGCACCCAACCGGGGGTGTTGCAATTTTTCAAATCCTCTCCCTCCCTCGATAGCGATAACAATCATGTGCCAGACACCTGCGAGCGGGAGATTGCCGATCCCTGTCCGCCCGCGCCAGTCGTTGGTGGAGGTGGTCCCGGTGGACGACTGGGACAATTGACTCCGCTCGGCCAAGCCGGTCAGCCTGGAGTTGCCGTTGATCCCAGCCGCACCCCAAATACGCCGCAACCGGCGAAAGCCATCCCGGCCAATTCATGCCAGATGGTGAAAGCCCTTGCCGTGCCATCTCACGTGACAGACGTTCTGCCCTCCGGAGTCCTTCAAGCAGACGGAGTCCTGACTCCTTCCACCTCCCCAACTCCTACTCCACCGTCACCCGGAACCGTGAAGCCGGTTATCCCAAAAGTGTTCAAATCCATCCCCTTCGGCATTCGGAAACGAGGGATTGACGAGGCTCCTTCTCACGAACCGGAAGCGGAACTTCCTGCTGCTGAACCCATGCCGAATCAATCGGAAGGTGAAATACAGCCCGAGGCAGGCAACTAACCAAAGGATGAACAAACCCCAAGCAAGAAGGTGCCCATGAATTCGTATATTTCTAGACGAGATCAACTCCCTACTCTTGAAACCGGGTAAGTCTGCACGAGACTCCTCCACCGAAATCCGCCTGAAACCCCGGCTGGGCTTTCATAACGAAAGCCCAGCCTTTTTCTCTCAATTTCTCCACAAAACCCCTTTTGCCTTGACATTTCCTAGCAATTCCCTTTTAGTGGACCGATCCCAATACAACGACATTCTGAAAAGTGCCAAAACGGGTGAACCGAACCTCCCATGAGATCGACTCATGGGATAGATGACTATTTTTTTACTTCTTTCTAAATAATAAATGAAGGGATACAGCCAATGACCTTCCCGCAACCCAAACAACTTTTGTATTCGTTGCTCGCCTGCGTATCGTTGCAGGCCGGTCTTCCTTTCGCTCACGCCTCAGTGCCGGATGAGACAACGACCATCACACTGGACAAAGCCGTTCACTTTTTAGGGACGGACGGCAGCGATGTCGTGGCTAATCCAGGGGAATACAGCGTCGAAACGGCGCAGGAATGGCTCCGGCTCATTCCAGGCACTCAACGCCGGGACGCCCTCCTAATCGAATCGCAAAAAGGTACCCATGAAGTCGGTGTCGAAGTGCCGATCGTGATCTCCACACCAGGGACCGAACCTGATGCATTAGACGTACACGTGGTCCAATACCTGAACCCGGATGGCACCAGTCTGGTCGCCACAGGCACATATAGCGGGATTCAATCCCGTGGACTCTTCGATGCCGCCAAGAAAGCCGCCGCCCAAGCTAGAGCAAGAGCCGAAGCAGCCAGACGGGCAGCAGCCGCGAAAGCAGCGGCGGCGGCAGCGAAAGCCAAACAGGTGGCTGAAGCGGCTCGCATGGCTGCCTTGAAGGCCAAACAAGAAGCGGAACGGATCGCCAAAGAAGCCGCCGCCCAAGCCACTCAACTGGCCAAAATTGCGGCTTGCAAGGCAACGGTCGGTGCCTTAAAGGCCGGAAAAGCTGTGGCGACGTTCATGCAACAAGTTATCCCCACCGCTAAACAACGGAAGACCAGCGCTGACAACAGCTTTAAACACGATGCCAACTTCCGGGATCAATTACTGTCGCAAATCACCAATAAGCTTCAGGCCCACCAGCAAAAAGTCCCGGAATTAAAGCGAATCGCGATCGCCATGAATAACCCCCAAAACCGGGCAAAACTGGATGCCATTTTCGGAACCGATCAATTCTGTACGGATTCCATTGGAGAGATGCAGCGAAAACTCATTCAGGCCGGCTTGGCTCCAAACTTTGCCTTGATTCAAAGCCGAGGAGTTGATGATCCCCACTTTTATATTGGCTATCAAATCACCCTGGGCGGTGGTGTTGCAGCAGGCGCGCAAGCCGGGTTGATGGGAGTCGTGGATTTTCATGGCAATGGGGGAAAATATTGGTTCATCGGACCCCAGGCCATTACCAATGCCGCCGTGGGCTTAACCGCGGAGGTGGCCTTTTATCCTAGTGTGCCGCTGAGCTCCTTTGATGGATGGGGAGCCGGTGTGGGCATTTCTGCGGGTCCACCATCCAAAATTGTTTCCGGTGCTGTAGATGTGATGCTGGACGAGACCGTCAAGAAGTTTCAGGGCTTCGGATTTGGTCCTGGAGTCGGAGTCGGCCTTTCACCGGTTGATGGGGCCTTCTCCTACACCCATTCCTGGAAGTATTAATACTCTCATAATACACGGTGATAAAAAATCAAGAGGACCGGCCCTGCTTCGCCAATCTAGTTCGTTAAAATGACTGCCGAAAGGAATGTTCCATGGCAAGACTGCACTCCCTTCCACGCATCATCACCCTCATCAGCCTGCTTACTGGCATCGGAAGTTCCCAGGCTTTGGCGGCTGATGTGAGTCCAAATATCCAGGATCGGTATTCTTCTCCATCAAAGGGGAGAGTGTTGTTGCCATCGGAGAAGCCCCGAACGCCCAAACAGCCCCCAACGATTGAACAACGTTTGGATTATCTGACGTCGAAAATAGCAACCCTGGAGCAGACCGTTACCACCCTTCAGAGTCAAGTCATTGTTCAAACCCAACAGATTGCCCAACTGCGTCAAGTCATTTCCGTGCACTCATCCGGCGCCGTCACGATACAAGCTCCCAACATCCTCAACATCTCTGCCGGCAGTACAGTAAAGCTGGAAGCGAGTTTGGTCGATGTCAAAGCCGGGCTGACGGGCGTGCATGGCGTCTTGAAGGCAGATACGGTTATTACCACGAATGTGATCTCGCCATCCTATTCACCTGGCGCCGGAAATATTTGGTAAATCAAAAAGTCCGACAGTCCCTAAAAATCTAAGGATTCAGCACCAGCATCACACCTCGTTGCACCAGTAGAACTATAGCACCGCTACTGACGTTGACCGTATCATTGAAGTCGATCCCCCGAACGGTTCCTTGCCCAACTCCCCTAAATGGCACAAACCAGTTGTCCACCTCTACCATGGAGCGGAGGGAGGCAGGAATACAGAGCCCCCCACTCATTGGGAATGGTAGTGGAAAATGTATAATCCATACACATGCCAGACATCCCTGTCGCAGTAACCGTATTGGTTGCGAACCGGAACACGACCAGTCACTCAATCTCAAAAATTTTAGTTGTTGATGATGACGAAGACATTCGTTCCGTCATTAGAGAAATCCTTCCATGGAGAAGGTGACAAGGTTGCCTTGCCGCCTTCGGTGAAAAGGAGGCGGGATGTTTGGGGACAGAAATTTTTCATAGTGTCTTGCTGGATCCGATGCGGGAAAATAAAACGATGGCGTAGGGGTCAACCTAGGACTTCCAAATATTTCGAACTCAAAACCTGTGGATTAAGGGAGGGGAATCTCTCTGAGGACAGGGTTACCTTGATTCTGCTTGATGGCCTCCTCCTCAACCCTATCAGCCTCTGTCTGTGTTTGATTCTTCCCTGACATTGGCGGAATGGCTGCCGGAGGCGATTGATCTTCCTGAAGCGGAGAAGGGTTTTCTTGCCCCGGCTGAAAGCTTTGGACAGGAGGCCAGCCTTCCTGCTCCTTGGGGGTATATAGCCGATGCACTTCTTTGTTTATTTCTTCTACAACGTATTCATGCCTCAGAGCCTTGGAGGAGCCGGTTCCCGGAGTGTCGTAAAGGATATGGCCTTTCCGGATACTCACAACCGGCAGCCCATCGTTTCCATATACCAGATCCTCGATAATCCGAAACCGTCCAGACGGACAATCCACTATAGGACAATCAATGGCTGTATTCTGATGAACAAACAGAAGATCCCGGCTTCCTACCTGGAATTGGGGTATATGGGAAACCTCCAAGTACCGGCCATCGGATGCCTGTCCGCCCAAAAATCGCAGCGTTAAATGAGTCCCTTCTGCAGAACGCCCTTTCAGCAAATATTCGATTCGATAAGTAACATATGTCGAGGGTACAACATTGGGAGCATCAGGACTTTCTCGACTCTCACGAAATTCCAGTTTCTCCACCGTTCCCGAAAAAATAAATCCGGCCTCTTTCACCATGTAGGAGAGGGACGGTTCCGAGCCCGGCTCCCTCATCACCCCCTGGCTATACCCAGGATGTCCCAGTATCAGCGTCCAGGCTACCACAACCAGGATGAGTGGGGATCCATAGGCAGGCCTCGCATTACACATGGCTCAAGGCTCCTCGGCAGCCCCATCTGTTGTGAACGGTCAACATAAAGCGATGTTTCTCATTGAAAAATTGTACGCTCAACTCCTGAAACAGCTCAACATTGTCATCCCATTCACCTCCAGAGAGCGGGTAGAACGAAGATCTACCCGCTCCCTTTGGTTCATCCAAGTCAGAGGACGTGCCACTAATTGATCCGAATCCCCACATACGAGGAATTATTCGCCTCATTGCTTTCCGCAATGGCGTTATCGGGATCAATGATCGCGCCTATGTGGTAATTAGCCCCACTCGTTAAATCATTGGGAATCGTAAGAGTGGTATTTTTCGTGGTATACACGGTGTTTCGACACACCGAAACACTGCCGGTGCCAATATGCCGGTCCCAGGTCGTAATCAGATCATTGGTTGAAATATAGTATTTCACTGGAACATTATTCTTGCATCCTGATCCCAAGTTTTCATACGACATTTCAAGGCGTATTGGTTGGCCTTTGTTTACACGATATCGTGGTTCGCCTGCATCATTGAACGAAGACACCACACTCGTTCCCGCCGAATTCCAAACCCTGGTCCGTGCATGGGTGCTGTATTCTCCACTGGATCCGGTCCATCGCCAATGGGCGATGGCCACATCATTGGTATTGTTATCGTTTCCGTACAGATCGACGGCGCCGTTACTGGCATCTTCTCCGGGATAAGCATACGCGGTAGAGCCGTTCGCATGCATATGGGTGCTATCTGAACCCATCGCGTTATAGGTATAGGACACGTGCTTCAGCCCAAGCGCATGGCCCAATTCATGAACGGCGACCGTCTGAAAGGAGCGAGAACCTCCTCCATACCCCGAGAGGGTCTTTTTGTTATGGGTATAGTGGTAAGGCGTGGTGTTTCTAAAGACCACATCCGCTTCAACCAGATGCCCGGTCAAACAGGTATACCAATAGTAGGCCACGGCCGGAGCATTCAGGTTGTCCGTCCACCAGACTTCATTTTGGAAATTCCCCTTTCCCACCCCCGGTTCGTTATAGCTCAACGTGAAGGTAAATTTGCTGGGATTTTGGTTCCAAAGGTTAATTGACTCCGTCAAGGCATTTCTCCAGGGTCCGGCCGGGAATCCTGTACCGGACGCTCGCATCTGCACCGAATTAGATCCCCATTTCTGTGTGATCCCGGCACATTTAATTTTCTCGTATGAATGACCCACCGCCGGGGAACAAACCGTGACCAGTAGAGACAACAACACAAAATGTTTGATTTTCATTTCTTCCTCCATCAGTCGAGATAATGATGTTCAAAGTGAAATGGCTTAAACTTTATGTCCTAATCAATTCTGAGATTCTGCGCATGAACCCAAAGGATTTCAGGGTTGGAGATTTCCCATAGGCCCTGGATCCTCCTCGCCATCGAATAGCATATTTCCTTCCAACGGCAGGATTTCCTCTTCTTCCGCTCCTCCCGACTCAATCCCGCGTGGAATGACACGAAGAGGCTTTTGGATTTTAAGATTCGGAAGTAGTGGCCGTTGAATTTCCAAGTTCGGTTTGATCTGCAAATTGGGCTTCAATCCGCCTGGAGGCCCTTCTTTGAACACGGGATTCATGGCATTTTTCATCAACCATTCAGCTTCTTGTTTATCGAACTCATTCAAAGGGGCAGCCTCCGGTCGCTCAGGCGCCACTCGCATAGTGGGAGCCTGAGGAGAATGAGGGCGAAGTTTCAACGCCTGGCCTGGCCGCATACTCTGGACCGGTTTCAGCGCCGCGAGTTTTTCCGGCCGGATTTTGGCTTTTTCCTGGGCCACACGATCTCGGAATTTGAGCATATTTAAATGCTCCCCTGGAATTCTCAACTGTTCGCCTTGGTTATATTGCCCCTTGCCTTGTTCTGCTCCCTCCGCGTCATCAGGGTCAATTTCAAAATTAAACGGCAAATTGCCGATCTTATTATTCATCACCTCAGGCAGCCGATGTTGTTTGCCAAAGAAGATATTTCCTTGAGCTGTCAGTCTGACTTCATGCCCGTCATTGGTAAACATGTGATTATTGATCACCCGGAAACGCCCCTTGTCGCAGTCGACCAAAGGACAGTCCGACTCTCCGTTACTTTGGACAAACACCAAATCCCGTTCCCCCACATCAAACAGAGGGGAATTCGACACAACCAGAATACGGCCATCCTTGGCCGGTCCACCCAAAAAGCGCAGCGTTACGTTTTTACCTTCGGTGGCTTGTCCCTTTTCGATATTTTCAATTTGATAGGTCACAAATGTTTGGGGCAGCTCGCCTTCTTCCGATTCGGTTCCTTGAGCCATCCCGTATTCCACCTTCGAAACCACTCCTTGAAAAATCAGTTCGGCCTGATCGGTCATGGTCCTCAAGCTTGTTCGCGGCGGTTCATGGGCATGCGCGACTGGGTTGAAGCAGGCGACTCCTGCCACTGCCAATGCCGTGATCCATCCCATGGTGGAGATAGCTCTTCTTGTCTGACTGTGTTCTCTAACCATTGTGTTGCTCCTTCTCAATGAGTGATTTCATCATGAGACACCTGTGTCTCTGTCCATTTTCTTTTTCTGCTTCACCAATCCCTGACAACCCCAGGGAATCAACCTGAAACTTCCTCAGGCAGAAAGAGGGCCGGTGGCCCCCGAGAACCCTTCCGACACGAATGCATGACAGTTTGGCTATTCATGAGTTCCCTCACCGACGCTGTACTGCGTCCAATTTGGTATGCCTGTCGGTTATTTTTCGTTTTTCAAGTGGTATGTCGCTCTCCCTTTGATTTTGGTTCAATGATTTTTTCGTATTCACCAACCACCAGGCATTATGCCTTTATCAATTTTCATACCAATCGAAAAACCCCAAAAAATCCGCAAAACGGAGGGTTCTTCTTGCCGGTCTCTCTCGAAAAATTCCCTTTGAGATACAAGTCGTATCTTATGGGATACGAACCAACGCGATTGCCGACGGGATCACGATTCCAATACACCTGGACCTTGCCGACGATCTTCTTTGGGACGCCCTCTGTTTTGGACAACGGTCTTTTCAAAGACGAGTCATTCACTCTCCTCATTAATTGGAGGCTGATATCTTTCACCTTCCTTCCCATGATCCATATTGATACATTGCATCCATCGATCTGGATTGTTGGACAATTCAAAAATCATTTGATGTAACGCATCGCCCTGTTCTCCCCAAGACATTCGGCATGGCAAGGATTGTGACTCACCAGCACTCTCATCCCTTCAGAGTCAATCTTGGAATTGGCTTGGTTCTTCTCATCGCTGTCCTAATCGTTACCTGGCCTTTAGCCCTTCATTGGAAACAAACGGTAGGATTAGGCACCGAACAAGAAGCGACAGTTCCACTGTTTAATGCCTGGACTCTTTGGTGGGTAGGCGATCGCGTAGGGCATGGATTCGCCCACTTTTGGCAGGCGCCCATTTTTTTCCCCAGTGAAGGGACCTTCACATTTTCTGAACCTCAACCTCTGACAGGCATGTTGGCATTCCTGGCCAGCCGCTGGCTGCCTTCTCCAATTGCCGCATACAACGGAGCGATTTTATTCTGTCTCTGGCTCAATGGAGTATTCGGGTACCGGTTGGGCCGAGCCTTCCAGATTCCCTGGTGGCCGGCCTTGTTGGGTGGATTACTCTTCATCAGCCTCCCGGTCACACAAAAATTCTTGGGAGTTCTTCCCCTCATTCCCTTGTTCGGTGTGTTATGGGCGCTGGAAGGATTCATCCGATTCGGGCGCGAAGGATCATGGCGGACAGCCATCTGGACCGGCATTGGCTTACTCGTTCTCCTCTTCACTTCCCAACAACTGGCACTCTTATTCGTTCTGTTCATGTTCCCAGCCGGGCTCCTGGCCTTGGCCCAACAACATATGTCCTCCGGAGCGGTTCTCAAATTGGGAGGGGTCGCCATGGGGGTTCTGTTGGTGGCCGGCTGGTATGCCTGGTATCCCATAACCCTACATCAATCATTAGACTTCACACGGTCTGAACATCTGGTCAATCTGCTCTCCGCCCGTTTTTCGGATTATCTTTCTAAGCCTATTTCCGGCTCCTTTCCCTTCCCTCCGCGGGAAGACCTTCTCTCGGACACCGGAGGCCTCTTCCCGGGATTCGTGCTGATCGCAATGGCAGGTTGGGGGGGGATTCAGGGGATTAAAAGCAGCGAGTCATACGGATGGACGTGGTATGCCATCGGAAGCGGAACCATGGCTTTCCTGCTGTCGTTGGGCACCCATTCCGTTCTTGACGGAGGAATGACTTTGGGGTTCCTACGGGATTGGGTGCCTGGGTTTCATGAATTACGAAGTCCGTTTCGATTTGCTATTTTTGTGCAGATATTCCTGGGCTTGTTGGGTGTGCTTGGGATTCGGCATCTCTATATTCACAATACGGCTTGGATTCATCGGATCATACTTGGGCTTATCATGGTGTGTGGGATGGCCGAAAATCTGTCAGTCCCCCAACCACTGGCCCATGTTCCTACTTCATCGCCTTCTCCGTGGACAACATGGCTGAGCACACATCCAGAACGCCGGATTCTCGCCCATGTCCCCTTTCCCTCCGGCCTTCACGTCTCCGATTATCAAATCGAAACCACCCGGATGCTGGCGCAGACGATCCATCACAAACCTCTTATTAACGGATACTCCGGATTTTTTCCCCCGGGCTATATCCAATTCCAATCAGATATGGCCAAGAATTTCCCTTCTCCGTTTTTGCTCTGTTTTCTAGGCAACGAACTGAAGGTCGACACGCTCGTTATCGACCGATCCTGGCAGGAAGCCCATCGCGACCAAATGGAAGCATTTCCTGAACTATCGAAGATTGCTTACGATGACGAGGATGTGGTGATTATCGAGATCGGACCGTCGCAGGAGACCTGTCCTCCGTTAACAGCCCCTCTACCCTGATGATGACAACCGTCGAGTACGGTAGCGGTATAACGTCCTGATTGACTGCAGACCATCTCTCCATCTGATTTTTTTCCCGTCGGCTTTACTCCGGGGAGCATAGGAAATAGGAACTTCTGTGATCCGCCAATGTTGTTGGGCGATTTTTAACGTCAACTCCAGTTCCATATCGAAGCCTGACTCTTCCAGAGTGATGGCCTCCAGGACTTCCTTTTTCAAGACCTTGTATCCTGTCCAGACGTCGGTGATCGCCAATCCCGTCAACGCATTGGCGAGGCCAGTAAACATCTTGTTGCCCCAATAAGATATCAATGGCCACGTTCCCTGCCATTCCCCCAAAAATCGAGAGCCGTAGACGACATCCGCCTGATCAGTCAGCAAGGGCTCCAAGAGACGAGGATAGGCTTGAGGATCATATTCCAAATCGGCGTCTTGTACGATTAGGATGCTGCCTTTGGCATTTTGAAATCCAGTCTTCAGGGCCGCGCCTTTTCCTTGGTTCGATGAGTGAACAATGACCTGGACAGGCGCCAATTCGGCCAGACACTGATCAGACGATTCCCCTCGTACATTTTCACGACCGCAGCCAGGCCCGAACCGCTCCTGAAGCCACTCCCGTGTCCCATCGTTGGATCCATCATCCACGATAATCAGTTCTTTGAAGATCTCCGTTTTTTGAACTCGCTTCACAATCGCTTCAATGGTTTTTCGCTCGTTATAAACCGGCATCACGATACTAACCAGTTGTATTTTTGATTTTTTTTCGTTTTGAACCATGGCCGGTCGCCTTCCGACTCACAAATACAAATAATGAAACTCTTTTGGCTAGCCTACCATGAACTTTTCCATAATTCTCTTTTCCGTCATTGCTTTTTCCGCAAAGTCGACTACAATGATCCCTCGACGGTTTGGGACGGTCCCACTTTCTGTTCATGGGATTTTTCACCACAGGAGTAGGACATGAATGCACGACTTTCCTCAATCCCTTCATCGCATAGTCAGAGTCGTACGAAGAGCGTGCTACGCCGATTGAGCCGGGCCAAGGCGCTTCGCTTTTGTGGAACCCTGTGCTTCCTCCTTACGGTCATGGGATGCCGTGGTTCAGATGCTCCCCCGGTGTCTCATGGTGGTCCGGTTCACGATCACGTCAGCTTGGTCGATACCCTTCGAACACAAGGCTTCACCGTTGAACCCACGGGTCCGGTCACACAACCATTTTTCCCTGTACCCGGACAAACCCTCCACGTGGAGGGTCAGGACATCCAAGTCTTTGAATTCTCCGATGCGGACGCCGCCAAATCTCAGGCTGAGGAAATTTCCCCGGATGGAATGACTGTTGGACAAACGGCTGTGCAATGGGTTCATCCTCCTCATTTTTTCACCGCAGGAAAAATTATCGTCTTGTACGTGGGCACAGACCGTAAGTTTCTCAATCAAATAAAGACGGTGCTCGGGGAACCCATTACCCAACACGTCCCTTAACCCCATGCCAATATTTAAAAAGTATAGAAAGACTCAGCCAACACTCGCGGGATACCGTGCAGATATCCCGGTCTATCCATCATCAAACTCAAGGAGGTTGCACATGAGAGGGAAAATCCTGACCGGATTTCTTGCTCTGATTGCTCTTGGATTATTGGCCCTGAATGTTCAGGTCAGTAACGCACACAAATGGGGCAATTGGCATTGGGACAAAAGCACCATCAACATGTGGGTGTATGGGAGCAAACAAACCGAATCGAAAGCCGCCATTAAAGATTGGGATGACCATACCGACCTCAAGCTCCCATTAAAATCATCGCATACCGATGTCAGTGTCTTCGGGGCCAATGCGGGCAATACGGGCTGGGCGGGCCTGGCCTCCATCAAAGAATACGAATTTGATTGGTGGGATAAATGGTGCTGGTGCAGGATTAAACATGCCCATGCACAATTTAACACCTATTACAATTATTCAAGCGCCAGCGTGCAGGGTGTGCAATGTCAGGAAGTGGGGCATACATTCGGGCTGGACCATAGTGCAACCAATGGATGCATGGCGAAAGGCTATTACAGCCCCAACTCGAATTACACCAACAGTCACAATTGGTCTGACATTAATTCGATGTATTAACCACGCAAGGGCACCTGGTAGATCACTCAATGATCGTACACACCACAAGGAGAGCACCTATGAACTCGAACTCTTTCAATCGGTTTCTTCAAGGAACCATTGCGATCTTGTTTCTGGCCTTTGCCGGACAAGTCGGATATCAATATGCGTTCCATAAACCCGAACCGGTCCTGATGGCGGCCTGGGCGTTTGAACCTCGTAATCTTGCAGAGGCCAAAGGGTTGGCTCAAGAGGTTGTTGAAGCCCAAGTTACCAATATTGAGCGTGCCGATGACTTAGTCATTCCTGCTCCGGGAGAGCCCGGGAATGTTGAACGAATTGCCATTGAAGTCGTCAGTATGAAGGTCAAGGGGGCCATGAAAGGACAGCCGGCCCAAGACATTCAAGTTTTCCGGACGGCTGGCATTCCTGTCACCCGGAATGACATGCCGAACATGAAGGATGCCCCGCCCAAACCCAGAGGAGCGTCCAATCCCCCCTCTCGACCGACCCCATTCGTGGCGAACACCATTAACATTCATGATGACCAAGCGTACAAGGTAGGGGAAAGTTACGTCATGTTTTTACGTAATGGCCCTCAAGTCAAGGTAAAAGGCCAAAAAGTCGCCACAAAAATTCTGTTAAATCCCAGCACACGGTTCCGGGTTGAACCAGACAATAGAATCACCCCAACTATTCCTGACGGACTGGGGCAATCTTTTAAGGGAAAGGCGTTGCAGCAATTTAAAGCCGACATTCAGCAAATTACGGAACGGGCTCCAATCCCAGGGAAACTTCCTGGCCAATTCGTTCTACCCAAGCTTCAGATCAAACCGGGTATCCAACCAGGTCTGATTCGGCCAAGAGGCCTAGAAGGGGCACCAGCTCCGGAAGGCATGGAGGAGGAATTGGGGGAAATGGAAGTACCTACGGAGGGTGAAGCTCCCGAGCTCCAATAATCCTGACAGGCTCATTATTTCACCTTGTTATTTACCTGAACCCCCTGGGAAATTATCATTTCCCAGGGGGTTCAGACTTCTCAGGGTATCAGCGGAAAAACCCATCTGAACCGTTTACGAGAATTCATATTTCTTTCCCTGTCACAATGGAAAACTCACACAGATTCCCCTTGTATACAAACATAAGATCCGTCAACGCATTGACAACACCCGTCAAACTGTCTGAGTCAGTGATTCACCAATCCAAGGGTCAGTGTTGTGAGCACGGATTCATTACTGGCTTTTCGCACTCATCACACCCATTGGCCTATATTTGGAAGACTGAGCCCATCAACATCACCAAACAGTACATTCCCATGGGTTTCGCTTACCTCTATGACGTCCCCAATCTCTCATCCCCTGCCTTTGCTTTTGAATACCTCCGTTCGGAGGCTTCTTCGTTAAAATCTCACTTGGCATCAAGATTGCTTTTTCTTTAATCAGAAAAAGGGAATTCCCTTATTTCTAGGTAAAGAGATGCCAAAACCCCACAAATGGGGAATTTAACAAACACTGATTTTGTATTAAAAATTTTTGCTGAGGACTCAATGACAAAGCAACAAGACTCTAAAAAGCGGACGTTCCTCCTCTCAACATGGGGCCACCTGGGCCTTTCAGGGCTCATTGGGGAATGGGAAACAAGACTAGCCAATAAGTATCCTGCGCAAGGCGGCCAAACTGTTCGGCGACCTGCGCCACTCAAAAAACCAAAACCCGTAGACCCCGCGTAGAATCCCAAACTCTCTTTTCTCCCCCAACTCATCACACTCTTTTATAGCTTGCCCCACAATCGGCCAGACTTCGCGCTCTTAGTCCACCCTTGAAACCCATTCAGCACCTTCGCCGCCAAGGATTGCGCATACTGACTAATTCTCGTAAGGTATACCTCTAACCTATCTAAACAGGTGTTTTCTCGAGTCCGAGAGAGTCGTGAGAATCAATATGAACCGCTTCCTTGTAACCCTCATCATGGGTGTCTGTTATCTCGTAACCTCCGTCACGGTGGGAGTCGCAGGACAACCTAATATTGTATTAAGTCGTGCCCTCCACTTTCCTGCTCCAGATGGAACGTCAATCGCCCTCAGTCCCGGAAAATATTTTATCGAACAGGCCGGATCTACCACACTGCGACTGATCCCTGAGGGAACCTCTCCCGGGGCTGCCCAGGTGATCCACGCCGATGCATTAACTCATGAACAATATGAATTGTTCTCACCCATGGCTCTCACCCGACCGCAGAAAAATAACGAATATCTCATTGAACTGCTCATGCCTGGTGGCATTCGGCTAGAAGCCAAAGGGTCGACTCATGCTCCCCCATCCGGCCCCTCGCTCAGAACCGAACCTGTGCCCACAGCCTCAACACCAGACGTTCCACCTTCGCCTCACGTTCCGGTCGTCGAAACTCCGAAATCTGTTCATCCCATCGCACAAGAGCCTATATTAGAAGATTCGATGGCCACAGCAAGCTCTCCTAGCATTACTTCAACTTCGGTACCGGTTCTTCCGTATCAGGCCCCAGAAGTCGCATCTCAAGGCAAACGCATCATTGTTGACAAACAAGAGACGGGAAAAGATCCAATTTTTCTTTCAGTCCTCTCCCCGGATCATATCGGCTTGACCATTTTTGAACAGCCCGCGCTCTTTTGGTTTATCGGGAATCAAACCGATCATCCCGTAGACGTCATGATCACCGATGAAAATAATACGCAAATGCTCTTGGATGTCCGCATGCTTCCGCCCATTCGGCCAGGCATTCACAAAGTTGAACTCAAAGATTATGGGATAAAACTTCACCCAGACACGACGTATCAGTGGAAAATCATGCTGCAAGGTTCCACTCAAGGAGAATCTCTGGTCACCAGTGGATGGATCATGAGAATTACGCCACCTTCAAACCTGATCAATATCCCGCAACAGCCGACCTTGCAAGCCGCGCCCCTGGAACAATTGATGGAAGCCGGCTTGTGGTACGATGCCTTTTGGGCATTGTCGGAACGCATTCAATCTCATCCTACTGACACCATTGCTCTCGAACAGCGTGCAGGCCTTTTTGAACAAGTCGGACTGTTTCCCCCGGCCCAACATGACCGGTCCCATATTCAAGGACCATAGAAGGTTTTTCACCGACCAATGTGTTATTCCCTACCTTCCGTTTTTCGTTCCAGGATTTTTTCTCTCCCCTTATGAACACAAGGCGCCCCCGGCCCAGAAGATAATTTTTCTTATCTGACCTCCCCAGGCTGCAGAAAATCTCTTTCCCCTTCAATTTCTTCTGATAAGCATCGAAAAAAAATGAAATCGTACATTGCAATACCGGGTCCTTTCCATGTCCACTTCGCCTCAAGTACGCTCCCCCAATCCAAGAAATTCCATATAACAAAGATACGCCGACAATGAACCCTACCCCCTTGATAAACGACTCACATGAAATAGGCTCATGGTCCAACGATGACTATTTTTTTTAGGGAGAACCGAACAATGCAACCGCACACCCCCACACCAGCCAATATCCAACCTTCCCGAAGAGAGTTTCTCAAGAAGGCTGGAATTCTCACAGGTGGAATCCTGGCCTTGGGCCTGCCACTTCCACTCAGACAGGCCTCATCCGCCTTGGCGGCTGCACCGCCATCTGATTCCGTCCGTTACGCTTTGGATCTTGGGGGCCAAATCGCAGGCCCGATCATCTCCTTGGATAGTGGATTTACTTCTGGGCAAGTGGTGGAAGGACGGCTGGGCCAATCTTTGTCTTCCAAGAAACATCTGGCCACCATTGTGCCTGAGGACGTCTTTCTCGAATGTAGAAATAATATGACCAAGGATTTCTATCTCTGGATCCAACAGGCATTGGGCGAACAGGCGCCAAAAAGAAGCGGAGGCATTCTGACCATGAGCATGGGAAACCAACTCTTGGACCGGCAAATGTTTACCGACGCGTTCATCACTGAGGTCACGTTCCCCGCCCTGGATCGGACTTCGACCATTCAGGCCTCAATTGGTCTGAAATTGAAGCCCCGGCAATGGAGCTATCAATCCGGAGGCAGCCAGATAGCCTTTCCAACAGGAGTCAATCTAGGCGGGTGGCTGTCCTCTCATTTCCGCGTCGGAATCTCCGGACTGGAATCCGCATGCGCCCATATTGTGAAAGTGGACTCTTTGGTCTGGAAACAATCCCTGAGCATGGCCCCGGACAGGCTTTCGTTCACCAGCGGACCCATTCAGACACCAAATCTGGTCGTAACTCTCCCTCGCACACAGGCCGGTCCCTTTACCGAATGGTTTAAACAATTCGTCATTAATGGAAAATCTTCCGATTCCGACGAACGTTCAGGGTCATTGGAGTTCCTGGCACCTGACCAGCAAACGGTATTATTCAAACTGAACTTTGAACATCTCGGTATTTTTCGGATGTCGCCCATAACCCTTTCCCCCACCAACGCCACCCCACTCGTCAAAGTAGAAATGTACTGCGAAACCCTGAGATTGACCGAATTCCCCAGCCCAGGACCGGCACAAACGCCCCTGACACCGGCAATGGTTCTGGGAGTCTACCGCCACAACCCGGTCCAAAACGCTTGGCATGAAGGCTCGATTACTCAGGAGGGCGCCACACTCCGCTGGACGAATAAAGCTGGAGCCACTTGGCGATTGGTACCCGACCTTGCCAACCAGCGGTTATTGGCTGAAGGACCCGATAACCCGTATGCCCAATATGGGTCAAAGGAATTCAAATTGATCATGGAAAACGGCTTTATCAAAGGGTTCGCCTTCGGCGGGGGAACATACCTGAAACAATAAGGTCGCAGACCAAACAAGCATGCATGCAATCGTTATTCATGCATGGAAGTACGTCATATGATCTGATCAGGCAAAGAAATGAAGATCTGTACTCTCTGCCTCATTTTTACCCCTAGGTTGTTGCTTTTCACCTGAGGGTCTCAGGACGCCGACCTCATCCTTCAACAATAACTAAAAGAGGTGACGAGAGACACGTTGGGGAATCGTGGAGTGAGCGGGCAAGGAACACGCCAGCAATGACGGCAAAGCATATGTCCATTGATGAATATGACCAATTGCTGCTTCAATCCGGAAACGCTTCAATACTCCTCCTCAATAATAGTGCCATGCCTATCAATGGAAAAATTCTTTCCCTGGTTCAGGATCAGCCTCAATTGTATGGTCCATGGCACTTGCGGAGTATCATCACAATCCCGCACAAAATGATTGGCACATGAGCATGAGCTGGATCGAACAAGATCAAGCCAGTAATCTGCGAGGAAGCTCCTGGATGTGTGGGCTTTCGTTCAATACATTCTTCTCGTTAATTATTTCTCCCAAAACACTCTTCTCTCCCTTTTCATCTCAGTACCGTACGAATTTATTCTAAGTCGGTTCAGACTGACACGGAGTACGGCTTTTCCATCTGTCTCTTTCTGCGTGAACGCTTGGAATAAATACCTACCTCATTCTTCGTAAATATTGAATCTTGTGCCGAAAAATCTCCTCAAACTGTGGAAATTGACTTCACACTCGTGACTTGGCCTCTTTACACTAACCGTTAGCAACCCCCACACAATTTCATCCAATAAATGGGCTTGAACCTCCCAAGACCTTCAAGCGACTGACTTGAAAAATATGGAAACCCAATGATTCCCCATTCAATCCTGTTCACCCTTGAAAGGAATGACATATGCGGATACTCATTTTCACGTTCATCGTCAGCTTGTGGCTTCACGGATCCCTTGCGCATGCGGCTGATCCACAAAACACCAAACAGGTTCTCGAGTTACAACGACAAGTGTCGATCCTCCAACAGGAAGTCACACGCCTAACAAGGATCATAGATGCGTCGCCAGACGGCACCATACGCATCACCGCGCCCCAGCACAAACAGGAAACGACAGGAGGCAATGTCCAAACCTCCATCAGTGGACAACAGGTCTTGCACATCGGGCAGGCTGTTTCTGAACGGATCGGCACCACACAATCCATTGCAATCGGAACCACCCAGTCTGTCTCTGTCGAACAAGATGCGCAGCACACCGCAGGACGCAATGCCATTCACCAAGCGGGTGGCGATCTCACATTGATGGCCGGGAAACGTACGATCATCACGGCGGGCGATCAATTGATCCTAAAAACGGGACAAGCCTCGATCATACTGAATAAAAACGGAGATATTCTCCTGCAAGGCAAGGACATCCAAATCAAGGGGTCTGGCCAGGTCAACATGAAAGGATCAAAGGTCACCACACAATAAGGAGGCTATGGCAGTGAGAGATCGCTCTTGAGAAATGGGGCGACTGCAAACAATGCCATTCTGACACTTATCGCTCAAAACGATTCACGATGGCATGTCGCTGTGTATCGGGGAAGGCAGTGGCTTGTTGATTCTCATGTTCCCCTAGTACAGAAAGGAGTTGGTACCCATGAAACACTCATGTCCAACCACCCTCACCCTTCTAAAGAATCTGGGTCTCTCGGCCCTTGTATTCACCTTTGTCGTGGGCTGCTCAACCACACAGACGCCCCCATCCGAAATCGCCTCGGTGGAAGAAATCCAGGAGGTCGAAGCGGGCAATGACCCAGCCATGGAGGGAACGGATGCGGGAGCCCCTCAAGACTGCGTGGACAATGATGAACGACCGGCCTGTCACGTAAAATCCAGAGGACTCGGATTTGTTCCCATTAAGGTGAAAAGTGAAACCACCCAACGATGTCTGCGCCCGAACGGCGGAAGCACTGCCGAAAATGTCGAAATTATCATGTCGACTTGTTCAGAGACGAAAAGCCGCCGGTGGTACCGGGAGCAAGGGGTGTATGCAGGCGGGGACAAGATCATCAACTTGAACTCCGGAAAATGTATCGAACGAGTCGGGACCGTCCTGCGACAACGGACTTGCGCCAACTCATCTAACCCCACCAGTGCCCACAACCAAACTTGGGTCTTTCAAGGAACTCCTCCCTTCGGAAGCGGAGACTTTTTGAAGTCCTGGACATCGGAAGGCGGATGCGCCCGAGCCATGAATGCAACGAACGTCCGAATGTCGACGTGCCAAAACGATGCAAACCGACGCTGGTATCAATCGGCCTTTTAAGAGAACCAAATACCTGTCAACCACTTAGGCAGGAAGGAGGCATTCTCCTTCCTGCCCAGGCAAAACGTGACGTTGGACCTTACGACAAGAGGAGTTTCTCTCATGAGACCATTCCAAATCCCCCTCATCGCATTGTTGTTTGCGCTACAATTATCTGTCGCCTTGGCAGCGGATCCCAGCTTTCGGCAGGCCCAGCCGCATCAGATGGCTCCCCAACGGGGCAGCACGATTCCTCAATTGCAACTGACACCAGACTATCTCTACCAACAAATCACGGCTCTCCAACAGCAGGTCGTCACCCTTCAAGGTCAAGTAAATCTCCTGCGGTCCGTGGTTCAGGTTTCTCAAACGGAAACGACGATCCAAGCTGAAAATCTCAGCCTAAAAGCCACGAAGGCTCTAGCCCTGAACTCAGGAAAGGACACCACTCTCACCGTTGAGAATGAATTCACACTCACTAGCGCCAAAGACTTGCTGATCAAAAGTGGGAAAACTGCCAACGTGGAAGGTGGCGCCCTTTTGAACCTCAAAGCCCCACAGGTCAAACTGAATAATGGCAGCAAACCAATGGCCACCGTCGGAAGTATTGTGTCCGGAGGAAAAGTTATCTCAGGGAGTCCAACCATTTTCGGCCCCTAAGTTGTCCATTATGCCTCGATCACTCAACAAGAGGAGTATGCCTATCATGACTCGATACCCCCTATGCCTGCTGACTTGTCTCTTGGCTGTCATCTGTTGGCCCCCTCACTCAAGCCTGGGTGCCATAGACGATCCCTTTACCTCCATCCAGCTGGACAAAGCCGTCCACTTTCTGGCGGCCGACGGAAGTGATGTAGAAGTCGACCCCGGCACCTACAACGTGGAACCCGCAGAAGAGTGGGTTCGATTGGTTCCCGAGAAACGTCGAGATGCGGTCCTCATCGAAGCGAAGGAGCGGACTCATCCCCTTACCCTTGAGCATCCCTTGGCTATGGCCTTTTCCGGGAACGCTCCCGATGAAGCCGATCATCAGTATGTGATGCTCTTGTTACCAGGTGGACGGAGCTTGGAAGCCACAGGCACTTACAGTGGAGTCCGCCCCAGAGGGTTCAATCTCGGACAAGCGTTTAACAACGCAAAAAACACGGCGACTAATGCCTATAACCAAGCCAAATCGACTGCCAATCAAGCGGCCAAAAACGCCGCCAATGCGGCACAACAGGCGGGGCAACAGGCTCAAGAAACCGCACAACAAGCAGCTCAACAAGGCCAACAGGCTGCCCAGCAAGCCCAACAGAGAGCCCGGCAGGCGGCTTCGCAGGTGCAACAAGGGATGCAGCAGGGCATGCAAGACGCGCAAGCGGCAGCGTTGCGTGCGAAACGAGCAGTCGAACAAGGAGCCCGACAAGCCGGTCAGGCCATTGGAGGGGCCATTCAAACTCAAGTCAACAATCTCAAAAACAATCCCATGGTCGCCCAACTGGAAAGCGAAATTCAAACCTTGGAGGCAGTCAGAAAGCTCAACCTGGACCCCCTGTTCACTTGTCTCCGGCAACAATCGGGACAGGGTGCTGCGAACGTACCGCAATTGGTGCAGCGATTTGCCACCAGTCCGCCGGCATTCGCTAACTGGCTTTTTCAAGAGGTCATGCAAGAGTGGGAACGGAGCTTTGGGGAGATCATGGCCGAACAACTGCAAACCCTTCGGAATCCCTCCCGCACTGCGCCACAAGGACCGGAAGTGATCGCCATGGCCTTTCGATCTCTCGAAAAATTAGCCAACAAGGGCCCAGGGGGGCGCTGCCTCATGCAGTTCGTCCGGCCCCACCTGCAGGCGATCCAAGCCACATCTGGACAACTTCAACAGACGATCCAGGCTCAAGGACAACGCATGTTTGACAACCAGGTAGCGCCCATTCTGTATGGGAGCTTGAGTAAACAAATTGGAGACCTGGTGTCTGCGGCCTTAACCCTGACACCACAAGACATCGCCCGCGCCAAGACCCAATCAAGAGGCATCCCGCTGCAACAACGAGGGACAGCCGATGGCGGAACGACCTTCAATGGCATCGTGAGCCGAGGGTTTTCCGGAGAAGATGCCAAGGCCCTCTTGGGGGAGATCGTTCCCGGCTTAGGCGACATCATCGACATCAAAAATGCGGTATTGGCCGACCAATTACTAAACCCCCGTGAGTTGTCCAGAGCGGCCTCCCAGGTTGAGTCCCTGACGAAATTCCTCAATAACCCTACACAACGCCAACAGGCCTTGACCGGTGTCCGGACGGCCTTGGATCCCAACACGCCATGGACGGAATCCTTGTACATCGACATCGGCATGGAGATTATCCGGGTGGTGGGGAAAAACTACATCGATAGCGAATTACCGGGAGGCGGGAGTTTTCTCATTCGATCGGGAGTGGAACTGCTGGACTTCGGCGAACAAACCGTGGGGACTGTCGTCCAAAGCGCCGCGGGCCTCGTTCCTGAAGTCGGTGGAATCGTATCCGGCATCGCCAAAGTCACGCCGGACGTCATCTGGAAATTGACCATTAACAATCTGATCGTAGGCAGTGTCAAAGCCGGAGCCCATTATGCCTATGGCAAAGTCATCGATGAGGCCAAGAATGCATTGAAAAACAACCAAACCTACGCCGCCATTCAACGTCATGCCGGGCCGTTATCAGCACTGCTCCGGTATTTACCCTCGAAACAGCAAATTATTCTTTTGGCCAGTACTCATACGGAGGACACCCGCAAAGCCTTGGAACGCTACAACCGCAGCGTGCTGCAACTGGCCGAAGCCGCCGCTCGGTAACACCAAAAAGAGCAAAAGGCAATCAGATTCCTCGCACCACAAGGAGGCCTTATGAAATTCAAAAAACATACGATCGTATTATCCATGGCCGTGGCGATTCTCGCCTCCTCTATAATAAGCATTGCCCCGGCCCTAGCCGGTACGATCATTACCTTGGAGCAACCCGTCCACTTTCTGAATGCGGAGGGCAGCGACATCATCCTCGAAGCCGGACAGTATGAACTGGCCTCAGCCGATGCATGGCTACGCGTAACCCCGAGCGACGGACAAGCCGTCGATGCGCTTCTTTTGGAAGCCGTGACCGCACCACATGAGGAAGCGGTCACGGAACCATCGGCCCTTTCGGTCCAAGGAGAACAGGCGGATCGCCATCATTTAGTCTTGTTGTTGCCGGACGGCAAACAACTGGAAGCCGTCGGCACGTATTCCGGCATCCGTCCACGAGGAGGGTTACGGACTCTTTCTCCCGCCCGCCGAACGCTCGCACTGAACCAGGCCTCATCTTCCACAAGCCCGAAAGTTTCGTCGAGTACGCCGACCATAAACCAAGGACAACTGAGCATCCAACCGGGGCCGAGACTGGGAGGCGGCATCAATGTTCCTCAGCCTCCTCTCCAGACAACCGGGAAACCCGTGCCGAATCCCCCGATTCTCGTTAGTCCGACAGAAAATTTCGAAATTACCGGTTCCGCCTCCCCACAAAAATATTTCACCTGGCATCCCCCAACGTCAGGTCCAGGCATCTCGTCCTATCGATTTAAAATGGAGGAGGCCGATAATCCCTCAGGCTATGTCTTGGGTCCGACGCCGGTTCCGGCGACATCGGGGACCACCATTGCCACATCCCAAATCATTTCGTATCAGTATCGGGGCAAGCGGATACGATGGAGCGTTCAAGCCTGCACCTCGGATGGCCAATGCAGTGCTCCGGCTTCCCGGATTCTGGTGTGGTCCACAGGACTTCGCCCCCCGCAATTACGTTTTCCTGAATCCGGAGCCACGGTCACCACCTTACAACCCCGCCTTGAATGGTCGGAGGTTCGCGAGGCGACGTATTATTTGGTGTGCGTCTCTAAGCCGGGAGTCCAATGCCCATCACGCGAGACCGCGCCTGGCAGCAATCCCCATTCCGTCGTCATCAAAAGGATTGGTCCGTCGAACACGGTGGCTGCGCCGGACCTCACCCAGTTTTTCGGAGAACAGATGAATTGGACAGTGTCCGCCTGCACCACCGATGGGAACTGCGCCATCCAACCTCAAGTCCGGCCTATCACGATCGCTCAAGCGCCAACCCTACGCAACGGTGGCATCACGTTACGTCCTAGCCGGGCATTCGAATGGGTCTCCAACTCCAACGCACCGCAATTCAAACTGTGTGTCTTTACGCAGGGAACCGCCTGTGCGGCTTCCGGAAATCTATTGGAACAAGACGTAAGCCGGAACAATGGTAAGTTACAGACCGATATTCCCATCCTGAATCAGCTACGATCAATGGCGGGAAAGGGGGTACGGTGGCAAGTCGCGGCCTGTACCCCCAGGAAATGTCTTTGGTCCACCCCCGCGACCGTATACATCCCGGAATCCGTGTGGCGGGTCATATTCAGCGTCCGGTATATCGACCTCTTTCATGATTGTGATGAGGCCAGCCCAGGCGACTTAAAGTTTTCATTCCGGGCAAGCATCAGTCCAGAGAATGGCTACTACGAACGCACGTCCGTGAGTAATTTCGACTTCGGCAATTATAACAATTTCGAATCGGGAACCCAGATTTACGTTGGAAGGCCATTCGCCACCCTTCCCGAGGCCATCCCAGGCGATGAGATCTCGGTGTGGGGCGTAGCCTATGATTGCGATCGAGCATCCTGTGGTGAAGAAGTGGTCGAGCTACTGACCACCGGGAGCGACGACAAACTTGGAGACATCCCACGTAGGAACTGGAAAAGTCATCGGACCGACTCAGCGAGTCCGCTGGGCTGGCTGGAGAGCGATAACTTGCTCGAAATCCAAAGCCGCAACACCAGTTGCTATGCCCTGATCCAAGGATTACGAGGAACCGATCAAGGACGCTTTGACCATACGTTTTCCGTCTTCTACGAAGTGCAAAAGACAAAAATCTGGTAGAGCCATGTGGAAAATCGGGAATGCATAATCACCCACAAGGGGGACTTGGGACAATGAACATACTGTTAATTCTTCTATTCATGGGCCTGCTCACTAGCGTAAGTGTAGCGGAACAAGTTCCCATACAAGACCCTGTTGTCGTTCAATTTACTCAGCCCGTATTCTTTGTGAGTCCCGACGGAACACCCTATCTCGTCATGCCCGATACTTATACGGTGGAGCCGGCGCATCCCTGGCTGCGACTCATTCCAGCAGAACGGAAAGACGCCATTCTCATTGAAGCGGCCACAATCAACCATGAGGAATCTCTACAAACTCAGACAGCGGTGATCATCGAATCTGAAACGGGGAAGATACATCTCTTGCTGCTGTTCCCTGATGGAAAAGCGCTGGAGGCGAGAGGATCTTCCAGCGGAATTCAATCGCGAGCAATCTTGCGGGCAACGCTGTCACAAAGACAAATTCAGCAGGCTTTGACGGCAAAACGTCCCTCCAGCCCTAAGCTCTCTTTTTCCCCCGTTCCCTCAACATCCAAGCCCACGGTCACGCCCCAACTTCCGGGCAATCCTCAAGTCCAGGTTCAGGGAAGCCCGCCGGTTCCCGTACTGGATCAACCGGCACCGAATGCTTCTCTCGCCAATCCCGCGTTGTCATTTCGATGGCATCCGCCCTCCACGAATCCTGCCCAAACCCGGTACGAATTATGTGTGGCTGAAGCTGGCACGGTGTGCGGAGCCGCTCAGACGTCTATCGTATTCAAGACAGTGGAAGCTGCAGCGCAGGCGGGAACCGCTCAATATGAATTGGGAATCGAACCGCCTGCTGGGTCAGCCCAAAACACAACCGGCACCCCGATCACCATCAACCGGTATGATGTCACACTACCGATTCGGTTCCAGGGAAAACGTCTCCACTGGTTAATCAGAGCCTGTGCTCCCAATCCGAATAAACTCGTTCTAGGAGGGGGAATAGCGGAAAGCTGTTCACAGTCGAGCCAAAGAACACTTCAATGGCCACTGCCCCCACCCAAACTTGAGGAACCAGGGATGAACAGTGTCCTGGAGACACTTCGTCCGACATTCCATTGGGGATATGATGCCCTCCAAGGAGTTGACTATTTTTTATTGTGTCTCTCCAAACCAGGCATCGCATGCCCTAAACAAGCCACGACAACGGACACTACCCTAGTGGTTCAAGTGCCTGTCAATATAAGCCAATCGCCAAGATCATACAGCCCATCGAGCGACTGGACATTCTTGAGAAACGGACCCTTTCATTGGACCGTCGCAGCCTGTAACCGCACGTTTGGCTGTCTCTACCAACAGGCTGTGCGCCAAATCTCCCTGGCAAAGCCAGCCGCTCCCATCCTGATCAGCCCGGCTCCAACCGTCGCACTGGGGCTCACGAATTATTATTCCAACGGTAATCCACGATCGGAACATCCTGTATCATTCGCGTGGCAATCCGTTCCCAAGGCCAGTCTGTATAGCATTTGTCTCGCACCAATGGGCCAACCCTGTGGTCCACCTCCCGGTCCCGCGCCTGAGAGTTCGGGAATGATGTTCCGCTCCGGGACAACTCCAGGCACCAATCTCACCCTCCAACTTCCCAACGATTTGTGGTGGGATCACGAACAAGGGACTCGATTCCAATGGACCGTATCGGCCTGTAACAGCGTTGGAGTCTGCACGGCCTCCTCACCCCGCCCGGTTCAATTCAAAGTTTCGATCCATAGCTTTGCCAATCTCTATCCCACGTTTCAATCCAGCCAGTGCACGAATTGTCACGGCATGGCCAATCACAATGCCAAATATCAGCAACATGTCAGTGCAGGCCGATTTCCAGCCGGAACCAATCCCACGACCGGAACGATTTGCGCCAATTGTCACACGGCGGAACGGGGCTTTGCCGACGGGTGGAGAGCCCCCTCGGCAAGCTTGGACTTCACCGGCAAAACGTTCGGTGAGACCTGTTCCATGATTCGACACGGAGCCACTTACACACAAAAGGGGATGAAACAGCATCTTCTGACAGACGAGCTGGTAACCTGGGCGGTCAGGCATTTACCGGGGAATCCGGTTGTCAATCTCGCATTGTGGGTCCAACGAGTTACCAATTGGCTCTCCAAGGCCAATGATTACGAATACCCGTCGGGACGTCCGGAACCGTACACGGTGCGCTGCGGTTCACTGCCAATCGGGGAATAAACAGACAGAGAATCAGAGGAGAAAACCCAGGTACGACAACAAAAATCTCAATACACCTTGATTTAGGGAGGGCGAAATCATGCAAATTCCCAAATGTAAAATTCTGTTAATGATAGCCGGAACATTAATGGGTTGGTGGCTGGCAGGCCTCGCCCCAGCCTTGGCCGACACCACCGTGACCTTGGAGCAACCCATTCACTTTTTGAATGCCGAAGGCAGTGACATCGTCCTCGATGCCGGACAGTATGAACTCGCGTCAACCGATACCTGGCTGCGCGTGACTCCGAGCGAAGGGCAAGCGGTCGATGCGCTGCTCTTGGAAGCCCAAGCAGCCACCCATGATGAGTCGCTCACCGAACCACTGGCGGTTTCCGCGCAAGGCGAATCGCCAGATGTGCACCACCTGGCCCTGTTGCTGCCGGGCGGGAAACGATTGGAGGCCATTGGAACCTACAGCGGCCTCCGATCAAGAGGCACGTTTTCGTTGCTAACGATTCAGCGATTAAGAACCTTGAGTTCAACCTCACAAAGCACGACACCGACTGAATATTCTACTCCCCTATTTGGTGGGTCGGGAGGCACCCGGAGCTATAACCTGGATTGCGGTACCCAATCCGTCCTTGTGGGAGTGGTTTACAAGTCTGGGATGTGGCTTGATGCCATTGGGAGTATTTGTCAGCAAATCAATCCCCAAACCGGCGCCTTAGGAAATGAGTTTACCAGAGGGCCAGTTGGGGGAAGTGGGGGAATTGCCAAGATAGCCCGATGTAACAACGGCCAGGTTGTTCAGGGGTTCAAGGCCCGTTCGGGCCAGTTCGTCCATGGTGGGAGCCTACTCTGCAGTCCATGGGACCAGGCAGCCAAGGCACCCCAATACTCGGAATGTTTCGCCGGCTGCCCTTTAGGGAGGTTCAAAAGCTTCGGAGCCGGTGGTACTCAATCTGACATATTTTTCTGCCCAAGCGGAAAGGCCGGGAAGGCTTTTCGCGGAAAATATGGGTGGTATATCGACAGCCTCCGCTTTGTGTGTGATTTATGGGATAAATAACATGGGGCGCGGCAACATCAGAAGCCAATTTCGATAGGGCCGGGGTCGAGGCGGACAGGGCACTCTGTCCGCCCCGCCCGCTCTTTCCTAGGCCACCACAAAATACAGCATCTATTGCAACAAGCATAAAGGAGACCGTTCATGAGAATGCCTTTTACATTAGCCATTGGGATCTTGTGCCTGAGCATGGGAAGCCCCGGCTCAACAGGAGCTGCCCCCAATCCCGATCTAGAAGCGCTGGCTCAAGGTTCTGTGGTGCAGTTCAGCGGGACGGAGCGGATCTCCCAGCCGTTTGTGTTCGACTTGGATATCACCGCCCCTCACCCTGCCCTCGATTTTGACAATATCGTCGGGCGGCCCTTTCAGATTGCCGTAGCTCGAGGCCGGGCGGTGGCCGGGATGGTAGAACGGGTAGAACAGAGGGGAGTGTCCGGTCGACAAGGCCAGTATCGCATCCGCCTCGTGCCGGCCCCCAATTGCCCGGTCGTCTTGGGAAGCATGTGGAACGGAAAAGACCTGTCTCCCACTCAGCAGCCACCGAATAAATTCCTGTCACTGTTCCAAAGCCGTTCGACAACCGGTACGTTAAATGAAATTCTCTTCGACGCCACGCAGGACAAGGAACGGTTGATCATGCGGTCCGGCAATCAGTATCTCTCCCTGAGCCCGCAAGGCATCACCGCCTCCACAGCTATCACCGTTCCCACAACGACAGTTCCCAAGCTTCAATCTTCGCCTCGATTGAATTTTCAGAACAGGCCAAATAGGTAAACCAAATGCGTCAGGCTCCCTCCCCCTCTAATATAACGCTCCCCATACCTGCCATTATGAGAAGGGAGACGTAGTCTTTAAAGGAGGTTAATGCCATGAGACGATTTCTTATCATCTCCATGTGGTTCCTCATCGGTAGTTTGATGGCTATAGATTCTCATCTCGAAGCCGGGAGTGACCTTCATCTTCCGCAGGTGACGCTAAACCAGTCGACCTCATTTCTCGGCTCGGATGGGGACACTATCGAAGTGCCATCTGGAACGTACACAGTGGAACAGGCTGATAACTGGATTCGACTCCAACAAGACGAGCGTCGTGATGCCATCATCCTGCAGGCGAGCCCCCTAACACATATAGAGCCTGTCACCCATTCACAAGCCATACTGAAACAACACGGATTCAACGAATTTCAGCTCATGCTACTACTCCCAGATGGAACCGGCCTCACTGTCACGGGACAGAGCCAGTTAACATCACGAGGGATTTCGGCGCTGGCCCGTTCACCGACTTCTCCAAAAAGCGCTGGGGGAAAAAGTACCCTTCCTCAGGGCCTTGGATCGGCATCAGCCGGCATTCCCCAAGTGACCCAAGCTCGGCCAACCGTGGACGTTCCCACATCCACCGCCTCGCCACTCTTTGAAGCGACTTACTTGCCCTCGTTTAAAGGGACGCGCATGCTGGAAGGTCGCGTCTCACGCCTCCCCGTCAGCGCCTTTCACCAGCAAATCATTACTAGTACGACCGGGCTCGAACTGCGGACCCGATGCCTGGGTGAGAACGACACGGGTATGATCGTCGACATGTCCTCCAATCCCATGACCGATACCTTGGAGCCGATCCCCAGAGGACTGTCGCACACCCTACCTCCGACGAGACTGACCACTCTCTACAATGACGATCATCCCTCGGCAGAAGGGAACCATCTGGGAAGTTATATTTGTGCAACCTGCCAATCTCCTGCGCCACCTACCTCGATTCGAGCCACAGTGTACGTTTTCAGCCAACGTCGGGCTACGGCCTATTGTACGTTGGAAAAGAAAGAACCCACCGGCTGGCAACCGCTGACCAACCCTCCGTTTCAACATTTTGGCGGGACCCTGGTGGATGTCGGCCCGCTCCAACCACATGACTACCTGGAAGTTCAAACCCAAGACTTCACCGGATGGCCGGACTATCAAGCCAAGGATTATGATACCCGCATGCTTCTCTTCCAACCGACCAGTCCGGCAAACGGATTACTCTATAACGAAAATGCCCGTTCGGATCGTGATCCCAAAATCGTCATTCCCAATAGCGCCTGGAGCCATGGATCCAATTACGTGTTACTTGGAAAATCTCAGCCACACACTCAATCTAACAAAGGGGTCGAGGTGAACATTGACCTCGTACGTGGACCGTTGAACCATGGCCAATCTTCTCATACATTTGGCACCTCCCATCTTCTCTCACCAGGTCGGTACTATGTGTGGCTGTATGCGAAAACCACTTCGCCGGTCGGGACTCCAACCCCGAAGCCCCATTCGTCCGCCGACATGAACAGGGCTCTTGAGAATGGATTTACCTGCCCACCGATCATTACCCCCAAGTCGTCCACAAAAAATCCTCAGTTGAGGGGAACGCTCAACTCCAGGGCATTCGACTTTCGGATTATCGCCAAGCAAAACGGCGCTTGGACAGAACGAAAACGCCGGACAATCCTGAAAGGCCAAATGGGTGCGAAGGCGGGAGATCTGAATCTTTTCCTCATGGACCTCGATGTGCCCATTCCCACCGAGATCGCCGTTGAAGTTCAACATCCAACTCAAGATGTGGAATTTTTCCCACAATGGCGGGTTATGCGGAATCCGGATGCCAGTGATTTCACGGTGGCATCTTTTAATACCCTCTACGACTCCGGTTCACCTCATGCAAGGAAAACCCGTAATGCGGCCAACCTCCTAGCTTCCCGTGGCATGATTCAACCTGGCACCGGGGCCATTCTTGAGCCCACTGACCAGGCACCCTGGCAATGGGATGCTGATCTCATTGGTCTGCAAGAACTCAGAGACGGAGATGACGATGGATTTGCGGAATACTTTTACGCGGATGTTTTTGCCCGAGAAGCGATGCAGATGGGCTCTCGATCCTGGAATGTCATTCGAGGGCAGGACGAAGACTTCCCGAATGCGGTGGCCACCGATGGGCGGGGTCCGGTGTTTATCACCGAGCACCTTTGGAGGAGTGGGAATGCCAACAACATTTTCCTTCCGAATTCACTTCTGAAGAAAGCCCGTTGCAAGACCTATGACCGAACCAATGAATATGAATGTGCCTTGGAGGATGGAGCCAGCGATTTTGTCAAGACGTTTGGCATCCCGGGTCAAATCAGTATCCCACGTTATCGGTCAGTGACCGCATCCGGACAGCAAGAAGCTGATCGGCCGATCATGGTAGTCAATCTTCATTTGGCTGACGGATCCTCCGGTTGGTTGAAGAGACGCAACCAACTCAATAATCTCATGACCAAACTCCGCACCTTTCTCAAGGAAAACCCCTCGGCCTTTAACAGTGAGGGGAAAAACCACCCACACCATTACCAAAATCGAATCCTCTTACTCGGCGATTTCAATTGGTCTGCGCATCATTGCGGCGAGCACTATTGGTTCTTGCACACCCTTCGGGAAGCGTTCGGCTATGCGGTGGACGTATCGATGGCTGCCAATGACAATGACATGCATGATCGCATGGGCGCCATCGGCTCCAATGGTATTCCACAGAACTGGGAAAGTGCCAAAAGTTGGAAAAAGGACCCGTCCCGCCATACCAAGTTTCCCTGGTGGATGACTACCCACCGAGGGAAAGCAGGGAACCTGTATGACCGGAATGAACGGTACGATGCCATGATGTTAGTCGGAGCCGGATGGGCCTATGACGATCCGGTCCGAGAGTATGAAGTTCTGTGGGATCGAAACGGCAATAATCCATTGAATGGTGACTCAAAGGGTGGTGTGGAAATGGCCGACACGGGGAACCTCGTCACCCAAAATGGGTACCGCCCTCAATATGCGTTGAAATGCCGAAAACCAAGTTGCGAGGAGGAAGATCGGACGAACTCAACGAAACCAGGCGACCCGGCCTTAGATTCTGATCATTTACCCATTCGAGCACGACTTCGGGTTTTTATCCGATAAGGTCGCGATACCTTGCAGCTTGCTCATGGCGGAACTCAGATCAGAGGTGAGCGATGAAGTGGATCTGACGTTCACACACAGCGCCCCTCGTCATCGGAGATCCAAAACCAGAGTCCCACGTGACGAAAGCTGCAACCGTCGCCTGGGTTGAAAACTCCGGTTCTCCCGGCTAGGCCTTAATCTCGATCACGACAGGTTAGGAGGGAATATGCGAGCATATTGGACAGTTATTCTTTTGAGCTTGATGATCCATGCAAGCATGGGCACGGTCTATTCAGCATCCGCTCCACCGAAAATTTCTGTGGAAACGCCTATATACTTCTCTGCCGCCGACGGGAGTGAAATGCTTCTCACACCTCACGTCTATTCGGTGCAAAGTCGAGATCCATTCCTAGAAATGCGACCCGTCGGGGCAGACAGAAAAGAGACGATATTACTCAACGCGACCATCGGCACCCACCAGGAGTCTGTTGGGTCAACTACTGCCTTCCTCACAACAGGAGATGAAGAGAATTCGTATCATCTTGTTCTGTTGAAGCCGGAGGGAACCGCTTACGAGGCTATCGGCACGACGACAAGTCTCCGCTCCAGGGGAACCACGACACGCCTCACCCCAATCCGTGTACAGTCTCTCCTGCAAAATCTGAAGAGCCAGACTGTACCGCTCAACAGACCGCCCCTTTTCCCCATCCCGACTATCCCGCCATCAGAGGTACAGACCACGAACCCGTGCGTTCGGGATGTTCGCGAGGATTTCCTCAAAATACGGACGCATGGCGATAAACTCGGGTTCCGTCATACTCAATCACCCGGAGCCTATACTGGAAGTGGCAGTTCTCATTATCAGGGCATTCAACGATTGGGCAATTATCTGGCCATATCCGGCAGTGCAGCCCATGCCGGTGAAATTATGGTCGTCGAAATGCAGTCCAGAGCAAAGACCGGCCGGTTTCGTTCCAATCGGCTCTCCTCAAATACGCCCCCCAACAATGACCGGGTTATCAAAGTCATTGAAGCCAGTCGCACCCTGACTCACGCTGGTGGATTTCAGATCATGGGAGAGGTGCTGGCCGTCGGGGTAGAAGGAAGCAATCAATCCGAAGTGGTGTTCTATAACATCAAAGATCCGACCAATCCACAAGAGCTGTACCGGATTTCGCGTTCGGGAACCATCGGAGGGTTTAGCGAGAAACCCAGTGCCGGAGCAACAGCCCTGGTACAACGCCCGGATGGTCGCTTTCTCCTACTAGTCGGACGGTCGGATTCCAACGTTCTGGATTTCTACCTCTCCCGAAATGCCAATATCCTGACCAACACATTTGTCCACGTCGATTCCTGGCACGAGCATGAACTGCAAGGCATGGATCGGGAATTTGGAAACTATCAGAACATCAACTTCGTCCGGCAATGTGACGGCCAGGTCTTTGTTGTTGGACTTCATAAAAACGTGAACCTAGGAGGCATCCTCAGCGGAGGAGAGGATTGGGCCGATTTGTTTAAACTGGAACTGCTTCAAATCGGACAAATCGGAAATCCCGGTATCCTCCGTCATCATACGGTCGTTACGAAAATCGCGAACCGGCATCTGTACTGCCATGACATCTGCGACTTCGATGCAGGCGCTGGCGTGTATGTCGATTCACAGGGAGAATTGTTCATCTATGGAGTGGAACATTGGCGGCACAAGGGCATTGTCCGGTTCAATGAATTCAGGCCGGTTCCCTCATCCGTCTCACCTCCCCTGCTCGACCTCAATCAGACCTGGATCGAACTCTATGACGACCGTGCCTTTGGCGATCGCAGTATCATGATCGATTTCCGTGACCATTCATTGAGAAATTTTTCTGACTATGATCAAGTTGAAGGATTCGAGGACAAAACCTCCTCCGCCAAGTGGGTCATTCCCTCGGGTTGGCAATACTTGCTGTTTGAGGACAAATCATTCAAGGGACGCTTGCTCAGACTGTCCGGGACCGGCGGTCTAGGAGCCATTTCCGACTTCAGCCCCAGAGATTGGAACGATACAGTCTCATCCTCAAAATTTTCTCCCGTCACGATCACACAACTCGGCCAAGCCTGGGTCGAACTTTTCGATGATCATACGTTTAAAGACCGGCGTCTGAGGATAAACGGAGGTTCGGCTGGAATTTCTAATTACCAAAATATCACTGTGGAAGGACAACGAGGATTTGGGGACAACGTCTCTTCAGCCCGATACATGATCCCCAATGGTTTGGTTTACCGCTTATATGAACATGACTCTTATCGGGGAAAAACCTTGGATTTGGTAGGCACCGGACGAATCGAGGAAATTCCTGATTTCACTACCCGAAGCTTCAATGACCAAGTCTCTTCGTCCAGATTTATCACACCATAGGAACCCTCTAGACTTGAGCACCTACTCCATCTCGATACGCCGCCGTATCTCTTTCGATACGACCGACCGTCGATATTCCTGAAATTGTATACGCCTTCGCCTCCAGTGTACTCATTTTCCCTGTCATCATCCATAGATACCTAAAACCAACCAAGCCATGAATCCACTGGGCTCAGATGGCATAAGGGTTGCGTAACCCATTGAACAAGAACACGCGCTGGGATGACAACGATGACAAAGAAAGAGAATCATCCACCAGATTTCCTTGATGCCGATCTCCCTACCATAGGAGCACGGTCGATCTCTTATCGGAGTGTCAAAATCAGAAGGGACCGTTCGCTCTACCCCATTGAAAGCATAGATAAAACGATGGTTATGAGAAAAACGGCTGTCCGTCTCTTGGAATCACCTGAGGGGGAACTCTCCGACTGGACGAATCACTTTCTATCCTGTGATTCAAGGATCTTGTGCAGGCCGAATATCCCCATGATGCATATACGTTCGCTGTCTCACAAAAGACATTTTTTGTCCCAAATGTGCCAATTTCATGACATGGTCTGAATAGCCGCTTGACGAGGAGGGAAGCCCCATGGATGACATCATGAGCATTTCTCGATCATTGGAAAAAGGGATGTACATTTTGCGGGAAGGCGATTGCCTATGGAGAATCGATGAAAAAGGCAGGGTCGAGGACATGGCCACGGGCCTGACTCGAGTCTTCGAACAACTGGCTTTTATTCAGCAATGGAAAACGCCGTCACGAGGCATTTTTGAGGAACATCCCCAACAAGATCCGTCAATTTAACAGGCAACGATACGGTGCAGTCCGATCTGCTTTCAGGTATTTCCTGTATCCCCTCCCCCTCGAGTGCCTAAGAAGAGTAAATCCAAATGCATCTGCCTTCACCTTTTAGGTAGGAACGACTCTCGGTCTCATTGAGAAAATTTGAATGTCAAAAAATACAAAGGATTTCGCTACTGCAGGGATCAATATGACTGAAAAAAATTGATAAGGCTCATACCCGACGGAATAACGAACCATAGTTCAAGTGTGGGAGGGATGCCTCGCCCTACGAGACAGCATGCGGATGTGGCACATCAATAATGTGATCGTCGACTGTTATGTTCGGAGGCATACCAAAATCTTTGAGCTCCTTTCCGGCATGCCAGGCAGGGAATTCCGTTTCCTAATTTTCCTCACACATTAATTTCTTGTCAGGCCCATTTCGCTCACCTCCTGCCCGGAATGACGCCTACAGCACATCGTCCTCTTACATCCTCCCCTATTCCTTAACACCTTACGACGTTCAAAACATTCGGGTGGATGATTGCGCTGCCCAAGCCCTACCAATTTTGAGGCTTCACCCAAACTCGGGGACGACCTTTTCGCAATACATTTCAACCTGCACATACCCCGGCTTGTCAGGAAGTCGCACCACACTCACGATACCAAGATGCTCAAGGTGGAGCGTAAAAACCACTGTATTGTTTTGAGTGGGGGATAACCATCGCAGGGTTCCCTTTTTTTCAAACCTGTCCGCATTCAACCCCTTAATGACAAAATTGGCATGCCAATCATAAAAGGGCTGGGCCTGAGTTTCGGGAAGCACTACCTTTACATTTGAATAATCTTGAGGCTTCGTTCCCGGAAAGCCGGAAACCGTCGGATTTGGAGGAAGGAGGCCTGCGGAAAATATTGGGGTCTCGACTCGGGCGACTTGTTGAATGCCCCCCCAACCATCAATAGAAAAATGAAAATAGCCTTTCAACGGGGTACTAGACATAGAAGGCTTGACGAATTGAGAGGCCGCATAGCTTCCAGAAACACGTTGAGTTTGCATGACACCGATAGTCACACGAAGGGACGCTGAGTGCCCAGGTAAAGCAATATCGGCATCTGGGAACGATAACTCCCGCAAAAAGCCCCCAGAAAATTGGAGCTCATTTCCTTGTTCTGCAAAGCGATCCTTCATGAAGATTGAACCGGTAATCGCCTGAGTGGCTCCTTGAAGGCTGTTGACCAGCCAGTTATTAAATGACTGGCCTGGAACAGGAAGGTAATAGAACACCAGATCACGGTATGTGAATCCCTGAATGTGTTTGAAAATCCGACCCTCCATCCCCTGCTGGCCGGAAGAGGATCGTCCCGCTGCTTCACCTCCCTCAAATCTGAATATCTCCAGAGGGCTCCCACCAAAAGACAATCCAAAGATTTGTGGATATCCCATCAATGGATCGGGAACAATTTCCCTTGGCGGCGACTGCCGGGACGGCTGAGATATGTCGGCATTGACTTCAGGAATCGACAAGGCTGCTAAGGCTGCCCCAGCCCCTTGGAAAACCCCAAGGGGAAGGCCAACCGCGGCTAACCCACCCATACTAGCCAGCCAGAGAAATCCCCTCCGTGAGAGAGCCCCATCCGAATCCCGTGGTCCTGGTTCCGCTGAATTCATCTTTCATTCCCCCGTTTTTAGAGATATGTGTCCGGAAATTTACCACGATGCCAAGGGAATCATTTGGCGCCTTGAGCTTACCAAATGAGTCGAAAAATACGCTCTATCGGTTCACGTCGTTCACAGAAACTTTCCTTAACCCTCTCCAGAAAGGGTTTTTGAGGGGGATAATTTGGGAAAAAGGTCCAACGGAGCAAACCCTGGCTCTTTCGGAAGTTAATCTTTTAAGATGGAAGCGGGTTCAAATGAAAAACTTGAAAATCAATGATTCTACGTATTTCTGAAATTAAAGCAAGACTGAAGAAGGGGAGAAACCGATATTTCCATTTGTTTCAGATCACCGAACCATTTCCCCACCACACACGACCTACTGGATAATAAGGCGACTGACCCCAAGCTACTCAAATTGACCGTATGAACATCACCTCCCCCTTTGTTTTTCACGTTGCAAAAACTTTCCGATTTCTGACAGTCAATTTAATCATCGGGATATTTCTTCTTTGGCCCTCTCTGACGACATTCGCCCAGGATATCCAACCTCGCACACTCATCGGACATACTAACGAAATTTTCGGCTTGGCATTTGATGCCACCAGCCACACAGTGGCTTCCGCCAGCGCCGATCAGACGATTCGCCTTTGGGATGCGCAGACCGGACGGCTTCAAAAGGAACTGCATGGGCACACCGCCACGATTCGTAGCCTGGCCTTTTCACCAAAGGGTCCGTGGCTCGCTTCCGGGGCCAGTGATAAAACAACGAAAGTCTGGGACATCACCACTGGGAAGGAAGTGGTGTCCTTTAGTTCCGTATTCGGCAATATTCGAGCGGTCGCCTTCTCACCAGATGGGGAAATCCTGGCCAGTACCGGTGACGGAGGAAGTCTCCGGCTCTTGAACTGGAAGGAGAAAAAAGAATTGAAGGCCATGAAAAGCGGCTTCGGCATTACGTATGCCGTGGCCTTTTCTCCCTCAGATACCCTCATTGCGACGGGAGGCAGCGATACGGTTGTCCATTTATGGAATCCATCCACCGGACAGCAACAAACCACGCTCAGCGGGCATACCAAATCGGTCCTGGCCGTGGCCTTTTCCCCTGACGGTAACCTGCTTGCCAGTGGATCGGCCGATGGCACGATTCGCCTCTGGGAACCCAGAACGGGCCGGGAAAGAGGGACGCTCAGCGGACATACCGGAGAAGTCCATGCAGTGGGATTCACCACCAATGGGTCCACCATTGTGTCAGCAGGGACGGATGGCACCGTCCGATTTTGGGACAGCACTACCGGAAAACCATTGGGAACATTTACAGGGCACCGTGGGCCGGTATGGGCCTTGGCCCTTTCTCCGAACGGATCTTATCTGGCCACGGGAGGGCGAGATCGATCAATCCACCTTCAGGCCTCCACCCCTCCCAAGACAGAAAGCCCCAGAATCACCACCGGCCCCATCATTCCACGGGATGCCGACGTGGGGCCGCCCCCCGTCCCCCCACCGCATGCGGAAGCTGATTTTTTTATCCAGCCTCATCAACTGAAAGCCGGCGATGCACTCACGGTGCATCTTCAAGTCGCCAATACGGGCAAGGGGCCTCTCTATCGATTCTCAGCTAAAACGACAAGCCCTCTCTCTTTGCTACAGGACAAACACTTTTACTTTGGCAAAATCCTTCCAGGGCAATCCAAGTCTGAAACCTTACAACTCACGATTCCGCCAGACTTTACAGATGACACGATTCCCGTTGAAGTCCAATTTGACGAATATAACGGATTTACCCCAGACCCTCTCAAAGCCCTGATTACCCTCGCCGGTTCACCTCGCCCACGCCTGGCGTATAATTATCAAATTATCGACAATGGCACCGGCCAATCCGTGGGTAATGGGGACGGCCGCATTCAGAAGGGGGAAGCCGTCGATTTGCTGCTCACGGTTAAAAATGTGGGATCCGTCCCGGCCCAAAATACCTGGGTGGAATTATCGAACGAAGAAGGCCAACATCTGGAAATCCGTCCACATATGATCCGCTTCGGACAGCTGGCTCCCAATGAAACCAAACAAACCCGTCTCAGTTTTACTGTGTGGCCCGATTACCCGCAGGAAACCCTGAACTTTGGTCTCTTCATTCAAGAAAAGACTCTCAAGGTCTTTTTGAATGAAAAACTGGATTTAGCTGTCGACACTCAGCCTCCACAGCAAATTCTGGCAACCAATAAAATCGTGCAGGTTTCACAAGACCAAGTCTCGGTTCTGAGCGGAGCCGGTGTGGACACATCGGTGTTAGCCATGGTGGGGAACAAGCAATCCTTATTTGTGACCGGTGAACTGGGCGATTGGTATCGGGTGCAATTATCAGAAAAGGAAATTGGGTGGGTCGCCAAACATCAGGTTTCAGCCACCATAAGCACCGCGGCAGATCGTATTCCCATTCCCACGATCCAAGACCTTGAGGCCAATAAAGCCGCCCAATTCATCACGCTGTCGGAACAACTGGAAAAAGCACAGGAGGAACGGGCGCAGATCGAAGAAACCTTGCAACAGCGTGAGTTGGATATGCTGACCCTGCAAGCCAAGCTTGAACAGATGAAGTCTTCTCAACAATCCACCCTCTTTGCCACCCGGGAACAATTGGACAAGGAGCGAGCGGAACGGGAACAGACTGAACGCATCCTTCGTCAACGGGAGGAAGAGGCCAAACAGCTTCGAACTCAACTGGAAAATACGGCGGAAACAAAATCCTCGGAACTCTCCACCATGAAAGAACATCTGCAGCAGGAGCAACACCAACGCGAGCAAGCTGAAACGGCCCTGCAAAACTTCAAACAGGAGTTGAATGAGTTACGATCCAAGCTTGAGGAAATGAATCACACCCGGTCGCAAACCAAAACCCCGCCTGCCATTGCTCTGGCCACTCCGTTTGAGGGGCAGACCTTGAAAGTTGATCGCGTCCAATTGGTAGGCGCCGCAGCTAGTGATCGCGGAATCGCCCGTTTGGAATTCCGGGTGAACGAGGAACTCCTCGCTCGTAGACAAGGGCGGGGTATTGCAGTGACCTCATCACAAGATGTCAGGCAAGCAACCCTGGAATTTTCGGAGTCGGTCCCCTTGAAGGAGGGAGAGAACGTCATTACCGTCGTGGCCTATGATGGAGACCAATTGACCTCGACACGGACCTTGCATGTCATGCGCGAAGTCAATAAAGGTAACATCTGGGCCGTAGTGATCGGCATCTCTCAATATGAACGTGTCCGCCCCCTGAAATATGCCGATCAGGATGCTCTGGCTTTCCATCAGTACCTTACCCAAAATATCGGGGTGCCGGACGATCACGTCACCCTGCTACTCAATGAGAAAGCAACTCTGTATAACCTCAAGCGATCATTGGGTACCCATTTAAAACGTAATGCCGGCGCTCATGATACGGTCATTATCTATTATGCGGGACATGGCGCCCCGGAAGCGGATGCCTTTAATGCCGATGGGGATGGATTGGAAAAATATTTGGTCCCCTATGATGCTGACTCCCAGGATCTCTATACCACGGGCCTCCCCATGCGAGAGGTGGAAACCATTTTCCAGCGCCTCTCCGCCGAACGGGTCATTTTTATCACCGACTCTTGCTATAGTGGGGCGACAGCCGGACGCACTTTTGCGACCGTTTCAAGGCGGGCCAATCTATCCGACGGGTTTTTAAATCGATTGTCCAAAGGGAAGGGCCGTGTGGTCCTCACCGCCAGCCGAGCTGGCGAAGTCAGTGAGGAACGAGATGAACTCGGGCACGGTGTCTTTACCTATTATTTATTAGAGGGCCTCAGGGGAAAGGCCGACATTGACGGAGATAAGATCGTGACCGTGGATGAGATCTATTCCTATTTATCCGAACAAGTCCCAGCTGTTACGGGACAGAATCAGCATCCTGTCAAAAAAGGTGAAGTGGAAGGACAACTGATTCTTGGGCGCATTCAATAGAAAATCCATTCATTACTCATCACTCTAGTATAGGAGGACAAGCCTCATGAACCAACGTATTACATTTTCAACCCCTCTCCTCATAAGTATGCCTTTGCTACTCGGCGCTCTTCTGACCGGATGCGAGACCATGCAAAAGCTGGTATCCACTCCCAAGCCCCAAGGATTAAATACCCGGGTATATTCCGCCAACGAAAGCTCAAACACCGTCACGGTGATGGACGGAGATACCTATCAGGTCTTAGGCGAGATCGACACCTTAAACTATGGGCCCCATGACATGGCACTAAGCCGCGATGGCAAACAATTATGGGTGACCAATCTGGCCAATGGCCGCGTATCCGTCATTGACACGGATTCGCGCAAAACCATTGCCTCGATCTATACCGGGACCCGTGCCCACGTCGTGGCCCTCACCAACAATAATAAACATGCGTGGGTAGCGAATATCGCTGACAACACCATTTCTATTATCGACACCACCATTTACCGTATTTTGGGAACCATTCCGGTCAGCAAAGGCCCCATGGGTATTGCATTTTCCCGTGACGGCAAATTTGCCTATGTCAGCACCCAAGATAAAATGGTCAACGTCATCGATACCGCAGCGCACCAAGTGATCAAGCAAATACCCGTGGGACCGAATCCCCACTTCCTGATTCTGGGACCGGATGGACGCATTTGGGGAACGAACACCGGCAGTAATGACATTTACGTCATCGATCCCAATACCCAGGAAATTGCCGGAAGCATCGAAGTGGGACCCGCCCCGCAACAAATTGCCTTTGCCTTGAAAGGTACCGCCGGCCCCAATGCCTATGTGACGGTAACAGGCCTCAATAAAGTGGTCGTAGTCAACGCCACCTCTCCCGCACTCTCAATTCGAGAACAAATCGACGTCGGGGAAGGCCCGAATGGAATTTGGGCCAATGCGGTAGGCACGACGGTCTATGTCGGGCATACCAAATCCAATAATGTCATGGTCATCGATACCGGCACGAGCCAAGTCTCAGCCACCCTTCCTGTCGGAAAGAAACCCATTCGAGTGGTCGCCTCCCGATAAGAAGTTATTTTGGAAATACATCCATATATACCGAACATTTCATCACGACAAGGAGTCTATCCATGAGATATCTACCCGGTTCTTCTACCCCTCGACATTTTGCTTTTTCCGCACATGCCAGTCGGATTGCATTGGCAGCCATTGCCCTCAGCATAGGGCTTGTGACGGCCCCCCCCACACATGCCGCCGGCGACGCTGTCGCAAACGCCATCAATGCCGTCGGGGAATTCACGGTATTTCGAACAGACGGCATTCAGGAACAGTTGGAAGGAAAAGGCAGCTTGCCCCTTTACGAGGGCGACACGGTGAAAACCGGGACTGGAAGCCAAGGATTACTGGAGTTTTCCAATGGCATTCAGGTGGCCCTGAACGAAGATACCCAGTTTGTCATTCTGTCTCGCTGGGAAGAGAGCAAAGGGTTTACAAGAATCTTACGACTCTCGGCTGGGGAGGTCTGGGTAAAAACCATGGGCGGGCCTAAGCCCCTCGAAATTGAAACCCCCGTCGCCACGGCGGCGGTCAAGCAAACCGAATTTGACATCAAAGTCCAACCGGATGGTCAAACCACCTTAACCGTGGTCGAGGGCATTGTAGAATTTGGAACGGCCTTCGGGACCTGTCCCATTCGCACCTCAACTATCAGCTATGGAAATCGCGGAAAAAAATGCACCAAGCCCGCACCTGTCGATGTCGCCCCGAACGTGGCTTGGGCACAAGGCATCCGGCAGTAACTCCATCAACACCACCAAGATTCCTCAATGAAAAAGGCCCCCTTGAGACCATGTCCCAAGGGGGCCTCATCTCTCCAAGCCCGTCGTTCCACACGGATAGAGTTACCCGGTCACATGCAAATAGCCTCGCAGCAAATCTCTTCGGGCAACAATTCCAATTAATTTCCCGATGGCATCCACCACGGGCACTCGAATTAAATGATTATTTTGCAACACATCAATCAAAGTCAGCACATTGGTGTCTTGAGTGACCGACACGGGGTTCGGAGTCATAATTTCACCGGCCAACACCTCATCCAGATTTTTTCCTTTTCGCAGGGCTTTCAATAAATCAAACTCTGAGACGATTCCAACTAATTTGGAAGACCCATCCACGATGGGAATGGACCCAAACCCTTCCATCATATACGAAGCCAACATCTTGGCGTCATCATCTTTTGTGCCGGATTGGACGGCTTTTTCCATAATACTCCCGACAGTCAACTGGCCGAATTTACTAGCTCGTAAATTGCCTATCTCATTTCCCATACCTTACCCTCCCTCTTTGGAATAGGACATCGCTTTTTGGTTCAATGAAATCATCAGTCGACACCTTCCCCCGTTTCTCTGACAAAAACCCGTTCTCTTGAATTTCCCGCTTCATTGTACCGAATGACCCATCGTGGAAAAAGGTGGGCTTCGCACAAGTCAGTTCCCACACCCATTCGGGATTCCAGTTCTTCAACTTGAGGTCCTCAATATCATATCCACGATGTCCCCGTTTTAAGAGTATGGCATGGTCTGTATCTACCCATGGCAAACCACCACCCCATACGTCTGTGAATAATGCGGTCTCCTCCCTCATTTCACAGAGACCCAAGGGAATATCCTGATCCGTCTAATTCCTTGACACTGAAAAAAATCGCGGTTTATAGTCAAATCAAGGATTTGAAGGGAGTTTTTCCATTCTGGCCCAAAACAATATCAGACATTTCTCTAGTGTACAGTGTACACTCGTGCTCATAATCAAATGCCCGAAGCATTTTTTTGACACTTGAAAGAGGTGATGCCATGACCATAACCAACCTGGAGCCGACGACCGCCTTGGCTGAACTTCGAGAAACGAAAACCGAGAAAGTCACGCTTGTCGTCTTAAGCGGGGATATGGACCGAGTTATGGCCGCCTTGATCATTGCCACCGGTGCAGCGGCCATGGGTATGCAAGTCACCATGTTTTTCACCTTTTGGGGGCTCAATGCCATCCGAAAAGAACACGCAAGCAGTTCACCCAAAGATTGGCTCAGACGGGCCTTTGGCTGGCTCAACAAAGGGGGCGCAAGCCGACTCCCCCTCTCACGATTTCACTTCGGCGGGCTGGGGACCACCATGATGAAAAAGGTGATGAAGGACAATCGGATGCCCGGCATTCCTGAATTAATGGAAACTGCTCAGGATTTAGGTGTTAAAATGATCGCCTGCACGACGACTCTGGGACTCATGGGCATCTCGAAGGATACATTGATTGATGGGATCGACCAACTCGCCGGGGTCTCCACTTATTTAAATGAAGCCCGGCAAGGATCCGTAAATTTATTCATTTAACCGATCTCTCAAAGAAAGACTGGCTATTATGCAATCCGACGTCAAACTCGATACCTTAGGGTATTTCTGCCCAATGCCGATTATTCTCACCTCGAAAAAAATCAAGGAACTCACTTCCGGACAAGTTTTGGAAGTGATCTCTGACGATGAGGGCATCAAAAAAGACATGCCAGCCTGGTGCGAAACGACCGGTCATACCATGGTCGGCCTGGAGGAAGAGAATGGGATAGAGAAAAAAATCTATAAAGCGTATGTCAAAAAGGCGGGTGGCTAGCCATCCCTCAGCTCCCCACATCTTTATCCCATTGTTCATTCCACCATCCTGCAAAAATTCCTCAACTGGCATACAGACCTTTGGGAAGAAATATGATAGATTTCAAAAAGGAAGAGTAGAAGTCTATCTTCGGCTTTTCTGTTCACAAGCCTAAGTTTTCCGTCAGAGAGAACCGATACCCCTAAGAAGTGTGCTATGACCGAGATGAACTGACCCACGACTCTCTGTCGGAATCTTTCACTCAAAAGAGTATGAGGACACCATGTTGTGGTGGCATTGGTTAATTTTAGGGTTAACATTAATCGGGATGGAGATTTTGACCCTGGGGGGATTAGGCAATTTCTATTTCCTCTTTTTTGGCATGGCTGCCATGATGGTCAGCGTGCTGGTCTGGCTCGGCTTGGACGAACCCATCTATCTCCAGTGGTTTTTATTCGCAGTATTCGGGATTATCTCATTTTTTGCTCTACGAAAACCTTTACAAGCCAAAAGTTCATTGGGGCAACAGGATGGCGTGCCGGTCGACTCCATGATTGGAGAGTATGCCACCGTCGTTGAAAATATCGAAGCCCAACGAGTCGGACGAGCGGAACTTCGCGGATCGACCTGGTCCGTGCGGAATTCAGGAACGGCCACCTTACTCAAAGGCGCCTCTGCAAAAGTCATTCGGGTCGAAGGCCTTACATTGTGGCTGGAAAGTTAACGACATCTCGCAGAGAGGAGGAACCATATGGGCGGTGAATTGCTTGCGACATTGGTTTTTGCGTTACTCGCTTTTATTATTCTCTCAAAAACCGCCGTCGTTGTTCCTCAACAAAGCGCCTATGTGGTGGAGCGGTTAGGCAAATATTCCTCGACCCTCAATGCTGGCTTGCACATCCTGATTCCTTTCCTAGATGTCATCCGTTATAAACACACACTCAAAGAAACCGCGATGGACGTCCCCGAACAAATTTGCATCACCAAAGATAACGTGCAAGTGGGGGTAGATGGGGTTCTGTACTTGAAGGTCCTGGATGCCGAACGGGCCTCCTATGGCATTCATGACTATCGGTTTGCGATCGCTCAATTGGCACAAACCACACTTCGAAGCGAGATTGGCAAAATCGACTTGGATCGGACATTTGAGGAACGCACAAATATCAATATTTCCGTCGTGAATGAACTGGATAAAGCCTCGGCACCCTGGGGTGTAAAAGTGATGCGTTACGAGATCCGCAACATCAATCCACCGAGTGATGTCGTGAACGCGATGGAAAAACAGATGCGGGCTGAGCGAGAAAAACGGGCCGTCGTGTTATCATCAGAAGGTCAACGGGATGCCGCTATCAATGAGGCCGAAGGAGACAAACAACAAGTCATCAAGGCTTCGGAAGCCAGAAAGCAACAACAAATCAACGAGGCTGAAGGACAAGCGGCTGCCATTCTTGCCATTGCCAACGCCACGGCCGAAGGCATTCAGCGAGTGGCCCAAGCCATTCAACTCCCGGGGGGATTTGAAGCTGTCCAACTTCGTGTGGCCGAGCAGTATATTGGAGAATTTGGGGAATTGGCTAAGGCTAGCAATACGCTGGTACTCCCAGCTTCCGTCTCGGACGTGGGTTCTATGATCGCTCTCGCTATGAACGTCATCAATCAAAAACCTGTAAGTAAAACGCCAGCTGCATAACATCAGTGGCACCAGTTGCCGTGTGACCTGCGGCATTGATTAGGCACGGTTGACTGCAACCCCGCTATAAGCGATGATCGTGAACCTGACTATTTTTTCAGGCATCCCGGTCTTATAAAGGAGTGATTCGCATGAAGCGTTGGCCCGTTTTCAGTTTTTTGGGATGGATGGTTTTACCCACCATGGCCTTGGCCGCCTCCTATGCCCCGGTTGCGGACTTTTCACGCGTAGGCAGCAATCCCCAATGTCGGTTAACCACCATGCATGAATCATTTCTCAATAACTGGACTCCTGGAGCCAATTTTTTTCAAGTCCCTGCCTATCCCAATGCCATCCTTACCAGCGCAATGGCGAGTGGAAAGGCCCAAGTTCATGGACGATCGTATCAAACCCTGCCCTCAGCGGTTCTTCTCAGTTCCGATCCACCCGAGGCGGTTGTAGAATTTTATCAAGGGAAACTCGGATCCGGCTGGCACCGGGCAGAAGATTTAGACATGGTTTACTTATACCGTGCTCCTCAACCGTTTGCCTCTGGTGAAGCCTTAACCAAACAACTAATGACGATGCCTGGTTCTCTCCCACACATTGCCATTGACGGAGAAGTCGCTCCCTGCGACCAACTGCTGGTTCCTGGAGCCAGAACCCGCATCACCATCGTTTCTCCGCCACGATAGCTCCATACTTTTTCCACCTGAATCAATCCCAAGTGATTTCCCGGAAAGCCATGGAACGGCCATAATGCGTGTCCGTGCGATGTCGAACCACTGACACCTGCCAGGGTTCTCTCTGGATGGCAATTTGTTCTCCGACTTTGGGGTTTCTATTTTCCCGGATAAGAGCTTCGGCGGTGTCCAGCAAACATTGACGACAGTCCTGATCCGTCAGGCCAATCCCACGAAAGGCCTCCAACTCATCCCACCCAAACTTGGTTAATCCGCGTGTGTGCAACCAACTTCGTCCCTCTTCGATTCGCTCATATTGTTCGACCTGCACATGATCTTCAACCCCAAAAACCTCCAGATCTCGTTCCTGCCAATCCGAAGGATTGAGATAGGTTCCAGTGGCCACATCGAATACCGTCCCCCCCGTCAACAGACCGATTCCTTTGGCCAAACGGGTGGCATGCAGCACCATATCCCGTCGATCCTGACCGGTAAAAGAGAGTGCCCCAATGATACCTATGTGCTCATGGTCCCACTGAAGCGAGGCCCGCCAACGATTCAGTTGGTCTTCCGAAGGAGCTAAATCTATCGGTGCCGACCATGAGGTATGGACCGCATCAAAATGCAGATGACCGACCGTTCCCCAAAACCGGATAGTCAGAGGTCCGCCATAATGGCGGTCAAACCAAGCAGCAAGAAACCCTGGTGGAGGCGGTTCACCATTGGTCCACCCCAGAATAAAAGTTGGAACCATCTTCTGGACACTTGGTTTCTTTTTTTTAATTTTTTTCATCGTGATCAATTCCGAATATTTCGCCGATGTTGAAGCTCGTGACGAACCATTGGCCATTGAAATGTCCAATCCAAATTCACGATCAATGCCTCTAGGACAGAGTCCCTCACTTTCCCCAACTCGTCAGGAGGGTACTTGTTAAAAGGCTCGCCGCAGATTGATCCAGGATCCAGGTTAATTGCCCAAAGGACGGTTTCACTAGTTGAGAGGGATAAATCTGAGGCTGTGCCGGACCTTCCAGCACCGCATGGACAGCTGCGGCTTTATCCTGTCCACTAACGAGAAACACCACATCTTTTGCGGAGTTCAAGACCTCAGGGGTGAGGGTAATCCGATGACTGTGAAGCTTTTCGACCCAATTGGCCACCACCGCGCGTTCAGTCTCCCGAAGTGCCGCCGTTCCGGGGAACAACGACGCCGTATGCCCATCCGCCCCCATCCCCAGCAAAATTAAATCAAAACGCGGCCACGCGCGATCCCCGCAAGCAAGCTGTTCGCGCAAAATCCGCTCATAATGCAGGGCCGCTTCTTCAGCCTTACGTTCACCTTCAATTCGAAAAACCTGCTGAGGAAGAATAGGGACCCGATCCAACAGGCTCTCCTTGGCCATCCGATAATTACTTTCTGGATGGTCAGGCGGTACGCAGCGTTCGTCACCCCAGAAAACCCGGAAGGACGGCCAATGACACCGTGACCGATAAGGTTCCGCCGCTAACAATCGAAACAACCCTCGAGGAGTTGAACCACCTGATAGCGCGATGGAAAATGAGGAACCAGAAGCAGAACAGGCTGCGGTCTTTTCCCAAACCAAGTGGGCCGCCGCTTCGAAGACCTCTTCCAGGGTCTGGCAGACCATAACCATGCCACGCATCACGTTCTTCCCTCATAGTCGTTGTGGCTGGGCATGGATTTAATCTGAAAAAAACTTCCAATGAATAGCGTAGGAATGACTTCCCTCCCGCTCGAGGAAGTGAGCGGAAGGTACATTACCGGGAAGGATTAACAATCCGTGTATTCATAATCCTCCAATTTTCCTTCCTTATCAAAATCCAAAATAATCTTACATTTGTTGGGAGAAAAATTAAAAAACGGGAATCGGCGTTCTCCACCGGCGATCCGAGAATAGACCCAAGTCTCCCCGCCAAAAAATCTTGCGGATTTTCCGCTCGGCTTCCCCCAATTCTCTTCAAACCATGACTGCGATTTGCCTTCCATTTCTGCGGGATCCAAGGACGCATCTAAATAGGGATTGCCTCCACATGCACCCAAGATCAAGCCCATGATCACCACAATCACATAGAGGAATTTCACGCATGCCTCCTTCTCCATGGTGGGGAATACACCAACGCTCGTCATTCCCAAAAAATTGTAGCCCCCAATCCCCTTGCAGTCAAACACCTCATTCATTGTTCAGCCACCTGATTGTGCAGGGGTATGCCGTTGATTACAATGGAACGGAATTATCCAGCATCGCGATGATCCCCCGAAAAGAGGTAACCCATGAAACTGTATCTTGACACCGGAAGCGTAAAAGAAATTCGAGAAGCAGCCAGTTATGGATTAGTGGATGGTGTAACCACCAATCCCTCCCTCGTCTCCAAGGAGGGAAGAGACTTCACAGATTTACTGAAGGAAATTTGCAGTATTGTAGATGGGCCAATCAGTGCGGAAGTCGTCAGCCTGGAGTCAGAAGGCATGATTAAAGAAGGCCGTGAATTAGCCAAGATCCACAAAAATATCGTCGTCAAAGTCCCGCTCATCCCTGAAGGCTTAAAAGCCACTAAACACCTGTCCGGTGAAGGCATTAAAGTCAATGTCACACTCTGTTTTTCTCCAACACAGGCCTTGCTGGCCGCCAAAGCCGGAGCATGGTGCGTTTCCCCTTTTATTGGACGATTGGACGACATTAGTTCAGACGGAATGGAACTCATTAGGCAAATCCTCGCCATCTATGAGAATTATGCATTTCCCACGCAAGTGTTAGTGGCCAGCGTACGGCATCCCCAACATGTCGTCGAAGCTGCCTTGGCAGGGGGACATATTTGCACCATGCCCTATTCGGTCTTTCAGCAACTGGTCAAACATCCCTTGACGGATATCGGCTTGAAGAAATTCTTAGCTGATTGGGAAGCCCGATCCCAGGGAAAAAGCTAGAAAACGCGGCCAACGGCTAAAGTGCCTCCCTATTACCTTGCATCAATGAGGGCCTTTGCCCGACGAAAAATGCGATGAAACATGGGCCGTGTCAGGGTCCCTGTAAAGGTATTTTGTTGACTGGGGTGATAAGACCCTAATAATTTCATCCCCACAGGGAATTCATATTCTGCGCCATGCGAAAACTTGGGGCGCGGGGTAGGACGCTCATAGCCCAATGATTGGCAGGTTTTCAGATATTCATCAAAGGCGATTTTCCCTAATGCGATCACAACTTTCACCTGTTTCAATAACTGAATTTCCCTTTTCAAATACGGCCGGCAGGCCTCAAATTCTTCTTGAGTGGGTTTATTGCCCGGGGGCGCACACCGAACAGCTGCTGCCACATAACAATTCCAAAGAGACAGGCCATCTTCCCTATCAATGGAGATCGGTTGATTGGCAAACCCAAAGGCATGAAGCGCCTCATACAGCCAGTCTCCACTCCGATCGCCGGTAAACACCCGACCCGTGCGATTTCCTCCATGAGCCGCCGGCGCCAAACCCACCACAAAGAGTTGGGCATGAGGGTCCCCAAAACCAGGCACAGGACGCCCCCAGTACTCCCAATCTCGAAAACGTTTCACCCTTTCCAGGGCAATCCGTTGACGATATATTGTTAACCGCTCGCATAGTGTGCAATCGGTAATGGTTTGCTGTATAACGTGCAACTTGCTCATAGGATTCAGATGGTAGCACAGCCCGCCACCCGCTCACATGCCACCCCGACATTAAATCGAACAGAGAGGTGCCACTTTTTCTGGCCATCTCTCCCCTCTTCCCAGCAAATATTGACTTTCATCAGGAATAAATGCAGGCTATGATAATTATGTTATGGGTCTTTTCCCCTCTTTAGCTCGAATAAAAAAAGGCTCATGTGGTCGCAAGTGATCGCATGAAATTTTTCGAAGAACAAGGGAAAAGCGTGTATGCCCATGTCCTTCAACAATCCGACCGATCTGAATTCCCCAAACACATCCGAGTCGGGCGACTCCCCGACTGACGATTTACGCCGACAACAGATCCATCAACTGTTCTCCGTTGTTCCCATTGCGATATTAGCCTCGGTAGTCAATGCAAGTTTAGTGGGCTTTATTCTCATTGAAGTGATCCGGCCATCTTGGGTCATAGGGTGGCTGCTGGGCATTTTGGGGATCAACGTGGTCTGGGCAGGACTGGTCATGGCTTATCGCCGGGCCGCAAAGCCCATCACCCATCCCCAGCGGTGGTTGACCGGCTTCGTGGCGGGAAATTTGGGATCCGGTTTGCTTTGGGGTTCGGCTGGCCTCATCCTTTATCCCCCCTCTTCACCCAGTCATGAAATGTTTTTGGCTTTGGTTCTCGGTGGCATGACAGCCGGTTCGACCGCCCTCCATGCGGCCTATTTCCCGGCATTTTTGGCATATAGCCTACCCACAATCCTCCCGCTCCCTATTCAATTTTTCCTGCAAGGGGATTCCCCCCATCAGGCAGTCGGAATCATGGGGCTCCTCTTTTTATCGGTTATCATTGTGACCGCCAGGCGAAACTTCTGTATGGTCAAAGATACCTTGACGTTAGAAACGGAAAATTTCCGTCTCATTCAACACTTGGAAGATGCTCGCACGCAGGCGGAATCGCTGAATCATTCACTGACGAAAGAAATTGCCCAGCGAATCGACATCGAAAAGGAATTGCGTCACCACAAAGATCATCTGGAATCGCTGGTGGAAACTCGTTCCGCTGACTTGAAAGCTTCAGAAGCCAGATACCGAATGGTGGTCGAGAAAATTTCTGACGTCATTTGGGTCATGAACCTGGATGGATCAACATTTTCCTATCTCAGCCCCTCACTGGAACGCCTACTGGGGTATTCCTCCCAGGACTTGGCCTCTCTTTCTCTCTCTACCTTTCTGCCGGCGGTGTCTTTGGAAAAAATGCACGCCGTGATTGAGCAGGAGCTTCATCGTCTCCGCTCCCATCCGCATGAAGGAATCCGGCCATTCTCACTGGTCTTGGAACATCGTCACCGGAATGGACATCCGGTGTGGGCAGAAATTCGAGGAAGCCTTCTGCTAGACCGCACCCATCACCCCATCGGGGTGACCGGAATCACCAGGGATATGACAGAACGAAGAAAGATGGAAGAGGAAAAACACCAGCTGGAAGCCCAGCTGCTTCGTTCTCAAAAAATGGAAGCAGTGGGCAATCTTGCCGGAGGAATTGCCCATGATTTTAATAATTTTCTCACAACCATTCTTGGCAACATCACCCTAGCCAAGCACCTCTTCCAATCTGTATCGCAAGATAAACCGTATTTACATCGAGCGGAACAGGCCGCCCGGCGTGCCAAGGATCTCACCCAACAATTACTCACCTTTTCCAAAGGGGGAGATCCCATTAAACAACCCGTGGACTTGAAGGAGGTCCTCAAGGAATCATCCGACTTGGCTCTGTCGGGATCGGCGATTACCTGTCAGATCATTTCCTCTCCCCATCTATGGATGATCGAAGCCGACTCAGGGCAAATCAGCCAAGTCATGCAAAATCTGATGATTAATGCTCGTCAGGCTATGCCAGACCATGGATCCATTACCATCCACGCCGAAAATTTTCACCTGTCCGATCCCGATCAAATCAGCCGCCTCCCCCTTTCAGCCGGCTCTTATGTGAAAGTCAGCATCATTGACCAGGGTATGGGCATTGATACCGATCACTTAAACAAAATTTTTGAACCCTACTTTTCGACCAAACCCCAAGGGCATGGGCTGGGATTGGCCTCCACCTATGCCATTATGAAAAAACATGGCGGTCATGTCTCAGTGGAGTCACGGATTGGAGTCGGCACGACTTTTACCCTCTACTTCCCGGCCTCTCCAAATCTACTGAAGACGAATACCTCTCACCAATTGGGTATTTGTCGAGGACAAGGGAAGGTCTTAGTCATGGACGACGAGGATTCCATTCGAATTATGGCCCGGGAAATGTTGGCACATTGCGGATATCAGGTCCTGCTGGCCCAAGATGGCCATGAAGCCCTCGCCATCTATAAACAAGCCATGGAGAGTCACACCCCAATCGATTTGGTCATTTTAGATTTAACCGTCCCCGGAAAGCTGGGAGGCTTGGAAACGCTGGCTCAGTTACGACAAGTGGATCCCCAGGTCAAGGCACTCGTTTCCAGCGGATATTCCACCGATCCAATCATGGCCAATTTTGCCTCTCATGGGTTTGCAGGAGTTATTGCCAAACCCTATTCCATGATTGATCTCAGTCAAATGGTCCATAACGTCCTCTGGCATCCGGCCTCCTCGTCCAGAGCCCCACAGGCTTCACCAATCCCCTATCGGTCAGCTTCCCCACTTTCCTCTTCCTCCAATTAATCAATAGACTGGCACAGTCAGGTGGTCAAGCCCACATCCTTATACGCAAAAAGCCATGAGCATATTCTCATCCACAAGAACGCCTAACTCGTTTTCCCCTCATGGTCTAGCTCCGCTGTGTCTTCCCAGACACTCCGACCCGGTCTCGATCGGCTATCATGGAAAATCGCGCTCAGGAAATTTCAGATATCATTGCCCCTAACAGGAACACTTCCATCCATGGCAACGTCAGGATTCAACAGACAACCCATCACCATCCAACATTCGAATCGAAAAATACTCCCGCTTCTCAAAGCGCTTGTGGCAGGGGGAATTGAAGCTTCTGACCCGTTGAAAGCCATCACCCGGTCACTCGCCTGCCGTGACCACACGCTAACCGTTCAAGGGACTTCATATGACTTGTCTACGTATGATCGCATCATCTGCATGGGAGCGGGGAAAGCTTCGGGACGAATGGCCGCCGCCCTCGAACAGGTGCTGGGCCGCTATCTTGAGGGTGGGATCGTGATTGTAAAGGATGGCTATGGAACCCCTTGCAAGAACATTCACTTGCTGGAAGCCGGACATCCCATTCCTGACCGGAGAGGAGTGAACGCCACGAAACAGGTCATTTCCCTGGTTCACTCACTCACCCGAAACGACCTGGTGATCATCCTGCTATCCGGCGGGGCTTCCAGCTTACTCTGCGCACCGGCTCCAGGCATTACCCTGGCTGACAAACAACGCACGACCAACTTACTCCTCCGATCCGGCGCCACCATCCAGGAGATCAATATTGTTCGGAAGCATCTGTCGACCGTCAAAGGCGGACAATTGGCTCAGACTACCTTGGCGCAGAGTGTCACCTTCATCATGTCAGATGTATTGGGAGATGACCTGTCCACTATCGGATCAGGGCCAACAGTTCCCGATCGTTCGACGTTTCAGGATGCCAAGGACATTCTCAAGCAGTTTACACTATGGGGAACAATCCCTTCCGCCGTTCGACGTCATATAAACAAGGGGCGCTCTGGCCATGTTCCTGAAACCTGGAAACCCACCAAACACCAATCCTCCCGTCACCGACACGTGATCTTGGGCAACAATCGCCAAGCCATCGAAGGCGTGGCAGCAGCAGCCAGGAAGTTGAAGATCAAGCCCGTGATCCTTCCGATGCCCCTGCAAGGAGAAGCACGAGAGATTGGGAGTATCCTTGGAAGTCTAGGGCGCGACCTTGTCGAATCGGGAAATCCAGTTCATCCTCCCGCATGTCTCATCGCCGGAGGCGAACCAACGGTTACCGTGACGGGGAAAGGCCGGGGCGGCCGGGCACAGGAATGCGTGTTGGCCGCTGCCCAAGAACTGGCTGGACTCAAAAACGTGATTGTGGCAGGGTTTGGTACGGATGGAACCGATGGACCAACCGACGCTGCAGGCGCGGTAGCCGATGGGCAAACCCTGAAGCGCGCGTGGAGGAAAGGACTCGAGATCCACACGTTTCTGGACAACCATGACAGTTACCATTTTTTCAAAAAAGTGGGCGGTCAGATCATCACCGGGCCCACCGGCACCAACCTCAACGATGTCTATTTGATACTCGCTTTGTAATTTTTTCCCTCCCCTGAGTTAGGAGGAGGCCAAAAGGGGTAGAACACTGTGAATGACGCACAACGAATGGTTCAGGAATTTCACCAAGAATTCGATATCCATGTGGCGCAAGGACCATCCCTGCCCAATGAACCCACTCGGACCCTTCGGGTTCGCCTGATCCAGGAAGAATTCGAGGAACTTCAGGAGGCGATGCAGGATAAGGAACTACCAGATATTGCCAAGGAACTGGCTGATCTCCTGTATGTCGTCTATGGCACCGCCGTTTCTCTGGGCATTGACATGGAACCGGTCTTCAAGGAAGTCCATCGCTCCAACATGAGCAAAGTGGGTGGATACAAGCGCGAAGACGGCAAATGGGTCAAACCCCCGACCTATTCACCGGCTTCTCTTGATGAAATCATAAAGAACCAATCTGGGAAAAAGTAACTTCTGATTCACAGCTTGAACATATTTTAGCCCCTGATGATTCTGAAATCATATTCTGAAATTCGGAGTGACCTTAAAGACTCCTTGGAATGGGCTTCACTGTCCAAGGGAAGAGCCCAAAAATACGGTGAACTCCTCGAACAACTTACCATTGATATTGAGAAAAACAAATCACGTGAGACCTTACTTTGCAGTGCAGGCCTAATGGATATTCTGGAAATCCATGAAAGTTGGAAAATTCACGAGACCGAATTCCCAGGCCTTAAAAATAAAATTCGGGAAAGCCTAGAAAAGGGGCCAATGCTACCAGAAGATGAAGATATCATTCGCTCGGACAATAGGGCACGAAATGATCGTTTTGTTTATCTTTTTGCAGGAAAACTTCTTAGAGCAGGAATTCAACTAATATCCATTGATGGTATTCCCCAAAAAAACAAACAAACCACTTCTCATGGGGATATTGTTGTTGAATATAACAATGAAAAGATTGTCATTGAATGTAAACGCCCACAAAAGACAAAAACTATTGAGACCTGTGCCAAGAAAGGTCGAACCCAGATAAAACAGTCAGAGTTAATTGGATGCCTTGCTATAGATTGCTCAAAGGTAATTCGTCCCCCAGAAACCTTGTACGAATTTAAAAAGGACGAGACAGCTCAAAATGAGCTTCTCGATCACCTTGAAAACAACATGGTCCCTAAAATTAGATCACATCTAAGAGATATCTTCGGTGCTTTTTTAATGGCTTCTGTGCCAGCAATGAAAATTGTTCATGAAAGCTCAATCTTAAGTTTAAAAGGAACCCCTTTCAGACAATATTCACCTCGTACAATCAAAAGCTTGATCATCGCCCAGAATTCGAATGAGTACCCAATGCACTCTTTTCTAAGGTACGTCCATGACAGACTTAATACAATTGGGGGTAACTTTGGATTTCTAGAGAGACCGAAAAATTCCTAATGCGTTTTCTCCCTCAAAAAATAGAGACTAAAAAGATTCGTTGCCGTTGGTTAAGCAGATCCCAGAAAAGCGAATATATTATCGATTAACCTGACCTTTCCAATGCGGAGGGCGCCGAGGAGTACGGCTTCTCGGTCGACTCGTGTGAGTGGTTCCAACGTCAGAGGATGACATACCGTAAAATAATCAATGGACAGCTCTGGATGTTTCTTGCAAAGACGCATCATGTTCTGTTGAATCTTCTTCCCTGACCGCACCCCATCCGTTATGGCTTTTTTTCCTGCGGATAAGGCCCGGTACAGGACCGTCGCCAATTCCCGTTCCGTCGCTCCCAGATAACGGTTGCGTGAACTCATCGCCAGGCCATCGGCTTCCCGCACCGTCGGACATCGAATGATGGTCACCGGCAGGCTCAAATCCTCGACCAGTTGTTTGATCACGATGTATTGCTGGTAATCCTTCTGTCCAAAGTACGCCCGATGGGGGCCCACCAGGTTGAGTAACTTGGTCACGACCGTCGTGACCCCCTGAAAATGCGTAGGCCGGATCTCCCCTTCCCACCGCTGAGTCAGCTGTTTGACCACCACGGACGTTTGAAAGGTGCTCGGATACAGATCCTTCACTTGAGGAAAAAATATCAGATCCACCCCCGCCTGCTCACAGGCTTTGCGATCAGCTTGAAAGGTTCTAGGGTAACGACCAAGATCTTCAGCCGGACCGAACTGCAACGGGTTTACGAAGATACTTACGACAACCAGGTCACATTCTTTGCGCGCCCGGCGCATGAGCGACAGATGGCCTTCGTGCAGCGCCCCCATGGTGGGTACAAAACCGATGCGCGGGTTTTGCTGCCCCATTCGACATCGCCAGACTTGCAGCCTGCGGAGAGATTGAATCACACGCATGGGGCTAGGACGGATAGGGGGAGGAGCAGGAGGGACGGGGTTGATATTTGGAACCTGGCGAAATAACCAGCCTAGTGACTGACGCCGTATCCTGAAGATCACCCAACAACTCCGATGCGGTCCGCTTCAGAATCGGATGGAACCAATCCGGGTCCAATTCCACCAACGGCTCCAGGACAAATCGTCGCTGATGCAGACGGGGATGCGGCACCGTAAGGCCCGGGTGATCGATCACCTGTTGGCCAAAAAATAGGATGTCAAAATCCATGGTGCGTGGGCCGTGACGATTGTCGTCGTCACGGCCCAAGGCTCGTTCGGTTTCCTGCAAAATCTCCAACAGTCGTTGAGGACTCAGGGAGGTCTCTATCTTCACAACCCCGTTATAAAACCAGGTGGTCCCCAAGGTCCCCTGTGGATCCACCGGCTCCGATTCATAGTAGGACGACACCCCCGTGACACGGGAAAGAGGCAGAAGGTTCATCAACGCCACGGCTCGATCACAGTATTCCTGACGATCACCGAGGTTGGAACCGAATCCAATGAAAACGATCTCTTGAGACATCTCTCCCTTTTCGATCCCTCTCTCCGTGGATAGCGGAAGGGGCCGACTGCTTACCATCCGATTTTCTTGAGCCGATCCACTGCTTCGGCAAGGCGCTCCTTTGTCGTCGTCACCGTCATCCGAATATAGCCCTCTCCTGGTTCACCAAATCCGTTTCCCGGTGTGGTGACAATGCCGGATTTTTCAATGATATGCGCAGTAAATGAAGCCGAAGTGTATCCTTTGGGGACTCCTATCCAAACGTAAAAGGCCGCAGGAGGAGAATCCAGTTCCAACCCCAAGGTTTTCAAGCCAGGCACCAAGACGTCCCGCCGCTCTTGATAAATGGCGCGCAATCCGTCGGTCACCGACTCATCCAAATTCAAGGCGGTGATTCCCGCCTCCTGAATGGCCTGGAACACCCCTGAATCGATGTTGGTTTTGACTTTGCCCAAACCGGCAATGACTTCTTTACGGCCAGCCGCCCAGCCGATCCGCCAGCCGGTCATGTTGTAAGTTTTGGATAACGAATGGAACTCCACGCCCACATCGGTGGCGCCCTCCACCTCCAAAAAGCTGGCGGGCCGTTTGCCGTCGTAATAAATTTCCGAATAGGCCGCATCATGGCAAACAATAATCTGATGTTCCTTCGCAAAATCCACCACTTTTTTGAAAAATTCCTTGCTCGCCACCACCGAGGTGGGATTGTTGGGGGAGTTGAGAAACATCATTTTGGCTTTTTGGGCTACATCTTTTGGGATAGCCTCCAAGTCGGGTAAAAACCCATTTTCTTTCCTCAATGGCATCATATAGGAGGTCCCGCCGGCAAAACTGGTCGCCACTGGATACACGGGATACCCCGGACTGGGAACCAGAACAATATCGCCCGGATCGATGAACGCCATTGGAATGTGGCCAATGCCTTCTTTGGATCCAATCAACGTCACGACTTCGGATTTGGGATCAAGGCTTACTCCAAACCGACGCTGATACCAGTCGGCTACCGCCGTTCGGAAGGACAGCATACCGTCATAAGAGGGATATTGATGATGCTTAGGATTCCCGGCAGCCTGCCGGAGTGTGTCGATAATGGGATCGGGGGTCGGCAGATCGGGATCACCGACACCCAAATTAATAATATCCATGCCTCGTTCGATGGCTTTACGTTTCATGTCATCAATAGCGGCAAACAAATACGGTGGTAAGGTGCGGATACGCTCCGCATACTGAATAGGAAACCCTGACATAACAACTCACTCCTTTCTGGACTAAATGGGAAACAAACCCCTTAGCCTACCAAATTTGTCATTCCTTGCGGTACCGTGTGAGTAACGCACATAGCCCTCAATTTTGTCGAGCTTCAGGAATTGAGAGGGGCAGACGAAAGGCTGGTCAAATGCGCCACGATCCGATGCGCGACCTGATGAAGAAAAGGTAAGTGCGCCTGGGTTTGCCGTTCAAGAAAGTCCTCGGACACTCCACCCCTCAACACATCTTGCGGACAGGCTTGACACATAACGGAGATATTGCTCGCTTCGATTTCCGGATGAAATAACAATCCGTAGACACGATCCCGATGACGAAAGGCCTGGATAGGAAAATCTTGTGAAGCCGCTAAGGGAAGCCCAGTTGAGGCCAGGGAAATGCCCTCCCCATGCCATTGGAACACAGAAAAAGAGTCAGGAAGATCACGAAACACGGGATCGGCCTTACCCTCATCGGTCAGGGCCACCGGAACCATCCCGATTTCAAATTTCGGTCCCGGTCCCACGGTCCCCCCCAACACCTTGGCCAACAATTGCGCACCAAAACAAATACCCACTACCGGAATGCCTTGCGCAATGGCGCTTGCGACAAATCTCACCTCTTGGGCAATCCAGGAGTCAGGATCATTCACCGACATCGGCCCGCCCAGAATGAGCAGAAAATCTATCTGCCCCTGTGGGGGGAGTCCCTCTGTGGGCACAATCGTTTGATGGACATGGTATCCTGCGTTTTCAAGTGCCCGACGAAAAACCCCAGGACCTTCAAAGGCGACCTGTTGCAGACACCACGCGGTCTTACTCATATGAGGGGAAAGAGAACCACCGTCAGAAATGACAATGAAGGAAGGATGAGCCGGAATATCATGCCCCGAATACCTGGGTACTCAGGGCTTGGTGCCAAGGCATGGAGCGTATTCACTGGTTCAAAATCGTACACAGTCCATACGCCCGCATCCAAGCCAAATACGAGCCAATCTCAGGCCTGCAGACTGGCATAGCCATTAGCATAGACCATCTCATGCTCTTGGCCATTTTTCTTATTGACGCATTCTACCAAATGCCAAAAACGGAGAGGATTCACTTTCTTTTTACTGGCCACCAATAAGCTCGTTCCTTCCAGGACGGTATTGAGTGCCAGGTCGGTTCGGAATCCAATATGCTTGCACAAGGGTGAAATCAATTTCTCCACCGCCGCAATGACTTTATTGCCATTGCTGAAATGATTCAACATGACAATACGCCCACCAGGCTTGCAGACGCGGATCATCTCATTCACCACTTTTCGATAATCCGGCACTGCGGTCACCACATAGGCCGCCATCACAATGTCAAACGAATCATCGGCAAGCTCCATATTCCCGGCATCCATACGCTGAAGGGTGACATGGGACAATTGATACTGTTCCACCCGGCGACGAGCATGTCCCAGCATACCGTCGGAAAGATCAATCCCCAGCACGTTGCAATGAGCCGGGTACAATGGCAGGGCTTCGCCGGTCCCTACGCCAACCTCCAATACCCGGAAGCCGGGCTTGATGGGCAAGCCACGCACGGCAGACTCCCGCGATTGCTTAAAGGCTTTGCCAAAAGTATGGTCATACACTGAGGCATATGCCGTGTAGACCCGCTCCACTTTCTTAAGATCCATACGTCCTCCATGGTGGTGTCCTTCTCGTTCCACACCCCTTCGAAGGCGATTGAAGTGATACCATCAAATTCGTTGAATAAGGGGAATTAATAACGACGGCGGGAACCCCGATTGTTGATGCCGGCCTGGGGACGGCCCACCAAATTACTGACAGCGCTCTAATCTACCCAACTAGGCTAAGGGAGTCAACTCCTTATTCTTGAAAATCTTACGTGGACCAAACGCCCAACTCGTTTTTTGCTGACAATCATGAGTTTCACGCTAGCACTCATCTCTCATCCAAAGAATTGTTGCATTGCCAGAGTAGGGTTCTCTACAATCTTCTCCTCATACTTTCCGCTTTTTCGCGACCTGGCGCAAGGAGGATGATCATGGGTGGCTCGACTTTGAATTCACGCTTTTTTCCTGTTCTCATGGGTGCTTGCGCCTTCGTGAGTATGTATTTTTCTCCTTCCGTGTCTTCGGCCATTACTTTAGACATCACCATGGAACAAGCGCACAGTGCATTGGCCTCGGGTCGCCAAACCATGGAAAAAGCCGAGTCGGTTGAAGACATCGCTTCCGTGATGAAAGCATCCGAGAGAGCCATCCGAGCTGGTGCCGATCCAGAAGTCGACCCCTGCGGTCCTCACGCCATTCTTCGAACCCGACATTATTGGCTGGAATATTTTGGTCGCCGGGAAGCGGCGGAATCGAAGCGTCAGAAACAGGACATTCGGATGCCGGAAGCGAAGATCCAGGAAATTTTACAGATGCCGTACCTCGAAGTAGAGATTCGACTCTGTGGCGAGGAGGAGTTTTTTTCGGAAGGCGCTGAAGTGGCGTTGCAACAAGGCACACAAACCATTCGACCGGTGGATATCGGACCAGCCGAACGGGGCAGAAAAAATCCCGGATCGGAAACGAGCTTTCGCTCACGATTTACCGCCCGCTTTGCCTATTCGGACTTTGATCCAAAGGCCGAAGGCACCTTTGTTATCTTTTTTCCAGATGGAAAACTCATTAACATCCCAGCTGATTTTTCAAGCATTCAATAAGGCCTGCGGTCTCTCCCTCCGCCCCTTCCTCAGTTAGGATGCCGGCTCAGGAATCTCCGTGATGCCCTCTGCTTCTCGCAACGTAAAGAGATAGTGATATAAGCCCTGCTTGGCGACGAGTTCATCATGACGGCCTTCCTCCACGATAGTCCCTTTATGGAGAACCAAAATTCGATCGGCTCGTTGAATGGAAGAAAAACGATGGGCAATCATAAGGGTTGTTCGTCCCTTCATCAGCTCCGTCAGTGCCGCCTGCACCAATAATTCGGATTGGCTATCTAAGGCGGAGGTTGCTTCATCAAGGATGAGAATTCGTGGATCCTTGAGCAAGGCCCTGGCAATGGCTATCCGTTGACGTTGCCCTCCTGATAAATTGATGCCTTTTTCCCCTAAAATCGTCTGATACCCTTCAGGTAACATCTGAATAAATTCATGCGCATGGGCCCGACGACAAGCTTCCACCACATCCGCCTCCGAAGCCTCCCACCGTCCATATCGGACATTGTCTACAATCGATCCTCCAAATAAGACCGTTTCTTGCGGAACCAAGGCTAATTGCCTATACCAGCTGTCGATTTGCAGTGAGGACAGATCTTGCCCATCAATATAAATATGACCGGCCGTGGGATCATAAAACCGATGCAGAAGATTAATAATCGTCGTTTTCCCTGCTCCTGTGGGTCCTACCAGCGCCACCATTTCTCCTGGCTTGATGGAAAACGACACCGATTCCAGAATAGATGAACGACCTTCATACGCAAAACTCACCTGATCAAATTGGATGTGGCCATCAAGCGATTGCACCACCTTCGGGTGGGGAGCATCCTGAATTTCAAGCGGTGTATCCAACAGTTCAAACACCCGTGTTGTCGCACCTTGGACTTCTTTGACTTGAGAAAAAATTCTGGCCGCCGACCCAAATGGCCCAATCAGGATCCCCGCAAACAATACAAAGGCAAACAAATCTCCGGGAGTCATATGTTCCTCAATGACTTGCTTGCCGCCATACCACAACACCGCCACAGCCATGGAAAACGTGCACAAGGTGATCACCGGAACAAAGACAGCCAAGACACCTGTTCGTTTCATAGTGGTCTCCAGCAGGCCTTCCACCGCCGACCGGAACCGGCGCTCTTCTCGTGGCCCCTGCCCGAAGGACTTGACCACTCGAATCCCTGAAATCACTTCCTCAATTAAGGTTGTGAGATGGGCCGTTTGGTCTTGAATGATTGTGGAAAGCCGTTTCAACCGCTTCCCAAACATGCGGGCGACGACCGCCAGCAACGGCAACAAAATTAAAATCAATAAACACAGGCGCCAATTCATAAACAACAAAAAGCCGACTCCGCCGATGATGGTCACCAGATGCTTTAATATGTCCATCGGGGTTTCCGTCAGCAGGGATTGAATGGTGCCCACATCGTTCATTAAACGGGATAACAATTCCCCTGTTCGACGTTTTGCAAAAAAATTCAGGGACAAGCGATGCAGGTGTCCGAAAACATGCGTGCGAAAGTCGGCCATGACATGTTGAGATACCCATGCGGTCAGATAACTATGGCCCATAGACAGTAGGCCCTGCCCGACAACCAATCCAATAAATACCCAGACCATATGCGTCAGCTGCGAGAGGTCCCGCTGTACCGTAATGAGATCCCAAAGCGATCCCCCTAAGCGGATCAAGATCAAATTACAAGCGGCCGCTCCCATAACTAAAAGACCTGCCCCCCCCATACTCAAAAGATAGGGTTTCAGGAACGGTAAAAAGCGGGAAACGTCATTCATCATGTCAGACTCATCGAGATCTGGTCGCCGGAACGGCGACAGAAAATTTAGGGTTGTTACGAATGCGCGAGGGAATTGGCCTTCAGGGGTGGGACGAACCGATCAATCCAATTGGATCACCGATTCAATCATATTTTTATTCAGGGCGACGAAATCGGAATGGACCGTGTCATCAATGACGACATTGGTCAAGTTAAGAAACAGGACCGATTCGTCATTGAGAACATCGGAAATGCGATTACGCATCGGGGGGATCAATACATCCCCCACATAGGTGGCCAGGGAAGATTTGACCCGAATCCGGGTTTTCTTCCCTTGGTTCAGACTCGAACCTTTCACCGTTGTGCCCGATCGATGGATTTAGTTACGACGTTTGGCAAACTTCATTCGACGGCGGAGCTTTTTGTGTTTATGCTTTCGCATTTTCTTTCTCCGCTTTTTAACCACACTCGACATAATATTATGTTCCTGGGTGACAGAAAAATGACATGAATCTCATCTTCCGAGCAAAGGACCTACACCTCGAACTCGGACCGAACTCAGCTTCGTATCATAGGCTTCCTAAGAGTGTCAAGAAAGACCTACGTCACTTGACCGAATACCCCACTCAAGAAATTCCAGTTCTCCTCACTTGACCCCTACCCCCTCCTTCTCCATTATAGTGGGCCATGCCTGATCGTCATCTCCGTAATACAGCCTTTCAATTTCTTTGTGGGGGAATGCTTCTGCTGTTTTGCCTGACCGGACTGGCCTGTTCAAAGAAAACGCCTCGATACCCCGAGGACCATGCCCGCTTTCAGCGAATCGTGGAGGCTATCAAAACCCTTGAAACCGCTTATGTGAAACACGACCTGCCCACGATTCATGAGCTCCTTCTCCCTCTGGACCCACTGGCAAAATGGGAAGCCGCGATCCGTCAAGACTTCGCCACCTTTTCTACGATCACGCTCGAGCTCAACATTGATCGAATTGTCATTGATGAAAGTCAAATCTCTACTTTTCTCTCTTGGCAAGGAACATGGCAGCAAACAGGCGATAGCCCCCCTTTCGCATCCCGAGGACATGGCACACTTCTTTGGAGCGGAACTCAAGTCATTTTATTACGAGGGATAGATGGAGATCTTCCCTTTGGGATTTCGACTAAACCCCACGTTCCTTCCTAAGTTTACTTGATCATCAAGCATGACACTCCCATCTCCACATCCATTCGCCCCCTCGGCATTTCCCCCGTGTGACTTTCACACGGCACTCCGCCCACTATGACCATTTTTTTGATGCCTTTTCTTGTGCCTTATCCCGGTTGAACGACCCGACTAGTATGTTCCATTCCATGGCTACCACGTTCAAACCGCCAAAAATATCAACCACCGACTTCCTGATATTAGGGGCAGGAGTTGCCGGCCTTCGAGCCGCCCTGGATCTTTCTCAGCAAGGACGGGTGTTGATGGTGGCCAAGGGCGGACCGCAAGACAATAATTCATTTTTCGCACAGGGAGGAGTGGCCGTTGCCCTTAGTGAAGAAGACGATGTGGATCTTCATTTTACGGACACCCTGAAAGCCGGGCACCAGTTGTGTTCCCGTCCCGCCACCAAAGTGTTGGTGGAAGAAGGTCCTCTCAGAATTTTCGAACTGATCGAATGGGGAGCCAATTTCGATACCATCGATGGGAAGCTCGCCTTTACGAAAGAAGGCGCCCACAGCCGCCATCGCGTGCTGCGGGCGGGGGGCGACGCAACCGGCAGCGAAATGGTGCGTGCCCTGGGAGCCAAAGCCCGGGAACTCCCCAATCTGACATGGATGGGCAATCATTTTGGCGTGGAGTTACTCCTGCAAGATGGACGATGCTGCGGGGCTTCGGTCTTGAACGAGTTGACCGGTGAGGTCCAATGGATTTTGGCTTCGGCCGTGTTGCTGGCAACCGGCGGAGCGGGGCAGGTGTATGCACGCACCACCAATCCACCCAACGCGACTGGGGATGGCATTGCCATGGCCTATCGTGCCGGTGCGGTGCTGGAAGACATGGAGTTTGTCCAATTTCATCCTACCTCCCTATATCTTCCCTCCAGCCCCCCGTTTTTGCTGACGGAAGCACTCAGGGGAGAAGGGGGAATTTTACGCAACAATCGATGCGAACGCTTTATGAAACATTACCATCGGGATCAGGAACTCGCTCCCAGAGATATCGTTTCACGGGCCATTTGGGCGGAGATGCAACGAACCAAGGCGCGCCACGTGTATTTAGATGTGACCCATTTAGGCAGCCATTTTCTTAAGGACCGTTTTCCCACGATCTATGCGACGTGCTTGCGGTATGACATTGATATCACGGAAGAATGGATCCCGGTTTCTCCCAGTGCCCACTATTTTATGGGTGGGGTAAAAACCGATCTACACGGGGCAACGTCGCTCCCTGGATTATTCGCCGCTGGAGAAGTCGCCTGCTCTGGGGTTCACGGCGCCAATCGCCTGGGTAGTAACTCCCTCCTCGAAGGGTTGGTCTTTGGCTACCGTGCGGCTCAAGCCGCAAGCCAATTTGGGAGTTCTCAAAAAATTCCGACCAGTCCCGTCGAACCAGTCGTGTTATCAAAAAAACGCCATCCGCTCTCCCTGCAAGACATCGAGAAACTCCGCAATTCCTTGCGGCGCCTTATGTGGACGAAAGTCGGACTGGTTCGTACCGGCGATTCACTGAAAAAAGCCATTGACCAATTGGAAGGGTGGTCTCGTAAGCTTTCAGCTCCTCCACTGACACGCTCGGCGCTGGAGACAAGAAACATGATGCAAGTAGGCCTCTGCATCGCAGAGGCGGCTAACTGGCGGGAAAATAGCGTGGGAGCTCACTTTCGAGAAGATTTTCCCATCTATAAAGGCACGAAGTGGAAAATGCACAGCCAACGGCAGATGGCACCCAACGCTCCTTCCGATACGTCCAGGTCCAGCAGGCAAGGTGCCCGGCTGAACCGCTAAAGAGCTTCAACGGGGCGTTTCCAATAAACTCGGGCCAAGATACCGACCCAGATTATCCTGAAAGGCTTTCCATAATTGATGGGCCAGGGGTCCGGACTTCCCTGTCCCGATCACATTCTGATCAATTCGGGACACCGACATGACCTCCATTCCCGTATTGGTTATAAAACATTCATCGGCACCCAGGAAAGCGTCCACCTCATAATATCCCTCCTTAACGGAAACCCCCAACGTCCGGGCTAACTCGATAATCACTTCACGGGTAATGCCTTCTAGAATTCCACAGCCAGCAGATGGTGTGTATACCTGTCCATGTCTGACAAAAAAAACATTACTCGTCGTGCACTCCGTCACATATCCGTCCATATTCAACATAAGGGCATCAAAAGCCCCGGCCTGACTTGCCTCCTGCTTGGCTAAAATATTATTCAGAAAGCTTAAGGATTTGATGTGGGGAGACTGTGCGGCTAAAGGATTTCGTCGCACCGAAACCACCTTCAAGGACACACCACGCTCTCGCATCTCCGTTGGATACGGAGAAAGGACCTTGGCCATCACTACGACCGTTGGCTGATGACACAGACCAGGATCAATCCCGATCTCACCCGGCCCCCGCGAAATGGTCAGACGGATCCCCGCATCCGACAAGCAATTCCGTCGCACCATTTCGGTGAGGATCGTCCACCAGGCCTCATCATCAACAGGATGGACCAGGCCAATCAAATCACAAGACCGCCGGAGACGGGCTAAATGACGATCAAAGAGAAAGGGCTTTCCCTGGTAAATTCGTACGGCTTCATAGACTCCGTCTCCATACAAAAACCCATGGTCGAATACCGAAATCGTCGCTTCCGCCTCAGGCACAAACTTTCCATTGACATATACCCACATCATCTATTTTTCCCTCAGGTCCGACCCGTTTTCTAAGGCACGGAAAAAGGCTTTTGCCTTATAAAGAGTCTCTTCATATTCTCGTTCCGGCACCGAATCCGCCACAATACCCGCCCCCACTTGTAAGTACCCACAGGACTCCCGAAGTAAGAGGGTTCGGATCACGATATTCCAATCCATATTCCCATTCCATCCCATAAATCCGATCGATCCTGTATACAACCCACGGCGAACGGGCTCCAGCCGCTCAATCAATTCCAGGCAATGCACTTTCGGCACGCCCGAAATAGTTCCCCCAGGAAATACGGCTCGAATCACCTCCCATGGAGAAACGACTTCCTTGATCTGACCTGACAGATTCGAGACCAAATGCATGACATGGGAATATCGTTCCACCGTCATTAATTCGTCGACACGAACCGTCCCATACTCACAGACGCGGCCCAGATCATTCCGAGCCAGATCCACCAGCATAAGATGCTCAGCACGCTCCTTGGCGTTCGACACCAATTCTTCGGCCAATTCCCGATCAAGAGCCAGGGATGCCCCACGAGGCCGGGTCCCAGCAATTGGCCGCATATCCACATGCCTGCCCGTCAAACGCACCAGCCGTTCAGGGGAATTGCAGACAATGATTTCCGAGTCCAACACGAAAAACGCGGAATGAGGGGAAGGATTACTCCGCCGGATTTCCCGGAATAATTCAATGCCTGCCTGAGCGGAAGAGGGAAAAGAATAGGTCAAGTTTTCAATTCTGAATCGATGGGAAATATTGGCTTGATAGATATCACCCGCCGCAATGAACTCCTGGCAGGCGCGCACACGATCTTGATATTCCACAGCCGATTGTTCTGCCACAATGCGTGGGAAAAAGATCGGACGAGGACGCTCTTCCACAGAGGAACAACATCGATTGAGGTCGGATTCCAACGCCGATAATTTATCCGTCCCTTCTCGATACAACCGATCCCAGGGCTCCGCGATTAAACGTTGTGGAGCGGGTGCAAACACCAGCCACACCCCAGGACTCTCCTGATCCACAACCAGAAAGGTCTCCACCAATAAGGCACAGACATCAGGAAATTGGATATCATCCGTGGCAAGGTCAGGGACAGCTTCAAACGACCGGACCAGGTCGTAACTCAGACAGCCTATCAACCCACCCTGAAAGGGAAGCATTTTGTGAGCCATGGCACCCGGTGCCAGCCGGAAAAGCTGAGAGAGGTACTCAAACGGAGGTTGGAGTATCTGCTCAGTAACTTCCGGGGAATCTCGCCACCAAACATTCGTGACCGCCCCCTTGCCAGTAATGACACCAGAGGGCTCACTTCCTATATACGCATACCGTCGAGGGAATCCTCCTTGAACATCGTCGTGCTCCAGGAAAAAGGAATGGGACGCTCCCCTCGTTACCCGTTCATACAAATCGAAGGGATCGGTCACTGCAATTGGACAATGACGAAGTACAGGAAAGACGTGATCAGACGAAAGAGGGAATTCGTTCCCTCCCGGTGTATGGACAGGCTGGCTCTGCAAGATTTAGCGAGATCCTTCTCCCGCACTTTCCATGGCTTTAGCGGCTTCTTCTGGATGCAGGACACCCTTCTGCATAAGAGATTCCAATAATTCTTTTACGGCGGCTTTTGCCGACCGGCGAATGCCTTTCACGCGGATAGTGGGCGGATAAAATCGAAGATAATCCGGATTGTTGACCCGTATCGTAATGGATTCACTTTCTCCGAATGGCGGCAACTCTTTTTCCACACTGGGAATCCGGAAAAATAATTTTCCGTTTTGCAATGACCCATCACTGCCTTCAATGTCCAGCCGACTGGAGACGTCTTTCCCTGAAATCTCACGAATGCCATCAATCACGACAATCAATGAATCGGCCTCCAAGGGATCGCCGGTTTGGTTCTTAATCCGGACTTCATATTCCACCTGGCTGACAGAAGTGAGGTCTCGGCCAGAAAAAGGGTCGCGCCCTTTGTATTGCACAACCGGCAGAGCACCTCCCGTCAGGTCCGGCAGGTCATCGACCGGCATCTCGGCCCACACAAAGGAACTCGCCATCACCATCCCCCAAACGGGGAGGAAAAAGATTTTCTGCATCATAGTCTTGACCAAAGAGGGAAATATGATAGTGATACCCATACACTCATGAGGAAGCATCCAGACGACGATACGATAAAAAATTACCATATCACAGACACGGTCTCTTGTAGAGCAATCATTTGCAATCCTATGCTTGACAAGATTTAGGAGTTTTTGGTTGAATGCAGCCCCTTCCAACGACTCGCCTTGTCGGTTGATAGAATGGCCCCTTCTCAAGATCCGTTGTTTTCTGGTCTTGGGCAGGCAATGCGGGTTGGAACGGACCTCCTTGCCGCCCTTATCGTCGGTGGATTCCTTGGTTGGTTGGTTGATTCATATGTGTTGGGGTCCACTCCCTGGGGGGTTGCGGTTGGGTTGATTCTAGGGCTGGTAGCAGGGATCAGAAATGCTTACCGTGCTGCCCAGCGTTGGGAAAACTAAGTAGACACAAGGTTCGGTTTTGGAAGATCCTTTACATCCCTTCGAGCTTCATACACTCATCCCACTTTCAATTTTCGGCCTGGACATTTCCATCAACAAGGCCGTGTTGATTATGTGGGTGGTAGTGGGTTTGGTTACTATCCTGCTGCTCAAAGCTGGATCAGCACGGTCACTGGTGCCATCAAAACTGCAAAGCCTTGCCGAATTGCTGGTGGACTTTATCCGAGGCATTATTCACGATACCATGGGCGCGGATGGTATGCGGTTTTTCCCGCTGATTAGCGCTTTGTTCCTTTTTATCCTCTTCTGCAATCTCATTGGTCTTATTCCAGGCTCCTACACAGTGACCAGTCAAGTCATTGTCACGGGGGTCTTTGCGTTATGCGTCTATCTCCTCAGCTTAGTGGTTGGCTTTCAATTACATGGGGCGAAGTTTTTGGGTATTCTGGTTCCACCCGGTACGCCAGGCTGGCTTCTGCCGCTCATGATCCCCATTGAGGTGATTAGCCAATTAGCCCGTCCCATTTCCTTAGCGGTCCGCTTGTTTGCCAATATGACTGCGGGACATGTCATCCTAGGAGTGCTATTTGGATTGACCATCGCTGGGGGAGTACTGATTGGATGGCTTCCTTTTAGCTTTACCATTGCGCTGTATGGACTTGAAGTCGGCATTGCCTTTATCCAAGCCTATATCTTTACGGTCTTGACCTGTGTCTATATGGGAGATGCCATGCATCTCCATTAAACAGGGAAGAGTTCAGTTAGTCACAGGAAATCAATTTACCATTAGCCTTTTTAAACCGGGAGGAACATAACACAATGGATTCTGCAGCAGCAGCACTCTTAGGAATGGGCTTGGCAGCCGCTGGTTTTGCGGGCGCAGGCATTGGGATCGGCTATATCTTCGGAAAAATGATTGAAGCCGTTGCACGTCAACCTGAGGCGGAAGGTCGCGTCGGGAAATACATGTGGATCGGATTCGCCTTAGTCGAAGCCATCGCGTTGTATGGGTTGGTTATTGCCTTTATCATCATGGGCAAAGGATAAAAGGGTTGCTTACCTATGCCACAGTTTGACTCACATTTCTTTTCATCACTGATCTTTTGGGAGCTTCTCTCCTTTGGGATTCTTTTATGGGTGTTATACAAATTCGCCTTACCGCCCATTTTAGAAACACTGGAAACCCGGGAACGGAAAATTCGTGAGAGCTTGGATCAAGCCGAGCAAAACCGGGCTACCGCCGAGCGCAAATTAAAGGATTACGAAGCAAAACTCCAAAGCGCAGCCAAAGAGGCTGAAGCCATTTTGGCGGAGGCAAAACATAATGCTCAACGCCTTTTGGAGGAAAACGAACAGCGGCTTCGATCGGAATCCCAACGGATCAAAGAAGAAACCACCCAAGAAATCGAGCGTGAACGTCGCAAGGCGCTCCAAGACATTAAAGACACCACAGCAGAGTTAGCTGTGTTGGTTGCGGAAAAGGTGATTGGCCGGAGCTTGACGGATGCCGATCATCAGCGGTTTGCGCAAGAAGCCCTTGCTGAAGTGGCCGCTCAATCAAAAAATTGACCGATAATATCCCTCCTTTGGTTTCGGGAGGGATCGGCCAATTTTTCAGTTCATCTCCCGCTATATCTAGCTCCCGAATTCCTACTCATTCACATTCAGCGCTAGTTCCCGCCTCCAGCACGGTAGCCTTGCAAATCCAATGTCACGAAATGGAAGCCAAGCGCGTTCAACTCATTCACAACGTGCTCTCGTCGTGACTCTTCAGCAAGAAGAGGAATATCGGACGGGCTCACTTCAATTCTCGCTAAATCCCCGTGCAATCGGACTCTCACCTGAGCAAATCCTTCTCTCATCAATAGGGCTTCAGCCTGCTCCACACGGGAAAGAAAATTTCGGGTTATGGGAATTCCCCGCACGATTCGGGAAGAAAGGCAAGCCGCTGCGGGCTTATTCCAGTTCGAAAGCCCCAAGAGCTTGGCCAATTCCCTAATGTCGGATTTGGTCATCCCCGCCTCCAGTAGAGGACTATGAACGCCCCACTTCCTTGCGGCCTGAATCCCTGGACGATCTTCTCCTAGATCATCAAGATTCGTTCCATCCACAACCGCCTGAAATCCTTCGCGGCATTTCACGCCATCCAAAAGTTGATAGAGATCCGTCTTACAATGAAAACAACGATCTCCATCATTTTTTACAAAATCTTCGTATTGCAATTGATCCGTTTCAATCAATTGAACGGGCACCCGCATTTCTTGTCCCAATCGCTTGACACCTTCCAACTCCACGGCCGGAAGAGTCGAGGAAACAGCCGTCACGGCCATGGCGTTCTCTTTCAACACGGCGACGGCGATTTTCAATACCAGAGTGCTGTCGACTCCCCCCGAAAATGCCACCACGACAGACCCCCATTCCCGGAAGAGATCTTGGAGTTTTTCATATTTGGCTTGAAGAACAGAATCAAGGCTGGGCATGCGCCGACACCTTCCGTAATAATCGTGTAGGGACAATATGTGCGGCCTCAGCTGCCATACGGCCCAACTGGCCGCATGCCCCCAAGACATCATCCCCTCGGCTCCGGCGAAGATACACATCAAGACCGCCCTTTCGGACTGCTTGCTGGAACAGATCAATGGTATCTTGAGAAGGCCGCTGATAGGGACTCCCGGAATATTCATTAAAGGGAATCAAATTGACTTTACAACGAATTCCGTTCAACAACTTGATAAGGCGTTTCGCATCGTCCAGAGAGTCGTTGACTCGGGCTATCAAGACATACTCAAAGGTCAGCCGTCGGTCGCTCCGTTTGGCATAGGCACGACTGGCCTCAATAAGCTGCATCAGGTCGAACCGCTTATTAATCGCTGGCATGAGGAGGTGCCGCTGATGCGTCGTCGTCGCATTCAACGAAATGGCCAGATTCACCCCAAGCTGCTGAAGATCCTGAAAACGGGGAACCCACCCTGCGGTTGAGACCGTGATTCGACGCGGGGAAAAGCCCATTCCCCAATCCACATTCGTCAATCGACGAATAGCTTCCGCCAAGGATTCGAAGTTCAATAACGGCTCGCCCATTCCCATAAACACCAATGAGGAAATCGACTCATCCTTGCCCAATAATCGTCGCGCATTCCAAACTTGATCCACGATTTCACGAGGAGCCAGGTTTCGCCGGAACCCGATCTGCGCAGTCAGGCAAAACCCGCAATCTAACGTGCATCCCACTTGAGACGACACGCAAACAGTCCGACGATGCCCTTCCGGAATCATCACCGTTTCCACGGCTAACCCATCATCCAAAAGGCCGAGAAATTTTGTCGTTCCATCGTCAGCCACTTCCGGAACTGAAGGAGGGACTCGGCAAATCGTGGCTACAGCCTGAAGCCGATCCCGATCAACCTTGGACAAATTCGTCATTTCGGAAATACTCGACACACCATTCTGATATATCCACTTCAGGACTTGGCCGGCCCGATACCGAGGCCACCCCATTTTCGACCCAAGCGCTTCAATCTCCCCGACACTGAGATCCAATAAATTCTTAAGAGCTCCAGAATTTGTCATCATATGTATATCTGTCGATAAAAAAGAAAAGGAATGCCCTCATGAAAGCCCATGATACTCATTCAAATCCGCCACATTGCCCTGATTATCTTCAATAAACACCAATACTTATGTAAGTCCAACTACAGGTCTATTCTCTAAGCATAAAAAGTAGCAGGTCATAACAAGCATGGCATTCTCCTTACCATACTATCCCGCCCATTGTCTCAAGTACCAACATCGCTCTCATTATCGGTATCGCTATGAAGCTAAAGCGCAATAACCGCACTTCAATAATTCGAGTTGAAATCAATTCACTAAAATACGTATATAATTCTAATTAAAATAATCTATTAATTATTAAACCTTATTATTCTACTAAATGCAGCCGATATAAAAATACGTCATACAACAAATAGGCTTTCAATATTTGAGTATCATTTCTCTAGTTAAATGCCATAAAACCTATCATTTCAAAATATACAATAGCGCGAATTTCACAAATTATTTTTATGCAAAATTAAAAAAATATTTAAACATTGCTTGTTGACATTGCTTTAAAACACGAATAAAATGACCACAACATATGGTGGAGACTAGAAGATGGAGGCACGGAGCGATGAGCTCAAAGACATTACTGATGGACTTGAACAGCGCATCAGGGTGTACGAAACAAAATTAAAAGATCTCCAAAAACAACGGGAGTTATTAGGTGAAGAAATCGCAACGGTTGAGAAATATCTGGAGTTGGCAAAAACGCTCTATCGGGTGGAAGCCGATAAAGCGAAGTTGGCGAGCCTATCCAACGAAATTATCCCGGATGAGGAGGGGCATGTGTCCCCAGCCGCTGTTGATGTCACGTCTAAATCGCGAGAAATTTTATTAGGGCGAAGCAAGTATGTCGGCATGAGCGTGCCGGATGCGGTGTATATGGTCTTACAAGAGGTAGGCTCTCCATTACACGCCAAAGAACTCTTTCAACGACTCCAAGCAGGCGGAATGCCCATTCGAGGGAAAACTCCGGTCACCTCTGTGGCCACATCCCTCAAGCGGGATCCTCGCTTCCGCAAAGTCGGCCCCAACACATTCGAAGTCATCCAGGATAAGGCCTTTACCAAAGCCGTCTAGGCTATGAAGACGGAAATATAAACATCACGGAATTTTGTGAAAGGGGGTGAGTGAATTGGCAGCTACAAAAAAGAAAGCCGCTCCAAAAAAGAAAGCCGCGGCAGCCAAACCGAAAGCAAAAGCGAAGAAGAAGTAGACTGTAGTTCCCGCCTGCAGTGCCGTTGGGGGTGGGGCCACCCACCCCCGATGTGTTTTCATCGTTCCAAGCCTTCCGACCACATGCTTTATTTCACCCACGCCAATCCTGAGATTGGCTCAGAAAGATTTGCCCATTGACGACGACCACACTCACCCAGCATGAAATTCACACAATCTTAGAGGTGGCCATCCTGGCCGCCAGGCAAGGCGGAGCCATTTTATTGGACTACGCCCAAAAAGGCTTTGAGATTCATCGGAAGGGCCAATCCATTAACTTGGTCACCGAAGCCGATCTTCATTCTGAAAAAACCGTTATCCACACGATTCACCAGGCCTTTCCCGACCATCAAATCCTCAGCGAAGAACAAGGTCTGCAAGATATTCCCACGCATCCCATCAAATGGATAGTGGACCCACTAGACGGCACCACTAACTTTACGCATGGCTTTCCCATGTATAACGTGTCCATCGGCGTCGAATATCAGGGCACCTGCCTGATCGGAGTCGTCTATGATCCCACCCGGGATGAGCTGTTTGTGGGCCAACAAGGAAAAGGCGCCACACTCAATGGCACCCCCATCCATGTATCCCTGACGCCAAAACTCAATGAAGCCCTTCTGACGACCGGCTTCGCCTATGACGTGCATACCGCCAAGGATAATAATCTGAAGGAATTCTGTGCCTTCACCGTGCGCGCACGCGGCATGCGCCGGACCGGCACCGCGGCGATTGATCTCTGTTACATCGCTGCCGGCCGATTGGACGGATTTTGGGAATTGCAACTCAACCCATGGGATACCGCGGCTGGAAAAGTCATCGTGGAAGAAGCAGGCGGGAAGATCACAAACTATGCAGGCGAACCCTATTCCATTTATGGCCATACGCTCATCGCCAGCAATGGACTCATCCATCAGGAGATGATCGACGTGTTAAAGAGTTGTCGTGAAGAACAATGAAGTCACAATAGAATGAGTGTATTGCACTAAATAATCAGTCTCGTCTAGACCAATTTTTCAAGACCCGTATTGGAACGAAGCGCTGACCCGCCCCTTTCCGTCGCCCAATTTCTGCCTCATTTAGCTTGTACCAACATGACACAGGGGATCATACTTTTCCAGGAATCTTCGGCAAAGATACAAATTGGTTTATCCGTTTTTCACAGAGCGTTCACTGCCCTCTGCTCAAGCTAGGCCTATTCTGAGTTGTTGCCCTCCAAATATTTCCCTTCTTCTGAGTGTTGCCTAAACAGAAGAAACGACCAGAAGAAATCTGTTTTTTTAAACCCAGAAACTACCGAAATAGAGAGAAACTAAGGGAAAGGGTTCAGCGATTAATTGAAAAATCTCCAATCAGCTGGATTCAGATTACCCCATATCCTTGAAATCATGCTGAGGGTTACGTTCGCGGGCGAAGTTTTTTGACCAGGCGCTTCTGAACAGCACCACGGCCCGATCCTGGCTGTCCTTCACGACCAAGGCATCGGAGGGCGGCTTAAACGTCTCAACATCCCCGACCAGCCACGCGCTGGATTCATAGGGCAGCATGTCGACAATCGTCTTCACCCGGTATTCGCTTTGCAGCCGGAATTCCAACACATCAAACTGTAATTTTCCGACCGCCGCCACAAAAAACTCGAGTCCGTCCATGCTACGCAGGATTTGGATCGTGCCTTCCTTGGCCAGTTGCTCGATCCCTTTGTCGAACGATTTTCGCATGGTGGTATCGGTTGGCCGCACGCGGGCAAAGACTTCCGGTTGAAATTGAGGCAATGGCTTATAATTAAACCCATTGGCTACCGAAATCGTATCGCCGATCTGAAACACGCCCGTATTGATAATGCCAATGACGTCACCGGGATACGCGACGTCCACGGTATGACGATCCTTCGCCACCATACTATGCGGACGGGACAAGCGGACTTCCGACTTTGTCCGATGGTGCGTCACCACCATATCCCGGTCGAACTTTCCTGAGCAGACCCGCATAAACGCCGTGCTATCCCGATGCCTGGGATTCATATTGGCCTGTAGTTTAAACACATAGGCGCTGAACGGCGTTTCAACGGGATCGATCAGACGTTCGTCGCCATTCGGCAAATCAGCGAATCGCCCCCTGGCTGACGGCGCCAATTCGACGAACGCATCAAAAAAGGCTTCCACTCCGAAGTTCGTCAACGCCGATCCAAAAAACACGGGCGTCACCTTCCCATTTTGGAATTCGTCTTTGGAGAACGGATTCCCGGCAATTTCCAGTAATTCCAAATCATGCGTCAATTCTTCCCACACATAATCCGGCACCCGGCGTTTCACGGAAGGATCGTCGAGCAACAGTTCAGTCAGATCCGGTTTTGCGGCCCCGGCCGAGGCCGTCTTGGTATACAACAGCACATGACGAGTCTCTCGGTTTACCACCCCCAGAAAATCACGACCTGATCCGATCGGCCAGTTGATAGCACTGGCATGAATGCCCAGCACCTCTTCCACTTCGGCCATCAAATCCAAGGGAGCCCGTCCAGGCAAATCCATTTTATTGATAAACGTCAAGACCGGAATTTGACGAAGCCGGCAGACCTCAAATAATTTTCGCGTTTGCGTCTCCACGCCCTTGGCGGCATCGATGACCATGATGGCGCTGTCCGCCGCCGTGAGCGTCCGGTAGGTATCTTCACAAAAGTCCTGATGCCCTGGTGTATCCAGCACATTAATGACCGCCCCTTTATACCCAAACTGCATCGCCGACGCCGTGATGGAAATCCCGCGCTCTTGCTCCATCTCCATCCAATCGGAGGTGGCCAGCTTCCCGCTTTTTCTGGCGCCGACCATCCCAGCGGTTCTCACCATGCCTGAATACAATAAGAGTTTTTCAGTCAGGGTCGTTTTTCCGGCGTCGGGATGACTGATAATGGCAAAGGTCCGGCGTTTACTTGCTGCCGTCCGGATCTCTTGTTTTACTTGTGTGGCGACGTGATCAGTCATGGTCCCCAGTCATTGTGTGTGTGACATTCCATCCAAACACTCGGCCCGAGACATCATGATGGAGAGGACAGCAAAGGACTCCAAAATTTCCTCCGTGCCGGCCTGGCTTCATTCATAGCAGGCCATTCGCTCCACCGTCCAGGATTATAAGTCTTCCAAGCGTCCCTGGGCACGAGCCAGATTAATTCGTGACCCATTATACCGGAACAAGGCCTCAATAATATTGTCCCGAGCCTGAGCCACACGGGTTTGCGCATCCGTCACTTCAATATTGGTGGCCACCCCCACCGCAAACCGCTCGCGGGAAAGAGCTAATTCAGTCAACGCCAACTTCAGGCCTTCTTCCGCCACCGCGACTTGCTGTCGGGATGAGTTCAGCGTCAACATGGCATCCCGCACCTCCAGACTGACCTGATATTGCACATCTTGAGTCTTAATGGCCTCTTGTCTCACGACACTGCGGCTCTCGGAAATACGGCCCTCCCTCGCTCCCCCATCGAAAATCGGAACCGTCATCAATACTTGCACATTGTCTGTCGTCAACATGTCGGGAATCTGATTGCCAATCATCCCCACATCCCCTGAGGCTTGCACGGACGGCAACCGTTCACTCGTCACCGAACTCAAGGTCAACGCCGCCAATCGTTCCCGGGTCTTTTGCACTTTGAGTTCCGTTCGATGTTCCTGGGCAACCGCCAAGGCTTCGGCAATCGTTTGATCGGGAACCGCCACCAACGACATTTCATCGGTCAAGGTCAGACTCACATCAAAAGAGAGGCCAATGGCCCGAATCAAATTGAGTTTAGCCCGATCCCGATCATTTTCCGCCACTAATAACTGTTGTCGCACATTTTCCAATTGCACTTTTGAACGCGTGACATCCAAACTGGTGGCCATCCCCGCAGCCTTTCGCTCCGTCGCCAATCGGAGTAATTCCTCATTGAGCGTGACGTCCGCTTTTCTGGCATCCACGGCGGCCATTGCCCGCAGCGTCTCCAAATACACGAGGCCCACGGTCGCCATGGAATCACGCTTGGTCACCTCGGCATTCAAGGACGCCACATCCACGCCGGCTTTCGCCGCCCGCCACTTTTGAATGAGGCTTAAGCTAAAGACATTCTGAGTCAAAGTCGCCCGCGCTTCATAAAAATCTTTGGGACCGGTCACCGTCGGGCTCCCACCGAATGACCCGGTAAAAAACCGCCGTCTGGCACCACTGAGTCGTCCAGACAGATTCGGCAGTAATTCACCCAATTGCGTATTCGCCACATCCTGAGCTTGCCCAATTCGCTCTTTAAAGAGACGAATGGTGGGATTTTGATCCACGGCGGCCTCCATGGCATCCCGCAAACTCAGTCGCAATTCGGGAGGATCGGAAGACGTCAACGGAGCATCGGTGCCCGCCCAGGATGCCGGCACCACGGCCAGCCCCATTCCCAGGATCAGACTCCAAAACCAAACACCATGTGTGCATGCTGATGATTGCATAGTCCCTCGTTCACGATTCGAATGTTATGCCTGATGGCCGGACGGCTGGGCTGAAAACCGCGGCGTGCGTCGAGCCGCCCACTTCTGTTGAGCTTCCATCACAAGCGTAAATAACGCCGGTATCACAATCAAGGTAAAGACCGTGGAGACTAACAGGCCTCCCAACACCACACTGCCGATCCCGCGATACAGCTCCGAACCGGCACCGGAAGACACGACCAGCGGAAACAGGCCGAATAATGTGGTGAGGGTGGTCATCATAATCGGCCGCACGCGAATCTTGACCGATTCGCGAATGGCTTCACGAAGCGGCAAGCCATTGGCGAACTCGAGGTCCAGCGCATCAGACTCTTGCTCGCCTTTCATGAAATTCAGGGCCTGGTGTACCACCAAAATTGCATTGTTCACCACCACACCAATAAGAATGACGAAACCCAGCATCGTTAACACATCCAGCGGCTGGTAGGCCACGAAGTTATTGACCAGCGACAATCCCAAGAACCCTCCCGCAGCAGCAAACGGCACCGTAAAAATAATAACCAGAGGATAGAGAAAACTTTCAAACAAGGCCGCCATTAACAGATAGGTAATCGTAAAGGCCAGGATAAAGTTCCATTTCAAGGCTTCATAGGTTTTCGTGAGGTCATCCGCTTTTCCCGAAATCCTCACGTTATAGAGCCGACCCAACGTGCCGCCTTCTTTGAGAGGAATCAGCACGTGATCCCGAATGATATCCATGGCTTGCTCCAACGCCATATCCGATGGGGGAATGACCTGAATCGCAATGGACCGCTCTTGCTCGATATGATTGATTTGCTCAGGGCCGGCCACCAATTGAATATCCGCGATATTGCCCACCGTCGTCAGATGCCCCCCCTTGGTATAAATGGGAATGGTATTCAGCGCATTGGTCCGGTCCGCAAATCGATCCAAACCGCGAATCGTCAAATCAATCTCATCCCCTTCAAATTGGAAGTCACTGGCCTTGGCTCCATCCACCAATGCGTCAATCGTAAACCCTAATTCCTGATTGGTCATTTGCACATCGGCTGCCCGGTCCCGCTTCACCGTCACCCGCACTTCCGGACTCCCCAAATCCAGACTGGGAATGGGACGAATCTGTGCTTCCGGAATCATGCCCTTCACCTGACCAAAAATTTGTCCGCCCAGTTCCACCAACGTCTCCAGTTCAGGTCCGGTAATTTCAATATCAATGTTTCGACCTTCCCCTAATCCGCGCTCGAAGAGTCCTCGCTGGGTAATAATGCCGATGACCCCCGGCAAATCGGCCGTGGCCTTTCGGAAGATGGGAATTAATTCCTGAACCCGCATCGGATCATTGACCCGTCCACCCATAAAGACCGACTTCCCCCGGGCTACATAAAAGAAATTCATGATGCTCGGACCATCCAACGACGCTTCTTCAGGAGATCCAGGCTTGGCATCCCAATACGGTTGCAAATGGGATTCAATGACCTTTCCCATCTTCACGAATTCCTCGACATTGTATCCTGGAGGAGGCAAGAGAATACCGATCACGAGATTCCGGTTGCCTTGGGGGAGATATTCGGCCTTTGGGAGAAGAGCCCAACTTAAAAAAACCGCCAACGACGTAAACCCCAAAATCGTCACGCTTCGCCAAAAGACACTTCCGCTTAATCCATAGACCAAAGTTCCCAGCCCTCGCTGAACACGGGTTAACAGTCGACCTGAAGAAGCCACCGACTCCTGGGCGGGTTGCCCCACCAGTTCCTGCCGAACCCCGGCAGGAACTGGGGTAGACGTTCGAACGGTTTTCAGGACACGAGCCGAAAGACAGGGAATCACCGTCATTGAGACAATGAGACTCAGCCCCACCCCCGCACTGATGGCAATGGCGATATCCCTGAATAATTGACCAGACTGTTCTTCAATGAACACAATGGGGACAAAGACCGCAATGGTTGTTAATGTACTAGCCAGTACCGCCCCCCAGACTTCCACCGTTCCATCATAAGCAGCCTGAAACAGCGATTTTCCCAATTCCCGATGCCGATAGATATTTTCCAGCACCACAATAGAGTTATCCACCAACATGCCTGCGGCGAAAGTCATACCAGCCAGACTGATGACATTGAAATTTCGCCCAAGCACCCAGAGCATGATGAATGTCCCCATCATACTGATTGGAATGGCCAATCCTACGACGAGGGTGCTGCTTCCCGTCCGGAGAAACAAATACAAAATGGCAATCGCCAGCATGCTACCAACCACCAAATTTTGCTGGACCAACGACAACGACCGATTGATGTATAGCGTTTCATCATAGACCTGGAACAGATAAAATCCTCGAGGCTCCAGGATCTCGTCATTGAGTTCAATGACCGCCGCTTTCAACCCATCCATCGCCTCCAGCACATTGGCCCCTGTCTGCCGAATGGCATTCACCGCAATGGAGGCATGTCCCTTTTGACGGACCACATGGGTGGCGTCTTTGTATCCGATTGACGCATGCGCCACATCCCGCACATACACCGGAGCCCCGCCCCGCCGAGTAATAACGACGTTTTCCACATCTTTCGCGTCACGGTATTCCCCAACTGTTCTGACGACATAGGATCGCTTACCCTCATCAAAGTCACCGGCACTATAGTCACGATTTTCCTGATCCAAGGCTCGGGCCAGATCCAATAGCGTGAGTGACCGGGCCGCTAATTTGGCCGGATCAACAGTGACACGCAATTCTCGTTCACGCCCTCCGTACACATTCGAGGCTGCCACGCCGGGAATCCGTTCGAACCGTGCCTTAATCACATCTTCCGCAAAATCCCGCATCGTCTCGATCTGGACAGGATTTCCTTCGCGAGTTTCGAGAATAAACCAGGCCATGGCTGCGCCTCGTGTATCGGCACTGCTGATGACTGGCTCATCCGCTTCTAAGGGATATTCCTTGACCTGATTCAGTCGATTCGAGACTTGTAAGAGCGCGGTGTCGGTATTCGTCCCGGCGGGAAATCGTAAAATGACCTTCCCCTGCCCATAGGAACTTTCGCTGAACATTTTCTCCAGGCCTTCCACACCCTTGAGCTGTTCCTCTTGTTCATCAATAATTTCCCGTTCGACTTCCAGAGGACTTCCTCCAGGCCATTGGGTATCCACCGTGACTTCGTGTTTTTCAACATCGGGAGCTAACTGGACCGGTAACTTGATCAGCGCAACGATCCCAAAGAGAACAACCAGCAAGACCCCGACAATCGTGCTGACCGGATACCGGATGGCCGACTGGACAAGATTCATGATTTGGCCGCCTCATCCAGAATTCTGACCGGTTGCCCAGGCAAGAGACGTTCATTACCGGAAACCACCACGTGCATCCCTTCTTTCACCGGGCCGTCCACTTCGACTAATTCATCGAAATGCGTCAAGGGTTTCACCGCCACTTGCGTGACCGTTCCCTCATTCACGATGAACACAAACTCCCTGCCGCCCTTCAACACCAGCGCGTCTTTAGGAATCACGACGGCCGCATAGGGAGCCCCCACATTCAAGGAGACCCGGGCCACCATTCCACTTTTGATCTGAAGATCTGAGTTGGCTAAATCGACTTTCACCGGAAAGGTTCGGGAGACAGGGTCGGCTTGAGCTACCACGGAGAAGACCTTCCCCTGAATCTCCACGCCGGGCAACCCATCAAATTCGGCAACCACGCCATCTCCTGCCGATACGTTCCGCACATATTCCTCGGGTAAGGGCACTTCCACCTCCACATGTGAAAGATCCACCAGTTCCACGACAGCTCCGCCTTCTTCCACCCATTGCCCAACTTCGGTGAATTCCTTAATGACCCACCCTGAAAAAGGAGCTAAGATTCGAGATTTGGTCAACCGGTCCTGCGCCTGACGGATCTCCGCATCGAGTTGGGTCAAGCGTTCACGAAGGGCGCTCTCCTGGGTAATCGCATCATCAAATTCCTTTTGGGTGACCAGCTCTTTGGCAAACAACACTTTGACACGCTCCAAGTCTTTTTGTGCCTGTTCATACCTGGCCTTGGCCTCTCCCTGTGAGGCAACCGCGGAGTCATACTGGATTTGCAGAGTATCAGTCCGGAGACGGGCCAATAACTGATCTTTTTTCACAAACACGCCTTCCTTGACCGGGAAAGTCTCCACTAATCCGCCCACCTCACTTGCCACGACACTGCGCTTCCACGGCTGTGCGGTCCCGACCAAGGAGACGGACCGCTGAACGTCTTTTTGTGCCGCCACCACCACACGAACCGGTGTCGGGGGCCGCTCTTTGGGAGGCTGTGCAGCCTGCTGCTCCGTGCATCCCAGCAACCCGGCCGTTACCAGCAGCACACTACTCAGGACCCCTCGCAACCGATACCATTGAACCCGCATCATGATCGACCTACCCTTTCGTTCCTAGCCCACCGAGAAACAAATTGCCCAACCATTCCCCCTTATCGACCAACGATTCCTTCGGACCGGCTTTCAAAATCCAGACGTAAATTGTGGAATTGAGCATGCCATGCAAGGCCAATGAGGTGTCTTTGGGGTTCACGTTTTGGAATTCTCCGCTTTTGATTCCGTCTTTGATGAGATTAGCCACCAAATCAATTTGGGCCAAATACCGCTTCCATACCCCATCCCCAAAGGCACTCTTCACCGTCCATTCAAATCCGCTCCATTCCGACACATAAATTCGAAAGAAATCACGATTCTGATCCGCAAAGGCCAATTTCACCCGGATGACCTCACGGATTCGCTCATCGGCTGACTTGGCCCTCCGAACGGCCTGTTCCAACTGGTGAAGCATCTCCTCCACTTTGGACTCGACCAGAGAAATATAAATATCTTCCTTGTTTTTAAAAAATTTATAGAGCGTCCCCATCGCAAATTGCGCCGCCTCGGCAATTTCGGCCATGCTGGTTTTAAAAAACCCATTTTGGGAGAACAGGCCTTCCGCTGCAGAGAGAATTTCCTCCCGACGCGCTTCATATTCCCGTTGTTTTCGTTCTGAGCGTGGATTGGAGCCTGTTTTCATCGACTGGTTCCTCCGGCAGGACAAAGAATGCCTTACTGAGTTCTCATTCTAAAATATGAATATCCATTCTACAAGATGAAATATTTATTCATCTATCGGTCCTACCGGTTCAAAGATGAAGAAGCCTTCATCTCTTCTTCCGATTATTTCCAATCGCCTTACTGAGACGATGCAAGTGAGGTCCTCACCCTCCAGAGGACCGTTGCCCCTTAAGGCTTGCCTAGGGGGTTCACCAGGTTGCCGACCACAGTCAATCGGTTTAGCATGACTGTATGCTGAACTTTTTTCCCAAAATCAGGATTCTCTCAGACCCCGCCTTGAAGAACACTGACCATTGATGGATGACGGTGATTGAACCCTTCCCATTTTTTCCGTATTTTCGTATGGCCAGGTTGGGAATTTCTCCGTGAGACGCATGAAAGTCTCTCACGTCTTGTTCATCCTGAATCTGGTAATCGGAATTTCAGGTTGTAGCGCGGAAGAAGACGCTCTTCCAAGCACACCCTCCGTCCCCTGCCCGCCCATCCCCTCGCCTGTTCCCCTCACTTCAGACACCCCGGTCTCTACACAACCCTCTCACACTTCCCTCGCGCCCCCCAAGCAACAACACACGCCAGGATTATTGATAGTTCATCCGCAAAACCCTGCCTATTTTCAAGATACCGCAACGGGCAAAGCCGTGTTTCTTCATGGATTCGATCACTTTCGAGCCCTTCAGGAAGTCAATAACAACGATGTGTCTCCCCTCGACTTTCAGGCGTTCATTGCCCAACTCACACGATACCATCACAATTTCCTTCGATTATGGATGTGGGAACATTTTTGGAGAATAAGCGAGGTCAACGAAATCCACCCCGAAGGGGAACCCAGTCATGTGCGTGGCCCCCATATCTACCAAAGGACCGGCCCAGGCAACGCGATTGACGGGCAACTGAAATTTGATCTCACCAAGTTCGACCAACGGTATTTCGATCGGATGCGTGAGCGCATCATTATGGCCGGGAAAAGCGGAATTTGGGTTTCAGTCATGTTATTTCAGGGTTGGAGTCTTGAGGGACTTGGAAACTTTGCAAATACGCCGTGGCAGGGACATCCCTTCAATAGGCATAATAATATCAATGGAATCAATGGTGATGTTGACCAGGATGGGAACGGCTGGGAAATACACACTCGAACGCATCCACAAATCAATGCCCTTCACGAGGCGTATGTCAAAAAAGTCATTGACACCATTGGTGACTTGGAATCTGTGCTCTTCGAAATTTCCAATGAAAGCGTGGCCACGGAAATCCCTGGGCGATGCCATCACGTGAGCAGAGTGCAAGACTGGGCATTCCATCAAATTGCCCTGATCCGCCAATATGAAGACCTCAAAGGGGTTGGCCCTCATCCAATCGGACTGTCCGGATTTCGTCCGATTCCCGGAGATCCGCCACTAGAGGGAAATAATTTATTCTTGCTATCCAGCCCCGCCGACTACATTTCCCCTACTGGTGACCCCTGGTCCGGTAAGGAAGAATGGAAATATGACCCACCGATAGCCACGGGGGAAAAAGTCGTCATTGCCGATTCAGATCATATTCAACCCGGAAAACATGGGGGACCCGGTATCCGTTCGTGGTTATGGCGCACATTTACACGTGGGCATAACATCAACACGGTTGATGGAGATCCCCATCAAGGCGCCGACTGGGTCTCCTCCGGGGACTCACAAACCATGCGAGCGATGGATCGCTTAGTCAGCAAGGTGAATTTAGCCGCCATGCGACCCCATCCTGCTCTTTCCAGCACCACCTATTGCTTGGCTGACCCGGGGCAGGCCTATATCGTCTACCAGCCTCTTAAACCACGCAAATCCCATGGGGAGGGAGAACCGTTTTACCTCAATCTGTTAGGCGGGGACTATCGCTATGAGTGGTTTAATCCCACAACAAATGAGATCACTCACACCGGCCAGATAACCAAAGCTACCGGGACATCAACCTTCAAGCCTCCCTTTTATGATCATGCGGTCCTGTTCTTATTAGGAGTCAACAGAGAGGGTCAATGAAACACACCATGTGGAAAAGACCTTCAGCCTTTGGGGAGCAGGCGAACAATGAAAATCAGCATATAGGCACCCATTACAAAGCCACTCCTTCTACGGTTTGCCCCCCCGAAACGCCTCCGGAGACAATAAAGGCCATCACATCCGCACTTTCCACCTCCAGAGGGCGAACCTGTTCCTTGGGAAAAATCAGCACATGCCCCGCAAAGTTATAGGACTGGGGGAAGTAGACCGCCACATGATTCAAGAGTCCTAGAAACTGTAAATCGCTTCGCGTGACAAATCCCACCGCCTCTCCCGAACCGCCAGGAACCAACGAGACCAGAACCGGCTGATCGAATCGGCGTTTTTCTCCCATAAAGGCGGCAATCAGATCTTTCAATGAGGTATAGAGGATTTTAATAAAAGGGGCTCGAATCAGGATCCCTTCCATCCCATCCAACACCTTTTGAACCACCATGGTGGAGGCATACCGGCCCGTAAGGGTGATCAGTCCGAGAGTGACCAGAAAACCCAGGCCGGGAATGGGAATATTCAACCAGCCATCGACCGTTTCCAATACCAGCCAGGCCACATAAACCGTCGTGACGACCGGCACTAAAATCAGGAGGCCTTCGAAAAAATTCCTGGCCAGTTCGTTCATATTCATACCTTCCCAAAACTTTGGCCGTTTAAATTCCATCACATCGTACTCCCATTTCAAAGGTGGATACTCAAGGCTCCCGCTTGCCCCCTCCTGCTTTTCATAACCCAAGCAGGCATACACAAAAAGACCACACTCCAGGGGGAAATGTACCCCACCCTCAACAGGCACACAAGCAGACAGATGAAGCACCCGCTGGGAAAATGGGAGGTTACAGAACTCCGGATGATTCAGTACAATGACGCAACATTATTTTCGACAAAGGAGAGGCATTATGGCACAGAGCAGTTCAGGGACCGGAGGACCGACCCCTTCCTCCCCCACCAATCTCCCCCAAACCGAAATCCTGTACGTAGCCGTTCAACGGGAGGGCCAACAAGTCAGTGCAAAGTGGGGCCTGCATCCAAGTTTGAAAGAAGATTTAAAACCGGAGGAATGGAAGGAACTCACCGACATTATGGGGAAAGTCACCACTCTCGTCGGCAATCGATTTTCAAAAATTCTCAACAGAGCGGAGGAAGACGCCGGAGGAACGGCTTAAACGGACAAGTGAGACTCACGGATTATTCCTTCAAAATTTGGGGCAGATAGGCATTATCCCGGAACCACCTCACCGCATCCTCAAGGGCCGTGACCACCGAACGTCTCGGATAGTCTAGTTCCCGCAATGCTTTTGAACAGTCATAGTGCTGCATGTGTGCCATCACTTCCAAGAACATCGCAGGAAATTCTGGCGGTTTTCCACGTACACAAGCCACCCATTCTCCAGCCTTAGCTCCCTTTCGCGCCAACCAAAATGGCACCGCCAGCCTCGGAGGAGAAACCCCCAGTATATCCGCCATCAACAGATAAAGTTCCAGATGAGAGGTATTCCAATGGCCGACGATGTACCGCTCCCCGAGACGTCCTCGTTCGGCCGCACGCATCATCGCCACCGCCACATCCCGCACATCGATGACATTCAGCGTCCCAGAAAGATACACGGGCATTCGACCCTTCGCTATCATGAGAATCTGTGTTCCACTGGTTGGACGCTGGTCATACGGACCAAAAAATTCGGTGGGGACCACAACCACGGTGGGAATACCTTGCCTGGCGGCCAGCAACACCTTCTCTTCCATCGCCGCCTTGGCCATCAAGTAAGGATTCTTGGTGAACCGAGTGGAAAAGACGCAGGTTTCATTAGCTAACTGATTGGCTTGATTGGGGAACCCAATGGTAGAAAGGGAACTGGCATAGATCATTCGTTCATTTCCAGCATCCCGGACCGCTTCCAGCAACAACTGCGTTTCCTTCAATGCCTGCCCCTTGGCTTCATCGACCGCAGTCTTTGCGTCCGGATAATACCCTGCCGCATGATACACGACCTGCATCCCCTCACAGGCTCGCCGAAGAGAGGCCCCATCATTCAGATCACCTTCCACCCGCTCTACGTCCAGTCCCTGCAGTGTGAAGGTGCGACTGGTAGGCCGATGCAACACACGAACGGCATGTCCGTGATCCAGCAATATCCGAACCAGATTGGCTCCTAGTTGGCCTGTTCCTCCGATGACTAACGATTTCATCATCGACACGGAGATATCCAGAAGGGCATCCGAGGAGAAGCGTTACTGTCCCAACTCTTGAATGGCTTTCCAAGCCTCGTTGCCGGGGCCGGCCAAATTACCAGGGACATCCCCAGTCCGAACCAACGAGAGGGCCATGGGCACCATAGTGGAAAAATCCTGAAACGTTCCGGTCAGTTGCTGACCGTCTTCGGATAAGGTCGCGGTGGATTGCCCCATAGTTCCTAAAACGGTTCGATACAATATTTCCAGTTGGTTGCCTTGAAGGTGCCCTTCACCCTCTGCCGTCACCATGGCTCCTAAAATACTCGTGGTGACCTCCTTCATGACCACCTGCTCCCCGGTTTGTTGTAACAGATAGGAGAGCGTCGGCTGACCGGGATTTTGCCAAATGCCCGTAACGGTCAAGGCTGCACCCTTCTGGAGGATCGCCGTCAATTCCCGGCGTTCCCCTGCCATCAACTCCACAGTCCTTGTCCAAGGTCGAAATCCTGATTTTTTTACCACCACATCATATTCGTCTGGAATCAATTGATCGAGAACCACCTTGCCCTGGGAAGTTTGCCCCACCAATTCGTCGTCCAGAAAAACCTGCGCGTCACTCGGCAATGTATCCAGAATCAGGGAAGCGAACTCCCCCGTGGATGACCTTCGCCTTTCATGCGTTTCCGACACAGTTGGACTGAGACCACCCGGAGAAGGGGAATGCCCTGTTTGCCTGGTAAAGCCCGGCCAATTTTCTACCGTAAACTGGGCAATTTGAGAGGGTTTGGCATTGCCAAATTGGCCGGTTACCTCCATTACAACCCCAATCACCTTGCCCTGGTGCAGCAAGGGACCACCTGAATTACCCTCCTCAACCGCTCCCGAAAACTTCAGAACCGGCCCATCAAAGCCGGACAGCGTCCCTTTGGTCACCGCCCAGGCATTGCCCCCAATCCGGGGAAATCCGATTAAATGCACTTCTTCCCCACCATGAAACCGGCTCTGGGTATCCCACTCCAGCACCTCCACGTCTTCGGGAAGATCCCCGCCGACTTTCAACAGCGCCAGCCCTCGCGGATCGCCTCCTTCCTTTTTCACCACCTGAGCCTCCAGCGATTCTTCTTGGTGGGTGTAAAATGTCACCATAATGGAAGTCGGCACGTCGGTTTCCTCTTCCACCACATGCGAGGCTGTCACAATAAACAAATATTTTTGCCCTTGTCCGGCAATAAACCCTGTCCCAACTTTTCGACTCTTCGCAAATGTCGCGGTGACTTTCACGATCCCTTTCTTCAAGACCCCGAGATCGGACTGAGCCTCGACCCGAGGAGAAATCAGAAAGCCGGCCAGCATGATCACTATGGCAAGATACGCACGTCCCATGATTCTTCGTGTTTCCCTCAATGCTTCGATGGCCTATCTTGTCATAACGTTCCGAAGAAACCAAGAATGTGACTCACGGAATTCCTCCGCCTTCAACGTTCTCCACCAAAGACTCCTGCTTTCATCTTCACGCACGTCCGAACCAGATCCACACATGCCTGCCGCACCTGGGAGCCAGGGAACGGTCGATTCACAGGAATCGGAAATAGTCGGCGATACAGAGTGGAAAGGCGATCATTTCCGATAGCCTTTAAGATGGCCAAAGGATGGGTTGAGCGATGAGGTAAGCCGAATTTTTCAAGATACAGTGGAAAGGTCATACGCGCCGCAAATTTGGCGGTAAAGTTGGCTTCGATGAAGGCCTGATCCTGAAACAGACTTGCGGCATCTTCCCAGGTCCGGCAGAGATAACTCCACGCGGCATATTTTCGGGTAAATCCCTTGTTCAACATAGGTTCTATCTCGGGAAGGTTCATCAACCGGCCCATTTCTTCAATGAACATTCGGGACACCTCAAGAGATCGACGCGACGTATTGGATGAATCCGAGCTAATTCGGTAGGCTTTCCGCACCAGACGGTCCAATGACTGATGTCCTGCATCTCTCAAATCAGCCATCACCCATTTCGGCTTATGGTAACGGAAGGGATGCAACATCAACAGGATAAAAGCCAAGTTATCCGCCAATGCCCGACACCATTCCCATTGTATCTCCGGGGAACCCGGTCTGCGTGAGACACATTTTTTTAGAATAGCCTCTAGGGCCGCCACTCTCTGATCCACCATCTGTTTCTCAGGGAGGAGGGTACAGGCTAACACCCGAAAACTCGTTTGAAGCGAATCCCGGTCAAGGAGGAATATCCCAAGTCCTAATCTGGATGCTTCGCGCAAGCCTTTCAGATCGCGCCTTCCCCCTCTCATGATCGATTCGGCACGACGCTTTGTCAGCCACTCAATATCGATGACGATCCCCTGCCTAATGTCGGACGTGACGGACCTCCGGTTACCTTGATCCGCCGTGATCACGGTTATATCCAAGTCGGAAGTTCCGGAGCATCGATTGCGAACCAGTGACCCCGTGGCGATCACAGCCAGAACTCGAGGATCATTTTCAAGAGAACAGGAAATTTTTCTGGCAAGCGTTAGCCGGGTACGGGTAGAGGGGCGGAGCACGACATTCACGAAAATTTCTGCCGGGCAGATGACGGATTGGATCGAAGGGAAAGCAAGGCCCTTCGTGCGATTATCCCATCCCCGGCATCGGCCCTCTCTCTCATGGAACCTGAGGCATCAGTAGGGGCACCGGGCATGGGAAACCAATCATCGTAATTTATTCAAATTCTTTTGATTCAATTGATTCATCTTGTTCAACTGTTGCATTTGATTGAATTTATTCAATTGATTCATCTGGAGTTTCAGTTGTCCCAGATCTTTCGTCAGCTTGGAAGCGGTGGCGGCCCCCAACCGACTTAACGTATTTTGATCCATGGCCCTCGCACGTGGAACGAGTTGTCCTTTATATTCAAAGCCTTGAGTGAGTTTGTCCTGGTTAAGGCGTAATTCTTTCGGAAGATTGATCCGTTCCGCCATGAGCGACTTAAATGTCCCCTCCGCTCTCATCAAATCCTGCATTTTCAAGCCCAGATTCAATGTTTGGTTCAGCACCACATACGCTTCAAAAATCTCGCCCATGGTCCACCTCCTGTAAAAGACCGGTCAACTATTTCCCGTTTGGTACCCCCTGGTGTCCAACATTAGCGTCCTCCCCGAATGACGCCAGGCTTTCCGGATAACTTGCCGAAAAACCCGTAACAACATTTCCGGCGAAAACGAACATCCCGGAACCATCCGACACAAGAGGGAAAATTCTTCCGCTGAAAGTTGGGGGAGGCATATTTCCAGCACATCCGGATTCGCGTCATTCTGGAAAATTTCACCCAAATACGTCACCATCCCTTCCACCCATTCGGTCTCCGTTGTCCCCTGATACAGCCCCTCAAGAAGAAGGGGCATGCCTCCGTGGAAATCCGGAACGGGGGCAGTGGAACCGGCTGGAGGACTGTCTCTCTTTTGAACCCACCCGGAGCCCTCCATCCGATGACCGACGTGTGAGACCGCAACTGTACCATGTTCGGCAAAACCTGGGAAGTCTTCTGCCAGCACCGATATTGCGCCCTTCTCGCCATCCACAGTCAGCAAACGTCCATGAAACCTCGTCCTGGCTTGATCCACCCCAGAGATATAAGGAATCCCTAATTCCCGACAGGCGATACTGAGGTGGTTTAATTGACTGCCCACCTGCTCACTAATGATTCCTTGCGTATCAAAAAGGAGATCGTAATTCTGTTCGCTGAGAAAATCCACCAATGCAATAGACTGGCCTGATGGCATAGAAATCTTTGGCTTAGCCGACCAACTCGTTCCTACTCCTTGGGCCTTTCCCGGCGAACAACTCACCCCGCGAACATCGCCTCTCCTTGCATGGCCACCAGAAGGACTCGTGCATTCAAACGGCCATCGTTCGGTTACCGGTCGGCATTGAAACAGATAGGGTGTACAGTCACGATCGAAAAATCCAAACTCGACATCCACCGCACTGCTCCACGTCCTCGCAGTCACTGCGCCGATACGAGCTAATTCTTGAAGGGCTCCCTCCCCCAGCAGATCACTGTCCCCTTCATGCTTCTCCCAGCTACCGTGATCGCCTTTCCGGTAACTCACGGGTGCCATCTGGCCGGACATCAATAATTCGCCTTTCCCCGGAACCACTTCGATGAGAAGACTGTCTGAATGTTCGAAAAACATAACCCCGGTACATCGGCTGTTCACCAATTGTTGAATAAGAAGCCCCATGGAAAATACGACCGACTGTCGTGGCATTCGAAGCCAATATCGAAGCGCTTTCGGCTGAAACAAGGAGCCCACGCAGTTCCTCACCGCCTTCTTCAGTTCCTCCATAGTGGTCAGCCCCCCCTCCGATCGAAATACACCGGGGAATGCCCCACACTCGGAATCCTCGAGTAAACATGAGGATCGACAAATCAAAGAAGACCCATCTTGGGTTAAAGAGGCAAAACAGCGTTCAAGGTCTTGCTCAAATGTCTGCGGGAAATCCGTTTCCTGCAAGCGTTGAATGATTTCTTGGCCAAATCCCAATACATAGGATTCCTTGAACAGTGGACCATTTTCCTGTAACCATTGAATGCGGTCCCGCAGGCCAGCCAGCATGAATAAATTTTCGCAATACGAGATATCAAAAATAAAGCCAGGCGCAACGCGAAAACCCAGGGCATCCAGACGGCAAAGAGAAACGGCTTTAGAACCCACCAGGTGGGGATCAGGGATAGGAAGAGCAGTCAGCGGCATCATGAACGGAACGCTCCTCGTGCCTCCCCATCAATTATATGGGGTACCGATCCAAGTGCAGAGATAATCCATATGCACCAAACGCTGCTCGGCATGGATAGTCGGTCGCTGAGGAAAGACCTGCGTCGGCTGAACCTTCTTAGGACAATAGGGATCCCGAGCCAACATCGTCTTTTGGCCATCCCGATGCAACGCGTATAAATATGAACGCGCGGAGCATCCTCCTCCGCACTGTGCAATGAGGTCGCACCCCTGGCATCCTTCGATCATGTCAGGGTTGGCATTACGTTGGCGAAACACCCTGAACTGAGGGCTCTGGATAATCTCGCGCAAATCATGGGTCAGCAGGTTCAGGGGCGCTTTGAAATCGTGCAAATAGACACAAGGGCTCACGTAAATCTCTCCGGTAGGCGTAATGGAATGAATACGAAAGGACGTCCGGCCACAGGGACACCGGCGAGCCTGCTGAAAATCGGTGACCGCCGCCAAAGGGGGTTCGCCTAAATCAATAGGACGGCATCGTTTCAGGAGATACGAGAATCCTTCGTAATACATGTCTGGTGGAAGCGCCACATCCATATGTTTCGGCTCCACGGGCTTGACGGGATTAATGCGGATATTGGCTCCGTACTGTTTGGCAATCTCGACCAACCGTTCCAGATGCCGGAGAGAAAAGTTCCACTTCATCCCGGCCATAATACACGTATGAGGTTTTTGATAGCGTTGACAGATTTGCAGGCTTTCGATGGCCTGATCGTATACCTTCGCCCCACGATTCGCGTTGTGCTCTTCACGGAAGGGGGAATCAAAGGAGATATCGATATCATTCAACAAATGAAATGATTCCCGATAATGGTGATATAACCAGAGAAGTGTAATCCCGCTCGTCGTCAACCCCACTTCAATCCCCGACTGGACAAGCGATTCGATGATCACCGGCAACAATGTATCACGGGGGTTAGGCCCATTCGTAAACAACGGCTCATTTCCACCAAGATTCACGGTCTCCACCCCGTTGACCTTGAGTTGATGTACCACCCGCTCGATCATAGCCTTCGTCATATTCTGCCCCTTCACCCGCGCATTCATGCTGTAACAATGCGTACAACGGTAGGGACAATCGTTGCCCAAGGTCCATCCGATATTTCGGATAGTCACCGGGATCTCCGGAAGGCCCTCGAATTCATGGGTTGGGCCGGTCTGCATTTGGTAATGCTCGAACCGGTCATACGCACCGTCAATCGAATAGAGAATCTCCTGCTGAGTCATGAGGGCCTCCGTAACGCATTCGGGGATATATCCATCATCAATGGTCTTTTCCAAACGTTCTTTCTTGGACTAACACAAGGAGATCCCGAAGGCTCACCTCCTTGGAAGACATGCCGCCACGCTGACACAAATGATACATATTCCGGAAGAATCGCATTTTCACCCACCGGTTCATGTCCTGATGTTGGAGCATTGTCGACCAGAGGCGAAGAAGATTATAAATTCTGATGCGGTCCATGGGCATCGAATCAATGGCACTCAACAAACTGTTCATCCACCCTTGATAAAGTTGCCGGGCCATGGCCAAGGAATCATTGAAGTGTCGGAGTTGGGCTTGAACATTTTCGGGATCCCCATCGTATCGTTCCGCTAATTCCTTCATCTTGGAATCCACAAAGACGTCGGTGTCGAAATCTGCAAAATCCAGATCTTCGGTCTCTAAAAATCCCCATTGTCGACGGTAAACGGCTCGAGCATCGGGATAGGCCTCTGGAGAAGCCATCCAGATCAGCAATAGCTCTAACTGACGCCGGTATACGCAGGTGAAGAGGGATTCCATTGCCGGCCGAACCAACGCCTCACGCCACTCCTCGTTCATGCCGGGAACCTGCTCAAACAGACGGGTGACCTCCTCTATCCTCAAGGAAAATTTCAGGGCATCTAAAGATTGATAGTTGGTCACCGCATCAACATACCGCAAATATATCTCAGAATCCGGGATAGAGCCCCCCTCAAGTATCCGCTCAAAATCTTCGCTGACCTCGCGCACAGTGGCGGATTCTGCCAGAAAGGTTCTCATGACCCTCATCTGAACAATGGGATCCTGAAAGATTTGTTCGGCAAGCTGGGCATTGAGTCCATGCAACACTGACCGGTCGGCCCACAGGATGCGATCTGACTCCCAAACCATGCAGGGCACCAATTCTTCTGAAAGGTCAAACATTTGTGCCTGCTTTCTCATTCGCGTCTGCAGCATTTCCAGGGCCAGCCTGGAATGAAATCCCTCGAGTTCAAAGATCACGCAATCGTTTTTTTGTAAGGATAGCGGCGCCAGGTAGGCATTCAAATCCTGATCGGTTCTGATGAACTGGCGTACGCCGAGACTGGCCATGATCACTCCGCCACCGCCTCCTGCTTGGGTTTGGAGTAGAACAAGGGAACACATGAGGAGGGCGGAAGTCCCGGCAATTGCTCACGGTAATACCGGATTAATGCCTTCAGGGACAATCGAGCGTTGAGTTCCCGGTACTCGTGATTGTCCGTGAGGGTGCACGGCAACAGAGCACCAGTCGAGTCGATATATAAGACGGATCGTCCCGCTTCACAGGTTTCATGGGAATCCCCTCCGAACTGCGTGGTTCGGATCACAAGGCGTCCCTCATATTCCCGTCGTTTACGGTCTATCAACTCAAAGAGACGGCTGATATGACAAGGATCTTCTTTATACATCAAACAATTATCTAGAAACCTGGCAGGACGTGTGGTTTCCTGAAATACATTGGTGATGCTGAGACACCGTATCCCTTGCTCAACCACCCAATCGATGACAGGCTCGATGCACTCACGGTTTATGGTACTAAAGGTCGTGATAATATTGAGCCGATCTTTGGGAAGAGCCCGAATCGTTTCCAGCAGTTTGGCCCAACTTCCCGGCCTTTGAAAAATCTGATCTGCAAGGCGCTCCTCAATCGTTTGAACGCTCAAGGAAACCTCGATTTGTTCGGATTTGTTGATCAAATCAAAAATGGCCGGGTGATGGATGGTGCCATTGGTCAATAATTTAACCAAAACACCTCGTTCGACTAAAAACGTCAGCAGCTCCTGGATGCCAGGATACAGAAGCGGTTCTCCACCGGAAATCAAGAATTTGTCCACTCCCTCTTCTATTAAAACCAACGCCATATCCATGGCCTGAGAAAGTGGAATCGTCCGATGTTTTTTTTCAACCAAACAAAAATTGCACTCGACATTACAGGCGCTGGTGATCTCCCATAACACCCGTACCCCCTGACTATTAATAGCCCGGTAACAACATTTCTGGTCTTCGTTCCGATATAACGATTGAATGGCCATGGGATAGAATCCGGTTAGCTCCTCGACGTCCTCACCGGGAGATTTCCCATCGGAATCCATCAAGTCGAAGCAGGGAAAACGCTGATAGAGCGGATTGGAGGAAACACGGGGCGAATATGGTGTTTCACCAACCGACCTCCGATGATAGATCCCCAAGGAAAGGGAGGTATGGTAGGATACTGCCGGTGATTTTGCAAATTCAGCGGAGTGACACAGATGCCGTGCTCATGGTTCCATGACTCAATGAAAGTGGTCTTTTGATGTCCGTACCCTTAGCACTCTTAGGGGGAAAACCGGCCGTTCCTCATCCTCCAGCGTACTCCTGGCCGCCCATCACGAATAGTGACACCGCTCTCCTTGTTCAATTATTGCAACGAAAAGAATTATCGTATTACGGCCGGGAAGGAGTAGTCCGGGAACTCGAGGAGGCCTTCAAAGTCTACTTCAACGTCCGCTATGCCCTCGCCATGAGCTCCGGCACTGCGGCACTTCATTCCGCCTTTTTCGGTGTGGGGTTAGGCGAGGGAGATGAAGTCTTGGCCCCGACCTTTACCTTTCTCTCCACCGTCATGCCCATTTTTGTGGTTAATGCCCTTCCCATTCTGGTGGATGCGGAACCCGACACCGGCAACATCGACCCGGCGGATATCGAACGCCGAATCACCCCTCAAACCAAAGCCGTCGTCATCACGCACATGCAGGGCCATGCCTGCAACATGACCCGCATTATGGACCTGGTTCGGACATATCGATTAACCCTTATCGAGGATTGCTCGCATGCCCACGGAGCCTCACACCAGGGACGATTATTGGGAACGTTTGGCGACGCATCAGTCTTTAGCCTGCAAGGCAGCAAACTCGTGGCCGGTGGTCAGGGCGGCATTCTGTTGACCAACGATCAGGAAATTTATGAGCGCGCGACCCTACTGGGACATTTCAAAGTCCGAGCCGCAGAAGAAGTCACCAGTGAGAAATACCGGGATTTTTCGGGAACAGGATACGGGTTGAATTACCGGATGCATCCATTTGCCGCCGGGTTGGCCAACGAACAATTCAAGCGGTTAGATACTTATCTGAACGGGAGGAATGAGAATTTGCTGTATCTTTCCTCCTGTCTAAAAGACATCCCCGGCATTGCTCCTCCCGTTGTGCGTGACTACGTGACGCGTCATGGCTGGTTTACCTACCGTCCCATCTACAAACCGCATGAGTTAAAAGGATTATCGTTGGAGACCTACCTCAAAGCCCTTCAGGCAGAAGGGGTTTCTATCCAAAAGGCAACCTCTACCCCCCTTCATTTGGAGCCCTTGTTTCAAGTTGAGGATGATCACAGTCATACCTATGGCCGGTCCGGCCACGCATACAAATCTATCCGCCACCGGTATCGAAAAGGCGATCTCCCGCAGAGCGAGCAATACACCCAAGCCACCTGTACTATTCCACCATTTACCGAACCCATGCCGGCCATCATGGATCAATTCGGTGAAGCCTTTAGAAAAGTCGCGGAGTATGCCCACCTTCTCCGCGACTATGAAAGCTCTGATTCCTCTCAACCACGATGAGGAATTCGGCCCATTAGGGATGGGCGAGAAAAAGCTCTCGACAAATCTGATCCACACGAGAAGTCAAAGACCGGACTTCAGGATGAAGATAGACTGAGAGGGACCACAATGATTGGTAACGCTCAGCCATACTGAGGGCTTCTCCCGCATATCCGAACCTCCGGGCAATATCCATCAAGGGAGCCGGTTGGCCATCCATCCATCCGATCAACACGGACGAGGGCTTAGCTTGCATCGAAAACGGCCGGATTGAAACAAGCAGATCGGTTTCAGCAAGTTCCGGGATTCGACCAAGAATCCGACGTTCCAATTTAGTGCGCCCTGATGGCTGAACAGCTTGTGTTACCAGACGATGTCCGCGAGAAGACAGGTCCGACATCCTCTCCACGCGAAACGCTTCCTTATACAAACGCCGGGCCAGGAGATCCGGCATCAATAATTGTGCGGTTCGATGGGAATGCTTCTGCGGCGATTTCTCCCGAAAAACTCGTTTTTCTTGGCTCATCACCAATTTCAAAAAGTCGTCGTCGCCTATTCGTAACAGTCGGGCTTGGGCAAAAGGTCCGGATTCTTGGCTCACGGCCTGGGTCTTCTCATCAATGAACCGAAGGACACGATCTAACATGGCATCCGCAATGAGCTTGTCTTCTTGGTAAAACACCCGCTCGGCGAGTTCATATCGAACACGCTGCAAGGAAAGCACCCCAGTCACCACCTCATGCCTGTACATTCCCCGCAGCGGGTTCAGCCCTAATCGATAGATGCGTCTGGCCTTCACCGCATGGCCTGACTGACGAGGCGTGGCTCCAGCCGATTGGATATAGACACACAGATAGTCCCCCAATCCTTCGTCAAAGTATCGGGGAATCCCTGCGCCCAAGGAATCCCTCTGGGCAAAATCCACCAAATCCGCACTGAACGTACTGGCAATCATGTCAATCACCAACGGAAAAAATGCGCCCTCGACTTGTGCGGAAAGGGTAGGTCTTTTTGAAGAGTCCGGGTTCGGTTTGAGGTCCTCGAATCCATGACGGAAATGAAACAAGCGCTCCACAATCCTGAGATGTTCTCTCAAACATTGCAAGAGTTCAGCCGGCATCCCCTTCCCGTCATAGACAGATTGAAGAGCCGATTGTAATTCCTTATCGATTCGCTTGAAACATACGTTAGCTCGTTCGCCATTGGCTTGATCATCCGTGTAATACCCCGATTGAAATTGCAGGGTATGTCCGAGCGGCAGGAGAGTCATATCGTGGACAAGCGCGAACAACCGGACAATCAGGTCCAGTGAGAGTTCCGGCCCGAGTGCCTGGTCAATGTTTTCCAATCGTTGCCGATTGCCAGGTGGATGGCCCCCATCGCCAACCGATTCAGAAAAAACGTTCTGTCGAAGGCGAGTCAGAAACTCAACAGCCCAATAGGCTGTTCCCAGACTATGAGCTAACCGGGAATGTTCCGCGGTAGGCAATCCCAAACACCCCAACCCAATCTGCCGAAGGCCCTTCAACCGTTGCATGGGAGCAGTATGAAAAACGGCCATTTCGCCCAAACTCATGGCATAGTCCCGATTGGGAAATATCCGAAAGGCATGAACCGGCGAGAGTAACACCTGAACGACTGTTGATTTTTCTTTCGTAGAGGTTCGTCCAACCATGACGGGGCTCTTGCCACTGATCCTTTGTGATTAATCCACGTCGGATAGCAATAAAACCGCTTCTCTGAGAATGCAGTCCCACCGGTGTTTCATCTCTGTCATCATTATTTTTCGGAGGGAGTGATTAAAGAATTTTTCGGCATGGATTCTAGATGAAACCAGGTGAGAGCATCGAAGGGCAATTTTGTGATGGGATCGGCCCCATGCTCCAAAAGCCAAGGCCCGAATGGAATGTTTTTGGGTTTCGCCATCAGAATTTTTTCCACGGAGGCCACCTGAACCTCAAATCCCAACGTCGCTAACATGTCCTGTAATTCTGGAAAGATGCCCTGTTCACTGATAAGCTGCAGAAAAAATCGGTTGGAATATCCCGACTCCTTCCAAGCCCGTTTATAATCCCAATCCTGATGCTGGGATGCCGCCAGAGCGACACGTTGCGCCAATTCCGGAAACGTGACGGCCAAACGCCCCACGAATAACGTGCGGAGAGCCTTTCGATCATCAAGATCCGGCACTAAGGTTTCCAGCATTTTTTTTAGCAAGGCCAACTTTTCTTCAAGAGGTTGTCGGCAATCATGCCGAAAATGCAAGAGATGTGCTTCCTTTTTCCGGCGCTCCAACGACACCCGGCAACCATCCAGTTCCGTGACAGCCTGGCGCTCGAATTCATCTTCAGTGAGGACAATGCCTGGAGAGTCTTGGGCATGACTCATCGCCAGAGCGCACACCAAGACACTGAGAGCCATGAGAGAGGACATCGCCAGTCGTATTTGTCTCATTCGATTCATAGTAAAGGTTGTTCCACCTTATCAAGGAGCCGTCCGTCCATGTCGACCACCTTTCCCGGTACTTGAAGCGCAAACGACAATTCTGTTAGGACCGGAGCCCATGTTTTCATCACAAGGTCTAACTCTTCTTCATAGTCAGATTGGACCAATTCAAAGGTCGGGGACACAGGACCACCCGATTTTTTAGCAACGATTAATCTGACACACACGTTTGCTCGATTAGGGTAAGGAATAGGTATAACAAAAGCCCCCCCTTTACCTTGCAATTTCGTCTGTAAAATCAAGGCCTCAATTTGAGCAAAAGGAAGGATCCATTGGGTAAAAGGGGTCGCGACTTTCACGGTTTGATCCTTCCAATTGAACGTGACTGTGTGTGGCAAATAATAACGAGTTCCCTGAATTCCCATCCACATTAACAAAAGACACAGTCCCCACATTATAAAAAAATCGAAAGGAGCAGCCTTTTCATCCTCTGTCACCCAAAAAGCAAAATCCCCGCACCCTATACCCAACACAAGCAAGAACAAGGTAAACAATACCATCACATCCCACGACCGATAAAAAACGACTCGATCTCCCGGGGACCACACTTTGACCGAATGGGTCCCGCCGAGGTTCGACATTCTACCGGAATGGTGATGGTCGATAGGGGAAAGAAGACCTGTAGGATGAGCCATTATCTCTTTCTCCTCACCAACCCTTTAAATCCTTCTTCCCGTGAACATGTGGAAGGTTCGCCATACTCCTGGTCAACCCTATTGAGATGCTTTTCGTTCGAAATCTCTCATGATAACCCAATCAGGGTCCTCACCGGTTCAAATAATGGACTATACCGAATGGCATCGAATACGGTCGGACGCAAATCTTGGGGATTCCCCGCCGTCCCGGCTTTCACATACCCGGCCTCCCCTTTCAAATCCACGACCAGTTGATGGCTATTCGGATCGACACTCATGGAAGTGATTTCAAAATGCGCGAGATCTTCTACGGTTAAAAATTCGTTCTCTCCGATCATCACACCGGGGATGCCTTGCGGACTGACATAGTCCACAGTTCCTCGAAAGCCCTCAGGAATGCGTCGTTCGCCAGTGCCGGGATCCTGCCAGGAAAAATCCACATCCTGAATAGGCAGCACCGAATGAGCAATCAGTTTCTTCGTCACGGCGTCACGTTTTGGATCTCCTGAATCATTTGTATTATCTGATTTTTCTTGAAGCACCATGACCAAGGCTTCATCTTGCCCAAACAGTTCAATCGTCCCAGGCTTGTGTTCAAAAATGACTTGATAGGTCAACTCCTGATCTTGTGGAAAGGGAATGGAAAGTCCCGGGGTCGCCTTCAACCCTGATTGAATAAGTTGCACGGCATGAATTCGGGACATCACGACTCGCTGCCGCCCTTGCGTCGTGCGAATCGACCACGTCACGGCATTGTCCGGGGACACTTCCATGCTCACGACCGCCTCATCGGTCAGCACGATGCTATCGAGTTGACCCACAACCGCTTCCTTATGCTCGGTCATTTCAAGAGTAATATCCGGCGAAATACTGGGCCGATCCGCCACAAACGTGACGGTCTTTCCATCCACCTCCACATCCTGCCAGGCTTTGGGGGGATAGCTATCCGAATCCATGTCATATTCGGCCGGATCCGCGACCAGCAGCCGATCAGGATTAACCGAGAGTTTCCCCACATGCTGGAATGTCAGCGCATCAAACGACTGGTGATCCATCAAACGGATATTACCCGTCTCGGGAATGACTCGAAATTCCATCCGAGCAGTCTGCACATGGACGGACATAACCGGATCGATCCGAATAAAGGAACTCGCGATCAACAACAAAGCCGCCCCCCCACCGAGAATCACCTTGAGCCCTAGCAGCGAGATCAGTTTCCCGAACAATGAGGGTTTCGTGGAAGATGTCTCGGGTAATTGAATCGCCTGTCCGGATAATTTTGCGCGAATCACATCAAGCAGAATGGCGAATTCTGGCGTTCCAGCCGACCCATCCCATTCGAGAAATTTCAAGGATTGAATGCCCGTAAAGGCCAAAGGAATGGCATGAGCAGCCATCATCACCGGAACGATTTTTTCCTGGGCAAGGGCCTCGCGGGCCTCCGCACGCACCCACCGGGAATGTTTGGCATGATCCGTCCACAACACGATGACGCATCGGGCCGCAGCCAGTGCGTCTTCGATCGTTTTATCCCACTCGCTGCCGACCTGAATCTGGCGATCCCACCAGACGGTCACTCCCGCTTGGTCCAAGCCCGCAGCGAGGGTCTGGGCAACCTGTCGATCTTCACTGGCATAACTAATGAACACATCCTTCATGGTTGAAGGCGATACTCCCGTTACGGATTGACGGCAGGCTGATGATAGAAATGAATCTCTTGTGAAAGCGTTTGATTCGTCGAAAGGGAAAACCCGCTAAGAGTCAAGATATAGGGACCAGGGTCGGCCTCTTTCGCTTCCCAGTGAATGGTAAAGGGGCGCCCGGCACGTTTCCGGCGAAAGGTCTGACTGTCCATTTCTTGGCCCGTTGATTCCTGACGGATTGTGGCGAACAACCTGGCATCTTCTCCTGTTTTGAAGGTAAAGAAATACCCCGTCACGACAGAAGGCGCATCCTGGTGAAACAACAGAGCAGGAGCCACTCGCTCCAGACTGGAAGGCGACTCCGCATCCAGACGAACCAGCACACCCAAATCATATAAATCCACCTTGGGTGTCAATTGCTGCAATACCGGCTGGCTCGGCCAGGAAAACGTATTCTGAAACCCCGGGCTCCAGGGTTCAGCCGGCTGCACCTTATCCAACCAATAATATGTCTGATAGTCCAGTTCTCGCACCGTCACATACACCGCATGGGGATCTTCCAGAAAAAACTTCAACTTCACGGATTGAGGAAAGTGGTCGGAAGAAGCCGGCTCTTGAAAATCGGCCAGCACGGAAATTAATTCCACGCTCGGACCCGCAACCGGCTTGGGCTTCACGCCTTCCCTCCAGCTGCCATTTGCATTCCGGCTTCGGGGCTGGTACTCCAAGTCCACTTGTGCCCATCCGGGAACGCCCATCATGCCCGTTCCTAACAGGATAAGCCATAACCACCAGCCACATCGCGTTAAAACACCTTGGGGGATCGCCATTAAAGACCGCACCGCCTGATGAGAGATTTCATGACCGGATTAACGGACAGAACGAAAAACAGTCTAACGCGGACGGGAATCTGAATCCAGAGGGACCGACATGGCTGCCTCTCCACTATCGGCATCAATCGGCACAATCGCTTAAGGTCACATTTTGCATCTCCGATATATCAACAAGGAGCCCCACGTCTCCAGAAACGCATGTTGCCCAACAATCTCCTTGAAGGAAACACTCGACTCACGATCAACACCCAGTTCGTATTCCTTCATTCAAACAGCCTCTAGGAAAACCATGTATCAGGAATATGCCGACTCGATGATTAAACCCATCCGCCAGGGACGGGTCACTCTTCCCATTCTGCTGTGCGCCCTCCTCGTCGTGACCATCTGCGCCTTGGTGTTATTTTCGATCAAGGCCCACAACGTCGAACAAGTGGGGCTGGACAAAGCCAAGGCCCTGGCTGATCAAGTCAAAACCCTTCGGAGTTTTTATGCCAGCCAAGTGGTGACCAGGGCCAAACAGGCCGGGATGGCCATCAATTATGATTGGAATCAACGAGAAGGCACGCTTCCCTTGCCTGCCACATTTACCAATGTGTTAGGGAGAGAAATTGAAAAGGAAAACCCCGGGACACGGATTCGCCTGTACAGCCGATACCCCTTCCCGCATCGAAAAGACACGGAAACCTATGACGAATTTGAACAGGATGCGCTTCGAGCTCTGGAACGTCAACCGCACCAGCCGTTTTATCGATTTGAAAATCTTCAAAACCGATTATCGGTTCGATATGCGATTGCCGACGTGATGGAAGAAGCCTGCGTGGTTTGCCATAACGCCCATCCTGAAACGCCCAAACGGGATTGGAAGGTCGGCGACGTTCGAGGCGTGGTGGAAGTGATCTCCCCTGTGGATGACGTGGAGCATGATTTACAAACCGGGGCCATCATGTTGCTTGGAGCCATCTCCCTCGGCCTGTTACTCGTGGTGGTTATCAGCTATTTCTCCATCAAAAAACCCATTCACTCCGTGGTGGATGTGCTTTCGGCGACTTCCACCCAAATAGCGGTGGCAGTGGAAGAACAAGAACGAACCGCCTCGCTTCAATCTGACAGCATTCAGGATACCACCGCCACCATGGAGGAACTGAAAGCCTCCTCCATGTCCGTCGCCGAACAGTCGGAATCGGCCGCCATAGGGGCACAAACGGCTTCCTCACTCGCCGAACAAGGATCCCGTTCCATTCAAGAGGTGATGGACGGCATGCATTTGGTCTTTCAAAAAGTTGACCTCATTGCGCACCAAATCCAGCGATTGGATGAACATAGCTGTCAAATTGGCAGCATTATTAAATTGGTATCGGATCTCGCTCATCAAACAAATCTTCTGTCGCTGAATGCCTCCATTGAAGCCGTTCGGGCTGGTGAACACGGAAAAGGGTTTGCCGTCGTCGCGGAAGAAATCCGAAAATTGGCTGACCAAAGCAAGCTGTCGGCGGAAAAAATCCAAGGGCTCATTGGAGAAATCCAAAAACATACTTCCGCGACCGTCCAAGTCAGCGAAGAAGGCGCCAATACCGTGCAGACAACTCGTGATTTGGCTCAAAGCGCGGCCGATTCCTTCAAGGGAGTGCTGTCGGCCGTCACCCGTGCCTATGAGAGCGCGCTTCATATTTCCTTAAGTGTCAAAGAGCAGGCCAGGGCCATCCGGCCAGTGGTCGAAGCCATGGAAGTGTTCACCAGCGGCGCCCAGGAAACCGCAGCCGGACTTCGAGAAACCAAGATGGGCGTCATGGCAATCAAACAAACTGCCGATCGATTGAAATCCATGGTGTAAGCCCGCAAGGCATCACGGAGGCTCCTGCGTGAGCCTCCACTGCGGTCTGTCATCCTGGTACTGATATCATGCCGCTCACCAATCCACTCACCCCCACGCTGTTCTTGTGGTCATCAGGACCGATACATTGGGGCATTGAAGCCAGCCAGATTTGCGAAGTCCTCCCCTATAGCCCTCTCCACATCCTGCCCGGATTTCCCCCGTACGTCTTGGGATTCTTTCAGCATCGTTCCCAATGGATCCCGGTTCTGGATCTTGCAGACCAAGGGAATGCGGTAACATATGAGCCTTCAGATGTCTTCGTTGTCTGTGAGGCCCCAGCGGGGACTTGGGCCTGCCTAGCCACGGCACTGCATGGCTTTGTCGAGGCGGATTTTCAGGAGCCGCTCTCTCTCCCGAAAGGTCAATCCACCCTTTTCCACCAGGTGGCGACTAGGTCTATTCTCTGGGAGCATCGCACCATTTTTCTGCTCGACATTCCTCTGCTGAATACGTCGGTCTTAGCCCCAATCCGTCGAACCGTTCCGCCCCTGCCATCTGATCAACAAGTGGAACATCCCGAGACTTTACAGACTATCCCTTCAGCAAAATCCCCCTGCATAGGCTCTCCACAAGTGTCCTTGGCGCTTTTCCAGTTTGGAGGTATGACCTTCGGCGTCGAAATGGCCAATTTGCAGGAATGCTTGGAAATTCAAGATATGAGTCCAATTCCGTGTTGTCCACCCTGGATCATTGGCCAGACCAATATCCATGGGGATATTTTCACGATTCTCGATATCCGCTCATTCCTCCAAGCCCCACCAGGTCCCTGGAGGGCGCCCATCACCTGCATCATTCCCCGACTGCCTCAACAGGATATCGCGATTGCGGTGGATTCCATTCTAGGCTCGATTACTCTTCCTTGCAGTGCCATACTTCGACATCCCACATGGCATCTACCCCAAGGCGAAAGCTTCATCACAGGACTGGTGATGCATTCATCCCTGCCGTTCTCGGTTATTGATCTAGAAAGTCTTCTCTCCAGCGAAAGGGTCACGGTGTATGACCCCGTCTAGCCAATTCATCTTCCAGAAATGGAGAGTGGTCAGACATCGGATTGGATGGTTCGATGAAAATTGAAGACCCCGAGCTCCATCAACTCTTTGAAGCTGAAAGCGCGGAATACCTTCAGCGCTTGGATGAAGGGTTGACTCAATTGGAAAGCTCACCCGACGACCAAGAGCTGCTGGTTACCGTATTCAGGGATATTCATAGCTTAAAGGGAGCAGCCAGAATGTTGGGCGCGGAGGATCTCGAGTCCTTGGCTCACGCGGTGGAAGACTGGTTCGGAGCGGCCAAACGAGGGCAAATCACCTTAGATTCCGGTTTACTGAATACGCTTCATGATGCCTTACATGGCATGCGCCGACTGATTGAAGAAGTCCTCACCGGTCACCCTTCGGGGATCGATCTCCTGGGAATGTTGGAACGGTTGCAAAACCCAACCGCTACCTCCCCTCCCCGACCAGCAGAACCAAGCAACAAGATCGGTCAGACTGCCCAGCCAATCGCCACACCCCCGACGGCTTCACGACCTCAACGTCCAGACGCAGAAACCAGCGTCCCCTTCCCGAGTATGTCTTCTAAGCCTCCTGCCAACTCTCACGCCTCTCAAGCGGTGGCTCCCTCCCTTCCGATATCCCCACAATTGGCTATCCAGACGATTCGAGTGGATGCCCATAAATTGGATACGTTCCTAACGCAAACCATCGCCATGCGCATGCAGATCAAACAAATGGGCGAGCAACTGAAAGGTCTCGCACAAGTCTCGCACATTCAAGAGGAATGGGCCCGAACACTTTTCGAGGCTCGTGTTGCGCAACCTCCCGTTGCTCACGTCGAACATCAACATTCGGCAGCCCTGTTGGCGCAGGAACGAGAAACGACACGAACCAAATTGGATCAGATCGGCATCGTCATCGCTCACCTCATGCACTCCCTGGAGAGCCATCAGCATCGAATGGAACGATTGGTCATGAAACTGGAAGATCAGGTCCGGACCGCCAGACTGCTGCCTTTTTCCACACTGTTTCGTGTATTTCCCCGAATGGTCAAGGACTTGGCACCTCTTGTGGGAAAGCAAGCCTCCCTCATTGTGACGGGAGGAGATATATTAGTGGATAAAGTTGTTATTGAAAGTCTGAAAGACCCGCTCATGCATCTGATTCGAAATGCCTTAGATCATGGTCTGGAACCTCCTGGTCAACGAATAGACAGTGGGAAACCTCCTGAAGGCACCATCTCTCTCTCTGCTAAACACACGGCCACCCATACGGTGCTGGAAATACGGGATGATGGGAAAGGATTAGATCGAGAGGCCATCATACGCAAAGCGACACTCCAAGGTCTGATGACGGACGATCACGCTCCCCCTCTCACATCGGAGGAAGTACTTTCCTTGATTTTTCACCCTGGATTTTCCACCAAATCCGAGGTCAGCCAACTCTCCGGCCGGGGGATGGGTATGGAAATCGTCCGTGCTCAGGTTGAGGCCTTACATGGTACCGTCCATATTGAATCCACCCCTCATTGTGGAACAGCTTTTCGACTGCACATTCCCCTTTCCTTAACCTCCACTCGCGTGCTGTTGACTAGGATTGGGCCCTATCGTCTTGGGATTCCATTGGACTGTGTGGAACATACGTTGGAAGTGGACCCTCACACCACCTTTTCCCTTGAGGGACAGACCGCCATGATCTACCGGGAACATCCTTTGTTTCTCTCGTCCCTCACCTCACTCTTAGCGCTCCAGACAGGCCCCTCATACATCGAGGGGATGCCCCACAGTCTTGCCGCCGACCAACCGCACCGGACCTGTCTGGTGCTGGCGATCGGCGAACGACGTTGGGGAATCCTCGTGGAGGGATTTTCCGGAGAAGAGGAAGTCGTCATGAAACCAACCGGCGGGATTCTCCAGCGAGTGAGAAATGTGGCTGGATCGGGCATCTTAAAAGATGGAACGGTCTGCGTCATCCTTCATCCGGATGACCTCCTTAAATCCGCCCAGAAAGCCGGAATGGCTTCAAGAAGCATAGGGCCTCAGTGACCTCAGTACGGATTCGATGAGAGCCAATGGCCACCTCCCATGAATAATCGTATTCTCATCGCCGAAGACAGTCCCATCCAAGCGACCTTGCTCAAGCGAACATTGACCCAACAGGGGTTTGAGATCGGCTTGGCCAAAAACGGCAAGGACGCGGTCACCCTCTTGAACCAGCAAACCTATGCCTTGGTCATCAGCGACGTAGAGATGCCGCTCATGAATGGCTACGAACTCTGTCGCACGATGAAACAGCACGCTTCCTGGGTGAACATTCCCATCATGCTTCTGACGACGCTAGCTGAACCCGAGGACTTGATGACCGGATTAAATGCCGGCGCCGACAGCTTTCTGACGAAACCATACGATGAATCGGTCTTGTTAGCGCGGGTGACCTTTCTTCTTTCTCATCCGATTCTCCATGATCATGAACCACTCACCGACATTACCTTTGCCGGCGCCCACTATCGGATTTCCGCTACCCGTCAACATATCTTCAATTTGCTCCTGTCTACCTATGAAAACGCACGTGGACAAAATCGGGCGCTCGTGGAAGCGCAAATGGAACTCAAACGCCTGAACACGGAAATTGAAAAACGACGGCAGGAGTCTGATCGGCTTCTGCTCAACATTCTTCCCCAAGCCGTGGCCAATGAATTGAAATCCACCGGATCAAGTACACCTGTGAAATTCGACGACGTCTCCGTGTTGTTCACCGATTTCGTCGGATTTACCAAAGTAGCAGAGTACTTTGCTCCCCAGGCCTTGGTGGAGGAACTTGAAATATTTTTCAACCATTTTGACGGACTGATGGAACAATATGGGTTGGAAAAACTTAAAACCATCGGAGATAGCTATATGGCCGCAGGAGGGGTGCCTGCCCTCAATCACACACACCCAGTGGATTGCGTCAACGCGGCGCTCGCCATGCAAAACTTTGTTCAGTCACGGATGAAGGCACACCAAGAAGCCGGGGCCCCGACCTGGGCGATGCGCGTAGGGATTCATACCGGACCCGTCATCGCGGGTGTCATCGGCCAAAAAAAATTCGCCTACGATTTATGGGGAGATACGGTGAATATGGCCAGCCGGATGGAATCATCGGGAGCACCTGGGACGGTCAATATTTCCAGGGCCACCTATGAACGAGTGAAGGATCATTTTACCTGTACCTTTCGAGGCCAACTCCCTGCGAAAAATAAAGGGAATGTGGATATGTTTGAGGTGAACCCCTCTCACCGATAGCGCGCGTCTTCCAACGGGCATCTCGGATATGCTGATGGTCGGGTTCGGAAGCATGGCGACACGATTCTGGAGAGCCCGCGACATTTACGGACCATACGTCTTCTGAAGTTCCCGGACCATCATGCGATACACGTCGAGGGCTTCGCCCTTCCTCCCTGTCTTCACATACAGAACCGCCTGGGCAATATCTTCATAGAGATTGGCATAGATGGCCTGAGCATCCACTTGCCTATCGATATGCTCCATGAGTTCGGGGGCAAGAGCATAGTATGCGCTTACCAAGTCTCTTCCATCTGCTGTCTGTAACAGATAATCATCTCGAAACGATCGCAAGACCTGCAATTCTTCACAATTATCATCCAGCCCCTTCGCCTCTGCACAGGCGGTAGTCAGAAAACACCGTTTGCCTTTTTTCGTCCGCCCTCCTCCGGCCAAACTGTCCCCTTGGAAATAGGCCCGTCGATGTAACTCATTTTTCCCGCATCGATACAGGCATCTGCCTGGATCAACAACCGATGACCGTTCTTCAAGAACCCCAGCTCCCCACAGATCCACGACAAACGCATTCCCGAATGTGTTGGGATAAACGGGGTGAAATGCTTCCGGCATCCCGACGGCCACGAACCAATGCCCTTGAGAGTTGCCTTGGCCTTGTTCAATGACGGCCAATGAAGCCGTAAAGTCGCGACGGTTTTGTAAGGTGTAAATCACCAAAGCCGTGCACTGGTCACATCTGATACCCTTTCGTTGTTCCCGATCGACCACTTCCCCCATAGTCATCCAAAATTCCCGGTCATTCTTGGACCGCCCTTTTAATGCTCGTGCATACAGGATCGCCAGACCTTCCGAGCTTTTCATGCCCTGGGGATCAGCTTGCGGGTTTCCATCATTCACAATATGACGATCTCTCAGAAAAGGATCGATAGCATCGTACACAATTCGTTTCATTTCTTCGCGATCAGCCACGCCAGACCCTCCTTGCGTTTAAATATCCCAATACATTTCACCGATCCCTTTTCGTCGATCGAGCCTGCATTGGACTAATCTTTCTGAATCTCAAGGGCGTTATAGCCTTCTCCAAGTGCCGGATATGCCAGCTGAAAACCTTCCCCCAGGAGGAAGGGATCATCTCGGTTCACGCATCCTGCAGAACATCTTGGCCCCTGAAGCCGGACCCGCGTTCATCATCAACGATGGGTCAGCTTGACCGGCCGACCGGGTTGGACCGGAGCCCAAACGGTAAAGTTGGTGTTCCACTCAAATCCCTTCAAGTTTGGTTCTTCGTGATAGCGTTCATGATTCCGAACGATGTTGTAGCTTTTATTGGCATATAATATATATCCCGATCTCAGGATCTCCTTAGCCACCTGTTGGACTTCCACCCAATTATCCGTCCGGAAGACCGTTCCTTTTGGGGTCACGACCGCAATACAACCATCCTGCTCGGGATAATGAATATTGTCCTGCTCCGTGCCATGATGCACGACGTTGCCCCCTTGATAACCCAATCCCCGAACCTGATCGTTCATCATTTGGACAATTTTTCGTTGGAGTCCCGTGAGCTGTCCCATATTAGGGTCCACTGTCCGACGTTCCCGTTGCCCTAAGGCTTCCGACACGGTTTTTCCCAGAGCCTGCCATTTGGCTGTAATCTGTTCTTTCTTCGTGACGCCGGTGGGAATAGCCTCCAGCCGTTTCCGATATGCGTCGGAGTAGCGGGATAACGAAGGACAAATCGCAAACACGTCATAATCGGCTGTCACGGGAACCCCGGGATCTTTATACCCCAATACGAAGACGGGTCGAGAGGCCAAAGGCGCCTCACTCTTGGCATACACCACCAAATATCCTTCATGAAGTTTTTGAATTTTTTGACCCATCCCCTCAATCTTCTGTTTTAACTGAGCCACACCTTCGATTCCCGATGACTCCAGGCTTTGAAAGGGAATCAGTTTCATGTGATAGCGAGCGTCCCCCTTAAATTGGTGAAGGGTCAGCATGTGTTCCTCTCGGTGCTTAACCGCATATTTCCCTTCTCCCATCAGCTCCCGATGCCGTTCCTGAGTAATGACCAATGGCAAATCCACAATATGGGCTTTGCTGAGAGACGCGACAACATCTTGATTCCCTTTTCCTACCGCTCCGGCATCTCCAAATTTTTTGCTCAAATCCTGGTCCGTGCAAATGAAACCAGCCTGCGGTCCCCAATCCGAACTTTTCGCGTGAATATCTAACCCTTTGGTTCCATACCCCTGCGCAATTAAGGCCGTGGAATTTTTATTGACCGGCCGGAACAGAATAAACACATTTTCTTGATTGGCAATATTTTTAAAGGCCTCCATGTGCTGGGGCACAATCCCCGATTCCAAGATGGCACGAGTTTCATTGCGCTCCACCAGTTCCCTCCTTGATCTGTCTTCTTTTCTCGTGGTTGGACTGAAGGCCCACAAAATCCTATGAAGCCCGGTCCTGTTTCCGCACAAACGCGGAAAGGTCTTCCTGATTCATCCATTTGTCAGCCAGCGCGTGAGCTGACCGCGAATCCGTAAAACGCCCCAACACGACTCGAGACCATTTATCACGTATGCCGCCCTTTGAACCCATGATCCAGGCGGGATACCCATGGTTTTGTAATTCGGCAACCCAATGCTCCGCTTCGCTTGTGGAGCGAAACGCCCCCACTTGGACGACATAGATCGGCCCCTCTTCCGATGGAGATTGGAAAACCGGCTCCATACTCTGATTCCTTTCGCCTCGCTTAGGGATCTCTGTCGATTGTCTGAAGGATGCCGCAGGTCGTCCACCAAACGTCTCATTATTTTTTGGATGAGATCCGACGACCATGGATGAAGGACGATGTATCGAACTCCTCAAAATCGGCTCCGTCTGTACCAAGTCCAACGTCCCTTCCCCTTGACAGGTTGAGAGTGGGTTAGGAGTGTGCCCTTCATGGCAAGGAGCCTGGCGTAGCCCCTCAGACAACATTGCCTTTTCCAATCTTGCGATCTGCTGATCCGCTTGGATGGTCCGTTCAGATGAATGTCTCTGGACTTTCGCTTGAGAGTCTGGCTCTACAGACAGGGAGGCTTCCGAATCAGGCTTCGAACTTTCGGTTGTGGACACCGACGTGTGTGTGACCGGCTCCGGGCTTTTCTTCGACTCTTCCCTTCCCATGGGCATATGTTTCCGGCCCATGCCCACGCCGACAAAAAATCCCGAAGTAAACACCAGGCATAAACCAATGATCAGGCACACGCCTAATTGAAAAAGATTGCGCTGAGAAAAATAAAACGTCATGGGTTCGTCGCTAATAGCTCACGGAATGAATGTTCAGGTTTCTAGGAATCCGCCCGTCATGCTAATCCATCGTCGTCGTCTGTCCCGGACTCAACACATTGATCACCCCGCCCCAATTGCACATCAACTTGCAACTGTTATTGACAGCAGGCATGTTTCCAATTAGGACCTGAGGCACGCCGGGAACCCAAGGGGCCATGGTCATGGGAATGCATGGCATCGGGGTAAAGACTCCCAACGCCGCCGCAGTGGCTCCCGCCACCATGGGGTTGGCCATTGAGAGACACATGCCAAAGGGCAAAATATTCATCATGGGTTTATTATCCATAATGTTCGCGGCAGGGGTGCCCGTTAGGGTTCGGTTGAGCGGAAGTACGACGAAGGAACTGGGAGCCGTTCCCATACTGCATTTCAATGTCGCTCCGGCACAAACCTGCACTCCCATTGTCGATTGATCCTTTCCGAGGGCTGAGTCCCCTCCCTGATATCACATGCCTGAGAGGCCATCTCGGTTCAGGAGATGAGTTCCCTTTCTAAGGATTGGGAACGGGCAGCCAACATTTCCACCAGGAGCGTTGCCCCTTCTCAAGGTCTTTCGATATTTCCCCACCCGATGATTGAGAGGAACCATCTTGCGCGTTAGCCAAAGACGTCGCCTTCACCATGGCCCCCGCTCGATATTCCCGCTCCTCGATCACCCGCCCCTCTTGGTCCATCCGTTGAAAGACGCCATGCAATTGATTGGCCTGGTAATGCGCACGGGTCGTGAGACGACCGTGGGCATCATATTCCAACACTTCTCCGTCCAATTGGTTGTCTCGGTAATGAGCCTGTTTCACCAGCCGGCCGGCTTCATCGAACCACCGGGCGCCCCCCTGCATCGCCCCTGCGTGATATCCAATTTCACTCATCACAAGACCTTGATCGGAAAAGGTCTTCGTAATCCCTTCCGGCTTTCCCTCCACGTAGTGCGAGGATAATTGGATGATACCCTGATTCATGACATTCATCGCACCATGAAGACGGCCTTGTCGGTAGTACGCCTGAATGGACACCCGACCCTGTTCATCGAATGTCTGGCTCTCCCCCTCTAATTGACCATTCACGAACTGTGAGCGCTGACACAGACGTCCCTGCTCGTCAAACTGCGTCCACTCCCCATGCAACTGATCGTGGACTATACATCCTCGCTCAATGACCTGACCGTTCTCGTCATGGAGAAGACATTCATCAATTGTTTCAGACAATCGGGCTTCATCCATCGGCTAATTGATCTTGACGATCCCTCCCTTCACGGTCAGCATGCCTCCGCCATCCACGGTTTGCGAAGCTCCGGCCTTATTAGTCATCGAGACTCCGGCTTGATTCGTCAGAGATGTGCCGGCCTTGTTGGTCAGGGAGGTCCCGGCTTTGTTCGTCAACGACATGCCGGCTTGGGTGGTCACCGACTTTCCGGATTTAATGGTGACGGAACCGGTCACATCAATCGTGAGGTTTCCAGTCACTTTCAGGACATGGTTGCCTTTGACGGTCTGAGTAAAATTGTTCTTGTTGGTATGCGTTTCATCTCCTTCGACTGTCACCGTCCGTGTCGCCTTGACCGTGTGAGTTTCTTTTCCTTTTTTGACCTCAATCATGCGATCCCCCTGACTGATCTCCAGAGAGTCGTTTTCTTCTTCGATTGTCGTCGTACGATTTTTCTTGACCTTGATCACCTCGTTATTCAAGACCGTCTTGGTACGATCATGCTTCACCATGACATTCATGTCTTTTTGCGCTTGTACGAAAAAGTCCTCCGACCCCTTTTTATCTTCCAATCGAATTTCATTACAATCCGGCAACCCGCCGCCTTTGGTGCTTCGGCTCCTGATCCCGCTTTGCGTCTGATGTTGTGGCAGTCCAAAAGGCGGCATGTGTTCGGCGTTATACACGGCACCGGTCACGAGAGGACGGTCGGGATCCCCATCTAAAAAACTCACGATGACTTCCTGGCCGATCCGAGGAAGAAATTGAGCTCCCCAATTCTTCCCGGCCCATCCCTGGGCCACTCGGACCCAACAGGAGCTTTTTTCATCATGGGTTCCACGCTGATCCCAATGAAATTGAACTTTGATGCGCCCATATTTATCAGTCCAAATTTCTTCTCCTTTTTTCCCAACCACGATGGCTGTCTGGGCGCCGGGAATCACCGGCCGGGCCATTACCGGAAGAGGACGGTAGGGAACTGCCGCAGGGAAGGCTTCAAAGGAATTTTCATACTTCTCCTGGGTGGCATTCAATGAAAGATGGCTCAAAACGTAGGCGCCATTCAAATCCTTCCGATCATGCCCTTGTATGGAAAACCGGTGTCCGGCCACAAACCCTCGGCACATCCCTTGTCCTCGCAACATGCGTCCCGGACGCTCTACCGCCTCCAATCGCCTGCGCGCCAACATTTCCCCGGAGCTGGTGGCGGTAAAACCTCCCGGATATTCATACCACTGGCGCTTCGCATCGTTCCCTGGTATCCGGACCAATAGATTCGTGGAGGGAGTTTCAAAATGAAAATCGTCAGTCACAAAACCTCCCGGTGTCACTTGCTCTTCGAGAGTACAGTGGGAAATGACGGAATCCTCCCGTCGCCCCCTTCGTCCTCCTCGATATGTCACGACGGAGGGACCCGGACAGGGAGGATGCGCATCCATATCATCCGCCAAGACGAGCTCGTGACGGTCGGCATAATGTCGAAAAAAATAAAACATTCCCACTTCTTCCATCAGCCGGGAAACATATTCAAAAGCCGTCTCTTGGTACTGCACGCAATACTCGTGCACCTCGTACCGACCTTTCAGTTCATTGCGAAAGTCGGTAAAGCCAAAATCTGTAAAGATAGTGGTCAGAATTTGGGGAATGGTCTGGTTCTGAAAAATTCGGCAATCTTTCGTCAAAGTCAACAGCCACAACCATGGTCGCAATTCAGCCCAATAATAGGTAAACCGGCTGTCGGTTCCGCCCTGCCGAAATCGGGACACGATTCCGGAGAGATATCGCGTTTCTCCAGGGCTCATCTGAAACTCCACCGTCATCGGTTTCCCCACAATCGAGGAGAAATTCAAGGCCCGATCTTCAGACTTCAGATCCAGCTCATACCGAAAAGGAGCCATCAGAGACTCATGACCCTGGAGGCGTTCCACATGCAGTCGATCTTTTCCGAATGGGGAAGACAGAACCATCGGAAAATGTGTCTGGGAAAAAAGGGTTGGCATAGAGGGCCACCATGAGTTTCAGGCAACGACCAGGTCAATATTGCCTACCTACCGTATCGGCAACAGACCGTCCTGATCGAATTTCTTGAGAAAACCGGGACAACACGCCCTACGAACTTCTCACGGATTGGGAAAAGCAAACTGCATGCCCTGAAGGCTGAGGAAGAAAAAAGCGCATTCGGCCTCCTCCGAAATTCGGAACAGACCTTCTGGAAAGCCATCTGTGACTTGATACCGATGTCGAACAAGAGGCGGGGAACGCGATCCTTTTATGCGACTTGAGACAACGCCAGCGATCGCTTGCGAAGATACGTCGATAAGGTCTGCTGAATACGTGGACACCGAGCAAGGATTTGGTGTAGGGCATCTTTCCCCAACTCATGAACCGTACCGTCTTCCAACATCACCACGGTCGCGGTTCTGGGTTTTCCGGTCAATAATGCCATCTCTCCAAAAAATTCTCCGGTCCCTAACGTCGCCACATGCCGTTCTTTCCCATCAATGCTTCGGACAATGACTTCGGCTTTTCCTTGGCCGATGATAAACAAGGACTCTCCCGGTTCTCCTTGACGAACTACCACCGTACCGCGTCCCACTCGCCGGGCCACCATATGACGGGAAATTTCCGCAATTTCCGTAAGGGGGAGCCCCTTGAATAACGGATGACCCGTTACATGGGAAGCGTACTGTCCCGATCGCCGGGACAGAATCACCTGCCTCGTACGATGTTGTCTATGGTTCACCTGGAGAACCACAGGAGAAGACACAAGCGCCTTCTGAGGTAATGAGGCCGTTCGCTGAGAGCCTAGCCAGGAGGACCATCCGAGTCTTGCAGCTGACGATGTGGCTGAGAGCCGGCATTCAGGCGCCTTGGCATGCGGATGAAGCTTGAGGGCGTAACGAATTTTGTGGTCTGAGCCTACATACCAATTGGTCAATTCCTGAAGGGAGTGGAACCCCCAACCAACCGGTAAAAACGTCTGAAATTGTTCTGGGGTTAAGGGACCCATCGTCACGAGCAACTGCTGATGCTGATCCCAAACCCGGGTGCCCAAGGCGGTCGTGCGACCTAACTCCCGATTGGCGCCTGCCCTCCCCAATCTGGTCCATTCCGTCGAATCCAACGGTTGCCAGCCTCCCAAGAAGGATTGCACCCTCACTGATGTCTGAAAATATCCGCAGAGGACCCGTTCCAACCCAGCCAACGAACGAACCTGATGGGCCATCAATCCACCAAAGGCCACGAGGCTCAGGTCAGGAACCTGCAACCGATGATGAAGCCCAGGAGTGTTTAATCCCACCAATGAAAATAAATAATTTGAGAGATGAGTCTCCTGGGGTGCCTTCCATTCGAATCCTACTCGAAAGGTCTTGCGTATACGATAGGCCAGAGACACCAGCCGATGATTAAAGAGATCTAAAAATTCCTTAAGCGCAAATTCCTTTTTGGCCAATCGTTCCAGGAGAAAATCGGTATAGGGAGCCGGCAAGGGGCCGAAGGCCCCGGCCAAACTCATAAAATTCACATCCATGTATGGAGGCCGACCAACCTGGGAAGAATGACCAACTCCCGCAATATCACTGGGAGGAAAACTCTGACTAATCCGGGAACGAAATTGGACAGGATCGCAGATCGGGTCGGCGCTTTGTCCTACCCCCGGATGGTCAGGGGCAAGAAGTTCCAACAGGCGTACCGCTTGAAAAAAATCAAACCGATAGCCTTCGGCAAAGAGCCAGTCTTTTATAGAAGAATTTGTGCCCCAGCCATAGGCGGCCATTGCTTCCAGACTCCTTCTCGCATGGTGCTACTGACTGTCAGCTGGGTAAATGAATCGATCGAGACATACAACGAGAAAAATTGATTGAGGACGGAGGCAAATAAGATCGCACTACTGCCGACATAATGATGCTCATCCACGGTCAACAGGATTTCCCATCCACGACAAAACCCTCTCCAGGCCTCTCGCCCGATTCGTCGAGTAATCCGTCGACTGCTTAAGGATTTTAATCCCATGATTTGACGATTCAGGGCGGCTTGCTGGCTCGGATTGTACAGTTTCAATATTTCCCGAAGTGCCGTCAGTCCATCCTGCCCATCAGCCAGGGACAAATGATTCAACGATAAATGTGACACCAAGCGCCAGAGGGTGTGACCGCCGAGTGGAGGATTGTAATGCCGAGTGGGTCTGGTGAGACACGACGTCCTGGCTTTGGGCGCTTCCTGCTCCACGGACAGATGACAGCCCGGAGGAATTTGTTCGGCCAAAAATCGATTCGAACACCACGTATGCGCGAACACGGTTTGCACGGGAGGATGGGAGGGATGAAAATCCAAATCCACAAAAGAGAGGTAGAGCTCCGTTCCCGGCCGATCTTCGTGACCGACCAGCACACGGCGACCATGCCAGAATGTCTTGTGATCGCTGCTTTCCATGGCATGATTGACCGCAAACAGAGGCTGAAACGTCTGCGTGTCCTCACCGGGATGAGACGAGGCTGAGACTTTGTTCACCGCATAGACTTCACATGTCTGCTCGTGGCGGCAATCAGGGATCAGTCGGTACTGGGTTTGCCGATGATCCAATCGAATAGGCTCGCTGGTTTTAGGGAAGAGATTGACCATCGGGGTACACCCGAGACGAAACGTGTGCCGATCAACAACGACCCGGCGCTTCGGCATTTCTGGAAGTAACACCAACAATTCCCAGGAACGGGATGGCATGCATCCCACGAATCCACTGATATCAAAGAAATGAAATTTTTCCGGGAAGACACAAAACTCTTGTAACAACCGATACCCCGGATGGGCCTGCGGAGGAGCCGGCAGAAGGTGTTCATCCTGGCCAAAACCCACGGGCGTGAGAGCGCCGGCAGGAAGAAAAGTCGCCTGCTTGGACTCCGGAAGGACCACGACTCGAACCGCTTGTCCGAACAGGAGATCGTAGAGCGACCCAGTCAGCACAGGCTCCCCATGAATAAAAAACCGCAACCGCTCGATGGGTAACAGGCCGAGTGGTTCACCGAAACTTTCCACCCGGATTCTCAGTACGCCGGCGATATTGGGCACCGTGTCCAAACAATCAAAGCGATCAGGCGACTCCAATGACGCCTCTGTCACGTGAATGGGCCAAATCTCGACGGGATACGCCGTTCGAAACCGACAGACCAATCCCTCCGACGTATGAGTCGTCAACGATGTGCCGGCTGGAATGACCTGCTTATCGGTTCCGGCATCTTGGGTCGAGTCCGCGGCGAATTCTGCAATGGCCATGGACGGAATGGGCCTGATGAGTTGCGGATACAGGATTTCTAACAGGCTCGTCGTTAACTCGGGAAGTTCTGCATCCAGCTGATGTTGCAGGCGCCCGGTCAAAAAGGCGAACGATTCGATCAACCGTTCAATTTGTGGATCAGTACATTCTTCAGGGGCTAGGGCCAACTGTCCGGCAATCTTGGGATACCGCCGGGAAAATTCGGCACCGCTCTTTCTGAGATAGGACAGTTCATTTTGAAAATAATACAACCGGTCATCCTGCCCGCTCATATATCCCCTCCATCTGCGCCTCTTGCAGATTGATTTGAAACACCACCGGTTGCATGACATGGCCGACCACCAAGTGGGCTTCGACCGTGGCGCACAATCCCTGGCCATGACCAACCCCATTGCTCACCTGAACATGTACCTGTCTTAAGCGAGGCTCAAACGCTTCGATCACTTGTTCCAATTGGACACCCAAATCTTGAAGGTGGTCAGGATTATGAGCGGTAAAACTGGACAAATCGGGTATGCCGTAATTAACGACACTTCGGGGGGCACTCAACGGAAGCGAGTCAATGGGGTAGCGCGTATTCAGCAGCCACCCCACTTCCTTCGCGACGGACTGCCTCAATTCTGAAACCGGAATGTAATGCTTACTGACATCCATCACTCCCCTCTGGACGGTCTCGGGTTTCGGTGGAACGGCATCAACCACAAACCGTTCAAAGAGGGAGGGGGGCGCTCCCTTCATCAGCCTGGGTTCTAATTTTCCCATGAAGAATCGTCTACCTCTACTTGATGGTATTTTTCTTAAGGTCGTGCTTGGCCGCGACAACCCCTTCCTTTCCTCCGCCTTCCTTTTGTCCCGTAAAGGTCCATTGAATCTTGGAGTAGTTGAAGGTGACGGTTTCCGTGGGTTTCCCGCCACCGCCTCCGACCGACACATTCGAAATCACCACGTCATCCAGCACATAATCCATAATGGGCAAAAACTTATTATCGTCAGTCCGGCCGATCTTGAATTTCACCTGGCCAACGGGCTTTCCGGCGCACAGTTTCTCATTCAGTAAAGGAGTTGCCTGGTCCACATATTTGGTGACCACCAAATCACCATGATCGGCTTTTCCGGTTGTGCGTTCGCCATTACTGACATCATCCGTCGTCGCCATCGAAACGGAATGGCTGAAGGATAAACATTCAATGAGATCTTTGGCTCCTTCGAGAAGACTCCCTCCCTTAACCCCTTTAATTTCCAGTAGCATGACGTCTGACATAGTATCCTCCTAGTTGGTAGAAACTCTGAAATCGATTGGCTTGTTCCCGGCTCTCCCTCAATCCATTCGGATTGAGGGAGACATCCGATTTTTCCTTTTTGTCGGATCTAGGCCGCGGCAGGAGGCGGCAATTCGGCCACCAACCGGATCGACACGGTCAATTCGTCCAGTTGGAAGTGAGGCCGCAAAAACGCCACGGCTTTATAACAGCCGGGCTTCCCTGGGATATCCGTCACATCCACCCGGGCTTCCCGTAACGGATACTGGGCTTTGATTTCCTGGGCCGCACTATCATTCAGCAATACATAATCGGCAATCCACGTGTTCAAATAGGATTCGACTTCTTCCCGTGACATAAACCGTCCGATTTTATCCCGCATCATTGACTTCAAATAATGTGCAAAGCGGGAGGCGGCGAGAATATACGGGATTTGCGCAGAAATCCTGGCATTGGCATTCGCCTCATTGGTGTTATACAGCATGGGTTTATTGGTGGTTTGCCCACCAAAGAAGGCGGCATAATCCGTGCCTTTGCAATGACAGAGGGTGATGAACCCTAAATCACTGAGCTCCTTTTCCCGTCGATCCGTAATAGCAATTTCGGTGGGACATTTGAGCGCAATGTCCCCTTCATCAGTCTTGAACGTATGGGTTGGCAACCCTTGCACCAACCCGCCCCCTTCGACTCCTCGAATGGCTCCGCACCATTTGTACAACGCGAACGCATTGGTAATCCGTTGCGCCATGGCCCAGGACGAGTTAGCCCACAGATATTTTTTGTGATCCTTGCCATCCACTTCTTCCACAAAATTAAATCCTTCCACCGGGACCGTATTGGGCCCATAAGGTAGACGCATCAGGATATGGGGCAGCGTTAACACCGCATACCGCGAATCTTCCGTTTCCCGGAATGATCGCCACTTGATCAATTCGGTACTCTCAAATGATTTGGCCAAATCGCGGGGAACACCCAATTCCGTAAAGCTGTCCATATCAAATAACTTGGGGCTGGCCGCCGATAAAAACGGAGCATGGGCCGCCGCCGCGACATTGGAAATTTTCTCTAACAAGGCCACATCCTGCGGATGCCGGCCAAACTCATAATCCCCGATCAGCAAGCTATACGGATGTCCGCCAAATGTGCCATATTCTTCTTCGTAGACTTTCTTGAAGAGCACGCTCTGATCGAACTCCGTGGCTTTTTCCAAATCCGACAATAACTCGGACTTCGTGACATTGAATAACCGTAATTTCAAGTGGGTACCGGTTTCGGTGTTCATCACCAAATAATGCAAGCCTCTCCACGAAGCTTCCAACCGTTGAAAGGACTCATCGTGCAGAATTTCATTCATTTGCGCACTGAGCATTTCATCAATAAGCGCAATTTGCCGATTCAACATCGCCACCGTATCGTTGCCGACGACCATCCCTTGGTCCAGGATTTGATTCACGAATTCCCCGATCAAATCCCGGGCATGGGCCGTTTGCACTTCATCTCTGGCCATCCGACCTTCTCGAATGATCTGATCCAATAAGGTCAGCGTTTCGTCAATTTCCGTTTCCATACTGGTATCCTGCATTGTCGTATCCGCCATAGCCAATTCCCTTTCTTATTCGTCTGTGAGATCCGTTGAAATCTGTTGATCCATGAGATGCCCCAGTTTGTCCGCGTTCTCCACGGCTGTTGATGTTACTTGGAACCCTCAGCTTCCTTGTCGGAACTGCCGCCGCTTTCCGTATCACCACCCGGAGAGGCCTGCGCCACGATGTCCTTCAATTCTTTCAATCGGGCTTGATCCCCCATCACTTCCTGCAGCTTTTGATCCAAATTATCATTGCCATCCAATTTGGTGACCAAATCGCTTAATCGCTGCCGGGCCTCATACAGCTTGCGAAGCGGCTCGACCTGCGACAACACATTCACGGGAGAAAAATCATCCATATGTTTGAATTTCAATGCCAGGTTGATTTGTCCACCTTCTTGGGACAACCGGTTCTTGACCCGCAGGGCCAAACGGGGCTCAATCGACGACAAGACATCGTTGAAATTATCCCGATCGATTTCCACAAACTTTCGCTCACGGAGTCTGGGCAATGGCTCTTCGGGCTTGCCGGACAAGTCCGCCAAAATCCCAGCCACAAACGGCAACTCTTTCTTTTGTATGGCATTCCCGACTTCCACGTCATACGTGATTTGCACACGCGGTGGACGAATTCGATCTAATTTGTGCTGGGTACTTTCAACCATACTTCCTCCTTCATGGGTAAATGGGTTGTCTGAACTTCATAACCTCAATGGTGACTGGCGACCGGGCTCATCTTCTCTTTTTACATCATGTCAGGTGATCGTTTGGCCCCCTGGAGTGAGACTCCCAACAGGGCATAGATCCCTTGGACATCCATGGCATGGCGACCCACATCCTCAAACACCTCAGATAAGGTCATCTGCCCCCACGAGACCGCTCGTTTGATCAAATAGGGGGTTAAGCTATGGGGTTCGTGGATCTGGAGATACTCTGCGGCTTCCAACAATCTGGCGTATGCCTCGTCCCGACTTCCAATCGTATTTCCCACCTGTCTATCTTCATCAGAAGGAAACGAACTGGCGGACTCGATTCCGGAAGACTTTGGTGACAACTCGACAAGGGCCTCGTGTTCCTCGGAAGCTTCACGAACAATGTTCGACGAAAATCCCATAATGGCTTGCGTGGCCGATTTAAATGCCGCCAACCCCGGAGCCATTGTCCCGCACGACGCATCGAGGACCCGGTCAAGCTGCTCACATAACCCTAAAATATTTCGGCATTCCTCGACCAAAGCTGAATAAAAATGTGCGGGCGTCGCCTCCACGCATTGCAGAAATTTTTCTCTTGTCACCTTCCCTTGTGCCGCACGGCTTTCCAAAAGGTCAGGATTCCGTTTCCCCTCCTGGTCCAAGCGTAAAGCCTGCTCCCAATCAGCCCATGAATAGACAGGACCATCCTCGGAAGGCACCACACACAACGGCAGTTGTTTCAGATGTAAGGTCAGTTTTTCATTCATCCACAAAAAGGGGGCAAACCGCGGCTCGGGGTTTTCCGGATCCCAGATGGGATATCCTTCTTGCCAATACCGCTGACACATCTCCGTGAGAAGCGCGAGCCCCTGGGTCACACCGGGAAACCCAAACACGTGCATCCAGGCATCCAACAACCATACCGAGAGGGTAAAATCTTTGGTTTTCGTCGATAACGCCTCTCGACACAGCACCTGGACCCCTACCCAATCGGCTTTCTTGAGGTCTCGTTTCCAGACACCCTGCTCTAATGCCGGATCATCCTCTCGCCTGGCCTGAAGAATCCGGTCGTAGGTCCCTTCATAGCGAAGATCGATCCCCTGTGGCTGGGGCCCAGGAATCGGGGAAACCAAAACTTCCCATTGCTCGGGCTCCATAATCGGGTGGATGTCGGCTGGAGATGAAAGAAGGGCAATGGTCATGGCTGGGACCGTTTTTCCGCAACCAGGTGAGGAAGCGGGGGGGCCTGAACGGGAAACCAGGGAAGCACCAACTCCCCATCGGCTCCGGGTGCCGTGATGACCATCCGCACAAAGAGTTCAACCTCCTCGGAAGCCTCATTCGAACCTAAAGAACCGCGCTTCGAGGCTCTCGTCTCACTTTGGTTCGGATCGGATTGCGTGGGAATGACAAATTTGAGGGTGTGGGGTCGAGGGTCAATATACTGTTCAAAGTCTCCGGAGCGTGACGCTTGCAGTGACAGCAGACTCAACAACGCCCAGGAATTCTCGAAAAGAAACGAAGCCACATGGTCCTCTACCTGTAAATGTGGTTGCCGCGGATCTCGAACCGGTTGCCGCGGAGCATCCTTGGCCCAGCGGAATGTCACGCGAATGGGATCGCCGTAGCTCCAGCGGACCTTTGATGACAATTCTCCGATTTTCCCCGTCAACTGACGACTGCCTATGGTGACCCCCCAGTCCATGACCTGATTGCCTCCCCGCTCATGGAGTTGATTAACCCGAAACTCGGTTTCCACTTGGAAGGTGGGCAGCATGCCAGGCTTTGATTGGTCCAAATATTGGGAAAAGAAGCTTCGCACCTCTCCCATTTGCGTAATAAAGTCGGTCGCCTGTTTTCGTTCACGGCTCCAAACGCTCAGACCGCCAAGCCCTTGCCCTCCTGAAGGAAAATGACGGTCATACACACGAAAGAACATTTTCATATCGTCGAACGCCACGTTTTTTTCCGGCCGATTCAGGTCCGAGAAGGGGAAGCGCCCGGCCAAATGTCGAGTAAACAGGCTGTGCAATTCTTGGTAACCCGTCTCCACACGATATCCTGCCAAGGCTTGGCATCGTTCATAGAACAGCCGAAATAATCCCTCTTTGGTTTCCTGAAAATAATCCCGGGCCAACCCCACGGTGGAGACCGTGGGAGTCTGTTGCCAACAGGTCTGCCCGGTCGCGTCATGCATGTCCACGGCAATAAAATGTTCCAGATTTGACAAAGAATTTCCTGGCTTCTTTTTGTCGTATTCCTCTAACGCGGTCAGAATGCCTTGCCACTGCGCCACCCGATACCGTTGAGCCGTACTCTCCGTTTGCGGGAGGGCATAGGTCAGCAGAAATTCCAACATCGGTCTGGCATATTCCTGAGCCACGTACCGGATGCGGTCGCGCTGACTTTCCAAGTAGGTCTGCATCCCGAGCGGTGTCGTCACGGCATACGCGCGCGCGGCCAAAGGTGGCTCGCCATCCCACCAGTCCAAGCTCCCTCCCTGAACCGCATAAAACGCATGTCCCGCCATCAATTGATCCACACGGGTTAACACATCATGGGCTTGAGCCGTCAGTAATTCATGCACATCCCAATAGGCATTCTCGAAGCCTGCGTCTTGATAAATATGGAGGATGTTCTCCAAGGCTGATTTGGCTTGCACAAAACTTTTGGCTTCCGTTCGCACATCCTGTTCAAGTTGGTAATCCAGGTTCATGTCCCGGGTCACCACCGGCTCTTGCGCCTGGGCGACTCGTGCGGTCATTTTGTATTCCAACTCCCGTAAGACAATCCGTCGTAGTGGTTCTGCCAGCACCGCAGGCAACTTCGGTAATTCTTTGTTGGAGAACTCTTGATATTCCTTCCAGAGAGTAATGGCCTGCGTGAGATACTCCGGGTGCCAGACAATATGCAGGGTCGAGGCTTCTTCCCCCGCATACTTCGTCCCCTCACTCTGCACAATTTTCAGGGCCAGGACCTTCCCCACGGCGGCATGAAGTTGCTTGGCCTGTTCTGAAAATTCCAGACCGGAATCCGAATTCTCGGCATGCAACAATGGCAATCCGGGATGAATGGTCAAGCCGAACAATTGAGCTTGTAATTTGCCAAAACCCTGTTCGGCTTCCGTTTTGATTTGTCCCGATAGTCCGGGGATGAAAAATTTCGACTGGTCTGTCGACGCCAATGTCTGATCATATCCCCACCCCAGTTGGAGGGTAGGCTGCGTGAGCCATTTCCCTTCAGAACTATGCAGAAGCGTTTCAGCCATCTCGAATTCTTTGTGAAGCGCCGCCAACCGGCTTATGGACAATCGATCTCCAGATCTGGACTGCCGGAGACCTTGAACCGTCTCGGTTAACTCGGCCAATTTGCGGAAGAGGCGATTATTCTCGAAAATATGGTGAAAGAGGCGAAGGGAGTGATCCCATAACACGGCTGTCGCTTTCTCCTGATCCGCAGACGTGAAGTCGATGGGAGTCATACCGGCTTGAGCCAGGGCTTTTTGATATAAACCAGGGTGATCGTAAAATTCCCTGGTCAGGGTATTGGGATAGACATAATCCACAACTTTGGCAAACTTCTCCAGATCCACGACTCCTGGAGCCTGAAGTGCGTTAAATTGTTCAATGACAGCTTGGAGAGCCGTCACATCGGCCGCATACTGACTCCACGCTAGGAATTCCGGGGTCTCGTCGATCGAAGCCCCCAACCGAATGTCGCCGCTCAACATGCGACGGCCTGGTTGATCCTCAAGGACCTCCTGAACCTTTTCCTGAAGACCGGAGGCGACCGATTGCAAAATAATCCGGTTGTAGGCAATCGTAATCGCTTCGACAATGTGATCATTCAATGAAGACACCCAGGAAGTCGGCACAAACGCCCATTGAAACCGGGACGCATTCATTCGATTCATGAAGGCGAGCAATCCTTGGGTAGATCCTTTCATGGATTCCGCATCCATGGGATCCTCCTGCAGCGTTTCGGTCCGTTCAAGATCCTGCCGAACTTCTACCAGCAACGGGTATAATTCGCGTTTGGTTTGCTGGATATCGTCTCTGGCATTCCACAGTCCCCATCCTCCTCCCAGAATAATGAGGAGCATGAAACATTGCGCCGCGACGATCAGACGATTCCGGGAGACGAGACCCCCGACTGCCGGTTTGGCCAAGGCCCGTTCCGGAAAAATTCTTCGCTGAAACAAATCCCGAATGAAGACGATTTCATGGCGGACCGCCTCAAGAGAACCAGGCATCTCGCCAGCCATGGCGGGATCTGGAGAATCTCCCGGCACCCCTTGCGTACTTCCGCAGAAATACAATCCACGCAAGAAGAAGGTGTCGTGATAGGCACTGTTTTTAAAGAGATGGTTCAGCAAATACGCGGTCGATTCCTCCATCGAGAGGAACTCGTCCGGAAAAATAAACGACGTATCGTGGTGGGGTTTATCCGACGTTTCGGCAAAGAGTTCCAGTTGAAGGCGATTCAGATCCTGGCGAATGGTCTGAAAGGCCCCAGGGATCCAGGCCGGCGCATAGGCCACATCTAGCGAATAGGGGTTTGACCATCCGAATATTTCGGATTTTCGGGCAACCGGAAGATGCTCACAAAAGGCATCAAATCCCGGAATCACATCGCATTTCGTGACCAGGATATAGACGGGAAGATTGAGGCCCAGAATTCTTTGGGCCTGACACAATCGTTCATAGAGACCATCGGCCTGATCCTTTAAGACTTGGACCTGTCCCGGATGATCTAAGGCATGGCCATAGAGGCAAGATGCCGGAATGGTAACCACAACCCCGTCAATGGGGCGCTGCGGCCGATGCTTGACCAGGGATGAAAGAATTTCTTCCCACACTTCCCTCCCGCGAGCCCCTCCGTTGGAGCTCGTCATACACTCTCCATTCACATCAAGAACGACGCCCTGATCGAAAAACCACCAATCCAATTGCTCCGAGGTTCCCTTGCGCTGCGAAGCCGGAGGACCAAACGGAAGATTCAATCCCGAATTGGCCAGCAAGGCGGTCTTTCCCGACTGTGGCTCCCCCAGCAGGACATACCAGGGAATTTGGTACCGGGAAGCCGTTCCTGCCACACGGTTGGACAAGTGGCTCAAGGCTTCTCGAAAGGAATGGGCCACCTGCTCCCGATGACTCTCCGAGTCTTTCGCAGGAGAAGAGGGTGTCTTCCCTTCCACGCCCGCTTGCGCAGCGTTGGAAGATCCTTGCCCTTTTTTTATGAACCGAACCACAAACCAACCGATCACCCCTGCCAAGAGCAAACTGGCCAGCAGACCATACCACCAATGTTCCATCATCCAGGCGATGAGATCGATCATACGATCCTTATCCAAGTGACAAAATACTGTTGACGAGTGTGGTCACATCTTCGGTGAGATACGTCCACAACACATGCGCGACAAGCACATACCCCGCCAAGCATGCCCCTACCCCCCACAACCATTTCCGAGGGTCCGGCAGTTTCATCAGCGCCGATTGGTCGAGAGTATGGGCGTAGGATTCGGGAAACATGGGCGTGCTCCCTTGAAGAAAATCGGGGTACCGATGAGCGATGACGTGAAAGAGTTCACGCCGCATGCGCGCAATCGCGCCTTGATCCACCTCGCCACGAAACTTGCCTTGAAACCCCAAGGACAACGACAGCAAATAGAGAGCGGCTAATTCCACGCAAACCGATTCTCGATTTTCCAGCATTTTGCCGATGCGTTGAAATATTCGTTCCCCCGCGATGTGGGACTGAAAGAATTTTGTTTCCACCAAATTCCCTCGCCACCATTCTCTCCCGGACCAATCCACATGTAAAAACGTCTCGTCAGCCATGGCGGCCATCACATACTGGGCTTCTTTGTAGGATTCAGCCGTGCACGGACTTCCCTGATGACCGGCCTGACGGGCCAAGTCTTGCATTTTCGCCACCACTCGTATCCAGATGGGATTGGCCTGTTCCACGACCTTCCCGGTATTGTCTAACGGCACCAACTCTTCCAATCGGCCCTGCATCGCCTGCCTCTTGAGGCTGACCAGTTCCCGATAAAACTCCCGGAATTGATTGAGCACAAACGATTGTCCCGTGAGCACCACATTCATGATCAGGCGTGCTCTCCTTTCGCCGCCACCGCCTCGAACGCATCCAGCGGTTGGGTCCAACCACGGGACGTGGAGGAGAACGGCGGTTTACACATGGGAATCCTCCGAGTGGCTTTTCACGTACAACACCATTTCCAATGGCCGAATGGCGCTTCGCTGAGGGCCTGAATTGACCACGTGCAGCACTTCATCCGCCACAAAATTGGCCGACTGAGAATTGAGAGCGAACAAGACCACCCCTCGGGCTGGAACCAAATCTCCGTCACGATCAATGAGCTGCCGTTCCACACCCAAGGTTCGACGCTCATGCAGGGTCGCCATCTGTCGGGATGAACCAATGACGGCATCGTCAATCCATGTGCGAACATCGTTTTCCGTGAACCCAGGCTTGGCCCGCACTCCAATAATGCAGGATGTCCCAATCCAAGAAGGATGAATAGGAAGGGTGAAGGTGGCTCCATCATCCTGAAAGGGGAAGGCCGTATAGGTATCCGGCATGGCTTTCCGGAGCATCTCCTGCAAAAAATTCATCACTTCCCCCAGAGAGGCCCGCACATCATGGTGGTCATAGGGAGAAAATTCCGGAGGAATCATGCTGTCTCCAAACGCCCCCAATGGGCCGGCTAATTCACACAAGGCGACATAGAGATCAAAGGGATGGGCCTTTCCCGAATGGACGATCGCTTCAAACTTGGGAAGGGCGACGACTAAATGATGAATGAGCGTTCGCGCTTCCAACTCCAAAGGAGAGCCGACCTTCAATGATGGCGACGCGACCGTTTCAGCCCAGTGGACCGCCTTGCGCCGAATCGTGTGAGCAATGGACAAACACGACTCCCCCAAGGATGATCGGACCGGCACATCCAAGATAGGGGGCATATAGGAGGTAGCTTCAAAGGCTTCATTTTTAAATTGCACTTCCATCAAGGGAAACGTCACAAATTTGGCGGGAGGCTCGCCAATCAGCAAACTTAACCGCGGACGCAACCGGGGAATCACCAATTCGTCTTCCCCCGTATTCATATCTTTCACGGGCTTGCCTTCGATAGATCGATATCGCGAAAGCGTCCCCTGGTCGACCCCCACCCGTTTGGCCGGGACGGCCAAAGAAATCTTCATCGGCCGCTGCGCCAGCTCATCCGTATAGGGAGTCAAATCAAATTCCAACTCTTCGTCTTCTTCGTAGCTATAGGACACGACTAATCCATCCGGCAACACAGCTTCCAGATGGAGAATTCTCAAGCGCCCACTCACCAATAATCCTGGGTCAAATTGAACTGGCCAACGACGAAGCCCCCAGGGATAGGGCGTCAATTGCCGGAGATGATAATGCAGCAAATCCTCAAACCGGCTGGACAACTCCTGAAAATGGTGGGGGGAAAGGAGCATTCCTTCATGCCATTGAATGGCATCGGGCAACTCATCAATTCCAATCATGCGATACTCCTTCTCTCAATCTCATCATGGGCTGGAATTCTCCCTGCTTGTCGGTTACCGAACACTCTGGATTGATGGCAACTGATCCTCTCCCACCACAAAACCCGTCCGGCCTAATCTGAGAAAGATGTCATCGTGGGGAGGAAGAAACGCACGGTGCTCACCAGACGTTCGATAACTGGCAAAGATCAACCCCGCACGAGCACGAGGCTGAAGAGGAAGATACTGAACCGGCACATTTTGCCCAGGGACCCATTCCCATTCCCAAAGGGTAAACCCTGGGTTGTGCAACGAATCCTTTTGTATTTGGGATTTCTGGCGAAACCATTCGCTCGCCGGAAGACGGCTGAGTTCCGCCAGGGTTTTCTTATCGGACACGAACAGCACATCCACCGCAATCGGAGCGTTCTCATTTGCCGTCTCATCCACCTGCACCGTGAGCGCAATCTCTTTGCCCACCCAGGCCTGAGTTTTCACCCATAACCCGCAGGACGCCAACACGGCGCACAGGGGCCACAAGAGGAGGGAAAGAAGAACCGGTTTGAAGATGGTGTGATGAGTCTCAGATACCACGCGAACCACATTCCTATCCAAATCAAGATGGACAATCCGGGGAGAAAGCAATACCGTTGCCAAAAGCATGGGTTTCGCCTATCAATTTTTTGAACGACGCCGGTCCTCAAATAACGAGCCGATTGTGCTTTTGGTCCGTGACGTGCTCCACCAAGCCATACCAGCCTTTCTCTCTGACCCAGGCAGAGATTGCCGGTTACACCGGCATGATTTCCCATGTCAGGCACTGAGACCAGGAGCCACGGACTCTGGTTTCCGACAAAACCAGAGTGAGCAGGTTAAGCCCTCACCGCTGAAAACCGAGGGGAGCTAAGGAAGAGTCGTACCAAGCCGGAGGAGATATGAGGTATTACGAAGGGAACAGCCTAGAACATATGACCGGCCAGAAGAAGCTGGGGTTTTCCGGGATTAGAAATCCCGATCTCGAACAGGAAGTTTCCCGTTATTATCACAACGAACTACCCTATCATAATTTTCAACATGCCCTGGAGACTGTGGCCCATGCCAACCAGATTATCCAAGCGTGCAGAGCGGAACACATTCCCATACAGGAACCCGTGGTCTACTATGCCAGTTTGTTGCACGATGCCGGCTACCATCAGGATCACACGGCACGGGGGTATCCCAACAAGGAAGCCTACTCGGCGGATCTCGCCGGACACATTCTCTCAAAGCGAGGCTTTCCGGACATCCTCATTCGACAGGTGCGCCAAGCCATCATGGCCACACAGGAAATTCCATGCCTGGAAACGGCCGAAGACTGCGCCGTCCGTGCCGCGGATCTCTTCAACTTGGCAGCGGAGTATGAGGTATTTTTCAGCAATGCCAAACGGCTACACCAAGAAATCGCCCTGCTTCAGGGCAGGGCAATCCCTTGGGAGAAGTGGAAAGAGCTGGTCAATCAGAAACTGACGATATTTTTATCCCAGGACATTCCATTGACAGAATATTTCCGCGGCAGACCGGGAGAGTCAGTATTCCATCGCCGCCTCCAGGCCAATCTGAGTCGATTCAATACGGAACCAATCCCAGCAAGCGAGTGAACCCGATTCAAGAAGCCCATGAAAAACACGGACGACCCACAAGCCACGTGCACCTGAAATGTCCTCCGAATCTCTCATTCGGACTTGGAGGGAACCAGACGATCCCGTAACATCTTCAAACTCTCAGCAAGGGTCGAATGTGCGGGGGAAGCGTGCGTGGTCTCAAGCATGACCTCAAAAAATCTGATGTTTTCGACCACCGAATCGATTTCCCGGGCCGATCCTTCACGACGCTGGGCTTCCTGATAGCCATTGAAAATGGCATCGCGATCGTCCGCCGTGAGCGTCTGGGCATATAACGCCTTCAATAACAGGACGTCGGCGTTCAAACCCCAATCCCAGAACGATTGCCCCTCATTCAGGAGCCTTTCCGCATGTTGCTCGAGTTCCGACAATCCGTTCTCAATGGTATCGATCCCCGAGACCTTTCGTCGCTTGCCTTTCGCGCCTCTTGTTGGGTTCAGCCCCCAGGACAAGACAATCTCCGCCGCCAACCGATTGACCAACGGATAATAGGTATCCGATCGTTTGGCTTTGGTACCCACGTCATACCCTTGGCCATACCAATCGTGCATCGCACGAAGGGCTCGACTTCGCAAGCCCGGCTGATGAGACAGAAGAGCTTTCCCCTTATACACTTTCCCTTTCAGGGCACAACGTTCTTGCGTCGGATGGATCCCCAACAAGCCATCCAGAACCGTTTCGGCATCATTGATCTGTGCCTCCATGAACGATCTCCGTTTGGCAATGTCTTCGGTCGTCATGCGTGATGACGACAGAGCTAACCCTTGTTTCAGGGCCCAGCGTACTTTCAGATTCGCCAATTGCTCCAAACAGTCGATGGTCGCAGTAGCCGGTTGTGCCCTCCGACCTTTGTCATAGTACTGCACCGCCTCTTCAAACAGTCCAAGCTCCCCATAGGCTTTGCCAAAGGCCGCACAAACATCGGCAGACTCCATCCATTCCGGCTGGGTCAACGCTTTGAGATCATCCAGTTGTTGCCGCAACCGTTCCTCACCCTTGCCCTTGGTCGTTTTGGCTTGTCGCGCCACACTCGCCAATTCGATCACTAGCTCAGCAGGAGCCACCATCCGGTGGTCAGTCTTCACATTATTCGGATCGGGTTTGAAGGTATAATCCGGATCCCCATAACATTGATAGGCGCCCCAGGTGTTGGAATTCCCAAACTGGGCGAAGATGGCTTGCCTGGCCAACGTGACCGCATCCCCAAACGGACGATTCCGAAACATCTCGGTATAAAAGGTGTTCGCAAAGACATTGGCCGCCTGATCATCCACCGCCCAACCAGCCGCAATCACGGCCCGCACCCCCATGCGAATCAATTGGGTGCCCAAGTTGGAAGCCAGCCGATGAAACGGGACGGGTGAAGCGTGATCGTGGGCGGTGATTTTGCCCAGATAGCAACAATTCAAAAACACCAGTTCGGGCACATAGCGCATTTGCTCGATTTCGGCCGGAGTGAGAAACAGGCCTTTTCCCAGCACCATACCCGACACGGTTTTGGGCTTCACGCACGGGTCCTGTTTGGCCTGAACCCTGGCGGATAGATTCGCCGCCGCCTGGCTAGTTTCCTCATCCAACTGATACTCGAAGACCCCATGCGCCGCACAATGGAGAATCCGGTAGGGTTGCTGAAATAACGCTCCCAGGATAGCTTCCGGATACGCGTCAGCCTGAACCAACTCAATCACCTCCCGATACCCGTTTTGGCGAATGAGCGTGGCCACATCCCGGGCTTCGGCGGCTGCCCCGGGTAACGGAGGAAAGTCTTGTGAGGAGGTGTCACTCGTCGGATCTCCGATCACTAACGCGTTGAGCGCAGTCCCATGCAACACTTTTTCGCGGAACTGTGACTGCTCCACACTCAATTGCCGAATCATACCCGCTTCGACCGCCATGGGACGCGTGTTGGGATCGTACCGATCATACAGTAACTCCCAGGGATAGGCGGCAGACTCATCATCTAGCACCAAGACCATATCCCGATGATCGGGGGCGTAGGTTTTCATCCGGTTTGGAATCAGCAGTTCAAAGAGAGTGCTGGAGAAATCCAGATTGGTTTGATCGGAAGAGGCCCCTCTGGCCAACAATCGCTCAATGAGGGCCCGTTGCGTGGGCTTCAGATACACTTCCGCCCGTGCGCGGTTGGTCAGCGCTTCAAATTTCAACGCCCCATCCTCTTGGGTCATGATGCGCAATCGTTGCCACCACTCTTGCTCTTCCGCATAGTAGGCCCGCAATTGCCCCTCACGCCCCTGGACCAGGGTCTCATGAATGTGCAAATGCTCACGAAAATCCTGTGATTGTCCGAGGTCGACCAGGGCTTTGGCTGCCTGAATGGCCCGATCCTGATACAACTCCACCACATCCACCGAATCGATGAACACCGTGAATGAAGCCCCGGCCTTCCCTTTTCCGTCGGATTCCGCAGAGTCTGATTGTTCCAACATCGCCAGTCGCCGGTTCGCCTGCAAGACCCCGTGAAGAATCGACTGCAAAGAATCGGGCAAAGTCAGTCCTCCCCCGGTGGTGCCGATAAGCAGCGTCGTCACCGAAACGCTCAACCTCCCGGCTTCGACTTGACCGGACAAAGATCCTTGACGCCGAGTGCGTTCCGCCTCTACACATTTCAACGCGTAGTTGGTGAGCGCATCGGCCATCGTACTCGTCAGGCCGCCAGGCGTCAGCTCACCCACCATTCCCAGGCCCACGACAATGGCTCCAGGATGCTTGGCCGATCCTGAAGTCACGCCATCGTTTAAGACCACCGCCGAGGTATTGAGCGTATCGGGGTACAGCCCCAGACGTAACCGCTCCCGCAATCGCCCTTGCAGCTGACGGTCCAGGTACCCTTCCGCGCTGACAATCGTATCGCCTGCGTAATGCCCCACGGCCACGGGAGAGGAGGCCCGCGAGAGATTATCGTTGATCACACGGACCTTCACCTTCGGCGTCAGCGGTTTCACTTGGCGCGTCCGGCTGGATCCGAGGGCGGCGGCCATGAGATCGTCTTCCTCGGGATACATCTCGACTCGCCCATCATAGATCTCCGAAAGCGAGGCCCCGCCCTGAGGCACCACCAGCACCCCGCGACCCGCCGAAGGGGTTTTCGATAATTTGGTCGTCACCCCGTTCTGCAACAAATCGGCCAAGCCCTCGAACGCCTCCGGAAAATTCGCCAGATCCCCATGCTCACAATCCACATAGTAAGCCTTTTCCTTGAGTGCCTGAGGAATCCCCGTGGCCCAGGGCACCCGGCCGTCTCCTTCGGGCGTCGTGTGCACAAGAATCCGCCGATCCCGCTTGCCGGACGGATCAAGCCGAATATCATCCGGGGTGGCACCGGCGCGGCCCGCCACATAGATCATGCGAGCGGGATCAATCGGACTTCCTTGAATCGTTTTGATCACATCCTGGGCCTTGGCTAATTGCCCCGCATCCGGCGATGGCCAATAGATCCCCGCCGACTGCGACGACGCCACTTTGGCAAAGAACATCCCCCGGTCATCTTGATGATCATACGTACGGAGTTGCTGCCACGCTTCGGGGGTGAACACATCCAACGTGCCGCGATGCGGCAATAACTGCAACACCCCATCAAAGCGGGAGATGATTTCCAACAACGTGGATTGAGAATTTCGCACGTCCAACAAATCCAACATGCGCACCAAGGGATCACGGCCCATCAACATGGCAGTGATGGCATGCGACCCGCCATTGGGCGTCCCCAACATAATGAACCGGGCTCCGGCCCGCTGACACAGACGATCCCAAACCTGGCGGCCCTCCTCCGTGGCGATCATCATGCGCACCACCAAGCCCCCCATGGAATGGGCTACAATCCTGACCGCCTGTTCGGAAGGCAGCGCTTCCAATGTCTCTTCCAAAGACTTCCGCAACGCCGCGGCGGACTCCGTGAGAGAGAGACGCCAATCATAGGCAAAAGGAATCACCTGGTGGGACTGGGAGAGATACTCCATCAAGGCGTGGTATCCGGAACCAATGGGTTTTTCGGGTCTCACATCGGCCGCGGTGACCTTCAGCTTCTTGAGGCCGCCCATGGCCAAATCCCACTTATCCAGCCAGACGCGATCGTCCCCCACCTTGAGATGGCTGCCCATCGTGCCGGGCAACACATACACCACGGGGCGATCCAGTTGCAGCGCACGCTTCTGATAAGCCGTGGATCCAGTGACCTCGGCCTGCCGCCGTTCCAGCACATGAAACGAGGTCTCGGGCTCCTGCTCTTTCAGGGCGTCCAACAACCGATCCGCCGTCTCGGGATTCCGAAAATAATGGAAGTGATCCACATGCTTCCCGGTATCGATCCAATACCGCACAGTGCCCAAGCGCTCCGTGCCACCGAACATGGCCGACGTATTCACGACCAAATCATGATCTTCTCGATAAAACAGGTCCGTCACAAACGTTTTGAGCCGCCCCACCAGCCCTTCCCCGGCCACATCCCCTCCCACAATATGCAGATCGGCCATCGTGCGCCGTCCCTGACGATTCAACACCCAGACCAAAGGAGAGTCGGGCATCTGGGCCGCCAGCCCCGGCAGATCAATCGGATTCGTCCGATTCTTGACCACCCCTAACAACAGGGCGGAGAGACCGTCCACCACCGGGTTCCCCTTCAACCCAGGGATAGCGTCCACCACATTCAACACCACAGACAGATACCGATCCAACCGGCCACTAGCCAAGGTGGTGCCTCGCGCGGGACAACCCACTCGCACAAATCGTTCGACCACCAATTGCTTCTGTTGCAACACCTGCCCAAGTTCCGTCAATCGCTGACGATCCTCTTTCAGCGTCGGATGGGCAAACGCATTCAGGTCGTCTTCATCAAAGGGCATCCGGCCTTCCATCATACTGCGGCACAGTAACTCTCCCACCAAGCCCCCGCGGGAATGAGAGATCAGATGCAGCCGGGCCCCCTTCGGAAAGCACTGGGCCAATTCCAAGGCATTCGCAAGGGGACTCACGGACAAGGTGCGATGTTGAAACGCCAGGACCCGCTGAGGGTATTGCTTCAGGAGTGTGGCCATGCGCGGAGCCGAGCCGTCATCCCACAGCCCACTGAAACTGCCATCCGTCGAGGACGCCGTGCCATGGATCAACACCAGCCACGGCGTCTGCGTCGATTCCTTCTCCAACGACTTGACGCGGGTATAACCATGAGGCCCTTGGCCGGACAGCCGATACAGCCCCGGACCAGGAGTTAAGATCCCCTCCACCTTCGTTTTAATCAGATCCGTGGTCGCACCCACCGCATCTAGGCCAAAAATTTTCAGCCCTTTGATTACCCAATTGCCCACCATGCCCCGGCTGGGCGTCCCGATCGGCAACACCTGCGGCAGCTCGATTTCGTCCTCCGCCGCGCCTCGGGTGGGCTGCAATCCAAAATCCCGCTCCACATCGTCCGCCCGCACCCACAGTTTCAGCCCTTCCTCCAACTCCAGCTGAACCAAATCGTCCGGACTCAGGTCGTCAATCACCACAGGTGGTCGCCCGGCACGCGCCCGCTGAAGGGAGACGCGGCGCTTGAGCCTGACCAATTGACTCACACCGGAAGGAAAATCAGCGGGAGCGGATATCGAATCCCCCGCCTCAGCTTGTCCATGAATCACCAGACGTTTCATCACGCTCTCTCCTTCACAAAATTTCCATTACCCCACCAAAGAACGAGTCCTGCCGAAGGACCGTTCACCCTGAGCCAGTCGAAGGGAGCCAGTCTCAAACTCCCATCCGTTCACCCTGAGCTTGTCGAAGGGAGCTTGTCGAAGGGAGTTCATCGAAGGACCCACTCCGCGTTCCATTCGTTTTCGCCATTACAACAAATCCGACGAATAATTCCTACCCTTCGTATTCTCGGCCGGATCCTGGGCGCTGCGGTTTCCGCAGCAGTCGAAGGAAGCCAGTCTCAAACTCCCATCCGTTCACCCTGAGCCAGTCGAAGGGAGCCTGCCGAAGGGCCATCTATCCAGAACCCGCTACCGCATCCCAACCGTTCGCCCTGAGCCTGTCGAAGGGAGCCTGCCGAAGGGCAACCGGCAAATCCAGAGTAAATCGAATGACCGTTCGTCCTGAGCGAGTCGAAGGGCGAAGGACCATCCAATGAAGATAGCCTCAGAAATTCCTCGTCTTCTAGAAAAAACATGGAACAAAGAAGCCCGTTCCTCGACGGGCTCATGCTTCGACAAGCTCATACTTCGACAAGCTCAGCATGAGCGGGTGGTTCAATAGGGGTTGCCATCGGGTCTCTGAAGAGTGAACCGGCACGAGCGAGGAAATTTGTCGAGTTGCGGAATGATCTAGCGCAACAAGTCATGGCACGCCCGTTCACCCTTTTTCATTTCCGTTCGCCCTGAGCTTGTCGAAGGAAGCTCATCCAAGGAAACCGGTCGAAGGGCAATGGGCGATCCCTCCTGAGCCAACCCCAGCCTCCTAGCCGTTCGCCCTGAGCTTGTCGAAGGGAGCTTGTCGAAGGACGAAGGACAAGCTTATCAACCAGCCCCCCTGCCTTTAGCCAACCGGGCCACCTCCGCCCAATCCCCCCGCATCATGGCTTCTTTTTTCATTCGGCTCCAGCCTTTGATCTTTCGTTCACAAGCCAACGCCTCTTCCCGGGTTGAAAACGCCTCGCTATACACCACGGTGACCGGACGTCGGGATGAGGTATACCCAGGCCATGTCCCGCTTTGGTGCTCCGCGACCCGCCGTTCAAGATCGTCAGTCTGCCCCGTGTAATAGGACCCGTCTGCACAGCGAAGTATGTAGACCCAAAAACTCATAGCACACCCATTCAAACTTTTAGGTTTGGGGTCGTCATATGTTTATCAGCGGACATAGGGCCAACTTTCCCGAACCACCAATGGCTTCCTCTCCGTTCCTTCTGAGTTAATCGAACGACAAACCTACCTCATAAACCCACCGCCGAACACTAATCCGTTCACCCTGAGCTTGTCGAAGGACAATCGGCAAATCCAGAGTAAATCGAATGACCGTTCGTCCTGAGCGGGTGGGTATACATGTTCTCCTATCCTTGCTTGTATAGATGAAGCGGCGCGAACGCGGAAAGGTATCCAATTGTAGAATGAACCAGAGGAGGAGCAGCGCGTAACAGGACCGGACGACTTCCGTGAGGGAGAAGGGCATCGTTGAGTTCTTCCTGCCCAGGTTGTGGGATATGTACTACCGGCTTTGACTCACTCTCCCTTTTTAGACAGAGGACTGAGGTGAGGATGAACGCGTCCAACTTGAAACCCAACGCGTTGGAACAATGGGTGATCTTTCCCCCCTCATCGTCACGTGTCGTTCTTCTTCGGAATCAACCTCCCCATCGGGAAGGAGAAATCAATACAGCATTGATCAGTCTCCCCTGCACACCGTGACGTTTCGGGGGAAAACCGCCTCACCGAACTCAAGCAGCGCTTGGGGCTGGCAGAGCCCTCCACCAGCCCCAATTCGCCTCACCCCAGGCTCTCTATTCGGCGTTCCCATGTGAATGAGAGGCCGGGAAGCAGGCTCATGGACACCCGCTGGTCACACCTGATACATCCGTAGACGCATCAGCCCTGGACGCGGCCATAGGCCGTGCGGGCGGACTGGGCCAAACGGAACCCGATGTTGTTGATCCGGGCGTCAGTCGTGTTCCTGTTCCGGTTCGATGTACGCAGATTCTCCGGTTTGTTGTTCCAGGAGCCGCCACGAATCATGCGGGAACCGTCCTTTGGCCCGCTCCCCTCATAAACACAGCCTGGGAGAATAACACCCGTCGAAGACCGTCAGTGTCCGCATGCTTCGCATGGCCGATCCAACTCTGAGTCGACGCGAGAACCTTGCTCCATGCCAACCGGCCGGCTCCATACGCCCGTGCCATTCGACGAAGCTTGCGGGCAAAGTGGTGTCCATTATCATTACGCAGCCGACGCCGCCGGGGATACACCACATAGCCGAGGAGATTTAGCCCGTGGGCTACATGCGTAATATGCGCCTTGTTGGGGTGAAGAATTAAGCGGTCAGTCGCCAGCCCATCACGGACGGCTGCCCGAATGTCGGCCAAGCGCAACTTATCATGATCCAACACCACCATATCGTCCACATACCGCAGGTAAGGACGAATCTGTAACGCCTGTTTAATGAAATGATCAAGATCGTCCAGATACAGATTGGCAAAGAACTGACTGGTTAGATTGCCAATGGGAATCCCGACACAGCGGGTCAATGGCGTGAACAGGTCATCCCCTGGGAAGTAGCCACACGCGGAATCGGTGTGGGGTGAGCCATCAATAATCCGGTCTAGGAGGGCTAAGACCCTGGCATCTTTAATTCGTCGACGAAGTTTTTCTTTGAGCCGATCATGATCGATCGACGGGAAGTAATGCCGAACGTCCATTTTTAACACATACCGGTAAGTCCGGCACCAGGCCTGATACCGATCCACCGCCGCATGCACCCCCTTCCCCTGCCGACAAGCATAGGAGTCGGTAATAAACGTGCGGTCGAGCCTGGGCTCAATCAGTTGCATCACAGCATGATGCACGACCCGGTCACGAAAAGGGGCCGCGGCAATCACCCGAGGCTTCCGGTCATAAATGGTAAAGAGCCGATACGTGCCAGGGTGATACGTTCCCGACTGAAGGTCCCGTTGCAACCGCAACAATTCGGGTTCCAATTGCAGGCCAAATTCCGCGACTCCCGGCCGTCGGGCTTTGCCCCGCCGGGCCTTTCGGTAGGCGGCCAGAAGATTTTCAAAACTCACCAGCTGAGGCCACACATCTCCCAGCCGTTTCATGACGAGGCCTCCATGGATTCCCGACTGCGGCGCCAGCCGCCGATCTGACGTCCCAAGTCATCCAGCAGCTTGGCGCCATGTTCGTATTTGCGAGTGGTCACCACTTTCAACTCATGCGCCACACGCCAGAGATGCCGCACCACTTCCAGGCGAAGGTTGGCGTGAGACAACGCCTGGTCTTTCTGTCGGCTGTAGGCCGCTTCCACCAGCCGCTCCAAAACCTCCAGCACCCCGGCTTCCATCCGTTCTCCCAGCGTGAAGCGGCGCGAACGCGGAAAGGTATCCAATTGTAGAATGAACCAGAGGAGCAGCTCATGACAGGCCTGCACAGCTTGCGGGACAGGAGAGGGAGACATGAAATCCTCGCCGATCTTTCAGCCTAAATGGATAAGAACAGCCGACCTTCCGTTTCCTTCTTGCGTAGCGACGGGTCGATGACCCGTCGTCTTCGACCATATCGCCTCTGAAATCGTCAAACTATTTGGTGTCGCCCCCCCCAAGACAGACGCCCCACCGGGGCGTCTCTACAAGACATTCGGAAGAGAAAAGGGTAAAAGAATAAAGAGCCAAGGGCTAGGGAGTGTCCTGGGCAAGACGAAACCCGATGTCGTAGTTCCGGTCAACTGTCGCGTACCAGTACCGGTACGACGATCGAAGGTCCACCGGATTGCTGTTGATCCAGCCACCGCCCCGAATCACGGGCTCGCCGCAGTCACCACCTTCTAACCAGGCTCTTCCATTGTCCGGTGCATCCTTATAGTTCTCATGCCAGCAATCCTCCACCCATTCCCACACATTCCCTGACATATCCTTGAGTTTAAAACCATTGGCCTGTTTGCTCCCCACCTCGGCGGTCTGATTGGTTTTATAAACCGCATAATTTGCGAGCTCACTTTCGTCCGAGGTTCCCGCCCATGTTTCCTGTTTGCTCCCGCTGCGCGCGGCATATTCCCATTCGGCTTCGGTGGGCAGCCGGTACAACTTTCCGGTGGCCTGTGACAGCCAAGCAGCATAGGCCTGTGCATCATCCCAGGACACATTGATCACCGGTCGTCGGCCACGTCCCCAGGTTTCATCTCTCGGATTGTAGGAATCCGCAGTGAGTTTCACAAATTGATCGTACTCATCAAACGTCACCTCATGTTGACTCAATTGAAACGATGCAATCTTTACCGGACGAACGGGTTTTTCCGCTTCACGCCCCAAACCTTCGGCATCACCCATTTGAAATTCGCCATCAGGAATCTGGACCATATCCGGTTCACGGATCTCCACGAGGTGCAAGCGGGCCTGCACGATCGACCAGGCATAGGACACGGTCACTCCAGCGTGCCCTAGCCAGACGATGGGGCCACCAATCAGCAGGAGGACCAGGAGGCTGCCGATGGTCGTGAGCACACAGGCTTTGGTTTTTCGGTGTTGACTGGCCCTGACATAATCCTGCTCCTTCTGGGAGAAGGCCTCTGGCTTTTTCTTGAGCCATTCCATAGCCTCGACCAGAGGCCGACCCCTAAGCAGCAAGTCGGCGCTGGGATGGCTTGGATCCCAGTCCTTGATTGAGAGCCCCAGGCGCTGTTGCCAGGCGAGGAACTGCCGGTCACCGTCTACCCAACTTTTGAGTTGCCCCCACTGCCGGATCAAGGCTTCATGCGAGACTTCCACCGTTTTCTCAGCGCTGCCGGTCACGTGAGAGGTCACCAGCAAACGTTCGTCGGCCAGCGTCTTCACGAGTGGTTGCAGGCCCTCGCCCAGTTCCGCGAAGGTGGCTCGGCGTCTGGTGTCCGCTTCCCCCTCCCCTGGCCGCACGAGGCGCAGAAAGATGTGCTGAATGCTCCGTTGATCTTCCGGGCTGGCCTTCTCGTAGAGGGCTTGCGCTTTCTTGGCGATCGCCCCTTCCAACTGACCCATCTCACGGTAGGCCTCGTGATGCATCAGCCCTCCGCGTCGCTGCTCCCAGAGTTGGCGCAAGACAAATTCCAGTAAGGGCAAATGCCCTGGTTCATCACCGGCCTGCTCCAACAGCAGGTCCACCAGGCCGGCTTCAAATGTGAGCCCCACCAGCTTAGCGGGCTCTTCAATGGCCAAGCGCAATTCTTCCCTAGTCATCGGTCCGATCAGCACCTGGGCCTCTTGCACCCGATCCGACAACGGCCGGTAGGCGGTAATGGCCCGGCCGAAAAAATCTCCCCGGAGCGTCAAGACGACATGCAGCTTTCCTGTTTCCGTGGCCTCCAACACCTGATCCATGAAAGTGCGGCGCGCCCGCGTATCCTGACACAGCGTATAGAGTTCTTCCCATTGATCCACGATGAGAAGCAACCGATCGGTCCCCGGCTGCTTGTCGAGAATACGCTCAACCACATCGCGCAACGTGATGGAGGGTCGTTTGGAATCCTCGGGAAGCATGGCATCGGCCATATCGTTAATTTCTTGCAACCGTTTGGTTTCGGTCATGTCTGGCTCGAGAAAGGGCATGAGGCCGGCTGCAAGGGCGCGCACCGGCCGATCGGTGGGCATCATGGTGACCACCTCCCATACCTGCTCACGACTGTGGCGCAGCGCCGGCACGAGGCCGGCACGCACCACGGACGACTTCCCGCTGCCGGAGGCCCCCACGACGGCCACCAGCTGATGCTGATGGATCTTTTGTGCCAGTTGGGTGATATCCTTGGCTCGTCCAAAAAAGAACGGGGCATCTTCCTCCCGGAAATAGAGCAGCCCCCGATACGGGCAGATCGTGCTCCGCGTCTCTTGGACCGCAACTTGGACCTCAGGGCCTGGCGGCTCCCCCTGGGCGGCCTTCTGAAGAATGGTGAGGAGGACGGGATCGTCAGGACGGCTGCGCAAATCGACCCAGGTTTGTTGACTCAGGAAACCGAGCGGCGGTTCTGCGCCGGGTAGCAGAACAGGAATGACCGGAAATGTTTGGCCCTGCTTCTCTACCGTGACCTGACGTTGCAGAGCCAGATATTGCTCGCGCTGCTGCCACGGACCCATCTCCCCTGGCCCAAGGCAGACGGCCACCGCACGACAGTAGGCCAGGGTCGACTCTAAGGCCTCGAGCCAGGACTGCCCAGGCGCGAGATACCAGCGGTCGAGAAAGACGTGAAGGCCCTGATCGCGTAACCGACAGGCGAGCGCCTCTACCTGCGCATGATCGCGCCAATGATAACTCAGAAAGATATCGAAAGGCTGAGATGGCTTATTCATGTGAGTTGGCCCATTTGGCCCCAGGCTCTTAGTCATCGATTGCCGAATACGGCCACAGCGCCATTGACAGACGGACATTTCCAGCTACCTGGTAGATGACCGGGCCAGGCTCTAACTCTTCGCACACAATACCACTGGACAGGCTCGCTCCCTTAGCTGAGCCTATTTGGCCAGATCCCACCAATAACTTCAACCGTTTTTTCTCGGATCCTTGTTGGCAGGATGTGGTGCGGCTCATTCAGACCGCTGCACCTATAAGGGAATGGAGAGAACGCCCGAAACCGGGGAGAAGCTGACGGAAGGGGTTACGGGCCTGCGGTCACGTGAGTCAAGTGGTCTGACTCCCACCCGCCACCCACGGCTTTGAAGAGGGCGACCATATCGGTGAGACGAGCCCGTTCGGTTTGCACCACTCCCAATTCGGCGGCCAAGAGCGTGCGTTGGGCATCTAACACTTCGAGATAGGTCACCAGTCCCTTGTGATAGCGAATGTCGGCCAACTCTCGCGATGCCCGCGCGGCGGAGACTTGTTGTCGTTGACTGGCCAGTTGTTCTTCCCGTGTTTGCAGGGCCACGAGCACATCCGCCACTTCCCGAAACGCATTGAGGATCGTTTGTTGGTACTCCTCCAACATTTGCTGATATCGTGTTTCCGCCACTTCCAAGCGAGCCATATTGATATAGCCTTCAAAGATTGGCAAGGTCACGGACGGCCCAATCGTCAGATTGCGGCTGCCCCACTTGAACCATTGCGTGAATTCACTGGTTTGAACGCCTCCGTTCCCCGTAATCGACAGACTTGGGAAAAAATACGCTCGAGCCTCGCCAATCCGCGCATTGGCGGCTTTGAGCCTCGCTTCTTGTTCCAAGATATCAGGACGGCGTTGGAGAAGCTCCGAGGGCAACCCGACCGGAATGACCGGCTGCACCACCACGTCTCGTAATGGCTTGCGAGCGATAACGAGGGTCCCAGGCGTAGCCCCCACTAATACTTCAAGTTGGTGCAGCACAACGGCCCGCTGACGACGAAGCTCTGGAATTTGGGAAGCCGTGTGAGCCACCAAGGCTTCTTCGCGCGTGACATCCAGGTCGGACACCAGGCCGGCTTGTGCACGAGTCCGAATGATGGATAAGGCATCTTGCTGAAGAGTGAGGTTTCGCCGCGCAATTTCGACCTGCTCGTCCAATTCGCGCAGTTGAAAATACGTCTGTCCGACTTGGCTGATCAAGCTCAACATGACGGCCCGTCGAGTCATTTCGCTTGAGACCGCTTCTGCGGCAAAGGCCTCTTGGCCACGCCGGATACGGCCCCATAAATCCAGCTCCCATCGCAAGTCAATCCCGGCACGCCAGAGATCGAAATTGGCCCCTGGCGGGGCGAACCCCTGCGGTGCCCCACTGGTGGGGGCGACCAAAATCGTTTCGGATCGCCGGGTTCGGGAATAGCCTCCATCCACGGAGAAATTGGGATACAGCCCGGCCCCTGCCCCATACGCAATGGCCCGAGCTTCCAGCACTCGAAGGCCGGCTTTCCGAAGATCATGGTTGCGATCCAACGCCTGCCCGATCAATTCATTCAACTCGTCGTTGGCAAACGTTCGCCACCAATCCGCTTCCGGGACCTGACCGATGGTTATGGGCAAATACGAGGAGGATCCCTCTAAGGTCATGTCATTCCAATTCTCAGGTGGATGGATATCCGGCTGCTGATACTCTGGTCCCATCACACACCCCAGCCACAACAGTGCCATCATGAGCACCACGGCGCCTTTCACTTCTTTCATGGTGTCCCCTGTGGCTCCTGAGTGGAGGTGCCTGATATCGGACTACCTATGCCAGACGGCGGCCCTCCCATCACCGGCTCCCCGGCCGACTCGATATACACATCCACCTGTTGGCCGACATACACAGGAAAGGACGGCTTTTCAAATTGATAGATCACTTGCAGCACCCGTGTATCCACTCGCTCCCGGTTATCTCCGGTGAGCGACCGCTTGGGCACAATATAGGGTTCGATCCGGTCAAAGGTCAGAGGAATGGCTTTGTCCGTATAGCCTTTCAAATACGCGATGGCCGGACTTCCAGGCACGACCTGCGGCGCATTCACTTCATCGATATCGGCTCGAACCTGCAAGGTGTCCGTATCGCCCAACAACAGTAAGGGATCGGCCGCATTCACCATGGCATATTCTCCGGCACGGAGATTCACCTGCAGAATGGTGCCATCTCGGGGCGCTCGCACCGTCAAGCGTTTCAGATTCGCCTCGACTTCATCACGCTGGGCTCTGGCTAACTGAAGATCCGCCCGGGCTCGGATGAGACTTCGTTTTGCGGCTTCGACTTCGTGCCACTTTCGTTTGACATCATCTTCGCTCACCGCGCGACGGTCCTTGACGGCCTGCAAGCGGCGCAATTGATCCTGCACATCTTGGAGATGAATATCTTGCTCGGCGATTTTCGCGGCAGCCGAAGGCAGGGCATCGGTTTTCGTATTCAGCTCGGCTCGAAGATCCCGGTCATCGAGTTGGAACAAGGGGTCGCCTTTGCTAACCCGATCCCCCACGATGACAAACACGGTCGTCACGAGCCCGGACACCGGAGGCGCAATGCGCACATTTTCATTGACGGCCTCAATAATCCCGGCAGCGGCCACTGTCGATGCATAGGGGCTGGTGGGTGGGGGCTCGGTCGGTGGGGGCGGAACCATTTTATGATTCGCCCCCCACAAGGTCATGAGGGTCAACACAAAGCCGCCCACGGCCAACCAGACACTCACCCGGCGAAAGATCATCCGCTCACCTGCTCCGATCCATCCTGAATTTGATGCACCAGGCCATCGTCCATATGCACGATCCGATCCCCGAACTCAAAAATTCTGGAGTCATGGGTTACAATAATCACGGCCCGATCCGGCCGTTTCCCGATCGCTCGCAACTGCTCAACCACTCGATGGCCGGTTTCGGCATCTAAACTGGCTGTCGGCTCGTCACAGAGGAGTAATTGAGGATCTCCGGCCAATGCGCGAGCGATGGCCACCCGTTGTTGTTCGCCTCCGGAAAGCCTATTGGGCAATGAAGCCAATCGCTCACCCATTCCCACGCTTCGAAGGACCTCCTCGGCGTGAGCCATCGCATCCCGTTTCGGCATCCCCCGGATTAAGAGCGGAACTGCCGCATTTTCCGAAGCCGTCAGCGTGGGTAATAAATGATATTGTTGAAAGACAAACCCCAAATGATCACGTCGAAACAGGGTCTTGGCGCTCTGAGAAAATGCCTTGATATTTTCGCCCAGAATCATCAACTCCCCCTCATCCGCTTCTAGGATACCGGCTATGACCGACAACAGCGTCGTTTTTCCACTTCCGGACGGCCCGACTAATAACAACACTTCGCCTCGGGCAACATCCAGATCCACTCCCTTTAACACCGGAATTTTGGTATGCCCCTCACCAAACGACTTCGTAATGCCTTTGGCCCGTACCAACCACCGAGAAAGGTCATGCTCGAACTCCTGAACCGTGGCCTTCACCCCATTAACCACGAAACACCACGGCTGGCTCCAGCTTCGCCAGCTTGCGAATACTGATGACACTGGACAGGCTGCAAATCATCATCAAGGCCACAAAGACGCCGAGTAACAATGGCCACGTTTCTTTAAAGGGTAAGACTCCACCCCTCCCCGCCGTCAGCCCGAATAACGTGGCTAATCCGATCCCAATCCCATATCCAATCAATCCGACCGTAAAACTTTGAAGCAGGATCATCCGGGCCAACATGCCTGTGCTCGCCCCAATGGCCTTCAAGGCTCCAAATTGTTGGAGGTTTTCGACGGTGAACAAATAAAAGGTCTGCCCCGCAATCGCCATCCCCACAATAAACCCCAAAAAAACCGTCGTTCCAAAATTTACCCCAATCCCGGTATTTTTGAGAACCCATTGCATGGTTTTCCATCCAAACTGATCTCCGGAATACGCCCCCAACCCTGTTTCCTTCTGAATCCGTCCAGCTAATGCCTCCGCGGAGATTCCTGGCTGCGGACCAACCAGCACATACGATAATTTTCGCCGCTCCTGCGGGGTGATACGCAACGCTCGTTCATAGGTTGTATAGACAAAGGGAATATTTTGAAAACTTTTTTGAGCCTGGACGATGGCCACAATACGAACCCGATGATCATTGATTTCAAATGTCGACCCTACATGGATTTTATTCGGCCCGCCTAATCGTTCAACCGTTAATTCATCCACCGCCACGGTTTCCGGAGCCCGCAACTCTTCAATCCTGCCGTCCAAGACCGTATACGGACGCCCAATCAGGGTGCTGGGATCAATGCCCACCAGAGCAATCTGCTCAAAATTCCCATCCCGCAACCGAGCTCGTTGCACACCTTTATACAAGGGGACGGCCCATTCCACCCCCGGCACGCTTCGGACACGCGTGACGGCGGTATCCGCCAGGGGCTTGATCTCTTCCACCTGATTGATATTGGGATCCGTCACCCAGACCGGCGCATTCACATTCGAAATGCCTGACATCGACCACGTCATCAATCCCCAAAAGATCGAACCCTGCTGCACGATCAACATCGTGGAAAACGTTAGGCCGGCAAGGAGCATGAGATACTTGGCCCGGTCCCCAAATAACATTTTTAAGGCCACAAAGCTCATGGAACCCGCCTGTGATTTGTGGGGCCAGTTTTTCGTGCCGTCGCTCGAGTCGGCCTCCGTGCAGCGTCTCCCTTTTTTCTTGACCGTCTCACTCCGGTCATCATCAGCGTCACAAACGTTTCAGCAATTTCCCGAGGATCTTGAGACAACGGAGCCTGAAACAAGACCGTCAGTAAGCGGTGATAAATCAACATGCCCATGAACGCTCTGGCCGCAAGAATCGGTGAAATTTCACGAAAGGCCCCATCCTCAATCCGTTGCTGAATATAGCCTGCCAGCACATCGCAGAAGCTTCGAATATGGTTCTGAAAAAACATGTCGGATAACTCATGGCTTTCCAGGGCACTGAAGAGAATGAGCCGCATTAACCCATCGTCGGGCGCTCCGCCGACAATGGTCTCGGCAATCGTGCGAAAGACGGCCTCATCATTGTGATTCTGTGCGAAGTCTTTGACTTGGGAAATGAGTTGTGGAACGGGAGACTCCTTTGCCAAAATCGCAGCATATAAATCCTCTTTACTCGGAAAATGTTTGAAAATGAGCGCTTCACTCACCCCGGCTTCCGAGGAAATTTCCCGTGTTTTGGTTCCGTTGAACCCTTTTTCAGCAAACAACAACGCCGCAGCCCGAATAATTTCGGCTTGTCGATCTTTGGCTCGCAAACGGGTTGAACTGGATTGCCCTGATCGAGACATCTCACGACCTATTAAAAATAATAGTAAGTAAACACTTACTATATTAGGAAGGCGGTTTTTTTCTGTCAAATTTCCAATAAGGCTTCCTAAACGACTTTTCACTCATCCTGACAGCAAGCCATTGTTGGGCATCTTTTTTCTTGAGTTGACTCCACGGAAAACCGTCATATCTTACAAGGAGACGTGGAAGAACTGGATAGCCCCAGAGAACCACTATTTTTCCAATTGAGGATGTACCGATGAACGACATTGAACAATCCGATTCCAGCATAATCGTCACCCTTCCCCTCGTACCGGTTAAGCGTACTGTTTTATTTCCGGAAACCATGGTGCCCTTCACGATCGGAAGAGGACGTTCCATCGCCGCCGTTGAAGCCGCCATGAACACCGAAGAGAAAGCTCTGCTAATGGCCACCCAGCGGGACTCGGAACAAGAAGATCCTACATTTGATGACCTCTTTCAAATCGGCACCAAAGCCGTCATCAAACAAATGGGGAAGACCGCGGAAGGCCACCTCCAAATTCTCGTACAAGGACTGGAGCGAATGGTGCTGCTCAAATCCGAAACGATAGATCCCTTTTTTACCGTCCGGGCTCGGCAACTTCCTCATCCCTCTGAAGCCGGAACCGAGATTGAGGCCCTTCATCGGGCTCTGCATGACCTCTTGAATCAATTACCTGATTTATTAGGCACGCAAGGCGTCACAGAACTCGTGGCAGTACTCCGCGCCGAAAAAAGTCCGCTGTCCGTGGCTTATCGCCTCATTTCGCTGCTGAATTTGAATGTGGACCGGCTACAGGCCTTGTTAGAACAATCGGATCCGGTGGAAGTCCTGCGCCAAGTGTATGCCGCCCTCTCCCACGAATTGCAGATTCTGAAACTCCGCCATGAAATCGCCAGTCAAGCTCAAGCCGAGATTGGCAAATCCCAACGAGAATATTTTCTTCGTCAACAGCTCAAAGAAATCCAGCAGGAACTCGGGGAATTAGAATCTGCGCCGGAAGACAGTGAAATCGGAGAGCTCAAAGCCCGTATTGAAAAAGCCGATCTGCCAGAAACGGTAAAAACCGAAGCAACCCGTGAATTAAAACGCCTGGCCAAGCTTCCTCCGGCTGCCGCCGATCATCAGGTCCTCCGCAGTTATCTCGAACTGGTCCTGGAACTGCCTTGGAACACCAGCACGGAAGATAACTTGGACTTGGCCAACGCCCGGGCGGTACTGGATGTCGATCACTACGGTATTCAGGATGTGAAGGAACGCATCCTGGAACACTTGGCTGTGTTGAAATTGAACCCTTCTGCGAAAGCACCGATCCTCTGCCTGGTGGGCCCTCCAGGAGTTGGAAAAACCAGCCTCGGCCAATCGATTGCCCGCGCCCTGGGTCGTGCGTTCGAACGACTGAGTCTTGGGGGGCTTCACGATGAAGCGGAATTACGCGGACATCGGCGGACGTATGTCGGTGCCATGCCGGGCCGTCTGATTCAAGCTCTCCGTCGGGCGAAAGCCCGTAACCCCGTTTTGATGTTGGATGAAGTGGATAAAGTGGGGAAAGATTTTCGAGGAGATCCCGCCTCAGCCTTACTGGAAATTTTAGATCCGGAGCAAAATCATACCTTCAGGGATAATTATCTGGATTTGCCCTTCGACCTCTCGAAAGTCATGTTCATCACCACGGCTAATTCTCTGGACCCCATTTCTACTCCGCTCATGGATCGCATGGAAATCATTCGCCTGCCTGGCTATAGCCATCAGGAAAAATTAGAAATCGCCAACCGTTACCTGTGGCCCAGACGGCTGAAGGAAGCGGGACTGACAGACCGGCCGCTCACGCTGGAAGCGGATGTGATTCCCCATATCATCAAGCGCTATACGCGGGAAGCCGGAGTCCGGCAGCTTGAACAAATGCTCGGCCGATTGACGCGGAAGATTGCCTTACACTTAGCAGAAACCGCGACGGATGAACCGGTGAGCCCCCTCGTCATTCGAAAAGTTGACTTGGGAGAATGGTTAGGGATTGAACGGTTCATGCCTGAGGAAGCCCGCAAGACGCTCCCCCTTGGCGTGGCAACGGGACTGGCATGGACTGAATCGGGAGGAGATGTGCTGTATGTGGAAAGTACGTTGTTGCCCGGAGGGAGTGATCTGACGATTACGGGACACCTTGGAGAAGTTATGCAGGAATCCGCGCAAGCCGCCAGAAGTTACCTGTGGTCACGCGCCAAATCATTGGGGATCGACCCGGCGGTCTTCAAAGATAACGGCATGCATATCCATGTGCCGGAAGGAGCCATCCCTAAAGACGGTCCTTCCGCCGGAGTTACCATGGCCACAGCCCTCAGTTCTCTCCTCTTGGGTATCCCTGTTCGAAAAGACACCGCCATGACGGGAGAAATTAGCTTGAGCGGGTTGGTCTTGCCGGTGGGCGGGATTAAAGAAAAACTTTTGGCAGCCCATCGCATGGGTCTTCGCCGCATCCTCTTGCCAAGAGCGAATCAAAAAGATTTGCGAGACGTGCCTGAGGCGGTGCGATCCGAGATGGAGGTGGTATTCGTAGAGTCCATAGAGGACGTTCTTCAGCATGTCCTCACTCACGCTCCGAGTTTTTCCGTCCCAGGCACAGCGGAGCCATCCCAGGCTGAGCCAACACCTACCGACTAATTTTCGATGATCAGGTTCGCTGCCTTTACATTCTCACAAGGATTTTTTTCCAACGAGCCGAGAACTTATCTGAGCCGGATGATGAAGACCTAGATTTGGAGTATTTCTTATGAACTGAAAACGGCGTCACGGATTCGAATTATTGCTCCATCGCTACCCCACCGGAAATCTGCTTCAATGAAAACTGTCCCCCGGGCTCCAAAGGTGCCGTATCGGAACCAATCCGGGTATACCACCATTCACCTTTCGCCAAGGGGATATCTTCCGAAAACGTGAGTTCAAATTCCCCTTCTCGATCATTTTCGGCCTGATACCACTTGCCTGTCCACACACCATTTTTCAACGCAATCGTTTCGAAACGGCCCTCTTTCCAATCATAGGGTCCGTGGCCTTGCTCATTGAGCACAAGAGGAAACGTTCCGTTGACATCTTGGTACTCCCATGAACCAGCTAACTCGCCAATCGCGTGGGGAATCTTGACAGGAACGCCAACCGAAGGCATCGGCCTAGCGATGCCCGAACAGGCGACAAGGCTAGCTATTCCAAGGACCGTCAACAATACATATCGAGCTGTATTCCACATCATTCATCCTTTGCTACAGTCGGATTCAAGGTTCGGCGATATTCATGGCTCGGATGGTCTCTGTTAAGAGCTTTCTCCATGAGAAACAATGAGGCGCTTGGGGGATTCATTGTAATAAACATAAGAAGGGAGCGCGCAATATTCTCATGATTGTACCAAACGTATCCGAAATGAAAAGAACACTCCCAGCCCATTCATGATCCGGATTGAGTGCCCATTATTCTTTTACCCTAACGCGTATGGCACCCAACCCGAGGCTCAGTGGCCCACAATGTGGCGAAGCCCATTCAGAGGAAGACCGATGTCCCACTTGCGGCATGACCTCGTTTCACTCTGATGACCGCGCAACCCGGGATAGACCGATACCCTCCGTTCCAACCATGAATGCCCAACCGCCCATTACACCGCCGGAAGGGACGATATCCGAACTTTCCAGACCCAAAGATATTCCACGTCTTCATCCTCTATTTTGGGGTCGGGGACGAACACTTTTTGGCATTTTTATTACCAATGCCTGTTTCACCATTCTCACCCTGGGAATCTATGTTTTTTGGGGTCGGGTCCGGGTTCGGCAATTTCTGCATAGCCAGACCAGTTTCGCCAAAATGCGATTTGCGTATCACGGAACCGGCAAGGAACTCCTGCTGGGATGGTCGAAGGCATTTTTGGTGTTCGGATTACCGTATCTATTTCTGAGCATAATTCCGGTTGTGTGGCCCCACATTCCTGAATGGTTGCCTAATCTGTTTGCGGGTGCCCTGATTCTTTGCTTTATTCCCGTGGCCGTGGTAGGAGCTCACCGGTACCGATTGAGCAGAACCTCATTGGGCGCTATCCGCTTTTCCTTTCGCGGACAATGTGGAGAATATTTTAAAATATGGATACTGGGCTCCCTACTGACGGTTCTTACCGTCGGATTCTATTATCCCATTTTTGAAAATAGGAGAAGACACTTTCTGGTCTCCCATACCTATTTTGGCACGCATCCGTTCCGATACCAGGGCACGGGGAAAGGCATGGCCATGATTTATGCCAAAGCCGTTGGACTCATGCTCCTGATCGTACTATGCCTGCTGGCTATCAGCACTGATTCCGAAACCCTCCCACACCTGCTGCAAGGAACATCCGATGACTGGAAAGGAGCCCGCCTGACCACGACTTTTTTGTTTGGCCTCAGTGGTGTGCTGCTCCCATGGTTCTACCTGCAAGTCGCTAAACAGCGATACGTCTGGAATCACACTGGGTTTGGAGATGCGGACTTTCATTTTTCAGCATCCATATGGCATCTGATGGAACTGCGCTTCACCAATTTTTTCATGCTCCTCCTCACCTTAGGCTTGGCTTGGTCATGGGTTCAAATTCGCAATCTCCAATTTTTGTATTACCATTTAAGCCTACCCGGATCCGTGAACTTCCAAACCATTCACCAAGAGGCCATGGATGCCTCTCCAACAGGTGAAGGTCTAGCCGGATTTTTTGATATTGGGTTCGATATTGGATAGCCTTGGACATCACAAAAAATATGGACGAGAGCCATCGCTGTTCCGGATAGTTCTGAACACACCTGACGCCTTGGACTAAATCACTCCCATGTCTCATCCAACCGAGTGGAATGGTACCTATTACGACGGTCATTCACCCATCCCTCACCATGTTCGCATTAAGGTCGAACCGCTTGGTCTGACGCTGAAATTTCCCAACGGTCTTACCGACTTCTGGAAGTATCAGGAATTACGACAAACCCAAGGGCGTTATTCGGGGGAAGAAGTTCGATTGGAACGAGGCCATGGCATCGGTGAAACCCTGGTGGTGCCAAATCAGAACATCCTTCGTGCCATTCATCAAGAAGGGCAAACCCACGCGGCCCACTTCCACCATCCAGGCACCAGATCCAAACGTGTCGTCTTCACCATTGTAGCTGCCTTGGCCTGTATCCCTGCAATTTATGCCATGTTTGCTTGGGGAATTCCCTGGTTGGCAGGTCCGATTACGGCAACCATCCCCGTTTCTTGGGAAACACAACTTGGGGATTTTATCCAACAAGAATTGACGAGGAATCAGTCTACCTGTGAGCATCCTGAGCTTGCAGACAAGATGAACACCATGATGACGAGACTGACCACTCCATTATCTCAGAGCCCATATGCCTTTCACCTAACGGTCGTCGACAGCCCAGTCATCAATGCCTTGGCCGCTCCTGGAGGTCGCTTGATCGTCTTTCGTGGATTATTACAAAAAACAGAGAGCCCTCAAGAACTGGCCGGAGTCCTTGCGCATGAAATTCAGCATGTTCGATTGCGACATGGCATGCGACTCATCGTGCAACACGTCTCGATGGCCTTTATCATTGCGGCCCTCAGTGGCGATGCCAGCGGAATGATCGCCTACGGGTTACAGGCGGCTCAGACGTTACAAACGCTCTCCTATAGCCGAGACGCGGAAAGACAGGCCGACCAAGAGGGGCTTGCGCTTCTTTACCAAGCCCACGTTGATCCAAACGGTATGATGTCTTTTTTCGTCAATCTCGGAAACGAACAGCCGGATAGCTCCCCACTTCGCTATCTATCCACTCATCCTTCAACGGAGGAACGCCTGCAATATCTTCAAACCATATCACCGGCCCCTTCTCCCCACATCCTGCCGTTCTCATTTGAGCAAGACTGGGGACAGATTCGCAATCTATGCCATGCCTCATAATGGTCTATTCGCCATGAATGTTGTCATCTATGGACAAGCGAGGCCTATTGCCAACCGGATCAGCCGATGAAAGCACCTCTTACAACTTCCGGAAGGTAATATGATCTTTATATTCCTGAATCGCCGCACCCAAGGCATTCGAGCCTAAAGGGATATTGGCCTCCAATGCGTCTTCAATCGCGGGATCATCAATGATGACTTCATAACGTTCATGTTGGTTCGTTAAAACCATTCCCTTCTCCACCTGTCGAGGCATGTAAATTTCCGTCCATACTTCCTTTTCCACTAGGCACACATCCCGGAATCTCTCATATAACAGCGCCAACCGTTCTTGATCGGAAATAATCAGGGGATTATTGTCCATTCGTCCCTCTCTTTCTCGTCAACCGGCAGTGGATCCAATCATGCAAGCAAAGTGCTTCATACCCAATTTTGGCCATTCGATTCAACCAGTAGTGCCATGAAGAGCGATTCCTCCCACCCCACCGAGGCCTATTTTGTGAGAAGGCAAGGAACCGCTACAGATTGGCGGAGGATTTGAGAAAGGCCAGAGAGGGATCTTGGGGGGTGAGAATCAACGCCGGACGACCATCCATAAAATGATCTGTGACAAAACCGAGTACCCCCTGCTGGAAAGGAAACAACCTGATCACCGCCACACGGGTCTCCTGTTCACCGGTGAGCACCAATTGAAGTTCTTGAGGAATTTGGGTTTCACGGGTACGCCGAAACCCCTGATACAGGGTTCGTCCAGCGTCTTTTGGAAGCACATCCTGAATCGATTTTCCGATAAGGTCCTCCCCCCCCAACATATGGCGGCAAGGAACGGGGAAAAAACAATCCTCATAGATTCCGTTTGCATTCCAACGAAAAATTTTATGGGGGAAAAAAAAGGCCTGTTCGGGACGAAAAATCTGACTCAGCAGAACTTCCCATGTGACTTTGGACCAGCGCGCGCTCGCCATGAAACCCTCCTTGGTTTCTGCGTACACTCAATAACTTTAGGAAAAATTGTTTTAAAAATCAATCAAGAACCGAAACGCTAGATTTCCCAGAAAAACTCTTTTCTCCATTATCCATGGTTAGTCTTCTTATGCCATACATTCGGAGAGACCGATTCATCCAGTGCGACCAATGCCTCGCTCCAAACTATTCGCCAAAGACAGCCACCCAAGGATCCCGACCAAGAACCCACAAATAAAAGAACGTGCCCAGCCAACCATGATACAGCCCAAGTGGCCAGAGATTCCGATCACGGATATAGCAGGGGATACAGAGACAAGCGAGTAAGCCAGTGGCCATCATCAACCAGATATGGGGAAAATGTACGATCGAAAACAAGACCACCCCTGCGGGCATCGCCAGCCTCAATCCATACCGCGGGAAAAGCCTCAACACATTCGTCACACCCATTACCTGTACCAGAAATTGTTGAAGGATCCCCCACAAGGGATAAAGCACCAGCAGGAACAGTATATGGCCTTGCCAAACCACCCGTTCATTCGCTATCCCATACGCGGCCATTAAAATACTCGAACATCCAAAGAAAATCGACGGCCACCAAAATGATGCCCGAAGATTGTCAAGGCGAAAACCCCACTCTTTCCACAACTGCCAATCCCGACGAACTTGCCCCACAAGATACGCTGTCCAACAGACACTCGCCAGACCGATAAACAGTCCGTTCGCACCAATATGCTTCAAGAACAAATGCAATATCCCCGTTCCGACCACTCCCCATAATTCCAACCAGGACCGTCTTCGGGTTTTGACGCTTCTAGTTCTGGTTGGTTCTGACCATTTCATGGTCATATGCCTTTCTCTGAGCGATCCATTCATTTTCCGGCCCCGCTCACAATGCATACGACACATCACCCGCTTACCGCAAAGAGCGATGCCGCCTCGTCTTGAAAATCACTGGCAGTGAGGGATTGAATAATTCTGACGCTTAAAGGCAATACGTCTGCAAAGGAGGAAAGCCGTTAAACCCCACCGAAGCATAACTGCTGGTATAAGCCCCGGCGCTGAGAATTTCGATTCGATCGCCGATCGCAAGATGGAGTGGGAGGTCATAAGAAGTTTTTTCATATAATACATCTGCACTATCACAAGTCGGGCCGGCTAAAATCACTGGTCCGGTAAGACCGGCATGGGGAGTCCGCAAACGATATTTTATGCACTCGTCCATCGTTTCGGCCAATCCCCCAAACTTCCCTATGTCCAGATACACCCATCGCTTCTCATCCTGGTAGGATTTTTGAGCGATTAAAATCACTTCGGTCTGGATCACCCCCGCATCGGCCACCAAAAACCGGCCAGGCTCAATCATTAATTGGGGAAGAGTCGAACCAAAGGATTCCTGCAGAGCCTGTTGAATAGTCTGGGCATAAGAAGAAAACGGCTGGAGGTTTGCTTGGTAAGTCGCAGGCAATCCCCCGCCTATGTTAATCCATTCCAGCTCAAGATGATGATGCCTTAGTTGGCGATATAACTCCGAGGCCTGCCGTACCGGCTCCACCCACTCCAATGGATCAGTCTGTTGAGAGCCCACATGGAAGGTAACCCCCAAGGGATTCAAACCCAAAGCCCGGCTTTTCAGGAGCAAGTCAAAGGCCATCTTCACATCACACCCAAATTTCCTGGAAAGAGGCCAATCGGCGCTATTACCTTGACTCAGCAATCGACATTGCACAGATGAGCCTGGCGCATGTCTGGCTAATTTTTCAAGTTCGGCCTCGCTATCAAACGAAAAAATCCGAACGCCACAAGCAAATGCATAGGCGATATCCACCGATTTCTTAACAGTATTGCCAAAGGAAATCCAAGCAGCCGGAACTCCGAGAGACAGGCACAAATCCAATTCGTAGCGACTGGCAATATCAAAGCGCGAGCCCAACGCGGCCAATACCTGAATGATTTCCCTGGCAGGATTGGCTTTCACCGCGTAATGGATAGCGGCGTTGGGGAACTCCCGTTGCAGCAGTAAAAATTGGCTCCGAACCACCTCTAAATCTATAGCTAAAAATGGCGTATCAAGCCGATCTGCCAGAAACCGTTCGAGCTTTGTCGTAAGGCTGCCACTGGCCATTTTCAGCCAATCTGTCCCTAATGGGGAAACACTGGCAGACTTAGACACATCCTCATTTTCGAACGCTGGCTTGATAAAGCTGGTTGGCACGGTGCACTCCTATGCGAATTAGTCCCTCAAAATCCCCAATGGTCCCCTCTCTCTCGATTTTTGATGGTCTGATTCATCGGCCACCAAACAATAATCTTGAGAGCCATCCCATGATCATTCAAGAAGATTCCCACTCGATTTCACTGGGCCGTTCGACAGGTTTCCAGGATACGGAAGGCTTGTCAGGCACAGAGCAAATATCTCTTGGACCATCAAAACAGGACGGAATCCTAGGTCCTGCCTCCGTCCATAGCTGTGAAAATTCAGATACTCAAAGGATACGATGTGAAAAGATCTTCAGGGATTTAACCAACAGGTTGCTCGTATTAGAGACCGTGGCAATCTCTTCCTTAAAACCGAATTCAATCCAAGCATTCTGCTTTCTTCCAGCGATGAAAGCCTATCATGAGGTTAAATGTTTGTGAATGGCGTTTCGGGCTTTTCAAAAATTTTTTTTCAATTCCCCATGCAGGAACCACATCGCATTTTGGGGAAGAGGAAGGAAGACGGAAAGCATGGGGGTCATTCCGTTCCTGGATAGGTCTTCAGAATGACTCAATGGGGGAAATCAATCGTAAGCAGCTTAGGTAATTATAATTAACATAACAAACAGAAATCCGATTCCTGCCAAACGAGGAAGGAGAGGTCTTGGACAAATCAAAGGCTAGATGAAGAGAAGGAAAGTCGCATAGGGAATCTTCTTCAACTCACCGGTTCCACTAGGGGCAATACAGCTGTGCGTTTATTCCGTCTTTATGGCATCCCAAGCAATTCATCAATAGAGCTTTTCATTTTTGCATAGGACTGGGCACCCCTCAAAACTTTCACAACTTTCATCTCGCCGCTGTCCGGTTCAGTCATACCGAGAAAGAACGTCGGCGTACCCTGAACTCCGGCCTTTTTCCCCTCTTCCAGATCTTTTTGAACACCCTCCCTTGGTGACTCACTAACTAGGCAACTCAAAAATTTTCCCTCATCCAGACCCACAGCCTTGGCATGCTGCCCCCAGTTCCTATCGTTCGATAGATCCACGGTCAACAGCCGATCGTGCATGTCCCAATATCGACCTTGTTCACCGGCGCAATCCGCGGCGATAGCAGCTTGAAAGGCTTCCCGATGGAGCGATTGTAACGGAAAATCCCGGACAACATATTTCAGTTTTTCTGTTTCGATGTACTCCCTTTCCAACTCCGGCAATGTCTGTTTCGCATGTCTTCTGCAGAATGGGCATTGATAATCGGTAAACTCTATTAGCGTCAGTCGCACATCATGCTTACCTTTGAATGGCTCCTGTCCGACCCCAAGTCGAAGCTCCCCGAGCTGAGGCATTGCCGCGATTCCCCTAGCTTGCAACAGAGCTTTGATTTCTCGGAGTTCATTCCGCAGTTCTGCCTGCTGGGCCTTGAGATGTTCCAATTCACGATAAACAGGGTGAGAGTCGTCCGTTTCATGAGCGAACGCTACCGGCTCCAACAAACTGACACAGAGACCATTGACCACAAGAATCAACACCCCTACCCATTTAGATTGTTGACCCCTTCGAAACGATTGAATCATAGAGAGTTCTTTCTTCGGGATGCGTTGAGGGTCCCTCTTTTTCGGCATGGCCGGAAAGGAGGGACCCTGAGAACATTGAGCCCTTTACCCTTGTGCTATTCGAGCACTGGTCCCCCTGGGCCATTCCCCGCAACCGTTCCGATCAGTGGTTGAGCGTGACAGGATTCGGCCACGTCCATTTGACAATACATTGCGAGAGGATCGTCCTCGTTCCACCTTCCACCATTGTTAAAACAGTCCAATTTTTCAATGCAGGTGTTGACCTGGTCATCTTGCCCCTGAGCTGTACAGGAATTATTACAGGCCGCAAATACGGGTTCCATGGGGGTGCCGGTACAATCCTCCCCCCCACCACTGAGGAGACAATTCAGGGCGGCGGCGGTTAGCTGCCGACCTAACTGAATTTTGGAGTCTCCATCTGGAGAGACGCATAACGCTTCCACGACCGGCGGAATCTCACTCCCTGTTTGCTCTTGAAGAGAAATGACTTGTCCGCAAATTTGAAGGCCCTCAAACCCCGATGGGAAATTATTGAAGAGGGTCACGTCATTTTTCTTGGCATCTCGGCAGGCTTTTGGGCTTCCCGCTTGACCGGGTGGCTCAAAATTACAGCTGACCGATCCATCCTGATCGTTATACGCACAGTTTTCTGTCACAGTTTGGTCGTAGGAGTGAACTGTCGACAACCAAGCACGAATCACCTCTTCAGAAATATTCACACTTCCCGGCTTTTCCTCTCCCGCATGAGTTCCCCAAAACCCCGCGGTCCGACAGATCTCTTGGGCATTCACCTGACCAGCCATGCTTCCGACTCCGAAAACCATACACGCCGCGAACAATGTCGTATACTTCATCGTCTGAACCCTCCTGACAAAATGTGGATGTTCCTGGGTAATGACGTTGTTGTTGGATCCGCTAAAGACCAATGATCATTTCGTTATCGGCCCATCAGGAAACAACTTTACGATCCAACCAGGTCAAAAAAATTGGGCTTGCCAGCCGATACTTGAGGGTCTTTTCCGTTCCTTGGCGATAGGAGAATTTTGGCACATTCATCTTTCGAAAATTTTTCCTCGAAAAAATTTCACGAAAGTAATACCCGACAAGATGAATAGTGAACGGAAAGGCAATTGACTACCATTCAGTATTTGGAAGGCAGCAAGGTAGGGCGAAAAGATGATGAGACTTCCTTGCGACGAGTGGGAAGAACCCCCTTTAGGACTCACTAAGACATAGAAAACTCCAGAAACCAACTGACTGAACGAAGTGTCATTCTAACTATCTGGTCAATTCCAATTCTGGCATTTTTGTTTACCCCAATCCTGCCAAAGGAATAACGGTGTAAACCTCAATCGTTGTCTGACAGCGGCCACTGACTGGGAACATGCACTATGACAATGAATACATTTTGCCCGACCACTCACATGTTTCAACAACCAATTTTCCTCAAATAATTTCAACAGATCCGGCATACCTCCCAACATATTCAAGAAATACTTTTCATCTACGCATTCAATCTTCAATAAATTCAATGAACCCAGGCCTGTCTATAGGCCAGAGGAGCGCCAACAAAACAGTCAACAAGTAGCTTCTCTATCATTAGGGCACAAAACAAGGCACCACACCCTTTATATTGGTCCCGTTCAGGTGCACATTTCGCAATCGAGCCTTGACAAGACATGCCCACTTATCGTTTTTATCCTTTCGCCCCTCTAATCGAATACGGTAGTGCTGTCCTTCTTTGAGATTCGGAATCACATAAAAATTGTTTTCATAGTCTCGAATTATCTGATGCTCGTCACAAGCATTGGTAAAGGTATCTCCCCAGTCCTTCCAGCAAATTTTCCACTTATCGTACTTATCAGGCTGTACGCTCCAATTTACTTTAATGTTGCATGTCCCTTGATCAAAGTCACAAGAGTGCCCGCCTTCGTAACCATCGGGCCCTGTGGACAGCCAAACGGATAGACTTCCCTTTTCATCATGGGGAGGGTCCGATGGCTCACTGGGCGTGTTTTGCGGTAAACCGGCAGGACAATCCGGATCGTTTGAACAGGCGGCCATATTACACACATTATCTTTTCCACAAGGAGGGGGGCCGTCAAGAGAGTCAAGGGCCGCAAGTCGTAAAAGCCCTTCTGTTTCACAATTCATCGAGGCTTCATCATGGTGAGCAGAACCGCCGTCCCCAGATAATAGATCTTGCCGTTCACCTTCCTGAATTAAGGAATATCGGTCGCTATTACTTTCCCCAAAACCCACCAAAGGGCTACTGATCCCCAACATCAATGCAATCACGAAATGATATCGATACGATGGAATTTTCATGTTTTTCATCCTCCTCATGTCATTAGAAGTCGCGTATCATCCCTCGCTTCTTCACACTAGTGGACATCTCCCTTTTCAAAAAATCATCTACCAGTTGAACATCGCTCAACAAGCAGTCCCCGCCATTGCTACCGTTCAAGAGTTCCGAACATCGAAATCCGACCGGTTCTCTCCTTACAAGAATTATCCGGGCTAGGGATAGCATAAAAGCCAACCCTAGCCTTTCTGAAGCGTCCATCCCTCCATGATGCAATCATCAGCCATCCCCCTTAGGTCGATTGTGCTTCGTCCCTGGCCATTCTCCTCTGGGTAGATGCTTTTTGATCAGAGCCCAATCTGCCTGTTGGCTCCCCGGGGCAAATTTCAAAGGCTGCACCCTTGGCGCGTCTTGCCCTCTTCCAGCTTTTTCCATGGCTGACACCTGTTGAACTGCTTGACTGACTGACAACCTCTCAAACGATTTTAGAAGCGTATGGGCTTCACGCAGCTTCTGCTTGAGCTCTTCACTTCCCTTCACATTGATGACTTGGGAAATTTTCTTGATCGAGTCAATCACCCGAGGCGGGAGGACAAGTTCCTGAGACCGCGATAACCGCTCCAACCCTCTCGCCTCTTTGAGCGTATGGCCAATGCGTGAAAAATGTTCCACGATGACCTGTCCGGACTGACGCGCGTCGGCATCCCGTATCAGCAATATCGCCATCTCGGGGCTATGGCTATAATAGGCCTGCATCCACTGACGCCCTAGGGTGAGGGGTTTCATCACCTTGTCACGAAAAGCCCGAAGCCCATCCAAGACGGTGGCATACTCCGGACTCATCGCCATAGCCACTTTCGAAGCCACGCAGGCCGTTTCTGGGACTGGAACGGTGATGGGCCAACTCATCCAATTGTAGGTCATGATATCGTCGGCCAAAGCCTGCATGGTGCTCGTGAGGTTCGTCCTCAATTGAATAAAGTAATTCACGAAATCGCCAAAATCGAAACCCCACATACTATCCCGGTAGATCGTGGCAAGCGACGTTCGATCATTCGCATTCGAATCGTCGTAGCCATTCTTGCCTTGATTCTCGTTCCCACCGTTGTCGTCATTCGGAGCATCCAGGAAGTCGGAAATGGCCGCCGCCACACGGCCTTCGTGGTGTTCCCCTTTCCGGTTTTGGCTCAGGATGTCGAAGCCTTCAATCCATTGATACCCATCGTACTGTAATGCATACCCATTGGCTTGCACGGCACATACCGGCCACTCTTGAGGATCTTCATACGGCCCCTCATTACCGGTAAACAATCCGTCGGGACAAATGGAAAGCGCAAATGCCGTTGCCCACCCCTCGCTAAACGCCTGACCGGGATCCTGCTCAAGGTCTGAAAAAGAATGGGATCCTCCTACAAGTGAATGACCAAAGGCATAATGCATCAAGGCATGACCATATTCATGAAGAATCGTATCAGGTGAATCGTTTGTTTCGGCTTCTAATCTGACGACTTCCACGCTTGGGTCCCAACAACTTATGATCGTGCCATCGCTTAACAGACAAGAATCGGGATATTGGACCCCGATGAACCCAGGATCCTGTCCCCCTTCGGTTACAATATGGTTCCAGCCACGATTGATCGTTGAAAACACCTGCGCCGCTTCGGCATTCGTCGTGAACGTTTCTTGTCCGAAATTGACAATCCCTGTCGCCGTTCGAGTTGAAGAAACCGCAAAATACTCATGATCTCCGGCATCTCGAATAGTAAAACTGTCATTATCTAAGATCACCATATAATAGACATCCAAGCCTTCGTTAGCTGGATCCAGATACACCGACCAGTTCCCATTTTCATCGGTTACCGTTTCGGCCAGTAGTTCTCCATACCCTAACGGAGTCTCCCCAACCACTTCGATCGTAGCATTCGCTAATCCGGTCAAAACAGCAGGAGGCCCAGGATCACAGGGATAATAGGGATCATTTGGATCAAACGGATTACAGGGCGTGTTGGTATACCAATCTTCAAAGACCACCTGTCCTCGGAGTTCAATCAGTGGGACGAATTGAGCCAACGACACGCCGGGCTGCCGCCTGAGATGGCTATTGGGGGATTTGCCCTTCTTGGTCTTATCAAGAATATAGGGGGCGATCGACGCTGGAGGACCGGCTGCCGTCGTTCGTTTTTGCTTTGGGCCGATATAGGGTCGAATATCTTTTCTCCGTTCTTCAGGGACTGGAACCATGTGATCCATCAAGAGTCGAATATCCGGTTGTTTGGGTTTTTTCGACAATCTCTCTTGAAAGGCATGAGTTTGTTGTTCTACTTGCGCCTTTCGCAGTTCGGCCGGAGTGGTGAGTCGCTGCCGACCGTTCTCGACAACCTGGACGAGAACTCCTTTACTGACCACTCCTGTTTTTCCCTTCTGCTCTATTTGGACGGCTGCTTCTATACGATAGAGACCATCCTGCTGACGCATAGGAATTTGGATCTCAATGGTCCGGGCTTCCCCTCTCTTTTTCAATTCCTTGAGCGGATAGTTCGTCACCTGGCTTTCCCGCTCTCCCAAGCTACCCATGGTCGTCGTCCGGATGCTCAACGTGAGTGGCCCGACATCCTGATGTACCAGAACTCGAACAGGGATCGTAAAAGCCCCCTTCTCTGGTTGCAGCGCCGCCAACGCCTCGGCCTTGAGCAATTCAACTTGCGCAGGCGGAGTGGGCGGAGTGGCCTGCACAGGAAAAGATGTACACACCAGCACCGTTGCAGCCAATACGCATAGATTCACAAGGGATTTAATGATCTTATTCATGATTCACCTCTCATTGTCCGGAACGATGATCCAGCTGAGGACCGAAGACCGGTCGTTTGTCCTTCTCGACGATCTCCATTGAAATTTTCATCCATCAATCTCCAACAATCACGGCTCCACATGGTTTCTTCGTTGATTTCGACTCCTTCCCCTGACAGGCAACGGGCACATGAACATAGGTTGCAGAATCAGTCCCAACCGTCCGCCAAGAACCATCTGTACGTAAAGATTGCAGATGAACCTTGATAGAGGCGATCTTGCCGTCACTGTATGGACTTAGATCGACATCGCCCCAGTAGTGGGAATTGTCAGAAGCACAGCGTTTGCCACCCGCTTTTGTCGCCAGCAGTTCATCGTCATATGCAAAATATTCAATTTGCAGTCTGGCGCAAGCACTGGCCACATGATTGAGATGAATCCGTCCAGTCACTCTTGGTGTCACATGGCCCTCTTTCCAAGTCCAGGCCACATCGCCGGACTTTGCCGGCGCGCCGGCCACAAGAGTCTCTCCCCCAAAATCCATACCTTCTTCCGTAATTTTGACTTTGGTATGGAGCGGACTCATTTTTACGGTTTTCGATCCAATGATCGTCCAATCCTGACTGGCCGTCTTCTTTTCAATCGAAACCTTGACTTCGTCAATTTTATTGCTTCTGTATGGGTTTCCATTGTTGTCGTAGGGGATAAGATCAATCACCCACCGTAATCGCTTCCCACTTTCTGCACATTTTGACCCGCCATATTTGGTGGTCAGAAAGACATGGCCCCCTCCATAGAGATCCAGTCGCATACGTCCGCACAATCCTTCGGCATCATGGAGATCCAGGTCACCATGAAGAGAAGGTTCCATCTGGCCTTCGGCCATTCCCCACGTCAACCATCCATCGAATTCGAATTTGGATTCATTGATTTTAACCAAGGAGATACCGATAGATTGGGCAAACGTGCTGGAAGGCATCTGACCGACTCCCCACCACAATCCAACCAAGCAGAGCACCAAAACCCGTATTTTTTTTGAGTAGAATGATGGTTGATTCCCAGAGAATGTCTGTTTCGTATTCATAATTCCCCCCTTTGATTTGTAGTTGTCTGTCGTCGATACCATTCGAATACATATTTCTAGAGACCCAACGCTTGAGGAACGGTTGAGGGCTCATTGGGGGATGGAGTCGGACGAACCTGTTTGATAATTTTCACAGAAAGCAATCATCAGACCATAAAATTTCATTCCGAGGCACATTGGCCAATCAATCAAGATTCACGAGACAATCCATATATTTTCGCCATCGAAAATCATCTTCACCAACCAAGTTTGGCACCAGCCCCACACCCATGCTGTATCCATTTGGATAAGATCCTTATCAAAAACGATTCATCTTGACGCAAATCAACCATGTACCTCTGGGTAAGGCCAGACATCCGCTCACCAAAACCAGTCGTTCGATTTTCTAGGGGGGGGGAGTATCCGGTTTTTGTCAAACCGGGATACTAAGCTCGCATATTCTTGAAAATCCTGATGCTGAACCTCTATCCATCACCTCTCTGTCTATTGGGCTCTCCAGGATGTTCCTAATGCCTCATTAGGACCTGGAAGATATCACGTTGAAGACAAGAGCTTTCCGCACAAAAATTTTTCATTCAATTTGAGGAGACCATCTTCCATCCACAGCCCGGAATGAAGAGAAGGCGAATCGTCCCGATTGGTCTAACAGCCAATCGGGGCGAATGGCTTCAAAGACTTTCCCTATTTCTCGATGCAAACGTCATCGATAAAGAACTGACTATTTCCGCCGATTGAAAATGTTCCGATGGACGACCCCGGCAAGGCCCGCATTTCCAACGTCCCCACGATGAAGTTTCCACCGCCTGGAGCTGCATTCACATGAATTTGTGCATTCCCCATCGTTTTCTGATGAAGCTGAGCAAGGCCTCCTTGCAAAATGCGCTTTTGGCCATTGACTTCAAAATTTTGCACATAGGCCCCACCGGTATTCTCCGCAAACCGTAAGCGCACCCGTTGGACAGGAACGTGTGGCGTAAGTTGAGCATTAATGGAATATAATTTCAACGATGGAGCCCCGCCCTGAGGAAGATTCGAAGAAACAACCTCCGCAACCTGGTTGGCTTGCTGCGAGGGTTGATTCGAATTCACATAGAATTGTCTGAGTGTGGCCACCGAATGTCGGGCATTGACCGTATCCCCAACGTGGTACTGGCTACCCATTGGAAGATTGCTAAAGTCATAACATTCCGACCCGGCCAGCGCCATCGATGTACACATTGCGACCCCGCCCAATGTTACGAAAACCGATCCGAGAATTTTAGATACCTGGGACATTCCCCTCTTCATGATCATTCCTCCTTGAAATCCCTGCCTGTGGTAATGAGGTACCAGGGTTAGGCAGGCAAGAAAACCCTTGGCACCCTTCATGATCCCCGCAACTTTCCACTTCAGCCATTCAACATCTATCAACATGAATGAGCGCATTCCTCAATCATCGAATTCCATTGTGATCTTCTTGTCCACCGCTGTCGCAATGGGCCCTTTCGTTTTGTACAAGGTATTCTTGCCCTTTTCATATTTCGCCCGCAGGTGATGAGGTAATGCACACCCGGCATTCGTCTCGATGGCCTTCGTAGTCTTGTTGCCAGCCCCCACGGTAAAGGCATCGTCATACACCGTTTTCCACGAACCGGTGGTAGTCTTAGCCTCAACCTCCAGAATTTTGATAGAGCGGTTCAAATCATTGTCGAAGGTGACGGTCAATCCACAACCGGCATGAGCCGTCCCAGAAACCGACATGGATCCACACACCACCAGAGCCAACAGTGCCGCCAAGCACACTTCTTTTTTGAAACACATTCGCATAACACCATCTCCTTTCGTTCCCTCTCCATACTGTCTAATCACTCTGACTGGATAGGATAAAGAGCCTTCCGGAAACTCCCGTTTTTTCAACGGGAGTTCAGCGGATTCAAGGCCACGCATCATGTTAGTTATTGATATTGATTTGAATGGTATCACCGGATTTAATCGAGACACCGTCACGACGTGTCCATTTCACATTGGGTCCATCCAGGTATTTAATTTTAAAATCAACCTTTCCCGTCCAGCATGGAAGCTGCAGCTCCACCGCTTGTTTCGAGTGGGAGGAGGCCCCAGCATTCTCCGGATCCAATAGCGCATCGGTCATCCCACTCAATGGACTCCACAGATTCAACCCGGATTTGCTGGCCGAACTTTGAGAAACCCCATAGACAAGGATGGCATTCGCGGTGTGGTTATTCACTCGGACATTCAAATCGCATCCGGCACCGGCATGAGCCTGACCTGACATGCCCCCCGTAGCCAATAAGGCCAACAAGACAAAACCCCATGTGCCGACTCTTTTTGCAGGCCTCCATGATGGGATAGACCGCTGATCTTGTGGCATTGGTGTGTTCATTCGGAACGTACGCATACATCATCTCCTTCTTCTACCCATGTTATGTATCTCATGAGACGCCGGGTAGACATAACGCGGCATGAGCATATATTCACCAGCCCCATCTGTTCCTTTCGTTACCTCTGACGTCTGTCGTCACGTTCGATCCAAAGGTTCATTCCGCAAAAAATTTTTTGTGCATCCGTGCTGTTCATCTTGTACCAGGCATCAAGCAATCGCTGGACCACTTTCCTCGCCTAGAACACCAACACGTAAAATCTACGATGCATCAAGCCGTTCATGAGCGTTCTTCTCATCAAGCCTCTTGATATTCATGCCGGACACAGAAAAATTGTATCCAATTAGATAGCGTTCTTATCAAAAAGGATTCATATGCTCTCCCTTGCCCCACTCGATGATTCATGCCCGATTGAGAAAAGAGTTTTCCATCACAAAGAGAGTGAGCTTCTTACCCGGCTAATCACGCAGGCTTCTGCTCGGGATAGTTTTATAGGTATTTATTCACATCACGAACACCTGTCGGGAAAAGGGTCTGAGGACGGATCAGAAGGACGAACGAGAAGAAATCTTTCCCCAAAGAAAGAGAGAGAAACACACCCACGTAAATATGGTGATGAAAAATAGTGCGGAGGAGAGGATCGACTACTCGGAATGCTGCAACCAGGCGGCGAGTTGACTGCGGGAACCGATGCCTAACTTTCGAATGATCGATTGCACTTGATTTGCGACCGTCTATGCATTGGTATGACGACGTTGGGCAATGTCCAGATTGGTCGACCCAGCCAGCATGAGAGTAAGCATACCCCGCTTACCCTCGGTAAGATTCGTTACTCGCTTCTCAGTCGTGAGCGGATAGATGCCAAGCAGGAGATGGCCTCCATTCACAGCCCGTTTCGCCAATTTCATTTATTATCCACTGTGGTCTTGACTTGAATACTTGACTGAAAACATGTCGTGCCCGTCGCAGGCCCCAACGTCTCAATGCATTCCAGGCGGATGCGGGCAGGGTGTAAGAGTACGTACCGATGGTGGGCAAACAACTACGGTAGGAGAGTGAGGCGCACGATCCAACAGATTTTTCACCCCTGGTTTCTCGTCGACTTCAAGGTTGGATACGGCATCGATCAGCCCGATCCAATCCTTGGATGTCGTTATCAGAGCCCTTCTGACAAATTATGAATGATCATTCAGGGAACTGGATACATTGATATTTGATACAGCATCTTGCCCCCGTGGTCTCCAACCCCCATTTGAAAAATCCTTCTATCAACAATAACCCCCTCTTCAATCGAAAGAAATTTCAGGATTCCGGTAAGCCGTATCCCCCACCACCTGGGGTTTCAATGATTAATTCGTCTCCGGCTTCCACAGCCATTGAACATTTTCCGGGTAACTCTTTTTCCATGCCTTTGTGCATCAGACCATTACGGCCTGATTGCCCTGATTGGCCTCCTTCCAACCCATAGGGCCGGGTCACCCGCCGATCCGACAGCACCGTGATGTCAGCGGATTGAAGAAAATGATAGGTCCGTACGACTCCTTCGCCCCCTTGCCGCCGACCGTTTCCTCCAGACCCCTCTCGTAAGGCATACCGGGAGATTCGGAACGGATAGGCATACTCTAAGGCCTCAACCGGCGTGTTGAGCGTATTGGTCATATGCGAATGCCGACCACTGACTCCATCGACATGAGGCCCCGCGCCCATTCCGCCACCAATCGTCTCGTAATAGGTAAACGGCCGATCATGGCGTTGGTCCCAGCCGCCGATGGTCAGATTATTCATCGTCCCTTGGCTAGCAGCCGGAATTCGTTCCGGGCAGGCTTGTGCCAATGCGCCCAGCAGCACATCTACAATCCTCTGAGAAGTCTCGACATTACCGGCAGCCACGGCAGCCGGATGTTTGGCATTCACCAAAGTACCTTCCGGTGCCACAACGCTGATCGGTTGTAGACATCCACTATTAGCGGGAATATCCAAACCCAACACACAGCGGAACACATAGGCCACGGCCGACAACGTGACAGGATAGACCGCATTGATGCTGCCCACCCGCTGAGGGTCCGTTCCGGAAAAGTCGACCGTGGCCTGTTCCCCGTCGATGGTAATGGCCACTCGAATAACCACCGGCTCTTCGGTAAAGCCATCATTATCCAACGCCTCTTCAAATCGGTAACAGCCATCAGGCAACAGGCCTATCAAGTGACGAGTCATCCGCTCACTGTATCGAAGGAGAGCCTTCATATCCGCCAAGAGCGCGGATACGCCGAACCGTTCCGTGAAGCCCTGCATCCGTTCTATCCCAATCCGATTGGCCGCCATTTGAGCCAGGAGATCCCCGGACCGTTCCTCCGGAGTCCGGACATTGGCCAGAAACAACCGCCACACGTCTTCATTCCTTCTGCCTCCTATCATGAGTTTCACGGGAGGGATGATGACACCTTCTTGATAGATTTCTTGCGACAGAGGCATCGACCCAGCAGATATCCCGCCGATATCGGCATGGTGCGCCCGATTGGCCACAAACCCCAGCAACGTCTGTCTGGTGTCCCGCTCCACAAAAATTGGCGCCACGACGGTCAGATCCGGCAGATGCGTCCCCCCGCGATACGGATCATTCACCATGGCCATATCGCCAGGTGAAAAAGTCAGCGCCTGCAAGCAGGCTTGGACTGAAAGGGGCATGGCCCCCAGATGGACAGGTATGTGCGCGGCCTGCGCCACCAGATGGCCTGAGGCATCAAACACCGCGCAGGAAAAATCACAGCGCTCCTTGATATTGGGTGAAAAGGCCGCTCTTCGCAAACGAGCACCCATTTCTTCGGCCACAGACACCAGACGATGTTTCATGATTTCGGTTCGTATCGAATCATCCATCGGTTGCCCCAATCTGAATGAGAATATTGGAATAACCATCCATCGCGGCCAGATCAGCCGGCCCGACATACACCGTGGTATCGTCCAGCACCAGAATAGCGGGCCCCGTAATTTCATGTCCCGGACGCAGACGATGGCCCCAATAATGGGGAACAGACTGCATTCCTCGTCCCGACACGACCAGCCGCTCCTCCCATCTGGCAGAAGACGAATCGGCCGACCCCAAAGGCTGTGCGGAAATCGTCGGAGGCCTCACTCGGCCAATCGCCCGCACCCGGACGTTCACGATTTCAACATTGGCTTCCGGCTGACAGTAGCCATACCGACGTTGATGCAGACGATCAAACTCATCGCGGAAGCTTGGAATACAAGGCACTTCCAGATCAAACGATTGCCCGACATAGCGAACATCGAGCGTTTTGGTAAGCACGGCTTGGGTAGACGGGATCATTTCTCGCGCTAGGTCTTTTTCCCCCTGGAGCACCAGTTCCCCTGTATGCGACTCCACCATCTCAAACGGAATATTTCCGGGCAACATCACCGTACGGACATAATCCAATTCCACATCCGCGGCCAGCATACCCAAAGCCGAAAGTGTCGCAGCCATAGGCGAAACCAACACCTGGGGAATACCCAACGCTCTGGCTAAGGCGCAAGCATGGAGGCCGCCCGCACCTCCAAACGACACCAACACCATTTCTCGCGGATCTTCTCCTCGCTCCACCGACATCACACGGAGAGCCCGTTCCATATGCGCATTGGCAATCCGGATCATCCCCAGAGCCACGGCTTGGCGCACCTCCAGCCCTGGTGACGGGGACACCGAGAGCGTTCGACTGAATTCATCGAAAGCCTGATACGCGGCCTGGACATCCAACGGCATCTGCCCACCTAAAAACCCGTCCGAGGGCAGGCGGCCCAACACCACATGCGCATCGGTTACCGTAGGAGACCTTCCGCCACGCCCGTAACATACTGGCCCCGGGTCGGCCCCGGCACTTTGTGGACCCACACGAAGATTGCCCCCCGCATCCACCAGGGCCAGAGACCCTCCCCCGGCTCCCACCGTATGAATGTCAATCACCGGCACACGAATCGGACATCCACCCACTTCGGCTTCAGTGGTGACATGAATCGCTTCATTGACGAAGGCCACATCCGTGGATGTTCCGCCCATATCAAAGGTTAAGATACGGCTGAATCCGGCTAGACTGGCCAGATACCGCGCACCAACGACTCCTCCCGCCGGGCCAGACAAAATTGAGCGCACCCCGTGGCCACGGGCTTGCGTCACCGAAATACGACCCCCATTTGATTGCAAAATATGAAACTCTGTTGGGTGTATTTCCCGTTCCAATCGTCCCAAATATGTATCCAATACAGGTGATACGTAGGCATTCACCACTGTCGTGCTGGTCCGCTCATATTCGCGAAATTCAGGCAAAATTTCGGAAGAAGAGGTGACAAAAAGATTTTCTTCGCGCAACCGTTCCGTCACCCAGCGTTCGTGCTCAGGATTCACAAAGGAAAAAAGAAACGACACGGCTACGGACTGAATCGCCTCACGTCGTAGCGTGTCGATAATTGACTCCAGATTCTCTTTTTGAAGTGGAATGATGATAGTTCCCTGAGCATCCACTCGTTCCCTCATCTCCAGACACCAGGCGCGGGGAACGAGCGGATCGGGAATGAGGGGAAACAAATTATAGAGATCGGGACGATCCTGTCTTCCGATCTTCAAGATATCCCGAAACCCTTCGGTGGTAATCAGGGCCGTACGCGCCCCTTTCCGTTCCAAAATGGCATTCGTGGCCACAGTCGATCCGTGGACAATATGGCGGCCAGTAGACTGGGAAATTTTCGCTAAGCCTTGCAGGACGGCTTCAGCGGGATCGGCAGGCGTTGACAGCACTTTAAACCGCCTGAGCGATTGCTCCCCGGCGGCATATATCACAAAGTCGGTAAACGTCCCGCCAATATCGATCCCCACCCATAGATGTTGAGAAGATGGTTTGGGCATGGGAAATACTCTTCCTGAAGGAATGGGAGAAGAGCATACCGGATTGTCAGCGAAGTTTGAAGAGCAGAAATGAAAGATACGGTGTGGAGAGAGAGAATCGCTCTCGTCGGTTCAGCAAACGGAGGTCCACCTCAAGAAACTCAACATTACCCTTTGACCAGACCTTTTAGAGCTACCCGTCGAGGGCTTCCACTGGCGTTATCTTGGATGGTGAGTGTGGCATGATGACTGCCGGAATCATGTGGAACAAACCCCACATCAAGAGTACAAGAGTCTCCCGTCTGCAGCGTGACCCCGGCACAGGTATTCTCCGACAGGGCAAACGCCTCTGCACCATGGCCGCTGATTCCTACCTCCACAATCTTGAGGAGTCCTAACCCAATATTGGACAGCCGAATCGTTTGCGCCGAAGCCGATGGCTTGCGACTCATGTCGGCCTCAAAGACAAGGGCATCCGTGCTGACACTCGGCAAGGGAATTGCCCCACCTCCACTGAGCAAAACCGAGACTCCGTCCGAATTGGTGCTAGCCGCGGCCAAATCGGGAAACTGATCCCGGTCAAAATCCTCTACCACCACCGCCGACGGAGTGGCACCAACCCCAAAATGTCCGGCGGAGGTAAAGAGCCCCTTTCCATTACCCAAGAACATCGACACACTATTTGAATCACGATTGACGACCGCCAAATCCAACTCGTGATCTCCGTCAAAATCCCGGAAAATGGCCCCGACCGGGGCAAAACCGACTTTGATGGGATCCAATTCCGTAAACGTTCCACCTTCCCGCTGGAGCAAAATACGAATGGTATCAGAATACAAGCTCGTCACCGCCAGGTCGGCTAACCCATCATGATTCAAGTCCGCTCCTTGAATCGAGCTCAGGGTGAATCCCGGCTTGAATTCCTTCTCCAGCACAAAGGTGCCATCCCCGGCATTCTTCAACAGAGACACCAGGCCATTGGGTGAACGCCAACTGGGTTGGCTCCAGGTCACGGTCAGATCGGGTTTACCATCCCCGGTCATATCTTCAACCAGCACTCCCGTGGGAAACATGCCATCACGGTCAGTCTGATCATAAGAAATCGGAGCCAGTAATCCCCCTTTTCCGTCATTCATCAACACCGAAAGATTGAAGGGCGGATAATATCCGAATCGGCCGCTGTTCACGGCCACGACGTCACTCCATCCATCGCCATTGAGATCCTGCACTGCCAAAAAGGTCGTACCCTTCCCGGCATCCCGAGCATCTAACTTGTGAAACAGGCCTGTCCCTTCTCCTTTGAGCACGACGACTTGGTCCGACCCGCTCAAGGCCAACACCAGATCAAGGTGCCCATCGCGATCCATATCTTCTGCCACTAACGCCAGAGGTATTTTGCCCACTCCAAAAGACACCGCCCCTCGAAAGGTTCCGTTCCCATTCCCTAACAAGACAGAAACATCATCGGACGTTCCATTGACCGTCGCGACGTCCCACAATCCATCCCCATTAAAATCACCAGATGTAATGGCCTGGGGAGCCCGGCCCACTGGATTACTGGGGGTTGGCGTATAGGTCAAATTCTGGGCATGGCTGGTAGGGGAAAGCCATAGCCCCCCTACTCCTAAAACCACTCCGCTCAACAAAATTGAACGGATTAGAACAGAAAACGTATTCATAGCTGACGGTTGGAAAAGTCTCGTTCCAAAACAATTTCGATTTCCTGACTGGCACTCATCCCTCGATTGCGAAATCGTCCTGCCCATTGAGGATACCTCTTCAAGGTTTGAAAGATTCCTTTAATGATATCGGGTTTCACACGAGATTCCCAATCCCTGGTCCAAACAAGCTCATCCTCATCACCTTCATAATCTTCAGGGAACGTGGCTTCAAGAGAAAACCGGAGGGTAAAAGACTGCTCTTCATGATGCATCGCTTTCTCCTCTTCCAATACATGTTGAAACGGCTCCCCCACCGTTGTCACATTCTGAAATGGTCGCCTATAATAGCTTTACCATTTACCTGAAAAGGAGGTCCAGAACCGATGCCTATTTTTGCCTATAAGTGCCAAAGCTGTTCCCACACATTCGAAATGCTGGTGCATAATTCCACGGTTCCTGAATGTCCCAAATGCCAGCACACCACACTCGAGAAACTCCTGACAGGATTTGCCGTGGGTGGAACCGGCTCCGGCATGGATTTTTCAGGGGATGAAGGAGGATGTGGGAGCTGCGGCGACCCTCGGGGGCCCGGGGCGTGCTCCATGAACTAAGCGTCTTGGGCGTTCCCTATGACCCATATGGCATAGTGAGGGACCATGCACGATACTAAATCATCCCAGTACTGAGCAGCCCAAAGGCTGCTCCACTCCACCCCCCTACCCAAATCATCGGTTCCTGCAAGCGCAGCCAGGCCATTTGTGGATTGATGCACTAGACAAACAGTATTGAAAGAAGAAACATTAAGATTGAAAAAATAAATCGCCAATACAATGCATTTTTGAGGAATGTTTGATTGAAGGGCGGAGTGATATGAAACCCCAATCTCCAACAATCACGGCAGATGGGAAGAGCCGCTGCATACGGACTGACTCCCTGTTCTAGGAGCGGCTGAATAGACCGGTAAATCTCTCTCGAGTTTTTATCATGATGGACTCGTCGCTTCCTCAACCTTGCTGCATCTGATGGTTCACTTCGCAAGGAGCCCTTAGGAATTAGCCTTTCGCCTCAAATCCCTGGAACACTCTTTTGAGTGTTGTCTCGAAGGGTACCATTGTTTAGAGGATATTCGACGGTTTTCCGTTAATTGGTCCCGTTCAAATGTTCATTTCCATTAATCCCGTCTTCTTCCGGATCAATCCATGTCTTTTCCGGAAATCCCAGGGAATCTTCTCCCACTCCATAAAACAGGGCATGGGCCGACAACAAGTAGGTCATCCACCCCACAGTCCCATCCACCTCGATAATCCGATAGTGCGTATCCGTGGATTCCGGAAGGGTGTCTTGCAAGCCGGGCAAGACCATCAGGACTCGATGCACACTGACATGGGGGGAGATTTCTTGATCGGTTTCCGGATACCGAATGGCCATCATGCCATTGGGAAGTAAGGTATTTTGCGTGAAGGTGCTGACTTGAAACGCGAGAGGATTGAGTTGGGAATCACACGAGTAACCAGCCGAAGGACAGGTCAAAACAAGAAGGGGTATGTACCATAACAAGGGTGCCAGGAGTGGACCATCTCTGAAGCCTCCCATATGACACCTCCTTGTCGGGAATCTTCAATATGGCTAGTGTTCTTCTCTGTTTATATCGGTTGGTGAACGTACGAAGTTAAATTTCAGAGATGAGAGCGGACAAGATATGCAGAACACCCTGATTTTTACGGGAAAGGTTCTGAGACTGCGAAATGGGCCGGGTTACTCGGAACTGCCGAGCATATCGTCAATGAGGGGACGGTTCAGATCCTCGCAGCCAGGACAAATGAGATCGAAAAACGCTTCATGGTCCGCCACATAATTTTTCTGATCCGCCAGCTTTTCCTCGTGAATCAAATCGTAGCAGGTTGGACACAGAATCATCAGACCCCGCATAACCGAGATGGTCTTCCGCCCTATACTCCCTGACATTGGCCGATCTCCCTTCCCTCGGTAGGTGCCGTTGATCCTAGACTCAGGACCATCCCCGCTGCTGCGCTAAGAGAAAGTCTTCCTGCTCCAAATCAATGCCGCACACCGGACATTCATACGGCTGATCCGGTGAAGGCATGCCCAAGGGAACATCCTGGGTTCGCCCTTGGCATACATGATAGAACTTGCCTCGCGCATGCTCATCATCTAATACATCGGATTCATACTTCAGGATCATTTGACTTCCCCCTTCGAACATTGCACAGTTTCGGTTATAACAAGGGAGTATTTTCCTGAGCAATCCCTAATTTATTTGCCTTTTTGGTGAAGTGAGGACTGCATGCGTTTCTGGCCCCCCATTCCTATGTTGTCATGTCTACCAGCGCGTCTGGCCCTATTCAGAAGATCTGGCGTGCTTACCCAAAAGTCGCCATTCCCATTCCTCTCCCCGCCTCTTCTCCTTCTCTTCCTTGTCCTGATTCTTCATGAGTGCCTTTTTCCCGCTTATGGATGGGGGTTAGCGAGCACTCCGCCCATCCCCGAGGCCTCTATCCAACTGCAACCGTTCAGCACTCACACCTTTCATCACCCCATTTTCCTGACCGCCGCTCCCGGACACCCGGAAGGCGTCTTCGTGGTGGAACAGGAGGGATACATCCATTTTGTACGCACGGGACAAGTATCAAACACGCCATTTCTGGATATCCACTCCAAGGTCTCTTCGGGAGGCGAACAAGGTCTGCTGGGATTGGCCTTTCATCCGAATTTTTTATCCAATGGACGATTCTTCGTGAATTACACCAGGACCCAAGACGGGGCAACAGTGATCGCCGAATTTCAGGCACCATCACCACGCACCGTCGCCAATCCACAGGAACGTATTCTTCTGGTGATTCCCCAACCTTACAGTAACCATAACGGAGGGATGCTGGCATTTGGGCCGGATCAGTATCTGTATATCGGAACCGGAGACGGAGGTTCAGGCGGCGATCCGGACAACCGCGCTCAGAACCCCCAAGACCTCCTCGGGAAACTTCTTCGGATCGATGTAGACCGATTCTTCCCCTATGCCATCCCTCCGGATAATCCTTTTCTCAAGGGAGGGGGGCAACCTGAGATTTTCGCCTTGGGGTTGAGGAATCCCTGGCGATTCTCTTTTGATCGGCAGACAGGAGACCTCTGGGCTGCTGATGTGGGACAAAACAATTGGGAAGAGGTCGATCTCATTCAAAAAGGGAAAAACTACGGCTGGCGTCTGTTGGAAGGCCGCCATTGTTACAACCCGGCCTCCAGCTGCGAACGAGCACCGAGTTTAGTCCCGCCCGTCACGGAATACCGGCATGAACAAGGCCGATGTTCAGTCACCGGTGGATACGTCTATCGTGGGGCCAGCGTCCCAACCCTAGCAGGCATTTATGTTTTTGGTGATTTTTGTACCGGAGAAATTTGGGGCTACCACAACGGAGGGACGTGGCTGCTGACAGACACCAACCTGCACATTTCTTCGTTTGGGGAGGATTCCGACGGTGAACTGTATGTCGTTGGATATGGCGGACAGATTTTTCGAGTGATGCCCAACGTGGTCGCCCCTCAACCCTAACCAGCGCTCCACGAAACCGTCAGAAGAACACGCTAAAACTTTTCAACCTTCCGGAACAATTCAATTTCATCCAGCACTTTTCCCACGCCATACACAACCGAGGTTAAGGGATCTTCCACCGTAATGATCGGTAGATTCGTTTCCTCCTGAAACCGCGTGGCCAATCCTGGCAATAAGGACCCACCGCCGGTGATCACGACCCCTTTATCGATAATATCACCCGCTAATTCCGGTGGTGTATTTTCCAAAGCCGTCCGCAACGCATTGACGATGGAATGAATGGGATCTTCCAAGGCTTCCCGAATTTCCGAATCATTGACGACCACGGTTCGCGGAATGCCGGAAATCATATCCCGGCCTTTGACCATCATGGTTTTGGCCTGTTCCAAGGGATACGCCGATCCGACCTCGATTTTGACTCGTTCCGCCATATGGTCACCAATCAACAGATTGTACCGGCGTTTGATATAGCTCAAAATGGCATCATCCATGGAATCACCCGCCACCTTGACCGATTCGCTACAGACGATCCCTCCCAGAGAAATGACGGCAATATCCGTGGTCCCTCCTCCGATATCGACCACCATATTTCCCGACGGTTCGGTAATCGGCAGCCCCGCGCCGATGGCTGCCGCCACGGGTTCTTCAATGAGATAGACTTCACGAGCGCCGGCTTGGCTAGCCGATTCCCTCACGGCACGTTGCTCCACTTCCGTGATCCGAGACGGCACGCCGATAATACAACGTGGGCGGACAAACGCCCGGCGGTTGTGGGCCTTGGTAATAAAATATTCCAACATGCGCTCGGTCATGGCAAAGTCGGCGATGACGCCTTCCTTGATCGGCCGGATCGCCACAATATTTCCGGGCGTCCGTCCCACCATCCGCTTGGCTTCCACGCCAACGGCCAGGACCTGATTCGTTTGCTTCTCCAGAGCCACCACCGATGGTTCGCTTAACGTAATCCCCTTTCCACGAACATACACCAGCGTGGTCGCCGTGCCTAAGTCAATAGCCAAGTCACTCGAAAACCACCCTAACACATTGCTCAACCCTACCATGGGGCCCCCATATGCAAAGACCGTTGATCAGAAATCTGTGGATATTGATTCACACGAATGCGCAATCGCTACACTTATCGGGACATCTGTTGCAAAAATAAAGGAATAAACCCCAACGGGTATGTCCGGCACTCAAGAAGTCCTCGTCTCTTCCATGAAACCAGGGCCCTTCCTCCAATCCGAGGGTCGGCCCTCAAGAGAAACGGGGAGGATTGTCCGAGGTGGGAAAATATAGCTACCCCTCGTGGGAATAGCCGCCAAAGGCTAGGCCATCACCGTAAAGATGTCAAGTGCGGAATGACGAAAAGCCAACCCCCTCATCTCTCCCAAATCATCCAATATGGTATTCACCGTCTTCGTGTCCTTGAGACAATTCGTCAACCACACTTGCTCTCCATTCTGTCTATGGTATAAGTAGGAGGAATTCATTATAAGTTAGTCTGTGCAATGACCATGGAGAAAGATCAACTGCCGCCGTGTCTAAAAAAGTTGTCCTGATTGTTGTCACCCTCGGTTTATTGGTCACTTACCTAGGTCTCTTAGCCAATGCCCGATGGGGGGACTCTACCGCTCCCGACATTCTTCTGGAACAGCCCTTTGAACAGGTCGGCCCCACGACCCGGTTAGTACTCCGCATCAAGGACGAGGAAACCGGACTGAGGGACGTCTCGGTTCGTATTGTGCATAACCTGGAAACCTATGTGCTGGCCGAGCACGCGTTTCCATCGGAAGGGACGTTTTCGCCCGCCGGGGGAAAAGAACATGAATTCACCGTGGATCTCGTTCCGTATGAGAACCCGGCATTACCCAGGCGGCAGGGGCAAGCTCAACTCATCATTACCGCTCGCGATTATTCCTGGAGAAATTGGTTTGAGGGGAATGCGCAGCGTGTGGAGCAGCCCTTCACCCCACAATTTACCCCGCCTCGTCTGGAATTACTGCAACCCCCGGCTACAATCGTCCAGGGTGGAACCGGCTTAGTCCGTTATCGAGTCGTTCCGGAAGTGCCTATGCATGGGGTCAAAATAGGATCGGCCTTTTTCCCTGGATTCCCGGCACCTGATAAAGTGGGCATGTTTGCCTTCGTGGCCTTTCCCTATAACGCGCCAGCCAACACACCGGTCCAGATCATTGCCGATGACGGATTTGGGAATTCATCCTTAATGGATGTAGACTTTGTCGTCAAACCGCAATTTTGGCGAACCCGGACGATCCCCATTACCAATTCCTTTATCAATAAAACCGTGCCCACGATTTTGGCCCAAACCCCGGAATTGGAAAATTTCGGCGACCCGCTCAAAAACTTCCTCCAAGTCAATGATACACTCCGGAAGATCAATAACCACACCATTAAAGAATTGTCGAAAAAAAGCCGTCCCGAACTGCTCTGGAAAGGACCGTTCCGGCAATTGCCCGGCTCCCAGGTAGAGGCGTCGTTTGCGGACCACCGTCAATACACCTATAACGGCCAAGTCGTGGATGCCCAGGATCACTTGGGATTTGACCTCGCAGTCACCAAACATTATCCCGTGGAAGCCGCGAACAATGGGATTGTGCTATTTGCCGGATATTTGGGCATTTATGGCAATACTGTCATTCTGGATCATGGATACGGTCTCCTTTCCCTCTACGCCCACTTATCCTCCATTACCGTTTCAGTCGGTTCCCCGGTGACCATAGGACAAACCGTTGGCCATTCAGGCACGACCGGATTGGCTGCCGGCGACCATCTTCACTTCAGCATGATCTTGCAGGGCGAACAGGTGAACCCCACAGAATGGTGGGACCCCTTCTGGGTGAAAACACGAATCAAAGATAAACTGGGATTACCGTCCCTCACGAAATCCACCGACGAGGAACCCAAGACGGCCCCGAATACCATCGGCCCGACACCTCCTCCAACACCCTAACGTGACCTTTCCTTCCGCCGGACAACCGTATGACATCGTTCTTCATTCCGTCATTGAGGACTGACTTTCATGGCTAAACGGACACGCACCCCTTCACCTCCTGTCGCCGCCACTGCCCCGATTCCCGTGCCGTTGGATGAGACCACGAGGCAACGGTATCTGAATTACGCCTTATCGGTGATCACTTCCCGCGCCCTACCGGATATCCGGGACGGCTTAAAACCGGTCCAGCGGCGGATTCTCTTTTCCATGTTTCATAACCACCGGCTCGTCCCCGACCGCCCTCCCATTAAAAGCGCCAAAGTGGTGGGATCAGTCATCGGTGAATGGCATCCCCATGGAGATGCCGCAGTGTATGAGGCCATGGCCCGCATGGCTCAGCCTTGGACCTTACGCGCCACGCTCGTCGACGGCCACGGAAACTTCGGAAGCCAAGATGGTGACCCTCCGGCCGCCTATCGCTATACCGAAGCACGCCTGACACCCATGGCGCTGGAACTCCTGAATGAACTCAATAAGGACACCGTCGACTTCCAACCCAATTATGACGGCAAAGCCGAAGAACCCCTGGTCCTGCCCGCCCGCTTTCCCAACCTCTTGGTCAATGGGTCCACGGGCATCGCGGTCGGGATGGCCACCAATATTCCCCCTCATAATCTCGGGGAAGTTGTCGACGCCGCCATTGCCTTGATTGACAATCGAGACACCTCGATTTCGGATCTCATGAAATTGATGAAAGGTCCCGATTTCCCCACGGGCGGAGAAATCTTGAACAACCGGACAGAACTGCGGGAGATCTACGAAACCGGCCAAGGCTCGATTCGGTTGCGAGGCGAGTACGAGGTAAAGGACCTTGGACAGGGCAAATCGGAAATCCTCATTACCTCCATTCCATTTGCCGTCGATAAATCCACCATCGTTGAACGCATCGGCGAATTAATTGTGGCCCGCAAGGTTCCGCAATTGCTGGACGTCCGTGATGAATCAACCACCGATGTCCGAATTGCGTTGGAAACCCAGAAGGAGGCCGACCCACATCTGGCCATGGCCTATCTGTTCAAGAACACCCCGCTCCAAAACAATTTTTCCGTCAATCTTACCTGCCTGGTTCCGGTTCCTGGCTCGCCGGTGGCTCGGCCGGAATGCATGAATCTGAAGTCTATCCTGGAGCAATTCATCGAATTTCGCTTCACCACGGTCACCCGGCGATTCACCTACGATCTCCAGGTTCTGGAACGCCGCATTCATATCCTGAACGGCTTCAAATTGATCTTCGATGCCTTGGATCAGGTCTTGAAACTCATCCGGCAAAGCGAGGGAAAAGCCGATTCAGCGCAAAAACTACAAGCCCGCTTTGGACTGGATCAGGCTCAGACCGATGCCATTCTGGAAATTCCGATTTATAAGTTGTCCCGCACGGAAATAAACAAGATGCTGGACGAGCTGGCCGACAAACTGCGGCAAGCCAAAGATCTGAAAACCCTGCTGGCCTCAAACACTAAACTGTGGGGCATCGTGAAAACCGAATTGCAGGAAGTGGCCACGACCTATGGTGATAAACGCCGAAGCAAGATCGGGCGACGGCAAACCGAAGAGATTGCCATTGACCCCGATGCCTTCCGGGTGAAAGAAGACGCCATTATCACCGTGTCGGCCGATGGATGGATTCGTCGAGTGGGAGCTATTAAAGATCTCTCCAAGGCCCGCGTGCGGGAAGGCGACCGCCTCATGACGATTGTCGGCGGCAGCACTGTGGATTCCGTGGTCTTCTTTTCCAATTTCGGCAGCGCCTATACCATGCGAATCGGGGACATCGCTCCCGCGCGAAGCGGGTTCGGCGATCCCGCACAAAAACTCTTCAAATTCAAGGACGGCGAACGGGTCATCGGCGCATGGAGTTTTGATCCCCGTGGATGGGGGCCAACCAGCTCACCGACTTCCGGCACCAAAAGCCAACTGGCCTTGTTTGATCAGAAAGGAAAACCCCACACCCCCCCCTCACCCGAGGCCCTGGCGGTCACCACCAGCGGCATGGGGCTTCGGTTCGATCTTTGGGCCTACCAGGAACCCTCGACTCGTCTGGGCCGGAAGTATTGTAAAGTCAAAGACGGGGAAGAAGTCGTCGGGATCGGCGCGATCACTACCCCACTCAAGCATGCCGTGTTGGCGGTGGCATCGACACGGGGACGCGCCCTTCTGTGCAAGGCCGAGGACGTGGCGCAACTCGCAGGCCCAGGCCGGGGGGTGATGATCATGAAATTGGAGACGAATGATACGATCGTGGCCTCCGCGGTGCTCACCTCAAAAGACGATGAAATTACGTTACTGAAAGAAGATGGGGGATCTGTGCCCCTGTCAACTCGGAAGTATCAAGTCGTAGGGCGTGGAGGAAAAGGACATCCGCTCATCAAGCGGGGCCGACTGACGGGCATCGCCCCTCACGAACTGACGATTCCGGTGCTTCAAACAGAAGGCACCGCATAACCGGTCCAGGCTCCGTCCTGTGAGACACGGGCAATAGGGAAGAAGGAAGGCATCATGGCCAAAACATACGACGCGAGTGACATCGTCATCTTAGAAGGCATTGAGCCAGTCCGCCGGCGACCAGCCATGTATATCGGCGGCACCGATAAAACCGGCTTGCATCACCTCGTCTGGGAAATCCTGGATAATGCCATCGACGAAGTGATCAATGGCTATGCCTCCCAGATCACGGTCGAATTGGACAAAGCCAAAACCGGGATTCGCATTACCGACAACGGACGCGGCATCCCCGTGGATAAGCATCCCACGCATAAAAAATCCGCATTGGAAATCATCATGACCACCCTGCATGCCGGGGGCAAATTCGATTCCGGCAGCTACATTCACTCCGGCGGCTTGCACGGCGTCGGGGCGTCCGTGGTCAATGCCCTCTCCAGTTACTTGGAAGTCCAAGTCAAACGAGATGGCAAGGAATGGGAACAGACGTACGAGGCGGGAAAGCCCATGGGACCCGTCAAAGCCAATGGGGCAGCCAGAGGCACCGGCACCTCGGTCTATTTTCAACCGGATGCCAAAATTTTTGGAAAGACGATTCAATTCGATCCCGCCCTGCTTCAGGACACCCTGGACGCCAAGGCCTATCTGCATAAAGGCCTGAAACTGCTCTTCAAAGATGGGACAACCGGAGAAACTCACCAGTATCTCCATGAGCAGGGCATTCAGGAATTTTTAAAAAAACTCGTGACCGATCGCGGTCGAAAACCCACCGCCGATTTTGTGTTCTATCTCGAACGCCAAATGAAAAGCGGAGCGGGAAGCCCCGAGACGTCAGGGGGGTTCGGCATGGAAGTGGCTTTCCAATGGACGGATGAACCGGCGGAATACGTCAAAAGCTATGTCAATGGCGTGGCGACCCCCAGCGGAGGGACACACGAACTGGGCCTGCGGGCCGGGGTGGTCAAAGCCGTCCGGAATTATGTGGACACCCACAACCTCGTGCCCAAGGGACTCTCGCTGCAAGCCGAAGATATTCGGGAAGGCCTTACCGCCGTCTTAAGCGCACTCGTCCTGCAACCGCAATTCCAAGGGCAAACCAAGGAACGGCTGAATAACCCGGAGGTGCAAGCCCAGGTCGACAATATCGTCCGCCCGGCGTTGGAAACCTATCTCAACGGCAATCCCAGCATCGCCGACACCTTGGTGGGCCGGATGATCCTGGCCGCGCGCGCGCGGGAAGCCTCACGCGAGGCCTCAAAAGCCGTCATGCGCAAATCCGCCATCAGCCACCGGCTGAACCTTCCAGGGAAACTGGCGGACTGCCAGAGTACGGATCCCACCCTCAGTGAATTATTTATTGTCGAGGGTGATTCCGCCGGAGGCACGGCCAAACAAGGCCGGGACCTCAAACATCAAGCCATTCTGCCGATTCGCGGAAAAGTGCTCAACACCGAAGATCTCACGCTCGCCAAGGTGGTGGAAAACAAAGAACTGGCGGACGTCGTGAAGGTACTGGGCTGCGGCATCGGCAACGATTTCGACCTCAAAAAACTCCGGTATCACAAAATTATTCTGCTCATGGATGCCGACATTGACGGCTATCACATCAGCACGCTCATGCTCACCTTTTTCTTCCGGCATCTGCCGGAGCTGATCCGCCACGGCCATGTCTTCATCGCCCAGCCGCCGCTGTATCGCATTGAAATCGGCAAAGAGATCCAATGGGCGGGCACCGATGAAGAAAAAACTCGCATCGTGTCGGAAGCCCGGGCCAACGCCAAACCCACCATCAGCCGATTTAAAGGGCTGGGGGAAATGTTCCCCCAACAGTTGAAAGAGACGACATTACATCCCGCCACCCGGCGGCTTTTGAAAGTCGAGCTCAGCAACGAATTGGAAACCGACCGCACCTTCCGTGACCTCATGGGCAAACGCACCGAAGCCCGCTATGAATTTTTGATGGCCAACGCCGGATCAGTAGAGAATTTGGATGTGTGAAGGGGTACGCTCCGTTCTCTTGACCTTCCACGAACGTCTCGTGTGATCTCGGCATTCGTCATGTTCCTCACAAGAGGCACTCCCCATAACTCCCTGTACCTTTATTCAGCGGTTCGGGAGAATGGATTGAACCTGATAATGCGTAGGTTCTATAATTAGAAAACTGAACGCAAAAGGAGTGAGCCATGAAGCCCAGTCCCCAGAAAATCATAGACGAAGCCATGAAGCTAGAGCCCACAACTCGGGCGTTTGTCGTCGAATCCCTCTTGGAAAGTCTAGATTTTGAGGAAGATTTTTCCCTATCAGAGGAATGGACGCAGGAAATTCGCCGACGATGCGAAGAAATTGACAGTGGAAAAACCGCATTAGTCGATGGTGAGACCGTACTCTCCAATCTCCACAACAAATACCCTTCATGAAACTCCGATGGCAGACGGAAGCTGTCAATGAAGTGGAAGCCGCGGCCTCTTTTTATCAAAACAAACAACCAGGGCTTGAGCAACGGTTCTTAGAAGTTCTAGAAGACGCTCTTCGGCGAATCCAACGACGCCCTCATATGTATCAACAAATCGAGGGAGAGATTCGAAAATGTAAACTCCCTCGATTTCCTTATGGAATCATTTTTCGAATGAACCCAGAATACATCGAAATCATTGCCGTCATACATTTACGCCGTCGGCCTGGATATTGGAAAACACAAGTACGCCAAAATTAATGTCATGCGCGAAACTTCTGACGAACAAGCAGCCGCTACAATAACGATGACTCATAAACAGCCAACCAGGAACCACCTCTTGTCCGTCGAACCTCAAAAACCAAACCCAGAAATGACATACCTGGAATGTTTCGTCCCACTTTGTGATGGTAGAGGATATAGCTATCGGCAAAAGGAGGAGTTATGGGATAGGTAGGACACAAGTGCACCCGCCATCCCCTTGGAACCCCTGACAAACGGTTCCCCACCCTACCGGGCGGGGCATAGACAGTTAGTAAAGAATGGAGACCCAGACACTCCTGGCACGCCGATTCAAACGTTTAGGTTTCCGTTCGTTCTGACCTTATCGAGAGGCGAACAGTCCTTTTTCCTGGACCACCCGTCAGTCCTCAATCCGTTTATCCTGAACCAGCCCAGACACCTAGCCGTTCGTCCGGAACCAACCCCAGCCCCCTAACCGTTCGTCCTGAGCGCCGCGGCTTCCGCGGCAGTCGAAGGGAGCCTTTCGAAGGACGAAGGGCCATCACAATGCAGGTAAACCCAGACACTCCTGGCACGCCCTACAAATCGTATCTCTGCTTCGACCAGCTCATGCTTCGACTAGCTTGTATGGTGTTTTATCGCTCATTCTTGAGAAGCTCAGAAAAACTGGGGTGGAGGGACATCGGCTGGCATCTGCCGCCCGGCGGACAGACTTCCTGAGAACTCTCCCACCCACACCACCAACGTCGATGAGGAATCTCGCGGCAGAGCCCCTGACCGCCGATTGACCCGCAAGCTCACGTCGGTGTGTGCCACCCCAGCCTCATTCACTTTTTCTTTCTAGGAGGCGACGATGATGCAACCCATTCTGACTGTCGGCGTGGATGTGGCCAAAGACGCCGTCGTGGTCGCGTGTGCCGAGCACAGCTTTCCGGTCCAGCGTGTTTCCAATCAGCGGGCTCCGTTGCGGGCTTGGCTGAAGTCTCTCCCCGCCGGGAGCCGCATCGGCTTAGAATCCACCGGCGCCTATCACGAAGTGCTGGCGGATCTCGCGCATGCACACGGGCATACGGTCTTTCTGCTGAATCCTTTGGATACGCGGCACTATGCCAAGGCCATGGGCGCCCGCGCCAAAACCGACCGAGTGGATGCGGAGGTGATCGCCCGACTCATCGCGCAAGAGCACCCGCGCTTGCGGCCCTACACTCCCCCCACGACAAACCAACGCAAGCTGGATCGGCTCATTCGCCGCCGCGCCACGATCGTCCGCCTCAAAGGCACGCTCAAGCTGACGATGCACCAATTGGGTGGCTTTGCCGCGGAACTCAAGGCCGTGGTGAGCAAACTGGATGCCTTGCTTGCCAAGATTGATGCGACCATGGCGGCGATGGCGGCCAGGTCCCCCCAACATCGGGAGGCGCAACAGCGAGTCGAAACCATTGTGGGCGTCGGCCCTTTAGTGGGGATCGGGCTGACCAATACATTGGAGCGCGTCCCGTTCCGCAAAGCCGATGCGTTCGTGGCCTTCATTGGCTTGGATCCGCGGGCCAATGACTCGGGACACAAAGCCGGGCGCCGGCGCTTGTCCAAGCGCGGCCCCGCCGAGTTGCGCCGCTTGCTGTTTAACGCCGCGATGTCCGCCATTAAAACCACCGTCTGGAAACCGATCTACGAGGCGTACCGGAAGCAAGGCTGGAGTACGACCGCCTCGTTGGTGATCATTGCCCGCAAAATCGCCCGAGCGGCCTGGTCTATCCACCATTACCGCACAACGTTTCATCCCGAACGGATTACAAAAGGCTTGACATAAACCATAGAATCTCAGCATGAGCGGTTGAGTACATACGGGAAGTGTTGAACAATGAAGATAGCAAAGGCCATATTTCGCCAGGAAGCCTTTGGGGATTCACCGCGTCGGGTCTGTTCAAAAAAGCCTGTCCTGAGCCTGCTGAAGGGTCCGTCCAGTCCTGTCCTGAGGCTTCTCGAAGGGAAGGCCACGTATTGCCTGCTACGTCCCGAAGGGCGTCACCTTTGCTTTGCGCGCAGAGCGTACTGGGACTACGTGAGCACGGAAAAATGGCGAGAACGCCGCTGGCGGCTTTTTTCAACAGACCCATACGGTATAATTATTCGGGCTAGTATACGATACCTGTAATGAGCTGATTGAACTGGGGAATCTCTTCGCGGCATATCCGAGGCAGAATGAGATAAGGACTCTGAAAGCGGCCCCTGCTGCCTCCCCAAGAAATGCCCTTGAAAAGGCAGCAGCCGACAGCCTGGAAAGAAATGGGTTCTTTGATCGTATGCTTAAATCGTACGATTAATGAGTGACCTTAATCGTATACTGCCCCGTACCGGAGGACGAATTGTAATGACGCACCTGGGCAAAATAATCCCCGGAGGAGAGGTCCGCGGTGATTCGTGAATTTCGCCCTTCTCCGCCATCGTCGTCTTCGGCGATCAGCTGAGTCTTGCTATTGGGGCCAAATAACTTCAATACCAGATCGGTTTGCCCGCCGGTTTCAATGGTATACCGCCCCTCCTTCGTGATGTGAAACGTGAATAAATCCTCCTCTCCGGCAACGCCGATGTCGGCCGCCACTCCTGTGGTATCGATCACCGGCAACTCGACGGCTTGAGTCTCTCCTCGCCCCGGATAGGCCACCGCGCTCGCGATAAAATCTTTATCCATCATGGAGAGGATTTCATTGTTCTTTGTGGCGATCCCATTGAGGGTCCACTCCGCCGGGAAGAAATACAACATGATGGAATCCGGGTCGAATTCCGTCCCACGAATTTGATCAACGGAGTATTTTTTCAGGACGTTGTGTTCGATCTGGTCCCGCGTCCAGTTATTGGGCGGCCCACTCAAGGCTTGGATCACGACGTCCTCATTCCATTGAATGCCGCCTTGAGGATTCTGATGTTCATGTTGCAACCCAATGGCATGGCCGAACTCATGGGCTGGAGTTCCGCCATCGGTGAACCCCAGGTTCATGGTGGGGGCGCTCAGGGGAATTTCCCGAGCATCCGTTCCGATGTACGACCACGCGCCATCAGTCGGATCAAACGCAATCCGGATTTCCGCGTGGGGAGAGTCATTAAATTCAAAATTCAAATTGGCATGCTGGGTCCACCACCCGGCTTGCTCTTTCACCAAATTGTGTTGCGCAGTGGTCCCCTCCAAAAACCGCACCTGAAGCGTCGATCCATTAATCCACAATCTTCGAAAATCGATAATGGCTCTTGCAGGTCCGCCCCGCATCATTCTCAGTCGCTGTGGACGGTTCAAATTTCGCGGCAACACTCGATCCGTACAAAATCTGGATGAAGCAGGCATACGACACCTCCTTGTTGTGGGGAATCATGGCGATGATTCCGATGATTCATTGCCTTCTTGATCAATGGTATGACGATTCCACGAAAAAAAGAAAGACACCGGCGCGGTCGAGAACCTGGACGTGTAACCCCAGAAAATCTCATTTCTCATTTTCCCGCCTCCTCTCCTTCAGGGAGCCGAGACGCCCCACGGGGCGTCTCGGCAAGACATTCGGAAGAGACAAGGGTAAAAGGATAAAGGACAAAGGGTTAGCGGATGTCCTGGGCCAGACGAAAACCAATGAAGTGGTACCGGAGGACTGACGTGGTCCTGTCCCGGTAGGACGATCGAAGGGACTCCGGATTGTAGTAGTCCCAGGAACCGCCCCGAAGCACATGGTCGCTCTCCGAGTCATCCAAACACACTGACTCTGAGCTCTCCGAATGGTCATACTCGTTGAGGCACCACTCCCACACATTTCCAGCCATGTCCATCACACCCTGCGCGCCTTGCACACCTTGCATCGTGGCCCCTTGCGGATAGAGCCCTACCGGCGTGGTCCGGTTCAAGCGGCTTTCACCGCTATTGCACCTGGCCGGATCCCATTCTGTTCTCCACGGATAGTCATTCGCCGGATTTCCGCCTGTGGCAGCCTGCTGCCATTCCCATTCCGTTGGGAGGCGAATGGATTTTCCGGTCCGGGCACTCAGCCAGCGGCAAAAGGCCACCGCCTCAAACCAGGAGACGTTTTCTCGCGGGGCGTTGAGTTCCTCCCAAAGACCAGCTACCACCTCCTGATGGAGAATGCCTTTCCACCATTCCTGATCTGGGTCATAGCCCCCATCGTCGATAAAGGCTTGGAACTGCGCATTCGTCACCGGATATTTGGCGATCAGAAACGGCTTGACCGTGAACACCTTTTTCACCCCTTCCAGCCGAATCTTCCCCCCTGGAATGTCGATCCATTTGATGTCGGGAATTCCATCTTTGACGCCGACTCCGGGACGAGGATCGCCGAATTCCGCCAATTTCATCCCAATATCCATCCGATCCTTGTGAGACAGGCGTGGGTTTTTTAATTGTTCGATCAACATCCATTGCGGCTTCAGAAAATCATCCAATATGCGGGATGGCTGTTTATGACACTGTTGGAGGGCCGTCTGCACTTCCTGCACCCGATGGATTGGCCATACCTCCTGAGACTGACACCGTCCGCCTTTCCACCGCTGGGCGGCTTCTTCGGCATGGTCAATCAGGCGCAGCGCCTCCCCGCTCTTTTCAATCCAGTTCTTCAACCGATCCCAGCCGGTGAAGAGACGTTCATGGGCCACTTCCACCAACCGTCCGGCTTCTTCCCCACTGGTCACTAGCACACGGCAGTCTTGGCCCGACAAGGCTTGAATCAACTTCAGAGCTTCTCCATCATTCTGAAAGCTCGATAATGGCACCCGCATGCGGGTAGGCGGACGCTCTCGCTCCACATGCACCAACTCGGCAAAGAGACCGTCCCATGCGGCCAACACTCCTTCATCTAAACCCCTCAGCACCTGCTCGGCTTTGGTGCCGATGGCCCCGACCACGCCTTTCATCTTTTTGTAGGCAGCCTGCGTCAAAGTCCTTCTCTTTCGCTGGTCGAACAGTTGTTTCAGGGTATAGGCGACCAGCGGCAAGCTACCCGGCTCTTTCCCAGCCTCATCCAGGATGGCGCCGACCAAGTTGTCCTGGAATTGATAGCCTGTGGCCTGCGCCGGTCGTTCGATCATGTCCTGCAGCATTCTGGGAGACACGGAGCCCACCAAATATTGATAGCCCTGATTGAGGTGCGTGCGTACGGTTTCACATTCCGATAATGTTTCGATGAATTCCGACCGGATGGTGGCCAACACCCGTATCCGGCTTCCTGATGCATGCGCCATCTCCACCAGACCGTTTATGAAAGGCCGAACGTCTTCTTGAGCAAACCCTTGGGTAAACACTTCTTCTAGTTGGTCGATAAACAGGACGAGTTCTTGCCCGGTCGTTAAATAATCCTGCAACACGTCACTCAGCGAGGTCTCCCCGCCGGAAAATTCTCGCGCCAAATCCACAGGCCGTTTTTTGATTTTGGGGAATGTCGATTTCAACCCTGCTGTGAGCGCCTGCCAAGGCGTCTCCCCATCGCTAGGCTGCATCCGCATCCATTTCCATCCGGTACTCCCTGCCAACCGTCCTTCCTTGATCAGGGCCTTCCAGAGGCCCGCTCCGACCAGGGATGACTTGCCCGACCCCGAGGCCCCGCTGATGATGAGCAGACGCCCCTTCGGCTCACGCATCTTGGCCAGAATGTCCGCCACTTCCCGCTCCCGGCCAAAGAACAACGGGGCATATTCTTCATCGAACCATTCCAAGCCGGGGTAGGGCGATTGCCCCTCCGGCCAGTCGATCCGCTGCACCGCCGGAGGCTGACCCTTATTTTTCTTCGTCAACCATCGGCCGATGGCTCCACTCACATCCAGAGTAGAAGCATCCGTGCTGAAGAATTCCACGCCATGTTTTTTCCCTAATTGGGTTCGCCATACTCTGAGGTTGGGATCTTTATCCAATTCATCAAATTTTCTAGGCCACGCGGCCTCTTCGTTCAACAAATAGACTCGGATCTCCACGCCCTGCTTGACGGCCGCCTCATATTCCAACTGCGTGATACTTTTTGTTTCTCCATCGGGGATATAGCCTCGGCGAAAGGCTACCAAGAGGACACAGAGGTCACAGCCCTCCATCCGTTCTTGAGAAAATTTTTTGGGCTCGTCCGAATCAGCCTTCCAATCCTCCATCGGATCGACAAACATGCCCATGCCCCGCAACGCACCAATCACCCTCGCCCGGTGATCCTTCAAATCCAGATAGGTCGATGACACAAACGCTTTGTAGGCATTGTCATGCATCAGTCGTGTTCACCTCGCTCCCACGAATTACACACGTCCGTTCTCTTTCCAATGCCTATTTGGCCAGAATCGGATAATAACCGCAACCCGGTTTTTTCAGTTTGGCCGGCCTCGATTGGCATGGCCTGTGTCTTCTGGACGACCGGGAGGAGCCGGATGCTACACTCTGCTCATGACCGCCGCCGACCTTCCTGCTGATCCGCTGTCCCCGCTTGACCAGGTCACCCAGTATCATCAGCGGACCAAACATCAGTTCAATCGTTATGCCCGATCATTAGGCTATCTGGATTGGGCCAACCAGCCGA
>JACKFE010000003.1 GCA_020632635.1 Nitrospiraceae bacterium
GAGCTGCCCCCGATTTTTGGCCACTGGGCATGTTAGGTTTTCCGGGTGATCTTGGCTTGTTCACTGCCCCTGGTGGTTGATTTTCCCCCGACCTCTCAGTCGGGGCGTACTCCGATCGTTGCTGTATGGTCAAATATGTGGGGCGAATTTTTCGGCGCGGGTCCCGAACTCGCTTCGGAACCGGCCCCTTGCCTTTCTGCCTTCCAGTAGACACTGGCTGGCGTCTGATACCCTAGTGTACTATGCGGCCGCTCCTGATTATACCGCCGGCGCCAGTCTTCGATCACGACTTGGGCTTCCGACACATGGCGAAACGATTCCGCATCCAAACATTCCCGTCGAAACGTCCCATTGAAACTTTCATTGCTCCCATTCTGCCAGGGTTTCCCCGGGGTAATCCGACTGGGGGTAATCCCATGGTGCGCACAAAAAGTGAGTAAGGGTTGCGCCCGCAGCTCAGGTCCATTGTCACTGCGGAGAAAGCGCGGCGCTCCATAGAGGCCCACCAGCCGCTTCAAGACGGTCAGCACCTGCTGCTGGGAGAAGGAGCGTTCCACTTCAATGGCTACACAGAAGCACGTGGCCTCATCCTTCACCGTCAAACAGCGGAAGGCCGCCCCCCTCGTTGTCGCGTCATGGACAAAATCCCAACTCCAGACCTCATTGCGCTGCGTGGCCGTGGGCTGCAGCGTGGCTCCCGTCACCACTTTCTTGCGGGGCTTGCGTCTGGGCACCTGCAAGCCACACTGGCACCACACTCGATAGACTCGTTTCACATTCACGTGCCATCCCCGGTGCCGGAGAAAACTTCCGGCCAGGCGATACCCCCATTGCGGATACCGCTTGGCCACCCCACGGAGGGCTTGGGCGAGCCGCCGATCCCGGTGAGGTCCCGTGGCCTCATAGCTCAGCCCGGAACGAGGGGTCGCACAGAGCCAGGCGGCGCGCCGTTGACTGAGCCCACGCGCACAGGCGGCTTGGGCCGCGTGGCGGCGTGCCCGTGGGCTTACCACTTTTTTGCCTGCAGCTCCTTCATCACTTCCACTTCTAAATCCCGTTCCGCTAAGACTTTCTTCAGCCGAGCATTTTCTTGCCGCAGGTGCCGGAGTTCCCGTACCTCTGCCACATCCATCTGCCCAAACTGGCGTTTCCATCGATAAATGGATTGCTCCGACACCCCGTGTTGCCGAGCGGCCGCCTCAATCGTTTTTGTGTCCGCATCCCGCAGAATCCGCACAATCTGCTCTTCCGAAAATCGCTTCGTCTTCATGCCAGTCCTCCTCTGGTTGAGGAAAACCTAACATATTAAATGGTCCAATTTTCGGGGAGCACTCCAGGGGCGCCCAAGGAAGTCGCGCAAGCGTTGGTGAAGAAACTCGAAGAGTCGGTGTTCAAGAACAAAACATATAAGCGGTTTACTCTGGCACCGGTGGTGGCAGGTCCTCAAGCCCCCAATAAGGCTTCAATGGACAATGTGGCCAAAACACCAGGAGCTTCAGTCTGAGCCAGGGGTACTGAGACGACCCGCGAGGAGACGGGGTGTGAAGAATCAGCAATTTTTCCAGGAGAGAGAATCTTAAAAATGTCGAATGTAATAAAAAGTCTCATTATTTTATTGGTGGTATTGGGGTTAGGGGAGGATGGAATGGCTACGAGTTATTGGGGTTCGGTAAGGGTCCAATTTTTCGAATACCCTATTCCTAACAAAGTGTATGAGGATAGTCAGTCAATTGTAAGTCGTTCTCCTGACCCTCGTTCCTTCTTTATGGCCAAAGTCCAGGTAATTGGATCTCCGTTCGGTGAAAAAGGGAATAACACGGTCCTGATTAAAGTATACGAAGTCCTTAAGGGAAAGGTGCACGCCGAGAAGTTTAATGTCCATTTTCTTAAGGGAGGCCCATATGAAGGTCTGCCCCAAAGTCATGCTGAAGGAAATTTCTATTTTATTATGGGGGTTGCATTTGAAGATGGAAACATCCACTTATTGGCGGCCACGGTACAGGAACTAATGGATAGTGGCTATCCGGCCTTTAGCAATTAGTTTTTTCGAAATTTCCATAGGAGACTTTAATTATGAGTTGGGCAACCATCCAAACTGCTTTGAAGTTCTGGAATCCAGGTGATCCTTGGCCAGTAAACCCAGGGAACAATCCACCATGAGCTACCATCAATAAGTGTGGAAATAGAATGTAGGGCGGCGTACCCTTTTGGGTGAAGCATCACCAACACCCTGTCTGAATGAACAGGCGGAGAAAGGATACGCCAATGAAAGGAAAGCACAACGGAGAGGGGGAGTCAAAGGATGTTCTGTACGGCTGTGTGGAAGCGTATGCCCGGCAGAAGATTCAGGGGTGGCTACAAGATCTCCTGGAGCAGGAGGTCACGGACTTCTTAGGGCGAGAGAAGAGTGTGAGAAAGGCCATGGCTGACGAGCAGCCTGGCTATCGTAATGGCTATGGGCGCCCCCGACGAGTCACCTTGAGTTTGGGAACGATCGAAGTCCGCCGCCCCCGCATTCGCAACCTGGAGGAGCGGTTTGTCTCTCGGGTGTTGCCACTCTTTCGGCGTCAAAGCCGCGAGGTTCGTGAGCTGTTACCGGAATTATATCTGCACGGACTGGCCAGTGGCGATTTTGAGTTGGCCTTGCGGGGCTTGTTAGGGGCCGGGGCGCCATTATCGGCGTCCTCCCTCCAGCGTCTCAAAGAGAAGTGGGCCCTGGAGTATGAGCAGTGGCAAGGGACACCGCTTGAGGAAAGCCAGCTGGCGTATTTGTGGGCGGATGGGATTTACGTGAAAGCAGGATTGGGCAAAGAGAAAACCGCTCTGCTCGTCGTCATCGGCGCCATGCAGGATGGGAGCAAACGGATTTTGGCGGTGGAAGTGGGCTATCGGGAGAGCAAAGAGTCATGGGCAGCAGTACTACGGCACCTCAAGCAACGCGGACTGACGACCGTGCGACTGATGGTGGGCGATGGGCATTTAGGGTTGTGGGCTGCCGTGGGGGAGGTGTTTCCCGAGGCGGGCGAACAGCTCTGCTGGAATCATAAGATGCTGAATGTGCTGGATGCGCTGCCCAAGCCGATGCAGGCCAAGGCCAAATCCCAGCTGCGGGCTATGATGTATGCCGAGACGCCGGCGCAGGCGAGGCAGGAGCGAAAACGGTTTGAGACAACCTTTCGGGCGTATCCCAAATCCGTGCGCACGGTCGTGGAGAACTGGGACCGCTTGACGCAGTATTATGACTTTCCCCGGGCACACTGGAAACACTTGCGGACCTCCAATATCGTCGAGTCGCCCTTCTCGCGGGTGCGCCTGCGCACCGGAGCATCACGCCGATTCAAATCGTCAGGCAATGCCACCTGTTTGATTTGGAAGACTCTCATGGTGGCCGAGCAGAACTTTCGAAAACTCAATGCACCCCACTTAGTGGCAAGGGTGGCAGCAGGCCAGCGGGATGTGGATAGGGAAGGAGGCCCAAAGGAGAAGGTCGCCGCTTAACTTTTTTACACACTATTTGACAACAGCTCATCCACCATTTTCCCCTTCTTCTCCTCATGCTGGATTGATACCTTTTGCATCTTGGGAAGAATCGGCTATTGAAGGTGTTCTGTTTCAGCTGTACTCAAGTTCTCCCACCGCCAAAGATCTTTTAGACACGGTGTTGAAATCCCTGCAAAACACCTCTCTCGGAGATGTCTAGAGAATTGATTAAAGCATGTTCATTTGATCTGGCATGAATTCTTTGCACTCATCCTATGATGGTTTTTTCGTGATAGGGCCAAATTGATTCATGAAAATTTAGGACGTAAGCAACCTTCATTTTTCGGTGCATTCAACGACTTCGTGTAGGCCTTTCATGAGATGTTCCCATTCCTGGTTGTGGGTCAGTAGCGCGAGTTGCCGGGCGGCCATCTCTGCTTGAGCCGGAGCTGGACTGCGGGTAAGGGTTTCCTTGGATTCGCGGAGTTGGTCGACGGCTTGGGTCAGGGCGTGGCAGATGCCTGCCGGTGCGGGGGGCATCCCGCCGCCGCGTTCATAGAGGGCCAGGGCCCGGAGGCCTCGCTCCTGTGCGCGATATTGCCGGGAGGCGGCTTGAAAGACCGATTGGGTAAAAGGCTCCGAGGATTGTTTGGTGAGGATGTCTGCCATCATGGCGGCTTTGCCGATGGCTTGGGCTGCGCCTTCCGGATCGGCTTGTGCGGCCAGTTCATTGGTCTGCCGTACCAAGCGATCCATTTCCGCCAATTCGCCCGTCCCCTGTCCGAAGGATTCGGCGAGGAAGACGCCAGCGTGACACAGCAGCCAGAACCCTAAGGCCACACTTCTTCGTTTCCATGTGTTGCGGGAGTTCACGGTGGCCAGCACAGTCACGCGGCCTCTATTGGATCTGACCGTCCATGTCCACTTGCTTAACCGTCCAATTGGTGGCATCCCGCAGTTCCGTCATTTCCTTGGACGTGTCATAGATGAGCCAGACTTTTTTTTCTAATTCCCGAATAGGCGGGATGGTTTGTTCATTTCGCAGCTTTCCCAGACTCCACACGACTTCGGTGAGGATGGGGAAATTGATATCCGAGGAAGCTTTCATGATTTTCAAGCTTTCCTTGAGATAGTCCAGCAGGGGCGGGGTGATGGTGGGATCGCCGGTATGGGATCCGATTTCCCCCAAGCCTTTTGCGGCGGCTGCGCGGATGGCGGAATCCGGATTGCTTTGGAAAATATCGGTCAGCAGCGGAACGGCCTCGGAGCCGGAAGCCGAGAGCGCCACAATGGCCTCTTCCGCCAGGTCTGTGTCGTTCATCATCTCTTTGAGATAGGGGATGGCGTCGGTTGATCCCACTTGAGGGAGCAGGGACAGGATTTTGAGTTTTCGTTTGTTGGAGGTCTGAGGATCTTTAAGGAGCGACAGGAGGCGGGCATCATGTCCCCACTCGGCGGCGATCATGACGGGAAAATCAAATTCCTGGAGTCGTTCGGCCAGCTGTGTCATGGCAAAAGGGCCGGATTTTTCCGCGTGCGCTTCCTTGGCTGCCGCGCCAGGATCTTCAAAGGGCGTCCGCGCTTCCCGGTACCAACCGAGATCCCGGCCATCCAAGATATAGGAAAATAGGCAGGCCGGCCCTTTCCATAAACGGGCCGGGGCATCGACATGGTCCGCATCTCCGCCCGCGCGAGTCGTGCCCGACCATTTTTTTCGCTCTTCGCATTTCACCATGAGCATGACATCGGCCGGGACCTCGCGGCTGATCACAATGGTATATCCTAACGGTTCCAACCGTTGCCGGATGACGGCTTGGATGGCGTCCCCGTTCACTTTTCCCCGTTCCGTCAGGGCCAGCACATTGACCCAGACTGTCTGAATCTGTTCAATCTTCGCTTTTTGTTCCGGGGTGAAATAGGTGCGCCTGGCTTGTCCATCCGTAACCAGGACGATCACTGTGAGCATGATGGATAGCCCGCCGATTCCCCAACGTTTCATTCCGGTGCCTCCCTCAAGAGATACAAGATGATGAGATCGCAAATATTATAAAATGCATGCCTTAACTCAAATGGCCGTCCAAGTCCAATTGTTTATAGGTCCAACTGACGGCTTCCCTCAAGTCAGCCATGGGCTTGGAGTTATCAAAAATGAGCCAGACTTTTGTTTGGAGTTCCCGCATGGGGGGTAAGGATTGTTCCCATCGTAATTTTCCAATGGCCCAAACGACTTCCGTCAGAAGTGGATAGTTGAAATCCGCGGGGGTGTTCAGTGTGGGCAAGACCGATGATACGTATTGCACTAATGGGGGAATGGTCCGGGGATCTCCACTTCTGGACGCCAGGTTGCCCAGGGCTTTGGCCGCCTCGGCCCGAATTGCGGTCTGGGTGCTATTTTGAAAAAAATCAATCAGGAGGGGAATGGAATCAATTCCCGCTCCGGCCAGTGCCTGGATGGTTTCTTGTTGGAGGTCGGTGGTTTCCAGCAACTTGGTCAATTCCGGCAGCGCTTCTTCTGCATGCAGATCGCTCAGGACGGAGAGAATTTTGACTTTGCGCAGTTTGGGGGTTTGGGGATTGTCCAATAATGCGAGCAGCCGATTCACCTGGCCCCATTCCTTGGCGAGGAGGACAGGAAAATCATATTCCTGCAACCGCTGATTTAACTGTTCCATGGCATACGGGCCTGCGTCGTCTCTGTGCGCTTTTTGTGCGGCCTGGCGGGCATCGGCAAAATGGGTGCGGACTTCTTTTTTCCAATCCAGGTCCGTATGGTTGAGGAAATAGGTGAGCAGGCAGGCGGGGCCTTTCCACAGGCGATCCGGGGCATCAAACAACTCGACATCTCCCCCCGTGGGAGATGTGCCGGCCCAGGTCTTTCGTTCTTCACATTTCACTTTTACTTCGACATCATGGGCCTGTTGGGGATCGGTCACGATGGTATAACCCAGGACCTTCATGCGGGACGTGATGGTATCTCGTAGGGAGGCCGTTTCATGGGGACCTTTTTCGGTGAGGGCGAGGACGTCAATCAATACGGTTTCGGCTTTGGCTAATTGAGCTTTTTGATCAGGCGTCAGATGAATGCGTCGCGCGTCACTCTCCTGACCCATGCTGAGGACAAGGAAAAGGCTAAGCAGAATGTTAGGCCAGTTCTTCATAACAACCTCCTTTGACTTGCACGCAAGTCACCGTGAGTTACAAAGGCGCCTATAAGTGTGGGGGAAAATAATCTCTTGCTTGTTTTCACTATACCGTTCATCTTTTCAGCGGAGCAACAGGGAGTGGCGGAATCTCTGGTACGAATGCGGAGAGGGGGGCAATCCATGACAGGCCGTGCGAGGAATTGGGATCTTCTGAAGTTGAACCCTACTCACCCTCAGGCTATACTCGCCCCGTGAAGCCCGCACGAAAAATTGGACTCATTGGGGCCGGGAATATGGCCGAGGCCTTAGTGTCCGGCATCCTCAACGCCGGGGTCGCCCAAGCCTCTGCTATCGGCGTGACGGATGTATCATCCGTGCGCCTTCAATACATTCAGGACACCTATGGGGTTGCTCCGTTTTCCAGCAATGTGGATTTGGCGAAATGGAGCGACGTGGTACTGCTCTGTGTGAAGCCGCAGACCATGGACTCGGTACTTGCCGAGATTCGCTCAACTCTGTCTTCTGGCATGCTGATGATTTCGGTGGCTGCCGGTTATCCCCTTAAACGTCTCTCCGATCATTTAGGGGGGGACGCGACAATTATTCGGGCTATGCCCAACACCCCCGCCATTGTGCAGCAGGGCGTGACGGCCCTGGCCTTCGGCCCACAGGTTGATTCTTCACAGTCACAATTCGCCATTGGAATTTTTGAAGCAGTGGGGAAAGTGGTGACCGTGGAGGAATCTCTCATGGATGCGGTCACCGGGTTGAGCGGAAGCGGACCGGCCTATGTGTATCTGATGATTGAAGCGTTAACCGATGCTGGTGTGCGGGTCGGATTACCGAGAGCAACGGCTTCTGTTCTCGCCACGCAAACCGTGCTTGGGGCCGCCAAAATGGTTGAATCGTCCGGCGACCATCCGGCTGTCTTAAAAGATCGCGTGACGTCTCCCGGGGGGACAACCATTGCCGGGTTGCGAGAATTGGAAGCCGGAGGGTTACGTGCGACCGTAATTAAGGCGGTTGAGGCGGCGACCAGCCGGTCTGCCGAATTGGGAAAAGCTTCGTCATCATGACATGTATCAATGCGGCCTTACTCAAGAAAATGTGGATTCAACGTTTCCGGAAAGGAGTTGACCTGTGCAATATTGGGTGAAAATCGTTTTCGTCGATAACCAAGAAGTGGAATTCAAAGATGCCATACGTCATACAATTAGTGATGACATGGAAATTTTGGAAGTGGATACGCCAAAGGAAATTGTCATCATTCCTCTCAAGCAGATTAAATATTTTTCCTGTGATGCTGCGGTCTTTACCCAGAAAAAAAGCTAAGAATCTTCGAGCCCTCTCCTTGAGAAACTCGAGGCCTGATCTCTCGAGATGCCAGCCGTGCGAAGCCACTCATGATTGACCTATGGTGTGTGAGGGTAGGTGCGACACGTCCCAGATGCATAGGGGTTAATTCATAGAAATTTTGAACCGAAAAAGATTCATAGGTGACATTCTCACATTATCTTGATGGTTTTTATATCTCTATGGGATTACAGTGAATTTCGGCTAAACTCTTGACTTGCTTACAAAAACTGGCCTTAATGCCACATTTTTGCCTAGAAAAGGCAGAAATTTTATCTTGTAAGGTCTGATCTTTTGTGCGAATATGACCTCACTTTGCCTGCCAGATCTTGTAACAACCATACGACGTCATCGATTAATTACATAGAAGAGATAGAGCGAATTCATAATTCCTAGGATTAAACTCTCACAAGGGGTTTTCGAGACTATGGAGACCATGAAGTACCTCGTCAAACAAATGTGCCTTGTCCTGTTGTTGTTGGGCACTCTGTTGATGCTGTGGGAAATCCCCCATTACCAACAAAATGCGATGTCACACAGTGAGCTTGTGCCCATAATTGGCAACAAGCTCCCTTCCTACGAAATTCAAACTTTTTTACGTCATATTGAGACCCGCTTGCCTTACTACCGTGAGGAGTTCGAGCAGGCTGAAAAATCCACCGGCGTGCCGTGGACACTTTTGGCTTCCGTGGCCTACCAGGAGTCTAAATGGAATCGCCATGCGGTGAGCCCGACCGGCGTCCGTGGATTAATGATGTTGACCCGCTCTACCGCCAGTGACCTGGGTATTCAAAATCGGTTGGATCCCGCCAAAAGCATTTCCGGCGGAGCCCGGTATCTTTCCTATTTACATAAACGGGTGCCTTCTGAAATCCGGATGCCGGACCGCATGTTTGTGGCCCTGGCTGCCTATAATGTCGGATTTGGGCACATGAAAGATGCCCGGTTGTTGGCGGAACAACTTGGGAAAGATTCAAGTAAATGGGAAGACCTGAAGGAAGTCTTGCCGTTACTCTCTAAGAAGGAATATTACCAAACCCTTCCTCACCGCTATGCTCGTGGCTGGGAACCGGTTCAATATGTCAAGCGGATTCGAGCCTATCGCAAAATTCTTCAACAAATTATTGATCGAGAACCCAAGCCTTCGAAAGTCGAAGTCTAGAAGACTTGGCTTCACCTGGCATGGCCTCAAGAAGCTGTCATTAACTAGATTTCGTGGGCTGCACTGTTGGGTTTCACAGATTCCCTCCAATTCTCATCTCTAACTTCCCCGGGTGGTTGTCTTGGTAGCATTCCCCTTCCGAGAATCATCGAAGTTCTGACTCTAGAATGACAATCAAACATTTTGAGTCTACCGGGACGCACGCTCCACGGAAATGGCTTTATCGTTGGGGAGCACAACTGCTTTGATTCGATCCCCAAAGCCAAACTTTTCTGAGATTTTCGTGTTCGGAGTGATTTCAATCCGAATTTCCCCTCGCTCTCCACGCACCACCAAAAAATCGCCATCTACCATAAGAATATCGGCAATGATGATTTTTCCTTTTGATCCTGCCTGGGGAGGAGGAGCATCTTGAGGCTTAGTAGAATCTGTCGGAATTGGTGAGGTCTGCTGTGTGGTTCGCGGTACCGGAGTCGGCCCCTCTTCCACTCGAATGCTATTGGGTTCATTAGCGGATGCTCGTACAACAGAGAGGGCTTTATCATTAGGAGTGACTACCGCCTTGATCCGGTCACCAAATTTAAATTTTTCTTCTAGTATTGTGGCTGGCGTGACCTCAATCTGAATTTCCCCTCGTTCAGTTCGAACGATAAAGAAGCTCCCATCCACCATTAATAGGTCAGCAATAATGATTCGATTGTTGTGTCCGGACAAGGCAGCAGATGAAGGCGCTGGTGGAAGTGACGGTGCGGGTGGGGAGGGTTGCGAGGGGGAAGGCGCTGGGGCTATTTTTTGCGAAAAATCCGAGCTTTTCCCTTCTGGGCCGGAAGAAGGGCTGTGGCTGGTTATGCCAACCGATTCTCCTGCTTGAGCCCGGATAATAGAAATGGCTTCATCATTCGGCAAGAGAATGGCTTTAATTCGGTCTCCAAATTTGAACGTTTCGGAAATTTTGGTCTCCGATGTGACTTCAATCCGAATTTCCCCACGCTCTCCTCGTACTACATAAAAATTTTCATCAATCATGAGGAGATCGGCAACGACCGTTCGGGTTGTGACTTTTTGAGGGACCTGGGGGGGCGGACCATCCCCGGCAAATACAAATACAGTTGATGAGATGATAAACATCATGGAGGAAAGGAGCAAAGAACACAGCCGGTTTCTAAACAGTGGACCAATCATGGCAAGGGTCTCCTTTCCTGGCAGAGAAAATATCATTGGCCGTGATGAATTATATCCTTCTGAGAGTGCGTATTGAAGACATTGAAATAGGAGAAACGAGGGAGAATTGGTGCCGAGGGACAGAATCGAACTGTCGACACCAGCCTTTTCAGGGCTGTGCTCTGCCAACTGAGCTACCTCGGCACGCTTGGCGGAAGAGAATACGACTACAAATAGAATAGGCTGAAGTGTGTACCAGGAATACTCGCTAAAAAGCAAGATGAGCATCTTCACACGGGATAAATTTCGTATTTTTACCTTTCTTGACGGTTTTTATAATTGGAAGGTATTCTCCGAAATTGAATTTTCTCATGACACAATGTTCTCTCACCGCTTTTTGAGTAAGGAAACTCTTCCTCATGGAAAACGATATTCAAGAAACTCTTGAGGTTACAGAAGAATCGCCGGAATTAACCACGGAAGAATACCTTGAACAGCTTCTGATCAAGGCTCGGTCAGCGGTTCGGCCACTTAGCAGTTTGCTGACCATGAAAAAAAACGCCGCATTGGAAGCCATGGCTGAGGGATTGCTAGAGGGAGAGGAGCGCCTTCTCGAGGCCAATGCCAAAGACTTAGAGGTTTTTGAAGGGGATCCCAGTCGAGCCGCCATGGCTGATCGACTTCGGTTAACCTCGGCCCGCATTGCTGATATGGCCAAACAGCTTCGAGAAATCGCCCAACTTCGTGATCCCGTGGGGTCATCCATGGGAATCTGGCAGCGGCCCAACGGAATGAAAGTCGGGCGGATACGTGTGCCTATTGGGGTCATTGGCATTATTTATGAATCCCGTCCCAATGTCACCGCCGATGCCGCTGCATTATGCCTCAAATCTGGAAATGTCTGTGTATTGCGGGGCGGTTCAGAAGCCATTCATTCCAACACTGCCATCGCTGAAATCCTCGGAGAAGCCGCGCAAAAAGCCGGTATTCCAGAGGGTGCCATCACTTTTATTGATCGGCCAGAACGTGAGGTTGTTTTGGCCTTGCTGAAAAGTGACCGGTATGTCGACGTGATTATTCCCCGTGGGGGAGATGCCTTAATGAAAACTGTGACCCAGCATGCCACAATCCCCGTGATCAAACATGATAAAGGGGTTTGTCACATGTATGTGGATAGTGATGTCGATCTGGAGATGGCCCAGCGCCTCAGTGTCAATGCCAAAGTTCAGCGGTGTTCTACCTGCAATGCTTTGGAAACCCTGCTGGTTCATGAAAAAATTGCCAAAAAGTTGTTGGTGCCACTTGGCAAGGCATTACAGGAAAACGGAGTGGAAGTGCGGGGTTGTCCTAAAACTTGTCAGATCATTCCTCATGCCAACGCAGCCCAAGAAGACGACTTTGGACAGGAGTTTCTGTCTTTGACGCTTGCCATTAAGGTGGTGAAGGATATGGATGAGGCTATGGACCATATTGATCACTATGGATCACGGCACACTGAATCGATTGTAACCAATGATTACGATCGAGCCATGCGGTTTTTACGAGAAGTGGACTCCAGTGCGGTTATGGTGAATGCCTCCACCCGATTGAATGACGGATACGAATTCGGCTTGGGGGCGGAAATCGGCATCAGTACCACCAGGATTCATGCCAGAGGCCCCATGGGTTTGGAAGACCTGACGTGTTCAAAGTTTGTGGTTTATGGCACTGGCCAAATTCGAGAGTAATCAAAATCAGCGTTTTTCTTGTCAATACGTTCATGCGCTCTACCCCATCATCACTGTGATTTCCGCTCACCCGGTGGTGGTTTGGCATCCCGGACAATATGGCTGCCTTTCTTGAACATCCCGACGCCGTTCGTTTTTCTGAAAATTTACAATATGTCTCGGACTGGAAATCCTCAGGCGGTCGTCTGATCGAACAGCCTTCCGGCCATCGCGTGTTCTATGGCCGACATGGCCGCCGCATTCTCCTGACCGATCCAGAAGGACACCCTTTACATGAATGCCTTTGGAAAGAACGGGATAATGGAGAGGTGAAGCTGGTTGCGGCGAGATTATGGCTAGATTGGGGACAATGGGTGGGAATTAAACCGGAAGGGTTGGTCAATACCATTTCTCTGGATCTGTCACGAAAGCCTGGGTGGGAACGGTTAACGAGGGATGATCTGCGACAAATGGCCGCTCGATCCATGCAGACTGACATGGATACCATCACATTTTTTTATCGGGATGAAGATTTGCTTCTGCACAAAGATGGGAAGGCTACGATTCGTCAAGTCAAAGACGCTTTTTATGTGTTGCCGCATGGAGTATTCGAAGAGGCTCGCTTTATGTCGTGCATGAGCCGAATGGAATGGGGACGGATCAATTATCTCCCAGTCGTCGAATTATTTTTATCTCTTCTTCCGGGAACGGGCAGTGCCACATTTGAACTCATTCGGGGACTGTACGATGATCAAAACCCGGATGGCGCTTGTCCCCTGTTCTATCGGGGAATTCCGGTCTATCCATCTGAAGCCGCCTTTCGATTATTCAGCCTGTTCTTTGCTCCCTCCCTTGCCACGAACGAATTGCCTTTGCCGGTGTTTTTGGATCCTCAACGCTCACAAGAGGTGCGTTGGCTGCCTGCCTCAGATTATCCCGTTCGCTATGTGGATCAGGCACAACGATTATGCGTAACCATCAAGCAGCACACTATTCAAAAAGCCACGGTCTGGGATGATCCTTCAGGATTAGCCTATTCACGAGTCAGCGAAGCCGGAAGACCGGTCTCTGATAACCGGGGAGTGTATTCAGCGGATCAGCGATTAATTATATCTGACGGGCCATCGAGGCGGGAATTCATTGCTCAAGCTCCATGGCAACTCTCCGAATCAAGGGCGTTAGAGAACTATGAACCCTTTCCTTCAACCTGGCGTGATTGTTTTCCCAAGGGGGCACCTTCCCTACAACCTGCTCACGCCTTTGCTGCGGTTTTGTTATACCCGGATCGGCAAGAACTGATCGGGGAAAAAGAAAGTCAGCCGTTCGTGTTTGATTTTCTGGATGATTTTTTTGAGGAACAGCCGGAGTTACGTGTGAGACGAGCGCATGCCAAACGGGTTTTACTCGCCCATTGTGAAGCGGCCCTAGCTTCCTGCATCGAGTACCAGCATCCGCAACGCTATACGATTTGGTATGCTTGGCCGGAATTTGCCCAAAAATATGCTCAAGGGATTTGGAACCAACTGGCTCGCCGCGGACACCTGGCTTGGCTTTCTCATTTTCAATTTCTGCCATACGAAACGCGTGAGCTTGAGCCGAATGAGGAGAGGTTTGATTGGATCAATCTTTGGATACCTTTTGCGGACTATCCCGATCCTAGGCACCACGATCGATGGAGTACATGGGTCGCATCACATCTCACTCCTGGCAGCCTTGCCTGTATCGCTGGTCCATCAGTTTTGGGATCCATGCTTCAACAAAAAGGCCTGCAGGTGTTGCATGCGGAATCAGGGGCCGACTTGCCGACCTTTCGTATTCACCAAACCATTTTGCCCTATGGCTGGATCAATCCTGATCTGATCGTCTGGATCGTCCAAAAGGACTAAGAAAGGAGTCGAGGAATGACGGAGCAAGAAAAGCAGTTAGTCGTCTTGGCACATGCCTTGGCTCATCAAGAAACGGAAATCCACTATCTTAAAGCCCTACTCATGGAAAAAATGAATATAAAGATTGAGGAATTCCAAGAAGAACAGGACGCTTTGTGGGAGAAAAGCAAACATTACCGTATCTATGCAATGATTCAGACGTTGCAGCATCTTCAAGGCCAAGTCGCTGCTCTTCCTGAACAATTGGATTTAGAGATGTATCGGGATCATCTGCGTTGGCCCACTGAGCCGCCATCCGAATCATCTTCAAGCTGAAAATCCTACGAGCAATCGTTCTTTCGCCAAGAGGCCAAACGATCAGGAATTCACTACTCGTACAGACCACGCTTACCTCTGTCATACAGTAAACCGTGAACGGCTCCTAAATCGCATTTTGATGTTGATCGTTCCTCAATAGGAAAAGTGGACAGTCTTTTGATGGCAGCCCTACATTCTTCTGTTTCATTCCTCTTGACACCAACTTGGATCGCGAATAGGATTGGGAAACCTTTAAGACCCATCCAGAGAGGTGGGTAAGGAGCAAGAAACGTATGAAGGGGCCATGGCCGGCCTGACACATTTACCCTTCTCAGAAATGTCTGGGGAGGGTTTTTTTTGACATTCAGCCACGAAGACTATGCCAAATCGATCACTTTCTTCTTCTCAAGCGCCTTCCGAACGGATCCTGATGGATGCTCAGGAAATGAACCGGACCTTGACGCGCATTAGCCACGAAATATTAGAACGGAATAAGGGGCTGGGACATCTGGCTTTGGTGGGGATCCGAACGGGAGGCGAATTTTTGGCTCAACGTATTGGCGCATTGATTGGCCAAATTGAGCATGCCGAGGTTCCCATTGGCGAATTGGACATTACCCTCTACCGGGATGACTTGTCTTTACGAATTGATCAACCTGAAATCCGAAAAACCACTATTTCATTTAATATTACGGACATGAAAATTGTGTTAGTGGATGACGTATTGTTTACCGGTCGTACCATTCGGGCCGCCATGGACGGGTTGATGGATCTGGGTAGGCCGGAAGAAGTGCAATTGGCGGTGTTGGTCGATCGTGGACATCGGCAATTACCCATCAGGGCCAACTATGTCGGGAAAAGTCTCCCAACTGCCAAGGAAGAAAAGGTTCGGGTATTTTTCAAAGAATTAGGAGAGGTAGATCGGGTTTCCATCGTTCCGGCCTAATGTAGGACTTTCTTGTATGGGGTTGAACCGAAAAGATCTGCTGACCATCGCGTCCCTCTCCGCCGATGAAATCCATTTAATTCTGACCACTGCGGAGTCCCTGAAAGAGGTTGGCGGACGGGATATCAAGAAAGTACCGGCTCTGCGTGGAAAAACGGTAGTGAATTTATTCTTCGAACCCAGTACACGAACTCGCACGTCGTTTGAATTGGCCGCAAAACGATTGAGTGCTGATGTCATTAATTTTTCTCCGTCAACCAGCAGCGTGGTCAAAGGGGAAACCTTGATCGATACGGCCAGGAATATTGAATCCATGCAGGCCGATATTATCGTGCTTCGGCACTCCTCCCCCGGGGCGGCGGAAAATTTAGCTGGAGCGGTTCGGTCCTCCGTTATTAATGCTGGTGATGGCTGGCACGAGCACCCCACGCAGGCTTTGTTGGATCTGTTTACCCTTAAGGAAAAAAAAGGGCAAATTGAAGGGCTGACGGTAGTGATTGTGGGGGATATTGCCCATAGCCGAGTGGCTCGGTCCAATATGCTAGCCTTAACCAAGTTGGGCGCTCATGTCCGGGTCGTTGCTCCCCCGACTATGCTGCCTCTGTGCATTGAACAATTTGGGGTCAGTGTCTATTACCAGTTTGAGGAAGCCTTGGTTGGGGCGGATGCCATTATTATGTTGCGCCTGCAACGTGAACGGCTGGGACAAGCGTTACTGCCGAGTATTCGTGAATATGCCAAGCTGTATTGCTTGACTCCTGACCGGCTCAAGCTCGCCAAACCGGAAGCGATTGTCATGCATCCGGGTCCGTTAAACCGGGGAGTGGAAATTTCTCCTTCGGTGGCGGATAGTGACGCAGCGGTCATTCTTAACCAGGTTTCGAACGGAGTATCGGTCCGTATGGCCTTGATGTATTTATTATCGGGATCTGTCCGATCCGATGGCGTCAATGAATAAAGAATAACATACACCTTCCGGAATAAATAAAGGATTCACATGACTCGTCAACCAGGTCCCACACGCTTTGAAACAATCCTTATTCGAGGAGGAACCGTCATTGATCCTGGACATTTCAATGGTCCTGCGGATGTTCTTGTCCAAGAGGGAAAAATTATTGAAGTCGGACGTCCACTCCAAACCGTGCTAACCGAAAGTCAGGATGTCCGTACGATCGATGCCACGGGCTGGGTTATTGCCCCTGGGTTTGTGGATTTGCACTGTCATTTGCGGGAACCGGGATTTGAGTATAAGGAAACCATTCAGACCGGCTCAGCATCCGCGGTTGCTGGGGGGTTTACGGCGATTTGCTGTATGCCCAATACTCAACCGGTCAACGACAACGAATCGGTTACGGAATTTATTCTGAACAAGGCGCGAGAAGCTGACACGGCCAGAGTATTTCCAATTGGAGCCATCACAAAAAAATCTATGGGTGAGGAGTTAGCCGAGATTGGGGAATTGGTCGGTGCCGGATGCGTCGCGATTTCGGATGATGGTCGCCCGGTCATGAATAGCCTTGTGATGCGCCGTGCCATGGAATATGCCAAGGCTTTCGGGGTGCCCGTTGTGGATCACTGCGAGGACTTACACTTGTCCTGTGGCGGCAGTATGAATGAGGGGATTGTGTCGACCGAGCTGGGGATTCCCGGAATTCCCCATGCCTCCGAGGAAGTGATGGTGGCCCGTAATTTATCTCTGGCACATTTAACAGGCGTCCATGTTCATTTAGCGCATTTAAGCACTGCCCGGTCTGTGGAATTAGTACGACAGGCCAAGAAACAGGGATTACCTGTGAGCGGGGAGGTTTGCCCCCATCATTTCTCCGTCACGGAGGAGGCTGTCAGAGGGTATAACTCCAATGCCAAGATGAACCCACCCTTGCGGACGGATTTGGATGTGCAGGCTCTGAAAGACGGGTTGAAAGACGGGACCATCGATGTCATTGCCACAGACCATGCCCCCCATGCGGCTCAGGAAAAGCAATTAGAGTTCGACTCTGCACCCTTTGGAATCGTGGGGTTTGAAACAGCGCTTCCCTTAACGCTTCGTTTGGTTGAAGAGGGTGTGTTGTCCCTGGAGCAGGCCATTGATAAATTGGCAACAAGCCCGGCCAAATTATTTCAGTTGCCGGTTGGATCGCTTCGGATTGGCCAAGAGGCAGATGTCGTGATTTTTGATCCGAAGGAAGAATGGGTAATTGATCCGGTTCAATTTCGTTCCAAAAGCCGGAATACCCCATTCGGGGGTTGGAAGGTCAAAGGCCGCGTAAAGCATACCCTGGTCGGTGGACGGCTTGTGTATGAAGATCGGTAATTCAGCATGGCTAGAAGGCGGGTGAATTGGTGTGTCATCGGATTATTTCTGGAAATATTGGGATTGGTCCTGTGGGTCGGTGGATTATTGGTGATCATTGGTGTGGTGATCCCAGCTGTGTTTAATTCGTTTGGAATGGAACCGGCAGGAAGATTTTTACGAAGAGTTTTTGATGGATATGGCTATATGAACTTAGGGCTCTTGGGTGTATTTGGTATTTGTGCTGGACTTCGTTTTCGGACCTACGGGATAGGTGGGGCGACTCTCTGGGCCCTTTCCAAAGGTGAGCTGGGGTTATTGGCTGGCATGTTCCTTGTGACGACCGGCATCATGGGAGTGCTAGGTCCTCAGGCCGTGGCCTTACAGGAATTGGCTTTTGAGGCAGTATCAAAGTCTGAGAAAGAGATGGCATATGCCGAATTTTTTCGTGTGCATATGATCGTCCGCGGACTCCATATGGTCAATTTGGGACTGGCGATTGGCTTGCTGATAATCAAACTTCGGCGGATGGTGGTGCACGCCATTAGACCAGACATTGCCCTTTCCCCATCGACGGACGAAGGCTCTTCAGTGAATGGAGGAACCCAATGAAGCGAGCGCTTCTTACCTTGGCCGATGGCACGGTCTTTTCCGGTCTCGCTCTAGGCTACGAAGGGGAAACGGTAGGAGAAGTAGTGTTCAACACCGCCATGACCGGATATCAGGAAATTTTGACCGACCCGTCCTATAAAGGGCAGATCGTCCTTATGACCGCGACACAAATTGGCAACTATGGTGTGACCCCTCAAGATGCCGAGTCACGGCAAGTATGGGCTGAAGGATTTATCGTTCGGGAAGCGGCCAGCCGAATGAGCAACTGGCGGGCCTCACAGACTCTTTCGGATTACCTTACAGAACATCATATCGTGGGCATTCATGGCCTTGACACTAGAGCGTTAACAGCCCATCTGCGTGACCATGGGTCCCAAGTAGGGGTGATTTCTCATGTGGATCTCAATGGCGATTCACTGCATCAGAAAGCCAGGTCGGCTCCAACTCTTGTTGGCCGGGATTTAGTGAAAGAGGTGACCTGCCAAAACGCGTATGAATGGAACGACGGCACACCTCCTTTACTACCTTCCGCCACGCTCCGTTCCACACCCCATCCTTCATCGACCTTTCGGGTGGTCGTTATGGACTTTGGGGTCAAACACAATATTTTACGCAGCTTGGTTGATCTCGGATGCCGGGTTCACGTGGTGCCAGCTTCGACGTCCGCCGAGACCATCCGTGGGCTTCAGCCGGATGGATTGGTATTTTCGAACGGGCCTGGTGATCCGGAAGGGGTTCCTTATGCTAGGAAAACCGTACAAGATTTGATCGGCTGGAGACCCATTTTAGGGATTTGTTTGGGTCATCAAATCCTTGGCCTGGCTCATGGTCTACCCACCCATAAGTTAAAATTTGGACATCATGGGGGGAATCATCCCGTCATGGATTTATCCTCACGCACAATAGAAATCACTTCCCAGAATCACAATTTTGCCGTCCATATTCCCTCGCCAGGAGATTCTGGCCAACCAATGGGCCTTCAGCGTTTTTCCACGCCCTTCGGGGATATTGAGGTAACTCACCGCAGTCTTAATGATGGATGCTGTGAAGGTTTCAGGGGAGTCGACCATCCGGTTTTATCCGTTCAATATCATCCCGAAGCTTCACCGGGACCGCATGATTCGGCTTATGTGTTTCAACAATTCGTCAGTATGATGAAGGAGCAGGCTCATGCGTAAAGCCTATGTGGTCTATTGGATGGTGTGGGCTTGTGCATTGATGGTATCCGGATGCATCTATTTGCCATTAATCCCCGGGACCGGAAACCTCCAAGAAGTCAATTTGGAAGGGGAGGGTGAAGCCAAGATTCTCCTCGTGGATATCTCAGGAATGTTGGATACCAAAAAAGAATCAGGATTTATTGAGCACCCCAGTCTGCCGGCCCGAATCAAGGAAGAATTGGAGCTGGCCAAAAAGGATGAACAGATCCAAGGAGTGGTGTTGCGAATTAATACGCCGGGCGGAACCGTCACGGCCTCGGATATTCTTTATCATGAAATTTTGGAGTTTAAAAAGGAAAAAAAGATTCCAGTTGTCGCTGCCATGATGGATATGGCCACATCGGGAGGCTATTACGTGGCGATGGCATCGGACTACATTGTGGCCCATCCCTCTACGATTACTGGGAGCATTGGAGTCATTATGCTGACCGCCAATGCCCAAGGGTTATTGGAAAAAATTGGCGTACAGCCCACTGCCATTGTTTCCGGACCCAAAAAGGCCATGGGGTCTCCTTTTCAACCCTTGAAAGACGATGAGCGAGAGATTTTTCAAAATGTGATCGATACTTTATATCAGCGATTTCTTGTGGTAGTGGAAGCTGGTCGGCCCAATCTATCAAAAGCCCCGATCCGTGCGCTGGCTGATGGCCGAATCTATACGGCGGACATGGCAAAGGGCAAAGGACTGATTGATCAAGTCGGATATTTGGATGAGGCGATCGACTGGGTAAAGCAAAAAGCCAATTTGGCAGAGGACGCTCAGGTGATCACGTATCGGCGTGGAGGGAATGGCGGACATGCTAATATATATTCAAGCATGACGGTTCCAACGATTGGGGCGGTGGGATTGCCACCGGTGGATTCCGGTTCGCTTATTCGGGCTGTGAGTGGTGGGGGACCTCAATTTATGTATATGTGGATTCCTTGATCCAAAGTGTGTTGTATGCACAAGCCTGTCTTCCTTTATACCGTATATCCGGTTGGCAGACTCGTTGGTTGGATGATGTGTATCCTGCTGATGATGGGGAGCTTCGGTTGCCAAAAAGCTCCGGGGACGGCTCGCGACCAACTCATTTATATTTCAGAAGAAAAGGAAATCGCCTTGGGTCTCTCAGCCTTTCGCGAAGTGCTCAAAAGCGCGAGACTCAGCCGAGATCCGGAAGTCACGCTTATGGTCAATCGTATTGGGCAGCGTATTGCCAAAGCCGCGAATAAACCGGAATACGTCTGGGAGTTTGCCGTGATCCAGGATGACGAACAAATTAACGCTTTCGCCCTACCTGGCGGAAAAGTTGCCGTTTTCACAGGCATTCTTAAATACACGAAGACCGAAGCCGGTCTGGCTACGGTGATGGCTCATGAAGTGGCCCATGCATTACAGCGTCACGGAGCGGAGCGGTATAGCCGTGGGATTTTGGAGCAAATCGGGCAAATTGGGGCTTTGGCGGGAGCTGCAGCCGGAGGGGTGGATCCGGGGCTGGCGATTGGTGCCATGAGTGCCTATGGAGTAGGAGTATCCTTGCCCAATTCCCGAGAGCAGGAAACAGAAGCTGACTATATTGGCTTGCAATTGATGGCCAAGGCCGGTTATGACCCCAGGGAGGCGGTGCCTTTTTGGGAACGGATGAGTGGTTGTCCCCGAAAATTAATTGGCAAATATTGTTTTCGGAGTCAAAGCTCTATTCCTGAGTTTTTATCCACGCACCCTTCTGATGTGTCTCGAATTAATCAAATCGAGGCCTGGCTTCCTCAGGCGTTAAAATGGTATCACCCTGAATCCTCCCATTCAGGGACAAGCCCATCGATGACCTCATCACTATCCACTTTTTCTTCGTAGATCGGGAGTTATGCCACGTCGTACTGACATTCATCGTATTTTTTTGATTGGTTCAGGTCCAATTGTGATTGGACAAGCCTGTGAGTTTGACTATTCCGGCACCCAAGCCTGTCGGGCGTTGAAAGACGAAGGCTATGAGGTCGTACTCCTGAACAGTAATCCCGCCACGATTATGACCGATCCGGACTTAGCGGATCGAACCTACGTCGAACCCATGACGGTCGAAGTCGTTGAAGCCATATTTCAACGAGACAAACCAGATGCCTTATTGCCAACCATGGGGGGGCAAACCGCACTGAATTTAACCGTTCAATTGGCTAAGCAAGGGCTTTTGGAGAAATACGGGATCACCCTTATCGGGGCTTCATATGAATCCATCCAAAAGGCTGAGGATCGCGAACTCTTCAAGCAGGCCATGGAACGGATCGGATTAAAGGTTCCGTCAAGCGGGTCCATTCGTTCTAAAAAAGAAGCCCTTGAACTGCTTGAACAGATTGGGTTTCCAGCTATTGTTCGCCCCTCGTTCACCCTGGGGGGAGCAGGTGGAAACATCGCCTATAACCGTGAAGAGTTTGAGCAGTTCATTGACTGGGCTCTGGTAACCAGTCCGGTCGGTCAAGTCTTAGTTGAGCAATCCCTGTTGGGTTGGAAAGAGTATGAATTGGAAGTCATGCGGGACATGAAGGATAACGTGGTGATCATATGTCCCATCGAAAACCTTGATCCCATGGGAGTCCATACCGGGGATAGTATTACGGTGGCTCCGGCCATGACCTTATCGGATAAAGAATACCAATACATGCGGAATGCCGCGTTAAAAATCATCCGGGAAATCGGCGTGGACACCGGCGGATCCAATATTCAGTTTGCCCTCAATCCGGCCAATGGAGAACTGACGGTTATCGAAATGAATCCTCGGGTCTCACGTAGCTCGGCGTTAGCCTCCAAAGCTACCGGATTTCCCATTGCTAAAATTGCCGCGAAGTTGGCGGTGGGCTATACCTTGGATGAAATTCCCAACGATATTACACAGGTGACCAAGGCGTCTTTCGAACCGACGATCGATTATGTGGTGGTCAAGATTCCACGGTTCACATTTGAAAAGTTTCAAGGTGTGGACCGGACATTGACGACCCATATGAAATCGGTGGGGGAGGCTATGGCCTTGGGACAAACCTTTAAGGAAGCGTTACAGAAGGCCATCCGTTCCCTCGAGACGGATCGGTACGGGCTTATCTCTCTTCATGGATTGGATGGACGATTTGCGGATGCCTCCGTCGATCCGGTGGTATTGGAACGCATTCAGGCCGGTATTCGAACGCCCACTTCGGATCGGCTGTGGCATATGGCCGATGGCATTCGGGCAGGACTATCGGTTGACGACATTTTTCAGATTTCTCGGGTTGATCCGTGGTTTGTTCAAGAAATCCGCGAGCTCGTGGAATTTGAAGCACGTTGGGTGCGAGAGGCCAAGCATTGTCTGGGGGAACCCATCACGCCTTCTATGATTTCGCCGGTGCCGGATAGTTTAAGGGAGTTATGTCTGGTTGCCCAACGTCTCGGGTTTTCCGAGTACCGGCTTACCCAATTATTGTGTGGAGATGGAGATGGCGCCCTCTGCCGGGAATCCACCGACCAAGATGAGCCTGGAGTCATATTTAAGCGGGTGGATACCTGCGGGGGGGAGTTTGAAGCCCATACTCCATACCTTTATTCCACATTTGGATCGGTATGCGAAGCGAAACCTACCTCCCGGAAAAAAGTGATGATCCTGGGGGGGGGGCCTAACCGCATTGGACAGGGTATTGAATTTGATTATTGCTGTGTGCATGCGGCCATGGCGCTTCGGGACATGGGCATTGAAACCATTATGGTCAACTGTAACCCGGAAACGGTCAGTACGGATTACGACATTTCGGATCGCCTCTATTTTGAACCGCTCACAATTGAGGACGTGTTGAGGATCATACAACGGGAACGTCCGGATGGAGTCGTCGTCCAATTTGGGGGGCAAACTCCTCTGAAACTGTCTGTTCCCCTGGCACATGAAGGCGTCACGATTTTAGGTACCCAACCCGACTCGATTGACCGGGCGGAAGATCGAAAGCGCTTCAGTGAGTTAATTCAGACATTAAATCTTCTTCAGCCGGAGAATGGAACGGCTCGAGCGCCGTATGAGGCTCATGTCATTGCCGTCAACATTGGATATCCGGTTATGGTTCGTCCTTCCTATGTGTTGGGAGGGCGAGCGATGAAGATCATTTACGATGCCGCCGCGTTGGACCGCTATTTAGAGGATACCGGCATTAATCTTGCCAAGCATCCTTTGCTCATAGATGATTATTTGGAAGATGCCATCGAAGTGGATGTAGATGCCATCGCGGATGGCGAACGGGCCGTCGTGGCCGGGATTATGGAGCATGTTGAAATGGCGGGCATTCACTCCGGTGATTCTGCCTGCTCCCTTCCCCCCTATTCTCTCGCACCGGCCGTTATTACTGAAATCGAACGGCAAACCATCCTTCTGGCCAGAGAGTTAGGTGTCGTCGGATTGATGAATATTCAATTTGCCATCAAAGACGAACGGGTGTTTATTTTAGAAGTCAATCCTCGAGCCTCCCGCACCGTACCATTCGTGAGTAAAACCATTGGATTCCCTTTAGCAAAACTCGCCATGAAGGTCATGATGGGGCACAAGTTATCAGATTTACATTTTTTGGCCCGTCCGCCACTGTCCCATTTGTCGATTAAAGAAGCCGTGTTTCCTTTTACCAAGTTAGGGGTCTCGGATGTCCTGTTAGGTCCCGAAATGCGGTCCACCGGTGAAGTGATGGGAATCGATCAGAATTTTGGTTGGGCGTTTGCCAAATCACAAGCTTCGGCCGGGATGCCCATTCCTCTTCAGGGCGTGGCCTTGCTCAGCGTCAAAGAGGCTGATAAAACGGCTACATTTGAATTAGCTAAACGATTACGGACATTGGGGTTTGCACTTCAAGCCACGAAAGGGACCGCCGCCTTTTTGACCAGTCATGGTCTTGAGGTGACAACCGTCAATAAAGTTAAAGAAGGCCGCCCGCATATTGTCGATTTCATTAAAAACAAAGACATTGCGTTGGTCGTTAATACCGTGGGAGGGACGGCGTCGCAAGAAGATTCAGCTCCCATCCGGAAGGCCGCGGTCTTTGGCGGGGTTCCCTATTTTACCACCATTCAAGCAGCTCAGGCGGCCGTCCTGGGCATCGAAGCCATGAAACGGTCTCCGCTCCAAGTGCGGAGTCTTCAAGAATATCATCGGGTACAATCTCTCTCAACTGGGACATGAATAATTTTGGGAACAGCAGCAACGACATTTTCTATTTATTAAACGGTGGAGTATGAGGGTATGAAAATTCCCATGACCAAGAAAGGCTTTGAAGCCCTACAGGCCGAATTGACTCGATTGCGTCGAGATGAACGGCCAAAAGTCATTCAAGCAATTCTGGAAGCCCGTGAGCATGGTGATCTCAAGGAAAATGCCGAATATAAAGCGGCGAAGGAGCATCAACAATTTATCGATACCCGAATGGCGGAGTTGGAATACAAACTCGGGGAAGCTCAAATTGTGGAGTCGGCGGCGGGACCGAGTGACACCGTGGTATTTGGTACGACAGTGGTCATGCTCAATTTGGAAACGCAGGAAGAAAAACGCTATACCCTCGTCGGACAGGAGGAAGCTGATCTGAAAAACGGGACCATTTCTGTGCAATCCCCTTTGGGCCGGGCTCTGATCGGACATCGTGTGGGAGACGTGGTTGAGGTTCACCGTCCGGCTGGAATGATCGAATATCAGATTCAATCGATTACGATTGAGGAGGCCTAACCATGGCTTCAGCGATTTCTTTGGTTACCCTATTATCCGATTTTGGCGAACGCGATTACTTCGTTCCCAGCATGAAGGGGGTGATGTTGGGCATTAACCCCCAAGTACGGATTGTGGATCTGACGCATGGCATTGTCCCGCATAGTATTGAGCAAGCCTCGTTTGTGCTGGGATCTTGCTACCAATTTTTTCCGGATGGCACTATTCATGTGATTGTCATCGACCCCGGTGTCGGGAGCGACCGACGGGCCTTGCTGGTTTCTACCTCCCGGCACTTCTTCCTGGCTCCCGACAATGGTGTGCTGAGTCATGTCTTGCGGGAAGAAGCCGGTGTTGAAGTTCGTGCCATTGAAAATAAGCAATATCGATTGGATTCGGCAGGAACGACCTTTGATGGTCGTGATGTGTTTGCCCCTTGTGCCGCCTGGCTCAGCAAAGGACAGTCTCCAGGTTCCTTTGGTCGATTGATTTATGATCAGGTCATGTTGCCGGACCACCCTCCCAAAATGGAGGGAGACGCGTTGGTTGGCCGACTGGTCTACATTGATCAATTTGGAAATGGAATTTCCAATATCACCAAAGCCGACTTGGACACGTTTCGAACCGTGACCAAACGTAGCTATACGGGTATCCATGTGGGTGAACATTTCATGAAAGACATCAAGTCTCATTATGGGGAAGGTGCGCGTGGTGTCCCCGAGGTGTTATTTAACAGCAACGGCTACTTGGAAGTGTTTGTGAAACAGGGCCGTGCGGCTGACCGTTGTGGGTTACAAATCGGCCAACCCATCCAGGTCCGGTAATGGGGAGAAACGGTTCCCCCTATGCTGGTTGAGACTGCGTGGCGTGTGACGTTCGGGTAAGGGCGATGGCCAAGGCAAGGATATCCAACATTTGCTGTAATTCCTTGAGCGAAGCCGAAAGGGGCGGCATGAGAATTAATACATCCCGAATGGGGCGAATGAGTAATCCCAAGGTTTTTGCGTGCTTGGCAACCTGAGAACCTATTCGATCAGTTAGAGGAAAAGGTCGTTGGGAATCTCGATCGGCCACCAATTCAATGCCAATCATATAGCCGCATTGGCGAATATCGCCCACCCACGGATCGTGCCGGAAGGATTGAAGACGGTCGCGGAGCCAGGGGATGCGTTTTTTCATCTTTTGTAAGGTCCGTTGGCGTTTGAAGACTTCCAGGTTTGCCAGAGCGGCGGCACAGCCCAGTGGATTCCCGGTGTAGCTATGGCCATGGAAAAATGTCAGACCTTCTTCGGGCTCACCCCAAAAGGCTTCATATATGCGCTCGGTTGCCAGGGTCGCCGCCAAGGGAAGGTATCCGCCGGTCATCCCTTTAGCGATGGCTAGAAGGTCTGGGGTCACTTCCTCATGCTCGCAGGCGAACATCTTGCCTGTCCGGCCGAAGCCGGTGGCCACTTCGTCCGCAATCATTAGGATCTGATAACGAGTGCATAATTCACGAACGGCCCGAAGGTATCCAGGCGGGGAAGGAAGAATGCCGGCAACCGCCTGAACCATCGGCTCAATAATCAGTCCGGCAATGGATTGATGATGTTGTTGAAGCAGGATTTCCAGGGGGCTCAGGCAAGCCATTCTGCAATCAGGAAACGTCAACGATAAGGGGCACCGATAGCAATGGGGAGAATCAATGTCATCGGTTGGAAATACCAGACTTAAAAACGGACGGCGAAATCCTTCAATACCGCTTAAACTTAAGGCGCCGACCGTATCTCCATGATAGGATAATCCCACGTGAACAAAACGTGTCTTTTGAGGCTGAGGATGTGGACATTGCTTCCAATACTGAATAGCCATTTTGGCCGCAATTTCTACAGCTGTTGATCCATTATCTGAATAAAAGACTTTGGTTAATCCCCGTGGGGCCAGGTGAACCAAAGCTTGAGCCAGTTGAATAGCGGGTGGATTGGAAGCTCCCAGGAGGGTGGTATGCCCCACCTTCGTTAGCTGGCTTCGGATGGCCCGATCAATCTGTGGTTGTCGATGACCGTGAATATTGACCCAAATAGAGGCTGTCCCATCTAAGTATTGGTTGCCATCGAGATCAAAAACATAGGATCCTTGGCCACGACTGAGAATGAGCGGGGATTGTTGGGACCATTCCTTCATTTGGGTGAAGGGGTGCCAAATGCAATCCTTATCAGCCTGTTGTAACCGCTTGAGATTGAGTCGACGAGGCATAGTTGTTCCGTTGAGATAACCTATAGGAATCCCTGGAATTTTGACAAGTTCCTGAACCCTCACTACAATCAAGAATTTTCTGCATGTCCAAATCATTTCCCCAAAATCAGATCCGTAATTTTTCCATCATTGCCCATATTGATCACGGAAAGTCCACCCTGGCAGATCGGTTTTTGGAACTCACCGGCGCCATTTCCAAACGCGAATTTCGTGCGCAATATTTAGATGCCATGGACCTGGAACGTGAACGTGGCATTACCATTAAAGCCCATGCGGTGACCACCAGATTTCAGGCTTCTGACGGGAAAGAATATCTCTTCAACCTGATCGATACTCCAGGACATGTGGATTTTGCCTATGAAGTGTCCCGAAGTTTGGCCGCCTGTGAAGGAGCGTTATTGTTGATTGATGCCACCCAAGGGGTCGAAGCTCAAACCATCGCCAATGCCTATCTGGCTATTGCGAATAATCTTGTCATCATTCCGGTCATTAATAAAATCGATCTGGCCAGTGCCGATGTCGAGGGGGTTCGACATCAGATCGCTGACGTTCTGGGCTTGTCCCAAGAAGAGGCTTTTCTGGTTAGTGCCAAAGAAGGGCTGGGAGTTCGGGAAGTTCTGGAGGGAGTTGTCAAGCTTATCCCCCCTCCCAGCGGCTCGTTGGAGAAACCTCTCAAAGCCCTCATTTTTGATTCCTGGTTCGACAATTATCAGGGAGCCGTGGTGCTGTTAAGAGTTATTGATGGAGAACTGCTTCCCGGCATGACCATCCGCTTGATGTCCAATAAACGCGAATTCGAAGTTCTGGAAGTGGGGATTTTTTCTCCAAAACGCACCAAGATCGATCGCTTAGGTCCCGGAGAAGTGGGATATCTTTGTGCGGGGATGAAGGATCTCACAGATACTAAAATTGGCGATACTATTACCGAGTCCAAACGTCCGACGGAATCGGCCTTGCCGGGCTATCGGGACGTCAAACCCGTGGTGTTTTGTGGGTTATATACTACCGATACCGGAAAATTTGAAGATTTACGAGATTCACTGGAAAAGCTTCGCCTAAATGATTCCTCTTTTGTCTATGAACCGGAAACCTCGATGGCATTAGGCTTTGGGTTTCGTTGTGGATTTCTCGGTCTGCTTCATATGGAAATCATCCGGGAGCGTCTTGAGCGGGAATATGGGTTGGATTTAATTAGTACCGCCCCCACGGTTGTGTATAAAGTATTCACCACCAAGGGGGAGGTCATTGATATCGATAATCCCTCAAAATTACCCGATCCTTCGCTCATTGATCACATCGAAGAACCGTTTATCAAGGCGACGATTATCACACCGGAACGATATGTCGGAAATATTTTACAAATGTGCCAAGAGCGTCGCGGCACGCAAACCGGACTGCAGTATCTGGATGCCAGCCGAGTCATGGTATCTTATGAACTCCCCCTCAATGAGATCGTACTGGACTTTTATGACCGCTTGAAATCACGAACTCAAGGGTACGCCTCACTGGATTATGAGTTATCGGGATATCGCCAATCCGACCTAGTCAAAATGGATCTCTTGTTAAACGGAGAAACTATCGATGCCTTGTCTATTATTGCCCATCAGGATAAGGTGCAAAGTCGAGGGCGGCAATTAACGGAAAAAATGAAAGAATTGATTCCCAAACAAATGTTTGAAATTGCCATTCAAGCTGCGATTGGTAAACGGGTCATTGCCCGGGAGACCATTGGCGCCCTTAAGAAAAATGTGACCGCGAAATGCTACGGAGGGGACATTTCCCGCAAGCGAAAATTATGGGAAAAACAAAAAGAGGGAAAAAAGCGAATGAAGCAAATTGGTCGTGTTGAAGTCCCGCAGGAAGCCTTTTTAGCCATTTTAAAAACTGATCCGACTTGAGGCCAAAATGGCTGATCACGATTCCCAATCCCCCCATGTCAACGAGCCGGACTCCCGAGACCGACCTGAAGGGGCACCGGTGACCACTGAGACTCAGCCTGCCGCTACTCCAACGGGGAAATCCATCATCCGTGAATATGCCGAAGCCCTGGTCATTGCGATCATTCTGGCCTTGACGATCCGTGTGTTTTTCGTCCAAGCCTTTAAGATTCCCTCCGGATCCATGATTCCCACTTTGTTGATTGGCGATCATATTCTGGTGTCCAAGTTAGCGTATGGATTCCAATTACCGAAGGATTGTGAATTCCAGGTCTCCTTTCCCCCCGTAACGTGTTATTCCTCGACTATGCTCGCCCAATTCGACAATCCTCAACGCGGGGATATTATCGTGTTTCGTTATCCGGAGGACGAAAACAAGGATTTCATTAAACGAGTGGTTGGGACACCCGGGGATAGCATTGTCATTCAGAATAAAAAAGTGATCGTCAATGGGGAAGAACTGGCCGACAGTGCCTTTACCCAAAGAATCGACCCGGGAATTATTGATGGACGAATTAATCCCCGGGATAATTTTGGGCCAATCACCGTTCCCCCCGATTCCTACTTTGTGATGGGTGATAATCGGGATCAAAGCTTGGATAGCCGATTTTGGGGATTTGTAAAAATGGATAAGATCAAGGGCCGTGCCTTTTTGGTGTACTGGTCTTGGAATGGACAAGGCAACTGGACCAATTGGATTCGCTGGGACAGGATCGGAAAATTCATCGAGTAATCTCTCCCGTTCACTTAGTTCAATCGGGTCGACAACAGATCGCAGGGAATGAACGCTAACCCGCCGGTTCCATCATGTTCCGTTCGCAAACTCCAATCCTGCCTTCAGCGGTTTTCCCGCGCCAAAATTCTGGTGATCGGCGATTTGATTGTCGATCATTACATTTGGGGGAAAGTCCATCGGGTATCTCCTGAAGCCCCGGTTCCGGTCGTCCATGTCCAAGCGGAATCCTACCGTTTAGGGGGAGCCGCAAACGTCTTTCATAATATTTTGACCTTGGGCGGACATGCCGAGTTATGCGGGGTGGTGGGCGCGGATGCTGACGGCAAACAATTTATCCGCCAACTCCAGAATATGAACAAATCTACTCAAGGCATCATCGTCGACCCGGGACGGCCCACGATTAAAAAAAGCCGGGTCGTGGCCCATAATCAGCAAATTGTCAGATATGATGTGGAGCAATCTCATACCATCAAGGCCGCCGTTGAACGGAAGGCTCTCAAGTACATTGCCCAACAAATTCCTCATCTCACAGGTATTGTGATTTCAGACTATGCTAAGGGAATGATTACCGCGACGATGGTTGACCACATTCGGACGGATGCCTCACGATACCGCGTCCCCATCATCGTCGACCCTAAAGTGGAACACATGTCCTTCTATTCCGGAGTGACCGTGGTCACGCCCAATCACTGGGAAGCGCGGCAAGCGGCAGGATTGCTTCCCACGCAGGAAGCATCCATTGAGCAGATAGGGTTTGCCCTTCGTGACCGGCTGCAATGCCAAACGGTCCTCATCACTCGTGGCGAGGAGGGGATGAGCATCTTTCAAGATCAAGGACGTTATTGGACGATTCCCGCCGTAGCCAAACAGGTTTATGATGTGACTGGAGCGGGGGATACGGTTGTCAGCACCTTGGCTCTCGCTCTCAGCGCGGGAGCAAATCTTCCCGAAGCGGCTATTTTAGCGAATCAGGCTGCAGGCATTGTCGTGGGGATGCTTGGCACGGCGACTGTTTCTCGACAACAAGTACAGGACAGCCTTCGTGAGAGTGCATGATTCCTGTGTCAGCGTCTGCATCCCGGCACGTATGGGATCTTCACGTTTCCCTGGGAAACCTTTAGCCCGACTCTGTGGCAAACCCCTCATTCAACATGTCTATGAAGCGATTCAGGGCACGGCGGAGGTGGGGCAGATTCTTGTCTTGACCGATCATGAGGATATCGTGCAAGCCGTCAATGAGTTTGGGGGAGAGGTTCTCCTGGTCACCGAATCCTGTCGGACAGGAACCGACAGGGTCGCCAAGGTAGCCCAAGCCTTGACCTATGATATCGTCGTCAATTGGCAGGCCGATGAAATCCCCTTGCACCGGCACCTTCTCTCCGATTTAGTCACACCGTTTTTACAATCATCAGCGGGAATGGGTACTTTAAAACGAGCACTAACAGAGTCAGCCGATGTGCTCAATCCGTCAATCGTAAAAGTGGTTACCTCTCATCGAGGCGAAGCCCTCTATTTTTCCAGAAGTCCGATTCCTTGTTGGCGGGATGGCTATCACCACACGGGATTCCCATTAGCCTATATGCATTTAGGGGTGTATATTTTTCGAAAGTCGGTCTTGCTGCAAATAGCCAATTCTCCATCTGGGATTCTGGAGGATGCCGAAAAATTAGAACAATTGCGCGCGTTGGAATATGGCATTCCCATTCAGGTTTGGGAAACGCGGCATCCCTCCCTCCGTATCGATGATCCGGCTGATTTACCGGTGGCGGAAGCCGAGTTTTTCGCCTATCATGCCTCTCAAAGGGAGGAACGGCACTAAATGATCTGGAGGTTGAAATGCCGAGAATGATTATGGTGGAGTGGCAAGCAGAGGCCCGTCGTGCACATGATCCATTCAACTCAGTAGGTAGGCACCCATGAGCAAATTTATTTTTATTACCGGTGGCGTTGTGTCTTCTCTGGGAAAAGGCTTGTCCTCGGCCGCAATCGGTCAATTATTGGAAAGTCGGGGCATGACCATTACCTTTCTGAAGCTCGATCCCTATATCAATGTGGACCCTGGCACGATGAATCCGTATCAGCATGGGGAGGTGTATGTCACAGAAGATGGGGCAGAAACCGATCTCGATTTGGGCCACTATGAGCGATTCACCTCCGTGCAATTGAGCCGAGAAAATAACTGCACAACGGGGCGGATTTATGATTCGGTTATCAAAAAAGAACGTCGTGGAGAATATTTGGGTGGTACGGTTCAGGTCGTGCCTCATATTACGGATGCGATCAAGCAAACCATTATGAACGTGGCCCACGATGTGGATGTCGTCATTGTGGAAATTGGGGGCACGGTCGGTGACATTGAGAGCCTTCCCTTTTTAGAGGCCATCCGTCAGATGCCTTTTGATGTGGGACGGGAAAATGTGTTGTACATTCATTTAACGCTCGTGCCCTATATTGAAACGGCCGGGGAGTTGAAGACCAAACCGACGCAACATTCCGTCAATAAACTTCGTGAGATCGGGATTCAAGCGAATATTTTGTTATGTCGGACCGATCGCTATCTTCCTCCCGGCGTCAAAGACAAAATGGCGTTGTTTTGTAATGTCGACAAGGGTTCGGTCATTACCGCCAAGGATGTGGATTCGATCTATGAAGTGCCGATCGTCCTTCGGAAAGAAGGGTTGGATGAGTTGATTGTGCAATCGCTGCGCTTGGAAACAGGCCCCCCGAATTTGCGGGATTGGGATATGCTCGTCCAAAAGATTAAGCGCCCCCGGCATGAAGTGACGATTGCTTTGGTTGGGAAATATGTGGAATCCCGTGAGTCCTATAAAAGCATTTCCGAAGCCCTCATCCATGGGGGATTGCATGATGAAGCCGGCATCCATATTCGGTGGGTGGAATCGGGTGATGTGGAAAAGGAAGGTCCTGAACGACTGTTGGCGGACGTGGATGGGGTCTTGATTCCTGGAGGATTCGGGATTCGTGGTATCGAGGGAAAGATCCTGGCCATTCAGTATGTTCGAGAGCGACAGATTCCGTTTTTTGGAATTTGTTTGGGCATGCAATGCGCGGTCATCGAAATTGCTAGAAGTCTGGCTGGCCTACAAGGTGCGAATAGCTCAGAATTCGACGCCAATACCCCATATCCGGTCATTGATCTGTTGCCCGAACAGCGTTCCGTCCAGGATAAGGGAGGCACTATGCGGCTTGGGGCGTTTCCTTGCCGGCTGCACGAACAGACTAAAGCCTATTCCGCCTATCAACAGCATGATGTCAAAGAACGGCATCGACATCGGTACGAATTCAATAATGATTACAAGGACCGGCTGGTCGCCAAAGGCCTGACTATCAGCGGAACTTCGCCGGATGGGCGTTTGGTGGAAATCATTGAATTGAAGGAGCACCCCTGGTTTGTTGGGACCCAGTTTCATCCCGAGTTCCATTCACGGCTCTGCTCACCGCATCCCTTGTTTACCGCGTTTATCGGAGCGGCCCTGAGGCGGAAGCTGGGGACATAATTCATTCAACGGAGTCCATTGTGTCTACTTCCGTCAAGATAGGCCCCTTCTCAGTCGGTGATCGGCATCCTCATTTTCTCATCGCAGGTCCCTGTGTTATTGAAAATGAACGACTGGTTATGGAAACGGCGTCCGCTATTGCTACCATCACTGCGGATCTGGGAATTCCCTATGTCTTTAAGGCGTCCTATGATAAAGCGAATCGCACCTCCATCGCGTCCTATCGTGGGCTGGGCATTTCCGAAGGACTTCGAATTTTAAAAAAGGTGAAGCAGGATCTAGGAGTCCTGATTTTAACCGACGTTCATGAAATACAGGACGTACCTCGGGTGGCTGAAGTGGCCGACATCCTTCAAATTCCGGCTTTTCTCTGTAGGCAAACCGATTTACTCTGCGCTGCTGCAAAATCCGGCCGAGTGGTCAATGTGAAAAAAGGCCAATTTTTGTCCCCTTGGGATATGGCCAATGTCGTAAAAAAATTGGAAGAGGCGGGAACGCGACAAATTACCCTTACGGAACGGGGTGCGAGCTTTGGCTATCAAAATTTAGTGGTGGATATGCGGGCCTTTCCCGTTATGCGATCCTTCGGGTATCCGGTCGTGTTTGATGCCACTCACAGTGTTCAACTCCCAGGCGGTGGAGGAACCTGTTCGTCCGGCCAGCGCGAATTTGTGGCACCGCTGGCTAGGGCCGCCTCCGCAGTCGGATGTGACGGATTTTTCATGGAGGTACATCCCAACCCCGAGCAGGCTTTGTCGGATGGGCCGAATATGGTTCGCTTAAGTGAATTAAAAGAGTTGCTTGAACATCTACAAGCTATCTGGCGGGTGGTAGGAAAAGGGGAGGGGGTTGGGACCTTGGCGGGACAGAGCTCACCCTCATGAGTGGAGTGGATCTCGTCAATAAGAATGCCTTCAACCAGATGCCGAAACTGCCAGCCTCTAACTTCAATCTTCCCAATTCCATTACCTTTCTCCGGATTGTTCTCATTCCGGTGTTCATCTGGGTATTCTCGCAGCCAACTCCTGAGCGGGCGTTCTGGTCAGTGGTGATATTTTTAGGGGCAGCACTGACCGATTTCCTTGATGGCTATCTGGCTAGAAAAAGCGGGCAGGTCACCAATTTAGGCAAATTACTGGATCCCGTCGCGGACAAACTTCTTGTGGCCTCAGGGCTTATTCTTCTTGTGCAATTCCAACGCGTGTCCGTGTGGTTAGCCATTGTCCTCATAGCCAGAGAGCTGATTGTGACCGGCGCACGGATGGTGGCGGCAAGAGAGGGATTGGTCGTGGCAGCCGACGGGACGGGAAAAATTAAAGTGGTCGCTCAAATTTCAGGGATTGTCTGTCTGGTCGCCATCGGCATTGTGGAATCCATGGATCACTGGCTTCTGGAAATAGGCAATATGATGCTTTATCTGGCTCTGGGGTTTTCCCTCTGGTCGGCATGGGGATACCTTTCTGGCATCGCAAAAAAAATCGGGCCTCAATGGTAGACGAAAACATCATGTAATGAATGAATTTATGGCATGAATATCGAATATCTTGGTATATTAGGAAGTTATCTCATCGGATCCGTTCCATTTGGTTTATTGGTGGCCAAATTAAGCGGGGGGCTGGACCCACGGGAACACGGAAGCCGGAATATCGGGTTCACGAATGTATTGCGGGTATCCGGGAAAACAGCCGGCATTCTGACTTTATTGGGTGACATGGGCAAGGGGTTTCTTGTAACCGGAGCAGGGAAGTATTTTGACCTTTCCTGGAATCTGATTCTCCTCATGGGAGGAGCCGTGATTGTAGGCCATGTCTTCTCTCTGTTTCTGGGATTAAAAGGAGGGAAAGGTGTGGCAACAGCCCTTGGGGCGATTGTGGGTCTTCATGGTGGCATCGGTCTGGGATTAATCGGAATTTGGCTGTTTAGCGTCTTTACTTTTAGATACTCCTCTGGCGGCGCGCTGACGGCCTTTACCATGTTTCCGTTATTGGTTTGGCTATCTGGCGGCGACAAGGCTTTCCTTGGGTTTTCCGTGGCGATTATGCTCCTCATTTTCTTTTGCCATAAAGGCAACATCGTTCGGCTCTATCATGGCGCCGAACCAAAGATTCGCCTTAAATCAACTTGACATAATATTTATTATGCGACATTTAAATAGTTAATGAGAAACATGAATTTTATGGAAAAATTGCCATATTTTAGCAGTATTTTCGCATGCCTGCTTTTCATGCCATTGGTCTCCATGGCCCACGAATCTCAACCCATTGAGGTTCTGGAAGCCATGGAAAAGGCTATTACCGAGTTATCTGAAAAAGTCACGCCGACCGTAGTGAATATTACCCCAATTCGTGACATTCAACCGGGGCAAGGCTATCAACGCCGCATTCCATACACCCAAGGAAGCGGCTCCGGAGTTATTCTCTCCAAGGATGGCGTTATCGTCACCAACAATCATGTGATTGGAGAAGATACGACAGAAGCGCAAGTCCGGCTCTCGGATCGCACGACCCTGATTGCCCAGGTCATCGGGCGTGATAAAGAGACGGACATCGCGGTCTTGCGTATTACCACGGACCACCCCCTTGCGGCCGCCAAATTCGGGGATTCCACCAAGCTTAAAGTGGGCCAATGGGTCTTGGCCGTGGGCAATCCGATGGGCTTAGATCGCACGGTTACCTTGGGCGTCGTCAGCGGAATCGGCCGTGAGCGATTAAATTTGTCCCGTTATGAAAACTTTATCCAAACCGATGCGGCCATCAATCCTGGCAACTCCGGTGGGCCCTTGTTTAACCTTCGGGGGGAAGTCGTGGGGATTAATACGGCCATTATCCATATGGCTCAGGGCATTGGCTTTTCCATCCCTGCTGAAATGGTTTCCCGAGTGGTTCAACAATTGGTGTCGCAAGGCCGTGTGGTTCGAGGCTGGTTGGGAGTGGGCATCCAGTCGCTGACCAAAGAATTGGCCGAACAATTTGGGGTCAAGGAAGGGCAAGGCGTGCTCATCAACGAAGTGTATCAAAATGATCCGGCTCACCTCGCCGGCATCAAACCCGGCGACATTATACTGACCGTCAATGGCAGTCCGGTCGATACACCGAATCAATTATCCCGCTTGGTGGCTAAGGTGGAACCTGGAGAAATGGCGCATATCCGCGTGCTCCGTGATGGGCAAGAACTCGCCTTCGAAGTGTCCATGATTGAAAAACATGAACAGACGGTGGCGATTTCCTTACCCACTCAAAAAACCGAACTCAAGCTGGGCTTGGACGTCCAAGCCCTCACGGCGGCCCTGGCTCAACAATTTGAGTTAGTGGAAACCGCCGGGGTTCTCGTGTCGAAAGTAGAGCGTGGCGGCTTAGCTCATTCAGAAGGTATTCAGGAAGGGGATCTGATTACGGAAGTCAATCGGCAACCGGTTCGGAGCGTAGCCCAATTTTCAGAAACCATTGGACAAGTCAAACCCAGCCAAACGATTTTACTCCGCATTATTCGCAAATCCAAAGCATTTTTCATCGTACTGAAGACTCAATAAGACCGAATAAAAATCCGACGTTCTCACAGCCAGAAAATGGCCGTATCATCCAATTCCCTAAATTCAAAAACCATCCTCGCACAGTTGGCCACCACCCATTTTCTTTTTTGGTAAAGCGACCTTCCACTCTAACCAAAGAAGCATTTGTCCCATCTTGAGACCGACCTAAAGTTCCTAAAATAAAGTTGAAGTGGTCTAGTTGAAATGGACACCTCGAAAAGAGCGATAATCGCCAAAGGAGGTGTCGCATGGGCAGTCAGAGAAGAAAGCAGTATACGGTGGACTTTAAACGGGAAGCCGTGGGGCTGGTGACTCAGCAAGGCTATTCCGTGGCCGAGGCGGCCAAGAATCTCGGGGTGAACGCGGGCGTACTCCGGCGCTGGAAAACCGAGTTGGGGCGGACGGGCCCGATGGCGTTTCCGGGGAAAGGCCATCAAACGCCAGAGCAGGCGGAACTGCATCGCCTGCGGGAGGAGAACCGCCGACTCCGGATGGAACGGGATATTTTAAAAAAAGCCACGGCGTTCTTCGCGAGCGAGCCGCGATGAGGTACGCCTTCATTCAAGGGGAACGGTCGCGGTATCCGCTGACGGTGCTCTGCCAGGTGCTGCAGGTGAGTCGAAGTGGGTATCATGCCTTTCTGAAACAGGCTCCGCCGATCAGGGACCAGGCGGTGCTGGCTCAGGTGCGCCGGCTGCATGCCGCGTCTCGTCGCACCTACGGGCAACGGCGTTTGTGCCAAGCGTTGCGAGCCGAAGGGGTTCCTGTGGGTCGATGGCGCACCCGCACCCTGATGCGGCACGCGGGGGTTCGCGTGAAGCGGAAGCGGCCCTGGGTGCCCCGCACCACGGACAGCCGCCATGGGGAGCCGGTAGCCCCCAATCGCTTAGAGCGACAGTTTACCGTCGAGACGCCCAACCGAGCATGGGGTAGTGATATCACCTATCTGCCCACCCACGACGGCTGGCTCTATCTGGCGATCGTGGTGGATCTGTTTTCCCGCAAGATTGTGGGCTGGGCCCTGGCGTCCACCATGGAGACCTCGCTGGTGACCACGGCCTTGAGCATGGCCATTGGCCGGCGACATCCGCCACCAGGGCTCCTGCATCACTCGGATCGCGGGAGTCAGTATGCGAGTGGGGCCTATCAAGCGCTCCTCCAGCGGCATCAGATGGTGGGGAGCATGAGTCGGCGGGGCAATTGTTGGGACAATGCGGTGGTGGAGCGGGTGTTCCGCAGTGTGAAACACGAAGGGCTCGATGACACGGCCAGGGAGCAACCCGCAGCCACGGTGAAAGCGAGAGTCATCGACTATATGGAGATGTTTTATAATAGTCAGCGCTTACATTCCACATTGGGCTACCGGAGCCCGAATGATTTTGAGCGGCAGGCCCAAGACCTGCCCCCACAGCTTGGTGGGACACAAGGAACCTCAGAGAGAGGTATGGCCAACAAGGAGATCGTTCAATAATGGGCAAATATGGAAGCCGACATTCAGCAGGATTCAGGGAAAACCCTGAGACGGTTCACTATTCACGCTCTTTTTCCTCTGTCCATTTTTACTGAACCACTTCAAGTAATGTTTTTCACTCGGCGGCATTGTATAGTTTTGACTATAATAGACGGGAAATTCTTGATCAGGGACTGCGCCCTCCAAAACCTCCACCACCCTCACGATTGTCAGCATTTGTTCCCACGGATACCCTTGGGGAGAAATAATGGTCTTCGACTCGTTCCTAACGACCTGGACCTCAGCCTGAAAAAAAGAGCCTTGTACGTACGAACCACCCTTTTTCCCTGACTCTTCGTGAATACGCTTCTTCTCGAGGTAAACCCCACAGGGAATCGGTTGCTCGGAAAAATGGACTCCAAAAATGCGTATGGGATCGCTGAATGCGTCGCTCAGGAAAATACCGCTCCACACCATGATGGTCCCGACACTTAACAACCATGTGGTTATACTCACTTTCATGCTGCTATCCTTAAAAATTTCTTTGTTCATGCTTGAATTCTCCATCCTGGAAAATTTTTTATCGGATTCCCCGCGTCCCTGCAGGCTCCACCGTATCTCTTGCTCTGCTATGAAGCCCCTGTCGTTTAATTCAGGCTAGACTTTCCTTCTCTTGCTTTGGCAGCATTGTTAGGGCTCGCTTCCATTGGTCGCAACGCAAACCGCTTCTATGTGTTGTCTTTGAACACCGATTCTTCGAGTTTCTTCACTAAGGCCTGCGCGACGTCCTTCGGCGCCGGGACGCCATGATGGTGTCGCCATTCCACGCATACGCCACCGCGTAGAAACCGGCGGCAACTTCAGGGCTATTTACCAAAGAACTGGAGCGATTAGAAATAGTGGCAGTCCCAATTTGAGACTTACCATGCACTAGTCCTGGCGAATACCCTTGGTTGTAGGCATCCATGGAAAGGATTGCCAAGAGAAGATCTTTAGAAATGGCCATAAAATTATTCCTTTACAAAATCAAACTTATTAAGTTGATTAACAACATCGTTTTGCTCATAAATACCAGCTTTTTTTTCAGCAATTCTTTCTTCCACCGTCTTAAAGATCAAAACTTCTCCCAACAAACTCTCCACTTTTCCCTCCGTCACCGGCTCGTCGGTAATTTCCAATGTGATGCGTTTGAGCTCAACGCCCGGCCCGAATGTGGCCGCTAAATTGTCCGGATCGACCTTCTGGACGGTTTTCGGATCGGTGAGATCCGTGAAGGTCACCAAGAGGGGATAGTGCTTGGGATCAATCACGCGGGTCTCCCGCAAACGTGACAATGCCTCGGCCCATCGTTCGCCTGGCGCATGGACCGCCTCAATGATGCGGTCTTTAAACACATCCCGGGCCAAAAAGGCATTGTAGGTGAGTAAGGCAAACAGATATCGATTGGAAGGCAACTCCACCACGACGGCTTCCCCCTCCAGCTCAAGATTTCGTACCCCGTGCACCATCGGAATTTCCGGATGACCGAACACGCTCATTTCCACCACGCTCGATCCAGCATACCGTTGATCGCCTACCTCCACCTCCACCATCATCTTTTGATGCCACGAATGGGAGGCAAACCCCAAAAATTCCCACCCGACCAAGAGAGGGGCAAAGATAAGACAGAGGAGGAGCCATCCTCCTCTGCCATAGAAGCTTTTTCCACATATCTGCTCATGACCACTCCGCTTCATGTTTACCCTCCGTGTTTCGTCCTTGGCTCACGTCTTGCGGTACTTTTTCCTTAAAACCTGTCTTTCACATTCAATCCAAAAGCGTCAAGAAAGGGTGGGTGGAGCTGGAGAAGAATCAGCCATCGGCTTCTTAGTTTCCGCGGTCAAGGCAAATCTTTTATAGAATTTGTCTTTGAACACCGACTCTTCGAGTTTCTTCACCAAGGCCTGCGCCACTTCCTTGGGAGCCAACACGGCCAGCAACCAAGAAATCTCACCACTCCTCCATTCATGTAGAGCCAGGCGAAACGGGATATTGGCTTGTTGTTGGGATTCCAACTTTTTGTCCACCTCGTCGGAGAGACCTGCGGCGTCTTGGATTTCCCCAGGCCTGGTGGCGGGGCCGAGCTGTGCAGCCGACTCCGGAAGCCAGGTGCACACTGTCTGAGCGTAGCCAGTTTGTGCGCCGCCGGTGTCGGCGAAGCACGCAGGGCACCCGCAGGGCTCCGCCACGGCCAACATGGCTTTGTCCACTTTGGCCAAAACCAAAGTGGATCGGCTGCCGGGACGAACACCGGCTTCTCCCCAAAGAGGTGCCGGGGTTCCCAAACAGCTCGCCGATGTCATCGATGTGCCCGTTGGCGTTCTGATCGAACACCAATAACCCATCGTCGGGCCGCACCCACCCCGTCTGTTCGGCAAAGCCATCGCCATCCAGATCGAACACGGGCGAGAGAGGCGTGCGGGCCGTCAGCTCCAGCCCATCCCCATCCAGATCCAGCACCAAAGGATCGACCCCTTCAAAAAGCGACACCCCCAGCAGCGCCTTGTACATATAGTCAAACACCAACTGGAAAAATTCATAGAGCCCCTTGCCGGTATCATTGTTCACCAGCAGGATGCGCTCCATGTCGTATTCGAACACCAGGAGCCCCGCCGTGCGGCCGCTCAGGGGCGTCTCCGGCCCCACGTCGGCATTGGTCACAAACGTGGCGCCCCAACCGAGACTCTTGCCAAACGCGCTCTCAATGACTAAGTCGCCTTGGGCATTCATCCCGTAGCGAAACAAAAAGGCCCCGTAGGCCCAGGGATCTTCGGATGCTTCCCACCGTTGTCCGCCCCACAGGTCTAAACCAAAGGCTTTGATATGGTCCTCGGGTGTGGCATCTTCAATCAAGGTATGGTTGGAAAAGTAAAACGTGTCCGCACCCACTCCGCCGGTCATGCGGGTGCCCGGCGTCAGGGAAAAGAGGGTGTCGTTACCAGCACCCCCAAAGAGGTCATTGTCGGCTCCCCCAAACGACAGAATGATATCATCCCCGCTACTGCCATCCAGCGTGGCATCGCTGGCTTGAATGGCCACCAGCACGTCATCGCCCGAGCCCCCATCGATCAGTTCTCCATCCGGCCCCACGACGAGCGTATCATCCCCGCCGTTACCGTAAATCGTCTGGACCCCGGCGATATAATTCCAAAAACCTTGCAACAGAGACACCCCGGAGCCGCTCCCTGAGCCGACCTGCCCAGCGCTCTCCGTATCTATCACGATTTCAAAATTCTTGAACGACACATCCCCGGCAGTGGCATTCGCTGGATCCAACGCTGAAATATTCACACTTCCGGTGTAGTTGGTGAAATCAAGAGTGTCCTCACCCGCTCCCCCATCAATTTCGAGGGCACTGCCGAACGGGAGAATGCCTTGGCTCAGAGCGTAATGAGAAGCCTGAAACAGTTCGTCGCCACCCTGAACCGTGACGGTGTCGTCTTGTGAGGTGCCGAGGATTTTTTCGATGGAATACAAATAGTCCGGGGTCCCATACCCATCATCGGCCACCACAATCGGCTTTTTTCCATCCAGCAATGGCCCGCCCAGGTCAAAATTAATCGTGATGCCGCCATTCACCGGCGCAAAATGATCGCCTTCCTAATAGTCAGCAATATTGGTCCCATCAGCATCGAGGGGATTGGTCCGATCTCCTCCGTGTAACAGATCAATCCCACTACCCCCAAAGAGCCGGTCATTCCCCATTCCCCCATACAGATAGTCGTTGCCTGCTCCACTTTTAATCGTATCGTCGCCCTCAAAGCCAAAGAGCAAATCATCTAATTCTTCAGGCAAATCCCCGTTGTCTCTGTCTGCGGTAAACAGTTGATTGGGTTTTGTATTGAGGTGAGGCAAGTCAGGGTTTCCTCCTGGCATCACCGAAGGCTAGATCAACATTTGTCCAGGGAGCGTAATCCAGCGCGGCATCTAATTCAGCAAAGGGATTGGTGGTTGAACCCATACGGAATGTTGCATCATAACCCGCCCGCCCGCCCGTCCCCTTCGGACTCTAGACAGGCTTCAAGCATCACTTGATTGGTTTTTCGTACCACCTCTCCTAAATGATCAAAGGATAAATGATTGTAGTTCCTAGGTTGGTTTCGGACATAAGTCTCACCAGTTTCTGGATTAACTAAATCATGCCGATTTTCAATGGTATGATACAGCTCATGAATTAATACTCGCTCTAGGCTCATATTTTTAAACAACCCATCTTTGCCTATGTAGTAAAGACTTTGGATTTCTGTAAAATCTACCATTATCGTTGGTGTCATTTTTTCGTTCTCAATATATTGCCCTGAACTCCCTGACTCCGAAATTAACAGATTAATATGAACTGCTTGATCCAAAAGCAATTGCGCTGTTGATGATGGCAGATAGGTATCTCGGAGAGCTTGTTTAACACTTTCCTTTTGGGCATCATTCCAATGAATTGAGCCATCATTTGGTTCTTTAAAGGTTAAGCGAGCTCCCTCTTCAAAGTCAGTGATAATCCAGTTCATCATCGCCCTCCAAAGAAAAAATACACCATTAAACTCTAATGTCACCATACGCTCTTACAATCAGAAAACCATTGTGTCAGCCATTGTAAGACTACATTTTTTCGTGTTCCTGGTTTGGGAAATCGTTCCATTGGCCTTGATAAAATAATCTCTTGATTAAGTGCCACTCCACCCATGATATAGTAAAATTTGCTTTCTTCATGCTCATACGGTAAGCCTGAATCTCCGAAATCCACGTGATATTCCACCGGAAATTCCTTAGCTGGCACCTGGCCTTCAAGCACCTCGGCTACTTCCACCATAACCATTCTCATTGATGGGTATTTTGAGGATAATGGCAAACCAATAATTTGCACTTTGGCTTGAAAAAACGAATCCGGCCTCTTAGATTTTCTCTTCTGTTTGAGATATTCTTCACAGGATATTGGTTGGGTATCGAAGGTAGGTCCATGTGGGACAACTGTACCCGACGCCATTTCAAAATCCCCGAACAAGAATATAATCGAAACAATACTCCAGACTATCTTTCGCAAAGCACCCAACACCACCTGAGATAGCAACTCCATTATTATTTTCTCTCCTTACTTAATCGGTGCTGTAGAGAAGCTCATATTAAACTGTTTAAACCTTCGGTCTTTGAACACCGACTCTTCGAGTTTCTTGACTAAGGCCTGCGCCACGTCCTTGGGCGCTAGGACCGCGAGTAGCCAGGGAATCTCCCCGCTCTTCCATTCATGTGGAGCCAAGCAAAAAGGTATGGTGGCCTTTAGTTGCGCTTCCAGTTTTTTATCCACCTCGTCGGAGACATGCGCCTAAATCTCTTGGCTAACGGAAAAGAGGAGAGTTCCACTTCCATGGTCATCTGTTGCCGTCCAGACCCCTTCCACACATCTGAGACCTCACAGCCGCCCAGGGAGAGCAGAATCGCCTACCGAATCATGACAGATTTTTCCGGAAGTCCATTCTGTGGACGCGCGCCCTCGGGAGGAATGCGTCCAAATGCCGAACGTGGGAAACGGCTCTGCCTAATTTCATGCTGGCTGTTGAATCGGGGTCCCTCCCGCTGACTGTACCGTAGCATGAGGGATCGCTTAAGAGGAGTGATACGTTGAAGGAGAAAATTTGGAGAAGCCGGAGTCCGGTGGAGATGTAAAGATCCCGCTCACCTCTTGCCGCCACCTACCAGCATATTGCCGGCAGACGTTGGAGCGTCTGCTATACGTTGAAGCTGGTGCGTCGACGTTAAGCGGGGAAGGCTCCGGTCACGTGCCGAAGTCGCGGGCGCCCCCTTTCCCCAGAGAACGGGCGTTCAGACGGGGGAGACCATTTCTTTCTTATGCTCTTCCGCCACCCGGCCAAGAAGTTCTCGAGGGACTTCCTCGTACCCCAAGAAACTCAGGCTGTAACTCCCCTTGCCGGCGGTCATGGAGGTCAGGGACGGCGCGTATTTCAGCATTTCCGCCAGCGGGACAATGGCTTTCACAATCTGATGATGTCCCTTGGCCGCCATGCCTTGTATGCGTCCGCGCCGGGAGTTGAGATCGCCGATCACGGTGCCCACCACCTCATCCGGGATGCTCACTTCCGCTTCCATCATCGGTTCCAACAAAGTGGGATGGGCTTCCTCCATGGCCTTTTTCAAGCCCATGGACGCGGCGACCTTAAAAGCCATTTCCGAGGAATCCACCGGGTGATGGGAGCCGTCATACACGGTGACTCGAATATCCACGACCGGAAAGCCCGCCAGACACCCTTGCTGCAAGGCTTCCTGCACGCCTTTTTCCACGGCCGGAATAAAGTTACGCGGAATCACGCCTCCCACGATTTTGTTGTGAAATTCAAATCCGCCCCCTCGCGGCAAGGGTTCGATTTGCAGCCAGCAATCGCCATATTGCCCATGCCCGCCGGTTTGTTTTTTGTATTTCCCCTGCGCTTGCGCCATTTGATGAATGGTCTCTTTATAGGGCACTTTGGGCATATGCAGATTCACTTCGACCCCATATTTGCGTTTCAACTTTTCCAAGGTCACATCAATATGCCCCTGCCCGACTCCACTCAATAACATTTCCTTGGTCTCGTCATTCCGGAGAAATTCCAATGATGGATCTTCCTCCACCAGTTTATGGAGCCCCAGGCTCACTTTATCGATGTCGTTTTTACTTTTAACCTCCAACGCGTACGACATCACCGGCTTGGCAATCTGAAATCCGGGAAACACCACCGGATGTTTGTCCTCACACAGGGTATCCCCTGTTTGCGTGTCCTTGAGTTTTCCGATGGCGACGATCTCTCCGGCCATGGCTTGGGGAACTTGCGTATGTTTTTTCCCCAACGAGGTAAACAGGTGCCCGCCTTTTTCTTTGGCATGCCGCGTGGCATTGAGAAACGTTGAATCGGCATCCAAGACACCGGAGACAATGCGCGCGAAGGTCAACCGCCCGACGAAGGGATCGATGGTCGTTTTAAAGACAAAGGCGGAAAAGGGTTCCTCGCGCTGACCTTTCAGGAGAATGTCCCCCTGAGTCTGCGGATGGACTCCGTGAATGGGGTGCAGCGAGGCCCGGTCCTCGGGTGAGGGCAACAACTGATGCATGGCCTCCAGAAGCGTCGCGGTCCCGATATTGTGGAGAGCCGACCCGCATAGGATGGGAACGATTTTTCGTTCCAGCGTACCCATCATGAGGCCATCCCTCAGATCTTCAGACGATAACTCTCCGTTCGCTAAATATTTTTCCACCAATTGATCATTGGTTTCAGCCACTTTCTCCATCAACCGTTGCCGGTATTCTTGGAAACCGGATTGGTGCTCGGCTGGGATGTCGGATCGGGTTGGTTGCGGTGCACGTGCCGGTGATAACACGGCTTGCTGCGTAAGAAGATCGATGACCCCGCTGAATGCGGCTCCCTCCCCCATCGGCATCACAATGGGCACTCCCGCACCGGCCAGGGCGGTTTGACATTCCTCGATCACGGACAGGTAATTCGTCCGGTCCTTATCCAGATCGTTTACAAAAAGCAGGCACGGTAATTCCTGTTCCTGAACCAGGTCCCACACCCGTTCCCATTCCGAACGGACGCCGGTGGCCGCGCTGACCACCAGCACGACGCCATCCACGGCTCGAAGGGCGGAGGTGACTTCGAAAAAAAAGTCGATGGTGCCCGGGCAGTCAATTATGGTGTAGGCAGTGTCCTGCCAACTCAGCTGCACGAGCGAGGCTCCGGCTGAATGATGCCGATGAACTTCCTCCGGTTCAAAATCCCCGATGGTCGTGCCCTGCGGAATCGTTCCCATAGAGGGAATCGCTCCAGCTGTCCAGGCAATCGCTTCACAGAGAGTGGTTTTGCCCGCCCCGGGATATGAGGCGAAGGCGACATTGCGGATTGATGAAGGGGTCACGTGTTTCATGCCAGCCTCCTCTTGTGTGGTGAGTAAATTCTAGGAGTCTCCGAAAACCCTGTCAATGAAGAATATCCCTGGGGTGTCAGGAGAGACCACGGACCATTCCTCAAGTCGTCAACGCCTCGACAGTTTTGTGCGGACGGTGTGCGCACCCGGTGGCGGCACCATTTCGAGGCAGGCAATTTTTTCCTAATAATAACAGGGCCATTCTTTGTCCTCCGTGCTTTCCGATCTTTCACCTTGCGCGTGGCACTCCGATTGCTCTCTTAGATGTTTCAGTTCGTACAAAGAGGCAAGAGCGCCGGTGATATTCCGGATATTCATTCGACCCGATTGCCCCAGATAGTTCGACTCCCTCTCACACACCATCAGTGAAATGTTGGCCGGAGGTGAAGCGCCACCTTCAGAGGATTGGTGCGTCCTGAGCCGGCCTAGGGACATGACCGTTGATGAATATGGAGACACTATGAATATGATTGCCGCCCCGTTACTCGCCACGCAACAACATCCATCGCATACCCCCAACACTTCCGTTGAGGCTCCGCATCGCTCCTTCGCGGGAGGTATTCCTGAAACAGATCCCGAGTTTCCACTGACCTTGGACTGTTTCGGAGGCACCTGGCAAGGAACGGTGAAACTGGAATCACCGTCCTTCATCAAAGTACGCGTTCAGGGCTTTCCCCCGATTGTTTCTCATCAACACATTTCTCTCACGGATGCAGCCGCTCATCCGGAAGAAGACAGCGGGATCCTTGAAGGCCTCATCCGGGATGTTCGCCTGGAACGGGACTCAACGTTCTGGGATGGCACGACGAACTTTCTCATTGAGCCGCTCTCCGGCCTGATTCAACACCCGGGCCTTCTCTCGCACATGTTGCAGGTGAATCTCGGCCAGGCCTCGATTCGACTGCAAGGACACATCGTTGAAGCCGATGACACCCTCCCCGCGTTGCTCCCTGCACTGGTGAAGGAGACACGAACTTCCACGCACTCGGCAGCACGGCCAAGCTCCTCCTCGGAAATGGCCGTGTCAACCGTTCAGAGCACTCCGCTGAGTATGGTGAAGGCGAACGGACAACGCATTCATGCCTTTCATGACAGTCGAGTTGACTCGTCATCCTCTTCCTTACCCATCGTGGTAATCGCCCCCGGGTATGCCGAAACGAAACGGGATTATGTAACCCTGGCCTATTATTTGGCCACCAATGGCTTTGAAGTCATCCGGTATGACCATACCAATCATGTCGGGGCTAGTGATGGAGACCATTTTCATTTCACGCTTTCGTCCATGAAGGAAGACTTTCATACCGTCACGGAATATGTCAGAACCCATTGGCCCCATCGTTCCGTCATCGGGCTGGCTGCCAGCATGGCCGCGCGTGTGGCGGTGAAAGCCGAAGCGGAACGATCGTCGGTGGATCATTTAATGTTATTAGTGGGCATTGTGAACGTCCGGCGCACCGTGGCAGCGGTGCATTTGGAAGATGTCTTTGCGCAGTATGCCTCCGGCCACAATGCGGATTCAGCCAACATTTTAGGACTGAACGTTGGGAAACAATTTTTACACGATGCTTGTCAGAATCGTTTTGTCACCTTGGATGAAACGCTCAAGGATGCTCAACAACTCCAGGTGCCCGTCATGATGTTGTCGGCCGGACAAGATGCCTGGGTAGCCACCGACGACCTTCAGGCCTTTTCTCGCGCCTTGGGCGATCGGTTACGAAAACAATGCGTGATGCCCGATTCCCTGCATCGGGTTCAAGAGAATCCCAAGCTGGCCCGCCAGATTTACCGGCAAATCGTGGAATATTGTCGAGAGACGAGCGAACCATCACAGGATCACCCCGCTGTCATCGAGCCGAACCGGCAGCTTTTGGGCCGGCAACATCGACGAGAAAAACAGGCACATCTTCCTAATCAAACCTCCACGATCGGCGCAGGATTTTGGAAAGATTATTTGCAGCACTTTCAGACGGTGGGAAATTGCGAGGATTATCTGACGTTACTGGATCATGTGTTTCATACCTTAGGCCCTATCCTTCCCGGACATCGGGTGCTCGACGCCGGATGCGGGAATGGGACGGCCGGCTTATCACTGTGTCATCGCCTCTCCACCGCCCCCTCCTCCCATTCCCAAGCAAACCCCGTACAGTATGTGGGCATCGACGTCATCCCCGAGGCTCTGACTCGAGCCAAAGAAGCCATGAGCATGATGGCGTTCTTCTCGGGAAGAACGGCAAACGCGCCGCTGCCCGGCCTTCGAGCGTCGTGGGCTAATCTGGACCTTCATCACCCCCTGCCGTTTCCTGATGGCAGCTTTGACCGCATCCTTTCCAATCTGGTGCTCGGCTATATCAAGAAACCCGAAGCCGCGCTCCAAGAACTGTATCGAGTGTTGGCCCCAGGAGGGCGCATGGTGATCTCCAATCTCAAACCCGATGGTGATTTTTCGGGTATTTATCAACGCTTGGTGAGTCAGGCCCACGATCAGCAGGAACGGATCCAGGCTCGGGAATTATTGAACAATTATGGGAAAATTCGACAAGCCGAAAAAGAAGGGCGATTCCAGTTTTACAATCAGGCCCAATGGCGACACGTTTTAGATGCGTTGGGTCAGCCGCATGCTCAGATCTATCCGACGTTCGCCAATCAGGCCTATCTGATCATCATCGAGAAACCTCAAGCCTCCATCGGATCGGTTCATAGCGAACCAACCGCCTTCTCTCAACTCCCCTCACGGGAGTGTTTCTCGATGGTGTGGCCAGCGGCCGCCTGATCCGGCCAGGCGCGTGATAAGGTCCTCTCAGAGGGTACGGTCATTTTTGACATAATGGGAAATTTGGTGTCCAATACGAATTTCCGGGTGTCCTGACCATGTCTCTGAGGGGGACCAACGCTTTGTCATGAATTTTTATGCCTTTAGCGGATTGCTGAATGGGTTGGCGGCGACCCTCTCGGGCATTCTCATTTATGGACGGCACCCGGAAAAGCCCAAGCATCAAGCCTATGGCCTGTATTGTTTAGCAGCCGCGATTTGGGGATTTGGATATTGGGCTTGGCAACTCTCCAGTTCCGCCGATACCGCTCTCCTCTCCATCCGCATCTTAATGGCCGGGGCGATTTTCCTGCCCCTGGCGTATCTCTTTCACGTCATCACTCTTCTTGACGCCATTCCCCGTCATCGACAGATGCTGCGGATTGGCAGCGTCATCGGGGTGTTCTTTTTTATCACGGATTGGACTCCCTATTTTGTGGCGGGTGTCCATTCCATCGGAGGGTTTCCTTTTTGGCCCAAGCCCGGGATATTTTTTCATCCCTACGTGGTGTGGTTTGGATGGAATTTTCTCTATGGGACGTGGCTGTTATATCAGGGAGGACGTCAGCAGACCGGCTCGGAGCGGTTTCGTTTTTTTCTATTGGCGATGGGCTCCATCATCGCGTATTTAGGCGGGATCACCAATTTTCCGCTCTGGTATGAAATTAACGTCCCACCGGTGGGCGCCATCCTGCTAACTGTCTATACCGCGGTCGTCGCCTACACGCTGGTTCGATATCGGCTGTTGGACTTGGGCACGGCCGTGGAGCGCGGCATCACGACCTCCATTCTCATGGCGCTCGTGGCCTTGCCTGCCTTTCCGCTTTTTTTATTGGCTCAAGAATGGTTTTTCGGCTCGGTCAACTTTTCCTATTCATTTATCGAATTAGCCATCTTGCTCTTGCTCATTTTTGGGGCTTCCACCTTAAAAGTCGAAGCCAAAACATTTATTACCAAGGCCTTGTTCAAAGAACGCTTCGAACAATATGAAACCGTATTGAATTTTTCCAAATCCCTCATTTCCATTTTAGAGCTGCGCGATTTAACGCAAGCAATTGTGGAATCCATCTGTCCGATTTTGGGCATTCAATGGGGCGGTCTCTATTTACGAGCGGCCCAGGGTGCGGATTATCAAGGACGGGCCAGCTTCGGCCAAGACTTGGGCAAACTTCCCAAAATGCCGCCCAGAAAATATCTTCCATTGGGAAAAATTCGAGCGGAAGGATTGGGTGCCCTGACCTTGGCGGATGTCCGCCGGCTGTCTCAGCCCGGGGATCGTCTTTCCCTCATTGAGAACCTGGAAGGCTGCGGAACAGCCGTCTTTCTTCCCCTCATCAATAAAAATCGCCTCATCGGATTCTGTCTCTTCGGCCCGAAAGTGCATGGCGGTTCTTATTCCACGCAGGACCTTGAATTACTCACCACCTTATCGCAAGAAGCCTCAGTGGCCTTGGACAACGCCCTCCTCTATGAAGAACTCAAGCAGTCTCAATCATTAGTCCGTCGGACTGACCGACTCCGGTCGTTGGAAACCATGGCGGGTGGATTGGCTCACGAAATTCGCAACCCCTTAACGTCTATCAAGGCCTTTGTCGATTTGGCCCCGGAACGAAAAGACGATGAACAATTTTTGATTCGATTCAGCAAGGTCGTCCGGGAAGACGTCAGTCGCATCGAACGCCTGACCAGAGAAATTCTGGATTATGCAAAACCCACGGAACCTTTTTTACGGGAAGAAGATCTCAACGAAATTGTGGAAGGGTGCCTCTATACTCTCCGCATTCGACCGTCTCACGAACTGATCGTCATCGAAACCGACTTAGCACACGGTCTTCCCAAAATCTTTGCGGACCGGCAACAACTCAAACAGGTGATCTTGAATATTTTCTTTAATGCGGTGGAAGCCATGGCTCCGGCCGGTGGGGTGCTAACGGTTCGGACCCGACGGATCGCTTCAGATATTGCCCCGGATTGGGTGCAACTGGAAGTGCAGGATACGGGAAGCGGCATTGACCCTCATGATGCCGAACACATTTTTGATCCGTTTTTTACCACGAAGCATTTCAGTCAGGAACATGAAGGCACCGGTTTGGGATTGGCGATTGCCCATCAAATTATTCAGGAACATCAAGGCCGCATCGAAGTCCAAAGCATCAAAGGTCAAGGGACCAGCTTTTTTGTCAACCTGCCCAGTTCTCCAATCACGAGTCCCGCCTCTCTTCCAAGCGTGTCGCCATCCACGCCTGGCCGCTTGAAATCGTAGGGTGAGTTGCTCGAGTCCCAACCGAGCGGGCCGAGTCAACTGCACGGTTTTGTTGGAATGACTGACGAACAGGGGGAATGCCCTATTTTCGTTTCCGGGACGTGGCAGATATTCGTCCTTCCAGGATTTGACCGTTCCAATCTCCCGTCCCTGGTTTCATTCTGAGCACTTTTGTGCGGGCAAAGCCCGCCCGCTTAAGCCAATCCTGCACATCACGGAGCGAGTAGGTATTGCCGGTTTGCGTATGGAGCAACATGGTTACGGCAAAGACATTGGCTTCCACCGGAACCAGCCCTTTGGGGTCCTGAAGAAAGGTATCCTGAATGAGAATGCGTCCCCCGGATGCCAGGCGGCGCCGGAGTTTGCGAAAAATTGCGAGGTTTTCCTGTGCCGAATAAATATGCAGAACGTTCGAATACCAGGCGACATCATAATGGCCCACGATCGGTTCATTGATAAAGTCGCAGGGAAGAAAAGACATGCGAGTCTGCAGTCGATACCGTGCGGCCAGGGTTTTGGCGACCTCCAATGCCGCTGGTCGGTCCATAACAGTGGCCTGCAGGGTGGGATTCCGTTTCAAAAAGTGCAAGGCGTAGGTTCCTGGTCCTCCGCCCAAATCCAACAGGGTTTGGGCGCGCCCAAGAGACAGTTGTTCACTCACGTGTTTGGCCGATTCCAAGGAACGTTGATGCATGGCCCAGGAAAAGGACTGCCGATATTCCGGCGTTTCCGGGGCATCATCGTCTAAAGGGCGTCCGGTCTTCACGACCGCCGTCAATTGAGCCCATTCCTCCCATTGCCGCTGAATCAGTTGTAAGTAGTCCCCACGAAAATCCGGGCTGTGCTTATTGAGATACCGCTGAGCCATGGCGTGAGCCTGGTAGCCTCGGACCGTGGCTTTCACCAGCCCAATACTCGCCACATTTCGCAAGATGATGTCGAGACCACGTTGACTGACCCTCAACCGTTTGGCGAGTGCCGAAACCGTCCAAGCCTGTTTGCCCATGGAGGAAAACAATTCCAACTCCAGAGCCGACATGATGATTCGGGGGATGCGAAAGGCATAGACAGCCTCTCGAAATTGAGCAAACGTACGAAGGGGCAAGGTTGAAGGCATGGTCATGACACACTCGCTTCCCCATGTGGTTGGAGGAAGGCCCTGTTCACGGATTAGTGGCCGTCCCTGTCAACCAGCGTTGGCAGGTGTGAATATCCCGTTCCACTTCCATGGGGTTGGATACATCGATGGGCCGAGAAAAGTGAGCGGCGACATAGTCCTCGTTCATTTCTATGCGTTCCGTAAATCCTTCGGAGAGAAGACGTTGACGATGCTTGGAAATGGTTTGTTGCAAATAGAATTTCGCCTGCTTGGCAAGTTCGTCACTCCCCAGATCCTCGGTTGTGCCATCACAGAGAATGCTTCGCATATCCTCCAGGTCATATCCTGCCATACACACGAGGGTGCCATTGGCCGAAACTTCCAACAACCAATCCTCATCGCCCATGGGAAGAGTTAAGGATCCCTGCTCGTGGGGATCCAACCACCCCTTGATGGAAGCAAGTAAATGGGCTCGGGTTCGATCCCATCCAGGAGCGGTCGCGTCGTCAAGAGCCATGCGATGCCTCATGTATTTGGGCTAACCGGTCACAGAGCACTTGCAATCGTTTGGTATTCTCACCCCATTTGGGTAATTGGTATTTTTCATCAACTTGCACCACCTTATGAAGGTAGTGAACGGCTTTTTCCCATTCGCCTTTTGCCTCGTGGCAACTGGCCAATACATACCAGGCTCCCCCCATCCGCAACTCATCCCGTAATCGCCTGGCAATATCCAAACTCGTCAAGGTACAGGATTGGGCTTCTTCATATCTTCCTTGCCCTAAATACATCCGGCCCATCATTCGATAGACATCGGCCTGTCCTTCATCATTTCCGGCTCGGCGCATATACGTCAACGACTCCTGATAGTAGGCCATGGCTTGGTCATAGGCCCCGGTTTCCTTTGAGACCAAACCCAAATCGGAAAGCAGCACAGCCTTGCCGGCATGATCGGCAACCGAATCCATTAAATCTAAGGCTTCCAGATAATAGGCTTTGGCCCGGTCCCACGCCCCAGCGTCGGCACAGAGATTTCCCAGATTGGCCAGAGTGGTACTAATCCCCCGATCATCTCCCAGGATTTTTTGCAACTCCAAGACTTCGACATAATAGGCCTGAGCCTGCTCACCTCTTCCGCTGACCGCGCAAATATTTCCCAGATTACCCAAAGTGGTGGCCAATGCCCGCTGATCGCCATTGAGCCGGTCGACTTCCAGAGCCTGGCTATAGCATTGGTAGGCTTCGGTATAAAACCCTTTGGCAAAATGTTGATTGCCTAACCAATTCAAATTTGCCGACTGAGTCCACGCCATACCTGGCTGCGCCTTTCGTCCCGGACTTGAGATTAGGATTCCAAAAGAGTGTGAACGGCTGTCTTGGCATTCGTCAAGACGGACGCACCATCCCCCACCAAGACCGTATCAAAACTAAAATTCAGCAGCCGTTTGAGACTGAGACGGGCTTGCGTTTTCTCCGCGTATTTCTCATCCGGAAGCAACCGAAACGAGCCAGGAGGATCACCAATTAAGGCATCGCCTACAATGAGGATCCCTTTCCCCTTTTGTAAAAATAAGGCACTTTCTCCGGGTGATTTTTGATGAAGCAGATGAATGACCCAGATCCCTCCAGGCAATAACTCTCCATCCTTAAACGTCTTATCGATGGGTACAGTCATTTCCTTCGCATCAGCCTCCGGCGCCATGATCCGACACCCAAAATCTTGTTTCAGTTGGGCTGCTTCCCGTTGATGATCACGATTGGTCAAAAGAATATAGTCAATCTGATCTCCTTGTGTGAGAAAGGCCAAGTCTGGAGAGGACAGAGGTGGAGGATCGATCAGAATACGATGCTCCCCGACAGCCAAGTAATGGCCATTGAAATCAAGCTGTTTCTCTTCGGAGAACCACGACCACTCCCAGATTCCGGGAAAGAGGTTTTTCATAGTGCCCTTATGGTCTCTTGAAGGAGTGCCGTGGTTTTCTGTTGGACCGATGGTTCAGTAGGAAGATCCAGCAGATCGTCTTCGTGCAGAGTAAGAAATTTTCGGTTAGAGCCTTTGGTAAGGGAAATTAAAAATACGCTTCGGGAAGGAGCCGTGGGAATCACCACTTCCACCGCGGCATCACAGGATTTCACAAGGGCTAAAAACGTTTCTTTGCCAGCTTCCATTTCATCCATCGTCGACCATCTCTCAATACGTCAAAAAGGTGAACAGACTCATTTACATCGATGCAGGCTGCGTGTTGTGGGAAAGCAGTTTCTCCACTTCCTGCAGAATGACTTCATGACCGGCCAATGTGCCATCCGTGAAAAAATTTCCGACCCGCTGCCATCGAATCATGCCGTTTTGATCGATCACATACACATTGGGAATAAACTTTCCGCCCCCATAGGCTTTGTCGGTGATCTGTTTGGGATCCACCAAATATGGATACGTCACCTTGACTGGAAATGAGTGAAGAAATTCCGTGACATCTGCCGACGAGTCTCCGGATGAATTGACCCCCACCACCGCCACAGACTTACCACGGGTTGCCTCATAGACTTTCTGCAAATTGGTCCCCTGAATCAGACACGGCTCACAAATATGAAAGAGTCCCAGAACCACGACTTTGCCTTTGAACTGACTGAGCGTGACGGATTGTCCATCTAGGGAGGTCAACGTAAAATCTGGAGCCGCCTCCCCGATTTTAAAAAAACTCCCGGCTTGCACGAGCGTGACGCTCAACAGCATGAACCCGGAAAATATGGCGACGAAGAGGCGTTGTTTCATCTGAAGTCTCCTTTATCTAGAGTCAGAGTGAAGCCCATACGACGATTGCAAAGCCGGGGCCTTGAAAAAGCTTAACACACGATTTTTCATGTCATCAAGGAAAGGAAACACGCCTTATTTGCGTGTCACCTGATCGGACTCAAACAAGCCCAATTGCAGTTGTTCCGCCTTGGTCATCGTGATGGGATACTGATCGGTGAAACAGGCATTGCAATAATGATGGGAGAAGCCAGGGGCTGTGGCCAACATACCGTCCAGACTCAAATAGCCCAGGCTATCGGCCGTAATGTATTTCCGAATCGCCTCGACATTCAGCTTGGAGCCAATCAGTTCTTTTTGAGTCGGCGTATCGATTCCATAAAAACAGGGCGCAATTACCGGCGGCGAACTGATGCGCATGTGCACTTCCTTCGCCCCGGCTTGCCGAATCATTTTCACAATTTTCCGGCTGGTTGTGCCCCGTACGATGGAATCATCCACGACTACAACCCGTTTGCCTTCCAACACTTCAGGCACGGGATTTAATTTCAGCTTCACGCCAAAATGGCGAATGGCTTGTTGGGGCTCAATAAAGGTCCGGCCCACATAGTGGTTCCGTGTCAGACCGATCTCAAACGCCAACCCCATACCTTCCGCGTAACCGAGTGCCGCCGGGACTCCGGAGTCGGGCACGGGGATGACCAAATCTGCTTGAGCCGGACATTCCTTGGCCAATTGTCGGCCAAAGGCTTTTCGGACCGGATAGACCCCGTTCGATCCAAAAATTTTTGAATCGGGTCTGGCAAAATACACATATTCGAACACACATTGAGCCCGTGGTTGCGGAGGAAAGGGATAATAGGATGTCAGCCCTTCCTTGTTAATAGCCAGCATTTCTCCGGGTTCCACTTCTCTCTCAAATTCCGCCCCGATGAGATCGAAGGCGCACGTTTCCGAGGCCACCACCCAACTCCCTTTATATTTTCCCAGACTTAACGGACGAAATCCGTAGGGATCCCGTGCGGCAATAAGATGATCATCGGTCAATATTACTAAAGAAAAGGCCCCACGAATTAAGGTCAAGGCATCAATGACGCGGCTAACCATCGTTTCGCCTTTGGAATGGGCAATCAGATGAATCACGACTTCGCTATCGGAATCTGATTGGAAAATGGCTCCGTACGCTTCCAGTTCCCCACGCAGGACACCGGCATTGATCAGATTCCCATTATGGGCCAAACCCAGATTCCCAAACGCAAAATTGACGACGAGGGGTTGAACGTTATGTAAATCTCCACTGCCTGCTGTCGAATACCGGTTATGGCCAATGGCGTTGGTCCCAATCAATTGACGAACGAATTTTTTAGAAAAGATGTCCGCAACCAGTCCTAACCCTTTGTGTTGGTAAAATCGTTCACCATCGGAAGAAACAATTCCAGACCCTTCCTGCCCACGGTGCTGCAAGGCATATAAGCCCAAATAGGTGAGATTCGCCGCCTCCTTATGCCCAAAAATGCCAAAGACGGCACATTCTTCCTGAAAACGGTCGGGCGAAGGACGCTTCCGTGATTGAATTTGTGTCAGATGCATATCATCCTTGTTGCTCTAGAATAGTGCTGAATGCACTGGGACGCAAGGAACGAACACTCTCTCTCAAGAGTCAGACCCGCTGAATCCTTACTCATCTCCGTCCAACTGTTTTGCGAGACTGTGTTTCCATATATCGGCCAAATGACTTCCGGGCAATGAAAAGCAGATCGGAGAAACCGGAGCCGCTTGTTGAATCGTCACGTCAAACGAGGAGGAAGTAACCCGGCCCAAATCGGTGAGTGGCACTCCGGCTTGCACAATGGCTTCCCTCACTGCATCCAGATGTTCCGGTTTCACGGAAATCACTGCGCGGGAAGGGCTTTCGCCAAACAATACCCCATCCAATCGTATCCGATGTGGCGGAATCGTGATCTGGGCGCCCAACGGTGCCAAGGGTGAGGTGATGCAACATTCAGCCAAGGTCACCAACAACCCACCTTCCGAACAATCATGGGCCGACTGAATCCAGCCTTGACGGATCAGTTCTAACAGACAACGATGGAGACGTTGCTCCACCTCTAGATCCAACCAAGGGATGATCCCCTGCTCTCTGGCATGGATGACCTTGAGATATTCCGATCCTCCGAGATCTTCATTGGTCTGACCCAACAGGAGAATGTGATCTCCTGCCTGTTTAAACCATTGGGTCGTGATGTGCTCCGGGGCATCGATGAGGCCGACCATCCCCAGAATAGGCGTGGGGTAAATCGACAGGCCATTAGTCTCGTTATAAAAACTCACGTTTCCACTAACCACCGGGATATTCAATGCCCGGCACGCATCGGCAATCCCTTCCACCGCCATCACGAATTGCCACATGATGTCTGGTCGTTCGGGGTTACCGAAATTCAAGCAATCCGTCACCCCAATCGGTTCTGCCCCCGAGCACACCAAGTTTCGGGCGGCTTCCGCCACGGCAAGACTGCCACCCATATGAGGATTCAAGAGGCAATACCGACTATTACCGTCAGTGGTGATAGCCAAAGATTTTTGCGTACCTTTCAATCGCACGACGGCGGCATCCGATCCCGGGCAGACGACCGTATTCGTCCCCACCATATAATCGTACTGACGAAAAACCCATGCTTTGCTGGCAATTGTCGGAGAACCCAAAAGGGCGATGAGGACCTCATCCGGATTTTTCACATCGGGCAACATATCCAGATTTAACGATTGTAGGGAGTCCTGATAAGACGGAGGGGCGGCAGGGCGGTCATATCGCGGACCTTCTTCGGCTAAGGCCTTGGCCGGGATTTCGGCAACGGTCTGCGTCCCGTCTTTGATTCTCAATAATCCGTCATTGGTAACTTTGCCCACTACCGCAGCATCAATTCCCCATTTATGACATATTGCCAAGACCGCATCTTGTTTCCCGGGTTTGGCCACCAACAGCATGCGTTCTTGGGATTCCGATAGAAGGATTTCATACGGGGTCATTCCGGATTCCCGTCGAGGGACCAGTGCCACATCCAACTCAATTCCTGTTCCTGAGCGCGCAGCCATTTCACAGGAGGAACTGGTGAGTCCAGCTGCCCCCATGTCTTGGATCCCTATTAGTAAATCTTGCTCCAAAAATTCAAGGCAGGCCTCAAGAAGAAGTTTTTCTAAGAATGGATCCCCTACTTGCACATTAGGACGTTTTTTCTCGGAGGCATCATCGAAGCTATCGGAAGCCATCGTGGCGCCATGAATCCCATCCCGTCCGGTTTTGGCCCCTATGTATAAGACGAGATTTCCTTCCCCTTGTGCGAGGCCTTTTAGGAGCCGGTCTTTTTCAACAATCCCAAGGCAAAAAACATTGACTAGCGGATTTTTTGAATAGATATCATTAAAGGTGATTTCTCCACCCACGGTTGGAACGCCAATGCAATTCCCATAAAAGGAAATTCCCGAAACGACCCCCTGTAGCAGATGCCGGTTTTTGGCATGATCCAACTCACCAAATCTGAGGGAATCCAACAGAGCGATGGGGCGGGCGCCCATCGTAAAAATATCACGTAAAATTCCCCCCACCCCAGTGGCTGCTCCCTGAAACGGCTCGATAAATGACGGATGGTTGTGGGATTCCATTTTGAACACCGCAGCCAGCCCGTCACCGATATCCACCGCACCGGCATTTTCCCCGGGGCCTTGGACAACACGTGGGCCTTCGGTGGGAAACCGCTTCAAATGTATTCGTGAGCTTTTGTAACTGCAATGCTCACTCCACATGACCGAGAAGACGCCAAGTTCCGTAAGATTGGGTTCCCGTCCCAGATGTGCGAGAATGGCTTGGTACTCCTCATCCGACAGCCCATGCTGGTGGATCAAGGCTTTGGAGAGTGACTCTGTGGTGGAAGGCTTGTTGTCGTGTTTCATCGTTACATTTCAGGGCTGGGGTGTCGGCATGCGTAAGGGCAAATGATCCGTAACATATGAAGCATAGCGAAGAGCCGTTAACACTTGTGCACGAGTAATTTGAAAGAGCTCTTCAACTTCCTCGAAAGATTTCCCGGTTCCCAATACCCCCACAATAGTAGCCACATCACTGAGGGTACCGGTCAAGCAGGGCTTCCCGTCACACACATCTTGATGCATCGATATGCCTGGAAAGATTTCCATGGAGTCGATTGGAATAGTCATCTGGCAGTGAGGCGAGCCTGGGTCTTTAACGAGGCGACCATCGATTGAAAGACCAGGAAGCCATCGGTATTGTTTAACGCACGCTCGGCACAACGCTCAGGATGAGGCATCATACCCAGAACATTCCCGGCCGCATTTCGAATGCCGGCAATATGATCCAAAGACCCATTGGGATTCGATGGTCCCGTGCTCTGACCGTCCGCATCACAATACCGAAAAATCACTTGAGCATTAGCTTGAAGAGAAGACAGAGTCACCGGATCGGTGTAGTAATTCCCTTCCGCATGGGCAATGGGTATTTTTAGAACCTGTCCCGGATGGCATTGATTGGTAAACGGGGTTTCAGCATTCTCCACGCGAACATAGACCTCTTCACACCGAAAGGAAAGCCCCCGGTTGCGAAGCATGGCGCCGGGGAGCAACCCTGATTCCAGTAGAATTTGAAATCCGTTACAAATACCGAGAACCAGGCCACCTTGCTTGGCAAAGGCCTTGACGGCATCCATGATGGGAGAAAGATGGGCAATGGCCCCAGTGCGAAGATAATCACCATAGGAAAAACCTCCGGGAAGGATAATGGCATCCATCTCACCCAGGGAGGTTTCTTGATGCCATATAAACTGAGCGGATTGGCCGATGACGTCAGATGCCACATACGCACAATCCCGGTCGCAATTGGACCCTGGAAAAACCACAATGCCTATATTCATGGAGAGACTCTCTGGCTTCGGCCGGTCACTTGATCCTACTTGGGCAGAGACACTTCCGTCAGTTCGTATCGGTAATTTTCAATCACCGGATTGGCCAATAATTTTTCACACATGGATCGCACCTGCGCTTCGGCAGCCGCTTGTTCCGTCTCAACAATATCGACTTCGAGAAATTTGCCAATTCGCACGTCTTCAACGGCAGGAAACCCCAACGTTTGAAGAGACTGCTGGACCGCACGTCCCTGGGGATCCAGTATTCCCTCTTTCAGAGTGACATAAATTTTAGCTTTCATCATATGCGCAATTTCTTCACTAAAGGCCAATAATCATGAATACGTCACGCACAAACCCGCCGCAAGACTTCCTGATAGGTCTCTTCAATCCGGCCTAGGTCCTTTCTAAAGCGGTCCTTATCCATGCGTTCACCCGTCTGGATATCCCAAAATCGACACGTGTCCGGAGAAATTTCATCGGCTAAGAGAATTTGTCCGTTCCACAATCCAAACTCCAACTTAAAATCCACCAGCATCATCCCGCGCTCCTGAAAAAATGGTTTGAGCACTTCATTGATTTTCAAAGACAGGGTTTTGAGACTGGCCACTTGGTCCGACGTCGCCAGATTCATCATGCGGATATGATCTTCGGTAATCAGGGGATCTCCCAACGAATCATCCTTATAAAAAAATTCTATCAAGGGTGGATCAATAACCAGACCTTCCTCTAATCCCAGTCGCTTAATGATACTTCCTGTGGCACGATTTCGAATGACGACTTCAATGGGAAGAATTTTCACCCGCCGCGCCAACATTTCCCGGTCACTCAGTTTTTTCAGAAAATGCGTGGCCACTCCAGCCTGCTCCAGCAATTCGAACAACCGAGTCGAAATCTTGTTGTTCACGATCCCTTTTTCCAGAATAGTGCCTTTTTTTTGGGCATTAAAGGCCGTGGCATCATCTTTAAAGTACTGCACGACCTCATCGGGTTGGTCGGTGAGAAAAATTTTTTTGGCTTTGCCCTCATACAACATGTCACCCTGAATCATTTCTTCACCTTTTTGGAATATGTGAGGCGAGCAGTCCGGTTACCCTTTCCAGGCTTCTCTGGGTTTGGGTTCCGTCCAAATACTCGTTGGAAAATTTGCTGCTGATGTCGAATGTAACTTCGGGGATCAAAACAATCATTAATGTCCTTTTGAGTAAGAGCCCGGCTGATGAAGGGGTCACTTGCCACCAGTTCTTGGAAATGGCCTTGCCCCTTCCATGCGGCCATCGCATGACGTTGCACCCGCTCATACGCCTCTTTCCTAATCGCTCCCTTATTGATGAGAGCCAACAGAAGGCGTTGCGAATAGATCAATCCACCGGTTTGGTCCATGGTGGACCGCATGGTAGTGGGATAGACGATTAGCTTGGATAACGTCTTGGTCAAGCGGACCAGCATATAATCAATCAGAATGGTGCTATCCGGCAAGATAATTCGTTCAACCGACGAATGACTAATATCCCGTTCGTGCCAGAGCGCCACATTTTCCATGGCAGCCAAACTATTGCTCCGCACCACTCTTGCCAGTCCGCAAAGATTTTCAGAAGCAATGGGGTTCCTCTTGTGCGGCATGGCTGAAGACCCCTTTTGCCCCTGCTCAAAGAATTCTTCTGCTTCCAACACTTCCGTCCGTTGCAAATGCCGAATTTCCGTGGCGACTTTTTCGATACTTCCGGCGATCAGCGCCAATGTCGTCAAGTATGAGGCATGTCTGTCCCGCTGAATGACTTGATTGGAAATAGGCGCAGGGCGAAGCCCCAGCCGTTGACAAACTCCTTTTTCAATGGCTGGCGACAAGTGTGCAAAAGTCCCCATAGCTCCTGAAAGTTTGCCAACCCGAATATCTTCCGCAGCCGCGTCAAAACGCTGCTGATGCCGTTGAAACTCTTGAAACCAAATGGCCACCTTCCAGCCGAAAGAGATGGGTTCTCCATGAATACCATGGGATCGGCCTACCATGAGGGTATCCCGGTGTTCAAAAGCTAATCGCTTAAGGATGTCCAATAATTCTTGAATGTCCACCTTAATAATAGAAGAGGCTTCGACTAACTGAAGAGCTAATGAGGTATCAAGTATATCGGAAGAGGTGAGTCCGGCATGCAAATGCCTGGCATCTTTGCCTGCTTGTTCGGCGACCGATTCCAAAAAGGCAATGACATCGTGTTTCGTCACCTGCTCGATTTCCGCAATGCGAGCGGGGTTCACAGTCACCTTCCGTCGAATTCTCTTGGCCACCCCGTTAGGAACCTGCCCCGTAGCCTCCATGGCTTCGCAGACGGCCAATTCAACTGCCAACCACAGTTCGTATTTATGATTTTGAGACCAAATATTCCCCAGCCGGGGCAAAGTGTACCGATCAATCATGGAGGGATCAGCTAAGAAAAATGTCAGGAAATGATATCATGATGCCGTCGGAGTTTTGAATTTGGCGCGAGTACGTTTCTCCGCAAGACGATTATCCTCGCGCAAGATATGATCTAACAACCCATTAATGAATTTTTTGGCTTCATCGTCGGCAAAGAGTTTCGCTAACTCAATAGCTTCGTTAATGGTTACCATGGCCGGAATATCAGGTATCCACAATAATTCGAAGATGGCACATCGTAAAATATTCCGATCGACCACTGGCATTCGCTCCAATGACCAATCCACGGCAAATCGCCGTATTAATTGATCGATCTCTGGCTGATGGTTCAGGACACCTTCGACAAGCAGGGACGTGAAGCCACGAACCTCTGGAGAGGTTGATTGACTTGCCCAAAATTTATCCTGCCAAGATGGATCAGAATCTTGAAATTCATATTGGAACAACATTTGAAGTGCCAGTTGCCTAGCAAACCGACGAGAGACACCGACTTTCCCGGCTTGTGGCGCTGAAGAATCTAAGGGGGTGGTCATAGCCATAGGAAAGAAGTTACGTCAAAAAGCCAAGTTGGCGGGAGTTTTCGTCCTGTAATTTTTTCATCAGATTGGCCATTTCCACAGCGGTTCTCACCGCATCCGCTCCCTTGTTACATTCAGGAGGTCCAGAGCGATCCAACGCCTGATCAACCGTATTGGTGGTCAGAACCCCAAATACCACAGGAATACCTGTGGCTAATGCGGTATTGCCAATCCCTCGGCCCACCTCGGCACTAATATATTCAAAATGGGGAGTTTCTCCTCGAATGACCGCTCCCAAGCAAACCACGGCATCAAAACGACCAGATTGAGCAAGAGCTTTCGCCGCCAATGGTAATTCAAACGCCCCGGGAACCTTCACGACTTGAATTTGATCCTCAGGTGTTCCTAATTGCTTCAGCATGGATTCGGCGCCGACCAGCAATCGATTCGTCACAAATTCGTTGAACTTGCTGACGACAATACCCACCCGACATGACGTACCCACTAATTCACCTTCAATATATTCCATGACATTCTCTATCTGATTCGGACTTTCATACCATGAAACACGCGCGCCCCGATAGGGTGGCCGTGTGTAGCATGGGTTCATGCCGAATCACAAGTTTTCGTTCATACATTATTTAAGAGATGTCCGAGTTTGGCCTTTTTGGTCCGCAAATAATGTACGTTCGCTTCTTGAGGGGCGATTTCAATCGGCACGCGCTCCACAACCTCAAGGCCATAGCCTTCAATACCCACAATCTTACGCGGATTATTCGTAATTAATCGAATTTTTTTCAGCCCCAGATTGACTAAAATTTGAGCTCCAATCCCGTAATCCCGCAAATCCGCCTTAAAGCCCAACTGAAGATTGGCTTCAACGGTATCACTGCCTTTATCCTGAAGATTATAAGCACGGATCTTATTGGTTAGCCCAATGCCACGTCCTTCCTGGTTTAAATATAACAGAACCCCCTTCCCTTCTCGTTCGATGAGTTCCATGGCCCGATGCAATTGTTCACGGCAATCACAACGTAACGAACCAAAAACATCCGCAGTGAGACATCCGGAATGCACACGGACTAACGTCGGCTGTTCATCGATATTGCCCTTGACCAGGGCAACATGGGTTCCTACATCCAATTCATTTTCAAAGACCACGGCCTCGAAATGTCCAAAACTCGTAGGTAAATTAGCTCGAACGACCGCCTTGACAAAGGTTTCCTGGTGTAACCGATATTGAATCAGATCCTTAATGGTAATAGTCTTGAGGTCATGTTGTTTGGCAAACTCAAGGAGTTCCGGAACCCTTGCCATCGTGCCGTCATCATTCATAATTTCACAGATCACTGCAGCAGGGAACAATCCAGCCAATCGTGCCAAATCAACAGACCCCTCTGTTTGCCCTGCTCGCTTCAACACTCCACCCTTGTGTGCTTTCAAAGGGAACACGTGACCTGGCCTGGCAAAATCCGCAGGTTTGGCTTTTGGATCCACAGCCAACTTGATTGTGGTCGCTCGGTCACTTGCAGAGATACCCGTGGTAATATTTCTCGCAGCATCGATAGACACCGTGAAGGCAGTCCCAAACGTGGCCGTATTTTCATTTACTTGTGGAGGTAATTTGAGTTCCTCTACCCGATCCGGAGTCAGGGCCAGACAAATGAGCCCTCGCCCATATTTAGCCATAAAGTTAATGTTTTCTGGGGTGACCAATTCCGCGGCCAGCACCAGATCTCCCTCATTCTCCCGGTCCTCATCATCCACCAGGATAATACATTTCCCGGCCTTCAGATCAGCTAGGGCATCTGCAATGCTATGAAAGGAGGATGGGCTTGTTTGAGTGTCTGTCATCGGTTTCATCGAAAACAATGAAGGGGCAACAATAAAAATCTGTCATGTATGATCGGGAGATCAGCATTCCTCCGCAGGTTTGGGCATACTCACTCCTCCGGTCCGAAGGACTATCATAGCACTAATTCCAGCCATACCTAAAATAATTCCAAAAAGAAAAAATCCAACGGAAAACAGTCCGGATATCTCTTTCAACCAACCAAACCACACCGGCAGTAGAAAGCCACCCACTCCACCGGCGGCTCCAATGAATCCTGAGGCGGTTCCCATCAGTTGACTAAATCGAGAGGAGACCACTTGAAAAATCACTCCATTACCAAATCCCAACCCTCCCATCATAAGCAGAATCGCACCCATCCCCCAGAATATTTCCCCAACCGATGACACAATGCCCGAGAGGACACATAAGAACGCCAAAACCAGAAAGACACCTTGAAGCAGCGAACATCCGCCGACCCGGTCAGCAAGGAATCCTCCTAGGGGTCTAGCAATACTTCCGACAAACCCACAGATCGCCGTTAACGTACCGGCAACGACCATGCCCACATGGTATTGATCATGCAGAAAAATGGGTAGGTAACTACAGAACCCGACAAAACCTCCAAATGTTACCGCATACAGAAAACACAACCAATACATAAAGGGATCCTTGAGGCCCGACATCAATAGAAAACGCGTTCGATGCTGGCTATGGATTGGTAATGAGGTACTTTTTGTAGAGTCGCCCTGCACAATGACGGCAAAAACCACAAAGGTCACCAGGACAGGAATCAACATCACCCCAAAAACCTGATTCCATGTCAGGTATTGGGCCAATCGAGGGGCAATCAAGGCCGTCAAAAAGACCCCGCTGTTACCGACTGCGGCAACGCCCGTCGCTAATCCTTGAAAAGCGGGAGGGTATGCCCGGCTCGCCAGAGGTAGGGCAATGGCAAAACTAGCCCCGGCAAAGCCCAGGAGAAACCCAATTCCATACATCGCCTCTATACTGTGCCCCCCTTGCCAAGCGAACACTAAAGCCAGTCCTTCCAATCCTAGAATGCCAAGCCCCAGGAATTTGGCTCCAACTTGATCGGCAAGCGGTCCGACCACCAGTCGCAAAATAGCACCGCCTAGGAGGGGTAATCCCACCAAAACCCCTTTTTGAGTAGGGGTAAGACCAAACTCCTCGGAAATAGGAATGCTCAAGGCTCCAATGAGGAGCCAGACCATAAAACTGACCTCAAAATGAAGCCAAGCCCCCGCTAACGTCGGCCAATGGCCCCTTCGTAAACCCTGGAGAACTTGCTGGATCATAAATTCCCTGCGAATTCAGGAATCAAAGAAAGAGCACTCCAACTTCTTACTCCGCCCGATACTTTCATCTTGTCGACTATAAAAAACTTTTTACTTGGCAGGCAATTTTTTGTGAGGTATTTTGGTGCAGTGTCCGCGATCTTCTTCTCACCTTATAGATTGAAAAAATTAGGGAAGTCTTCACACCGTGAAAACAATCACCAAATTGGATGAACGTTGATCAACCATAAAAAGCAAAAGGCTCGATTTTCCAGATATGTCCGTTAAAAAATCAGCAAAGAAAAAGGGGCAAAAGGGTTCCGTCGCCAAACCCATTGAAATTATTGTCGAACCAGTGTCCGAAGATTTCCCTGACCATCCTGAACTCTCCCCTTCGGATGAAGGCGAGCAAGTCATTGATATTTCCCCGCAAGAAGAGTCGACACCCCAAGCAGCTGTAGAAAAAGAAGAAGCTGTCTCTTCTGCGTTGGTTCCCTCGAGCACTCTAGATCGCTACCTGGTAGAAATCAGGCGATATCCTTTTCTCTCAAAAGAAGAAGAACTTCAATTATTTTATGAATATCAGCAGCTCGGACAACGGGAAGCGGCAGTCAAATTAATTATGGCCAATCTGCGAGTCTGCGTGGCAATTGCCTCTGAATATGGATTACCCGGCATGGATCAAATGGACCTGATTCAGGAAGGTAATGTCGGGCTCCTGCAAGCGATGAAAAAATTTGATCCGACGAAAAACGTACGTTTTTACGCCTACGCCGCCTGGTGGGTTCGAGCTTACATCCTTCGGTATCTCCTCAATAATTTTCGGCTGGTCAAAATCGGAACAACCCAGGAACAACGTCGCCTCTTTTACAACTTACGGAAAGAAAAAGCCAAATTGGAACGAGAAGGCTATGTCCCAGATCCTAAATTGCTGGCTGACCGCCTTAATGTCCGTGAACGAGATGTGATCGAAATGGATCAACGATTAGGAAGCCGGGAGTTTTCCCTGGATCAACCTATGACCGAAGATAGTGAAGGCACCTTTCATGATCTTCTTCCAGCTATTCAAGTTCCCGTAGATGACCAGCTCGCTGACACTCAACTCCGGGTGCTTTTCCGTAAGGCTTTGGCCGAATTCGCCAAAACCTTAAACGAACGTGAAGAGGACATTCTTCGGAATCGGTTATTATCCGAAACACCGGTCACATTGGAAGACCTTGGAAAAAAATACTCCATCACCAAGGAACGAACCAGACAGCTTGAGGCCAAAATTATCAATAAATTACGTGCTTATATGCAGGGACAGATTAAAGATTTTGAACGATTGCAGATTTAATCCATAGGGTTCCTACGTAATCAATTCAAGAGATTCGCTTCAATCTTTTGCCGGATTTTTTCAGTGCTCGTCCTTTTCCCAAGAGAGATATTTTTAAATTTTACGTCACTCCCCTTGACTTCAATTGAATCAGACTTATCTCCCTCCCCATCGTGGGAAACATGTCAACCAGAGTGTTTTTCTTGACCATTCAGTTGCTCACCCCATCTAATTAACCAAATTTCATTACCCTAAAGTTTAAGAAGGAGGTAGCTATGGCTGCTACAAAAGAGAAGGAAAAGAAGGAAGAAAAGGGCGGATCCAGCGCCAAAGGTTTTCGCCCATTAGGTGATCGAGTGTTTGTCACCTATACCGAGGAATTAGAACGTACAGCCGGAGGTATCTACGTACCGGATTCCGCTCGAGAAAAACCACAACGGGGCACTGTCGAGGCAGCAGGACCTGATGTGGATAACGTTAAAGTCGGGGATCAAATTCTGTTTGATAAATACTCTGGAACCAAGATTAAAATCGACAATGATGATTGCTTGATCTTAAAAGAAGAAGACATTTTGGGCGTATTCGAAAACTAATTTTACTCGACAATTAACACGAGCGGATGAACATTCAATCCCAATCAGGAATTTGTAAGGAGGAACAGTATGGCTAAGCAGTTGCAATACAGTGAACAAGCCCGCGCATCAATTTTAAAGGGCGTCAACCAATTGGCTGATGCGGTCAAGGCAACGTTAGGTCCCAAAGGACGGAACGCCATTTTAGATAAAAAATTCGGTGCTCCGACCATTACAAAAGACGGTGTAACCGTTGCAAAGGAAATCGAACTGAAAAATCCTTACGAAAATATGGGAGCACAGCTGGTTCGTGAAGTTGCAAGCAAAACCAGCGATGTGGCTGGTGACGGCACCACAACCGCCACCGTGCTGGCCCAGGCCATATACCGCGAAGGAGTCAAAAATATCACGGCAGGCGCCAATCCCATGGAAATTAAACGAGGCATCGATAAGGCCGTGGAAGTGGCCATTGCTGAACTCAAAAAAATCAGCAAGCCTTGTCAGAACAAAAAAGAAATTGCCCAAATTGGCTCTATTTCTGCCAACAACGACCACACTATCGGCGATCTCATTGCCGAAGCCATGGATAAAGTTGGCAAAGACGGCGTCATTACCGTGGAGGAAGCCAAGTCCATGTCTACCTCGTTGGATGTGGTGGAAGGCATGCAATTCGACCGTGGCTACATCTCTCCCTACTTTGTCACCAATGCTGACCGCATGGAAGCTTCCCTAGAAGACGCCTTCCTGTTGATCGTGGAAAAGAAAGTCAGTGCCATGAAAGATTTACTGCCAATCCTTGAGCAAGTGGCGAAAATGGGGAAACCTTTAGTCATCATTGCCGAAGATGTGGAAGGCGAAGCATTGGCCACGTTGGTTGTGAATAAATTGCGTGGGACCTTGAACGTAGCAGCTGTCAAAGCCCCAGGCTTTGGCGATCGCCGAAAAGCCATGCTGGAAGACATTGCCACCTTAACCGGTGGTCAAGTGATTTCCGAAGAGGTTGGATTGAAGTTGGAAAGTGTAAAACTGACTGATTTGGGCCGCGCCAAGCGAGTGAATATTGATAAAGATAACACCACTATCGTGGAAGGCGCCGGCGATCCCAAGCGGATCGAAGGTCGCGTAAAACAAATCAAGACGCAGGTGGAAGAAACCACTTCAGATTATGACCGTGAAAAATTACAAGAACGATTGGCAAAGATGGTTGGTGGTGTGGCCGTGATTAACGTCGGAGCCGCCACTGAAACTGAAATGAAAGAAAAGAAAGCTCGCGTGGAAGATGCTCTGCATGCCACAAAAGCTGCCGTAGAAGAAGGAATCGTGCCAGGGGGAGGCGTGGCCTTACTCCGTTGTATCCCAGCATTGGAAAAAATGAAACTCAACCATGACCAACAGGTTGGGGTTAACATTGTACGACGTGCGCTTGAAGAGCCAATCCGGCAAATTTCTATCAATGCCGGAGAGGAAGGCTCCATCATCGTCGAAAAGGTTCGTGCGGAGTCGACGACTCGTGGGTTCAATGCTGCAAGCGGGGAATATGTGGATATGGTGGAAGCTGGCGTAATTGATCCGACAAAAGTATCTCGTTGCGCATTACAGAATGCTGCCAGCGTGTCCAGCTTGATGTTGACCACGGAAGTTATGGTCACCGATATTCCAGAAGAGAAAAAAGAGGCCCCCATGGGCGGTGGTCATGACCACGGCATGGGTGGAATGGGTGGGATGTACTAACTTCCCGACCAATTTCTTCAAAAAAAGCCTGGAGGGAAACCCTCCAGGCTTTTTTTTTCTCATCTTTCTTTTCTTTGATACTTTCCCTACATTAATCATCTCACCCTCACCGGGATTGGGGGTTCTTTCATGACGTTAATCAAGCCATCCACAGGCCGGGCAATTACAGCCTTTTGCATTCTATTCCTCACCGAGAGCTGCTCTCCTACGCTTCGCTGGATACCCGATCCTCTTCCACAACCATCTTGTGAACCGGACCGGCTTTTACAGTGGAGCGATTTTGTTCCGCGATCAGAAACGGATGCCCGTGCAGCCGAAACCACGATCCGCATTATAATGGACCAGCGCAGCCACACATTACGTGTAGTTTTTGATAGGATACATTCATGGGTCAAACCGGAATTAGCCAATCCAAATAATTCCCGTCAACGGCGCATGTCTGAACAACTATTAACCCACGAACAACTCCATTACATAATCAGCTGCCTCGTAGTCCGGCAAGCCAATCTGTCAATAAATGAGCAAGACAACCCTGAAACGTTACTAGAATCAACCAGGCAGGAAGCACAACGACTCAACTACCAATATGATTTGGACACTCATCACGGCACGCATTTCCCAAAACAGGAACTGTGGCGGAACGATATCATGCAGAAGTTTGCCGAGCTGGGAACCCAAAGAGGAGAATAAGTCATTCCCGCCTCTCTCCCCTATGGCCCAGAATTTTGACAGTGGATTCACCGGCTATGGTATAAGAAGAGGCTTCATGTTCATTATTCATACGATTAATTTGATGGGAACAACATGTCACTTAATTTCCGTCTTCGAACAACCAAGCTATTACTGGTCAAATTCCAGGTGATTTGTATCCTGATGCTTTCGGGGATTTGCTTATTGGGGCACGCAACGAGTCTCGTATTAGCTGGAGAATCTCAATCCCGAACCGAGTCAAACTGTACGGTGGGAATGACCAAGGGGGACAAACATGTAGAATGCGAGGTTCCCATTCCATCCGGCTGTACTGTAGCCCAATTCCCAGGATATGAAGAGCCATGGGCTGACATCTCAAAAGGCGGGAATACCTCGTGTCAGTTCGATGAGAAACAGACAAACTGGACCACTTCCATTGTTGGCACATGCAATAGCTGCAAAACAGAGCAATGTACGGGGCGCTTTATCGTTATGTTTAATTGTACGGGTAATGTACCACCGGCAAATCCTGCTGCCTCTCCACATCATTAAGGCTCATCGTTCGCAGTCTTTAAATTTTCCCGTCTTTACCTTCCAACGGGAAACACCATGTCCACTCCAACCCATGACATCAAAACACAGGGATACGCCCTAGGATTTGATGTCATGGGGATTGCACGGGTGGCTTCCCCTCTTCCAGGTCGGCCCAGACAATCTACTGAAGGCTCTCTGCCCACTGCTCTTTGGGAACGACTACAAGCATGGCTTGCCTCAGGATTTCACGGCACCATGACTTGGTTAGAACGAGACCCCTATCGTCGGAGTCACCCTGAGTCCGTTTTGCCAGGCTGTCAATCGATCGTGATGGTGGGAGTAAACTATTGGCCCAAAGAGGAATTCCCGGATAGCCCTGAAGTTGGGCGAGTGGCCAGGTATGCCTGGGGAAAAGATTATCATAAGATTCTCGCTGAAAAGCTCAAGGCGCTTGAGCTCATCATTCAACAGAACTATCCGGGAGAACACACCCGCAGCTATGTGGATACCGGAGCCATCATGGAAAAACCATGGGCTCAACAGGCGGGATTAGGGTGGATCGGCAAACACACCAATTTAGTTTCATCCGAGTTCGGATCATGGTTGGTACTCGGTGAAATCTTAACTACGGCATTTCTTGAAGCCGATGATCCTGGAACTGATCTATGCGGAAGTTGCACCTTATGCATTCAAGCTTGTCCAACAGATGCCATTGTGAAGCCCTATGTCCTGGATGCAGAACGCTGTATTTCCTATCTTACTATTGAGTACCGGGGAACGCAGGAAGATATTCCGGAGGAGTTGCGACGTAAAATGGGGAATAAAATATTTGGATGTGATGATTGCCTGGACATTTGTCCCTTTAATGTCCACGCACAATCGACGAAGGAGAAGGGGTTTCATCCCTTCCCTTTAGTCCGGCAACTGAATCTTGATCAACTTTTGGAAATGAGAAAGGAAGCTTTTGAGGCGAAAACACATGAAAGTCCTTTGCGACGCCCTAAATATGAGGGCTTTCAACGAAACATTCGAATTGCCTGGGACAATCAAAAAAAGCAATCCTCCTCTACTTCAGCTCAATAATCGTCACACCCTCCCCGCCCTCTGACGCTTCTCCCGCCCGAAACATTTTTATATAGGGTGATGAATGGCAATAGTCTCGAATACTTGCTTGGAGGGCACCGGTCCCTCTCCCGTGAATAACCTTGACGAATTTCGTTTGACTTGCCATGGCTCGATCCAAAGCGGACTCAACCCTCTCAAGGCATTCCTCAACACGAAACCCTCGCACATCGAGGTTTTCTTGATAACTCATGGGACCAGCCGATTCGAAGACAGTGGAATGAGTGTGATATGCCCGTTGAGGCGGAGCTTTTGCCCCAACCGTTCGAGCAGGAACAGGAATCACTCGCAAGCCTCGGGGAGAGGTTTTTAAAATCCGTGAACCTGCCTGAATGGCAACCAACTTTTTGCCCGCTGGATCTTCCAGTAAGATCCCCTTCGCCCCTAATGACTCAATTTCCACCCAATCCCCTTCTTGGGCCGGCTTCACGATATCGCCTTGAGGAAAGGATAATTGCTCAAGCGTCTGCTGGTTCAGCGATGAAAACGTTTGCTGAACTGTGCGGGCTTGCGCTGGAGTCTTTTCATGTTTCAAGACATCCAATTGTTGATTTAAGATCCGCTGCGCTTGAGAAAATTCCCGTTGCCATTGTTTTCGATAGCGAAGACGATCCTCTCGCTCCTGCTGTTGAATCGATTGCTTCAGGGCTTCAGCCTCCTGATGTATCCGATGAGCCTCATTACGAAGGTAAGCCGCCTTAAGAAGATCCTCGTCCAACCGCCGTTGGGAATCTTGCAACGATTGAAAGACCTGCTGAAGATCATGATCCTTCCGTTCAATTAACGATTCGGCGTGACGAAGAATCTCGCGATCAAGTCCAAGCCGGCCGGCAATTTCCAAGGCCGATGATCCCCCGGGAATTCCATCCAGCAACCGATAGGTTGGGGAAAGGGTCTCCAAGTTAAACTCTTGGCTGGCATTGCGGGCCATGGGATTTCGGAGCGCGAGAGTTTTCAAGGAAGGATAATGAGTCGTAACAAGGACCGTACAGCCTTGTTGACTAAGATGGCACAATAACGCCTCGGCCAAGGCTGCCCCCTCTACCGGATCGGTTGAACTGCCAACCTCATCCAGCAAAACTAACGTAGCGCCGGATTTCGCATGAGACCGATCAGCGATATCCTTCAATAATCCGATCATGTTCACAATATGGCCTGAAAAACTCGACAGATCTTTGGCCAGATCCTGTGTATCGCCAATATCCGCATAAACCTGATGAAACAACCCGATTTCAGAATCCGGAGAACATGGAGGAAATAATCCCATCCGCACCATGAGAGCAATCAACCCAACCATTTTCAGGGAAACAGTTTTCCCGCCGGCATTGGGCCCGGAAATAATAAACATCCGAGTGTTCCCCTCAATGTTGATAGAATTGGAAACCACCACCTCCTTGGTAAGCATAAGTAAGGGATGACGGGCCTGATAGAGCCGGATCACCTGTTGAGAGACCAGCTTGATCGGAACCCCCTGAAGCTTTTTGCTGAGCTTAGCTTTGGCCATCAAGCAATCCAGCTTGATTAATTCCATCACATTTTCTTGAATGGCCGAGACATAGCCCATAACCAGAGTGGACAGATCCTGCAGAATTCGTCTGGTTTCTTGAGCGACCTGCAAGTCGGCAAACTTAATGGCGTTATTTAATTCAATCAGATGCCTTGGCTCAATGAAGACCGTCGCCCCACTGCTGGAGATATCATGCACGATGCCATCCACCTCATGCTGCCGTTCGGACTTGACAGGAATGACATAACGACCTTCCCGCTCCGCAAAAAACTTTTCCTGCAATGGCTCCTCATACTCTTGAGACGCCAGCATAGCCTCAAGTTTCCGACGCATGGTTTGGCGAAGGGCCTGGCTCTTGTGAGTCAACTCCAGTAATTCGGGCGTGGCGGTTTCTCGGAGTTCTCCATGCGGATCAATGCAATGGTCAATCGATCGCTTCACCCAGGCCAAATCCTGAAGCACCTGGCCGTGCAGAATTAATGTCGGACAGTGCTCAGCATGGTACTGAAGGACCGATTTAGCTATATGTCCCAGCCCTAGCACAAGAGAAATATCTCGTAAATCAGTCCCATCCAACATGCCTTCTTTCGACACCCGAAGAAGAATATCCCGAATATCTGGAAAGGCTAAGAGCGGCAACGGATAGTCCCCTTCAAGGACCGTCATCATCTCTTTTGTCTCTGCCTGTAAAGACAGGGCCGTGGCAAGATCCTGAGCCAGGGACAGAGAAGCACAGCGCTCCTTCCCAAGGGAAGAGGCAGCTTCCTGGCCCAATGCGTCCAATAATTTGGGCCACTCTAGAACTTGGTTCGTATAGTAACTGAGTGAGGAATCAATCGGCATAGAGAAGAGTGTAGAAATCCCCGCTGAAGAGCGCAAGCCTCTCGCGTTTCAAGGGATTGTAAATCTTCTGGAAGTGTGAACAGTGAGGGAAGGAAGAAACCAAGATAAGGAAGGGGAATGAGGGGGAGACTTCCCGTCCGGCCTCAATATTTACTTTTCCATCACATCAACCGATTGCTTCAGCTCTTCAATGGCTTTTTGAATATTTTCCTTGATATCCTGCCAGGCCGTTTCACTGGTATCACGAAGACGTTCAATCCGTGGTACCAATGAATCACGCTGTTTCTGGAGAAGATCAATTTGAGCTTTCAACCGTAAGCGTGTTCTTTCTTGAAGCTCCAAACTTTGCTCTCGGAGTTTTTGGATTTGAGCCTCGAGATCGTCAATTTGCTCATGAAGATTTTCGGTCGTGGTATCCGGTTTGGTAGAACCAGCAGGGCCAGGTGCCGCTTTTTCGCCTGCTCCGGCCTGACTGCCAAATACTAACACGAAACTGAATGTCATGACCCCCACGAATGATTGAATGGGCAAGAGTCCGTTTTTCTGAGAATACCAAGTATGTTTCATGAAATGTGCCCCTCCGATTAAGACGCGTTCCAATGAGCCACGTAACGATACACTGACTTCAGAGCAAAAAGGGTTCCTATTTCAACAAGACCATTGCCTTCATCCAAGTGTATAGGGAATAACCTGACCTCGTATGTGAAAAGTTACGATGAGAAATGTAAACGGGTTGAACCCTTTCCTAGGTTGCCTTAATATAACTTACCATATATCTTCGTTTTTTTAATAAGAGGTCCGCATGACGCCAGAAGATGCCCGAGCCTATCTGAATTATCTCCTTACACTTCATCTTCGACAGGAAGAAGCCTTTGGCCCCCTTTCCCTGGCTTTTATTAAAGATCACGATTTAAGCCAGTTAGGATTACTTCCTGAGGAACAATTTAATCTTCTCATGGCGACCGCGACCGTCTTTTCAGCCGAACCGAAGCGATACACGATGAAACAAGAATTGCTGCAAAAAGCTCGCCAGATTTTACCGCAAACCCGCTATCAGGATCCCGAGCTGGAACGAGATCTGACCCATCTCATCAATAAAACGCAGAGTGATCTTCAACGCTATACCGAGGCGATGAAGGTATCCCGTCCCCAAAATCTAGACCGGCAAACGTTAATTGTGGAAACTGATTGCCCGGAATATTTTTTGGATAAGGCCCAGAAAAGGGCTTCCGCATATTATCAGGACAAATATCGGTTAACCAAAGAGGCAAAAACTGCCCAGCATTTCGGAGGCACCCCTAAAAAATTTGAACCGGAGAATGCCGCGATCCATAAGGAATTCCCTGGAGCCTGCGCCCCATTCATGAATGCCCGCACAAACGCCTTTCATTTGTTATTGCCCTTTGATGTCAAAATTAGCCGAAGTCCGGAAGACCCCCTCGAAGCCGGGATCCGAATTTTCTATGGAAAAATGGGCTACTCATATCCCTTGCGATATGAAATGGGCAAATTATGCAGCTATCACGATGGGCAAGTCTTAGATGTCGATCTCTATGATCCCAATCTCATCTTTGTCTCCTTTTCGGCAGTCAAAGACCAGGAATTTCCTGCTCAACACTCCCCGACGGATCCGGGGATTCCCCCTGAGCTAACATTTCCGATGGCTGTCCTGGAACACACCGGTAGCTTAGGACCCTTCATTCAAATAAGTTGCAACTTTAAAGTCTGGTTTGACGCCGCGATTGTTTCCTTGCTGATTCAAGCGGCCCCGGATTTGCCGGAATATGGCCTGCAAGGTGGAACAGGGCTTATGACCAGAACATATGCTTCCGATAAAGTGGAATCCTATGTTCAAAACTTATCCCAACCATGGCAGAACGGGTTGAGCTTTAACTTTGTGAACCTGCATCTACAATTATCCCCGGGAAGAGAATCCGCAATAGTTCCGTTTGGAACCCCCATCTTTTCGGTTTATCCGGTGCTCAACCGTCAATGCTATCGGTATGTAGATCGTCAAACGATAGATCAAACCGGGTGAGCTTGACGATCTGACCGGTTTTCCATTGCTCATGCTGTCCCTCAGTCCCCCACCATCTCACGATCGAGTCGGCACAAGAAGGGATTCTCAATGACCGATTATTCGACTCCTCATTGCTCCAGGCAACTCTCCCTTGGCCTCCTGCTAGCCTCGTTCTTAGTCATCCAAGGTTGTATGGGCGGTTACCATCGGAATGACCCCGTGGATTGGGGAGATGCCCTGAGAGGCATGGCTTCATGGTACGGCCCCAGTTTTCATGGCAAACCTTCGGCAAGTGGCGAGCCCTATGATATGTGGGCCATGACCGCCGCTCATCGGACCCTTCCTTTTGGAACAATTGTTCAGGTGAAGAGCGTGGAGACCGGTAAATCCGTAAGAGTACGAATCAATGATCGAGGCCCGTTTATTCGCGGGCGCATCATCGACTTATCTTATGCGGCGGCCAGGGAATTAGCCATGATAGGGAAAGGCACGGAAGAAGTGGTTTTAAATATCGTCTCCGCGCAGGAGGGTCAGATTATACAGAACAAACCTTCGAGTCATCGATTTTGGGTTCAGGCTGGTTCTTTTCAAACACTGACCGAAGCCGTAAGCTTTCAGGAGCAATTACGTCCCCATTTTTCTCATCTACGACTGCAAACCGTTCACTTACCGTCCGGCGAATGGCACCGCGTTCAAATCGGTGCATTTTCCTCGGCCAAACATGCCCAGCGCGCAGCATCCAACTTGGAAAAGCAATTTGACGTTGAACCTTTACTTCTGCAGGACAACTAGTTGTTTTTTCAAACCTTTCAGGCTTCTTCCCGGCGACTAGATTGCCATAAGCCACACCCCTGTGCTAGCTTAAAAAAGAGATGGAACCGGAGAGGTCAAGGTCTCCAGGATGAAATGAGTCTTTTGGCCTTTTTATGAACCCTGCTCGTTACCCCCTGATCCATTTTACCTACATACTGACCTCTTCAAGCTCGACCGTAAACTTATTTGCGGTCGCCCCCAGCTGCCCCGCCGGAGCACGTTGACTGAAATATGGATTTCATTGGCGTCCTAATTTGCATAGGACTTTCAGCGTTCTTTTCCGGAGCCGAGATTGCCTTCTTCTCGATCACGGAGGCTCGTCTCCATACGATGGCGGAAGAAGGATGGATGGGAGCCAAAATGGCTCTCAAGCTTCGCTCAAACCCTCAACGCCTGCTCTCGACCATTCTCATCGGCAATAATCTGGTCAATATCATGGCCGCCTCTTGGGCGACCGTCATCGCCATTCGTATTTGGGGATCCGAGGCTGTAGCCATTGCCACCGGATTGCTCACCTTTTTAGTCTTGTTATTTGGAGAAATCGTTCCGAAAACTCTCTGCGTGAAATATTCAGAGGTGGCCATCTCCCTCTTTTCCTACCCTGTCTACATCCTCGAACAACTGTTTTTTCCCTTTATTTATCTTTTGGAGCCGATCATCCTGAAATTAACCGGTGGCCGAGGATTGACGGTTCCCTTCATTACCGAGGAAGAGCTTAAGATCATGCTGGATGCAGGTGGAAAGGCAGGAGTCTTGGAAACCGACGAAGTTCGAATGATCAAAAATGTCTTCGAATTTAATGATGTAACGGCTGAAGACGCCATGACCCCACGTGTGTATATGTTTGCCTTGGATGGAGCCCTGACGCTTGAAGAGGCGCAGGACGAAATCTTTAAGGCAAAATATTCCCGTATTCCCATCTATGAAGGAAACAGCGACAACATTACCGGAATTTTATACCGCAGCCATGCCCTCATGAAACTAGCCCAAGGCAATTCTCAAATTACCCTCAAGGGATTGGCTAAATCTCCTCTCTTTATTCCGGCGTCCAAGACCGCAGACGATTTACTCAAACAATTCCAGCAGGAAAAACGGCACATTGCCATCGTCGTCAATGAATTTGGTGGCGTCATGGGCCTCATCACAGTCGAAGACTTATTGGAAGAAGTGGTGGGAGAAATTTTGGATGAAGGCGATTTGAGTGAAGAATGGATACGCCGAATCGGCAAAAATCAAATTCTCGTGGATGGCAGAACGGAAGTCCGCCGTATCAATGAATTTCTCAAGGTAGAATTAAACGAAGAAGACCAAAATACGATTAGCGGTCTCATCCTGGAGGAATTGGGGCATATTCCAGCAATTGGAGAAAAAGTCGAAACCGACGGATGTCAACTCATTGTCCAGGATGCCGACGAACGTTCGATTAAAAGCGTGCAGATCATCAAAGAAGAACCGGTCCCAGAAACTCCCCCCTCGGAAGCCTCGCCGGTGGCGACAGAATCGTAGCGCTTCCCTTTTTCTGAAATCTTCCGATTACGTATAAGGGAATTCGCTAATTTTCTGAAAAACCGTTATCAGACAATAACGATTCAAACCCTGCCTCATCCAGCACCGTTACCCGAAAAGAATGTGCCTTCTCTAACTTTGAACCGGGGTCGGTTCCAGCGATGACATAGTCGGTGTTTTTGCTCACGCTGGACGTCACCCTCCCCCCCAGTGATTCGATTTTCTGTTTAGCCTCATCACGGCTCATGCTATCTAATGTCCCCGTCAACACAAATATCTTTCCTGAGAAAGGCTTTGCTGTTCCAGCAGCCTGAACTGCTATGTCCTGAACTTGCACCCCCAAGTCTTTCATCCTGGCGATAACCGCCAGATTTCGTTCTTCCTGAAAAAAGCTTTCCACACTGGCGGCGATTTCCGGACCAATTTCATAGATAGCTTGAAGTTCATCCTTTGAAGCACGTTGGATAGCTTGCAGGGAACCATAATGATTAGCCAACACTTTGGCGATATGGCTCCCTACATGTCGGATGCCCAAGCCGATTAAAAACCGTGGCAATGGAGCATCTTTACTTTTTTCTAATTCTTCCAGAAGTTGCGTGGCCGATTTGTCAGCGAACCCCTCTAACGCCAGGAGTTGGTCTTTAGTCAACAGGTACAAATCGGACAGATTCTTCACTAACCCTTCATCTACAAATTGAGCAATGGTTTTCTTGCCGAGCCCATCGATATTCATCGCACCCTTCGAGACGTAATGTTCAAGCGATCCTTTAAGTTGCGCCGAACACACCGTTTGCCCAGTACAATACAGGATCGGTCCTTCCTGAATCGTATGGGACTGGCAAACCGGACATGTCGCCGGCGGAGTAAACTCTGGGCCGCGTGTTTCTCCAGGTACCGGTATACGTTCCACAACGTCGGGAATCACATCCCCCGCCCGTTCAACTTTCACTGTATCTCCGACACGCACGTCTTTCCGGGCCACTTCCTCCACGTTATGGAGCGACGCCCGGCTGACCGTCACGCCCCCAATCTCGACCGGATCCAACAGGGCAATGGGCGTCAGCGCTCCGGTTCGTCCGACCGACACGGCAATGCCCTGTACTGTTGTCAGTTCTTTGCGCGGCGGAAACTTATAGGCGATGGCCCAGCGCGGACTCCGGGATTTCACTCCAAGGGCTTCTTGCCCTTGGAACGAATCGACTTTAATCACGATGCCGTCAATCTCGAACGGCAAGGCATCCCGCTGATCGAACATCTCGCGGTGGAATGCCAACGTCTCCTCGATCGACCGGCAATGCCGGCGATACTGCGGAATGGGTAGTCCCCAGCTGTCCAGGGCTGATACCGCCTCGAAATGCGTCTTGGGCCGGCTGGGGTCAGGGCTCATGTAGTCGTAACAGGTCAACGTCAACGGACGGGTAGCCGTTATGGAAGGGTCTAATTGCCGAAGCGTACCGGAAGATGCGTTACGGGGATTGGCGAAGGTTTCCTCACCCTGTTCGGTCAGCCGCCGATTCAACGCATGAAAGTCGGGAAGCTTCATGAACACTTCTCCCCGCACGACGACATGAAATGGATATCCGGTGCCATTCTTCAGTCTAAGCGGCAAGGCTCGAATCGTCTTGAGGTTATGGGTGACATCTTCCCCGATGGTCCCGTCTCCTCGTGTGGCCCCTCGTACGAAGATTCCTTTCTCATACGTCAGCTCGACGGATAGGCCGTCATACTTGGGTTCCGCCGAATACCCAATCTGTTCCCGTCCCAACTCCCGCTTCACCCGTTGATCGAACGCGAGAACACTACCTTCATCCATCTCCGAGTCCAGGCTGAGCAGGGGAAATTCATGCGTGACCTTTGAAAATTGATCCAGCGGAGCCCCGCCGACCCGCTGGGTTGGGGAATCCGGAGTGACCAGCTCGGGATGCTGCCCCTCCAGTTCCTGCAATTCACGAAAGAGCTTGTCGTATTCCGCATCGGAAATTTCCGGGCGGCTCCGGACGTAGTACAACTCATCGTGCCGCCGGATAGTTTGGCGGAGAGACTCGAGTTTTTTCTGTACGGGTCTCAGCGATGGCGGCATCGGTAGGCTATGAGAACTATTCTCGAATAAATCGGGCTGCATAGGATCGGATTTCATGGCCGTTTAATACATGAAATTGCCGTAATCGAGCAATGGTCTGCCCCGAAAACCGATGCAGCGGCAAAGGAACCAATTTGCGCCCATAACGTTTGGCAATGCCTCGCCATCGGGCCTTCAAGGGAACCGGGGAAACAACAGCCACATACTCTTCCTGAGAATGGGCGCAAGCCCCAGCCAACAGCCGCTCTTCCAGGGACGTCGTGAAATCAAACCGAGGATTTTCCCAAATATCCGGAATGGCACGCGGCGGGAAGAGGAACAAAGCCCCGCCATACCGGGCTTGCCCAACCCCGGGTCCAACCATATTCTTGGAAAACGGAGTGGCATAAAAACTGAGGGTGGACTCATGTTGATGCTCGGCATACCAGGTGGTCCGCCAGGTATACGTTTGCGGATCGGCAGGCACTTCAAAGAAAAAAACCAAGACTTCAATCCGGCCGCGAGCCGGGGGAATCACTTTAACCTGAAGATCCCAGGCTGATCGGGAGAAGGACTTGGCCCATTTTCGCAGAGTTTCCCGGAGATCCAGACCATCTTCCAAGGACGAGTGGAACGTTTCCACTCGCGCCTGATCAGCCCCCAAAAGGCCAAGGCTCTGCTGGCGCACATGCGCCGCGAAGGATTCAATCCGTTGGTCTTCCGGCGGCCATGAACATTGACGGTAAGGATTCCATTGATACGCCCAGGATCGTTTTTGAGGAGCCGGAGGCTTGGGCCGAAGAGTCAGGGAACGCCACACCAACGGCGCCCCTTCCAAGCGATTACTCGCCTGCCAAATAGCTCCATCGGGATCTTGGAGTTCTCCAAGCCCAAGGCTCGCGGATGGAAGGAACGGTTGTTGTGAATCATCCGATTGAAACCGGTAGGTTTTGGCCACCTCCAACAGCGTCAAGGCAAAGTCATCTCCGGCCATTTGTTGAGCCGCCAAGACTAACGTATACAAATCCGGCGCCAATCGATGTTCCAACAACGTCAGATTGCGGACATACTGCAAGTATCGCTGCAACAGTTGAGGGGTGACCCAATGGCTTTCCTGAATGGAACCCGATCCTCTGCCTGCTAACCACTGCCGACGAGATTCAAGCAGGAGTTCTTTGATGCCATCAATCGAAAGATGTTGATCAGACCGGGCCGCATTGCGCCGCTCTTCATACAGTTGCGTCACATAGGGCAATTCCCCAAGAACGAAATAGAGTGAAGCAGGGTTCACCCCCCACCGACTCGGGCGGGAGACCGGACGCTCCGGCAAGACATAAGATTGTCGTTGCGCATACGCATGTCGAACCCAGGGCCAATCAACCAACGGGCAGAGAAAAAGAATGGCCTGATGGTCCAATTCCAACTCATGCAGACGGAAGGCCATCCACGTCAGACGTTCCCAACGGGCTGTAGCGGGTTCTGGCGGTGGCAAAAACGGAATGGTGGCCGCTGTAAAGGCTTCCATGGAAAGTGTGTGGAGGGCATAAGGATCCGGGCCTGCCCATCCCGAAGCCTCGAAACGGTTCACCTCGCGATCAACAAAGGCACAGGGCAGGCCCTCAGCGTGAGCCACGCGTATCCCCATGATCACCGGCTGACAGGGATCAATCGGCACATAGGAACAGCGTTGGGCGCCTTCGGCATGATCTTCAGGAAGAACGACCACACTGACCACAGGAAGGGCCGCGACTCCCTCTGATACTTGATCTTCCATGGACGGAGGAAGAGGAACAGCCAGACAATCCCAGGTATGGGAGACCATGACCTCGCGCACCATTTGCGCCATATTCCCGCTTCCATGGACTACGGGCAATACTCGAATTTTCGATGATAAGGCAAAGATCTGATCGGAAAGAGGATGAGGTGAACGCATGGAAGTTGTTATAAAACTCTCAGGCTCACAGGCCCACCCTGCCATCCACGGGGGGCGAGGGAAGAAGAAGGAGAGATGAGACTCATGACTGGTCTTCAGAAAGAGCCGCCACGAAGGGCCAGTCTAGTGATCAGGGTGGAGCGGATGATCGTCCTCAAAAAAGAAATCTCCCAAACCGCGTGGAAGCCCCTGAGCCCCAAGAGCCTGAGCCCGTCGTTTGGCCAAGCCATCTAAATCCAAGGCTTCCTCTCCGAGGACTTTCAGCAGCGCCTCTTTCCATGCCACGTCATGGGCCAGCGGATGGGATGGATCCTGGGCCATTCGTTTCATGGCATATTGCACCATATGAATGCCATCCCGAACGGAAAAGCTCAGATCCAGTGTGTGCGCTTTCTGAAGAAAGCCCACCGTCAAGTTCAACAATTCAGGAGAAGCAAAGGGAAGATGGTAGCGAAGAATCGCCAGTTCATGCTCTTTTCTGGGAAATTCCACTTTTAAGGTCGGCTGCAGCCGGGACAAAATATAATCCGGCACCTCATAGGTTGAGGCATCCTCATTCATGGTGACACAACAGCGAAAATTCTCATGAGCCCGAATTTGAATGCCCGCCACGGCCGATTCCACCGTTCGACGATGATCGAGCAGCGAAGCCAGGGACGCCCAACTTTTTTCGTTCATGCGATTGCCTTCATCAAGGAGGCAAACATTGCCGGTCAACATGGCGGTCACCAACGGAGAGGCCTGATACGTAATGGTGCCACCTTCGGCAATCACCGGGGAGACCAATAAATCCTCAGGTCGAGTATCCGCCGTACACTGATAAATATAGACCTGTTGCTGCCGCAAGCGAGCGGCGGCCATGGCCAAGGTGGTTTTGCCAACTCCCGGTTGGCCGACAATGCGGGGCGATAAGGGAAGATCCCGCTCATCCACTAAAAACCAGCAAGCCAACAATTGGCGAAGAATATCCTCTTCGCCAATCCACTCCTGTTTCAGAGGCAATGGGCGAGCCGTGCGCAACGAGACCTGATCGACGTCAATGATCGAAGGAGGCTCTGAAGGATGGAGAGATGAAGACATAACCATGAAGTGCGTACGGACCGTGAGCCCAAACTATCACAGCCCCAGAAAGGGGTCAATGAAGTGGCCACGACAGCAGATGAGCAGAGCGGACGTTCGTTTGACTTTACCTGGATTCCGAATTATTGTGTAGGGAAAGTTATCAAGATGATTCTTTTTTCACCTATCATGTCAACGACATCCGTCCTACGAATCGGGGCGTGACTTTCACTCAATGGAGGAGGAGCGGGCATTATGACGCAATCAGTGGATCAGGGGCTTCAGGGAATTCCCCATCGAGCAGGACTATTTCCCTATGTGAAAGCAGCGGTAAGTTGTCTTATGGTCGGCGGGTTGTTAGCAGGCTGTGTCAGCAGTGAAAAATTTGAACAGGAAAAAGCCCGAGCCTTGAATTTTCAACGCCTCCTAGCCCAAGAAGAAAAACGAACCGGCGAATTGAACGTAAAATATCAGGACACTCAACGACAGGTGGCCTCGCTGGAAAATCAATCGCGTGATTTAAATGCCGAATTGGAGGCCTTACGGGAGCAGCTGAACCGATCCCATGATGAGTTGTCCCGCGTTCGAGATGGGGGTGGAGCCAAAAGCGACGACCTGAAACTTTCTGAACCCTCCATATCCGAGTTTGGATTGGGAGACTTGGACTTTAAAGATTCCGACTTGGCCAAGCTGGATTCGGACCTGAACTTGGACGGTGGGACGCCCTTGGACTCCGGCTTAGAATCCCGTGGTGATGGTCAAGGAAGTTATCACACCGTAGAAAAAGGGGAAACCCTCTACCGGATTTCCAAACAATACGGAGTGAGCGTTCAAGATATTAAATCCTGGAATAACCTGCCCGACAATACCATCCATGTTGGACAAAAATTGATGATCAGCCATCAATAACGGTTGGCTCGTCTATGGAAACGGCCAGGAGGGTGAACTCCTGGCCGTTTTTTTTGTCCTTCCTTGCTAACACTTGATGACATTCCAACCGTTGGACCAGAATGACACGACTCGGTAGAGCCAGCCTGGGCCACAAGAAGATCGGACACACCTCAATCAATTTTTTCGCCGTTCAGTTCTCCGGTAACTGCTGAAAGATTCTACAGCCGCCTCGTTTCGTTGACCCCCTGCCAGGGCGTATGCTACCGTCCGATCCATGAAAAACACTTATTATTCAGTGGGTTTTGACGAATTCTGCCAATTGGCCACACAGGGAAACCTTGTCCCCATCTATCGAGAAATATTGGCTGATTTCGATACCCCCGTTTCGGCATTCTCGAAAATAAATTCCGGGGGCCAAGCCTTCCTCTTTGAAAGCATTGAGGGCGGTGAAAAATGGGCCCGGTATTCATTTTTAGGAAGCCAGCCGTCTCTCGTCTTTTGGGAAGAACGAGGAGAGGTCGTTATTCAGCGTGGCAAGAAACGAGAGCGAGTCCCGCTTCACGCCAACCCCCTGGAGCATGTCAGGCAACTGATGAGCCATTATCGACCGGTGGTCGTTCCCGGGTTGCCGCCGTTTGTGGGTGGTGCGGTAGGATACTTGGGATACGATATGGTGCGATTTTTCGAACCCATTCCCGAAGTCCCCAAAAGCGGCCTACGGACTCCCCTATTTGCCTTTTGCATTACCGATACCCTGCTGATTTTCGATAATGTGGCCCATACCATCAAAATTGTCGCGAATGCCCATATTACGTCTTCCATAAAATCACACCTTCGCCGGACATATCAGGAGGCCATTCAACGCATTGAAGGCTTACTGGCCAAATTGCGGAAATCTCCCCGCCGGACCACGTCCGCGCCACGGCGGAAGGCCTTGCGATTTCAATCGAATATGTCGCAAGCCGAGTTTGAAAAAATGGTGCTCCGCACCAAGGAATATATCCAAGCGGGAGATATCATCCAGGGCGTCATGTCCCAACGATGGGAAACCACGATTGGGACCGATCCGCTGGAAATCTATCGAGCGCTACGCGTCATCAATCCCTCTCCGTACATGTTTTATCTCCGAATCGCGGATTTGGAATTAGTCGGGTCATCACCTGAAATTTTAGTCCGGTGTGAAAATGGCACGATCGTGGTCCGTCCCATCGCCGGCACTCGACCAAGGGGAAAGACCACGGAAGAAGATCACGCGTTAGAGGAAGACCTGCTGGCGGACCAAAAAGAGTTGGCCGAGCACGTGATGCTCGTCGACCTGGGACGAAACGATGTGGGGCGAGTGGCAAAATCTGGTTCTGTCCACGTCAATCCGTTCAAAAAGGTCGAACGGTATTCCCATGTCATGCATATTGTCTCTCAAGTCACCGGCCAGCTGGATCCCCAATATTCGGCCTATGATGTCATGGAGGCCTGCTTTCCCGCCGGCACCGTCTCAGGAGCCCCAAAGATTCGAGCCATGCAAATCATCGAGGAGTTGGAACCCACTCGACGAGGCCCCTATGCCGGAGCCGTGGGCTACTTCAGTTTTTCCGGAAATATGGATACCTGCATCAATATACGCACCGTCGTCATCCAAGGACACAAAGCCTATATTCAAGCCGGCGCGGGCATTGTGGCAGACTCAGACCCGGCCAAAGAATTTGAGGAAACCTGTAACAAGGCCCGCGCCATGATGCGCGGATTGGAAATGGCCGAGCAGGGCTTGGGGTAGCTCGGATTCATGACAAACTTCCCACTCACCACAAAAATTGGTGGCACGCCACGAAAGTGCAGCACATGACATGATACTCGTCATCGATAATTATGATTCCTTTACCTATAACCTGGTGCAATACTTGGGAGAACTGGGCGCCGACGTCCGGGTCTTTCGCAACGATAAGATCACCATTCCCGATATCGAAGCGCTGGCGCCCGACCAACTCCTGATTTCACCAGGCCCGTGCACGCCACGGGAGGCCGGAATTTCTGTGGACACCATTCAGCACTTTGCCGGCCGGTTGCCCTTATTGGGTGTGTGCCTGGGACACCAATCCTTGGCCTATGCGTTTGGAGGAGAAATTATTCGGGCAGAGCGACTCATGCACGGAAAAACTTCCATGGTCCACCATGACGGGAAAACCATCTTTCAAGGACTGCCGAATCCCTTTGAGGCCACCCGATATCATTCCTTGATCGCGAAGCGCAGCTCCTTGCCTTCTGACTTTGAAATTTCCGCAGAGACCGTGGAAGGGGAAATTATGGGTATTCGGCATAAACCCACCGGCGCCGAAGGCGTTCAATTTCATCCCGAGTCGATCCTGACAACTGCGGGGATGGACCTGCTTCGCAACTTTCTGGCATTGCCAACGTCAGCCGCCAAATCCGGCCACACACGATGAACCCACGCCCCGGTTTCCGGTGAACCCATCATGAATAACATGCAAGAAGCCATTAGCCGTCTTGCGGACGGTGCCAACCTATCAGAGAAAGAGGCCGAGTCCTGCATGCTGGAAATCATGCATGGGCAAGCCAGTGAGGCCCAAATCGCCGCCTATCTGATGGGATTGCGGATGAAAGGGGAAACGCTGGATGAAATCACCGGATCGGTGCGGGCGATGCGGGCGATGGCCATTCGTATCCCGGTGACCGATCCGTTAGTGGTGGATACCTGCGGAACCGGCGGGGACAAAAGCCAGACCTTTAACATCTCGACCGCCGCCGCATTTGTCGTGGCCGGCGCGGGCATCACCGTCGCCAAGCATGGGAACCGATCCGTCTCCTCCCGGTCAGGCAGTGCCGATGTCCTGGGAGCCCTGGGAGTCAACTTGGATGTGGCTCCCCCTCACGTCGCCGACGGCATCAACGAAATTGGAATCGGCTTTCTCTTTGCCCCGCTGTATCATGGAGCCATGAAATACTGCGCTAAGCCACGAGCGGAATTAGGCATTCGTACCTTAATGAATATCATGGGCCCCCTCTCCAATCCGGCTGGGGCGACCATCCAAGTGCTTGGCGTCTACGACAAAGCCCTCACCGATAAACTGGCGCAAGTATTGATGCGATTGGGCACCCAACATTGCTTTGTGCTGCACGGCCATGATGGGCTGGATGAAATTTCCTTGAGCAGCCCGACTGCTGTTTCCGAAGGCAAGAAGGGACGCGTCGCCAGCTATACCATTCGTCCCGAAGATTTTGGGCTCACCCCCGTATCTCCCAAGGATGTGCGGGGAGGCACCCCAGCCGAGAACGCCAACATCATTCTGGATGTGCTTCGAGGCCGCCACGGTCCGAAGCGGGATATTGTGCTGATGAACGCCGCACCGGCATTGGTGGCCGCAGGAAAAGCCACGACTCTTCGAGAAGGATACGAGGCCGCTGGCCAAGCCGTGGATAGCGGAGCCGCCTATGAGAAATTGGAAAAACTGATTGCCTTCGGGAAGAAAGCGGGTTCCTCATGATTCTGGATCGCATTCTGGAACATAAACGGGCGGAACTCCGGCGGAAACACAACCGGGGATATCTGGCAAGTATGCAACAACGCATCAGAGACCGTGGGGCAACCAGAGGCTTTCTCCGGGCCCTTCAAAAGGGGACCTCCCCCACCCAACCCGCACTCATTGCCGAAGTCAAAAAGGCCTCACCCAGCCAGGGGCTCATGCGCCCGGAGTTCAAGGATCGGTTTGAGCCGGTGGAAATTGCCAAGCAATACTATGAAGCTGGTGCCAACGCCCTTTCAGTGCTGACCGATCAGGAATTCTTTCAGGGGGATTTGGACTATCTGTTGGCCGTGAAGGAAGCCGTGGACCTTCCCGCCCTCAACAAAGAATTCATGGTCAGCGACATCCAGTTCTATGAAGCCCGGGCCTATGGTGCGGATTGCGTGTTATTGATTGTGGCCGGATTAGACCGGATTCAATTGGAAGATTTCTTCGCCCTGGCCACCGAACTGCAAATGGATGTCCTGATTGAAACCCATGATGAACGGGAACTGGATACGGTGCTGGAGCGCATTCCCACTGTCACACTCATCGGGATCAACAACCGGGATCTCAAAACCTTTTCCACGGACTTAGGAGTGACGGAACGGCTCGCCAAACGCATCCCCTCCGATAAACTCATTGTCAGCGAAAGCGGCATTCATAAACGGGAAGACGTGCAACGGATTCTGGAAGCCGGTGCGCGGGCCATGCTCATTGGGGAATCCCTGATTCGAGCGGATTCCATTAAAGAAAAAATCACCGAATTGCTCCCGCCTACCAAAGTAGAAGACGAGCACCGCGGCAGCCGATGGGTGTAATCACCACGCCCTCCCCGTTTGCTAAACAATGAACGGTCCGACTTCATGCCTATAAAAATAAAAATTTGCGGCATCACAAATGCCGAAGATGCGCTTAAGGCCGTGGAGTTCGGGGCCGATGCCCTGGGGTTTGTGTTTTATGACAAAAGCCCGCGTGCCATCAAGATGGAAGCCGCCAAACGCATCATTGCGACCCTGCCCCCATTTGTCTTACCGGTCGGAGTCTTTGTGAACCAGTCCGAAGAAGCCGTTCGCCACATATTCGATACCTGCGGCCTGGCCCTGGCTCAAATCCACGGAGATGAATCGGCGGGCTATTGCGAATCCTTGGGACGACCGGTGCTTCGCGCGCTTCGCCTCAAAGATCAGCGAAGCTTTTTGGCTCTGGCCGAGTATAAGGGACGCATGGGGGTTCGCGGATTTGTAGTGGATGCCTTTTCTCAGGAGGCCTACGGCGGCACCGGCCAAACTGTGGACTGGGGCTTAGCCAGCCAAGCGGCCAAAGCGGCCCCCATCCTTCTTGCCGGGGGATTAACGCCAGACAATGTGCAAGAGGCCATCAACCAGGTCAATCCTTATGGGGTGGATGTCAGCAGCGGAGTCGAGGCTTCAGCCGGGAAAAAGGATCATCAAAAATTACATGATTTTATTCAAGCGGTGCGGCTTGTCTGTTGACGGGTGCACCGGTATACTCAGCTGCTTTGTGTCGATGATCCAAACATAACATCTCATGGCCACTCTTCCCGATTCACATGGACGGTTTGGACAGTTTGGCGGCATGTATGTGCCGGAAACTCTCATGCCCGCCATCTTGGAGCTGGAACACGCCTACCTGGCCGCTAAACGGGATAAACAGTTTCAACAAGAATTTCATACTTGTCTGAAACAGTTTGTGGGACGCCCCACGCCCCTCTACTTCGCCGAACGTCTGACCAAAACCCTGGGCGGCGCCAAGATCTATCTCAAGCGGGAAGACCTGTGTCACACCGGGGCGCATAAAATCAATAACACCGTGGGGCAAGCCATTCTCACCCGCCGCATGAAAAAGAAGCGGGTCATCGCCGAAACAGGCGCTGGCCAGCACGGCGTGGCCGTGGCTACCGTGGCGGCCATGTTTGGGTTGGACGCGGAAATTTATATGGGCACGGAAGATATGGAGCGGCAGGCCCTCAATGTGTTTCGCATGCGCTTGCTCGGCTCCAAGGTCACCGGGGTGGATGCCGGAAGCCGGACATTGAAAGATGCCATCAGCGAAGCCATGCGGGATTGGACGACGAACGTGGGCACCACGCACTACTTGCTGGGTTCTGTCCTGGGGGCGCATCCCTACCCCATGATGATCCGGGATTTTCAGTCGGTAATCGGTAAAGAAGCCCGCAAACAAATCCTGGCGCAGGAAGGCCGCTTGCCCCATTGTTTAGTCGCCTGCGTGGGAGGCGGCAGTAACAGCATGGGCCTCTTTTATCCATTTTTACGGGATACCAAAGTCGCCATGCGGGGGGTGGAAGCCGGCGGATATGGCATTGCCAGCGGAAAACACGCGGCCAGATTTTCCGGCGGAAAGCCCGGCGTGCTCCATGGCACCATGACCTATCTGCTTCAAGATGAGGATGGGCAGGTCAATCCGACGCATTCGGTTTCGGCTGGACTGGACTATCCGGCGGTGGGCCCTGAACATAGCTTTTATCATGATCAACAGCGCATCCAGTATACGTCCGTCAATGACGATGAAGCCCTGAAGGCCTTTGATTTATTGTCTCAAGTGGAAGGCATCATCCCGGCGCTGGAAAGCGCCCATGCCGTGGCGGAAGTCGTGAAACTGGCGCCCACGATGAAAAAAAATCAGATCATCATTATGAACCTATCGGGACGCGGCGATAAAGATGTCCAACAAATCGCCCGCATGCGCGGCATTCCGCTATAGGGAACAGGAAAAAAGATGCACACGGACCAAGCTGGCATCGATGAATACTCAGGAACTTTTCAGATATCTGATGCGATCTCCCAAGCAGGGAGAACTCATTCTTGAGAACAAAATATGACCAATCGCATTCAACAGACATTTGAAGCCCTGCAGGCCAAAGGGGAAAAAGCCCTGATCCCCTATATCATGGCGGGCGATCCGTCATTAGCGATGACGGAATCGTTGGTGCTGACCATGGCGGAGGCCGGAGCCGATCTGATCGAGTTGGGAGTCCCCTTCTCCGATCCCATTGCCGACGGCCCGGTCATTCAACAAGCCGCCGAACGCGCCTTGCGGTCCGGCACCACACTGAGAAAGATTTTGGCCACGGTCCGATCGATTCGCACGAAAACCGCCGTGCCCCTGATCTTCATGTCTTATTACAACACCATTATGGCCATGGGATTGGAGGCATTTTGCACCAAGGCGGTGGAGGCGGGAATTGATGGCCTCATCGTCCCGGATCTGCCACCGGAAGAATCCGATGCGCTCTATGCGGCAGCCCAACAAGCTGGCGGACCGGTGGTGATCTTTCTCCTCGCCCCAACCAGCACACCACAACGCCGGAAAGAAGTCATCACACGCACCCATGGATTCATTTATTACGTCTCGCTCACAGGCATTACCGGCGCCCAATTGACGGATTTGACCCAGGTCAAAAAAAACGTCCAAGCCATTCAGAAAGCCGCCAAGAAACCGGTAGCCGTCGGATTTGGCATCGCCACTCCGGAACAAGCCAACAAGGTCGGCCAATTTGCGGATGGCGTCATCATCGGCAGTGCGCTCGTCAAAACAATCGCCTCCGACTCTCAAAGCCCTTCATTTCTCACCCAAATCAACACCACCATCACCAATCTCAAAACCGCCCTTTCTTCCTAGCACACTCGTACTCCGTAATACGTTCCTTGGGCACCCCACCACAGCGTTTTCGTTCTTTCGTTTCAAGAAGAAAAAGCTTACATCCGGCCTGTCTTTCATGGAATAAAACTGTGACACCCCCTGCAAAAATACAGTCAGTGTCAACGGAAAGGAAGCTGAGGAGGCCTTTACAGGCATGAGGCCAGAGTTTGATAAAATCTATTGGGCTGGATACCAAGAAACAAAGAAAGCAATGGCACAAAATTAGGAGGCAACCAGGTTAGATTTTTAGATTTTGGATAAAGGGTCTTAGGGCCGTTTCCAACTTAATCATAACATTCACCATGCCTTCCTGAATCCCTTCCCACTTATTAGAATCTTTCAATCCTCCAATATCTAACGTCTTTCTTATCCTTGAAGCTCGTCTGTTATCAAGTCGTTCCCACTCCAATTCAGAGCCAAATTGTTTTTCTATTTCGTCTTTTTTTATATACAAAGCATCAAATATGGTTTTATTTTCCGCCTCGCGTTCCTTTCCACGGTCAATATATAACTCCACACATGTTTGGTGTTCCCAAATTACATAATTGAAACTCAGACCAGTTTTTCCAGCACCTGTTCCAATCCAGGAATATCTACTAGGTGAAATCGAGGCATGTAGTTTGGTTTTCGTTTTGGCTCGCTCCAATAGACCAGACCAAAAATCATACCTTACTTCAGAACGTTCTTCGAATTCCTTTTTAGCTTTACCAACAGCCCTAGTTTCTTCGCTCGGCCCAACAATTAGCGTTAAAAGTGGCGCTGGGTCAGATTCTCCAATTCGAATAGCTTCTAGTTTTACAAGATAAAAGCTAGCTGAGGAGGATTCATTAAGCCAGGTAATAGCACTCACATGTTCAGGTCGTGGGTGCGAAACAATCCAAACTGCGGCTCTGGCATCTACAGCTACTAAATAGGTAATTAGCTTTCCAAGGTGGTCATGGTTACTTTTTTCCAGCTGATTTTCAATAATAACCTTATTTCCTTGTTCATCTTCCGCAATTAAATCAACGCTAAAATCCCCAGCCGCGGCTTCCCGTTCTGCGTTTAAAAGGGTAAGATCGAGACACTCATTTAGGACATCAATGTTTTCTTGAAGCCATTTCGTAAAATCGTACGCTTCGTGTTTGAATGCCTCACGGAGAGGAATTCGTAAAATTTTTTGAACCACTATTTACCCTTTAAGCATGAAATGCCTTCTCATGCCCTGCAGCCAATTAAATTGTTAGTAAAGCAAAACATTTCGGCTTAATCTTCTCCAACGTTTTTGTAATCTTCGATATTTTTGAGGCAATAAAAACCTTCCTTCAGAAGTAGGAATTTATATTTTGGCACTCTCAAGTTATACAATGAGTTTGCCCCAATTATCTTTGGGGAAAACTGCACAATTTTATTAACTGCCCAATTGCCTCGGGAGCCTCCGCTTCGGAAATTTGCCTTTGAAGGCAAAATATTCAATTTCTTAGCCTAAGAACTAATTGTGCCTTTGGGTTTTTTTCCTGTAACACTTGTCTAGGCAACATCCTTTTTCACCGCACTCCAAAATGGTAATATTTTTTCTCGCCATTTCTCCATGGTATCCCAACTATTATCAAACTTTACTACCCATGCATTTGTATTATCTGGGGCACCTATAAAATTTTCGTTTTTCAGTTTAACAGGTTCAAAGTCATCAAGAGACAATGGCTTATAAGTGCTTGCAACTATTAATTCTGCTTGGTGAGCTGCCTTAGATTCTATTTCTTCTGCCGGAACAAAACCAAACCAGCCTTTTTCTTTCATTTCAGGATCTGTAAAAAAGTAATACCCCTGCCAGGTTTTACCATTGCTCAACCGCCTACCCGCACTGGGAAACAATGGCCATAATTTTCGGACAAGTTCCCCTTGCAGTGGCGACCCATAGTCCGGGAATGCTTTTTTTAAGTGAACAGCTTTCCTTTCAAAGTCATGAACAAAGCTGAATTGGCGATTTAGGTATTCGATGAATTCATTCACGATAAATTTTGCGCCGAGATTAGAAATATCAGTTATTTTTTTTAGTTTTTCTAAGACATCCTGCCACGTGATAATGCTTACTCCCTCCAATCCTTTTATCCTTTCACGCGCTTCAATTTCCCGAGATTCTGGGCATAGCACAAATAATATAGCTCTTACCTCTATGTTGTTTATGCTCTTTAGTGAACTAGCAACGGTCTTAAGAGTTTCACCATATTTCAAGGGTTGCCCATCTTGGAATGAAGCAAAAAATTTATTCTCAATTCCTATAACAACGTCATCTAATTGGATTAAAATATCAAGACGTCCATCTTTATATTGCGAATGGAAAGTTGGGTACTCTGTACGACAAGCAAAATGTGACGTGCACCCAAATGGACCAATGGGAGAATGATCAGACAATAACGACAGAATAGCTTCCCTAACTTCCCGTGAGTTAAACATCAAATAGCTAATGAGTGCAGAGCTTAAATTTTCACGGGACAATCCTTCAATTTTTGTAAAAATATCCATTGGAGCTCTTTTCTTCCTGTTGCCTTTTTAAAGAGTTCATAATTTTATAGTGGAGTGCTTGGTGGAAGCGGATTGTTTTAGATGTTTTTATTTCACCGTGAAAGGAATTCAAAAACAACTATTCCTGAAGGGTAGTTCAAACCTCATCAAGTCTTTCCGGAGGCTTAAAAGCTTCAGCCAAAGGCTGCCCAATATTATCTAACTGACCCTACACCCGAAGTCACCGGTCATCAGAGAAAAATGGTCCACTATACCACTATAATTAGAAACCATTGACCGTAATGGAAAAATGAAATAATAGCGAACTTTTAGTGATTTCCCCAAAACCGGAAGTTTGGAAAAGGTCAGAAATAAACTCGGAAGGTCAAGCTAAAAGAATGAAAATGAGGAAGAGAAACTATACCCTTTGGGCCAATAACTTCCTCCCATTGTAAGAATTAGGAAATCTGAAAACTGCCATTACGGACCCTATTCTCACCTAGTTTTTCACCGGATTTTTGAAAAAGGCATAAGCCATTGATTTCATTGGTGCGCCCGGCAGGAATCGAACCTGCGACCCTCGGCTTAGAAGGCCGATGCTCTATCCAACTGAGCTACGGGCGCAATCCAGAGTCTCTCGCGCTAGATGAGTCTGTCTCTTGGGTAGATGGGCCATTTGAAGCTGACCTGGGAACATTCTCACTACCCGATTTGAGTCCCCATTATACTCACTCAAGAAACTCTTGTCTCGTCCATGCCCGTCTCAATTTCCAGAGCAGAATGATGTTTTCCAAGAGTCCCACGGTCCGCAACCCCTCGGAATGTGAACCGTCCATCGACCGTACCATCTCCTTCATGGCCAATCGGTCCCTCTTCACCAAAAGAGACGGGCCCCAGATCGGTCAAAAAGAAGAGTCGGAGACATGCCTGAGTTGTGGATTTGGTCTTCTCCTCAATGAGGATGGCGCGGAGGAGAACGACACATGTCCAAGCGGAAAAGGAATCAGGTGCTTTGGAAGGCGGCGCAAAGGCCCGGATCAACACTCCAACGGAGGAAAGACGACAGACGGTAGGATGCGCATCATAATCAGATAGGCCAAAGGTCATGTGATTAGACCGGCAACACCTCAGTGACACTCGAAAAGATTCTGATCATCATACTTCCGAAAACCGAGCCGACCGCCATCGCCGATAGCATCAATAGCAGCAGGGTCATGAAAACAATTCCCGTGATTTTCATGGATCTCTCCTTTTTTCTTCCACTTGGAATACCCCTCTTAATCCGGCACGTCCCATAAGATTCGCTATTGAGGGAATCGCTAGCCCTTGGCCTCTCTATTGTAGATTGAGCATTCACACACAACACAATGCCCCCAAAGTAGGGGCACCAAGCCGACAGAGGTTCAACCAGTGCATGATGAAATGCGGGAATGTCTCAGGGAGGCGACCGACGAGGAGTGCCCCTTCGTCGTTTGCATTGTCATGTGAGGTTCACCACTCGAGAGACATCATAGGCAGATAGGAAAGGGAAGCCGGCACTTAGAATAGGAGACACCCAGGGCATGGAGACAGGCATGTAAGAGATGACAATCTCGATTGAAAGGCAGAGGGTTTGGGAAATCTTCAATTCAAATGGGCATCAAATCCCCTTTCCCAAAAGCTGGATTCAAGTTTTTCTTGAATTTTTGTGGAGCAGTGTGAGTTAGGAAGCGCTCTTTCCAAACGTCTCTTCAACCAAGAGGGCCAAGCCTTCTTCCAATGTCGTGAGATCCTTGGAATTCAGAAGTTCCTGAAACCGGTCAATATTGGCGGAGGAACACGGAATATCTCCTATCAGCGGGGCTTGATGCACCACGTTCAACTGTCGCCCCGAGCACTGAGACAGGATGTCAATCATCCTCAGCAAGTCCAGGCTACATCCAGTAGCCACATGGCAGACACCGGTCATGGCGCTTTGGAGGGCCGCGACATTCGCACGGGCCACGTCTTTGACAAAAATAAAATCACGCGTTTGCTTGCCATCCCCATACACCAAGAGTGGCTGCTGCTGTTCAATCCTGGCCAGAAACTTACTAATGACTCCGGCATACGGAGAGCGTGGATCCTGACGGGGACCATAGACATTAAAATATCGCAGCCCCAGCGTGGATACGAGAAATCCCTCGGCAAATAACTGGGCATACTGGTCATTGACATATTTTTCCAAGCCATAGGGCGAGATGGGCCGGCACCCATCCGTTTCAGCAATGGGTAACCGCGCAGGTTGTCCATAGACGGCCGCACTTGAGGCATACACCATCCGTTGCACCCCCAAGGAGCGAGCCGTCTGCAAGACATTCACAAATCCCAGAATATTGATTGAACAGGACTGTGAGGGATGCTCCACCGACGCTTGGACCGAAACTTGGGCCGCTAAATGCAATACATGGGAAATCCCCTCCATGGCTTTTTTGACCGCTTCCTCGTCGCGAATGTCTCCCTCGACAATTTCCAGTTGCGGATGGGCCGGTAAATTTTTCCGGGTTCCGGAAGAAAAGTTGTCAAACACGCGAACCTGCCACCCCTCCTCCAGCAGCTTCTCGACGGAATGGGACCCAATAAACCCGGCTCCTCCGGTGACTAACACCTTCATGGCAGACCCTCCCTATAGTTGACGACGCGTGAGAACGCAGCAAAGACAATGCCACAAGGGCCTCTTTGTCTTCCAGGGGTTCGTTCATCGGGGTAAAGCATTGTCCATCTCACCCCCCTTCCCTATAATGAAGTCTCTCTATTATTCACGATTGATTATGGATTCAAGCGGAAGGAGTTGGATTGCATGACGATGTATACCCGTGAACAAACGGCCACTGATATCCAGGATGACCCCAAGGCTCGCGCGCTCCTAGAAGCGGCCTTTCAGAAAACCGCTCGATGGCAGCCGGACTTCAAAGGCTTTCGGGCTGACCTACGCATCAACGTGAACGGCCAGGAAACCAAGGGTACCGTGACGGTCAAAGGCCCCAGGGACGTGACCGTTACCATTGATGATGCCGACTTACAAACCTGGGCTCAAAACCAAATCGGGATGATCGCCGTCCATCGAGGCCCGCGAAATTTTCAGGAGTCCGATGGAAAATATGCTCTAACCCTTGGAGGGGAAGAACACCATCCCCTTGGTCAACGCCTCAATATTCATGGCGACGGGATGGGCTCCTGGTACCGCGTGAAAGGGGATCGCATTACGCAAATCAATCGCCACATGCCGCACGCGGCCTTTACCATCAATGTGGAAGACAGCGCGATTACCCAGGACCAGAAACATCTGACCACCCGATACACGGTCTATTACTTCAATCCCAAGGATCGATCCTTACAAAATGTGGAAAGCTTCACCGACACCCATGTCCGAGTGGGGAATTCCGATCTTCCGGCGACCCGACGGATTATTTCCTTCGAAAACGGGGAAGTCTCCGCACGAACCATTCTCTTCGAAAACCATCAGATGCTGTCATAACCGAAGAGGCCCGGTCACAGACATTGTGCTGTGCCGGGCCTTCTAATCTGTGTGCACTATGGCTCATCCGGCTTGATCCCCTTGATCCAGTCAGCCTCATGCACCAATAGACCGGCTATTTTGCTTGAGGTTACTCCGTTAAACGGGTTCCCCCTGTACTCCCTCCAAATCCACCCCAGGTCCCACCAAACCCTCCCCGCCCAATCCCCCAATATTCTCCCCGCTTCCATCGGGAGAAGGGATGAACGCGCTCAGGCCTGGTAAAGCGCCACAGGGCATAGAACATCAGCACGACCACGAGGACATTCATCCAAAACGCCACTTGGCGGCGACTCTTTTTCTCCGCTTGCTGGCGGGGAGCATCCTCGGCCAACGCCGCGAGGGAAACGGCTGCCCGATAGAGATTGACGCCATAATCGCCGGAAGCAAACATCGGTTGGAAAATGGTCATCGATAACTCATCCAACTTCTGAGGCGGAATGGTCGTGATCAAATTTTTACCGACCACAACCACCGCCTGGCGCTCCGCGACGGAAGCGAGCAAGAGAATCCCTCGTTCCTGTTGGGCCGAACCGATTCTCCACGCTTCATACAGACGGGACGCATATTCCTTGGCATGGGCAAATCCACCGACATCCTTCACTGTCACCACCAGCATTTCCACGCCGGTCCGCTGTTCCAGATCATGGCAGATGGTCCGGACTTGCTGAAACCATTGCCCCTCCAAGAGGTCGGCGTAATCACTCACATAGCCAAGCGGACTCGGGAATTTAGGCTCCCCTTTTCCAGACGCCCAGGCCATTCCGCCCGCCTCGCCCAGCAGACCCAGGCACACAAGAAGGAGGGCCATGAGCTTGACCCGTTTCACAATTGCCCCTTGACGCGAAGTTCCTGAACCCTGGCCGTCAATTCCATTAACGCCTCCAGATACGCTTCATATTCCTTGAACCATTCGCGGGCTCCGGGGCCTCGCATGCCCCGCTTGAGGAGTAAGGCATCCAATAACCCGGTGGACTGATACTGAAGAGCCTGAGGCAGCCGCTCCAAAATCTCCCTATCGGTGCCTCGGGACGACTGATTCAGCACATGCAGCAGTCCACGGAGCAATGGCAGCAACGCCGTAATGGACAGGATCAGAATCGACGGAACCGCTTCCGGCCTGGCTTCCCCCTCAATCAGGCGTTGCCGAACTTGGACGACGTGGCTATAGATTTCCCGTTCACAATGCCAGCCAAGATTGTCCATCGGAATGTGCAATTCGGGAAAGGGGTCTCGGCCTTCAAGAAGCAGATGACTTTCTTTCATCAGCATCCATTCGAGCGGATACAGAGAACAGGACCGCGACATCTCCTCCACCGTCATGAACAGGGGAGGAACAATCTGATGTTTTCCACCCTTGGCATGGATCCCTCCGGCTCGTTGCAGGATCGGCATCGATAACGCCTTGACTAACACCAACAGATTGAGATTCGAACGCCCTTCGATAAAGTCTCCCCGAACCGCGCTCCCAAACAGGATCATCGCTTCAAGGTCACGCGAAAAGGCTTTTGTGAGATCGCGAAGATAGCCCTGAAACTGCTCATGAGTATCTTCAGGCAGCGACAACGAATCGATGGGAGAAATAGGCATCGAAAAAAGACTCCTCTCGCAATCAGGGGAACCCATAGGAATCGCCCGTAATCGTTTGACCGGGCCTACTCATGGACCGGCAGTTGGTTGGCCCGTGGATCGGGAAGAAAGCCGGCAGCCTGCATGCGATCGATCCATCCAAACGGTGACGTCTCACGCAACCCTGCCGTGGCCATTAACACCTGATATTTCAGCCGGGGATTGTGATCCATGGTGGCAAAGACTCGATCTCGTAACCATCCCAATACCGGATTCCCGGTATTCCAAAAAAAGACCTCTTCATCGGCCAATTGCTGAAGCATGGTGACTTGCTTCCTTCGAGTCTCCTCAAATCGTTTTAACGCCGTCACCGACCAATCCCCCTTCGCAAAACAATCAGCCAATACGGAGGCCAAACAGGTGGCGTCCACCATGGCTTGCATCCGGCCTTGAGAGGCATGCGGATTCATCCCATGGGCCGCATCGCCAATTAAGACCCCCCCATCAACCACCCAAGTCTTGGCTTTCACCCGGCCTGTCCCCATATAGGCCGTTTGAGACCAATCCTGGAGTGACTCAAACATCGGGCTGTATTCCGGAGCAATCTCCCGCCATTCCCGTTGCAGGGCTTTCACACCACGGGCCTTCAGCCCCTCCAAGGCATTCGAGGCGACCATATAAAAGGCATACGCCTTATGACCGGCTGCCGGAAATAGACCCAAGATCGTTTTCCGTCCAACGTAATATTGGGCTTCATCAAACGCACGGGGTGATTCCAGCATGGCAATCAGATAACTCTCGTGATAGCGGTGCAAGGCATACGGCACCCCAAAGGCCTCTCGCACAGGAGAGAACGGCCCATCCGCTCCCACGACGACCTTCGCTTCGACCCGGATAGTCTGTTCGTTTAACCGGCCTTCCACACCGATGATACGCCCCTCCGATCGAATCACCCGTTCAAACCTTGTCCCAAAGGACAATTGGCCGGGACATTCCTGTTGATGTCGTTCCAAAATGGTTTGGTGGACCACATTGGGCCACACCACGAGCGCGCGATTGTAGGGAGCGGGCAGCATGCCGTAATCAATCGTGCACAACCGCGTCCCGCCACACTGCCGAAAATGAAAATACCGGACCGGCTTATAGGATGCCTTAGGCAACAACTCCAACAACTGAAGCTCCTGGAGCAGTTGTTGGCCATTGGGTTGAAGAATTTCACCTCTCAGACCCTGTGGGGGCCCCGACGCCTGCTCCAGAATGACATGGGAAATTCCCATGCGAGACAAAGCCAACCCTAGAACGGCTCCGCCTCCACCGGCTCCGATAATGACCACATCCGTTTTGAGATCCATGGTTTCTTCGTCGCTAATAATCAAGTATTACTTAAGATTAATGATTCCGCCCCCATGATAGCTCGGCTGAAAGAGCAGGCAGGAGAATGCTGGCCGACGAATATTTACTCAGAGAAGATCGCCTGAAAATGCTCACCCGCTTCCTCCCAAGCCGCTGGGAATGAACGGGAAAGCCAGTCACGAAGATAGGCGCGCTGGCCATCTGATAACATTTGTTTAATTTGATGCGTTCTCCCTTGGAGGGGCTGGAGAAACCCAACTTTTTTTCGAGGATCAAGAGTCGCCGTTCTCACATAGACGTTCGTATAGACCTCCGGGGATTCGCCGGCCCCGTCTCCCTGAAGCCATACCGAAATATATTTATCCATATCCAAGCCCGAACTATCGAGAGCAGGCTCCGTATCGTGAAAGAGTTCCTGTTCAGTTTGATGCAATGGCACTGCCTCATCGGCGCGAAACAAAAAATTCCGATTCCACATAGTCAGGAACAGTCCTTTCAGGAGAGATTCAAATCCGGAGGCAATACTGTCAGGGGATTTCCGCGAAAGTCAAGGTATCCCGGCTTTTCTCGCCACTCACACACCACTCGCTTGCTCTCTGACTTTCACCGGAGAGGACTGGAAAATTGACGCCGGTTGCATTATCCTTAGAACTTCATGGCGACTCCACAATTTTTCACAGAATCACAGGAATCGCTTCCCCCTCAAATCGTTTAGACAGTCCTGGCTCTTTAGAATTGGAGGAATTTGGCGTGACGAAGCACATTCGATGGATTCCCTGCTTAATGGTACTCACCCTGTCCCTAAGTGGTTGCCAGGGCACCGGGCAGATGTACAATTTTGATCTCCATGCCCTTCCTTCCTCTCCGGCACGGAGTGAGGCATTTCATGACGACTCGATTAAAATTCTCGTCCTACCCTTTCAGGACAAGCGCGCCCAGACACAACGCATAGGCCGCCGGACACATGTTCCAGGAGGCATTACCCAATTTAACGTCTGGAACGGAAACCTCGGAGAAGGGATGGCGGACTTGACGGTGGAATACCTGACACAACGAAAATGGCAAGCATCTCGCGAGACTGCGGCGACTGAGTCGGCGCCCGCCTCATCCGACGTCGTTCTCTCGGGGGATATCTTATTGATGGAGGCCAATGCCAAAAGCACATTTTTTGGAACCGATCTTGACGTGAAGATGAAGGTTGCCTTTGAGGCCAAAAACCGCTCAGATGGGAGTACGGTCCGCATGGTATTAGGAGCCAATGGCTCGGACAAAGTGGTCACTTTTGACCCCAAAGACTTGGAGCAGCTCACGAATATCGTCGCGAAAGATTTATTCAACCAATTATTTCAGGACCTCACCGTCAAAGATAAGACCTTTCATTTAAAATCAGAAGCCCGGTAGGGTTGCAGGGCTTCCGATGCTTCCTGGGAAAAGGCACGGAGCTCCAACGTCAACGAATCACCACGACTTGCGACTCCCATCAAAATTACCTAAGATGGCAAGACTAGCAGGCACTCATGCTCCGAACGAGGAGGGTATTCTATCTTTTCTTTTCACCGTTGACTGAGCGTATATAAACGGAACTCCATCACCGGCACTTTGAAAACTCGGTAATTTTTCATTCCGATCTTTTCCGGCTTTTTTTGTTGTACCTTTTCAAGGAGCCGTCGATGAATCCACCGTTTGCTACTCCCCCGCTTCCACATGCCAATATTTTAATTGTGGAAGATGAAGAAGGGCCACGCGAGTCACTCAAGCTCATACTCTCGCCCTATTACAACCTGTTTACGGTTGACCGAGCTGAAGTCGCGTTGGAGATCCTCAAAAATCAACCCATTGACATCGTCACGTTAGACCTGAAACTGCCTGATGGCCACGGCACGGATGTGCTGTCTTCCCTAAGACAAATGGGAAACGATGTGGACGTCATTATCATCACGGGATATGGCACGCTCCAATCAGCCATTGATGCCATTCGGCATGGGGTGGCCGCCTATATTCTGAAACCCTTTAATGTCTCAGAATTACTTGAAATCATTCAAAAAACCCTCGAGCGCAGAAAACGCTTGTGCTCCCTCCACGATGCGATTCAAGCCTTTGGCAGCCTTTGGACATCGGATATTGACTCTCAATCCGCCATTCCCCACATTGAAACCCTGTTGGAAGCCAAGCATGGCGACTTGCTCGAACATGCCAAGCGCGTCAACTTTTATGCTTCTCTGCTCGCTGAACATCTGAACCTCTCGCAGACCGAACGAGACATCATTCATCTCGGGGCTTATCTACACGACATTGGAAAAATCGGCATTCATGACCGATTGCTTTCACGTGATTCGACGTTGTCGAACCAAGATCAGGAATTATTGCAATGCCATCCCTCCATTGGTCTTCAAATGGTGGCCAATATTCCTTTCCACCAGTCGGTCTTGGATATTATTCGCCACCATCATGAACGATTTGATGGCAGCGGCTTTCCCGATGGGCTGCAAGGAGACGCCATTTCCTATCCGACTCGAATCGTGGCCCTCGCGAATACCTTTGACAATATCATCACCGGGCACGGGCAATGGAAAGGCTTACCTATTCCTGAAGCCAGAGAAGCCATTCGATTGGAGGGCGGAAAAAGTTTAGACCCTCAACTATCAGATTTATTTGCCAAAGTCGTTTGGTAACGGGAGCATTTCACTGACCAAACTTCTGATGACGAATACCTAGGTACCAATTATGGCCATACCGACGAATACCGCTCAGAAATATTCCTCTCCCGACCTTCCCTTTGAACCTTGGGATTCCCATGAAAAATGGGAACAGGCGTTTGACGCCCTCCCGGACCACGTTATGATCCTGGATCGTTCCGGCGTGATCCTTTGGGCGAATCGATCCATTCGTGACATTTTTGCCAGCACGATCCACCCGCTACTGGGACAACATTATAGTCGTTTATATTATGGGGAAACCCGCCCTTCTCCTCCGCCTCCCTGGGAACCGGTGTTGGCCGGAGCCCTCTCCGCTATTCTGGAAACGACCTTCCCCGCGTTACCAGGTCATTATCTCGTGTCATGTCATCCCCTGTTTAACCAGCAAGGGACGCAATGGGGAGCGATCCTAGTCGTCAAGGATATCACCGAGCGAAAACGAGTTGAAGAAGCCTTAAAGAAAATCGCCCAAAATGATTCGGTGCCCGGCAGCATCGCGTTTTTACGAGGGCTGGTCCGGGATTTGTGCATGGCCCTCAAAACGCCCTATGCCCTCCTGGCTGACTTAGAGAATCCCAGCAGTGCGGAAGTCAAAACCTTGGCGGTGTGGGGCAATGGCCATTATCTCGATAATTTTACCTGGCCTCTGCCCACCTCCCTGTTACAGGAATTGCCTAAAGTCAAAGGATGCCTGTGGAGCCACCAACCCAGTAATTTATTTCCTCCTCATAGCCTGCCGGGAAGCTGGCTTATCAATGGTTATTTGGGCACCGCCCTGCGAGGGCAAGCCGGTCAAATCATCGGCATTCTCCTCACCTTTCACACCGAACCCCTCACGAATCTCCATGTCGCCCAATCCATTGTTCAGTTATTTGGTGCCCGCGCAGCCAGCGAACTCCAGCGCAAACAAACGGAGGATGCCTTACGGGACAGCGAACAGCGGTACCGTGCGATCGTGGAAAACGCCTATGACTTAATCATTGAAACCAGCCCTACGGGGGAATGCCTGTATGTCAGCCCCAATAGCGTCGAAGTCCTGGGATACGGCTCACAGGAAATGCTCGGGAAAAAGGTGTTTGATTTTCTTCATCCCGAGGACCGGCCGGCACTGGCCGATTCCTATCGAACCAACGTCCTCGCCATGGAAACCATCGATGTAGTCTGCCGCCTGCGCAATAAACAATCCGAATGGCGTGTGTTTGAAAGTCATATCCGTCCGCTTCGCACCACTGAAGGAGATGTGGTGGGCGTCATTGTCACCCGTGACATTACGGAACGAAAGCGATTGGAAGAAGAACGTCTGCGTTCCACCAAACTCGAATCGGTCGGATTACTGGCCGGAGGAATCGCCCATGATTTCAATAATATTCTGACCTCAGTCTTTGCGAATATCGGATTGGCTAAAATGATGGCGTCCAAAAACTCGGCCACATCGCTTCAATCCATGATTGAACGATTGGGAGCCGCGGAAAAAGCCTGTCTCCGCGCACGGGATCTGACCAAGCAACTCCTGACCTTCGCCAAGGGTGGAGTGCCGGTTAAAAGTACCACCGCCATCTCCGCCATTATTACCGATACGGTTGAATTTGCCCTGCGGGGATCCGCTGTTCGATGTGACCTTGAGATTTCCCCCGACCTCTGGCAAGTGCATGCCGATGAGGGCCAGATCAGTCAGGTGTTACAAAATCTGGTGATTAACGCCGATCAGGCCATGCCGGAGGGAGGCACTCTTCGCTTGGAAGCGAAGAATATCACGCTTCCGATCCATACTCATTTACCTCTCAAGCCTGGGCGTTATGTGCAAGTATCGGTATCCGATCAGGGAATCGGCATCCCTCCCGAACACGTCCCAAAGATTTTCGATCCCTATTTCACTACTAAACAAAAAGGAAGCGGCCTCGGATTAGCCACAACGTATTCCATCATCAAGGGACACGACGGACATATTGAAGTCTCGTCCACCTTAGGAAAAGGCACGAAATTCCGAATCTATCTCCCGGCATCGTCTGAAATGGAAATCGTCCATCCGGAAACTCCGACCACTCTTTATCGTGGCAAGGGGCGCATTCTAATCATGGACGATGAAGCCGAAATCCTGGAGGTTCTGAGTTCGATGCTGAGGGAAATGAACTTGGAATGTGATGCCGTAAGCGATGGGCAGCAGGCCGTGACCCTCTATGCCAAAGCCTGGGAAGCCGGCACCCCCTATGCGGCCACGATCGTGGATTTAACCATACCTGGCGGCATGGGCGGAAAGGAAGCGTTCCGCCAAATCCGGGAATTAAATCACCAAGCCCACGTCATTGTTTCCAGCGGATATTCCAACGACCCCGTCATGGCCAATGCGGCAAAGTTCGGATTCTCCGGATTTATTGCCAAGCCGTATAATATTCATGATCTCTCCCAGGCGTTACGCAAGGCCCTCGATTCCTAACCTCCGGCCATTCAGCCAAAGTGTTTGGCCAAATCCTTCGGCGAGAACACACCACGTTCCGTCATGATGCCGGTAATATACTTGGCAGGCGTGACGTCAAACGCCGGGTTCCACACCTCCACTCCCTCAGGAGCAATGGTGGGGCCGCCATGGACCTGTGTCACTTCCAAGGGATGGCGTTCTTCAATGGGAATTCCTTCGCCGGTGAGCGTGCGCATATCAATGGTGGAAGCCGGGGCCGCCACATAAAAAGGAATACCATGCGCCTTGGCCAGGACCGCCACAGAATATGTCCCGATTTTGTTCGCCACATCCCCGTTTGCGGCAATACGATCCGCTCCAACCACGCAACAATGCACCTTCCCCTGCTTCATCAAGGCTCCTGCCATATTGTCCGTAATGAGTGTGACCGGAATGCCGTCTTGCTGGAGTTCCCAAGCCGTCAGCCTGGCTCCCTGCAGCACAGGACGCGTTTCATCTGCAAAGACACGAATATATTTTCCATCCTCCCACGCGGCACGCACGACACCCAGAGCAGTGCCATATCCCGCCGTGGCCAAAGCTCCCGCATTACAATGAGTCAGGATATGGTCTCCATCCCGGATCATTTGGGCACCATGACGCCCCAACTCGTGGTTGATTCGCACATCCTCCTCAAGTATGGCCTGAGCCGCTTCCCGCAGCCGGGCTTGAATTCCGGCAATAGGGGTGCCGGCCTCACCAGCAAACACGGCCTTCATGCGTTCCACTGCCCAAAAGAGATTCACCGCCGTGGGACGGGTTGAGGCCAACCGGTCGCATACCTGTATAAACCAGGATTGAAAGGCTGCCGGATCGGTTCCCTGAAACTGCCCAGCTCCCAAGGCAATACCCAAAGCCGCCGTTACGCCAATGGCAGGAGCACCACGCACTTTCAATGTCCGAATCGCCTCCACCACGGCTTCGTACTCTACACAATCCACAAATTGCACGGTTCCGGGTAAAGCCGTCTGATCCAAGATCCGCACCTGTCCGTCACGCCATTCCACAGTTGGAATCATCTCGCTATCCCTTCAAAATTGAATAGTCCATAGGCAGGCTCGTTATTGCCGCCCTCATCTCCATGACTCACGCCAACCGGCCCGTTCCAGGATTTCGTCAAGGGGTGGCTGGCAGACTCTCCGGTTTATCGACTTCCTTATCTGATGGAACGGGTTCCTCTGGACTCCCACTCAACAAGTCATACGGCATGGTAATGGTATTTTTTAAAATATCAAAGGCCAACTGAGCCAACCCGCCAATCCCGGCCTTAAACGATTCAGCCGGAAGGTAGGTGACTTTGGGATCCCCTAACGGCCCCAAGACGGAAAACATGGCGGTGGCCAAGCCTTTCCGGTCTCCAGCGAATATCCTGCCAAATAACGGAATTTTTTTCAGTAAGTCGGAATAGGCTCCAAAAGGACTCACTGCCGCCACCAAGTCCATTTTGTCCTGAGGTAAATCATAAGATCCCGCTGCCGTCACTTTCATAATTGAACTATTAAGATACAAATCTTTAGTGGAAAATTGCCCGTTCTCGATGGTCACCGTCGACGACACTTTTTTAAAGGGAAATCCCTGTGATTCAAAATCTTCTTTTCCCCGTAACACATTGGGAAGATTCAGCAAGGAGAGGATACGAGGTAACACGGTTCCCCGACGGACATATCCCTCCCGCACTGAGACATTCAATTTGCCATTCAAGGATGACATGACACCACCTTCATTGCGTCCATGGCCTTGAATCATTCCGCCGACCGACAGATTACCGCTAATCGAACGACGATCATCTCCCACCATCGTCAGCAGCTTGTCAAAAGGAATATCGTTCGCCTGAAAAGAAGCCCGCATCGCACCCGGCTTTCCTTCAGGCACATGAATAAAAAATCTCCCATCCAATGTCCCGGTCCCCTCCACCATCATTTGCACTTTATCGATGGATACCAGATTGTCATGAATTTTGATCAAGGCCGACAAACTCTCGCCGTTGAGATTCTGATAGCGAGGCCGTTTCACATGAATCGATCCATCCAATGTGCCATGTGCCGCCAGCCACTCGATCGCATCCCGTATGGCTGACCGTTCTTTTTTGGGAATCACCAACTCGACGTCGAATTGAGGCGATTCCATCATCAAGCTCACCTGGGGGGAGCCCATCCAGTGATCAACAATTCCGCTCAGCACGGCCTCGCTATCCTGGATGCGAAATTCCGCTCGCTTGAGGTCCAGACGATTGCGATCGATCTTCAACCGGACATAGAGATTGGTGAGCGCGTGAGGCACTCCCCGCGCTTTCACCACGCCCTCGGTGAGAGCCAGCCACCCTCGGCTTTGCCACGTCCGCCAATCGGATCCCTTACCCCGAATTCCCAATTGGATTTCTAAAATGCCGGACTGTAAATATTCCCCCAAGACCGTGACGCCTTCCGGAAGCAGTCCGGCATAGATAGGACCGGAGTCGATCCGGCCGTCAAATGCCACGGTTTGGCCAATCTGCAAAATCCCCTGCCCATGGATTCGAATGGGCAGGAGGATAAATTCCATGCGGTCAATCCGAATTTTTCCATTGGCTTGGATCTGTCCTTCCCATTCCAACGTTCCGCTCTGACCGGGTTCTTTATGAAATACCGAAGGAACATGCATCAAGGCATTGCCTGCATCAAGCATTCCCTTAATTTTGGGAGCCGCCGTGGAACCTGACATCGTCACCGACACTCCAAGCGGGCCTTGAACGGGTGGCGCGCTTGGCGAAGAGGACGATTCCCGCAAGGCCCAGAGATCCTGCGCTTCCACAACCCCGGTTACCTTTAATCCCTCAAACCGGGGGGCTTGTTGATAGGCAATGGCCCCACTCACGGCTACAGGGTAGCCCCCATACAGCCCGTGCAGATTTTCCAATACCGTATTTTCACGCCCAAACAGAATGTTGCCTTGGACCTCCGTTAACTGACGAGGCAGACCAGGAATCTCAACGATGACCGCCTGAGGATGATACTCCCCCTGCTGAAACCGAATGCCCTCCGGGCCGTCCACGTTTCCGGTAAACCGCAGCCGAAGCGGACCTTCTCCCCGCACCCATTTCCAATCCCTCATAAACCGCACTGCTCCCCGGGTTGCCGGAAGCTCTTTCATCACCGACAAAACTTTACCGGCTGAAACGGGACCTTGAATTTCAATGTCGGCCCAAGGTCCGCTGTCTTTTAAGAAAACGACCCCCTGGGTCACCTCCACAGGAACCGTGTCATACACGCCACGTCCCTCGTTCAACTGCATCCGATCGGCCTCCATGACCAACGTGCCACTGACCTGTTCGGCCTTCCCCCATCCGGGCAGGTCAAAATGCCCACCGGCTAATCGGAACGTTCCGGCTACTGACGTTTGCACATCCGCTCTGGACGATCCGATTACCCGTGCTTCGGTTATTTCCACTGTTCCTCCCCAGTTCCCTTGAGTCCAAAACCCTTGAAGCGGTTCAGGAATCAACACGCGCGGAACATACGCCCGGATAAGGTCCAAGTCGATCATGGAGGAACGCAAGGAAATGCCCATCATGAGATGACCATCTTCCAACCCTTCAACATTGGCATTCCCTGTCAAAGTCAGATCGCCACTACTCAACGTCACATCCGTCAATCGAAATTGCGACCGGCGACCTTCCTGTATCCACTTGATCCCCGTGCCAATATCCAGGGTATCTCGAAATTTCCCCAATGGCGCTTCTAACGGGAGAAATTCCGCCCAATGGTCCACCTCCACCCCCTGAGCCCTCACCGTCCCGACAAAATTCATACGTTCAAACACCTGATCTGGAAATCGAGTACCCTCTGGCTCTGCCTTTACTGCTCCTGCCCATTGCCCGTGCACCGCAAACGAGGCGCTCTTATGATTTTGCCGGACCAACCCGGACAGCTCTAGTTCCGTAGAGAGGGCGCCATCCGTGAAAGACGTCTCACTGGAATAATTGAGGCCTTCCACCATGATCCCTCGCACGACATCCTGCGGCGATTCGTCAATGACAATCATTTTTCCATTCGTGACGATCAATTTGCCAATGACAAGCATTTTGGCTACCGGCGCCATGGGCGTATCTCCTTGCGTTTGCCCCAGGAATCGCCATTCGCCAGTTCCATCCCGATGAATTTCGAGTTCGGGATGATCCAGGGCAAATTCCCGGACCACCAGCTTTCTTTTCAGGAGTTGCCCAATCCCCAATTCCAAGCGTAACGACTGGGCACGAAATACGGCATGGGATTCCGCTCGCTCCTTCACCACAATATCGGCAATAAACAAGGACGGGTGCGGAAACAACGTAAGGCGGGTCTCACCCACCATCACATGCGGACCAAAAGTCTGTTGAATCTGCTGAAGAGCCAGAGACTTCAAATAGGCAGGATTGAGAAACCAGGGGATCATAATCAGGGCCACAGCCCCAATCAGCACGCTGAGAACAATGCCTATCCCGATTTGTTTACCTGATACGGCCACGCGTCTGGACCCTTGGATTCGAAGCGCAACAATGCCATCAAGGGCATCATGAGGAAAGGAACACACTCACGTCGTCATCATACTGGAAAATCCCTAAAATGTCAGAAATAGGGGGAGGATTTTGCACGAAACCAGCGGCCATGAACTGGCGCGAGCCTCAACATGGACTTCAGTGTCACGTACATATTTCCCACAAACCGCACATTCGATCTACAAAGGAAGTCCGCAAGAATTCTTGACACCCAACCAGGGCTTGGATATTCTCGAAGCCAGACGCGGCCGGAATCACAAAACCCGGATACACTGGCTCTCCACTCATCCTTGGGTATTCACCTGACCATCCCTGTAGTCAAACCCATTTATTCCGTGCTGACTCGGGTCCAAGTGGCCTCCCTCTTACGTTTTTATGATCTTCCGCACCCTAACCGTCCAGGCCATCTTCTCACTGGATACGATAAACCGCATGCCCTGCGCACCTCTAAGATGTGTGTCGCCGTGGCAAGACAGTTGGGACACCCCAACCAACGGCTTCAACAGTTTGAAACCGCCTGTCTCCTCCATGATATCGGGCGGGTCGGCCTTCGCCCCACCCTCTTTGGAAAAATATGGACCTGGGCGAAGAAACAGGACATCCCCACCCGTCCGCGGGAATGGCGTGCCCGATACCCGGACACGCCTTATGGCAAAGAATCTCAGGCCTTCATCCGCCTCCATAAGGCCGATTTATTGGAACAAGGCCTGACGCTTAGCCCCGAAGTCAAGGACCACATCGATATGCGCTTAGGTTTTGCCAAACGCCTTCGCCGCCAACTGCCCCTTCTCCAGTTTCGGATCCAGGGATTGGGACTGTCCTGGGTACCATGGATGGGACAGATCATGCTGTATTACTACTACCCCGAAAAACTGAAGAAGGCACGCCCATGGGTCCATCAACTAGCGGAAATTTTAGTGGGATGCGAGCAACTGGAAGCCTATAGCAACCAGCGAAGAGGCAAAGATTATTACGGGCGACAGGGCGAAAGTTTTCCGGCCGCATTTTCCTATCTCCGCTCGCTGACCCAAGAAGGCATCTTAAGCCTTCAGGTGTTTCAGAGCATTGTACACCTGGCAAAAGACGGACATTTCACGACCATTCTTCGCCAATCACGTGGTGGCGATTTGACGGCCGCGGACAAACGATTTCTCCGCTCCCTCATCGCGTAAACATCCTCATGCCCATTTCCACACACCGGCTCCAGATCTCAATGCCCGGCAATTCCCAGATGCACAACCTAACCAGTCATCTGCGAGAGGCAATCAGCCAGTCGGGACTTACGGCGGGCGTGGCAACAGTTTTTGTCAAACATACCACCGCTTCCGTCATGATTATTGAAGACGAGCCCGGGATTCGGGCCGACACCGTTCGATTCTGGAATCGTCTGATCCCGGCCGATCCTCAACTGGAACACAATACTCGCAACCACGGTGAGGATAACGGCCATTCGCATCTGAGGGGACAATTACAAGGTCCCAGCGTAACCATTCCGTTTGTCGAAGCCGACCCAACCTTAGGCACCTGGCAACAACTGGTCCTCATCGATTTTGACACCAGAGCTCGTACCCGAGAATTGGTCATTCAAATTATAGGAGAATAGATGCTTCACTGGCGTTCAACCCGGCAGGAGTTATGGCGCTTCATACAACAAACCATGCCGAATTCTTGGGTGCGCCTCGCAAGCATAGCAGGATTTGGGATTATCCTGCTCATGGGCATTTTCCCGGGCCTCCTTACGGAGGGAAGGAGCCAGGCGGCTCACCAGTTGGGGCTCGCTTCTAACTTCAGGCTTGTGCCAACCACTCCATTCCTGCATACGAAAACCACTACGCAACCCCTGAGCACCGAAGAACTTAATACCATCGCGGTTTTTGAAAAAGCCGCGACTTCCGTGGTTTACATTACCAATACCGCTCTTCGCAGAGATTTTTGGTCGCTCAACACTTTTGAAGTTCCGCAAGGGTCAGGATCAGGTTTTATCTGGGATCGGCAGGGTCATATTGTTACAAATTTTCATGTGGTATATGGGGCCGATACCATTCAAGTCGTCTTGGACGACCAGACCTCTTTCGATGCTAAGGTGGTAGGCGTTGATCCGGATCATGACCTTGCCGTTCTCCGTATTTCTAGCAAGAACAATTCCTTGATTCCCTTAGAAATTGGCAGTTCCCAAGATTTACGCGTCGGGCAACGAGTCTTGGCCATCGGCAACCCTTTTGGGCTGGACCACACCCTAACCACGGGCATCGTCAGCGCATTGGGACGATCCATTAAATCCATTAATGACCGGACCATCGAAGGCGTGATTCAAACAGATGCCGCCATTAATCCGGGCAATTCTGGAGGTCCTCTTCTGAACAGTTCAGGTCAGTTGATCGGCGTCAACACCCAGATTGTTAGTCCCAGCGGTGCCTTTGCCGGCATCGGCTTTGCTGTGCCGGTCGATATTGTGAAGCGCGTGGTTCCTCAACTCATTCAATTTGGAAAGCTCATACGCCCAGGCCTGGGCATTTCCCTTATTCCTGATTCCATCGCCAAACGCTGGGGCATTACCGGTGTGCCCATCGCAAAGGTCCAACCAGGGGGAGCCGCAGACAAGGCCGGATTACGGAGCCTTGAGGAAGTCCCGGGAGGACGCATCCGCTTGGGAGATATCATCACCGCCATAGATGGCGAAGAAGTCAGAAACTACGACGACCTTGCCAAAATCCTTGACCGCTATAATGTCGGTGACCGCATCGCACTGCGTATTCGCCGAAATGGCAAAGACCATACCCTCTCCCTCAATCTCCAGGCCGTCAACTAATTCTCTCTTTCCCTCTTAGCGCTCTGTCCATCCCTCCCTCTCCCCTGCCTGCTCCACGACCATTTGCCCCAGGCATGGAGGAGAAGGGCTGTAATCCAAGCTAATGACCCGATGAAATCCACTTGATCCGTGCCTATTTCACATCAAGGGAACCTGTTGACGCGCCGATAACATAATTTTCCGATTCTCAAGGGGACTCCATCGGGAAGAAGGGGAAAACTCCCCTCATAGAGGTTATATTGAAAGGCACCTCGATCCCTCCCCTTTTTACAAAACAATCACACAGCCATTTAGCTAGCCAGCACAAGTCAAGAAACTCTTATCCGCAACCGTTCTGATAACAGCTGATTCCACGAACCGTGTCGTAATCTTGAAATCACAACCTTCTCCGCAAACACAGACTGGATTTATTGGAGCTGCCAATCGCACATGGAGTCCTTGACCCTATCTACGGGGACACACAACAGGAAGGAGACTCGTTCATGTCTAATCGTCGTTACCCGTCCATGCTTTTTGTCGCGGTGCTTTGCATGGTGTTCGTTCTACCTGAAGTCATCATGGCTCAAGTCAATAGCAGAAGCCTCCGTGCCAACGGCTCACCAGCATTTGTCACTGGGCACTTCGGCGCTGTAAATGCCCTTTCTGATGCTGCTCTCCGCACTTCGGCCAAAAGTGCTCTTCAAGGCCTTGTCATTGAGCATTTTGGGGCTTCCGGCAACGAAGAAATGGTGGTCACGAAGGTCGTGAAGGACAAGATGGGGGCACTACACGTGCGTTTCGAACAAAAGCTCAACGGACTCCCCATGGCTGGCGTTGGGATGGTACTCCACGCCCACGCCGACGGGACGATCTATGCGGTCAACGGAGATTTTGTCCCCGGCGGTGACCTCCCCCTCCACCCAGAACTCAGTGCCATGACTGCCCTTGGCATGGCCAATATTCAGGGAACCCGAGTGAGCGAGCCCGCCCTGAACTACGTTCTCGGCGCTGATGGCCAAGGGCACCTTGCCTGGAAAGCCACCTTCGAATATGTGAACAATGACGGCCCACAACGCGACGAAGTGTTCGTCGACACGACCACCGGAAAGATCGCAGCCCGTCATCCCCAGATCAAATACACTCGCCTACTCGAAACTCAGGACTGCAAGCAACGGAAAAATCGGTGCACCCTCGTTTCGCGCTCATCTAACCCCATCAATACAGGTGACGAGGCTATCGATAGCGCTCACAACTATGCCATTGCCACCTACGACTACTACTGGACGAACCATGGCCGAGACTCAATTGACAATGCCGGCCTGCCCCTGATCTCCCGTGCTCACTACGACCGCAACTATAACAACGCCTATTGGGATGGCACACAAATGACTTACGGCGATGGCGACGGAGTGACCTTCATCCCCTTCTCGCAGGATGCCGATGTCGTTGCCCACGAGCTCACTCACGGGGTAACCGAGCATTCTTCGGGACTCATCTACCAGAACGAGTCGGGAGCTCTGAACGAGGCCTGGTCTGACATCTTCGGCGCCATGGTCGACCGCCAGGAAGGTGCTACGGGCGCGGACATCTGGCTCCTAGGCGAGGACATCTACACTCCGGACACCTCGGGCGATGCTTTGCGTAATATGGCGGACCCAGCCGAATATGGCGACTACGATTACTGGCCGACCCGCTACACAGGGCTCCTGGACAACGGCGGTGTGCACTCAAATTCTGGGATCGCAAATCTCGCCTTCAAGCTTTTAGTGACCGGCGGGACACATCCACGTGGCAAAACCACGGTCACCGTCCCGGGCATCGGGTTTGCCGCAGCCGCAGACATCTTTTACATGGCCAACGTCGCCTGCATGACTGCCAACTCTAACTTTGCCGCAGCCCGCTACTGCACCGGCGACGTATTCGGTGGTCCTCATGCGGATGCGGTTCACGCCGCCTGGGACGCTGTCGGGGTACCGAATCTACCGCCCCCACCGCCAAACGAGCCCATTACGCTAACCACCAATGTCCCGTTGGGCGGACAACATGCCGATACTGGCAATATTCAGCAGTACACCCTGGACGTGGTTGCCGGAGACTCGGTGACCTGCACCACCGCTTGCAACAACGGAGATGCTGACCTCTACCTACGCTTCGGGGCTGCGGCAGAAATTAACCCTAACAGTACCACCAACGAATGTAGTAGCTTTTCCTCGAATTCGAATGAAAGCTGCACCACGAGCGCAGCCTCAAGCCCGAATACCCTCTATGCGGGAATCCACGCTTACACAACCTACACCGACCTGACGATCACCTGTACGATCAACAGTACCGGAGGTGGGAACTGCCGTGCTCAAGGTGCAAGCTGTTCCACCGGGGCCGAATGCTGCTCTGGTAGCTGCGGTGGGAAACCCGGGGCTCGCACCTGCCGTTAGGCCGGTGCCCCCAAACGGTCAGATTGCTAGGAAGGCCCCGGTTCTTTTTCATTCCGGGGCCTTTATGGCATAGAATTCCCGCCTGGGTTGGTTACAGCGACTACATAATCCACCCGATAGGCTACCGCTTGTGCTCTCGTCCTGCTTTCACTCCCTATGACATTGATATCGAGAGTTCCAGCATTGGGAATAATTGTGGAATCAAAGCAAACGTTAGAATGGATGCCTCGCTTTCGTATTGGAAGAAAGCTTTGATTCTTTGGAAAACTTCCTCTCTCTCCCCTTCCGCCGTGAGAACCAGCATCGAGGGAGTCTCTGGCTATAAAAACCCGACTTAAACAGAAGGGGAAGTGCCAGGTAACAATTGGGGCTTCTGGATATACCGGACCAGGTATCGGAAAGGCGATACGGATGAAGGCTCAGAAAGTGGTGTGGGTGGCAATAGTTGGTCGGGGCGAGAGGATTTGAACCTCCGACATCCTGCTCCCAAAGCAGGCGCGCTACCGGGCTGCGCTACGCCCCGACGATGATGCTGAGAGCAAGCGGCATTTCAACAGCTCTTTCGCTTGCTGAAGAGCACGCGCTCGATGGCTGATTTGGTTTTTTTCGGTCAAGGACATTTCCGCCAGCGTTTTGCCGACTTCGGCTACCGAGAAAATTGGATCATACCCGAATCCTTGGCTCCCGTAAAATGTTTCTGTGATATTCCCGCTTAAAACACCCTCCACCACCTCCACATTTCCCTGAGGATCGGACAGGGCCATGACCGTCACAAATCTGGCTCCTCGCTGATCAGCAGAAATCCCCGCCATTTCAGTCAAGAGTTTCCGGCAATTATCGGCATAGGTGGCATTGGCCCCGGCATACCGGGCTGCATAGACCCCAGGCCTACCTCCCAACGCCTTCACCTCCAAACCGGTGTCATCCGCCAAGGTCCAATGGCCAGTCAACATGGCTGTTTCCCTGGCTTTTTTGATGGCGTTCGCCTGGCAGGTATCTCCATCCTCTATGACCTCCGGGATATCAGGGAAATCCGCGAGCGTATGGATCTGCAGTGGGAGATCAGCAAGGAGCGCCTGAATTTCCTGGGCTTTGTGCCGGTTTCCGGTGCCCAAGACCAATGTTTCCACCACCTGATTCACCTAGGCGATACTCCCCACCAGTTCTTTTTGAATATTGATGAGATGTTGGATACCAGACCACCCTAGAGCCAAAAAATCATCCAGGTCTTTTTTGGAGAATGGGGCCTGCTCCGCCGTACCCTGCACCTCCACAAGCCGCCCGTTTCCCGTCATGACCAAATTCATATCAACTTCCGCTTGTGAATCTTCTTCGTAACATAGATCCACGCGGACCTGACCGCTCACCTTCCCCACACTGATGGCCGCCAGATAGTCCAAGAGCGGGCATTGGGTGATGAGTTTTTTGTTTTTTAAGGTCGCAAACGCATCGGCCAACGCGATAAAGGATCCGGTAATGGAAGCCGTTCGGGTTCCCCCGTCGGCTTGAATGACATCGCAATCAATCCAAATCGTCCGTTCCCCCATTTGTTTCATATCCGTCACGGCCCGTAGAGCTCGCCCTACCAGCCGTTGAATTTCCAATGTGCGCCCACCCTGCTTTCCCTTGCTGGCCTCCCGGGACATGCGGTCATGGGTAGAGCGGGGCAACATGCCATATTCTGCGGTGATCCATCCTTGCCCCTTGTCTCGCAAAAATGGAGGAACCTTCTCTTCCACCGAAGCCGTACAGACGACTTTGGTTTCTCCCATTTCAATTAAGACGGACCCTTCCGCGTATTTTGTGAACGGCCGAGTAATTTTCACCGGCCTAATAGCATCCGCCGGCCGATTATCAGTTCTAACAATTTCTAAAGCAGGCAACATACATCCTCGCAGAGTCATATTTTTCAGCAGACAAACGGGAATGGATTATAAAGAGCCATCTAGGGAAACACAATTACAGCATGCAGATCTGGCTTAAAAAAATTAATCAAGATGCCGAGCTCAGCACCCTTTACTTTTTGGCACCAGCAGCTTCTTTCTTTTTCAAGGATACGGACCATCTCCATATCAGCAATCCCATGATCAGGGTGATCAAACCACCTATGAAATAGGATTCCCCCGGAAAAATATAGGGAACGAAAAAAGCGTCCATGCCCCCCCTACTCAATCCCGCGCCCGGACGGTTGGTTGTAGACTCCTTTTGCCATTCATTGACTGCCCCACGCCTCCATGCTAGATTTCCAAACCCTTCAAAATCAAGCGCTTTATGCACGATCTTCGGACTCTCAGCGAATCTCTCGACCATCTTCAAACACAGCTTGGCCCCCGTGGCACGGATGTTCCCTGGGAAGCCATTCACACCCTTGTTGCCAAACGACGCACGTTGATCACCCACATTGAGGAGCTCCGACACCAATTAAAGAAGGGTTCTGAGCATATTGCCCAACTCAAGCGCCAAAAGCTTCAGGCCGAAGAGGCAATGGCCACTCTCCGTGATCTACGTACTCAGATTCAAGGCTTAGAAGAGGACCTACGGACCACCGAAGGCACTCTGGAGAATGAGGCCCTACGCATCCCGAATATCCCACATACCTCGGTCCCCCCTGGTCGCACTGAACAGGAGAACCTAGAAATTCGCCGTTGGGGGACTCCGCCAACATTCTCATATACTCCACGCTCACATGTGGAGTTGGGAGAAGCCCTGGGGATTTTAGATTTTAAACGCGCTACCAAAATAGCCGGGACCCGTTTTTCGGTGGGCATGGGACCGGGCGCTCAACTGGAACGGGCCTTGGCTAATTTCATGGTCGATTGGCATGTGACCCGACATGGCTATACCGAAGTGCTCCCGCCTGTTCTTGTTAACCGGCAGACGATGACCGGCACAGGTCAATTGCCCAAATTCGCGGATGACTTATTTCAACTTCCCCAAGAAGATTTTTTCTTGATTCCCACAGCAGAGGTCCCTGTGACGAATCTATTTCGGGATGAAATTCTTTTGGAAGACGATCTTCCCATCCGCTTTGTGGCTCATACCTCCTGTTTTCGAAGGGAAGCCGGATCGTACGGGAAGGATACGCAGGGGCTTATTCGCGTCCACCAATTTCAAAAAGTGGAGCTGGTAAATTTCACTCATCCCGACCACTCTTATACGGAATTGGAACTTCTAACCCAGGCTGCGGAAACGATTCTCCAACAGTTAGAACTGCCGTATCGTGTAGTGGCTCTCTGCTCAGGTGACTTAGGATTTTCGGCGGCTAAAACCTATGACTTGGAAGTGTGGCTTCCCTCCCAGCAGCGGTACCGGGAGATTTCTTCGTGCAGCAATTTTGAAGCCTTTCAGGCACGGCGGGCAGGAATCAAGTTTCGTTCCAAGGGTAGCAAACCGCAATTCCTGCATACCTTGAATGGGTCGGGGTTAGCCATTGGACGAACCCTTGTCGCTATTTTGGAAAATTATCAACACCCAGATGGGACTATCAGTATTCCAAAGGTTTTGCAACCATATATGCATGGCCAATCGGTCATTCAAACCCAAGGGCAAAAACCTCCAACAACGCCCTAAGGTTTTTATCTTGTGCTTTCCTCTCTCTAACATTAATAGTCCGCCTCCACTTATGCAGCCTCTTCCACAAACTTCTCCCTCAACCTCTTTATCCCCTTCTGCTTTCCCCCAATCCATTCTAGAACCCTTTACTCAGAGCTTTTGGCAAATAACACCTGACAAGATTTTTCATTGGAACCCGGATGGAAAATACTTATCCTATCATTGCCTCAACCCGCAGGCCCAGCATTTTACAGGACCAGAAAACCTTCTTGGACAGTATATTCAGGACATACTGCCAAGCCAGCCCGCCAAGCAGACCTTTTCCGTTTTGCGAGTGGCTTGGCTCAGTCATCAGGTTCAATTTTCCACTATTTACCTGCCACTTGGTGAGTACTTTCACCGGGTGGATATTCGATTCATTCCAAAGGGCCCAACCATCATGGGATTGGTCAATGACTATTCTTTCCCGTAATGTTACCGGAAATCGCTCAGACGCCTTCACCTACGCCAGTGATTAGGGTACAATCTCCTTCCAATACTCCTGAACGACTGTTTTTAGTCCCTATTCAAACTTACTACGCCTTCCCAATAGAGCACCGGAGGGGTGCTAGAGTGGTCGAATAGACCGGTCTTGAAAACCGGCGTGGTGAAAGCCACCGTGGGTTCGAATCCCACCCCCTCCGCCAGTATACCTTCCCTCTGTCCATCTTCTTATCGATTGGTTCCCAGAGGAGGCATCATTTTCTTTCCTCACATCTGTCGACCTTAGTTCATTTTCTCAAAGGTTATTATTTCCTTCTCCCTTACTTCACATTTCCCAACTCACAACCAGCAAGGCATTCTTCTTCATGCCGATAAAGTGAGGAAGGACTACCGGATTACCTACTGCCACATCTAGTCAAGGAGGTCTGCCATGTATCTTTCCGGAGTTGGCACAGAACACCACACGCAGGCTTTTCAATCAACATTTGTTGGAACCCGCACAGCTACCCCAGTTCAACGAACAGAAAAAGATGAGCAAGAGGGCAGGAAGATCCCGGCGACTTCATCCACGGTTCAAGACCGCGTTACACTCTCGCGGGAGGCACAAAATCGAGCAGAAAATAACAATCAAGAGCCGAAGGCAGGACAGGGCACGCCACAAGACTCTCGCTCTCCCTTTGATCGATAAGAAAAAGGCCACGGAGACTCTTCAGAAGAGCAAGGGTGATCTAAAGGAGTGCCGCCCCACTCAGTCGTGCAATGGGCCTCTATCGTCGTTCATAAAACAATTCACACGCTTGGGTGTACCCTTCTCTCCAACCAGCACGGTAGGCCCCATCTAATTCCTGTTTTATCTGGGCTTGGGCTTCAGCTTTATTGAGCCACCCTGGGACGCCACTTCTCACCATTTCTACAGCAACCTCCACCAGATTATCCTTCCGTCTTTCCATATCCTCGGTCACTAACAATCCGATCCCTTCATTGGCACGCCCCAACACAACCTGGTCTTCAAACGTATCATAGCCTTGCCGTTGAATCACCCGTTCACGAATAATGGCTAATTCCGATTTGATAAATTCTTTTCTCGTCATCATAAGGCGCAACATTTCCCGTCTGGCCTCATCTCGAAGTGTCGCTTCGATCCGTCCCACCACAACTGAAGGGGACACAACATCCGCAGGCTCAACATCGCAAGAATGGTGGTGGGAAATCTCCACCTGTCCCAAGCGCAATCGATCATAAGTTTTCCTGGATTCGGGGTCACCCAAGACTTCATAAGCCGCATTGACATCTCTGATTTTCTGCTCTGCCCCACGATCTCCTTGATTGCGATCAGGATGATGCTCCAAAGCCAATTTGCGATAGGCTTTTTTTATGTCCTCCTGTGAGGCTTGCGAGGACACTTCAAGGACCGCATAATAATTCAATATTGTCATTGTGAAATATCTGTCTTATTCAACGATCGTCAAGTCAGAATTTGGCCGTTCTCATGATTGCTTTTGAATCCATCCGCATAAGGAGAAATTCTCATCGAACTCTCTTCCTGAGTTTGCTCACATTCACGGTCGCCATCGATTACTTCTCTTTGCATATTCAATATCCTGTAAAGAACCACACTCCATCAGCCACCACATCCCAAACATTTCCTATTAGATTTGTCACTCTCAGTCAATTCGACCTCCCAAAATCCGTCATCAGTCCCTCGTCCGCTCCCAGTGTCACCTCTATTATCACTCTCGTCGCACACCCTGAAGCCTTTCACCAACAACTCATCAGAATTCGCGGAATCATCAAACAACCCGAATTACACCTTGACGACACCCAACTCCAAATACATTTCGTCTTTCAATTAACTGAAGAGAACCACTTTCTTACCGTATTTGGAATCCATGATCGGACACAAGGGGGGCCTTCGATAGCCATGGACCAACAAGTGGAAGTTGTCGGAATTTTCTATAAAGAGCGAACCCTGAATACTTTTCCCCTGACAAACCTGGTAGAGGCTATCACGATCCGGCCCTATCCGCCCATGGAACCCGAGCAAACATAGAAAAGTTACACCTGCCTTCTGTTATTTCCTCAGAAAGGATTTTAAAATATCAACCGCCTCTCGAGCGCCATCCGGCGGAGGAACAAGATGTGGATGTGGCATCTGCAAAACCTTGTTCAAAGCCTCCCCCCATTCACCCGCATCAAAATCCTTTCTGGATAATTCACAAGCTCGTCCATATTTTCGTGCATAGGCGGCAAGATTGGCTTCCTCAATGAAATTTTCCCGACACACATAAACCAACGGGATTTGATACTTAATAGCCGTGACCATCGTCGAATAGCCTGGCTTGGTCATGACTATGTCAGCCTGACGGAAGACATCTAAAAATGGGATCCCTAACCCTTCCCACGACGATATTCGTGCGAAGGACAGTGGCACCTGAACACCGGAAAGAATAAAATGGAAGCCCTCAAGATATTCCAAGCGTTCTATTGGCAGATATTCAAAGGGAATTCCACCAAAGGCGACAACGACAATCCGATCTGTTGACCGTACTGGCAAGACTGATCGGATATCAACAATGTTAGTGGGAAAGGTCAAACTAGAAGGCCCAATCATGGTGGAAGAGTGAAATGCCGGCATATCAATTCCAGGATAGAGGCGAATAAGATGAGAAGCCTGGGCATATGCCTCTTGAATTTCCAGAAGAACCTTCTCCTGCCAAGCCATTCGATTGGAACCCAGATTGAATAAAATTTGATCCCAAGACAAAGAAGCCACGGCAACAGTCGAACAGCCGGCTTGGCTTCCAGCCGCAATTCCCAAATGGGAAATATTCGCAATTACCAAATCCGCCCGACTAGCCTTAATGGCTTCCGCTTCCTTTCTTACCTCTTCATCCCAATTTTGATGAAATTGTCGATGGGCATTCCAGGTGCCTTCAACATCAATTTCCAGCGGCCCCTGTTGAAGACATCCAATATCCTGCTGGGCCTCTTGTAAGTCCCATTTGATCTGCAATTTGTGCTCAAAAAAACTTTGGGGAACCGTGGTACGTAATATCACCTCCAAATCCGAAACGGCTCGGCCCAGCTCATTTAAAATGGGAATTAATTGTGCGGCGTGACCATAACCATGCGAGGAAATCGAACACCATATCTTTACCATATAAAATGTCTCATCACGTCATGAAAGCAATAGCCACTCAACACATTGGCAAGAGACACATGATACCTGCTGTCTTGATTACCAACTAATCCACCACATACAATCCCTATGGCCAATCATCGAAAAAACAACAGTAGAATGAGAAATCACTATCAAAATTTTTCAATGTCGGCTTGGTTGCTCCTTAGCATTTTTACAGCGGCCGGGGTTTTCCTTACTGCCTGCTCCAACCACTCCTCATCTGCCAGACATTCCCGGGGCACCCCACCACAACGTTCTTCGGCTTCTGTTGAAAAACAGCTGCTTTCCACTGTCAAACAAGCAGAATCCCATGAACCCGGTAATCCCCTACTTCTGAGCAGCTTGTATAGTCTCGCTAGATACTATCAAGACGAGAAAAAATTTGACCAAGCGGCAATCCAATACCAACGCATTATAGAACTAAAAGAAGCTCAAGTCGGCTCAAACCATCCCGAATTGGCCCAAGCCCTCACTCGTTATGCCCAAATCCTCCATCAAGCCAATCGACATTCTGAAGCCAAGAGCGTGACAGCCAGAGCCAAATCTATCCTGGCCAAATCCGCCAGTAATTCTTCCGGCCAGTAAGCATTTTTTCGCGTATCGGTTTTTTCCGGTTTCACTGGGAAAAAACTACCTATACCGGTTCATATCCGCTGATAATTTCAGGATATTCATGTATTTTGAGAGCAGATCATGCGTATTACTATTGGCATAAAATTTGTTCTTCAACAGAGGGACATTCTATGTTCAACCAAGGATTCCTCTGATGAAAAACCTACCAAACCCAATTGTAAAACGTGGACGACCAAGAAAATCTAAACCGACAAAGTCCGGTCAAACATCCACTCCTTCTCCCCCTACTCATCCCCGCTGTGCCAAATGTGGCTCTCGAACCGTCCAAATCGAACGATTGGAACAGGAACTGTTAGCAGCCATGAGTCTTCACTGTCTTACCTGTGGACATTATACTTTCATCGGCCGTCCCGTTATTCGATTGCTCAAACGCCCAAATGTCATCATACCTGAATCCATTAAACGACCAGCAGCCAGTTAATTTGGATTCAACCATCTATCCTGACGGTCTGGCCTTACCAAGATTCCATTCGTGTACTGAGAGGGACAATTCCTCCTCGCTCTAGAGCCGTCAGTATCTGATTGCACGCCTCCTTATTCCCACACACCCGAAGATGGCCATGAGGAAGTCCCGGAAGAAACGCTAGGAGATTCGATATATCAATTCGTTCGTTGCCAGATGAATTCTGACTTACTGAAATCAATCGTCCTCTCCCTCCCACCCAATTTGCCGGCCAAGTTCTAGTTAGCACGGGGCAATATCGAAATCGCCCAGGAAATTTTTTTTGTATCTGACTTAATTCCTCATGACATATCAACCCTGAAAAGTGCTTCGCACTGACAACAAGCGTGAGAGGTCTAAGACCTGTTAACCCACCAGGCTGAGAATGATGGGCCACCCAATTCCTAATGTATGCCAAAAATGGCGTCACGCCGGTTCCAAATGCGACACAGAAAAAGGGCATAGATTCCCATGCTCCATCGTCCTCCAAGCGCAAATTTGTTGGTTTACAGACACTTGCACTTTCATAGGGGATTGCCATTCCCTGTTCCCGGTCAATTTGAATGCGAACCTCAATCGGCCTTCCCTGACGATACCAATCCTGCGCGTCCACTGATTGCCACCAAATTGAAGTATCAGATAACTCTCGGTGTGTATAATTAATGAAAGTTTCAAGGAGACCTGGTTGAAGCTTCGCTACATTGGATCGGGTATACATTCGTCTTCGATACTTTTTCGTACGTTCCCCCCAAGGTTTCGCAAGAAAGGCCGTTCCTGGCCGCATCTGATCATGAAGCGGAAAGGATATTCCCTCCACCTCCAACCGATTGGGAAGAGCCAGGCACACACGACATAACTCTCCGGGATCCAAGATTTCGAGCTCTTTAATGATTGAAGCCACGAAAAATTCCATCAATTTGTCCCTCGTCTTTTCCCTCGAGATTACTCAAGGCAGCCCTCTTTACAATATCACCATGACTTTTGGTACTCTACCATTCTTATCTACCTACCCTATACCAGATTATTACTCGTGACACCTCGTTTCCCCACGACCTCTTTTCCTCTCCCATGTGACCCAGAATATCCCAACCAAAATTCTGAGACACGGAAAACAAATGCGCTTAGCTTAGACTCCATGGCTCCTTCGAAAGATTCTCCGATAGAAGAATCCTCATCCTACTCTTCAGGAGAAAGCCGGAATTTGGAAATTTATCACGATCAGATCCAGCACCTCCCAGAGATTCGCAAAGACCGGGTCGCCAAGATCCAACGCGCCATTCAGGAGGGATCTTATTCCGTAACTGCCAAAGAATTAGCCGACAAGCTCGTCAAAGAGCTCTAACCCAGCATCAAACACAGTTTTCCTTTTATATCGAATTTTTCCCGTTTTTCTTCATTCGTGTCAGTTAAATTCGTCCTCTTTGAATACCGTATATTTTCGCTGTACCATGGTTTCACTTTACCGACAAGATTGTCATGTCTGTTACCACTACCCTTTCATTGGGATCCAATCCGATCTGGTTAACGTTTGCTGCGCACACCAACTCCATTCTTTTACAAGCTCATCTCTTGGGTCTTGGTCCTGATCATTCATTGATCTGTGGGCTCCCGCCATCCTCCATAACAGATCAGCTTACTATCGGCCTACCATGTAAAGGCCGCTCCTGCATTGATGGTGAAATCTTTGAATTTGAAAGTACCATTCAGGAAATCCAGCTCACCCCTTTGACCCTTAAATTAGAGGCTCCAAGAAAAATCTCCAAGCAACAGCCTCGCTTATTACCACGATTATCCATCAGCTTATCCGGGACGGTTCGCCCTCTGAGTGAAACGGGCCAGATTTTGGCTGTCCTGCCAGTAACCTTGATTAATCTCAGCCCTATAGGCTGCCAATTTCAAGTCCCCGTCTTGGCCTGGCCAGTTATTTCCTCATTGAATATTCAACTTTCCTGCAGACTTCCAGGTGTTCACCACTATTCACGAATTAGTGGGACCATTGAATGGGTACAACCCAAAGACGACCTGACCATGGGCATCCGTTTTGTCTTCAATACTGGCCATGATGGCAGCCGGGAGGACCTTCATCATTGGTTTAGCTCACAAAAAGCCCGGCTAATTAATACGAAGGTCTAATTCTCGGGTATTGCTCATCCCTTTCCCTCTCTTGACCTTTGGAATATTTCTGCCATCTACTCCCCAAAAAGTCTTATTTAGCCTCGAGTGAATCTAGAGCAACCGCATGTTGCTCACAGAAAAGGCAAAATATTACAATATAGTCTCGAAATCTTTATATTTAATTACCTGTATAGAATATTTCTCCTAAAATTTTCTTTTAATAAAAGGATTACCGTAATGGCGGAACGCATTGAAAATCAAAATATTATTGCCATTTCTCCTTTAATACCGCCTAATTCCATGAAATTGGAATTACCGATCACGGAACGAATCACCTCGGTCATTCTTCAAACTCGCCAAGAAATTCGAGATATTTTGCATGGGCGGGATAACCGTAGACTCCTCGTCATCATTGGGCCTTGCTCCATCCATGATTCTGACGTCGCCTTGTCTTATGCAAAAAAGCTCAAACAGATAGCCGAACGAGTCAATGACCAAATCCTTATTGTCCTTCGCACCTATTTTGAAAAACCTCGGACCACGATTGGCTGGAAAGGATTAATAAACGATCCTCACTTGGATGGAACCTGCGACATCGGTCAAGGTTTTACCCTAGCCAGAAAATTATTACTCGAAATCAATGGGCTGGGGCTTCCCTGCGCCACCGAATTTCTGGATCCAGTCACACCGCAATATATTTCCGACTTAATCAGTTGGGCTGCTATAGGAGCGCGAACCACAGAAAGTCAAACACATCGAGAAATGGCTAGTGGCCTTTCCATGCCTGTGGGGCTGAAAAATGGCACCGATGGAGGCCTTCAGGTAGCACTGAATGCTATGATAGCCGCTCGCCATCCTCACAGCTTTATTGGAATTAATGGAGAAGGACTCACATCTGTAATAAAAACGAATGGCAATCCTGACCGCCATATTGTTCTGAGAGGTGGAGGGGGAAAGGTAAATTACAATCCTCAAGATATTGCAGAAGCCATGAACTTCCTAACAGAAGAACAAATCCCCCGTCCCATTCTCGTCGATTGCTCCCATGGGAATTCAGAGAAAGATCACACTAGACAAGTCGGGGTAGCGCGTTCAGTGGTTGATCAATTCACAAGTGGTCAATCAGCAATTATGGGGCTCTTGATTGAGAGCAATCTTAACCCAGGCAATCAAAAATGGGAGGCAGGGAAACCCCTTGAATGGGGCGTCTCCATCACTGATGCCTGCATTGGATGGGAAGAAACAGAACAGCTTCTTGAGGAACTGGCGAAAAAAATTCGAAACGCTTCCAGAACCGCCATCCCAACATATTAAGGAAGAACCTCATAATAGACTATGAAGAATTGGAGGAAAGATTCGCCAATGGTGAAATGGGAGGCTGAGCTTCCGAGCAAGAGTGTTCATGGGTATGGCAACCAAGATGATGACAGAGTCGGCGATTCCAAAATCCTGCAAAGGCGATTACGGAGGCACCAAGCACATCAAGGGTAATTTCAATTGGGCCACCTTGTTCAATCCATAAATGTGATGCAGTCAAAATACCCAGGCCGAGAGTTGTCAATAATGCCGGGCGCACATCCCGATGAAGAGGATAGGTCGCTAACAATCCAAATCCCGCAAGCACTGCAATAACTCCCACAAAAATCCACTCTGTAGTCTGAGCTAAAAAACCACCCAACATTCTATCCAATCCATTCCATGAATGGGCCGCAATAACGGGCAATGCCAAAATAGCTAGTGGGGTCAAGGCACAATGGATGGCACAGATTAAGGAAGTAATGGATCCCGCTTTAGATAATTTATGTCCAAGTTTGCTCATAAAATTATTGGCACTTTGGGCAAAGCCCCGTAAACTCCAAAGTATGATCATCAACGATATACTGGGTTTGAGATTCAATCAATTTCGTCAGTTTCTTCAATGGACACAGCAGCAAATCAACAATAGCTCCACACATTTGACATCGAATATGATGATGATGCTCCCGTCCTTCCTTTAGTTCGAACCGGGCTTGCCCTTCCTGATGTAATTCAATTTGAGCGACAAGGCCTAATTCTTTGAGAACATGCACCGTCCGATAAACAGTCACTAAATCAATACTCACTTTTTCTTGTTGTAACTGGTCAAATATTTCAGTCGCACTCAATGGCTGCGCCGTCCGTTCTAGCAAGCTTAATACAGCTTGACGGGTGCGCGTCACCCTTCGGCCTGCAGCTTTTAAGCTTTTCTTAAAGCCCAGCCCACTCACAGCAATTCGCCTCGATTCGAAAATAGAAGACACGACCATGATATTGCAAGTCTATTGCAATTAACATATTGCAAGCGGCTTGTCAATTAAGCCACCGAGTAGGAAATCGCGTATTTTTCTATAGATGGGCTAAGGATGAAAAAACAGGGTGGGACGATTCATTCAACGACGACTCCCTACACCAAAGCAGACGATCGTCCTAAAATGAAAGAAAAGGAGAAAAAATAGGATAACTTATTTATTCCAAAAGAAGTTCCGCTCGACGATTAAATTGATGACATTTCAATTCGTCATCAATTTCACATACATTCAAAACTTTACCATACGAAACAATATCAACCCGCTTAGGAGGGATACCTAAATTTTTCAAATATTCCTTGACGGCTTGAGCTCGCCTTGCCCCTAGAACCATATTATAACTTTCAGTACCTCGAGCATCAGCATGGCCTTCGATGGTTAGTCCATATTGAGGAAACCGAGTCATCCAATCGGCAGTAGCATGCAAACGACTTCGAACATCATTATTTACTTCCCAGCTGTCAAATGAAAAATACACAATGGGAAAGGGATCAACAACCGAAAAACCAGATCGCTGTTCATTGGCTGGTGCTTCGGCAACAATCATTCGATCCGATATAGCATCAATTTCCAATGAAGCCTTTGGTTGAAGTGACGTTAAGACGGGAGAGTTCTTGTTGGATAAATCAAAATCTCCTGTGCGATGGCTAACCCTTGATTCCTCACAACTAACTAAGAACACTCCTAAGATACACACTACTCCAAACCGAAAAACCATAATCAGCCCTCCATGTATGTTCAAACTTTCGGTTCACGCCAAGAGCACCTTGAGCAAGAGTAAGAAAAAAATCAGATGGCGTGAATGAACTATTCCATAGGGCCGAATACTGCCTTATATAGACTCCCACTGACATTTCAATACATTCCAAAACGATAATTTCAGCAATTCATCATATGGAGAATAAAACATCACGAACTAAAAATAAGGTAAAAATTTCAACAAAGGAATAGCCATCATTGAGGAAAAGAGCTCTTGCTATCCAGCACAATCACACTGCCCAGTGTCTCAGAAATATTCAGAAACCCACCCAGAATCCCACCTTCCAATAGATGAAGGCCCCCAAGAATCAGCATGCCGATAAGAGAAACCAATAGAGCATATTCCAACCCTGCTGTTCCTTGATTCTCTGAAACCAGAGACCCAACTTTCACCATAAACACCCCCTTCATTCTATATTCATTTCTCAGGGATCAAGCATGAGCAAAGACCATTCCACCCCTAGATTTCTAATCCATTTCTGGTCATTGGATTTGGATAAAGGATTTCTTTTCAGAGAAATAGTCAAAATGAAGGAGCAAGGTAAAATGGGTAGATTCCCACGGAAAGAAAAATCCTTCGACAAAATAATTTCCAGTGGTCCGATCCTAATGACAATCTCCAACATTCACTGCAAATAGACATCATCCTCCATCCATAATCAACAAAATATCCGACGGCTCACATTGGACAGCACCTCTCTTAAGTATTTTCTTGCATTCATTTAAATCCGCCTTTTCATTTTCCATCACAATAAATACATCCCAAACCAATTTTCCTGTTTTTCAATTGACCAATAAGGAAAAAACAAGATAACATACCCATACCCCCAGGGTATGGGTTAAAGGTAGAGCTGCTAATGAATGAAAATATTCAATCACAGGCTATGAAACGATTGGCCTATATCGAGGGCCACTTACAAGGAGTCAAAAAAATGGTTGAGGATGATCGCTACTGTGTGGATATCCTCAAGCAAACTCATGCGATCAGAAAGGCTATCGAAAAACTCGAAGCGGTTCTTTTGGATGGCCATCTCCAAACTTGCGTCATTGATAGCATTGAGAGGGGCCAAACCGAAAAAATTGTGGGAGAATTACGAGACCTCTACTCGATCGGCCGTTAGCCTCATGCACAAAGGAGAACAGAGTGATTATTCAACAACGATTTCCAGTCCAAGGCATGACCTGCGAAAATTGCGCGAAACATGTCGAAAAAGCACTGCAAGCACTCCCCGGCGTCTCACAAACAAAAGTTGATTTTGGACAGCATCAAGTAACCATCCAGTACGATTCAGCAACCATTCCTCCAAACGTTCTGGAATCCACTCTCAAGGAAGCCGGGTATACTTTGGGAAATCCGTTACCATAGATTGACAGCATTCAATGTCCACCAATCCATCAACTCTGGTCATGCCTATCCAGGGGATGACTTGCGCCTCGTGTGTCGCTCATGTGGAGAAAGCGTTAAGGAAAGTATCAGGGGTGAGGGATGTTTCAGTGAATTTAGCTACCAGCAATGCCACGATACAATTCGATCCCACGTATCCCTTCACTCAGCTTGCAACACAAGCCGTCCAAGATGCGGGATATCAAGTTCCCATCGATACCAAAACTCTGAAGATAAAAGGCATGACCTGCGCTTCCTGCGTGCATCATGTGGAACACGCGCTTCAGGTGCTTCCGGGCATGCTCTCCTCACAGGTCAACCTCGCTACGGAACGTGCCACGATCTCCCTGTGGAAAGACACCATCCCGATTCAAACCATTCAACAGGCTATCACCGAAGCCGGTTATACAGCCCAAGAAGAGGGAGCAACTGAGCCAACCCCTGATTCATCCCTTGAAGAGGAGCGCAACAAATTACTTCGGCTCACCATAATAAGCGCCATCGTTGGATTGATCATCCATCTTGGCTCTATGAATCTTAGCTTCATGGGCACTCAGTTTTCTGAACACACTAAGCGTATATTTTTTTTCCTGGCTACAACCGGCATCTTGCTTTTTCCAGCTCGTCCCATTTACCAAGCCGCTTGGAACGCCGCCCGTCATGCCTCTGTCAACATGAATACTCTCATTGCTGTGGGAACATTGGCCGCTTATGCATATAGCGTCGTAGCTACATTTTTTCCAGAAATTTTTGAAGCCAGCGGCATTCCTCCTGCAGTTTATTACGATACTGCTACCATGATTATCGCCCTGATCCTTTTGGGACGTTATTTGGAAAGTGGAGCCAAAGCTCGTACGACTTCGGCAATCCAAAAACTTATGGGGCTGCGTCCTCAAATGGCACGTGTCCGTCGAAACGGAACAGAGCAAGAAATTCCGGTTTCATTGGTCCAAGTGGGAGACACCCTCGTCATTCGGCCAGGAGAACGAATCGCGGTAGATGGAGTCATCTTAGAAGGCCACACCACCATTGATGAAGCCATGTTAACAGGGGAAAGCGTACCTGTGGAGAAAGAGCCTGGAGCAAAAGTATTCGCGGGCACATTAAACACGCTAGGAAGTTTTCTTTTTCAGGCAACTGCAGTTGGCAACCAAACCACGCTGTCCCATATTGTTAAACTAGTGCAAGAAGCCCAAGGATCCAAACCACCCATCCAACGATTTGCCGATCACATTGCCAGTATTTTCGTCCCCACGGTCATCGGGCTTGCCACTCTCGCCTTCCTTCTCTGGTGGATGATTGGTCCTCCTCCGGCTTTGACGTATGCCATGCTGACATTTGTTTCAGTTCTGATCATTGCCTGTCCCTGTGCCCTAGGGCTGGCCACTCCTACAGCCATCATGGTGGGAACTGGCCGGGGGGCGGAACAAGGTATTCTAATTAAAAATGCTGAGGCCCTGGAAACAGCCTATCGCATCAATACGGTAGTCCTGGATAAAACCGGCACCCTCACAACGGGCCATCCCACGGTTACCGATATTATAGCCTTCACCATCGAACAGGAAGAACTTCTTCGCTTAGCCGCCTCACTGGAAAGCCGTTCGGAACATCCCTTAGGCAAAGCAATCATCAGGGCAGCCGAACAACGCCACTTGCAACTAGAAGATCCACATCATTTTCTCACAACCCCTGGTGGGGGAATCACCGGACAAATCGGAGCATGGACTATTACCATTGGCAACCCCCAATACATCCGGCAGCATTACACCATTTCTCCCGAAATTTCGAGTCAGGTTCAGGTCTTCACAACGGAGGGGAAGACAACGATCCTTCTTACTCTCAACAAAGAAGTAACCGGCATCATTGCCTTGTCAGATACCTTACGCCCAGAATCCAAGCAGGCGATTGAGGACCTCCAACAAGCTGGAATGAATGTGGTTATTTTAACGGGGGATAACTATCAGACAGCTCAAACGATCGCCAAGGACCTCGGCATTCAAACGATATTGGCAGAGGTTCTTCCCGACCAAAAAGCGAGCGAGATCAAAAAACTTCAGGCAACCGGAGCATGTGTGGCCATGGTGGGAGATGGCATAAATGACGCCCCCGCCTTAGCGCAAGCCGATCTTGGAATTGCGATAGGCACCGGTACTGACATTGCCATGGAATCATCCCATATCACTCTGATGAGTGCCGATCTCAGGGGAATTCTTAGAGCCATAACCCTAAGCCGAGCCACCATGCGCACCATTCATCAAAACCTATTTTGGGCGTTTGCCTATAACATCACACTTCTACCCATCGCAGCAGGCCTTCTGTATCCAATCATACAGACATTGGGTGAAGTGCCTCCTTATCTCCATTGGATTATTGGAGACAAAGGCTTTCTCCAACCTATTTTAGCAGCTGGAGCCATGGCCATCAGTTCAGTAAGCGTCGTCACCAATTCTCTGAGGCTACGAAACACTCCCCTCCATTAATTTTTCTTCATATCTCCAGGCCCTCTCTATCCCCAAATTTCTCGAAATTTGTCAGGAAAAGTTCAGCGGGGAATTCACTGCAGGTGGGGACCTTACTGAGTGCGGAAATGCACTCGAATGTTTACTTCTCCATCAACAGGGTCATCACCCTTCATTTGGGGAAGAAATGTCCATTGTTTGAGAGCCTCAAGGCTGGCGAGCGTTAATTCACGGTGAGTGGCAGGATGAAGAATAACTACAGTCGACTCTCCGTCTTTGGAAACCAAAATCCTCGCTTTAAGCCAATCGTCCAAGGTTTCTCCATTAAGAGAACCCGGAATGCTAGGCCATGGTGTTTGTTGAGGAACGGGTCCTATTTGTTGGTCCTTATTTAATCGAAACCCATGAACATGAACCATTGGAAGAGTATCAATTTGCGCATCGGCATCATGATCAGAATGGTGCGTGGAAAAATCAGGCCCGTCTGCGGCCCATCCCGGGATTCCTCCCCCCATACTCCAGAATACTCCTAACACCCACACCCCTATTGTGATAAGGCATAGAAAAAACTCCCTCCGATGCCATCGCCATAACCTCACTTCTGTTAGCCTCCAAAAAAGAATTGCCCTCGGAAGAAAAAAGATCGAGGCAGATTGGCATGAGACACCCCAAGTCCAATACTCCCCTCTCCCTGGTTCAGAAAAACCCGTTGGTCAAGAAGATTAATGACATCAAATCCCAGCACCATTTTGTAGTTATCCCACAGGGGCAGTACTTGGTCAATGGAGAGATTATAAGTCGTATGAGACGGACTATGTGACGAATTTGTCTTCTCGCCTAACTCGGCAGTCCGAAGACCTGACCCGAAGAACATTTGCCCGGTTATCGTCGTATGGGGAAAAGGATGATAGGTCAACACCGCCGAACTCGTCATGGATTGCATATGGTCACAATACACACCGCTCCGACTATCGATGTCGTTAATTTCAGCTTGTTCCAATAAAAAATGTCCAGATTGAAGTTTTTTGCCTCGGCACTGCCCCCAAGCCACATTACCGCGTCCATATAGATTGTCAAAAAATTTGACTTTAATGGCTAAATCCACTCCTCGTTGCCAGCCTCGCTCAAAGGCAAAGAAGTTCAATAACGGCGTACTGCCAAATTGACCTGCATCTGACAGATTTTTACTCAGCTTATAAAACCCTGTTAATTCAACCGTCACCGCCTTGCCTAAGGCATGAGACGAGCCAACTTCAAAATAATGAGCCCGCTCCGGCTCCACAGTTCGCTTCGTCAGATTCTCCGGCTCTGCCGTTGTGCCTAGAGTATTGAGCTGAAGGAATGGAACCGCCTCCAGATTCGGAGGCGTGAACAATCTCCCATAAAATACATGAAGCACGTGACGGGGGGACAGGGCATAGGTAACTCCCAGCCGCGGACTGATTTGGCCATCATGGGTCAGTCCCTGAATTTGATCAAACCGCAGACCCAAATTTAACGTCCACTGGTCCCAAGGAGTCCACTGGTCTTGGATCCACAACTCTTCCCTCCAACCAATCGTCCGGTTATCCGCATTTCGTGAAATGACCTCGCCCGTCGGATCGCCAAGACCATCACGCAAGAAAGCACGAAGACGCGTTTTATTCACGGCTTGCGTACGATCAACTTGAAATCCGGTTTTTATAACATGGTCTGGACCAACCCGTTGCGTGTAGTCAAATCGAATGCCGCCCGAATATGCAAACCGGTCTTGATTGGCTGCTGAAAAAGGCTCGGCCGGATCCTCCGTGTAGGCTAAAACATTCAATGGGTCGGTCTGAAATGTCGCCCGAGTATGCCGAACATATCCAGCCAAACTGAAATACCGGTCCTGAGACGAATCATGCCGCCAGACGAGATGACTGTACTGATTGGTTTCTTTTTGAAATTCATCCACGTCTTGTGAGGCAATAGGCACGAAGCCAGGATCTTGGGCCTGTAGCAACCCGACAATCGTGGGATTGGGCGACAAACCAGGTTGAGTTGGAATTTGAAATTTGGCGATGGAGTTCAAGAACAACCACGTGACATTGTTCCCATTATCAACCTGCCAATCACCACGAAAAAAAGTTTGATTTCGATTACTTTGGTCATGAAATATTGTATTCCCTAATGTGGGAGGATTAAGGCCACGATTAGTCGATGTAAAGCTATTTTGCACATACCACCGAACGGTCTCTCCTGCCGTCCCCCCATATTCAAAAGACGGGTTCACGGTTTCATTTGATCCACCGAACAATTGCGCAGATCCAAAACCCGGCTGGGTACCACTTTTGGTAGTGATATCGATGACGGCCGCTGTACGATTGCCATACTGAGCTTCGGGTCCCCCAAGAATAATATTGGCTCGTTTCCATGTTCTTGGAGAAATCACATCGGTAAACACAGAGGACACCGTATCGGGAATGGGTACTCCATCTATGCGAAACTGCAGGTTGGCATGATCTTGTCGAATATGAACTTGTTTGAGGCCCCCATCTACCGCACTAGGAATGGTAAGCAGCACATCTTGGAGCTCAATATTATTGCCGCGGGGTAACTCCTCAATATCCTTTCGACTCATAGATATGATTTCACTGGAAGATTGATGTTGAATGGGAGGCAAGGGGGCAACAACTTCGAGCGTCAACTCTTGTCGTTGCGCAAGAGTGAGGGTAACTACCGTAACGGGATCCACATCCACGGTCATAATAACCGACTCACTGGTTAACGTAGATTGAAACGCTCGAATAGAGTAAATCCCCGGATGAGGAATTCCAAGAATGAATTCCCCATTGTTATCGCTGATCTGACTTTCAATGAGCTGCCCCTCCTGATCCCGGAGTTCAACATTTGCCTGATCCACCCGGTGCAAGTCTTCATCCTGCACAACTCCCGATACTACCCATATCCGATCTGTCGACTGACTATGAGCTTCCGTATTTCCTCGGAAACTCCACCAAACCATAAGCAGGACCATCCCTACCAGGAAGTTGCGAACCACCATATCCATTGCCCCTATTCTCCGATTATGAGGAAATTTGACCTCGTAAGTCCCTATTCATGGAACTTCGAGTTACAGATATCCATTCATTTCTAGGAAAGAACAGACTTTTTTAGAAATCACACAAGAACGAGTGAGAGTTAAGAAACCAAGGGAGGGCCACGAGAGCCATGCAGAAAAGAAAGAGCGAAAGATACCCAAAAGGCGGGAATGAGACCAAGGAAACCAACCTGACTTCCATGTCTCCACCAGACCGGCTCATCCCCCACCAGGGAGTTGGCCGCATGCGATTGAAGCCACTTGCATAAATCAAATTCTGAATGTTGGTGCCCATCATGATCCACCTCTGCAAACACATGATGGATTTCTAGGGCAACCCCAAATGATGTGGATGCCAAAAGAATCACAATGAAACAGCCGATGAAAGCAAGCCATTGTGAGTATATCCGATGGTTGATTCTGTAGCCTGGAAGGTTGGTCACCGGGTCAAATTAGCAAAGACGCATGGCCCTGTCAATTTAAATGCAAACTACTTGCAATATTAATCAAACCAAATAAAGATTCCCGTTGGTTCAACCGACAAGCAGTGCAGAGAACAACACACGCTTTTGAATCATTAACTCCGCATCCATCACATTCGCAGGCATTCATGAGTCGAAGTATTGCCATTTTTGCATTAGGCATTATAGCCTTTGGGGTCTGCACCCAAGTCCTACTGAAGGATTTCCCCATAGATAAGGCAGTGCAATTTGCCAAGCAAGACTTGCGACCATCCTCTGAAATTACCGCAGACTCCGAAGAAACAGTTGTCCCTTTGGAGCGATTAGGAGGAGTCTGGGTGGCCCGGGTAGAATTCAATGATCTCCATTCAGCCCAGTTAATTGTTGATACTGGAGCCACCTTCACGACCATTTCTGAAGATCTGGCTTTCGACGCGGGCATTGGCCATGCGCCTGGAAAATCAGGAATTCAACTTTTTACGGCGGGAGGAAATGTCCAGGCTGAAATGGCCTTGGCCAAAAAAATTCGGGTCGGAAACGCCGGACGGAAAAACGTTCAGGTAGTCATTCATACGATCCCGAATTTACCAGAAGGTATTGATGGGTTATTGGGCTTAAGCTTCTTTGACCGTTTTCTCGTCCACCTCGACCAATCCGCCCAACAACTTCATTTGACTCCAAAACGTTAATTACATCTTCGCATTCCCTCGATCCCTACCCGTTCAGCTATTTCCCCTATTTTACTCCTGTCCTTGACAGTTTCCGAAGCCTCTATGGTAATACTAGTCCTCTTTACCATCATTTCACGTAGGATGGCTTCCATGCGTTTTTTCTTGTATGCTGACAATCTCAACCTTACCCAGCTCAAAAAACGAGCTCCCGAACATCAATTCCTCTTTCATGCCTACATTCCGGACCATACAATCAAGTTTGGACGTTGGTCGAATCAGTGGCGGTGCGGCATAGCCACTATCGCCCCATCACAGGGGGAGCGGGTATGGGGTGCTGTCTTCAATCTCACCGACGAAGATGTCAAAGAACTCGACAAATTTGAAAACGATCTTCCGGAGGAGGCGTTTCGCCATATTGAAGTCAATGTGTTTCATGAAGACGGGCAAAAGGAATTTGTCACCACACATGTGGCCACTGCCATTGGAAAATTTAAACCCAAAGAGCATTATCTTGATTGGATTGAGGCCGGGGTCAAACACTGGAAACTACCCGATGAATGCCTAGAGATGTGGAAGCTCTTGCGTCATCCCTAATCAAGGTTCGGGTACTTGTCGATTTCGTATTTGAATATCAGTTAACTTGCACAAGGAGGATCTATGCCAAAACCCAAATATCATATTTTAGTCTGCACCAATTCCCGGCCACCTGGCCACCCCAAACCTTCTTGCGGAGCGGGAGGAGCACAAAATCTCCTCATGGCTCTCAACATGGGGCTCATGGAGCGCGGCATTCAACCTGGTGAAGTATTGGTCACCGGCACTACCTGCCTTGGCCCTTGTGAGCAAGGGCCCAATATTGTCGTCTATCCAACTGGAACCTGGTATTCCCAAGTGAAAGACAGCGATATTCCCGTAATTCTTGACGAACACATCAAAAAAGGGCAACCTGCAACCCAACTGAAACCGGATTCGATTTGGGGGTGATCCCCTCAAAACAAGAAAGAAGTCATGGCAGATTCAAAACATTCTCATGGGCATGGTGCACACCATGCCCACCCGTCTTATCTTGCTCATAAGGCTCAGGGTTTCAATCCACTGGACTGTATCGTCCTCACTTGTAGTGACACACGAACTCGCGAAACCGATACTAGCGGGAAATTAATTTGCCATCTACTCAAAGGCCAAGGACACACTATTCTTGACTACCAAATTTTAAAAGACGATCCCACTGAGATTGCCCAGCATCTTCAGCAGGCAACCCGTGATAATATCAGTCGTATTATTATCATTAACGGAGGAACCGGAATCTCCAAAAGAGATTCAACGTTTGAAGCAGTCGGGGGATTTCTCGAAAAGCAATTGGAAGGATTTGGAGAATTATTTCGCTTCTTGTCTTACAAAGAAATTGGGTCTGCCGCCATGCTTAGCAGGGCAACGGCTGGCATCCATGGACCTCATATAATATTTTCCATCCCAGGATCGCAAGGAGCCGTCAAACTGGCCATGGAACAGCTAATTCTTCCTGAATTGGGGCATTTAGTCGGAGAACTCAACAAATAAAGATGACTCCATCATGCGTAGAGTCTTCTCTTACCTCAGCACATTACCTTCCCTTCTGCCACCATAACAACCTGTCCGCCAACTTTAACGCTTTTAATCGTATCATCATCGGAAAAAACTTGAACAAGGATGCGAGAAGGGCGATCAATTTCATATCCCTGCTCAATCACGACTTCAGTGGTTGGCCCTACTTCCACGACCCCATTCTTCACTAAATACGCACCTAAGGCCCCTCCCGCACTCCCGGTAGCCGGGTCTTCGGGAATTCCAATCGGGTCGGCAAACATCCGTGCATGCACACTGGCATTTTCTTCCACCGTCATGGAAGAAAAGGCCAATATGCCATTTACCCCCCAACGCGAGCAGACCTCTAAAATGAGGGAGTGATTCACCTCAATAGATTTTACCGCCGTGAGGGATTTTAACGGAACGATGAGCACGGGTAGGCCCGTTGAAACAATTTCCAAAGGAAAGAGTTGATCCAAAATTAACGTTTTTGAGAGGCCCAAAGCTTTGGCCACTTCATACACCGCTTCCGCAGATGTAACGCTTTCAAGAAATTCGGGATGGGGCTGTGACATAATGACTTGCTCAATCTGCCCTTTTAGCACAATCACTTCCAATGGAAAAACACCTAAATTGCACTCATAAAATATTTTGGTCATAGGTTCCTGAAGATCGATAAGCTTCAGAACCCCTAAAATATAAAAGGTCCCTAAGACCGGATGACCAGCAAAAGGAATTTCTCGAGTCGGTGTAAAAATTCGGAGTTTGGCGGCAGCTTGAGGATCTGTAGGAGGCAAAACAAATACGGTTTCGGATAAATTCATCTCACGAGCGATTTGCTGAAATTCTCGCTCGCTCAAGTCTTCCGCCTTTGGGAAAACAGCTAAGGGATTTCCACCAAATGGCTCATCCGTAAAGACATCAGCCTGATAAAATTGCAACCAACGCCTTGATGGGTCCATACATGTGCCTTAGGAATACCAAAAATTCAGCATACTATTGGAGAGTAAGTGCAATCTCAGCCCTATGCTGACAACGGAAATGTTTCGTAATGCCGCACCAACGGATTGCGAACATAATCATTAACATAATTTTGCAAGGACCCGTTTCGATATAACCGATTGTTCGCAAATTTCGTATTAATTTTCCGCAATAGGCGCACTTTCACCCCTGTTTTTTTGACAAAATCATCTACTGTTACTCCGGCGATATCCTTATCCGCACCCCGCCCGGACTCCACCACACATTGAGGAATAAAAATATACTTTTCATTGGTTATCCTGAGCGCTATATCATTCAGCGTGAGGAGGACCGTGCAATCGGAATCGCCTCCCAAAGTGGCGTTAGGGATATAAAGATACTTGGCCCGATTTCGCCGAAACATCGTGAGAATTTTATAGACGCTACGGGCCATTACCACAGGATCTCTTCGTTCCAATTCCAGGCTATCAAAGATGCTCAAAATCCGGTTCCGATTTAAAAATGCCGTCACATAGGCCTCGGTATGGATCGTAGTTAGATTAGGCAATCCAGCATCATAAATTTTTTCCGCTTCGGTCGGAAGAGACGCTCTCCCCTTTCTCATTAATGCTCCCGTAGACTCGTTAATGCCCTTCACTGGCGTCAAACACCCCATCCACAGGACGCATTGGGAATTAATCTTTGAAATAGCCTTTGCATCTTCGGACATCGTATTATGGTCAAATGCATAAAAATTCGCAGAAGACACGGCTGGTCCATCTAACACCTTCATAACGTGCTTGACTGAAGGAGCATGAGGCATCAATTGCTGACGATACCGACCCAAGGTAATTACAGACAGTTCAAAGTTGATACGTCCAGGGTATTGCTCAACCAATTGATGGATTTTGGGGACATGCACAAAACCCACGGTAAAAAATTGAATATTTTTGTCCGTATATTTCAGGAAATCTTCGACCCATTCCATTGCTTTCGGATGTAGGAATAAATCGGTCCATTCCATATATTCATTCCCGCCCAAGCACCAGAACTGCACAGGGTCAGTAGGTTTGGTATTGATATAATTTAAAATAAACTCCCAATCTTCCTGAGTAGTTTTAGGAGGATCAAGGGTTTCCCGATAGGAATGGTCCAACTCATAACAAAACTCACACTTGACCGGGCATTCTTTTCCAAGACTTAGGGGAATTTTCCCACCATCCATTTCCCGCTTCAAGACCTCACGGTAATCCGTTGGGGAAAAAAGCCTGGCGGCTTCAAGGATAGGCAGATCAGTTAACATAGAACGATACCTGGCTAACAATCATAAAGAAAAAGTTGATTATATTGCACTTGAATTGCAAAAGATTGACCTGAGATAGTTCAAACAATTAACAATTAGCGTAATGATGAACACCTTTCGAATCCTCTTATGACCCAACACTTCCCTTTTACAACACCAAAAGTCTTGGATGCCATGAAGACATTGAACCTGGAAATCCCATTTTCCCTAGATGACTTAAGGAAACGTTATGAGCAAAACTGCCGAATCTGGGATCCCGCACGTTATGCTGGGCATACTAATAATCCCCGTCAATATATGCAAATGTACAAAAAAGGAGAGCTAAAAACCAAGGAAATCCACTCAGCCTTCGCCATACTTCAAGCATTTCTTGAAGCTACTCGGCAACCTTAGCGCCCTTCACTCACTACATTCCCCAATCCCATTTTCCTTTTTCCTAAGACTTTTCTTGTCCAGTCTTAGCCTGACTCGTTGAGGCCTAATGGTCCAAAACGCTTTATTTATTGGGGGGTGGAATGACTGACGACTCGAGACATCCCTGCGTCACTTTTGACATGTTTTTCGGAAGGCGCATGGGCCACTGGCCAGGTAATAAGCCCCTGAACCCCATCGGTACGAGACAGATCCTGCCCTGCCGGCATCGCGTAGATTTGGGGCAGAAAGTTCGTCCCGTATTTTGAAATATAGAGAAAGACATGCTCCCTTGCGTTGACCCGTACAGCCCATGATTCAAAATCTTTTTGATAAAATTCTTCCGCCAATTGCATTGCTTCCAAACAGCTAATCCCTCCTGGGTCATTCAGAGTATAATAGTAGTCTAAAGGCATGTCATATTCAGCCTGCTTATGAATAGTAATCCCAAATTTTTCAGGATTCCTTACCATCGGAGTATGGCGATAGGCTACGAAATAGAACAGCTCCACAGAATGGACAAACCGCTTATTATCCAGCAGAAACTGCCTAGTCTCTTCGGCTTCCTCACGAGTTTCCCCAGGAAACCCATAAAAGGCCATGACATGATTCCAGATACCCGCCTTGGCGGCTTCACGTAAATTATTTTCAATGACCGATTTTCGAGCATGTTTATCCATGAGTTCCAGAACCCGTTCATTGGCGGACTCCATTCCATAATACAGCGTACAGCAACCCGCCTCCACCGCTTTCTGCCAAATCTGAGGATCCTGAAGTGACTCTTCGAAACGAATCAAAGTAGTCCATTTAATATTAACCTGTTCTTCGATAAGCAATTGGGTGACTTTCTTGAACAGCGCTGGGGGGTACGATTCATCCGCAAATAAAAAATGGTTGGCTTGATATTTGTCTTTTAAGGCTTGAATTTCTCGCACGACATCCTGTGCCGGCTTTCCACGGTATTGATCAAAATAGCCCTGTCCGTGATCGCAAAATGTGCATTTCCCCCAATAACAACCCCGAGTAGCCAAATAGGGAAGAATTCGGACAGGAACAAAATACGAATCCAAAGGGAGACCATCAAAATCAGGCAAGGGAAGCGACGTGGTTTTTTCGGTGTAGATATCAGGATTGACCTGAACGGTTTTATCCTGAACCCACATCAGATTTGGCACTTTTTCCCAAGCGCGCTCACCCGCCAAGGCTTCTAACAGCCATAACAAGGCGTGTTCCCCTTCATATAAGATGGCCGTATCGAAAATTTGCTGAAAAAAATCCTGATGCTGCGGCCATTCCTCCTGAAGCCGGGTAATCACGTTACCTCCGACAGTGACGTGAATGTCCGGAAATTCGGCTTTGATCATTTTGCAAAATGTCAACCCCGCAAATAGCTGCATTTGAGTCCCGATAGAGACACCCACCACTTCCGGTCTTTCTTTTTGAATCGCGGGTAGCACCAACTGACGACATACATCCCGATAGACATTCACCTGCTCATCATCCAGACAGGCTAACACCTCACGAGAAACACCGGACCGATATCCCAAGTTACTTTCCATGGGATAAAACACCAGCGAGGCTGGGAAATAAGCCGCAGAAATATACTGCATGACATCGCGGAAAATATTCAGCGCCCATTCCAATCGGCTGGCATCATAAAACTCTTCTCCGCGCACCACCCGCTTGGCTTCATCAACCGTTTCCGCCAGTTCGATCACATCCACATCCATCTGCTGTCGAAGAATTTTTAGTTGGTCACGCTCCTTATCAGTCAGGGCCCCCTGCGCTTCTCTTTTATCCAACTCTTTTCTTTGTTGATCCATCCGTAGTTTGACCCAAATCAAAAAGCTGTCACTAAAGAACCAATCATACATTTCAATATTGACATCCTTTTGAACAACGATATGACCGTGAGTCCTCAACACAGAGGTGAGACTGGGAAGAGCAAGATAAGGAGCAGTCGGCACCCATTCTGGGGGAAACAGTAACATGGTCCGAAATTTTCGGTGGGGGGTATGAGTGCTCGAGGGAGATTCAATGGCAATTAATGATTCATGCATAGCGTACTCATTCAAACTGGCAAGCTATAATCGCTAGACAGAGGCCATTTTCTTTAAAGGGTTCGTAACTGCCGGCTTAAATTGCAAGGCCGGCAATTTATTGGTTCCGTAGTGGGCCACATAAAGAAAAACATATTCTCGGACAAAAATCCTCAGATCCCAACCTTCATAATGGTTTTCTTCAAATTCCTGAAACACCCGTTCGGCATCCTCAATGCTCAGACCGTCCTTCACCGTGTAATAATAATCCAAGGCCAAATCCCATTCAGGATTTTTGTAATAAGTGAGCCCAAACTTTTCAGGGTGTTTAGCCACCGGATTATGCCGGCCAAGATCAAATGTCCCAAATCCAATAGAATGAACATGCTCACGGTTATCTTCCAAAAATTGAATCGAGAACTTCGCGTCCTGATAACGCTCCCCTGGAAATCCGAAAAATCCCATAATGTGGTTCCATACCCCATGCTTGGAGGACAATTCCAAGCTCCTCTGAATCACATCTGTGGTCGTGGCCTTATCCATCAACTGCAATACTCGCTCACTCCCCGACTCATACCCCATATGCAAATATTTGCACCCGGATTCCTGAGCATCCTGCCAGACTTCTTCATCCAACAAACTCTTCTCAAATCGAATATGTGTCGTCCAAGCAATATCCAACTTGGCGGCCAATAATTGCTTGGTCAATTTTCGAAAAAGAGCCGGAGGGTATGACTCGTCGGTAAAATGAAAATGCCGGGCTCCATATTTTTCTTTCAAAAACTGAAGATCTTCAATAATCGGTCCAATTTTTTTGGTCCGATATCCGGCAGTATAGCCTTCTCCATGGTCACAAAACTCACACCGCCCCCAATAACATCCACGAGTAGCTAAATAGGGCAACACCGGTTCGGGCACAAAATATTTTTCCAGGGGAAGTCCATCAAAGTCAGGCGGAGGCAATTCGGCCATATCCTCAGCATACGTCGCCTCATTAACGTGAATGCCCTCCTCATCCCTAAACAACAAATTTGGCACTTCAGATAAATTCTGGCCGTTTTCAATCGCCTCTACCAACCTAAGCAATGCTGTTTCTCCTTCATAGACAATTGCGCTGTCAAAAAGTTCAAATAGCTTAGGAGTTTGAGGCAAAACATCTCGCAACCGTGTGACGGTATTCCCCCCCAGCACCACATGAATATGGGGAAAGTGCTCCTTAATCAGCGCACAAAATGTCATAGAGGAAAAGAGCTGTTGCCGCAAAACAATCGATATCCCAATAATTTTTGGCTGTTCCCTTTCGATCGCTGGCTTTAGAATGGCCTCAAAGACATCACGATACACATTCACCTGCGTATCCTCGACAGCGGCCAAAATTTCGGATGACATAAATAGTTTATAGGACAAGTCGGTTTCCATAGGTGGCATGCATATCCTAGCTGGTGCATAGACGAGAGAAATGATACCCGTTACTTCCCGAAAAACCTTGATGGCCCATTCCAACTTATCGCCATCGTAAAACTCTGGGCTTCGTACAATCCGCTTGGCCTCTTCAGCCCTCTGAGTCAGTTCTCCCATACGCCCCCGAGTACATTCACATAAAGCTAGCTGCAATTCCACTTCAGCATCGGTTAAGTCTCGCAACCTGGCGAGCTTCTTCAACCGATCCAATTGCTGAGGAACTTTTTTAAGGACCCTACGCAAAAAATCAGCACTGAAGAACCAGTCATACATTTCCAAATTGACATCTTTTTGGACCACATCATGACCAGCCCGACGCAAGAATGCCGTCAAGGTCGGCAAACTCAAATATGGCTCAGAGGGATACCAATCCGGTGGAAATACCAGCATAATTTTGGTGCATTTTCCGGAATTGTTTGGCTTTGGCAATCGCTGGGATGGAATCCGACTCGGACTAATGAGCCCGCCTTTGTCATAATTAATTCTCATCTCATGATCCTAGGTAAAAAATATTATTTATACGAGGGAGGAGAACACCGAATAACTCATTGATTTTTCAATTTTTTCTTCCTAAAGGACCTATTCTAAGTCCTTGAAAAAAGGATGGTCAAGCCAAAATCCTGTCTTGACGTTTCAAGATTAGCTCATAGAGCCCGAATAAGAATTTGACCAACCTATAATCATGCATTATCATGCCCACTCGAGACTAAAAACCTACCATTAAACCGCCTTCCTTCATTATCAACGATTACCTTCCTGTTTTTTGAACAGGAAGAAGTGTGAGGATTCCTTATGAAATCTGTAAAGATGCCGGAAACACGAAACTGGCTGTCGTATCTACTGGATTCACTGGTTAATTCAGGAGCCGTCCCTACATGGGAAGGGATTGACTATCTAACAAGCAACTTGCTTGGAGACGCTCCAAACATCCACTTACATCAGGCTAAATCGCCCTATGAGGCTATACAACAATTTTTACACCGCGTGTATGGTCCCATTGTGGAAGCCGCTTCCCGGACGGCACAGTTACCACCCCAAGCGATGATTCAAATGTTCACAGACATCAGCCTCATAGGCAAATCAGCCGTTCTCGTTGTCTACTATCCCGGACACAATCAGCCTCATCAACTTTTATTGCTGGATGCAGTGCCAGCCTGGGACCTGATGTTTGAAAATTCAAACGCTTTTGATCAATGGGCAGAAGAAAGATACGGATGGATTGTCTCCGCCCTCAACACTGTCTGTCAGGACCCAATTCAATCCGATAGTGCAAAAATAGAAGAACTTCAACCCGCCTGAGGTGATAAATCCATCTAAATCCTGATTCAATTTTCAAGACTTAGCCATGCCTACTAATATCCTTTCAAAAAGTACTCCAAGGGGACGAGGCCCTGAGCCGTCCAGGCCAGAAGAGACAACTCCTGGCAAAAACCTCCCAGTTACGGAACATGACAAAACTAAAGAGAGTGATTTGGCGGCTCAAGAAATTCAAGATTTATGGGAATCACAAGAGATTGGGATCACTAGTTGGTCTGGGGAAGGGGGAAACCGATACTCAGATCCCAATTAACATCACATCGATCTCAAACCCACAGCAAACTATCTCTTGCAACGATTTCCTCTCTCTTCAACCAAAGCTTGTCTCCCATACAAAGAACTGCCCTCTGGAACCTCCAGACACCCAATTATCTCATTTGACGTTATGATCTATATCAGCATCCGTTAAGACAACTCTGGTTCATAGCCAACATTGGGGGAAAGCCATCGTTCCACTTCGGCGACTTCCATCCCTTTTCGCTGGGCATAGTCTTGAATTTGATCCTCCCTTAATTTTCCAACCGAAAAATACTTGGCCTGAGAATGCCAAAAATATAAACCACTCACCGATGCTGCCGGATACATGGCATAGGATTCAGTCAACTGAATACCAATACCTTTTTCTACCTGGAGTAAGTCAAACAAACTCTGCTTCTCTGTATGATCTGGACAGGCCGGATAACCTGGGGCGGGACGAATGCCTTGATATTTTTCTTGGATGAGTTCTTGATAAGTGTATTGCTCATCCTGCCCATAGCCCCATTCCCTCCGTACTTTTTGATGTAACCATTCCGCAAAGGCCTCGGCCAAGCGATCCGCCAATGCCTTGACCATAATAGAGTGATAATCATCATGATCTTGTTCAAATTGCTGGCAGAGTGGTTCAATGCCTATACCTGCTGTGACAGCAAACCCTCCGATATAGTCTGCCTTACCAAGTTCCAGCGGTGCCACAAAATCTGCTAAGGCAAAATTCGGTTCACCAGGTGGTTTTTCGGTTTGCTGTCGCAGCGTGTGAAACACAACATCAGCTTTCAGGCGAGCCTCATCTGCATAAACCATGATATCGTCCTGCTGGCTATTAGCAGGAAAAAACCCATAGACGCCTTTGGCTTTAAGAAGCTTTTGATCAATAATCGTGCGTAAAAGCTTTTGGGCATCATCAAACAGTTCTTTGGCTTTGGGACCGACAACCGGATCGTCAAATATTTGGGGGTGTCTTCCCCGTAATTCCCATGCTCGGAAAAATGGCGTCCAATCAATAAATGGCACCAGGAGATTCAAGGAGAGGTCTTCAATAATTTTTATACCGAGAAAGTTGGGTTTGGGAATCACCGTTCTCTCCCAATCAATACAAACACGCCGCTTTCTCGCTTCCTCTAAGCTAATCAAGGGTTTTGCCGTCTTTTTACTTTCATAGGCCTCACGGGTTTTTTGTTGTTTCTCCTGAACCTCTTGGACGAAAGCCACTTTATCCTCAGGACTCATGAGCTTGCGCACTACGTTCACAGCTAAGGAGGCATCGAGTACATGTACAACCGGGTTGGAATATCCCGGCGCAATCTTGACGGCAGTGTGGGCCTTACTCGTTGTCGCTCCTCCAATCAATAATGGTATGGTGAAACCCTCCCGAGCCATTTCCCTGGCGTTGTGGACCATCTCATCCAATGAGGGGGTAATCAGGCCGCTCAGGCCAATGATATCGACATTTTTCAGACGAGCTATTTCCAGGATTTTATCGCAGGGCACCATGACTCCTAAGTCAATAATTTCATAGTTATTACAGGCTAAAACAACACCCACAATATTCTTTCCGATATCATGAACATCTCCTTTGACGGTGGCCAATAAAATCTTCCCTTGGGTCCCAACACCCGTCTTGGATTTTTCCTTTTCCATAAATGGCAGCAAGTAGGCTACGGCCTTCTTCATAACCCTGGCGCTTTTGACGACTTGCGGCAAAAACATTTTCCCTGCCCCAAATAACTCCCCGACGATATTCATGCCATCCATCAGCGGGCCTTCAATCACCTTTAGCGGGTGCGGATATTTTTTCCTGGCTTCTTCCACATCCGCATCAATAAATTCCACTAGGCCTTTGACCAACGCGTGGGATAACCGTTCTTCCACGGTCCCTTGTCGCCAAACATCATCACGAACCGTGGCCCGACCCTGTTGTTTGACGGTCTCAGCAAAGGCCACCAATCGCTCGGTAGCATCACCTCGTCTATTCAACAACACATCCTCGACCAACTCCAACAGATCTGGTGGAATCTCCTCATACACCGCCAATTGCCCAGCGTTCACGATTCCCATATCCAACCCTGCCTTGATGGCATGGAAGAGAAAGGCCGAGTGCATGGCTTCCCGAACCACATTATTTCCACGAAAAGAGAAAGAAATATTACTCACGCCCCCACTGACTTTACAGAATGGCAAGCTCGCTTTAATTCGCTTGGTGGCCTCAATGAAATTCACCGCATAGGCATTATGCTCCTCCATGCCGGTGGCCACCGTCAGAATATTGGGATCGAAAATAATATCCTCCGGTGGAAAATCCAGCTGCTGGGTCAGCAGACAATAGACACGAGTACAAATGTCCACTTTCCGTTCCATCGAATCGGCTTGCCCAGACTCATCAAAGGCCATTACTACGACGGCAGCGCCATATCGGCGAATCAAACGGGCCTGCTCTACAAACCTGGCTTCTCCTTCTTTGAGACTGATCGAATTGACGACTCCTTTGCCTTGAATACACTTCAACCCCGCTTCAATAACCGACCATTTAGAACTGTCAATCATGATCGGCACACGAGAGATATCCGGCTCGGAGCCGATGAGGTGTAAAAATTCCACCATCGCTTTTTCCGAATCTAAAAGCCCTTCATCCATATTGACATCAATAATTTGCGCGCCCCCTTCAACTTGTTGTCGGGCAATCGCCAGGGCTTCTTCCAGATTTCCTGAGAGAATCAGCTTGGCAAATTTGGGAGAGCCTGTCACATTGGTCCGTTCTCCAATATTCACAAAATTGGTTTCAGGTCGAATCGTCAAGGGTTCGAGCCCGCTTAACCGAGTCACACGAGGCACATGTGTTTTTTTGTGCGGTGCATAATCTTTAACTGCCACGGCAATGGCCCGGATGTGATCGGGGGTACTTCCGCAACATCCCCCCACAATGTTCAGCCATCCCTGACTCGCAAAATCTTGAAGGTCCGCTCCCATACGATCAGGGGTCTCATCGAATCCACCAAAGGCATTTGGCAATCCAGCATTTGGGTAACAGCTGATGTAGACAGGCGCGACATGGGCAAGTTCTTCCATATAGGGCCGCATTTGCTTGGCGCCTAACGCACAATTAATGCCTACACTGAGAAGGTTGGCATGGGAAATGGAGTTCCAAAACGCTTCGATCAGTTGACCTGACAAAGTCCGACCGCTTCGATCAGTGATCGTCACTGAAGCCATGATCGGAATGTTACGTTGAATTTCCTCACAATATTGGGCAATGGCAAAAAAAGCCGCCTTGGCATTAAGGGTGTCAAAAATTGTCTCAACAAGGAGAAGGTCTACTCCACCCTCTACGAGTCCCCTCACTTGGTCATAATAAGCACCAGCCAAATCATCAAACGTCACCGCTCGAAACGCCGGATTATTTACATCCGGAGACATCGAGGCGGTACGATTGGTAGGTCCCAATGCTCCAGCTACCCAACAAGTTCGGCCAGGCTGCGTTGCCTGCACCCGGGCGGCCGCACGCTTGGCAATCTGAGCCCCGGCCACATTCAGGTCATAGGCCAATGACTCCATTTGATAATCAGCCAGGGAAATCGCATTCGAGTTAAAGGTATTGGTTTCAATAATATCTGCCCCCGCTTCAAGATATTGCACATGAATATCTTCAATAATTTGTGGCTGAGTGAGAGAAAGCAGGTCGTTATTTCCTTTTACATCACAGGAATGATCTTTAAACTGTGAGCCTCGAAAATCTGCTTCTTCCAATTGATATGTTTGAATCATCGTCCCCATGGCTCCATCCATGATAACGATCCGAGATTCAAGAATATCGTCTAATCCATTCATTCGTATAATCCTTTCCTCGTGTCAAAAAGTCCCTCTTGCAATTTTCACCAATTTATAATGTGTCTTCCTCCGGATATAATTTTGGGCCACTGTTCCTTGACTTCAAGGATTTTAGGGAAATAGGATAAATGATCAAGCTTGATCTTCTCTTTATGACATTTTCTCCCTTCACTTGTAAAAAACTTCCATGGGCTTTTATCCTGGCCTGCATTCTGTTTGATTTCCTTGGAGTCGCAAGCTTTCCTGGCCCTGCATATGCGGCCTCTTACTTTGAGGATGGCTTTCTGGGCCTCACACAAGAAGAACTTCGACAAAAATTAGGAGTGCCGATGGCTGTCCGCTCGCGAAAAGCTGCGTTACGAGTATTCAGCTATTACTCTTTCCAGGAATGGCAAAAATACTTTAAAAGTTTGGTATCCCCCGAAAATGGGGAAGATGTTTATACATTTCAACGGGGAGCAACCAACGTCAGGTATTCATTTGTTTATACTCCGGACTTAAATGAAGGCAAGGACTTTCCGACTCTATATGTCCAACGATGCGAAATTGAATTTACGCCAGCAGTTCCGATAGACATGATTCCTTCACTGGTCCCAGAATTTCTCCCCTCCCGGGAGGTCTCTACCCCAGCTTTTCGATCTAATCTCTGGGTGTTACTATTCAAGGGGCCACCCGCATCGGAAACTCCTTTTATTGTCAAAGAACAGGGAAAGGAAAAATTTTCCTGGTCACTGGCCTACCAAATGTTTTCCGTCAACGGCATCCCAGATCCACTCACCCTTCAAGCCTCAATTGATCGACTGGAAATTACCGCCCAAAGCCTACAGGTTGTCAAAGCTCGACAACGCTTAACTCACGAACCCATCCTGAATCCGTTCTCTCAAGAATTCCAACAACGCCCAGAAATTCTGCTCTCCCCTAAGAAAACCATCCCCCTTCCCCAATATGAAGATTAACTATTTATTGCCCGAATCGCAGATCTCGAATGTCTGAGATTAACAGATATCCCTCTCCCCATTGTTGAGGATCATATAAATCCCAAACTCCTTGATTTGGTTCAGGCTTTAATCGGATCCCCCAATTTCCCCCATATACTAAAAAACTGATGCCAGCCCCTGAATCCTCGACTGGTTGAGCAGAAGCCGGCCCTAGCGAATTCTCCGGATCATCACACCAGCCTGTGACGGTACACCATTCCCCTTCAGAAATTCGATCAAAATATTTGACATGTGTGACAATCCTAGCTGGCCCCACCTCCTGAAAATGAAGAAAGTATGAACCCTCAAAATTGGGATTGCATTCAACTTCCAAGAACACGGGAAATCCTTTCTTGACCCTATAAGAAATCCACTGATACACTCCGTCAAACTTTACTAAAATAGCAATATGTTAACACATAACATCTCAAAAACAGCTCCGACTCCCAGGCATCCCGATCAAGAAAATGCCAATACATTCACTAAGGGGAAAGGCGTATCATCACCCGTGAACACACCCATGCCCTTTCTCTGTCGACGCCCGGTTCGAGTCACCCTTTATCTTTTTTTGGGCGCCTTTGCCCTTTGGACGATCGCTTGGGGTCTAATCCCTCGCTGGCTAGACCCGACCTTTGAGGAACACCTCAAAAATAAAAACGTCATGGTAGGCATGACACGCGAACAGGTCATGGATGCGTGGGGATCGCCCTATCAAATGAACGTGAGTTATACCGACAAGGGCATCAGACGAGAAGAATGGATTTATGAAGATTGGCTAGACGCCAGCACAATTAAACATCGCTATCTGTACTTTGAGGAAGGAAAGCTAACAGGCGGATGGCAATAGTTATGATATACATTTGAACAATCTTATAAATTTCCTAGTTAACTATGGGGTTTCGGTAATCTGAGCCCGCCGCTCCTTTCCTCCCCCACCTGAAATAATTAATACTCGTTTCCATTCCCGAATTTGATAAATGCCCCAAGCTGAAGGTTTCCCCTGAAAAAATGCTTCGGGGTCTTCTCCCTTTGCACTAAGATAAGTAGGTTCGGTAAACCCTTCATCAAGCACATACTCCATGAGATTCTCTGTCGTCACTCCTTTTCCCCTAAGGACAATTTTACTTAAAAAATCCAAAATGGCATCGGGTTCGGCAAGATTCACTGGTTCCATAGTTTCAGCCTGATAATTTGTGTGATATAGTGACAGCGTATGAATATTCTTCGCCATCCAATCCATCCTTCTGGATCGAATGCCTTGTGAGCTCTCTTGGGTTTGATCTAGCTTTTATCGCCTGGTCTTGATCATGACAAGAAAACTTTCCCCCGAACAATTTCGTGATCGTTTATTTGACATTATCCGAAAAAAACACCATTGGGCCACACCATACATTAATAGCAATGCCGTCACCAAAGGGCAACTCAATATTTATTTTCATCAGGAATATGTGGTTTACATCAGAGACTTCGCCGTACTCTTAGCCCAGTCTCTAGGAAGGAACCCTACTTGGGAAGCCAGACGGGCTCTGGCCACAACCATTTATGAAGAAGAAACTGGGGGGTTTTCCCTTGGAAAACCACACCAAGAACTTTTTCTACATATGATGAATGGACTTGGATTTGACCGAGCAGGTTTTCGAGATGTGGAACTATTAGCCCCAAGCCGAGTTTACAGGGAATGGCTGGACCAAATTTGCCGTGAAGAGGAATGGATGGTTAGCGCAGCTGTTCTCACCATTTTCATCAAGGGTAACGCCAGTGATCCAGAAGAAGTCCTATACCCAAGACCAGCGCAAAACACCCAAGAAATTGAAGACATCATTCGTAAACATCCCCTCGTTCAACACCAATGCCTTACCCATGAGTTTATGGATTATATTCGTGCCCAATATATGTTTGCCCCAGGGTCCCGAAAAATCATGTATGACATGATCACCCATCATACGGAAGAGGCTGCACAACAACAACAGGTCTTACTCATTCTTGAAGATACCATGAAGGTCTGGACTCGGTATCAAGATGGTATTGCCCGCGCATGTGGAATTCGGCATACCTAATAATCTCCAATTGACTCTATCCACTTTTCCACCCACGCATCCTTTATACTTGCCTGTATGGCATCAATCTTATTCGACGAGACCAACAAGCCCATTTTCTTTGCATTGCAGCCTCTAGTAAAGGTGTCATTTCCCATTCTGACATGGGGTTTACGATTAGGAGCCCTAGCACTTGGGCTCTTTCATGTTCAATGTACATGGACTCCCGAAGTTACCACTTCAATTTTCACTAATGAGCAAGGAGAAGTGACCTTGCGTACCTCTGAGGCATTTCGAACCTCCCCCTCTCATCCTATATCCCTTTCGACTCGGGTCATCAAAGACATGCTCAAGGACGTGAACTATCAACGAGAAGCTGGACTCCTTCAAGAACTTTTCAACTCACCATCCTCACAATCCACCCCCGTATTTTCTCAAGCACAAATCGATTTTCTTACACCCCAAATTTCCTTGGCCTTATCTCAAGCAACCCCGGAAGAGTTTGTGGATTTTTCCTGCCTCGGGCAAAAATCTGGTGAGGCCACACTCAAAGGAAGTCTAGCGATATTCAGCCCTCACATTTTCTTCATAGCCATCGAGACCTCCAAGGATTCGTCCGGTGCTCCTTATGTTCTGCCCTCTCAACGAAACACGTTTCGAGAATTTGCCTCTATTGGCTTTGCCAATCCTAATGACATCGTGGCTATCTCAACTGTTCGAGGATTGATCGTTCCTCCTCACCATGCCCATTGGATAGCCATTAATTATGAAAATCTGATATCCGATCAGGGACAAGATCCATTCATCCCATCCGTCAGAGACAAAAAAATCAACTCCCCGGCCAAAGCAGTGCTTGAAGAGAACGATCTCAAAGAAGAAATAATCCGATTGCGTAGGAAGATTGAAATACAGAACGAAGAGCTTCAACAACTTAGAACTCCCGAACCTTAACTTCCACTAACGATCTGGATCCACCAAGATGCATTCTACCTTGTTCAAAACCTCTTCAACCGACTTCACCGCTCGATAGGTCATCCGGGAATAACAAGCATACGTTACATAGGTATCCTGCAAACAATATAAAGCCACTTCTTTTCGATCTTGCTTTTCCCACATATCCGCTACCTGACAACCACTTCCAGACTTTGTCGGAACTTGTAACGCACGGGCCAAAACATCCAGCTTGACCCACCCTCTCATATCCCAATTACTCCAAACGGCCATAGTATCGTATATGGGATCCATTCGGAATTTTGCTAAATTTAAATCAATTGAAGGTTTGACTTGATGGATGACCGACCGCTTTTTAAGGAATGGCAGATCAAACCCCAGTCCATTATGTGTAATCCACAAGGATGGGCGTATTTCCGCAATCTTACTCCAAAACCGCCGCAATAACTCGGCCTCATCTTCTCCAAACCAGGCGAGCGCCTGCTGAGGTACCATGCCATCTGAAAAGACCAGCAAACCAATTACGATAATCCGGCTAAATGTTCCGTCAAAGGCTGATCGCTGATACGCCTCATCTTCCTTTTGACGTTGTGCTTCATATTCTGAATAATCAAAAAGATCTGCAGGGGAACTAGCCAAGTCATGAGAACCGTCCTCTTTACCTAATCCAACCAGAGCGTCCCAATGTTCCCTTGAAGTCATCAAAGTTTCTATGTCCAATACTACTTTCATAAAGACCAGTAAAATTCACACTGTGAACAGAGTTACAGCCGATCTCATATATTAATCAGACACCTCGGCTTTGAGTGTTTCGATAATGACCTGATCTGCCTTAGGAAAAGAATAGGTCTCTAGTTGCTCTTTTCTCACCCAAAGCCATTCAACACAACCGATGGCTTGAGGAGTTCCTGAAACCACAGAACACCGAAAAACATGTAAGTTCACTGATTTTTCAGGATATTGATGGTTCACCTTCATGAAAAAAATAGGCGGACTGATCACAATACCTAATTCTTCCCAAATTTCTCTCTTCAAACATTCGGCAAGTGATTCCCCGTATTCCTGCTTACCCCCAGGAAATTCCCAGAATCCCTCCAAATGCGTGCCTGGCTTTCTTTTGGTAATCAACAGATTTCCATATTGCTCAATAAGTCCCACAGCTACGTTCATTGAAAGGAAATTTCTACAAAAAAAGTAAAGCTAGAATTATGAAGAATACATTTGACAGATTTCACGCATTGGACAAATTAGACAGGTCGGTTTACGAGCCGTACACACCATCGCACCAAAATCCATGAGCGCCTGATTAAAATCATATCCCCGTCCACGTGGAATCAGCTTTTCTGATAAAATCCATAACTGATTTTTAAGTTTTTTAGGATCCCCCTCTCCAATAAACACACGGAAAAGAACTCGCATGACATTGGTATCCAATATGGGAGCGTCTTGGTTAAAGGCAAAAGATCGAATAGCCCCAGCAGTGTATCTACCAATACCCTTCATGGATAATAATTCAGCCTCCAGGCGGGGAATCGTCCCGCCATACCGCTCAACCGATTCACAAGCTATTTCCCGCAATCGATAGGGCCGAATATTGTATCCCAACGGATACCAGGTTTTCCGAACTTCTTCGGGGGAAGCTTGGGATAAGGCCTGGATCGTAGGATATTTGGCCAAAAACTCATGAAACTTTGGAATCACCCGATCTACTTGGGTTTGTTGGAGCATGATTTCAGACACTAAGATTTTATAGGGATCCGAGGTCCTTCTCCATGGCAAATCTCGACCTGACTTTTCATACCAATGAAGCAAGCGCTTTTGAAATTTTTGTTTTTTAACTTTAGGAACCGTCACCTCTTTCCTTTGATAACCCTTAAGAGTTGTCCTGGACATATATTCCCTTTATTTTGATTTTGACTTCCAAATACTAACGCTAAAATTTAAAGTTTCACATGATATTTATCAAGTAAAAATAAATCATTGATATTCATAAAAAGCATGGATTGAATGACATTTACAAAGTAATGGTTTAATTTTAAACATGATTTAAAAAATCCAAAAATCTTAGGAGAATAGCGTGGACTTCACTGAAGTGCTTCCGTTAATGTTCCGCCATACTAAAACAGGCTTCATTTATATACCTTTTTCAATCTCCTTATTTTACACTTCATCCAATTCTATTATTCGGAAGGGATATTAACCCTCAGAAACGTGTAACTTACAACCCCTACCTTTCTCAATCGTAAGATTCCGGTGCCTTTGTCCTACTATGCGGACGAATTCCGGTTTTGGTTGCATCCTGTGTATCGTAGCCCCCGACCAAGGGACTTACGAATCCATTCCTTTTCTCTTGAATTCAGAATATTACGCCCTCTTTTATCCCCCATAAACCGTTTGGGTCTTTTCATTAAACCTTTCACTTTTCCATTAAAAGGAGACGATTCATGTCCACAAAATCCATTCCACTGTCAGAAGTTCTGAAATCCGGTTTGTTGCCTGGGAAAAATTTCACATCTGAGGCTTCCGAGTACATAACATTTTTGGTTAACAAAGGAGGACCGGATCGACAAGACTATTCATTACTTTCAGCCCTTTTAAACCTTTTTTCCGACACATCGATTAGGGAGCAAATTTCGCAGAATGAATGGAAGCAGATTCAAAATTCTTTTGGTGAGGCGTTATCTATTCAGACCATTCAGGGCTGGGCCTTTCATAAACCTCTTGGATATGCCGGTGACTTTAGGATTATTGACAAAATTTATACCTATGAAGAGTCAGCAAACCCCCAGCTGGCCAAATGGGATCAATATTTTCACTCCCAAAAAGCCCCTCAAGCAGTGCGAAATCGACAATCGTATCTCCTAGAACAAATCTGGCAAACTTCCCATGAACACCCAGCAATGAGCTCAATTCTCAACTTGGCATCTGGACCTGGTCGCGATATGCACGAAGCATTAAAGGTCATTGGGCCGGCCAAGGTATTCATTGATTGTGTAGACCAAGATATCCGCGCCATTGACTATGCAAAAAGCATTTGTCAAGACTTTCTGCCGCAAATACGATTCATCCACAAAAATGTATTTAGATTCACGCCGGACAAATCATATGACCTTATCTGGTCCGCAGGGCTCTTTGATTACTTTAATGACCAGATATTCAAGCGCATCATTAAACGGCTGAAAACATTTCTCAACCCAGGTGGTAAAATTGTGATTGGCAATTTCTCAGAAAACAATCCATCGCGTGGATATATGGAGTTATTTCACTGGAACCTTATTCACCGGAGCCCAGAACACTTACAACATCTCGCACATGACTGCGGTTTTACCATGAATCAGATACGAGTAGAACAAGAACCGGAAGGGATCAATTTATTTTTGATTCTCTCCAACTCTTAAGGAAATGGATATTCTCGTTTTTCAGATATTTCAGGGGTAGCCTCTTTAATGGATGCTGTCATATGTTCTTGAACCCACAAGCCAAAATTCGTCCCCCTCCCCTCATGAAGAGGATGTATTTTGTAGGACTGAGCTAAGCGCCACGCTAAGCTCTAGGAGATTAAAAGGTTTCGCAACATGCCCGCTAAACCCATACTCCTGATAGTGAGCAAGAACTGGATCATTGGAATAACCACTTACCACAATAGCTTTCACTTCTGGGTCAAGACGCATTAACTCTTGAATAGCATCTTTTCCTCCCATTCCTCCAGGAACGGTAAGATCCAGAATGACTGCGGAAAAAGGCGATCCTTTTTTCTGTGCTTCAGTAAATAATTGCAGAGCTTCTTGCCCGTCCCTTGCCGTCTGATAACCATACCCACAGGTTTCAACCATTTCAGCCAAAACTCGACGAATTTGCGCCTCATCATCCATTATTAAAATTTCACCTTCTCCCTTTTTCAATTGTTCATCTATAGGAGACGGCCTCATTGCCAGAATAGAACACGAAGGCAAAATAAAAGAAAAGATACTTCCTTTGTTGACCTCGGATGTCACAAATAAGATTCCACCGTGATTTCGAATTATGGAATACGATGTAGCCAACCCCAAACCCGACCCACTTGATTTCGTTGTAAAATACGGATCAAAGATTTTTCCAAGATGACCTTCAGGAATTCCTATTCCCTGATCTATAACATCAACCCGAACCCACCGATCATATTCTGCCCCAAAACGCTCAAGTTCTTTCGTCGGCAATCCCCCCTCCATATTATAAGCCCTAACCAAACATTCTCCTCCCTCCAACATCGCCTGGCGGGCATTGATCACCAAATTATGCAGAACCTGGCAAATCTGGCCAGCATCAATACTCACCTGATCAATGGAAGGCGAAATATCGAACACCGGACGAACATTTGATCCAGATAGGACTAATCGAACATTTTCTTCGATGAGATCGCCGATGCCCATCACCTTCTTGACTGGACTTCCACCCTTTGAAAATGTCAGCAATTGCTTAGCAATTTCTTGGGCCCTGAGAGACGCATTTTCTGCTTCCGTCAATCGAACATACAATGGATGAGTCGGATCCAACCCATATTTGGCGAGAGAAACCTGCCCGAGAATTGCCGTCAATAAATTATTAAAATCATGAGCCAGGCCACCTGCTAACAAACCCAAAGATTCCAACTTGGCACTTCGCAATCGTTCCTCTTCCCAATACTTTCGCTCTGTAACATCCTGAGCGATACCGATAATTCTTCTATCTGAACTCCCTTCACCGGACATAGGAAAGGTTCGATTATGAACCCACCGAACCTGCTTTTCTTTCGAAAACATTCGATATTCAATATCCAAGGATTTTTTATCGAGGCGCTTAAGAAATAGATTTTCCACTCGCCCTCGATCTTCTGGTACGACCAATGTGAGCCAGTCGTTTGGATTCTTCAGAAGCTGTTGGGCATTACCGCCCCACAACTTTTCATAGGCGGGACTAATATACACAATTTTCTTTCTGTCTCCGTCCCAGATCCAAAATACACTATCCACTGTCTCGGCCAGTTGTCGGAACTTCTCTTCACTGTCCTTACAGGCCAATTGGCTCGCACGAATATTGGTGATATCGCGACAAATCAAGAGAGCTGTCTCTACCTCTCCAAGCTCATTTTTCTCAGGAACTACTCGAAACTCATAAAATTTGGTTTCTTGGTTTAGGGCATGGGAAACTTCAAATGAAATGGGTAACAGTTCAGAAAAAACACGAATAAGGTTTTCAATGATGATTGGAAGAATTGTAGGAGCAAATCCAAGCGTACTAAGACTCTTTCCGATATATTGTTCTGGAAAAACAGGCTCTTGATTCTCCCAACCTTTATTTAAATAGAGAATTCGGAAACGAGGGTCCACCCTCCCTACCCAATCAGGAAGACTTTCGGTTAGCACCTGAAGCTCTCGATCCCACCTTCCAATTTGCGACCTTAAAGAGTTGGTCTCATTGGTCACAAAAAACAATCCTTGGCATTCTTTTTCATTTTGGTGGTTAACTCGGGAAATTAGGCTATGCTCTCGAATCCACATCTCTTCTCCCTTAGAGTTAAGCACTCGATACTCCAGAGAAACTTCTTGCTGCCCTCTGAGATCCTGTTGCTCCCATGCCCGTAAAAAAGTATTTCTGTCTTCTTCATGAATAGTCCGGAAAAACGTCCTGGGATCACCTAAAAACAACTCCGCCGGGTATCCAGTCATTTTCTCAATCATGGGGCTCAGATAGATGAATTTCCGTTCCACCCCCTTTTGAACACATTGATAGGCAATTAAAGGGAATTCCTCAAAAATCGGGAAAGGTTTTCTCACTGCATTATCCATAAGTGATCCTTCCAGACAAAAGAAATGCCTCTGACATCAAGAGGTTCAGGCTACCAAAAACAGATCCTTTACGCATAGAACAGACAAGCACTATGCAGAAAATTTTCAGACGACCAATCGAGGGAAATACTATGTATTCAATGATGAGGAATATGGGAACGAAAGGCAAGGGGCCTCTTCAAGAGGCACGGAGGTTACCGGCAAATCAATTTGAAACCCAACAATGGCTTCATCCAGCATCAAAAGCCAAAAGGCTCCAAATTGTTTTTGAATAATCCGATTGGCGATCCTTAAACCGTACCAGGGATTTTGGTGGGCAGTCTCATCTTGAGACTCTTCAAGACGGACTCCTTCCAGGGAAACGGCACACAACTGAGCATGAGATTGGGAGAACCAGGCAAACCGCACTTTCACCCACATCTTTCCCACAGAATTAGGCTCCGCAAAGGAATCAATGTATAAAGTCTTGTCAGCTAGGGATTGATCCTTCAACAGAAACAGCAACCCATTAAAAAACACTTGAATGAAAGCCTGACGATCGACGCTAAGATACGGAAGAGCACTGGAATAATGTTTCTCTATTATCACATCCCGATAAATAGGATGAGAAGCAAGGAAAACTAAGCTAATATCCACGAGGTCATGAAGACAAGTTCGTGACGGCATAGACTGTGAAACCGATCGAACATATCCTTGAATTTCTTCAATAAGTTGCTCGACACTTTGCAAATCCTCCCCTACCACTTTTTCCAAGCGGCGCATGAACTCTTCATCGTCTTTTCGTAACTTCGCCAACTGGACAAACCCCTTCATCGTACGCAGAGGATACTTCAGCTCCTGGGTTAGCCCTTGGGTCATGACCTCCAGAGATCGGAAGCGATCCACCTGACAAAGAAGCTGCTGAGACCGGTTCACTTCATTGCGTAAAACTATATTTTCTAACGCTAGGGTGGACTCTTGAATGATGGTATCCCAAACAGCTTTTCCACCCAATAATCTTAAAAATTCCTGGCTAATCGGACCAAGCACCAAAAACCCCAGCAACTGCCCATTTCCAAAAAATGGGAAACACCATCCGATTCCCAGATGATCAAGTTCTCTCCCAATTTCCCTGCCCCATGAATCGAAGCTCTCGTTTTTCAACATTTCCTCGACCGATATACTACATTGTTCAAACATCATTAGCTGAGGCAGATCATCTGCTAAGGTCCAGGATTTATTCAAAATGAGATGTCCAGGAGAAAATCCAAAACCGGCCACCAAATCAAACCGATTTTTATCATAATCAAAGATAAAAAGGGCTGCATGGGAGGCTCCAACCCCTTTACCTAGGGTTTCCAGAATGTTTCCGCCCAATTGCCTCAAATCCTGACAATTAGATACCTTTGAAGAAAACTGGGAAAGAGTATGCAATTTCAATTCGCGTCCTTTTAGAATAGTCCTTGCAACCGCTCCTTTCGTTCCCACTTTCATTTGATAGGCGCCCACAACAGTCAAAATATGCAAAAATAACTGCACTAGCGAATAGCGTAAATTGATGGCCCCAAACACCGATTTTTGTGCTAATAGAAGCGCTGGATATATGGGTTGTGAGATGAGTAATAAAATTGCAAAATATGACAATCCTCTTTCAACATAGACAGAAAAATCTAACCAGTGAAACCGAACCAACGTATAAGCCACAAGAGAAATATAGATTGCAAAACAGGCGGTTCCATAAGGCAAGATATAAATTTCGTACCATAGGGGAAAGTTTGTTGCCCCTCCGATGTACCCAATTGTTGATCCAACCAAGAGAAACAAAAATTGCCTTCGGGGCAACCCTTTTTCATGAAGGTAGGCTTTACATAAAAGAATATGGGCATAAATAACTAATCCCAACCACCAGATCAGACAAAAATGGAAGGCAAATCCAGGAACTCCCCAAAAGGGAAAAATGGACAGAGGCTGAACCTCTGCGACAAAAAGCGGTGTGAAATCTAAAAGGAAAAATCCCCCCCCTAACCCATAGTTCCAAAGGATAAGACGATGACGTTGTTCAGCCTTTTTTAATAAATACAAAACATGGTGCAAAAAGGTGACTGGGATAAAAATCGCCCCACCCATCAAAATTCGCAAATTGAGGAGGGCCGAATTATGGGTCTCTGAAATTTGCCAAAAAAAATACCCAAGGCTCCAGATAGCAGTGGCAATACCGAATAAGCCAAATGTCCAATGCCGTGGATCTTTCGGAGAACGAAGGAAAATAAATGAAGCTAACCCAATTGAGGCTGCCGCATTCAGAAGTCCGCTAAGAGCAAAGAATTCCACTGGGAGAAAAGTTGGGGTTGGACTAGGAAGATACCACCAATTTCATAAGGCCTCAAACTCCGCACAAGTCAAAGGGCCCTACCAAGCTTGTTAACAGTACGCCGAAACAACAAATTGGTCAAGTCTTTCGGCGAATTTAAAGCAAAAATACCCATAAAATTCCCTATCCCAACTGAGACGGCTAAATTGCCAGATAAAATCTAAGAGCAGCTAGGTTTCCGTGAAAACCTTAAAATCAAACATCAACGGAAAGAAGAGTTGGCAACACCTGCAAAGTCGAAAGTATGCCGCCATCCGGCCTAGCCTTACCTGTCCGCTGGAGATGAAACGCATGAAGCCCAGCCTCCTTCGCACCCTGGAAATCTTCGTATTCATGATCTCCAATGTGCACGGCTTCATGGGGAATCAGGCAATGCTGATCTAATGCATATTGAAACACCTTCGTGGATGGCTTGGCGGCACCCGCCAAGCTTGAGATCGTCAAAGAATCAAAGAACTGGCTTAAGCCCAAAGCCCGGATTATCGTAAAAAATCGTGTATCAAAATTGGAAATCACTCCAAGTTCAAAGCCTCTCGTCTTCAATTCCTTTAAGACATCAACTGTTTCAGGATAAATCGTCCAATGACATGGATGCTCAAAAGCTTCATACACCTCATCAAAATATTCATCAAAGCCCTCAAACATCCCTACACGATAAAAGACTGCATGCACCACATCAAACCACCACAATCGTTCACATTGTTTCAACTTTTCGGGGCTTTTCACTGAGAAAATCGGAGGAGGCATTTTTTGAAAAACATCTCGGAATGCCAAGTTGATGGCCGATTCGAGGGACGGAGTATGTACAACTCCATATTTTTGGGCATAGTGCAAATAGACCTCTCCCACGGATCCATTCACATCAAAAAGAGTGCCAACGGCATCAAAAAAAACAACTTTTACGGGTAAAGGATTCATGGAGGGGAAGCCGGTCGCGCAATATGCACGACCCTCATGTCAACTATTGAACACTACTAGATAAGTGCAGGGAAAATAATAAAAATGATCGGCAAAGGTATTATCTGGAGGGAAAAATTGAAAAATCCCGTCAAACAAACCGGATAAAACGACAAACCTGAAGGGAAGGTTTCTCGTTAAACTTATTTTTTATTTTTTGTCCGCCTGGCTGTTTCCAAATTTTTCATGCGCTGTTGGTTTTTCCGATGTTTACGACGCAATTCCCGATCTTTTTCTCTTCCGCGTGGCATATAAACTCCTTTAAATTATTATTCGGAACGACGATCATTTTTAACATATTTTTAGACATGGAACAAGATAATCCCTCGCAAGAATCAAGTGTTGCCGGAACATTGACTGCGTGATACGATCGACCGCCTCAACACAACGATAAACATCCAGTATGCTCCAGCCTCCATTAGATAAAACCTATGACGCCAATCAAGTAGAGTCCCGTTGGGGAAACTATTGGATTGAGCAGAATCTCTTCCAACCGGGCGGATCAGCATCAGCCCTCCACTACTCTATCGTAATCCCCCCCCCCAACGTTACAGGCTCCCTCCATATTGGCCATGCACTGAATAACACCCTTCAAGACATATTGATTCGATGGCGCCGCATGCAAGGCTTTCGAACACGCTGGATTCCAGGAACGGACCATGCCGGCATTGCCACCCAAAACGTGGTTGAACGCCAATTGGCTCAAGAAGGCACCACGCGGGAGGCCATGGGGCGTGAAGCTTTCATTAAGCGTGTGTGGCAGTGGCGTGATCAATCCGGGGATATGATTATCGGTCAGTTAAAACAATTAGGGGCCTCCTGCGATTGGAGCCGCATTTACTTCACCATGGACAACGACTTATCGATCGCAGTTCGTGAGGTCTTTGTTCGCCTCCATCAGGAGGGACTGATCTATCGGGGAGAAAGATTGATCAATTGGTGTCCACGCTGCCTCACGGCCATTTCGGACATTGAAGTTGAGCATGAACAAATTAAGGGAAAGCTTTATTATATCCGCTATCCCCTAGCAGATGGTTCTGATCGTCATCTAGTAGTAGCTACGACTCGCCCAGAAACCCTCCTCGGAGATACCGCAGTGGCTGTTCATCCAGAAGATCCCCGTTTCCAAGGATTCCTTAAGCAATCGATTTCTCTTCCATTAACATCCCGGAAGGTTGAAATTGTCGGTGATGCGATTTTAGTTGATCGGGAATTTGGAACCGGAGCAGTGAAAATTACACCGGCACATGACTTTAACGACTTCGAGGCCGGAGAACGGCATCATTTACCCAGGTTAGCCCTCCTCGATCACCAAGGACGCATGTCACTCTCTGGATTGCAGGCCGCAGGAGTGGACCCAACTCTTAGCCAAGCCTTGAAAGGAAAAACCGCGTTGGAGTCCAGACCAATTGTCCTGAAATTTTTGGAGGACGAGGGATTGCTCCTCAAGATTGAGGATCACCAGATGGCCGTGGGAAAGTGTTATCGTTGCAAAACCACTGTTGAGCCCTATCTTTCGCCTCAATGGTTCGTCAAAATCCAACCCTTGGCCGATCCGGCCATTGAAGCAGTGGAAACAGGAAAAATCCGCATTCATCCAGAAGGCTGGAAGAATAACTACCTTGGTTGGATGAAGCAGATCAAAGACTGGTGTATTTCCCGCCAAATTTGGTGGGGACACCAAATACCCGCCTGGTATTGTCGCACATGCAATAAAGACCATCTATCAGAAAATGGACATGAGGCGAGAGGCACAGCTGAAGATGCCCTTTTGCCCAAGACACCCCAAATGAGTCTCCTCATTATTAGGTCAGAGGCCTCTCCCATTGTTTCCAAAACCGCACCCTCAACATGTCCCACATGTGGCGGGACTGATTTCCTGCAAGATCCCGATGTGCTGGATACCTGGTTTTCTTCAGCCCTTTGGCCATTTTCTACGTTAGGGTGGCCAAATGATCCCGATAATTTAAAAAAGTTTTACCCCACATCAACCCTGGTCACCGGACTCGACATTTTATTTTTCTGGGTGGCCAGAATGATCATGATGGGCATTAAATTTACCGGTCAAGTCCCATTTCGTGACGTCTATATTCATGCGTTGGTTCGTGATGCCGAAGGACAAAAAATGAGTAAGTCCAAAGGCAACGTCATCGATCCATTAACCAAAATGAGGCAGTATGGAACGGACGCGCTGAGATTTACCCTTACATCCATGGCGTCTCCAGGCCGAGATATCCGTCTAGCGGAAGAACGAATTGAAGGGTATCGCAATTTTGTCACCAAAATATGGAATGCAGCCCGATTCATTCAACTTCATACAACCACGAAACCCAATGAACCTCCTCCTCTAGCCCACCGCTCCCTGCCTGACCGTTGGATTTTTAGCCGGCTCAACCAGACCATTGGAGCTGTCAACAAATCGCTAGAAGAATTTCGGTTTGACCAAGCGGCCTCCCATCTTTATCAGTTCCTTTGGCATGAATACTGTGACTGGTATATCGAATTAACCAAAGTCAGCATGCAAAACCCTGATCAGCCTGAGGCCCATTCCAGTCGTGAAACCATGCTGGAGACGTTTGAAATCATTCAACGATTACTGCATCCCATTATGCCATTTATCACCGAAGAAATTTGGCAGACCTTTCCCCATGAGGGGACATCCATCGTCACACAACCGTTTCCAACGGAACAGCCGGAATGGGTAGACCAAGAAGCCGAACAGGCCATCCAACTTTTGCAATCTTTTGTTACTACCGCCCGAACTAGCCGAGCCATGCTTGGAGTATCTCCCTCCGCATCCTTACCCGTTTGGGGCATGCTCTCCTCCTCCTCTCAGTCCGGTGGTCTGTCCAATTTAATTCCCTATCTAAAATTTCTCCTCCGTTCGCCCATTCACATTGAGACACAAGATCAATGGCCAAAAAACCACATGCTCAATCTGGTTTCAGGCACACTCACGGTAGGAACGCCTGTTGAGCCTCAGATTGATCTCGCTGAGGTTCTAAAAAAAATTCAGAAACAAAAAACCGAAAAAGAAAAAGAATGTGCCCGACTTCAAGGCAGACTCGGCTCAGCAGATTTCCGCGATAAGGCCGAACCCGCTGTCATCAAAGATTCTGAAGATCGCCTGACCACCATTCAGAAGGAATTGGAAGTCCTTACGAGCACGCAACAACAATTAGGCACGATGTTATCCTAATGTCTCAAAGAATCCGAATCGCGCCCCCTCCTAGGCCAGCGCTTCAACAGATCGTACAAACTGCCTTGGCAGAAGATCTCACTTATGGCGATATTACTTCCAATATCCTGATAGAAGAAACGGTTCAAGCACAGGCTCGGATTATCGCCAACCAACCTCTAGTAGTTGCGGGAGTTCTTGTGGCGGAAGAAGCCTTCCGTCAGGTTGATCAGACCCTGCAGGTCACTCCTCACACCACTGACGGTCAATACGTATCCACAACCACGCCGATTCTCACGATTTCCGGATCAGCCCGGTCATTACTCCAGGGCGAACGTGTTGCCTTGAATTTTTTCCAACGCCTTTCAGGGATTAGTACGTTTACTTACAAATGCTGTCAGGCCATCAAGGGATACAACACAATTCTGGTGGATACACGAAAAACCACTCCGGGACTCCGGGTACTTGAAAAGTGGGCAGTTCGATTAGGCGGTGGCCACAATCACCGCTCATCCCTTTATGATGGAGTCCTGATCAAGGATAACCATCTGGCCATACTCGCCACTCAACGCATTGAAATCACGCAAGCCTGCTTCCAAGCCAAAGCCCACGCGCCGCATGGATTAAAAATATGCGTGGAAGTGGAAAATCTGAACCAGGTAGACCAAGCCTTGGAAGGAAAAGCCGATATTATTCTTTTGGATAATATGACCTCTGAGCAAGTCAGAAAAGCCATTCTTAGAATTAAGGGCCGAGCTTTGACTGAGGTTTCAGGAGGCATCACCTTGGGCAATATCCAGGCAATGGCTCAGGCAAAACCTAATTTTATTTCTATGGGTGCCCTAACTCATTCTGCCCCGTCCATGGATATCAGCATGGAAATCTTTCCTCTCCCTAAGACTCGCCCCACCAAAATTCAACGGCGTTCAAACCAATAATAATGGTTTGGCCATGTCGATATATTCCCCGACAGAATTAGCAGCCGCGTTTCCAAACAAACAGGTCGGCACGACGCTTTTCGCCTTTGAGGAGATGTCCAGCACCAACTCATTTGGCCTAGAACTCATTCATCAAACCCCTCAAGACGGTATCTTGATTTGTACGAACGGTCAGTCACGGGGACGGGGAAGATTAGAACGCCGGTGGTTTTCTCCACCCTGTCTGAATATTTATGCCTCGCTGGTGAAACAACTCCAGCCCACGTTTCCAATTCAGAATACCGGATGGATTCCTCTACTTGCGGGGGTAAGCATTGCTAAGACACTTAAGGAAATAACTGATCTGCCGCTCTCTCTCAAATGGCCCAATGACATTCTCATACAGAAGAAAAAGGTTGGGGGAATTCTCTGCGAAAGTGCCAACGATAGAAATGGGACACGATGGGTCGTGATTGGATTTGGAATTAATGTCAACCTGAATACCGCAACACTCCCCGTAGAGTTACAGGAGACGGCAACATCGCTTCGCCAGGAAAGTGGCCACGACTGGGACCGCCTCACCCTCCTTCGAAAGATTACGATGGCACTGGAAGAGGAATTTGCCGAGTTGGCCAACTCACACACTGGGATCTTAAATCAGGCAAACGAAAACTATCAGCGCTACTCCAGTACCATCGGCCACATCATCCAGGTCCAATTTCCAGATGGATCAAATCTCACTGGCTTCGCACAAGCTATTGGCGAACAGGGTCAACTCCAGGTGCGTCCCATCTCTTCCCAGGTCACTACACAATTCGATAAGATTGTAGATGTTCACTCAGCTGATATTCTTCATATTCGCCCTGTAGGCTTACCCTGACATTTTGTGATACTCATAATCTTCTTGCGAGAAGACCCGTTGTATGCTTTTAGCCATTGATATCGGTAATTCGCATATCGTTTGCGGCATCTTTGATCAAGGCCAACTAATCGCTAACTGGCGATTGGCTAGCAATCACACTCAGACCTCCGATGAGTATGGCACCATACTTCATTCTCTTTTATTTTTTAAAAATTTGTCCCCTGACAATGTCACTGGTTGTATTATAAGCAGTGTGGTTCCACCGCTTACGACAGTTTTTGAGTCACTGGTCCAGTCGTTCTTCAACTGTACGCCATTTATCGTCACATCTAAGTCTCCCCATGGGTTGAAATTGCAATATGACAATCCAGAAGAAATAGGGAGTGATCGAATTGTTAATGCAGTTGCCGCTATTAATCAGTATCAACAGTCCCTAATAATCGTGGATTTTGGAACAGCCACCACATTTTGCACCATTTCTCAAGCAGGGGTGTATTTAGGCGGTGTCATTGCTCCTGGCTTGAAAAGCGCCGCAGATTCACTCCATCTGAAAACGGCAAAACTCCCTAAAGTTGACCTGATCACTCCCTCATCCGTTATCGGGAAAAATACCGTTACCAGCATGCAGTCTGGCCTTATGTTTGGCTATGCCGGTTTAGTGGACGCTATTGTCACAGGCATTCAACAAGAAATTTCTGAACCAGCCTTTGTGATCGCGACTGGCGGACTCTCTCAAGCTATTGTGAAAATATCTAAAACAATTCAAGAAGTTAGGCCAAATTTAACATTGGAGGGCCTAGCCATTCTCCACTCTCGGCACTTGCAATCCTGTGGATAACTAAAATCTTTCCTTCACCTCATCATCGAATTTCAAGAACAACAATGAGTTTTTTTGCTAGCGTGGGTTGACTTGCTCAGGGATGTGACTATCTAAAACGACACGGCAAGACAAATTTGGATTTCTTTGAAGGATAGCGGGTCATGGGTAACTGTTCAGAAGAATCTCAAGCAGGAAAATCGGAACAAGCCGACCTTCAGGATATTACCGGAAATCCTCCCCCCCCAACCTCTGGTACGGAGGTTTCTTCCCATGATGATACGGAAACGGCCACTCTACCAGACCTCCAAGAAGAATTACTGGCTGCACAAGATAAGTACCTTCGACTTGCCGCAGAATTTGAAAACTATAAACGCCGCAGTCAACGCGATCTTAGCGAAGCAATCAAATTTGCAAATGAATCCTTATTGAAAAACCTCTTGCCCGTGATTGATAACCTTGAACGAGCCATACAATGCGGGAAAGATGCCGGATTAAATAACGCCGTGATGGACGGGATTGAACTGACACGAAAATCTTTTTTGGAGACGGTGGAAAAATTAGGTTTACGCCAAATCTCTAGTGCCGGACAGGCATTTGATCCGAGTATGCATCAAGCTGTTGCTCAGGTGGAATCTTCTACCCTTGAGCCTAATATGGTTGTAGACGAATTTCAAAAAGGATATTTCCTACATGACCGGATTGCCCGACCGGCCATGGTAACGGTCTCAAAAGAACCTTCTTCATAATCAATCAATTGCATAAACCAAGACGATCGAACCTGAGTGAAAAGGGAGGAATATAACGATGGGTAAAATTATCGGAATTGACTTAGGGACTACCAATTCTTGCGTAGCGATTATGAGCGGAGGAGATCCTACCGTTATCGCTAATTCAGAAGGCGGGCGCACAACGCCTTCCGTAGTCGCTATCACAGACAAAGATGAACGATTAGTCGGTCAAATTGCCAAACGTCAAGCCATCACCAATCCTGAAAATACGATCTATTCGGTGAAGCGTTTGATGGGAAGACGTTTTTCCGCTCCAGAAGTCCAAAATGCATTAAAACGGCTCCCCTATAGGGTCACTCAGGCTGAAAATGGTGATGCACACGTAGAGATTCGCGGTAAACAATACAGCCCGCCTCAAGTATCAGCTATGATTCTTCAAAAGATGAAACAAACCGCTGAAGACTATCTTGGGGAAAAGGTCACCGATGCGGTGATTACCGTGCCCGCCTACTTCGACGACAGTCAACGACAGGCCACTAAGGATGCTGGTCAAATTGCCGGGTTGAATGTACTGAGAATTATTAATGAGCCCACGGCCGCCTCACTTGCCTACGGACTTGACAAGAAGAAAGACGAACGAATCGCAGTGTACGACCTAGGAGGAGGTACGTTTGACATCTCTATTTTAGAAATCGGAGATGGTGTATTTGAGGTGAAATCCACAAACGGTGACACCTTCCTAGGCGGAGACGATTTCGACCTGCGTATCATGGATTGGCTGGTCGATGAATTTAAGAAAGACCAAGGCATTGATCTACGCAATGATCGCATGGCTCTTCAACGCCTCAAGGAAGCCGCTGAACGTGCAAAAATCGAATTGTCTGCCTCTCAAGAAACTGAGATTAACTTACCGTTCATTACCGCCGATGCCAGCGGACCTAAACATTTGGTCTTAAAACTGACACGGTCCAAACTCGAGCAATTAGTAGGAGATTTGATTGAACGCTCCATCGAACCCTGTAAAAAGGCCCTAGCGGATGCGGGAATGACAACAGGTGAAATCAATGAAGTCGTGCTGGTTGGAGGCATGACCCGTATGCCAAAGGTTATCGAACGAGTCAAACAATTCTTTGGGAAAGAACCGCATCGCGGGGTGAACCCTGACGAAGTCGTTGCCATTGGAGCAGCCATTCAGGGCGGGGTGTTGAAAGGTGAAGTCAAGGATGTCCTTCTCTTAGATGTAACGCCCCTTTCCTTGGGGATTGAAACCTTAGGGGGAATCTTCACCAGACTCATTGAACGAAACACCACCATTCCCAGCAAAAAGAGTCAAATCTTCTCCACGGCCGCAGACAACCAAACTGCGGTGACGATTCGCGTCTTCCAAGGTGAGCGGGAAATGGCTGCAGACAATAAACTACTCGGACAATTTGATTTGGTGGGAATTCCACCCGCCCCACGAGGCATTCCGCAAGTTGAAGTTACATTTGATATTGATGCCAATGGTATCGTCCATGTCCATGCCAAAGATATGGCCACCCAAAAGGAGCAGTCCATTAAGATTACGGCTTCAAGTGGCTTAAGCAAAGAAGAAGTGGAACGATTGGTTAAAGACGCACAAAGCCATACGGAAGAAGACAAAAAGAAACGGGAATTAGTTGAATTGAAAAATCAAGCGGACACGTTAATTTATAGCACAGAGAAAAATCTCTCTGAGCATGGGGATAAAATCGACCCAGAAGAAAAAACCAAAATCACCGAAGCGGTGGACGGTCTGAAGAAAGCCATTGAGGGCACTGATAGTGAGGCGATCAAAACCGCGCTCCAAAATCTGACCACTGCCTCTCATAAACTTGCGGAGGAGATGTACAAGAAAGCTTCCACGGATGGCCAAACCGGTGGACCAGGGGCCTCTGCAGGGCCTGAACAGCAGACCGGCGGCACTGCGGGTGATGAAAAAGTAGTCGATGCAGAATTCGAGGAAGTCGATAAAGGAAAAAGTTAATTTTTCCCATTGTAAACAATGTTTTGAGGCCCAATGACATGACTCCATTACTCTCTCTTTCACGGTATTCCTAATGGCCCAAGCAGGAAAACGTGACTACTATGAAGTTTTGGGTGTGGACCGTAATGCCACTGATGATGAAATTAAGAAGGCATTTCGTAAGTTGGCACGTCAATATCATCCCGATCTTCAGTCCGATCCTGCCCAGAAAAAATCCTTAGAGGAAAAATTCAAGGAAGCCGGCGAAGCCTATGAAGTCTTAAGCGATGCCGATCGCCGGAAAAAATACGATATGTTCGGGCACGCCGCAGCAGGGCAAGGATTTGGCGGTGCCGAGGGCTTTGATTTTGGGCGGGGGTTTGGGGATGTTTTTGGGGATATTTTTGAAGATTTCTTTGGCGGCGGACGCGGTGGACGACGCGCAGAACAAGGCAACGACCTTCAATACAACCTTGAAATTTCTTTTGAAGAAGCGATTAATGGAAAGGAAGCTAAACTAAAAATTCCTCGATGGGAAATCTGTGAGTCCTGCCATGGCACCGGAGCGAAATCGGAGAAGGCCGTTCAACCATGTTCCACCTGTCGTGGTGCCGGCCAAATCAGACTTCAACAGGGATTTTTTACAATTAATCGACCTTGTGGCCAATGCCAAGGATCAGGCCAAGTTATTTCTGATCCATGCAAGTCCTGCCATGGGCAAAAACGCGTTCATAAGGAGCGTATGCTATCTGTCACTATTCCAGCTGGAGTAGAAACCGGAATGCGGTTACGATTGGCTAATGAAGGTGAACATGGGATGAATGGCGGCCATCCAGGCGATCTATATGTGGCCCTCAATGTGCGCCCACATCCTCATTTTCATCGAAAAGGCCAGGAGATTCTTTATGACCTTCATCTCAATTTTGTGACAGCGACGTTAGGGGGCCGAGTCGAAGTTCCAACTCTCAAAGGTCCCTCTATGGTAAAAATTCCTGAAGGCACCCAGCATGATCAAATTTTACGCTTAAAAGGGCTTGGTGCACCCGGACTAAAATCTAAAGTTCCAGGCGACCAATTGGTTCGCATTAAAATTGATATTCCCACCAAACTCACCCCCAAACAACGCGAACTTCTTAATGCCTTCGCCCAGGAAAGCGGGATTTCCATGGACTCTCAGGGTGAGGGACTATTTGACAAAGTCAAAAACCTTTTTGACTAGTTCTAGCCACCCTTTACAAAACGGGCACGAAAGTCCCATGCCAGTCTTTTTTATTCCATCCACCCAGGTGGTGGACAATACCATTCTCATTCAAGGGGACCTTTATCAGCATTTAGTCAAAAGTTTACGGACGAGACCAGGCGAATCGCTTACGTTTAATGATGAGAGAGGAATCAGATATGTGACCACAGTCAAAAAAGTTACACGAGACGAGCTATTGGCAGGTGTGGAGGGAACTGAAACCAATCCTCTGCCTCGCCCGTACTCCATGGTCCTAGGTCAGGCAATTTTAAAAGGGGATAAGATGAGTTGGGTGATTCAAAAAGCCACTGAGCTGGGAGTGGGAACAATCATCCCCCTTTTGACCGAACGGGTCATTTTGAAATCCCATACTACCAATTTGGAAAAACGATGGAGCCGGATTGCCTTGGAAGCCGCTCAACAAAGCGAACGATGGGCTCCTCCTTCGATAGAGGCAATGGCCTCTTTTTCCCAGTTCCTTGAGATCTTTGCAGCCACTCCTACTAAACTAATCTTGGCTGAACGTACAATTGGTCATTCGTTGCTTCAATACCCCCTACCCGCCAACCCGGACGCACCGATTATTGTGGCAATCGGCCCGGAAGGTGGATGGACATCAGAGGAATTGGCGTTAGCAGGAAAGGCTAATTTTTCTTATGCCTCTCTTGGTGCACGAGTTCTTCGATCCGAAACCGCAAGTTTGGCTACACTTGCCATTCTCTCATCGCGAATGCAAATGCTGTAAGATGGCAAACTTAGGGGGAAGAGGAAAATATCTCAATAACCGTGCCATGATCACCAACGGCGAATCCCTGATGAGAAGTGGGCATTGATAACCCATAAAGATTTTCAGTATTGAGAGCTTCAAGTTCTACCCAAGAAAATCCTGCATCTTCCGTTACCAAAACAGTCCCACGTTCTCCGACGATTTTTCCGGATAAAGCCGAAGAAAAATGGATATCCACAAGATCCGCTGGTTTAATGCAGGGACTTCCGCACGGTCGGGTCCGGTCAACCCACGAATGTCCGCCATCCAATGTTTGAAAAATTGTCCCCTGAGTTCCTACAACCCAACCAGCAAGTTTATCCATAAAAAATATATCAAAAAAAGTTGCAGGATTATTGCTTTCCTGAATCGTCCAGGAAGCCCCGCCATCACTTGAGACAAGAATCACGCCCAAAGCCCCGATCGCCCAACCATGCCGATCGTCTAAAAATTGAACTCCGAACAAATCGGCAGTGGTCCCGCTCACCTGGTCACTCCAAGTTTCTCCGCCGTCAAGAGTTTTGAGAATCACTCCTCGAGAGCCAACCACCCACCCTAACTCAGAAGTCAGAAACATTCCTGAATATAGTGTCCCATTCGTTCCACTGACTTGCGGAATCCAATGCTGTCCACTGTCGTTGGTGTGAAGAATCGTTCCCATTTGGCCAAGGATCCATCCATGGGAAACGTCCACAAAACGAATATCGGTCAATAAAGCATTCGTTCGACGAGGGTGAGCTTTCCACGTAATGCCCCCATCTTGAGTCTGCAGTATTGTCCCGCCCGCTCCAACAACCCATCCTTCTTTTTGGTTGAGAAAATGTACTCCTAAAAGGGTCGCATGCGATCCACTCTCAATGGATTTTAAGGAGGGTGTTACCTCCTGTCCAACCGCCGTGGAAGGATGAAATACCATCATGCCCCATACACATTGAGATAGGACAACTAAACTGATTTTTTTGAGAATTTGCAATGAATAACTAAACATGGAATCGTTAATCTCTTCGTGGATTAGGGTCAGAATAATAATCGGGGTCAGGCAACCCTCGTTGCAAAATCTTAAATGATCCAGCCGGAATAGTAATCCATTTTTTGGGAGTACAACAGGCTCCATTCTCTAGCATATCCCAAGAACCACGTTTCACGATCAACTCCCCGCTGGTTAAATCAGGATCAAATCCTTCCGGATTCCCAATTCCAAAAACAGGTCGCCTGGGAACCTTGACCCGAATTTCATGATCAGACCATGACACCACCTGCGCGGCAATGCCATTAATGAGAACCTCGGTTCGTGACACATCCTGCCCTAAACGGTAATTCTGCCAATCATGCGCTTGAGTGTTTAAGGAAAGACGAGCCGCTTCGGAAATTTTCAAAAAGTTTCCAAACCCGCTTCCAGAAATCGTCACAATCTCATCCAGCCCCGCCTCTTTGGGTTCGTACGACGTGATGGCAGGTTGAACCACCGTGAACTCTCCGGCCGAAATCGTCACAATCTCTTGGCGTTCGCAACATGTTCCATCCACTTTAGGAGTCCCCCCACCCCGTTTCACTACCACGGGACCGCTTTTGCCGCTAAAGGGTACCCACACGTCGATTTGTGTATCCAGCCATCGATGAATTACCGCTGGCACCCCACCAATTTCCACGCCATTCCCTGCTGAATGAAAATCAAAGGCATAAGCAGTACTTCCTCCTTCGGCATATACCCCGAAGTTTTCACCGCGAATCGTTACCAAAGTGCCAATTGGACCACGGTTAGGAGTCATGCCAGTAATCTGGGTTTGCACCACGACAAAATTGCCAATAGTTCGATCTTGTCCATCCCGATGCAAGACCAATGGTCCCGATTGAGCATCCAATGGGACATGGACCACAATCGTACGATTGGACCATTGGGCAATTGTACTTGGCTTTCCGCCAAACAAGACTTTTCCATCAGCCGGTTTCTGATCACCAAAGCCATGGCCGGACAGAATCACCTTGCTGCCAATTGGACCGCTTGGTGGGTCAAAAGCAATGGGAGGAATAACCTTGAGGGGCATTTTGTTACTCACAGCATATTCAACCGGGGCACAACACGAACCATCCGGCAAGGGATCGCTGGAAGCAAGACGGACTTCCACTGCTCCCGTTAGAGCGTTGGCAGGGATCAAGACTTCAATCTTATTCGGGCGCCATCGACGTACTTCAGCTCGAATACCATTGATTAACACCTGATTTACCCCAAACATGGTATTGGGATCTCGCGAACCAGCCGTATTTCCAAAATGTTCTCCATGAACCGTCAGAAGAGAGCCAGCTTCTGCCTCTACTGGTTCCAAGCCAGTAATACGGACATTCTGCACATCAAATGTTCCAGCGGGGACGAGGCGAGACCCATTAGCTACCACAACAGAACCAGAACGCGCCTTCAACGGCACTTTCACAAGAATAAAATCTGGTTCCCATGATTGAATGAGGGCTGAAACCCCATCAAACTCAACTCGATTTTCCTGAGTGTTACGAAAATCCCCAAAACCTTCACCATTAATGGTAACCGTGGTCCCAACGGGACCACTGGCCGGAAATAATTCCGCTATGGCCAGATTGGGCAGGAATAAAACGAACAGCACCAGCAAGCAGCCAAAAGTTATACGAAATAATTTCATAGCAAGACCTTATTAATAAGATGACACCATAACCATTCCCCAGGAATGACACTCCCCATTGCTTCTGTCTAATTCTGGCAGGAAAAAACAACCAACCTAACCGCGGAAATACCAATCGTCGGAGTAGACCCGATCAGTGAGGATGGCACAACCGACTATATCAAGCGATCTTTTTGGACGTCAATTTCAAGAAAGACTCTCATGGCTCTTTGCGGCTTTCAGAGTAATTGCCCTAAACGATCACCATTTTCCGATTGATCATGGGCAGCAGACACCTAAGAAGATGGGCACTGGTGCATAAACTGCTTAGCCTGTGTGCGAATAACAGAATCGGGGTCATGTTCGGCCAAATCTCTGAAGCGACCACACGACTCAAGATCTTGGCCTTGCATCAACACTTGTACCGCTTGCAATCGTAATGATCTCAGGGGTGACACAAGAACTTTTCGAGCAATAAAGACCAACTCCTGATCGGAAAACCGCCCCTCTTGTTGCAATGCTTTCAGCGCACGATGAAAGGCTAAATCTTGATATACAACGGTAGACGAATCCATAAAGTGATCTTGTGCGGTAGCTCGCCCAGCTAAGACGGAAGGTGGCGGATAGGCCACGGTCAATCGTTGTTCCACAGCCGTTTTTAACCCTTCAGACAGTGAGGAATCCTGACCATGCATAAGAGACTCCAAAAGTTCTCCCAAAAAAAAGTAATAGGGATGAGTCTCCAATTTCACCAGCGCATCTAGATAAGGAGGTGAGGCAAACTGGACATCCTCTGAAAATTCAACAATATTCCAGGTCTTCGACTGGGGAAGGCCCAATCCTGAAAAACGAAAATTCACCCGAATCGTCGTGCCCCAAGCATCAATAGCATATTGCGCTCCCTGCTCCTCGCGATAGATCACGACCAATTCATATTCATGCGGGTAGATCACCTCCCGAACCACTTGAAACCCAGCCAACCCCACTTTTTTCAAGATGGTTCCTTCGACGTCGTAGAGTAATCGTCCGCGGGTTTTCCAGGTGGTCGCATCGATATTTACATAGATCGTCGGTTTGAGTATGAAATCCTCGCTCCTCGTCTGAGCTTGAATATTTGAAGTCGTGCACACCCACACCGCAAGACTCCCTATAATGCCCAGGCTCAGTTTTTTGATGGTACTTCGAAGATGTCTCAGGAAATACTGGTGGAAAATTCTCATAACTCAGGATTAATTTGCACAATCAATTCCAATTCGACAGCAGCATGCAAAGGGAGTTCCGCTGCGCCAAGCGCTAATCTCGCATGTCGACCGGAATCGCCAAAAATGTCGACCAACAAATCCGATGCCCCATTTAGCACCGCCGGTTGTTCCACGAACCCTTCTGCTGAAGCTACGTGCCCAGTCATCCGCACGATGGATTTGATACGATCCAGTGACCCCACTGCCTGCTGCACAATCGCCAACGCATTCAAGAGGGCCAACTTGGCCGCTTCTACTCCATCGGCAACCGTTAAAGCTCCACCCAGCTTCCCAGGCCTAAAAATTTTCCCATCCTGAAACGGCAATACACCGCTCACAAACACCAGATCTCCTGCCTGCTTGGCTGGCACGTACGATCCGACTGGACGCGGAGCAGCAGGCAGGGTAACTCCCAACCGGTCTAATTGATCATGGATAGTCATATTTCACCTCTTAAAAGCCCCCACACTACCATCTCAGAAAATGCCTTCGCCAGAGGTCGTCCTCTATTACAGCAACATTTCACACGCTAAAAAAGACTCAACGTATCTTGAAGGTCGAAATTAACGCCAACGGCGGCTCTGCCCAAACTCCAGTTGAATCTACAAGTCTTGCAAAAGAAACCCTTTCCAAGATTTTCACTAGCCAATCACTGAGAGCGGGTTACATTGAAAAAATAGGACAAACAGAAGCTGTGGGCATGTTGCCCCACACCTCCCTTGTTTCCCCCTCTCTTACATCAGATGTAAGGAAACTATCGCCCGTTGCTCTATTTTATCTGACCATGACATACAATCGATCAGGCATGCCCCCGGTCCGAAAACCGGCCACAGGATACGATTTAGGAGGCGTGCTTTACTTTTCCACGGCGTTGATATTTTTCAACTGCGCGGTTGTGCTCGGCCAAGGTAGCCGAAAACTCATGACTGCCATCATTCCGGGAAACAAAATACACGAATTGGGTGGGAGTAGGGTCCAAAACAGCCTTGATGGCTTCTAATCCAGGGTTGGCTATAGGACCAGGGGGAAGACCCCGCACGCGGTAGGTGTTATAGGGGCTATTGATTGAGAGATCAGCCTTCCGAATATTCCCATCGAAATTTTCAATGGCATAAATAACGGTGGGATCGCTTTGTAGGGGGATATTTCTTTTCAGCCGGTTATGAAAGACTCCGGCCACAAGAGGACGTTCAACTGAAAGTCCAGTTTCCTTTTCCACGACCGAAGCCAGAGTTAATACTTCTTGAAGCGTCATACCCATACGGGCGGCTTGATTTCGAATATCAGTCGTCACGACTTCCTGAAACCGGTTGACCATCGCTTTGAGAATGACGTCTGCCGGGGTATACCGCGCAAATTGATAGGTATCAGGAAATAAATAACCTTCAAGGCTAAGGCCCGTGAGTCCTAAGCTGCGAATAAACTCCGGGTCCCGATGGAGCTGAAGCACTTCTTCCTTCCTAGCCAAAGCCTTCTGGTTGAGCAAGTCGGCAATTTGCGCAACAGAGAACCCTTCGGGAATCGTCACGGCATGCTGATACAACTCCCCTTTCCCCAATTTCTCCAAAATTTCTGTTGTGCGCATACCCTCATGTAATTCGTATTCCCCAGGAAATATTTTTCGATCAAGTCCTTGAATACGACCAAGAAGGGTCACAAACCAGGGGGCTTGGACAAGGTGTCGTTCGTATAATAGGGAGGCGACTTGTTTAAAAGAGGTTCCAGGAGGAACATCAATCAGATGAAGGGCAGCTGAATTCCCTGACGGTTGGTTCAACCATTGAAAGCCAGCCACAGCGCCAACTCCCAACAGGCCACCCCAAATTAGGACCGCCATGAAAATTCGAACCCCTTGCATAGCCGTTCGCCCTCTCTGTCTATCCTCTTCGGTTCATAACAGGGCAATTTTGATATTTACTTGATCACTTGAGAGGCATCCCCTCCCCGAAAATGTATGATATTCAACCTAATTGCGAGGCCACATACGTATAGACACTATCCAGAGCCGTATCGAGATGTTCGGGTTGGCTTCCGCCGGCCTGGGCCATTTCTGGCCTCCCCCCACCAGATCCCCCAACGAGTTGCGCCACATGTTGGGCTAGTTTCCCTGCCGGAACTTTAGTCGAGATCGTTTTATCCACAATCACGAGAAAGGACACTTTCCCCTCCTTGACGGTTCCCAACACCAGAAGGCCACCTGGAACTTTATGTCGCGCTTTATCGGAATAGGTCCGCAGCTCCGGTATGGTCAGGCCATCAACTCGCTGCACCAATACCGGTATCCCCTGGATATCACGAATGGCAATATCTTTACCCGCCCCTTCCAACTCCAAGATTTTCTGTTTAGCTTGCTCCAGCTGACGTTCAGCCTCCCGGAGTGTAACCAGCAGTTTTTTGGTTTTATCCAAGACTTCCGTGGGGGCCGCTTTCAAAATACCAGCCAATTCACGCCATTCTGAATCCTTTTCCTGAGCCGAACGCACCGCGTTTTCACCGGTTAATGCTTCGATGCGCCTGACCCCTGCTGCCACTCCGGCTTCGGAGACAATTCGAAACAACCCAATCTCTCCAGTGTGCTTACAATGAGTCCCTCCACACAATTCCTTACTAAAGTCCCCAATTTCGACAACGCGAACATGTTCACCGTATTTGTCGCCAAAAAAGGCCAGGGCGCCACGGCTCAATGCCTCCTGAATCCCCATTTCGCCGGATTGAACCAAGCTGTCATGGCGAATTTGTTCATTAACGAGGCTTTCAATATCGTGAATGTGCCCAGCAGTCAGTCCCTTAAAATGGGTAAAATCAAAGCGAAGACGGTTTGGCGCGACCAACGATCCTTGTTGTTTAACATGCGGCCCCAGAACCTCGCGCAAGGCGGCATGCATCAAATGGGTAGCGGTATGATTCCTGGCTGCATCATGTCGAAGCCCGCTATTCACTGAAGCGGTTAATGAATCTCCTACCTCCACATGCCCTTCCAGAACCTGACCTTTGTGTAAAAACCACCCCTTTCCCACTTTCACCGTATCCTGAATCTGAATACGAGAGGAGGGACCGACGAAGCTGCCATGATCACCTACTTGCCCACCCCCCTCTGGATAAAATGGGGTTGCATCCAATACAAATTCCAGGATATCTCCCTGAACCGCTTCCTTTACTAATTGTTCGTCCTTCACCATAGCCAACAAGGTCCCCCGATTGCACTCAAGGCCATACCCGACGAATTGTGTGGGAGGGAACGCGTCAAGAGCCTTCAGCAACCCTCCTCGAGCTTCCCCGACTGAAAATTTGGCGGTTTTTCTTGCACGCTCCCGTTGAGCCTCCAGTGCTGTTTGATAGCCAGCATGATCCACGGCCAGTCCCTCTTCCCTGGCCGCATCCTCGACCAAATCCACGGGAAAGCCATACGTATCGTAGAGCTTGAAAATGGCTTCCCCCTCTAATTGGGCCAGACCTTTTTCTTTCGTCTCAACAAGCAACTGATTAAGCAGAGGGAGCGCTTGCTCCAATGTTCCAATAAAGCGTTCTTCCTCCACCCGCACCACCTCGGCAATCGTCGATTCCATTTGGCGTAATTCGGGATATACCAAGCCCATCTGGCTGACCACACTAGGGACCACATTGAATAGGAATTCCCGTTCAACCCCCAGCAAGCGTCCATGGCGGGAAGCCCGTCGCATGATTCGCCGTAACACATAGCCCCGCCCCTCATTTGACGGCAAGACCCCATCCGTAATCAAAAATGTCATGGCCCGTAAATGATCCGCAATCACCCGCATCGATCGGTCAGAAATCACCTGGGCTCCATATTGAACCCCGCATTGCTGACCAATGTCCTTCAGCAGAGGGAGAAAAATGTCGCTATCATAATTAGACGGCACTTGTTGTGTGACTGCCGCCAACCGTTCCAGCCCCATTCCGGTATCAATACTGGGCTTGGGCAGGGGATTGAGACGCCCCGAGGGATCGCGATCGAATTGCATGAACACTAAGTTCCAAATTTCCAAATATCGGTCACAATCACACCCCACCGCGCAAGTGGATTGTCCGCAACCAAACGATTCCCCCTGATCAATTAAAATTTCTGAACAGGGCCCACAAGGGCCCGTTTCTCCCATTTGCCAAAAATTATCCTTCTCACCAAGCCGGACAATACGATTCTCTGGAACCCCAATGCGGGAACGCCACAGCTCATGTGCCTCATCATCATCCCGAAACACGGTGACCCACATCCGATCGGAAGGCAACCCTGCGATCTGAGTAAGGAACTCCCAACCAAATCGTATGGCATCATCTTTAAAATAATCCCCGAAGGAAAAATTACCCAGCATTTCAAAAAACGTATGATGCCGTCTGGTAAAACCCACATTTTCCAGATCATTGTGCTTGCCCCCTGCCCGCATGCATTTTTGAATAGACACCGCCCGCACATAGGGCCGGGATTCCTCTCCTAAAAACACTCGCTTAAATTGATTCATACCGGCATTGGTAAACAACAGAGACGGGTCAGCCTGGGGAATGAGCGGAGAACTCGGAACAGCCGTATGACCGCGATCTCCAAAATAATCGACAAATGCTTGCCGTAACGCGTGAGAAGTAGAAATCATATGAGTGTCCAACAGACTAACGAACTGAATCGTTTAAGCCTTCCCCCCTGTCGTTTTTTTCGCATCAGCTTTCCCTGAAGGAGAAATCTCCGAAGAACCGGCATCGGTGGGAAGATTGAAACTGAGACGAATTTGTTGTTCAATATCCTGCGCAATATCCGGATTACTTTTCAAGAAAACCTTCACCGCTTCTCGACCTTGCCCTAATCGTTCGTTCTTATAGGAATACCAAGCCCCAGCCTTTTCAATAATTCGTCGATCCACCCCCAGATCGACAATCTCACCAACCCGGGAAATACCCTCGGCAAACATGACATCAAATTCAGCTTGCTTAAAGGGAGGGGCCATTTTATTTTTCACAACCTTGACTCGAACACGGCTGCCGGTGACATCCTGTCCCTCTTTAATTGATTCAATTCGCCGGATATCCAACCGGACGGAAGAATAAAATTTTAAGGCATTGCCACCTGTGGTCGTTTCAGGATTGCCAAACATCACTCCAATTTTCATTCGAATTTGATTAATGAAAATGATTGCGGCATGCGACTTGGAAATGGCGCCGGTGAGCTTGCGTAAGGCTTGGGACATGAGACGGGCTTGTAACCCCATATGGGAATCACCCATCTCCCCTTCGATTTCCGCTCGGGGCACCAGGGCGGCCACCGAATCGATTACGATGAGATCCAGAGCCCCGCTCCGCACCAATGTTTCGGCAATTTCCAACGCCTGTTCCCCTGTATCGGGTTGGGCCACCAGCAGATCATCGGTTTGGACACCCAGTTTTTTGGCATAGGTGATATCCAAAGCATGTTCCGCATCAATGAACGCGGCCGCGCCTCCAGCCTTTTGAGCTTCAGCAATCGCATGTAAGCATAGAGTCGTCTTCCCAGAGGATTCCGGTCCGAAAATTTCAATAACGCGGCCACGCGGTAATCCCCCCACTCCCAATGCCATATCCAAAGCAATCGACCCGGTCGGAATGGCCTGGACATCTTCGGACACATGGTCCGTGCCTAACTTCATAATAGCCCCTTTTCCAAACTGCTTTTCAATTTGAGTCAGGGCTAAATCCAATGCGCGTTTTCTGCCTTCCTTCTGAGTATCTTTTTGTAAATCTTTTGTTGGGACTGCACGTTCGGCCATAAAACAATCCTTTGGTTGAAAGTCGGTGGGCAAACTAATTGCGGACTATCTTACCCGACACTCTTTAACAGGTAAATGGCTCCACACTTCCTCTTCCATTTCTGTCTCTTTGGCTGATCTTCCGTCCACAAAATGCTACATAGAGGCCAACGATGGCCTTTCACTCTTCATTATCAATTGGCGGAAGATCTACTCAATGGCACCGTCCATAGCGGATCATAATGGACTCCAGAAGAAGACAGTTCACTCCGGTATAACACAAAGCTATCGATTAACCATTCACTGACCACCTCTTGTGATTGAATTGAGCCTCGCTCCCTGAGTACAGCCCCGACCTCCCTCCAATGAGACTTGATACGGGCAAGAGTCACATGGGGATGAAAGGCTTTATCTTCAAGAGGAAACCCTAATGGCTCAATAAGAAGGTGGAGTTGATCATGCAACTCAATTAATCGCTCCACTGATCCCGCCAGACCGGCCCAAAGGACCTTGGGCGATCGAAGATCCGGGAAAACCCCCAACCCTTGGATCGCTAACATAAACACCGATCGCTGGGGGCCAACTTCTTTTAAAAGATCATGCAATTGAAAAACCATTTCTGAGGGGATGTTTCCCAAAAACTTTAATGTCACATGTATATTTTCAGGCGGTACCCAATTGACCAGAGGCAGGAAAGGACGAAGCGATTGTTGTAAGTTGGCTAATGAGGCTTGCACATCCGAGGGGGGCTTCATGGCTAAGAATGCTCGAATATCAGCCATGGGCAGGATCTCCCTTTTTCCCTCCCCTATCCAGGAGATACCGCCGAACAAAATCTAATCCGGCTTGGGAGGAACGGAATTTAATCTCTGACCGGTTGCCCCAAAATTGAAATTGTCTGGCTTCTGTTCCATAGGGTCCATCGATGGCCATGCATACCATGCCGACAGGCTTCTCCAGGCTCCCTCCGCTTGGTCCGGCAATACCGGTCAAACTCAGTCCAACATCCACACGACTGCGTTTGCGTATACCTTTGGCCATGGCGTGAGCAACCTGAAGACTCACTGCTCCATATTGTTTCAAGGTTAATGAACGCACTCCTAAAAGCTGTTGCTTGGCCCTGTTACTATAGGACACGATTCCTCGATCCACATAGATGGAACTTCCTGGCACCTCCGTTAAGCGATGCGCCACCAGGCCTCCGGTACACGACTCTGCCACGGCAAGGGTCAGTGACCGGGACGCCAACAATTTCCCCACCACTTCCTCCATCCTTTCTTCCCCTTCGGAATACAACCAGGGGGCTAACGCCGCTCGAATGTTCCGAACGGCCCCTTCGCCCTCCGGGAAAGGCCTGATGTTTTTGGAATCAGATTTATTCAATTCCTGAACTCGCCAACAACTCACGGTCACTTTCACTCCTGACGTTGAAGCCAAAAAGCTGAACTGCATTGAGGGATAACGTTTAATCAGAGGCATCACATGGCCTTGAACTTCCGTTTCGGATATTCCAACCGTATTGAGGGAATGGGACCAAAGCCCCCGCCTTTCTCTCCTATATTTTTTTGCGAAATACAATGGAATATGGACTTGGGCCATGGCCAGAGCTTCGCGGGGAACTCCAGGCAATACAAAGAGCTGAGCTTTTCCCACCTTGAGGGAAAATCCAGGTGCGGTTCCGACAGGATTCTCTAGGATGAAGGCCCTGGAGGGCATAAACGCCTGACGGGTCATAACCGGCGTCAAAACTCTATTTCGTGTCTTCAAGTGAGCCTGCACCATACGGAGCGCCTGTGTCCTCATGACGAGGGTTCGTCCACATGCAGCCGCAACAGCCTCGCGCGTGCAGTCATCCAAGGTGGAACCCAATCCGCCCGTCGTCACGATCACATCAGCTTGAGTGGCGGAACTCAGCACTGCGGTGCAGATATCCAGCTCATGGTCGCCAACGGCAACTTTCTGTTTCACTTCAATTCCACTTTGAGCCAATACTTCGGCAATACCGACGGAGTTGCTATCGATTCGTCCCCCATGGAGCAATTCAGACCCGATGGCGATGATATGCGCGGTCAACCTTTTCATGATTCTCAATATTTTAGGACATTCTAGTGATTGCTCAAAAAGCTCCGATTAAGGAATGAGGGAAAAATCGAGGTCAAACGTGACTTCTCCCCCAACTCCCGGGAACACCGAAATAATTGTTTTTGCCTCTGGCGAAAAGCTCTGATAAGCAAAGGTGGCCACGATTTTGGCACGAAAAACCGGATGATTGGCAATTGGCCCGATTGACTCCGCACGACCATCGGCACGAATGCGAGTAGGCTTTATTAGACGATCCCCTTGCTTCATGAGGAGATAACTACCTTGGGCAAAGATCGGAGAATCTCCAAACACCGTCACAACGATTTGAAGCTCTTCCTCGGATAGAATTCGTGATAGATCTTGTTCAGAAGGCCGTTCTCCTCGAAGAGCATAGTGCCCGGCCATCACGGCCACCCCACTTAGCTTGGTCATTAAAAATCCATGCGGGCTTGGAGAAGCCGCATACTCCTGATTACCAAATTGAGCATATAAAGTGACGGGGGGTTGACGCGTTTGAGCCAACATTTCTCCACGAGCAATCGCCTCTTCGACCTGAGATGGAGATGGGTCGAGAATAATGGCTTCAACCGAATGCACTGTGCCAATCACAAAGAAGAACATACATCCAAAGCCTATCACCCATGAGATACCGCCACACCTCTTCCGAGCAATCCATTTAAAAAACGGATCCCCCGGTAATGGTTTTGGGATTCTTTTATCTTGACTGGGCATTGATTGCTTGTTCATTTTCACCATTTTCCTGCCTTTTATCTAGTTCACAATTGGCCAGCGTCCCTTCTCCCATTTTATTGACAAACCGGCGGCAAAAGACTTCTACGTTGACAATCCTCTATGTTCGATGTTAATACCATTTTTTTTAAGTTGTTCTAATTTCACAGGTTTTCCCCTACGGAGGTCCTATCATGGCCGGTGCTGAAGAAGCGGTCAAACGACAGTTCGTAAATTTCAGTTTTTATAAGGTCGACCCTCAATGGAGGCGACTCCCCAAAGAAGAACGTGATGCCGGAAAACAGGAATTTGTCCGAGCTGCTGAAGAGTTTACGGGAAAAGTCATTACCGTCCCCTATACTACCACCGGAATCAGAGGCGACTGTGATTTGATGTTATGGCGCATCAGCTATGAACTGGAAATGTTTCAAGAAATGAGCGCCAAGCTCCTATCCACTGGGTTGGGACGTTACCTTACCACGCCCTATTCTTACCTTTCCATGACCAAACGATCCGTTTATGTGGACAACCATGTCCATGAAGGCCAAGATAGCCGGCGATTGAAAATTACTCCAGGGCGTGCGAAATATATTTTTGTCTATCCGTTTGAAAAGACCAGAGAATGGTATTTGCTAACCAAAGCCGCGCGTCAGGGTATGATGGATGAACATATCGCCATCGGCCACAAATATCCTTCGGTTAAATTGAATACGACATATTCATTCGGACTGGATGACCAAGAATTTGTGGTCGCCTTTGAAACGGATTCACCATCAGATTTTCTTGATTTAGTCATGGACCTCCGAGAAACCGAAGGCAGCCGCTATACCAAACGGGATATCCCCATCTTTACATGTATCATGAAAAGTCTCAAAGAGGTCGTTGAAACTCTTGGAGGGTAATGTGGTCACCCAAATGGTTGAGATCATTTTGAGGATTTTTACCTGTAAGGCCTCCCAATTCCATGGGTGGGGAATCGTTTTCTCAAAGATGCACCTGGTTCCCGTCCTCCCTTGTCATTCCCTGCGTTAGTCTATTCCTTAGAAAACAGCTTGTCCTTGGGATCCACCCCCTCCTCATAGGAGGAGGGGGTTCTTCTTCTAACCCTTCTCATTGGTTACTTTGCTGACTTTCGCGCCGGTCTCTTTTCGGGGATGCTCCTGATATTTCGCTGGTGGGTTTTCCAAGCTTTTCGAGGGGTATGGACGGATTCGAATGGTTTTTCTCATTTCCCTCATTACTCTTTACCGCTTATATCTTTTTCCGCCGAACCTGCTTTACATCTTATACTCCCGTCGTGAGGAATCCACCTGTGGAACTTTGACAGCTTGGAAGAGGGTATGGTATCAAAACTTCAGGTTTTTAAAAGATTTTTGGGGGGATCAGGCATGTCTTCCGATAAAGACATCTTATATGTACGTCGCGAAAAAGATGGGGCCGTCACGCTTTATGTGGATGAGGATTGGGCAGCGGAGCGAGGAGTCGATCCTTCTCAATTGGTGAAAGTTGAAATTCCTCGCGAACTCTATGCCAATGGCACCGTCCAGCAACTCCGAGAATTTGCTGCCAGCTACCTTGAATCCCTGAATGATACCGGTTCACCTTCCTCTTAACCTTTTACCAGTCAAGAAACGAATATTTCCATGGCCACGCTTCTAACATTTGAGCATATCGAATCGACCATCCAGTCCTTACCGCTCCAATATCGGACCATGCTGCGGCTTCTCCTCCTGCAATACTTTGATGTTCAACAGGATGAAATTGATTATATGGCGACCGATCAGCCTGATTCACGTTTTTTAGCCGGGGTGCAACCCAAAGGAAGAACTTTGACCCTGGAAGCGGTTCAAAACATTACCTCTCGGGCCAATCAATACAAAACATTCTATCGACAAAAACGTGAACGCCCAGGAATGCATGTTCTATTTTTGGAACAATCCCTGGCCATATTGGAGAGGAGTTTGCGAATTGCTCGACGGCTGCTCCAAAAAGATATGGAAGCCACAGAGGAAGAACTGCAAGAAGCACGCACTCAAGCTCCTGTAACCCTTATTCGCCAAGAAATTCGACACCTTTCCCGAGCCTGGGAAAGCCAAGAGATTCCCGCCAAAGAATTCCAACGCAAACGCCTCCTCCTTGAATTTCAATCGCTACTCCGGAAGCAAATCCTCCTTCGGCGTCGCCTGAAGTTTTCCAAACAGGAGTTTATCACCGTGGGAAGCCTTCCTCTCAAAGATCATGAAATCGCCCATATTTGGGGAATTCCTCTGGGCAGCTTGGCAGCCAGGAAAGTGAAGGCTTTACAACAATTTCTGCAGGGCTTACAAGCCAAGATCGAAACAGCTCCTCCAGATAACGATTCCACCCCACCGACCGATTATTGGCGTGAAACCTTTCAGGTATTGGCAAATCGACCATTTGAACGCTCGATAGTGCAATATGACGGACTGGAACGAACGGAAGAAAAACTTATGGAAAAACTTGGGTTGTTTCTGTCTGGCTCTATGACTGAACAGGAAGAATCCAAGTTCTGGACGAGTATTAGTAAAGTCAATGACTCTGAATTTTCAGGTAGTTGGCAATCCCATGCCCGTTCTATTCTGGCCTTCCAACGTCTGAATGCTCTGCTCCAAGATATGGATATTTCGGACGAAGCCCTAGAGGAAGATATCCTTGCCCGGGTCACGCCAAAAGCTCCTGACGATCAGTTAGCTACTCCGGATGACGAAGACAAACCGGTCGAACTGGGGGAGATGGGGTTAGGGGTCCTCAATGCTTTTGCGGGGGAAATAGATGATAAACGGAGTTTTTAATGGGCCTCGAAGTACCGCTTATCGAAATGATTTGAGTACTTGGTCTGTCCAAGCAATGCTCTGCCAATAAATATTTCTTAGTTGTGATAAGGAAGTATGGCTTCCGTCCATTGCCTCCCATCTCGTTTGTTCATAGGCCACCACATTTTCAAGCACCTCGCCTAATTCCCCTTTGCGTTCCAAAAGAGCCAATTGGATAGCCCCAGATAGTGGTAATTGCTCCATCAATTGACTCATCTCACAATCAAAAAACGCATCCAAGACCGAAAAAAGACCAACGGTAAAACCCGGGCCGGAGGGAATGCTCTTTTCCCGGCACACCTCCTCGCACATCCTGGCCCGGACTAAAGCTATCCGCATTAATTCTACCGGCTTCGTCTCAAAATTCGCTAAGACCATAACCGATGCCCATTGCCGCATTCGGTCGGTCCCTACCATGCAAATAGCTTGCGAAATGGTATCAACGGATTTGGGAAGCCCAACAAACGCTGAGTTCACATATCGTAAGAGCTTTACACTCAAGGCTAGATCCGTTTTTATTAATTCTTCCAGCTCAGGAATCGTTATATCCTCCTGTTGGAGTTTCGCCAGAAGCAAGACCAGGGACATGCGATTATTAGACAGACGAGTCCCCTTAATAATTTCAGGTTTGCAAAAATAGTAGCCCTGAAATAAGGCAAACCCAAGTTTCTGGCACTGAACAAATACTTCGTGACTTTCGACTTTCTCTGCCAGGAACTGTACCGGATAGCTCTGTAATACTTTTACCTGGGCTTCTAATTGTGGGATCGTAAGCGCCATAACATCCATCTTGATAAAATTGGCCAGTTCAACCAATTCTCGATATGCCTCCCCGAATACGAAATCATCCAGAGCCACTTGATACCCCTGATCTCGCACTTTTTTTATGGATTGAATCATCTCTGGGGTAGGGTCAACCGTCTCTAAGACCTCCAACACCACCTGTTCTGGGGGAAGAATCTCATAGAGATGGTCCAGAAACAGTGCATCCGTCATGTTAATAAATGCCTTAGATTGATCTACGATCTGCTCAAGACCCATTTCGCAAAACGTATTGACCAATACCCTAGCAGTGGCTTCATTCCCATCTAATATCGAGGCCCGGTTTTGATTTCCATCACGATACAATAATTCATAAGCATAAATTTCCTGTTTCACATCCAAAATAGCCTGCCGCCCAATTAGCGCTGACTGCAACGGACTCTGATCAATGTTAATAGTCATAGTGCCTTTCCCCTGCAGCTCCACTTCCTCTCATCAGCAGCCCCAATTTGTGAGGGCAACCAGCCTAATCTGGTAGTCATTTCTTGGGAAATAGGCGAGGAACCCCAAATCTGTCCGAAGGGAATTGTCGACTCCTCTTCTCCTGTGGTATAGAGAAGATGAATTTTGTTAAGGCAATCCCGAAGAGGATTTCTGGGTTCAAGCATGTTTCTCATTGGCGGTGTAGCTCAGTTGGTAGAGCAGCGGACTCATAAGCCGCGGGTCACCCGTTCAATCCGGGTCACCGCCACCATTTTTCCATCAACCGCCCATTTTTTCACTCTTCCTAATTAATATCTAGGCGTTCCAATCCTCTCCCTCCTCACGTTCTTTCACCTGGTGTTTCGGTAAATTCAGCAGACTTATTAACCTGGAACGGGCTATTTTTCGAAGAAGAGAAGGGATGCCGCTCCCCATGATGTCGCTTCAGATAAGCAATGCAATAAATACTCGGAAGAAGATGCCGTCAACAACAATTTTGGATTAGAACTCCGCGGAGAACTCAGTGCTGATTGGCGAGCATGACATCATCATTAAGAAATAATCGAAGTCTACAGGTAGAATGCTCCCGCAGAAGAATCAGGAAACAATTTTTTCAAATTCCCAATTCCGGAAAAGAATCAATGGCTAATTATGGGGCGCCCACAGGAGACATCTTTCCAGTTGAGGAAGTGTGGGTGAACTGACTTCCTCCAGCTGAAGCAGCTTCCCTGAAAGGCACTTCAATCAACACCGTCGTCCCTTTATGAAGCTGACTGTGGATTTTCAATCGAGCATCGATTTTTCTGGCTCTTGCCACCATGCTCCCTAAGCCACGCCCCTGCGCTCCGACCAAATCCACCTCAAACCCTTTACCTTTATCAGATATCTCGAGGATTCTGGCTGAATCGGTTTTTTTCACAAGAACCCAGATCTTTTTGCCTCCTGAGTGCGCAAGACAATTTTTCACGGCTTCCCGCACAATATGTAAGAGTTCACATCCGACATCATAGGACATATGTTCCACCGCAGCCGGATCCACATGAATAACCATCGAAAATGATGGATCCGGGCACAAATCTTCCACCAAGGTCTTTAGAGCCACTTCAAATTTATTTCCCAAGAGCACCCCAGCTTTTAAGTCCTCCAAAAATACCTGGAGAATACGAGACAATTCAGCCACCTGCTCAATGATATATTGAATTGGTTTTCCAACTTCCATCGCGATTTGTACCTGTCGAAGTGCCCCAGCAATTCGCTCATGAAAGTTATGAATAATGACATTCCGCTCTTCAATCACATCCAAAAGTTCCCGATTTCGTTTGGGTAATCTAAGAAATGGAGCGGCTAAGATCGCACTTAACAACAAACACGAAGCCACTAAAAGGCTTAATCCTTCCGTTACCAGACTTAAGGAAGGGCCGGTTTCACTAGCGACTTGCAGATACCATTTAAAACTGGCTTGCAAGGCCAAAATACCAATAGCCATCCCCCATAAATTCCAAATCAGGGGTTTTTCCGATCGCCGGACACGGTAAACCAATAAACACATAGTCCCCCAATACATCACTCCGCTAACCGTTAAGAGCCAAAAAGCCATGAAATCAAAGCCCATCGCCCAACTCCAGGTTATTGTCGTCCTCGAAAATCAAGCTATTCTTCCTAAGCTCATGAAGATCACGGGATGCTTAAGCCACACTCCTCTTCTCTTCCAAAAATACCAAGGCGCGCGCTGTCCTCATCATATTATTCAACTGTCTTGTTTTTCGGAATATTCTGATCAGACTTAACCGAATCTCCTTGAACTCGAGGAATTTCCCCTAGCCCAAACGAACCGGTCACAGGATTACAGCAAGCCCTTGCCATGGCAAGAGGGACTGTCCCTCTTTTGGGGAATAGGCACATTGGCATTACCCGCCCACACTGCTTTCATTCCAAAACAGTGAATGCCCAATATGCGATTACCCCTCATCATCATTTTGACCCTGTTCCTTTGGAGTGGGTCTATTTCTATCCATTTCAAGCCAGAAACGAAAATTCCCTCACACTCACGTAACACTACATGCCAGGATTCCACGAACGGAGACGCTCTACTCCAAGCTATGCATAAAGGCACGATTGTGGGCATTCATGATAATGGCAATGTATTGCACATTGGGATTCCTGGAAATTGGGCGGCATTTCCGTTGGAAGCTCAGAAAAGCACTATTCACCACATTCAATGCTATGCCAAATCACTTAATCGCCGACTCCAATACACCCACATTCCTATTGCAGCCATTTGGCCAGAAAATCCTTATGCCGAATAATCAAACAGAGGCATATTAGGAAAATTTTCCATTACCACCCTACTTAAAAAAACGTTAATTTGAATCTGGAACGATCCTGATTTCTCGAAGAGAATCTTCAAAGTAGCTCCGGAGCATCTGGGATCCTGAATCCTCCACCAACACCAATTGTCGCTGGTCAAACGTATTGGCCCAATAAAAATACCAAAGCGAAGAGGACTGACCGAATTCCAGGTGCATGGCCTTTCCTTTCTCCCCGTGGGCTGTAAATTCTCGTTCGACCACTTTTTCTGGAAGAGCAACGTACAGGTCCTGAGCTGAAAAAGAATGATTCTCATATCCTGGACATTCCTCAGAACCAGAGTCCCGAAGAAGAGGTTCCCAGACCTGAGCAATCAATGAATCTACCTGGCCTTTGGGAGCAGTTTTAAATGTCTCAAACATCTTTGTAAGGACTGGGACTTCAGCTATTCCACCAATTAATATGGCTGAATTGCCGAATTGACATTCAAACAACATCCACGCCAAGGCTTGGCACCACACTCCTACAGAAAGCTTCCATTCTCCCCAATGGAGACTTTTTCCATTTTCTTGAAATAACCAGCCATGCCGTAAAAAAACCAACCCCATGGCTCCTGCCATTCTCCCCCCACAACTATATAAAGAGTCTCCAGGATTTCGGAATGGCTCTTCACTCCATAATGCTGTATCCCCTTGGGCCGCTTGGGAAACTTCATACAAAGGTCCATCACACACCTGCTCATCAATCGCGTCATAGGAAAGAGGCATGGGCTCTTTGAGCAGATGGAGTCCCCGGCGGGATAGTGCTCGCTGAAAGAGGATGCGTCTTCCCAAATGACCAGTCTTTTCAAAAAACATCATTCGACCGTGCGGATGCAAAACGGATTTGAGCACGTCCAACCTTGGCATCAAACCCAACCGAGTCTCACAATGAATTTGCTCGTCATCATTGGCCTCTCTTGTAAACGTCTGCCATCCCAAACTAGGTAATCCTGGACTGCTCTCTGACTGAAAGACGGCCTGTGTCGAAAGAATGACATCATAGGTCCCAGAAAGAGAATCATTGGGAATATGTCGATGAAAAAAGGCAATATTCTGGATCTGCCGTTTAGTAGCCTCACACTTGGCTAGGGCGATAGATTGCCTTGAACGATCAATCCCCACAAACTTCATATCCGGAAACTCTCGGGCCAAAAACATGGTGAGCAGTCCGACACCACACCCAAAGTCTAAAACCCTCCCAGCTCCCGCAAGCCTGGAATACAAAACCATGCCCAGCTTTCGGTAATAATCGTATCGTTGACTATAAAGAATGGGGAGAATATCCGGCTGAGCAAGGACATCGTAAAAATCGATGTCGGCTTCGCCAGTGGAATCTTTGCTCCGGCGATTTAGCAAGCCTTCCAAGGTTAGAAGCTGTTGTTGATTCAGGCATGTCCGCTGCCAAGCAAAATAGGACGATTCATCATGAAATTCCCGCAACCCCCACGAGTGCAAATACCTATCAAGGCGAGTCAAGAGATCGTGCTCTTCCTCATGAATCATGAGGATTCCCTCCGAGAACGAGGAAGAGTCGCCACAAGCAAACGGGCAAAGTCCAGAGAATAGGTAGGTTTAGAGCTTGGCCCGCGCATACGAGCCTCCGGGGGAATTGAATTGCGTAGGTTAAAACTTAGACGACAACATCATGGCATCCTGGTAGGCTTGCGGCACAGGGTGCGGATGCCTAAGCTGACCATTTCCCAGCACCACAAATTTTTCAAGGGTTAAATCCACCAATCCCAGGGGACCTCGGTGATGCACATGATGGCTATTACTGCCCATTTCAGGACCTAACCCAAATGCTTCGCATTCGTTCAGGCGCGTAGACGCATTGACAAGAACTCCACTCGAATCCACCTCGCGCACAAACTTCATGGCCAGATCATAATCCCTGGTGACAATTGAATCGGTATGACCAGGAGCATGCTGGGCAATATGAGCTAATGCCTCCTGCGCGTCTTTTACCACTTTGATATTTAAGGTCAGGGATTGATATTTCGTACCAAAATCCGCCTCCGTAGCCGGCTGGATTCCCAAATGACCCGTCATCTCTTGCATGCCTAACATGGATACCGTAATAGGGCACCCCTTTAAAACTACCCGATATTCCTGTAATAGCCGGCGAATAAGACCAGGCAATAGATGCCGAGAAGCCCCCTGGTGCACCAATAAAGTATCCAAGGCATTACTCGCAGAAGGCTGCTGAACTTTTCCATTCACCACGATCGTTTGAGCCAAAGGAAGATCGACATCATGATCGACATAAGTGTGGCACAAGCCACCATCATATCCAATCACCGGCATCTTGGCCTGATCGAGTATCCCTTTCCGTAACCCGGACTTTCCTCGAGGAATCACCGCATTGACGAATTGGGGATGCTTGACCAGTTCCATAGCGGCCTCGGGTGAAGGACGGTCCAAAAACATCAACCCGCTAGGAGGCAAGCCGTGAGCCTCGGCTACATTTTTCAAATATCCTACAATTACGCCATTGGTTTTTAACCATTCAGACCCTCCACGAAAGACGCACACATTACTCGTTTTCACACACATGGCAAGCGAGTTAACCGTAACGAGAGGACCCATATCAGAAATAATGGCGAGCACGCCTAACGGCGAACGGACTCGTTGAACTTGCATGCCATCAGGGGTCACCCAGCTTTGACTAGCCTCCCCAATCGGATCAGGAAGACTCGATAATTTGAGTAGACCCGTGGCCATCAATTCAACGGTTTCCGCTGATATCCTAACCCTTTCAACCCATTCACGAGATGCCTGTTGATCCAGCTCTTTTGATATATTTTCCAGGTCCCGTTCATTCCCTTCCAAAATTTCCGAAGAGTGAGCCAATAATGTCTCAGCCATAGCCGCCAGAACCTGCTCCTTTTGGAAACTCGAAAGACAAGACATGACTCGCACAGCCCCTTTGGCCTCCTTTAAAAGTCCTTGGACAAACATTTTGACGGGAATCTCAACCATAACAGCTACTCCTCGAAAAATAATGATATGGAACGAAGGAAAATGACTATAGCCATGGCTCTACGTGGAGTCAAAGAGAAACACGGACGACAACACACGTCCGTATAAATCGAGAACCGCCTTTTTGGAGGAGCCCACAATGGCAACTGCATTTTTAGGATATCTCAACTTGAACTATGACTGTATCTATGCTATGGTCGGTTGGTTTCAGGCAATTTATCAATCTTTATCCATTGCATGAATGTTCCAAATTCAGTCATAACCTGCCCGTTCAGACTTGCCCAAGGCATTGTCTCCCACCGGTCAAGCTTAAGTCCTGATTTTTCAGTGTTACAATATACGCGTTCAATTCTACACAACAAAAAATGAACATTTTGAAAGGGGGTGTGAAGGTCCGTCATGGTCAACATTAAAACTTTACTGGAAGCTGGGGTACATTTTGGGCATCAAACCAATCGTTGGAACCCCAAAATGAAGCGGTACATTTTTGGCGAAAAAAACGGCATATATATCATTGACCTCCAAATCACACTTCAATGCTTTCAAAAGGCCTATGACTTTACCCGCGATGTAGTGGCTGAAGGAGAATCCGTCCTTTTTGTTGGCACAAAGCGGCAAGCCATGGATATTGTAGAGGAAGAAGCCAAGCGTTGTGGGATGTTTTTTGTGAATCAACGATGGTTGGGAGGGATGCTCACGAATTTCCAAACCCTTCGCCGAAGCATTAACCAGCTCAAAAAATTGGAAGCGGCGGAAACAGATGGCACTTACGAGCGCCTGAAGAAAAAAGAGATTGTGCTCATGAAAAAAGAGCAGGCCAAATTGGAAAAATATTTGAGCGGCATTAAAGGAATGAATGCGATCCCTGGCTGCATTTATATCCTGGATACTCGCATCCAACATATCACCGTTAAAGAAGCCAACCGTCTCGGCATTCCGGTCATCGCTTTGGTGGACACCAATTGCGATCCCGATGGCATTGACCTTCCGATTCCTGGCAATGATGATGCGATTCGTTCATTAAAACTGTTCACCTCGCAAATTGCCGATGCCTGCCTAGAAGGGATGGAACTTCGTAAAAAGCGACAAGGGACTGGGAATGGAGATGAGAAATCTTCTGAACTCCATGATATCCCCATGGCTACTATGGGAGTGTCGGAAAACGCTTAGGGCACCTTGCTCGAACGTCTCAGGATTCATTGTCAATTATTAACTAACCTGCTGGTGTAGGAGAGTACGTGTATGTCTAGCTTGAGTGCCCTGGTCAAAGAACTTCGAGTCAAAACCGGGGCGGGAATTCTTGATTGTCAAAAAGCCCTCCAAGAAACACAAAATGATGTTGAAAAAGCCATTGACCTATTACGGCAAAAGGGGCTCGCTGCAGCCCAAAAGAAAGCCGGACGGGAAACCAAAGAAGGCCTAATTTCAGCCTATATCCATTCTGGCAGTAAAATCGGCGTTCTCTTGGAAATCAACTGCGAAACAGATTTCGTGGCTCGCAACGAAGAGTTTCAGGGTTTTGCAAAAGAAGTGGCTCTTCAAATTGCAGCTTCTCAACCACAATTTGTCAAACGTGAAGATGTGCCAGCCGACCTTATCGAACGGGAAAAAAATGTATATCTCGGGCAGATGAAAGAATCCGGAAAGCCGGAGTCTGCCTGGGAGAAAATTATGGCTGGAAAATTAGAAAAGTTTTTTCAGGAACAGTGCCTGCTTGAACAAGCATTCATTAAAGATCCCAGCATGACTATCCAGGATCTGATTTCTCAAAAAATTGCCAAGTTAGGAGAAAATATCTCCATCAGTCGGTTCACCCGCTATCAACTCGGCCAAGACTAATGTCCCTGAAATATCGCCGCATTCTCTTGAAAATCAGCGGGGAAATGTTGGCAGGGGACCAAGGTTATGGCATCCAGCCAGCCATCCTGACCAACCTTGCTCAAGAATTGGCAGAGATCATTCAGCTTCAGGTTGAAGTGGCCATCGTTATTGGTGGAGGAAATATTTTCCGTGGATTAGCCGCAAGTGCATCAGGAATGGAACGAGCTTCAGCCGACTATATGGGAATGCTGGCTACGATGCTCAATGCCCTAGCCCTGCAGAACGCCCTAGAAGGCCAAGGTATCCAAACCCGTGTCTTATCAGCCATTGAGATGCGCCAGTTGGCTGAAGGATATATTCGACGGCGGGCCATCCGCCATCTCGAAAAAAAACGAGTCGTCATCTTTGCGGCTGGAACGGGAAACCCTTACTTTACCACTGATACCGCTGCGGCCCTTCGAGCCATGGAAATTGGAGCGCAGGTCATTATGAAAGGCACCAAAGTCGATGGGATTTATGATGCCGACCCTATGACTAATCCTTCGGCCAAACGTTTTACAGAACTCCCGTTTCTGTCCGTCCTCAATAAAAGCCTCAAGGTGATGGATGCCACGGCCATCACTCTATGCATGGATAACGATCTCCCTATCATCGTTTTTAATCTCACTGCTCGAGGTAATATTCAAAAAATTTTAGAGGGCGAACCGATTGGAACTCTTGTGTCCAAACATGTCACCGTCAAACCATGAGAGCCGGCCATGAGCGATCCCAGCCTTGAAAAAGTTGAACACAAAATGGAAGGGGCAGTGGAGCATTTAAAAAGAGAGTTTCTCTCTCTTCGAACCGGACGGGCCTCGGTTAGTCTGTTGGATCACATCTCCGTCAGCTACTACGGTTCACCAACTCCATTAAAACAAATCGCAAATATTGCGACTCCTGAAAGCCGGCTGATTACCATTCAGCCATGGGACCCAACCCAAATTCGGGAAATTGAAAAAGCCATCATTGCTTCCGAGTTAGGATTAACTCCGTCCAATGACGGAAAACTGATCCGGCTGCCAATTCCTCCACTCAGCGAAGAGCGCCGAAAAGATTTGGTGAAGCTGTGCAAAAAATATGGAGAAGAAAGCAAGGTACAAATTCGAGGATTCCGCCGTGACGGCAACGAGGATAATAAGAAACGTCAAAAAGATGCGACGATCACGGAGGATACCCTTCGGCGACTAGAAGTGGAGATCCAAAAATTAACTGATAAATACGTTCACCTGATTGATGAACTCATCAAGAAAAAAGAGGAGGAAATCCTGGAAATTTGAGGCACCCTACGTGACAGATTATTCAGTCATCCCATCAGGACAGGCCTTCCGCCCCCACCTCTCTCCCATTTCGGTTGCTATAGATTTAAACGCCCTACGTCATAATTTCCAGACCATCCGAGCACGATTGTCTTCGCAAACCCGTATCTTGGCAATCATTAAGGCGGATGCCTATGGGCATGGTGCGCTTCAAGTTGCCGACACTCTACAGAAAATGGGAGCCTTCGGCTTTGGAGTCGCATCTGTCCAAGAAGGAGTAACGCTTCGAGAAGGTGGCATCCAAAATCTTATTCTCGTTATGGGTCCCTTGCAACGCTCGCACTTGAAGGATTTAGTCGAGCACTCATTAACCCCGGTCATTTCCGACCCTTCTCTCTTAACCGAACTGATCCCCCTCATTTCCAGCGAGGCGGCTCCCTATTCGATCCATATCAAAGTGGATACCGGACTCCACCGTTTAGGAATGGATCCCGAACAGATCCTGAACATGTTTCAAGCCACCCAACAACCACAGTCTCCCATCTCAATCACGGGACTAATGACACATTTTGCCGATGCAGATAATCCCGATGGAATTTTGACCCTTCACCAGTTGGAACGGTTCCAATCTCTGATCAGCCAAATTCGATCAGCCGGCTTTGCACTACCCATTCTTCATGTGGCCAATAGCGCTGGCATCCTGTTTCACCAAGAGGCACATTTTGACATGGTTAGGCCTGGCCTCATGTTGTATGGATACGCCCCCACTCACGCAGGGCAACCTCCCCTCATTCACCTCAAACCGGTTCTGGCGGCCAAAACCTATATTGCCCACTTACGGACGCTTCAACCTGGAGAAATCGTCGGCTACAATGCCATGTTTCGAACCACACGCCCCTCAACGATTGCCGTCCTTCCTGTGGGATATACTCATGGCATTCCTCGAAAGTTAACTGGAGTCGGCCATGTCCTGATTCAGGGGAATCAGGCGCCAATCATCGGAAAAATCTGCATGGATATGATGATGGTGGACGTCACGGAAATTCCTCAAGCCAGGATCGGTCAGGAAGTACAATTATTAGGGACCCAGGGGTCTCGTACAATTTCCGCAGAAAATTATGCAGCCTGGCTCGAAACAATCCCCTATGAAGTTTTATGTGGGATTGGAGGAAAGGCCAGAAAAACGTATGGATCCGAAGACAATACTCCGTTAAATTTCTTCAAAGAATGAAGTCTGGTGAAGAGCCTCGTAGGATGGAGCATCAAAAGACCTGCCTGAAACCTGAGCGGAAAGAAGGTAGAGTGGCCTCAGGTCTGCAATTTGCGCTTTAACCGTTTTTCGACACTGGCGACTTTCCCGGCAAGCCGTCCTTTATGGCCTCGTCGATAATCCACCTTAATAACACAGGAAATCCTGGGGCAATCTTTTTTCATCCGTTCGTAACACTTCTTAACGACCCCAAACACCTCATCCCACTCCCCTTCGAGAACTGTTCCCATGGGGTTTAACCGATACGCCACACCACTTTTCTCAATCACATCCAACGACCGTGCGACATATTTCCCGACGCTCTCTCCCTTGCCTAACGGAGACATACTGAATTCCAACAACACCATTTACACACCTTCCTTTCCAACAGATTCCAATTGAGTCTCACCCGATAGCTTCCAGGAACTGGGATAGGTAATTTCGGCCGAAACTTTGAACCCCTCAACGGCTTCCAAGAGCCGTTCTCTCCGACGATGATCGCTCAATTCGGTCTTTTTCAATTCTTCTCGTAACGCCCCCAACCAATCCAGGAACTGCTCAAACTCCTCATCAAAAAGACTTTCGAGATTTCGACGAAGCACTCCCGCTAAAGCAGGTGAAGCCCCACTGGTACTGATGGCAATCCGCAGAGCCCCCCGCTGCGCTAACGCCGGCATCAGAACACTGGAAAAATCAGGTCGATCGATTGACCACAGAAGAAATCGCTCGGTCTGCGCTAATTCGAATAAGGATTTGGCCAATCCTATGTCATCTTTTAAGACATTAAGAATGAGGGTGACCCCTTGGGTATCAGTGGAACGAAACGTTCTCCCACGATGAATAATCTTGGCCGAAGCGGTCAACTTACGTAGTTCCGTGTGAAGGGTGGGATGCACAACCGTCACTTTGGCTCCCGCGTCAAGCAAACGGGTCACCTTCTCCAATGCCTCATCATCTCCACCCAATACCAAACACGAGCGTCCCACCAAATCTAATGTCACTTGAAATCCCGAGTGATGACTCATAGTTCGTTCTCCTCCTTCAAACCACGTATCATACCCAACCCCATAAGACAGGGAAAGGGCAAAATCAAAGAAGACATCTTAACGGAACATTCGAGAATCTTTTTAGAGAAGAGAATCAGAAGATCGGAAAGAAAACATAGGAGGCAGGAAGAACGCCATCGCTCAACGAGGGTTAAAAGGCGGGCGAATTACTCTCTAGAGTGTTGAAGGCTATCCGAGCTACGGATACCTAATGATTCATAAATTTTGAGCGTTGCCTTGGAGCGATTCAACGTATAAAAATGAATCCCTCGCACCTTATGGTCAATCAAATCAATAACCTGTTCGGTGGCCCAATGAATTCCTACCTGCTCGGCAGAACCATCGGTTTCCGCCCGATCCATTGCCCGCAGCAATTTGGCCGGGATTCTGGCACCTAACGCTAATTCCGACATCCGCGCCATTCCTTTGCGAGAGGTGACCGGCATAATCCCTGCAATGATCGGCACCTTAATACCCACCACCTCACACCGTTCACAAAAATCAAAAAAATCCCGATTGTCAAAAAATAATTGGGTACAGATATAGTCAGCCCCAGCGTCCACTTTGCGCCTCAAATTGTCCATTTCCTCCAGTCGGTTCGGCGTTCCCGGGTGACCTTCAGGAAAACCCGCCACCCCGATTCCCATTTCCGGAAATTGCTGTTTGATAAATTGCACAAGTTCCGCGGCAAACTGAAACCCATCTAATGGAATGTCCGGGATAGCCTGATCTTTAGGCGGATCACCGCGCAACGCCATAATATTATGAATGCCACTGGCTTGATATTTGGATAAAATATTGTGGAGTTCCCTCCGCCCAGACCCCACGCAGGTTAAATGCGAGACAATGGTCAGATCCGTCTCACGTTGTAACTTGACGACTAAATCATGTGTCCGCTCCCGCGTCGTCCCTCCGGCACCATAGGTCACGCTGACATAGGCAGGTTTCAAGGGCATCAATGCAGAAATCGACTCAAACAGTTCCTCGGAAGCTTTTTGGGTTTTGGGAGGAAAGAACTCGAAACTGATGGCGGGATTATGAGCCGCCAAGACTTCTGAAATATGCATATCCATACCTTAATTTCCATTGAACGATTTGTCCAGTTATTCTGTCGGTTTTTCCCCGTGAAATATCAAGGCGCTACTCAGAGCCTTGAGAAGAAAAGCCAGCAGTGCCACCAGGGGAAGGACACTCAACAACAAATGCCACACACTCAATGGGAACCAAATACCCTCGGTCTGCCAGGAAGCCACAGCAACCCCGAGGGTATCATAGCGAATAAACCCCATCAGAAAAATGGCACAGAGAATACTGGTCCATCCCCCCCAAACCAACCCTTTCACCTGGGGAGCGATAAAGGCGGCATTGATGAGCACTAACCCCAACAGAGCAAGTAACAGACTGCTAAAAAAGATGAATGACCCCAATGTTAGACCATTGAGAAAATGATTGCGTACGTCCTCACCTAACGCGACCATGAGCCACGACCCCACCACCACCTGCGGAACCACTCCGCCCAACACCCAGGCCATACCAAATCGAACAACCTGAATACGGCATTCCTCTTCCTGCTGACGCCTTTTCAAATGCTCATTCCCTTCCTTCTTGCCCTTCGTCCAGGAGATAGCGCCCAGAAGGATGACGACCAACCCCCCGACCGCCAACGCCGATAGCAATACATGAATACCTTTAGAAAGCAACCTCGGCCAATCCCATGAAGAAACGCCTCCCCCAATTCCCGCGCTTCCTCCATACACCACCTCATCCCACTTCAATATCCAGAGGCTTAACGCCCCGAGAAACAGAATGCAACCCAACCACGGCCATCCTTGGAATGGCCGTTCCCCCAGAGCGGTGACCTGCTGTACCTTCCAGAGACAAAAAACTCCCCCGCCATAGCACATCACCTCTAACCATCCCAATAGTCCACCATCCGATAAGAGGGATGAGTTGACGAAAAAGGGGAACCAGGACAAACAGAAGCCCAAAAGACCCGTAAAGCCAAACAAGTATAGAGCGAATTTTCCCGTTAACTGGCTTAAGACTCTTTGTACCAAAGTATAGGGTGATTTTGGATTCCCCTTAGCCAACCAAGGGGAAACCAACAAAATCACCGACAACCCCGCTGGCACAAGGACCCGCCAGGGATCAAACACCATAAAAAAAAGGAAGAGGATATCTTTCATCATACTGTTGCATCATAATGAACCGACTCGCTGGGAGCCAATCAGAACAAGAAAAAAATGGAGAAATTTAAAAAGAAAAAGCCCGGGTGGCACTACAAGGAAGTGGGCGGGATTACTCTGATTGTGCTGCATAACAGCAATTGCATAACTCCTCGTGCGATTTTGAACGGTGCGGTTTGTGCGAAAAGCTGACTTTTAGTCTTGTGAATCCTAGAAGCCGTTCAAGTGTATTGCCTCCTCGCAAGTTGGTTCTTTTACCCAAGTATTTGAATATTCTCTTCAATCACATTCTCAGCCATCCTGGCTGAAAGGCTTCTGAACACATGATTGGTTTTTTGAGAGTAGCCCACGGTATAGATTCATCTTTTCCCGATTTAAAAATTTCACGCCACCCTCTAATTGGATTTGCAACAGCATCTTGCAGCCCCTCCCCGAGACTGCAAATTCACGAGAAGGTCACAGTCCGGAATCCATTTCTGCATTTCCCTTGACTAGCATAAGAGCTTCCCAAAGAACGAACCGCCAGACAATACCTCTTGGCTTTCCTTTTGTATCCTCATTTCACTTGGCAGCATATCCCACTTACTCATCCTCCTCTCTCTCCATGAATCAATGGGTAAGATTTCACAATATTATCAGGGTACTCTCCAAAACGATCATCACAATACACAATTCGAGAAGGATGTACCGTTGAGATCAACATACGCACATCTGCCCCGTGACACGTAGGGTGAAATCGTTCAACATCGGCATCCATATCTACCTGGCCATCCATAAATTTCCTCCATTTCCCTAACATTCTCATATCTCTAAGAAAACCAGCCTAAAATCAGTTTATTTGCTTGATGATATGCTACATAGGGGGCATCAGCAGACCTCCACCGTTTACGAGTTACAGAGAAAGAACAAAATCTGCAAATAAACGTTCGAACCACGTTTGCCACATTCCACAATCACACCTCCTTTACCCGAAAGGGTGAACACAGAATATGTGGCTTAATAATTCCACGGGACAGCGATCATACATTCCCTGGGATTCTCCTTCCCTGCAAAAAAAGAGCCTGTCCTTAATGATCGCCGAAAGGGATAGATTATCCTGAAATGTCTCAGGAACCTCTGCCCAATAAAGAGTTTTCAATTATCAGAAATTTTCAGGCTTTTGGGAACGATTAGGTAGAAAAAATGGATAAAAAAGCACAAAATCTGTCAATAAAAAAACCCACCGCCAACAAATCATCGTACTAAGATCCCATACGCAAGAACAGATTTACCAAATAGGAAGGAACCGTTTCCAAGAACCTCCTTGATTGGGATAGTCAAGGCAGGTAACCAGAACTTACGTCCTGAAACCAAATAGAATCCTCCGAGGTCAAATTCAGCCTGGAAGGACCTGATACCAGCCATCCTGTTCAATCAGTTGCAGGGATATGTCAAACAAGGCGGAAAGGCGCTCGGCAGTCAAGAGATGCTGTTTGGTCCCATCACCGACAACCTGACCATTTTTTAACAGTATCACTCGATCAATTTCCGGAGGGATTTCATGCAGGTGATGGGTCACCAAGATCACGGTATGACCTTGCTGTATGTAAGCTCGCAGACAAGCCAAATACCGGAAGCATCCTTGCACATCCAGACCCGTAGTCGGTTCATCCAAGATCAGGGCTGTGGGATTATGGACAAGTGTTCGTCCCAGAAGAAGCCGCCGTTGCTCTCCTATCGACAGAGCTCCAAAAGGCCTTTCCGCAAGATGTTCAACACCCACTGTGTTCATGACCTCATAACTTCTCTCCAATTGCTGCAAACCGACGCGATGATGATCATATAAGTCGAGACTGGAAAAAAATCCGGACAGCACCACATCCAACCCTCTGGTCCTGTCAGGATAGTCCTCCTGCAGTTCGGCAGAGAGAATTCCCAATTTAGAGCGAAGATCCCACACATTCCAGCACTCGTGTCCCAACAGACGAAACACGGTTTCAGCTTGGGCAACCGGATACAGCTCTCGCGACAATAACTTCAAGAAAGTGGATTTCCCTGATCCGTTCGGACCCAAAATGACCGTATGACACCCGATTGGGATGGACAGCGAAAGATCGCGAAACACACAGTGGTTCTCCCTAAAAACCCTCGCATTCCTGAGTTCAACGAGTGTTTCAATTTTAGATACATTTTTACCGACATTGAACATCTATAGACTTCTCCGATGGCATTTCCACAAGACATCTTTTCCTTATTGAGACAATTTATACCGCATTTAGAGTAACTACGCCTAAAAAAAATCGCCTAATGAGCCAAAAGCCACGAGGGTTGATCTTCCAAGATTTGGTATACCAGTTGCTAGAAAAAAAGATGAAATGCGTATGACCATATTTAGATTAACTGATTTACTGGGGAGGGAATCATGACACACATGTCTTCGCGATGGGGTATTGGCGCTGCCGCTTTTTTATCGGGTGTGGCTTTGGGCATTGCCGGAGCATTACTATGGGCACCTCAGTCCGGGAAGCGCACAAGAGAAGATTTGCAGGATTTCGCAACCGATGCATTCGAGCAGGCTGAAGACTGGATGGAAACCGCCAAGGAAAAAATGGACGACCTGCTTGAAAAAGGCAAGATGACGGTTAAAGCTGGCTAAGGGGGTTGCTTCTCAAGCGTCCTTCTTGAACAAACGCGAATGTGAGCTCAAAGGTCCTGACGCCACAAGTGAATCGGCACCCCGTACAAAATCCCTCATTGGTTTTGTGTCGTGACCTTGTGGATCTGGACGGATCTCTCGATTCACGATACAATGGTCTTCCATGAATCAAGATATTCCGTTTATTCTGATAGACTCACGTCCCACCCTTGTTACTGATTGACTCACTTCTTGTAAATTCGCAGAAACACCAAGGCGAATCCAGTCTCCATGGATCTCTCGTTTATCCATTCGTTCACATGTTCCCATTGCCATTACAATATAGCATTTCGGAACAATCACGCTGTCACACATTGGTGACCTGAACTTCTCACCCCAATTGCTAATTAAAGGCTATGGCTACCACACCACGTACCCCGTTCCATCAACGCATTGTCATCGGAACCGAAATTGAGGCATATAGCATCAATGTCACCGACCATAAAATTGGCCGTCGTTTGTCCAAACCACGGCCTGGACTCTCCGAATCTGGCGAACGGTTTACCCGTGACGCCTCCATTGGCAGTGAATATAACAGTCGCCCATTTACCACAGTCAGAGAAGCGCTGTTTCTCCTTAAGGCCGGTTTACGAAAATACTTACGGGGACTTTATCGAAGCCGGGAAGAAGATCAAGACTATCGCGTCCCCTTATTTGTTGGCGGATGGACCAACCGCTTTGCTGGGACCCATATGCACATTTCTGTCGCCAACAAAAAACTCACCAAAAAGGAGGCGGCCGCTCTCAGTTGGCATATTCATGACCAGCTCCCATTTTTCATTGCCGTAGGAGCGAACTCCCCTATTTGGGATAAACGGGTCACCAATAAAGCCTCCAATAGATTTTTGCGGGGAAGCGCTACCTATTTTACCCCAACCCGTCGTGGGATTCTCACCTCAGTGGATACCCGGGAATTGGTTTACAGCCCCGGACGGAAAACAAAGCCGGCCACATTGGAAATCCGAGTCTTTGATTCTAACCTCCCCGAATTTGTCATCGCCAATCTTTGCCTGGTCAAAGCCGTGTGTTTGCGCTGGCTCAGAGGCGAAGCAGCGGCCAATCGTATCAGTCATACCGATTACTTACTGGCTCGAACAGAAGCCGCCACCAAAGGCATGCGGGCTAAATTACCCTGGAAACGGGAATGGATTTCAGTCCCGGACTATCTGGACCGATTTTTATGGGAGCATCGAGAGGAATTCGATGCCATGGATATCCCGGAAGAAATATATGAGGTCCTTCGATTGCTCAAACGAGGATATAATGGATCACGCCTCATCCATGATGCGGTCGCCCTAGCCATTAAAGAGCACCCCCAAACATGGCAACGTCGCTTTGCCAGACGGTATCGATCGGGATTAGCTCACCTGTTAAGTGGCAATACGCTCCATGATTTTGCGGTGGAATTACAGGCCCCTTTACCCAGCACCGAAAGAGTCTGGCTAGGACGAAAACGAGCCTCCATCGATGAGTAAACGCGATCCAGCTCCCCTCATTGGCATTACGTGCGAAGCCGTTTCCAAACGGAAGGACTTTGCCCATTATGACCTACTCTGTGATCACCGCTATGCGGCGGCGATTACCCAAGCCGGCGGTCACCCAGTACTCCTCCCCATTGCCCATGACCAAAACCAACTGGTTCGATACCTGGAAGGCATAGATGGCCTTGTCATTGTAGGAGGGGACGATCTTGACCCACGGTGGTATGGAGAACGCCCAAAGAAGCGAACCAAAATTGCCTTTCCCAAGCGTTCCGAATTTGAAGCATGGCTCTATCGGGCAGGAAAAAAACGTAAACTTCCCATTTTGGGGATTTGTTACGGAATGCAGCTCATTAACGTCTTGGAGGGAGGCACACTTTTACAGCACATCCATCCCAACAAGCATAAACCCGTCGTCGACCATGAGGGGAAAAAAACCGGCTACCACGCCGTCAAGATACAACCTCATACCAGGCTGGGTGCCATCATTGGGGAAGGCAGAAAAATCGTCGCCACACAGCATCATCAAGGAATTCGGTCCCTGGCGCCTCATTTCATTCCCTCGGCCATTGCCAGCGACGGCATGGTGGAAGCCATGGAACATCCCTCCAAACCTCATATCTTTACGGTGCAATGGCACCCTGAACGTCAGCCTGGCAGCCGTATCTCCCGTCGCCTGTTCCGTGCGTTCGTTCGTGCTTGTGATGAATACCAAACACAAAAGGGCAGGTAAGATCGGACGCTTGGCTGTTTCCGAATTCTTCCTTGATCTTCTCATTCCCTCATTCCAATTTCTTGGTATCCGTATCCCTCAAGACTTCGTTGAATGATACAAAATTTGACTATTATATTAGAGTTTCCCTTGTCCTCTTTTGTGTGATTCTCCACTAGTCGGAGTGCCTCATGGCCAATTGGCCGTTCAAAAAAAAACTACAGACGAAAGCCTCCCTGATTATTTTGCTCATCGTTGGTGGGGCCATGCTCACCACGGAATGGTTGCATCAATCCTATGTCGCAGAAGTGGCCAAGGACGCCATTCATTCAAAGGCATTGGTCTTATTACAACAAATCGAGACCCGCTTTAAGACTGAACAGCAGTTTCATTTATCTACCATTCGAGAGAAATATTTGAAGGATCTGATCGAACGAAATCCGGATCTTCTCTTCATTCAACTCTATGGAACCGAGGAAAAGATGGAACATGGCCCTGTGTTACTCACTCAGGTGGGGAAAACAGAATTGGCTAAGCCCCAAATTCCCTCCATGGTTCTCGCATCAATGTATACCCAAGAAACCAGAGGAGTGTTTCAATCCCAGGCTGGCGATGATCGGTTATTACTTTCCACTCCCCTCAACATTCGGGGTCACATGGTCGGCATCCTCTATGCGGAGTATTGGACCGGACACCTCAACACCATCACTCGATTCTTTTTAAATTGGTCTCTGGCAACCAGAGTCATAATGGGTATCGGCATTATGGTGGCATTGAATCTCTTCTTATATATCCACGTTATCCGCCCACTCAGTCGCCTAAAAGAAGGGATTGCTGAATTGGAAAAAGGACGTTGGGGTACCGCCATTCCCATTCAGAAAAACGATGAACTTGGGGAATTGGCCAGAGCCTTTAATACCATGGCCCAGAACATTCAACAAATGATCAAAGAAAACGAAATTCTGAACCAGAACTTAATCCAAGCGAGGGATACGCTTCAGGGTAAGGTGGCAGAAGCAACGGCTGAACTCCGTCAGCGCAACGAAGAATTGGCTGGAGTGAACGAACGTCTCTCAGCCGCTCAACGGGACATCCTTCGACAACAACGGCTGGCAGTCTTAGGGCAATTGGTGGCCACCATTGCCCACAAAATCGGAACCCCATTGACGGCCATTTCGGGACATCTGCAATTACTACAAGAGGATCAGCAACTGCCGCACGAAGTCTTGGATCGGGTTCGAACCATGCTGAAACAAACCGACAGACTTAACCACAGCCTCCGAGACCTCCTCACCTTTACTCGGACCCCAACCCTCACCTTTGAACCGGTTTCCCTCCAAACCCTGCTGGAGCAATGTATTCTCTTATTCCGCCCCTTGCTCCAGGATCATGGAATCCAATGGACCCTGAATTTTCCGCCGGACTTACCTTTGATCCAGGGTGATGCCTTTCACCTCCAGGAGGCCATCAACAATATTATTGACAATGCCATTGACGCCATGCCACATGGAGGGATGCTGACTATTCAGGCCTTCCACGAACCAGAGTCAGATAGTGCGTCACCTGACGTCTGCCTCACGATTCACGACACAGGAATTGGCCTCCCCCAGGACACCATCGAACGAATTTTTGAGCCATTTTTTACCACCAAAAGTGTCGGATCAGGAACCGGTCTGGGCCTGGCAATTACCACCGAAATCATTCAACTTCATAAAGGATCCATTACGGCCGCCAGTGTGGAAGGTCAAGGAACCACATTTTCCTTACGACTCCCGGCCTGGAAAGGAAACGAATAAATGCCTCTCGTCTCTCCCCCCAAAATTTTAATTGTCGACGATGAACCGGATACCCTGACCTTGCTTCGGGAAATCATGGAAAAAGAAGGATATGAAGTGCGGACGGCCGGAAGCGGTGCCTCCGCCCTGGAATCGTTTCCTGAATTTTCCCCGGACCTGGTGCTTTCAGATATCCAAATGCCCAATATGGATGGTTTAGCACTATTGGCTGAAACTCGAAAACGAAGTCCATTGACCCAAGTTATTCTCCTCACAGCTTACGGGTCATTATCCACAGCAGTGGAAGGTATTAAGGCGGGAGCGTTTGACTATCTCTCCAAGCCTTTTTCCCTTGAAGAAATTCGCGGGGTGGTCCGGCGAGCCATTGAACACAAGCACATGCTGGAGGCCAGCCAGGCCACTAGCCAGCCCTTGCTCCGAAAAGAGGAGGGCATTCATCAAATTCAGGGAAAAAGTCCGGCGATGGTCAGCGTCTACAAACTTATTGCGCGCGTGGCACCTACGGAATCCACCGTACTCATTCACGGAGAAACCGGGACAGGCAAGGAACTCATCGCCCGAGCCATTCATGCCAACAGTTTACGGAGAGAAGGCCCGTTCGTGGCCGTCGATTGTGGCACATTGGCCGAAAACCTACTTGAGAGCGAACTTTTTGGTCATGAACGAGGTGCATTTACCGGAGCCCTCACCCTGAAAAAAGGACTGATGGAATCGGCCAACCAGGGTACCTGCTTCCTGGATGAAATTGGCGATATTTCTCCCAACCTTCAAAGTAAACTCCTCAGAGTCCTTCAGGAGCATGAAATCCGACGAGTCGGAGGAATGGAGTCCATTAAGGTCGACGTCAGAATTATTGCCGCTACCAATAAAAATCTGAAAACACTGGTGGCAGCCGGAAAATTTCGCGAAGATCTGTTTTATCGACTGAATGTAGTCATGGTACATCTTCCCCCGCTCCGTGATCGGAAGGAAGATCTTCCCACCCTCATTCACTACTTCCTGGACAAATATACACGAGTCAATAATAAAGCCATCCATGGGGTACACCCCCAAGCCATGACCTTATTAATGCAATATCAATGGCCAGGAAATATTCGGGAATTAGAACATACGATCGAACGGGCCATCGTAATGACCCCACATTCGGTCATTATGCCTCATGATCTACCACTGGCCGTGGTCGCCCCTACCCCCTCCTCGGAGCCGGTCACGACATCAAGCTGGAAAACTTTAGAACAATTGGAACGGGAACACTTATTGAAAGTGCTGGATGCTCAGCAGGGAGACGAAAATCGTACAGCAGACATATTAGGTATTCACCGAAAAACACTTCAACGCAAACTCAAAGAATACGGACTGCGATAATAAATAGAACCCCGGAGTCCTCACCGGGAATTTCTGCCTTCATACGAGAAACCCTCCCGGCGCAATTCTTCCGGGTGCCTTAGACAAAATACGCGTTCTTCACCCATCTCACTGGAGGGGAACATCTGGTCAAATCGACTAGACCATTGAAATTATTTCAGAAATCCTTTTTGAACTATTCACATCACAATGGCGTGAGATTTGCGTTTACTCCATTTCCTACAAAAGATCCATTGGGGAGTAATCTCATTACTGTATGAACAGGCTCAGCCCATCCCCGGCGTTATATCTAGCTGGAACCTTCACGTTTCTTTGGCTGTCCGGCTGCCAAGATCCCGACATGACCGAGGTACGGCACGTACTAGAATCGGCAAACCTGACGATTGAAGCGGCCAAGCAAGGAGGAGCCATGTCCTTTGCACCAGACCTGCTAGGCCTAGCCGAAAACGAACTCCTCACTGGGGAAAAAGAATTCCAAGTTCAACAAGGTAAGGTTTTTTGGGGACAGGACTTTTCACTGGCTCTCCGCTTAGGCAATCTTGCACAACTCGATGCAGAAAAAGCCCTTTCTCTCACCAACGGTCCAGTGCCATCCCCTTCCAACCTTCCTCCCTCCCAACATCAGTCCCTTCTCCCTGAAACGCACAGGTGAGACCCACGGTCATCAATACTACCCGGCCCGATTATCTTCTTCAGATTTTCTTCTCCCAAACGCACTCATAAAATCTTGCCTTTGACTCTTGCGGAAAATCCAGTATTATCAGACAGAGTTAGCCAATCCAACCCGGGTGGGAACCATATTCATTTTCATACATTCCCTTGAGTAGCTATGGAAGACGTCAGCAATATTTCAACAGAAATTCTCCTACGATCTGGCTTAAGCACGTTGGCGCTTATGGCCTTGGTCTTTCTTATTCGCCTGGGCATTCATCACACCCTCCTCAAATCCCCGGAAATTTCAGTAGAAACTCGCCGTCGGTGGACCGTCAGCATTCGCAATTTGCTTCTCATTCTCTTCATTTTGGGAATGATTTTCATTTGGGCTCCACGGCTTCAAACCTTTGCGGTTTCCATCTTTGCCGTCGCGGTCGCCTTGGTTCTGGCGACAAAAGAACTGATTGCCTGCCTCAGCGGATCGGGTCTGCGCATGCTCACAAAAGCCTATGCGTTGGGTGACCGCATTGAAATCGGTGGTATACGAGGAAATGTGGTCGATCATAATGCCTTGACCACCACCATTCTGGAAATCGGACCAGGTCAAACCTCGCATCAATATACGGGACGGGCCATGGTCATCCCCAACAGCTTTATTTTTGAGCACCCCATTACCAATGAAACCTATACGAAAAAATTTCGGCTTCATATTGTCACCGTGCCGCTCAGTACGGATGATGACTGGAAAACGGCTGAACGGTTGCTCCTCCAGGCTGGGGAAGAAGAGGCTGCACCCTATATCGAAGATGCCCGTGCTTATTTCAAAAAACTGGAAGGCAAATACTGGCTGGATGCTCCCTCCGTGGAACCTCGAGTCACCATTCAACTACCCGAGCCGGGCCGGATTAATTTACTGTTGCGCATCCCCTGTCCCACTCAATACCCTTCCCGGTTGGAACAAGGAATCATCCGAAAATTCCTGGCGGAATTTCAATTCACCCCTCGTTTTAGCTCCCCATCCGTTGATTGCCGTCAAGTCTAACCGCTTGGCCTTCTCGTCGCACTTGTGGTAAAGATGGAGAAGATCCGATTGCCACGATTCCCCAGTTCCTTTTCCATTACAGTCTGTCTTTATTGAATAACGGGGAGTTTCTTCCATCGGAGGCTCCAATTCGCCGGGGGTCCCGCTGATCATATTGGAAAGGTCATTCTATGACTGAAGACATTCTGGGCAACGACCCGCAATGGTATAAGGACGCCATCATTTACGAACTCCATGTCCGGGCGTTTTGCGATAGCAATGCCGATGGAATTGGTGACTTTAAAGGACTCACCCAAAAGCTTGATTATCTGCAAGATCTGGGAATTACCGCGATATGGCTGCTCCCCTTTTGTTCGTCTCCCCTCCGGGATGACGGCTATGATATTTCAGACTACACAAACATTCATCCGAATTATGGAACCCGCCGGGATTTTCAGGCATTTGTGCGAGAAGCCCATCGCCGAGGATTGCGAGTGATCACCGAATTGGTCGTCAATCACACTTCAGACCAACATCCCTGGTTTCAACGGGCCCGAAAAGCCCCACCCGGCAGCAAATGGCGAAACTGGTATGTCTGGAGCGAGACTCCTGAGCTATATTCGGACACTCGCATTATTTTCAAAGACACCGAACATTCAAATTGGACATGGGACCCGGTGGCAAAAGCCTATTTCTGGCATCGTTTTTTCTCTCACCAGCCTGACCTCAACTACGACAATCCTGATGTGCAAAAGGCCATTTTTGAGGTCTTGGACTATTGGCTGGAATTGGGGGTGGACGGGTTGCGACTTGATGCCGTGCCTTATCTTTTCGAACGGGAAGGCACCAATTGCGAAAATCTTCCCGAAACACATGCATTCCTTAAAACACTTCGAAAGCATGTCGATAAAAAATTCAAAAACCGTTTTTTTCTGGCAGAAGCCAATCAATGGCCTGAAGACGCCGCGGCCTACTTTGGCGACGGCGACGAATGCCATATGAATTTTCATTTTCCTTTGATGCCCCGCTTGTTCATGTCCATGCAAATGGAAGATCGCTTTCCCATTATCGATATCCTGGACCAGACCCCTGCCATCCCGGATGCCTGCCAATGGGGACTCTTTTTACGCAATCATGACGAACTGACACTGGAAATGGTGACGGATGAAGAACGAGATTACATGTATCGGGTTTTTGCCCATGACAAGCAGGCCCGCATCAATCTCGGAATCCGGCGCCGTTTGACTCCCCTCCTGGGGAATGACCGAAAAAAGATCGAGCTGATGTACAGCTTGTTATTTTCGATGCCGGGTACGCCGGTGATCTATTACGGGGAAGAGATCGGGATGGGGGATAACTTTTATTTAGGGGATCGTAACGGAGTCCGGACCCCCATGCAATGGAGTTCCGATCGCAATGCCGGATTTTCCTATGGCAATCCACAAAAGCTCTATCTCCCCATTATTATTGACCCCGAATATCACTATGAAGCGGTGAATGTAGAGTTACAGCAAAACAACGCATCCTCCCCTCTTTGGTGGATGAAGCGAATCGTCTCCCTGCGAAAACGGTATAAAGTCTTTGGCCGAGGATCCATTGAATTTCTTCATCCCGCCAATCGGAAAGTACTCGTTTTCCTTCGACGCTACCAGGACGAAACCATTTTGGTGGCCGTCAACTTATCCCGGCATGCGCAATGGGTGGAACTCGATCTGGCAGAATTTAAAGGACGGCGTCCCTTAACCTTATTCGGGCGAAGTAAGTTCCCGGCCATCGGGGATTTACCCTATCTGTTAACCTTGAGCGGTCATGCCTTTTACTGGTTTGCCTTGGAACCAGTGGAATCAGGAACCCATGAGGCCCCGGGGAAAAAGATGGAGCAGGGGTTGCCCACCATCACCATCGCCAAAGATTGGGATCACCTCATCCAAAAACGGGAAAAGGTCAAACTGGAAAATATTCTGCCACAGTATCTGCAAGGCAGGAGATGGTTTGGCGGAAAGGCCCGCACCATGCAAGCGGTGGAAATTACGGAAGTGATTCCCCTTCCCCAAGAAGATCCGTTGGCGGTCCTCGCCCTTATTCATGTGGAGTACACCGAGGGGGAACCGGAGACTTATCTCTTGCCCTTGCGATACATCCCTGCCGATCGCCTCGCTCATCTGGTAGATTCCCCGGCAGCCATTGCCCGCGTAAAGGTCAAAGTGAAGGAGGGGGAGCAGGAAGGGCTACTCATCGATGCGATGTGGGATCAGGAATTTCAAAAATTATTGTTGGACAGTATATCCAGAAATCGACGCTTTAATGGTCCAGCAGGTGATCTGATTACCCACGCGCTGAAGACATTCCGTCGTCAACTGCTCCAAGACCTGCCGACGCTGGAGCCTGCACTGCTGAAGGGTGAACAAAGCAATTCGTCAGTATTGTTCGGGCATCGCTTCATTTTGAAACTCTACCGGCGGGCGGAGGTGGGGATCAATCCGGACTTTGAAATCGGCCGGTTCTTAACCCAAAAAGGATTTCCTCATATCGCACCATTGGCTGGAGCCGTTGAATATCAGCGGGACAATGGCGATCTTCTCACGTTTGGCATTTTGCAACAATTTATTCAAAATGAAGGAGATGCCTGGCGCTATACACTAGATGGCCTGAGTCGATACCTGGAAGAGGCCCTCACTCATCCTACTGCCATCACTACATCGTCCATTCCGCACAAATCCCTGATATCCTTAACGAATGAAGAGATTCCCTCCAGCGCACATGAATGGATTGGCCCCTATCTAGAGGAGGCACGATTATTAGGTCTTCGAACGGGAGAACTGCACGCCGCACTGGCTTCCGATTCCGAAGATCCAGAGTTCAAACCCGAACCATTTACGGATTTTTACCGCCGGGGCCTCTTCCAGAGCATGCTCGGCACGGTCAATTTGAACTTTCCGCTCCTTCGCTCACAGATCAAAGGGCTTCAGGAACCCATCCAAACACTTGCCAAAAACGTCCTCGCTGAGGAAAGCCGGCTTCGCAAGCGTCTGCTCAGCATCCGTGACCGAAAACTCAAATGCACCCGCATCCGATGCCACGGCGACTATCATCTTGGGCAAGTGCTCTATACCGGAAAAGATTTCATTATCATTGACTTTGAAGGCGAACCGGCCAGGCCGTTGAATGTCAGACGACTCAAGGAATCGCCACTCCGTGATGTCGCGGGCATGCTGCGTTCATTTCATTACGCAGCCCAGGCTTCCTCAATCGGATTGGTGGCGGGAGTTCGGCCGGAAGACTTTTCCTTGCTTGAACCTTGGGCACGGTATTGGCAGATCTGGGTCAGCGTCAGTTATCTCAAGGCCTATTTGTCGATTCAAGAAGTCAGGACTCTTCTGCCGCCATCATTGGACGACATTCAAATTTTACTGGACGGATATTTACTCCAAAAAGCCATCTACGAACTTGGCTACGAATTGAATAATCGGCCGGATTGGGTGCGCATTCCCCTAGATGGCATCCTCCAAATTTTACAAGTGGAATGATCACCTGATGAAGGTGAATGGCTGAAACCACTTATCCACACCATCGTTCAGATCTTGCAAAAGGGGATCATTGATCGCCGCCATCCTCACGTACTCACATGCATCACACACGAAGGAGTGTTTCATGCCCCATATGCCCAAAATATTGCAAACGCTGATTATTGAACATGTTGAACCCGAGCTGGACGGAGGGCGCTATCCCATTAAGCGGATCGCTGGAGAAAACCTGGAGATCACCGCCGACATTTTTAAGGAAGGACATGACACCATCGGAGCCGTGCTGCGATACAAAGCGCGAGGAGCACGGGATTGGGCTGAAACCCCGATGCACCATGTCGACAATGACCGGTGGGCCGGCACTTTTCTCCTTTCGGAAAACACACGGTATCTGTACTCCGTTAGTGCATATATCAGAACCTTCGAAACCTGGCGGATTGAGCTCTCGAAAAAGCACGGCGTGCTTGCCGACCTTTCCAGCGAATTACTGGAAGGGGAAGCTCAAGTCAAAGAAGCGATGGGAAGAGCCAAAGGTCCCGATAAATCCGAATTGAAACTTTGGCTGGAAAAATGGCAGTCGGCTCCCGATCAGGAAGCACGGATTACCATTGCCTTGGACCCCATTCTGGCCACTCTCGTTGGCTTGCATGAACAGCGTGCCGCATGGTCCAGCTATGAAAAAGAATTGGAGGTCATTGTAGACCGTGAGCGGGCCAGATATGGCGCATGGTATGAAATTTTCCCCCGTTCGGAGGGAACCGTACCGGGGATAGGTGGCACGTTTAAAGATTGCGAAAAACGCCTTCCAGCTATCAGGGACATGGGATTTGACGTTCTCTACCTCACTCCCATTCATCCCATCGGGGAGACCAACCGCAAAGGCCGGAATAATAGCTTGAAAGCCAACCCTGGAGAACCGGGCAGTCCTTGGGCAATCGGTAGCCGGCATGGCGGCCATGATGCTGTTGAACCCGCGTTAGGAACTCTTCAGGACTTTGACCACTTTCAACAAGCCGTCAGAAAGCAGGGCATGGAGATCGCGTTGGATTTTGCGATTAACGCCACCCCAGATCATCCCTATGTCACGCAACACCCGGATTGGTTCAAGCAACGCCCGGATGGAACGATTAAATACGCGGAAAATCCACCCAAAAAATATGAAGATATCTATGGATTTGACTTCTATTCGGACGCCTGGCAGGGCATCTGGGAGGAAATGAAGCGAGTCCTCCTTTTTTGGATTCAGCATGGAGTGAAAATATTCCGGGTAGATAATCCCCACACCAAACCGGTCGTCTTCTGGGAATGGCTCATACGGGAAATTCAACTTGAACATCCAGATGTCATATTTCTCGCAGAAGCCTTTACGCGTCCCAAAATGATGCGGGTCCTGGCAAAAGCGGGGTACACGCAATCCTATACCTATTTCACATGGCGAAACTCCAAACAAGAAATGATCGAGTATTTAACCGAATTAACCCAAACAGATATGAAAGACTTTTTCCGCCCGAATTTTTTCCCCAACACTCCCGATATTCTCCCTGAAGTTCTCCAGCAAGCCGGTCGACCGGCTTTTAAATTCCGCGTGGTGTTGGCAGGGACTCTCTCGCCCACCTATGGCATTTATAATAGCTATGAACTCTGTGAGAACCGCGCCATTCCCGGCACCGAGGAGTACCAAGACTCCGAAAAATACGAAATTCGCCATTGGGACTGGGACCGGCCAGGCAACATTCGAGACTATATCACCACACTCAATCGAATCCGACGGGATAATCCGGCCTTGCATCTCTTCACCAATCTCCGTTTTTACCAAGCAGAAAATGATCATATTCTCTTTTACGGAAAAAAAAGCCCAGACGGGTCGAATATCATCCTGGTTGTGGTCAACATGGATCCCTATACTACCCATGAAGCGCGCCTCACTATACCTATCGAGGAGTTTGGGATTGGGGAACATGATACATACCAAGTACATGAACTCATTCAGGACTACCGGCACCAAGTCGTCGGACGAGAATACTGGATTCGCTTGAATCCGCAAGAAGAGCCGGCGGCCATCTTTACGCTACGGAAACACGTCAGACGGGAAAACGATTTTGATTATTTCCTGTAACCGAGATTGAAAATCTGACAACGGGTTCACACCCCATTGAGTCAGATAGGCACATTGACCGGGCAGAGAGAGGCGCTTCACTCACAATGCAATTTGCCTGGTTAATTCGACCATCCGCCCTCATATGGTTCTTCAATGCTGGGCAACGACTTGTCGAATGAATGACCCTGTCCTAAAGGAGCAAGACGATGGACCTTGCAAAAGTTTTGGAGATTTTTGATCAATTTTTTACCTACCCCCTGTTCACCATTAATCAAACCCCGATTACCCTCTCCTCTCTGATGTTTTTTCTGCTCATTATGAGTGGATTTTGGATGGTCAACAGCTTACTTCGACGCTTCCTGACCCATCGCGTGCTCAAGCGGTTCAAGATGCCGATCGCCACCCAATATACCTTGACCCGAATCCTGCAATATCTTTTTCTGTTTATCGGAATCATCATTGCCTTTCAAGTCATTGGCATTGACTTGAGCGGGCTAGCGGTCATCTTCGGATTTTTGTCTGTCGGGATTGGGTTTGGCCTTCAAAATCTGACATCAAACTTTATTGCAGGATTGATGCTCTTATTCGAACAGCATATCCAAGTCGGAGACCGGATTACGGTCGGCGACACGGAAGGCGATGTCACCGAAATCAATATTCGCTCCACTACCATTCGCTCCCTCAACAACATAGCCATCGTGGTGCCCAATTCCGAGTTTATTTCCTCCACGGTCACCAACTGGTCGCATGGTGATCCCAAGACCCGCTTGGAAATTGACGTCGGCGTCTCGTATGATTCAGATTTGGATACCGTCATTCAATGTCTGGAGGAAGCGGCCAACGAACATCACCAGGTCCTGTCGACCCCTCGACCAGAGGTGCTGCATATGGGGTTTGGCGATTCCTCCTGGAACATGCGTTTATGGGCATGGGTTGATTCACCTCAAGGGCGCCGACGAATTCAGTCAGACATTCATTGTGCTATCATAAAAAAATTTCGCGCTCGTCAGGTTGAAATTCCCTATCCCCAACGAGATCTTCACGTGCGAACTCCCTTGCCTGTACCATTCACAGCCATTTCTCCCTAAACACACAACTCTTCCGTTCTATGGTACAGTTGAGTATTTCTGACCCTGGATTGCTCCATCAGATGAAACGATCACGCCATACGATCTTGCCTTTCCTCTCAATGGCAGTAGTTCTTCTGAACGGTTGCGCGGTCACCAACAGCATGCCCCCTCCCGTCCACCAAACAGCCATCGAACAATTTCTACTGACCCAATCCGTGGAAATGGCCCTGAACGGAGAAGACAATCCGTCATTGCCGCTACCAGCGGGAGAGTCCCTATTCCTTGAGGTATCCGGTTTGACCGTGAACAAGACCTACGTGAAGGATGTGGTAACACGATGGCTGGGTGAGCAGGGTTTTCGGGTGCAATCAGAATCCGATAACCCTTCCTACAAAGTGATCATCCTCGTGGAGGGGTTAGGTACGGAACAGAGCCAGTCGTTCTTCGGGTTTCCCCCGGTCCAAAGCGCGTTCATTCCCTTTGCGCTTCCGGAACTCCCCATTTACAAAGCTCAGTATCAAAAGGGGTATACGCGATTTCGCCTGGACATTTATGAACGTGAGTCCGATCAATTTGTCCGATCAACTCCCTGGTATCAACATGCGACCTATTTCCATGAATATACCTTATTATTCTTTATTGGATTTCATCGAACAAATTTGGCAGGCCCCGTCAATCCGGCGTCCCAGCGGTGATTCCGGGAAAAGGCACCCGCATCGTGTCTCTCATATTTTCAACCGGGGCCAAGCGCACAATTGCGTCATCCATTTCATGAATGAAAGGCATTGCATGAAAGATTTCCAGTCAAAACCATCTGCCATTCTTCCGTCCTTTCTGGTTAGCATAGGGTTATTATTTTCAGGTTGCATCTCCCCCAAATCCCTGGAGCATGTGGTCATTGCCTATGACTATTCCGTCACCAAATCGCTAGTCGATCAATTATTGATGAATATTGCCAGATCCCACCATCATCAACCCGTGCATTTCACCGCCATATCGAATATTGCGGCCACGTTCGACTATCGATTCATGGCCGGAGCCACGCCACCTCTCGGAGGGCTGGACGGAGGATTCTCCTTGTCCCCAATTTTTGGCGCTACCATCGCCGAAAATCCCACAATTAGCATTAACCCTATTGAAGGCGAAGACTTCACGCAGCGACTTCTCACTCCCCTTCGAGAAGCTAAAATGACTCTTTTACTCAGGCAAGGCGTCGATATTGATTTGCTCCTACGCCTCATGGCAGGCGAACTCAGAATGACCATTGATAATCGGGAGATTGCGTATTACAACCGGCCGACTGATAAAATGGGGTACCCCATTTTCAGGCAAGTCGTCCTTCATCTCTCTCGGCTCCAGGACTCCAATCAATTATATGTCGAACCACTCGTATACGATCGTGAATGGACCCTTCCCCTTTCATCCCTGACCACCGAGGAGTTCAAAAGTTTGGAGGCCAACTACCGCGTCATCGTTGATGCCGGGAATCAGACCTATACCCTTCAAAAACGATCCATCGGACATACCGTTATATCCAATTACGACCCCTCAACCATCTCCAACAAAGAACGCTTAGCCCTGCAAGCCAAGGCAGATCGATGGCCTCCCAACGATATTGTGGTTGACATTCGTCCGGGTTATCCGGGTGGTGATTACCCTATGCAAGGCAGTTTTCGACTCCGGAGTTTTCATGGGATTCTCAACTTCCTGGGCCGAACCATTGAGGAAGAACCTGAATATCATGTCGATCCCGATCCACGGACCGGAGTTGTCGCCGAAAATCCCATTCGAACGATGGATGTGATCGAAACGACTTCCTCCCCACCCAACGCCCAGCTTTCAGTGGTCCATGAAGGGCACCATTATTCCATCACCGATACAGAAAAACGGTCCTGGAATCAGGAAGCATTTCGCCTCCTCTACCAACTCTTCCAAATGACGGTCACAGACGTACCCAGAGGAGTGGCGCCCAGCATTACAATTGCCAAATAACCCCTTTACTCAGAAAGGTTGTCCAATCCATGGACAACCTTTCCTCCATATGCTTCCCTCCTCATTTTTCCTCATTTCTTATTCCCCCATGTTTTCCTTAACTATTTCCTATAAATAAGTCTCATCCCAGACGTTTCAAAGGCCCCTCCATAGGGAATACCTCTTGCACTATCTATAGAAGTGACCCGTATCAGAATGCCTGGCATATGAAGAGTAGGACAACGGGAGGGAGGCACCTGGAATAAAGCGGGGCCAAGTTCCATCAACAACCGGTTGTAAGGAACCGGCTCTCCGTTCCTTCTCAAAGGGATAGGTATCTGTCCCCATTTTTTCTCGCATTTGCCAGTCCATCACCCTTGAGAATCATTTCTCTGTCGGTACAGGTGCGAAGAGGGATTCTGCTATTCCGAAAATTTTTCTGACAGAAGGGGAAATATCATCTTGCTCTTAAAGGTTCACTGGCGGTATGGTACGCTGCTTTTCGACCTGGGATCACTTCTCTCCCCCCAATTCCCGGGTTTCGTAATGGCGGAAGGAAAGGTTGCCGATGGGTAGCTTTTGTTCTCCACTCTCTTCTTCTTTGTGATGATCCACTCATCAACCCTTTTCCATTTGCTTTAGTTACCATGATGCCCTTCCTCCGCATCCTGAATTCCCTAATTCTTCTCCTTGTTATATGGAATATGCTTTCATTACGGGCGGAGGCTCAATCCAATCAGGACACCTCGTCTCATCTTCCTCCCCAATCGGCTCTGGACTCTTCCACCGTGACCTTAAGTTTAAACGAAGCTCTCTCGTGGTTCTTCGAAAAAAATCTTGATCTCCTCATCACCAAATACGGGATTGACTATGCCAAAGGGCAGGCCATCACGGCCAAATTATTTCCCAATCCGATCTTTTCCCTCTCCGGAGCAGCGGCATTTACTCAACGTCAAACATTCGAAGGCACCCGCTCGATCACACCTCAAATTCAACAAATGTTTCTCTTAGCGGGGAAGCGAGGCTATCGAATAGAAAGTGCCGAGTATGGGATAAAATCGGCTGAAGCGGCATTCTCGGATGCCATTCGGGAATTAACCCTGACACTGAAAGACACCTACTTCCAAGTCCAATTGGCCACTCGCCGCTTGGAACTTGCCAAAGAAAACCAGGAACGATTTCGCCGCATTTTAACGATCGGAGAATTGCGATTCAAAAAAGGCTTTATTGCTGAAGTTGACTTGATTCGACTGCGTCTGCAGGCAGTGGATTTTGGAGCTCAGGTCATTAAGTTCACGCAGGAATCCCAAACTGCCCTGAATGACCTCCGATTACTCCTAGCCCTGACCCCGGACACAGCATTGGTATTGACCACGGATCTAGTGTACCGGCGGGTTACTCCCAACATTGAGCGAATCCGGCAAGAAGCTTTGGAAAAACGACCGGATCTTCAAGCCAGGAAATTTGACTTGTCTCAACAGGAGGCTAATCTGAAATTGGCCAAGGCCTTTCGATATCCGGACCCTCTTGTCGGAGGAAATTTTACCATGCAGGGACCGCAAGGGGGCGGCAATCAACAACTGTATGGGCTCAACCTGCAAATCCCTCTTCCCGTCTTTGACCGCAATCAAGGGGGTATTGCCCAAGCGGAGGTGGCGATGCAAACCGCGCAAGCCGATCTCCGGAAAACCACCTTGAAGGTCCAAAATGACATTGAAGTGGCCTATCAGAATTTGACACAGTCGCAACGGTTGATCGAAGCCTATCAAGCCGGTGTTCTCGAAGATGCACGGACGACCTTTTCCATCCTGGAAAAGGCCTATCAAAAAGGGGGAGTGACCCTTATTGATCTATTGGACGCGGCCAGGACCTCTCGCACTATCTTGCAAAATTATTTGGAAGCCTTATTCGAATACCAACAAAATCTTTTTTTATTAGAAAAAGCCGCGGGCCAGGACGTCTCATGAAATCTTTATCCTTTTTCTTCGGTTTACTCCTTATCCTGCTGGGGCTCGGAATTCAGGGATGCGGGCAACAAAACCCCTCGGAAACCTCGGCTGCCACGGAACCGGCACATCTGACCAGTGATAAATCCGGGGCAACTCTCCCTGCTCCCAAAGACCAAATCGTGACAGCCCCCGTCACAGTGGGTCCATCTAATCCGGTATTGGTCTTAGCCGGAAAGGTCTCGTATGGAGAAGATCGCTATTCCAAAGTCTCTTCGGCTTTGGTCGGCCGAGTCCAGAAAATTCACGGACAACTTGGTGACTTCGTCAAGGCCGGCGATCTCTTAGTCACCATTGAAAGTCCAGAAATTGCTTCAGCCTATTCGGAATTCATCAAGGAGCACTCAGACCTATCTTATGCTCAACGGGCCTACGGATTAGCCAAAGATCTCTATGAAATTAAAGCCCTCCCCCAAAAGGATTTAAAACAGGCTGAAAATGATTATGTGAAAGCGAAGGCGGAATTCCGAAGATCCAGAGAACGACTCCTCTCGCTTCAAGTCTCCAAAGAAGAGCTGGAGAAACCCATCGAACAACAAACCATCACATCAACCTATCAGATTCGGAGCCCCATTTCCGGCACGATTGTCGATCGGGCGGTCACCCCTGGCCAGTCGGTCAGCGGTGACCCCAATCAAGTTCTGTTTACGGTCGCAGATCTGAGTAAAGTCCAAATCATTGCGGACGTGTATGAAAAAGACTTGGGCCTGGTACAACTCAAGCAGGATGCCACGGTTAAGGTAGAGGCCTACCCCGATATCGGATTTCCCGCCATCATTTCAGCTATTGGAGACCTGGTGGACCCAACCACTCGAACGATTAAACTCCGCGCCGTCGTCAATAACGCCGATCACAAACTCAAACCCGGCATGTTTGCACGGTTACATGTGAAACTCAGCGAAGGCGCCCGCTATCCGCTGATTCCCCAAGATGCAGTGTTGGAAATCGGCGGAAACATGTATGTGTATGTGACAGCCGGTAAAAACCGTTATGAAAAGCGTCCCGTCACAATCGGCCCCCCGGCCGGAGGCCAGGTATCGGTATTTGACGGACTCACGCCAGGCGAACTGATCGTCATCAAAGGCGCCGTTTTACTCAAAGGGCAGGACATGAATGTCGAAGAGGGTGGGCCTTCCTCCGAACATCCCGCCGTCTCGTCTCCCACTCAACCATGATTGCCCGACTCGTCGAGCTTTCGCTCGTCCAGCGTGCCCTCGTCTGTGCCCTCGGCATTCTCTTGCTGTTTGGAGGGCTCTACGCCTTTCATATTCTTGATGTGGTGGCCTACCCGGATCCTTCTCCTCCCTTTGTCGAAGTCATTTCTCAAAAAACCGGTTGGTCCGCAGAAGAAATGGAGCGCATCATTACCATCCCTATTGAAACGGCCCTTCAAGGCATTCCCGGCCTGACCAATGTCCGGTCCTTATCCCTCTTTGGGTTAAGCGAACTCAAGGTCTATTTCGAATTTGGCACCAATTGGTACGCAGTCAGACAGGAAGTCCTAAACCGGCTCCACACCGTGGACTTGCCGGAAGGCGTCAAACCCGAACTCTCGCCCTGGTGGGCGATCGCGGAAATTTACCGTTATGAATTGGTGGGTAAAGGATACTCCCTGACTGACTTGAAAACCATCCAGGACTGGCAAGTGCGTCGTGAATTTAAGCGAGTACCGGGGATTATCGACGTAACGGCATTCGGAGGAACGACCAAAGAATATCACGTGGATCTCGACCCCGGAGCCCTCATTACCTATGGTGTCACGCTCCCTCAAATCGAAGCCGCCCTCACACACAGTAATGCCAACGTCGGAGGGAGTTATTTGGCGTTAGGACCACAAAGCTACAATGTCCGAGGCGTGGGCTTTATTGAAAGTCTTGAAGATATCGCCAATGTGGTCGTGGCAGTCAAAGACGGCACCCCCATCTATATTAAAAATTTAGGGAAGGTCTCCATTGGCAATGCCATCCGATTAGGACAAGTGGGCATCGATGAGACGGAAGACACCGTGGAAGGGGTGATTCTCCTGCAACGTGACGCCCAAGCTCTGCCGACACTGACACGGGTCAACCAAAAAATTGAAGAGCTCAACCAGAAAAAACTGCCAACCGGCGTGCAGATCACAACCATTTATGACCGGACCATCATGATCAACACCGTGATCGAGACTGTGGTTCATGTGCTGATCAATGGCATGGTGTTGGTGCTGATTGTACTCTTATTTTTCTTAGGCCATTTCCGGACCGCTCTGATTGTGGCCTGCACTATTCCGCTGGCTCTCCTTTTCACCTTTTCCGCCATGGTCATGATTGGGCAGTCTGCGAATCTGATTTCCCTTGGAGCCATCGATTTCGGCATTATCGTGGATGCGCCTCTGGTGATGGTGGAGAGTATTTTTTATTTTCTTTGCCACCATGCCAAGCCGGGCGTCACTCCTCCACAGTTGATCGCCAGAGCATCCCGTCATGTGGGACGCCCCATTTTATTTTCGACCGTCATTATTGTCGTGGCCTTTATTCCCCTCTTCACCATGACCGGAGTCCCCGGAAAAATTTTCGCTCCGATGTCCATTACCTATGGCCTTGCCCTGGCCGGCTCACTTTTGTTGGCCTGCACCCTGGCACCCGCCATGTGTTCATTTCTGCTCAACGGGCCTATGCGCGAACAGGAGCCCAAACTTGTGGCTCTGCTTCGGCAAAAATATCTGGCGGCTCTTCACTGGGGACTTCATCATCAAAAGCCCGTGTTAGGGGCCGTTGGTGGACTTCTTTTGTCCACCATATTGGCTCTGAATTTTATGGGAGGCGAATTCATGCCGGCCCTGGAGGAAGGCAATCTTTGGGTCCGCATCCGCATGCCCATTGATATCCGCTTTGAAGATGCAGCGACCCTGGCCAGCCGTATGCGAAAAATGTTTATGGAATCTCCCGAAGTCGCTACGGCGGTTTCCCAGCTGGGACGCCCCGATGATGGAACCGACCCAGAAAGTTTTTTCAATGTGGAATATTATGTCAATCTCAAACCCCGGGATGCCTGGCGTCCTGGCCTCACCAAGGAGGCTTTGATCGAGGAAATCGAGGAACGGCTCGAGACGATTCCCGGATTAAAGATCAATTTCTCTCAATTAATCCAGGATAGCGTCGAAGAGGCCATGTCCGGGGTGAAGAGCGAAAACTCCATAAAGCTCTATGGCCATAACCTCACCGATCTCCAAGCCCTTGCCGAACAAATTGAAGGTGAGTTGAAAAATATACGTGGAGTCAGAGAACTCAGCATCAATCGAACCATGGGGCAACCCAACCTCCTGATCCAAGTGGATCGGCAAGCCTGCGCCCGCTATGGCATCCAAGTGGCTGATGTCAACGCCATGGTGCAAGCGGCAATCGGGGGAGAAGCCGTCACGGAAGTCATTGAAGGCGATCGACGTTTTGACCTGGTGGTCCGATTCCTCCCTCAATATCGACAGGATGAAAATTCCATAGGACAGATCCAAGTCAATTCACCGGAGGGGGTAGGCATTCCTCTGAAACAACTCGCCAACATTGTGAGACAAACCGGCGCCTTCATGATTTATCGGGAAAATCACGAACGGTATATCCCCATCATGTTTAGTATTCGGGACCGGGATTTGGTCAGCACGATTCAGGAAGCTCAACGCCATTTACAAGCACGAATTACCCTTCCGGAAGGGTATCACCTCGAATGGGCAGGACAATATGATCAATTGGTGAAAGAACAGCAACGCTTGATGATCGTTGTTCCCCTGACGATGCTCTTAATTCTCTTTTTGCTTTACTTGACATTTGGATCATTCCGGTACGCGTTTATCGTGTTGGCGACCGTCCCCTTTGCGATGATTGGCGGGGTGCTTTCCCTCGTCTTGACCCAAACCCCCTTTAGCATTTCCGCTGCCGTGGGCTTTATTTCCACCCTGGGCATCGCCATTCTTGGCGGCGTCTTGATCGTTTCCAGCATCAGGGAACTGGAACAAAAAGGCACTCCCCTCTTGGAAGCCATCCTATCGGGAGCCGAAATGCAAATGCGTCCGGTTCTCATGGCCACGCTGGGTGCCGCTTTGGGCTTAGTGCCTGCAGCCATTGCCAGCGGCATCGGATCGGAAGCCCAAAAGCCCTTAGCCCGCGTAGTAGTGGGTGGCATGTTGACAGCGACATTTCTCATTTTGTTTGTCGTACCCATCCTGTACCAATTGAGCAGCAAATTCAAAAAGGCAACGGATCTTCCCTCCGAAGAACAGGCGTTATCCCAAGAAGACCCCTCTTTGCCCAAATAACGCAAGCCGGATCAATTAATTGTAATGGATTTCCACCAAATCCATTGGTTCGCACGATTGGCTCGCTACCATCTAGCAGGGTTTCCATTCTTGCCACACTCCCGGATCTTTTCCTCTGAATTCTTCTGACCTGCCCCCTTCAAACTAGCCCTGGGTACAGCTGTCAAACTTTTCCCCGCAGCAATTGTAATACTCATTGTTTTACCTGTTCTCTATCAATTCCTTTATATGATTCGGGAAGACAGGACCAGCCCGATGCCCCCCTCAAAAATCAAATGAACCTCTATCGAAACCTCAGTAGGCTCAGTGAGGACCATTGGACAAGGCCTCTTGAATACCTTTGGCTGTGTAAGGAATTTTGGGACAGCGCCTTTCTAATTGGCTATTACAGGCGGATTTCAAAACAATGGAAGCGAAAGCTCCAGCTTTCCGAAAGCCAATTTGTTTTACACGACCATCTCATATTTCCTCTTAGGTATCGGCACAATCAACCTTTTAAGAAGTATTCAGATTCAATAACAAAAGGGCATACAGACAACTCGATTGAAGAACGGACTTGAGAGTGGGCAATACACTCGAACGGCTTCCGAGGATTCCCAAGACCAAAATTCGGCTTTTCGCACAGACCGCACCGTTCAAAATCGCACGAGGAGTTATCCAATTTTTCGTTATGTAGCACAATTCAACAGGGAAATCCCTAGTTTTTCTGACAGGTCAACCGAACACATATTCCACTCTGCTTTTTTTATTATGCTTTCAATCCCCTCAAACACCCGCTTCAAGATTGCCATGGACTCCCTTCTATTTTCTTTATGATTTTCAATGCATCCCCCAATTAATCATGGCGAAATATTTTCTTCATGTCACGATTGATCTAACTATTACTCATGACTTTCTTGTACGTGAGAAAAATCCTTTCACTTCATCATCTCACGCTCTTCAATTGTCTCCTCTCTTATTCTCCCAGCACTGAGTTCTAGCTCATCCATTTCATGAAAAGGTTAGTTGAATGGATGATGCCAAACAACTTCTCACGGACAAACATTTCCCTTCACCACGCGTGCCCATCATTCTGGCACGCGATATGCGAATCATAGGAAATAAGATAACAAACCAAGGAGGATGGGATGTGAATTCCATCCATCATCTTTTACAGAGGAGGGTACGACCATGAAGAGGAATCATGTAATGGTGGCCGTCAGTACATTCAGCATTTTGCTCGCGGTTTCCTTCGGTGGGCAGGTTGAAGCCAAGATGAGCAAACCAACAGGAATCATTTCCACCCAGGAGGCCATTAAAGCTGCCACGAAAACGATTGGCGACTATGTCATTTCAACACATCTCTTTGCCGAGATGGGAGGAAATTATTACTACCGCATCACCGTTGTGGATTCTGAGAATGAGGTGAGGGATGTGTATGTTGGCGGAAAGTCGGGAAAAGTAATCCAGGTCATCGAACATCCGGAAGAAATGCCTCCACCTCCCGGGATTGTAAAATGATACTTCCCTCTCCATGAATAGGAAAAGGCATGACATCAAGAACTTATTTAATCAACAAGGAGGTTGATCATGAATACGATGAAAGTTATCACAGGAATTATCGCCTGTAGCATGCTCTTGGGGACGGGGGCCTTTGCCGAAATGGTAGGAGGGGAACCAGGCACATCCAAGGACCCCAAGAACAATGTCCCTAGTGAGGTACAACGAAGCAACGTCTCTGGGGAGGATGAAGGCCGAAGCAGCGGTCCCGGAGAACGAAGTAATGCATTGACAGGGCTCAAGCATGAGAAATCGGTCAAAGAAGGTCATGCCGAACTTGAAAGAAATGTCAACAAAACACAGGGTGGGGGAGCGGCTATGGCCGCGGAAGAACTACAGCAAAAAAGCCGGGCCAACGCTCACAAAGGAATTTCAGCGCAAAGCTCGAAAAATGTCCATAAATAATCACGCCGTATGCTGCGGAATACATTTCCACTGATCACGGATGATCGTGGGATCAGGGAAGGGCAAGACCCTGCGTAGAAAAAACTCCGGGTCTTGCCAATTTCCCGGGATCATCACAAAAATGACGGCATTCCCACCCGCTATTGAGAGTGGAACAAAGGACCCGTGATCCAAGAATTTCCCTGGTGTTCCCTGAGATCGAAAGGAGCCGGTCATGAAAGATCTTTTCCGTCAACTCACAATTGTAGGAGTTCTAGGCAGCACCATCCTCAGTCCAACGCTGTCTTGGAGTGAGAGAATCCATGAAGACCTCAAGGTCAGCCGAAGCCAACCCCTTTCCCACCATGAAGAACACATCCTCACCTCTACGGCGGCCAAAGTCCTACGGTCGATTGTCCAAGCTCGCACAGCCATCCACGACCATCACATGTCCCAAGCTGAAACCGATCTTCATCAAGCTCAAACGCTCATCGCTCTGGTTAAAGAGGCCCGCCCTACTGCCCGCATTAGGGATCATATCTGGGTTGCCCAACATCATTTGGACTATGAATCCACGGAAAAAGTGGCTCTAGACCTTATTCCCATCGATATGGCCTTGACGGAACTCGCTTATGTGGTGCCGGTAGAGGAAGCTCGTTCCCATTTAGCCAAGGCCCACAACAGTTTGAGCAAGGAGGATAAACCCGCGGCCAAAGCCCACCTGGAAGCCATGGGACGAGCATTGCTGTATACCGAGGTCGATCTTCCTTTGTCAGCCACAGAGCAACATGTCCTGAAAGCGCAAACATTCCTTTTGGCCCACAAAACAAAAGAAGCGGATGACGAATTGGCCGCAGCGGAAGATGGTGTAGCATATATTTCGATCAGCATGGATTCCCCTATGACGCATGCGAAGCGAAGTCTGTGGGCGGCGATGAAGGCCTATACCTCAGGGGAACTGACTGCCGCCAAAGCTCATTTACAGAAGGCCACTTCCTGGTTGGACCGTCTCGGGCACGATGGTGAAAAAACCCTCGACACGGAGACGCATCAACTGGCGGCGGAGATGCATACCCTCCTCACTACCATTGAACAAGGCGGAGAAACGGTACAGACTTCCTTGCAGACTGTATGGAAAAAAATGACTGCCCTCAGCGAACGGGAAGCGGAACGAGTTGCCGCCGGTGCCGATAATCAACGAGCCTATGCCACCTATATCGCCCTCAAAGTGAATCTCATCGAGGCAAAGTTTCACGTGTCTTATGCGGAAACCTATGCCCTGATGACGCACGACCAGAAACGCGCTCTCACCGAATTGGAGCAAGCCCAGAAACATCTTAATGCCGCTCTCGAAGAAGCCCTCCCCCCAATGAAGGAGAAGATTGAAGCGGCCAACCAAGCAAGCATCCGTCTCCAACAGGCCTTGGGGAGTAAGAACCCTCCCGGCAATGGCGCCTTTGCCAGTCTCCAAGTCGAATTACATCACCTGGTGGATACCTTACCCATGGTCTGACCACGTCTGAACCCATGCGTGAGATTCCATCACGACAAAACATCGGCATAAACAAGATAGGAGACATCAAAATGACAACCAACACACGACTTTCCACTTTTACAGGCATCGTCAGAGATATGGGGATTCTCTGTGCAGTATTCTTGGCTAATGCCGGCATGGCATCCGCAAGGGAAATCCCGGTTCCTGAAGCTGAGATCTTCCGTTTATTGACAGACCAACGGATGATTTACGGCATGGTGGAAGACAGCCGGGGGCAAGAAATTCGCGTCAACATCGGTAATGTCATGCCCCGTTTTCTTTCCTTAAAACAAGCGGGTGACAAACACCAAACGACCCCCCAAGTGGGAGACTTGTTGGTCCTGGTCATCAACAATCAAAACAACGTCATTGAATATCACCTCTCCGGCGAAGAACGTTGGCATACCTTCGTACATGGGAAACTCCTGAAAACGTTTCCCGAAGATCCGGCCTGGGTCCTTATTCAATTTCCAAACGAGGAGATCAAGGTAACCCCCATTGACGAACCGGCACGGGAAAAGATTGCGGCACTTCCGGTAGGACTGGATGCCACCTTTATTTTGGATGCCACCCACGCCATTATCGATGTCAGGTGGGAAAGCTAGAACAGGGAGCAGGATCGATGAATAGCTACTCCATCGCTCAGGACAGTCCCAGAGGCTCACGGCTGGTGTTGGATAGTATTTTTCATCCCACCGATTTTTCACCGGAAAGTGAAGAGGCGCTGGCACATGCCTTCAAACTGGCATTGGCCGTCGGGGCGGAACTACGCATTTTACATGTGGATCCCCCAGGCACGGCCACGCCAGTAGCCAACTACCCGAATATCCAGGACATGTGGTCTCGGTGGGAGCGGGAAAAACGGCCGCAACCGGTAGGAACCCAAACCTCTTACCCCATTCCCCGCATACGAAAAATTCGAACATCCGGAAATATTACTCGATCGATTGTAGAACACCTGGAGCACCATCCAGCCAATTTAATGGTGTTGGCCACACACCAACATGGAGGACTCCCCCGCTGGTTAAAACGGGAGGTGGCAGAACGTGTCGCTCTTGCCACCAAAATGATGTCACTGTTTATTCCCCCCTTTTCACGAGGATTTGTGGATCGTACAACTGGGCAGGTCCTACTCAAAAGGATTCTGATCCCCGTGACACAAGATCCGTATCCTCAACCTGCCGTTGACAGTGCCTGTTGGCTGAATCATGCCCTGGGTTGCCTGGAGGGAAACTTTACCCTCCTTCATATCGGAACCCATCATGACATGCCATTCGTGAATCAGCCACTTCGAACCGGATGGGTCTGGGATACCCAATACCGGGACGGGGAAGTCGTGGAACAGATTCTTCGGTGGGAGCAGGAAAACACCCCCCGTCTCATTTGTATGATGACACGGGGTCATGACGATCTTCTTGATGAAATTCGTGGCAATCATACCGAGCGCGTGATCCGAAAGGTCCGCTGCCCGGTGCTGGCCATCCCGACATCATAAGACTTTCTCCTATCAAGAACGCACCTCCTCCAGGCTGTAGGATCTATAGGGTACGAAAGGGATGACCAACCTTCTATCCTTTGTCTCCGACATCGGCATGCTTGTGCTGTCAGAATGTGCGAATGCGGCACCTTTCCTCTGATAACTTCTGAGACCTCACCTATGTTCAGTTCCATGCTGAACGAACGTGAAATTTCCCCCGGCCTAACTCTTTAAACATCTGCCTGAAAATACGAAAAATGCCTGTTCTCAAAAATTCTAAGGGACATGATTAGTTAAGAGGGTTTTTTCATAGCCACAAACCAAGTCCCTTTCTACACCCATTTTAAGCATCAGATTGTCTGACAAACCTATCTAAACCATGGACACCCACAAAAAAAGGGACCTCTTCCAAGCAAGAGGCCCCTCATAATGCAGAAAATTTCTGAATAATGAATCACACCTTAATATTCAAATAGAGGGCTCCTTTCCCGCGATGAATAAAGACCAGTGTCTGGTGTTGCCCATCTAAATGTTTGGCTATGGTTGAAAAGTCTTCCTCCGACTGAATAGGTTTTCGATCAATTTCGCTGATGATATCCCCCTGGGATAACCCAGCCTTGGCGGCCTGACTGTCTGGGTCGACGTCCATCACCACCACTCCATTAATATTCTTATCGACTCCTAACTTGGCAACCAACGTATCATCCAAATTTTGAACAGCCACTCCTGCCAACGGACCATCTGAGACATCTTCGGTATTTTTGGCAAGTTGCATGGGATGCTGGTTTTCTCGAATTGTGGTTTTGACAAATTTCTTCTGCCCGTCACGCATAAGGGTCATCTTGACCTCACTCCCCACCTTTGTCCCAATGACATACTGTTGAAGATTTCGAGGATCGGTCACCGGTTTTCCTTGGTAATCTATAATCACATCTCCACGTTGAAGACCGGCTTGATCTGCCGGACTGCCAGACACGACATTGGTTACCAGTGCCCCAGAAGCCTTTTCCAAATGGAATGACTGCGCCAAGTCGGATGTTACTTCCTGAATGCCCACACCTAAAAAACCTCGAACCACCTTCCCCGTGCTCACCAGACTGGCATAGACCGGCTTGGCCAGGTTAGTGGGCACGGCAAATCCAACACCCTGATACCCACCGGATTGCGAGAAAATCGCCGTATTGATCCCGACCAATTCTCCATTCGTATTCACCAACGCCCCTCCGGAGTTCCCCGGGTTAATGGCGGCATCGGTTTGAATGAAATCCTCATATTGGGTTATACCCATTCCCCCGCGGCCCAGCGCACTCACAATGCCCAGGGTTACGGTCGAATTTAATCCAAAGGGATTCCCCACAGCCAGAACATATTCTCCAACCCGAAGCTTGGAAGAATCGCCCCATTTCACAAAGGGAAGGTCTTTCCCATCAATTTTGACCACCGCTAAATCCGTCTGGGGATCAAGCCCAATGACTTTTCCGGAAAACTCACGTTTATCCGGTAGCGTCACGGTAATATCGGTGGCATCCTCAACGACATGATTATTGGTCAGCACATACCCATCGGCCGACACAATCACGCCGGACCCGGCCCCCTGGCCTTCCGGGGCAGGAGGACCTCCATGCCTTCTCGGCATTTTGGGTATGCCAGGCATATTAAAAAAGTCGGGAAACTGCTCAAACGGATTTCCCGACATAGGGGAGGCCATCACTTTTCGCACCGTAATATTCACAACCGCAGGGGTCACTTCTTGAGCGATATCGGCAAACCCACCCTTTTCAAAATGTGGTGGACTGCCCCCATCATTGGGAATGACTCCTTGAGAGACGGCGGCTTGCGTATGAAGCGGAGCCTGCCAGCTCCCCACAGTGAACAACCCCATCATGACCGCTACACTAACGATGCCAAATCCTACCTGCCGCCACCCACGAAAACGCGAAGGGGACTGTGACTCCCCTTGATGAACAGTCGAATCATTCTTGTGATTCATGATAATCCTCCTTGAGATGTTGAACGAACCGACATCGAATCATTTGAGGACATCATACAAACCCGCTCTTAAAGTGAGATTAAGGAGATATTAAATTTTCTTAAGATTGGTGATGGGAGGAACAAAGGAGGCAGGAACAACATGGGGCCATGAGTCGAGTGCCCTCACAGCCCCATTGCCCATAGAAATGAGCCGAAAACCAAGAAGAATGCGACTAAAGACTTATTGGACGCCGGAATAATACCGTAAGATATCCGAAACGGAAAGCACCCCAACGATTTTCCCGCTCTCACTCACCGCAACGTGGCGGGTGGATTTTTCTTTCATTAATCGAACGGCATCAACCAAGGCATCACTGGTTTCCAAAGATACAATCGGCTCCCGCATACAGGTCTTGACCGTGGTCGTGGCAGGATCGGTCCCCGCGCCAACCACCTCCCGCGCCAGTTCGGTTTCAGTGATATAGCCCACAAACTCATCTCCGCTTTGGATCAGCACCGACCCAATTTTCCACTTCTGCATGCTCTGCCCGACTTCCCGTAAAGTGGCATCCATCGAAACCGTTTTTAAGGCTGTCGTCATATACTCGGACACCCGAGGTCCCGATGCAGGCTTTTTCTTCCCCACTTGTCCCAAGGAGGCCCGGCGGGCTTCCAATTCGGCAATGGCGCTCTCGAGCACCCGCTGCCGTTGGCGGATAGTTTCTCGTTGGGAATGATGAGACGCGCCTTCAGTTCCGGTTTCGGGAAGATTCATTAAACCAGCCGCTTCTCCCACCTGAGCGTATTCATACATTTCCAGCAAAGGGGATGCGCTCCCCAGCACGTCCTCCAACAGATCCTCCAACGATGAATCGAAGCCCAGAAGCACCTCCCCGACAGGTTCAGACACCAAAAACGTCTTCAACACATTCAACTGTTGCCGAAGCCGAATAATGTCTTTGTCCAAGGCCCCAACACGATCACTTTTTGCCGCAGTCCGAGTATCCATGATGCCTCCAATAAGAGAAATTTTTCTTGATGGTACTCCCCAATTATCATCGTGGGCAACCCCCAAATGCCACTTATCGGAACACGTGAACTGGCGCTCACTCTTATGAGGCACAATGAGGCAAAGTGTGGACCTAGGAGGCCAAGAGACTGGAAAAAATCGTAGCCAGGCCCAGGAAAGAAAAGAAGCCCACCACGTCCGTGACCGTGGTCAGCACGATTGATGAGGATTGCGCCGGATCTTGCTTCAGCGCCTTTAACGCGATGGGAATGATCGCACCGGACAACCCCGCAATGACCATTGAGATGACCATGGACACACCGATGATGACGGTCAACCCGAATGAGCGGCTCCACATGCCCACCGCAAGACATGCGGCGGCAGCCACAGCCAAACTATTAAAGAAGGCCACATAGACTTCCTTGCCACAGACCCGCAACCATTGGGAGGGCCGAATATCCCGCAACGCCAACCCGCGGATCACCACCGCCAATGATTGCGCCCCGGTATTGCCGGATTGTCCGGCTACGATCGGCAGGAGTACCGCTAACGCCGTAAATTGGGCAATCGTACTTTCAAACATTCCCACCACAAACGACGCCAAAAAAGCCGTCAGCAAATTCAGCTGCAACCAGGGCAATCGCTTTCTGACGGAAAACCAGACAGGAGATAAAGCCCGTTCATCCTTATTGGCCCCTACCATGGTTTGCAAGTCGGCGGTGGCATCCTCCTGACTGGCCTTAATAATGTCTTCGTTGCGAACGACGCCCAACAACCGTTGATCGAGATCCACCACTGGGATGGTAAAAAAGTGGCGTTCACCGAACAATTCCACGATTTCCTCCCGCGACTCCAACGGGTGAATGGTCGGAAGGTCCCGATTCATGACCGACTGTAACTTCTCCTCCGGATCGACAAGGAGAAGATCCCGGACGGAAAACTTCCCGACGAGCTTTTGAAATCGATCGATGACATATACATCATGAATATCTTTTTGTGCTCGGGACCGTACTTGCAGCATGGCCTCACGCACCGTCATGTCCTCCTGTAACACAAAAAACCGGGGATCCATGATGCTGCCGACCGATTCCGGAGGATAGGTCATATAGGAACGAATCTCTTGGGCATAGCGCTCGGGAATACGAAAGAGAATGGCGCGTTGCAAATCCTCTTCCAACCGTTGAAATAAGGAGGCCGCCAAGGAAGGAGACAGATAGGGAATCACTTGCTTGAGAAGTTCGGTGGGCATGACCGTCAACGTTTCAGCCGCCACCGGCGGGGTGATACTCGACAACAAATTAGCCGCATTTTTCGCCGTCGTCCCTTGCAGAATTCGTAAAATATCCGCAACGGGATGTTCCTCTAAAATCATGGCGGCTTCTTGGTAATGCTTTTGAAAAAACGCCTCATTCAAGACATGAGCGCCACGTCGAGCCTGAAGCATTCCTGTTGTCGCGGATTCGCTCATCGGATTTTATGGCGTTCGTTGATTGTCTGCGCAACATCGGTCATCAATCGGATGCCGGTCAACGAGTAGGCTTCCCAGAGTTGCATCAGCGAGTCACTCACCGATCCGAGAGGCGCTTTCCCGCCCACATCTTTTTCAATCCGACGCAGCATACGATATCGTAGAGCCCCAAAAAATGTTCCCCACCGATCCACAACCGGCAAGGTATGAAAACGACTCCATTCAGGGTGCTGAAGAATTTCTTCCAAGTTGGCTTCGGCAGACAACGTGGTGATCTGCGCCTCCATCACCGACCCCACCAGATGGTGTGAGGTATCGACTAACAGTTGCCGAAGCGTGACCACTCCTTCCAATTTTCCATCCCGATCAATCACATAGATATAATACATGGCCTTTTGGCCATAGGTCCGAATGCGGTCAATCGCTTCCTCCACCTGAATATCGGGAGGAAGGGTAAACACCCGTGGATCGGCTAAACTCCCCGCTGTATTGGGGGAGTAGCGCAACGCCCGTCGTAGGGTAGCGCCCATGGGATTATCCAAACGATCTAAAATTTCTTGCCGAAGGGGATCGTCGAACTGTCGAAGCACTCCAATGGCCGAGGTCGCATTCATCGAACTTAACACGTCCGATCCGACTTCTTGTGGAAGCTCCTCAATCACCTTAGCCGTGGAAACCGGCAGGCAATGCTCCAACACACTGGCAATTTCCTCGACAGGCAAAGTCTTCAATAACTGTGCGGACTCATGCGGATCAAGAGACTCTAAATGACGAGCCGCCTCAACGGGATGCGCCTGCAGATATCCAAGCGTCAGGTACTGTTCAAGATCCATCGTTACCGTTCCGGATGTGTGATGACTGCCGTCGTATCCGTAAATTGGGAAGCTGGAACCACAACACGACCTTCAATCGTTTCCAAGACCACCGAAATCGGGGTGACCGCAACCACTGTTCCTTGGGTTTCGCCAATCTTTACGGTCATTCCCACACGGACGACCGAACCCAAGTAATGAGCGGCGATTAAATTTGCCACAGCCGACCGAGATCCCAAACCAAAGGACAAGGCCGCTCCCCCAATCAGTCCGGCGAGAAGAATCACAATGGTGTTATTCAACAATTCCGTATCAATCCCTAACGCATCAATGGCCGTCACGACAATGAGCAATACCACCGCGACATAGACTGCCTGTGCCACCATGGTGCCGTGGGTAATACCGGCGGAACTGCAGGTCATGGTGATGAGTTCGCGAACAAAATTCGCCGCAATCAACCCCAAGATCAGCACCAAAACCGCAATGCCGATTTTGGGAATATAGTAGGCAATGCTCGTCAGGGCATCGGAGACAATCGTCAATTGCAACGTGTCTGAGGCTTTGATCAGGAAAACAAGAAAGATGATCCAGAATCCGATTAACCCGAGAATCTCTGAGCTCTTTTGCTTCGTCCCTGAACGCTCCAACAAGGTTTGGACGGCCGTCCGGCTCAATAAGCGATCAAACCCCATTAATTGCAGAAGCCGCGTGACCAGAATTGAGACGACACGCGCCAAGACATACCCCAAGCCAAGAAGCATGATGGCCAAAATAACCGTCGGCAAAAATGCCACAATCTGGCTCACACTCGCGGTGACAGCGTCGGTTAAACCTTCAACCCAGCCCGTCATGGTCATCTTCTTCTCTTGCATATGTGAATCGTCCTCTATTTCTTAGTCTCAACATGCCAGGTGGCACGCCAACCCCATGAGGAAACCAATGGCTGAAATGTGGTACGGACAAGGAACATCGAAACTCACATCTATTGAAAACATCAATACGGGAAAATGGGGGATGAATTTATCAGGGATTTTTCAAAAAAATCGTGAAAATCCATGAAGTTCCATCATAGTCCCCTACACCCTAACGCGCAAGAAGAACCCCAAAATCTTCAAGGGAAATTATCAGATAAACGGACCCGGGTATGACGACCATTCATTGGATGTTCCTGGAAAGAACTACGCTTACAACCGAGACCCATGGTGAATCGACCGGCGACGCGCGGATTGAATGGCTTGGGCCAATTGACGCACTTCGGGTGATTGAAGCCAAACATCCAATAGTGGAGTCAATTTAATCCGCCAGGAAGGATAGGCGGAATCGGGTGCACCAGGGAGATTGGGGGTCTCCAATTCCAATAAGGCATCTTCAATCTGAAGCATTAACAATTGCGACGGAGTGCCAGCCAAATATCGATATACCGCTTGAATCTCCTTCATAGACAGTCGTTCAGGACATTTCCCGGATACCAACCCTTGACTGAGTAGGGCCTCCCACAAGCGAGTCCGATCCAGCACTCTCTCCTGAGAATCCCGCCGAAGATCGTCCTGATGCGGATATAAATTCGCCAGCTCCTTCACTTCCATATCACGTCCCGCCCAATACCCACTCATCGTGGGTAAATCATGAGTGGTCGCAGCCACCAACGCCTGTGCGGGATAGCGCTTGGGTTTCTGAAACGCCCCCCCCTCCTGCCGCTCAAATAATAACAGGCGATAAGAGAGTAACCCGACCCCTTCCAGCTTCTGCCGGATAGCCGGGGTCACCGTTCCCAAATCTTCCCCTACCACGACAACCTTGTGACGTACGCTTTCCAAAGCCAGGATTGCGAGAATTTCATCCACATAGGTCCGGACATAAATCCCATCTTTTCCAGTTTTCCCCTCAGGCACCCAGAACATGCGAAACAGTCCAAGCGCATGGTCTATGCGCAACACCCTGGCGTGACGCATATTCCGCCGCAAGGTTTCCCGCCAAAATTGATACCCCTGCCTTCGCAGTAATAGTGGGCTGGGTGAGAGTAACCCCCAGTTCTGGCCCAATAAATTAAACGAATCAGGGGGTGCCCCCGAAGTCATGCCCTGGGCCAGCTGATCTTGAAACACCCAGGCATCGGCACCATCAGGATGGATTCCCACCGGCAAATCGTAATACAGCCCAAGCGACAACCCTGCGCGTTGCGCAACATGATCCAAGTCTTTCAGTTGGAGCTCACATAACCATTGCACATAGGCAAAGAACTGAATCCGCGTCACCTGCCGTGATTGAAAATTTTTGACGGCCTTGGACTGCGGATGCTGAAATCCTTGGGGCCATTCACGCCAAGGCTTTCCGTGAAATTTCTCATGCAATACTTGAAATAAACAAAATCGCTCCAAGGCCTCTCCGCTATCATCGAGAAATCGGCAAAAGGCCCGCCCTCGCCTCGTCAGAGGCTTGAACTCCGTTCGCCGGAACTGTCGATACAGCGATTGAAGCATGGAAAATTTTTGTGGCCATATTTGTTCGTATGCCACCAGAGGACTCTCACGGACAATATTCAACCATTGCTTGAATTTCCGTGATTGTGTGCGGCGTTTCAGAACGGGAGAGGATTTCCACTCTCCGACCTTCGTAAGGTCCAGATAGAGTGGATTCCAGAATAACCGGCTGGATGGAGAATATGGGCTGGCCAACCCGGGCGTAGGTGCATGTAAAGGTTGCAATCCAATGGTATCAGCTTTCCATGTCCGCCCTGCCACTTGAATAATTTTCCGCAAATCCCCAAAGTCACCCACGCCCCAATTTTCGTTGGATCGCACCCCATACAACTGCAATCCAATCCCCCATCGCTTTCTTGAGGATGACGGTGCATAACATCGAGTGGGAGCCGCCACCACCAGACTCGCATCCTCCCATTGGTGCTCACCCAGTCGAGCCCGTACATCAAGGTGGTAATACCCTATGGCTGGTTTATAGGGAAGCTGAACATTGATTTGAACATACCGCCGTCCCTCGATACAGACCTCATCCTGCACCACGCACGCAGAACCCTTTCGCTGAAATGAGCGGCGTCGGCCCCGCTCATCCGTAAAGTGACAGTCCAGGACCAATCCCGTTAAGGAACGATCCTGGATCGGAAGCTTCAGAGAAAATGCCAGGGCTTCCCGATTCTGAGGGAAATAGACGAGAACAGGCTCAAGCACTCGCTCCCATTGCTCCCATAGTAATCGCTTTGCCTCTTGATGGAAATTTGATTCGGCATGAAATGAGGGATCCAGCGCCTGGAGAACAGGCAAGAGCGTTTCCATAGTGGCACGATGAACCTGCTGCCTTCCATCAAGATACTCCAACTCCACGCCAAACAATTCGGCTACCTTCCGAATATCTTCCGGCAGGAATCCACCTTCCAGCTTCATAACCGCACTCTCCTCCCCGAATTTTGCCACTCACTTTCGCAACGAATACTTTTCACGCAATTGCCTCGTTTTGGTTCGCACTGCTGAACCAGGAGATAACACAAGATCTACCTTCCGGCAAGAAATTTCCAGGCCACTCAGAACATATCGACCCGACAGAAATCCAAGCATCATTGGAAAATGCCTGCTGCCCCGGTTACAATAAACAATCAAGTTTGAAGTCGATTTATTCTACTGAAGGGGAGGAAGTAACATGGATTCAGATACGCGAGTACTCTTGTTTGGGGGATTAACATTTGTCACCGGCGTGCTCCTAGGAACCGGACTTGGACTTTTGCTGGCCCCACAATCAGGGAAACGAACTCGGCGGCAATTGAAAAATTATCTTGACGATACCGCGGAACGGTTAAATGATTTGGCTGATGAAACCAAAGATCGCGTGTCTGACTATGTCGAAAAAGGCAAGCGGTTCGTCGGTGAGCGCGCCTAACAGCGCATTCGCATCGTTACCCTAGGCACGAAGACGGAACAGGGCGGCCGTCCTCCCTTCCAATTCATACACCTTTCCGCCTCGCCAAGTTTTGGGAAATTTCTTGATATCCATTTTTGAGGTGTCAAAGACCCATTCCCAGGCTACGCCCTTTTTATGAGCCGGCAGGGTAAAGGGAACGGAAGCATGGTAGGCATTCAGAAGTAACAAAAATGAATCATCGATAATAGGATTGCCAAGATCATCCATTTCTTCAATTGCGTCCCCGGCCAATCGAATTCCCAACGTCAGCAACCCCTTCCCCCAATCTTCGGAAATCATTTCCTTCCCATGACTGCCAAACCACGCGATGTCCTTTACTTCGGATCCTTTAATATGTCGCCCTTTAAAAAATCGGCGCCGATGAAAAACCGGATGCTCTTTTTTAATGGTAATCAGCTGCCTGACAAACGCCAAAATTTCCAATTGGGATTTGGTCAGATTCCAGTCAAACCAACTGAGGGGATTATCCTGACAATAGGCGTTATTATTGCCTGATTGGGTCCGTCCGATTTCATCGCCCCCACACATCATGGGTACCCCTTGGGACAATAACAACGTCGCAAAGAAATTCCGCTTCTGCCGCTCGCGAAGCACCTGAATAGCCGGATCATCGGTCGGCCCCTCAGCCCCGCAATTCCAACTATCGTTGTCATCGGTGCCATCCCGATTGCCTTCGCCATTCGCTTCATTATGTTTATGGTTATAGGAAACCAGGTCATGGAGAGTGAACCCGTCATGGGCCGTGACAAAATTAATACTGGCATACGGCTGCCGGCCGCTGAGCCCATATAAGTCACTGCTCCCCGCCACCCGTGAGGCTAGTTCACCGAGTAACCCATTATCTCCAGTCCAATATCGTCTGACGACATCCCGATATTTTCCATTCCACTCGGCCCATCCGGGCGGAAAGTTTCCTACCTGATATCCCCCTTCTCCCAAATCCCACGGTTCCGCAATTAACTTCACCTGAGACAGAATCGGATCCTGATGAATAATGTCAAAAAAGGCACTCAGCCGATCCACATCATGCAGTTCCCGGGCAAGAGCCGAGGCCAAGTCAAAACGAAATCCATCCACATGCATGTCACACACCCAATACCGCAGGCTATCCATGATCATCTGCAAGGTCCTCGGATGGCGAACATTCAACGTATTGCCGCAACCGGTATAATCCATGTAATACCGGGGATTATCCGGGGACAACCGGTAATACGCCGCATTATCAATGCCCCGAAACGATAAGGTTGGCCCGAGATGGTTCCCTTCCCCGGTATGGTTATACACCACATCCAGAATGACCTCGATACCGGCACTGTGCAAAGTTTTCACCATCGTCTTGAATTCATAGACCTTGCGGCCTTCTTTGGGATACGCGGAATATCGGATATCCGGGGCAAGATATCCGATAGAATTGTAGCCCCAATAATTCGTCAACCCTTTATCAATCAGAAACTTGTCATTCACAAAATGATGAATCGGCAATAACTCAATGGCCGTCACCCCCAATTCCTGCAAATATTTGATGACGGCAGGAGACGTTAACCCTTCATAGGTTCCCCGTAAGTGATCGGGAACGTCGGGGTGTTGCATCGTAAAGCCCTTCACATGCACTTCATAAATGACGGTTTGCGCCCATGGAGTCTGCAATAACCGATCGCTCCCCCATGAAAAGGCTTGATCCACCACCACGCATTTAGGCACGTTCCCGGCATTATTGCGTTCATCCATTGAGAGATCCCCCTGAGGATCTCCCAACCGATACCCAAACATCGCATCCGACCATTTCACAATACCGGTCAGGGCTTTGGCATACGGATCGATCAGCAATTTATGGTGATTGAAGCGGTGGCCTGCAAACGGATCGTAGGGACCGGACACACGATACCCATATAATTGTCCCGGACGGACCTCTGGCAAATACACGTGCCAAACTTGATCGGTGCATTCATCTAAACGGATGCGGTGGGACTCCCGATCATCTTGGGTATGATGAAACAAACAGAGTTCCACTGCCGTGGCATTTTCAGAAAACAGGGCAAAGTTTACCCCTTCCCCATCCCAGGTGGCGCCTAGGGGATACGGTCGTCCGGGTCGCAGTCTCATGCATACTCCTTGCTCAATACACCATCTCGCAGACTCAATTGCTGTAATATTTCCTCAAATGGGGCCTACTCTAAAGGAAGGGGCTCAGCCCCTGCAATCTTACGGTACGCTGAATTGCGTATTCTGTCGAATGCAACATTGATAGAAATTTTCTGTTTAAATCGGATGACACACACTAATCCCATGCTACAATGGAGACGTTGTTTGCAAAATTTCAACATTGAAGACATCAGAGTCTGTTGCATTCCAGAATGGCGAACAATTTACCCATTCCCCCCAAAGAAAACATTTCCGTCGGAGCTTTTGTCACCGGAGCTTCTCAAGTCACATTTCGGGCCTGGGCCCCTTGGGTAAAAACGCTTTCAGTCGAAATCCTAAGCCCTCAGCCGGAAATCGTGGCCATGGAACCTCGCCCCTTTGGGTATTGGGAAACAACTGTTTCAAATATCGGAGCGGGTTCGCGATATCAATTTATTCTGCATGACAAACTAAAACGCCCAGACCCGGCATCCCGCTTTCAACCCGAGGGTGTGCATGGCCCATCCGAGGTCATAGACCCGGCCTCATTTCACTGGACCGACCAAGAATGGAGCGGCCTGCGGCTTCAGGATTACATTATTTATGAATTACACCCCGGGACGTTCACTCCGGAAGGCACGTTCGAGGCCATCATTCCCTATCTGACCTACCTACGTGACGAGATCGGCATGACCGCTATTGAACTCATGCCGGTAGCGCAATTTCCGGGTTCAAGAAACTGGGGATACGACGGCACCTATCTCTATGCCACACAGAATTCCTATGGCGGACCAATCGGCCTCCAACGATTGATCGATGCCTGTCACACCGCCGGACTGGCCGTCATTCTGGACGTGGTCTATAACCATCTCGGCCCTGAAGGAAATTATTGGGGAGACTTTGGCCCCTTCTTTACCGACCATTACCGCACCCCGTGGGGAAGCGCCATCAATTTTGACGGAGCCCACAGCGATGCGGTGAGAGACATCATTATTGCGAATGCGGTCTATTGGACACGGGACTTTCATATTGATGCCCTACGGTTGGATGCCGTCCATGGAATTTTTGATGCCAGCGTCAGCCATATTCTGAAAGATATTCGTGATGCGGTCCATGCCGCTGCCAAACAAGATGGCCGGTCGGTCTGGGTCATTGCCGAAAGCGATTTGAACGATGTCAAACTCATTACCCCTTCTTTAAAAGGGGGATACAGCTTAGACGCTCAATGGAATGACGATTTTCACCATGCCCTCCACGCATTCGTCACCGGGGAACGACAAGGGTATTATCAAGACTTCGGCACCTTGAACCATGTCGCAACCGCGTTTCGAAAACATTTTGTTTATTCAGGGCAATACTCACAGTACCGCCACCGAAGACATGGGAATTCGGCCGCACATTGCTTACCCTCACAATTCATCGTTTTTACTCAAAACCATGATCAGATAGGGAACCGGGCTCAAGGTGATCGACTCTCAACTCTCATCCAGCCAGCAGCTCAACAAGTCCTCACGGCCGCCGTCCTCCTCTCGCCGTTTATTCCGCTGTTATTCATGGGCGAAGAATACGGAGAACGGGCTCCCTTTCATTACTTTATCGACCATGGAGACCAGGGATTGGTAGAAGCCGTCAGGAAAGGCCGGTTGGCTGAATTCAAACCGTTTGGCTGGAAAAATATTTCCGACCCATATGCCGTGGAAACATTCGATAGTTCACGGTTAGCCCCCGCCGACCTGCGGGATGAGACTCAACGGCGACTGACTATTTGGACCAAACAACTCATTGCACTCAGAAAACGCCACCCTTCATTGGGGACAGGGACGAAGGGACAGCAGATCCGGGTGTGGGAAAATCCAGAAAAGACTGTTTTAACCGTATCCCGTCGAATCCCAGGCTATCCCCCTATGCTGATCATCCTGGGATTTAACGACCAACCCACCCTCCTGAAAATGACTCACCCCAAAGGCCAATGGACCCTGCTGCTGGATAATAATAATCCGGAGTATTCCATGAACGCAGCCGATAGGCCTTCTCCAGCTCCGGAGACTCTTGATCTCCAGGGAACAAAACCTTCGCTCTCCCTCCCCGCCTTTCCTGTCTGGGTTTACCAGGAAAGGTGAGTCCGTTTACCGGATGTTGGTAAAGGTCTGAATTTTCTCGCACACATAATCCGCAAACGGCAGGGAACAGGTAAATCCCGGCGAAATGGCATTCAACACATGCAAAGAACGGTCATCGCCTTGCACGACAAAATCCATTTCCAATTTCTTGGTCTTGGTGTGAACAAGCTGGGCACGGATTCCCGGGACCCCCCACGTTTGATAATGCTCGGGCCGGACGCCCTCAACCAGATCTGAAAGGAGAGACACCAAATGACTGCGGGAATATTTGCGAATTTCCTGGACGGCCAGTTTCTTGAAATCAAAATCCGCCCCAATCACCAGCTGCAACTGACGAACGGAGAGATCACAAAATTGGCCGAGATCAAAGTTGGCTAATCCTCCGTACTGTTCCCGCCACAAAACCGGAATAGCTGTCGGACCGATTTTGGCTTTCTTCTCAGCCGTCACCGTCACATGCACGCCGAGGAACGGGTTTTTGAGATCCGGAACCGGATACACATTGGTCCGAAACGACCCCGGCGGCTCATTGGAATACAGATAGAGCCCTTTGAACGGCAGAATCTTGTATTCCTGCGAAAAGCCGTAATCCCGGGCAATCGTATCCGCAAACAACCCTGCCGCATTGACGACATACCTTGCCTGATAGAGATCCCTATCCGTCTGGACGCCGTCAGAGTGACGGGACTGATACCGAACCCCGCAGTGAATGTGGACTCCTTCTCCCTGCGCATCCTTCGTCATCTGCTTCAGAACCAGCTTGGGATCCACGGTGGACGTCGTGGGCGAGTACAAAGCGCGCTCATACGTTTTGACCCGAGGCTCAATAGCTTTGGCCTCCTGCGCGGATACTTCCTGCACCTGGATTTCGTTGACACGTGCCCGCCGAAACAATTCATCAAGACCGGACAGCTCGTCAGCATTCTTGGCAACCACCAGCTTTCCACACTTATTCATAGGAATTCCCGACGCCTCACAATACTCCGTGAGCCGCCGGTTGCCGATGCGCGTAAATTTGGCCTTGAGACTATCCGGGGTGTAATAAAATCCGGCATGCAGGACGCCGCTGTTCCGTCCACTGGCATGGGCTCCGCAGTGGGCTTCCTTTTCCAGCACGGTCACCGTGGTATCGGGATAGAGTTGCTTGAGTCGGCGGGCGATATTGATCCCAATCACTCCTCCGCCGATTATCAGAAAATCACTAGATGGCATAAGACTCCCCTTCGACTTTCAATACATCCTAAGAGTAACATGGTGCTGGGTATATGCAGAGGAAAAGTCTGATTCCTGAAATATTTGCCCCCCATGCAAACGAAAAAATCACTCCTACATGATTTCAAGGCTTTAGCTACAAACCAGCCCACCCCAGGAATATGATAACTAAGCTTGCATCTAGGTCTCATAACCTACCCCTGAAAATGGCAGAAGATCACTCCACACACTTGGTCATAGATATAAGCTTTCTTCCCCACCACAGGAGGTAAGCGGACTCGATTGTTAAAGAATGGCGGCTTACATAGGCTTGAAGAAGACCACGCTTAAGGGAGGAAGGGTGACAAGAAGAGAAGACGGTTGGTCATGCCAGGGAATCGGGTCGGCTTGTACGCCCCCGCCATTGCCCATATTACTGCCGCCGTAAAGGTCCGAGTCGCTGTTTAACAATTCCCGGTAATATCCGCCACGCGGTACACCCATGCGATATTTCTCCCGCGGAACGGGCGTGAAGTTACAGGCACAGACGACCAAATCATTTCGATCTTGAGCATACCGAATGTAGGTGAGCGTGGAGTTGTCGCTATCGTGCAGATCGATCCATTGAAAGCCTTGCCAGTCAAAATCCACTTCATGGAGGGCCGGCTCTGATTGGTAGAGCCGGTTTAAATCGGCGATATACTGCTGAAGCCCTTTATGCCGGTCGTATTGGAGCAAGTGCCATTGCAAACTATCATCGTGGTTCCATTCCCACCATTGCCCGATTTCCCCACCCATGAACAGCATTTTTTTGCCGGGATGCCCCCACATATGTCCATAGAGTGCCCGCAGGTTGGCGAACCGCTGCCAATCGTCGCCAGGCATCTTGTCCAGGAGCGATTTTTTCCCATGGACGACTTCATCGTGGGAAAGCACAAGAATAAAGTTTTCGGTGAAGGCATACATGAGCCCAAAGGTCACCTTGTTCTGGTGATACTTGCGATGGACGGGATCCTGTTGAAAATATTCCAGCGTATCGTGCATCCAGCCCATATTCCATTTCAATGAAAACCCCAATCCTCCCACATAGGTCGGCCTGGATACGCCAGGCCAGGCCGTAGACTCTTCCGCGATCATGAGAATGCCAGGATGCTCCTGGTGCGTGACGGCATTCAGTTCTTTGATGAACTCCACGGCTTCCAGATTTTCATGTCCACCAAATTGATTGGGCACCCACTCACCTTCTTTTCTGGCGTAATCCAAATACAGCATCGACGCCACGGCATCCACGCGAAGCCCGTCAATGTGGTACCGATCGAACCAACTCAGGGCGCTATTGATGAGGAAGTTTTTGACCTCAGTACGTCCGTAGTTGAATATTCGGCTTTTCCATTCCGGATGCCAGCCTTTGCGGGGGTCGGCATGGTCATAGAGATGCGTTCCATCAAAAAAAGCCAGACCATGCGGGTCATCGGGGAAATGGGCCGGAGCCCAATCCATAATGACCCCAATCCCCGCTTGATGGCAGGTATCAATAAACCACTGAAAATCCTCCGGCGCCCCAAACCGACTGGTGGGGGCGAAATATCCCGTCGCCTGATATCCCCACGATCCATCAAAGGGGTGCTCCACAATCGGCATCAATTCTAAATGCGTGAAGCCCATTTTCTTCGCATAGGGCACCAATGTCTCGGCCAATTCCCGGTAAGAGAGCCACCGATTGGCTTCTTCCGGCTTCCGCCGCCAAGACCCTAAGTGCACCTCATAAATAGATAAGGGTTTCTTGAAGGGATCGTGCGTTGCCCGTTGAGTCATCCACTCTTGATCGTTCCATTGATATCCCGCCACGTCACAGACCATGGAGGCCGTTTTCGGACGCAACTCGGCAGCCGTGGCCCAGGGATCCGCTTTGGTAAACGGCACTTCCGCCCCCTGAGGTAAAATTTCATATTTATATAATTCGCCACCACCCAAATCCGGGATAAATAATTCCCAGATGCCCACCGCACCACGATTTCGCATCGGATGACGCCGCCCATCCCAACCATTGAAATTTCCAACCACGCTCACCCGTTTGGCATTGGGCGCCCATACGACAAAATTGACGCCGGCGACGCCTTGATGCGTACAGACGTGCGCTCCCAATTTTTCATAGGCTTTATACAGTTTCCCCTCTCCAAACAAATGCAGATCGAAGTCCGATAAGACAGGGGGAAAAGCATAGGGATCGTGGCGTTGAATCACTTTCCCTTCCTGCGTGGTCGTGCGGAGAAGATAGGGTGTCGAAAAATCCTGTTCCGGAAGGACGACTTCATACATCCCCCCAGGATGGACCAATTCCATCGGCTTCAGTTGTGTCTTGCCTGCACAAAGCACGCAAACGGCTTCGGCTGCATCCGGCAAAAAGGCCCGGATACGAATGCGGACATCGCCTCGTTGATGTTCTTTATGTGGCCCCAGAATGGAAAAGGGATCCCACTCCTGGGCATCCAATAGGGATTGCATGCGAGATTGCGAAATTGTCATTGCCAACAAATATCTACTGTGTTAACAAAGAACATGGTATCATAATTTTCCATCTATGTATTCTATTTTAATTGCCTTTCTCTTTCTGCTGTTTTTTACTGTTGCATTCTCTTTGCAAAACGCTGAGCCAATCATCATTCATTTCTTTGGATGGCGGTTCGAAGGCTCGCTGGTTATCGTTCTTTTAACGGCCTTAGCCATGGGAGTGGTGCTCACCGTGCTAGCCTCCCTCCCATCTCAATTAAAAAAACGTCGGCTCATTGGCCGACAGCAAAAAACGATTGCGGAGTTGGAACGGAAAATGGCCGAATATCAGGCCATGGCCCAATCTCACGAGCCTCAAGCGCAGGAGATGATCATCCACACCCCTGAACCATGAAAAAATCCCACGCCCAACATCGAAAAATTGCCCCCGTGGAACGGACACCACAAAAAGTCTTAGCCATGATCATGGCTGGAGGTAAAGGCGAACGGCTCATGCCCCTGACAGAACAGCGGAGTAAGCCCTCCGTCCCCTTTGCGGGAACGTATCGCATTGTCGATTTTGCGTTGAGTAATTTTGTGAACTCCGGAATTTTGGGCATGTATGTCCTGGTGCAATACCGGTCGCAATCCCTCATCGAACATTTGCGCCGGACCTGGCGGTTCGGCGGCCCCAACCGCCAGGCCTTCATTACCGTCGTCCCTCCACAAATGAAGGGCCGTGGAAAATGGTACGAAGGCACGGCCGATGCGGTCTACCAAAACATTAACCTCATCCACGACTTTGCTCCCGGGCTCGTCGCGGTGTTTGGCGCCGACCACATCTATCGCATGGATGTCCGCCAAATGATCCAATTTCATTTGGATAACCAAGCGGAAATCACGGTGGCTGCTCTTCCCGTCCCCATCCACGCAGCCAAGGGATTCGGCATCATGGAGGTGACATCGGACTCTCAAATAATCGGTTTTGAAGAAAAACCTGCCAATCCCAAACCCATGCCAGGCAACCTAGACATGGCGTTCAGCTCCATGGGGAACTACATTTTCAATGTTGATACTCTGGTCAGAATTTTGGAGCAGGATGCCAGCAAAGCAGGCACCCATGATTTTGGCCGCGACATTATTCCCTCGCTCATCAAATCACACCGGGTCATGGCCTATGACTTCATGGAAAATGCCGTCCCCGGCGTCCATCCATATGAAGAGTGGGGCTACTGGCGGGATGTCGGCACTCTTGATGCCTACTGGCAAGCTAATATGGATGTCTTAGGCAAAGAACCGATTTTCGACCTGCGGAATGTTCGCTGGCCGATCATTACCGATGCCTCCGTCGAACCAGTAGCGAGTTTGGTGCAATCCCATCTGGACGATGCCATGGTGGGACAAGGGAGCCTTGTGGTCGAGAGCCATATCACCCGCTCGATTATTGGCCGGAATGTCCGCATCGGCGAAGGCAGCACGATTGAAGAATCAATTGTGTTGGACGGAACGATTATTGGATCAAAATGTCATCTGCGCCGTTGCATTATCGATCGGTTCAATGTTTTAGAATCAGGGACAGAGCTTGGGTTGCAACCCGGCCGCGAAGCCAGAAAATCAACGATCGGCAAATCCGGCTTGACCGTTTTGCCTCGCGGCCAATCCTACGGAGGGCGCGCAGTCTCCCACCCTCCTCCCAATCAGTAAACCGGGGGATCCATGGCCTTCCCTCGTATTCCTCTTGCCACGTACCGCTTGCAATTGAACCAGTATTTTACATTCTCAGATGCCACACGCATCCTTCCCTATTTGCATGAGCTGGGCATTACGGATCTCTACGCCTCTCCATATCTAAGAGCCCTTCCGGGCAGTACGCATGGCTACGACATCATCGATCCTACTTGCCTGAACCCTGAACTGGGCAGCATCGCAGACTATGAGGCTCTGACGCACACCCTCCGGTCCTACCAGATGGGACATATTTTGGACATCGTTCCTAACCACATGGGCATCGACGCCTCTGCCAATCCCTGGTGGCAGGACGTTTTGGAAAACGGCCCCTCTTCCCGCTACGCCAATTACTTTGACATTGACTGGACCCCGGTCAAAGATGAGCTGGAAAATAAAGTATTGCTGCCCATTTTAGGCGACCAATATGGCATCGTCCTCGAGAATCAGGAAATCTTGTTGCAATATGAGGACGGCCGTCTTTTTCTCCGGTATTACGATCATAGTCTCCCACTGGATCCCTGTACCTGGGGCCAGGTTTTGGGATTGCGACAGGATCTTCTCTCCCAACAATTTGTCGAATCTGATCCCGAGCTTCAGGAGTACCTGAGCATTCTCACGGCTCTGTCCCATCTCCCCGGCCGCACGGAAACAGATCCGGATCGAATTGCCGAGCGCTATCGGGAAAAAGAAGTCATCCGTCGTCGCCTGGCGGTGCTCCTCACCGAACATGTCCCCTTACACTCATTTTTGAAGGAAAATCTGCAGTTGATCAACGGCACTCCAGGCCAGCCCAGAAGCTTTGATACGCTGGACACCCTCCTCAGTAGCCAAGCCTATCGATTGGCCTATTGGCGGGTTGCAGCCGAGGAAATCAATTACAGGAGATTCTTTGACATTAACCAGCTGGCCGCTATTCGTATGGAGGAGCCCGGGGTTTTCCAGGAGGCCAACCAAAAGATTTTTGAATTACTGTCGACCCAGGCCGTCACAGGATTACGAATTGACCATGTAGATGGCTTAAGTGACCCCAAAGGATACCTGACCAATTGGCAGCGATGGGGACAAGAGCATCTCGAAGGGCCACCAGATGAATCGGAAAAGTCACTCTACGTCATTGTGGAAAAAATTCTTGGACCGGGAGAGCATCTCATTGCGGACTGGCCCATTCACGGAACGACTGGGTATGACTTTTTAACCTGGGCCAATCAAGTCTTTGTGGATACCAGGCAGGAACGTCCGTTCGACCAACTCTATCTTCGATTCACCAAGTTTACGATTCCCTACGATGATCTGATTTATCAGTGCAAAAAACTGATCATGAGTTCCTCCATGTCGGGGGAAATCAACGCGCTCGGGCACCAACTGAATGTCCTCTCGGAAAGAAATCGACGCTCCCGGGATTTTACGCTGAACAGTCTCATCCATGCCATTCGGGAAATTATTGCCTGCTTTCCGGTCTATCGCACCTATATTTCTCCACTCTCGGACGATCTTCCGCTCGACCGGGATCGTGCGTACATTCGGCTGGCGGTCGCCAGAGCCAAACGCCGCAATCCGGCCTTGAGCAATTTGGTATTCGATTTCATCCGAGATCTCCTCTTGAAATCGTCCCAGGACTCACCCGAGTGGGATTGGGAAAGTATTCGCCCCTTTTGTTTGAAATTTCAGCAAACAACCAGCCCCGTGACCGCCAAAGGCGTGGAAGATACCGCTTTTTACCTGTACAACCGGCTGGCCTCATTGAACGAGGTAGGGGGAGAACCCCAACATTTCGGAATCACACTCGAAAAATTCCATTCTCTCATGAAGGAGCGTGCCGCCCAATGGCCACACAGCCTTTCGGCGACTTCCACGCATGACACGAAACGGAGCGAAGACGTCCGGGCTCGACTCAACGTCCTTTCCGAAATTCCCCATGAATGGCGCCAACGCATTCGTCTTTGGAGCCGCCTGAACAAAAAGGCCAGACGTGGCTTGGAAGAAAAGATTGTCCCAAGCTCCAATGAGGAGTATCTCATTTACCAAACGCTCATAGGCATTTGGCCTCTGACTCCCCTCCATGAGGATTCTCATTCCATCTTCATGGAACGAGTAAAAACCTACATGCTGAAAGCGCTCAAGGAGGCCAAAGAACATTCAAGCTGGCTCAATCCCGATGAGACTTATGAATCCGCCCTCCTCTGCTTTCTTGACCAGATTCTGGATATGAGTCCTCAGAATAAATTCCTCCGGGACTTCCTGGAATTCCAACAACGCATTGCCCACTTTGGCCTCTATAATTCCCTGGCACAGGTTCTTCTGAAAATCACCGCTCCGGGCATCCCCGATTTTTATCAAGGTACGGAGCTGTGGGACTTCACGTTGGTCGACCCCGACAATCGACATGCCATTGATTACCCAGCCCACCAACGGCTATGGGCCACACTACAAGAACGGGTGAAGAATGAGGACAGGATCGGTCTTCTCCAGCATTTATTGCAAGATCCTTCTGACGGCATGATCAAACTCCTTCTGACGACTACCGCTCTTCACTATCGGAATGCTCATTCGACCCTGTTTACCCAGGGAAGCTACCATCCTGTTCAAATCACGGGTGATCAGGCCCTCCATGTCCTTGGCTATCTGCGGTCCACACAGGATCATCATTGCCTCATGGTTCTCCCTCGGTTTCTGGCAGGATTGAAAGCCTCTCCCTCCAGTCTGCCGATCGGGGAATCGGTCTGGGGGCAGACCTGGCTGGAGATGCCGCCTCACCTTAGCCATGAACGATGGCGGAATGTCTTGACACAGGAAACCTTGACTCTACAGAGGCAATCCAACATGATAGGATTATCGGTTAAAAACGTCTTCCAATATTTTCCTTTTGCGTTATTGGAGCCAGTTCAATGAGTGTAACCAATACGAATGCCGCGCCGGCCTCCGAATCCGAATCATTCTCCGAATCTTCTACCCCACAGACCAATCTTGGATGGGAAGGGCATGTCCATTTCCAGGAAGAGACACCACTGTGGGAACGATTGCTCGAAACCTATCCGGAGGTTCGCACAGGAGTGTCGTACGGCTTAATTTTCACCTCGGGGATCCTTCTCGGAGCCGCCATCATGGCTATGGCGACCGTGGGGAAATCCCAATCGCATCATGCCAAATAATGGCTGGAGGGCTTGATCATGGATGACCACACCACACATGGAGATTCAGGCTGGGTAAACACATTTGTTTTTATTGCCGGTTTTTTACTCGGTGCAGGCACCGCTATCATGATGACTCCCGAATCCGGGTCGCAATTGCGGAGTCGGTTGGCCAGAGGGGCAAAAACGGCACAGGATGAATTGTCTGATATGACGGCTCAAACCAGGGATGCCTTGAGTTCCTTGAAAGAAGAAGCCAAGCGCTCGGTCAAACAGGCGGGGGTTCGCCTCCATACGGCAGTGGATGCCACGAAACAATCAGTCAAAACCCCGGCGGGTGATCCCTTTGACGACTAACTCTGCGCCGGACCATTACCATATTGCCAATTTCATGGGTACAGGGTCGGGGCCAAGGCTTCTGATGACAGATATGCTGGCCCCGCCCCTTCATCCCTTCTAAAATCTCAGATATCCTCTCTCCCATATTCTCCAAAAAAATCCGCTCGTTTCTTGTTCCTTCATCTAATCCGTGAGAAACTATCCCTATGGCAGCGGCTCCCTCTTCCTTGATTGATCGACTCAAACTTGGCCTTCTATTAAACGGCATTATCATTCTGGCCGAATTCATCGGTGGATGGTGGACAAATAGCCTGGGCCTGATGAGCGACGCCGGACATAATCTGGTTGACCAGGGCTCTTTAATTCTGGCCTTTTATGCCCATCTCCTAGCCTCGCGCCCAGCCACGGAATTCCGCACATTTGGCTATCACCGGGCGGGAACTGTCGCGGCTTTTGTCAATGGGATGATTCTTTTATTAACAGGGCTCGGGATCGGGATAGTGGCCGGCTATCGCCTATTTTTTCCGGTTGATGTTCCTGGCTTCTGGATCATGGGCATCGCGGGCATCAGTGCCTTGGCCAACATCGGGGTTGCCATATTGTTGCGCCAAGGGGCCCACGATGACATTAATATTCGCGGGGCATTCCTTCATATGGTCATGGATGCCTGGATGTCGGTAGGTGTTATTTTAGCTGGATTAGGGATTGCCTTATTCCATCTGCCGTTTTTAGATCCGTTGATCAGTCTTATTCTGGTCATCGTCATCCTCAAGGGCAGTTGGCCCCTGTTTCAAGAATCCTTAAATATCTTGCTGGAATCGACGCCGCCCCATCTACAGACCTCAAAAATTGTAGACACGCTGCAAGCAATTCCCGGGGTCATCAAAGTTCACGATCTGCATATCTGGGCCGTAGAGCCACGCATTATCATGCTCACCTGCCATGTGCTGGTGGATAGCGTACGCGTGCCTGACAAGGATCAATTGATGAAACCCATCCAAACCACATTGGCTTCCACCTTTGGCATCCATCACATGACCATCCAATTGGAAACGGAATGCGAGGAGGAGCATGCGTTACACTGTAACCTCAATCATTTGACTCAGACCTCTTCGGTCCATCCTCCCCTTCCCCATGCCCATCATCATTAATCTGACCACAGACCTTCGTCATTAAGGGATATTGCTGTCCCTCAAAATGGTGGTTTTTATTAGAGCCGCGACTCCCCCTCCCACAACCACTCCGATTCCCATTCCAACCAGCACATCGGTCACATAATGCGCGCCAAGATAGACCCGGGACAATCCAATCAACATTAAGACCGGGACAAGGACCCATCCCAGGGAGGGAAACAACACCATTAAAAAGGCCACAGCCGTACTGGAATTCAGCGCATGATTGGAGGGCAAACTAAAAGACCCCCCGCAGCCAACCAATTGATGCACCTGTTCAAGCACCTGGCAAGGACGAGACCGGCCAATGAGATTTTTTAATTGCCCTCCCAGAAAATCACTCAACCCAAGCAACAAAAGCAGGCAAGGAACGGCAATTCTGGCTTCCCCCCAATTTCTCCAGGCCCAATAAAGAGCCAGACACAGACCAGGAACAATCAGGTTCCCTTCCTGCGAAAATTGAAACATGACCTCATCAAGCAGTGGAAACCGTCCCGCCATTCCATTAATGGCGGTAAACCAGTCCCGATCAAACTCTTGAATCAAATCCAACATCGGATCCTTCCTTTCTTCCCCTACCTTCCTGAATTCACTTTTCCCCCTGACAATCTCCAATGCGTTGGTTTAGGATAGTGATCAAATGTTCATCGATACCCATGTCCACTTGGATGATCCACGCTATGATGCTGACCGGGAACGCGTCTTCCAGCGAGCTGCAGAAGCCGGAGTGACAACCTTTATTACCATTGGTTGCGATTTACCCACCAGTCAATCGGCCGTCCGCCTGGCCCAGAACCAGGACAACGTCTTTGCTACGATTGGCGTTCATCCCCATGAGGCCCGAGAAATTCAACCGGATTGGTACTCGCAATTCCGGGAATTGGCTCGCCATCCCAAAGTCGTTGCGATCGGAGAGGTTGGCTTGGATTTTCACTATGACCATTCTCCACGTCAGATACAATGTCAACGCTTTCGCGAGCAAATTCAATTGGCAAAGGATCTAGGACTCCCTCTCGTCATCCATTCACGTGAAGCCAAAGAAGAAACCATCCAGATCCTCCAGGAAGAAATGGCCTACGAGGTGGGAGGAGTATTCCATTGCTTCTCGGAAGACGCCTGGCTTGCCCAAAAAGCCTTGGATCTGGGATTTTACCTGTCATTTTCCGGCATCATCACCTTTCGGAATGCCCAACCGTTACGGGGCATCGTTCAAACCGTCCCTGATGATAGGCTGCTCATCGAAACAGATGCGCCGTATCTCACCCCCGTACCCTATCGTGGGAAACGCAACGAATCAGCCTATGTCAAATTAGTGGCCGAACAAATAGCCACTCTGAAATACGGAGACTCCCCAAGCGGCCTGGAACACGTGGCCAACCTCACCTCTGAAAACGCCAGGCGATTGTTTAAAATCCCCTCATAAGGCGGTTTCGTTGACGAACTTTTTTCGGTAATTTCCGAGGATTCCCTTTTTTCTCTTTTTGGGGTCTGACAGGCCCATCCTCTTCATCACGAGGACTGACTCGAGATCCCAAAGCGGAAAGCCCTGATCGGGATGGCCTTAGCAAACGATGGGCAAATTCATCCGACCGAATCGTGAAAGCCCCATGAGATTTAGCGACGGAAAGAATTTCATGGTCGGAACTCACAACCGCTATCTCCTTTCCACCTGAACGCACCAGCTGTTGAATGACCTGATCGGCAGTCTCTCCGGCTTCAGAATAAATAACCGTGACTCCTGCATGGTGAACCGTTTGCCGACCGTGTCCCTTTTGCTTCCAGGCATCAAACACCACCGTGACCGCCCCCCCTCCTCCCTGAGCGTAGAGACTCAGCCGTTGAATCATGGCATCCCTATCCTGTGTAAAATGAACGTCGGACATCCCTTTCCCGCCCTTCAACTTTCCCAGCAGATTATATCCGTCGATCAACAAATGCTGAGGTTTCATCAACGCCCCCCATTCTTTATACTCATTCAAAGGCCGCGTCAGTATTGAGGAGTCCATCGCAGAATGACTGGAGGATTCACCCGGCTTGACAAGAACGTATTCATCTGCGAAAAAATAAACAGGTTAGTTAATCCGTATGCGCTGTTACCGTTTTTTTTCCCTTTTCATTCTCCTCGTTCCTCTGTTGGCGGGCACTCCCTCCCTTACCGAAGGGATGGGGCGCTCTTTCTTCGACCTCAGAGAATCATCTGACAGCCATCATTATATCCATCAGACAGCCGCTCGTTCGTCCACGGTTACCGTGCGAAATATCCGAGCACACCATCATAAGAAATTTACCCGAGTCGTCCTGGATTTGTCGGACAGTGTAACATCTCCTCCTCAAGAAAGTCGGACATCGACTCATTTTCAAATTGAAATTCCCCATACGTCCTTCTCAAGCAATGTCGCGGCCAAATTAACCAGTGAAAAGTTCCCACCGGATCTTGTGTTAACTCCCACCTCCACGGGATCCATGATCCTTTCGATCCCCATGCAAGGGTGGAAACGTTACAAATGGTATTTGCTGAATAAGCCCTCACGGCTCGTGCTGGATCTCTATCCGTCCTCCACCAGTGTCGCACAAGTGACACCTGCGCCAGCCCCTCCTCCGGTGAAAGAACCGGATATTATTGTTCCTCCTCCCCCTGTCAAACGGGACTTTCTCATTGTGCTGGATCCAGGGCACGGCGGAAAAGATCCAGGCGCCTTAGGTAAATCCGGCACTCGAGAAAAAGACGCGGTCCTGTCCATCGCCTTACAATTGCGGAATATTTTACAAAAAGAGCCCTCCATTAAAGTGTTGATGACGCGCGACCAAGACATCTTTATCGAACTGGAGGACCGGGCGAAATTCGCCAATCAAGAAAAGGCAGACTTATTCCTCTCCATTCACATCAACTCCCACCCCCAAGCATCCATCAAAGGATTGGAACTGTATCATTTCGGTGAAGCGAGTGATCCCCGCGCATTGGAAGTGGCAGCCAGAGAAAATGGGACTCCCTTACAAGACAATGCCCCGGCCTGGCAATTCATCCTGGCAGATAAATTGAATGATAAGAAAATTGACGATTCCCAGGAATTGGCCTGGACGACAAGAAAGGCCCTGGTGAAATATTTACGCCCGTTTTATAAAATCAAAGACCACGGCGTAAAGACGGCGCCATTTTTCGTCCTACGAATGACCACCATGCCCGCCATTTTGGCGGAAATCGCCTTCATCTCCAATCCCACGGAAGAAAAATTACTGGGAAGCTCCACGTATCAACAGCGCATGGCTCGTGGAATTTTTGAGGGTATCAAAGCCTATATCACCCCACTTCAAACCGCATTGCAATAAGTCCGCTCCCCCGATTTCCTCAACACCCAACAAAGAGTACCGGTTACACTTGCACTTTCTCATGCAAGATTCTACTGTGGGACGGTTAAATAATGAGAATAGCAACAGCCATATTTCCCTTCTACGCCATCGGTCATCACCCCCCGAGGGGCAGTTCAAAAAAGCCTGTCCTGAGTTTGTCAAAGGGCCTGCCTGAGGCGTCTCGAAGGGAAGGCTGCGTATTGCCTGCTACGTCCCGAAGGGCCTGCCCTGAGGCAACTCGAAGGGCGTCACCTTTGTTTTATGCGCGGAGCGTATAAAAAATATGTGAACACAGAACAATGGCGAGAACGCCGCTGACGGATTTTTTCAACAGCCCCACTGTGCCCTTCGATTGAGAAGGGCCATCGGGAGCCCCGACGGATAATGAGCTAACCGAACACATCCAATGTCAACAATTAAACTCACACTTGAATATGAAGGGACGGCCTATGCGGGGTGGCAACGGCAACCCAATCGACCCACGATTCAGGAGCAGGTGGAACTGGCCCTCTTTCAGATCACCCAAGAAAACATCCCCGTGGTCGCAGCAGGTCGTACCGATGCCGGAGTACACGCCCTGGGTCAAGTGGCCAGCTTTCATTCGGAGAAGTTACTGGCCCCGTCCAAATGGGCTCACGCCCTGAATCGGTACCTTCCCAAGGATATCGCGGTTCTGAAAAGCGAAGAGGTCGAAACTTCATTCCACGCCCGTTATAGCGCCATTGGCAAACGATACGAATATCACATCCGTCTCCACGCCTGCCGATCGGCCCTTGAGCGAAACCGCGCCTGGCATCTCCGCTCAGCTCTTGATCTTGGCCTGATGCAGCAAACCATTCCCTACTTGCTGGGGACCCACGATTATAGCTCTTTTGAAGGGCCCAGATCCGATACCAAAACCCAGATCTGCTCCATATCACATATGGCGATCCATCAACAGGAATCTCTCCTCATTATGCAGATTGAAGCCGACCGATTTCTTAAACAAATGGTCCGAGCCATTGTCGGCACCCTGGTTGAGGTTGGCCGGAAACGACGTCATCCCCATGAACTGCCGTCGATCATTCAGGCCAGAGACCGCAGAACGGCTGGAGAAACCGCGCCCCCTCAGGGGCTGTATTTGGTAGAGGTGCTATACGGAATCCGTTAAAAATCCAGATGACGTTTGATATACTAAAGCGTCGACATATTCCCGATTACCCATACTGGCCTTTGAATCATGGCACCTGAACTGTCACAAGAATTTGATCATCCCACGTTTCGACTCGCAGTCGCGCAATTTGATGAGGCCGCACACCTCATGCATTTGGATCCTAATCTATGGGAGCGCCTCAAGGCTCCCCATCGATCGCTGTGCGTGAGTGTTCCCATTCGACTCGATAATGGAGACATTAAAGTGTATCGCGGCTATCGGGTTCAGCACGATATGTCCCGAGGACCGACCAAGGGAGGGATTCGCTATCATCCGGAAGTCTGCTTGGGAGAGGTGGCGGCCTTGGCCATGTGGATGACCTGGAAGACGGCCCTGGCGGGAGTGCCCTACGGTGGCGCCAAAGGCGGAGTGACCGTCAATCCGGCCATGCTCTCACCTGCGGAATTAGAACGATTAACCAGACGATATATTGCGGAAATTTCCCCTATCCTTGGACCCGATAAGGATATTCCTGCCCCGGATATCGGAACCACCCCCCAGGTCATGGCCTGGGTCATGGACACGTACTCCCAACAAGTCGGATATTCGGTTCCAGGCATCGTCACGGGAAAACCGTTGGCCATTGGTGGGAGCTTAGGGCGTGAGGAGGCCACAGGCCGGGGTGTGGCTGACATCACTTTGGAGACCTTACGCCAGGATAATCGCTCCATCACGGATGCTACCGTCGTCATTCAAGGGTTTGGCAATGTCGGCTCACATACGGCCAGGCTGCTTCATCAACGAGGGGCTCGCATTGTCGCCGTTAGCGATCAGCAGGGAGGGCTTTATAATCCGGAGGGCTTGGATATCCCGGCAATCTTTGCACATTGTACGCAGGAAAAAACGCCGGTCCCTTCACTCACGGGCTTCGGCGATCGCATTTTCAATGAAGACTTGCTCACCCTTCCCTGTCAGGTATTAATTCCGGCTGCCGTCTCGGAGCAAATTACGGAAAAAAATGCACCTGCTCTCTCCTGCCAATACCTGATTGAGGCGGCGAACGGCCCCACCACGTTATCAGCCGATGCGATTCTACAAGATCGGGGGATTTTGACCGTTCCGGATATTCTGGCCAATGCAGGTGGCGTGATCGTGTCCTATTTTGAATGGGTACAGGATGCACAACGATTTTCCTGGAAGGAATCTGACATCCATGCACGATTACACGAAATCATGACCTCGGCGTTTCAGCGAATGTTGGCCCGGTCAAAGGAAAAACGCGTTTCCATGAGGATGGCGGCACTCATGACAGGCATTGAGGAGGTCGCTCAAGCCCATCAATGCCGGGGATTATACCCATAACACGATTTTGGAAATGCTCCTGTAACGGATGAGTGAGCGCAGGAGACTTCCCTTCACCCGCTACAGACAGCTGACACCCCGGCTTACTTCAGTTCCCCTGCGTATATTTTCATCACGGTCGAAAGAAATTCCAACGCTTGGGGTTTATTCCGTTGGAATGAATTCCGTCCGATAATCGAGCCGAACCCGCCACCATCACGAATGGCCCTGGCCTCATCAAACATTTTCTGATCTTCCCCTTTCGCTCCACCGGAGAAAATCACGATTCGACGGCCATTGAAGGCACTTTGAATAATGTGACGTATGCGTTCCGCTGTAGAGCCGATAGGAATCTTTTCAGTTTCATAGACTTTTTTCGCCGCGGCTTGTTCCAGATGGGCACTTGGCACTTTGACCTTAATAATGTGAGCCCCTAGTTGGGCCGCAATTTGTGCGGCATAGGCCACCACGTCCATAGCCGTTTCCCCTTCTTTACTCAGCCCTGAACCGCGAGGATAGGACCACACCACCACGGCAAGACCATGGGATTTGGCTTCTTCTGCGATCTCCCGTAACTGTTGATACATTTCTTGGCTATGTGCTGATCCGGGGTAGATGGTATAGCCGACAGCGCAACATCCCAAACGAAGGGCATCCCTCACGCTACCCGTGATAGCCGAGTTCGGATCTTTGGTATCCAGGAGAGAATCGTTATTGTTCAATTTCAAAATGAGCGGAATTTGGCCAGCATACTCCGTCGCCCCAGCCTCTAGAAACCCTAACGGCGCGGCATAGGCGTTACATCCCGCATCAATACCTAATTGGAAGTGGTAATGGGGATCATATCCATCAGGATTGACAGCAAAACTTCTGGCCGGCCCATGTTCAAACCCTTGATCAACCGGAAGAATGACCAATCGTCCGGTTCCCGCCAATCGCCCACTCATCAGAAGGCGAGCCAGATTGTTGAGCACTCCAGGAGGATTGCCAGCATAATTCCGTAAAATTTCTTTTACTCGCGGTGTCATCGTCATTGTTCCGCTCACAAGATTCCCTCCCCTTTCAAATCAGTAAAAATTGCCACTCGTGGCATAATGTAGTTTACGAGCAACACCAAATTCTGACAACTCCCTCCCCAAACTTTTTCAGTCTGAACCATTATCGGGAAGTTCCAGTCTCGTCGATTTTTTTTCGCAACAAAATCAGTTCCTGCTCCATGGCTTCAAATCGTTCCGCGATGGGATCCGGAATATTCGTATGATCCATCGTGGCCTCCGGTAGTCGATCACTAATGGTTTTAATGATTCGGCCCGGAATCCCGATCACGGTTGAATTCGAGGGCACGGAACGGAGAACAACCGAGTTGGCTCCGATTTTGACGAAATCCCCAATGGTAATATTTCCTAAGACTTTTGCACCCGCCCCAACCACCACATGATTCCCTAATGTGGGATGCCGCTTCCCTCGATCTTTACCAGTCCCTCCTAACGTCACACCCTGAAACAACGTGACAAAATCCCCTATAATAGCGGTTTCCCCAATCACCACTCCCATCCCATGGTCTATAAAAAATCCTCTGCCAATCACGGCTCTCGGATGAATTTCAATTCCCGTCATCCAACGGGCAACCTGCGAAATTATGCGAGGAATCAGAGGAATACCCCACCCGGAAAGTTTATGCGCCAACCGGTAGGCCAACAGGGCATGAAACCCCGAATACGTAAGAAAGACTTCGAGACGACTCGTTGCCGCAGGATCCCGTTCAAAAACGGCATGCAAATCATCTGTTATTCGCCTGAATATCCGCATGAATCAATTTCCACATCACGTGTCCCAAGACCAAGAACATTAGGACGACTGGGCAACCTCGATCAAGCAACTGGCCAGCACGGCGATCCCTTCGGCTCTTCCGATCATCCCAATACCTTCACCGCTTTTGACCTTCACATTGACTTGCGTTTCCTTCACACCAAGGACCTTGGCTAACTTATCTTTCATCGCCTCCATGTAAGGCGCGAGCTTAGGTGCTTGTGCCAAAATGACCGTATCCAGATTCACCAGGGTATACCCTTTTTCCGACAGCGTTTCCACCACACTGGCTAACATGACTAAACTGTCCATATTCTTAAATGCCGGATTGCTACTGGGAAAGCGAGTTCCAAGATCTCCCTCTCCCAATGCTCCTAACAGCGCATCACAGACCGCATGGGTCAAGGCATCTGCATCCGAATGACCATCCAATCCATGGGTATGCGGAATGGTTATGCCTCCCAAAATAAGCGGGCGGCCCTCTTTGAGCGGATGAATATCATATCCCTGACCAATTCTCATACGATCCGATCCTTTCCCAACTCACCTGCCTTTTCTCCTATCACCTGGGTTTCCCATACTTGCCCGATGGCTTTCCCAAGGATTAAATCCTCCGGTTTCGTAATTTTGATATTCAAACAACTGCCTTCTACAACGGAAACCGGATAGCCCATTCGCTCAATGATCGAGGCATCATCCGTCACATCCCAATTTTCTTCCTGGGCTCGGCGATGCCCTTCACGTAACCAATCATATCGAAATGCCTGGGGAGTTTGGACCTGCCATAATTCTTCCCGCTTGAGGGTTTCCTGGATCAGACCGTCAGACCCAACTCGTTTGACCGTATCATGAATCGGCATAGCCGCCACGGCTCCTCCCACCCGCCGAGCTAAGGCAATCACGTCCTTTACCATTTGTTCATGAATGAACGGACGTACCCCGTCATGTACCACCACAATTTCAGGCAGCGACGATACAGCGAGGATCCCATGGCGAACCGAGTCTTGTCGTCTCCGCCCACCTGCAATGACTTGTGAAACTTTACTCAAATGATGGGCCTGAACAATCTCCTGCCGACAAAATTCTCGATCCCGGTCCGGCACGGAAAGAATGATCTGGTGAATATCAGGAACCCGCTGAAGGATTTGGAGAGAATACACAAGTATGGGAATTTCACCCAGGGTGAGATACTGCTTGGGCGTATGACTACCCATGCGAGCGCCTTGACCCGCTGCTGGGACAATCGCCACGACCAAGTTAGACACGCGCGAAGCTTAACTCCTCGCTTTCGGTTTCTTCTTTCAGGCGAGAAAAGATCATTCGCCCTGCACTGGTTTGCAAGACGCTGGTCACGATGACATCCACATTTTTCCCAATCCACCGTTTGGCATGATCCACCACGACCATCGTACCATCGTCTAAATAGGCTACGCCCTGGCCGGCTTCTTTCCCTTCTTTTAAGACAAACACTTTAATGGCCTCACCGGGCAATACGACGGGTTTGAGCGCATTGCACAAATCATTGATATTCAAGACTTTGACGCCCTGAATTCCTGCAACCTTGTTCAAATTAAAATCATTGGTTAATACCTTGGCATCCATTTTTTTGGCCAGTTCAATCAGTTTGGTGTCAACCTCTTTTACGTGTGGAAAATCATCTTCCACAATATCGACTTTAATATTCACGATTTTCTGAATGACATTTAAAATATCGAGTCCCCGCCTGCCCCGTGCCCGCTTAAGACCATCTGAAGAATCAGAGATATGTTGTAACTCTTGAAGAATAAACTGAGGAACCACTAATGTCCCCTCAATAAATCCGGTTTCACATAAGTCTGCGATCCGCCCATCAATAATGACGCTCGTATCCAATAATTTTGGGGTAAACCCAGGCTCCACTGTTGCCGTTGGCGGAGCGCAAATGGCCAAGCCTTCCCGCCCAAAACGAAGGCCGACAGACATTCCCCAGTAGGGGATTGCCAGAAATAAAATTAAGGTCGCGACCCAGGCAAAGGGTGAAAGAAAAACCAGTTCTCCCAGCCCGGTAAGCGTGCCAATCAGACCGGCAACGATTAACCCGGCAAACAATCCCACGCCACCCCAAAGATTCAGGGCAAATGGCAGTTTCTGCCATTGTGCCTCCGCCACTAATACGAGGACACTGACCAAAATTCCAGTTGCAGCACTCAATCCCAGCATCCATTGATGGCCGGCAAAGACCTCCCACCCTAACGCCATTCCTAAACCCATTCCCACTACAAGAAGCACGATGCGCAAACCCATAAGAGATTCTCCTTTCCCCCTAGGTTTGTGATGCAGACCGTTGAAATGTTTCGGCCAAAACGATATCGTCCCGACTCCCAATCCACAACGGCACCCGTTGATGAAGGGTTTTCGGAACCACGTCCTTTATACGTTCTAATCCGCTACTGCCAAGCCCACCGGCTTGTTCGATGACAAAAGCTAACGGAGCCGCTTCATACATCAACCGCAACTTTCCTTCAGGCTTTTTGATCTCGGCTGGATAAAAGTAAAGTCCGCCTTTTATTAAGATGCGATGGACGTCAGCCACTAAACACCCTGAATACCGGCCGGAGTAAGGCCGCCCTGATTGCGGCTCCACTTCTTGGAGAAAATGGAGAAAGTTCCGTGTCTCAGGAAACCACTTCCCCTGATTTCCCTCATTGGCACTATAAATTGACCCCTTTTGAGGGATTTGTATGGCTGCGCTCGTTAAAAAAAAGTCTCCGACGTTCTGATCGAGCAAAAACTGAAACACCCCATTCCCGCAGGTATAGACCAAAATCACGCTTGGGCCATATAAAAAATAACCTGCGGCAACTTGGTCGGTCCCTTTTTTCCGCAAAACCTCATCGTTACCGGAAAATCCTTCTGGCGGCAATCGATGAATGGAAAAAATTGAACCTAAGGGCGCGTTCACATCAGTATTCGATGACCCATCCAAGGGATCCAGGAAAACCGCATATTTTCCTTTACCATCAGCCTCTTTAATGTGAAAAGGCTTTTCCATTTCTTCCGACACCAAAGTGCTGACCAGCCCTTGATGCTCAAAGACTTCCAAAAAAATGTCATTGGCTCGTTCATCCAGCTTTTGCACCTCTTCACCCTGAACATTCAACGCCCCGGTCGAACCTAGCATCTGATTGAACCCCGCCTTACGCAATTCTCGGGCTATCAACTTCCCCGCCAGAGCCAGTTGAATCATAATACGGGAAAATTCTCCCGAGGAACCAGCATGAGCCATTTGTTCCCGAAAGGTGAAGGTGGAGAGGGGAAGGCAGGCGGTCGTAGACAGGTGATTCATAATAGATCGTAGTGGATTTTCATTATAGTCTTTTTCGCACGGCCGGAGCAATGGACCACCTTAGCATTTTGCAGGAAAATTTGGAACAAACCGAACACCACCATGACCATATTTTCAATCCCGCTCGTTCAACCGAAACTCAAGCTGTACTCCGCCACGTAACCCATGAGAAGGCAAGATAGTAGAGATTATCCCTCGCTATGGACAGCAGACACATCGACGATTGTAATTAGAAGTTCCAATCCATTCGGATGAAGGCTGGAACCGGTAACGGAAGAAGGAAACTAAGGCATGACTTGCTGTTGAATAGCGGCTAATTGTTCTTCCAAAAACTTACGGATCGTTTGAAGTTGGGACATGGAAGACGCTTCAAATCGCAGGACCAAGGCAGGTTGGGTATTGGAGGCACGAATCAATCCCCACCCATCCTCAAAAATCACTCTCACCCCATCAATCAGGATCAGATCCCGAATCCGGGGATGGGCATTCACGCCTGGCTGACCGAATCGTTCCTTTAATTTCGCCGACACCGCCTCAACCAGCCGAAACTTTTGGTCATCAGGACAATCCACCCGAATTTCCGGAGTCACAATCGTCTGAGGCACATCTTTCAAAAGTGAGGATAATGGTTTCCGATGTTTAACCAGAATTTCGAGCAGCCGGCAGGAGGCATAAATCGCATCGTCATACCCAAAATACCGATCCGCGAAAAAGAGGTGACCGGACATTTCCCCTGCCAACAACGCCTTTTCTTCTTTCATCTTTGCCTTGATCAGGGAATGGCCGGTTTTCCACATAATTCCCCTCCCTCCCCGACGATGGATATCATCATATAACACCTGTGAGGCTTTGACCTCTGAGATAAAGGTTCCCCCAGGATGGTCCGCAAGCACATCCCGAGCAAACAACAACAGGAGACGATCGCCCCAAAGGACTTGCCCGGTATCATCAATGACACCGATTCGGTCTGCATCGCCATCATATCCAATTCCGATATCAGCACCGGATTCCTTTACCTGATGGATTAAGTCTTCTAAATTTTCCATTACGGTGGGATCAGGATGATGGTGGGGGAAATTGCCATCCAACTCACAATAGAGGCCTGTCACCTTGCATCCGAGTTGCTCCAAGACGTCCTTGGCCACCAAAGAGGCTGCCCCGTTTCCACAATCAATCACCACATGAATTCCATTATTTTTTGGAATATGCGAAAATTTTTCCCGAAGAAATGCCCGATAATCAGGAATAATCGAGCGATACTCCACAGTTCCCTCTCCTACAGAGAAGACGCCTTTTTCAAATAGGTCTCGTAAGGCCTGTATGTCCGATCCATGGAGAGCTTCTTTGCCCACACACAGTTTAAACCCATTATATTCAGCGGAATTATGACTTCCAGTGATCATAATTCCTCCATCGACCGGTAAATGGAACAAAGAAAAATACAGGAGGGGACTTGCACACAGCCCGAGATCAATCACATTGAGGCCCGACTGCGTTAATCCAGATATCAATTGTTCCCGAAGCGCAGGCGAGGTCAATCGTCCATCCCTCCCCACCGCAATGGTTTGCACGCCACGTTCACGAGCTAACGTGGCATATGCCCGTCCGATTCGATGAACGATTTCCGGCAGCAAATCTTTTTCTACTATCCCCCGAATGTCATATTCTCGAAAAATTCGCATGGCCATCCCTTCTGACCCAAAGCATCCTTTAAGACATCGGCTTTTGACGGCCAAAATCATCTTGAAATCGGACAATATCGTCCTCGCCTAGATAAGGACCATTCTGAATCTCAATAATTTCTAAAGGCACACGACCGGCATTTTCCAGACGATGAGGGATCTCCTTCGGGATACCCGTACTAAACCCGGTTGGCAATTCATACATTTCCTCCCCGCGTGTCACCCGAGCCGTCCCTTTTATCACCACCCAATGCTCACTTCGCTGACGATGCAGTTGAAGAGACAAGCGCTTGCCTGGGTCCACTTCAATCCGCTTGACCTTATATCCAGGCCCTTCTTCTAAGACCGTATACTTCCCCCAGGGTCGCTGTACCATTCGATGCTCCAAATGCTCGGGAGCTCCCTGTTGCTTTAATATGCTCACAATGCTTTTCACGTCCTGCGCTCGATCCTTGGGACACACCAGAGTCGCATCCGGGGTATCAACCACCACCATATTGTCCAATCCAATCGTCGCCACTACACGACGATCAGCGAACAACACTGAATTCCGGCTTTCCAAATCAAGGATATTCCCCGCCAAAACATTCCCGGCCTTATCCCGAGCAGCGACCTCATCCAAACTGCCCCAACTCCCGACATCAGACCATCCCATATCCAACGGGACCACCGTCGCCCTACGTGAATGCTCCATAACCGCATGATCAATAGAAAGCGCGGGCAACTGACGATAACTCTTCCGCAAGGCATCTGGAAATTTTTCGGTGCCGAACAGAAGCTGGAGATCCATTAAGACTCGATGGACTTTGGGTTGATGAATCTGCAATTCCGACAAAATCGTGGAAGCCTTCCATACAAAAATCCCGCTATTCCAGAAATAGTTCCCGGACTGACAATACCGTTTAGCCCTGCTCAAATTTGGTTTTTCCACAAACCGAGAAACGGGATATCCCACAAGGGAACCCTTGGCCACTATTTTTTTTCGTTTATTGGGTTGAATATATCCATACCCGGTCTCAGGCCGACTCGGATGAATTCCAAAAGTCACCAGGTACTCTTTTTGGGCTAACTCAGAAGCAAATTGGATAGCACGAAGAAATGTCCTCGTGGCCCGCACAACATGGTCAGCTGGCACCACGACCATGACCCCTTCAGGATCGCGTGACATGACTTCCATGGCCGCCAATCCGATCGCCGCAGCCGTATTCTTTCCTTCAGGCTCAAGGAGAATATTGTGTGCAATATCATCTTTCCATTGACTTAATTGAAATTTTATGGATTCAGCCTGGACTTGGTTGGTCACCAGGAGTATTTGGTTAGCCGGTACTTTCCGACACATTCGTTCGAATGTTTGCTGCAGCAATGTCCCTTCCCCGATGATGCTTAAAAGCTGCTTCGGAAACCGTTCCCGGCTCAACGGCCAAAACCTGGTCCCGCTTCCCCCTGCCAGAATAACTCCATAGAGTGACGCTTTCTTCATGGTTGGCCTTTCAAACACACTTGAGAGGTTTGGACAAGATGACTCATGTCTCACCACCTGACTTCTAGGTCAGTCATAACCTATGACCTGAAAACCGAACCCAGAATGTGTTCCTTCGGAGTTTTGTGGGCACTCAAAATAATCTCCGCCACTTCTCTGACAGCACCTTCCCCTCCTCTCTTTTCACAGATATATTTAGCCACCAAACGCACGGCCTTTACGCAATCAGCTGGAGCGAAGGAGAGTCCCACGAGTTGAAGGGCAGGCAAATCATTCACATCATCACCAATATAAGCCATTTCCTTGAATGGAATGTCATATTTTAATGATAAAGCCGAAAGAACTTCGGCCTTATTGGTAATACCTTGAAAAACTTCTTGAATATTGAGTTTTTTGGCACGCCTAGCCACAATATTTGTTTGCTCCATCGTAATAATAGCCGTCACGATCCCTTGCGCTTGGAGCATTTTAATGCCCATGCCGTCTCTGGTATTAAACTTTTTCCATTCATCACCTGATTCCGCATAATACATACCGGCATCAGTGAGCACTCCATCAACATCAGTGGCAAATAACCGGATTTGACGCAATGCCTTTTGAGAGGGCATCTTGGGGGAAGGCGAAGATGCCCGCCTTCCGGGGGGAACCGATTTGGAAATTGCCCTAGGTTTTGTTTGAGGACGCCGACCCTTCTTCATCATTTAAGGCAACCCCCTTTCTAAAACATTAGGGACCAAGATGAGCTTCAACAACCGTCTGATTCCTTACACGCCAAGCGAGAAAGAAATTCTAAACTTTTTTAGAATTTCTTGAAATGTCTCCGCTTAAAAAAAGGGGCCTACCTTCACTTCAGATTTGTTCCTTGCAACGGATCAGTCTATCTTCCCATCCAAGACATTTTCAGAACGTCTCCTACGACTTCATGCAATGGAACCTTTGCATTCATTCAAGACCGCCTGTCAACACATAGAGATATCCATAGGCAACGGACGGGCATATTCCAAGTTCACCCATCTTTACCATAACTTTCCCTATACGTCTCTATCTCGACCAAGAAAAAATACCTGGACAAGAGCCTCTGATTGATAAACACTGCCACCCATTGCATCCGTCCTTCAATTTTCCATCCTTCATACAAAGTCCGTCGCCCCCCCGAAAAGCTCCGAGGAAGCTGTTTTCTATAACAGCAACACAACACTTTGGGATAAGAAGGTTTAGAAACCCTTCGACTTTAGAGGTTAAGGCAAAGTCAAATGGATGGAACTGCAGCAGGAAAGCACCAAGCTTTTCCTAAAAAAAAGGTGAGCAAACGACTCAATCGGTGCATTAGGTGGATATCCGAGCAGGAATTCTTTACATGGAAAATACCATCACAGAAGCAGCCTTTCTGAAGGCTACGGCACAAGACGAAACCCTTTTTGCAGCATACACGTCTCAATTTCCAACCCACGAGTCACTGATTTATCCCACCAGACATCTTCTTCATGACCACGGTCAATTTCCTGTCTGCATACAGAATGAGAAACCGTGGCCTCGGGTTGATCGGTCCCAAGAGAATCCACAGGCCCCCATTGACCTTGATAACAATTTCCATAGGGATGACATATATAGGCTGCCCGGGTGGATTGATAGTCAGGATGCCTATTGGATTCCCAAATCGCACAGCCGCCCACGCCCAATGCCAGAATCACAACTCCAACACCCATTGGATTAAGGCTAGATTTCATATAACTGACCCAACAAGTAGATCCTGGGAGATGGCCTGGCGCTGAATGAGGACCCCTGAAATATTTTTCATTCAAGAATGAATATTTATCGGTCCTGCTGTCAGCAATCTAAATCTGGCCCCGTAACCACGCCCACCCCATTCCGACATATTCATGGTAGGACAATTCCGCTAATCGAATGCCTGCCGAGGTAGGCCATAGGCTTTTGGAGAACCATTCATCGTGAGAGGGACTCCAATGACCGATCGGAGCAGGAAACGGAAATAGCCCTTGCTTGGCAAACAATTTCATCGCACGCGGCATATGAAATGCGCTGGTCACAAGAATAAATGGGTCTTTCTTTACTAAATCTCGGACATAGAGCGGATGATCCTTCGTGTCCCGGGCCTCCACTTCCAAAATCATATCCTCTCTTCTGACTCCTAATTCCTCGGCCACCCGACTGAGGGTCGTCGCTGCAGGTGGCCCATCAAAACCAATCCCTCCCGTCAGAATCAGCTTGCTTCCTGGCAAAAGGCGATACAGACGAATACCTTCCAACAATCGCACCCGAGAATGATGGGAAATTTGCAACTGATAGGGTAACCTCTGATCCCCGACCAACCCGCCAGCTAAAACTACAATCCATTTGATGGGAGGATGTGATTCCTGTTGGCCCAATTGAGCGGAAATTTTAGAAAGGTTGATGGGGGAATACTGAGACTCCAAAGTTTGGAGGATTCGACCGGAAATTCCCTCCGCACTAGAAACCACCAACAAAAAAAACGCCAGAGAGACCAATATCCTTCCCGTCCACTGCCTTTTGGTTAACCAAAGACATAATATTCCAAGAAAAAGTAATTCCAAGCTTATCGATAAGGGAGAAAATATAGTAGCCAATACCTTTTTCAAAAAGAACATACGTATACAAAGAACAAATTGTAATTTCCAGCCATCAAGGGCAGCTCTGTTTGGGATTATAAGATATTTCCGGCAATTTTTCTTCTCTGTGGACCATCATTTTCAATTGGAGAACCCTCATGCCTGGGCTCTGTACCCACAGTCAAAGTGGAAAGCTAAAGAAGAGGGCAACCAAAAGGGCGGGGGGAAGGAAGGCTATCGAACTTTCAAGGGGTCCGAAACGGTGCATTGCCGTAATACTTCTTGGACTTGTTTCGTAAAATTCAAGGTTGCAGACTCAAGATTTCTTTGGGCCACCAGCACTTCTCGTAACCCCTGGGCTTGAGGTAATTGATGCCGAATACAGTGAATCTCAGCTCCCTGAAATCCGCGACGTTTCCGCGAACATCCATCAAATCCTTTTGGATTATGTCGGAGGCTAAATTTGGCTTGCTGAAGCTGGTCGTGCTTTTGGACGACCTGATCTTGCGCATTCTTTAAAAGGGAAACCGCTTCCGTACAATTAAAGTCCCAGAGTTCGGCATACCCGAGCATTGGCGCCCCAACGAACAGAAACATCATCAGGAAAATTGAGAACCTGACCCCCATTAAGACTCCTCAGAAAGAAGCGGATTTTAATGAATATTCTGAAACCAAACGATTTAATGAGTACCCTATGGCTCTGACGAGAGACTCACAATAACTCAAATGGAGGGAGCGAAATGGCAGAAACTTCGATTATACAAAAGGAGGGATTCAACCATTACTTGAACACAAAATGAACTCGACGATTTTTCTGGAAACAGTCCGCATTTCGCGACAAACAAAACGGTTGTGTCTTTCCCAAGCTCAGCACCCGCATATTTTCCGGAGGAACCCCTAGGTCCCTCAGGAATTCCTTCACAGCAGTCGCTCGCCTTCCCCCCAAAATCAAGTTATATTCTTCAGTGCCACGCTCATCGCAATGACCTTGGAGAATCAGCTCTCGCCCAGGATAACGTTTCATCAACACCTTTGCGTTCAAAGTCAGAACCCTCATGGCTTCCGGACGAATCACATATTGATCATACTCAAAAAACACATCTTCCACGGTCCAAGGAAGAGAAGTCTCATCGAGAGACTGCGCCAAAATATCGGTAACAATTTCTTTCGGTGGTTTTTGGCTGGAAGTTGGCTCCTCTGAAGAAAACAGACCTGTTGAAGCCGCTTCGACGGGAGGAGAAGAGCTAGAAGACGATTTCGGGAGACCCATGGCATGATCAACGGAATGATTCAACGTAGAGGACTCCGAATCTTGGCCGCCGTGACTCACCATGGTCACTTCATGAAACGAACTACACCCTGTTAGCCCAAAGAGAACCATGACTAAAACTGACCACGCGGGAAATAACATTACGGACTCTCTGAGGGACTCATTCCTCCTTCGGTCCATTCCCCTCCCCTTTAACCCCTAATGAATAAAATCTTAATAGGTGCATCGCCCTCACCCAGAGGACAAACGAACTTCACCCACAATCGGCAAAAATCCAAATATATCAATAAACGAGGGCATCATACATCTTTCCCGCAAAGTGTCAATCACTTAGAATACGGCCATCGGCTTTTACCTTGACGGATTTTTTCATCCCTAGGTATGATTCGGCCCCTATCCAGCGCGCCAACCGCTTACGTCTTCTCTCTCATGGAAGTCAGATTTGGTTATGATCGAAGTTCAGGAAGTTACAAAACGATACGGTACATTTTCCGCGCTCGATAACATCTCGTTCTCCATCAAAAAAGGAGAAATCGTGGCATTTCTGGGGCCCAATGGGGCAGGAAAAACCACGACGATGCGAATCATTACCGGATTCATGCCCCCCACATCCGGAACGATCAGAATTGCAGGATTTGATGGCCTAGCCTCTCCAATGGCTATAAAAAAACAGATTGGCTACCTCCCGGAAACTCCCCCCTTATACCTGGAGCTAACCGTTCAGGAATATTTAACATTCGTGGGACGAATCAAAGGACTCGACCCAGCACAACTCCTCTCCCGCATGGACAAGATCATAGAACAAACGGGGCTTAAGGAAGTGCAAGGACGAGTTATTGGACACTTATCACGGGGATATCGCCAACGAGTCGGGTTGGCTCAAGCGCTCATCCATAATCCACCCGTCTTAATTTTAGATGAGCCAACCACCGGACTGGACCCGAATCAGATCATTGAAATTCGCGACCTAATCAAAAATTTAGCCGGATCCCACACCATTATTCTAAGCACTCATCTTTTGGCTGAAGCCACAGCGATTTGCCAACGAGTGATCATTATTCATAAAGGAAAGATTGTGGCGATTGACACTCCGGAACAACTCAGCGCAAAGCTTCAGCAATCAGAGACGCTCAGCTTAACCGTCGAACAGACCTATCCGGATTTCGCGTTGGAATTGGGCCGCCTTCCTGGTGTCTTGGCCGTGACCCAGGGAACATCACCTAATTCCTTTATGTTAGAGACTCAACAGGGCAGGGATATACGAAGCGAGGTGACAAAGTTTATTGTCAGCCGCGAAATTGGCCTTTTAGAAATCAAAGCCCAACCGCTGACATTGGAAGACGCCTTTAAGGTCCTGACGAAAGAGAGTCCCGCAGACAGATGAAAGCACCCCATTCCAAAACCATGAAACAATCTGGCGCAACCCCTGACTGAGCTACATGATGAACCCCGTCCAAACCATTGTCGCAAAAGAATTACGGAGTTATTTTGTCTCTCCTGTGGTCTATGTCATTGGCGCCATATTCCTGGCTATGGTCGGTTTGTTGGCCTACTCCACGGTAGCCAGCGCCTCCAATCAAGCTCTACGACTTATGCAAATCCAAAATACCTACGCCCAACTAAACCTCAATGAATTGCTCTTTCGTCCCTTGTTCCGAAGCATGAATCTCATTTTGATCATTGTGATCCCCCTCCTCACCATGCGTCTTTTTGCTGAAGAACGTAAACTCAGAACCTTTGAATTACTTCTGACATCCCCTATCGGGATCAATGAAATTGTCTCCGGAAAGTTCATGAGTGTGCTGGTCATTTACTCCGGGATGCTTTCCCTTACCACGCTCATTCCCATTACCCTTTCAGCTTATGCCACTTTTGATTGGCGACCCGTTTATTTAGGCTATTTTGCCTTATTGCTTCAAGGGGGGCTTATGCTGGGCATCGGGGTCCTGGCCTCATCGTTGACTGAAAATCAAATCATAGCAGCCTTCCTCAGCTTCGGAATGATTCTGGCCCTTTGGATGACTGGCGCCCTCAGCAGCGCAATGGGAGAGACACCCCTTGGCCATATACTCGCCTATCTGTCATTCACTGAACATTTTGAACGGCTGATCCGTGGCCTCCTGAACCTGAAAGACGTCTTGTACTATCTTTCCGGCATGGCCTTCATGTGGTTCGCGACACACCAAGTGATTGATTCTTATCGATGGAAATAAGCCGGCTCTCCACAGCATTTATCATATTGGGATTCACCTTGGTCCTGGCAGGATTCGGTCTGCCGCTCTTTCTTCCCAAGGCGGAATCTTGGTCTTCCCTCCTGCTGACTGGCGGAGGACTTTTACTGTCCGGATATTTTGCCCTTCATATCCGTACCCTGGCCTCGCTGACCGGATCCCGATCGGCAAGATTGGGGCTTCACAGTATCTTTTCCGTTATCCTGGCCGCCACAATTGTGGCCTTGTGCAATTTTCTGGCTGCACGCCACGCACCGGAGTGGGACTTTTCTGAAACACAAAATTTCACCCTGAGTCGTCAAACGTATGAAGTACTTCGAAAACTTCCCAGGGAAGTCACCATCAAAGTTTTTTCTCACGAAGGCAGTCCAGGCTATGGTCCCTACCAAGATCTCTTAACGACCTATGACCAGGAATCACCGCTCGTCACAGTTGAGTTTGTGGATCCCGAGCGACAACCGGGGGTCGCGCAGGACTATCAGATCACTCAAATTGACACGGCAGTTTTTGCAAGCGGAGAACAAAAAATTTATGTCTACCGTCCTAACGAAGCTGAACTGACAAATGCTCTCCTTCGGGTCACTCGCGATCAAAAAAACCAATTGGCCTTTCTTGCAGGGCATGGCGAAGCGAGCCTCTCAGACACTCAAAGTTCCGGCTTGTCCCGCGTAAAAGACGCCCTCACCAAGCAGGGATATGAACTACGGAATCTCGACATAACCCAAGCGGATGATTCGATTCAGGCTTCAGTCTTAATCATCTCCTCCCCTGTCGATCCGATTTCCTCTGATGGACAACAACGCATTGCTGCTTTCGTGAAAGCTGGAGGCCGCTTACTACTCATGGTTGATCCGAATAAACCCATTCCAATAGCCTCTCTTCTCAAAGAATGGGGAATCGAGTTGGGACCGGGCATTTTAGCCGACGCTCAGGATCGTCTGGCTCGCGGAAGTCCCACGGCCTTATTAGTCCGGACGTTTACGACTCATGAGATTACCGAAGATTTTACGTCTCCTATTCTATTTCCGGTATCACGATCAGTAAATTTTGACACACACAAAGCCGCATCCTGGGACTTTGTAGCTCTTGCCCAAACCTCTCCGGAAAGCTGGGAAGAAATGGACTTGACCAATAGCCAGCCGACATTTGAGGAGGGACAGGATACGAAAGGTCCCTTCACCGTGGCCGCACTGCTGACCAGTAAAGCTCAGGGGCAAGATGGCCAACCCTTATCAAGCATAGTCATCATTGGTAATTCGGCATTTGCCACAAATGGATATTTCACCTATCCTGGCAATACGGATTTTTTCCTCAAAACTATTGCCTGGCTCGCAAAAGAAGACGCCCTCATCAGCATCACCCCCAAAGATCCGGCATTCCATCCATTCATCCCCAACCCGTCTCAGGAACAGGCCCTGGTATTTTTTCAGGTCTTATTCCTGCCTCTTTTGACGTTGTTTTTGGGACTATCGGTGTGGAAACGTCGGAGGAGTCTCTAGCCCTATGCTGTATTTCCCAACCAGTCGCCTGGACATTGCGTTCTGGAAAGTTCAGCCATGCTGAATCCCGTTCGAATATCCTTGGTGCTAGGACTGCTCGTGTTGGGCTTGGGATCCTATATATTATTTATTGATATTCCACAAACCCGACAAATTGAACACCTCGTGAAACAGGAACGACAAATCCTCCCGTTCGATGATCGAGCGATTACCCGGATGACTTGGGCCAGTAAGACAGAAACCATTCAACTGGAACGGGATGACCAATACCGCTGGTCCATTGTTTCACCCATTCAGTCTCCAGCCGATAATCAGGAAATCCGTCGCCTCTTACGCGCACTTACCATCGGAAAAATTAAACGAGTCATTCAAGGAGAAGACGGGAAACCCTTGGACTTATCGACGTATGGATTGGGCCCTCCTTATCTCAGCCTTACACTATCCACACCGTCGGAAACAGTAGAATTAGCATTAGGGGATCGTGGCCCATTTGCCCCGTCTCTTTACATGCAAACCAAATCGGACAATCAGGTCGTGTTAACCACTTTGGATGTCATGACTTTTGCCCAAAAAACACTGACCAATTTTCGCCTCAAGGACCTTCTCCTTTTTGAGAGAGAACACGTACAGGAACTCCGTATTCAGAATCAACATGGAGAGATGACCCTTCAACGGATGTCAGGGGTCCATAGTCTTACGCCGAATTGGATGTTCGTTAGTCCGAACCAAGGCCCGGCCGATAAAATCTCAGTCAGCACCCTTCTCATGGATTTGGGCGAACTCATGGCAAGAGGATTTATCGATACCGATCAACAAAAAAAGACCATTCGCTCAAGAACACCTCAATCTCACGTGGCCGTGACAATAAGAGAGGGAGACATCCTTCATCATCTCGACATTTTTCACTACCAAGATGGCGAACCGGCCTACGCCGTGCGAAGGTCTGAAGAGCCCCTGTTTGAAATCGACCCAGCAATACTCGGCCCGTTACAACAAGACACCTTTTATTTTCAAGATAAACGGCTCTTTGGTCTGGAACTAACCGACTTAGCCATGTTGTCCGTCAAGACCCCCACCGACCAATATACCCTCATCAACCAACAGGGGGAATGGGTCTTGGATAACTCCCCTCACACGCCATTAAACCAAAATATGGTCAATTTGTTTGTGAGCCGAATCGTGGATCTCCCAGCTGAACTTCGGCTACCCAAAGGCCAGGCTGGGGAAGAAACTATCTTACATCCGGAGTTTGTCATTCAGGGGGTGGATCGACAAGGAAAAGTACGCGGCAAACTAATACTTGGACACCGTGAAAAAGGCTTGGTGTTGGCAAACGGCGCAAGAATGCCTGGTCTTTTTCAGGCTCGTTCGGCTATTCTTGATCAAATACCCTCAAAAGACACTCTCATACATGAACAAGGGTAAAGACAACACCCAACTCCGCATCACTTAATTTTATATTCGCGTGGGGGCATTTTTACTGAGAGCTCCCGGTTTTTCCCGACTCCTCTTCCTGCTTCATTTTCTTAAAAAATCCATCCGCATCTTGTCGTATTTCTTTTTTGGATGGTTCCGGTTGTACTTCGGGAGCTGAGGAACACCCCCACAACAATACCCCGGTAATTAATAAAAGGCTCCATTGCGTCTTCATCGTCTCTTCCTCCCTTATTCAATCAAACTCCGACATGACTGACCTAATACCCCATGCTTATAACGAAAAACATGTTATTATGAATCCATCAGGCCTCTTGTCGACAGAGCATGGCTACCCTTTCCAATAAGAGTCTTTATTGACCAAATCAGGACCTTTTGATAACTTTCGGACCGCCTCATATCCGTCTTTTTCATATCGGCACGCAAGGAGCCCTTTCCGTCATTCTTTATGCCAGCCATTAAGAGGAAAATCCACGCGTGACCTAGCGTTTCCGTTGAGATAATGACCGCACCTTTAGGGATACCAGCTACCAAGCCACTCAATTGAGCGAAACAGAGCTTTTAATGATTATCAGTCACATTCTTACTAGGGAAAAGCATGCCCTGCAAGGCCCATGCAAAAATTTTAAACCGATAGATGAATTTTTAGGTCCATGAAACAATCAAATCACATTGACTCGCTTCCACTTTTCTCCTGCCTTCCAGAAGCAGATCGGCAAGAGTTGTCCAGGCATGCAATTGAAATTCCCATCCATAAAGGCCAATTTATATTTCGCGAAGGAGACCCTGCTGAGTGGTTCCATTTCGTCAAGCAGGGTAACGTGAAATGCGTCCAATCTTCACTTGAAGGAAAAGAAGTTACACTAAAAGTTCTCATGCCTGGCGACTTATTTTGTTGTGAAGCCACGACACTAGTGGGAGAATCCCATCCTGGGTGCGCCCAAGCCATGGGAGAGGGCACAGTGGTTAAAATTCCTCGGAAGGCGATGCTGAATATTATCCAGCGAAATCCGGAAGCGGCGGTGAATATTATTAATTACCTCAGTGTACGTCTTCGGGAATCGCAGGATAATGCCAAAGCTTTTGCCTTAGACCGTGCGGATCAGCGATTGGCTACGATTTTAATCCATCTCGCCCAACGGGCAGGAATCTCCGAAGCTGAGGGTGTGCGTCTCTCCGTCAAACTCACGCATCAAGATTTAGCAGACATGGCAGGGCTAACGAAGGAAACGACCAGTCGCATCCTTAGCCGCTTAAAAAAGGACCACATCGTGACAAGCTCACGTAAACAGCTCGTCATTCAAGATCTCGCTCGCCTTCAAAAAATGGCCCCTCGGGCCTCCTCCCTCTAAAACCTTGACCTTTAACGACTTCAAAAAACTCTTTTCATTGAGGGAGTTCAGTCCCCTCCACCGCTCGCCGAATAGTGATCTATATCATTGAATTTTCCAGAAAATGACATACGATGGCCCATGCTAGAAGGAGGGAAGGTTCCGTCCCTCCAACATCAATATAATTTCTTTTTAAGGAGGATGAAATCCGTGAAATTTTTTTTAGGACTGACTTCAAAGATTGGCCTGACTGGCTTAGCAGCTCTGACTAGTGTCCTCAGTGGTGCACTTTTGGGACCAGCAACTTCAGGTTTTGCCATGGAGATGGCAACCATTGAGGCCCAACTGACCACTCTGCCCCAAGTCCCTGCTCCAATTACCCGTAAGAACCCGGCCCATGTGGTCGTGAACATGGAAGCCAAGGAATATGTGGGCACGTTAGCTGATGGAGTCAAATATAAATTTTGGAGCTTTAACGGTACGGTTCCAGGTCCCATGATGCGTGTTCGGGTTGGAGACACGGTAGAATTACGCCTTAAAAACCATGCAGACAACAAATTTCCCCATAATATGGACTTACATGCTGTAAATGGGCCTGGCGGGGGTGCAGGATCGAATCTCGCCGCCCCGGGGAAGGAAGGTGCCTTCTCCTTTAAAGCCCTCAACCCTGGCCTGTACATTTATCACTGCGCCTCACCGGTTCCCAATATCCCTGCCCACATTGCCAATGGGATGTATGGACTGATCTTGGTTGATCCACCGGGTGGCCTGCCCCAGGTCGATCATGAATTTGCCATTTTCCAAAGCGAATTTTTTACTATGCCTAGCACGGAAGCGGGCGTCATGGAACTTTCAATGGAGAAAGGGTTGGCCGAGCATCCAGACCATGTTGTCTTGAATGGAAAGGCTGGGGCACTGGTGGGTGAAGGGGCCTTGAAAGCCAAAGCCGGTGAAAAAATCCGGCTGTTTGTGGGCAATATCGGCCCCAATAGCACATCCTCGTTTCACATCATTGGAGAAATTTTTGACACCGTCTATGTTGAAGGCTCCATTGAGGGAACGGTCAATCACAACGTTCAAACAACCTTGATCCCTGCCGCAGGATCAACCATCGTCGAATTTACCGTCGATGTACCTGGGGATTACCTCATGCTTGACCATAGTATTTTCAGAGTGGCCAAAGGCGCAGTAGGAATTCTTTCAGTCACTGGCACTCCCAACCATTCCATCTTTAACCCTATGGATTAAGCTCGACTCTGGTCTCTGCAGATATAGAGCGGGCGGAGAGGAAACAGCCTCTCTGCCCGCTTTTTTCTAGTATGGCAAATTCAGACAAGAAGATTTTCAGGCTGGGTTAGGAGCCATAAATACTAGCAGGCGTAACCGTTGAGCGCCATGGTTTTTTACCCCATGAGACTCTCCGGCTGGAGCCATTGTCCCCTGCCCCATTCCTAGAGATTGAGATTCTTGACCTACCGTAAACAGACCTTCTCCCTCCAAGACGAAATAGACTTTATCCTGATCCGCATGCACATGCCCCTTTTGCTCTTGCCCAGGTTCTAGGCAATAAACATCACAAAAGAATCGCTCGCTTTGGAATAGATTCAACTTGTTCATTTTTTCCCTTGAAAACTGCTTGTACTCCTGTAAGTCAATGACTTTCATCCCAATCCTCCCATAGCAACATTCCTTTCCAAACCGATTTCACAGAAAATTCTTGCTCCATACCTTGAAGGTTCCCATATTCCGTCTGATATGATGCCATCAGCAAGCCCTCATGGAAACCGGGTTCATGTTACCTGAACCGCCCCTTGGATTCGACAACAAAATCGTGTGGAAGCGGCGAGTTCAGGCAATGAAGAAAGGATGTTTCATGCAAAAATTGGCATATCGAATGATGAGGCAGGCTGGGATAATCGGGATGATCCTGTGTCTTTTGTGGACTCCGTTATCCTGGGGTGCTCTTCAAGGCGAATACGAGATCATGGAAAAAGAACCGTCCCTTCATGAACAGGGGAAAGTTATCCTCTTGGAATTCGCAGACTTTTATTGCCCCCATTGCCACATGTTTGATCGAGTGGTGGGAACCAAGCTCCAAAAAGAATTTGGGGGAAAGTTGGAGATTCGATTAATTGGATTTCCAGTTATCCCCGGCAAACTTCCAACCGCATTTGAAATGTACGAACAAGCCAAAAAGATGGGAAAAGGGCCGGAGATGAAGCAGGCTTTATTTGCCTCCATTCATAATAAGGACATCCACATTTTTGATAAAACCATGCGTTCACTGGTGATCAAGGAAGTGGGCTTAGATGGAGCGGAGTTCGAAAAAGGACTGGCCAGTGGACTACCGTTTCGCGCATTGGAGCAGGGGAAGGCTTGGGGCGAACGCATTGAGGTCTCACATACCCCAACCATTGTTCTGGACGGCAACATCCGGATTGCCAACCTGACGTATGAAAATTTAAAAACTGTGATCCAAAGCATTTTAGACCAAGACAAAAGTTCTCAATAGGCCAGGACAATCCTACAAGGAGAAGGAAATGGGTAAGAAAAAATCTGAGAGTCAACTTTTCCCGGAAGTAGAAGCCTTAATGGAAGGCATGCAGGAACTGATGTGCGACGAGGATGGCAAGCCTTTGTCTCCTGACCATCCCCAATATAAAAAATTCGCAGGACTGTTGGAAAATATCGCCGACCGTGCCGCTAAACGAAACCAGGCAGATTCCTCATCTGACCCTACCGGTACAGCTTAACTGATTGAATAGTTTCCACAGAAGATTTTCGGCTCTAGGAAACAAATAATTTGCAGAATACGAAACCTCATTCGTATGCAGGTTGAGTAGTTAAAAGGAAGATCTTATCCCCACGGCTTCCAGAGGTAGCTGAGTGACCGAAGGTCACGGTTTTTGCACCTCTGACCGAGGAATCCAAAGTCATTTTCCGAAAAATCCCTAAAACGCCTGAGCGGATCTTTCCAGTCTCGGTCCATACATGGTATAAGTGATTCAGAAAGTGGCGAAAGGTCGCCAAACTTCCTGAAAGGTTCACCTGACACACGTTCCGACATACCACTGGCCCTCGGTTAGGAATATCTGCGTCTACACTGTTAGAGATTGGACAGATCCTGGCTCACACTTCCCCAAGAATAAGTGAGCGCTATGCCCACTTGGGGTAGATGTATGTGAGGAGACTCTTAGAACGTGAGGCGAAATAAATCATGCAGGGAGACTAGATTTTTTTGAAAGCAACCAAAGAGATTCAAATTCACAATTTTGGTTCATTTTTTAGTCCAGAATAAAACTACCTAGAACGAGCAATACCTTACCATACTGCGCGGAGAGGTGGCCGAGTGGCCGAAGGCAACGGTTTGCTAAACCGTCGTAGGTCAAAAGCCTACCGCGGGTTCAAATCCCGCCCTCTCCGCCATTTTTTTGCCTTTTCCAAATATCCCATCGCCCATTTTCCCTCCACCACATTTCCCAGGCCAAAGTTCTCCAATAAACCTTGCTCCAACTCTTCCGAATTTTCCATGATAACATATCTACGTAGAATGCATGAATATCCAGTCATTTCTGAACTGAAATGAATCTCGGATAGCCTTAATTATCATCCAGGCACATCCGAAAAGACAGAAAAGGATTTCTTTACTTGAATACATTGGGGAATTACTTCAGCAATATTGCAATCCAGCAACTTCCTGAAGAAGGAAATACCCGAAGGCCCACGAAAAAAGTCCATCCCTTCTCCCGTGTAACCGGGGCAGGATACACGACACAAAATAATCCGGCATGGTTTCAGGACTATCAGATTCTCATTTTCATAACTGAACAGGGTGCGCCCCCCTTTCAGATCTTACACATTTTTCAAAGAACCAGGGTCAATTAATAAGCCAACCTCCCGCAAAAAAAATCATCCCTTCTTCTTATGAGTGATCATCCTTCGCATCCAATTCGAGCCGATATTCAAGGACTCCGTGCACTGGCCATCGCGATGGTGCTTCTTTTTCATGCGGGTTTTCCTGTTTTAGAGGGCGGCTATGTTGGTGTGGATGTATTCTTTGTCATTTCGGGATATCTCATTACTCGAATGCTGGTCACTGAAAAGGAAAAATACGGTCGATTGGATCTTTTGGCTTTTTATGCCAGACGGATTCGCCGCCTGCTTCCTGCGGCGTCCGTCACGTTGGCGGGAACCGCCTTGACCGTGTATGCCTTATTCTCCCCGTTGGAGCAAAGCCAGTTGATTCGCTCTCTTTTTTCTTCCGTCGTCTATCTCAGCAATATGTGGTTTGCTTTCCAGGCTACGGATTACCTGGGAGAGGCGGTTGATCTCAACCCTTATCTCCATACCTGGTCGTTGTCCGTTGAAGAACAGTTTTATCTTGTCTGGCCCCTTCTGATTGTATTACTCCCCTTTCATTCATCCGCGAGAGACAATATTTTCCGGCTAATAGTTCTCGTCGGATCGGTATGTGGACTTTCGTTACTCGGTGAGTTGATTATGGGAGAGATCTCCCAACCTTGGGCCTTTTTTGCTGCGCCCTTCCGTGCCTGGGAATTTGCAACAGGAAGCCTTGCCTTTTGCTTTGATCGTCAAAACAAATTTTTATCCCCATCTATCAACAAATTGGGGGTTTCGATAGGGGTTTCGGCAATTCTTCTAGCTGGATTTTTCTTTGACAAATCCACCCCTTTTCCAGGCCTCTATGCACTTCTTCCCACCCTGGGAACATTTCTGGTCCTGATCGGAGGTCAGCAACAAAATTGGTTTATGGAAGTATCGAAATTTCCTGGCATTCGATGGTTGGGGGATATTTCCTATTCACTCTACCTTTGGCATTGGCCTCTCATTGCCATTCCACTCTCATTAACCGGGTATTTATCAGCTTTCGAACGAGTGACCTGCATAACCCTCGCACTTATTCTTGGCTCCCTGTCCTATCAATTCATAGAAAATCCGATCCGATTTAATTCACACCTTGCTCGCTCTCCGCTGAAGGGGTTAGCTGTGGGAGTGGGATTAACGATTCTGGGAATATCATTGACTTTTACCTTACGCGCCTTGGCGAAGGTGGAACTCCAAAGTCCGGCACAACAAAATATTCTAGCCGCCAACACTTTACATTCGAAAATTTCCCTTGATGGTTGTCACCTCGATTTCATGAAAGTGGATATCCCAGACTGTAGTTATGGTGTAACAAATTCCACCCAAACGCTTTTTCTCTTTGGGGACTCTCATGCCGCACAATGGTTTCCAACACTTGAAAATTTTTCTTTGCAACATGGATTTCGCTTAGTTTCCTTAACAAAGTCCGCCTGCCCTTCCGCACATGTGACGCCTTACAACCAAGCCTTCGGTCGTCCCTATTCTGAATGCGGAGCTTGGCAAACCCTTGTTCTTCAACGAATTACCCAAGAACGTCCAATATTAGTCATTTTAGGTAATTCAAGTGCGCATATCGGGTCCAGAAGCAATCAGGTTTCCCCTTTAGAGTGGATAAACGGAATGCGCGACACCCTTAACATTATTCAACGCACAGGAGCTCAAATCGCTATTATTCGGGATAACCCACGCTTTCCATATGATATATCCATATGCCTATCACGGGCAGAATGGACTGGGACTCCCGCTAGCTCTTGTGATGCATCAATAGCGAAAGTGTTAGACGAATCCATGTTTCACGCTGATCTGGAGGCAGCAAAAAACGTTCCTCAAGTACACATTGTGGATTTCTCTGGCATTCTTTGTGGAGACATGACATGTACGGCAATGATCAATGGCCATATCGGGTATAAAGACAGCCATCATTTGGCTTTGCAGACAGTACAAGATTTAGAAAGCGCAATGGAGCGGGAACTGATACATCTTTTCCCCCAACAAAAATTTGCTTCTTCCCCCCCTACCTCAAGCATGGTAGTATCAGAAACGGAATAACCATCGATTCCTTCATCCTGCTCTTCTTTCGCCATATTCCACGATATATGACGCTCTGATTTTCATGAAACTGAACTCCTCCATAGTTTCAAGCCTTCTTTGATATCGAAAAATGCGTGAGCATCGGTGGGAATCACAATTCCCTTTTTCATTTCAAGAATTGCTCGCCGCAACTGAGCGGATGCGGTCAGCAGGGCTGACCACGATGCATCCTGAAAAAGAAATGATCGTCTATATTGAAGAATGGGAGGTTGACAATTTAGAGGAGATTCGAAAATTGGATGGCTGGGTCACGGAGGACGTTACACTTTTACATGTTCTCGACCAATGGCAAGGAGACTATTTTCTATTGGCAGGGAGATATCACACCGTCTTTCAACAGTTTCAGTCTCTACAAACCTACTGCTCCATCGCACATCCATGGACCATCCAGTGCCCTACGGCAACCCTTTCTCCCCAGGCATGGCTGTGGTTGGGATTTCGACATACCCATGGATTCATTCGCATTCGCCTCCAGACCACGGAAATTGTTACTCCTGGTGAATGGCTTGAGGCTCCACAAGAACAATGTTGGCTGACTGAGCGCCAAGAGGCTTTTCGGGAATGTATTGCCGCCTTAGATCTTCCTATTGAAGTTCATCTGATCAAGGATACCGTTCAATTACAAACCCCCAGACCAGATACCCCATTTTTTTGTTCATGGCCGGATGCCTTTGGTCCTTGTCAATTTGAACTCAATTCACCCGATCCATTCGAATTTTTGGTCCCTGGCAGTCGGCTCGCAGCCACTTGGCCTTCTCCGCCCGTGCCAGTTCGAGCCTATATGACGGGATTCACCACAAAAGCCCTTGCAAATTTCTCTCAAATCCTAGAGGCCCCACGGTTAAAATACCGGTGCTCTCTTCACTGCTGCCTGCATGAAATAGGTGAAGTACAAGAGCAGCTCGCCTCCCGGGGACGCATCTATGGAAGCCTAGCCGAATTTCAAACCGAAAGTGTCTTATCAGAAGGCCGCAATACCGCAGCCATTATTGGATTTGTGGGATTTGAAGGAAGATTTCAGCTAGAGATTCGATTGAATCAACATCCCCTTTCCCACATAGACACGACCAGATGGCTGGAGCGATTAGTGGATACTCCCCTGATCTATGCTCCACTGCCCGCTTTTCCATAAATGCGGGATGCGGTCAATTCCTGTTGCGTTGTTTGAGCCGACAAGATATCCAGGGCTTTATCGAACACTTCTTCAACGGTAATCATTTTCATACAACTATTTTCTCCCCGGTGACAACCAGGATAAAAGCATTCACGGCAATCCAAACTTTTATAGATTACACTTCCCCCTTCCCCTCTGGGTCCCCAGACTGCGGGATCAGTCGGCCCAAACAAACCCAATACCGAACAGCCTACAGCCCCAGCCATATGCATTGGTCCGCCATCATTTCCTATCAATAAGGCACTAAACTTCATGAGTCCTGCTAATTGAGGCAAGCTGGTTTTTCCCATCAGATTATGAGGAACCGAGTGACAGAGTTCGCAAATACGTCGTCCAAGAAGATCCTCTCTGTGGTTGCCAATCAGGGCCACAGTATTTCCTTCTTGAGCTAATCGATCTGCCAAGGCCGCAAACCGTTCAGGTGGCCAGGCCTTAAACGGATAGCGAGCGGATGGATGAAGCAAAACAAGACGAGTTCCACTCGGAGTCAGACATTGCACCCATTGCCTGCCCTGCTCCTCCTCCATCGGTGAGAGAAAAATTTCGGGTTGTCCTATGGAATCGGAAATACCCAAGAAGGACAACACTTGCGCATGATAATCAACCATGTGCATCGATCCATAGTCAGAAGTGACCACATGGGTATAGCATTTTCCGCGTATACGATTTTCACGATTATATCCCACACGAAGAGGCGCTCCAGTCATCAGACTCAGGAAAGCCGAGCGATCCCCATCGGTTAAATCCAGCACTGCATCAAAATGAGCTCTCCGAAGAGCGGCAATAAAACCAACCTGAGACTTCCAACTCCCTCGAGATACCAACAGGGTTTCATGGAGATACGGATTCCCCTGCAAAACCCCCTCTGTTCCACGGTTTACTAGAAAGGACACAGAAGCTGAAGGAACCCGTTTCGCCAATATGCGAAGGAGCGGTGTGGAGAGTACCACATCTCCAATATATCGGAGTTTAATGAGTAGGATGCGCTTCGGAAAGATCATGTTTATATACTATTAATCACCGACCATGTCTCTCGATACTCCCCCAGCACCTCACCCCATTTCCACATAAAATACCTCCCATCAAGTCGGTAGGAACGGCTTCCGGCTTGTAACAGGTGCAACATGTAACTGCATGGGAAACCTTTTCCATAGACTAACACATCAAAATTTCTGAGCAACCTTTCGAGAACAAAATAAGTCAAAACCTATAATCACCAATCGCTTGCTCCAGTAATTCGCCTGAAAGGGAAAAGAGCCTTCAACTACAATGTGATGCAATCACCTCCCGATAAACCGATAAGGTTTCTTTGGCAGCCCGATCCCAGGTGAATTGTCTGACATGCTGAAATCCTCGCTCCCTCATTAATGCTTGTTGTGCGTTATCACCTAAGAATTGTTCCATCCTAAAAGCAAGTTCTTCTACATTTTGGGGATTTACATAAATGGCCGCTTCTCCGGCAATCTCCGGAAGAGCGGCACAATTAGCCGCTACAACAGGGGCTCCGCAAGCCATTGCTTCTAACACAGGAATCCCAAATCCTTCATAAAATGAGGGAAACACAAACACATGAGCAAACGAATAGAGGGCTCGAAGCTCTTCCTCCGTCACTAAGCCGGGACAATAGACATTCTTCGAAATCCCAAGTTCACTTGCTGTTCGAAAAAGATTTTCCCCTCGGGTATTGGTATCTCCCACAGCTACCAAACAGAAATTTTTGGCAAGCTGCCGAGAACTCGCAAATGCTTGAAATAACGTTCGATGATTTTTCCGTGGTTCTGCCCCACCGACAAATAACACATACGGCTTTCCGGAAAATCCAAATCGCTGAGAAAACTCCTGAAACTTTTCGACATGAGGTTCCAGATACATATTTGAAGAACACCCATGATAAATCACGGCAATCTGCTCTCTTGGCACTCCAAAGATTTCATGGATTTCACGCGCCGAAAATTGGGAAACCGCAATCACTTTGGACATTCGCGCCGCCCGCCGACCGAGCCTCCAGGAAGAAACTCCTTGTCCAAAAAACTTTTTTGAATACTGTGGATTTCGAGTCAACCACAAATCGTGAATCGTTAACACTGATTTGGATTGTCCAAAATTCGGTGCCTTAAAATTTGTCCCATGATAAATATCAAGCGAATTTCGAATACCCGTCAACCCCCGCAACTGTAACGTCAACCCTTTTGACCGATAGGAGACAAGGGGATGGGGCATCAATGAGGGAGGAACATCAGGACAGCCAGGCGGGACAAAACCTACCCATTCAATTTCCGGGGCAGCGGCCATCATAGCCGAAAAGAGAGAGCGGACATACTGTCCAATTCCACTGAACGATGAGAAAACGGGTCCTGCGTCAAACCCAATTCTCATGACTTCCCCATTGCTCACGTCCAAAGATTCGTACGACCAGTGAGATCGTCAGCACCAATTTATCGCGTGGGATCCTCTTCCCGCCAAGCAGGATTCACGTTCATTTCGAATAACTTGGCATATTTCACAAATGTGTAAAAACTCGATAACGCGCTGACCATAAACCCGGACATTCCATCCCGATACCCCTTTCTCGCTATATAATATTTCAGAAATGTAAAAATCGGACGGAATAATAAATCTGTCCCTCTCACCTTTCTTTTGGTTTTCGCACGTTCTTGGGCCGCTAACGTAGTAAAGTTCGGGAATTTTTCAAAAAAATTGGCCAATGACGGCCGAGTATTATGAATGAGGGGACAGCGCAAATACTCGGACTGTCCGGAAAAAATAAATTTATTATGCGGTTCTGCATCGTCCAAATGTCCAATCCCTCTCCGAAACAGTCTCAATTGATAATCAGGATAGCAGCCAGCATTGAGGACAAGGGATCCGAAGTAATAATTATGCCTGGGCACCGAATAAGCAACGGGCTGATCTGGAGCAGGGTTCGACAACACCGCTTCAATTTCAAATCGAAGAGCCTCAGGGATCTGTTCATCCGAGTCTAAAATGAATACCCAATCAGTTGTCGCTTGATCCATCGCATAGTTTTTTTGATCCCCAAAGCCTTTCCATGGGCGCTGAAAAATTCGGCTAGAATAAGATTCTGCGATTTCAATCGTTCGATCCGTACTGAACGAATCCACGACGATAATCTCATCCATCCATTTCGCACTCTCCAAGCAGGGACGCAAATTTTTTTCCTCATTAAAGGACACCACTGCACACGCCACAGTTTCTCGAATTGTTCGCCCTTGCTCCAAGGATGAGACATCAGCTTGATTGTTCATCAGATTTCCTTATCCCTTAAATCCATGCCGGACAATTTCACGATAAAATCGCCAATTCAACCACCGATTTCTTCGGGGACGAAGACTCTTGCTCCCTTTCACTCGGGCTTCCATCACACTGGGATGAGTACCTGAGAAAGATTTTAAAATGCCATAATTAGGAAATTGCGCCAATGAAGTCGTGCGAGCCGTAATTTCTTGCAATGTCAAACGCTCCCCATCATGCCGGCTATGTTGGTAGGTCAGCTTTTCCTGAAGAACCTTGGCGTTTTTTACATAGCCATAGTGATAGATCTTGGCATTGATCAAACGACCATGAGAGCTCGATTTAATCATTCGGTCTGTATCTCTCGTCCGAAAATCACAACAATCTGTGGTAGAACGAATCCCGCAATGATTCCGAATAATCCTGGTCGCTTTTCGATACATCCAAGGATCAACAGACCAATAGTCGCCTTTAAAATGAAGCATGCGAAAGACCAAACCTAAAATATGTGGATTGGCCAATGATTCCTCCATAGCCTCTTTGACGTGCGGCAAATCCTGCTCATGAATGACTTCATCAGCCTGAACCAAAAAGGCCCAATCCCCCGTACAGTGCGAAAGGGCAATATCTTGTTGAATGCCAAATATCCGTCCATCTGTTCTCAACGACTCATCCCAGACAGTTTCCACAATCCTTATCCGTTCATCCCCCAAGGATCGGATCACCTCAAGGGTCTCATCCTCCGATTTCCCAACATTGACAATAAACTCATCCACGATGGGCAAAATTGACCTAATCGCTTCCAAAACTGGAAAATCAAATTTGACCACATTTCGACAAAACGTAAAGCCACTCACCTTCATTGGTCACCGCACCACATCTAAACTGGCATTTGACACCCAACATGAAGGAAACGGCTGAAGAAACCGACACAGGGACTCAAAACTGCGCATCCCATCAGCGACTTCCATGCACAGAGGATGCGCCAAGAGCGTAGCGACCCCCCCCGCTTCCCTCACTGTTTGAACCTGAGATTGCACACACGTCAACCATTCCCCAATACTTACGCGGCCGGATAGTTGAGCAGGCTTTGCTTGTCCATGAACATATTTACCGTGGAGAAGATGCTCATGATCAGGTAACACATTGATCGGCACAGAAACCAGCCCGGGAATCAGACTTTCGCCACAAAGCTTTGCGGGATTGACTTCATCAGATAGTCGACAGATTCCGGCCTGTTCCAATAACGTCGGCGTTTCGGTGGTATTCGTATAACTATGATTTCGCCAGACGGAAATTCGCTTTCCGGTGACTTGCTGCAGACTGTCAAGCGTTCGCCCAATATCCTGCGATTGATGTCGAATCGTTCCCCACGGAGTCTTATAGAGTTTTCGATAGATCCTAGACCAGGGATCACGAAACGCCGCATATGTATGGCCGCCAATTTCACAATGGGCCATGGCCGCCAATCGCCGAACACCTTCAGGCTCTTCCAACGCAGCCTTTCCAGTTAAAAATAGCGTGATGCGTAAACCGTATTTTTCGGCAATATGACCATATTGAATGGCTAATTGCACTTCGGAAAGCGAAGAAAACCGAGTATCCGTACCCCGATAAGATCGCTGATGAACATCCCCAGTGAGACAGACCATCAAGAATAACCTACCAAGCAAGACAGCGAACCTGATGGCACAAACCGGAAAGGAAGTCGAAACTGAATGCCCCTATGCCGCACGAGTGGCCTTCCTCTCCCACAAGTCCGCATAGAGTTGCTCCGTTTTGTCTAACATACTTTCCAAGGAAAAATTCTTGACAATAGCCTCTCGTCCTGCCTGTCCCATTCTCTTCCCTTGAGCGGGATGCCTAAGAAAAAATGCGATTTTATCTGCCAAGAAATCCGGATCCTGCGGAGGAACCAATAGGCCTGTCTGACCATCCTGCACCACTTCCGGCACTCCACCCACATTTGATGCCACAACGGGACATTGCATAGCCAGAGCCTGGGTCAACGACTGAGGTATTCCCTCTTCCAAAGAAGGCAACACAAAGACATCAAGCAGACTTAACAGATCTGGGATATCGTTCCGCATACCCACAAAAAACACCACCGACTCCAAATGCCGCTCTCGTGTCAGACGAAGCAAATTGGAATGTTCTGGACCATCCCCCACAATCACGCAGTGCAGGGAAGGAAACTCTGACCGAAGTCGTGCGATCGCCTCAATCAACAGATGAATGCCCTTTTCGGTTCTGAGAAATGAGACGGTCCCTACCAGAAGCCCACTTTTGGGCAAACCCAACGCAGTTCGGAGTCCATCCGACTGCACGCGTGGAGAAAAACGATGAAGGTCCACCCCAGTGGGAATGGAATACACCGTAGCTCCATCCAAGCCGTTCTGGTCAATTAATTGCTGTCGAACCGCTTTTCCTGTGGTCACCACGGCATGGGGCAACCGCCGATACAGGACATCATGACGAAAGGATAAGGAAATGGGTGTACTCTTATGTCGGGCGCGAACAATGATAGGCTTCTCTTGTGAAATCCGTGCCGCACAGGAGGCCGTCCAACTATCCTGTGAGCCATGAGTATGTACAACTTGCACACGGTCAACCTTCAACACCCGTAAGAAAAAGGGGACCAAACAACACCACCCCGTCACTCCGACAGGAATGTCGTAACAGACAATTCCCGCTTCAGAGGCCAATTGGGCTAATGCACTCCTGACTGGAGCAGCAATTACCACATGATGCCCTCGCCCAATCATCCCCTTGGCCTCAGACAAAATCCGGAGTTCTTGTCCCCCTAGGCCAACCGAGGATTCTGTATGCAAAATTCTAAACATTGATCGACACACGATACAAAAATAGAGAGCCGGCATTTACATAGCGTGCCACTTTAACGCCCAGAGGACTCGCCTGTTTTCGCATTTTTGTAAATTTCCCACAACTTGGCATATTTCACAAACGTATAATAGGCATATAAAATTGAGAGAATCAGACCAGGCTTGGCATCGAGAAACCCCAAACGTCCCACATACATTTTCAGAAAGGTAAACAACGGATGGGAGAGTAATTGGTGAGCTCGAAAAATTCGCCCTTCTTCAAACATGGCTTCTGCTCTCAAAGCCGAATAGCGATCCATTTTTCGTAAGAAATGATCAATGTTCCGAAAGGGAATTTGATCAATTTCAGCCTTAAAATATCCAACCGTCCCCTTCAACTCAAAGCTCTCATGCACTAAATCTTCCCGATAGCGCATATAGCCTTTATGGAAAAACTGCGGTTGTCGATAATCCGGATACCAGCCACAATGCCGAATGCGACGGCCAAGAAAATAATTTCGCCTTGGCACAAAATACGCTTGAGCGGACGGCCCAATTTCCAGTAATTGTTGAATCTCTTGCTTCACCGCTTCGGTAGCCCATTCATCAGTATCCACGCTCAAGATCCAATCATGTGTGGCCTTGGACACCGCGATATTTCGTAACCGTCCAAAACCCGAAAAAGTCTCCTGAAAAACCAGGGGGGTATATTCCAGACAAATTTCCGTGGTGCCATCAGTACTGTGCGAATCCAGGACAATAAGTTCATCTGCCCACTGCACACTTTCTAGGCATCGGCGAATATTAGGAGCATCGTTATAGGCAATGACGACAGCAGAGATTTTTTGTGATAAAGACTGTTTATCCATCATAATTGTTTCCTGACAGTCACGGACTCTCCATCTGATCGTTGGTAAAACTTCCATCCGAAATCGTCCTCACGGAAGAGGAAGACAGCACCGAACAAAGCTTCTCGAAAACTTCCTGCACCCCAATGACACGTAAGCATTCTTGCTGAATAGGCTGGCTACAGGTCCGACAGCCACATGGAGCACAAGGGAGAGCCGAATGAAGAATGATCTGACGATCCACGGGATAAGGCCCTGTCGCTTTATAGTGAGTAGGCCCATACAGACCGACCACGGGAATCCCAACTCCCGCAGCGATATGAAGGGGAGCAGAATCATTCCCAACCAAGGCTTCCATATGACGCAATAACACTGGCAGTTGACGGAGAGAGACTTGACCAACGCAATCCATCAATCCCACTCCGTGAAGATTTTTGAAGGCCCTCGCCCCTTCCTTGTCTTGCCGACTGCCAACTAAGACGGGGCGTATGGCCTTTTCCATTGTCAACCGGCGACATAACTCCACAAAATGTTCTAGAGGCCAACATTTCCAAGCTGCCCGGCTCCATGGTGCAATAGCAATAAGGGAATCGCTCTTTCTGACTCCGGCTTTTCGAAGCAGTTGTTCAATAATCGTTTGATCTTCAGGATGTTGAGGGAGGTGCCAATTCCCCCGCAAGGGATCCGCTCCCAGATGCCGAACCAACGCAAAATTTCGATCCACCGCATGCATAGGACCCAATCGCCACGGAACCCCATTCAACGCCGGGAGATCAACCTTCTCTGTATAAAATAGCGGTGCTCCCTCTCTGGCTTTGGCAAATCCGATCCGCCTAGGAGCGCCGGATACCCATGCCAAGAAACCGGAACGGAATAATCCCTGAAAATCCACCACCACATCGAATGCACCGTTCCATAGCTTGTGAAGGATTGCAGGCCAAAACTGACAAGAGAAATTGACCGGCCATATCTCATCAAGATCCGGGTTGCCATCCAGAACATCCGCCAGAGATTCTTTGATTAGCCAGGTGATCCGGGCATGGGGCCATCGATGCCGAAGGGCAGAAACCGCGGGCAAGGCATGAACAATGTCGCCCAAAGAACTGGACTTGATCACCAAGATGTTGGTTGGAGAATCCATTGTTGCCTTAAGTATTCATCCATTTCATGAATTCCCCTGCCCCCACTCGTCTTTTTCCTCGCATTCCCTTCACTTGTCTTCATTAAGACATCTTTCGACTATCTTGTATCATCCATTCAATGGCTTGAGAAAAGGAGTCTGCTATATAGGCGATCGGAAGGACTCCTTCTTGGTGGGCCAGTTTTGCCTGCTTGGCATAAGGACTGGTTGTCACCAAGATACCCTCAACCCCGCTAGCTTGGGCTGCTTGTAAATCACTCACTTTATCCCCGACAAAAAAACAGCGTGACGCATCAAGATCAAAATCTTTTACCGCTTGATGAATCATGCCGGGCCTGGGTTTTCGACACGCACAACCATCGTCAGGATGATGCGGACACACATACCAGCCATTAACATGCGCTCCGGCTTCATGGAGTTGCTCGGCAAAATGTTCATGAATTCGTAATAAATCTTTTTCCGTCATAAAGCCCCTGGCAATAGCCGATTGATTAGTCACCACGATCACCAGAAAGCCACATTCATTGAGACGGGCAATTCCTTCGCATACACCGGGCAATAAGACAAACTCGTCGAGAGTGGTCACATACCCGCGATCCTCATTCAGTGTTCCATCCCGATCAAGAAAGACGGCAGGCTGGACTTTCATGGCATGTAACACTTTCCTGCTTCCGAAGGAATCACTCCAATTCTATGAGGTTTTCGAGACAACCGACCTATGGGCCAGTTGAGCTCTGGCGGCATCAACGACCTGCTCCACCGTTACCCCAGTCATGCACCGATGATCAATCGGACAGGTCCGTAAAAAACAAGGGGCACAACGAACCGATGACCGCACCACTCCGTGTGCTTGATCGACCGGGCCGGTGCTATCGGGATCCGTTGATCCGAAAATTGCGACAACCGGAACCCCTAAAGCTTGGGCCACATGCATGGGTCCCGTATCATTTGTCAAAAATATCGCACAGCGCTTGAGTACTGACAGCATCTCTCGGATGGTGGTACGTCCGGATAACAGAGATGTTTCACAGGACAACCGAGCGGCAATCGTTCGTCCTAACGATTCCTCCCCCATCCCACCCACAATGACACACCGGGGCTCCCTATTCTCTGGATCCAAATCCTTTAGATCACGAACCAGCTTGTTGACCACCTCCGCGAACCTTTCGGGAAGCCAACGCTTAGCCGACCCGTACACGGACCCCGGGTTGATGCCCACCAACATCCCCGCTGAATCATCAAACACATCAGGAAATTTGGTAGCGGCCTGGATTTCCTCTTCTGGCCGAATCACCAGAGATGGAAGGCGATTCCCTAATTGACAGGAAAATGCCTCAGCCACGATTTTCCGGTAGTACTCCGTTTGGTGCCGGAACTCTGAACCACGCAGTGAAATCGCCTGGGTCAGAAACGCCCGCCGACCATCAGTCGGATACCCTACCCGAGTAGAAATCCCTGCCCCCCAGGCTATAAACGCGGCCTCAAATGCATTTTGGAACAGAACAGCCATTTCAAATTTTTTTGATCGAAGACCTCGCATCAAGGCCCCCAACCCAAGCATTCCCCGGTGGATACCTCGCCAATCGTATTCGACGATTTCATCAATGGCAGGATGCCCTTGAAATAATTGACCGATAGCTGGTCTCGCCAAGATAGCCAGATGAGCCAACGGAACCTGATCACGAAGATCCCGCAAGGCCGGTTCGCACATCACCGCATCTCCAATCCAATTGGGAATACGGACAATAAGAGACTGGGGATTCCAAAGGCTCATCCTTCTTGACCCTACCGGTTAGGCACGCGAAGTCTCACGTTTGATTTTCCAGGGCAGCCCATGCATCAACTGTAAAAGCATATCGGCTCCTTGGCTTATCTTCAGCTCTACACTCATGACCCAAATCGGATCCTCCGCTCGAACCCATTCTGCAATTTTCACCGCATCTTTTTCGGTCGTAAACGCCACCTGAATAGACTGCTCTTTCATCACTTTGCGGATTTCCTCCATATCCCGGGCAGAATATGGGAAATGATCCGCAAATTGAATCTCCTCCACCAAATCAATTCCGGCAGCTTTCACATCATCGAAAAATGCCTGAGGATTCCCAATGCCACTAAAAACCAATGCCCGTTGATTACGAAACCGGTCCACGCTTTCGTGCATACCGCTAGCCAGATGCCAACACGATGAAAGCAGAAAATTTACATAGATCGGCTCATAGCCCAAGCCAACGGCATGGTTCACCTGAGTAAGGACCGGCTTGGCAACGTCACTTGAATTAGCTCGTGTCAACACAATAGCGGTGGCATCCATCAAGGATCGTAACGGCTCTCGAAGATGACCGGCAGGGAATATCCCATCAAGCCCTTTTTGATCTCTGGCATCTAGCAAAACAAAATTCAGATCCCTATGGAGTTGGAGGTGTTGAAAACCATCATCCAAAATAAAACAATCGCATTCAAATCTCGCATTCACCCACTGCCCCAATTCATACCGATTGCTTCCAACCGCCACAATAGCCCCCGGGCATTGCTGGGCTATTAGATATGGTTCGTCCCCGGACAATTGCCAAGAAACTTGCATCTGCTTCCCATCCGAGACAATCACATATTCTGATGGAAGACGTCTCCCATACCCACGGCTCAAAATGGCCACTTTCCGCCCGGCTTCCTGAAAGCGATGTGCCAACCAAATCACAAAAGGCGTTTTGCCGGTTCCGCCAATAGTCACATTCCCCACACTCACAACCGGTTGAGATAACTTCCGTGTCGATTTCCATCTACGACGGTAAACCTCACGCCGAATCGTGGTCCATAACCATACAGGTCCTGAACAGAGGAGCAAAAGCCACGGACACGTTCCTTCTAGCCACCGCCACACCCGAATACCGACAGCTATCCGATTTGGAGAATGAGTCGTCACATTGAATCCGTGAGCCTCTTGCCCGCGCATCAGGAAGAAGAATGCCCGTCACCTAAGGCTGAGACACGGCCGATAATTCATCGGCCTGACCTCGGGGACTCCCAGAAAAATTCCCGCATTGGTTAATCAATGCGCCAATTTTTTGAACGTTACGGGCTACGACCCCTCGACGTTGCTCGACAGCTGCTATGGCCCGGCGGCCCATTTCTTTCGCCAGTTCACAATCAGCCGCAAGCCTTTCTATCTGTTTGACCAAATCATCACGATTTTTCACCTCGATTCCGGCTCCCTCATCAATCAGCAGTTGAGCGACATCCCGACAATGATCGGTAAACGGGCCAAAAAGAACCGGTTTACCCCATTGAGCAGGCTCCAACAAATTATGTCCACCCACCGGAACCAACGTGCCTCCCACAAAACAAAATTCCCCTAATCGATAGAGAGAGGCCAGCTCTCCGCGCGTGTCTAAAAGAATTACCCGCGGACCACGAACCAGAGGGTTCATAGCTTGAGACGAGATTCGACTTCGACGGAGAGGCACCATTCCGAATTCCCGAATGCCTTGTTCAATTTGGTCAATCCGTTCGATATGCCTAGGTGCCAGTAACAAGATTACCTTAGGAATCACATTCAGGATATCCTGATAACTTTGCAAGATCTCGGTTTCCTCTTGGGCATGGGTACTTCCAGCCACCCATAGACGATCCTCATCTCCTAACCCCAAATCACTTCGAGTCAGGGCCACAGAGGCGAAATCGTGCACCTGATCAAACTTCATATTTCCCGTCACATGGACATGCTCTTGTGGGACGCCTAATGCGTGCAGCCGTTCCCTGTCACGTTCGGACTGAACCAGGGCCAAGTTCAAGTTGCCGAAAACCTGACGGGTGAACCCAGGCACCAGTCGATATCGAGCATAGGACCTTGAAGAGATCCGGCCATTCACCAAACAAACAGGGATATGGTGACGATGGAGACAACGGAGCAGATTGGGCCAAAATTCCGATTCCATCAGTATAAATAAGGAAGGGTTAAGCCCACGAACATATCGACTCACAGCCCAAGGAAAATCTAATGGAGCGTAACAATGTCGGGCGACTCCATCCAATTGCCTGGAGACAACTTCCTTGCCCGTTTCGGTAATGGTGGACACCACAAGTGTTCCGTGAGGCCAAGCCCGCTTTAAGGCTCGCAGAAGGGGAATGGCGGCCATGGCTTCGCCTAAGGAAACCGCATGAAGCCAAATCACCGGTTGAGGAAGGTGACGAAGATCTGAATCAAGAACTCCAAAACGTGGCTTGAGGCCTCGTTGCAATCGTTTTTTCACAAGAAGAAGCCCGATAATAATCGGAAGGGCCACATGAAGTATTACATTATAAATCCAATAATACATGTTGACTGATAACAGGTGGGCCAATGGCTCAAGGCATCGTTTCAACCCTGGCATATTCCCTAATCGGATCCTGGCTCATCACCGCCAGATCTGCGTGGCGACTCATACGGTTTAGCTGCGTTTCTAACAATTGGGCCTGCTCAAGAAGTCCCCCCTTGGAAACTTCCCGTGGCACCCGTAAAGGATCACCCCACACAAAGAGGCCGCGCCCCCCTGGAATAGGAACTTGAAAGTGATCCCAGCTGGAGAAGACTTTTTTTTTGAGCAGGAAAAAGTCAGAGGAACGATTGGACAGCCGGTCATTTTTGCCAGATAGAGAACACCATGCTGCACTTGACAAGCTGGACCTTTTGGCCCATCTGGCGTCATCACCAAATCTCCCCCGCGGCGTCCTTCCCGAATTAATTGCCTGAGTGCCCGTACTCCTCCACGGGTTGTCGATCCCCGAATGGCGCCAAAGCCAAAGGATTTCATAATTCTGGCAATGAGTTCCCCATCTCGGTGATGACTGATAAGAATGGACGCATTCCTTCCCCGATAGGCCAAGGGCATCATGACCTGACGCCCGTGCCAAAAAGCAATAATGATTCGCTCCCCTCGTGCATACAGGGCATCCACGGTGGATTCTCCAACCGTGAACAATTGCATACTGGCGCCAAAGACACGAATCGCTCCCGCTGCGACCGGAGGCAGAATAGAACCTTTGAGCCAATTGATGATCATGATCCTCCCACTATCTCTCAGGAAGCCGGGATAGGCTCGAACTGTGCTAATTGAAATTGGGTTTGATATAACTTTGTGTACAATCCACCCCGCTGTAAGAGCTCGACATGCGTGCCGACCTCTTGAATTGTCCCTTTGGCCATCACGACAATTCGATCCGCATGCTGGACTGTGGACAATCGATGAGCAATCACCAAGGTCGTCCGCCCCTTCATCAAATTAGCCAAAGCCTGTTGCACCAGCTTTTCGGATTCCGAATCAAGGGCGGATGTCGCTTCATCCAATATCAAAATAGGTGGATCACGCAAAATCGCTCTTGCGATAGCCAATCGTTGTCGCTGTCCACCAGACAGCTTCAACCCATTTTCCCCAATCAAGGTATCAAGCCCATTGGGCAATCGTTCAATAAATTCCCAGGCAAATGCCGCTTGGGAAGCACCCACGACCGCTTCATCAGAGGCATTCGGACGCCCATACGCAATATTGTTTCGAATCGTATCATCAAATAAGACCGTCTCCTGTGAGACAATGCCAATTTGCCTTCGAAGAGAGGCCCGTTCCACGGTCCGAATATCCACGCCGTCAATTTTTAGAGTCCCTTCCGTCGGCCGATAAAACCGAGGGACTAAACTGACTAGCGTCGTTTTCCCGCTTCCACTGGCCCCGACAAATGCCACGACTTCACCCGCATGAATGCTCAGATTGACGTGGTTCAGAGCCGGTTCGCCCGCGTCCTCATATACAAAGGTGACATTCTCAAATTCCAAAGTTCGCGTAATGGGCTTGAGCGTATCTTTCCCTTCATCCTTGGCCATCTCACTATCTAAATCCAATACCGAAAAAACCCGTTGTGCTCCCGCGAGTGCTCGCTGAACGGATTCGTTCGCGCCGGACATTTTTCTGACCGGGGCATACGCCATAAACATGGCAGAGAGAAAGGAGAAGAACTCACCAGGTTTCATCGCTCCCTCAATCACCTGGCCACCCCCAAACCAAATGATCACCGATACACCACAGACACCAATCACTTCCAATAGGGGGGAGGCCATAGCCGAGGTTTGAGAGGACTTGACCTTGGCCAATCGAAAAGCTGAATTGGTCAAAGAAAATCGCTCCAACTCGCTATCTTCCTGTCCATAGGCTTTCACAATTTTAATGCCCGAAAATGCTTCCTTGAGCACGGAGGCCATCCGGCCAATATGCTCTTGCCCACGATTGGATAATTTGCGAATCCGTTTTCCGACCCGCATCAACACAAATCCCGAAAAAGGCAAGACGAATACGACGACCGAAGCCAACTTCCAATTATGATAGAAAGCCACCCCCAACAAAGCGACAAACGTCAAGCCTTGCTGAAAAAGATCTTTCAATACGCTCGGAATCGCATTGGCCATTTCATTCACATCACTAATGACCCGAGCCACTAGCCGGCCAGATGAATTGGCATCATGAAAGCGAATAGGCAACCGAATAATATGCAGAAATAATTGTTGACGAACATCCGCCACCAGCCAATGCCCGATATAACTCATGAGATAGGCTTGCCCATAGGCAAAGGCCCCCTTCAATAAAGCCACGGCTAACACCGCCAAAGGCAGCAACAGTAACAATTCACGGTTGCGAGCGATGAAAATCTCATCTAACACCGGTTGGACTAACATGGCATACACAGCCGATAGACCCGCTACTCCGACCGAACAAATAAACGCGCCGGCCAACCGGAACCGGTAAGCCCGTAAATAGGTCAGAATTCGGAAAAACGTATTCATGACATAATGTCCGCAAGGATCACCTCAGCAACCCGACGAGAAGCGCCTGGTCCCCCCAGTGAGGCACGAATCTCTTGAAAATCCGTTTTCATACGCATCACCCGCGTAGGATTGTTGACCAAGGCTAGAAGAGACCGAGAGATATTCTCAGGAGTCATTCGACCTTGAATAAGTTCCGGCACCACTTCCCGCCCAGCGAGAATATTCACTAGTCCAATAAAATTAATTGTAACCAGACATTTGGCTATTAGATAGGTTAAAAGGGACACCCGATACACAATGACCATTGGGGTACCGATTAAAGCGGCTTGGAGCGTAGCCGTTCCGGAGGCGATCACCAGATAGTCAGAGGCGACCATCACCTCCTTGGCACGACCTTTCAGCACGTGAATAGGGAAATCAGATCTTTTTACAATTTCTTGAACCACGCCATCTGGCACATTTTGAGCTTGGGCTAAAAGAATACACAGTGGCCCCATGCACGGGGCAATGAATTTCAAACTATCTAACATGGACGGAAGGATTTGATAAATCTCACTTTGACGGCTGCCGGGCAACAATCCAAGTACCAGCGCGTCCGAGGGCAATCCCATAGCCTCCCGCACTCGCACCCGATCCTGCACTTCCGGCATCTCATCTAAGAGCGGATGCCCCACAAACGTACATGACACGCCCTCTTCCTGAAAAAACCGTTCCTCAAATGGCAAAATGGCAAGAACCCGTTTGACCGCCCGACGGAGAATGGCCATCCGGCGACGTCCCCAAGCCCACATTTGGGGAGCAATATAATAGTAGATCCGCGATGACAAATGACCAGCCGACTTCGCCAACCGGAGGTTTAACCCTGGACTATCAATGAGCACAATGGCGTCAAAGGGTTCTTGACGGATATAGGCCGAAAGCACTCGAAGCGTTCTCCATCCGGCCAGTAACTGCCGGATACCTGGGACGCCAATCGCATCCACCCGATCAATGTGGGGCACCAACTGTACGCCGGCCTGAATCATATGCTCGCCCCCTACCCCAACTAATTCAACGTCCGGAGCCAAGTCCTGAAAAGCCCTGGCCAAATGAGCCCCATGAAGATCTCCTGAGGCTTCTCCCGTCACCAGAAGGATGCGAGCCATGACTATCTAGCCAAGCCTAATGGCATCATTCGATCCATTATACGTAATCCTGACCTGGTTCCATGTGTTGTTGAATAAGCAGTCCGACAGTAGAGGCCACCCTTAAGGCTTCAACCCCCTCTTCTCCGGTTACCCCAGATACCATCTCATTTTTTTTGATCGTCTGAACAAAACAGGTCAATTCCCGCGTGAGGGCGTCCCCATCCTTAGCTTTCACCAGTTGGGACTGGACATCTGCTCCACCACCCTGGACTTTTTTCCTTGTCGTAACCGTTGCCTCCTTACTCCCAAAATCAACGGAAATATATCGCTCAGGCTGAAAAATTCGTATTTTACGCAACCGACCGGTTGAAATCCGGCTGGCCGTCAACGTGGCGACACAGCCTTCTTCAAATACCATCCGCACATTGGCCACATCTGGAAAATCCGTGAGGACCGGTAATCCCCTTGCATCGATTTCTTGAATGCGGCCTAAACCCAGTGACAGTAACAGATCCAAATCGTGAATCATCAAATCCCGAACCACATCGACATCAGTTCCTCGGGGCTGAAAGGGGCTTAACCGATGACATTCAATAAATCCAGGGCGATGAATCAACGGCCTGACGACTTCAACGATGGGATTAAATCGTTCCACATGCCCGACATGAAGAACTTTCCCCATGGACTTAGCCAGTTCAACCAACTCTTCCCCCTCGGACACATGGGTCGTTATGGGCTTCTCCACAAGGACATGACACCCCTGGCGTAGACAAGTAGAAACCACTTCAAAATGCGAGGAAGTTGGCACTGCCACGCTGACGGCATCCACCAAGGATAACAACGCCTTCGAAGTGGGAAAATAAGGCACTCCCCGTTCTTCGGCGATTTTTCTCCCACGTTCCGCGTCCTGATCACAGACACCAACCAGTCGCACTCCGTCCATGTTTGCATAAATACGGGCATGGTGCTGCCCAAGATGACCAACGCCAATGACGCCAATTCGAATTGAAGATTTCATGATGAGGGGAAGAGAACAGCGCCCTGTGTATGGGCTCGTAGATGTACAGCGGACCAAGAGCGGATCACGGCCCGTCACTTTCAGATGGCTGACTCGAATTGCATGAAGCCTGAGAGGAAAGACCGACGACGGCAATAGAATGACGACACGCGAGATCTAGCAATTCCGCTTGATCCAACAGAACGGTTCGGCCCGCTTCCACTGCGAGAACCGTCGCCTTCGCTGTGGCCATATGTTCGATCGTACGAGGTCCGACAGCCGGCAAATCAAACCGGAGATCTTGATGCGGTTTCGTACGCTTCACCACCACCGATCCTTTTCCTGCCAATGTTCCTGCCCTCAGGATGGTCTGATCAGTCCCTTCCACGGCTTCCACCGCCACCACGACTCGATCCTTTATCACCACACATTGGCCGATATCCAAGGAGCCAATCCTTTCAAGAATCTCCCACCCATAGCGTAGATCTTCTTCCTCTTTTTTGGAAGGGGAACGGCGGGATAGAACACCAACATCCGCAAGGACCCCTTGTAGCCCAAAGGTCGAATCGCAAATCGAAATCCCTTCTTTTTCCAATTCGCCTGCAATGGCGCGAAGAATGGCATCATCTTTCCAATGTTTCAGCCGACTGAGAATGGAGAGGGCTCGAAGATCAGGCCTCAATGTTGTGAAGACGTGCGTCTTTTTGACACCTCCCAACATCACTGCTTGACGAACGCCATCCTGCTGAAATGCCCGAAGAGCTTTGGTAAACTGCCCGACTTTGAGCCAATGAATCCGGTCGACATGCGACTCCAACTCCGGAAGGGTTTCTCCCACATGAGCGATGGCCGAAACCCAATATCCCAACTGCTTTACATTATCAGCAAAAATAATCGGAAATCGCCCATTTCCGGCAATGATCCCAATCCGTGCTCCAACCTCACCCATGGCGGTTTTCCCAAACGGCCATTCTCACCTATTCCTCCTCCTCATCAAGATCACGACTCGAAACTTGGCAAATTCCCCTCCGTGTGCTTTCCAAAAATGTGAGAAAAGCCAGGACATCCGTGCTATCTCCAAATTCAGATCTGGCCAGTTTGATAGCTTCTTGGAGTCGATGTCCTTGCCGAAAAACCAGGTCATAGGCATCTTTCAACTGAGCAATACGATCGGCGGAAAATCCATGACGACGGAGTGCGAGGGTATTCAATCCAAACATTTGCGCCCGATACCCGCCCGCCGCTCGCACAAAAGGAGGCACATCACGGCCTAGTGCGGAACACCCACCTACCATCGCATATTCCCCAACCCTGACATATTGATGAAGACCAGCCAGTCCCCCGATCACGGCATAATTTCCAATCGTGATATGTCCAGCCAAATTGGCGGCGTTTGCCATGACGATATGACTGCCTAAATCACAATCATGCGCCACATGGGTATAGGCCATAAGAAAATTATGGTGTCCAATACGGGTGACTCCGCCTCCAAAGACCGTGGCCCGGTTGATGGTGACATTTTCGCGAAAAATATTGTGGTCTCCGATAATGACCTGAGTCGGCTCATCTTTGTATTGCAAATGTTGGGGGGGGGTTCCGATGGAGCTAAAAGGAAAAATTCGACACCGTCTCCCGATTTCCGTATGGCCCTCCACATGCACATGAGCCACCAACTCCGTCTGGGCACCTATTTTGACGTGCTCGCCAATCACACAATAAGGACCGATAATGACATCCTCACCGAGTTCGGCTTTGGGATGAATAACGGCCGTGGAATGAAGATTCATAGATTCCTCGCAAGGAGATTGAACACTTACTCAGCAGAAAGCTCTTCCCGCACCATAGCCGTCATTTCGGCCTCACAAACCATTCCCGAATCAACTAAAATCTTCCCACCCATCTTCCAGAACGGTTCCTTGCGCCTCAACACTTCTACCTCAACCCGCAGTTGATCACCAGGAACCACTGGTCGTCGAAATTTGGCTTTCTCCACGCCCGTTAAAAACACCGTCGGGCGACCTTTCCCCTGGGCCGATTTTCTGGCCAAAATTCCTCCAACCTGAGCCATCACCTCCAGAAGCAGAACACCGGGCATGATAGGTTGACCAGGGAAATGACCTTGAAAAAATGGTTCATTCACGGTGACATTTTTCAACCCCACCACCCTGGTATTAGCTTCCCATTCAAGAATACGATCCACGAGTAAAAAGGGATATCGGTGGGGAAGCAGGGCTTGAATTTGGACCACGTCCATCTGCGGGTCGGATTGCATGTCGGTCATTGTCGATTACCCTCCTTGAATTGTATAACCCCCAACCTTCTGTCCTAAGGATTGCCAAACCAGTCATTGACGTCATGGTACGGTTTTAGGCAAGTCCGTCACTTTTCCTAATGACTCGATAACGTCATTGGAAATATCCAATGACGGTTGATAAAACAAGGTTCCCGATCCGGCCCCTTGCTCCAATACCAGAGACAAATTTCTCGATTCGGCAATTCGCTCTACCACCTTTTGAACTTGTCGCCGAAACTCATTTTGGAGTTCACGCTGTTTTTCCTGTACTTCCCGATTTAAATCCGTGATTTTTTGCTGATAGGCGGCCATTTTCTGTCGAAATTGTTCTTCCTTGCGGTCACGAGCTGATTGGGTCAACACCGAGCTTTGGGCGATCAGTTCATTTTCCAATTTCCGTAATTCTTTTTGCTCCAATTCAACAACAGCCTGACGATCTTTCATAAAGGCATTCAAGGTCTCCGACAACCGCTGTCCCTGAATGGTTTCCTGCAGCACCCTTTGGGGATCCACCATTCCGACAGGCATCTCCATCCCGCCCTGGATCGTGTTGGCCGAGCATCCGGTGACCCCCAGCAACATCAGGCCAAGAAAGGATTTCCGTAACTCCGTTTTCCAATTTAGGGTAAACGACCAGAAAGGTTTCAATGGACACAGAGAAAGGAAAAAACAAATCATGGGGATAATTTCCTTCGTAGACACGAACAAGAGAGATTGCCGAGCACCCGTCAAAAGACTGATCCAACCGAAAATTCAAAAACCGAACTTTTCTCCCCATGTTGCCTATTCAGATTAAACCCATAGGCAGCACGTAAGGGCCCAAAGGGAGAAATCCATCGCACCTCCACGCCGGCAGCTTTGCGTAGGTCAAGATTAAACTTATCCTCTTTGGCGAACCCTTTTCCGTAATCGAAAAAAAGTACCCCATTCAATTTGGCGTCAGGCAAAACCGGAAAGATCAAATCATTATTGATAATTAACTGCTTATTAGCGCCTTCAGCAGTATTTCGACTGGTTACCGGTCCGGCACGACCAAACTTAAACCCACGGACCGTATTAATACCGCCCACAAAGAAAAATTCTGGAACCGGCAGGCTATCACCGTTATAGCCATCTCCATACCCGATACGGCCACGGATAGCATGCCGAAAATCCCAAAAAGGCAAGGGCGTATACTTCAATGCGTCAAAAGACACCGTATAAAAATCGTTCGTCCCACCAAGCATCTCAGTCCCAAAACTGGTGCGAACCCCAATACGGGTGCCACGACGAGGGTCAAGATAGAAGTCTCGAGAATCCCGAAAGAGGCTGGCTCGAAACCCTGTGGTGGTTTGCGTTCCTTCTTGACGGCGAATAATATCCGGCGCATCAGATGATACTTTCGCAATCTTGATATGCTCGGCGACCAGTGAAAAAGACCCGCTGATATATTCAGAAAACCAGCGGCCAAAAGTCAGATTAGCCCCGGTTTTGGTTTCCAAATAGGTGAGAAAATTTGTACGGGTTCGGAACCCATCGGCTTGCCCGGAGGTGAGGGTATCAAACATAGCGGGGTTTCGAAAAGTCAGAATACCCAACGTTCGTCGTCCTCCAACCTGCCCCCGAATTCTCGCCAGATAGCCTCGCCCAAACAGGTTTCCTTCCGTAATATCCGCGATAGCCGTAAATTGATCAAGCGTACTAAAGCCTCCACCAATACTAAATGCGCCGGTAGGCTTTTCCTTGACCTTCACGTTTAAATCAACTTCTCCTGGGGCAATCTGCTCCGGCAAAATTTCCACCGTTTCAAAAAAATTGAGATTATTTAACCGTTCAAAACTACGCTTAATCGCCGGAGAATCAATCATATCCCGTTCATTGACGCGAAGCTCCCGCCGAATAACATTATCTCGAGTCTTATTATTGCCGGTGATGCGAATATCACGAATACGCACCATTTCCCCTTCCTCAATAGAAAAACGAATGCGGGTGGTTCGGGTGCCAGGATCGGGTTCAATGGACGGATTGGCTTCCGCAAAGGCATATCCACGACTGCCATACAGTTCCGTCAATCGCGTGACTTCATCGCGAACTTTAGCGCGTTGAAAAACTTCCCCGGCGTTAATATCCAACTTGTCGCGCAACTCCTGCTCGGTAAAAACAGTTTGACCAGAGTAGGAGATCTCACTCACAATATAGGGTTCTCCTTCCACAATCGGGAAAACCAAGGAAAACCATTCCTTGGTTTCATCCAGATCAATTCGGGGTGTTCCGACCTGAACATCTAAGTAACCTTTATTGAGATAGACTTCCTTGATTCGCTCAACATCATTCGGCAATTCATCCCGATGGAGAATACCGGCGTCTGAAAATATGGACCAGGGCCAAGACCACTCGCGATTGGCCATATTTCCCGTAAGGTCATTTTTCTTGATAACATGACGCCCCTCAAATTCCACAGTTCGAATATGGGCTTGTTTGCCCTCCTCAATATAAAAAGTCACACGACTTTGGTTGTTGTCAATCATATCGATAATGGGAACAATTTGGGCATGAAAGTACCCCTTTTCCTGGTACAACACCCGAAACTTTTCGACTGTGGATTTCACCTGTTCTTTATCCAAAAAGACCTGACTCCGAATGGTGTTTTTTTCATTCAACTTGTCGTCTGAGATCTCATCGTTCCCATCAAAGACCACTTCCACGGTAAAGGGTTTTTCGGTGACATGAAATATGACCCCCACACCACCTTCACGTGGCTCTGTCGTCACTTGCACGTCTTCAAAAAATCCAAGGCTGTAGACCTGCTGAATTTCTTTTCGAATCTCTTCCTTTCGCAAGGGGTCTCCAATGTGTATCGTCAATTTCCCCAGGATGGCCTGCGGTTCAATATGGTGAGCCCCTTGTACTTCTATGGCACGAATCAAGGAAGCCTCTCCCTGGGCCCGTACCACCTCGAAAGGAAGACATGCCATAATCATAATTCCCAAAATGGCCAAGAAAGTGCGCGGCACACGACATGCGCCAAAAACCTTGTGGAATAGAAGCGGGAAAAGACAAGAAACAGGATTGACGTAATAGCCTAATCCCCTAAACGAACTAACAAGAGACAGAAGGTACAACGGAAATGTTCCAAGAAGAATTCGGAGGCCGGATTTTCAACGAGGCTGAGATGCCGATACATCAATCGCCTCCCCCATTCAAAAAAATAAGAACTGCAGAGGCAAACTAACATGTCATCCGCTTGCCACACATATTCCTATTCTGAAGGTGTCAAATTATATTCATTGCCCCCTTTCCTGTAAAGCAAAGAATCATCAAGCCAAGTCGTGACGATTTAAGCATGAAGCTTGACAACATTTTTCACCTTCTCCTAGTATCGGCAACAGGCCAGAGGGCACAGAACCCATCGATGGCCTTCTTGGCAATTTCTTCATTTCCTGTTTCCCAGACCTGCCTGTCCTTGAATGGAGAGTGCGAATAACTCATGAATGATGACTTCCAAAACGAGTCCCCGAATCCGCCGCTGGAAACAATCCCTGAGGAGCTTCCCCTTCTTCCGGTCCGAGATATTGTCGTCTTCCCTTATATGGTTCTGCCGTTATTTGTCGGCCGTGAACTCTCCATTAAAGCCATTGAAACCGCCCTGGCCTCCGACCGATTGATCTTTCTGGCTACTCAAAAAGATCATGAGACTGAAACGCCAAATGCCGATGATCTGCATCGAGTCGGGACCATCGGCATCATAATGCGAATGCTGAAACTTCCTGATGAACGAATTAAAATCCTGGTTCAAGGTCTCACCAAGGCTCAAATTGAGGCTTTCAGCCAGTCCCAGCCGCACTTTATGGTTCGCCTCAAAAAACTCCCTGAACCCGCAAAAACCGTCCACTCACTAGAGACTGAGGCTCTCGTTCGCTCCACAAGAGAGGCTCTGGAAAAATTGGTGGGATTGGGCAAAGTCCTTATGCCTGATGTCCTCACGGTAGTGGAAAATCTCGATGAGCCTGGACGATTAGCCGATATCATTGCATCCAACCTCGGACTTAAAGTCGATCTCACGCAGGAAATCCTAGAACTCGAAAATCCGATTGAGCGCTTGAAACGAGTCAATGACCTTCTAGCCAAGGAACAAGATCTTCTATCCATGCAGCAAAAGATCCAGGCTGAGGCTAAAGGGGAAATGGACAAAACTCAACGAGAGTACTTCCTTCGAGAACAATTAAAGGCTATTCAAAAAGAATTAGGCGAATTAGATGATCGAGCGGAAGAGGTTACCGAATTCAAGCGCCGGATTCAGGAAGCCCACATGCCGGAGAAGGTCTTGAAAGAAGCTGAAAAACAGCTGAAGCGGCTTGAAAAAATGCACCCTGACACTGCCGAAGCCGGAACGGTCCGCACCTATATGGAATGGTTAGTCGATTTACCATGGGGGAAAAAGTCTGAAGACCACTTGGATATTCCCCAAGCCTCCCGGGTTCTGAATGAAGACCATTACGACCTTGAGCGCGTAAAAGAACGAATCTTGGAGTATTTGGCTGTTCGAAAACTGAAGAAGAAAATGAAGGGACCGATTCTCTGCTTTGTCGGACCTCCCGGTGTTGGAAAAACCTCTCTAGGCAAATCTATTGCTAGAGCTCTCGGTCGGGAATTTGTGCGCATGAGTTTGGGAGGAACCCGTGACGAAGCTGAAATTCGTGGACATCGACGCACCTATGTCGGAGCCCTGCCGGGGCGAATCATTCAGGGTCTCAAGCAAGCCGGAACGAATAATCCGGTCTTCATGCTTGACGAAGTCGATAAGGTAGGCATGGACTTTCGTGGAGATCCCTCTGCCGCCCTCCTCGAAGTCCTGGACCCCGAGCAAAATAATGCCTTTGTGGATCATTATTTGAGTGTGCCTTTCGATTTGAGCGATGTCATGTTCATCACCACCGCCAACCTCATGGACCCCATTCTTTCCGCGCTAAGGGATCGAATGGAAATCATCGACATTCCAGGGTATTCGGAAGAAGAAAAGTTAGGAATTGCCAAACGATATTTAGTCCCACGACAATTGGAAGAACATGGCATCACCGAGGGCCACCTCCATCTTTCTGAAGCCGCCATCCGTGACGTTATCGCCCATTACACTAAAGAGGCAGGCGTTCGTAATTTAGAACGTGAATTGGCCCATGTTATGAGAAAGGTGGCTAAGTGTGTGGCCGAGGGAAAAACCAAACAGTACCGTATCACCTCTCATAATCTGCGCCGATATCTAGGCGTTCCCAAATTTCTACCAGACCAGGAACAGGAAAAAGATGAAGTGGGCGTGGCTACGGGGCTGGCTTGGACAGAGACCGGCGGTGATGTTCTGTATATTGAGGCTTCGGCCAATAAGGGAAAAGGGAATCTGACCCTGACGGGGCACTTGGGGGAGGTCATGAAGGAATCCGCACAGGCAGCCCTCAGTTTTATTCGAGCCCACGCAAAAACCCTTGGCATTGACTCCGAGCAATTTGCCAAAAAAGATATCCATATCCATGTCCCAGCTGGCGCCATCCCCAAAGATGGGCCGTCTGCCGGCATCACGATGGCCACAGCCCTAGCCTCCTGCCTCGGCGGGTATCCTGTTAAAAAAGATCTGGCCATGACAGGAGAAATTACGTTACGAGGACGGGTCTTACCAATCGGAGGATTAAAAGAAAAAATTCTAGCTGCCAAACGTGCAAATCTCACAGGCATTATTCTCCCTAAACGCAACAAAAAAGATCTAGATGATATTCCCAGACACCTCTTAAAAGGGCTCCAATTTGTGTTTGTCGACCATATGCCCGATGTGTTAAAAGCCGCCTTATGTGGAAAACAGCAAGCCAGACTGAAAACTACCTCCATTCGCACCAGTTCTGCTGGAAATCGTCGTAAAAAAATTGCTTCCCCTTCTACCCGTCCTTCGACAAAACACAATACTGCAGGCACCCGCTAATCTTCTCTCATGCCTCCTCCTCGACGCCAGGCTGCACTATCGCACATTGGTGAGTTTCAATTAATTCAATCCATCACTTCATCCCAATCTCACCCCTCTCCTGAGATCATCCTAGGCATCGGTGATGACGCAGCCATCCTGGACATTCCCAAGGGACGACACTTGGTGATTTCCACGGACATGCTTGTTGAGCAGATTCACTTTAACCGACGACATGCTTCATTTTTTGAAATTGGATACAAAGCCGCAGTGGCCAATTTAAGTGATATGGCCGCCATGGGGGCTCACCCTACCGCCTTACTGGTAAGTGTGGCGCTTCCGGCGGCTTTGACCTTCCAAAATTGGAAAGACCTGTACCGAGGCTTATCCGCACCATGCCGCACTCATCAGGTTCGGATTATCGGCGGAGATACCTCCTCAAGCCCTTCACACATGTTTTTATCTCTCACCATAGTGGGCACAGTGAAGAAGGGGTGTGCCCTACGACGAAGTGGGGCAAAAAAAGGACATTCAGTCTATGTCAGTGGAACACTCGGCGACTCGTCCGCAGGGTTGGATTATTTGCAAACCCAAACAAGCCGTACGAAGGTTCGCGGGATACCGTTAAATGTAGCTCGGCACCTAGTCAGACGACATTTTCGCCCAACTCCTAAAATCGCGCTGGGAAAACTTCTGGGAAACGCCCATTGGGCATCTGCTGCCATTGATATTTCAGACGGCCTATCCAGTGACCTGGGTCATCTCTGCCAACAAAGTCGGGTGGGAGCCATCATTCAGGCAGACGACCTTCCTCTTTCCACTTCGCTGAAAGATTACGCGGCTTGCAAAAATGGCGACTCGTTGACATGGGCTCTTCATGGTGGAGAAGATTATGAACTCCTATTTACAGTGCCTCCTCAATATGGGAAAAAAGTTGAAGAGGCCGCCCAACAACATTCCCTCCCCATTACTAAAATCGGTGTCATCACTTCATATCAAGCAGGCATCCGGCTCCAAGATGCCGCGGGCAATCTTACAGCCTTACCCCCTGGTGGCTATAACCACTTCCCTTCATAAAGAGAATCTCAATGGGCACTATGGATTCACTCAGACAATACCTGGCTGAAGTCCTTCATTTGAAAGAAACAGCCCATCGCACAGCCTTAGCCTTTGCAATCGGCGTCTTTATCGGCTTCGCTCCCCATTATCTTTTTCATACTGCCAGCGTAATATTGGTAGCTTGGTTGTTTCGCCTCAATTATTTGGCCGTTTTTCTAGGATCGCTGGTCAATAACCCATGGACACTTATTCCGATTTTAGCGGCGAGTCTATATGCGGGATTGATATTAACCGGTGAATCACCGGAGGTGTCCATTGCATGGGATGGATTATCGGCCGGCAATGTCTATGAGATGTTGGCTCCCTATATCATTCCGTTTCTTGTCGGATCCACATTTTTGTCAATTCTCGGAAGTTTACTCGCCTATCCCCTGATGCGATTGACGATCATTCGATATCGACACATGAAAGGACCTTCTCCATGAAGCCGTCCCCGTCACCTTTTGAGAATATCGCACTCATGGCTGACCCCATTCATGGCTATGTGTCCTTTACCGTTCAAAGTCCCGCCCAAACAACTTCCGAACAAACCGAGCAAGATCTTATTGATTCCCCATGGATTCAGCGCTTGCGATATATCCTGCAACTACAGAGCGCCCGTTGGGTATACCCTGGAGCCGAACACACCAGATTTCAACATTCCATTGGCACCATGCACTTGGCAGGACGTTTCATGCTTCGACTCTACCCCTCACTGAAAGAGATCATCCCCGATCTCCCCTCTCTCTATTTCATGGAGGAATTAGCGCGGTTAACCGCCTTGCTGCACGATATCGGGCATGGCCCTTTTTGCCATTTCTTTGACCATCATCATTTGGATCAATTTGGCATTACGCATGAGCAAATCGGTCAACGCATCATTGTGGAAGATTTGAGCTCAATCATTAAAAATATCCGCCGAAGTCCCTCCGGCCCCTTTGCGTCAGGAGAGTCGATGGACCCTTCATTTCTGGCTTTTCTCATTCTGAAAAATCCTCAAAAATCCATCAAGGGTTTACCTCGATGGCTCACCTTTCTCCAACCTCTGCTCGGAGGGATTTATACCCCCGACAATTGCGACTATGTCCTTCGCGATTCTTATATGTGTGGAGTCGCCATCGGCCCCGTGGATATTGAACGACTCCTGCATTACACATTTTTCACTTCCAATGGTCTCACTATTCATCAAGCAGGTCTCCCAGCATTACAAATGTTTCTCAACGCTCGCCTCTATTTGTATACAAATGTTTATTTTCACCGAACCACTCGAGCAATCGACCTCCATCTACAGGATATTTTCCGCCCAACCATGTCTCTTCTATTCTCCCCAAACCCCTTAAACGCCTTATCCCAATATCTTTCCCTGACCGACTGGCATGTTCTGGAAACTGTCCGTACCTGGACCCGTTCCCGATCCCAGGTAAAACGCAGCCTGGGGTCTCAATGGCATCAAATTTTAATCAGACATGTACGCTGGAAAACTGCCTATAGCACGTTATTGGAACTCCCCCATGCCGAAACCTCTTTCACGCCAAAGGCCTTCCATACTCTTATGCGTCAGCGGCTGCCCCGTACAATTCGTCACTTGGACTTTCGAGTTGATTTTGCCCATAAGGACCCCCGCCCTCTCAACTTAATGAATATGGGAGGCTTTCAGATTTACGTCTATAACGCCAGAAATCATGTTGTGGAAAAAGAAAGCTTGGACCATTATTTAGATTACCTTCCTGCTCGCATGATCACTTTGCGAATATTTTCTGATAATCATACACATGACACAGTACTAGGAAAGGCTGCGGAGGAAACCTTGCAAGCCCATTGGCCAAACCTGGCACATTCTCCATAGAGACATGCCATCTGGCCTTTTACGCTGTTAATTTTAGAGATTCCATTATGATGATGAGTATGACTGGAAACCCATTTGCTGTATGGGCTTGTTCAGCATACATTGAACACGGAATTCCGCCTCTTGCAATATCTCAGAGAGTTCCGAACCAGACTCACACCAGGGACATGCCCCCCTCAATTGATCGACCAAATCTTGAATACCACCGATAAATATCGGATCAACCGAATCCATGTGATGCTCAAGATGAGTGATAACGCCTTTCTTAACTTGCAATCGAAGATGTGCCAATTGTTTATTACCAGGCACATACCCATCCACAGGCAAGGCTTCCGCCATTGACGGAACCCAATGCTCTTGAATCCATGTCTCCAGTTGACGAATAATGCGTTCTCTTTTTTTATCGTTATCGGGCACCTCTAGAATCTGAAGGGGAGACACCCATTCAGCTACGACATGTCTCTCTTCGTCATTCAGATCTACAAAAACAGTATCAAACGTCAGTACGGCCTCATTCCTATCCAGCCAATTCATTGGAAATTCCGCCAGCCCAGCAAAGAGTGGGGTTGGCCACCACGGCATGGTCATTCGCATCTGATTGGTGAAGATAACCACCCGATCCGTCCGCCATTCCCATCGACTGAAAACGGCGACCACAACCCCCTGCTCTGAACGAGCCCGAACATACAATCGACGGGGCCTAGACATCTCTCTGCCCAAGTATCGAAGGTCGTCAATATCAGGTCCGGAAGGGACCACACCCAGCTCTCCAGACTCAAAAAGTTCTGTCACCAGTTTCTCTGAAAAAATCTGACCGATGAAATCACGGATTCGATGTTCTTCTGCATACAAAACAACTGGTATGAGTAAGGAAGTCACCGGGAAATTTCCTTCTCCCTTATTAAATTCGGAAGATTGATACGAGTGGCCGAACTCAACTCTCAGCCCCCTTTCAAAAATATTGTGAACGGCCTGAGAGATACGTAAACGTTGATGCACGTAGTTTTGACTCAACTGCTTCATTTCTTCTGGAAAAATAAGTTGTCTTGGCAAGTCCCCTGAAGAGATATCTTCAACAATCTGAGGAGGGAGTGCCAATGGAGTTGGGGGTATCGAAAAAGTTCTCTCTCCATTCCACACCGAATGATCCCGTTGTTTTCCCTGTGGCAATCGCTCCACAAGAACACGGACCAAATCCCGCTCGAGACGAGAAATTTCGTCAATACGGCTTTCACACCGAACAGTATCGAACACTACCCCCGTTTCCACATCGAGAATCTGCAAATCAACAACCACGTGTGCATTCTCCTCAAACAATCCGCCCTGGAGCATAAAGCGAGCTCCTTGTAAACGGCCTAACTGAACCTGCTTATCGGAATGGCTTGACTGATATTGCAGCCATTGCTCACGCAAGATTGAACTCATCGCCTCCCGCGAAATGATGCGCCAATGAGGCCAATGCGACAAGTCACTCATGATCATTTTGGTCAACATCGGTGCGATCCACGCTGACTGTTTTGTAACACGAATATTTTGAATGGGATATACAACCAGAGAAATGGGAGCCTTATTCTGGTTGATTATTTCCGTAGGCAAAAAAGAAAGGTCAGGTTGTGAATACGGGGTGGCTTCTGAACTGACTTGGCAAGCCAAGAGATGCAGGGAAAAGCATAAACATATCCCACATTTCACAACCCATGAAGAAGTTATCAAACACGGAGAGCAAAATTCGGTTGGAAATATTCTGTCCGGATAGCTCATCTCTTTTCCTTTGTAATAGGCAAAAGAGGCCTCCCATGTAGCACGACAGGATTTAGAGAACAGAAGAAGATGAGGAATTTTGCAGACGATGACGTTGAATGGTAGCCTGAGTTCGTAAGATATGCCGAATAATGGCCTCACGGTCATCAGGCGCAATTTGAACAAATTCAACAGCGATCTGAAATTGTGGGCCATTCTCCGTTTCTACCGGCTCTGTACGAAGAACTTTTCCAATGGCTTGAATGGGGATAAATGGGCGCAAAACAAGTCGAAGAATCAAATGCGAATCTACGGGAAAATGTTGTTCCGAGGCGAAACCCATACCAGATCCGCTTAAATTAACTTTCCTAAACTCTGGAAGTGCTTGCTTATATTTTTTTTCTTTCCCTAAAGTGCGTAAAACCGACGTCAACATCCAATCAATCCGGGTCACCATTTGCATCAACAATGGATCTCGAATCGTTAGATCATTTTCCTCAACCATGGCATGAACCAAATCAGGAGATACGGCTAGCTCCTCCCATTGCCACTGAGAAAATTCTGCAGCAGCCAGGTCGACCGACTCATAGGAAAATGCCAGTGGCACTTCAACCCACAAACATACGGGAACTTCGACACGGCAATTCTGCCGTCGATCCTCGGTTCCGAGACTATTCATACTATCCTCATTACTTTATTCAGAATTTACGGATTCCTTATGAATGGTGTGTCTCAAGCGGTACCATTCGAATTTTGCTTTTTCATTTCGAGAATAATGTCCCGTGCGTCTCCGGCCGCCCCATGGATTTTTTCCAATTGCTGTTTCACCTTGTCATCACGACACTGTCTGAGGGCAAGCTCGGCGAACACAACAATGGGTAATAATTTGTTTGAAAGAGAATGGAGCAGTTGGGCTTGTCCTGGGGAAAAAGGATCCGCCGCTGTAGAACTACCAACGTCATTGGCCATAATCTTATCTCTCAAATACACCACAATTGAGCTGCATTGGATAATCTGTATGCAGCAATAGCCGTACCAAAATACCTCCCGACCAAAAACCACACATTTTTTCATAAGAAGCCCCATTACCTGCCATTCTAGAACTCTCCAATGAAAATCCGAGATCCATCTTGTCCTGAAGAGTCAAAGTATTGACGATTGACAGGGAAGATCTGAGGCCAAATCTGACGAGGATTGATAACGAGGAAGAAAATAAAGGTTAAATTAGTTTTATTTAGATCGTATGCAAGTGATGAACAGATTCACATACATTCTCAATTCCATACTGTCGCGACATACCCGCCAACCTTCGTCGTTGATCTTGAACTTCAAGAATTTGTTGGCGAAGAGCACTTTGTACACACTTCACTTGCCTAATCATCCATTGATCCCATTTCATCAGTTGCGTAGCCATTTGAGGCGAGACTTGGGCGAATTCGTCATCTTGTACTCGTTTGGCATAATACGTAATCACTTGATCCCATCGTCCTTGCCTGGCCGCCTGCAAAGCCTCTTGCGTCAATCGTTCAAGACGCTGATCTACGGTAGTCATGAGCCTTAATTCTTTCTACATTCCGACGGCCTGAGGTTTATTGGCCTGAACGGCTAACTCCTGCCAAGCTTCCCGAATCACCCCTAAACAACGAATCGGGCCATCCAATCGCTCTGGCTTATTCAGCAAATTGGCCTGAGTCAATTCATGTATCACATATTCATACACTCGACGAAGATCTTTGGCTACGACACCACCTTGCTCCATATTTAATGTGGCGGACAATTCACTGACCACACGGAGAGCACGCCCTAAAAATCTTGCCTTATCTTCACGATGATTCTTTCGCATGCCCTCCTGGGCCAGTTTCATGGCCTGAATGGTGCCATCATAGAGTAAAACAACTACCTGAACAGGTGAGGCGGTTTGAACTTGGGTCGTCGCATAGGCCCTGGCTCCTAACATCATAGGGAAATCCTCTAGGGTGAAAATTTATTGCCCCAAACGGGCATTAAGGGTGTCTTGTTGGCTTTGCAAACTCGCCAACAGTCCATCTAGATTGGCAAATTTGATTCGGAGTAATTCCTCAAATTTGACTAATTGAGTTTCTTTACGGTCGATTTGAGATGAAAAATTAGCAATGGCACTATTCAATCCTTCTTGTCGAAGGGTGAAAGCCCCAGTCTCCACATCGTTCAAATTATCCACAGCATCAATAAGCAATTCGGCAATTCCGTTAGTTCCTGTGGTGGTATTGGCAATAAATAAATCCCTCACTGCGGAATAATTCTCACTCAAGGCTTGATCCAATGTGGTTTCATTAAGCTTAATCGTCCCATCGGTTGTTTGAGTTTCAAATCCAATCTGGGATGCTGAGGTTAGAGTCGTTAATCCACTAATTTCTGAAAAAATGGCTCCCCTCAGACTACTGACAACCGACCGAGGTAGGGATTCTCCTACAAAAATGCCTCGCTCCTTTGTTTGTGGATCATAATTCGTTCGTTCATTAATAAAGGAAATCACATCATTATAGGATTTGACAAAACTAGAAATACTCTCTTTCACTGCCTCATTATCCTGAGAAACCGTAATGCTGACAGGGTTTAAAGTATCTTCACCTTCTAAGTTTAGCGTCACTCCGGCGATCACATCCGTCAGAGTATTTGTGGATCGATTAATGGTTATGGCCTGAGTCCCGGCCCCCACATCCGTTACGCCCAACTCAACTTCGGAATCCAAGGCCGCCTGAAAAGTATCCACTCCACTTCCGACGGTATTCAAATCCGTATCATCAGCAGTAATCGAGATGGCGTAATCGGCCCCCGTGTTATTCGAAGATAAAACCAATCGATATTGCGGCGAGACTTCAGTTCCGGTGTTCAACAAGGAAGCACCAACTCCCGCCCCTAAGTCATTAATTGCATCTTTTAAATCTTCCAGGGTACTTGTGGCACTTAAATTGACGGTTTGTACTGAACCACTTCCCACTTGAAAAGAAAAAGTTCCTGATGCGCCACTGACAATGTCGGTATCAATGGAGGATACGGCCGTCCCAGATTTGGATGTGATTTGATGGGAGGAGGCTAATTGATTTACTCTTACCGTATAAGTACCTTGAGCCGCCCCTGAAGAGGCCGTGGCGGACAGAAGAGTCTTAGTACTTCCCGACGTCACATTTACCTGAGTCTTATCAAAACTCAATTTCGTACGCAGGGAACTGGCTGACGCTTGAAGACTGCTCAAACGTGCCCCCAACAATCCAATATCAGTCAGTTTGGATTGCTCGGTTAATTTCCGCTGTGTCAATCGGTCAATTGGTTGACGCTGAACTTGTACAAGTAAATCGACCACCTGGCCAAAGTCGATACCATTTCCAAGTCCACCAAAACTAATACTGGGCATAATCAGGACCGCTGAAGTTCATTATTATAACTACTTAAACAATATTTCGAGATACCCTCACCCATTTTCAAATCGACTTCGAAAACTACGCTTTTTCCTCCACAAACAAGCCAGAATGATCAGTAAGAAATCGCTTTAATTCCAGCAAATCTTCAGGAGGAAATTGTTTTTTCAGGTCACCAGTCTCTTGATCCAATACTCGAACGATAACTGTATTAAGCTCCGTATCCAAGGACAATTCAACTCGAGGATCAAGTTCTTTTAAGGACTCCCGGACATCCGCAAGAAGTTTATTAATTTTTTCGGGATCCTGAAGTGATGACTTAAGGGGTTTTTGCGTAGTCTCGACTTCCTCATTCTTCTTTCCAATTGCAATATTCGAACGAGAAGAGGGAATTGAAGGAGGCAGGGAATTTGAACGAGAACGCAATCCTTGTTCTGCATTCATCAAATCAGTAACTGAGGGATTGGTCGGTACCGATTGAATCATGACGTTAAATACCTCATTGCCTCAGGGAATCGAGGTCGGATTCTATTCCGACCCCGATTCACTAGGACTTTCAGGGTTACTGCAGCAAGGAAAGAGCTTGCTGTGGTAACGTGTTGGCCTGCGCCAAGATTGACGTACCCGCGCTCACCAAAATTTGGTTTCGCACAAATTTTGCGGTTTCAAATGCAATATCAGCATCTCGAATTCGTGATTCAGCTGCGGTTACGTTTTCACCGGCAACTTGCAGATTTTGCACAGCGGCATCCAACCGATTTTGTAATGACCCAATATTCGCTCGAGCGCTCGCCACTGAGCTGATGGCACTATCAATATTGGACAACGCACTCACCGCATTCGCGGAAGTCGAAACGTTCACGCTGCTTAATGTGAGCTGGTTCGTATTCAAATCATTTAAGGAAAGGGTCAGCGTATCATTCGATGAACTCCGGAACCCAATCTGAATGGACAGCGAATCATTGCCTGTGCCACTCAAAAGTTTGACATTGTTAAATTCGGTCACGGCCGATATCCGATCAATTTCCGACCGAAGAGCCACAAACTCCTGATCCAGGAAGGATCGTTCGTTTGACCCAAGAATTCCGCTGGCTGATTGCTCTGCCAATTCCCGCATCCGCGCCAGCAAATTGCCAATCCCTTCAGCGCCACCGTCTGCAATTTGCAACAAACTGATACCATCGTTGGCATTTCGGACAGCCTGATTAATACTGCGGATCTGAGCACGTAAGGTTTCGGATATACCCAGTCCTGCAGCATCGTCAGCCGCACGAGTAATCCGCAATCCTGAGGAGAGACGGGCAACGGATCCCTCTAACTGAGAGGTTGACACTCCCAGGTTCCGTTGTGCATTGATGGAAGCAATGTTGTTGTTAACAATAAGCGCCATAATTTCCTCCTTGATGGCATCGCCTTAAAGGGTCCATCCTTTAAGGATTGGTAAAGGTGATGTAGCCGAGAGGCCTCACAATCGTGAATTGAGATTCAGGACTTTCTTCTGATCCTTTTTATCGACCACCTAAGAGGAAACTTGAGCAGAAGATTAGTGAATGTTTTATCGCTAACAGTGCATTAAATACCATCACAGCACTAAGCTCCAAGAACACATAGGAACATCGCGGTATGGCATAACTAGGAAATACTGATCGCTTCTTGGGATAACAGTGGAATAATTTCATATTCCAGAATATCTCCAATCCGAACCTGGTCTTGAGCTTTTCTGACCTTCATTAATTCTTCCACCCATCCCTTCAGAGCAACCATAGTACTGCCGGACATTCCCGTCTTGGCATGAAGATGGGCCCATTCCACATAATCAGCCATTTTCCCGAACCACCGGTCTAATGCCTGAAAAGAGGGTTGCCCCTTTCGAAAGCTCTCAACCAAATCCTGAGCTTCCAGATTAACTTGATTAAGGAATTTTTTTGCTGTGCCCTCGGATCGCTGAATGATTGTTTCCAAACGTTCACTCAACGCCTGAATTGGATCAAATAACTTGGCCGGTTGTGATAACGTCTGTGGAACCAATTCACGATCTGTCATCGTCCGATTGGCAGCAGTCAGTTTCGTCACTAAACAACCTTTGGCCTGAGCGCGATCACTTAGGTCAGCTAACACGTCCTCCAACCGCGCAGTATCTTCCATTTCCCACTTGTCATGATCGAGTTGTACTCGCATAGCAATCTCCCCCTTTTTGCTGTTGCATGGTTTCCTGTATTCTTCTTCTCACATCCTGTACTCTTTTGCCTAACAAACGAAATGACTGAGCATGTTCGTCCGCCATGCCTTCAAGCGTGGACATCTGTAAATTATGAGCATCCCGAAAAAATGCGGTGGCTAGAGGCCCAATCACCAGAGAGGAACGAGCCTCCGTCAAAAACGCTGCAGTTTGTCGATTCAACTTTATTTTCATTTCTTGTAAAGAGGAAACGGGAATCGGGCACTGCCGACACATGGCGGCCACCTGATCCGCCTGTCGGCAGAGGGAGTGAACCTGCTGCACCCATTGGGTCCACCGTAAATCCATATCCAGATGATCTGGGGGAATCAATGCATTCATGTCTATCCTGCTCGTCCTTCCGGTAAATTCCTCAAACCAGAATTTTCGCCAAAATTTGGCATACCATGCCACCTGAGTAGACTCGGCTCCCGCCCTGATGAGAAAACTCCCCCCTTGATCCTCATCCACACATCCTTCGTACACACGCATCCGTTGAGGAAAATTGGGAAAGGCCCCTTGATGCAGCACATACCGGCACAACTCGGCCACAGCTTGGGCGTCAATGTAATCTTTACAGGCATGATGAGGGCATACCATGTCGAACCCGCAAGGCCCACAGGAAATATCCGGTTGGATGACCCAATGACCAGGCCCAAAAGGGCCAGTTTCGCGGAAATCCACATGCCCTACTGATATATTGACCACCGGAGTCTCAACGCCAACAGCCATATGCATGGGACCTGTGTCATTCGTCACCATCAAATGGCAATGATTCAACAAGGCCAATAATTCGCCTACTGTCGTCTTGCCAAACGCTTCACACAATGGCCCCTTTCCCCCGGCTTGACGATAAGCCTGAATCGCTTCCTGAATGGCCGGCTCTTCTTTTTTTGTACCAATCAACACAAAACCCGCAGGCAGAGCCGCTCCGAGAGCTGCCATCATGCGACCATAGGAGGCGGGACGCCACGCTTTCATTGGATCGCTTGCTCCGATTTGCACACCAATCCAAAAACGAGGGGTCCCCCAATCTTTCAAAAATTTTTCCGCCCATCCACCCAAATTGCCCGGAATGCGCAACCGAAGGGGGTGAAAGGTACCAGGACCGCTACCCCCAAGAGCGAATAAATCCACAATATTAAAACGATTCAAGTGGCGGTGTTGTTGGAAATCTAAAAAATATTGCATCCAGGGATTTTTCACAAGGAAATCGCCCCCGGACGTGGTCGTAATCCCACGGACATCAGGTCCACCCAAAAAACCAGCCAAAAAAGCGCTCCGCCGGTTGAAGGTCAAATTAATCACCCGGTCATAGCCGACATGAAGCAAGGGCTTGGCCCACGAGGCTACATCCCGATAGAGCGATACCACATCCCGCACTTTGGCACGACTTTCATCCAATAATTGCTGAAAGTTGTAGGCCAACACCTGACGAATTCCGGGAATGAGGGCCGCAACACCGGCAAATTCCTTATCCACAATCAAATCAATACTCACGCCAGGCCATTCCTCTTCCAGACGCGCTAATAAAGGGGTCATCTGGAAAAGATCCCCCATCCGCGTAATGTTCAGGATGACAACTTGTTTGCCCATATCTATCTCAGCGGAGCCGATTTGTTAAAAAGAGAATGTTCGTGCGGGTTGAGTCCTGCACCACCCCGAGGGGACCCATCACCGACAATTTTCATCAAAATCGTCATGATCACCATCACAGAAAATCCCGTTTTTCTTGACGATATTCATCCATCATGAGAATCAACAGCTCTTCCCGTTTCAGGATCGCTTCAGGACCTTTCTTTCGAATGGCGTTGGCCACATCCACAAGTTCGACTCTCTCCTGTGGAGGAAATTGTCGAAGCAAGGGTTCCAGCTCTGGGCAATCTCCACAGGCACCGACCAAAGATTGAACGTGTCGATCTCCCTGTAAAATTGAACCCAAGCGATCCGGACTGGCCACCCCCATCTCGGCTAGAAGGGTCTGCATCCGATGCTCATACGTATGAGTTGCCAATACATGCAACCGAGATTGCTCCGCCATGCTCGCCCGTTGTTCCGGTTCCCGGTAAAATTTTCTCACCGTGGCAACCAAATCCTCCGGCCTAGAGAATACCCCCATCATTGTGTTGTCAAACAATTCAGGCAGCAGGGTCCGTGTATCAATAACTTGAAAGGCCCCACAACAGGCCAACTCAAAAGTCCGCGGATTCACTCCGTCCCCATGAGGATCAAGGCCCTCTCCGGCAAACGAATGCAGATTGACATTCACTGCCGTCGCATTAAAAATTTTGACGGCAGTGGCCGAGTCAATTCTGGCTCCACCTCGTTGCAGCACGGACGAAAGGAGACCTGGTTCCTCCCACTCATTTCCCCATAATTTAAAGGACCATTCTTGTCCAACCAGACTTGGCAAGAGCCGTCGTCGATTCAAATACCCGGCTCCCAAAAATGAGACATCCGCACCAAGCTCCTCCCGCTCTTTTGCTGAAAGAGCCACGGGATGATGAATTGAGGGGTCTGCCGCCAAAGGTAGATAGGAGACATGAGGCGCACCAGCACGGATTAAGGCTTCCCGACATGCCTCCTGTTGCATAACGAACCAAAAATCGTAACCTGCCGCCATTTGTTGCCAATAGGTCAAATGCCGAAAATTTTCGACAAACCACATGGCGGTAGGAATTTTTTTTCGCCGAAGTTGTTCTAAGACCGGCATGGATAAGGGCGCTTGAGCCAAGGCCAGGACAAGGTCAGGTGGTTCCTCGGCGATATGAGCCAGACTGATGACTCCCAACGTTTCACTAAATTTTTGTTGAACCGTCAACCGCAACCGAGCATCACGAATACGATCCAGCTGATGATACCCGGGCCCATAAAGACTATGATCCACCCAGCTCACTCGATGCCCCAAGGCCTCCAAGGCCCGCACAGCATAACCCGCAATGGGCAGGGAACCACCATAGATGGGGCCGATGACCATCACATGAAGCCTTCCCTGTGCCTGCCTAGCCAGCTCATCTCGAAGAACCCGCCTGACCGTTTGATAAAATTCACTATGCAGGGATGCAGCAGGTTCATAACTCATGATGCGCATGCGCTTGGGGATCTGGGAAATTTTCCTCACCGTTTCAGTTGGTGTTCCATACACCCACTGAATCCGTTCTCCCCATCCCGAGAGAGTCCGGCTCATAAGACCATCTCGGAGTTCATTCAAATCCGCCACGACCACGAAGATAGGCTGATCGGGAGGAAGGAGACGACACAAGGCTTCAACGTGATAGAGCAAACCCACCCCAAAAATAAGAAGCGCCTCTCCCACCTGACATTCTTTTTGCTGCTGCATAGCCCACCGCTCAGCTTCCCTCTCCGGGTCATAGGCACTGTGAATCCATTGGTGGTGGCGTTTCGCCGTCGGGACGCCAGATTTGGCATCCTGAATTGAGAGAAAACCCCCAGGGGCTGACTCTAAACCATGAGTAAGATCCGGGACTGACGACCGGAGCTGAATGAGATTGTGGTGAAAAATATTCATATACAACTCAGTTAGATCAACGATCCTGAAATTTACAGGCCACATTCATGACGCAGGCACCACCATTATGCTTCCAGATACGCCAAATCAGGACTAAGTCTCTCCCAAATCTCCTGACGGGCATGTCGAGCGACATCCGCATTTTCCGGCCCCTGATAATATGTTCCCAATTCATCCTGCTGACTTTCCCACAGGGACCAGAGTCCACTCATGGCCGTCACGTGCTGTCCCAATACCACTCGGACGGTTTCCCATACTGGCCACACAGCAGGCACGGCTAAGGGTGCCAGCCGTTGCGCGGACTCACCTTCACCATCTTGGGAGTATTGCCATACGTAATGTCCTTCGCCATAGGGACCCGTTTCATGAACCCGAGCCCGGGCAAAATACCATCCCACGGCTCGAGCCCCACACAAAGTTCCCAGATGCAAGGGGCCGGTATCCGACCCCATCACCCATTGACACCGACTCAAGAGTGCCACTAATTGAACGAGAGAGGTTGCCCCACATACATTCATGACCCGATTTAAACACGACGCGGGCAAAATATTTTCAATTGTCAGCCCAATCTCTCTCTCCCCTTCTCCTCCGATGAGGAGAAAGCACGCATCTGGAAGAGAAGCGGCGCATGCCTGAATCAACTCCTTCCAGATGGCCACAGGAATTCGACGTTCTGGATCACCGGCTCCCACAATCATTCCGATGATGGGTCGGCCAGAAAAGTCGCCTAGCCAGGCCAGTTCAGAAGACCGCGCCATCTCTGCAGGAACCAGGCTCACGCTGTTGGTTGGTGGCCTCACTTGACAGAGGCCGCAAAACGCATCGGAAAGATGAACCCGATTCGACCCGCGATGCCTGGCGACTGTACGAAGATAGTCTCCCCAAGGTGATAACCACGGATTCACCGGTCCACACGACCCTGGTCCAACAACCGTATCTGCCAATAAATGAGCCGCCAAAATACTGCGAGGATGATTATTCAAATTGTAGGCCACCGAATAGGTAGGAAAAGACTGCTGCGTCCAAACCTGCTTCATATGTCTCAATTGCTGAGCCCACGATCTATCAGTATCCATAGAGTTTGGCTGCCAAATCGCCCCATCCCATGGGTAAACTTTTGCAATTCCAGGGAAAAGTTCTCCCAGAGGAGCTAAAGGGGACGGACAGAGAAGGTCCAAGGATTGGTCGGGATACCGTGAATGGAGTGCCGTAATTACCGGCAGGGATTGGGCAAGATCACCCAGGCGAGCCAGTTGAATGAGCACCGCGCCTGACATGGGTTGCTGAGACTGGGCAAAAATATTCCACTCCTACTTAGCTATGGCAAAGACAGGCGGAGCATCTTGGGCAATCCGAAACTGAAGATCCGTCAGTCCCTCGAAATCCGGATGGAGGGTCGCCAAAACCGAGTAATGATACTGGGCTTGAGACCGTTGGTCGGCTCGAATCAGGACCCCGGCCAAGGCAAACCGCATATCACCATTACTGGGATTACGATCAACAAACCGTGATAAATGAGTCACAAGTTGTTTCCAGTTCTGTAATTCCGTACCGGCCTGAATCAGCAATTTCAGACTTTCAACATCATCTGGAGACTCCAACATCAAGGCTTCACAAGCGTTCCAAGCTTGCCTCCATTCCTTCAGCGCCATGAGCGCCAAACATATTCCCCGTCGAGCTTTTCGATGGTCCGGATCGAAAGAGAGCGCACGATTAAAAGCCTGTTTAGCATCGGCATATTGCTGTTGCTGCATCTTGAAAATTCCCCGAACCACCCATCCTTCACAAATATGAGGAAACATATCGTGCAACACCTGAATATGAACGGCGGCACGATCAAAATCGCCATCCTGCAAAGCCAACCGTGCCAACCCCAATCTCGCATTCGGATGGTCCACCAAGCCTAGAAGTTTCTCCCAAAATCGTCGAGCCTCGGTTGGACATCCCACCGTTTCGCACACCCGGCCAGCCCACTCCAAAATCCCTATATCACCAGGCCACTCGTCGACATTTTGTAACAGGGAATAAATTTCCTGACGATGCTGCAATTCAGCAAGGGGCCCTTTTCGTTGCCCTAAGAGAAGCCGTTGTAACTCAGCCACTTTTTCCCACATGATCGAACATGGAACATCATCCCGGAAATACAATGAGGTCTCAACCTGATTTCCTGACATGGTTTGTTGAATGACATATCCTTCCTGAAAAGCGATCAAGTCTTCATCCTCAGTCCACTGCCCTTCCCATTTTGTCCGGAGCCGCTGCGAATTTGCTTTTTCATGATCTTTCCGACCTGGAGTCTGACTGGTTAAATGCACCACCAGACTCCTGGGTTGATAGATCACTTTCATCCCGTTCTCGCGAATACGCAAACAAAAGTCCACATCCTCGAAACCATTGAGGAACTCCTCATCGAATCCCCCCACGCGCTCAAATTGGTCTTTCCTGACCAACATACAGGCAGCCGTCACCGCTTGCATTTCGCGACGTCGCTGAATCCCCGGAATGTCCGAGGAACTTCCCGAAAATAGGTGATAGGGCTCTTCATACGTTCGGGAAAAAACCACACCGGCATGTTGAACCTTTCCATCTGGAAACAACAATTGACTTCCGACAACTGCCACTTGAGGATCGGCTTCCATTTCTTGAATCAACGGGTCAAGCCAGCCAGACTGAGGAATGGTGTCATTATTTAAAAACATCACATACTTCCCGCGGGCCGCCGCTGCGCCTTGATTGCAGGCTTTCGCAAATCCTAAATTCTTCGGATTCGTGATGACTTGAACATCGCCCCCAAGAGTTTCCAAAAAAGGTTTCGTTCCATCGGTCGAAGCATTGTCCACGATAATGACTTCATACGAACAGGTTTTGGTCGTTTCAGCCAAATGGGTCAGACATTCCTGGGTGAGGTCTACCCGATTCCAGACCGGTATCACGATGGAACAATCGAAATCCGCTTTCTGAACGCGTTCATTTACAATGCGCAGCTCTTGCTCACGGTAGGGGATCAAATGCGGTTGGGCCTGAAACTGTGCCTCGTTCTTTTGGTACACAATTCTTTTTGTCCGGAGAAAATCTTCCCGTCTCTCACTGGTCATAGAACTCCCATCTTCCCGCCAGGTAAACTCCGCAGTAATTTTCTTGAGATGAGCAAAGGGGAAATGCCGGGAGAGACGAACCCACAAATCCCAATCTTCATGCGTGGTCAGTGTTTCATCAAATCCCCCAGTCACCGACAAACATTGCTTTTCATGCATCATGCACAGCACTGGGAAATAGTTAGACAAAAGAAGTAAGTCGGGGCAGAAATCTTGGGAGTAGGCAAGATCCCGTTTGACGTCCACCATTCGTCCATTTTCATTGGTTTGCCAAATTCTCCAGGCGTCGGTGTAGGCCACCTGGAAGGACGTGCTCTCTAAATGCTCCACGAGAACAGCTAAATGTTGCGGGCCATACCGATCGTCATCATCCAAATAGGCAAGATATTTTCCACGTGCCACGCCAATACCGCTATTGCGCGCGGCGGCAAGCCCCCGATTTCTGCCATGCCGGACATAATTGATATTCTTCTTTTGATTGAGAGCCTCCACGATATGTCCCACCTCTTGGCCCCCATCATTAATCACAATAATTTCATAATCCGTGAACGTTTGCTGAAGAATACTGACTAGAGCCTGCCGAAGGGTATCCGGCCTGTTAAATGTTGGGACAATGACAGATACCAGGGGTTCCATACCCACCTCCGCTTGATGAAGAGATTCAACATAGTCCGGAACACCTACAGGTGACGAATCAGGAACAGACGGGTGAAATTCCCTTGCCGGCATCCCTCCGACGATGGACTCATGCTGCCCCAACACCTCCCTCGCCCATTCTTGTGTCCCTTGATCATACAGCCACCAGTGATTAGCCACGATTTGAGCTTTTAATTCCACATCATGGGCCTTGGCACGGGAATACATGCTTCCTTCTCGAATGCGATAGCGGAACAAGCCCTCCGGAACCCGCTCCCCTCTATACCCTTGGCCCCAACAAGACACCCAAAAATCCCAGTCTTCATATCCCCAAATCATGTTGGGGTTGTATCCACCCACAGCATTCCACATATCTTTTCGAAACAAGGAGCAATAACAAATGAGGTTTCGCTGACATAAGGTGTCCAGCTCCACGGAGCCGGTGCCCCAATACTCCTCCTTGAGCCCAAATGTCACCGTATCGGTATAGACAATGCTCACCTCCGGTTGCCCCTGAAGAATGGAAACTGTTTTCTGTAGCATCTGAGGATGAAGGCAGTCGTCGGCATCCAAGGGAAGAATATATTGTCCTCTGGCAGCTTGGATACCGGCATTCCGAGCAGTCGCTAAACCGTGATTCAATTGACGAATCACCTGAATCTGATGACTAGAACATTCCGCACGAAGGCTCTGAGCCACCTGCGACGTGGCATCCGTACTCCCATCATCGACAATCACTATCTCCCAATCGGAAAAGGTTTGGGCCATGACGCTTCGAACAGCCTCGGGAAGATACTCGGACTGGTTGTAACAGGGAATCACCACCGACACTAAGGGGAAGGGACCTGCGGGCAGTTCAGCCGCATCTGGTTGAGGGGCAATCAAATGCAGAGGCACTTCTTGGTGCGCCCCGTTAGGAAGAAATTGTGCGTAAGCGTGAATGTCCACCCGATACCCAGCTTCAAACTTGAGCGCGAGATTATCTGCATTCACTGACGAATCCTGACCCGCTCGATTTTCCCAGGCAGTTTGCACCATATTGATAGGATTACAAAAAGTCTTGGACTGTTCGTAACACAGTAAACAAGGCATGCGCTTTGAAAATTGATGGGCGTGTTTGGCCAGCTCTCCTTCCAAGGTATTAGGATTGGCAAATGGTAAAGACAAGAGAAGATCATACAGATCGCCCACTCGATACAGTGAGCTAGATACCTCTAAGGGATAACCAAAATCATGCTCCGCCTCTATCCATGAAAATTTCAAAATTCCCGGAGAAGAAGAGGAAAATGCAGGCAACGCCTGAGACACATTCAACGGATAGCAATGCCTGGTATTGCGCCCCAACCGCAACGACATACCCAGGACCTCGGGATGACGGGACAATTCCTCTACGCATTGACCAAGCAAGAAAGGTCTGACAAATAGATTATCATCAACCAAAAACAACACATGATCATAGAGGGCTACAAGCGCCAGCAGATCGCTGCGAAAATCCTGCTCTTTGACAAACTGAATAAACGAATACGATTGATAGGCTTCAATCAGAGTCTGATACTGTTTGGCATGATTGGCGTCCGAGACGGTAAAGAGCACACGAATATTCGTGGCATGAGCATCCTGGCAATGAAGTAAGAAGGACCCTAATGTCGCATCAAGTTGAAGAGCCCGATTTCGACTACACACGAATACCAGACAGTCCATCACCCTATCCTTTTGTCGTTCTCAAAATATTATCCACACTCTGGGTACTCACAGATATCGTTCCCCCGTTGGGAATAGGCAAAACATGCCCAGCGGTAAATCCCACCTTGAGAGATCCTGCCAGTCAAAATGGTATCTATCCTCTTTGGCCACATGTTCATCTCTTCGTAGTTTTTGAATTTCCTGTAATTCCCAACAAACCGGGGCTCACCATTCCGCAACTCCCTGCCCGTTCTTTGAACTTCTTGCAAGATAAGAGCCGAATTTTGGCACGAACAGATACCGCTCTTCTTAGGACCAAGGGAGGACTATTTGAACTCGTGAGCAGGAAGGCATTCTGTACCCGTTAAGGGATACAAGGAAGAGATTATCTGGCTAATGGAAAAGGGGAAACACATCTGAGGGAAGAATCCCTATCGTCTTCTTCTTTGGGGGATGAGCATCGTGGGTAATCGGACAATCTGGACTCACTAGAATGTGAATATGCCAGAGAGGACAGGAGCAGGTCGTTGAACTGTGATTGCAAACACTCCATGGAGTCAGCAATCGCCTTGGGCATGGCATAGGATTTTGAGAGGCGACCGGTTTCAAGGATTTCACGCCATCCTTCTCCCACAACCTCCCAATTAAAGCAGGATTTCCAATGGGCATACCCTAATGTTCCCAAGGCTTGTCGGAAATGAGGATTTTGTTGAAGGACGGTTAAGACAACAGGGAACATGTCAAGCGGGGCCACAATTCCACCTGCTTTTTCGGCCACATCACCACAGTCCGGAGTGGCTAACCATGGGGTTCCATGACTCATGGCTTCCAGAAGGACCATAGGAGACACTTCGGCGAGAGAAGCCAATACCACCACATCGGCAGATTGCAGAGCCGCCCCCACATCTTCTTTCCCCAAACCGGGGATAAAAAGAATGTCCGGACGGTTTTTAAGCATATCTCGCACCTGCCGGTCATTTTTTTCCTCCTCCGCATTGTTCTTATGAAACGGTCTCCCGATCAGAACCAATTTCCGGTTCGAAGGCAGACAAGGCAGGGCATCAAGTAGCCCAAGATGGTTCTTGACCTTCAAGATATTAGCCACATGCACCACCAGAAACGTCTCAGGGGAAATGGCAAACCGCTTTCGAAAGTCCATCCGGACAGCCGCCGGCGTGGTCGCATTGGGAAGATAGTACGGCTGAATACCAACCGCTTTTACATACTCGGCATCAAGTCCTTTTTCGGTCAAAATCAAAACCCCATCTACGGTTTGTAAGGTCTTCAGCAGGCGCTCCTTGAACGTGGAGTTTTGCCTCCATTTATCATAACTCTCCTGATTGACAAGAAGCTGAATAAACGTGCGGGTTTCGGGATGAAGTTTCCCGAGAAGAAATGCCGTCAACAGCCAACTCAACGCATCGGCAAACATCACACACGCGTAGTATTGTCCCGAAGTCAGAAGGCGATACACCTCCAAACTAAAATAGGGAATTCCAGAAGGTTCTAGCGTACGCGTATCATCCAAGGGAATAATGTTCATCCCCCGATACACTAAAGTTGTTCGTTCCGCCATCCCAACCGTTGCCACATCAACTCGATACCCCATCCCAATCAATTCTTCTCCCAGATCAGCCACGATGGTTTCCACTCCTCCCACCGACGGCCAAAACCAATGACAGATTAAAAGGATCCGTTGAGGATCACCGGGGCGCTCGGAGGCCTTCAGGCCATCTGAAATTTTGACAAACTCCTGTTCATGCTCTTCCCTGGCAAGTTCAGAAGAACAATGCCTCTCACCCGCCCATTCCCTCACATCCTCCGGCAAAAGTGGGGGATTCACGCAAGGGCGTTTCTGAGGTTTTCCCGCTTCGTAGGGAAATGGAAAAGTCTGGGATTCCAGAAAAATCCGGCGAAAGATCTCCAAGGATTTCAAGTTGTATTTCGTAAAGTCTTTCTCCTTGTCCTGCGCAGTCGGAACGCTCACGATGCCGTCCACCGCTCCCAACAAAGCAAATAAGGCCAATGGATCACCCGTCTCCCGAAATTGACGGGCTTTCCGCTTAATATCCCCGGTCACATCGTTCCATTCCAAGATATCCTTTTCATACATGCTCTTATAGCGACGATAAATCGTCTCGGGAGAAAACAGAGTCCCGTGGCGGCCTTGAATACTTGGGTGTAAGACCCAGCGAATCCCCATGGCTCCCATCTGCGCTAGAAGGTCCATCTCACAGGCCTTGACGTTCTGAAAAACTACTGATTGCAAGGAAGCCGTTCGATAAATCTTCACGCCCTGAATCGTCGTCTCCCGATCCTCATCGTATAAATGACAACAAATCATCCCAATATGTTTGGGAGCCTGCAACATCAACTGCTCCATTTCACGAACAGCTGTCGGATGAAGAATCATATCCTCGTCAACCTGAATAAAATATTCCGTCTGACAACGGGTGATCATTTCCTGAAAGGCCGCACTCATCGGATGGACATTTCGAATAATGTCGAGGATAAACGCTTGAGTGTCCTGAAGCCGGATGGCCTCCTGACAGGCTGGAAAGGTCATGTCCCCTACCGTAATGATAAAGACGGTCGTACGAGCGGGATTTAAGCACCTACTTTGGCCATAAGAAGAATTATGAGGAAACGAAGAGACCATGACAAAGCATTTTCACCGGTTAGACATGAACAGATTCTAAGTGAGGCAATGTTTCTAGGAGGGCTTTCGCTTCTGAGTGGATCGGAGCAAGGGCCAGAGCCGCCTGAACATACCGTCTGGCACGTTGATAATCCTTGGACCGAACATGCTCCTGAGCCAGAGCAACAAAACCGTCCGGACTCCGGTGATGGCGACGCATCGTCTCAAGAATATTGACCTGCTTGTCCAAGGACTCTCCGGCCGAAGTGGTTAACACCATTTCCACATGATATCCTACCGTAAATTGCGGAATCAGACATCGTTCATCCATCCAATAGAGATAGCGTGGCAGCCACTCATTAAATAGGTGGTAAATCGTTTCGGCTTGGTCCCCATGAAGATGCCGATGTTGATCGAAAGTCCACGCAACGCGGGCACATTCCTGGGCCAGCAACTTAAAAAATCCCCCATTCGGAGTTATTTCAGCAACCCGGAGACTGCATTTTTCTCCAAAGTACTCATACCACTGGGGGGTATACCCTCCATAAAAGTGGAAAGGCAATTGATGCAACCCGGATCCCAAGGGTGCCGTCAGAAATAACCGGCCCTCTGGCTTGAGGATCCTGGCCATCTCACGAAGAGCCTTCATTGGCTCAGGCACATGCTCTAAGACTTCACTACAGAGAATGACATCAAACGAATGATCCGGAACAGGAATGGCAGTAATATCAGACACATAGTCGATGTGCCCATACTCCGTGGTATTCCCCAGTTTTACTCCCTCATATCGTTTAAAGTCATGCGTATGATACTCGCAATGAGAAAAAACATTTCGATACGGACAGGTGCCTGCCCCGACATCCAACACTCGTGCTCCCACGCCGACAGTCCGCGCCTTGGCATGGACCCACTCATCTCGATCGTGTTGATTGAACCCTTGGATTTCTGGAAGGGAGAGTTGAGATAGTTTATCCAGAAGGGTTACAGGCAACAACAGGGAATTTTCCACATGTATTTGTTTCTGAGTGGGCATACCAGTAACTGTTGGAACTGAATCCGCTTCTTTTTCTTCCAGGGTGTTAGGCATCCTGGCGTAGATATCCCCCCAGAGCAACTCATCTTTCTGTTGATGGATAAAATTGAATAACACGTCTGGGCCAACCCAATCAGACAGGCTCAAGCTTCTACGTTCACCCAACACAAAATTAAATTCTTGATACCCCAGGACTTGAAGGTATGCCACACAGCTCTGAGCATTTTCGATGAATTCAATAGTGAACTCAAAAGCTAGATAGGGAATCGGCTGGGAAAGGCCCTTTAAGACTGACAGTTCAAATCCTTCAACATCGATTTTGCAAAATTTTGGCCGCCCATAACGTTCAATCATTCGATCAAGGGTGGTAACTTTTACAGAAATTTTCTTTCCCCATGAATACTCAGAAAACCTTCCTCGTTTCCACTCTTCGGCAAACGTGGAAATCGTCGGAGCCGTTGAGCATAAAGAAAGCTCAAGGTCGCCCGGCTTATCAGCGAGACCAACTTCTTCAATATGAACGGCGGCCCAGTCGGCAAATCTTTCTCGTAAACGGTGAACACATTCCGGTTGGGGTTCAAAACACACGACTCTAGCACCTTGCTTCAAAAATTCCTGCGCCTTGGAACCAATATTCGCACCAACATCAAACACCAGATCCCCTGGCTGGACACACTCGGATATCAATAATGGCTTCGATGTATTTCGCCCTCCTTTACCTTGAGAAGAACTTTGCTTCTTTGGAGAAAACCCTATTTCCGGTTCAACAGGCAAAGGCCTTACCGCGAAGTTATTCCCGTTCCTATCAGCATCCATACTTTTGGCAACTGAATTCGATAATATCTGGCGAAGTTGCTTTCGCCAAATCTCATAGGTGGATTTCTCACTCTCTGCCACGGTACTTTCCCATAACACCTCATCCGTTCTCCGTAATAATTCGGACATCGGATAGGCTTTTCTTTTCACCGCAGAAACTTCGACGTTGGCCAAATACGGCGCTTCCGTCCATTTCCATGGCCGTATATCCGTCAGCTCAAAACCTAAGGCCTGGAATGTCCGCACAAACCGTTCGGGAAACCATTGATCAAGATGGAAGGCCCAATTTGCTGCCTGATCGCCAGCCAGATGTCTCACAATACCCATTTTGACTTTCAAAGAATCGGTTTGAAGGAACATTTTCGCGCTTCCTTCAAAATCAGGTGTCTCAATTCTCAACGTACCATCGACTTTTAACCACTGATGCCATCGAATCAAAAGGGCAAGAGCCAATGTCCGGGGAAAGTGTTCAAACATATGGTGACTTCGGATTTCATCAACGGAAAGAGGTGGAAATTCGAGTGCGGTGACATCGGCATACACATCTGCTTGGATATTCATTACCGAATGGGCTTCTGGGGGATAGTCTATATTGATATATCCCTCCAACCGATTCTCCCCGCACCCGAGATGCAACCGAATGGGCTTTCCCTGTTCGAGCAATCCCAGCGACTGAAGCTGCACAAGAACATCGTGCTTGGGATCCAGGCATTTGTCTTGGTTGGTCATGCGAATTTCATCCATGGCCAGATTCCTCTCTGTCGTTATTGATGAAAATTCTTCTTCACCAAATTTCGGTTCGTTCCCCGTTTGCACCCAGTTGAGCAATTGCCTGACGAGGATATCATTGGCATAGCATGTCCGAAGTCTCCGTTGAGCCGCGTCAACTAATCGACGGGCGAGATTGGAATCCCCTTGAATCTGTCGTATGTACCCTGCAAGTTGAGCAGGTTCCTCAGGGGAATAGAGAAGAATTTCCTTGCCATCCTCAAAAAGGCTTTTTGCCCTCGGACAATCGGGAATTTCCGCAGCAATGATAGGGCGACCTGCAGCAATGCCCTCTACAACCCGACTGGCATACATACGTCCAAATTGGGGAAGATTGACCACTGCACAACCAGCGAGGAACCCTTTGAGAAACAACCGAGAAAGTTTTTCCCGAAGAGTACGCATCATGCTCACATAGTTTTCCAGAACGAGGCTATCGATTGGTTCATTGTCCGCCAAACGCTTTTGAACAGTTCCCTGCAACTGATCAAACAGTAACGGATAATCTGTATACACCTCAGGGGAAGTTTCTGGTCGAATGAGTAACCCCTTTAATTCCGGATCCTCCAACCATTGTTGACGTTTCCCATAGAGAGCGCCAAAAAATACTGCTGGGGCATGAGTGGGTTGGGGGATTGGATCACAAATGAACCGAGGGACCCCGACTAAGGCCGGAGACCAGATCACGGATATGGACGACAATTTTTGGAGGGAACTTACATCATGTTCATCCGCAACAGCCACATGGGTCATATACGGAAGATGCTTGAGGACATTGGCTGTTCTCCGCCGTGACCCTTGTGGATTGCCTTCATATTCCTGCTCCGAAATTTGCAAACTTTCATAGATAAACCCTAGGCGAATGGGTATGGTTCTTGTGATCCATTGCAAAAATTCTTCATCTAAATAACTGTGAACAATCTCAAGCCAGACCTGATCAAATTGTTTTCCTTTCAAAATCGTGTGAAAATGCCATAGCCAGGAACTACGTGAAAGATCAGGTTGGGAGACTTCTCCCATGAGTTGGGAAGGAATCATCAAGGATTCGTTCCCATTAATCTCAAGTCCTTCCTTTAGACCAAAATTTAAGGGATAGGGAATCCCTCTGGCATTTTCCCACTTCCAAGACTCAAGATAGACTAGTAAAACCTTTGGTTTCACGCCTTTACTGATCGAAAACGTTTCCATGGAAATTATTGAATCCTCTCATGAATTGCGAAGAATTCCATGATGAGTGCCTTCAAACATGAGGGAACCGCTCAAAACGACAATGTCACAATTTTGGAGCCAATGCTGGCCAGGCGTGACGAATGCGATCTCAGGAACATGATTAGCGTTAAGCGGTGCCCATCAATCACGATTATATGGATTATCCATTTGGACGATTAGGTGATCCATAATGACCTGCCACAATCATTGGTCGTTTTTTTGACGAAAGTTGAATGAATTGGGATTTAGGCTCCCTCTCTCGTTGCCCAAGAAAGTCGGAAGGCTCCGCATTGAATCTTTGGCTCCCTCCTGCAGAACCAGCATGAACATCCTTGTCGTTTTGAGCAGCTTGATTGGTCAGTCTGACTTTTGGCCGTGCCCACATTTTCCTCACAACTAGCTTGAGGACTCGCAATAACATCAGAAGACCCCCAAAGATTCCCTGTTTTTTCAACATCGGCTTCCAACGCCAAGGGGCTGAATAAATTTTGACAAATCCCTCATTTTGCAAATCCACCAAATCCTTCGGCGTCAGTCCATTCACCGTAGTTACCGCACTGCCATATCTTCGATATTCGGAAAAATCTTTCGTCATCAATTCAATTCCATGATCACCGCTAAGAGCCATTTGATGAAACTCCGTTCCAGGATAAGGCACGGCAATGGCAAAATTGGCTTGCTTCACATCACGCGAGTTTCCCAGGAAACGCAGTGTCTCCTGAACGGTTTCTTCGGTTTCCCCCGGAAGACCAATCATGACAGAGTTTAACGCCTCAACCCCATACCGATTACAGATGGCATTAGCCCTCACATAGTGCTCCAACGGAACTTGCTTCTTCATTGTTTTACGCATTCCTGCATCTACCGTTTCTAAACCAAAGGACAACCGTATCAGTCCACTTTTGGTCAAGCGGGCCATTAAGGCCTCATCCACAAGATTGGCCCGGGTACTTCCCTCAAAAGTGACCCCAAGCTGTTCCCGGTCGATTAAATCGCAAATTTCAATAATATGGTCTCGCCAGAGTGTCATCACATCGTCAACGATATAAAAATGACGAATCGCAAATTGCGCCACAACGGATTTCATTTCTTCCACAATAGACCTCGGAGACCGAACCCGCATAGAGGTCGTTTTTAACGCTTCTGAAGCACAAAAAATACATTTCCAAGGACATCCACGCATTGTTTGAATGGAAGTAAAATTTTTCCTCCCTTGCAAGGTACCCAATTTATACTGTTTCATTGGGAGTAAATGCCTGGCAGGGAATGGCAAAGAATCAATGTCAGAAATATCATCTGGTTGTCCTGTTGACCTCACCTGCCCCTGATGTCGATAAAGCAGTCCCTTGATTTCAGAAACTGCCTTTCCCTGGGCATAGCACTCAAGTAATTTTGGCCAACTTTCTTCGGCTTCGCCTACAAACGCAAAATCAAAAGCCGGAGCAAATGCCTCTTCCTTCATAATGGTAATATGCGGCCCACCAATGGCGACCGGAATCTGAGGGGCTTTCTCCTTGAACAATTCTGCCACGGCCTTATTGATATGAAAAAATGGACTCGTTGCCGTCATGGCTATCAATTCTGGATTTCGAGACAAGGCTTCTTGCACGATTTGCTCATTTGAATAGCCTTCTACTTCTCCATCAATAATCTCGACTTCATGCCCATATTTCTCGGCTATGCCCGCCAGCAACGCCAAGTTTAACGGTGGCCAGGTTGAGGAACGCCTAGCAAAATATCGTATTAACCCCCCATACACTCCAGTCCAAGAGGGGAACAGCATTACAATTTTCATACAGCAAACCTCCTGGGATATTCATTGCATACCCCACGGCAAGGGACCTTTCTTGTCATCTGAAACAAGGAATTAGACTCTTTCAGAACCATAGAAGAACGAACGCTATCCTCAAAGAGGCATTCCCCATCTCTGACGATGAAATGAATCCCTACAGTTGATTTACTTAACAACAGAATGCACCACATCGGGAAAGGCAGGATTCTGCCAACCCTCCACAGGCTCAATGATCATGTTAGATAGAAATTCCTCCCGAGACAGGTAGGGATACATATCTTCTATTGGTGTCTTCCATCCAAATATTCTCGGTTCGTACGTATGAAACTCATGCATATTCACGTCACAGACTACCGGCCCGTCAAAATTCAATACTTCTTCAATGGACTGCTCCATATCCGCCTGTTCTTCAATCCGCACTGTTTTGATCCCATAGGCCTCAACAATTTTGACAAAATCAGGGGGTTTGTACCCGTTCGGGCCACACGCCTCGGCCCGTCCCTGAAAATTGGTTTCCTGAAAAGCTTTGGTAATCCCGTATATATGATTATTTAAAATGAATGTCTTGACCTTGACACCATAATTAAGAAACGTTTGCAGTTCCTGAAGATTCATATTGAATCCGCCGTCGCCGATCGTACAGACTACTTGCCGCGTTGGATCAGCAAACCAGGCCCCCATAGCCCCGGCAAATGAAAACCCCATGGGCGAATTCCCATTATTGGTGAGGTTCCGTTGCCCATATTGCGTTTCAAAGCTATGGTTACTCACAACAATGTTCCCGCCGCAATCCCCAACTAAGATATCGGTCCGCCCCATTTTTTGCGAAAGCACTCGCATAAACGCATAGGGATGGACCCGATCTCGATTATCAAAAAACTCTGGCCGAACCGGGTCATACTGCTCTTTCCATTTCCGCACTTGAGCCATCCATCGTTCCCAAGAAGGAAAATACTGTTTGGTTCCATTTTGGTTTAAATGCGCGAGCATCCGCTGAATAAATATCAGTCCATCACACAAAATATTGACGTCAAAAGGAAGCTGTTGCAACTTCGGCTGTAAAAGGGCCCTATCAACATCGACGACATATTTTTTCGCTCCGCGCGCAAACGATTGGACGTTTCCACCCGTAATGCGCCCTGAGATCCGACTGCCCACGGCCAACAAAAGGTCGCAATTTTGAATGCCGAAATTCCTGCCTGCCCCTCCATAGGTACCGACTCTCCCCCCATAAAATTCATAGTCGGAAGTAATAATGTCGAGAGCATTCCATGTTGGAAAACAAGGGATTTTGAGTGTGGCACCAAGTTCCCGGACAGCATCATGGGCGCCAGCTAATCGCACTCCGCCACCAACTAGAATACAAGGTCGTTTTGACCTTCCGAGGTCTTCAAGCAACTCCCGAATCTGAGTATCAACATATTCAATATCGAAAGACTCTCCGGCCGGCTTTGGGTCAAATCCCATTAACATAGCTTCATCTACCTGAGCTTTTTGTACGTCCATAGGCAAGTCCAATAAAACCGGGCCAGGTCGACCGTTTTGAGAAAGCCAAAGTGCTTTTTCGAGTTCATATCGAATATCTTCTGGCTTGAGGACTAATTTGGCATATTTCGTCACAGGCGTGGCCATCCCTACGATATCGGTTTCTTGAAATCCCACTTGCCGCACACTCTGATCCGGACGAAGAAATCTGGTATTGATTTGGCCGGTCAAAAAGACACACGGAATCGAGTCATAGAAGCAATTCCCCATTGACGTCAACAAATTCATCCCTCCAGGACCACTGGTCGCTATCGCGACCCCCGGCTTCCCTGAGACTTTGGCATATCCTTCCGCCGCAAAACCGCCAGCCTGCTCGTGCATCACCGCTACATATTGAGTATGAGATATGCGAGTAAAGGCATCGATTAAATCTCCATTGGCAGCACCGTATACCACAAACATTTTGTCAATGCCGACATCGGCCAAATATCGAATCACATAATCCGCCACTTTAATCATAGACTTTCCCTTTCACGTGCTCATAGTCATCGTCATCAGGGGCTGAAATAGCTGTTTGTCGTCTCAAACAGAACTCATACGGGGACAGGCTCATGGTGTCGCCGCCGAATGGTATGAGCGTTCATGTCTCCTATATGACGAACCACCTCATCCCCAAAGGTTTTTTCTATGAGATTGAGATATCTTGGAGAAGAAAAATATTTGGTGAAGGCGGCATCCCGAAAATCCAAGACCTGGGTCGCCGTCAAGGTGTGTGTCGGTAACGGCAGCGTATCAAATCCATGCTGAGAATATCCCACCCACCCTGGGCCGCCATGATCTTCGGGAAGCGTCCAGCCTTGCTGTCTTGCCAAACGGTGTAGCGGCGAGCCCGGATAGGCCATGGCACAATAGAAATTGGCCCATTCGGCATTGAGTTCCATCGCAAGTGCCAGCGTCTCTTCCATACTGGCATGAGTATCGTCTGGCAAGCCAAAAATATAATTTGCCGCGACATACATTCCATGGGCCTTAATACGGTTGACCGTTCGTAAAATCTCAGAACTTCCAAAACGACCTTTTTCCACTCCGTCCCGTACATGTTGACTGCCCGATTCGATCCCTAAGCCCAACCATGTGAATCCCGCGGCGCGAAGTTTTTCTAAGACTACATCCTGGACTGTATCCACTCGCGCATACGCCCAGATATTCAGTTGATACCCTCGTTCGATAATTGCGTCGCAAATACTCAAGACATGCCGGCGATTCAGCACGAACATTTCGTCGGGAATTTTGATATTGGTAATTCCATACCGTTGCACCAGTTCATCAATTTGTCGAATGACGCATTCGCTACTCCAATACCGTATACCAGGGGTGCCAAACGGAGCATTAATACAACAAAATGAACATTTATAGGGACACCCCAGACTGGTTTGAATCGAGGCATATCCCATGCGACTCTCAAGATCATCAAAACAGTGCCAATTATGGGCTCGATACCGAGACATTGGCAGTAGTTCCCATGCTTGCCGGGGGAGTTCGAGATCTAAATTGTCAATTTTTTCCGCAGAAGGATTATGCTGGATCTTCCCGTTATCCCAATACCATAGGCCAGGCACATTATGAAGAGTGAGGGAACGGCTTCGAAGTGCATGCAACAGTCCCAGAACAGTCCGAGGGCCTTCCCCTTCACAGACAAACCGATACGGCTCCTCACGTAAGGTTTGCTCAGGTAATGCCGAAGGATGAGTGCCAATTACAAGCGTAGGAAATGTCCCAGCTTCATTGAGCAGCGAGCAGACTTGTCGTCCCGCGGGCATACATTGGGTGGACGCGGATGGCTGTTGCCCATAGATCATAAACACCGTCAAACTGGCATGGCGTTCAACAATCTGTTTCGCGGTTTCTTCAACCGTCAGCCCCAGGGCCTCCGAATCAAGTATTTCTACCGAAAAGCCTTGTGCCTGAATATAGGTGGCAATAAGACCGGACCAGACCGGCGGTTCAATAGCGGCCAGGGATTGGCTCAACTCTTGGTAGACCTGCGCACGACTCGGTGGAGTCACGAATAATACATCTACCTTAGACGGCATGACTTACCTTTCTTAAACGCTTAGAAGACTGTGGCACCCAGGGTCGTTCGTGGGACACTTCTTGCGAAAATTGCACTAGGCGCTTGATACCCTCAAGGACTTCTTTTTCCGGACCACTGACGGAAGCCCGAACAAAGGACTCAAAACTAAGGCCAAAGCTACGGCCAGGGGTCAGGGCGATCTGCCATTCCTCCAAGGCACGGTTGCAAAACTCCTGACCACACAGGTGTGTGTTATGGATGGAAATAAACAAGTAGAAAGCTGATTCTGGAATAGTGCAACTTAAGATGTTCGATTGATTAATCATGTCAGCACAGTGTTCCGTCATACGGGAATAATAGGCACGGACATCATCCAGATAAGCCCCTCCCGCTTGAATGGCCGCCACACATCCTTCCTGGGTAAAGGACGGAAGGCAGGAAAACAAGGTACTACAGGAAAGAGATAACTTCCTGGCAACCTTAGGATGGGCCAAGGCATACCCTGTTCGATAACCCGGGATTGAATAGGCTTTCGAAAATGAGGACATCACAATGAGCCGTTCATACTCCATGGCGCTGACACTCCAATAGGGCCATCGGTAACACAGCTCTCCATAGGTTTCATCACTCAGAACCCAGATCCCATACTCAGCACATTGAGCAATTAAATATTCTAGGCTGGACTTCGTATACACCGCGCCCGTCGGATTGTTGGCCGAATTTACAATGATTACCCGAGGTTTTAAGGAAATGGCTTCCTCAATGGCCTGCCTTGTTAGGTGAAAACCATTCTCCGGATCCAAAGCAATGGGCTTGACCTTTAATCCAATATGTTCAATCGCAGCCAAATAGGTGGGGAAAGCCGGAGTAAACACGACAACTCCATCCCTCTCATTAGCAATTAAATCCAACACCTGATTAATCAACAGATTGGCAGGACTGATAACTACGCATTCCTCCGTGATCCATGAACGACCGTGTCTGGCATAACGATCCGCAAGGGCTGCACGTAAATCGGGATGTCCGCTGGAAGAAACATAACCCACACGGCCTTCTGCCAACGCCTGCATCGTCGCCTGAGTCACGCTTGCAGGAGGAGGAAAACAGGAATTTCCTAATTCGAGATGATAGACATGCTGTCCTCGCCGCTCCATGTCCTTGGCGCGTTCTAGAACCTTAAACATCTCTTGTCCAATAAGACGTCTTCCTCGCCGGGAAAATGTCATTTCTTCAGTTTCCATCACCCTTTGTCGCATTGTCTCCCAATCCCCTAGGCAAGAAGAGATATACTCAGCAGGCCTTTTTCGAACTCTTCTGAGAGAAAAATTCGGAGATTGTCGCAACGATATAATCCACATCCTCAAGTTGTAAGTATTGATGAATACCGAAATGCAAACCGGTTTTTCCAATGCGCTCCGCGACCGGGAATTCGCCCAATTCATGGCCTAAAAACGCAAAGGCATGATGTTGAGTGGGCAATGATCCAAATAACGTTTTACATTGGATCCCCCGGTTTTCAAGAAATTGATACAACCCTTCAATATGGGCCGTTTCATTCCTAAGCACCAGCGGAAAAGCATGGGGACACAGAATTTCACCAGGACCGTCACGATAAATCTGTAACTCGTCCTCCAAATGTCCAAGCTTTTCTTGTAAGGCCAAAAGCAATTCCCGTCTCTTTGCAAAGGTATCTTGAAAATTTTGGATCCCCTCAAGTCCTACAGCTGCTTCCATATCATTCATTTTCGAGTTATACCCTACTCGATCAAAATGAAAGTACAGTTCACCATCCCGACGGCCGTGCGTTCGAATAGATCGACACAGTTCAGCAATACTAGAATCGTTGGTAACGATCATGCCGCCTTCACCACTACAAATCAGATGGGCGGCATAAAAACTAAAAATACCCATTTTCCCGAAACTGCCCACCACCTGCCCATTCAAACTGGCGCCATGAGCTTCACAGGCATCCTCAATAATTGGAAGCCCATGCCGAGTGGCAATCTTCATAATGGCTTCCATCGAACATGGTTTCCCCATCGTATGCACAACCTGGATGGCGCAAGTTCGCGGAGTAATCGCGGCCTCGATGAATTCCGGCTCTATATTGAGGGTGTCAGGATCCACATCGACAAATCTGGGACGCAACCCTGCCGCGAGAATGCAATTGGCTGTTGCAGTAAAAGCCAAGGCTGGGGTAATGACCTCATCACCACGTTCCGCACCAAGATCCATGAGTGCACTCATGCCCACGATGCCAGCATCAGTCCCGGAACTGGTGGCGATTGCATGACGATACCCAAAGAGGTCTGCGAATCGCGTTTCCATCAGTCTGACATTCGGTCCCTCTGAAATCCAATTTCGGGATAAGGCCTCATTGAGGTAACGCCTGGCCTCATCCCCAATCCGAATATCCCCAAATCCAATGCGATAGTTCATACTCATTTCCTCTGTTATTTTCCAATCTCAAGAAATCTTCTCACTTGCCTGCTGAACAACCTCTTCAAAGATCATTCCATCAGAAGAACCAGAATCTGTGGCATTAGCCCACCCGCACTTCTTTGAACACCCGGGATGTTTCGCATTCTCGAATAGCATCTTCCCGAAAGTACTCCTCTTCCCGATCACAAAATATAATTTGGCTCCCAGAAAACTCGAATTTGAAGGGTACACACAGAAGATCTTTTAACGCTTCCCGCACCGCATTCTGTTTTGATGGAGGAACAAATACCAGCAGAAAGCCACCGCCGCCCGCCCCGGTTAATTTTCCTCCGAGCGCCCCGGCTCTTCGTGCCAGGTCATACATTCCATCCACCTCTGGATTGGATACCCATGGGCTCAATGTGCGCTTTGACATCCAGGCCTCATGTAACAGCCCACCTAATTCTTCTAAATCATCTCCCCCATTGAGGATGGATAAACTTTCCTGCACTAAATCTTTCATGATTCGTAGCTGTCGCTTATGGGACTCCAAATCATTCACATAGGTTCCAGCAACATTGGCAGCGGTCCGTTTCAGTCCGGTATAAAACAGCATTAAATGTCCATTCAGATCCTGAAGACGTTCCTTCGACAGCACGACCGGGGTTACGGTAATCTCGCCATTTGTCATAAAAGTAATCGTATTAACCCCCCCATAAGCTGCAAGAACTTGATCTTGCGAACCCACAGTCTCTTGAAGCACTTCTTGCTCAATTCGAATACTCTCGCAAGCTAATTCCTGTTTTGTAGGCATATAGCCCTTCAACGCGTGCAACCCATTCAAAAGACCGACCGTAAAGGCCGAACTGGTTCCCATCCCACTCCGTGCCGGCAAATCTCCATCATGATGAATTTCGATACCTTGCCTGATATTCAGAGACTTGAGGATCTCCCGAACCGCGGGATGCTGAATGTCATCAATCCGTTGACAGCTCTCAATCTTTGAATACACAATTCGAATACGGTGTTCAAAGAACGGAGGAAGATATCGGCAACTGAGATAACAATATTTGTCAATCGTGGCTGCTAAGACGATTCCACCGTGTTTCCGATACCAGACAGGATAGTCGGTACCTCCGCCAAATAAGGAAATACGAAATGGTGTACGACTGATGATCATGAGGAATCCAGTGAGAATGAATGGCTCCCATAAATCCGAGGGAGCCCATTCAATAGCTATATCCAACCAACAGGAAAATACAGCAATATTCAGACCAGCCTTTTCTTCCACCACCATTCAACGGTGAATACAGGACATACATTCCCTTTTGGGTTGTAGCTATTATGGAAACGGGCGATTCAGAACGTTATCCTGCCTCGTCTGCCCAAGCAGGTAGATATTGCCCACCTGTAATATTTTCCGATGGGTTGAGAATGCCCGGTGAAAGAATTTTCGGGGAGGAAAGGCCGAATACCTGGCGGATCAAGAAAGAGGCATGGCGGAAAACAGTTTTTGCATATCTTCGTAACCTTCAGGAGTTCCAAGATCAACAAACGGAGCAACACTCGGAAATCCCCACAATCCGTGGCCGACCCATTTCGGCAACACATCTCTTTCAAGTGAGACTCTTTCCCCTTTGGGAATTTGGAAAATGAATCGGGGAGAAAACAGATACACCCCTGCGTTAATCCAACGGGGTCCCTTCATAGAAGTTTTTTCGTGAAAACCGGAGATGCCATATTCGGGTGTCCATTCAACTTGTCCAAACCGTTCGGCGTGGGGAACTTTGGTCAGCACTAAGGCTCCAACCCGTTCTGTTTCGTGGTACCAACTTCCGTAATCAGTTAAATTGACTCCACAATAGGAGTCCCCATTAAGCACAAACACAGGATCATGCGATATCCAGGGCAGACACTGACGAAGTGCGCCCCCGGTGCCCAGAGGGGCCTCCTCGATGGAATAGTCGAAGGAAAGGCCCCAGGCTTGGCCGTCCTGAAAGTAATCGATAATGACCTGCCTCAGATAACCAACTGAAAACAACACGTGCGTAATACCGAAGGATTGAAGAGAGAGAACAAGATGTTCAAGAAAAGGACGCCCCGCTACCTGGGCCATCACTTTTGGTCTGTCAGAAACAATGGAACGTAACCGTGTTCCAAGGCCCCCAGCCAGAATAATGGCTTTCTTCGGCAGTGAACACCTTGAACAGGGAGGCTGGTGGTCCATCAACACTCAATTCCGGCGTTAGGAATGGAAAAGGGATCAAATTCCATTTTCCTTGGCTACATATTCCCGAACGAAGTCTTCCCAAGAATCTGATAGCATTGCTGAAGCTCCCGAATCCCAGCACTGATCGTCCAATCAGGAAGATACCCCGTCGCCATAATTCTCGCATTCGACACAATATAATCACGTTTATCAGGATCTTCTCCAATCGGAGCTTCAAAAAAAACGAAACGAGGAATCACACGTTTAATTGCCTGGCAAAGCTCAACTTTGGACAAATTCGCCTCATCAAGACCCACGTTATAAGGTCGCCCTTTCATCACGGGAAATTGGTCCATGGCATGAAGAAAGGCCTTGGTCACGTCTCGCACATGAATATAATTCCTCTTAAAATGCCCCTCAAACACCACCACAGCCTGGTCGTAGACCGCTCGATAGACAAAATGGTTGACTAATAAATCGACCCGCATGCGCGGGGAGGCCCCAAAAACCGTGGCTAAACGGAGTGTAATGGAGTTTTCCCGTTCAAGAACCACTTCTTCAGCTCTCACTTTGGTTTCTCCATAGAGACTAATGGGACGAAGGGGCGTTTCTTCGGTACAAAATTTCCCCGGCTCCCCAATTCCATACCCACTATTCGTCACCGGAAAAATAATATACTGGGATGGGCTGGCTAATTTGCACAAACACCGGATAGCCTCATAATTGATGGACCATGCACCCGTCGTATCCTGCGAGCAAAGGGGAGCTCCGACCAACGCTGCCAAGGGAATGATGCAATCCGCGTCCTTGACCAAGTTTCCCAACACCCGGTCATCTCGACAATCCCCTCGAACCACCTGAAAATTGGCATTGGCACAGCAATCTAAGAGACTGGTTTGGCGATAGAGAAAGTTATCAAGCACGGTCACCTGATGACCGCGTAGCAACAATTCCCCTGTCAACACTGAACCAATGTACCCCGCTCCACCCGTGATGAGAATGTTCATTGATCACCCCTTCTGGCGTACTCCACAATTTCCTCGACTCTCTGCCCTCACACAATCACAAATGAACTATCCTGAGTCGCGTCAGAGACTAGAAACGTTCCGCTTAGAGTGCAAAAATAGACACTGACCAGCCTCATCCGCGTGTGTAGCCTGACACGCATACGACCAATAACCTCTCAGGGCAACCGATTACCTCATGAAGTGGATGGAGACGACGAATCTTCGTGAACTTTTTTCCTGGTAGGCAATGTTTTCACAAGCGAAGGATCGGCGGACAAGGCATTGAGATTTTCTTGCCGAACCGCCTCATACAGTTCTTCTCGAAGCACTCGAATCGTCGAGGGACACTCAATGCCAATCCGCACCTGTCCGCCTTTAATTTGCACTAAGACAATTCGGATATCTTCTCCAAGTCGAATGGCTTCATCTTTTTTTCTGGTTAAAATCAACATAAGGGCCTTCCTTGGCTATCAATAGCTTGCAATCTGTTTCAGCACCAGGTTGCAAGAGTTGGGGGCAATCGGTGAACGGATGCTCTCCATAAACCGGTGTTCATCGTTGTCTCATTGAGTCGCTAAACAGATGCTGGCTCCGTTGTGGCAGTTGGTGATCTCGACATCTGCGCCGATTCGGGGATCAATGGATATCGAATAGGCATGGATTCGTGCAAAATCAATTGCTTCCCCTTCCGCGTTCGTAGATTCACAATTATTGGGGCTCGCAGATTCGCACTGGCCCGCTCAGGAGCATCAGCCGGAATGGTGACCACAGCCAACAACGACAAAGTATCTGTGGTTTGCACGTCCAGTTCGTGCAGACTGTCATCAGGAATTTCAATCTGACAATCCGTATCCAGGCTCTGGATATCCACCAATACAAACGCCAAACTTGGCTCATCGGCACATTGCAACCATTGGTATTCCGACGTATTTTCCACATCCAACACCACAAACCGATGATGAGATGGAAATCCCACCAGCCCAGCAGGAAAAATCACCAGAGACTCCTCGGTCACGTCTAACGTTCCAAATCGATTACTGTACACCTTCATCTTGTCTCCTCATCGGGTTGGTGAATACACATTTCGGCAGTTCTCAAACACGCGTCACTTCCGAAGAAGCTGCCCTCGACGCCGAATCGGAACATGCCCCGACTGGTTGACTCAGTTCTTTGCACACCTTGGCAATTTGATCTAATTCGTAGGGTTTCTGCAAAAAGGCTACCACACCCTGATCCAGCAATTCTTGCACGGCATGATTCCGGTCATACCCCGTACATAATATAACCTTGATGTCCGGAATGAGCCGCTTTAATTGTACGAAACATTCCGGGCCTGCCATATCAGGCATAATCATATCCAAAAGAACCATATCAACCTGATGGCCGGCATTCTGACAATAGTCTATGGCCGCTTTCCCATTCGACACCACCGAAACCTGATACCCTAAATATTCCAGTACCGCTCGAGCCGCCTCCGCGACTTCGGGTTCATCGTCCACAACCAGAATATGACCGGTTCCCTTGGAGGGCACGGTGTTCTGAATCGGAACGGACCGGGGTGGAGGCCCGGAGAGAGCTGGCAGATACACCTTCATCGTAGTCCCAACACCCAGCGTGCTTGTCACACCAATATAGCCCCGATGATTTTTCACGATTCCATAGACCATGGCTAATCCCATACCAGACCCCTTACCCGAATCCTTCGTCGAAAAGAAGGGTTCGAATATTTTTCCCTGCATGTCGAGTGGAATCCCTTCCCCGCTATCGGTCACACGAATCACGACATAATCTCCAGGGGAAAGACCTGGGACATGCGCCGCTTGGGTCGGCGAAACGGTTTCATTGGAGGTAGAAAAGCGTAACAATCCGTTGGATCCCATCGCATCGCACGCATTCACGGAAAGATTCATGAATACTTGAAAAATTTGATTCGGGTCCCCCACAATCCAGGGCTGGGCTGCCTGAAAATCCATCTGAAAAACTATTGTCTTGCCCATGGTCCGTTCCAGCAAATGCGCGACTTCCCCCACTACTTCATGAAGATCTACGGATACATGATGATGTTTGCCCTGGCGCGAGAAACCTAAAAGTTGGGACGTCAATTCTTTCCCGCGACGAACGGCCTTTTCGATCACATCCCCAACCGTCCACGCCCCTTCCTGTGGATCAGAACGCGATTTCAGTAAACTGGCATGGCTTAAAATGGCAGTCATGATGTTATTCATATCATGCGCCACCCCGGAGGCTAACCGGCCAATGGCTTCCATTTTTTGCACTTGACGTAATTGTTGTTCCAGCTTGGCCTTTTCCGCCTCCATCTGCTTTCGACTGGAGAGATCACGGGCGATGAGGAGTCTCTGTGGTTTCCCAGCAAATCGCACAGGTCGCTCGGTGACTTCCGCATGCACCTCCCTCCCATCCTTGGCCAACAAGAGCGTTTCGGTCCAACCCGTCTCCCCAAGAGAAGAGCCGACCCCAGTACATTCAACTCCTCCGACCTGATCGGAGGGAAACAGCTTCTCCAACGGTTGCCCCAGCAGCTCACTGGGAGAAAATCCTAATTGCCTGGCCCCCGCCGCATTAATATGGTGAACGAGGCCCCGTTGATCATGAATAACGAGAATATCCGGAATAATTTCGAAAAGCCCACGAAATTGGGCTTCAGACTCCCGCAGATCACTCGTCCGAGTTTCCAGGAGATGCTCCACACGAGTCAGAGCCCGCTCCCATCGCCCTTTTTCACACTGGGCCAACAGCTCATTGGGATCACAACCTTTGCTCAAGACCAAATCCCCTTCGGTGACCTGCAGAGACGATTCTACCGATCCCGGCTTACTTTCAAGGAGAATGCAGGTGGCATGAGGAAATGACATTTTACACCAGTGACGCACATCGCGCCCACTCATATCGGATAAAGGATCATCGACCACGATAAAATCCGGGGCGCATTCACCGGATGTAGCCATCACCTGCTCTCCACTGGCATAACAGACTACCTGCCAACCCCGTGCATGAAAGACCTGACGCATTCGTTCAATTTGCGCCACATTCGTCGACACAATCCAGACTCTCACCCCTGACGCTTTTTCGGAATGTTTCCATAATCCCGCAACAGCCAGGCGAATACGACTTGGCTCAGCTGGCAGGGAGAGAAATGCCGAAGCACCTAAGTCGATCAATACATCTTCCACTTCTGATCCTGAATAGGTGGCGGAAACCGCCAGGATCATTGGCCTAGGCCCAGGCTGGGGAAAATGCCCCTGCATTAACTCGCAGAATCGCCATCCACTGATCCCCGGCATATGCAAGTCTAATACAATCCCATCTGGAACATGTCCTTGCTGTAACCATAACCAAGCCTCTTCGGAAGAATGATAGGAGACGACCTGATACTGGTCCTTTGACAGCAACCCACACAGGAAATGCAGCTGAACCGGATCGTCATTAATGACAAGTAACGTCTTCATGGCATTCGAAGGAGAGGGTTGGGACGACCAATCGGCACCACAGCCTCATCCTCACCGACATCAAAATGGGCGTATTCCACACCATTACGCCCGGCATTTTTGACCAAATACAGGGCACCATCTGCGGTTTGAATAAGCCGTTCCAATGGAAACGGATAGGGCTCCGTCCATGTCGTCACCCCCTGACTTAACGTGACGCTCAACTCGATATTTTTATAGTGAAAGGGCATATTACACACGGCCAATCGGATTCGCTCTGCCAAACTCAGAGCCTGCTCCGCATCACTATTGGGTAACACCATTAAAAACTCTTCGCCCCCATACCGGCCGATCGAATCATAAGAGCGCAGACAACTTCGCATCCGTTCGGCCACCTCAATCAGAATTTGATCGCCCACAATATGTCCATAGGTATCATTAACGGCTTTAAAGGCATCCAAATCTCCTAAAATCACACTCACCGGTTGTCGCTGCCGATGGGCACGATCCACTTCCCGTAACAACGCATCCAGGATCGCCCCATGGTTTAAAATTTGAGTCAAGGGATCTTGCATCGCCTGAATACGAAGCGTCTCTCTGGTGGAAATCAGCTCGTTTTGAAGATCCACAATACGCTTTCCCGCACGTAACCGTGCATCCAATTCACCTAGATGAAATGGCTTGGTCAGATAGTCATCCGCCCCCGCATCCAACCCTGCAATTAAATCCTCGGGATGATTTCGGCCCGTCAGCAAAATAATATAGAGATAGGGGACACCCGCTCTTGCTCGGATCCGTTGGCACAACTCCAACCCGCTGATCCCCGGCATCATCCAATCCATGATAGCCACATTGGGAGTGGGAGAAGCTTCAATAAACTCCCAAGCCGCCGTTCCATCATTGGCGGAAATCACATCATGCCCCCATTGACGAAGACGATACACCACCATGTGCAAGGTCAAAGGGTCATCATCAACAACCAGCACGCGCATAACGGTCAACAGCCACCTTTCAGTAATGGAAGGAACAACAGGGAGGTCACCAGAGCATGACTCATTGATCAAAGATAATTTAATAAACTAGTTTCAAACTGCCGGGTTAGCGTGGCCATCGAAGCCTCCAGCGTAGTTTGCAGAGTGGCCAATTCGGACGCGACTTTGGCAAAATCTGCATCCTCATACTCAGAACGAAGAGTTTGAGTATTCAGCGTCAACAGATCCAATCCTTCCTGAATCGTATCCAATCGATTCACTTTGGCTCCCAAATCTGCCCGGGCGTCGAGAACTTGGGATAAGGAATCATCAAAGGTTCCAATGGCCGTATCAATCCCGTTGACGTCATTGGTCAGCAAGGCTTGATGAAAGTCTTGTAAATTTTGGAAGAGATTGCTCGTCGGTCCAGAAAATACTTGATCGCCGGTGACATTCGAATCCACCGTCCGCCCATCTCCGACTTCAATGGGAATGGCTTGGCTATCGCCTTGATAGGCATACCCTACCCGAACGAAAAACTGATCTCCGCTTTGGGGCGGCCCACCACCATTCGTGATCGTGACATCCAATCCATCAAATGAGAACGTGGCCCCAGATGTATAGGCATTCGCACTCGACACGGTTTGATTGGTGGTGGCATTGATCACATCAAATTGTGTGGCAGAGGTAAATTCCACTCGATACAAATCCGGCTGCAGGGCCGACGCCGTGGCCACCGTGGCCGCAATCGTAGCCCCACCTGTATTGGCACTATGGGCGGACGCCGTCGCAGTACCTAACACGTAGGCTTCAGATTGAGTCTGGCTCCCGGCAAAAATAAATCGCCCATTCAGTTGGGTATTCGCCAACCCCACCATGCCCAGGATGAGCTGCTGCACTTCTTTAGCAGCATTGGCCCGTTCAACCGCTGAATTGGTGTCATTCCGCATTTGAATGGCCAATTCTTTCGCTCGTTGCATACTCAACCCAGCCGTTTCCAGAGTACTATCCGATAAATTCAAACGGCCCACCCCCTCAGTGACGTTTAAACGTCGGAGCTCCGTGGTTTGCAACACATTGCGAAACTGATTGATACGCTCCATCGCCGGAGGATCATCTGAGGGACGATTGACACGTTTTCCTGACGCAATTTGTTCGTTCCGTTCGAAAATATTCCCGCGTAATCTCCGGATATTGGTTAAAAGGGCTTCGACCTGTTGACGTTCAGTGACCCTCATTGCCCGATCTCCACTTGTTCCCTGACGGATGTGATTATCTTACCCACCCCGGCAATCGGTTTCTTCCAACCCATTGCTTTCAGATTATTGTCCCATCGTCAAAACAGTCTGCAATAATTCATCCGCAACGGTGATCATGCGAGCCGACGCCTCAAACGCTCGTTGAAAGCTCAATAAATTGGTCAATTCTTCATCCAGAGAGACTCCCGAGACACGTTCCCGAAGCTGAGTCACCTGATCCACTTCTAATTCCTTGCTATGCAGAGTTAATTCGGACTCCCGTGTCGAACTGCCCACATCTCCAATCGTAATAGTGTGATAATCATTCAACGTGACATTCCCCAACTCACTCTGACGAGAAGTGTGCAAATTCACTAAAGACAAGGCATTTTGATTGCCCCCTGGAATAGTCGCGGAAGTTGACGCGGCGGCGAACGTATCAGTGTCACTAATGGCAAGTCCAAACCGTTGAGCGGCCCCCTTATGCGCACTGAGCGTAAAGACATCCCCGGCAGCGACGGTTCCGGTGACCACGACGTCCAACCCATCGAAATTTATCGTTCCCCCTGAGGTATATGCCCCAGAAGTCACGGTAGAGCCGGTCGTCGTATCCACAATCGAGTACGCCGCCGCACCGGTAAATTGGATCTCATAGTTGTCAAATGTTAATAACGTTGGATCGGCAATCGCCACAGACGTCCCAACCGCCGTCCCCGTATTCGTGTCACGCGCCAATGGAGCATCGGGACTTAATGCAGAAAAAAAGAGATTGCCCGTCGTACCATCAAGTCCGTAACCTGCCGCATGCTGCTGATTGAATTCATTGATCAAAACAGCGGCGGTCCGATCAAATCGATCTTGAAATGCCACCAGATCGGTATCGCGAAGCATTAAGAGACCGCCGATTTTTCCTCCGGCAATTTTTTCGGTAATGGATAGCAAGTTGCCATCGCTTCGCACAAATGCCACATTGGTCATCGGCGGATTATCGGCATCAGGCGTCGTCGCCAACGCATTGGCATGATTACCGGCCACCAAGAGTTGTCCGCCAACTGTAATCCCAATGCCATCACGCAATGTCACCTGTTTGATATCCACTAATTCGGCCATTTCGTTAATCAACGTCCCCCGCTGATCACGAAGGTCTGGCGCTTCCCGCCCACTGGATTCGGCCTTAAAGATCTCGTCGTTCAGCGAGGCCACCCGAATGGCCAATCCATTGATCGTCTCCACATGTCTGGCAATTTCTCCGTCCGCATCCAATCGAATTTGATTGAGCCTCTGAGCCATTCCAAGAAATTGGTCAGTCAAAGAATCCCCTTTGGCCAACAACACCGTTCGTTGAATTGCACTTTCCGGATTAGTCGCGACATCTCGCACCGCATTAAAAAAATCCGTCAGACTGAAAGAAATGCCGGAATTATCTGTTTCCGTAAATAACCCATCAGTTTGAATTAAAAAGTTATGTCGAGAAGATAGATATCCTAATTCTTCCGTTACCGACGTGATCTGGTTTTCTAAAAAGGTATCCACGGATCGCCGAACCTGACTCACCTCCACCCCACTGCCAATCACCCCCTCAGCAGGACGTTTCGTATCCAAGATCACTTCCTGCCGGGAATAACCTTTCGTATTGATATTGGCAATATTATGGGACGTAGTGGCCAAACCCTGCTGATGAGCCTGGATACCCGATCGCCCAATGTTAAAAAGATGACTAATACCAGCCATAAGTAGGATCCGTTATCCTCGAAGACTGACTGACCCGGTAATGGGTTGAACCCGAAGAGTTCCTGTTCCTTGATACACCGGTCCCTGCCCGAGTCCCATGAATACGAGATTCAGGGCCTCTTGTATGACATAGTGTCCCCGTCGAATCAGGGCCATATTGCGTTGACGCTGCTCACGAATACATTGGGCGGTCTGTTTAATGGCCTGAAACCGGGCATGTCGGGCCACTGATTGGAATTCCGGGGCTTGACCAATCAAGTCCCAGCAAGCCGCAGGCGACCCTGAGGAGATCCAGGGACGCAACACCGCAGCGAGTTCCCGCTCGTAGCGTTGAAAGACATCGAGTATCCGCACCTTCTGTTCGACCAATGCCATTATTTTTTCGCGGTCGAGACGCTTCATCACCACTTCTTCTTCGATTAGGAGATTGGCAAATGCCTGAAGGGATTCGTGCAATTGTTGGAATAACCGGAACAACGAGTCCCTTGGGATGACAGAGGGTTTCATTGGGGCTTGACTCCTTTTTTACCGACTGGCTTATGGAAGATTAGCCTCGTAGCCCATTGAGCAAGGTCTCATGAATTACAGCCCCAGCCACTTGATCGGCAGTGGCTAACGGTTCACCTGCCTCCAAACGCTGTTGCAGCGCCTGCAGTTTCTCAGATCGAACATCCGGGAGAGCCTCCGCCCGTGTGGTGAGTTCCTGAAGAACCTGGGCGACCGCCGACAAGTCTACCGCATCTCGTGATGGCGCCCGTCGAGCCGGCCCAGAGTCCGTGGATGCAGGCTCTTGCAGGTTTTTTGACTGAATCTGGAAAAACAGTTTGCCCAGTTCTCCACTGGGATCAAGACTCCGTATCGTCATGGCATCTTGCCTCCTTATCTCCTTTTATCGGAAGCAACATGCCCAAACTTTATAGAACAGAGGACATTTACGACAAAGATGGAGGAGGTGGGGGAGTTTTGGCAGCCGTTTCCTGGTCTGCAATCGAGGCCAGCATGTATTGGGAAAGCCCAAAACCCCCGGCTTGAGCGGCACGTTTCCCCAATTCTTCATCATAGAAGGAGAAATACATCTCTCCCATCCGATTGGAGGTTAGGGTGCCCTGAGGGACGGTTTCCCTCATAATTTTCATTAAATAGGAGAGAAAATATGACTCAAACTCCTGGCTGGCTTTCAGAATCTCCCCTCGCCTCGCCAATTGCTCTACCTGCGTGGCTCTTCCTGAGGTCAGGGTTTGACTTATCTGGCTCGGATCAATTGGATTTAAGGGATCCATTGTCTCGACTCCCACAAATTAGGCAACAGGCCAGGTTTCTCTAGATTCTCGCACTAAATCAGTTCCAAATCCGCCTGCAACGCTCCTGCGGCTTTGGCGGCGGTGAGGACGGCGACCAAATCCCTTGGCGTGACACCAACCGAATTCAGGGCTTTGACCAAATCGCCAAGCGTCACCGACCCGTCCACCTGGATCACACGCTTCAGTTCTTCCTCCACATCCGTATTGACTTCAGGAGTCACGACGGTTTCACCAGCCGCCGATCCGATCAGTCCGGGGGCCTCCGGTTGTGAAACATTAAACCGGCTTTTAATTTTGATCGTTAAATTTCCATGTGAGATAGCCATACTCGACAACCGTACGTGTTCACCCATGACGATCGTCCCAGTTCGCTCATTCACCACGACTTTGGCCCGTACATCGACATTGACGTCCAACCCTTCAACGGCGGCGATCATTTGCACCACCTGCCCTTGATATTGGGGGGGCAACGTCACTTGAACTTGACCGGAATTCAGTGCGGCAGCCACACCTTCCCCCAAATGGGCGTTGATGACTTCAGAAACACGAAGAGCCGTCGTAAAATCCGCTTGGTGCATCGTGAGAGAAAATTTCTCCCAGGATTGCAATGCCAAATCAATCCCACGCTCAACAATCGCCCCGCCGGGCACGATTCCTCCCGACTGTTGATTCTTGACCACCGACGTACCGCCCTCCCCTGCTTCAAATCCGGACGTCGAGATCGGGCCTTGGGCCACAGCATAGATCATCTGGTTTGGGGCCTTCAGAGGCGTCAGTAAGAGAGTGCCACCTTTAAGACTTTTCGCATTGGCCAAGGAGGATACCTGAACATCCAATTTCATGCCGGGTCGGGCAAAGGGAGGAAGTTTGGCCGTGACAATGACGGAGGCGGTATTCTTGGTCAGCAGCTGGATAGGATCCACCTTCAAATTAATTCCCATGGTATTTAACATGGAAATGATGGCCTGTGCCGTAAACTGTCCGCCCACCACCGAATCACCGGTCCGATCCAACCCCACCACCAACCCGTAACCAATCAGTTGATTTTCACGGACACCCTCAATCGAAGCGATGTCTTTAATCCGTGCCGCCTCGGATGATCGAAGCATGAGCTCCACTGTTCCAAGAGGCACCACCTGAAACAGGATGAGGCATCCCACCATCGCCATCCACCAGATACGTTTCTTCATCCCGGTCCTGATATTTTGAATTTCACGTTTACTCATTCAGCTCATTACGTTAAAAAGGCGTCAACCAATTAAATAAACGGACCAGCCACCCCGGGCGTTGCACCTCATCGACAACGCCTAATCCGGTGTATTCAATCTGAGCGTCAGCCACCGCAGTGGAGATCACGGTATTGGTGGTATCGAGATCGATCCGACGGACAATGCCACGAATAATCATGGTTTGCTTCTCACTATTGACGGTGACCTCCCGCTTTCCCCGAATTCTCAGATCTCCATTGGGAAACACTTCCACGACTTTGGCGGCAATCGTCCCGTTCAAGGAATCTTCACGGCTGGTGGACCCTTCCCCTTCAAACGCATTCGACGTCGTCGCATCAAGATCAAAATATTGAGCAAATTTTTGAGTTAATGAATTCAACCCAAATAGTCCTCCCCCGGCACCGGCTGAAATCGTGGAATCTCGATCAGCCTTTGTACTGGCCGATTTCGATCCGCTATGCTGTTCAACAATTCGCACAATGACAATATCGCCCACCCTGCTAGCCCGGCGATCTTCAAACATAAATGCCCGTCCATTGTCAGGCTCCCACAACGACCCCAATGAGGCATGTCGGCTGCTCTCCATCACCGGCGGATCTTCCTCGATGTGAACGGTCTTGGGTGTTTTCGCACAGCCTGAAAGCATACCCAGTCCCAGTGTACCGAACAGCCCCCAGAACACCACTCGCTGAAGATTCCCTTCCCTCTTCAAAAAGGTACCTCCACCACGCCAGCGCCGAGCACCATACCTAAAATTTCCCGCCCGGAGCTTTGATTCATGACCGGAATCGTCTCTCCAGTTCGTCCGGCGGACTTTGCCATTCCCACGGTTTGCACCAGTAATCCTTTCCCTTTGACTTCAATCATGACCCGATCGCCTTTGTGGACGACGGGGGGAGCATCCAAAGCCGTTTTGCGAATCGGCTGATGCGGAGGAAGTGGCCGTAAGACTTGTTTGCCAATGACCTCTTCCGGAGTCAGTACCAAATCATGGATCAGTGTAGGCACTTCGACAGAGACAAATTCAATATCCTCGACTGACAAAATTTCCTTGGGTTTGATCCACCGAACAGGCATTGCGGCATCAGCTTTCCCCTTGAGTTCCCCTACGACATTGACCGTTTTGACAAATTGGCCATCCACAAAGATCTGGACACGAAAGGCCCGCCGCCCGGTTCGTCCTCCATTCACTTCATCCACCTCAATATGGAGACGGCCTTTGGGCACGCGAATAGGATGCTGAGGGTATAGAACCTGGAGACTAATGTGATGAGTGGGTCCAGAATAGCGTCGTAAAATTTCTTTCAGCAGAGCTTCTTCAAAATCATGCGCTCTCACCGCTTGCATCTCTGGCGTGGCGGCAGAAGCATTTGAAGCTACGCTGTTTTCCGCCAACCACACCCATACCATCCAGCCGGCGATCGCAACCAGGATAAGAATCACTCGCTTCATCATTTATCTCCGCAACTGATTCGCGACTGACAACATGTCATCGGAGGCTTGAATTGCTTTGGCATTTAACTCATAGGCCCGCTGCGCCAGAATCATATTGACCATCTCGTCCGCGATATTCACATTGGAAATTTCCAAGAATCCCTGCTGGATCAACCCAAATCCGGTTGAAAACCCAGGCGTCCCTTGCTGGGCCGGCCCAGAGGACGAACTTTCCACAAATAAGTTATTGCCTTGCGAGATCAACCCTGACGGATTATCAAACCGGACGAGCTGAATTTGTCCCACCTGCGTCGCCTGGGCAACTCCCGGCAGTTGTACCGACACGGTCCCATCTTGCCCGATATCAATTTTCAAGGCCCCTGAAGGAATCGTAATCGACGGCACAAGCGTATCCCCGTCACCCGTCACCACATTCCCCGTACTGTCCCGCTTAAAGGATCCGGCTCGGGTATACATCGTGGAGCCGTCAGGTCGATTAACCTGAAAGAATCCTGCCCCCTCAATAGCCATATCCAATTCATTAAAGGTTTGCTTGAGACTTCCTTGTACATATTCCTTGGCGACCGTTACGGGACGAACCCCCAATCCCACTTGCATCCCAACGGGAAACACTCCGACGTTAGAGGCGCTGGCACCAGGGAGGCGAGAAACCTGATACAGCAAATCGGCAAATTCCGCGCGGCTCCGCTTGAACCCCGTGGTATTGACGTTGGCCAGATTGTGCGCAATCGTATCGATATTCAATTGTTGCGCAAACATGCCCGTTGACGCAGTATGCATCGCTCGAATCATAAGACGTTCTCTCCCTCTTCACCATCCATCGTTATCAGCCTCACCCGTTATCCCTGCACCCGAGCTGCCTGAATCGCTTGCCCCGTCATCTCATCCATGGCTCGAATGGCCCGCTGCATCTGTTCGTATTCCCGCGTGACCGTAATGAGTTCCACCATGTCCAGAGCCGGATTCACATTGGATTTTTCCAACATGCCCTGCTGAACCTTGGTGCCAGTGGCCGGAACCCCTTTGGAGGGAGTACTCCAATACAAGTCACCAATTTTGCCGATATCCTCTCCCTGAGGGACTTTCTCGACTCGCAATTGGTCCACCTGGATATTATTCACACGGATGCCCCCATCGGCATCAATACCGATATCTCCTATGGGTAGTTTGATCGGCCCCTTTTTCCCCAATACCGGATCCCCCATGGGAGTCACCAGAATGCCATCCACATTGCGATAAAAACTGCCGCCTCGAAAATATTGATTCCCTTCAGGAGTTTTCACCACAAAAAATCCTTCTCCTTCCAAGGCGATATCCAAGGGTTGACCAGTATGCACCAGCACACCTTGTGATCGATCAGGAGGCAAACCATCAACCAAGGGAAATAAATCAATCCCAGCCACGGAAGGTCCTGACGTCTGTCCGAGGATCGTGGCAAAAATTGGTTTATCCTTTTTAAATCCCGTGGTGTGCACGTTCCCAATGTTATGAGACAGCACTTCAAGTCGGCGTTCCAACGCCAACGCCCCAGCGAGCGGAGGATAAATACCTCGATTCATTTCACACCATTTTTCATCATCATGTCTGGTGAAATCTGCAACGGATGTGCCAATGGCAAGGACAAAGGGAAGAGACAGGAAAATCAGGAGTCGAATCGGGGCTAAACCAGACAGAGGCCCTTGTAGATGCCCCGTTGTTCTATCATTCTCTACTTCATGAGAGCAGTGGAATCAGAGAAGACTTACCTGAGGACACGTGAGGAGATGGTCCATTTTGCAAGCGCAATGGGCATAACTTTCCCCTCCTGAGTGGAATCCTGCCTAGTTGCACTTTGAGGATAAATAACAGAACCCGCGAGAAATAAACCCCGATTGATTGAAAAGAATCAACTTCTTGGCTGGCCACCGGTTGATTTTGCGCAGAGCAAGATTTAGGGCAAAAAAGGATGGGGAGGAGAAATTTGAGGGCTTATATGACGAAGCACAATCATTTCTACCCTTCGATTCTCGGCCTTTCCCTCCGGTGTGTCGTTGGTTTCAATGGGGCGAGTACCCGCAAAACCGGTGGAAGAAAATCGATGAGGTGCCAACCCATGATATTCCGTAAAGTATCGAACGAGCACATTAGCACGGGCAGTTGAGAGATCCCAATTTGAGGGAAACGCAGCCGATCGGATTGGTTGATTATCGGTGTGCCCCTCCACGGCAATTAAATTCGGTAAGTCACTGACCAAACCAGCCACTAAATCAAGAAACTCTTTCATGTGAGGATTGAGCGAAGCACGGCCGCTTTCAAAGAGCGCATCATCCTTAATGCGAATCGACAACCCTCGTTCAGTGGAAGTTATTTTTACCCCATCAGGCACTTTGGCCATGGAGATGGCATTCGCCACCTTGATAAAAGACCGGGCATTATCCTGATTGGCCGGCGCCTCTTTGACGACAATGGATTTGTTTTTGGTTACCGGAAGATTCAGCACACTCAACTCGCCAACCGGCTTGCTATTCGAAAACGCCGACACCATTGATTCGCTGAGCACTTTATACTTGCCTTCATTCACGGAAGACACTGAATACATCACCACAAAGAAGGCAAATAACAGCGTAATGAAATCCGCGTAGGAGACCAACCATCGCTCGTGATTTTCATGTTCTTCGTGTTTTTTTTTCATACCCTGTTTATCACTACACCGTTTCTGGATGGCTCTTTATGATTTTTTCGGTTTTTCCGAAGTCGGCAGGAATCCACTGAGTTTTTCTTCAATCATCCGAGGATTTTCTCCTTGGGCGACCGAAAGGAGGCCTTCGATGACCATCATTTTCCCAACAATCAACGTTTTTGTTTTCAGCTTAATCTTATTGCCCATCGGCAAAAAAATAAGATTGGCGGCACCGACCCCGTACACGGTGGCCACAAATGCCACGGCAATGCCACCTCCCAAGGCGGAGGGATCAGCTAAATTTTCCATCACGTGAATCAACCCCAGCACTGCGCCAATAATTCCCACACATGGCGCATAGCCCCCGAATGCTTCATACACCTTGCTGCTGGTGGCGTATTCTTCTTCGAAGATTTCCACTTCCACTTCCAAGATTTCTTTGATTTTATGCGGCTCGGTGCCGTCAACGACTAGTTGTACCCCTTTTGCCATCAAGGGGTCGGTCAGAGTTTTCATTTGGCCTTCCAAGGCCAGGAGACCTTGCTTCCGGCTGATATTCGACAACTCCACGATCTTGGCAATAATCCCTTTCATATCCACGTTGACGTTTCCAAATACCATACCCGCACTGCCTAATGCTCGGAGAAAGATGGACATCGGGAATTGCAACATCACGGCACCTAAGGTACCGCCAATCACAATGAGAAAGGCCGTTCCCTGAAGAATCGAGCTTAAATGCCCTCCCTCCAAATGTTGGCCACCCACAATTGAGGCCAATGCCACAATAATCCCTAAGACTGATAAGATATCCATACCTGCGGCTTCTCCTTATGCCACTTTTGACAACCCAAATAACAATTCTAAATCGAGAAGAATCAAGAGGCGTCCTTCCACTCGCCCAACCCCTTTATGGAAATCATCAGAACCTCCCCGACCAGTGGTAGGAGGGGGTTCAATGACTTCCTCAGGCAATCGCAGGACTTCCTCCACTGAATCCACGATAAATCCTAAAATGGAATGCTCCACTTCAACCACAATAATCCGTGTATCTTTCGTAGGCTCCACTTCCGGCAATCCAAATCGGGAGCGGAGATTAATAATGGGAATCACCTTTCCACGAAGGTTCACCACCCCTTCTACATAGTAGGGGGCATTGGGCACGGGCGTGATTTCAACGAGCCGGATGATTTCCTGCACTCCAAGAATATCAATGGCAAATTCTTCTTGCCCTAACTGAAAACTAACTAATTGCAATACTTCTCCATCGCCCTCGTCGTAGTCTTCTCGGATCAACTGCGGCCCTTTACCATTCATGACATTTCCCTCTTCTTACATATTTTCACACATGTGGCAAACATCCGATTTTCCTGGGCTTCTTGACATTTACCCGCCCACCATTTCCACTAAACGCTGAGCTAAATTCGATCCCGACACCATCTCATCTGCAAGACCCGCGTCCCAAACCGCCCGGTTCATCCCATATACCATCGAGGACAGTTCATCTTGAACTAGGATTTTCCCTCCATGCGATTTAATATCCTGACAGCCCATCACCCCATCTTGTCCCATGCCGGTTAAGATGACCGCGAGCACACGTGATCCAAAATGTTTAGATGCAGACGTCAAGGCCAAATCAATGCATGGCCAATACGGGCGGTCTCGGGGTTCTTCTGAAATATGAATAACAGGCCTGCCTTGCCCGTTTCGGGTCACGGTTACATGATGGTCCCCCGGCGCAATGACAGCCTTGCCGCGCTGCAGGATTTCTCCCTCTTGCCCTTCCTGAATGGACATTCGTGAAATTTTGGCAAGCTGACTGGCAAACACGGTGGTAAAAAATTTTGGCATGTGTTGAACAATTAAAATGGGAATGGGAAACGATCCGGGGAGGTGCTGGAACAACTCGGTCAAGACCTGAGGCCCCCCCGTGGAACCGCCGATTACCAACAGATCAGCATTGACCTTCTGAACCCGGAGCGGGGTTTCACCCACGCGGTTGTCAGAGCCACTGAAGCTTCGATGGTGCCCAGTGACTTGAGGGGGGCGAACACTTCTCTGAGCCCCTCCCTTTGCTCCCGTCTCTCCTTTACCAAGGCTTCGAAGAAATCGTTGTTTATTGTCAAATGCACTTTTGATTTTTTCATATAACCGCACTTCCAAGGGCCCGAGATCTCCCAGGGAAATGCGTTGCTGCTTTGGGATAAAATCAAATGCGCCACGGGCCAAAGCCTGAAAAGTTTCCTCAGCACCCTCGTGAGTCAAACTGCTCACCATCACAACTGGCAAAGGATGGTCCTCCATGACCCGGTCAAGGACTTCCAATCCATTCATTTCAGGCATGTCCACATCCAATGTCATCACATCGGGTGACATTTTGACCACGTGAGCCAAGGCCTCGCGGCCATTTTTGGCCGTACCCACGATTTGAACATCCGGATATTTCATCAACATAGTCGACAGGGTATTTCGCATGAAGGTTGAATCATCAACAACCAAGACCCGGATCGGACTGGCCTGAGCAATCATTGTGCACACTCAGATGTGGTTGTCGGCCATTGGTAGTGGTTTTTCATAGATAGTAACCGACAAAAACGGTCCTCAACCTCTAATAACCACACATAGAACCGCCTTGTGGCTGCTCGAAACTCTCTGATAGGGTGACTCTTATTATTCATATGTTGTTTCCTGCAAGTTTTTCATACGAAGGAATATCTACCCATGGAAAGACCAGCGAGTTCTCAAGCCGACCGTTTGCTCCTTGATGCCAAAAAAGCCATTCTTCAGGACCAACACCAGCGATTCCAGGACCTTCAGCGCGAGGGACGATGGGATGAAGCTTGGAAACAATTGCATGTCACTCTCGCCTGCGCAGCAGATCTGTTGAAGGATTCCGTAGGTATCCTTGAACAGGTCGTCAATCATAAACAATCACATCCATCGAAGACCCAAGACCCGGGGTTGAATTACCCGGAACATCCATCTACATAGCCCTCATTCTCCATCGGAAGAAGGAAAGGAACCGTGAACATGTTCGGATCTACACTTTAAAGGTCCGAACTAGTTTCTGAAGATCCCCTGCCAATTGACTCAAATCATGACAGGCACGAGCGGATTGGGTGACACCTTGGGTGGTTTCCCGAGTGGTCTGAGTCACGGATTCCAAATCACTGGCGATCTGTCTCGTGGCCACCGACTGTTCTTCCGCCGCCTGAGCAATTTGCTGAATCATCCCCGCTGTGGAATTCACCATCGAATATATTTTGGCCAAGGCCTCCCCGGTCTTATTGGCCAACTCCACGCCTGATACGACTTTGTGGGTTCCTTGTTCCATTGAATTGACGGCAGTCTTGGTGTCCTGTTGAATCTGGCGAATCATATCCCCGATTTCTTTCGTAGCCTTTGTAGTGCGTTCGGCTAACTTTCGAACCTCATCGGCCACCACCGCAAAACCACGACCTTGTTCACCGGCTCTAGCCGCTTCAATCGCGGCATTGAGGGCCAACAAATTGGTTTGATCGGCAATATCTTCTATCACTCGGACGATTTCCCCAATCTGATCGGAAGAATGCCCTAACGTCGTAATAATTGAAGCCGCTTGCATCACAGCTTGGGAGACTTGCTGCATCCCATCAACTGTTTGTTCCATCACCTCTTGTCCGCTTTTGGCGGTTTGCGCAGTTTCTTGAGCAAGGTTTGCGGCATCCGTGGAATTTCGGGCGACCTCTCCGGCAGTCATCGTCATTTCCTCCACAGCCGATGCCGACTGAACCACTCGTGAATCCTGTCCTTCTGCCGCCCGAACAACGGAATCGGCTGTCGTCGACAATTTAACCGTCGAAGATGCCAGCCGATTGGTTCCTTCATTCACCATTAAAATTGCCCGTTGAATTTTTTCAATAAAGACATTGAAGTACCTGGCCAATTCTGTAATTTCATCTCCCCCACTCCCTACCGGCACCCGCTTGGTTAAATCACCTTGCCCCTGGGCAATATCACAAGCAATTGCACTCAGGTCCCGTAAGGGCTTCAAAACAAAGAGATGGACAAACCAATACACTGCCAGGAGACACACGACAATGATACTGACCATCCAGATTCCCGAATTCAGCACAGACCCTGCCATGGACGCTTGGGCACTGGCCATCGGGATGGAGACCGCCAATAAACCGATCACATCTCCCAACTGTTTTCCAGCATGACAATTTACACAAGCCTCAACAGAGGCAAGATCCGCACTGGCACGACGGAAGGTTGGGACTCCATTCAGGATCTGAACATCGCTGAAACTTTCCGCTCCATTTTTAATTAACTCCATGGCCTTTTTTTCAAATTCATCCCGAGGGGCGTTTGCGGGATTCATGGGTTGATCGCTCACCAGTCTGGCTTGAAAGACTCCTTGTTTCCCGAGTTCTTTACCAATTTCCTGAGTGGCGGTAGCTGGGAAGGGAATGGCATGTGGATCCTCCTCATGCTCACGGGCCACGTGCAGTTGAGTTCCCAATGAAGATTTCTTTAATTTTCCAACATAATTTTTTGCAATATATGCCCGTGTCACTTCTACTTGCGCTTGAATGATTCGACCTTCTTCTTCAAGGAGAGTCCGCAAACGCCCTTCTTCCTGATGATAAGTCGCCCAGAGTCCCAGAACGATCATACCGGTCGCCAATACACCCAACGCCAACACAAGCTTTGTCCCGATTCTCATCTTTCCCATTGGTTCCCTCGTAGAATTTGTACTTCCTCTAAATCAACACTTTTCCGTTTAACCGCAACCGTCGAAGAGACGTTTGCAGCTCCTCAGCTAAGGCGGCAAATTTTTGGGTCGCTACTCCCACTTCTTGAATATGTTCTTGATTGTCTTGGCTCAGTTGGGCGACTTGTTGAATACTTGAAGCAATCTGTCCGGAGACATCCGACTGTTGTTGAGTGGAATGGGCAATTTGCTGAATCATATCCACTACACGCTGCACCCCATTCACAATTTCGGTTAGACGAATCCCGGCTTCACGAGCTAGTTTCACTCCCGAATTGGCCTCCTCGGTCCCCTGCTCCATGGAACGCACGGCCTCATGGGTGCCGGCTTGCACCGCTTCAATGACTGAGGCAATTTCTTTGGTCGCTTTTCCCGTTCGCTCCGCCAATTTGCGCACTTCATCAGCCACCACGGCAAAGCCCCGGCCCTGATCTCCCGCACGAGCGGCTTCGATCGCCGCATTCAAGGCCAATAGATTCGTCTGTTCGGCAATGTCTTCAATGACCCCGATGATGTCACCAATTTCTTTCGACCGTTCTCCAAGTTGGTAAATCCGACTGGAGGATTCCTGTATCCGTTGGGAAATGGATTCCATTCCTTGAATAGAGGTCGCCACAATTTCGCCGCCCCGAATGGCCGATTGATTGACTTCGGTTGCGGTTGCTGCGAGGCCATGAGTATTTTCGGCCATATCACCGGCTGTAGACGACATTTCTTCCACGGCTTGAGCCACCTGGGTGGCCTGAGAGACTTGAATATGACTGGCCTGGGTCACTTGGTGCCCCACAGTCGACAACTGTTGCGACGCTTGGGAAACCGAATGAGCCACATTTTGAGTTTGCAACAACATCGTATTCAACTGATCCAACAAATTATTAAATGCTTGCCCCATTTGCCCTAATTCATCTTGGGTCATAACGGGCACCCGGTGAGTCAGGTCTCCCTGAGCGGCTTTGGCCGCAACCTCCCAAATAGGTCGCAACCGACTGACAACTTTTCTACCCATGACAATCCCAATGGGAAACACCACCACCAGTCCCAACAACATTTCCAGAAGGGTATTCCGTGTAATGGATCGGACGTGAGCCAGAGCCTCATCTTCGGGCACCTGAACCAAGACGGACCAATTCATCCCTTGAAAACCCTGTCCGTCCCCTAAATGGCTATACCCCACGTATTGAGTCGCATGCTTGACAGGATGCTCGTATTGAGCAGAACCCGAGTGCCCCTGAAGAGCTTGCTGAGCGGGCAAGTACCCCATTTCCGGTAAATTCACCTTAAAAAGGGTCTTGTCAAAATCATGAACCATGGCTTCGGTTTGGAGACTCGCAGGGGTATAATCAATCAACAGAAATCCTTGCCCATCTTGTAAATTCAATTCAGCATGAGGATATCCAGCTTGCCGTAATTCCTGGTAAGCCTCCTGAAACAGGCGTTCAATAGATGAAAACTTGAGACGTTGGCTCCAATAGCCGATGATCTCCCCGTTCTCATAGAGAGGTGTTGAAAATCCAATGCTCAACGCACTCTCATTGGGATACACCGCTTGCACATCAGGATCCTCACTCAAGTATTCCCAAAATACTGAACGATTGAGGTTCAACCCATTCGAATCCTTGGAGATGGGAGCAGGATGGCTTTGGGAACGCAACGCTTGAAACCATGGCGTTCCTTGATAACTCTTTCCGTATAAACCATCCGTGTGAATAGGCTGCCCTTCGGCATTTTGATCATTCACAGCGATAAGATGGCCACTGGGATCAACGATCTCAATCAAATAATAATCTCCGGCTACTCGGATATAGCGGTTCAAGGTATCGACAATCGGATTGCGTCTATGTCCGGCTTGGTACCACCGATCCCGATCAAACACCACGGCATTTTGACTAAATGTCAGCAAATCTTGTTGGCGCTGCTGAAGTGAAAAAAGAATTTTTTCCGCAAGGCGCTCGGCAACACCTTGGTATTGCACTCCGACTTCATCTTCGAGAATCGAGGCCGTTTGAAAAAGGGAGAATATCTGTACGCTTAAAGGAATCAGGGAAAACCCAACCAACAGGAGCACTAACTTGGTCGTGATACCAATCCGTTTCCAATAGTTCATCATATTTTTCCTTTACTTTTATTCAAGACGTTCGCCTGAAAGACCATGAAAGCGGTTTTCAGATCACCCTTTCAGCGCCATCTCCCCCTTCAAGGCCGGATAAGGCTTCCGCCCAAGATGCTCCAATAATTTATCCCGTAATTCAGTTGGATGAAATTTCGTCACATAATCCGTCACGCCCACCGACTTGCCCTTATCGACGTTACATTGACCGGATAAGGATGAATGCATAAGGACCGGTAACCCTTGCAGCCGTGGATCCTCTCGAATATGCTTGGTCAAAGAAAATCCATCCATTTCGGGCATTTCTATATCCGTAATGACACCCGAAAAATAATGAGAAATGGGTAGGTCCAGTTTTTCAGCAAGTTCCGCACATTGGCGTAAACGATTCAGTGCCTCACGTCCGGTTTGAGTTTCCTCCCATGACATTCCCAGCCGTTCAAGCGTCTTGGTAATTTGTTTCCGGGCGACCAATGAATCGTCCGCCAGTAACACCCGCTTACCTTCCAATTCTTGAACCGCCTCGATACCGATAAGAATTTCATCTTCGGTCCGGGGATGCAGTTCGGCCAACACCTTTTCCACATCCAGAATCAAGACCATGCGTCCATCTTCCAGTTTGGTCACGGCCGTCACCGCTCCTTGGCGACTCGATTGAACCATAGGGGGAGGAATTTGGATTTTCTCCCAGGACATCCGAATAATTCGATCCACGCCACCGACTAAAAATCCCTGCTTATTATCGTTATATTCAGCAATAATGAGTTTCCCGCCATTCGGATCCAGGGGACCGAGTCCTATGGCCTGCTTGAGATCGACCAAGGCCACATTTTCTCCCCGCAAATTCACAATGCCCAAAATCCGGGGATCTGAATCCGGAATTTTCGTCACCGCCGGCATCTTCATAACTTCTCGAATTTTAAAAACGTTGATGCCGTAAATTTCTTCCGTACCAAGATGAAACATTAATAATTCCATTTTGTTGGCACCAGCCAACCGAGTTCGTTGATCGATTTCTGCCATCCACTTTGCCATCATAAGTACTCCTCACACCCATTTATCCTACGTCTTCATCCAAAGTTTTCCTGGAATTCAGAACTAACATCACTACCACCTATCAATGAACAGGCATCAGATGCCTGCCAGAGTTGTCGATTTCACTTCCCCTACCAAGTCTGCCATATCCAAAATCAACACGACTTTCCCGTCTCCGGTTATTGTCGCCCCAGCGACTCCTTTCACATTGGCCAGATAATCGCCTAATGATTTAATGACGACTTCCTCTTGCGCTCTCAACCGATCAACCACCACCCCAAAACGCCGTTCTCCCACAGCGACCACCACGACATAGCATTCCTCAGTTTCCTTGGAATTGGGAATATGAAATGTTTGCCCTAAATCCAACAGAGGTAAAATTCGCTCTCGCAAATTTAGCACCGCTTGCCCGTTCACACTTTTAATTTCTTCTTTGGTCACCTTCACCGCTTCAATGACCGACGCCAACGGAATGGCAAACGTGGCGCACTCGACTTCCACCATCAAGGCCTGAATGATCGCGACCGTCAAGGGTAATTTGATCGTCACGAGACTGCCGCGCCCCATTTCGGAATCCAATTCCAAACTGCCGTTCATCCGGCTAATATTCGTGCGAACCACATCCATGCCAACACCCCGTCCCGACAAGTCACTCACCTGATCGGCAGTACTAAACCCTGGCAGAAAGATCAGATTCATAATGTCTTTGGGAGACATCGCACTAAGATCCGCTTCAGAGACTAAGCCTTTTTCAAGAGCCTTAGACGCGATCTTATCAACTTGAAGTCCGCGCCCATCATCTTCGATACGAATGACAATACTATTCCCTTCTTGGTAGGCCGAGAGCCGAACATAGCCTTCAGTATTTTTTCCTTTTAATCTCCGCTCTTCAGTCACCTCTAATCCATGGTCCATAGAATTCCTAACCAGATGCACCAAAGGATCACCCAGTTCATCCGCCACGGATTTATCCACCTCGGTATCTTCCCCAGCCAACTCCAATCGAACCTGCTTGCCCAATTTGCTGGCGACATCCCGAACCAAACGGGGAAATCTGGAAAATACCTTTCGAATCGGAACCATTCGCGTTTTCATGACCGCTAATTGCAAATCGGAGGTCACAAGATTTAATTGGGCCAGGGTAATACCCAACTCGCGGACTAATCCATTTGTCTCATATTGTTCTTCAAGCCCAAAGCCCAATTTCATCAACCGATTACGATTCAAAACCAATTCCCCAACTAAATTCATCACGTGATCCAATCGCCTTGTCTCGACTCGAACAGTCTGATCCTCCTCTTTTATGGTCGAGGACTTTGGCGGAGCAGGATTGGCAGCCTGCAAGGTTCTGGAAGCCGCTTCTTTCATTTTATTGAGTACTTCAGACAGTCCGGGACTCGAATCGGAAGTCGTAATGACCTCTTCTTCCTTTGGCATAGTAGATTCAACTGATGAAGTGACAGAAGGCGTCGGATTTTCGTTTGGCTCCGCCTCATCCTCCGTCTCTGAAAGAGAACTGGAGGAAGTTGGGGTTGATAGATCTGGAGGAGTCTGTTGAATATTCTTGGAAACAGGGGGAGGCGGGCATAAATCAGCAGCACTTTCCATTGTGAGCGTCAACTTGTTCACAATCATGTCGATTTCAACATGAGAGTCTTCTCCCGTTGCACGAATGTCCGCCTGCAAAGCCTTCACCGCATCCACTGCTTCCAAAATAATGTCGATAATAAAAGGGGAAACGGCCATTTCGCCTTGGCGTAATTTGTTCAACAGGCTTTCCCCCTGATGAGCCACTTCGACAAGATGGGTAAAGCCTAAAAACCCGGCTGATCCCTTCATACTATGCATGCATCGGAAAATTTCGTTTAACAGTTCGGCATTGGAAGGTTCGGCCTCCAATTTCACAAAATGCTGGTCCAGCGCCTCCAACATTTCAGAGCTTTCCGCCAAGAAATCATTTAATATTTCTTGCATTTCATCATTCATAGTCGATCCTTTACTTTTCCGACTCCCACTGCCTTCCCGTCCGGGAGATGACTAGGCACATCCAAATTCCGACAAAATATCATCAACTAAATTTTGTTCAAGAGCGGTAGTTTTTGAGGCTTCCAACTGCTTCAACATTTCATACGCACGGCCTTCCCCATGTTTGTCTTTCCCCATCATTTTTTGTTGAAGCCCAAAGACCACCACCAGCTTCAACAATTTATGCTGAACTTCGTTTAGAATGGTTACTAATTTTGCTACCCGTTGCGCCACCAAATCCTGGAATGATAAAGCCACATGAATATTCGTGAGCCGCTGCTCATCGGCCTTTAACTGTTCAAGCAATGCGTCCAATGCCATAGCCTGGTCCCCACTGAGCTGAACTTTTAGCGCTGACACTTCTTTGATCATTTTTTCTCTTTGACGTTCCATTTCTTCCGTAATCGTGAGAACCTTATGCGTTCCTTCTTCCGTAAGCTTGGCTAAATCACTCAGATGTTTTGTAGCTTGAGGAAGTTGATCGGATGTACTCGCGACAGGTGTTTCCATATCGCGAATCGTTTTGGTCATCATTTCGACATACTTCGTGAGCTCAGCCAATTCCGCATAGATGGTACTGTCTTTTTCGGCCTCCTCCCCTGTCATCGACTGTTCTGTGCTATCATCAAATCCTCGATCAACAAGCATAATGTTCTCCTTCCGCACACCATCAATACAGGATTATTTTCCTGCCTGGACTTTGGCAAAAATTTTCTCTAATTTTTCTTGCAACGCTTCCGCCGTAAAAGGCTTCACCACGTAATTGCTCACGCCAGCTTGAACGGCTTCGATAATATTTTCCTTTTGGGCCTCTGCAGTCACCATTAAAAATGGCAAACTTTTCAAATCTGGATCTGCTCGTACGGCCCGTAACAATTCAATGCCTTGCATCACCGGCATGTTCCAGTCGGACACCACCAACCCAAAACCTCCGGCCTTGAGTTTGGTGAGGCCATCCTGACCATTCTCGGCCTCCATGATGTCCGAAAAACCAATTTGCTTTAACACATTCTTGACAATTCTTCGCATTGTGGACATATCATCCACGACCAACACTTTAATACTCGTATCGATCATAACGAACTCCTTACAATAAGACGGTGAACAGCTGTTCTGAGCGTTCTAGAGCCAGGACCATAATTCTTTCACGAATATTCCGCATCTCCATTTATTGACATAGGGAACCGACTATTGAAAATTCGGTTTTTTAACTGTCGTTCTTAAGGCTTGGTTTTAAAATTATTCAGCCAGCTTAATAACCCAACGCTTCAAGGCCATGTTCAACACCCTTTCTGACGTGCAAAAGGAAAAGAGCGCTCATCGCATGGAAAAGTTTGGTTGGCTATATTGGGAAAGATGCTGTCCTATGAAATGTAGCTAGAATTCCGCAACAGGATGGGGTTCGCGACATGAACCGCGGGAGAAGCAGACAATGCCGTATGGCTTTGGCGCCCAGGTGGGCGAATTAAAGAGCGCCACGTGTGCATCCTCGTGACACATCCACAAGGATGTATATGCAAAGGATTAATTAAGGCTGAACCGATCCCGTCCACCATTTTGCGATATAGCTCCGACGGGTTCTTCACCTCCGGCATTTTGCACCCACGATTCAATTTCTTCCCGAACAAACCGCCAGTGTTTTCCGACCTTGTGTCCCGGCAATCGCCGCTCACGTGCCAACTTGTAAATGGTTGACTTGGGAACCTTCAAAAATGTGGATACTTCACTTAACGTCAGCAAATCTTTCATTGGTCTACCCTCATTAGAGTTGGTCAATAATGCTTCACGTATCGGATCAATAATCGGAAAACTTAAGGGTTCTCGCCAATATCCAAAGATTCATGCCCATGTTTTCAGATAGATTCAACATCTTTCCCGAATATCATCAGCAGGAAATCGCCGTTGAATTATTCTCCCGGGCCACATCGCCTCCCCCTTTTATCATTCCCATGGGTCATGAGCTGCCCCACCATCAGGCACAGGGTCTGCACCGACTCCTTCAAATCGATCATACTTCCAGAAAAGGCCTGTTGTTCGAGGGAAAAAGCTTGTTCCATTGGCTTACTTGCCCATAACGACCCTAAAGCCCCCTTTAGCTGGTGAGCACCTCGAAACAAAGATTCGCGATTTTCTTCGGCTATGGCGGTTTCTAGATCTTGAAGTATTCCCGGTGCCGTCTGGGCAAAAATGTCAAAGAGGGCCTTGAGTAACTCCTCATCCCCTTCAAGAGTCTCAAGAGCCTTCTGCCAGTTATACGGGATATCAGGCAAGGGCACGATTTGAGGCGTACCGTTCACAGAATCGTTATAGGTACGCTCTGGGGTGACCGTCTTTCCCCTTATTCGTTTGAAGGCATTCAACCATCGGTGCAACGTCAACCGTAGCTGTTGCATGGAAATCGGTTTATTCAAGCAATCATCCATCCCAATCCGTAAACATTGGTCCCGATGCTCTGGTAAAGCATTGGCTGTCATGCCGATGATCGGTAAGTGTCGTATGCCCAGACCTTCTTGGATATCCGGAGCATCCGCATGTGATTTCAGACGACCCTCTTTTTCCATGGCCCGTATTCGAAGCGTTGTCTCAAACCCATCCATTTCCGGCATTTGCCAATCCATGAATACCATATCCACAACCTGCTCACTCACAATCTCGAGGGCTTCACTTCCTGATTCAGCCAATACGACGTGGCAGCCCAATTTTGATACCATTCCAATCGCAACTTTTTGATTAACCGGATTATCCTCTACAATAAGAACCACTGGAGCATCCGACTGTGCTAAGCAACCTGAAGATACACCTGAAGGTTCGTCGCTCGTATCCTCAGCTTTCAACGAAACAACGGAGGCATGGCGGAATGAAGAATCGGGATATTCGGCGGGTGTAGAGAGACACCGTAGAACATGCGAACGATGAATGGGAACACTCAAGCCTTTCCAAGAATCACCTTCTTGTTTTTGCTGGCCGGTACGATCCCAAAAGTTTCCCACCCACCAGACATTCATCAGTGGCTGTTTCCTGCGGGCCTCTTCGATCACCCCCTGAAGAGTCTCACGCGGAAGAGAAGAGTGAATAAAAATTCCACCTATCGTTTGCGGCGGGACTGCTGAATCGGCAAAGAATTGTTCCACTTCCCTAAGGGTCTCTCCTGAAAAAACCGGAATCTGATATTCCTGGAGCAATTTCTTCATCATCCAATTCGTGGCATCTGAAAACCCGAACAGTCCAATCGCCCCTCCTCTCCAAATACATAAGCCTGGCTCCTCCCCTTCCCCCGAATCTTCATCACTCAATAAAGGAACCTGACACCAAAACGTGGTACCTTGCCCCAGCTGGCTGTTCACCCCGACTTGTCCATTCATCAATTCGGCTAATTGTTTACAAATAGCCAATCCCAAGCCGCTGCCTCCAAACTTCCGGCTAGTCGAGGCATCGGCTTGCGTAAAAACATGAAAAATTTTATTTTGCACTTCCGGTGATATTCCAATTCCAGTGTCAGTTACCGAAAATTGAATCCCAACCACTGATCGTCCAGATGGCACGGATAATGAGGGACGTCCAAGATTCCCCAGAGTGCCATCAGATCCTTGCTGGACCAGGGTCACATGCACCCTGACAGACCCTGCCTCTGTAAACTTCAACGCATTGGATAGAAAATTTGCGAGGATTTGACGCAGGCGATGAGGATCCCCAAAAAGATGTTGAGGAATATTCGGCTCCACATAGCCGGCAAGATCCAACCCCTTGCGATAGGCCCGCTCCGAAAACAGATCGATAACGTCTTCCAGGAGAAGTCGAGGCTGAAAGCCAATGGTTTCCAACGCAAAATGGCCCGATTCAATTTTTGAAAAATCCAAGATATCGTTCATGATCGTCAGCAGAACACTGCCAGACTTTTGAATAATGGCTGCACTTTCCTGCTGTTCACGTGACAAAGATGAATGCAACAAGAGCTCAGCCATCCCAATGATCCCGTTTAATGGGGTTCGAATTTCATGGCTCATGGTAGCTAAAAAGGCCGCCTTGGCTCTGGTTGCCTCCTCGGCTTTCAGCAAGGCCTGATCTAGTTCTTCATTTTTCCGCTCGAGCATGTCCGCAAAACCGATCAACTCACCCTCAGCCAATTTTCGGTCGGTAATATCCATTCCATATCCACGGAGGAGCCCTAATTCCGGGTGCGGCGTAAAGGTCCAGACAAACTGACGATGGCCAACCGTTACTTCGTAATTTCTCTCCACATATCCTTGATACAACCAGCGACTGGCATTGTGAGAAAAATTATCCGGGAGGGCCATCGAAAATCCATCGGCTCGAATACCGGCATACTCCATCAGCGCAACCATGGCCGCATTGGCATACACCAAATGCCCGGCTGCATCCATTTCAATGATGGGGAAGGGACATTCCTCCGGAATAGAGGCCAGCCGTCGCCGGTCATGGTCATACTTCAAATCAGCACTCAAATCCCGAAAAATCAGTAAACTCCCCGATTCCTCAATCTCATCTAACACGATGCCCTTCAGCTCCACCCAGCACCATTGCTGATGACGACCACGGAATCTGGCCCGAGGAACCCAGAACATTTTTTTTTCTTGTAGCAGTCCTTGAAGGGGACACATCATTTCTTCGCTATTCGAAATCGGAATTTCACACCCGAGAAGCGCATGACATGGCTCGCCAACCGGAATCTGTGCTCCCCATCCTAAGATGTGTGATCCCGCTGGATTCATGGCCACCACATTCCCCTGAGAATCGATGAAACAAACACCTGCCATGAGCCCTTCCCATATACTGCGAAAAATGGGAGAACGCATGGCTTCCGTTAGCACAAAAGCACTCGTCATACGTTCATCCCGCATCGATCGCCTGATCCTATCCAGAAATCTGCCATGGACAACTTGTTGCTCCCAACACCCGTTTTACGCGCCACATCAGGAATGTGCTCGATGCTCAGAATAGATTGTTTGCCAATCAACAGCCACATCGCCGGGCTTTAAAATATGTTGGATCGTCACGGTCGACCCCAATTCACCATCAGCGCCTAAATCCCATTCCTGCATTTGAGCCAACGGTTGACCATCCGCCCCCTGAACCACCAATACGACTGGCTTGGCTCCTGCCTGGGGTTGATGCGAGGCCACGACGGCAATATCCCCCGAAGATAATTTGACGACCGTACCGACGGGGAACACCCCAAGCGTTCGCACCAGAGCCTCTCCCATGCGTGATGGAAATCGCCCGTCTCGTACTTCTTGAAATATGCGGCGAAGTGCTAAAGCAGGCGGCATTCGATTCGGACTTCCCCATGCCGACACAAGTTCATCAAAATAATCCACGAGTCCCAGTAGCTGCCCTCCCTCGGAAATCGAATCCGCCACAAGCTGTCTGGGAAAACCGGACCCATCCACACATTCATGATGTTCGCCAACCAAACGATGAACCAAGGAGGAACCTTTGGCATGCTGGCGAATCAATGCCACGCCCACGTTCACATGTTGTCGCAGAACAGGAGGAAGGGAGACCGTTCGGTCTCCCACTGGGTTCATCACCACATTTGCAGGTAATCTGAGAAATCCGACATCGTGCAACAATCCGGCTACCGCTAACTCATGAAGAAGCGTACCCGGAAGGTCCAAGTGCATCCCAACCAACAAACTTAAGATGGCGACATCCAACACGTGGGCGTGAAGAGTCTTGTCATAGACCTCCAAATGCTCCAGAAGCATCACCTCGGTGAGAATAATAGGATGGTCACTGACTTCCCGTATGAGTCTCTCGGCTACCTGATGAACTGCCGCCATCGGAAGGGCATTCCCGGTTTTCAGGCCTTGAAACATATCGTCCAACGACTGACGCATATCCATCCGTAATTGCCCGGCCCGTTTCCGGATTTCGGAGTCCGTCAAGGGTAGGGGTTCATGTGCCAATGGCGCCCCCGTCCGGCCAGCTTCCTCGTCAACCGGGATTTCCACGGCTTCCCCATACGTGGCAGGTTCTGGAATGAGGCTTGCCGTCGTCGCCTCTTCGCCTTGCACGTCCCGGCCTCGTCCCACATCAATTTCCACCATTTGGATTCCGGACTGAATGAGAAGCTGCACTTCCTCTGAACTCTGAAGAATCCGGCGATGAAGGAAAAATGGGGATTTCCACCATGAATCAACGATGCGAACCAAATACATGCCGGGAAGCACTTTTGAAACGGGAATTTGCTTCAGTGAAGAGGTGGAAGATGAGGCCATACCAGAAGACCATCTGTTCATTGTGCATCAAGCAAGATCCTCTGAGTCACGAACGGAGGATCTCATTGGAGATGAACGGGGGGAAGGAAGAACGAAAAATCCTCAGTCCGAACACTCAGACCAGTGACTGCTCACACAACACACGATCGAGTGAAATACACCCTGGATTCACAACCGTGCGTAACATTAATTGGACGTGGGCACCTCTCCCAGGTCGCCATATATAGGGATAATTTTTGCCACATTGGCCAAGTCCAACACTTGCCGGACATAGGTTTGAGGATTGACTAAATACAGGGCTATGGTTTTGCTTTTTAACATTTGATGGGAAATCACCAACAACCCAAGGGCGGAACTATCCAAAAAGACGACGTCCGATAAATCAAGGATGACTGGCTGCTTGAGCTCCGAAGCTTTTTCCACCTTCTCTTTGAAGACTTTGCGCGCACCAAAATCAAACCGACCTTCCAAATGTAAGATGACGTGATGAGCATTCTGCTCCTGCGTAATATTCATGCGTGCCTCCCTTGCACTCTCACTATATCAATTGTGGAATCCACTCATACTTTATGACAAGACCTTCGGTTGCTCATCGACAAAAATGAACACGTCCTTTTCCTTGAATAGGTCCAAAGCCCCAGAGCACTCCCAACCGCACCTAGGAAATAGGCTTCAACCCCACATGCCCTTGAAATTCGGCTTCCACTTGATCAGCCTGGGTTCCGCTATTGAAGAGAACAAGATTTCGAAGGTGAGCCATCCCTTCCGCACCTAAAATTTCAGAGAATTGGACAGCCAACTTATCTGGTTCTGTTCGCACAACGTGGCCTTTGGCTTCAATCGAAGGTCCCCCACTTCCCCCATCGAGATGGATCACAACAAGGCAAGGAGTCTGACTCGGGACCGTCGCATCGGATCGCAATAGGAGTCCGTTGAGACTCACATTTTCGAGTTCTCCAGGGATCACCACATTGCCTCCCATTCGCAATTCGACATGAATCGCCACGTTCACTCTGGTAAATTCACGCTGATTCGTCGCCATGTACTTCGTGCCCCTTTCCAGTTCAAGAATCGGCTATGGGTCCACCCGCTTCCACACACTCACAAACAGGGGTTGTTCCTGACAATCAAACACGAGTTCACTGACTTGTTCCGCTCCAGGAACTTCTAGAATTTCTGGAGTCGTGCCATAGACACAGGGAAGAGATAATTGGCAAGGCTCCGGAAGAAGGGATTTAATGTTCCCGCCGATTATATTGGTTAATTCATACATGGCATCCATTTGATCTTGTTCGGTCACGGCTCCGTTGCTATTGGAAAAAATGACGGAAGCCGCTGCCTGAGCCAGTTGAATAGACCCATGCAACAAGACAACCCCATTCCATGCTCCTGAAATTTCAACCCGGCCCGTGAGGTATCCAGCTCCCGTATCCAAGGAAGCCGGTAACACCCTTGGTTGAATATCCAAGCCCAACATGGCCTGCCACGTGGCCTCCGTGATCTCCAGAATCTCCTGTTCTAGAAACTGCATTGTGCTGCCCTCCTATTGCTTTTTAAGCCGATAACACGAGGTTCCGCTCACGGCAACCCGTTCAAAACCGTCGTCTAAATTCATGGTCGTTTCGGATCCCCCAAGAAACAGATAGGCATGGGGCTCCATCAATTCTCTCGCTTTCTTTAGAATTTGCTTCTTGGTGGGAACATCAAAGTAGATCATGACGTTACGAATGAGCACCAAGTCCAATTTAGGAAACGGTAACCACGTCCCCGCCAGATTCATTTCCCGAAAACTCACCATTTTTCGAATATCATCTTGGACCTGCCAAGCCAATCCCTTTTTCGTGAAGTATTTAGTCAGCAGGGAGGCCGGCAGGCCACGATTGACTTCCAGTTGACTATATCGACCTTCCTGACAGCGCTTCAGCATTTCCACGGAAATATCCGTGGCGGTAAACTGAATATCCCATTGCTTCAATTCCGGAAATTCCTCAAGTATGGTAAACAAGATGGAATAAGGCTCTTGTCCGCTTGAACTGGCCCCACACCAAATCGTTAACTTCTTGGTGAGAGCCTTACGGGCCAGTAAATCTGGAAGCACCGTTTCTTTGAGGGCCTGAAATGGACTCAAATCACGAAAGAAACTGGTCTCATTTGTTGTCATGGCCTCGACCACTTTCTTATGCAATGGCCCGAATGGCACTTGACGCAGCTTCTGAACCAACTCCGCCAAGGTTTGGACCCCCTCGCTTTTCGCGACCGGCTCAAGCCTTGACTGCACGAGATAGGCTTTCTCAGGTTCAAGGACAATGGCCGAACGCGTCCGAACCATCTCCCGGACATAGTTCAAATCTTCAGGACTGATTTCTGGCATTCCCATTACACGTTCCCCTTTTTACACAGTCACAGGTTGAGGGTGGAAAACAGGTGAACGCCCTGCTTGGACTTTTCGCACAATCTCACCGGCCACTTGAGAAAGCGGAAGAATTTTATCGGCCAATCCGGCATGGACCACCGCACCCGGCATTCCCCAAACAACACTTGACGCTTCATCTTGCGCAAACACGGCTCCCCCATGTTCGCGAATCACTTCTGCTCCGCGCATGCCGTCCTGCCCCATTCCGGTTAACACCACAGCCAAAACCGCGGGACCATATAATTGAGAAACCGATCGGAAGAGGACATCCACGGCTGGACGGCAGGAATTTTCAGGAGGATCTTGATTCATCGCTAAAACCACTTCGGCCCCGCTTCGCTTCACCGTCATATGATAATCCCCCGGCGCGATCCAAATGCTTCCAGGTACGACACGATCGCCCGGCTGACCTTCCGCCACCGGTAACTGACACTTTGTGGATAGCCGTTCCCCCAGACATTTGGTAAAGACCGGCGGCATATGCTGAACAATGACGATGGGAACAGGAAACCCTTTGGGAATACCCGGCAGGACTTCCGCCAGCGCATTCGGCCCTCCCGTAGATACCCCAATGGCCACAATATCCACCCGATCCGACTTGGATTTTCCTTTGGCCGGCACGGTCAGGGAGTTAGCCGAGGAGATTCGTGGTGCGGGCGGAGAATGGGATAGGCCACTGTGCGTCTGCGCCAAATGTTTGATCTTGGGGAGCAGTTCTTCCCGAACCCGCTGTATGGCCAGCGCCGCACTGCCGACATTTGACGGTTTGGTGACATAATCATTAGCGCCTCGGGCCAAGGCCTCAAGGGTTTCTCGAGCAGCTCGCTGGCTTAAGGTGCTAAACATGATGATGGGAAGTCGGGTATTTTTTTTGCGAATTTCACTGACGGCGGTCAACCCATCCATTTCAGGCATTTCAATGTCCATGGTGACCACGTCGGGAGGCGTTTGTTCAATCTTGGACAACGCAATCTTCCCCGTTGCTGCTGATCCAACGACTTCAATATCCGGATCTTTATTCAACTCATCCGTCAGCAATCGCCGAATCACGACTGAGTCGTCCACAATAAGGACTCGAATTTTTGCCATCAACAACTCCACGCAAATCGTGAGAGGTGAAACGTACTACCGAGTGAGGTGACGATCTCCGATCATTCGCCTCACACCTGACACTCAATTTTTGGAGAAATTATTTTATTCCTAAAATTTTCAATTTCTCTTGAATGACATCTTTGGTAAAAGGCTTCATGACATATTCATTAGCCCCTGCCGCCAAAGCCTTCCCCATTTGAGACGATTCGGTCTCAGTGGTGACCATCATGACCGGTAATTTCCGATAGGTGGGATTGGCTCGAACCGCGCGCACAAATTCCAAGCCATTCATTTCCGGCATATTCCAATCCACCAGAACCAAATCGGCTTGACCCATGGTCTTTAACTTTTCCAGCCCCTCTTTGCCATTGCCGGCTTCTTCAACCGTCCCGCCAACGGATTGCAAAATTTGCTTCAAAATGATCCGCATGGCTTTTGAGTCATCGATCACTAACGCACGCATAGTATCTCCTCCATGAATATCGCCTTCCCTGCCCGCTCCAGGCCGGGATTCCGCTACATCATGAATCCCGGCCCACATGGGGGGCATCAGAGAAAAGGCTCGGTTAGGTCAGTCGTGAAACCACGGCTTGCAGATCGGTCGCCATCTTGGCCAATTCGCTCGCCGCTTGCTGGGTTTGGGTCGCCCCTTCGGTCGTGCTTCGCGCGGCGTCCGCCACACTGACGATATTACTCGCTATTTCCATGCTGCCCTTGGACGCCTCGGATACGTTACGGGCCATCTCGTTCGTGGTAACGGTTTGTTCTTCCACCGCACTGGCAATTGTGTTCATGTAATCATTGACCTGTTTAATAATAGTCGTGATTTGTGCAATGGCATCCACCGATCCCTTGGTATCGCCTTGGATGGTTTCAATCATCCGGCTGATATTTTCGGTGGCCTTGGTGGTTTCCTTAGCTAATTCTTTGACCTCGTTGGCCACAACTGCAAACCCTTTCCCGGCTTCACCGGCTCGTGCCGCCTCAATCGTGGCATTCAAGGCCAACAGATTGGTTTGCTGCGCGATGGAATTAATCACCTTAATGATGCTGCCGATTTCCGCGCTGGATTGCCCCAACTTTGCCACCGTAGCATTGGTGGACTCGGCCACATTCACCGCCTGAGAAGCCACTTTGGCGGCCTCGGTGGTGTTTTTGGCGATCTCTTGAATACTAGCCGTCATCTCTTCCGAACCGGTTGAGACCGACTGCACATTTTTACTGACTTCCTCGGCAGCGGCGGCCACGACATTGGCCTGGCTGGACGTTTCCTCGGCGGTTGACCCCATGGTGCCACTCACGGACGTCAACTCTTCTGAGGCACTGGCCAAGTTACTGCCGATTTGAGCAATTTCCGCCACACCCTCTTGCAACTTTCGTTGATTCTCTTTTTCACGTTCGGCGGCTTCTTTGACCTTACGTTCGTTTTCCAGTTTGGTCGTAATCACCTCCCACGTCACCATCGCACCCAGATAATTTTTATTATTGTCATAAATCGGACTGACCAACAGATCCAGAGTTTCTGAACCGAGTTGAATATTGGCCTGATGAGGAAGATTATTCGGATCGGCTAATAACCGCCGCTGATGTTGAGGATTTTTATGGAAGACATCAATGCTACTGCCAAGAATCTGGTCGACCTTGATCGGCAATAAATGCTCAATGCCACGTAACGTTTTCACGGAGGCAGGATTCACATATTGAATTTTAAAATCCCGATCGGCAAACATCACATTAATCGGGGCATTCTCCATCATATTCATGACTCGCGCCATGTCTTTTTCAATTTTGAGTTTTTGGGTGACAACCTCCCAGGTCACCATGGCCCCGATATATTCCTGTTTGTGATCGTAAATCGCACTGACTAACAAATCGAGGATTTCCGGACCAACTTCAATTTGCGTGTGGTGGGGCAAGTTATTGGGATCAGACAAGAGGCGCCGTTGATGCTGCGGATTCTTGTGGAAGACATCAATCGACGTTCCAACAATTTTTTCCACTTTCACTGGCAAAAGATGTTCAATCGTTTTTAAGGTCTTTTTCGAAGCAGGATTGACATACTGTATCGTACATTCCCGGTCCGCAAACATCACATTAAACGGCATATTTTCCATCATGGATTGCACCCGAGCTATTTCCCGATCTTTTCTGACTTGTTCCGTGACATCTTCCCAATTCACCACATAGCCTAAGGCGCGTTGATCCTGATCGTATACCCCATTGATGTGTGTCTCCAGGGTAATCGTACCGAAACTAAAGGTCGCCGCATGGGGCAAGGATTGAGGATTTTTTAAAATCCGTTCAATGCGTTTGGGATCCTTGTGAAAACGATGAATGGATCCACCTAAGATTTCTTCCAATTTCAATCCAAAGGTTCCTTCAATTTCTGAGCGAATACTTTGTAGCGTATCCATCGCACGCTTATTCGCATAAATAAGATTGAGATTGGCATCAGCGACAAAGACATTGGTTTGCAGACTATCCAAACTGCTTTCCACCATCCCGAGAGCGGCCAATGTCGATTCCGGGGCCTCCAGGGTTGCTGAACCACCTTTGTGTGAAGATCCATTCTGTCCCATACGTGACTCCTTCCGTTTTTTCTTTTGTGTCGGGATTGAAGTTGTTTCATGGTGTGATGAGGATTCGGTATTGACGATATCGTGAGCCAGGGGTCCAACGGCTTGAACGATCGTGTCAATATCTTCTTGCGCCACGCCCAAGGACTGAAGCGTGGCCACCAAATGCTGGGCGACTTGATCAAAATGCCGTTGTTCGATGGATAAGTGCGCATGGGCGGTTTTCATATCGGGGCCTCGATAAGACGAGGGGCCACCCAGGGCTTGGGACAAAAACGCAATTTGCTGCCGTTTCTGCATATCCATATCGACCTCCTCGAAGAACCCTTTCAACAAGGGGTCGGACAGGACCCGTTCATAAAACGCCTCAACCGCTGCGGTCACGGCAGCCTCCCCGCCAATTTTTTCATATACGGACACGGCTAGTGCGGACGCTGAATCTGACATAAAATGTATTCTCCCTTACCTGATTGTGAACGGTTTTCTGTAAGCTTGCAGTAGCTTTGCAAAATTAGACTTCTTTCAATTGCGGCACCATAACCACTTTGGCAATATCTAAAATTAACAGTAAACGCCCTTCCAGTTTATGCACACCCGTAATGAGTTCCTTGGCGACGCCTTTCATGGTGGAGGGTGGCGGTTCGTAGGACGAATCCGACACTTCCAATACATCCCCAATATCATCCACCAGCAAACTCACCGGGCCCTCATCGGTACGAATCACGACGTTCATCGGTGGTTCGGAGTCCTCCCGATCTTCCAATTCCAATCTCCGCCGTAAATCGATGGCTGTCACGATTTGGCCCCGCAGATTGATCAACCCACTCACCGCGCGGGATGCCAAGGGCACAAACGTCATGGGCTGAAATTTGATCACTTCCTGCACATTCAGCACACTTACGCCAAAATACAGGTTCGCCAAATAAAACGTGCAATATTGCTGTGGGTCACTCATACGTTATACCTCAACTAACTCCCCTGCAGGTTCCCCCTCGGGAAGCACCGCATGTTCGTTGATCAATTGTTGAACATCCAACACATCCGTCACGCGCCCTTGAATCACTGCTGAACAGAGCAGGCCCGATTTGGTGGAACGGCGTTTCACCTGGACATGCTCGTCGACAATATCCACAATTTTGTCCACCATCAGACCAATGCGTTTGTTTTCATGAGAAATCACCACCATCTGCAGGGCCTCCCCATCTTCCGATGCCCCACCGGATCCCAGGACCTGGCACAATCGAATAAATGGCAGGATTTCCCCCCGATATTGAATGACCTCGTTCCCACTGGCCTCTTCCAGAGCTGTGGTTTTGATTTCCTCCAATCGGGCCACCATCGACAGGGGTATCGCTAATTGACCGGACTCTCCGACTTTGACCAACAACAACGTCTGACGTTGCCCTTGTCCCGCTTTTAAAGAATCGGACAAATCGGACCGTGACGCATCGCCTTGCGGAATGGCCATACCGGCTCGGTTGGCCAAACCGAGCACGTCCAGGATCAAGGCCACCCGACCGTCACCCATAATTGTCGCCCCGGCAAAAACCGGAATTCCCTTCAATTGCTTACTGAGAGGTTTCACCACGATTTCTTCCGTGTCATTAATCTCATCCACGACCAATCCGAATCGCTGACCATCGGCTTGCAAGACCACAATATTCACGACTTCTTCATGTTCCTCGTTCATCGTGGCCATGGCATGCTTCGATGAAAGTCCGACGATCTGGTTGAGATAGAGGAGCGGTAGGAGCTGGCCTCTCAGACGGCACACAGAAGTGCCATGAAGGGAATCAATATATTTTTTAATCTGTTCCCCTTCTAACCTCACCAGTTCCAACAAACTAACCTGCGGGATCGCAAATCGTTCCTCCCCCGTGGTAATTATCAACGCGGGGATGATGGCCAGCGTGAGAGGAACTTTCAGTTTGAAGGTTGTTCCCTTTTCCAATTTTGTTTGGATGTCAATGGTCCCGCCAATTTTCTCAATATTGGTTTTCACCACATCCATACCGACTCCCCGCCCAGACACATTGGTCACCTTGGCGGCCGTGGAGAACCCCGGAAGAAAGATCAAATTCAATAACTCCCGCTCACTCATTTTAGAAACCTGTTCACCCGTGACGACCCCTCGCTTAATTGCGGTTTCCGCGACGCGTTGGGTATTAATCCCTCCTCCATCGTCCGTAATTTCAATATTGACTTGTCCGCCCTCATGATAGGCTCGCAGCAACAATAGGCCTTCACGAGATTTTCCACGCGCTTCCCGGATATCAGACGCTTCGATTCCATGGTCCACGGAATTCCGCACCAAGTGTGTCAGAGGGTCCTTAATAGCCTCAATCAGCGTTTTATCCAGCTCCGTCCCTTTGCCCTCCATTTCAATCCGAATCTGCTTTCCGCAGGCCAATGCCAAATCCCGCACGACACGTGGAAATTTCCCAAAAATATTTCCAATGGGCTGCATTCGGGTTTTCATGATGCCCTCCTGCAATTCACTGGTAATCAGGCTCAACCGTTGGGATGAGGTCTGGAGCGAAGGATCATCCAGCAAGATCGGACATTGAAGAATTTGATTGCGGGTCAGCACCAACTCTCCGACCATATTCATTAATTTGTCCAAGAGACCAACATCCACTCGGATACTGGAATCGACCGCGGACAGGCCGTGAGACGCACCGCCTTTTTCCGCCTTGTCCCCCCCGGGATTTCCCAGTGTACGCAACCCGCTAAGGTCAGGGATCTCAGCGGTGCCAGCGCCTTCATCTGAGTGCTCTTCTGCTTGAGCCGGGACCAGAGTTTCAGGGGTATCATTCTCATCAGTATGGGAATGTTCTTCTTGTGCAGACTGAATAGCCGCAGGCGCCGGAGCCGCCATGGGGATTCCGGCGTCACTCCCTTTTTGTAGCCGGGTCAGTAAGGATTTTAACTCCGCAAAATCCTCCTCCCCATCATGATTGCTTTCTTGAATGCAGGCCAGCATCTTTCTGATCGCATCCACCATGCTCAACAAGGCTGTGGTGATTTCCCCTGAAAGCGAAATGTCGCCATCCCGGAGCAAACTGAGCAGCGTTTCTCCGGTATGAGCCAGGCTCTCCAACTTGGAATATCCTAAAAACGAACAGGTTCCTTTTACCGTATGGATAGCCCGAAAAATACTGGCCAGCGCCTCTTGCCCATCCGGATGACTTTCTAATTCCAATAAATCTTTTTCGACTTGGCTCAGATTTTCATCGCTCTCGACCAGAAATTCCTGTATTGCCGCATCCATTTCACTCATCGATGACTCCTATCATCTAAAGTAATCCCAAACAAAATAATCAAAAAGGCTTATGAGTTCGTATCGGGGGTAGTAATTGATGCTCCAACTACATGCCGAAGGGAATCCAGCTCACGAATCACCTTTTCCAATCGCTGACGGGAAATATCCTGAAATTGCATGGACATCACAATATCCGTCACCTGGTTGGCATGTTTTTGGGCGGAAGCCGTGGCATGCAAGACCCCATCATGCAATCGGCTATTTTTACTTTCCATAATTTTGGTGATATCCGTCACTCGATCACGCGTCTTCAACGCACCGGTTAAATCAATGGAGGCAAAACCCTGAAGCGCCACAATGGCCTTTTCCGTACTGCCATTCACATCCGTCACCACCTGTTGAATATTGGCCGCCGCCACCCGTGACCGATTAGCCAACTTGGCCACTTCATCGGCGACTACGGCAAATCCCCGACCATGTTCCTTGGCGCGAGCAGCCTCAATCGCCGCATTCAGAGCCAACAACCGGGTTTGATCGGCGATAAATTCTATTTCTTCCAGGAGTGGGGTGATGCGTTTCGTGCTATCTTCAACTTCTTCCACGACCATGGCGACATCCATCCCCAGCTGAGAAGATTCCACCACACTCTGAGCAAATGCCCCGATAATCCGATTGGTTTCCGACAACAGGGAATCATCATTCCCTTCATCTCCCACCGTCCCGGCGGACGATTGAAGCTGGGTCGCAGTGGCATGGGCCTCTTGAATGGCCGCATCGGTGATTTCCTGGAACTGGCCCATCAGGACGATCACGGCTTCCTCAACGATATTGACGACCTCCTGAATTTGCCGGATGACTTCCTGCACCACCGGCTGCACCTCTTGGGAGCATTCTTCTCGGGTCGCGATCCGAACCTGTTCCTCGACTTCCCGACGCAAAGCATCCGCCCTGACCGGCCAGACTGTCCCGTTCAGGTACCAAAAGATCCCGCCAGCACCGGCAAGTAGACCCAGGAATACACAGAATACGTTTATGATCATTGAGGTTCTCTCATCATCCGTTAGATCAGACTTCTCTACCAAAACAGACGATGTGCCAAATGAAGGAACATCGTATGAAAATGGTCATTGGTTATGCGCGGTTATGTTTTCTACACCACCGTTTTCGGAATTCCATTTGCATTTCTTAACGGGAGGACAGCATTTTTAGTTGGGACAGCAGTGCCCCGGGTATTTCACTTAATGGAAGAATTTTATCGACCCCACCCGCCTTGATAGCCTCCTTGGGCATGCCAAACACCACGCAAGACGCCTCATCTTGCGCAATATTAAAAGCCCCGGCTTGCTTCATTTCCAGCATTCCAGCTGCGCCATCGTTTCCCATACCGGTTAAAATGACACCCAAACTATTGCCTCCGGCATAGTGAGCCACGGAGCGAAACATGGCATCCACGGATGGACGATGCCGATTGATCGGCGGCCCTTGATTCAACGACACGTAGTATCGAGCTCCACTTCGACGAAGCTCCATGTGATAATTTCCAGGAGCCAACAGCGCCTGCCCCGGAATCACGCTATCGCCCTCTTGCGCCTCTTTCACCTGAATCTGACAGAGTTGGTTCAAGCGGTCGGCAAACGATTTCGTAAACCGTTCTGGCATATGCTGCGTCATGACAATCGGCGGAGTATTGGGAGGGAGGACTTCCAATAATTCCCTCAGCGCCTCAGTTCCGCCCGTTGATGCCCCGATGGCAATGATGGTATCGGTCGTTTTAATCATGGCCGATTGGGCCGCTAAGGCTTTTATGCGTTCCGCACAGTCCACAGGGAGCGTGCGCTTCTTCACACTGGCTTGCGCGGCGGTCTTTACTTTTTGAACGATTTGAAAAGCGAGATCGGATAATCCATGCTGAATGTCGACGGTCGGCTTCGTCACAAAGTCCACCGCACCGGATTCCAGGGCTTGTAAGGTGGTTGCTGCGCCCTGTTCCGTCAATGAACTCACCATCACCACAGGCATGGGACGGGCGGCCATTAATTTTTGCAAAAAGGTGAGGCCGTCCATTTTGGGCATCTCTACATCCAAGGTCAGCACATCCGGATTCAGAGCCTTAATTTTATCGCGAGCCACATACGGGTCAGGAGCAGTTCCCACCACTTCAATCTCAGGATCCTCGGAAAGGATTTCCGACATCACATTTCGAATCAAGGCCGAATCATCGACCACTAACACGCGAATCGTTTTACGGCTCATATCCTTCTCCTCAGTGACGAGTACGCGTCATTCTGGATGTCCGGCAGAAGTTGTCCCACTGCTGGAGACATTCAAAATAACGTCACATCTGATTGCGCAGGAGCGCGTTGCAACTTCTCACGGTATTGCCCCTCCTCCTGCGCGATGGCATTGGCCACGACACGATCAAGTTTTTTTAAGAGCACTTTTCCAGAATCGGTAAAGTAATACACCTTACGCGGACAGAGATCCCCGACATCCGCCTTCAGAGGACTGATCCCTTCCTGTTCCAGAAAATCTAACGCCCATGCCGCATTTTTGGCCCCAATATCAATCGTACCATCGTAAATTTTCCCACCACCAAACACCTTGGCTTCCAAGCGGTCTTTTCTTCCACCCCGTTTAAAAATTTCATTCATCAACATTTCCATCGCAAAACTTCCATAGCGCCCGGTATCCACCCACCGGTCCAGCGCATTATCCGAGGAGGGAGCCGCCAACATAAAATGATTCATTCCTCCCACGCCGGCCAACGGATCGCGCAGACACACGGAGATACACGAACCCAGCACGGTATAGACGACTTTGGGTTCCCGGCTCACAAAATATTCTCCAGGCAAGATGACCGCCACTTCATAGGGAAAGCGGGTATCCGTCATCCGTCGAATGTGACCAAACTCCATGACTCCTTCCGATCCCATAGTCCCTCAGTGAAATGACATCCCGATAAACACGAAGAACAGCCCGGCGTGACAGGTGCCAAGCGCACGACACCTTTTGAACGGTGCCCACGCCAAGGATTTCCCGCTCACGGTTTTTGATAAATCGTCGGTTGCAAATATTGGAAAGAGTGGTCAATCCACTGCAAACTTTCCGAATGCCCGATAAACAAATAGCCCCCTGGCCGAAGGTACCGGTAAAACTTCTCCATCAGTTTGGCCTGCGTGGGGCGATCAAAATAAATCATGACATTTCGGCAGAAGATCACATCTAACGAACTCCGAATCGGAAAGGAGGCATCCATCAGATTGATCCTTCGAAAGTTCACGAGTTGAGCCACATCCGGACGGACTTTAAATTTTCCGGCCTGCATCCCCCGGCCTTTCAGGAAAAACCGGCGAACCACATCTTTTGGTACTTGACTAATCCGTTCCTCTTCATAAATGCCGGCGGCAGCCTTTGCCAGCACTCTCGTGGAGATATCTGAAGCCAGAATTTTGATATCCCATCGGCTGATATCGGGAAGGGCATCATGAAGAGTCATGGCAATCGTATAGGGTTCCTCTCCGGAGGACGAAGCGGAAGACCAAATCTTCAAGGCCTTTGTGGCCTCCACCTGGGGAAGGACGACTTCCCGGAGAAAATCAAAATGAACCGGCTCGCGAAAAAAGTCGGTTTTATTCGTGGAAATCAAATCCAATAATTTGGTTAATTCCTCCTCGCCTCCCTTTCCACTCACACAGTCAAAATACGACTGATAGGAAGGGAGCCCCAATTCCCGCAGCCTCTTTCCCAAACGAGACACCAACAAGGTTTTTTTTGGAGCATCCAACCGGATACCGACTTGCTGGTAAATCAGATCTTTAAACAGTTCAAACTCTTGGTCTGTCAGCGTCGCATTCATGTATGAATCCCTCAGGAGTACGGAGAGGCATGCACAAACTCAGCACCCTTCCGTCAATGATGAGCCATGAAATGGTTCGGAGAGAAGTAATCTTTCTGTACCCAGAGCCCTGACGATGTTCGACGACTTATTGCGCAGGGAACCAATGAAACAACATGCCATACACCACATAGGCCGTCAGAATCGTTCCACCAAATGTCCATTGCATCCATCGGCCCAGGACCCGATGGCGCGTGACACCGGCCACCATGGCGCCGGCTCCGATTCCATAACGAAGGCGGCGAAGGCCAATCGTCATGTTGGTAAGCCCCAAGCCAATCGTAGTGATCGCCAAGGACGTATGAACGGCCAAGACCGGCACATACAAGGTCCAATACTCCTGGCTCGTGCCACCGAATTGATCACGCCCAAAAAACATTTGTTTCGTGAGATACGCCACTAACCAAATGCCCACGAGGGTACAACTCACAATCATTCTCCGCCCATGAGACGCCACCTCATGACGTTTGGCCGCATGCACTCCATACAGGGTAATCCCATAGGCGAGCGTCATACCCAGCAAAACGACACACCAAAGAACGGACGATAGTTCCATGCCAACCTCCCTTAGGGGATATAAACCAATCAAACGGTTTCCCACCGACCAACAGATAGATGCCAGGTAAAGGCCTTGATCTGAAATCAGGACCATTCATCTACTGCTATCTGTTATCGGCGAAACAAAAATGGAATTAAAGTCAAAAGCGGAATGAGAGACAGGAAAGAACGAAGAAGGGGAAAAAATAAGGCGGAGAAGGTCTCAAACCCTCCCCGCCTTATCTCACAACGAATGGCCTGACAACCGAATTACTTCAACCGGACAATAATCGCTCCCATAAAATCACCCTTTTTCCAATCTTTTTTCGTGGTTTTGGGATGATTGTTATGACAATCGGCACAACTATCGACAATGGCATAATCGGCTGCCATTCCGATGGTGGTTCCGCCATCTTCAGCCACGATCAATTTCTCTTTGCCTTTGGCTAATTCGGCCAGCATCTCTTTTTCCTTAGCGCTTTTTGCCGCGTTGGAGGCATACAAGGGGTCGGTACCCACTAAAGACAGATCAAATTCTTTCAATTCTTTTCCCACTTCTTTCACAAACTGGGCCGGCAACATCACGCCGTGATCATCCTTCACCCAATCTTCATTCGGCTTCAACCCGCCCTTACTCACGTCAGCCACAACCCCTTTCACATACACGGTCCTGGCGGCTTTGGCTGTCGCCAAAATGTACTTGGCAGCCAATTCCTTGGCGGCGTCAGCCGCTTGCCCAACCGGTACGACCAAAGCAAACCCGACAATCATGACAACAGACATCGTTGAAAATGCAGCCCATCTCCTCATAACAACCCTCCTCTTGTGAGTGTTGAGAACATGATGTGGACCTTTCCGACCTGCTTATTGGGGGGCTAAGCGTATCCGACATAACCCGAAACAGTCAATACAAAAGTAACGGACGAGTCGCTTTCCTTATAGGGACTACAGGAGGGAATACAGAGAATAAGAGGAGGGAGAAGCACTCTTCAGGGGCGTGAAGCGAACTTTTCGCTTCACGCCATACGGGATGAGAACCGCCTAGAATTCTTCAAAGAAATCATCATCGACTTTTTTATGCCCATTGGTCCCTGAAGGTCCCACACCAACCGCCTTCTCGGCGTTGCTCGCAGAATCCCGCTCCATCCCCTGACTGAGCCCAGTCCGTGAGAAACGACCGGAGTATGAGCCCGGAGATTTCTTGGCCATTAATTCAGCAAGGCCGGCACTTTCATCTTTGCCGGAATCTGTGGTCTCTGACGAGACTTGGACTTTAAAGAATTCAACCTGTTGCAAGAGATCCTGGGCTTGATGCGCCATGGATTGGGAAGCCGATGTCGCCTCTTCCACCAAGGCCGCATTCTGCTGGGTGCCCTGGTCCATCTGCATCACCGCCTTATTCACCTGATCGATCCCCGCCGCCTGCTCCTGCGAGGCCGCGCTGATCTCCGAAATGATATCCGTCACCCGTTTCACCGAGTTCACTATTTCTTCCAGCGTTTGCCCGGAGCGATTCACCAGCTCACTGCCATCCCCCACCTTCTGCACCGACTCATTAATCAACGCCTTAATTTCTTTCGCCGCCGTGGCCGAGCGTTGCGCCAGGTTCCGAACTTCGGAAGCCACCACCGCGAACCCTCGTCCCTGCTCCCCGGCCCGCGCCGCCTCGACCGCGGCATTCAAGGCCAACAGGTTCGTCTGGAAGGCAATCTCATCGATCACATTGATAATATCCGCAATCTTCTTGCTGCTCTTGTTGATTTCTGACATAGCCTCCACGGCCTTGTCCGTCACCGTGCCGCCTTTTTCGGCCACTTCCCGAGCCGCTACGGCCAGTTGATTGGCTTGCTTGGCATTGTCCGCATTCTGCTTGATGGTCGAGGTCATCTCTTCCATCGACGCACTGGTCTCTTCCAAGGCACCGGCCTGGGCAGAGGTCCGTTCAGCCAGGTCGGATGTCCCGGCATTGATTTCTGAGGTGCCTGTCGTGATTCCCGAGACCGCATTTTTTACGGATTGAATCACTTCACTCACCTTATCGAACATGGCATTAAACGATTCACTGGCACGTCCAATTTCATCATGGCTCAAGACTTGAGTGCGGACGGTCAGGTCCCCCTCCCGAGCCTGGGCGGCCATCAGCTCCAGCCCTTTCATCGGTTGGACCACTAATTTGGCAATCAAGACATACAAGAGCCCCATCATCAACACGCCTACGGCAAGAATGCCGAGATAGACATTGGTGAGATTGCGTTGCAATTGAACGGTCGGTACGTCCATCGGAATCTGCACCGATACCGCTCCCAGCATGTCCCCCACCTGCTTGCCCTCATGGCAGCCCACACAGGCTTTCACACTGGCCAAATCCGGAGTTGCCCGCCGAAACATCAACTTTCCATTGACCAAATCTTTTTGGATAAATTCTTTTTGGCCGGCCGCTAAGGCGGCAAGCGCCTCTTTTTCAAACGCGTCCTGGGGACCATTTTTGGGATTGAGTGGAGTCAGACTGATTACCCGAGCATTGTAGACCCCTTCCTTGGCCAATTCTTCGGCGGTTTCCCGGGTAAACGTGGCGGGAAAGGGAATCGAATCCGGCTCACTATGCTCAATACTCGTTTTCATCCCAGCCGCTTTAGCTTTGACCACAAACTGCTTCGTCACATACGAACGAGTAACCTCAATCTGTTTTTGCACAATCAAGGCTTGGTCGCCTAAGACTCGCTCAAGATCTGCCTGTAATTGCTGCCCAAGGAAATAGGCTCCTCCTGCCAACAACCCGGCAAACACCACCATCGTGGTCATCACCACCTTTGGCCCGATACCTAATGACGTCCATCCATTACGCATGGTTCCTCCCAGGAACGATATGGATAAATTGACTCGCGTACAGTGTTTTTTGGCGAAGGGAATCGAGCCCTTCCACAACTTCCCTTTTCTGCTTCACCGGTCGTGCGATACGCACTGACCTAAAACTCCTCAAAGAAGTCATCCTCTCGTTGACGACGCTCTTGCCCATTCGAACTCCCAACTCCCACGGGCTGTGGTTTCGCCACCGCCTTCGGAGAGGACTGAATCTTGGCGGGTTGCATCGGTTTCGTGACGGAAGAAGACTTCTTGGCATGTGCCTGAGCCATGCCTTTGCCTACGCCCTGAGACAAACCGGCTTGCGCTGAAAAACCTTGCCCTTCAGCTTCAAACTTAAAGAACGCCACTTGCTTCAAGAGTTCCGCCGCCTGCTGCTTCATGGATTGAGAAGCCGATGTCGCCTCTTCCACCAAGGCCGCATTCTGCTGGGTGCCCTGGTCCATCTGCATCACCGCCTTATTCACCTGATCGATCCCCGCCGCCTGCTCCTGCGAGGCCGCGCTGATCTCCGAAATGATATCCGTCACCCGTTTCACCGAGTTCACTATTTCTTCCAGCGTTTGCCCGGAGCGATTCACCAGCTCACTGCCATCCCCCACCTTCTGCACGGACTCATTAATCAACGCCTTAATTTCTTTCGCCGCCGTGGCCGAGCGTTGCGCCAGGTTCCGAACTTCGGAAGCCACCACCGCGAACCCTCGTCCCTGCTCCCCGGCCCGCGCCGCCTCGACCGCGGCATTCAAGGCCAACAGGTTCGTCTGGAAGGCAATCTCATCGATCACATTGATAATATCCGCAATCTTCTTGCTGCTCTTATTGATTTCATTCATCGCCTCCACGGCCTTATCCGTCACCGTGCCGCCTTTCTCGGCCACTTCCCGGGCCGCCACGGCCAGTTGATTGGCCTGTTTGGCGTTATCGGCATTTTGCTTAATGGTCGAGGTCATCTCTTCCATGGACGCACTGGTCTCTTCCAAGGCACTGGCCTGGGTCGAGGTGCGTCGTGAAAGATCCTCATTGCCTTGCGTGATCTCCGCCGACGCCGTCGAGACATGTTCCGCCGCTTGACGAACCTCCGAGACAACCCGCACCAAATTATCCAACATGGCATTCATAGCCTTCCCCATGACTCCCAATTCATCATTGGAGGAGATGATCACGCGCTTACTGAGGTTCCCCTCAGCGGCCCGTTGAGCGACTTCACTAATCTGGATCAGGTTATTGGCGCCTCTTCGCCCCACCCAGAGCCCTACCACCACAATCAAAGCGATACAGATGACGGCGGTCATCGTCAGGCTTTTATTAAAGGCGATCGCGGCCGCAGTCGCCTGATCCTTGGGTATCCGGACCAGGACCGACCAGTTCATTCCCGGAAAGCCCAAGGCCCCCGTTAAATGGGCGTACCCGCCCATTTGGTAAATGTTCTTTCGGGCATGCAGGGCCATTTCATAGCCGCTTTGTCCGGCAACCGCCGCCTTGGCCGTCCCCACACCCTTTTCCGCTAAATTCAGCTTGAATAACACGTTCTCAAAATCATGGGTCATGCCTTCCGTGCCCTGATTGGAGGGATCATAATCCACGATAACTTGCCCTTTATCACCCATCAACGTGATCTCGGATCCCGGCCATCCAGCCGATTTGAGTTCCTGATAGGCGTCCTGCACGATTTCCTCCACCAAGGAAAACTTGACCCGATTGCTCCAGTAACCAATCAAATCGCCATCCACATACACCGGAGCCGAAAACCCCATCGTCAACCCGCTATCCCCCGGGTACAGGGCCTTCACATCTTCATCCACATGTACATCTTCGATAAACGTCCCAGTGGCTTTATCGTTTCCGGCTGCCGAAAAAGGTTGTTTGGTCGTGAACTCCTTAGCCTGCAAGGCTTTAAACCAGGGGGCATCGGCATATTTTTTCGCATAGAGGGCTGTGGTATCGATGGGATTGCCTTTGGCATCTTTGGAATTGACGGCCATCACATCCCCAACCGGGTCCACCAATATGGTCAAATAATAAATGCCATAGGTCGCCACATATTGATTCATGGTTTGAGCAATAGCATTATTTTCCTTGGAGTACCAATGATAGCGTTCCCCCACGATCCTATTGAGACCAAAGGATTGGGGGTCTCCATAGCGTTCAAACAGATTGCGGTCGATTTTATCCGCAATAGTCGATGCCATGGCTTGCACCCGCAGCCCGGCAGCCGTTTCCATTTCACCGGTGGCCGAGGAGCCTAAATAGCCCACAGCTGCCATCGGCACAATCCCAAAGATCATAAACAACGCCACCAATTTGGCGGCAATCCCCAAGCTTGTCATTTTTCCCATCATACTGTTCATAACACCCTCATCGTTTGGTTGTTGATCCTGGTTTCGTCCTCGACCGATAGCGGTTGGTCTCTCTGAGACCCATCGGCCGCCTGCGTTTGCCTTCCTGTCAGTTATCACCTCATGGGCGCCCATGGTTAGGGAGGAAAGGGAAAAAACCCGTCCCACTCCCCAAGAGAGAAGTGTGCCGAATCCCCTTCCCCAATTCTTCATCCGCCAACTTGTCAGAAACGTGATGGCGGTCACTACCCTTCCAGTCCATTGTGCACTCCATTCTTTCAGCTGCATCCCGGCCTGAATACCCGTTCGGCCTTTGCTTTGCCCCATTTGGTACAGAAGTGTTCGGATTTCAGTCTCTGTGGTTTGATCAGAGTCTTTCTTCTTTCCCATTGGTCGTGTGGTGTTTCAATAAGGAGAATTTCGAAAACCTCAACTACACCGTTTGACGGTACATCCCGTTTCCCGACCTCTAGGGGCGTATCGCCAGGTCATCACCGGTTAAGACTGACGTTCTGGAACCTCCCCCCCGTCAATGGCCTCGCCTCCACCCCGCATCTCCGACACCACTGCCACTTCCTCATCAGTCAATACCCGGTCAATATCCAGCAGAGTCACCAACCGGTCATTGGCGTTCCCAATACCGGCGACAAAATTAATATCGACAGCACTTCCCAGTTCCGGTGGGGGTTGAATCTGCTTGGCATTCAGATCCAAGACATCGGAAACGGCATCCACGAGAAATCCCATCACGCGATTCCGAACATTCACGACCACTACGACGGTGAAGGGTGTTGGCTCGGTAGTCCCCATCCCGAATTTCATCCGCAGATCAACAATGGGGACGATCGTCCCGCGTAAGTTCAGCACTCCCTTGAGATAGTCTGGAGTATTGGGGATCCGAGTCACGGTCGTATATCCCTTAATTTCCTGGACCTTTAAAATATCGACTCCATAATATTCTTCAGCAAGATTGAACGTGAGGTATTGTTGGTCTTCGCTGGAATACGATGTGCGAATTTCCCGTTGTTCCGTGTGTTCAGCAGTAGCCGTGGACATAGTGCGTCTCCTTCGTTGGGTCTTTCAAAAGCAGTATGACTTTACAGTTTTTTTGGGATGTACGAGTCCTTCTTGTCAGGAGTAAAAAGTGAGGAGTAAGGAGAAAATCCCAAACTCCGGCTCTTCTTGCTCACGCATTGATTGTTACTCCTCACTCCTGACTGTTCCCTTTTTACTTCTCACTCCTCACGTTTCACTATTCTCAGGCCGCCGCAATGTGGCCCACTCGTGCCAACTTGGATAACCCTGGCACATCCAGAATCAAAGCCACTTGGCCATCACCCAAAATAGTCGCGCCAGAAATCGCCTCAACTTTTCGATAATTTTCTTCTAAACTCTTGATGACGACTTGTTGCTGGCCCGTTAACTCATCGACCAGGACCGCTATCCGCCGCCCTTCGGCTTCCACAATCACCAACAAGGCCTCGGAGGGGTCACAGTAATCCGGGGTCACGCCAAACACCTCATATAATCTGACCATCGGTACCCATTCACCGCGTAAATTGACCACCTCACCTTTGCCGACCATTTTCTGCAGTTCCGACTTTTTGGGCCGGATGGACTCGGTGACGGTAATGAGCGGAATAATATAATTATCCTGCCCGACACGAACGGTCATGCCATCGATGATGGCCAGGGTCAGCGGTAACTTCAACGTCAGCTTGGAACCCTTGCCGAAGGTACTTTGCACGCCAACCGATCCCCCTAGGCCCTCGATATTCCGTTTGACGACATCCATGCCGACTCCACGGCCCGAGACGTCGGTAATCGTCTCCGCCGTTGAAAATCCTGGCCGGAAAATCAATTGATAGACTTCTTCATCCGACAGATTGCTTCCATCCGCAATAATGCCCTTCTCAATGGCCTTTTTGACAATTTTCTCACGATTCAAGCCTCGTCCATCATCTTCGACGGAGATGCAAATATTCCCCCCATCATGATACGCATGAAGGCGGATCGTGCCTTTGGCGGATTTCCCTTGCGCCAAACGCTCTTCCGGCGGTTCCAACCCATGGTCGGCCGAATTCCGGACCAAATGCGTCAACGGATCGCCAATCGCCTCGATCAAGGTTTTATCCAATTCGGTTTCTTCACCGGTCATCACCAATTGGATTTGCTTCCCGCTTTTGCCGGCCAAATCGCGAACCAACCGCGGAAATCGATGAAAGGCACTGCCGATCGGCATCATCCGGATAGACATCACGCGTTCTTGAAGCTCCCGAGTGTTGCGCTCCAATTGCACAATCCGTTCTTGTAAAATTGGGAGCTGACTGATCGTAAATTTCTCACCCAGATCCGTGATCATGGATTGAGTAATGACCAATTCCCCCACCAAATTAATCAGCTTGTCGATTTTATCGGTATCCACGCGGATGGAGGCGGCTTCCCCTTTTTTTAACTGCTGTTGTTTTTGAAGCGCCTTGTCGACCTGCTGCGGAGTCGCTTTTTTCTCTTCCACCAAAATCTGTCCAAGGTTTTTTTGCTTCGCCAGACTTTCCGCCACTTGCTCAGGCGTCACCACCCCTTCCTCCACCAAAATATCTCCTACTCGCTTATAGGGCTCCGGCTTTTTAGGCGCACAATCCAGAATGGTTAATTCGCTGCCATCTCGAACAAAATCAAAGACCCCTTCGACTTTGGCCAGAGGCACATCCGTTTCCAGCTCAATGCCCCAACTGAGATAACATCGTTCCGGATCCATGACCGGTAAGGCGGGAAGAGCGTCGGTTCTCACCTGTAAGACTTTCACGATGCCTAACTCGTGCAATTCCCGAAAAATTTGCGCCGGATCCAATCCACGTTGAAAGAGCTCTGGAAGGGGAACCCAATCAATCGTGATCTTTCTCCATACCGGCGCCTGGGGTCCGGAAGACCGGGCCGCTGCTCCGTTTCTGACCGGTTGAGGAGATCCCGAACTTCCCTCCAACTGACACTGTTCCAACTCATCTTCGAGTCCTTTGATCAGATGTGCATCAACGTCCCCATGCCCCTGCGCCACCTCTAAGAGGCCTTTCAGGCCATCCAATGCCCGTAACAGCACATCGATAATCTCCGGAGTCACCGGGATCTTTTCGTTTCGCAGAAGGTCCAGCACATTCTCCATTTTGTGGGTTAAGCCGGCGATATCGGTAAAATTAAACATGCCGGCGTTGCCTTTGATGGAGTGCGCCGCCCGAAAAATTCGATTCAGGAGGTCCAGATCCGTTGGACGTTGTTCCAAATCAAGCAATCCGGTTTCCATGGTTTCCACATGCTCGGCAGATTCGGTGAAAAAGGATTCCTGAAAACGCGAGAGATCAACCGCCATAATGTGCCTCGTAGATGAGTAAAAAGTTAGGAGGGAGGAGTCAGGAGATACGCCCTACATATCGGACGATACCTTTCCTCGAGCTCCCTTTTGATGCTTGATTAATCCACTGATCATTTTGTCCACTGTTACCATTTCTACCTCCAAGGCGTTACGATGTTCTGAAGGCAGATATCCAAGACGGTTGGCTAACTCTAAGTGGGTATCCAATTCGCTCAGTGAACCTTGGGAAATATGGAGAAACTGGATAAACTCTTTTCGGGATCTTCGCGCAGCCCCTTCTGCAATATTGGCTGGAATACTCACCGCTGCCCTGCGTAATTGGCTCGTTAAGCCATATTGTTCCTGTAGAGGGAACCGTCCTGTTAGGTTATACACTTTCAGAACCAAGTCCATTCCGCTTTCCCATGCCTTCAATCGTTTGTGGGGTTTGTCCATTCACTCTCGCTCGCTCTCTTCTATTTTCTCTCCTGACTTCTCACTCCTGACTTTTTACTTCCTCACCCCGGCAACACCTTTTTAATGGTGGCCAGCATTTGATCCGGGTTGAAAGGCTTCACAATCCAACCGGTAGCTCCAGCTCCCTGCCCCTCTTTCTTTTTGTCATCGGACGATTCGGTGGTAAGCATCAAAATTGGGGTAAACTTGTGCGCCGCCATGCCTCTCACCGCTTTGATCAAGGAAATGCCGTCCATATTGGGCATATTCAAATCGGTAATCACGAGACTGGGCTTGGCACCTCCATTGAGTTTGTCGACGGCTTCCTTGCCATCTCCGGCTTCAACCACTTCATACCCGGCTCCGGTCAAGGTAAAGCTCACCATTTGCCGCATGGACACTGAATCATCTACGACTAAGACTGTCTTCCCCATTGTACGACCCTCACTGTTGTCTATGTGATATTCCGAATAATATAAACCTCAGGATTTCCGGCTAGGCTTCGACTTCCCACCACGTATCAAAATGCCCTCAACCAATCCTCCCCCTATCCGTCATGTTTCCCCTTCGTCCGTCTTGGTTTCGTGTCATGTTCAAAACAGGGTCACCTGGTCATCGCCGGCATTCCCCGTTCCGACCATCGCCACTTCCTCTTTTCCTGATCTGACTGCCTCAAGCTGCCTCCGTTCCGATTCCATCGTATAAATCTTGTCGAGATTGCGCAGTTCTTCAATCACTTCCGGCAATCGGTCCGTATCCCCGGTATCTTCCACAACGGCTTTGAGGGGGGCATAGATATGCTCTAATGGCTGATACACATGTTCCAGCTTCTGTCGGGTAATGTCTTGGAATTGCATGGACATGACAATGTGGCCGATATCCTGTCCCAAGGCTTTGGCCCGTTCGGAATTTTGTTCGGCACTCTCATGCAGCGCCGCATTTTTGGCGGCCATGACCTCCGTCATCCCCATAATTTTTTTCTGCGCCCTGAGCGTGTCACTCAGATCCAGGGAGGCTAACACTTGCAATTCTTGCATGGCGGACTGAGTCGTATCCCGGACTGCCGTGGCCAATGTGCGAATTTGTTCGGCAGCCTGACCGGAACGATTCGCGAGTTTGGTCACCTCATCGGCCACTACGGCGAATCCACGCCCATGTTCTCCCGCGCGAGCCGCTTCAATCGCTGCATTGAGCGCCAGTAACCGCGTTTGATCCGCAATAAACTCGACCTCTTCCACAACCTGGGCAATGCGGGAGGTGGTCTCTACCGCTTTTTCCATGACCGTGACCGTTCCCACTGAAACGGCTGCGGTCTGTGTGACTTGATTTACGAACATTTCCATGGTCGTCCTCGTTTCCTCGAGAATTTTTCCCACGGAGTAATTCTCCTCTCCATCGCCTTCTCCTGCGGAGAGCAACGTTTCCGTCTCAAAGGCCGCTTCTCTAGACTTTTGGGCAATAGCTTGAAACCGTTGAATGAGCCCGGCCGAGGCCTGCTCCGTCTCTTGAATGACGGCCTTGATCTGCCCCACGAACACCGGAAACACCGGGGTCAGACATCCACAAAACTCCCGCCAGTTCTGAAGGGACCTCTGCTGCAGCCCTTCGACTTCATGCAACCGGACAGTCAATTCCTCTTTCCCCCTGGCGTCCATCCTTTTGCCCAACACCATGCCGATGCCAGCTCCGACTCCCAATCCTATGACCCCCCAGATCCAATCCATTACGCCTCACCTCGTTATTCGCGTCGAGCCCGTCAATGATGTCCTCTTCACCGGATTCAATCGGTTCCTTGCTATGACCGCAAGGGCAAAAATTGTGCAAATCCGATTTGTTCAAATCGTTCCTGCAGTTCTTGGGAGTATCCCGTCAATCGGATTCGTCCCGAGCGGGTCGCCGCCACGATGACTTGGACGGCAGAGGAATCGATCCGGTCCACTTGAGAAAGATCGACTTCTAATGGACCTTCCTGTTGATTCAGTAAGACGAGTTCCTCGTGGAATTTCCCGACCTCGAAAATACTCAGATCCCCAACCACTTTCAGGATATTATGTTCTGGTACTACTACGTTTTCAGACACGTCCGTCATACATCACCTTTATTGATGTGAATGGAGTCCATCGTTCCAGTTTTATGCCATATTCTTTCGTCTGGCTTCCCGGCTAAGTCCCAGGACGGAAACGCCACAAGATTGCTTCAGCACTCCCCCAAACTTACACGAGAAAAATACCAGCCCTGACCTTCTCTGTGGACGAGGGGGGAACAAGAGTCGGCCAATTGACTCATTGCATCTTTCGGCCATGGCAGTGTCCGACTTAATGGACAACAAATTTTTTCAAGGTCCCGAACTGGAGTGATCTCTCACGCAAAACAAATCTTTCCAGCTTCCGACATGTTGACTGTTTACGCTTGAGTGTGCGCCACGTACGCGGGATTGTCCGAATGGATCCGATCAGCAGATTTCGAGGAAGCCTGACACCATACCTGATTCCCCTTCCCCAAGAATTTCATCTTTTGAAAACTCATGGCCTTGGCCATGGCAATGCCCCGCCCATGACTTTCCAATAGGCGTTCGGGATGTAAGCCTTCATACTGTGTCCAATCGAATCCCGGGCCCTCATCAACGATAAGAAACGTTAAGGCTTCGGGAATTCGCTCAAGCTGAACCCGCACGGTTTTCAGAAGGTTTTCCTGAAGAGTCATACGATGCGCCAGTTCCTCCTCCCAACGATTTTCAGCCTGCAATCGCGTTTTTTCCTCAAAATCGATGCCTAAATTGCCATGCTCCACCGCGTTGCACAGTAACTCATTCAGGCCAAAGGCCACCTTATCCGGCTCTTGACAGCCTTGCCCCAGAAAAATAGCTAAGGCATACGCCTCTTCCATCGTACGAATGTGGAATTGCCCCTGCTGAAGAAATTGTACGCTGTGGAGGGGTGCGGACAAACTTCGTTGAATGGCCACCCATTTCATCCGTTCAGCCAATGCCGCCCGAACCATCCGCACTAACGTGTGCGCATCAAAGGGTTTGACCAGATAAAAGAAAACCCCGGCCTCTATCCCTTCGCAGATTTCCTGAGGACTCCCAGCCGCGGTGGCCATGATGACAGGGATCCATTGCAAGGCCTCATGCGTTTTCAATTCCGCCATCACCTCCAACCCGTTCGTGCCGGTCATCATGCGATCCAGCACAATTACATCGAAGCCTCTGGCGGAATTCCTGAGCACCTCGAGCGCCTGAGTCCCGCTCGTTACCTGAGTGAGGTGATAAGGCTCCTCTTGAAGAACAGCCGACATGACGTCCAGATTTATCGAATCATCATCGACCAGGAGAATGCGTGGGTTCGTCGTCATATTCCCCTGAATCATGTCACGATTCATCACCTAACCAAGTCATCGCCAATTCATCGGTCAATGAAATTCAAGCCCCACCACAGCCACATCGTCGGCAAAGGTCATTTTCTGCTGCCATGCTTGACTTTCCTGGACAACCGCCTGCAAGCTGAATCGCATGGACCGTCCGCGCTGTTTTTCCAACGTCCGTTGAAGCCGATCTTGGCCCCAAATTTCTTCCTGGTTATTCAACACCTCATAAATTCCGTCACTAAACAGATAAAGCCGGTCCCCGGGCTGCGTCATCATTTCTTGTGTCCCAAACGCCTCCCCGGGACAAAATCCAATGGGCCAGGACTTTGCCCCGAGAACGGCCCCCGGCTCATCTTTCCGAATCAGGATGCCTCCCGGATGTCCGGCCGTCGCATATCGAAGCACGCGTGTAGACCATTGATAGACCCCCAGCCAAATAGTGAAATACTCGCCTTGGTCCGTTAACGGATAATCCTCGTTTAATTTAGAGAGGATGCGTCCTGGGTCCACACTTCGAAATTGAAACCGCACCGAATCTTCCTGAAACAGATTGGATAACGAAATGGCGCGTAAGGCGGCACCAATTCCATGACCGGACATATCCAAGATCATCATTCCCACAAAATCCGCACCCCATTTATTCACTTGAAACAAGTCGCCGCCCAGCTTCAACGAGGGCAAAAACCGCCAGTCCAAGTTAACTCCGGGAACCACCTCCCCGATCCGGGGCAGCAGGGTACGGACAAAATCTGCTCCGGTTTGTAACTCAGCATCCAGTTCAGCCTGCTTGGCGGTTAACAGTCTATTAGATGTCTCAAGTTGCAATAACAGATGACGGGTTCTCAATCCGGCATTGATTCTGGCCGCAATTTCTTGCTCCGACGCGGTTTTCGGCAAAAAGTCATCCGCGCCACGACTAAGCCCCTCGGCAATCTGGTCAGGCTTGTCCAATGCCGTCATCAGAATAAAATGAATATTTCGGAGGGCATCGTCCGCTTTCATGATTTCACACAAGCCAGGACCGTCCAGTTTGGGCATCATCCAGTCCGATACCACCAAGTCCACGGGTTCCCGACGAAGAATGGCTAAAGCCTCTTCGCCATTTTCGGCCTCGAGCAATCGATGGCCGAGAACTTTCAATCGGCGTTTGGCCACCATACGAACCAGTTTTTCGTCATCGACCAACAAAATGGTAAAAACCCGTTGACTCTCACCGACGGAAACGGCGGGTGCAGGAAGGACATCCACAGTTGGGGGACTCGCTGGCTGTTGAAGGTGGCTAGACATAGGTCATCGTAAAGTCTCGGAACGCTTTCATTCCAAGATCATTTCTTCTTCAAAATGCATCGGTCTTTTCGATCGAAAACTCAACAAACATGAATATTTCTATGACTAGCCACGCGATTCTAACCCCAGAAAGCCATGACCGCCATTTACCATACGATCAATACCACCAAAAGAGACATGTCCGCGAGGGGATTGGCAACAGGAAACCGGGGAGACGCTCCCGGTTCGGAAAATCAGGGAAGGGCAACCACACACATCAACTGGTTTCCAACACCCTGATACTCGATCGAGTCAAAGCTCAACGCTCGCGCCAACGCGATTCCCCGCCCATGTGTCGCGAACCCTCGATCGGGACTCATGTCCAAATATTGGGTCCAGTCAAACCCCACTCCTTGATCGGTGATCGTAAACTCAATGGTTTTCTCGTTTCGGAGAAAGGCAATTTGGGCATTTTTCTGGGCAAACTCAGGAAGAGAAAGCCGCCGCGTTAGTTCAGTATCCATGGCGCCCTCGGCTTGTAACCGTGACTTTTCTTCATAGGTGATCTGCAAATTGCCATGCTCAATGGCATTCACCATAAGTTCGGTCAATCCCAACACCACTCGTCCAGGATCGGGGCAGGCATTCGCCAACAATAAGGATAAAATATGCGCTTCTTCCATAGTACGAAAATGAAATTGCGCAGAATCCAGGCATAAAAAAATCCTCGTCTGCTCGGCTAACTCGCGATGGAGCGCCTTCACTTTCGCATAATCACGCACCGCAGCCCGCACAATGGCCAGCACGACTTCCTTCGTAAAAGGCTTGGTCAGATAATAGAAGGCTCCGGCTTCGATCCCTTGGCGGACTTCTTCAGGGGATCCGGCTGCCGTTTGCATGATGACCGGAAGAAAATCGAGCGCGCCATTGGCTTTAATCTTGGCCAGCACTTCCATGCCATTCATCACCGGCATCATCCGATCTAATAACACCGCGTCAAACCGGTCAGGCTCCTGTTCAAGCCGGCCCCACGCCTCCCCTCCATCCATTGCCGACACGGTCTGATAACCCGCCCCCTCCAGATGATCGATCAGAATTTCCAGATTGATCGGGTCATCATCAACGAGCAGCAACGTGGGTTGATGATTGTTCATCACAGCCCTCCTTTACCATTTTGGTCCATTCTGGTGGTTGGGAGGGAAGAAGAAACGTGAAGGAGGCTCCCCCACCCGAATAATTTTCCGCCCAAATCCTTCCCCCATGTGCGTGAATGATTTCCTGACAAATGGCCAGCCCCAACCCCGTGCCTCCGGCTCCCGTTTTGGTTTTACTACTTTGAACAAACTTATCGAACACCGCCTCCAATTCTTCCTCAGGAATACCCATTCCTTCATCCCGCACGGTGAGAAACACCCCCGGCTTGGTTCCCCGGTCGGTTCGCCGTCGTCCACTCGGGATTGGAGCCAATTGAATGGTAATGGTGATTCCTTTTCCAGACGGCGTAAATTTGATGGCATTGGACAGAAGATTCAGGACCACACGTCCAATTTTTTCATGATCACAAATTAAAAAAGCCTCCTGCTCGGGGCCATGAAATTGCACGCTCAAGGCTTTCTGGTTGACTAAGACCTCACATTCATTGAGCACGTCCTGAACAATGCCTTTCAGGTCCGCTTCCCGGAGATTCAGGGGCATTTTCCCAGCTTCAAATTTTGAAAGGTCCAGCAAATCATTCAGCAATCCCAACAGCCGTTTCCCGCTCTCCCCAATCCGCATGAGATAATGTTTGATTTTTTCTTGGGAAGCGGTTTCCAGTTTTTCTTGGGCCATGGCATTAAAACTCAGAATGGCATGCATAGGGGTGCGTAACTCATGCGTCATGTTGGTCAGAAATTCCGATTTGGCCCGATTGGCCTGCTCGGCCGCATCTTTGGCCACTCTTAAGGCATGAGTCCGTTCCTCGACGAGGTCCTGAAGAGTTTTTTGATGCACTTGCAATTCTCGCTCAATGGCTATCCGGTCCGTGATATCCCGCACAAAGGCACTGAAATGAACCGTCCCTTTTCCATGAATAGCTTGGATGGCCAACTCAATCGGAAACTCATGCCCAGACCGATGTACCGCGTTGACTTCAATACGTTGATTGAGCACAGCCCCTTCCCCGGTGGTTAAATACCGGTGTAACCCTTGTTCATGAGCTTTCCGTTGCGCTAACGGAATGATGGTTGTGGAGAGAAGGGTTCCCAGGACTTCCTGCTTGCTCCATCCAAACATTTTTTCGGCACGGGGATTCCATTCGGAAATACACCCCCGGCTATCCATGGCAATAACGGCATCCAACGCACCTTCTACCATCAAGCGAATGTTCTCCTCCCGGTCTTGTAACTGCTGCGTTCGCTGCCGCACATGCCGCTCGAGATCCAACGAGGACTTCCGCAAATGCCCAGTCACGAAAGCCACACCTCCTAACCCCACTCCAAGCAACCCCACCAACAGCGCAAACGTCCCGGCCAACTGTTGGTGCATTTCCCCCGTGACCTCGTCCAACGATTGGGTCACCTCCAGCACCCCACGAACGTCCCCAATTTTCCAATCGTTTTTGGCAATTTCCAAAGATTGATTATGGCAGTCCACGCAACTGTCATGCATAACATCGGCAATGGCATAGCGGATGACCCTGTGCCCCTGCTGCTCTTCAAATCGAAAAAACGGCTCATTGGGTCGTTGGCGAAGATGCTGAAGGGCGTCACGCTCAAACTCATCTTTAGGCCCCCCATCTTTTCGCCAAGGGAACGGATAATCGCTGTATAACCGAACCCGCTCAATCTGATGATGTTTGGGCAAACGTTCACCCAACATGACACTCAAGGTCACCGGCAACGGAATGGCCCCCGGATACGCTTGATAATCATGTGCCACCCGAATGTTGGCCCCTTGAACCCGATCCACGACCTCTGAAGTATATAAGGCACGAAACTCCGACAAGGCATGGACATATCGGTTCGCATCCTGAACAGCCATTTTTTCCACGAGATACGTCGACAACGTATCCACATGCCACACCACGCCTAGAATCGCCACCGCAGCAATCATGCTCAGCACAAGCATGGTTCGTTCAAACAGCCAGCGTTTGAGTGAAATCAATATTTTATTCATATCGGGTTCAGGCCAATGTTCTCGAAGATTGGCCGGAAACGGTGCTTGATTTACTCGCGACCGTCAGTGTCTCCTGAGACTGTTTGAGCATGACCAGAAACTCATGTTTAGGGGAACCACCGATCGCGGTCATTGCCCGAGGTAGGATTTTGGAGGTGGGAAAGATTTCCCTGAACAAGAAACCATCGTCAAGAGGGATAAGGGGACGAAGCACGTGTCTCAAACCTTCAAACCGTTTAGTACCGTGGCCCCGTCACCTGAAGCCATGCGCTCCGGTTACCGATCCAACCGGGAGTGAAGCAGAGCTTTCAGCCGGACCATGGCTTGAGCATGCAATTGGCAAATTCGTGATTCCGTCACACTCAATACCACGCCAATTTCCTTCATCGTCAATTCTTCAAAGTAATACAGCGTCAGCACCAGACGCTGACGTTCGGGCAGTCGTTCGATCGCCTCCACCAGAGCACGCCGGGCATCCTCCGAAACCAACGATTCGAGCGGCGTGAGTTGATCACGGTCAGCCAGCGCATCAAGAATCGGATGACTGTCCTCGTCATTGGTCCCCAGATCATCCAAACTCAACACCACCGAGCCTTTGGCCTGCAACAATGTTTCATCCACTTCATGAGGCTCCATGCCCAGCACCTCAGCCAGTTCCGCCTCGGACGGGGGACGGCCCTTTCGCTTGGTCCATTCGTTGGCCGCATGCTGAATTTTGCCGATGCGCTCCCGTAGGGACCGCGGCACCCAATCCATCGCCCGGATTTCATCCAGCATGGCCCCACGAATACGAAATTCGGCATACGTACGAAATTTGATCTCTCTCGAAGGATCAAATTTGGTCATCGCATCCAACAGACCGACCATCCCGGCACTCATCAAGTCTTCCACATTCAACCCGCTCGAGACCCGCATCGCTAACCGCATCGCCATATATTTGATGACCGGCAAAAACTCCTGGATCAAATTTTCCCGCTCTTCCAGCGAAAGAGATAATTTCGTCGGAATCGCCGCCGTCGGTTTTGCCGGAGAGGCCGTCACTGGACCTTGTTTCATACCTTATCCTTCCATGACAGTTTGGGTGGCAGCCATGGCCGCCGGCCCGAATAATTGAAATCCTCCTTGCCAGGAGGGGTCACCGGTCCATTGATGGACGTGCGTCGCCAACGTGTGAAAAGCCCGGCTGGATGGGGCTCGCGGATAGAGATCACACACCGCACGTTGTTGCGTGACCGCCATCCCAATATAGTCATCCAGAGGGATACATCCCACGTAATCTAACCTCAACGTCAAAAAGCGATCGGTGACGAGACTAAACTTCCGAAAGACTTCTTTGCCCTCTTGCACATTCTTTGCCCGATTAATCAGCAGTCGAAATGACCGCAGGTGATAGCGTGTCGAGAGGATTTTCACCAGCGCGTACGCATCGGTTAACGAACTGGGATCCGGGGTCACGACGATAAGCGTTTCGTGCGCCACGAGGCTGAAATAGAGAACGTTGGCCGAAATGCCCGCCGCGCAATCGATGCAAAGCAGATCCGGCGGATCCGGCAATTGCAAAAATGCCGATTGCAGGTGCAATTGTTGCTCGTAATTGAGGTGGGAAAATTCCTGCCCCCCTGACGTCGCGGGCAAAATATGGATTCCGGCAGGCCCCGGCGTCAGCACCTGGCTCAAACGTTGATGGCCGGAAAGCACATCCTCAATGGTATATTTGGGGGTCACACCCAACACGATATCCACATTTCCCAACGCTAAGTCCGCGTCCATCACCAACACTTTTCGGCCTTGCCGTGCGGATGCCACGGCCAAATTCACCACCACATTGGTTTTTCCGACGCCACCTTTGCCGGAACTGACCGCGACGACTTGAACTTTGGACATGGGTCCGAGGGCAGGTGGATTCATGGCCTGGCGAAGTCCGGTCGCCTGATCCGGCCTTGAGCCATGCAGAGTCGGCATGATCACCGCCCCTTGACCATTCATTGGCGACCTCCGCCCACACCGGCCAGGGACGGAGACGGAGGGATGCCCAACCCTTCCCCACGAATCAGTTCGACCAAGCGCCTACGGGTCGCGACTTCCAAGTCTTCCGGAACCCGTTGGCCGGCGGACAGAAATGAGACCGGAATGCCCGCCTGCGACAGGACATTAAACAAGGCCCCGTAGGTCGAGACCTCATCCAATTTGGTCCAAATGATTCGATGAATGGGCAAGGACTGATACCGTCGGACGACCTCCATCAGACCGGACTCAGCCACGGGCGCGGCCAAGACCAGGTGATTCTCCAGTTTGAGTCGTCCCCGATTCAGCGTCAGTAATTCATCATAGCCCGCTTGATCACGCGGGCTCCGCCCTGCCGTATCGATTAAAATATAATCGGCATGTTCATGCCGGTGAACACAATCCAACAAATCCTGGGGCGAGACGGCCACTTCCAGGGGGATTTTCAGGATTTTGGCATACACGCGTAATTGTTCCACCGCCGCGACGCGATACGTATCCAGCGTGATTAAGACCGTTTTACAGTCTGGTTGCTGTTGGCGGGCCATCCCGGCTAATTTCGCCACCGTCGTGGTTTTCCCAACTCCGGTGGGTCCCACCAGCATCATGATTTTTTGCTCATGGGTCTTGCCCAATCCGGTCCCCGGTGCGGAAAGCGCCTGTTCCATCCGATCCACTATGAGATCTTTCACCATATCCCGATTGCCAATGTTCACGGTCCCCAGGGTTTCCACGATGGACCGGAGCAGATCATGCGCGATCTGAGCGTTCACACCATGAGCCACCAAGCCCTGATAATCTTCCATCAATCCCCCGGGCAATCCATCCACGCGTTTTCGCAACCGATGTTCCAAGGCCTCCCCGACCACAATGCGCAGACCTTCCAGTTCATGACGGAGGGGACCCAAGACCCGCTCGGGGTCACGCTGTTCCTCGCGCAACCGGCGAATCTCTTCCCGCATCTCCTGCATTTGCTCTTTCATCGGATCCAAGGCCGTGGCGACTTTTAATTGTTCACGGAAGTTGGCATCCGGATCAGGTTCGACAGGCTGGAACGCCGGTTTGGGTTTTTCCAGCGGGGCCGAGGCTTTCCTTAACGCGGCCAATGCGGCCAGAGATTGCTTCCGTGGAGCCTCGGCTTGTTGAGTTTGATCCACCGCCGCCGTCACCTCCACCATGGATTGACTCATCAATCCAAACAGTCCCCCGCCTTTTTGGACTCGCCGGGACGAGACGATGACCGCATCCGGCCCTAACTCGGCTTTGACCGCTTGGAGGGCCTCTTGTAACGTGAGTGCTTCAAACCGTTTCAGCTTCATGTGGCAACCTCACAACTTCGATAGCTTGAATTTTAACTTTCGGATCCAACTCATTCGGTGAAAGCACCGCCAAAGCATGAATCCCCGGCGAAATAACCCGAAACAATTGGGACCGGATGGACTGCGAACACAACAACACCGGTTGGTATCCTTGCCCCACGACTCGATCAATGGCCTGGCGCATGGACGTCACGACTTGATTCAGAAGGCTGGGAGGCAACCCTCCACCTTCGTTTCCGTGTGGTTTCATCGTTTCGGTCAATCGCCGGTCCAACGCCGGATCCAGGCTAATGACCTGGACCACTCCCTCTTCATTCATGTATTGATGCGAAATCGTTCTGGACAAATTTTGCCGGGCATATTCCGTCAGGGTGTCAGGATCCTTACTCTGCATGGTGTAATCCGCAACAGCCTCCAAGATCGACCGCAAATCACGAATAGAAACCCGTTCTCGTAAGAGATTCTTGAGGATTCGCACGACTGAACCAAGTGTTAATTGAGCCGGAATCAAATCATCCACCACCTTGGGATACGTCTTGGCCAAGTTATCCAGCAAATTCTGGACCTCCTGACGACCAAGCAATTCGTGCCCATTGGATTTAATGATCTCCGTCAAATGCGTGGCAATAATGGCGGGGCCATCCACCACGGTATACCCATCCATTTGGGCCCGTTCTTTTTCCGTTGGGGCAATCCATAAGGCCGGCAACCCGAAACAGGGATCTTTCCCCGGCTTCCCCTCCAAGCCTTTTCTGGCATGACCGGGATTAATGGCCAACACATGGCGGGGCAACAACTCGCCCTTCGCCACCTGAATGCCCTTGAGCAAAATACTGTACTCATGAGGTTTTAATTGCAGGTTGTCCCGGATATGGACCGAAGGCACCACGAAACCCAAATCCAATGCCGTTTGCCGGCGAATGGACCGGATCCGCTCCAGAAGTTCCCCCCCCTGGGCCTGATCCACAAGGCCCACCAGCCCATATCCCACATGCAATTCCAACAAATCCGGCGGAGTGATGGAATCGATATTGTCGGTGGCTGCCGTTCCCGCTTTTTCTTTCTGTTGCTCGGCTGGCTTGGGATGGATCGCTTCCTGTTTGCGTTGCCACAACTTATACGCCAACGCCGCCGTAAAACTGGCCAGGGATAAAAATGCGAAATGGGGCAATCCTGGGAGAAAGCCCATGAAAAACAGCATCCCGGATACCGCAGCCACCAGTTGCGGATTGAAGAAAATTTGCTCCGTGAGGTCGCGCCCGAGGCTGGTCGTGGTAGAAACCCGGGTAATAATAATACCGGCCGCCGTGGACATAATCAGCGCCGGGATCTGCGCCACAATGGCATCTCCCACGGTCAACAACGTAAACCGTTTCGCCGCCTCGACAAAGGACATGTTATGTTCCAGAACTCCGATAGCCAATCCACCCAAGACATTGATGAAAATAATCATGAGGGCGGCCATGGCATCCCCGCGCACAAATTTACTGGCACCGTCCATGGACCCGTAAAAGTCCGCTTCCTGTGCAATCAGTTCCCGTCGCTTTCGGGCTTCCGTCTCATCAATAATCCCAGCATTCAAGTCCGCATCGATGCTCATCTGCCGTCCCGGCATCGCATCCAAGGTAAATCGCGCCGCCACCTCGGCAATGCGGGTCGCGCCTTTGGTGATGACGACAAAATTAATAATGACCAAAATCGAAAAGACCACGATGCCTACGGCGTAGTTTCCCCCAACGACAAATTCGCCAAATACACGGATCACTTCTCCCGCCGCTGCGGGACCGGTATTGCCATGTAAGAGAATGGCCCGTGTTGAGGCAATATTCAGGGCCAGACGAAAGAGGGTGGTCAGCAACAACACCGAGGGAAAGACCGAGAACTCCACCGGCCGCCCGGCATGCATGGTCACCAACAAAATCAGCAACGCCAACGTGATACTAAAGGACAGAAAGAGGTCCAATAAAAACGACGGCAAGGGAATCAGCATCACCAGAAGCAACCCAATCACACCGACGGGCAAGAGCACATCCCCGAAATGGGCTGGCGTCAAATCGGCTTTCAACTGTTTTGAATTAATGTCCATGTTGGGGCTGCCTGTTAAACGGTCTTGGGCACCATCGCTCCGGATTTCTCAAATGAGACCTGAACGGTCAGGAGACAGAACGAACATGGTCCGAATCCTCCCTTATTCTCCTGACACATTCCTGCCTCCTACCCTGTTCCTTCATGCATTCGTTTCAACCGATAGACATATGCCAGCACCTCGGCTGCAGCTTGATAGAGCGTATGCGGGACTTGTTGCCCTACCTTGACGGCCTTAAACAACCCACGGGCCAAACTTTTATTCTCGACAATGGGCACACCTGCATGCCTGGCGATTTGCTTGATTTTTTCCGCCACAAATCCCGCCCCTTTGGCCACCATCACCGGCGCATCCATCTTTCCGGTCTCATACCGCAAGGCCACCGCCAAATGAGTGGGGTTCGTAATCACCACATCCGCCTTGGCCACAGCCTGTAACATGCGCTGCCGGGAACGCTCGCGTTGCAAACTCAAGCGCCGTGATCTGACCTGCGGGTCCCCTTCTACCGATTTGGATTCATCCTTGACCTCCTGTTTGGTCATCTTCATATCTTCCATGTACTGCCATCGTTGATAGATAAAATCCAGGATGGCCAACAAGAGCAAGGCTCCGCCTACCGACATCACAATTTTCCAAACCAGTCCCCACACCCCGGAAAATGCGTCAACAAGGTTCAGGAGTGAGAACTGAAGAATTTGGGGCATCTCCCGCGACAGAATGAAGTAAATAATTCCGCCGATTCCTCCCAATTTGAGAAGGGACTTCAATAAATCCACCGAACCTTTAAGCGAAAAAATACGTTTCAGGCCGTTTTTCGGATTGAGTTTTTCAGGTTTGGGTTGGAGCGCTTCCCCGACCCACAATGGCCCGGTTTGAATCAGCAAGGATCCGACCGCCAACAGTGCCACCACCAATCCAAACGGTAACATTGGCAGAAAAATCTCTTCGGTAATGTCCCTCATCAGTGCATGCAAGGTGGACGGCGTCAGCTGGAACGTACCAACACTCTCAAACCAGTTTCGTTGATATTGGCTCAAATGCCACAAGGCAGGAGGAGCCCAGAGTGACAGCAGACCGACCCCTCCGACCAGAACAACCAAGGGAGGAAGTTCTCGCGTCATCGGAACTTGCCCTTTGCGCCGGGCTTCTTCCAGGCGCCGTCCACTCGGTTGTTCTGATTTTTCCGACCCGTCTTGGTTTTCAGCCATGCCCTAATTCCTGCAACAAATTCCACAGAAGTGTTTCCAGCCCAACCAGCCACCCTTGAAACACAAACGTGACAAACGGCAAGCCCAACCCCAACACCAACAATCCGATGGAGATCGTGATCGGGAAACTCGTCATGAGAATATTCATTTGAGGAACCAAACGGCCCAGGAGGCCCAGGCTGACATGAATGAGAAATGTCGCCGCCATCACGGGAAAGGCTAACTTCAGTCCCATTTCAAAGGATTGCTGAAACGCCTCGGCCACACTATCCAACAAGGGCCCACTCAGATGGGCCCCAAACGGAGGAATCAGTTGAAAACTACTGCCCAACGCCAACAAGACCAGATGATGACCGTCCACCGAAAAATACAGCAGGGTGGCCAACATCGTGAGTAATTGTCCGAAAACCGGAGTCTCGACCTGCGTCACGGGATCCAAAACACCGGCCATGGCAAACCCCACCTGAAATCCCATGACGCTTCCCGCCAGTTCGACGGCTGACATAAGCAACCGGGTTGCCAGGCCTAAGACCAACCCGATAAAGACTTCGGCTGATAGCGCAATCACCATGTTGCTCGGTTCCAGCCAATTTTTTGGAAGGGAGAAGGTCACCACCGGGGTGACCGCCAAGGCCATCAAGGTCGCCAGTCCGATTTTGATGCGAGGAGGCACGGAGCGTCCGCCAATAAGCGGTAAGGCGGAAAGAATGGCCGCAATCCGGACCAGAACTACCAGATACTGCCAAATGTGTTGAAACGCGAACTCCCAGTGAAACACGGAAGATTATTCTCCCTCATGCCATCAGAAAACGATCGGACGAATTAGAAATGAACGGGGTGAAGCCGGAACACTTTTGCTTGCATGCCTTCCCGGCTTGTCCATGGTGTCTCTTGCACCCTCGACTCCTATTTAGCGGATATGATTATGAAAATCGCCCCAGATATCGGTCATAAACCCCACGATAATTTGCAGCATCCAGGGAAAGGCCAGGAGCAACACCAGAAACATGGTTACAATTTTTGGCAAAAAGGTCAGCGTCGCTTCATTGATTTGAGTCATCGCCTGAAAGGCACTCACCATCAACCCTACGACCAATCCCAGAATCAACATGGGTCCGGCCACAAGCAAAATCGTTTCAATGGCTTCCCGACCGATACCAACGACTCCATCAGGTGTCATCTGCCTTCACCGTTCCTCATGGTTGCCCTTACCTGACAAATATCTCTTGCTCCCATCTTTTTTCTCTGACGGCCTTATTGAAAACTTTTCATCAACGATCCCACGATCAAAAACCACCCGTCCGCCAAGACAAACAACACCAGTTTAAACGGCAAGGAAATCATCACGGGCGGCAACAGCATCATTCCCATAGACATCAAAATACTGGCGACAATCATGTCGATCACCAGAAAGGGAATGTAAATTAAAAACCCGATTTGAAAAGCCATGCGGAGTTCACTGATGACGAACGCAGGGACCAAAACATGTAGCGGGATATCACTCTGAGTTTGAGGAGTAGGCACCTTGGCGATTTCCACAAATAAGGATAAATCTTTTTCACGGACCTGCTTCATCATAAATTCCCGGATTGGCGCAATCGCCCGCTCCATAGCCACTTGCTGGGTAATCGTATGGTCCAAATAGGGATTCAACGCGTCTCCCTGAATTCGTTCCCAGACGGGCATCATGATAAAGATGGTCAGAAACAAGGCCAGGGCGATCATGACCTGATTCGGTGGGGCATGCATGGTCCCCATGGCCTGACGCAGGAGCCCCAGCACAATGACGACCCTTGTAAAGGAGGTCACCAACATCAACAGGGCCGGAGCCACGGTTAACACCGTGAGCAAAAACAGGATACGAATACCAAACGTCCACGGTTCGGACGCATCCAAACCGGAGACCTGCAAACTGATGGTAGGATCGGCAGCCGTCTGCGCCATGGCCAGGGAAACAGGATGCAGCGTGAGATCCGACACCACAAGAAGGCTCAATAGACTGAGCGTCTGGAGGATCGAACAGAAGACTGATTGATCTCTCCGCAACCCGGTGTGGTTCATGAGGACTGCCTGCCTTTTGGGACATTCCCGAGAGACGACGCGTGTTGCCGGGAATGTGGTGTCTTTGATTTCCAGGCGCTCATCCAGGCCTCCACGGTATTCAGCATGGGATGAGTCATGGACCGTAAACGGGCAATGCGGTGTTCCTCCTCAATTCGCGTCAATAACGTCAGATCGCGGTGCGTGCTCCCCAAGACCAGGACTTCACCAGCTACTTCCACTAACAGAATCTGCTTACCTGCCCCCAATCGCAGCCCACCCATGACTCGAAGGATCGGTTCTCCCGATTGTCCGCCGACTTCTCCAAAGGTCCGTCGGACCCATGCCAGACCGGCCAGGAGCATAATGATGACCAGGGCCAATGCCCCAGCCATTTTGACAACTTCATGACCAAAATCCATATCAACCTTTATGGAGGGGGACTAATACGCAAATGCTCGTCATGAGATTAGAGCAATCGACTGCCATGCCTGTTCTTTTCCCGTTTCACGCCAACCATGCCTTCTTTTATGAACGAAGTTTATTCACCCGTTCCGTAGGACTCACCACATCCGTTAACCGTACGCCAAACTTTTCATTGACCATCACGACTTCGCCACGAGCCACCAGTTTGTCATTCACTAAAATTTCAAGCGGCTCTCCCGCCAATTTGTCCAGTTCCACAATGGACCCCGGACCTAACTGCAAGAGATCCTTGATCAACATCCGGGTATTACCTAATTGGGCGGATAAGAGGAGTGGAATATCGAGGATGCGCTCCAGACTCGGATCGGGCGCGGAGGCTGCCGCCGGAGAAGCGACCGCTTTTGAACCGGCTTCCTGGGCCAAGGCCTCCATCATCTCTTTTTCCGCATCAAACGTATCCAGATCAACCGCTTCTTCATCGCTCATACGCTACTCTCCCTCGTTCAATACTGGTTAGCCTTCTCAATGAAAGGTCTGACATCGTTAGTCCTTTGGCATAATCACTTTCGCAATCTGAAAGGACTGAGACCCTTTGGACATACCCGGAAATCCCAAAAACTTGGGCATGCCTTCCACCGAGCCAATGAGTGGCTTTTTTACCGGCTGGTCCAACATGACGACGTCGCCAGGAGAAAATCCCAACAACTCCTCGACGGAAATCCGTGTTTCGCCCAAGGTGACCGATAAGCCGACGGTGGCTTCCCGCAGCCTGGCCGAAAACCGGCTGACCCATCCATGATCCACTTCATAAAAATCGGCTTGAAAACTGACTTGCAACTTTTCCCGGAGCGGCTCCAACATGGCATAGGGCAAACATAAATGAATATCTCCCACCGAATTGCCCAATTCCACGCCTAACGTCACCACAATCACAATATCTGAAGGTAAGACGATCGAAGCCAGTTGCGGATTCATTTCAGCCCTGACCGGATTGATCACCAACTTTTGAACAGGCTCCCAGGCCTTTTCCAGATTTTTCACCCCAATTTGCATGACCTTTTTCATCACCCGTTGTTCGATTAACGTAAAATCCTGTCCCTCAGGTTTGACGTGTGTTTGACCGGCGCCTCCAAAAAAATGATCCACCAACATATAGACCGTGGCCGCATCGGTCGCGATCATCGCCAAGCCCCTTAACGGCTCCATGGACATAATTTGCAAATAGGCCGGGACCGGCAGGCGTTTCGTAAATTCCCCAAATTTTAAAACCGACTGGTTGGTGACGGTGACCTCCGCCGTCTTTCGAAGGATTTCACTCAGGGCGATGCGGAACAGTCGGGAAAACTGTTGATGGATGACGTCAAGAGTCGGCATCCGGCCACGGACCACCCACTCCTGATTTCCCAGGTCATAGGCTACGGGTCCGTCCGTATCAGCCGGAGCTTCGACCGCCTGCGGCTCGGTCTCAATTTCTCCATCGGATACCCCTCTCAGGAGGGCATCGACTTCATCCTGACTAAGAATTTTTTCCATCTGTGATTAGGGATGAACTGTGAATATTTCGCTACGATCAATCCAAAAGAACACCCCGGCAACACATGGCGTCTTTCTTCCTCATGGTTTCCATTATCTGTTTCAAGTGCCCTTTTTCACCACATGACCGTTCCCACGATTTATTGAATAATAAAGTCCGTGAAATAGACATTCGCGACCTTTCCTTTGCTCATCAAGGTATTGACCCGCGCCATAATTTCTTCCCGAATTCGTCGTTTGCCATTCACGGTCCGTAACAATTGCGACTCTTTGCTACTCAACAACACCAACAAGGCATCCCGGATGGCCGGCACCTTGGCCTGATAATCGGTGGTTTCCTCAGGACGATCCAATTCCAGCTTAATGCTCACTTTCAAAAATCGCAGTTCATCCCGGTCCGCCAAATTCAAGAGAAACGGCTCCAATTCCATCACCGGACCAGGTTCCGTGCTATGTTCATCCGCCTTGGCATGTTCATCATGCCCACCCGCTTTGGTGTCTTCTTCATGCCCGCCGCCCATAAAAAACCACGCGGCTCCGCCACCACCACCCAAGAGTAGGACCCCTGCCAATCCCAAGATCATCATTTTTTTTCCTGACCCACCCTTGGCCGGTGGCGCTTCCGCTGCATTTTCATCAGCCATGCCCTATCCTCCCCTTGGTGAAAATTTCTTACACAGACGCCCACATTCGTAATCAGCAACCTTTATGCCACCTATGTTTTCTACGTAGATGCATTGGTCCGGCATACGATCCAGTCGTTTTCCTCTTTGGTTTCAACTCCATGCGACTCAACGATTCCTCTCGCAATAAACCGCTTCCGTCCTTTCTTCTGTCATTTTCCTGTCACCTCGCAGGCATCTCTGACGGCCGATCCATCTTCCTGACGCCATTCGTTTTACAGAACCGATCGCCACTCTCATCGGCACACCGCTCCACTCTCAAATGGGATTCCAGCAATGCCTTGAACGGCTCGGGTGCGTGGTACGAGAGGTGGACACTTGGGCACATGTTCCACCCGATATCCAGCCGAACCATCAGGCGTTATATTTTGTGGGATGGAAGCAATGGGGTCCGGAAGCGTTACAGTGGCTTATCCGATTCAACCCTGTTCAAAAGGAAGCTGATTCGGCAACAATCTTTCTCATCCTTCCCAACGATCATGCGATTGACCGTGTGAGGGCGGTTCAGCGAGGTGTGGACGGATTCATCTCCTATCCCTATTCCCTATCGAATCTTCGTCAAAACATTCAGACCATTCGCCGGGATTTGGCTATTCATTTTCACCCCTTCTCCTCTGCTTCTTCTCGACCAACCCGGCGACATAAAAAACAACCCCCAGCCAGAATTCTCTGACTGGGGGCCGCGAAAAAAGCTGAATAGCAGATTACTGAGCCAGGTTCACCAACTCTCCCAACAGCGTGTTGGTCGTGGTAATGATTCGGGAATTGGCTTGAAAACTCCGCTGCATCGTGATCATATTCACCAATTCATCGCCAAGATCCACATTGGAGGCTTCCAGGGTATTGGCAAAAATTTTCCCAAATGACCCACTATTCGGCGCTCCAACCAATGGGGTCCCAGAGTCAGCTGACTGAATAAAGAGATTCCGTCCCACCGGCTGCAACCCATCTGGATTGACAAATCGCGTTAAGGCCACCTGGCCTAAATCACGTGTGGTTCCATTGGTGAATCGGCCGGTCAATGTTCCATCTTCTCCGATGGACGTGCCCGTGAGCGTCCCATTCGCAAATCCGTCCTGGCCCAAAGTCAAAATCACCGAATTCGCGCCTTGCTGTAACATCCCGTCCGTTCCCGATCCGCTGTCTGTCGTAATGCTCGTACCAAAATCAAACGCAATCGCCTGGGCCGCCACAGATCCATTACTAAAATCGATACCGGTTGCCCCGGTATTGAAATAGGTGGTTGTCCCTTCTGAATTCAAGAGTCCCGCCGTCGTAAATCCGAGCGTCCCTTGGGCCACAAGCGCATTGCCCGTAGTCGAATTGGAATTCCCTGCGGTCACAGTGACCTCGGAAGCATTGCCCAAGACACTATAGGTCCACGTATTCGCAGCCGTTTTCGAGAAGTAAAGGGTAAAGTCATGACCGACTCCCAACGAATCGAAGACCCGAATTCCCGTGCTAAATTGTGAAATCGCAGGATTGGAGGGGTCGGCCAATAACTGGGCGGTCGTGAAGGAGACGACGCTTTCGGAGGCGTCCAGGTTTCCGCTCATTTCCACTTCCGTCGTGGCCACCCCGGTTTGTTGGGTCGTCGTCAGGACCAAATCTCCCACGGTCCCAAGAATATTGCCATTGGCATCAGCCTGAAACCCTTGCAGGGTGAGACCGGCCGGGTTCACCAGATTTCCGTTGGAGTTTACATTAAATTGTCCGGCCCGCGTATAAAAAGTATTCCCGCTCGGGTCATTCACCTGAAAAAATCCGTTTCCATCGATAGCCAGATCCAACGCATTGGACGTGGTTTGCAAGGAGCCCTGCGTAAAACTCGGATCAATCCCCAGCACCCGGACTCCGCGTCCCTCGACCAACGAGTTCGTGGTTCCACCTCCACCGATAGTGGCTCCGAACAAGTCGCCGAACGAAACCGATCGGGACTTATACCCCACGGTTTGAGAATTGGCGATATTGTTTCCAATTTCATTTAACGCCCGGCTGGTAGAATTGATCCCGCTGGTTGCAGCGAAGAATGCTGATGTAATACCCATAACTCTCGACTCCTTCCCTTACCATGCCCTCACAGGGGACGGCGTTTCGATGATGGCCATCGATTAATGAATAGAAATAATGTCCTCGGCGGTGTAGGTCTTTCCGCTTTGCACCACCACAGGCTTGTCCGTCCCTGGAACAATGTTGGAAACTGTTTCACGAGCAAAGGTTAAGGTCGGAACAGCTTTTTGATTGGCATCCTCGGCCTTCACGCGAAATGCATAGACACCGGCCGGTAAGACATTGCCGCTCTCATCTTTTCCATCCCATACGATTTGATGTCCCCCGGTGGCTTGAGCCCCGCCCGGATTTAATGTACGAAGAATTTGATTATTGGGACCAAGGACCTCAAGATTCACCGTCTGGGCATTCTCACTGAGGGCATAACTTAACGTCGCTTCTCCCTCCGAAGCTAAACTGACGGTATTCCCATCGGTGACCACCGAATGTCCGAGAAGATTGAGCAATTCAAATTGCGACCGTTGGGTATTTTGGCCGACCAGTTCCTCCAATAATTTATTGCTGTTCGTCGTCTGCTCCAATGTCGTAAACTGAGCCAACTGGGCCACAAAGTCTTCATTCTGAACAGGATTCGTGGGATCCTGACTTTGCAACTGCGTGACCAACAGTCGAAGGAACACATCTGATCCCAAGGCCGTCACTGCCGCTTGGACATTGGATTGATTGGTCACGGTCGACGAATTCTGAACCGAAGGCACATCCATGGCGTTGACTCCCTCTATACCATAAGTTCGTAATCGCTCATCATGTTGGTTCTAGGCTACAAAATGTAACCCCACCTCCCTCTGTATCCCCTGGTGCGAAAGGGAGGAGGCCTGCCACGACCGTCTTTTTCCCGACCCCTCGAACTCCTTGGATTCCGATCGATCGCGTTGGTAGGAAGAGGAACCCGCCTCGGCTCCAGGATCCTCCCACGTTTCCGCCGAGAACTGGTCCAGCTCCAAATTATGATGGGACAATTGTTCTTCCAATTGCGGTACGAATTGCATGGCCAAATTTTTCAATGCCGCCTGATCCATCACCAAACCCGCATACACCTGCCGATGCTGAACCCCCACATCAATTTGGACACGCTGCGTTTCGGAAATCTGCACATCCAATTGCAACCGCTGGAGCGGCTGCGTCGGCAATTCGGGAGTGACTTCTTCTTGATGACGAATTCCATTCCCCATCGGTCCAGCATGAGGCGATGCCTGCTGTTGACCGGATTGGGAATGAGAAAATCCACTGAGTCCGCTCTGGAGACCAGATTCATGATTCCCCTCTGACCCCAAACCTTGGAGGTCCCCGTCCCCTGACGGTTTCATGACATCCATGCTGGCCCCACCCGATTCCCTCATTGCCTCATTCAAGACCGCCGCCGTCCCCCCGGCCACTCCCCCTCCCCCATCTGAACGGATGGGAATACTACTGGTGCCTCCTGGAAGCGGAAAGACTCCAGGCAGCTCAAACGCTTGAGAAGGAGCAAACGTTTCATCAGCCATGAAAGATCTTGAAGCAAACGTTGGTCGGGCTAGTGATGCGACAAGGGAAGGAGACGGCTGATCAGAAACAAGTCGCCGTGACAGCGGTCCCATATCCAACTCGATCGGAGAGGCCTCGCGGAAGTCAGATAATCCAAAACGCCCAGATTTCTGTAGCGGCTCGGAAGAAAGCACCTGTCCATGATCAGGCAGATCCAGTGGCGCTTTACTGGAAATAGGCGGATTCGATGATTGCTCAGTCGTCGTTTGGAGCGCCGTTGAGTGAGGAAGCGGGTGAGGTATCGGAGTGACTATGGGCTCCACTCCCACCACCGGAGCGCTGACTGTGCCCCCTTGCCTTTCCGGCGATACGACTCCCCCGGTCAATGAAGGCCGCTCCCCTGCCTGTGCTCCGTGAATATCAACCGTCTCCTCGGAGGCCAAATTCGGGATCGCGTCCGATGCCGAAGGCTCCTGGTTATTTTCCCCGAGTTTGGCATTCTCCCCTTGGACAGTTTGGAAGAATCGAACATTGGGCGCACTCACCATCCCGAGATCCGAGGAGGTCGTTGTAGGGGCATACATCCTGGCGAATGCCTCAACAACCTCATCATTCACATCGAGTTTTCCTGTTTCCTCCCCTGCCTGAACACGTCTCTCTCCCGAACGTTCGCTGCGAGACGTATCGGCCAGCATTGAAGACGTCTGCTGCTGGAACAACTCAGAGAACGAGGCATCCTCGGGAGGAATTTGGCCTGACGTCGGAAATTCATTGAACACCCCCAAGAGAGAGGTATCCGACGAGGGTACTGATTGGAATGAAAGAAAAACTCCGTTCATCGGTTATGGTTTGCTTTTGGCATCCGCTCGATGTTGCAGTTTCGCTTCTCGGTGACGACGAAGACCTTCGGACAATCGGGCCGCTTTGGCCGGGGATACCCCCGCCAAGAGGGCCGCCGCCTTTTTCCCCTTAATCGCGGCTAAAAGATCCAAGGCCAATCCTTCCTTCATTTGCTCTAATCGCAACGCCGCTTCTTCCGGATCCATGGCTTCATAAATTTTTATCAAATGATCCAGCGCGGGATCCTGCGCCAGAAACTGCCGTTGCTCTTCCTCCAAAGCCGAGGCTTGACTTCCCAACCGCTGCGCTTCTTTTGTCTGCCGTGCCGCAAGCGCTTCCACATCCCGTTGCAAAGCCGCCAGACGTTCTTCACGAATTTGCAACTCCCGTTCCCGTGCCTCTACCGCTTTCAAACGCTCCTGCAACTGCTCGAGAAGCGTCTGCTCCGGAGACGGAGCTTCCTCTGCGACCGGATCTTCAATTGCTTGATTTTCCGTATGATCCGCCTCGGAAGAATGACCGGGATCTTGCACCGACCACACCGCTGACCCCCAGAGCAGAATAACGAGGATCCACCATGGGATGGTTTTCCAACTGGGCAATATTGTGCTACTAGGCGATTTCTTCATGATTCCTCACCGAATAGGCATGAGCGGAGATTTCGTCATGCAGTTGCTGTTCCTGCCTGGCTAACATGGCGAACACTTCCTTTTCCTTTTTCTCGATCACTAACTCGACCACCCGTCTGGCCTGATACGCTTTCTTCAGCTTTTCGCGTAATCCCACAAGCTTGTCCTCCAACCCCTCAATTTTTTGGACTTGGCGTTCCAAGTGTTCACGCAGGATATCCAGCCACCGATACCGCTCCTCGGTCAATATCCCCTCGGTCCCTTCTCGTAAAAGACCCGCCAGGTCTCCCGCAATCGATTCCATTTCCCGCTCCAACTGCTCCACTTTCATCGCTTCCTGACTTTTTTCCCATTCGGTTAACACCACGGCCTCCCGAGCCATGTCTTCTACCTGTTTTCGAAACCGTAACAGTGTGGTCCAGTTCATCCCATCCCTACCTTTTTTGCATACGGGTTTTGGCCTGCGCCACGAGCGCCTGTAAACCGGCCACACTGTCTTCAAGGGTAGCCGCTTCGTGTCGGTCTTGGCGTAAGAAATAATTAATCTGCTCTCGCAACGCTATCGCCACATCCAACCGGCGATTACTCCCGGACTGATACGCCCCTAAATCAATGAGATCTTTAGCTTGCCGATATTCGTTCATCAGCTGCGCCAGAAACCGGCTGGCATCCAGGTGGGTATCCGGCACAATATCCGACATCACCCGACTCACACTTTGCAGCACATCCACTGCGGGAAAATGCCCCTCCATCGCGAGGGAGCGGGTCAGGACCAGATGCCCATCCAAGATGGAACGGATGGTATCTGCAATGGGATCGTTCAAATCATCTCCATCAACCAGCACGGTATACAGACCGGTGATGGACCCGGCTGGCAACGGCCCCACCCGTTCCAACACCTGCGGAAAGACGGTAAAGACCGAGGGAGGATACCCCTTACTGGTTGGTGGTTCGCCGGCAGCCAATCCCACTTCCCGCTGCGCGTGAGCTAACCGGGTTAAAGAATCCACGAAGAGCAGCACACGATTGCCTTGATCACGGAAATATTCCGCAATGGCCGTGGCCACAAATACGGCTCGCACCCGCACCAAGGGAGATTGATCCGAGGTGGCTGCAATAATCACCGAGCGTCGGAGTCCCTCCGGGCCCAAATCCCGTTCAATGAATTCCTTGACCTCGCGCCCACGCTCTCCCACCAAGGCAATGACGTTAATATCCGCCGTCGTCTGCCGGGCGATCATCCCCAACAGGACGCTTTTTCCCACTCCGCTGCCAGAAAATATGCCGACCTTTTGCCCCACCCCGCAGGTGAGCATTGCGTTGATGGCCCGCACGCCTAAATCCAATGGATCAGCAATACGGTTCCGACTCATGGGGGAAGGCGCCGGCGCATACAGCGGATATCGATGGGTACAGACAAGGGGGGCTTGCTCGTCCAATGGTTGTCCGAGCCCATCCAGCACGCGGCCCAACATGGCATGTCCGACAGGAAGATGAGGAGACGTTGGCTGAAAACGAACCGCATCCCCGGCTTGAATGCCCCGGACCTGTCCAAATGGCATTACCAAGACCCGTTGGTCGCGAAACCCCACGACTTCACCTTGGCAGATCATGCGCTGTTGATGGGAAAGAATGTCGCATCGCTGACCAATGGAGACACCGGTTCCGGTGCTTTCCAAGGTCAGACCCACCGCCTTCATGACCCGGCCGGTCATCGTCACGGTGGGAATGGAGTCAAGGTGCTGAAGAATGGTCGTCAATGTCATGTGAAGCCGTCCCTACCTCTTGAAGGCCGAATTCCTCAGCAATGGTTTGCAGTTGACGGGAAATTTTGGCATCCAGTAAAAGCCCCGCTTGCTCCACCACACAGCTTCCCCGTTCAAGGTCCTCCTGACTCTCGATCACGACCTGTCCCTGATGTTCGCCAGCAGAACACAATGACGGTTCAAACGGTTTCAATATCTGGGCATCCAGTGGATGGACCCGAATCGTCACCAACTCTCGCTTGGACACCAGCCGCAGAACCTGCTGGACCTGCCGCAAGACGACCTCACGGTCCACCGCCATTTCCTTCAACAAAATTTTTCGAGCAATGGCCAGGGCGATCTCCACAATGTCCCGTTGTCGCTCCTCAAGGCCCGCCACACGAACCTGACCGAGATGTTGTGCCATGTTCAAAAGATGAGTAATTTGCTCTTCCACCTGAGCCTGACACGCCGCACGCTCTTCGGCCCGTCCGGCTTCCAGGCCCCGCTCATAGGCCTGCCGCTGCAAATCGGAACAGTCATGCGGAGGACGTTTTTCCTGCTTTTCTTGACTGCTCCTCAGCTCATTCATGGCGAACAACTTGACCGACTCTCCCTGTAATTCAGGCGAGAGCACTTTAGACCATTTGCTCTTCACCTTTGCCTCCTAATGCGACACGGCCTTCCCCGGCCAACCGTTGAACGGTTTTCAGGATGTTCTGTTGGGCCGACTCCACGTCGCTGAGTTTGACCGGGCCACGGGTTTCCATATCCTCTTTCAGCGATTCCGCGGCACGGCTGGACATATTTCGGAAGAACTTGTCGCGCAAGGGGCCTTCGACCGGCTTCAGGGCCAACAGTAATTCTTCTTTGGCGACTTCCCGCAGTAATTCCTGCATGCCACGATCGTCCACATTTTCCAAATCTTCAAAGGTGAACATCTTGCCACGGATTTCCTCAGCCAGTTCAGGGTTCTTGCCCTCCAATTCCGTGAGAATTTCCCCTTCAATGTTTCGTTTGACGGTATTAAGAATTTCCGCCACGAGGCCGGTGCCGCCGACTGGAATCGCGTTCCGGGAAGAGCCCAGGCGCAATTCTTCCTGCAAGACCCAGTTCAATTCCTCCAACATATTGGGCGAGACTTCCTCCGTGGTCGCCAACCGATAGACAATCGCATCGCGCTTGTACGGAGGCAATAAACTCAAAATCTGTCCGGCTTGATCGGACTCCAGATTCGCCAGAATGAGTGCGCCGGTCTGTGGATGCTCAAAGGCCAATAAATTCGCAATGGAGGCGGCATCCAAGGACTTCAACGTTTCAAAGCCGGCATTCTCCGAAGTATTCAAGGAATTGAGAATCCGGCGGGCCTTATCTTTTCCCAGCGCGGAAGTCAGAATTTTGGCCAGATAGACTTTCCCTTCGACCGATAGTCCCGAGGCCCCGGCCAATTCCATGTATTCCTTTAACACCATGCGGTGTTCATCCTGACCGACATTGACCATGGCCCCCAGGTAGGCACCGATTTGTCGGATATCTTTTTGATCAAGGGCCTTCAACACTTCCACAGCGGATGCCTCGCCAATCGCTAATAACAGGATGGCCGCTTTTTCATACCCCGATAGCGCTTCATTCACGGCTTAAGCTTTCTCTCCTTGTTCATCTTTAATCCAGGTTCGAATCACATGTGCGGCCGAAGCAGGATTTTGTGCCGCCATTTTGATGGCCATTTCCTGTGGCGTTTCGCTAATTTGGGCTTCGACTTCCGCCACGGTGGCCGGCAATCCTTCCGAGGCCAATAGGGTCGGCTCCGACATGGGTTTACTGAGATTCAAGGCAACCGGTCGAATTACAAACCAAATCACCAGTAACCCAAGGACAAAGAAAAGCACCGGTTTCAAGAATCCACCCCAGGTGGCGACGAACGATTGGACCGCCCCCGTCACTCCTTCTTCACCTGCCGGAACTACGGTGGCTTCAAAGGGCACATTCACCACTTCGATTTGATCACCACGTTCCTCATTGAACCCGACCGATTTTTTGACAATTTGAATGAGACTCTGAATTTCCTGTTCCGTCCGTGGAACGTACTTTTTCCCGTCTTCATTGCCGTCGGATTTCCCGTCGGCCCCTGCTCCCGCTTCATACGTGCCGTCAACCAATACCGCCACGCTCAAGCGCTTAATCGCACCGGTCGGCTCGACGATTTTGCTCACTTTTCGATTGAGTTCGTAATTAAGAGTTTCATTCTTTCGTTTCGCCTCTTTTTGGCCTCCTCCCACGGATCCGCCTGCAGTTTGCCCACTCGGCACGTTAGAAGAGACGCCAGGCACCCCCTGCTCCGGCCTTCGGGATCCACCCTGTTCCATCACCTTCTCTTGACTCCGGTTTTCACTTCGTACCACCTGGCTATTAGGGTCAAAGCTTTCTTCAGTGATTTCCACCTGCCGGAATTCCAACGGCGCAGTGACCCGAACCACCGACTTATCTTGCCCCAGCACTTGGTCCAACATCGTTTGTACCCGTTGCTCCAAATCATGCTCCACGCGTCGTTGAGTCTCAATTTGCGAGGCAGTCATATGCGCATCGTCATCGCCGGCATTCTGACTCAGCACTTTGCCATGATTGTCCACGACCGTGACCTGACTGGCTTCCAACCCTTCCACGCTACTGGCCACGAGATGCACTATTCCCTGAACTTGCGCCCCCCCCAGGGGACTCCCCCGCTTGAGAGTCAGAACTACGGCCGCTCGCGCGGCTTTCTGATCGGAACTAAACAACCGCTTTTCCGGAATGACCAAATGCACTCGCACCCGCTCCACCTGGGAAATCTGACTGATGGTCCTGGCCAATTCTCCCTGAAGTGCACGCCGATAATTCATTTGCTGGGTAAATGGCGTCGCTCCCATGGTGGTCCGATCAAAAATTTCAAACCCCACCCCCGCCGATTCGGGAAGTCCCAAAGAAGCCAATTGCAATCGCAACTCATGGACACGTTCCGCCGGAACTTTTATGACGTTGCCGCTTTCCCCGACTTCATAACTGACACTGAGCTTTCCCAATTCCTGCACAATGGCCCGTGTATCGTCGGGCTCCAGATGTGAGTACAACACCACCAAATCCGGTTCTTTTCCCATCATCATCAATACGGGAATCGTGGCCAACGCCAGGGCGAGGACCACCACCACCCCAATCCGTTGAGTCAGATTGAGCGCTTGAAAATTTCGAAGAAGGCTATCAGGCACGAGTACCACCACAGAAAAGTTGACATCGGCTCCCTATGCGGGACATTACCAACGGAGACAACATAAACCGACCTCGTACTTCTTACACCTGCATGCGCATAATTTCTTCATACGCATCGATCAGTTTATTTCTGACCTTGGTCATCAGCTGAAACGACAATCCAGCTTTTTCGCCTGCAATCACGGCTTGATGGATATTGACGTCTTCACCTCTGGCCACGGCATCTTCCAGTCGTCCCGCTTCATGCTGCATTCGATTGACCTGCTCCACCGCCTGCGTAAGCAAATCTCCAAATCCGGGGCCGGAGGAGGCTTCGACTTTGGGAGTTTTCAATGCAAACGGTTCCGGAATGGCTTGAATACTTTTCAGGGAAATCGGGTCCATACACTCACTCCTTATTGTTGACGATCCACTTAGTTACTGCCCATTTGTAAGGCCCGCAAAGTCATGGTTTTTCCGGTTTCCATGACGGCAATATTGGCCTCATAGGCCCTCGTGGCAGAAATCAAATTGACCATTTCCTCCACGGGGTTCACATTGGGCAACTGCAGATACCCCTTCTCGTCCGCATCAGGATGGTCAGGGTCATAAATCACCCGCAAAGGGCGGGTATCCTCAACAATATCCGTAATTTGGACGCCAGCGGGTTCCGTGGAGGTATCCCCAAACGCTTGGGCAAAGACAAAGGAAAAGGGGCGTTCCGGGGCCGTCGTTTGAAACACCACATCTCGCCGTACATAAGGCCCCCCCTCCGGGGTGCGGGTTGATTCCGCATTCGCCAAATTTCCAGCAATAATGTTGAGACGCTGACGCTGAGAGTCCAACGCCGAGCCCACCACGGCAAAGACACGATCAAGATTCATGACTGACTCCTTTCAGGATTTGCTCCTTGCAGGGACACGGATTATCCCAACCTCCCATCCGACAGCGGCTCATTCGGCATTACCCGCAATATGAACCTGCTGGCATCACTCTTCTCCGCACCCGATTACCCTCTTCCGCCTTCATCAATGGCTCGCTTCCATCCTTCAAACCGTCCATCCAAAAATTGACTGACCGCCATATACATCAAAGTGTTTTCCGCCATTAACGTCATTTCTTTCTCAAGGTTGACGGTATTATCATCCAGTCCGGCGCCCTCATCATGCTTGACAATCTTGTTGAATACATTGTCATTCGGATTGTGAATCGCGATATGCTTGGGATTGGTTTTCATCGCCTGCACCGGACTCTGACCAGCCATCGCCGCCGCTAAGGTTTCGGGGAACGGCAATTCCCTTGCTTTGTATCCGGGGGTTTCTTCATTGGCCAGATTGGTCGCAATCGTTTCATGCACACCACTCCGCACATCCAATGCATGTTCATACAGTCGAGTTCCTTCATCCCATGGAGAAATCATCATGATGGTCGCTCCTTTCCCAGGCACTGGATCCGGGGAGGCCAGTCGCCTCTGGCCTTTTCCTTTCCAACCACACCCTCAAGGGTCAAAAAAAGCAACAGCGGTGCCAATCTTCTCCCTTCCTCAAAAACAGGACATTTCCCTGCAAAGCCTCTCCCCCCACTCCCCCGTCTGATATTTCAGGACTCAGGACCGTTTGCCTCTCAGGACATACCCGGCAGTTCTGTCTTGTCTCTATTTTCAGCCCGGCAAAATTTTCCCGTGCTTCGTCCTCACCGGGAAGAACATGCGTGGGGCCTCCGCCATTAGATTCCCAAGGGCATGCCCCCGTTCAACTGCCGATACTCCCGCAGCTTATTCCGTAAGGTGCGAATGCTGATTCCCAGGGTTCTCGCGGCATGAGTACGGTTCCCATCATGACGTTCCAGCGTTCGCATAATCAGATCCCGTTCCATCTCCCAAATTGTTCCCATGGGTTGCTCAACGTTCGGCTGCAATAAGGCTCGCTCTTCGGTGCGAACATGCTCCAATTGCAACGGCCCATTCCCAGCCAAGAGCACCGCCCGTTCAATGACATTTTCCAGCTCACGCACATTGCCGCGCCAGGGCCGGCTTTTTAAATACTGCATGGCTTCATCCGTAATCCCACCACCCGCACGCCGATTGCGACGGGAAGACCGGCTGGTGAATTCTTCCGCCAACAATTGAATGTCTTCAACCCGTTCGCGCAGGGGCGGCAAGGTAAACGGCATTACACTCAACCGATAGAACACATCCTCCCGAAAACGTCCTGACTGGACTTCATGCGCGAGGTTTCGGTTCGTCGTGGCAATCACCCGAACATCCACCTGCACGGGGTGTCGCGACCCTAGACGATCGACTTCCCGCTCTTGAAGCACCCGTAACAGTTTGGCTTGCAGCCCCAGGCTCATCTCACCAATTTCATCCAACAACAGCGTCCCCTGATGAGCCAATTCAAATTTCCCGCACCGTCGAGCTAATGCTCCCGTAAACGCCCCTTTTTCATAGCCGAATAGCTCGCTTTCGAGAAGACCATCCGGCAGGGCCGCACAATTGATCGCGACAAAGGGCTGTTGGGCACGCGGACTGATGCGGTGAATATGACGAGCCAGGACTTCCTTTCCTGTGCCGCTTTCACCTTGAATGAGAATCGTGGCGGCACTGTTGGCCACTAACTCCAACATTTTGAGCGTCTGCAGCACTTTGGGATCACGGGTCAGGAACCCTTCACGGGGTTCCAACGTCGGTCGTTCATGGCCAATGGGACTCCATGGATCAAGCGGGGAAGCCGATTCGGATTTCAACTGTTGGACTAAATGCTCTAAGCGATCCAATGGAAAGGGTTTTTGCAAAAACTCCGTAGCCCCGTGCTTCAGCGCTTCCACAGCGGTATCCACCGAACCATAGGCAGTCATCACCACAACCGGCATGTCATACCCTTGGGCTCGGACTTCCCGTAAAAACTCCATTCCCCCCTTGCCCGGCAGATTCAGATCCGTCAGGACCAACCAGGGAGGATTCCGCTCCACGCATTCCAAGGCTTCATAGCCATCTCGAGCCAGCGTGATGGGATATCCCTGTTGACTCAACACCTTGCTCAATGCGGATTGCAATTGCTCGTCATCTTCAATGATTAAAATGCCACGGCTTTCACCGGTTTCTGTTACGGTCATGCCACTCTCCTTTATTGCGGAAGGACCAGACGCACCGTCGTGCCCGTTCCCTGTTCACTTTGAACATCAATTAAGCCATGATGAGCCTGTACAATATGTTTCACGATCGGCAGCCCTAACCCGGTTCCTCCTTTTCGTTTTGAAAAAAATGGGTTAAACATTTGTTCAACTTCCTCTTGACGCATTCCGCACCCATAATCTCGAACCAGGACTTGGACGCCCTGACCTCCTGATCCTGAGGACGAATCCGATTCCTCACACGCCACCCGTTGACAGATGAGTTCAATGCGTCCGCCTGGCGAAGATGCGTGAATGGCATTTAACACCACATTCAAGACGGCCCGTTTCAATAACGCTTCGTCGCCCCAGACATCCACTAAGCCGGACTCTATCGAACGGTGAATGGCGATCTGTTTCTGCTGGAGGGGATAGACGGCCAACCATTCCACCTCATTCAACAAACCGGAAAGACGGAAACGGTGCGGCTCCATCTGAACCGGCTTGGCAAACGCCAGCAGATTGGCCAATAATCCATCAAACTTCCGAATAGTTGTCACCAGATGATCAATGAGTGCTTTCCGTTCATCGACGCTCTCCGTTTCTTTTCCCAGCAAGGCGGCATACCATTCCAAACTCGTCAGAGGCTGACGGATATCATGGACCACCCGCAGCACTTCCTGCCCAAGATGGGAAAGACGGCCTTGTTGAGAGTCATGATCTGGAGCCGGCTCTTCCAAGACATAGCGAATCGTCAAACTCTGAGAATCCAGAGATTGCTCCAGAGGGTAATCCCACGCCGATACGAGGCGGCCATTCCACTCCCATTGATGAAATGGGACAGCCGGCCAGCCCAAGGCTGACCAGAGGCGCGATTCGTGATGCCATGGCCACGTGGCCTGCCCACGAGACAGCAGGGCGCGACCCTTTGCATTCACCGTAATAATCTTGCCCCCTTCGGCCAATAACAGCGCAGGAACCGGCATGGCATTCACCAGTTTCAACATTTGCCTTACCAGGACGGAACGGGGTGAAGACCGAGTCGAAAAGGCCAGCTTTAACGATCGTTCGCGTATGGTGGATGCCGTACCCGGTTCAGCCGGCAACTGGGCCACATTCCAAGCCACAGGCAGAACTGGCTGACGGGATGGAGAAGGATTGCCTTGAGGCATGCTCATTTCCCTCCTGAGGTACGGGGTTGCAACGAAAACTCTTCCAACACAGCGCCTGCCGCCAATTGAATCGAATGCTCAACGTCAGGGGCCTTGACCTCTAATTCCCGAACACTACTTAATAATGTCTGGCCTTCGGCCGTTTGCCCCATTCGATCAAGCGTGAGCCCCAACCGATAGGTCGCCCACGTTTTCAACATAGGGAATTCGTCACGATCAGTAACTTGGCGATACAAGGGGGCAGCCTTGGCATATGTTCCTTGATCAAACAGAACATCCCCGAGCTGCACTACATCATTGGGGTCCGGAGTCTCTCCGACCACCAAGGCATACATATCCTGTTGCGCCTCTTCCCTCAGGTCCATCGCCTGATAGGCCCGGGAACGGTTGCGTAAGACAAAACGCTTGCCCTCAGGATCCTCCAACTGCCCCAACGCTGCGGAAAAATGTCCTACCGCTTCCTGAAATCGCTTATTCCGGGCATCATCCATTCCCATAAGAGTCAAGACGGTGCCTCGCCATTTTCCTTGAGGGAATTCGTGAAGATAGTCTGACCCAAATTTCTGGACTTGCTCGCTATTTTGTAAAGCATCAGCTAATCCGACTTTTCGGAATATGATTTCTTCGCGGAATGATACGTGAGGATGTTCAACCAACAACTGGTCGTACCATTCCAGCGCTTGCTCGGGTAACGACACAGCCTGATACGCTTGGGCAATCCGTAAATCCCGTTCTCGATCGGCCGACAACACGTGAAAGGCCTGCTGATTTTCTTTGTAAAATTTTAACAACCCTACCCAGTCGCCTCTTCGAGAATAGGCCTGCATCGGTATATCCAATAACGGTTGGAGATGAGCCTCACCGGTATGGCGAATGGCGGGGGTCGTCCCATGGACAGCCAGATACGTAAACACCTTGATGGCCTCTGGCTGATCATCCAATTGTTCATAGGCCAAGCCCATCCAGAGGACGCTTTCTTCGGACAGATCTGGTTCGGGTGCTCTACTCAGTTCGCGAGCAGTCTCCAACACATGATCCCAGGATACGGACACATACACTTCGAGGGCATCCAGGCGTTGATAGGCATGCACCCACTCGTCCTTCGTGTGAGCCTGCTGAAGAAAGGAAACCACCCAACGTATGAGCGCCGCCTTGGCGCGACGTCCAGTTTCCTGCCCTTGAAAATGCTGACTGGCCTGATCGGCGAACCACAATCCCATATAGGCTTGGCCCGATTGAAACAAATCCTCGGCAAGACGGATGAGGGCTTTTCCGGATTCCGGGGCATGAGGATGTAAATTAATGGTGGTCAAATATTGTTGCCTGGCCTGAAGGGATTGCCCGCTCGCCCGTTGCGTGTCCCCATAATTCAACAGCGCTTGTGGAGACTGGCGAAGGAGTTGCGGACGTTCAGCATCAACCACCTGATACCAATAGGACGCTTGCTTCCATGCTTTTGATAACGCCGTGGCATTGGCTAACCCCAAGGCTCCATCCATTCGATGGGCTTCCCATTTTGGCTCTTCAATCACCCGGCGAAAAATCAAGGCCGCCTCCAAGTACTCACGATTTTCCAAGTATCCCCGTCCAGCTTCAATCATGACTCCACCAGCTAAGGGATGTTTGGGATAGGTTTTCAAAAATTCCTCGAACACGCCGTTGGCCTCTGAATACCACCCCACCTTCCAATATAATTCTCCCACCATGCATAAGGCCCAGGGCGCATAGGGACTATTCGGCAGCTCACGATGCCGTTGCTGCAATCGCTCAATTTGTTTCAAGAACTCTTTTCCGGGTTCATCGTTGGAGTCGGGAAGAGAAGCAAGAAGAAATGAGGCCCCTTCGGTAAAACTCCCATCCTGGTGGTCTTTGAGAAATGTGGACAATCGTTGGTGGGCCTCCTGCCATTGCCCAGCACGTTGGGCTTCCTGTCCTTCAACCAAGATGGAGGGCATCACCATATCCTTTGGATACTGCCAGGGAAATTCCCCGCACACTTCTCCCGACGCCACAACCGGAAAGACCACACAACAGATAACCGTTCCAACAAGTACCCTCACTTTATTCTGGGCTCCAAGACTCATCCTCCATTCAGCAAGATCCAGACCGGAAAAAATGAGTCGTCGGCAAAATTGTTCTCATTTTATTCCCTTGAAAATTCAGGAACTTTTCTGGAATCAGGAAAGGACAATCGGTGCGCCCCCCGTCAAGGCTTTGACGGGAGGGTCAGAACACTGAGCTAGGCAAAGATGAACCGGCAGAAATCAGGAAATATTCATCGCGGAGAAATCGATGAACTATTCGAAGGAAAACAAGACAGATAGGCAGGTCTGAAATCGCACTTAGGCATCTACCGCTTCCTCCGGTGAGCCAGCCCGTTGGGCGACAACTTCGGCCAGAGATTTCTTTTTGAGTTTCTCAATCAGTGTCGTGCGATTAATTTGCAGTAACCTGGCAGCTTTACTTTTCACCCAGTTGGTTCGCTCCAACGCTTCCAGGATGAGCCGATTTTCAAATTCTTCTACGGCCCGAGATAAATCCAACCCGGCCACCGGAATAGCCGCCGGAATATTAGGAAGAGTCTGGCCAGATTGCTGACGAATTTTTTCGGGTAAATCCGCCACCTCAATTACGCCACGCCGTTTGAGTATGGCAATCCGTTCTACGATGTTGCCTAATTCCCTGACATTCCCGGGCCAGGAATACTCACACAGGACGTTCATCGCTTCCGGTGTCACCCCAGCCAATTCAGCACCACGCCGATCATTGAATTGATCAATAAAATGTTGAATCAACAATGGGATGTCTTCCACTCGTTGGCGAAGGGGAGGCACGATGACTGGAACGACATTCAGGCGATAATACAGATCCTCCCGAAATTGCTTGGCAGTCACCAGATTCTCCAGATCTTGATTGGTGGCAGCAATCACTCGTGCATCCGTTTTATAGGTGCGAGTGCCCCCCACCCGTTCAAAGGTTCTTTCTTGGAGTACCCGCAAGAGTTTCACTTGCAGTGGAGGGCTTAAATCTCCGATTTCATCCAAAAAAATAGTTCCGCCTGCCGCTAATTCGAAGCGACCCACCCGAGAGGCAATCGCACCGGTAAACGCCCCTTTTTCATGACCGAACAATTCGCTTTCCAATAACGCTTCGGGTATGGCGCCACAATTGACGGGAATAAGATTGCCTTTCCGCCTCAAACTATTGAAGTGAATGGTTTGGGCAATCAATTCTTTTCCCGTTCCGCTTTCCCCCAAAATGAGGACCGTGCTATCGGTCTCGGCTACGCACTCCACTAATCGAAACACCTCGTTCATCACTTGGCTGGAGCTAATCAAACGCCCCATACTGAATTGCCCTTTAACGGTCTTTCTCAGTTCCTGATTTTCCTCGTGCAGCGCCTTGACCCGTAGCGCACTAGCGACCATGGCACTCAGGACATCGACAGAAAAGGGCTTTTGAAGAAATTCAAAGGCACCGGCTTTGATGGCTTTAACAGCCATTTCCACTGACCCATACCCCGTCATCACGACCACAATGGGTTTATGCGGCAACCTATTGAGACGTTGCACTAATTCCAATCCATTAATGTCAGGCAACATCACATCCGTCAGGACGATATCGAACTTGGAGGTTTCGGCCAGAGCCAAGGCATCCATGCCCAATTCCGTGTCAACCACTTCATGCCCCTCTCCCTCAAGCTGGGCTTTGAGAGAGTCACGCACATCTGCCTCATCTTCCACTAACAGAATATGAGCCATTCGGTCAGTACTGGAAGACTTCATAGATTCGTCAGTTCCCATAATGGGCCTCCTGCCCTAGAAAGTTCATATATCCAAGCATTGCCACAAACAAGACTGCGAGAGCCCTATTGCACCCTATTCCCTCATACAGGTCAAGAAGGCGAGGAGATTCTCGAAAGCTTCCATGATACCTACTCCGTAGGTTTCAACATGGTTCAGATCTCTCGCATTCCAACCTATCCAGTGCCTTGTGATCCTCTTTCCCGAAATCAGCCATATTTAAGAAATCGTTCTATTGTCCGAGAAGAATCTTTGATCTCATTGGAAAGGGCAACACGGAGCAAAGGCACCCCCGACATGGAATCAACACCCAAACCCGAACAAACCTCCATGCCCATATTTATTCTATTCGATACGCAAACGGGCTATCTGTATGGACATTTGTTTGCAACAGGACCGGAAGATCCATTTCTGCAGGAAGTGATCGATTGGTGGGGCAAACACTGCTCCAACTCACCAATCGGATTGGATCATCCCGAACTGACCCAAACGGTACAGCCGGTCGGCGGCCTCTCCTCAAATTAGTAGAGTGAACCCTCCGCTTTTCACTTTAGGGCAATTCTGCCCATATGGCCAGACCTGATCGAAAGACAAAAATCCGTGCTCCGGCATGCAGGAGAATGATATGATCATTGATCTGCACATCCTCGGGGGTTAAAGGGGAGGAAAGATCCTGCGAAAAAAACCCTCCGGTACTGGCGGAAAAGGCCAAAGCTCGGCGATTGGTGAGAACCACCCCGACATGGCTTGCGACCTGAACGCTTCCCAACATTTCTCCGGCTCCCCACGATTCTTTTTTCCATCGGCCAAGCTCACTTTGAAATCCATAGCCCTGTTGGCTTCCAATAACCACGACCATCCAAGGTGTCAACTTGATCTCAACGATTTGCTCCGCTGATGAAAGAGGAAATTCCACCCATCGCTGCATGCGGCCTGAAAACCCAAGCAACCGCTTGTTTGTCTGAACAAATCCCGTCACGCCCTTGGCTTCCATCATCACAATCTGTTCCCCGCTTGCCAAAAACTGCCGAGCAATCCCCTCACCGGCGGTCACCCCAAATATTTGCCCTCTCCCGACCGATAGACTGACTTGATCGGTGATAAATTCCTGCCCCAACACCGGAAGAGGCAGTTGCCAGAGGAGTAAAACCAGCCCACACGAGATGACCGGTCTCACCGATAATGCCACGGCACACCCCGTTCATTGCCCATGATCGGTCCAAGGATGAGTTTCATCAATTCCGTGCCATACCCTTGAGTCCCCCACAGTCCGGTCAAACTAATCAGGAAATCATATTGCTGCCGGTCCGGCAATCGAATGTAATAGAGTCCCACGGAAAAACATTTGCAAGGATTTTGGTACAAACCCATGACATCCCACTCGGCAGTTTTCCCAGTGCGAAAGTCATGATACCAGCGTGTGCCCACAGTCAACCCAAAAGGTAATCGTACCGCCCCGCCTGTGGTGAGAAAGAGGATTTTATCCCCAGGGGCCAAGACCTCGTTAAAGGAAATCGGATTCCAAATATCTCCACGCCGCACTCGGGGGCCGGCTCTGGTGTATCGTTGCCCCACCGTAAAATAAAATGTCTGATAGCTCTGGATCAGCGCATCGGTATTTACTTGCGTCCATTGCCTGTCCTTGGGATCTAAAAAGGCATCGACGGTGAGATCCAAGGATGAGAATGTGTGCAATTGGCCCAAGGGCTTGTGGAATTGGCCCCTGGCCCAAACATCAGAAAATTTCGAGGCTAACGGAGGAGGAGTCCCAACGTGATAACTTTGGGCTAATAGGAGATCAACCCAGGTAGCGGAAGCCCCGGAGGCCCCTTGTTGACTGAGCCGATTTTTCAAGGAATACGTTACCAGACTTTTCTTAATCAGATTATCCACCGCATCAATTTGAACGAGTCTCGATTGCTGCGTCGGTGGGACAAATTCATAGATGACACGGGGTTCCACGGCATGCCGAAGCCAATTCCCCTCTCCCAAGGTAAACCGCCGGGACAGATAACTATAGGCCTCCGCTCCTAACCAGACGGTTTCCCGATTTTGAATTGATTTGTCGGTCGTGCCTCGGCTATAGACCACTTCGCGAAATTTCACCTGGGGGCGGATCCCCATAGTATGCCCCAGATGAAGCCCCTCAAATGCCATCCCCGGCAAAAAATCTAGGCGACTGACATTAAACCCCTTTTCCCGGAAAAAGTTGACGTAGGTGGTATCCGTATTCAGGACAATGGGACTCCCCAAGACACTGGGATTCACAAACCGATGTCCCACCTCAGGAAGTCGTTGGAACGTGGTATTACCTCCCACCCCCAAAGGCTGAAGATATTGCCCCCACAGATAAAGGGCGCCATGATCTAATCGTTGAAGAAGGGTGAGATTATTTTCCTGACTGGGAAGGGCTCGTTGGACTCCTGAGCTGCTAATATCTTGCAATAACGTGCGATCCGTCGTGTAATTCACATTCATCCTGAGCGACAGATCCGGGTTAAACTGCTGCACATGAGCTCCATGAATTTGCAACCGGTTACGGTCACGTTCCGTGTCATGCAACCCGCTCACAAACCATTGGCCCCTCGATTGACGATCCAGGATATAGCGATACTGCCAATCCATCCCTCCCCCTCGCTTGGTCCAAATATAGGGGGTAAAGGTCATATCCTGGCTGGGATCAATGACCCAGAAAAATCCTTGCCGGTATTTAAAGCCAAAGACCGTATCAATCCCGGTCGTGGGCACTAACAACCCACTTTTCCTTGATGCGCCCAGTGGATAACGAAACGTCGGAAACGGCACCACCGGCACGTCATTCACCTTGAACCAGACACCCTTCCCAAACAGACTATCTTCAAACTCTAAATCCAGATCCTCAAAGGTAAATCGCCAAGCAGGCACCTGGCCATCCTGTGCATCGCAATTGGTAAAGGACCCTTCCTTAATCCGCAAATGTGTTTCGGAAAATCGTTGAATACGCCGACCGGTGATAAACGCATTCTGTTCCGGATAAAAGACTTCGCCATAGGTAATGACTCCGGCTTCCGTATTGAGATTCAAATGCAGTTGTTCCGACCAAATATCCGCATGGGCATCACGCAAATGCACATGGCCTTTGGCCACAAGCTGCCCGGTCAATTTTTGCAGAGTCGCTTCATCAGACGTCAGATGAACCGGTCCTCGCACGATATCGACCGACCCGGTGGCAATGTACTCTTCGCGCACCTGGCTGTATTCGATCTTATCCGCACGAATTTCAACTGGAGTGCCTTTGGCCGTGGGGGTAGTGACCGGAGAGGAATGAAGCGATGAATCGCCATCCGGTTGAGCCCAACTCAAGGAGAGCGCTCCGCCCCAGATGTGCCAGAGCAGCCAACCCAGGAAAAGGAATACTCCCCTCACCGTCCTAGACCTGTACCGTTGGGAAGGCTGAAGAAGAAAAATATCCGGCGATTGCCCCGACAAGAAATAGGGAGCCGGTCACACAAATCAAATCGACGGGACGAGCCAGTGCCTTGGCCTGGGCCAAGGCGTCCTTGGGATCGGCAATCAGTAGCGGAGGCCTGTTCCATCCCTCCAAGGCTAACGCAAGCATCTCCGGAGTGGCCGCCCGATCCATTTGCGGCTGGGTCAAAATCAGACAATCGGTCATCTCTTGAAAGGGGCGTAAAAATTCCGCATGGTGTTTGTCTTTCATCATGCCAACTACCATAATCAATTTTCGATCCGTGGCATCATGAAGTCGTGATTGGAGAAAGTCAAACAGAACCGCGGCAGCGGAAGGATTATGGGCTCCATCAAGCACAATTAATGGATCACGTTCCACAATTTCCAAGCGACCAGGCCACCGTACCTGTTGCAGTCCCGTTCGAATCGCGGATTCCGGTATGACAAATTGACCAGGAGTCGAAACTTCCAGCAAGGCCAGGGCATTCGCGGCATTCATGACTTGGTGACGCCCGCACAAATGGATTTGGAGGCTCTGCCACTGCCACCGAGGCCCATCATAGCCAAACCGACCATCTCCTTCATCCCTCACAGAAAAATCGGCCCCGGATTGGACCACAGACACCTGAAGACCGTCCGCTACGGAGCGGATAACATGTGCTGCTTGAATTGGCATCAGCCCCAACACTGCCGGAGTGCCGGATTTCAGAATGCCCGCTTTTTCATAGGCAATCGCCTCTATCGTATCTCCCAGATACATCTCGTGATCGAACGCGACCGTCGAAATGAGCACCCCGAGAGGATGTAATACATTGGTCGCATCAAATCGTCCACCCATTCCCACTTCAATGACGCCAATATCGACAGCCTGATCGGCAAAATATTGAAAGGCCATGGCAGTGGTCAGCTCGAAAAAGGTCAAAGCCCCATGGGCATCGCCGACCTTTCGAAGACGTTCCGTGAGGTCACACACCTGATCAGGCGAAATCATCTTTCCCTGCACCTGAATGCGCTCACGAAAATCTATTAAATGAGGAGAGGTGTACAACCCGACGCGGTACCCTGCGGCCATCAGAATACTGGCGACCATCGCGGCGGACGACCCCTTCCCATTGGTGCCACCGATATGGAGAGTCGGGAAACGTTGATGGGGATCCCCTAGACGCCGCAAGAGATCGGCAATCGCCCCCAATCCTAATTTAATGCCAAAACGATGAAGAGAAAATAGATAATCCAGGGTGTGAGAATACGAAGCCACGATGATTAGCGAACGGAAGAAACTCGGATAACCAGTGGAAAAAAGAGGGCGAAACGACCGGTAGACCAAAACCCACGGGCGGAGCGGAATCAGCCGCCGCCCGGATATCCACTCAACCCTCCCAGCTTGCCTTGGCCATTAGGCCGACACGGACATCCCGCAATGGATCATCAGGGATCGCAACCTGGATTTTAAAGCTTTCCGCTCCACGATTTGATCCACCATCCCGTGTTCCAATAAAAATTCAGCTCGTTGAAAGCCATCCGGCAATCGCTGCTTGATCGTCTGCTCGATGACCCGGGGACCGGCAAAGCCAATGAGAGCTTTAGGTTCCGCTAGAATAATATCCCCCAACATGGCCACACTGGCCGTCACCCCCCCAAAGGTGGGATCAGTCAGTAAGACGACAAAAGGCAATTTGGCCTCTTGTAACTTAGCAAGCGCAGAAGCCGTTTTCGCCATTTGCATCAAGGACAGAGTTCCCTCCTGCATTCTGGCTCCGCCTGAAGTCGTGATAAGAAGAAATGGGATTCGACGACTCAACGCTTGATCGACCGCACGACAGATTTTCTCTCCGACCACCGATCCCATACTCCCGCCCATAAACGAAAAATCAAAAATCCCCAGCGCGACGGCGCATCCACTAATTTGGCACTGACCGGTTAAAATCGCTTCCCGCTTGCCTGTTTTGTGTTGGGCTTTTTCAATTCGCGCTTTATAGGGTTGCGAATCCTGGAACTTTAGGGGATCTCCCGGGATCAGGTCGGCATCCCACTCCTGAAAGGTTTCGGGATCGGCAATCAGTTCCAACCGCTCTTCCACCGTCATTGGAAAATGATACTGACACTTCGAGCAAACCTTTAAGTTTCTGTCAATTTCTCGCTTAAAAATAATGGCCCGGCAAAATGGGCACTTCACCCACATGCCTTCCACAATTTTGATCGATCCACCTTCGGTATCTGTATTTTTATTACGCTTAAACCATCCCATTCTGATATTCCTTGATAGAAGATGACCGATTCATCTCTTATACTTCGTCAACGCACGGAGCCTTGCAATGATAAAACACGGAAACTTGATGGGAACCCAAAAAGAGGAAAGAAAGACACTGAAAGGGGTCGGGGTCTATACACCTGGAAACATTACCATAGGGACCAGGAACCGGCAAGAATCCTCATAATGACGACAGGACATTTTTCCATTTCCGATAAGCCTGAAACCGGCACAACCACCAAGAGGCTCAGCCGCCGCGGGCATGCATTTCCAAGTGGGGATCTTGTCGCAACCGATCAATTTCAATATACCGGCCTCGTCGTCCGCTTTGATGCTCTAACTCTTTGCGCTCCTCGGCACCACGATCTTTGCGAACACGCCAGACCGATTGAATGATCGATTGAATATCTTCATCCGATCGCCCGGACCTCAAGAGTTTTCGAAGATCTAATCCAGACTTGGCGTAGAGACAGAGATACCACATCCCATCGGCCGTAAGCCGACTTCGGTCACATGTGGAACAAAAGGGAACCGTCGTGGAGGAAATTATCCCAAAGATCGTTCCGTCTGACAGCCGGAACCGTTGGGCAGGAGCAGAACTCATCTCGACGACCGGCTCAATCTCTCCGTAATACCGACCCAGCTCTGTGAGGATTTCCTTCCGAGATAACACTTTATCCGGCGACCAATCGTTGGCACCACCCACGTCCATGTATTCAATAAACCGCACTTCCCCATTCACCCGCTTCCCATATTCAATTAACGGGATCAACTCATCATCGTTATAGCCCTTCATGGCGACCGTATCCAGCTTGAGTCCGACAAACCCCATTTTCGTAACGGACTCAATGCCTTCAAAAACCTGTGAGAGGGTATCGCGTCTCGTGAGGGCTTTGAAACGTTCCGGCTTCAAGGTGTCTAAGCTGACCGTCACCCGATGCAGCCCAGCATCAAACAGGTCTTGACCTTGTTCGGCCAACAACACTCCGTTCGTGGTAATGGCAATATCCTGAATTCGAGAATTTTGCCGCAACATGGCAATGAAGGCTGGAAGGTTTTTGCGCAGCAAGGGCTCTCCACCGGTAATGCGAACCTTATCAACGCCTTGCAGCGTAAACAGGTTGGTCAAGACAACCAGCTCCTCAAATGTCAGGAGCGTTTCACGCGGCAACCACACATACTCTTCTTCCGGCATGCAGTATTGGCAGCGAAGGTTGCATCGATCAGTTACGGAAACCCGCAGTGAGGTCAAGGAACGCCCCCAGGCATCCTGAACAGACGTGGGGTGTTGCGGCCTCTCAACAGCAGACATTACGGATGCTCCTCAACCCAGACCTCGCCTTCAGGCGTGGTTTCCATTTTCCAAATCGGCGTGATTTGCTTGAGTTCATCGATGCACCATTGGCAGGCTTTAAACGCAGCAGCCCGATGTTCAGCGCCCACGATAATTAACACGATATTTTCGCCGATTTCTATGGGGCCATACCGATGAAGCACCAAGGCCTCGATGATATCAAAATCACGTAAGGCTCGTTCACGGATCTCCTTAAGTTTTTTCTGAGCCATCCCCTCGTAATGATCAAAACTCATCGAACTGACTTCCCGTCCCTTGGAGTGATCACGGGCTGTTCCCAAAAACATGGCAATGCCCCCAATCCGGCGAGACCGGCTCCGTACCCGTTCCAATTCTTCATCGATGGAAAAATTTTCCTGCTGTACCCGGACCAACATGCTTTCTTCAAGTTCAACGGCCATTGGCTAACGTCCTCCCATCCACCCATGCGCTTCATCGGATCCGCCGGCAAATGGAGGCAATAATGCCACTTCATCCGACTCCTCCAGCACCGTGTCCCAATGGGCAATTTCTTGGTTCACCGAGACCAATACCTTTTTTTGCTCAAGCAATTCGCCAACCTGCGGATAGGCCACCTGAATGGAGTAGACTAAATCTTTGACCCGCCTTTCCTCAGAAAGCTCCATTTCCAAATCACGCCCTCCAGGAATCATGGTCTTTAACACGCCGAATAATTTAATCTTCATTCCAAGCTCAATATTCAGATCCTGGCTATCCAACCTGCTCTTTCCGAATATAGGTTCCGGATTTCCCCCCTGATTTTGACAACAGGGCGATGTCTCCGAACTCAATCCCTTTATCCACAGCCTTGCACATATCGTATATCGTCAACGCCGCCACCGAGACAGCAGTCATGGCTTCCATTTCAACACCCGTATTCCCCGAAGTTTTCACAGTCGCTTGAATAATGATGGCACACCGGCCGTTTTGATTCGGAGTGGAATCTTCCTGAAAGTCCACATCCACACTGGTTAAGAGTAACGGATGGCACATGGGAATCAAATCAGGGGTTCGCTTGGCCCCCATAACTCCCGCCACCTGAGCCACACCCAGGACATCCCCCTTAGCCATACGTCCCTCCTGAATTTTCTTCAACGTATCAGGAAGGACAAACACCTTACCCTCTGCGGTCGCCACGCGCTCGGTTGCGGCCTTCTGAGTGACATCCACCATCCGGGCCCGGCCTGATTCATTAAAGTGAGTGAGATGAGACATAGGGGAATTCAGTGAGTGCAAAAACCTCTTGAAAATCAGTAAATTATAGAGACCATTGAAAAACATCGTCAAGCAAGAACTCATATACCGTTTCGCTTGACAGCCGAACCAAATCCACCTATAAACCAGGGGTAACTCACTGTAATCAGGAGCTTTTCCTCATGGACTCCACCGCTTGGTCACCAAATCCAGCTCTGGCCCATAAAAAGTTAGGCCTTCTCCTCTCAACTTCACCGGAACATTCGAACGCGGAAACGGTCTACCAACTTTCCAAAACGGCATTGGCCAATAAAGTCGATACCTACCTCTATTTTATTGATGAGGGGGTGAAGAATCTGGAAGACGCCAGATTCATCGAGCTGGCGAAGGAAGGCCTGAAATTATTCGTTTGCGCCTATGGCTGCCAACAACATCACATATCAACCGACGGCTATGGGAAGGAAGTGACCTTTTGCGGATTGGTGATTCTCTCCAACATCATCGACGGCTGCGATCGATTCCTGGCATTTAATTGATCGGCGAAAACTCCAACCGGTCCATAACATGTCTTCCTGTTCCCTCCACGAATCTTGCCTCCTCTGTTACGTCAAAACTTTCGAAGACATTCGGTTTGATTGGAGCCAGTCCGCAGCCGCGGCCCCGGCAATATAGCCACTTGCAAAACAGGCAGTCAGCAGATACCCACCTGTGGGCGCCTCCCAATCCAACATTTCTCCTGCACAAAAAACACCGGGTAAGTCACGGATCATCAACGCTGAATCCAACGCTTCAAAAGCCACTCCACCGGCAGTACTGATGGCCTCCGCCAGCGGACGAGGGGCAACAAGTGGAATGGACAATGATTTGATCGCCTCAGCCAGACGAGTAGGGTTAAAAAAATCCTGTTTGGGCAGATACTCTCTCAGAAGCGCCGACTTCACTCCTGTAATCCCGGCACAGCGTTTGAGATGGGTCGCAATTGAGCGTGACCCTTTTGGCCGTGACAAATCGGCAATGAGCTGAGCTAAGGGGCGATCAGGAGATAGATCCAGATGAATATGCGCCACTCCTCTTGCGAGAATTTCATCTCGTAATCTTGCGGAGACTGCATATATCACTCCACCTTCCAGTCCGGTTTCGGTGATCACCAATTCGCCCTGCTGCCGGAAGAGTGTCCCATCCATCAGGGTCCCCGACACTACCACTGGCTTGACCGGATACCCGGCAAACTTTGTCCGCATATGCTGACTCCAATCGACATCAAAGCCGCAATTCGACGGCTTCAAGGGAGCAATGAGCACACCACGCTTAGTTAGCCACGATACCCACCCACCATCAGAACCCAATTGAGGCCAACTACCTCCACCCAATGCCAAAATGACAGCCTCAGCAGAGACCAATCGTTCACCTTGCGGTGTCATAAATCGAAGAGCCCCGGTTTCGGCCCATCCATTCCACCGATGCCGCACATTGATGGTGACCCCAGACTGGCGCAACCGTCGAAGCCAGGCCCGCAAGAGCGGCGCCGATTTCAGATCGGAAGGAAACACCCGGCCGGAAGTACCCACAAAGGTCTCGATCCCAAGGCCACACGCCCACTGGCGTAAGGCATGGGGCCCAAATTGCGCAAGAAGGGGTTGGATATGCAATCGGCGAGAACCATATCGAGCAAGAAATTTCTCCGAGGATTCTGAATGAGTGAGATTGAGCCCCCCCTTTCCCGCCAAGAGAAATTTCCGACCAACGGAAGGCATCGCATCGTACACCTCCACCTGCGCCCCTCTCTGGAAGGCAGCTTCTGCCGCCATAAGGCCGGCGGGTCCCCCACCAATCACCGCGACTTTCATCTGCGTTCCTTTCAAAGACGATACGGAGGACACATTTTCACATCCAGGACATCCGAAGAGCCTTTTCGATCATAAACCATCACTATCTTCTCATGAACTTCTCATCTCGTTCTCAGGTCATTCTCATTTTTCCCGTATAAGATGTGACTTTCACTCTTTAACAACTTTCTTTTGAAAGGAGAACGTATATGCGCAAACTCACCACCATCGTCCCTGCATTCATTGCAGCGGCCACTCTGGCTCTTCCCCTTTGGGCTGCCGCCGCCCCGGCGAAAGTAGCGTGTAATGTGGACATCAACTACACCGTCAACGGAACTCCCGTGGATACCTACCTCAAAGATTTCGAAGTGACCCGCGGGGAGACCTTCTTCGATGATTTATCCACTGCCATTCGAGAAAAAAGATTTTCAGCTTCCCTGGCACGAATCGACGGAAAATTGATGATGTCTATCGACTATAACAGTGACGTCAGCGTATTTAACCAGATTCTGGTTGATACCAGCCTGCAAATTCGTGGCGTGGATGTAGTAGTCTCGACCGGAGGCACTCACATGTTCTCCTCCAGTCAGGCCGTCCCGTCTGGAAATCATCGCACGACTCATGCCCTTATTTGCCACCGCCTCGCGGATGAAGCACCAACCACGCCCTAGATTCCAGGTTCAAATTGTCCCCATCTCCTCCGGGACACTACCCGGAGGGGATGGGTCCTATTCACGAGAAGATACCTCTCCCCTACCAATTTTTTTGAACTCCGTATTTCATGCTCATCATGTTGTCCCCCATAGAGGGGCAATATTGAAGAGAGAGACACTCGTTTCCAAGCACCTCATCCATGGAGCACCTCCATATGCATACGCACCCAACAGGTCCACGGTAACCACGGATCGGTTTTTCCCGATCTTTTAAATGGGGGACGGAGAAATCCGTTCTGTCTAATAATGCGAATACCAGGACATTGGGAATTCTGACGGAAAGACGACCGTCTCGATGAACAACGGAAATGATACGAATTTCTCCACCCCGTGGAGAACTACCCCCTGGTGGACGATGCCGATCTGGTGGGATCGTGGGAAAAGATTCGGGTACAATCGCCCAATTCCTCGGTGGATCGAGCAAAAAAATGGAACTCCGCATGCACAATGGCGGTGCGCGAATCCGGTGCAATGTGCCTACCCGGCGCAGGCCGAGCTGTCACCTGACTCCGTGGTGGATACGGAGGTTCAGGTTCGCACAATCTGATCGTTTGTTTCGGGCCTCGATTCCGGATGGGAAGTCCTAATAAGGCTCAATATCGACGTGCCACCTGGCTCCACAGGCCGGTTGATGCCGGTGGTCAATCCCACAATCACATAATGGAATCCAACGAGACCAGCAACGGGATATCACGTTGCTGACCGAATAGAGCAGGCCTCCGCAGACGCGGGCAGGGAGAACTGTGGCGCGCCTTGTTGGTAGAAAGAAGCGAAGGAACCTAGGGCCGCACCATATTTTTTCGCAATGGGTTTTTTTAATCGAGCCTGCTCACACGTTTCCTATCGCTGTTTATCCGGCTTCCACTTGAGTCCCAACTGTATGATTCGCTGAATCAACTCTTCATAGGAAATACCGGCCCGTTCGGCCGATTCCGCCAGATCTTCCCCATAAGCCAACTGAGCATTCGGATTGGCTTCGAGAAAATAGAGGTGATTATCAGGGTCCAATCGGAAATCCAACCGGGCATAGCCATTCAATCCCAAAATGTGAAAGGCCCGCTTCGCTGTCTGCTGAATATAGCGAACCAGTTTTGGTTCAAGGCCCTCGACCTCACACGACCGAATGCCGTATTTCTTCTGATATTTCGTGCTCCATTTCACCCTCGCCGTGGCAATAGGCAAGGCATCAGGCGGCAATTTATCCAAATGTAATTCCCACACGGGCAAGACCTGCAACCGCTTGTTGCCCAATACTCCCACGTACAATTCCCGTCCCTCGATATAGCGTTCCACAATCGCCGCAGTTCCCACGGTTTGATGGACAAACTCGACCCGCTCTTTGAGTTTCTCTTCATCAAAGACAATGGAGGCCTGTGAAATTCCTAGCGAGGCTTCTTCACTAATCGATTTCACAATAACGGGAAAAGGAAAATCATTCGTCCATTTCACAACCCGTCCGGTGGGATAGACGACAAAGTCCGGGCAGCGGATCCCGTGATAGGTCATGATTTTTTTGGACCACCCCTTGTCTCTCGTTAACACCAGCCCCTTGGGATTGCAACCAGTGTAGGGCACTCCCAACAACTCAAGATAGGACACCACATTTTGATCGAACTCGGGGTTGCCATTGAATTCTTCCAATAAATTAAAGGCAATGTGGGGTTTCCAATCCGTCACTAACTTGTCGATGACGCTCAGATCATCTTTGACGCCTAAAGCCATGACTTCGTGCCCTAAATCCCGAATGGTGGACACCACGTCGAACTCGGTTTTCCATTCCACCTCGGTCACGTCATAGGGCTCCACATCATCGGGGGGCACCAAATCCAAATGCATGAGCACCATAACGCGTAAGATTTTCATAGCACCACCCGATGCCGTCCACTATGCAAATAGTTCATCGTCTGCACGGTCAATAAAATCGTAAAATCCACTTTGGCCTGTTCTTCCGGCACCGCTAAGTGTAAATTCCGCTCACGGCAGTGTTCAATCATATCCCGTAAGACTTGGTCAATGGTGTATTGATATTCCCCCGTCCATTCGGCCACCTTCCGTCTGACTTCCTTGCGAAACTTCCGAATGAAATTGGCCGCCGAGGGATGCGACTGAATCGATGGATCTCCCGAAAATAATCGCCGTAAGTCCCGATCATAAAAATTCGGATAATCCAATCCATAGCGTTCCCGTTTACTCCGATAATGTTCGCGTAAGGTCTTCTTCAGACTGCGGACCGGATCAATCTGCTCCTTGGCAGTCACAATCGGTTTCACCCCGACTAAACTGTTCATCAAGGTATCCATATACTCCAATTTTTTTAACGCGGGCCATCCCGCATATCGCTCACGCCAATGTGACTGTGGCGTCAACCAGACAGCAAAGGTTTCGGCAAAATCTTCATCAGGATGACTTTGGGCATACCACATATCCAAATGCAGCACAAAACTTTTGCTGTAGGGTTTAGGCAGATAACAATCCGGGTACCGCTGAGACGTATGCCCAAAAATCTGTTGCCGACGACGCAGCCTCCGCAGGCGATACGCGTTTTCGATCGCATGCCCCGCCTCATGCCGGATAATGCGCATACACCACTCCGGAGTGCCTCCCTCCACTTCCAACATCTGATTCAATTCCAGTTTGGCTAATCTCGGATGTCCCATATAAAACGGAATAGCAATGCCCGGCACGCCATCCGGGGTATACCAATCATCAGATAACCAAAAGTGAGGACGAAACAGCAAACCATGGCTGGCCAACTCCCGATGTAATTGCCGTATACAGGTTGCCAACATCGTTCCGGCAATCCGGATCCGAAGATCGCACAACCGAAGCTCCAGTAACCGTTCATCCGTCCAATTGACCCATTCCGGTTCCTGAGAGACCGGTGGCTGTTCGGCTGGTTCGCCAGAATCAATCATGTTCCCGTCTTCAGTCCACATACCGTCGATACCTCGCTCCGATTCCCTTGCCTAAATAGCGGAAATCAATCTTTCACTCAAGTCCCATACATCGGACCGTCCTTATCGAATCTTCATGGGGGAAATTTCGAGTTATCAACAAGTCACAATACGCCCCGTCAACCCTAATAGCTTTTAGCGGATAGCTATGCTACATTTGCCCCCCGTTTTACGGATTTTCATTCATCATTCATTCAATTCATCTTTACATTTATTCACTCAACCGAGCGTCATGGTGCGGAACACACTCTTCCTCCGTCAGCACATCATCCGTGGGAAATAAACCCCGGTCATTTCGGAAGGTTGCGTACGATCCTCCATCACGATCAACCCGTGATGAACTTACCCGGCTCGGAAGAATCATGGGAGCCCGTGTTATGCAAACCTGTGAAAAGTGCAAGGGGTCGATGTTACTCGACCGAGAAATCGACATGGAATCTGGCATGTCGCTCTTAGTCTTCGTCTGTATTAATTGCGGGAAACGCAAACAAGCCGAACGCGCACCTATCCCGCTCATTGAAGTATCCTAAGCAAAAGGGAGCGGCTTGCCCAACCTGATGACTTCGGCATTTACGCTCCCTTTATCATTTTGGCATCCCCCTATTTCGGCAAGCCACGGAAACCCTTTCGGCTTTCCGTGAGTATTCCGGCATCGAAAGCTGGTGGTAAAGAAGGAACCGGTGAGGATGGGCCAAGTGCGAAATGGATGACGAGTTGGTCTCCGATGAACATCGGATTTACAATAAACAACGAACAGACGGCAATGAACCTGCATGCATCATTTTCATGCAGCTTATTCAACCTGCCGACTAGGAATCAGCGTCCAACTCCAAATTCCAATAGAGATAGTCCCGCCAGCTTTCCGGAGCGTTTCGAATCCCGATCATTAATGTGATTCGCGGAGTCCACTGAGGCTTCACGGGTCGTTTCAGTAATTTCATCCCTGCTTCCTCAGGAGTACGACCACTTTTTCGGTTATTGCAACGCCAGCAAGCCGTCACAATATTCTCCCAGGTTTTTCGTCCCCCTTTGGCAATAGGGACGACATGATCAAAGGTCAGTTCTTCGGTGCGAAATCGCTTATAACAATACTGGCAGGCATACCGGTCGCGGGTAAAAATATTGATGCGGGAAAACTTGACACCGTGCTGCTGGGAACGCAACTTCACAAAACTTAGGAGGCGCATGACGGAAGGCAATTTAAACGAGATCGTCACACCGCGGACATCCCGTTCGTAAAATTCCAGGACCTCCACTTTCCCCTGCCACAGCAAGGTGATGGCCTTTTGCCAATGCACCACCCGCAACGGCTCATAGGTGGCATTTAAAAGAAGGGTCATTTCCATGACAACAGCGCCTCTCAGCCCGGATCATGGGGATAAAACTCTCAACCTATATCATTAGGGATAAATGGGAATCAAGTATGACCGAATGTCGGTTGTCTCAAGAATTGAATATTGATATAGTGTTTTCCTTTGATACCGCATTACAACTCTCTGATGGATTCTCCTTTCCTCCCCGTTAAGCCTCTCGAAGATGTCCCTGTAGGATCCTGTGTGAGTATTGAATTGGAGGATCGGGGCATTGCCCTGTTCAATCTCGACGGAGTGATTCATGCCCTCGACAATACGTGCCCCCACGCAGGGGGTCCATTGGGTGAAGGCACCATTGAGGGGGACTTGGTTGCTTGTCCATGGCATGGATGGAAATTCCATATTCCAACCGGTACCTGCCGTAAAAATCCCACCCCAAGCTGGAATGTTCAACGATACGACGTGCGAGTTGTAGACGGAATCATCCAGGTCGCATTGCCATCCAAGACGGAGTGACCATACGGGAAATTTCCGACCCATGGGGCAAGGGTGGTAAGTTTTCAAACGGCATGAGGCCTTGAGCGGCCAATGAAATGACTTTTACCCAGGGTTCTTTCACATTCACTCGCCAAGCAAACTCCCGCTCGATCCATTCGACCGACCCTTTTTCCCTGACAATTTTACTGACGACATAGGTATCTTCACCCTGCGAAGCCACTCGCCAATCTCCCTCATGAAGAGTGACGCCTTCCGCTCGAAGCTGATCCAGCATGATACTGAGCGCCTGCTCCACCGTACCATCCTTGCGAGCAGCATGATGCTTCACAAGCTCCAACGCCACTTGAGCTTGGGGATCATCCGGCAAATAGACTTTCCGAGCAGGATTGGTTGAATACCACCATAAGCCCGCGCAGAGAACCACTGCCAACAGAAAGGCTACAAGCTTTGGGAAGGAGAGAGAGGCGGGAGCTTTTTCGGATATGTCTGAAGGTTCCATATATAAGTATTAGCCTACATGACTACGACCGATGCATAACCATCGCCGTCAGGATTCTGCCTCTTTCGTGCTTGATCTCCGCTCCCATTGAAACTCGGCTTCACCATGAACCTTGGCAATCCATCGGGCATAGACAAATAACGCATCACTCAATCGATTCAAATACATGACATACAACACATCCACGGATTCTTCACGGGACAGCTTAACACAGATCCGTTCTGCTCGTCGGCATACCGTACGTGCCTGATGAAGAAATCCCGATACGCGGCCTCCACCGGGCAGGATAAATTCTTTTAGTGGCTCCAAATCCAGCTGACAGACGTCAATGGCCGCTTCCAATCGATCCACATCCGCTTGCGTCACCGTCGGCATATTCCGAAAAACAGTACCAGGGGCCGTTGCCAGTAAGGACCCTAAATCAAATAACTTGTGTTGCACTTCGGTCAAGAATATTTCAATTCGTTGACGTCCAGAAGATTCCGGCATGTCTTGATTAAATACCCGGGCTAACCCAATAAGGGCATTTAATTCATCAACCGTCCCATACGCGTCAACACGTATGGCATCTTTCCAAATTTCCTGTCCACCTGCAAGGCGGGTTTTTCCGGCATCGCCAGTTCGGGTATAGACTTTTGAAATCCGCATACAAATGACCGCCCCTTGAGGTTGAAAAGAACTTAAGTCTGGCCTGCTCAGCTCTGACCACCGGCTCGAAAAAGTGTACCATAATGCATCAGGCTATTGCGCCCCAACTATCCACACATTTCTCGGAATCACCGTCACATTGGAAACGACCATATGAAACCATTCACGGCACGCTTGAGGCTACAGGAATATCAAAATTCACTCGAATGCCCCCAAACACCGATCTGACCGGCGTCCCAAAAAACAACACCTCTTCATAGCGACGATTGAGGATATTATCCGCCCTTACATATCCCTGAATGCTGGACGTGATTTGGTAGGATGCCGCGACGTTGAGAACATGAAAGTCCGGGAGAGGCTGCTGATTGCCGGTAGTACTAAACCGAGAACCCACGTATCGTAGCAAGACGGTGACGACCAAGGGCTCGATTGGTTGATAGGTCAGAGACGCACTAGCCTGGTGCACCGGCCACCGGGGTAGCCTTGCCCCCGTCCCGAGATCGCGCGTCAAAGTATAGGTATATTGCCCCTGGAGATCGAGTTGTTTGAACCAGGGGACATCCCTGATGATAATCCATTTCAGACTGGATTCCCATCCTTGGGATTTGGCGCTCCCAATATTCTGAGCACAAAAGCCAAAAGTCGTAAACCCGGCACAACCGACCGGATCAAACACAGCCGTAATTAACTGGCGATAGCGGTTCCAAAAATAGCCCACACTGATTTTCAGCCGATCCTGAAACAGCGCTTGATCGACCCCGGCATCCAGGCTCTGACTTTTTTCCCGCTGAAGATTCGGATTGCCAAAGTCCGGGAAAAACAGCTCATTGATATCCGGAGCCCTGAAACCCGTTGCATAGCTTGCTCGAAATTTCGTTCCGGTCTCTTTGAGAAGATACCCGCCGGTGACGCGATAGGTGGTCGAATCGCCAACCCGGTTATGCCGGTCTTGACGAAAGCCCCCGGTGGCAAACAACCGGTCCCATAAGTTGAGCTGGAGCTGAGCGAACCCGCCATGGCTAGAGACCGTTTTTTCTGAAAATTGGCCTTTATTGAGTCCTAACTGTTCACGAAACTGATATCCGAGGGTCAAAAGCAGGGGGTCAGCCACTTGAAAGTTATGCTGCCACTCAATGCGATTGCTTTTTGTTCGAATATCAGAATTCAAAAAACTTCCCGGAACAGACTCTAGGCCTGTCGTCACACTTCGCTGATTATCTCCCGCACGGGTAATGGCTGATTCTTGGGAACGGGACAGCGTCAAACGTTGATTCCACCAGTCGGTAATCGGTTGAGAGTAATTACCGGCAAAGACAAATTGGGTCGTGGAGGCTTTGGATTGAAAAACATCGAACGGTCCGCCAAAGAGCGGATTGGCCGGGTTATCCTGATCAATATCGGTATTAATCCACCGAAAGGCAAACTCGAAGCGACCGTCATGAGGAAGATCAATACCTAACAAGGAAGAAGCCTGCCAATTGCGATAGGCATCCCGTTCCCCTGCCCCCCGACGATAGTTCAAGGTCGAAAACCGGGCGGAATCCCAGCGGGTCAGCGAACCTGTAAAGTCGACCGGGCCGACGTTTCCTCCGACACTTGCTCCCTCTCGAATCGTGTTAAATGAACCAAACTCGGCAAATGCCCTCATGGCCGGAGTCCCCTCACCCCGTTTCGTCCGAATATCGATCACCCCACCCGCCGCGTCAGATCCCCATAACATACTCTGTGCCCCTCGCAGGATAGTCACCGATTCCAGATTATCCGTGGTCAACATGCCGATATTATATTCCCCAAGCGTCGCACTATTCACCAACGCCCCATCGATGAAAATCAGAGTCTGTTGAGACGACCCACCTCGAATCCTGGCCGTGGCATTTCCCCCTGGTCCCCCGGAAGTAAACACCGCAAGCCCTTGGCCCAATTGTAAAGAATCCGTCAGCAACCGGGCATTATGATTCGTGAAATCCGTCTGGGACATCACCTCAACGGCACTCGTCACCTGACTGAGTGGCACAGGAGTTTTGGTCGCCGTCACGACCACAGGTTCTAATTCTTGAACAGGTTCACGATCCTGGGAGTCTAGAGACAATGCCGGGTTCGGGAAAAAACCCAAGAGGGCAAGGCAGCACACATTCACACAGAGACCAACACGAACAGACGCACCAACACAAGACAACGTGGACATGATCCACCTCCCTTTCGCTCGAAGGGGTTTTATGGAAACGACTGGCTGTTGGGTCTCCTGACTTGCGGATCACTGCTCTTCTACACCTTCTCATGAGCGACACGCCCACAATGGTTTTCTGTAGATTCACTCCCCGCTTACAGTGGCGGCACCGTGCTGGATTTACACCAGCTTCCCCGTCACACCCGTCAACATTCCGGTAAAGAACCCTCCTCCTTTGTAAATAGTTAACAATACAAACAGATCCGGCAAACCAACCCAGACATCACAGGTGCTGACGGACAGATGTCCGCTCCCTCAGCATCCTCTTACCCGCAGACCGGCAACGACACACGGGGCAGTCCGGATTGTGGATGCCGATCAACCAACACGGAGCATCCATACACCTCTTGCAGCACCTCTTCCCGGATCACAGCGCCGGGAGCCCCCTCTTGGATGATTCGGCCCTGGTGCAGAAGCAGAATAGTATCGCAATATTGGCTGACTAAATTCACATCATGGGACACCAGCACCACCGTTAACCCGCGTTCACGATTCAATCGACGCAAAATCTTGGCAATGTCCAATTGATGGTGCAGATCCAAAAACGCGGTGGGTTCGTCCAATAACAGCACCTGAGGTTGCTGGGCGAGCGCACGTGCAATCACCGCGCGCTGCCGCTCTCCCCCGGAAACATCGGTCACGAAGCGATTTCCCAGGTGCTGCACATCCAGCTCCTGCATGGCCGCAGTGGCAATCTCCCGGTCTTCCCGATCTTCCCAATGCCACCCACCCCATCCACCATGATGAGGTGACCGCCCCATCAGCACCATTTCCGCAATAGTAAAGGGAAAGACCTGCAAGGTTTCCTGTGGAACAAAGGCTACGCGTTTGGCCACTTCTCTTGCCGACAATTGTTCCAACGAATCCCCAAATAAGGAAATCACCCCTTTCCGAGGCTTCAACAATCCAGCCAACAGCTTCAGAAAGGTACTTTTCCCAGATCCGTTCGGACCAAGAATGCCAACAATTTGCCCTGACGGGATCACGGATTGAATGCAATCCAAAACCGGCGCGACAGAAGGAGATTGCCGTACTCCATAGGTAAAGGATACTCCCCGCACAGTCATCGCAGGCGGAATCGACAGAAGGGGTTGGCCTTCTCCAACATTCATGAAATGTTTCCCACTTTACGTTGCATGAGCAAATACAAAAAAACCGGACCGCCGACCAACGCGGTTACGACACCGACTGGCAATTCAACGGGACTCAGGAGCGTCCGCGCCACCGTGTCGGCCACCATCAAAAACGCTCCACCCGCCAATCCCGATAACGGCATCAATAAGCGATGATCTGCACTCACCCACAACCTGATCGCATGAGGCACAATCAAGCCGACAAACCCTATCAAGCCGCTAAAGGCAACCACCCCTCCTGTCACCAGAGCGGACATCAGAAACACGACTTTCTTGACCCGCTCCACTTCCACCCCAAGCGAGCGCGCGGTTTCTTCCCCAAGGGTCAGAAGATTCAGGAATTGGGCTTGCCTTATTAACACGCCAAGCCCCAAGGTTAAATAACCACCCAGAATCATGACGGTGACATAATCAGGTCCGGTAAGCGTCCCCATCAACCAGGCATACATTCCAAATGTTTTATTGGGATCGGCCACACTCGTCAAAAATAAAATCAGGGCGGAAAAGATGGCATTGACCACCACTCCCGCCAACAAAAGGGTATGAACTGAAAATCCCATATGAGTGGCGGACAATCGATACACCAACATCAATGATCCCAACGCTCCCAAAAAGGCGCACACCGGCAAGGCGGAAATGGTGCCGACGGCCACCCCCAGCCCCAGGAGCAGCGCCAAAGCCGCTCCCAGTGCGGCGCCACTCGAAATGCCGATCACAAAGGGATCAGCCAAGGGATTCCGCAACAGGGCTTGCAACACCACGCCAACCAACGACAAGCTCCCCCCAACCAAAAAAGCCAGAAGCAGCCGTGGCAGACGAACCTGCAAGATAATGATTTCCGACGGATCTCCCACTGAGTCAAGTGAAGCCTGACCCCACACCGCAGTTCCCAGGACATGGAGAATTCGAGACGCTTGGATGGATTCGCTTCCAAATCCCAAGCAAATCAGAAAAATCGCCCCGGCCATTCCTACTCCCAAGATGATCCATACCCACCATTGGTGCAAGGACAAAGGAGCCACCCGGGATGCCCGTGGTGAAGCGATGCCGCTATTCATTCCTGGCGATGCGCTCTGAACTTCGGAAATCCTGGACCTTGGCGGCTGAACTACAGGGGTGGACGGCGAGGTCATGTTCATAACAGCCACTAAACACATTATCTGAAACAACCGCTCAGTGAGGAAGAGAGCTTTCGGTCGTGTCCTTCAACGAAATCTCAGGATGAAACAACTGCACCAACACCTCGAGGGCCTCCACAACTCTAGGACCGGGACGATTCAACAAATCACTGTGTATTTGCACAAGCCGTCCCTGCTGAACGGCGCGCAAGACATCCCATCGTTTCCAAGCATCTTGATCCGCTTGCGCAATGCCTTCATGTTCACCCACTGGAAAAAGTAAGATTTCAGGATTTTTCGTCAACACTTCTTCCATGGTTAGCCTGGGATAGGGGACATCCGCCCGCTCCGCTGCATTTCGAGCGCCGGCCAATTCAAACAGGTGCTGAATATAACTTCCCGGTCCCACCGTCATCAGCGGCTGGGAATTCAATACATAGAGCACCGTCGGCTTTGAAAGCCCCTCAATCTGCCGTGTCAGCTGCGCAACCTGCCGACGAAGCTTCGCAGCCAGATCATTGGCGTGTGGCGACCGGCCCAGCATACGACCTAAGACCTGTATATGCGAAAAAATACCCTCCACCGTGTGGGATTCCATGATAAAGGTCGGAATTTTGAGTTGGTCCAACTTGCTCAACAGATCCGCACGCAGAAACGATTGCGGGGCCAACACAAGTTGCGGTTGGAGAGCCACCAGGGCTTCAAGATTCGGTTGGGAATACGCAACCCTGGGCTTCGTGAGGGCGACAGCGGGATAATTGCAAAAATCCGTCACTCCGACAATTTCTTCATCCAACCCAATCGCGAACAACATTTCCGTAATACTGGGAGCCAGCGAAACAATCCGGGTGGGTGGTTTCGCCAGATATAACTTTCGGTCAAGGTCATCCACAAACGTCCGCGGCGCAATATTGGCCATAAACGGCATACCCGTTAAAATACCTTGCTGACGACGTTTCATGAGATCGCTTTCCGCAGCATGCACACCGGAGCCACAAGCACAGAACAACACTAGGAACCCGATTAGACTCAGAAAAAAGCCCCGAGCCAGTCTCTGAGATTCAGTGCGTCTGCTGCCCCATTCATGTTCCAAAATAAAAAATCCCCAAGGCTTGTGTAACCTTGAGGATTGCACCCGATTCTTCATCCTCACCCGCTCCCCAGCCCACGAGGGAACATTCGGTTTGAAGTCACATGAGGTATTCTGGCTCCTGGGTCATAACCTACTTTCCGCGCCTTCCCATCCTTTCCACCGGCAAAAGATAAAGAACAATCGATGCGGAGAGGAGAAACCTCTGACTCCTGGCTCCCAACGACAGACTCATAACCGGTAGCAGACAGTGGCAATGCGGGGTTCGTCCCCAGTTACAGCGGCGGGACCGCGCGGGATTTTCACCCGCTTCCCTTCATGTGCTCCACTTCTTTTTTGCGTGAATGTAGGTGCCTTGAACGCCTTTTGTCAAGAAACAAAGATTAGGGCAGAGTCTGGCCTGCGGCATTTTCCAATCGTATGACAGCACGCTGGTAGGAAAAGAGTGCTTCAAGGTAATCTTCTTTGGTTTCATGGGCTGCTCGTACGGCATCCACCAATTCCAAAATTCCAAGCTGCCCCTTTTGCCGATCCCGTTGAGCCGTTTCCAACAAAGTCAACGCCCGATCGAGAACCCCCTGTTGGTACATTTCCACTAAACGACGACTTTCCAGAAACCGGTAATAGGATGCTTCTAATTCATTCAGCACTTGATTGAGGACTTGCCCATACTCAGCCTCGGCCATTTGAATGGCCGTTTCCGCATGGAGAATGCCTCCCTGATTTCTATCAAAAATAGGAAGAGGCACACTGATTCCCAAATTCCATTGTTGTTGATTGTCAGGCCCCTGAGGCCCTTGGAGCATCAGACCTGCCCCAACGGAGATATCGGGAAATTGAAAGGCTTTGGCGAGCTTTAACTCGGTTCTTCTCCGAGCAGACAATAAACGCCTCGCCCGAAGATCAGGCCGGGTATTCATAATGGTCTCGCGAAGAGTCTGCATATCCGGCTCAATGCGGGTGTAGGCTAGAGGCGATAACAACACAAGCGTGACCTCAGGCCTCAGTCCCAACAACATTCGAAGGTCGAGACTGGCCTCCCCCAGCGCTCGCAAATCCTTGATCACCTCGTGTTCGGCTTTGACTGCCAACAATTCCAAACGAATTCGCTTCCGCTCACCAACGTTGATGGCAGAATCAGCCGCCGTTTCTTGAATAAGGTTGTCTAGACGAACCTTAATTTTCCGATCAACGTCCAAATGCTCCCGAATGACCTGAACACGAAAGTAAGTTTCTTTCACCGTGGCACTCAACTGACGAATGGCATCTTCAAACTCGGCCTCGGCCCCTGCCGTCCCTAGGGCCGCACGTTCAATCGCATAGCCACGTTTCCCAGCAATCAAAAACAACTGACTGACTTGAGGCAGGACTCCGCCGCATCGAGCCGTATTGCATCCTTGAGTCACAGAGCTGAATAAGCCAACTGACAACTCAGGGTTAGGAAACAGGCTGGCCGTCATTTCCTTGGCCTTCGCCGATTCAATGCCGTATTTTCTTACCATCACCTCAAAATTTTGTGAGAGAAACAGCCCTAAAGCCTCATCCAGATTGACCCGAATGACTGGGGAGACTCCGGCCTCTAATGCTGGCTTGACTGGTTCAGCCCATACACCGGACTCCAAAGCCACTCCTCCCAACCAGAACACCAACATTGAGAGGATCCAACATCGCCTCATATCAAGCGATTTCACTTGGTATCGAAAAGGTCCACCACAATAACTCTCCATCCCCCTTCATTTCCTTTCGCGTTCAACCCTCAAGAAGATTCGGATTTTTCCTGCACCCTGCACGTGGCCTGTATCGCTTATCCAGGACAGCATTGAGCTCACCTCCGATCAAGAGAGTCAACCCGCTGACATACAGCCACATCATCAGAATAATCACCCCGGTAATGGGTCCATAGACCACGTTGTAGTTGATGAAATGCTCCACATACAATTTTAGGCCAAGAGAGAGGATAATCCAAAGAAGCACGGCCAATGCCGATCCCGGATTCACCCACTGCCATTGATGATCAATGTTGGGCGCCCAAAAATAAATCAGATTCACGGCCACCAGCAGGAAAAGAACGATAACCGGCCACTGCAATAGGGGCCAGCCAAGCGTCACCCACCAGTCCATCCCCGTCCAGGCGGCAAACCATTGACTCACTTCCTCACCGGCCAGGATTAAGATCAACGACGCAATCACAAAGACCGCTGCGCCGATCGTGAGCAACAGCGCCGTCAGCCCGGCTTTCCAAAGAGATCTCGTTTCCTTCACTCCATAGACAGCATTGAGAGTATTGATTATCGCCATCATGCCCCAGGAAGCGGCCCAGAGCGCACCCAAGAGGCTCAAAGAAAACACGCCGCCGCCACTCCCCTGAATCACCTGTTCGACATACCGGTCAACCAAAACCAGGGATTCGGCAGGAAGGACTTTCTGCGCGTAAGGCATAACCGTGGGCAACACCACCTGACTCGGCAACATCCCAATAAGTGCCGTGACCCCTAAAAGGCCAGGGAACAACGCCAAAACAAAATAAAACCCGAGCTGCGCCGCACGTCCCAGCACATCATCAGCACAAGCCTCAATCCACACGTCCTTGGCCACCTCCCACCACGCCCTAAACTTTCTGGACCAAGGCTGTCGGCGAGCACCATGATTCGGCTGATCAATTTTCCATAAAAATTTTTGGTCGTCCGTCATCGGTGAATATTATCCTGAGACGTGGGTAGGATGTGTGGCAGGTGACAAGAGGCCGATGACTGCCTCATTTCGCCTGATGACAAGAGTTAGATGACACACCATCAGGTCCAAGAGCAGAAAGGATGCGATTCACATCAAGATGCCTTTCCAAATGATCAGCCCAACGATCCAGGGAACCCTCCAAACGGGATGAAACCATCTGAGACACCTCAACTGCCAGCGGAGGCAACCGCTTCCGAAGGCGTACCCGATTCAACCAACGCCGGCGAAATCCCGGCTGATCAAAAACCCCGTGAAGGTACGTTCCCCAGACCAGCCCATCGAAACCCATCGCGCCATCTACTCGTTGAAAGGCCGTCCCGCCCTGCCAGTGTTCTGCTGAGGAAAGAACCGGCTGGGGCGAGGAAGAAACACCTCCCGGTCTCCGAATGCCAAAACAGGGCAAAACTCCCTGGACAGCCGTCGTCTTCCCCATATGAATTTCATAGCCTTCGACGAGGCATTCGCCCTCTTCTTCCCCCCACAATGGCTGAGCAATCACTTGAAGCATGCGCTTTTCCTGGGTAAGCTCGGTTTTGATAGGCAACAACCCCAACCCCTTCGTCACCCCGCCCGTTTCCACACCATGAGGGTCCATCACCTCCTGCCCCAACATCTGAAACCCGCCACAAATGCCGATGAGCTCTCCTCCCCGTGTGCCATGGCGGAGAAGGACCGGCTCAAATCCATGCTCTTTCAAATAGTCCAGATCAGCAATCGTCGTTTTACTTCCGGGAAGAATGATCACATCCGCTCCCAGAAGATCCGTGGGATGCGAAACATACCGGAGAGCCACATCCGGCTCCGCCGCTAATTGATTGAAGTCTGTAAAGTTGCTCATATGAGGTAATAACACGACCGCGACATTGACCATCCCCGACTCAAAGGATGTCCGCCGGAATCGTTCAAGTTCTACGCTATCTTCCTGATCCAATTCCACGCTCCGCAAATAGGGCACCACACCCAAAACCGGCACACCTGTTCGATCTTCCAAGATCTGTACGCCATCATCAAACAGAGTGAGGTCGCCTCGAAACTTATTAATCACCACGCCCACGACCCGCCGCCTCTCTTCGGGAGCTAACAGATCCAGCGTCCCAATGACCTGGGCAAACACCCCGCCTCGATCAATATCGGCCACCAAAATAACCGAGGCATCGGCCATTTCCACCACCGGCCAATTCACAATATCCCGATCACGCAAATTCATTTCTGCGGCACTCCCGGCCCCTTCGATCACCATGACCTCATACTGGCAAGACAAGCGGTGATAACTGGCTTTCACAAATTCAAAGAGCTGGGACTTCCGATCGAAATAATCCCGAGCCTCCTGACTACGCCAGACACGACCTTGGACAATCACTTGCGATTTGGCATCAGCCTCCGGTTTCAACAGAATGGGATTCATATCGACATGCGGCTGCAGTCCACACGCCTTCGCTTGGAGCACCTGCGCCCGTCCCATTTCGCCCCCTTCAGGCGTCACAAATGAATTAAGGGACATATTTTGAGCCTTAAAAGGCGCCACACGATAACCGGCCCGAAGAAAGAGTCGGCACACCCCAGCCGTAATGAGGCTTTTGCCCACATCCGACCCCGTTCCTAAAATGGCGAGCGCTCGTGTCATCGATGTCTAAAAAGCTATCTTCTTTCACCCAAACGTCATATGCAGCCATACACGCTGGGCCCCCTTGATCATTTGTTCAAGGAGTTCTCACATGAGGGTTGATTCAACTCCCACAGAATGCCAAATTTTCAATGCATGATACACCCTGAAGATCTTCCCCTCACTTTTCTAGTTGGTTATTCTGCGAATCGCCAAGGTGAGAGAAGACGATAGTGAAGGAGTGAGCCTTCACTCTAGTTTTTTAGAATAGGAATTACCAGAGAAAATTTGTCTGTAGAGAATAGCCACACTCCCAAAAATGACACCTACAACAAAAAAGAATTCACGCCACAACCTCTTGTCACCTTCAAGGAGATTGTGCCGTCAGTATTCTATGGCATTGGATTTGCTGACTTCTTTATAATGACACCCCCTCTTTATGACATCTCATCCAACGCATCTGGAGCCTTTATTATGAAGCAGATTTCTGCCCTCACCCTCATTCTGGCCTTCATCGTGATGTATTCCGATATGGCCATTGGACAACCCCTTGAAGTCACCGGAGAATCATCTCAAAACCATCCCTTTGAAATTCTCTATTTCGAAACACTCCCGGAAGGTCTTTTTTCGCCTCCTTCCTCATTAACCGCTCCCCACTCGTTACAGACTCCCGAACAAACTTCCGAGGGAGTCCACTCGTTTGAGGCCTTCGGGAAACGCTTTCAGCTTTCACTTTCCCCGAATAACCGGCTCGTCGACAAACTGCCTTCACCCAAACGACAGCATCTTGAAGAGAGCATGCAGTTTTTTCGAGGCACCCTCGCCGACATTCCAGACTCTTGGGTGCGATTGACTCGAATCGGTCCGCACTGGTCGGGCATGATCTGGGATGGACAAGAAGCCTACCTTGTTGACTCCTTGGCCACCATTGCCGCCGCCCTGCAAACTCTCCCTGCACAGCCCTCATCAGGACATGCCATCTACCGACTCTCCGATACTCGGGAATTGAAAACACAAACCTGCGGAATGGGGACCGGCAGCATGTCCGGGCATTCCATGTCGAACTTTCATGCCTTGATGGACGAGCTGAAAGATCGTGTCACGATGACCGCGGAAGGGGCAACCCGTAATCTTGATATGGCCGTCGTCACTGACGAGTTCTTTACCACAAGCCATACTAATCCGGAACAGGCGGTCATCGCCAGAATGAATGTCGTGGATGGCATTTTTTCCGAACAACTGAATGTGCAAATCAGCTTGGTGGATGTCCTGCCATTACAACACAACGGCGGACTCACGGCCACCAATGCCCAAACCCTGTTAAGTCAATTCAGCGAATTTACCAGTGCTCCGTCCTTCCAACATCCGGGAGTCGCTCACTTGTTTACCAGCCGGAATCTCGACGGGGATACCGTAGGCATTGCGTTTCTTCGATCCATTTGCGATGCCCGCTGGGGAGTCGGCGTCGATCAGATAATCGGAACCGGAACGGCGGGAGCCTTGATTGTCGCCCATGAACTTGGGCATAACTTCGGAGCCCCACACGACGACGAATTCGGCTCCCCCTGCGCCGGCACCCCAGGCACCTATCTCATGAATCCCTATATGAATGGCAGTGATCAATTTTCGCCTTGCAGTCTTTCCCAAATCCAGCCCGTCATTGCAGGCGCTTCCTGCCTGACCGTCATTCACCGTGAACAGGCAGACCTACAACCCCGCTTCCCAAACAGCCCCCGGAAAGGTCCGCTCGGACAACCCTTTTCTTCCGTGCTCTCGGTGAGCAACCATGGTCAGGCCCAGGCTCTGAATCCTCTTGTCAGGATCATGCTCCCCAAGGAACTCGCGTTGGAAAATATTCTTACCGAGGGAGGCAGGTGCTGGGGCAACGGCACCTCAGAACCCACCTGCATGCTGGATCCGATTCCTCCCGGGGAAGAACGACTGATCACGCTCACGCTACAAGGGACAACCATCGGATCATTTACCATCCGTGCCATGGTCGCGGCCGACAACGAGACGAACACTCACAACAACATGACACGCGGAGTCATCATCATCGACAATGAGGCACCTCAAATCACCATCACGAGCCCTCAAGATGGGGCATTTCTCTTTGGCCTCCCAAGCATGACATTTTCCGGACAAGCACACGATTCCGAAGATGGAAACCTCACCGAGGACCTGATATGGACTTCCGACCGGGATGGGCAGATAGGCTCCGGCGGAGCATTGATGGCCCAATTGTCACCCGGGCTCCACACCATCCGAGCATCGGCCACAGACAAAAGCGGCGCCACCACCTCCGCCGCCATCATGATAGCCATTATTCCCGAACAAGCAGGGGCCATGCTGTTCGAGGCCCACTTCGACAACGATCGTTGCGAATTCATGTATCTTGATGATGCCTTTAAACACACGCACGCACCTGACTATGCCCAGGGAAGTTGGGAGCCCCAACAAGGATTTTCCGAAGGAGGCTTGCGAGTCCAACTGGGTGGCCTCAATCATACCGACGTCCTGGGGATGTCCGGTGGTTGGCGCCGTCGCTTGACGCTCACAGAACCTCAGATGGTGACCGTCACGTTCCGCATGAAGCTCACGCAAGCCGCAAATTATGAACCGGATGAAATCAGTGAAGCCTTGTTTGCCATTGATGATCGGGTCATCGGCCTCGATGATGCGGAATTCGTCGCCCAGCTCACCGGCAATGGAAATGGGGGGGCCGTACAAAATACCGGGTGGCTGCCGGTGGCGATCACTCTCGGACGACTTGAAGCCGGAACCCATCACATAACCATCGGGGCATTCAACAACAAAAAAACCTATCAAGATGAAACAACCGAAATGCTCTTAGATGATGTCGAAGTCAGGGGGTTACCGGTCAAACACTCGCCGGGACCGGACGCCCACACCATACTCTCTTCAAACTTTGACAAGGGACTCGATGGGTTTTCGTTTATGCCCGATCTCTTTAAGAGAACCCGGCACCCTGCTTATGCCCAAGGCACCTATCTTCCGGCGGGAGGTTTTTCGGGAGGAGGCCTTCAGGTGTTTCTGGGCGGACGGAATAATCGGCATATTTGGGGGATGTCCGGGGGGTGGACACGCCAATTCACCGTCACTTCTGCCGAACCCGTTACCCTCACCTTTCGATATTCTCTCACCCAAGCCAGCAACTATGAACGAAACGAAATCAGTGAGGCCTTGGTCTCCGTTGACGGCAAGCGGCGCTCCCCCTCATCGTCAAAGTTCCTGGCGCGCCTGAGGGGAAACGGAAATGGCGGAAGTTCAAAAACCACCGGCTGGGCTCAGGTCACGATTGACCTGGGACGACTCTCACCCGGTCCACATGTTTTGGCTATCGGGGCCTACAACAATAAGAAAACCTTCAAAGATGAATCAACGGAAATGCTGATTGATGATGTGCTGATCAAGCAACAAGGGGCAGGGTATGAAGGTACACACATGTCAGCATGGGGCTTCCGTTCAGCCGATACGTCGAACAAAGAACCCTAGTACTCGTTATCGTGCAGTCGGCCAGCCTTTCATACCGCGAAACATTCCGGCCAGCAGAAACAGTCAATCTCGTACCGAACACGGCAAATGAACATCTTCGCATTTCGCATCGTCACTCACCCATCATGAAACTTCCGTGCGAGAGGGCATGAGATTTCACAGTCCCCCACAGACTGTCGGAGACAGGGGGATTATGGTAGATTGAGAACATTCATCAATATGAACTCTCAACACGGTAAAACCATGGACACATCTCAACGTTTCTTCCGCAGGCTTCGATATTGTATGGCAATTTTTATTAGCTGCTCGTTCAGCCTCGTCTCCATGGCCGCAGCCGAGAATGCCCCTACCTCTCGGCCAGGCACATTGGCAAGCGTCCTTGAAACAGGCACATTACGGATCGGAGTCTCTTTATTCACGCCCTGGACCATTCAAGATTCCGACGGCCAGTTAGTGGGATATGAAATCGATGTGGCCAAGCAACTGGCGAAGGATCTGGGCGTCAAACCTGAACTTCATGTCTTGGCGTGGGAGAAAATCATTCCGGCTCTGCTCAATAGAGAAATTGATCTCATCGCTGCAGGGATCGTCATTACTCCCCAACGAGCCCTCAAAGTGAATTTCAGCCAACCATATGACTCATCGGGCATTGGGCTGGTGACCAATATCGCATTAACCAAAACGTTCAAAGGCCCCAAAGACCTGAACCGACCGGAAGTGACCATTGCCTCGGTAACCGGCACCATCTCCGAAGACGTCGCGCAACGAGTGTTTCCCAAAGCCGTCCAAAAGACATTCTCGTCAAGCCAAGAAGCGATCCAAGCCGTCACAACAGGAAAAGTGCATGGATACGTCGAACATGAACCCATTACGACGTTCACGGTGATCGACCACCCGGACAAAGTCGATGAACCGCTCTCGCAACCCTTGCTCGAAACCAAGGCCGGCTTTGCAGTCAATAAACAAGACCCTGACTTTATCCATTTTCTCAACGCCTGGATCACCGCGCATGAAGCGGACACCTGGCTGGACTCCGTGCATAATTATTGGTTTGAAGGAGTTACGTGGAGAAAACACCTCCCGAAGACACCATGACGCCGTCCCTTCCCATACCAAGATCCTGGGGCAGTGAGCCGACCTGGCAACAGACCGCCCTGTTGTGGTTGATCCCCATGCTCCTTGCGGCGGGCCTCATAGACACATCAGCGCGGGAGGGTGCCTTGCCGGAAGCAGAATCATACCGGACACCGCTTTCCGATACCCTCTTCGAATCCAACCGCTGGAGAATCCCCCAAGAAGAGACACGAGACTGGCGGTTACCACCTCCCCCTCCTCCCCTGGGTTGGCGAAGTCCTTCGACAGCTCTACCCGAAACATCCTCCTCCCCACGAACCATTGAATTGTTTCCCCGATACCAACCCGGTAAATCCTCCGACTATGATTTTAATGCACGCGAGGAAAAACCTCTGATTAAGATGTTTGAATTTGGTTCCAAATGAATTCCACAAGCATGAATCGAGTATCTTTCCGACATCCCACATCACCCCAAGCATCAACGACGCGGAGCCAATGAGCAAACGAAACCCCATCCGACTGAACCAAGGCTATACCTCACCCTCACCAGTTCCCCTGCAGGTCATCTCCAACGAAGAATTCGTGCCGCCCCCGCAAACGGGTCAACAGGCCCAAGTGGAATGGCTCATCGACCGGGCCAGCAAACGGTTAAGCGGCAAGCTGGGCCTCAATCGCCGAGACTTTCTGAAAACCACCGGCGGTATGGCCGTAGCGTTTCTGGCCATGAACGAGGTGTTCGGAAAATTCTTTGACGTGCTGGCAGTCGAGGCCGCCGAGCCGCCAGCTGTTCAAGAAAAAAAGGGCCCGGTCCCGTTCATCTTCGATGTGCAAACACATTACGTCAGTTCATCATTTCATCTGCCCGGCTGGAAAGAGGGCCTGTTGGGGTTACGCCGCCGGGCCAAAGAGATGGGGCTCAACCCACAACTCTCGGGCGACACCGGCACCATGGCCGACCTGAGTGTGGCCAACTACATCAAAGAGGTGTTTCTAGACAGTGACACGTCCCTTGGACTCATCAGCACCCCACCCGGCCCCTATCCCTGGGAGGCCGTTGTGCCGCCAAAGGAAATGACGCATATCCGGGATGAGATCAACCGCCTCACCGCCTCACAACGCATGCTGGCCCATGGGTTGGTCATGCCGCAGTTGGGCCAAGTGGATTTGGACTTCATGGATCAACAAGCCGAAACGCTACGCGTAGATGCCTGGAAATGCTATACGGGCTCACCGGCAAAAGGCTTTGAACATGGCTGGTGGTTGAGCGATGAAACGATCGCCTATCCCATGCTGCAAAAGGCCCAGACACTTGGCATCACCAACATCTGTATCCATAAAGGGCTGCCCCTGGGTCCTGTGGCGGACTACAACCATCCCCGCGATCTACTCAAAGCCGCGGCAGATTTTCCCAAACTGAATTTCTTGGTGTATCACGCCGGATTTCTGGGAACCTCACGGATCAATTTAGAAAACGGGAAGAAAGGCAAAATTCCGTGGACCACGGAATTTTGCGAGGCGAAGATAACTCACCCGCAACTTACCAATATCTTCATGGAGTTAGGATCGACGTTCGGACAATTGGTAATCACGGAGCCCCTCATCTGTGCCCATCTGCTGGGACAAATCCTCTCGGCATTTGGCAACGATCACGTGCTGTGGGGCACAGACTCAATTTGGTACGGCACACCCCAATGGCAGATCGAAGCCTTCCGACGATTTCAGATGCCGGAGAAACTTCAAGAAACCTATGGATATCCGGCCCTGACCAAAGACCTCAAAGCGAAAATTTTTGGCCTCAACGCCGCCAAACTGTTCAAGGTAAACGTCGAAGAAACACGGCGGGACTTACCGAAGGATTACCTCAGCCACATCAAAATGGCCTACCTGGATGAAGGCCCCACCCCCAGCCACCATGCGTATGGGTGGGTTTCCTCATAAATTATCAAAGGCTACTCCTACTATTTTGGACAGTACTTTCAATTTTCGAGAAAAAAGTCTTTTTTTCTAGCACCAAAAAGCAAGTTCCCAAACCGTTCACCTTCATCTCCTGGCATTTTTTGATTAAACCAGGAAATGGGAAGACAGATATCATATTTTTCCTTCAAATCTGCAAGTGTTACCCTACAAAACTCTTAACAAAACTGAGGAATATCAGAGGATCATAAGGGATCAAAATAGGCATCCTCTATACCATCTACACTAAAC
>JACKFE010000004.1 GCA_020632635.1 Nitrospiraceae bacterium
AGAGACATAGTCCACCTCTTTACTGAGCAAGAGATGATCCGGTGTTACCACCTCCAGAAGGATTTTTTCGGGGGTCGTGCCCGTAATACTCGCCATTAGGTTTTATAACCAAGTTTTTTGGCCTTTTCGATGGCTTCATCGATGGGCCCAACCATGTAAAAAGCTTGCTCGGGAAGATGATCGTATTTTCCGTCTACAATTTCCTTAAAACTCCGTACCGTGTCAGCCAGTTTCACATACTTTCCCGGAGCGCCGGTAAAGGCCTCGGCAACATGGAATGGTTGAGAGAGAAATCTCTGTAGTTTCCGCGCTCGGGCCACCGTCTGCTTGTCCTCTTCAGACAATTCATCCATACCCAAGATGGCAATAATATCTTGAAGGTCCTTGTATCGTTGAAGAGTACCCTGGACTTTTTGCACCACGCCGTAATGCTCCTCTCCCAAAATATGGGGGTCCAAAATTCGCGACGTTGAATCCAACGGATCCACCGCAGGATAAATCCCTAACTCAGCTAAGCCACGAGACAGCACCGTGGTGGCATCAAGATGGGCAAAGGCTGTTGCCGGAGCCGGGTCCGTCAAGTCGTCGGCTGGCACGTAAATCGCCTGGACTGAGGTAATTGATCCTTTTTTGGTGGAAGTAATCCGCTCCTGAAGAGTTCCCATTTCTGTGCCCAAAGTCGGCTGATATCCCACTGCAGACGGCATTCGTCCCAACAACGCCGAAACTTCCGAACCGGCTTGGGTAAAACGGAAAATATTATCCACAAATAACAACACGTCCTGATGTTCTTCATCCCGAAAATATTCGGCAATGGTCAGACCGGTCAATCCGACACGGAGTCGCGCACCCGGTGGTTCATTCATTTGTCCGTAAACCAAGGCCGCTTTGGATTTTGAAAAATCCTTCGGATCGATTACTTTCGAGTCTTGCATTTCATGCCACAGATCGTTGCCCTCACGTGTCCGCTCTCCCACACCGGCAAATACGGAAAACCCGCCATGGTGCAAGGCGATGTTATTGATCAATTCCATAATAATAACGGTTTTACCGACACCGGCACCTCCGAATAAACCGACCTTCCCCCCCTTTGCATAGGGCTCCAGAAGATCAATCACTTTGATTCCGGTCTCCAGGATTTCCGTTTTCGTTTCTTGTTCTTCCAGCGGGGGAGCCGGACGGTGAATCGACCAGCGTTTATTGGTCTGAACCGGCCCAAAGCCATCGACGGGATCCCCAAGGACATTGACGACTCGGCCTAACGTTTCTCGCCCGACCGGAACGGAAATGGCCGCCCCCGTGTCCTTCACCGACATTCCCCGGACCAAACCATCCGTGGATGACATGGCAACCGCCCGCACTCGGTTTTCTCCCAAATGTTGGGCTACTTCCATCGTTAAATTCGTAGCCGATTCGCCATTGGAGCCCTCTGCACCCTGACTAATGGTAAGCGCATTAAAAATATGAGGAAGCTTTCCAGGAGGAAACTCCACGTCAACCACTGGTCCGATTACCTGAATGACTTTTCCATTTCCAACGTCCGTACCCACCGTATACTCCTTGGTTGAGAAAGGTTCCCAGCAGCTGTCCGTTGGGGTTCTCACCGGCCCAACAGGAACCTTGGTTATTTCAAGGCCTCTGCGCCTCCCACGATATCCATCAATTCCTTCGTAATAGCCGCCTGTCTCGTCTTGTTATAAAACAAGGTCACCTTTTTAATGAGTTCTCCCGCATTTCGAGTTGCCCCGTCCATCGCAGTCATACGGGCTGCCTGCTCTGCCGCAGCCGACTCAAGCAGAATTCTGAAAGTCTGAATTTCAAAATGTTTGGGCAATAGCGTTGCCAGCAAATCATTTTCATCTGGCTCGTAGAGATAACTACCCCCGCTTGCATTCGTTTCGGAGCCGGTCACTTCGGTCGGCTCGATGGGGAGCAGTTTTTCCACAATCACTTGTTGCTGCATCACCGATTTGAACTCGTTATACACCACGAACAATTGGTCAAACGTGCCTTCGTTATATTGATCAACGATGTTTTGCCCGATATCCAAGGCATGTTCATAGCTCAAGCGATCAAACACGCCACCCCATTGTTGGCGGATAGTCCAGTTTCGCCGACGGAAAAAATCAATTGACTTCCGGCCCACCAAACTCACTGAAACCTGTTGTCCCTGCTTTGACTGGTGTTCCAGAAACTCAACGGCTCGCCGGAGAATATTGGCGTTGAAAGCCCCACACAACCCACGGTCGCTTGTCACGACCACCAATTCCACTTTATTGCCTTCCCGCCGTTTTAACAAAGGATGGGAAGATCGATTTACCCGATTACTCAGATTACCCATCACATTACGCAATTGGTGGGCATAGGGGCGGGCAGACAAAATACGGTCCTGCGCACGCTTCAGCTTGGCAGCCGCTACCATTTTCATGGCTTTAGTGATCTTTTGCGTGTTTTTGACGGATGCAATTTTCCGTCGAAGGCTTTGCAAACTTGGCATGGTCGTTAACTAGGAAGCGGCGTCGTAGCCCTTCGATTTTTTGTACTCGGTAATGAGTTGTTTGAGTTGGCCCCCGAATTCCTCATCGATTTTTTTCCTGGTTTTCACCTCATCCCGGATTTGCGGATGCTTTTCTTTGATGAACGCCAAAAGACCCTGCTCAAATTCCCGAATTTTGTTGACCGGAACATTATCCACAAATCCGTTTACACCGGCAAAAATCGACAACACCTGATCCGCCACCGGCATCGGCTTGTATTGCTCCTGCTTGAGCAACTCCACCATTCGTGCACCCCGCGCCAACTGAGCCTGGGTGGCCTTGTCCAATTCACTTCCGAATTGGGCGAAGGCCGCCATTTCCCGATATTGAGCCAAATCCAAACGGAGCGTTCCGGCCACTTGCTTCATGGTCTTAATCTGCGCCGCTCCACCTACACGGGAAACCGACAATCCCACGTTAATGGCAGGACGGATACCGGAATAAAACAGGTCTGCGGCCAAATAGATCTGGCCGTCGGTGATGGAAATCACGTTTGTAGGAATATATGCCGACACGTCTCCAGCTTGCGTTTCAATGATTGGGAGAGCCGTTAAACTTCCCGCCCCTTTTTCATCGCTCAATTTGGCTGCCCGTTCAAGTAACCGAGAGTGAAGAAAGAAGACGTCTCCCGGATAGGCTTCCCGTCCCGGTGGACGGCGCAGTAATAGCGAAAGCTGCCGATAGGCCGTCGCATGCTTGGATAAGTCGTCATACACAATCAAGGCATGTTTGCCGTTATCCCTGAAGTACTCACCCATTGCCACACCAGCATAGGGAGCAAAAAATTGCAGAGAAGCCGCATCACTCGCCGTAGCGGAGACGACTGTGGTGTATTCCATGGCCCCATGATCTTCGAGTGTTTTGACCACACGGGCGACCGTTGATCGCTTTTGCCCGATGGCCACATAAATACAAAAAACATTTAACCCTTTTTGATTGATGATGGTGTCAACCGCAATCGCGGTTTTACCTGTTTGCCGATCTCCGATGATTAACTCACGCTGACCGCGACCAATAGGAATCATGGCGTCAATGGCTTTCAATCCCGTTTGCAGGGGTTCGCCAACAGATTGTCGCTCCACGACACCAGGGGCACGCACTTCGATTAAGCGGGTTTCTTTGGCTTGAATAGGTCCTTTTCCGTCAATCGGAGTTCCGATGGCATCAACGACCCTGCCGACCAATGCTTCCCCCACCGGAACCTCGGCAATACGTCCCGTTCGCTTGACCGGGTCACCCTCACGGATGGCGGTATCTTCTCCCAGTAACACGGCCCCGACACTATCCTCTTCTAGGTTGAGCGCCACACCAAAAATTCCACCAGGGAATTCCAGCAACTCTCCCGCCATGGCTCCTTCTAATCCGTAGACCTTGGCGATATTGTCACCAACCTGTATGACATAACCCTGCTCTTGAACATCAACCCGTTGGTCGAAGCCCTTAATTTTTTCTTTAATAATCGAACTAATTTCTTCCGCTTTGATTTGCATGGATTACCCCTTCGTCAACTGGGTTTGAAGGCTGGCTAAGCGCCCCAGCACCGTATTATCAAACACCAGACTCCCAATTTTTATCTGCAATCCCGCCATGAGCTTTGGATTCACCTCGAAGGTGACGCCCACATCGTGTTTGAGTGTTTGGCTCAATTGAGATTGAATATGTTGCTGCTCATTGGCACCTAATTCCGTTGCGGAGGTGACCCAAACCTTTTGTATACCTTTGCGCTGATCAGCCAAATCGGCGAAGGCCTCTGCAATTTCCGGAAGAAGAATGGCCCGATTCTTTTTGAGTAGTTGGGTAAAGAAATCATGGAGAACCGCAGGAGCGTGCGCCCGCCGTCCAAGCTCGTCCAAGACGGCCTGCTTTTCTTCAAATTTAAATACGGGTGAAGCCAGGACGTGCTTGAGAGCCGGGGTCTCAGACAAACCCCTGCCGATGCCCTCTAAGGCATTTCGTGCGGATTCGATACCCGATTCATCGAGTAGTTGGAAAAGCGCCGATGCGTACCGACGCCCGATGGTACTTTTGTTCACGGTTTATAGAGAGTCCAGGCAGCCACGTAATGCACGGTTTTATGGCGTGGATAAACAACGGAAAGTAGCATGAGTCATGCACCCTGTCAACCGTTTTTGACGTGCATACCAACAAATGGAAATATTTTAGTCCACCGAAATTTTTGCTGAACCGCTCGCCTGGGAAGCCAGAGCCTCCTCAATTTCCCGGACAATGCCCTGAGTGACCGCCTGTGGAGAGGACGCATCTCGAATGGGCCGACCCACAACCAGATAGTCCGAGCCAGTCAGGATGGCTTCTCGTGGGGTCAGTACATTTTTATGTTCCGCATGAGATGAGCCTGATGGGCGCACTCCAGGAGAAACAATAAGAGGTTGACGGCCTTTAAAAAGACCTCGAACTATTTTGACAAACCTACCGGAGGCAATAAACCCATCGGCCCCGGCCTCAAAGGTTCGGGTGGCTTTCCATGTGACATAATCTTCAGCTTTATCAAAGGGCAGGCAAAACCCTGTCCCATTGTCGAGTAACCCAATTTCCTTCATGGCACTTTCATCCATGTTGGAGAGGAGTGTCAGTGACAACAATTGCAGAGGAGCCTCCCCTTTGGCTTGCCTGGCTGTCCGAAATAATTTTTCCGATCCATGAAGAGTCACCAAATCTATTTGTTCCCGAACCGCGACTTGAATATACCGCTTGACCGTTTCATCCACATCATCCTGAATCTTGAGGTCCAAAAAAACCCGATGTCCCCGACTTTTAAGTTCCCGGACTAACCCTAAGCCCTCGGCCAGAAAGAGTTCCCACCCCACCTTATAAAAAGTCACCAAGCCCTCAAGTTGATGGACAAATTTCAAGGCTTCCTGTTTTTCAGGAACATCCAAAGCAAAAATAATTCGTTCTTGTGGAGTCATGACGGGAGTACCGAATAAAATTCCAGCGTATTCGAATAGGGAAAATACCTGAATTGGGGAGGGGATTGTAAGGTTTTCTGTTGAAAAGTCAAGGAAGAGGATGGGCAGAAGCGCTCAGGGATCAATGGGCTAAAATTAGGGAAGGATCATCCGTCCTGCCTTGCCTTGTTCAAAATTTTTTGGCTGGGGATAAAGAATAACCTGTCCCTACCGGACGGCAGGCGAGAGCGAAGATTTACGTTTTCCACGTGGGGTAATAAGGGGGTCCGAATGACCCTGGATGATCCCCCCACCCAACACGACGGATCCGGTGTAAAACACCGCAGACTGTCCCGGGCTCAAAGCCCGAACAGGGGAAAGAAACCGCACCGAAATCGTGCCGGCATTCAACCATTCAACAGTAGCAGGAACGGGATGAGAAGCATATCGAAATTTGACGTCTACCTGACTCCCGGTCTTAAGCTGTTGGGAATCAAAAATATTCAGATCCGACACCAGACAGGAATGCGTCACCAATTCTTCAGCCGGTCCTAAGACTACCACATTGATTTCCGGTTGGACCCGCTGCACATACATCCGCTCGCCGGTAGCCAAGCCCAACCCTTTTCGCTGGCCTGGTGTATAAAAAGCGATGCCTTCATGTTCCCCAAGCTCACGACCTTCACCATCAACAAACAACCCTGGTTTTATGGCCTCCGGGGCATTGGCTTTTAGGAACTGCCGGTAGTCACCTTCCGACACAAAACAGATCTCCTGACTTTCCTTGAGTTCCTCCACCGGTAACCCCATGGCTTCCGCTTCCCGCCACACTTCGGTTTTTTCCATTTCACTCAGTGGAAAGAGCATTTTGTCTAACCAACTCGGGGGAATGCGATAGAGAAAATAAGACTGGTCTTTTTTCGAATCTCGGCCTTGCGCAAGGAAAGGCCTCCCACTGGAGGTTCGAGAGATTTGTGCATAATGGCCTGTAGCCACATAGTCGGCCCCTAGCTCCTCGGCTATCTTGAACAGGGACCCAAATTTCACGCGTTCGTTGCATCGGACACAAGGATTGGGGGTTGTTCCCTTAAGGTATCCGTTAATGAAATCCTCAATCACTCCCTTCTCGAAGGTTTCCCGAATATCGACGACCTGGTGAGAAATATTCAGAAGATTGGCAACATGCTTCGCCATGCCAACCTTGCAACACCCCCGCTCCTGCCACCGCTTGGAGGTGGTGTGCTCATCCTCCGCTTCCCACACCTTGAGAGTCACCCCGAGAACCTCATACCCCCTCTCACACAGAAATTTGGCTGCCACGGAGCTATCCACCCCACCGCTCATCCCCAAGACCACTCGTGGCGCTTGTTTGAATCCGCTCATATTTTCTTATAACTTGATAGATTCCGTCTCAACTACGCTCTTACTGCCTTTCAAGACATCTGCTTCCAATTTCCCCAGACCTGATTTCCCATTCGTCATTGCCATATCGTTAAAATCCATTGAGGCATGGGGAGCCGCACCCATATCACACATGCCCTGGAAATAGACTCCAGCTTCCACCGAAAAAGTTGGGGTATGCACATCACCCTTTAAGATGGCTGGCTTTAACAACTCAATTTTCTTGTTTGCCGTCACCGTGCCTTCAATCCGTCCGCTACTGACAATGGTCCCGCCGGTGATCGTGCCTTTAATGAATGCACTTTCTCCGATAATGAGCGTGTCATCAATGGTAATTTCCCCTTCGAAATTTCCATCAACTCGTACCGTGCCCTCAAACTGGGCTTTGCCTTTAAAGTCGACTCCCTTACCCAGGAATGTGTAATACTCCTGCCCAAGACCCGTTTCTTTTTTCATCTTGTCTTTTTGTTCACCCCACATAATCTACCCTCCTCTTTTCGGTAAACCGGCTCTTGGGTGGCGAGCCAGGATCTCCCTGTCCTGTCACATGACCGCTACGATTTACGGCATCGGACTATTTCACTTTGACGGCTTCCTCAATCTCAATGACTAATTTGGCGTCTTTGGCTTTTGGCTCCCCTTTCTTCGGCATATGGCACGTCCCATTAAACAGAACACCTTGATCGATTGAGATGGAGGGCGTGGTTATGGAACCATCAAAGACTGCGGGATTCAACAGCCGAACTTGGGTTTTGGCCTCCACATCTCCTGTAATCCGACCCTGACAGGTAATCGTCCCGGCTTGTATTTTAGCTGTGATAATGGCTTTTTGACCGATGATTAAGTTCCCATCGGTATAAATTTCCCCTTCCAAGCGCCCATCGACCCTGACCGTTCCCTGATAACGTATTACTCCTTTAAAGGTCACCTCTTCGCCTACAAAGGCTATAATATCCCCTGTCTCCGAGGTATTGGCTGACGGCTTGACCGGTGGGACGGGCGTTGGCACATCCACCGAACTTTGGCTACTTTCGGAATGACTCTTCCCAAACATGGAACCCCTCCTTTAATAGGTAACAGACAGTGCTCTTACGACTCTACACCCCCATACCCTGAAGTGTCCCCGTCAAAGCCTTCCACCTGGAATGACGTGGCTTAGGCACAGGATGGTATTCAAATTCTATTCCAACATCACTGAGACAATTCGATCCAATTCTTCATTAGAGAAAAAATGGATGATCATTTGACCGCCTCGGGCTCCACCTTTGATTTGGACTTTAGTGCCCAGTCGTTTCCGAAGTTGATCTTCCAAATTGCGATAAGGTCCGCTGCGTTCAATTTTCACTTTTAATGTTTTCGGCTTTTTTTGTTCGCCAATCAGGATTTCCAATTGACGGACAGACAGGTTCTCCTCCACTGTTTTTTTCGCCAACCGAATTTGCTGGTCTTCCGATGAAAGACCAGCCAGCAATTTGGCATGGCCTAACGACAGGGATCCATTTTGAACATGTCCTTGAACATCTTTGGGTAGGGTTAACAACCGGAGGAGGTTAGCAATGGTAGATCGCTCTTTTCCTACTGACTGGGCAACAAGGTCCTGGGTCAAGCCAAATTCACTCATTAGTCGTGAATAAGCCCTAGCTTCTTCCAAGGGATTCAAGTTCTGTCGCTGAATATTTTCAATTAGGGCGATCGCCAAGGCTTTTTCATCATTGGAATTTCGAATAATGGCAGGGATTGCAGATAATCCGGCAATTTTTGCAGCTCGAGTCCGTCGTTCTCCGGCAATAAGTTCATACATGCCGTCTCCCTTTCGCCTGACCACGACAGGCTGCAAGACGCCATGCTCCTTAATAGACTGTGCTAATTCCGCCAATTCCTCATCCGAAAATACGGTCCGGGGCTGATAGCGATTGGGAAGGATTTGGCCGAGTGCCAGCATTTGACTCTCCTGCTCCACTTTCCAAACCAACGTCTTCTTTTCAGGGAGAAGGGCTTGGAGCCCTTTACCCAAGGCTTTCTTTTCCATGATTTAGTAACTCCTGAACGAGATCCAAATAGGCTTTGGCCCCGCTTGACGCCGCATTATAGGAAAGGACGGGTTTCCCATGACTTGGGGCTTCTGCCAAAGCCACATTTCTGGGAATGACCGTTTGAAAGACTTTTTCTTTAAAATATCCTCGGATTTCGTCCTGAACTTGCCGGGACAGATTAATTCGGGAATCATACATCGTCAACACAATACCCAAGAGATCCAACGCAGGATTAAAAGATTCTCGAATCTGCTCCACATTGCCCAACAATCGTCCGAGCCCTTCCATCGCAAAATATTCACATTGGACTGGCACAATCAGGTCAGTGGCTGCCACCAAGGCATTGATTGTTAACAGTCCAAACGCCGGTGGACAGTCAAGGACGATATAATCATACCCTTCCGTTCCGGTAAGTACGTTTTTTAGAACCCCTTCCCGATCATCAACCGCAGCTAACTCCACTTCGGCTCCGACCAAATCTGCTTTGGACGGCAGAACCCACAATCCGCTTATATTCGTAGGTATAACTACGCTTTCAATGAGGGAGCGCTGCATAAGGCATTCATAAATAGATCCGTTGGTTGCCTCAACGGACACTCCGCTACTTGCATTGGCCTGAGGATCCAAATCTACCAATAATGCCTTTTTACCAGAAATGGCTAATGCTGCGGCAAGATTTACAGATGTTGTTGTCTTCCCAACTCCACCTTTTTGGTTGGCAATCGCAATTATTTTTTTCATGGATCAACTATGCCAAAATTGAACACAAAAAGCTAAGAATTGTTCTACGTGGAACATTTAAAAACTTTTTACCGTATTTCATCTGAATTGCAGAAGTGAAATCACTCGCTCACCGAAACCAAATGGCAATTCGTAGGTATACTCATCTGCCACAATCAAGTCATGATACGTTTTCAAAGCATCATGTTTTTTTGACCTAAAGACCAAAAGTTTTCCATTTTCACTTAAAATATTTCTGAGATAGGGGATAATATGCGAGATATTCACTCCTTTGATCATGGCCATGTCCCATTTATCATGATGGCCTTTTGTTTCAGTCACAATATGCTCAACTCTTTTCTGAATCACGTTCGCATTCGAAAGGCTAAGTTTGCCAATGACATTGACAAGGAAGGTGGCCTTTTTAGCTTTGGCCTCTACCAATGAAAATCGCTTCTCTGGAAACAGAATTTGCAGAGGAATTCCTGGAAATCCAGCTCCTGTCCCAATATCCACAATTTTCTTGTCAGGGCTTCCCTCAAGAACCAACCTTCCGTGAAGGGAATCCAGAAAAAGCAACCCCACTCTTTCTTTGTCTTCCCTTAAACTAGTGAGATTAACCACCTTATCCCATTCGCAAAGCTCCTTGTAATAGCAATCAAACAAATTCAAAACATGCCCAGAAAAGCTCCATCCAAGATTTTTGGAGCCTTCACAGAAAATATCCAAAAATTTATTAGGTAGTGGTTGTTCCACGTGGAACATCGAAGCAGGAAGTAAAGAAGTAAATATGTTTATTCGAGTGAACTAACTTGCTCGCTTGCACTTTTCAAGGGCTACAAGAAGAAGGGAAATGGCAGCGGGAGTCACGCCTGCAATACGTGATGCTTGGCCAACAGAGGAAGGTCGAATTTTCATCAGCTTTTCAAGGACTTCTCTGGAAAATCCCTTCACGTCTTCATACTGAAAATCAGCTGGAACCTTCTTATACTCCAATTTTTTAAAATGATTGATCATCTGCTCTTGACGTTTAATATAACCCTCATACTTCACAGCAATTTCAACCGCCTCTACAATTTCCATATCGGTCTCATGTGACCCATTCAACCATGGATGCAAGTCGACGTAGGAAACTTCAGGACGTCTTAGTAAATGGGCCAACGAACTTTTTGGAGACCATGGATCGAACGATTTCGTTATGGCCATGCTGGCCGAGTTCATTTTTGGAAACGTCTGCTCAAGCTGTTCGCGTCCACGACTGACTTTTTCACATTTTCTTTTGAAAATGTCATAATTATCCACACTCACTAAACCCAAGTTAAATCCCTTTTCCTTGAGTCGAAAATCTGCATTGTCTTCCCGAAGTAACAGCCGATATTCAGCTCTTGATGTAAACATTCTATATGGTTCACGTGTATCTTTAGTAATCAAATCATCTATCAAGACACCAATATAAGCCTCAGATCTGTCCAACACCAGCGGAGACTGACCTTTCACGCGCAACGCCGCGTTAATCCCGGCGATAATGCCTTGCGCAGCGGCCTCTTCATAACCTGATGTTCCATTAATTTGTCCGGCATGAAAAAGACCTTCAACTAATTTGGTCTCCAGAGTATCATGGAGCTGACGAGGCGGGAAATAATCATATTCAATGGCATACCCTGGTCTCATGAATTCAGCCCGCTCCAAACCAGGAATAGTGCGAACGAAGGCTTGTTGAACATCAATTGGCAAACTCGTGGATATCCCATTTGGATAAAATGACACCCCGTCCAGCACCTCTGGCTCCAAGAATATTTGATGCCTAGTTTTATCAGCAAATCGAACAACCTTATCTTCAATAGAGGGACAATACCGTGGACCGGTTGATTCAATAACACCTGAATAAATTGGGGAACGATCAAGATTTTCCCTAATAATTTCATGTGTTTGTTCGTTTGTATAGGTAATATGACAGTTAACTTGCGGAAGAGGCAGAAAGGCCGTTCTGGAAGAAAATGGCCGAGGGTTCGCATCTCCTGGTTGAGGCTCCATCACATCAAAATTAATTGAATGTTTGTGGATCCTCGGAGGGGTTCCTGTTTTCAGGCGCCCAACTTCAAATCCGAAGTCTCTCATACAATCTGATAACTGTTCGGCGGATGGTTCCCCGGCCCTGCCACCGGGTAAATGATTTAAGCCGACGTGGAGTAACCCTTTTAAAAACGTGCCTGAAGTGAGCACCACCGCTCTTGTCTCAACGACTACCCCCCCATTAGTTACCACTCCACATACCACACCCTGTTTCGTCAAAATACGATCAACCGTCCCTTCGACAACAGTCAAATTATCTTGATTTTCAATGGTTTTTTGCATATTTCCAGCATACAGACTTTTATCGCATTGAACCCGAGTGGCTCGAACGGCAGGGCCCTTTTTGGTATTTAAAATACGAAACTGTATGCCTGACAGGTCAGTGTTAAAGCCCATTTCTCCTCCAAGGGCATCTATCTCCTTCACTAAATGTCCTTTCCCGATTCCCCCTACCGCAGGATTACAGGGCATCTGGGCAATTTTTCGTGTATCAATGGTGAGCAGCAACACCTGGCACTTCATTCTTGCAGCCGCCAGCGCTGCTTCACAGCCAGCATGTCCTCCACCTACTACAATTATGTCGAATATTTGATGAGCCATACCTGTCAGATGGAGATACAATTATTTTCCAATACAAAAATCCCTAAAGACCTGATCCAGAATATCCTCATTGGTCACCACTCCAATGATTTCTCCCAGTGAATGTAGCGCGCTTCGGAGTTCCATGGCTAGATACTCCGGGGCACCTCCGTTGTTCAAGGCCTCAAGAGCCTGTCGCAAGGACTCTCTGGCCTGCCTAAGTAGAGTGGTGTGACGAATCCTACCAACTAAGACCGAGTCGTGGCCTTCCAACCGACGTCCAAGAGCCCTCTTTTTGATGGCCGATCGTAGTTCCAGCAATCCTTCGCCAGTCTTGGCTGATACTTCCACACATTCAAAATTGTTCCTTGATTCCTCATCATTGGGAAAATGTTTACCAATCATTCTCTCTATGGATTTTCGCGGAAGCCGATGAGGCAAGTCGGATTTGTTTAGAACTACGATATATTGTTTTTCTTGATATTTAAGAAATTCAAATACGTCTTTTTCATTAGTGTATTCACTCCTATCCACAACTAAAATGAGGACATCCGCCTGTTCTATTTTTTGTTGGGCCCGATTCATTCCCTCCCGCTCCAACTCATCCGGTGACGAACGAAGACCTGCAGTGTCAAAAAATCGCACCAGAATCCCGTCAACCATAATGGCTTCCTCTAGCACATCCCTGGTTGTCCCAGGGATGGCCGACACAATGGCCCGATCAATTCCTAACAGGGCATTCAGTAAACTCGATTTTCCAACATTCGGTTGTCCCATAATGACCGCTCGGACTCCTTCACGAATAATCCGTCCCTCACCAGACGAATCGATGAGCCGATTCAACTCCGTAACTATGCCTTGGACCTGTCCCTTCATCTCCGTGAGATCAATGAATTGAATATCGTCTTCGACAAAATCCATCCCCGCTTCAAGATGGGCTACCATCTTGAGTAACCCTTCCCGCATGCCTTGAAGAATGCTGGAGAGCTTTCCTTGGAGATGCTCTTGGGCCAATTTAAGACTCAGAAGAGAATTAGCCTGAATCGTATCCAAAACCGCCTCGGCCTGGGTGAGGTCAAGCCTGCCATGTAAAAACGCCCGCTTGGTGAATTCACCGGGTTCCGCCAACCTGGCACCAACTTCTATAAGAGCGGTACATATGGTTTCGACCACCGCCATCCCTCCATGACAGTGCACTTCCACTACATGTTCCCCTGTATATGAACGAGGAGCCCGCATGATCACCACCAGCACCTCGTCAAGGACTGTCCTAGCAGAGGCATTTGAATGTTCTGAATATTTTCCCAGGAAATGGCCGAGATAAAAACGAAAGGCTTGGAGTTCATCCCAAGGGCGAGAGTTTCGCAAACGAATATTTTGCGAAGCGATGACTAGTGCCTGACTGCCACTAACACGAACAACACCAATGCCCCCCTCCCCTGGAGGAGTGGCCACGGCACATATCGTGTCGTCCAGAGAGCTCATACCCCATATAGAAAAGCGTCAGGAATTTGAAGGAGGCTTGGATTTCTTTTTTCCCGAGTCCCCTGATCCGCCAGATTCCAACCGAGAGGGACCAGGCGTTCCAGGTCTTGGTTTTTTAAGGACATACCGATCGGTCACAACCTGTTGGGTAATGGTCAAAATATTCTGCGTCACCCAATACAAAACCAAACCAGCTGGAAAGGTAACAAATAAAAATGTCAGGCCAACCGGCAGAATCATCATCATCTTCGCTTGGGTAGGATCCATGCTGGTGGGCATGATTTTTTGTTGAACCACCATTGACACGCCCATTAAAACGGGAAGAACGTAATACGGATCCTGAATGGACAAATCGGTAATCCAGAGCATAAATGGGGCCTGCCGAAGGTCAATGGTCATATATAGGATATTGAATAACGCCACAAAAACTGGCATTTGCAATACCATGGGCAAGCATCCTCCCACGGGATTAACTTTATGTTCCCGATAGAGCTTCATTAATTCCTGATTTAATTTTTCCCGATTGTCCTTGAATTTTTCCTGGAGAGCCAGCACCTTGGGTTGGATAGCCTGCATCCCCTGCATGGATTTGTAGCTTTTGTATTGCAACGGGACAAACAACAGCTTGATGCCCACAGTTAATAAAATAATGGCCAGTCCATAGTTTTGGGTATAGTCATAAATAAATTTCAAGACGGAAAAGAGGGGTTTGGCCACAGCCTTGACAATCTTCCAACTCCCATAAATAAACCAACCAAAATCTATAGTGTCTTCCAATCCCATTCCAAGAGATTTCAGTCTATCGAAATGCTTGGGCCCGGCATATAATTTGGCGTTGTGAACTTCTTCTCCTGAGCTAAAAGCCAGGCCGGCAGTGACGACTCGCTCGTTTTCCAGCGTTGAAAAAACTTCGTCGGCCTTTTCAGGAATCAATACACTGACAAAATATTTATCCTGAAGCGCTAGCCACTTGATATCTCCACTTCGTCTGATGGAATCCCCCATCTTTTCCGGATTTTCTTTTTCTAATTGGTCACCAAGCATCCATGCCGAACCTAACAGGCCAATAAAACCCTGCCCCCATTCCACAACGCCAAAGTTCGTGCCGAGAACCAACTCTAATTTTTCCGAAATTCCCTGGGAACGAATCGCGATATCCACGACATAGGAGTCGTAGTGAAAGGTCAGTTCTTTTTGAACCCAAAGATCCGAGTACGGTGTCCCATACATGAGGGTGACTTTTCCGGTCGGATGAGTCGCATCCAGCATCGAAAAATCTTGCTGGATTGAGAATGTCCCTTTTTGAAGACGATTCGTCACCTCTTCATTGCCGGATACTCGAAGAGAAAGAGGCCCTGGAAATTGTCCCTGTGAATAGACCAATTCCACAGGGTGTGGATCTTCAGTTTGAGTGAGGTATTTTTTTAATTCCCAAAAGGTGACCACTCCTCCCTGACCGGATAGTCCTGCTCGAAATAAGGGAGTATCAATGGTAACTTCCTCAGCTGTGACCAAGGTCGATGCCTCAGAAGACTCACCTGGACTTGGGGAATCCGTTCCCTGTTTAGTTGGAGAGGAACCTTTTGGCTCAGTTGACTGCTCAATGGATGCCGATTGGGACAGCTCTTGCTCTATCCCAGGGTTTGGTGCAAATGGAGTGATTCCCATCTGCTTGAGGATATAATCGTAGGCAAAGATAATCCCCAGGGACAACACAAGGAAAATGACGACACGCTTTTCCATATCGCTAATTCGATGCCCGCAATTCAGGCTGTATTAAAGTGACTGAATAACCCGCGAGGAATATCGGTTCAGGGAACCGGGTCCAGGCCCCCTGGATGGAAAGGATGGCATTTAAGAATTCGAACCGTCGCCAACAAAATTCCTTTGATTAACCCATGCCGTTGAATGGCCTGATCGGCAAAATGAGAACAGGTTGGTTCAAACCGGCAACAAGGTCCTATCCATGGAGACACGCAATACTGATATAGGCGTATGAACATCCTCATGGCAACAATACAGAACTCCTGTCAAAACTTAAGTATACCAACCTGACTTAACATTTCCGTCCATACTTGGTTAATTTCACCGAACGATGCATCTAGTATGCGAGATTTCGGATAAAGAATACACTCATACCCTGGTGAAAAAGATAAAGAAGCCCTCTGAACCAACCCTCGACATATCCTCTTCAGCCGGTTTCGTTTAACGGCATTACCTACCCGACGTCCCGCAATGATTCCGATTCTCGTTAATTCGGATGAACCATGTCTGGAAAAGACCATGGTAAAAAAATGGTTCCGAATGACGGAACCATTTTTCCTGACACGTTCAAATTCAGCTGTTTTTGTGAGAAAAAACGAGCGATTCTTCCCCAATTATCATTCATCGGAGACCGTTAAGCGGTACCGGCCTTTTTTCCGGCGGCGAGCCAAGACTTTTCGTCCATTTTTAGTGCTCATCCGTTTCCGGAATCCATGATCGCGTTTTCTCTTCAGGTTTGATGGCTGTCGGTATGTCATTGACACGGAACAATATCTCCTTTCCAGAATTTTCGTAGGAACTCACCATTTTATGGGGCGAGCCAGCAAGAGTCAAACGGAATTTCCGGGAAATTCGATATCATGGTTCGGTAACCCCTGAGGGATATTCGTTGACTGATGAGACCTTGAACGATATAGTCCCAGTCGCTTTTCCTGGTTTTTGTGCTGCTATGCTTCGTTCTATTAAAGGCGTTAAAGACCTCCTCCCATCGCAAACCCCTTCATGGCATCACATGGAGGCCACAGCCCGTTCATGGGCTGGCCGGTATGGATTTTCCGAAATTCGAATCCCCATTTTCGAATTGACTGAACTATTTTCGAGAAGCATCGGTGGGGCTACAGATATCGTAGAAAAGGAAATGTATACATTTCCTGATCGGGATGGAAGCTCCTTGACTCTTCGTCCAGAAGGGACAGCCGGAGTGGTTCGCGCGGTGCTTGAGCACCGCCTTCTTGATTCTATCACCACCAGAAAGTTGTTTTATTTCGGCCCCATGTTCCGCCATGAACGGCCCCAAGCTGGTCGTTATCGACAGTTTCACCAATTCGGAGTGGAGGCGTTTGGCATTGAAGACCCCAATATAGATATCGAAATAATCTCCCTTTTATGGAACTACTTTCTTGACCTAGAACTAAAAGACCTTACTCTTCACCTCAATTCCATCGGTACCCAGCAGGATAGGGAAAGATATATTCAAGAATTAAAAAAATTTCTTTCACCAAATATTTCCTCGTTTTGTGGCAATTGCCAACGTCGTTTCACTGCTAACCCTTTGCGGATCCTGGACTGTAAAGTCCCCTTTTGTGTGGAGGCTACCCACCAAGCCCCTTCGATCATTGATCTTCTTTCTAATGATTCAGGAGCTCATTTTCAAAAAATCCTAACTGGTTTGAAAGATTTAAATATTCCATTTACGATTAACCCACGGCTAGTGAGGGGATTAGACTATTATTCTCGAACGACATTTGAGATAACATCACCCCATTTGGGATCTCAAAGTACTATTGGGGCGGGAGGACGTTATGACTCTCTTGTTGAACTTTTACAAGGCCCCCCCACCCCTGCAGTCGGTTTTGCAGTAGGCCTGGAAAGAGTCAGCCTCTTACTTCCAGAAGAATCTTACCCACCAGCTACACCTTGTGTATTTCTGGCTGGTTTTGGAACCCAAGGAAAACCAGAGGCCTTCAAACTCCTTCATACCCTACGAAAAAATGGAATTACTGCTGAAACTGACCACAGAGCCACAAATTTAAAAGCCCTCCTTCGATCAGCAGATAAATTATCTGCAAAATATTCCATCATTGTGGGGGATGACGAAATTCAGTCAGGAATAGTCATCCTAAGAAACATGGAAACTAAAGAACAACAGTCTATACCCCTAAAAGATTTATCCGAAAAGATCATGATTTTATTTCAGTAATTTTCCACCTTTTCCCCATGATGTTTTATCTTGACTTTTTATGGACCCAATGTTAGTTTTTTCTCTTATTTTTCAATAAGAAAACACATTCCATTATTCCCGTTTTTTAAATAAATACCACCCGAATTTTTCTGTTTTTAGGTATATCACTTTTAATAAAATTCAAATGCCTAAAAACATAGTGGTTTTGATCCGCGAAGACCCTCAAAAAAGCCACAGGGCATCTGAGGCCATTCGTATCGCCCTGGGTCTTTCTACGGGTCCCAACCCGCTCAAAATCATTCTTATTGGCCATGCCAAGTATTTGGTTACCGAGGAAGCGTATGATCTCCCTGATGGCGAGATGCTGGAAAAATACCTTCCCGTGATTCAAAATCTGAACATTCCAGTCCTGCTTGATAGGGAATTCCAAGAAAAAATGTCTTATGACTCTGAATTTTCCCTGCAAAAACTTTCAAATGTGGAAATGGCTGGGATAGTGGCTGATGCTGATCGAGTCTTAGTTTTCTAAATACGATTATGAAAAAAACCTTGGTAATCATCAAGAACCAGAAATCCGTCAGTTTAACTCCTTTCATCAAGGATTTGGTGAACCAAGATAATTCCCAAATCTTGTTTCTCGATGAGAAGAGTGTTCCACAAAATTGGGAAGTATTAAATTTCTTGGTTCTAGATTCACAAGGTAATAATCAATTGTCTTCCAAAGAACATAAATTTGAAAAAATTTCTTTCCAGGGGTTTTTGGAAAAATTATTTGAAGTTGATCTGGCTTTGGTTGTTTAGTGATATCTTTTCCTCCTATGTATTTGATTAAAAAAATTCGGAGCAGTAGTATCCGTAGTTCCTGTGTATGTTGTTAATAAATGCGATGATATTATGTAAATATATGATTTAAATAAGAAATTATGTATTATATTTAGAGAATCTAATATGTATGATTTGTGGATAGGAATGTGAAGAGGTCGATGGTCTTTTGTGAATCTCTGTGTCAGAAATAAGATGATTTCCTAAATAAATTTAATTTGTGAATATCTTTATTAACATCTGTGAATAAATCTGTGAATAAGCTTTATTTTTATAGTAATAACAATAATGAAATATGGGAAAATGTTTTGGGATTTTTGGGTCCAAAGCTTGGGGAAGAAACTAAAGAAACCTGGTTTCGTCCATTAAAGTTAGAGGAAGTCAGTCATGATCAGGTCCAAATTTCTGTTCCAAATAAATTTTTTGGTGAGTGGTTGGGTAGAAATTATAAAGAATTAATAATTGAAGCTTTTCAACAGGTTAAAGGGATTAAGCTGAGCGACGTAGAGTTTATTTTAAAAGAGGATGGAACGGAAAACGAGCAGAAAAAAAGTATACTGATAGAAGGAACTGCCCCGACCCCTAAATTAGGATTACCCGCTTCAAAAACAAAACGGCAACCTCTTCCAAATCCAAAATACACATTCAAAAATTTTGTCGTTGGTGCAAGTAATCAATTTGCCCATGCGGCTTGTCTAGCTGTGGCAGAATCTCCTGCAAAAGCCTATAACCCCCTATTTATCTATGGAGGGGTTGGTTTAGGTAAAACGCATCTTTTAAATTCGATCGGGAATCATGTTGCCGATCGAAGTGATCTTCGAATTGCCTATGTTACTACAGAGCAATTTACGAATGAGGTGATCAATTCCATTCGATATGACAAGATGATTGAACTAAGAAGGCGATACCGAAGTGTCGATATGCTGTTGATTGATGACATTCAATTTCTAGCAGGAAAAGAAAGAACCCAGGAAGAATTTTTCCATACGTTCAATTCTCTCTATGAAGCAAGAAAACAAATTGTTCTTTCAAGTGATCGCTTTCCTAAAGAAATGCCCTCTATGGAGGAGCGCCTCCGATCAAGATTTGAGTGGGGGTTAATTGCCGATCTCCAGCAACCCGACGTGGAAACTCGGATCGCCATCCTCCGAAAAAAATCGGAAGAGGAAGGAATCGCCATTAATGATGACGTCATACAACTGCTTGCCACCAATTTGAAAAGTAATATTCGAGAAATTGAGGGAGCGTTGATACGTTTAGGAGCCTATGCCTCCTTAACGGGACAAAAGATCACCGTAGAAATGGCCAAAAATACCCTCCGAGATCTGTTGGGAGGCAAAAGGAAGGTAATTACGGTGGAGGATATTCAAGAAATTGTAGCGAGCCGATTTCATGTGAAAATTTCTGACTTGAAGTCCAAGCGGAGGACTAAAACTTTGGTGTACCCTCGCCAAATTGCCATGTTTCTCTGTCGTGATCTCACTGATTCTTCTTTTCCGGAAATTGGACGTGATTTTGGAGGGAAAGATCACACCACAATTATCCATGCCTGTAAACAGATCCAGAAATCACAGGAAACCGACTCTGCACTCCGAGCCACTCTCCAAAGTTTAAAAGATGAAATTGGGAAGTCTTAATTTGTCTCAGATCAAAACCATCATATTATGAAAATTCAAATTTCACGAGAAGATTTGTTAACTGCTCTTCAACGTGTTCAGGGAGTCGTCGAAAAACGAAACACGATGCCCATTCTGGCCAATATTCTTTTGGAAGCTAAACCGGAAGGACTTGATATTGTCGCCACGGATTTGGAAATCGGTATGCGGGGTCTCTATAAAGCTACTGTCCTAGAAACGGGATCCGTCACATTTTCAGCGAGAACCCTGTTTGATATTTTAAAGGAAATTCGACAATCGGAAATTGAATTATCTGTGGGAGATAATCATTGGGTGACCGTCAAGGCAGGTAAAAGTCAATTCCGTGTGGTGGGTTTACCCAGTAAGGACTATCCCGCTTTGCCAGCCATTGAACGAGAAGGGTTAATGGCCCTTCCCGCAGGTGGATTGCTGCAGCTCTTGAAAAAGACGGTGTTTGCGGTAGGTGAGAAAGATACGCGGTATGTCCTGAATGGATTATTGATTACCCTGATCCCTTCTGGGGGGAACGTGACGATCCGCCTGGTTGGAACCGATGGTCATCGGTTGGCATGGGCGGAGCAGGACATAACACCTGAGAAACAGTCCATTCCCTCCTCGGAAACCAAAGTCATTATTCCCAAAAAGGCAGCCATTGAAATCCGCCGATTACTGGAAGAGGACGATGAGCAGCCGCTCTTGGGGTTCACAAAAAACATGCTGATTCTTCGAAAAAGCGGACTTGTCCTCACTTCCAGAATTATGGAAGGGTCGTACCCCAATTATCAGCAAGTCGTCCCCAAAGAAAGTTCAAAAAAAGTGACGGTGGGTAAGTCGGATTTAGAAGGCGCGTTACGCCGGATGTCCCTTCTTTCACGGGATAAAGCCCACGCCGTGAAATTGGCTGTGGCGTCCGATCATATTCATTTGTCGGCAAAAAGCCCGGATTTGGGAGAGGCAGATGAAGATATTCCCGCAAAATTTGGGGGTGATACCTATGAAGCCGGATTTAATGCTCGGTATTTTTTGGATGTGTTGTCAGTCATTGAGACTGACATGCTGACACTTCAAATGGAGACTCCATTAAGTCCCTGTCTCATTCAGGAACCGGGAAATCCCAAATTCAAAGCCGTTGTGATGCCCGTGAAGGTATGACGGATTTGACCAAACTGACGTTCATTACTCTCACACTCTTTCATAATCACAGTTTATGGAACCAACCAAACCACTAAGCCAGGAATCTGCCCAGAGTCCGCCTTCACCTGGAGAAGGGTACGACGCCGATCAAATTCGTGTCCTTGAAGGATTAGAAGCGGTTCGGAAACGTCCGGCCATGTATATTGGGAGTACGGGAATTGATGGTCTTCATCACATGGTCTATGAGGTGGTGGATAACAGTGTGGACGAACATATGGCCGGATTCGGAAATGAAATCCAGGTCGTTCTTCAGGTGGATGGTAGCGTTATGGTGTCTGATAACGGGCGAGGGATCCCCACGGGCATGCATTCCACCCAAAAAAAATCGGCGGCGGAGGTGGCATTAACCGTTCTTCATGCAGGAGGAAAGTTTGAGGAGGGGGCCTACAAGGTGTCTGGGGGTCTCCATGGCGTGGGCATCTCGTGTGTGAATGCCTTGTCAGAATGGTTGGAGTTGGAAATCTGGCAAAACGGTAATGTCTATGAACAGGAATATGAGCGTGGAAAACCAATAGCTCCCTTGGCAGTGACCGGAACAACCAAGAAGCGAGGCACCAAAGTCGTCTTCAAGGCCGATACCCAAATTTTTGAAACGGGTGAATTCAGTTTTGATGTGTTGGCCCAACGGCTTCGGGAGTTGGCTTTCCTGAATAAAGGTCTGGAAATCAGTTTAAAGGATGAGCGCACGGGGAAAGAAAAAGAACAAATCTTCTGTTACAAGGGGGGGATTGTTTCCTTTGTCGAACATTTAAATGAAGCCAAGACGCCTTTGCATCCCCCGATCGTTGTGGAAGTGGAAAAACAGGATCTCATTCTTCAGGTGGCATTGCAATACAACGAAGGGTATTCCGAAAACCTGTTTTCATTCGCCAACAACATCAATACTCGAGAGGGAGGGACCCATCTGGTTGGCTTTAAAGCGGCTTTGACCAGGACGATCAATAGCTATGCTTCGGCGAATGATTTGTTTAAAAAGGATACCGAATCTCTCAGTGGAGAAGACGTGCGGGAAGGATTGACCGCTGTCATTAGCGTCAAAATCCGGAATCCGCAATTTGAAGGTCAGACGAAAGCCAAACTGGGAAATAGCGAAGTCAAAGGGATCGTGGAAGCGGCCGTGAATGAAGCCTTGGGTGCCTACCTTGAGGAAAACCCCCCAATCGCTAAAAAAATTGTTGGAAAGTCCGTCGATGCGGCTCGGGCTCGGGAAGCCGCTCGCAAGGCCAAAGAACTTATTCGGCGGAAAGGAGCGTTGGATGGTGGATCGCTTCCAGGCAAACTTGCCGATTGTTCAGAAAAGGATCCTCAATTCAGCGAACTGTTTATTGTGGAAGGTGATTCAGCAGGAGGATCGGCTAAACAAGGTCGGGATCGACGCAATCAGGCCATTCTCCCTTTAAAAGGGAAAATCCTGAACGTAGAAAAAGCCCGGTTCGACAAAATGTTGTCCAGCGAAGAAATTCGTACGCTGATTATGGCTATCGGTACAGGAATTGGGCGGCCTCGAGAGGATACCGATAAGGGCAAAGAGGATCGAGAATCCTTTGATATCGGTCGAGCTCGGTATCACAAGATCATTTTAATGACCGATGCAGATGTGGATGGCAGTCATATCCGAACGCTCCTCCTGACCTTTTTCTTCCGCCAAATGCCGGAACTCCTTGAGCGAGGTTATATTTACATCGCCCAACCGCCACTTTTTAAAGTGAAAAAGGGCAAAGGGGAACGCTATCTCAAGGATGAGGGAGCAATGAATGATTACCTCTCCAATTTGGCCGTAGAGGAAACCCAGCTCTGGATTCCAGAACGCCATCAATATGTCGGAGGGGAGCAATTACTCGCGATTTTGAAAAAACTCATTGCCTTTGAAGGGCTACTCAGCCGACAGACGCAAAAACAGCTGGAGCCAGCTGTTCTGAGGGTGTTCGTGGATTTTCCTCAACTTTCCAAAGATTTTTTGCGAAACCGCGGAGAATTGGAATCATTCACTCAAGATATCAGACAGGTGTTACAAACCGTCTATCCAGATGGGACCGTGAGCCTGGATATTCAAACCAACGAAGAACATCACACTCATCATGTAATATGTCGTGTAGCTGGCAATGGCGGACAAAAAGTGTTGAAAGTCACCCATGACTTGGTAGGGTCCGCAGATTTTCGGGAATTACAAAAATCCTCTCCGTCGTCCTTGGGATTAGGCCGTCCGCCGTATAAGCTAAAAATTCGGGATGAGGAATCGACATGCGTCTCTAGCAAAGAATTGGTGCAGACCATTCTGGAAGCCGGGAAAAAAGGCATGTCCATCCAACGATACAAGGGTTTGGGAGAAATGAATCCTGGCCAATTATGGGACACGACGATGAACCCCGAAACTCGGAGTCTCATGCAGGTGACATTGGAGGATGTCACTGGAGTGGATGAAATCTTTACCATTTTAATGGGCGATGAAGTCGAACCTCGCCGGAACTTTATTCAACAACATGCGCTGGAAGTGCGGAATTTGGATGTCTAGGAAAATTAGTGATGTCGCCTGAATCCCGTCTTACACAAGTTGCCATCGAAGACGAAATGCGGTTGTCCTATTTGGACTATGCCATGAGCGTCATTGTAGGTCGGGCATTGCCCGATGTGCGGGACGGTCTTAAACCCGTCCATCGCCGCATTCTGTATGGCATGAACGAAATGGGGCTGGGTGCCACTCGCCCCTATCGAAAATCTGCCAAGATCGTGGGTGAAATTATGGGCAACTTTCACCCTCATGGTGATTCGGCGATCTACGATACGTTGGTTCGGATGGCGCAGGATTTCAATATGCGGTATCCGCTTGTGGATGGGCAGGGAAACTACGGATCGGTCGATGGGGATCCACCGGCCGCCATGAGATACACCGAAGCGCGCCTCACCAAGTTAGCCGAGGAGATGTTGGTCGATATTGATCGGGAAACAGTGGATTTTGTCCCAACCTATGATGAGTCGTCCTTGGAGCCGGTGGTCCTTCCAGCGCGTATTCCCAATCTGTTGGTGAATGGAGCGGGTGGAATTGCAGTCGGTTATGCCACCAACATTCCTACACATAACTTAGGGGAAGTGGTCTCTGCCCTGATTGCCTTAATTGAGCGGCCTGAAATGACAATCCCGGAGATCATGGCCTGTATTCCCGGACCGGATTTTCCCACGGCTGGATTTATTTACGGAACCCAAGGCATCAAGGAAGCCTATGAAACAGGTCGTGGATTGTTGACTCTCCGGGCCAAGGCAGACATTGAGGTGGATGAACGCACCGATCGCGGTCGCATTATCGTGACGGAATTGCCTTATCAGATCAACAAGGCGAAGCTCATCGAAAAAATCGCCGATCTCATTCATGAAAAACGCTTGGAAGGGATCTCTGATTTGCGCGATGAATCCGACCGTGATGGGATGCGCATAGTCATTGAACTCAAACGCAACGAAAATCCCTCGGTGGTGTTGAACCAACTCTATAAACACACTCATATGCAAACCACCTTCGGAGTCATTATGTTGGCCTTGGTGGGCAACCGGCCTGAAGTTTTGACTCTTAAGCAAATCCTGGCAGCCTTCATTCAACATCGGAAAGAAGTGGTCGTGCGCCGTACGGCCTATGACCTGCGAAAGGCCGAAGAGCGTGCTCATATTCTTGAGGGGTTAAAACGAGCGCTGGAATCGTTGGATGCGGTCATCGCCTTGATCCGCGGAGCCGCGTCGCCGGAAACCGCACGTGCCGGCTTGATGGAGCAATTTGCCCTTAGTGAAATTCAAGCCAATGCCATCTTGGATATGAGGCTACAGCGTCTCACTCAATTGGAACGAGACAAACTGCAACAGGAATATACCGAACTGATGGCCAAGATCGAGCATTTGCGGACCGTGTTGGGTTCGGACGCGATGGTCCTGGAGATCGTGAAGCAGGAATTGGTGGAGGTCAAAGAACGGTATTCTGATGACCGGAAGACCCGAATCGTCCCGGCCGAGGCCGAACTCCAAATGGAGGATTTGATCGCGGAAGAAGAGGTGGTCGTTACCATTACTCGCGCAGGGTATATTAAACGCAATGCGGTGACATTGTATCGAGCTCAGCGGCGCGGCGGAAAAGGCAAGGTCGGTATGGGGGTCAAAGAAGAAGATTTCGTGGAGCAAATTTTTACCGCCTCGACTCACGATTATTTGTTGGTATTTACCGACGCAGGAAAAGTGTATTGGCTTAAGGTCTATGAATTGCCCGATGTGGGACGGGCTAGCAAAGGGAAAGCCATTGTCAACCTGTTGGCGTTGAATACAGGCGAACGTGTCACCGCGACTCTGACGGTCCGAACCTTTACCGAAAATCACTATGTCGTCATGGCCACACAAAAGGGATATATCAAAAAAACCGATCTGTCGGCCTTCAGCAATCCTCGCCAGGGAGGTATTATTGCCCTGACATTAGAAGACGGCGACCGCTTGATCAGTGTGGATATCACGGATGGAACCCGAGAAATTCTCTTGGGAACCCGGTTGGGCATTGTTATCCGATTTCGAGAGGAAGATGTCCGGCCCGTTGGACGGACCGCTCGAGGTGTGAGGGGCATCACTTTGGATGATGATAATGAAGTGATCGGGATGGTCACGATCACCGCCGAAGCCCAATCCTCGATTTTGACGGTAACGGAACGAGGCTATGGGAAACGCACTCAAGTCGGGGAATATCGCGTGCAGTCACGGGGAGGCAAAGGAGTTATTAGTGTAAGAGTCACGGAAAAGAATGGGCCGGCTATTTCCTTCCACCAAGTCTGGGAAACCGATGAGATCATGCTGATCTCCGCAGACGGGATGATTCTTCGAACGAAAATCAGGGATATCAGAGAAATTGGCCGAAATGCACAGGGTGTCAGATTAATGGATCTGCCGGAAGAGGATCGTATTGTCGGAGTCGCCAAGTTAGCCGAAAGTGAAGAGGAAGATGATCCAGCCGAGCCTTCAGAATTGGATGAGAACCAGCCGTCCTCGGAAACCGATGGAGCAGGCCCTTAACCTGAGTGACAGAAAGGTGAGCCAGAATGCCACCTTGGTCCCATGAAAGCAGGAAAGAAACCTCTCGATCCCGTCGTCAAGGCGGGTTTAGGTGTGTTATTCGGAGCCTTTTGCTTAATCGGCTTCGGCATGTTTCTGTCCCGTCCAGACCGAACCATCCCTCCTTATAGTATCGGCGCTCAGGAAGGGACAGTGGTGGCGGTTCACCTTCCACCATGGACCAGCGATCCGGAAATAGAAAGTTTAATCCGCCGGTTTGGTTTGGTCGGGAGGACCACGAAGGATTTTGGACCGTTAAAGATTCGCCCCACCACACCTGACAATCCGAAAGGCGGGTACCAACAGCTTTTTCTTTTAATTTTCTCAGATCATACCTGGGCAGAACCAGATAATCTCCACCGATACCTGGATGGCAGAACCCATCAAATCGCCGATCCGTTCTTGGCGGAGTTTGAACAGGCTATCCGTGGAGGATATCGAATGGGCCAGCATGGACAGGCAGGTTGGCTTGGGGGATTCACCGGTCTCGAGGGAGAGGAAGCTTCGTATACCGTACAGTGGGTCTTTCAGGAGCCGTGAGAAAAAGCCAAGAAGAAAATTTGAGGCGGGTCAGAGTTCGTAGACCCTCCTCATGCCATTTTTCCTCACTATTGATTTTCCGAGTGGGATAATCCTTTAGCAATCGTTTGACCAATGGCTTTGCGTAATTCAGGATTGGAAAGCCGTTTGGCCAGGAGAAGGCCCAGAGCCACATGTTCAGGAGAAGGGCCTGGGACATCAGGAACCACGTCTTGGGGGGTGACCATTGGAGCTGGTAACGGGCCAAGACGCAAGATAATATCGACCAAGGACAATTCGGGAATTCGTGATTGTAGAGCTTCCAAAATAGAGGACTTTAAAAACACTAATTGTTGAAGCCATACCGAATTTTCGGCAACCAGGTATAATTTGTGGAAACGGATACTGTCAGGCGAGGAATGTTTAGCAAGGGTCTGACCGACGATGGAGGGCCATTCCTCCTGTAAACGAACTTCCAGCAACTTCTGCCCCAAGGCATGATCTTTGGAGAAATCCTGAATAAGATGATGAATAGGTTCAAAGCCTCCCATGGTCTGATTATTGTAGAAAGAGGTACCCTGAAGAGCAAGAGCGGAAAGCGGCCCCCCCATGGCCCCTTTCTAACGGGATGAATTCTATGACAAAAACAAAAAAGGAAGAATCCGGTAAGCTGCTCAGCAGTAACCGGAAAGCCTTTCATGATTACCATATCGAAAACACATTCGAAGCCGGGGTGGTCCTGCTCGGGACAGAAGTCAAGGCCTTACGAGAGGGGCATCTAAATTTGCGGGATAGCTATGCAGCCATCCATCAGGGGGAGGTGACACTGCATAATTGTCATATTGGAGGCTACAGTCATGGTAATCAAATGAACCATGAGCCCCTGCGTCCTCGAAGACTACTGCTTCATAAAAAAGAAATCGAACGGTTGCAGGCTAAAATCCAACAAAAGGGACTCACGCTGGTTCCACTTCGGATGTATTTCAATGCGCGAGGCCGGGTGAAACTCGAACTGGCACTAGCTCGTGGGAAAAAATCTTACGATCGACGGGAAACTATTAAGAAACGGGAAGCCAGCCGAGAAATCGACCGGGCACTCAAAACGTCTCGCCGGGAATAATCGTTCACATCAAATATTCTTATCCTCTCTGTGAGGGGCAAGTAAAAAAGTGAACAGCCCTTCCCATCATATGGAATATCTCCTATGACATCCTTTCGAATCCACTCTGCGGAATTCCTCAAGTGCTGCGGCACGGTTGAGCAATTTCCAAAAAGCCAATTGCCGGAAATTGCCATGGTAGGCCGTTCCAATGTCGGGAAATCCTCCGCCATCAATTGTTTATTAAATCGGAACGGGTTAGCAAAGGTCGGCAAAATACCCGGTAAGACCCAAACCATCAATTTTTATAGGGTAGAAACCAACCAAGGGCCGTTTGAATTGGTCGATCTTCCAGGCTATGGCTTTGCCAAAGTTCCGGATCGTATCCAGAAACAGTGGGTGCCATTAATCGAACAATTTTTTCAGACACGCGATAATTTGCGGGGTGTGGTCTTATTGGTGGATGTGCGGAGGGTCCAAGAGCAGGACCGGCGTATGCTGCAATGGTTGGAGCATTTGCACATTCCGTATGTCGTGGTTGCAACGAAAGCCGACAAGGTGGCGAGAGGCAAGCAACCAGCCGCGATTCAAGACTTACAGGAAAATTTGGACATTCCCATACCCCCCCTACTACTTTCCGCCCATTCCGGCGATGGCAAACAATTGGTATTGGATGAAATTCTATCACTTCTTGGGACTAGAACTTCACGTCGATGAAGGCTTTCTTTTTGAGATCAGCGAGCCAGGTTCGGTAGGCTTCTTCGGTTTTTTGTCTTTGTAACAGTCCTCGAATTTCCTGCTCTACTTCTTCGAATGCATAGGTCTGTGTGTCAGACATTTCTTCTACCATCAGCAAGTGTAGACCTTGGTCGGTTTCGATGGGGGAAGACAGAACTCCCGGCTCTAGACTTTTAATTTCCGGAGAGAGCGTGGAGAGCAATTCGTCTTCCTGAAGCCAACCCAAATGCTTCACTTGTTCGGAAAATTGGAAGGCGAGTTCTTCAAACTCCATATCGGATTTCCATGCGGCAGACATGGATTGGGCCTTTTTCCTGGCCAACTCCCGTTGGTATTCCTCGGTTGCGGTCAACAGGATGTGTTTGAGGCGGTATTGAGGTGGTTTTCGGAATAGAGTTGGATTGGCGTCATAGAAGCGCCGTAATTCTTCCTCTTCGACGACCACATTGCGGCGCACTTCGAAGTCAAAGAGTTTTTTCAGCAGCAGCTGATCCCGATAGTCTTCTTCCGTCTGGTTAGGCAGTAAAGGCGTGCGCTGCAAGGCCGCATCCATTTCTTCATGGCTCACGGATAAACCTTTGGCCTTGGCCTCCTGAAGTTGAAGGTGTTGATCGATGAGGGCGTTGAGTACCTCTCGTTGTTTTTCAAGGTAACGCCGGTTGAGATCCTCTCCGGAATGTTTGGCCTTGAGCCGCTTGTATTCGTCTTCGATCTTGCTCTGAAGATCAGACAAGGTGATGACTTCTTTGTTGACCACGGCAATGATGCGATCTTCTAAGGCCCATGACATCAGAGGTATGAGGGTGAAAAGGATGGTGCCCCACAAGGCGAACTCTGCGATCCAGGGAAAAGTTTGTGGTGAGGGAGACATCCTACTCATACGCCTTGGCCTTCCCCTTCCGCCTGGTTCACTGATTGGAAGAGACCCTGAAGAATGGCATTCACAGAAGGATACATGCCTGCCCAATCAGGGTGGGGCAGGGTGACCCGGAAGGCCCGAGGGGAAAGAAATTGAATGCGGTCTTTCCATTTTTCCATCAAGGTCTGAATGCCTTTTTCCGGAATTTTGGCCTGTTCATGAAAGCGGAAGTTGGCCAGCCCGTTGCGCACATCCACATATTCCAACTTGAGAGCTTTGGCCAAGACTTTGATTTGCATAACTTCAAATAATCGTTCCATCGGGTCTGGCGGCGGGCCAAACCGATCCAATGTTTCTCCATAGAGTAAAGCCAAATCACCTAAACGGTCACTGCCGGACAGCCGTTTATAGAGTCCTAATCGTTGTGACGTCTCTTCAACATAGGTTTCGGGGATAAAGGCCGAGACGTCCAATTGCAGAGTAGGTTCCCATTCTTCTGGAATGTCCTGCCCCTTAATATGTTGCACGGCCTGCTCGACAAGTTGCAGGTACAGGTCCAGACCCACGGCAGCGATACTGCCGGATTGTTGTTTCCCTAAGAGATTGCCCGCGCCCCGGATTTCCAGGTCGGCCGCCGCAATGCGAAACCCCGAGCCTAATTCGACGAATTCCTGTATCGCATTCAATCGCTTTTGCGCATCTGTGCTCAAGGTTTCTTCGTTAGGAATGAACAAGTAGGCGTAGGCTTGCTGCCCGCCTCGGCCTACCCGTCCTCGCAACTGATACAATTGGGATAGCCCAAACAATTCAGCCCGGTCAACCAAAATGGTATTGGCATTGGGGATATCCAGCCCCGATTGGATAATAGCGGAGGCGAGCAGTACGTCGGCCTCATGATGGAAAAATCGCATCATGACGCGTTCCAGGAGTTGTTCATCCATTTGCCCGTGGGCCATCAGGACCCGCGCTTCCGGCACCAATTCTTGGAGCCATGCCCCGGTTTGCTCCATGGTTTCCACGCGATTGTGCACGAAATACGCCTGACCCCCTCGATGAAGTTCACGAAGGATCGCCTCACGGATCACGGTGGCGTCGAACCGTAAGACCTGGGTTTCCACCGCCAATCTTCCGGTGGGAGCCGTTTCAATCACGGATAAATCTCGTACTCCTGAGAAAGCCATTTGCAGGGTTCGCGGAATGGGTGTGGCGGAGAGGGTCAAGACATCCACCTGAGTTCGTAGTTGTTTTAATCGTTCCTTGTGACGTACGCCGAACCATTGTTCCTCGTCGATAATGACGAGCCCCAATTGTTTGAAGACGATATCTTTTTGGAGAAGACGGTGTGTGCCGATGATAATATCCACCACGCCCGTGCCGACTTCTTTGACCGTTGCCTTCAATTCCTGGGGGGACTGGAAGCGGGATAATACGCCGACCTTCACGGGGAATGGGGCGAAGCGTTGGGAAAAAGTTTCAAAATGTTGTTGAGCCAGCAGGGTGGTGGGTACGAGGACGGCTACTTGCCGGTTGGCCTGAACGGCCTTGAAGGCCGCACGCATGGCGACTTCTGTTTTGCCATAACCCACATCGCCGCAGACTAGTCGATCCATGGGCTTGGGGGACTCCAAATCCCGGCAGATTTCCTCGATGGCCTTGATTTGGTCGGGGGTTTCATCAAATTCGAACCCCGCCTCGAATTCTTGAACCAACAGAGAGTCTTCCTGGTATGCCGCACGTCTGGCGACCTCCCGATTGGCATAGAGGTCGACCAATTCTTCCGTCATATCCTCAATGCCCTTTTTGACCTTGGCTTTTGTCTTTCCCCATGAGGTCCCGCCCAGCTTATCAAGCCGGGGAGCACGCTGTTCCGCTCCCCGATAGCGATGAATCTGATTAAGCCGATCAAGGGGAACATATAAGGTATCGGTTCCGGCAAATTGCAGCAGTAAATAATCGCTGGTGCAATTTTGGACCTCCAACCGCTTGAGACCCAAGTAGCGGCCGATGCCATGTTGCAGATGGACAACCAGATCTCCTTCTTTGAGATCATCAAGGGAGGAAAAGAATTTCGCGGTGGTGGATTTCGTATGGGGACGGTGACGGATCCCTTTCCCAAAAAGTTCTTCTTCGGTCACGAAAGCGATACGGGTCTGGAGAGCAATAAACCCTGCGGAAAGATCGCCTTCCAAACAGTAGAACGGAGCTCGACCATCCGGCGATTCTGTAGGGAAGGGTTTTTCCCAGCGATTCGCGGGAAATCCGTGATCGTGGAGGAGGGAAAGCAGGCGCTCCACCTGCCCTGGACTCCGAGCGACTAAAAAAATTCCGGATTCCATTCGCAAGTGATCCAGCTTGGCCAGGGTTTCACGAAACGGCATGCCGCGGACACCGAGTCCCACGCTGGCAGGTGATTGCGCGTCCAAGGGAACGGGGTCATAGGTTATCGTGGCGGAGTCTGGAGCGACGTGATCTAAAAGGATGGTAGGATTTCCGGACAATAGGGCTTTGACGGTATCCCATGTCTCGTAAAGTTGGTCAGGATCCGAGTGAGACGATATTTCAGTAAATTCCGCGTCCAAGTGTTCCCACGTTTCCAGCAGACTATTCCAAAATTGGCTAGCGGTCATGTGCAGATCAGCGGGACGATACAGAAACGTAGTGAACGGATTGGTAATGTATTGAGGCAAGGTCACCAGATCTGGATAGTATCGTGGCAGGTCCCATTCAATGCTGGGGGGAATCGGCTCAGACGTGATGTTCCCCAATTCGTCCAGGGGCGGGATGAATTCCCTGGTGGGCAAAATCCAGGTTTCCTTGCATTGGCTCCGAGACTCTTGTGTAGAGGGATCGAAGGTTCGAATAGATTCCACCGTATCGCCCAAAAATTCGATTCGAACGGGATCATCCTGCGCCGTGGAAAAAATATCTACAATCCCCCCCCGCACACTGAATTCGCCTGGAATTTCCGCCAATGAGCCTCGCTGATATCCCAATCGAATAAGGGAGCGAAGTAGCCAATCCCGTTCATAGGTCCCGCCCACGCGCAAGGCAAAGCAAGCCTTCTGAAAAGTTTTTGGTGGAATCAGCTTATGAAGGATGGCAGGCAATGAACTGATCAGAATAGTAGGAGAGCCTAGCGAGAGACGATGTAAGGTTCTGACGCGCTGGCAAATCACCGTATGGGCTGGATGTGCGGGATTGTAAGGGACTGTCGCCCAAGGGGGAAACAAGGACAAGGTCTCAGTGTCCCGGCCTATGAAGGTATGGAAAAATTTGATGTCTTCATACACTTGCTCCGCCTCTTCCTGGGTTGGGGTAACAATCAGCTGAGTCCGGCCCGAAGCAGGTAAAGTTTTGCTATGCATAAGCAAGGTCATGGCCAGTGCCAAACAGCCAGGCTGTGTGCTGAGGAGGCAAGGAGATCGATCCGAGGAGGTCAGGGCTGCGCGGAGATGATTGGCCAACGGGTGTAAAGCGGACGGTATACTCATGTGCAATGTCGGGAGTGCGTCAGGATCGAACGTGGGACGAATCGGAAACGGTTGGGGTTACTCCATGTGTGGCAAGAATTTTTTGAACGATGAGACTCGTTGAGGATTCCGGAGTCAGGGGGATACTTCGGACGGTCCCACCCCGTTTCTCTACAAACTCTCGTCCCACAATGCGATCAGGTGTCCAATCTCCCCCTTTGACGAGGACTTGGGGTTGAATAGCCTTGATAAGATTCAAGGGATCGGCCTCGTCAAAGATCATCACATAGTCGACACAACCTAACGCAGAAATGATTTCCGCCCGCTGATGGTCAGGGATAAAGGGCCGCCCGGTTCCTTTGGAAAGTTTTCGAACGGATTGATCGCTATTAATCCCAACGACCAGGCGGTCCCCCAGGTGCTTCGCTGCTTGCAAATAGCGGACATGCCCGATATGCAGAAGATCAAAGCAGCCGTTGGTAAATACGATAGATTCACCGACCTGCCGATGAGCGGCAATGAGCGGAATCAATTGGTCTAGGGAATAGATTTTCTGTTTCATGGTATCTCAAATGGCTGTACTCCTGTATGATACCGTCTTGCCCCACCAAATCCTAGTGACGGATGACAGGATCGAACACGACACATTCCTCAGGCCTAACCCGACAGCATGTGGGTCTTCTTGCCGCACCAGTGTTGGCTTTGCTCATGTTTGTATGTCTTCCCAACTCTCTGGCCGGAGCCGAGCGAACCCTAGCGGTCATTCTCACCTGGGTCGTCGTGTTTTGGATTACCGAGCCCATTCCCCTACCGATTACCGCGTTGCTAGGAGCGGGATTCTGTGTGCTGACCGGATTGGGCACTATGAAATCGGTGTTTTCGGCATTCGCCCACCCGATCATTTTTTTATTTATTGGGAGTTTTTTTATTTCCGAGGCTTTGGCGGTGCATGGACTGGACCGTCGATTCGGCACGTGGCTCCTTTCCCTCAAATGGGTGGGGACTCATCCCATTCGCATCATGTTGGCACTGGGGTTGGCTGTGGCCGGAATGTCCATGTGGATCAGCAATACCGCTGCCACGGCGGTGATGCTCCCCATCGCACTGGGAGTTCTGCAAACCCTCCGAAAGAATCACCCGGACTTAAAAACCTTGGAAAGCGGATTTTTATTGTGTTTGGCCTATGCGGCAGGCATCGGCGGTGTAGCGACTCTTATCGGGACCCCGCCCAATTTAGTGGGCGTGGGATTATTGCGAGAACAGGCTCACATTTCCATTTCGTTTGACCAATGGATGGTGCTGGGTGTGCCTTTAGCTCTGAGCATGCTTGTCGTCATGTTTCTCCTTTTATATTGGCTCCATGTTCCATCTCATCTTTCTGTATCGTCGCCTTCTGCCCCGGTTGTAGATAACGCTTCTCCTGCCTCCTGGACATGGGGGCAGCGGTACACGCTGGGCGTATTTCTCTTAGCGGTCTTTTTGTGGGTGTTTCCGGCTTTTCTGCCACTGTTATTTTCTCCTGAACATCCGTCTGTGGCCTGGGTAAAAACCCATTTACCCAATGAATTGGTCCCGATTTTCGCGTCGGGTCTATTATTTCTCCTTCCTATTAATTTGCGCGAAGGACAGTTTGTCCTGACATGGAAAGACGCCGCGAATATTCATTGGGGAACCATTCTCTTATTTGGTGGAGGGATTGCCTTTGGGCATCTCATGGTCGAAACAGGGCTGGCGCACACAATCGGAGAAAATTTGGTTCATCTCTTTGGCATTTCCTCTGTGTGGAGTCTCACGGCAGTTGGGATATTAACAGCCTTGGTCTTGACGGAATTAGCTTCCAATACGGCTGCCACCAGTATGGTCGTGCCGGTGCTCATTGCGATTGCCGGGTCGGCGAATTTTTCACCAGTTCCACCCGTCTTGGCAGCTTGTATGGCTGCCAGTTTGGCCTTTGTCTTGCCTGTGTCTACCCCACCCAATGCCATTGTGTATGGAACCGGGAAGGTTCCTATTCTCCGAATGATTCGGGCTGGGCTGTTGCTTGATGTCCTAGGAGGAATCATGATTTGGGGGCTGTTGCGAATCTTGTGTCCGCTGTTGGGGTTTGAATAATCAAAACGCCACTAGGGAAGAAAAGGATAAATTTCCTTAATTATAGGTTATCCGGTAGGTGTTCTACCAAAGGAATTTCCCTCAATTGATTTTAAAAAATCGTTTGGACATAATCCACGCTCTTTTTCAACGAAAGCCAATTCTGTGACACCAACCCCTCTTCTTAAGTTTGCACTTCTCACTGAGGATCCTCAGGTAAAATCCAAAGCCCAAGGCCAGTCCCTTCAACATACCATTACGGTGGTTGAAAATTGCTCGTCATTGCAGGAAGCCATGCAAGCAGAGCATTTCACGGGTGTCATTGTGGATGAAACCAGTTCGCATTCCTTCCATGATCTGTCTTCGCTCAATGGGCAATTGAATTTGTCTAAAACATTTGTGTATGCCGGACCTCTTACGGCCTGGCGGTCCCTTACGCATATTCATCAGGTTATGGGCGAGCCTCTTGGGGATGAACGCCCTGCCGATCCCAAGGATGCCAACTTGGCCAGCTATGTGGAACAAAAATTAGGTGATTTTGTTCGTGCGATGAACGTGGGATCTGGAAAAAACTTGTACCCGACTCTTATGAGGGCTGTTGAGCGGCCGCTCATTGAGTTGGCTTTAAAAGAAACCAATGGCAATCAGTTAAAAGCTGCCCGACTTCTTGGCCTCAATCGAAATACCCTGAGAAAGAAAATTCTTGAATTTGAGATTTCTGTCCGGCGGGTTAAGGAATCCGCGACTGAACGTCGTCGAAAATCCTAAGCGAATTTTCGAGCAAAATTCTTCGTTTTCTCTGAAAAAACAACCACTTCTTGACAAGGCTGATTCGGGCGTCTAGCATAGCCTGATACAAGAGGATATAGGCGCGTAGCTCAGGGGGAGAGCGCTACCTTGACACGGTAGAGGTCGGCGGTTCAATACCGCCCGCGCCTACCATCACCAAGACACACCGAAAGGCATCTAGTCTCCGGTGAGACGGAGGGATGCCTTTTCTGCGTGGGCCGTCCTTGAAAAAATTGACGGATTCCGAATTCGTACGACGCGAAAGACGATGTCAACTATTCAATTATCATTACCGGGTGGATCACCTCAATCCTTTCCTAAGGGCATTTCTGCCAAAGAGGCCCTGGAAAAACTTGCCAAGCCTGTGAGGTCCGATGTCTTTGCGATCAAAGTGAATGGGATTGAAAAAGACCTGATGGGGCCTGTGGACACCGATGGAATATTAGAGCCTCTCACATTTGAAACCTCTGAAGGTAAAGAAGTCTATCGTCATAGCAGCACGCATATCATGGCGCAGGCGGTGAAGGAATGTTTTCCGACTGCCCAGCTGACTATTGGTCCAGCTATTGACGAAGGCTTTTTTTATGATTTTGCCTTTGAGCGTCCATTTACGCCGGAAGATTTAGAAAAAATCGAAGCCAAAGCCCTGGAAATTATTCAACGCAACCTCTCGGTTTCACGGCGTGAACTTTCCAAGGAAGAGGCGATCGAATTTTTTAAACATCGGGGCGAGTCATATAAGGTTGAACTTATTCAAGGGTTTCCAGAGGGAGAACCCATTTCCGTCTATGCCCAAGGGGATTTCGTGGATCTTTGTCGCGGTCCTCATGTGCCGTCCACGGGCTATGTCAAAGCGTTCAAGCTTCTGAACAGTGCGGGTGCCTATTGGCGTGGTGATGAGCGGAATCCCATGTTGCAACGTATTTATGGGACTTCGTTTCCTTCAGAAAAAGAATTAAACGCCCATTTACATAAACTCGAAGAAATTAAACGCCGTGATCACCGAAAGTTGGGCAAGGAACTGGACCTATTTAGCATTCAGGATGAAACGGGTCCAGGACTGATTCTCTGGCATCCCAAGGGCTCACTGATTCGATTGGTCATTGAAAACTTTTGGCGTGAACAGCATGTGGCGCATGGATACGAATTGGTGTACTCCCCGCACGTCGCGCGGCTGGATCTTTGGAAAACCAGCGGCCATGTGGAGTTTTATAAGGAAAACATGTTTACCCCCATGCCGGTGGAAGCTAGTGAATACCAATTGAAGCCGATGAATTGCCCATTCCATATCATGATTTACAAGTCTCATTTACGCAGTTACCGGGACTTACCGCTGAGATTTGGAGAATTGGGGACGGTCTATCGTTATGAACGGTCAGGAGTGCTTCATGGCCTTATGCGGGTGAGGGGGTTCACGCAGGATGACGCCCATCTTTTTTGTGCTCCCGAACAATTGGCCGGAGAGGTGCGGAAAGTCTTAAAGTTCGTCACCTTTATTTTGGAAACTTTTGGGTTCACCGAGTTCCACATGTTTTTATCGACCCGTCCTGAAAAGGCCGTTGGATCGGTTGAACAATGGGATCAGGCTACTCAGGCTCTGGAATCCGCTCTGAAAGAAGGCGGCTATCCGTATCAGGAAGACCCTGGAGAAGGGGTGTTCTATGGACCAAAGATTGATGTGAAAATCAAGGATGCCTTGGGCCGATCCTGGCAGTGCTCCACAGTTCAAATTGACTTCAATAATCCCCAGCGATTCGGTCTAACCTATATTGGCGAAGATGGAAAAACCCATCAACCTATTATGATTCACCGAGCTTTGTTGGGATCCATCGAGCGGTTTTTTGGAATTTTAGTCGAAAATTATGCTGGGGCGTTCCCTATGTGGCTGGCTCCCGTTCAAGCAAAAGTTCTTCCGATTTCTGATAAACATCATGATTATGCCACACAGATAGAAAAAAGCCTTCGGCAAAGGGGGATCCGGGTCGAAAGAGACTTGCGAAATGAAAAAATTGGCCTTAAAATCCGAGAAGCGGAAAAAGCGAAAATTCCCATCATGGTGGTGGTGGGTGACCGTGAAGCGGAAACCAAAACGGTTTCTGTTCGTCAACGGAATGGTAAAAACCTAGGAACAAAAACTGTGACTGAGCTTATGAAATTGATTCTCGATGAAATCCCGGAAACGGTCAAAAAGGAAGCTGTTTTTTTCGAATGATTCGATCGACCGTTCCTAAACAGCGAATAAATCACCTCATTAAAGTCCCGGAAGTGAGGGTCATTGGGCCCGAAGGTGAGCAACTTGGCATTCTCAAAACTTCAGAGGCGTTACGCCAAGCAAGAGACGGTGGATATGATTTGGTGGAAGTGGCTCCTAACTCGGAGCCTCCAGTCTGCCGTATTATGGATTATGGGAAATTCAAGTATGAACAGAGCAAAAAAGAACATCGCATGCGCTTACACCAGAAATCCACCCAGGTCAAGGAAATCAAGTTCCGACCTCGGACGGATAAGCACGATATGGAAACGAAAGTCAGACAGATCAAGGACTTCCTCGAGGAAGGGAATAAGACAAAAGTTACAGTCATGTTTCGAGGGCGGGAAATGGCCAATCAAGAGCTTGGCTACACGGCGATTGAGAAAGTTCTTGAGGAACTCAAAGGGGTAGCCACTATTGAAAGCCCACCTCGGATGGAAGGCCGAAATTTGTATATGGTCGTCGCTCCCAAGACTTGAGGGGGGCGCTCTTTCTCTAGAATTTTAGGAACCGAAAGCAAAAGGACACATTCACGTGGCAAAGATGAAATTAAAAAATCATTCAGGGGCCAGTAAACGATTCAAGCGAACGGGATCAGGAAAGTGGATGAGGCGAAAAGCCGGTTCACGCCATATTTTGACCTCGAAGTCACCTGGGCGAAAGGCCCAATTGGGTAAACAAGCCGAAGTTCGTAAGGAAGATCAATTGCGAGTTTCGGGATTGCTCCCCTATATGTAATACCATTATCGGGAAAAGGAGATTGAGATATGCCAAGAGTCAAAGGGGGGCCGCAAACTCGGCAACGCCGAAAAAAACGGTTAAAACTCGCGAAGGGCCAGTATGGTGGGAAAAGTCGGTTATTTCGAACGGCCACCGAGTCGGTTGATAAAGGACAAGCGTATGCTTACACCGGACGGAAGCAACGTAAACGGGATTTTCGTCAGTTGTGGATTGCTCGAATCAGTGCGGCCGTGCGAGCCCAAGGTATTACCTATAGTCAGTTTATGAATGATTTGAAAAAAGCCAATGTCTTGCTAAACCGGAAAATGCTGTCTGAAATGGCTATCCATGATCCGAAGGGATTTTCCAATTTGGTAAGCATGGTTAATCCAGGAGCAACACAACCAGCCATCGCTTAAAGATTCGAAAAATACAGAAAAAGCCTGCCCTTCAGCTATTGGAGGGCGGGCTTTTTTGTTTTCAACGGTCACCAAGTGGTGAAGCCGGTTGTCTGTTATTTACAGAATTTGAAATTCAAACCCTGAAGTTGGCATATTAATTTGCCAGGCTTCAAGAACTTCCGGATGGAACTCGCCGATAAACCCAGCCGGCTGTCCGTTTAAACGAATTTTCCCCACGCGTCCATCTAAGAAAGATGGATGACTAACCGGTTCCAGTTCATAGGCCCAGGCCATGTAATACATCAGAAGATCAAGGTAGCTATGAATCTCGGAGAAATTGGCACCTGGATGTGCATTGATTGCCGCGACTGACATCAATGTTCGAGAACCCACGTTGGCTTCTAAGTCCAGGCGGGCAATCTCCCCAACTTCGAACAGCAGGTGCGGATAAAAAGAGCGGGGTGAGAGGGCTTCGACCCGAAGCAGGCAAGGCAAAATAGAGGGACGAAGACAGGAATAGGACAACGACATCACATTCTCGACTTCCACAAGCCGTTCATAGGGGGTGCCATTGATGCGCATTCGGTCCACCCACTCTTGGCGGGAGGACAGAATATTCGAAAACATTTCTTGGAATCCAAACCCCACCATTAAGTCACGAATTTGATCGCTGGTTGATTCCTGAGTGGTTAAACCTCCAACCGTAAATGATTGGGGCATAATCGGTGTAAAGGAATCGTACCCTCGAGTAATGGCCACGTCTTCCGCCACATCCATCACATGCATCAAATCATGACGATAAGGGGGTAACTTGACGGACAAGGAATGGCGTGTAGTTTTCACCTGATATCCATAAGAAGCCAATGCATCGCCAACCGTTTCAGCTTCGAGTGACACTCCCAAAGCCTGTTCAACGGCGTGAAGGGAGATACGGTGAGAATGTCCCATATCCAGGGGTGTTTTAATCGTAGTTCCATATATGGTTTCATAGGGATAGGAGATATCCAAGGGTTCGATTGTGGCACCACGGTCGGCCAAGTTGGTGGCAAATATATTCAAGGCGAGCATCACCATACTCAAGTCGGTTCCAGTGACTTCCACTAGCAAGTCGGTGTCACCAACCTGTACTTCCCCCAATTCCCGGCTATTGATAATCGGTGGAAAAGACAAGACTTGGCCATCCGCATCCCATAGCAGTGGGAGTCGGTCGTGGTCAGCCAGAATGCCGGCATATTCGATACCCTTCGGATGCAGGGTCAAAATCTCCTGCAAAGTCATTTTTTCTTCGAAACCCAGGGGTGTAAAGCGGGCCTCTTGAGGTTTCACCAATCCGTAGGTCACTGGGAATTGAATAGAGGTCAATCGATATAATCCGATGGACACCGTTTCCCGCTTTCGTCCAAACGTGTCGGCCAGCTTTTCTTGAGTTTGAATGCATTGCTCCAAGGCCAAGTCTGTCATTTCATACCCGGAGGCTGCGCAGGCCGCCACGAATGGACGCACCGCTTCCATCCCTTGTAACACTTGAATTCGCCGCTTCGCGCGACCCTTGGAGGAAAAAAATGGATATGGTGATTGGTTCCCGCTATGGACCGATCGAAGTTGTCGTGCAATTCCCTCCACACACCACAAGTCAGGGCGGTTGGTATCCTGAAGCTCCACCCGGATTTCTCCGGTCTCCTGAGACACGTCTTTGATTTCCCCCTTCACCAAGGGCATCCATTGCTCAATCTCAGGAATGGTGGTCGGGCGACCCAGGAGGGTGGAAAGATCTTTGTGAAAAATAGAAATTGTGGGCATGAGTGTCGATAATCACATATCCGGCTAAAAGCCATGCCTTATTGAGGCAAGTAGGTTGAAAATCCTTTTCACAACTGTTGGCGGCGCATACTGCGCACGGCTTCCAAATCAGACGTAAATAAATCTCGAATATCTTGAATCCCCAAGGCGATCATGGCCATACGATCCAGCCCCAAACCCCAGGCGATCACCGGGACGGACACTCCCAGCGGCACCGTGACTTCAGATCGGAACAGGCCCGCCCCTCCCAACTCCATCCAGCCTAACTTAGGATGGCGTACGTGTAACTCCACGGAAGGTTCGGTAAAGGGAAAATAAGCCGGGAAGAACCGAATCTCTTTCGCCTGAGCCATCTCGGTCGCAAACAATTTCAGCAAGCCCAGCAGGGTTCGAAAATTAATATCGGAGCCCAGAACAATTCCTTCCACTTGAAAAAAATCTGTGGCGTGGGTGGCATCGACCTGGTCATACCGAAAACAGCGGGCGATGGAAAAAAATTTCCCGGGAACGTGAGGATTTGTCGCCAAGGTGCGGGCGGAAACGGCAGTCCCTTGGCTGCGCAACACCAACCGCTTGGCGCGCTCCTGGTCATACTGGTAGTTCCAGCCTTTGGAGCCGGTATTGCCTCCGTCACGGTGGGCTTGCGCCACCTGACTTAAAAACGGTTCGGCAATGGATTTTGCATGGCTGGGTTCTTTGACGAAATATACATCGTGAATAGCCCGAGCGGGATGAAATTGTGGCATGTACAATGCGTCCATGTCCCAAAATTCTGTCTCCACAAGTTCCCCCCGCATTTCCTGAAAACCCATGCTGGTGAGTTTGTGTTTGACCGAATCGAGAAATTCTCGATAGGGGTGCCGTCGTCCCACCGCCAGTCGCGGAGGCCGGAGACTGATGGAGTACTTTCGAAAGATCCGGTTCCGCCAGGAACCGTCCTTCAAGAGTTCAGGGGTTAATTGGGAGATCTCTTCAGCCGCACCGTCCCGGAGATGTGGAATGAGCGAGTGTCCGGCCGGTGTCAGGCGATATCCGCGCTCTGTATGATCATCAATGCGAAAGGGCTCTTGGGTATTGCCCCGTTTGACGGAATATTGCCGAAGAGTCCCTTGCTCGTCAGGAGAAAAATCCGTAATGGGTTGAGGTCCCTCATAAACCCGATTGAGAAGCGTTCGAAGTCTGTCACTGGTCGGACTGGGTTTCCCTGTGACTTCCAAGGCCCCTCCGGTCGCCAATTGAATAGCCTCTTCCTTCTTGAGCAACCCGATGGCACGGCTGAGTTCGGTGGGTTGAAACGTTTCACTGGTTTGGAGATTTTTGACCGTGAGCGATGTCCCGTCTTGGGCTGCGCTTTTCACGGATTGTACAATCCATTCGAGAGGAGAGGCCTGTTGGTGAAATTGGGTGCCAACCTCAGTGAGTGAGACGTAGGTCGTCGTCTTCTCGGAGGCCAGGCTTACAAGATCTTTGGTGAGGAGCCATCCAACAGCCATACTTACTTGAGAGGCTGCCAGTCCTGTATGGTCCACCAATTGTGGGTCAGTGAGCAGGCCTTCCTGCTTTCCCAGAGCTTTCAGCACCTGAATTTCAAGCGGATGAAGACTTTCTGTATTAGTGGAGGAACTCATACCTCAGATTATACGGTCACGGTTCGTCCGGCCGACCGCATATGGGAAATGGTGGCAGGCATGTTTTGACTTCCAAAGATGGCCGAACCGGACACTAACACATCAGCTCCGGCCTTCAGAATAGCCCCGGCGTTCTCCTCTTTGACTCCACCATCGACTTCAAGATAGGCCGAACTTCCTGTATCACGCAGCATGGTTCGAATCCGTCGAATTTTATCGAGGCTGAATGGAATAAATTTCTGTCCGCCAAAGCCGGGGTTTACGGACATGACCAGAACGAGGTCCACGTCACCAATGATGTGGTCGAGGGTGGAAACGGAGGTGGCTGGGTTTAGCGACACGCCCCCTTTCACGCCATGCTCCTTAATCGCTTGAAGGGTGCGATGCAGGTGGGGGCAGGCTTCCACGTGAACAGTCAGAATCGTCGCCCCTGCCTGGGCAAACTCCGGAATAAATGAGTCGGGATTGGTCATCATCAAATGAACATCCAGAGGTAAGGTCGTGGATTTACGAATGGCCTCCACCACCGGGGGACCGATGGTGAGATTCGGCACAAAATGGCCGTCCATGACATCCACGTGAATCCAGTCCGCTCCGGCTGCTTCCACCTCTTGAACGGCATCCGCCAACCGGCCAAAGTCGGCCGAGAGAATCGATGGGGCAATCAGAGGAGTGGTGGGCATGCTCACTTCGTGGTTTTCATCAATCGACAGGCGAAGAACCCGTCCATCTTCCATGAGTTCCAAGCCGTGCATAACTGACCGGTTTGATTCAACAGGGTATGTCCGTTTACCGGGACCCAGGCTGCGAGAGAGTCTTGGTGAAACTCTGGATGACGGTGACAAAAGTCCGCCACCACATCCGTCGTCTCCTCCGGTTCAATCGAACAGGCACTATAGACCAAGATTCCCCCTGGTCTCAAGAGGTGCCCGACCCGATCGAGAATCTGTCCTTGCGTGACACGGGATTGTGCAATTATCGAAGGTTGTTTGAACATCTTTCCCTCGGGATGTCGTCGAAGAACTCCTAGACCTGAACAGGGTGCATCTACCAAAATACGGTCAAACGGTTGGGCCAAAAGATTGGCTGGCAGAGCATCAGACACCACATCACAGGGAAAAGCCTGAACGATACCGATTCCCAATCGTTGGCAATTGTCCTTCAAGCGTGCGACCCGGTCTTCCTGACGATCCAGCGCGATGATCCTTCCCTGGTTTCCCATCAACTGTGCCAGGTGCGTGGTTTTCCCACCAGGAGCCGCGCAAGCATCCAGAATCCGTTCACTGGGTTGAGGGTCCAGCAACGGGGGAATAAGTTGGGCTGCCTCATCCTCGATGTAACACCACCCTTCCTGTACCACGGGCAGGTGGCCGGGAGGACCGCATTTTTCCAACGTGAGGCCCACGGGGCTCACTACGGTGTCTTGAACGGAAACCTTTTCACTCCGAAGGCGTTCCAATAAGGCTTGACGAGTACAGCGGAGCGTATTGGTTCGCAAGGTAATGGGGGGAATATCCAGGGTCTGGCGGCATAATCCCTCGGCTTGCGCCAAGCCGAAGATCTGGATCCATCGTTCCACCAGCCAGGGGGGACAAGAATAACGAATGGAGAAAGCCCTCACGGGGTCGGTATGAGGGTCCGGGAAGGGAGGAGCCGGTTGCCGGATGAGATTACGGAGTATAGCGTTTACTAGTCCACCCCAATCATGTCCGGGCTGGGAACGGATGAGTTTCACCGACTCGTTCACGGCGGCTGATTCGGGTATTCGGTCCAGAAAAAGTAATTGATAGGCCGCGATCCGCAAAGTGGTGGCGACGTTTAACGGCAGACGGGCCATGGGTTTTCGGGAGATCTGATCCAAACGCCAATCCAACAAAATGGCCTGCCGTAAAATGCCATATACCAATTCAAAGGCGAGGCCCCGATCTTGGGCGGACAACGAGACATCCCGAAGTGCGATATCAAACACGTCATCGGCAAAGGTCTGTGTACGAAAAATCGTTTGTAGTGCCTTGTATGCAAATTTTCTTGCGGTTGGATGAGACGAGGACATCATTCAAGGAAGAGAGGTGGCAGGGTACATCGTGAAGTGTCAGGGGATCAAGAAATGCTGATGGAGCATGCGGTTTGTCTGATGCTTCACCCTTTATGAGACAATTTTCCCTCTACCCGATTTCTTGAATGGAAAGTGGGTGCTAGGTGGGCGGCCGTGACGATGGCTTCCACCAGACTGGTGGGGTCGGCCTTTCCTTTCCCGGCAATATCAAATGCGGTTCCATGATCGACTGAGGTCCGTAAAATGGGTAGTCCCACCGTGATGTTCACGCAATGCCCGAAAGCGACAGTTTTGAGAGGAATCAATCCCTGATCATGATAGAGGGCTACTATGCCATCGAATGCGCCAGACAGGGCTTTCGCAAACATGGTATCGGCGGGATAGGGTCCGGTGCAGGCGATGCCTTGGGATTTGGCACGGTTGATCGCGGGAAGAATCACACGGGCTTCCTCATCACCGAAGAGCCCATGTTCACCGGCATGGGGATTAAATCCGGCCACGGCAATGCGAGGTTTTTTCAGCCCAAACAACTGCCGCAAGCCAAAGTGGGCCAAACGAATGGTCTTCAAAATGTTTGGCACCGTCAAAGACTTGGCGACGTCTCGTAAGGGGATATGGGTTGTCGTAAAGAATATTTTCAAGGGTCCGCCCATGATGAGCATACCCGATTCCTTGGCTTTGGTCAGATCAGCCAGCATTTCGGTGTGACCGGGATAGCGATACCCGGCCAGGTGCATGGCTTCTTTGTTGATCGGGGCCGTCACGATTCCCCTCACGCATCCGGCTTGCGCCAGCTCTACGGCTGACTGAATACAGGTGACGGCCATGTCTCCCGCAGGAGCAGAAGGATATCCCATGCGAAAGGGTTGACGCTTTTCCGGAACCGGATCAAATAAGGGAAGCTGGCCACGGCGAAAGAGTTGGTAAGCCGTTCCGGAATCGTGATCCGAAATCTGCATGATCGTCAGTGGGAGGCCTAACTTGCCGATTGTTTTGGCAAAAACGGACACACTGCCAATCACCAAGGGTCGACAGACTCGCCAAACGTGTGGTTCCTGTAAGGCCTTCACGATGATTTCCGGCCCGATGCCTGCGGGATCGCCCATGGTAATGGCCAGAAGCGGTTTCGGTTGTGTAGTCATGGTTTTCTGCAAGAACCCTTATCTGGGCGTCTTTGTGGATTTTGAAGATCGAGCCCAGCTGTTGCCTTTAGTCGTGCGAGAAAAGGTTTGGCGGGCCAACTCAAGAATATCAGACACTGGCTGCCCCGTGCGCTTGGCCAATTCCTCGCAATCACGAAATTCCGGCGAAGCTTTTGTTCGGCCATTGCCTATGTCGGCCACTTTCATGCGTACCGTACCTCCCCGCACTTTCACAGAGTGAAGGGAGCGTGGAAGTATATAGCGTTCCAGATATTGGATACGAACGCCCAATGTCGAGGATTCCATAAACAAGAGACCCGTCAAGGGATGAAGATTGTCAGGGTGAGCGAGTATCGTAAGAATAATGCCCGGCCGTTGCCGCTTCATCAGGGTCGGGGTCAGTGTGACATCCAATGCGCCTGCCTCAAACAGGCGGGCCATAAGGCCCTCATATAATTGAGGATTCATATCGTCGATATTCGTCTCAAGCTGGAGAATTCGCTCCGTGTTCGTCGAGGCATTCGTGTGAGGGGACCCCACAAAGAGACGCAGCACATTGGGCCAACCATGGGGATCCGCAGTGCCGGCTCCATAAGCCACGGTGTGTGGTGTTAAGGGAGGGAGCGGTCTACAATCTTGGGAGAGGGTTTTGACGAGGGCCATCCCGGTCGGCGTCGTGAATTCCATCGTTGGTCCTGTTGAGCAGACCGGGATGCCTTGAGCCAATTGGGCCACGGCCGGTCCCGGTACGGGAAGAAGGCCATGGGCGGTGGAAATGGTTCCGGCGCCCAAGTTGACCCGCGAAAAAGATACGGTAGCGACTTTCAGATGCGCCACTCCTAACAGGGTTCCCACGACATCCACCAGCGAATCAATCACCCCCACCTCATGAAAATGAACCTTATGGTGTACTTTTCCATGGACGGCCCCTTCCGCCTCGGCCAAGAGTTTGAACGTGTGAAGGGCCTGGGTGCGAATGGTGTCTGGCAAACGACTATTCACCAAGATTTTTCGAATAGCGGCAACCGACAGGGGTTTGGCAAAACCCTGATGGATATCCACATCGACCTTGGTGGCCCGGATACTACTGCGAATGACCTGATGTTGGCGAAGGCGATAGCCTTTGAGGCCGAGCCCTTTTAACCCCTTTTCCAGAGAGGATAATGGTACGCCGGCATCCACGAGGGCTCCGAGGAACATGTCTCCGCTTACACCAGAAAAGGCGTCAATGTGAAGGTGATGAGTCATGATATGAGGTCAAAAATTCAAAAAGCTTAAACCGTATCATAGCAAATTATCCAGCGCGACATTGAGATAAATTTTTAAAAGGCGCTCATGTTAAGCACTACTTATCATCAGGAGGTTGGTGTAATCGATTTTTTCTTTGGGATATTTGAAATACGTATTACGTTTGGACCCCTCCTTTTATCAAGATCGGAACTTTAATTTGCTTCAACCATGAACTCCGGTTGAGACCTTGGGAAAGAATAGATGAGACATCACGGTGAATCATTCGTCAGGAATCTAATGGTTCGTCGGCATAAAGCCATTTGAAGAGGAAAATTTTTCCCACTGGGTTCTCAAATATTTTCATTGGTCTCAAGGGAAAATGTTTGGCACAATAGAATCGATGTTCCCTAGACAACCGAGAAACCATCACCCTTTTGCAAAAATCCCATGGCGGACGGCGTCCTTCCTTATTGGGTTTGCGCTCACAGTGTTCCTGATGTGGTGTGGTTCGGCCCAAGCCAAGCGGAGTATCCCTCCTTCTTCCCCGATAAAGATTACCGATGTGGTGATTGCGCCTGAACCATTTTTGATTGGCAAAAGTCCAGTAACCTTTTCCATGTTGGTAGAACTCCCCCCCTATCTGAACGGGGCCAATGTCTTGGAAGTGTCAGCATTGATTACCTCTCCCACGCGACGGAATATGAGTTTTGTGGCCCATCGGCGCATATTGGCCCCGCCGCCATCTGGAAGCCGACTTGCTTCGGTGCCGGTTGTCTTAGTGTGGGATGGAAAAGACCAATATCGGCAGCTGGTGCCTGATGGCTCCTATTATTATGAAATCCGGGCTAAGTTGATGGAGGATGAAGGATTTGGTCCGCGGACGAAGGTGGTCTCGCATCGGGTACAAGGCACATTGGATGTGTTGGCCTATGCCGGTGAAGTGTTGCCCCCGGTTCCACCAGAACCGGTGTTGCCGGAAGAGGTGCCCGATGAAATTCCGGGTGAAGTTCCCGGGGAGACCCCTGGCGAAATCGAGAGTCCTGTGAAGGAAGAAGAATTGCCAGTGGAGGATGTCCCGATGGTTGAGGAGGGATTAAAGGCTACGGACGATCCGGTCTCTGGTGAGGTGCCATCGACGGATGAAGGTATGCCGAACGAGTCAGGTGAGCCCAGCCCGGATCGTTTCCCAGAAGCCTTACCAGAAATTTCTGATGCGAAGAAGCTTGGTGAACAGGACAATGCCACTGCAGCTGGGACGGCGGAGCCCCTGTTAGAGCCTCCTGGTGAACCGCAACATGACCCAGCTATCCCGATGCAGCCGTTGCTCCAAGAACATTGATGCGGTGGGCCAGGCATGCCGCGCCGAATCCATTGTCGATATTGACCACCCCAATTCCCGATGAGCAGGCGTTCAACATGGTGAGCAGGGCGGACAATCCCCCAAAATTTGCACCATAGCCTTGACTCGTCGGCACCGCCACGATCGGTTTATCCACCAACCCCCCCACGACGCTTGGCAAGACGCCGTCCATTCCCGCAACAACGATCAGTACCTGAGCCTGGTGAAGAATGGCCTGACGATCCAGCAAGCGATGCAGGCCAGCGACTCCGACATCATAGAGCGTATGGACCGTGCTCCCCATGACTTCGGCGGTTACCCGAGCCTCTTCGGCCACAGGAATATCGGATGTCCCTGCGGTGACAATGACGATGAACCCCTTCCGAACCCGTTTAGGATCGGAAACGGAGACGATTCGTGCTTGTTCATGGTACACGGCTTTTCGAGAAAGGCGTGTGAGAAGTTTAGCGATGGAAGCCGAAGCGCGGGTGGCGAGAAAAGGCCCGCCGGATTTCAGAAGTTGGCGGGCGATGGCCGTCACCTGCGCCGGGGTTTTACCTTCACACAGAATGACTTCCGGAAATCCCTGTCGAATGGACCGATGGTGATCAACAGCAGCAAAGCCTAAATCTTCAAATGGCAGGGTGCGTAATTGTTGGATGGCTTGCGAGATGGACACTTTCCCGGCTTGAACGTGTGTCAGCAAATGGGTGAGTCGATCCTGGTTCATATGCGGGCCGTGGGTTCAAATGACGTCATGCTGGTGGGCAGCAGCCCATCCGTTTCGCCTTTGGCCGTGCGAGACATGAGATCGCTCACGATATGGCGTGGATTCTGTTTATCAAACAACACCCGATAGATACCCCGCACGATGGGCATATCCACCTTATGCTGCTCTGCCAGGGCCATGGCTGCCCGGGTGGTCGGTATGCCTTCGGCGACGGTTCGTGTGGTGGATTGCAGCGATGTGGCATTGTGGCCTTTGGCTAACTGGATTCCGACCTGGTAGTTTCGGCTGAGTGGACCGGTACAGGTCAACACGAGGTCGCCCAATCCGGATAAGCCATAAAAGGTGGCCGTGTCGGCCCCCAAGGCCCGGCCTAAGCGAATCATTTCCGCTAATCCTCTGGTGATCAATGCCGCCCGGGCGTTAAATCCCAAATCCAGCCCGTCTACAATTCCTGCCGCGATGGCCATGACGTTTTTTAACGCCCCACCTAATTGAGCCCCGATCACATCCCGCCCGGCATAGACTCGGAATTGTGGGGTGAGAAATACTTGTTGGAGGCGATTGACCAGATTGAAATCCCGTCCGGCCAGCAGGATGGTCGTGGGCTTCCATCGGCTGACTTCAGCGGCGAAACTGGGTCCGGTTAAAACGGTGAGTGACGTATGCCAGGGTTGGGGAAGTTGTCCTTCGACAACCTGGCTCATTAATTGAAGAGTCTCTTGCTCAATGCCCTTGGTGGCAATGGTAATGGGAATCACCTGTCTGAGGAAGGGGCGCAACGTGGACATCAGACTGGATAGGACATGGGAAGGTACGGCCAACACCACTAAATCCGTCCCTTGCACGGCATCCGCCAAACTATTGGTGGCTTGGATGGAATTGGGAAGCACGACGTCTGGAAGATACCAGGAATTTACCCTGGTCGTCTGAATGGTTTCCACGACTTCCGGCTCGTGAGCCCACAATCGAATGTTAAATCCCTTGGTGGCCAAGAGGTGCGCAAGGGCGGTACCCCATGCGCCGGCACCGATCACCGAAATGACCTGGAAAGATGAACGTGTCACATCATCTCCTTTGCAGATGTGGTAGTAGGCATACAGGGGTGATTCATTTGATCTCGAACGGCTCGACTTGTCCGAGGGTTGGGTAATGAGAAGATCAAAATCGTATGGGAAGCATGGAAATGGTTATCGTCACCAAGGACTCGCGTATGTGAAATTATAAAAACGATATTGGAATTGAGTCAAATCAAGGAGTATGGCGGGACTGGACGAATCAGTACAAACCCGGCAAGATAACCTGCGCGAGTCGCGCAGACTTGAAAGAAGGAGTGTAGCATGCGTGAGACCAAATCTTGTCCGTCTTGCGAGTATGCAATGGATGCCAAGGGACGATTCTGTCCAAAGTGCGGATCACGGGCAAACAAATCATCTGAGCCCGTTGCGAGAGAAGAATCGTTGAATCTGCGAATCCTCTACATTATGGTGGGGTTGTTGATCCTCGCGGTCCTTTTTCCGCCGTGGGAATCCCCGCCGGGTGAACCACTGGAATTTTTGGGCTTTCACTTTATTCTTTCACCCCCTGTTGAAGGGGCTCAACGCAGTCCTGTCCTGCAAACTGTCCAACTATTCACGATTGCGGTAGCGGGCTTATACCTTTCGTGGATGTTCCGTTCCAAGACAAATTAAAGAATCGCTGCGGGTAGAGAGATGGAAGGATGGATGGAGAGAAGGGAAGGCCTTCGAGCGATACTTCTCTCACCTCGCCCTTCTCACGTGTTGCGCACCCATCCTCCGTTAGTCTCGCTGCACTTGCAAAATCTCCTGAATCGCCTTGGCTTTTTGGGTTTTCAGGATTTGATAAATTTTGGGACCATCCTCAAGCAGATATTGGTGGTCAGCCGCCTTCACATTGCGGCAGGTGGAGGGATTGCTGACCGTCGAGACAAAGCGGGTGACCATGAGGGGCTTTCGAAAGATTCGGAGAATGCTCACTGCGCACGGTTGGCCCTCGTAGGGATTCGAGACGATTTGGTGTTCGTTCCATTCCTTGATTTCATAAATGTCGGTATGAACCGACATGGTGGGAACGGTGGTGTTGACCAGTGAAGCCGTGGAATCAATACACTGACCCAGAGCTTTCAGGCAGACAATACGGCTGGTTTCCAATACGTCATCGGTATTGCCTTCCTTCAGCATCCAACTCCCCTGCACTTCCAATACGTGTTCCCAATCTCCATCTTTAATGGCATAGGGCGGAAGATAGGGGATGACTCGATTTAAGACTTGATCGTCTTCGGTCAAGCTTTTGAGCGTGACATAGTCCACGTCGCCGGTTGGCTCCAATCCGATATGCTGTTGATAGGCTTTCAGCGCTTGCTTCGTTTGTGTATCCAGTTTTCCATGATACGGTCCCACGCCATAACCAAATCGTCCTAAAAACACCTGTACCCCGGTGATTAAGGTACGGAATTCTTCCGGATTTTGTCGCAAGGCTTCCAGATCCTTCTTCGCTTGTTCCTGCTCGGCAGCTGCTGACTTTGGCCGGGCTGGTTTCTGTGTGGAGGCCGGAGTTGATGGAGCCGCTTGGGCGTTCACCGCGTTTTGGGAATGTGAAGGATGAGCAGTCGACTCTTCCGCCAATGCCATGAGTCCATCCGGAAAAAGTTCAGGGACTAGTGTCAAAAAGGTGAAGAAGCACGTGAGTACGAAAACCTTTACCTGCGTTGTCATGAAACCCCCTCAGTAAAAAATCAAGAATAGAATTCCCGCTCAGATCATTCCAGGTACGGAATTTCCGAGTCAAGTTTTTCAGGACGGAAGTGAAAATTTCCGAAATCGGTGAGGGGGTAATATTGCAGGGTGGTTTTGCCGAAGGGCTTGGTGGGGCAACCGTTTGAGGAGTGTGGCAGAAAGACCCATTTGTCATGCCCGGGAGATTTTTTGTTCAGTGGGAGGTGAACGCAGGGGACAGCTAAAAAGAAAACGCCGGATGGAGATGAATCCATCCGGCGTCATGTCCAGGTGACAAAACCCCCTACTTCTTTTTGGTTGTGGTTTTTTTCTTCGCTGGAGCTTTCTTTTTGGCCGCTGGTTTTTTAGCCGCGGCTTTCTTCGCTGCCGGTTTCTTGGCTGCCGCTTTTTTTGCCGGCGCTTTTTTCTTTGCTGTCGCCAATGCGCTCACCCCCTTTCTGACTCATCCATGATGAGAAGATTTTTAGATCCGTCTTTGGTGGACTCGAGACTCAAGTGACGGGCTCATCCGATCCGTCCCGCAGACTGCTCTAGAGTTATTCGGCTGATCTCTCTGAAAGATGAACACGAAAATGGTTGATGCTATATCGTAAGGAGATGTGTCTCAGAGGGGAAGTGTTTCGTTGCATCTGCATGATGATGTGAAATCATACTACAACGAATGAACGTTTATTTCCAGAAAAAAATGAAATTATTTTTTGGATCACTGCGACGCACATTCATCTGATCATCGATGAGGGTGACGATACATCATGGCGATGATCATTTTGCGGATTATCGGATGATGGTTTTCATAGAAGATGTCGGCACATAAGCCTCATCGATTCGTAAGACAATTCGACCAATCGTCCGTCCATCTTCCGTCTCCACATTCACTCGCCACTCGCCTGGAAAGAGATGCTGTTTCGTTGTATACATGCGATATCCGTATTCCCTTCCACCGGAAATCTTGATGGGAATGCGGTCCGTGGTGGCAAAAGTGGTACCGTCGTGATCCGGTTTCCATTGCCAATGATGATAAATGGTGGTGTTGAGGGACACCGGGGCGAAAACGGAAGTAAACGCGAAAACCGGATGATCGGCCCCGGTCACCTGGTCGCTTCGATTTCCAATGGCGTACCACGGGCCTTCTTCAAACCTGAGGTGATACTCGTCTCCGATTTTTTCAATGTGGTGATAGAACCCGCCAAATTTCATGGAAAGGGGAATCGGCGGAATCCAGTTTAAAAAGTACAAGACGGTAAAGACCCCAATCAGCAGAAAAGCTGGCAAGCAGAGGTAAGTCGGCGCTTTCAGACTCACATTGGGAATGCCGGTCAGAATCAATTGGACGATCTTCCAAACAACCAGGCCAGCTAGCAAAGCGCCAGCGAGAAAGATCAACGCATTCATCCAGCCGGTCAGTAGGGGGAGAAAAAAAGTCAAAAAGCTGAGGGTGACCAAAGCAAAAAGTGCCACGAGCAACTTGATGCTTGAATACTGATTCCGCAGAAATTCATTCCCCACGAGGAGTCCGACGATGAGCCCTAAAAAAATGGCGGTGCTGGAAAACGACGCACTCTGTGAATAGAGAATGGCGTAGGCGCTGAACAATCCGCCAAATAAAAATTGAAGGGCCTTATCGATGTGTGGACGAATGGAATGGACCAGCGACAGAATATTCCAGGGAGAAGTCGAAGGTTGTGCTGGAATCATGCCCAACTGAAAGCGGCCGGTCAGGATGACCAACGTGGCGAGGAGGGACAGGTACAATAGGAGAAGAAGATTGTCGAACAACCGATCGATGCGGGTAAGCGTGAGAGAGTCGTAGGTGACGCCGGCAAAAAAGAAGACGGCTGGGAGAAGGGGTTTAAGCAGATCCGATTGGGTGAGATCCGCAAGTTTTTGAATGAGTGAGGCCATGAGGAAGCAACGTGTTCAATCAGTCAATAAGCTCGGGGGATAAGCCGATGTTGGTTCCATTGCCGGGTACGGTTTTTGGCGATGACTCGATCAGTTCTTCATCTTTCCTTTCGTCTTGAGATATCAGAGAAGGAAGGCTAACTCCGCTGAAAAAGCCACAGGCGGACTCGGGTCGTAGTGTGACTGAGAACGACTCGTCTTGGAGTCATTGTACCCCAAAATTTTCGACTGGGAATATTTGTTGGATACTTGATGAGGAATCGGGGAATGACAGAAATCAGTCGTGTGAACAGTTCTCCCCCTGGCGGGTTTGGCGTTTTCCGGTCAGAATGGCCTGTGCGGCTTGACTGGTTTCCTTGACCAAAATTCCCATTTTGGCATGAGAGGGCTCCATATCGACTGGAAATTGAAAGTGTCGAAGACCTTCGCTGGCTACAGGTCCAATGGAGGCGACTACCATTTGTTGGAGCGCGTGACGAAAATGATCGACGTGGTTTTTTTCTCCCCAAACGCGTACTGCGTGATCGATCTGGACGGCATTGGTCACCAACAACACATCCACGTGGCCCTCAGAGATGGCCTGTAAGACATGTTTTAGCGGTTCCAGATCATCTGGGAGGGTCCATCGGTACACCGGGACAGGAATGAGCTGAGCCCCACGTTGTGCCAAGCCGCTTAACAATGCGTCATTGCGGATGCCATACTCCTGAACGGCCAATCGTATGCCTTGCAAACCCTGGGGCAGGTGCTGGTCGAGTGTCTTAAGAATGTCTTTCCAGGTATTAGGTTCAGGGACCACGATTTGAGGAGTCAGGCCAAATTCCTTCAACACCTTGCCGGGCTTGGGTCCTCGTGCGATGAGGGTGATGTGTTTCAGCGAATCGAGAATGGTAGGGAGGGCAAAGCGGAGTTGTAAGACTTCGAGAAGCGTGCGAAAGCCGGCGCCTGTAAGGAGGAGGAGCATATCAATGGACCCCGCGATCAAAGCTTCTCCAAATTGTAGCGCTTCGGAATTTTCAGACAAAGGACGTTCTTGCATGGAGGGGGCCACCAGTGGGACCCCTCCATGGTGAGTGATCAGCCGAGTCATCTCGCTGGCCAACCGGCTTTCCAGGGAAGCGACCCGAAGTCCCTGAAAGCCGTTGGTGGAAGGAGAGGTTGCCACGAGACTCAGACTAGTTGGTGTCGACTTACGAAGATGAGGACGACACATCCATTGCGCATCGGAATCCCGTCGAATGATTGCGCTCAGCAGGCTTGCTTTTTATTCTCGTGAAGATTCGCACTTGCGGGGTCTCCACCTGCCATCCGGAGCTGCGAATGGACTTCTCGGTACCGGTAAACGGCCCTTTAGGATTACGTTCGGGGCTTTTGTGGTAATACTCCGGATCGTACCAATCGGCGACCCATTCCCACACGTTCCCGGCCACGTCATATACCCCATACGGGCTTTTTCCCTTTTCATAGATCCCCACTTGAACGAGGGTGGCTTCTCCTCGCCAGACCTGATTGAAATTGAGGTGTTCATTAGTGGGTTCCACATCGCCCCACGGGAAACGCCAATCATTGGGACCCTTGGCGGCTTTTTCCCATTCGGCTTCCGTCGGCAAACGTCGGCCAGCCCATTGGCAATAGGCTTCGGCGTCATACCAATCGACATTGATGACCGGGAGGTTAGTGATGGATTCCGGCATCATATTCCCTTTCCAGAGGCTTTTGCCTGGGTCGGTGGGGTGTTGGGGGGTTCGGTGTCCAGTCTCGGTCACGAATTGGAGATATCGTCCATTAGTCACCTCGTATTTATCAATGTAGAACGCGTCGACATACACCGTATGATTGGGGCGTTCATCAATTCCCCCGTCACGGGCTGCCAGGGGGACTCCCATGGGAAAAGGGCCCGCTGGAATAAAAACCAGGGGTGCCCCGTCTTTGGGACCGAGAATTTCTGTGGCGGAGGAATCATCCGCCTGCACGCTGGTTACAATCCCGACAAGACTCAAAACCCCTCCTATAAAAAGGGGCGCCCACCTGTTCTGTGAAAATCGGTACATAGGTCCTCCTGATAACAACACTCAATAAGACTGTTTGTCTCTGGACAAGTTTTGATATGACAAAATACCACAAATTGCCGAGGGACTTGAACTTGCTCCCCTGGAAGCTCCTGGGTAAGATGCCACACGAGTCCGGTTGAGAGCTATAACTCAGAAGGAATAAAGGAATTCAAGAATTGGATAAGCCGAGAAAAAATTGGGGATTACGGCATGTGGCCCTCAGGGTGAAGGACGTGCGGGTGTCCCAACGCTTTTACGAAGAACTGTTTGGGATGAAAGTCGTGTGGAATCCCGATCCGGAAAATGTCTACCTCAGCACGGGCATGGATAATCTAGCCTTACATCAATACCCTCAAGAAGACGTGAGCCACGTGGCTCCATCTCATCTGCATCCATTAGATCATTTAGGATTTCTCATGGCTTCTCCCCAGGATGTCGAGGAATTTTTTCAGGAAGCCACCCAACAGGGTGTGACCATCGTCAAGCCATTGCGAAAACATCGTGACGGCAGCTTTTCTTTTTATTTGGCTGATCCGGATCAAAATACCATTCAGATTTTGTACGAACCCACAGTGATGCTGCAGCCATGATCCAGGGTCCCGCCTTTCTATAGGAGTATCCTTACCCATGAACAGGTTTTTGAGATGATCTGGGATTCCATTGATGCCAGGCAGTATGTGGGGCTTGCGCCATGGGTCTGGATTCAGTTGGAAAGTGCCGAACCCCCGGGGCCCTTCCCCTTTCTGGGAGGTGTGGCGTCGGATGTTGTGGGAAGCTTGCACCAGGTGCATGGCATTATGATGAGCGGGATAGAAACCGCGATCAGCGACATCATGGCTAAGCGTGCCTCTCTTGATGATCCCGATCTTCCCAGACGGGTGGAGGATGCCTATGCTGAAGTGGTGGCCTCCCGTCCTCCCTTGCAACGGCATATTCAATGTGGGCGAAACCCGGATGGGACATTTCAATGGTCGTTTCCTAAAAACCCCTCCGCTTCCGCCGCGATGTCCTATGGAGGACTTCGGATTTTTCATGCTGTTGCCCGGCAAGCCGTCCCTTTTGGGTTTCAGCGGCCGATCAGCGCCAAAGTGGGACAGTTTTTAGGATTTTTGAACGGCCGCCACACAATGGGATCCATTCGAACCGTGGGCCAAGCTGGAGGGCGCGATCTCGAACAGGCACTTTCACAATTGTTTGGCTTGTTGAAGGATCATGACTGCTTGACGATTTCCTCCAAATCGTCGATTGAAGGATATTGGCGGGACATAACGCAGGATCAAGATGTCGTGCATCTGGGCCACGCGGCATTGATGTATCGGCACCAGGACCATTTTGTCTGGTTTGATCCCTGGCTGATGCCGTGGTTTGCCGAATCTCCGGTTCCGTCCTTGTGGGCCAATTTGCTCCCCAAACCCGCTGGGATTTTTCTCACGCATGATCATGACGACCATGTGGATCCTCGAACCTTGCTCCATCTCCCCAAAGATATTCCCATCTGTGTGCCCAGCCGGCGGAATAAAAAAACGCTGTATTATGACTATCTTTCGCTGCTGAGGGAGCTGGGTTTTACCCATGTGACGGAGTTGGCCCATGGAGAGGTTTGGAAGATCGGCCAATTGGAAGTCGTGTCGGTGCCGTTTTTTGGAGAAGATCCCTGTGATGTGGATTTACCACGAAATTGCTATTTGATTGCAGACCGCGGCCGGAATACCCTGGTGCATGCTGATAGTGGTCCGACCAATGACGGAAGGTCGGCTTTAAAGGATCAGGTCATTGCGAAACTGGTGGACCGCTATGGTCCCATTCCTCTGGTCTTTGCCTCTCAACAACAACTGAAAGAAGTGCGGAGCTACGCAGCCTATGCGTGTCTCTCCCATCCTGGAAAGTGGTTGGAAGTCGGTGAAAACGGATTTCTGACTAATGAATATCTGACCGAATTGTGTCATACCGCTCAAGCGAAACAGTTTGTTTCCTATGCAACCGGGGGAGCCGATTGGTATCCAGACCATCTGTCCTTTATGTTTAGCGGGAGAAATCCGGCAAGAACCGCCTTGTTGACCGCTCATTGGGATCCTCCCGACAGCCTCCGGCAGGATTTGTCTCCCATCGGATGCGGCTATCATTACGGTCAGGCCTTTGATGTCTTTCGTGCCGAGGCTGGAGGACACACCAGGATACACTCCTTTTCCGATCAGCTGGCTCCGATGGCCCTTTATCAATTGGATCACCAGCCTCCTTCATTTTTGCAACGGCAGCGGTAGTAGGGAGAGAGGAAGAGGATGGTCCGCTTGGCCTGACTCGGGAAGTTCGGTATGATGAACGCCTCTGTTTTCTGTGTTGATGAAGCTAAGTAGGAATATGGCTATGAATGAGAAAATAACAAATCCCCAAGAGGTAATCGTGGTCGGGGTCAAGGTCCGTGATCTAGGGGAAGTCAAGAAAACCCGTACGGACGATCCTTCGATCAAGGCTGGGGATTGGGTGATCCTTGAAATGGAGCCGGATCAAACCTATGGCAAGGTGTATCAGGCACCACAGCGATTGCCTTTCAGCCCCCCCATGCGGGTCATGCGCAGCATTATCCGGAAAGCCTCTGAGGAAGATGAACGGGCGATTGCCCGTCAACAACGACTGGTGGAGGAAGGCCGGGCATTCTGCCTGGAGTGCATAGAAAGTTTGGGATTGCGGATGAAATTGGTGGAAGTCTTTGGCACCTTATCCCGACGGTCTTTAACCTTTACCTATACGGCTGACGATCGAATTGATTTCCGTCAGCTGGTTAAAGATTTGGCTCGTCGCTTTGGGTGCCGGATTGAGATGCGGCAAATTTCCACCCGTGAGGAAGCCGGCCGGTTAGGTGGCGTGGATACTTGCGGTCTGGTCCTTTGTTGTGCCAGTTTTTTAACGGATTTTAAACCCGTGTACCCTCGTGGACGAGGAGACGGCCCGCAAGGGAATATGGATGGTCACCGTATTGGGGTCTGTGGCCGTCTCAAATGTTGTCTGCTCTATGAGGAAGACAACTGGACGCTGGTTCCCCGAAAATCTCAGCCCCTCATTCGTCCGGCAAAACGAGGAACCTAAAGACCATTGATGTGTCGTCCCGCATTCCCCGGTTGAGCGTATGCCCACCAAACCTCGCTTCGTGATTTTTGCCCATAACGCGACCTACGATAAGCTGCATCAGACCGCTACGCTCGGATTAACCGCTGCGGCCATGGGGAAGGATGTGATAGTGGTGCTCTTGTTTTGGACCCTCAAAAAATTGGCTGACGGTCGCCTGAATGAATTGGACTTTCCCCCGGAATATGCCATTCAGGCACCGGAAGTGGCCCGTTTGTTGAAAGAGCGTCATGTGCCCTTGATTACCGAAATGTTCGAGGAGGCCAAGAAAGTTGGGCAATTTAAACTGATTGCCTGTAGCGCGGGGCTTGAGTACATGAATGTCGATGCTCAGGCTGTGGCTGGAGGAGTTGATGACGTGATGGGACTGCCCGCGATTCTTGCTGCCTGTGCCGGTGCCGAAACCACTCTCTTTATTTAATCCATGAGGGCCTACCGATGTAGGCTCACTCTTTTCGAAAATTCCGCCGACTCCGGAATCTCGATCAGGTCCATTCTTGACAATGATCGAGAACGAGTGCTAGGTCCTTTGCCATGGTTCAAACGCTGGAAAAGAATCAGGTGCCCGGAAAAGCCGCGTCTACGTGGACAGGTTCGGCCCGCGAGCAGGCGGTCCAACGGATGTTTACGGCGATTGCGCGGTTTTACGACCTGAACAATTCTCTCCTGAGTTTTGGCCTCCACCATTCCTGGAAACGCCAAGCCGTATCGTATATACCTCCGCGATCCGGGACCCGGGCGTTGGATCTTGGGGCTGGGACGTGTGACCTGGCCATTTTGCTGGATGCGCATCTGCGCCATGAAGGTCAGGTGTTTGCCGCAGACCTCAATGAAGCCATGTTGCGGGTAGGTCAACAAAAGGTTCGGGGACAAAATCTGACCAACCAAATTTCCTGTTTGCAGATGAATGCCGAACATTTGACCTTTCCCGATCAGACTTTTGAGACCGTTACAGCAGGATTTTGTGTCAGAAATGTCGGAAATCTCTCCAAAGCGCTCGGAGAAATTTACCGGGTATTGAAGCCAGGCGGTCGGTTTGTGTGCCTTGAATTCTCCCGTCCGGTTTCGCCGGTATTTCGAACGCTCTATGATTGGTATTCTTTTAAGCTCTTGCCGTGGATTGGAACGGTGGTAGCCAGGGATGGCACCGGCGTGTATGAATACCTCCCGGCCTCGATCAGAAACTTTCCGGATCAGGATCGATATTGTGTGTTACTCAAAGAGGCCGGGTTTCCATCGGTGGAATATCATAATGTGACTGGCGGCATCGTCGCCATCCACGTGGCGGTGAAATAAGATGCTGAGTTCGGTCTTGTATGTTTTCTTGCCCTGTAAAAAGGTCTATCCCACTGGCATTACCTATCTGGCGGATTTTGTTCATCGCCGTCGGCCGGATGTACGTCAGCAAATTCTGGATCTTTCGTTGTTTCCCCCCTCCCAACGTCCTGCCCAGCTGAGAAATGTGGTGGCTGGGTTTGATCCCGAGCTGGTGTGTTTTTCCTGGCGGGACATTCAGATCTTTTCCCCGCACGAAGGGGATGCCTCCCTGGAGCATGCCTTTAATTTTTACTATGCCAGCAATCCCTTCAAGCGGTTGGTGGCCTCGGTGCAAGGCCTGCGGAACCTCTTTCGGTATTACACCGACATCAAACACAATCTTTCCTATCCCTGGTTAATTCGAAAAGAATTTCCCGCCGCTAAAATGATGATCGGCGGCGGCGCCTTTACGGCGTTTGCCGATCAGCTTATTGAAAAACTGCCTGAAGGGATCATGGGGATTCTTGGTGAAGGGGAAGACGCCATACTCAAGGTCCTGAATGGCGAATCTCTGGGAGAAGAGCGATTTATCGTGAGGGAAAACGGGCGTGTCACCAAGGGCACCAAGCATACTCCAGCCCTTTTGGATTCCTTGTCCGTGGATCTTCCCTATCTCACGTCAATCTTTCCTCAATATACGGAATATGTCGGAGAATGTATCGGCGTACAGAGCAAACGAGGCTGTCCGTATGACTGTTCTTTCTGTCTCTATCCCTATATTGAGGGCAAGCGTGTACGATACCGGCCGGCGGAAAACGTGGTAAAGGACATTGCCCAATATTACCATCAGTGGGGGGCCAGGCGTTTCTGGTTTACCGATGCGCAATTCATCACGGGCAAAGATGCGTACCCTCAATGCACAGAAATTTTAGAGCGAATCATTGCACAGAAGCTGGCAATTGAGTGGTCTGGCTATGTCAGAACCTCTCTGATTAATGCTCACCTTGCCAAGCTGATGGTGCAATCGGGGGTGGGGGATTTGGAAGTAGCGATTACAGCGGGATCGCAAAAGGTGCTCAACAGCATGCATATGGGTTTTAAGTTGGAGCACCTCTATGACGGATGCCGTCATCTCAAGGAGGCCGGGTTCAAGGGGCGGGTCATTCTCAATTATTCCCTCAATTCCCCGGATGAGACGGAAGAGACGCTGCTGCAAAGCATCGAATCCTACAAAGTCGTCGCTTCCATTCTAGGGGAGGCCCGTGTGTTTCCCCTGATGTTTTTCCTGGGCATTCAACCGAATACGGATTTAGAAAAACGGCTCTTATCGGAAGGGTATTTGTCCAAGGGTTATAATCCGCTGAGTCTCACGCCTTGGAATATTAAAAAGATGCTCTACAACCCTGCGCCATTGAACAAACTGATTGCCAAGGCTTGCCTGGCAGCTTGGAACCGGAAGCATGGATCCATAGATCCCCGCCCCTGGTCCGGCAGTTTGAGTCAAAGCGCGACGCAACAGCAGGGCCATACGTATGCGGATACCAGCTTGTCGAAGGGTTTCGAAACCAACTCCGGGCGTGACGCCCTCTTGACGCTGGAAGAAATTCTCCGCTCTCGACGCCCTTCCGACTCTCAGCCCCTCTCCCCTGCCCCCGAACCCAATCCCTTGCGTTAAAACGGATGGCTGTTAGACAGGCTGTTGAAACGCAAGCCTCCAGATCGTTTTGTATGTCAGGTCCGGTATAGAAACCGGGTTGGCCAACTATTGAATGAGGAATTCCATGGTACCGACGACATTGATGGCGTGGAGTTCTTGGCCTGGGGAACCATAGTAGATTTTGACCAGATATTTCCCCTTTTTCCAGCCCTCGGCGGGTCGTGAGATTAAAAAGTAGCCAAAACGCTGATTCATTTCCAGCTCGATGATATCTTTGCCCACTGGGGTATTGGATACCGTTTGGCCATCCTGCACTTCATGCCAGGCTGCAGCGAATTGCCCGGGAGCATCCAGGGGTTGCCCTTCAAAGACAATATAAAACGCCTCCGTGTCGGCTGAAAACTCAGAAATGCCAGGATCCACCGGTTTGACATAGGCGTCTTCAATGGTCATCCAGCCAGGACGGCCAATGGAATCCCAGGGAGTCTCATAGCCGCGGGCCATGGTGATCCAGGAAAACACCCCCTGTGGTTTTTGCCAATTCACTTGGTCAAATGCCATATCTTTGGGAGCTTGTTGATTGCGCGGCGTCGTAGAACTGCCAAAGGGATCGCCTGCCCACCCGACGCTTCCCTGAAGACCGATGAAAAGACCGATGGCCAAAGCCGCTGTCCGCCATGGCTTCATCGGCCCATGCGGAAAAGCGATCTGATGAATGAAGGAAGAAACTGACATGGAACACCTCCGGCTGACACCACCGAGTTTTCTGTATGGTTGTCTTTTCTTATACCTTACTGGAGCGAAAAAGACTTGCGCAATGAATGGGATGGATCCGTGTGGGATGTGAGAATGCGCGACTCGTTCTGGCATTCAAGGAGTTGGAGCCGGCACGCGAGACCCTTCCACACTCTGACGTCGACGGTCGACGATGGTATCCGCCACCTCGGTAATGTGTTTTTCCAAGATGAGACGAAGATGGCTGCCAGGTCGATAATCGGCAGGTGCCATGAAATGGACCCGGTCTGCGTGAAATGTCAATTGGTAACATTTTTCAAATGACCGTCGAGTCTGGTCTTCGGGATTATATACGGCTAACGCAAACCCTCCATTTTTTTTCATGACTGTGAAGCAGGGAACATCCGTCGGTCCATCGCCGACATAGATCATTTGCCGGAATGGTACCCGTCGACTTTCTTCGGGCATATGATCATTCACATCGGCTTTTAGGTCGGTGAGACCTTTATTCACCCGAAAAAGGAATTGAGTTTTTTGAGTATGACTGATGGTCCGTTTGGGAAAACTGATATGCCCATCTTCCTCGTCGAATTCGCAGCCGAAGATGGCTCGGACATGGCTTGCCACCACACTGCCATCCAGAATGGCTTTCAGCCCCGAACTGACGACGTAATGCTCCAAGCGAATGGGCACTTCCTCATACTGGGGTTTTTTCACAATCATGTTCAGTTCATCAAAGAACGTGGGTACACCCGGGAAAAACGATAATTGGCTTCCCATCGTTTTAAGGTCCTGGTTGGAAAGGCTCCGAATGCGAGGCTCTTCCAACATTCGTTTCATGTAGGCTAACTCCTGATCGTAATCCCGTGCTTCGATCAGGGCAGTGCAACTTTTCCAAAAAGTCGGGGGATCAAGCTCGGCGTGCCGCAGGATCGTGTGATCCTGCATATAGTGTGGGCTCAGCGTATGGTCGAAATCATAAACAATGGCGATGATGTTTTGTGGCTGATGCATGGAGACATCCTTCCAAGACTCGGAGGGAAGTGTAAGTTGAACGGAAGGGACTGTCAACGAAGCGGGGTTGATAACCGTATCGGGAGAGGGGATGGGGTTACAGCCCGTATCGCATACGGGTTCCTTGTTGGTGGGAAAGCATGATCTCCTGGGGACTGAGTTCCCTGGGAAAGAGGACACCGGAAATTTGGGCTCCATGGATGCTGGCCCCATCCAGGTTACAGTGAGAAAGATCCACTCCCCGGAGGTCGGCCTGGCGGAAATAGCTCCCGCTGAAATCGACTCCCGTAACCTCAAGGCCCCGTAGATCGACGCCCCGAAAATCGCAATTGGTGAAATCGGGCTTCTCTTTGGCCTGAAATCGGGCATTGAATTCCGTAATCTTGCCGTCACGCAGCAATTTATACATGGGATCGGTCGAGAGTTTGGGTTTCATGCGGCTATCTCCAGCAGGGTCTTTTGGCTTGGGCCTTGAGAGCTGCCTAAACACGATGGCGGTGTCCAAACTTTCCTATCGGGTTTTTATGGGACAGAATGAAGGGGCCGATAAAAAATGTTTGTGTTTTCGGCTCAACACGTAGTGTCGGGAGGACCAAACATGAAAACGTTGAAGCAAAGAATTAGGTTGGGATTTCTTGGATGAAGGTGTGGAGTTCTCGAATTCTGGACAAGAGAAGGTCCAGGTGGGCTCCCCGAAGGGTGGTATCCTGTTTGAACTTCCAAAGTCGGTGAAAGACGGTCTTCAATTCCTGAGTGAGGGTCACGGCCTGTTCATAGGCGGTCGTGGCCCGCTGTTGGTCGGAGAAATCACAAAATGTTCTGTAAAAAGCATGAAATTGATCATGCAAGGCCTCAATTCCCGGCGAGGCTCCATGTTCGTTTTTGGCTTGTTGGGCAGAGGTTTTCATCATTTCCAGGATGGTCAGGGCTGTGTGTTGGGAATTCGAACCTTGAGCCTGCTGGTAAATGGCTTCGGCTTGAGGATGAAATAATCCCATGCAGCCTGGGAGGAGCATCAGGGCGAAACAGGCGATCATCAATATGCCGATTTTCATGGAACGCCTCCTTACCATGGTCCGGTTCTTAGAAGATTGCTTTGATAACTTCCTGGATGCTTCGTTGCATATCGGCATCGTCGGTGATCGGTCTGGTTATTGCCGCATCGCAGGCTTGACTCGGCGGCACGCCCTGCTGGATTAACGTTCCGGCATAAATGAGCAATCGGGTACTGACTCCTTCGTCAAGACCATGGCTGCGAAGATTTCGAACTTTTTCCGCCAGTTTGACCAGGCGAGTGGCGATATCCCGTGACACCTTGGCTTCATGTTCCACGATCGTCGTTTCAAGGTCTTTGGGGGGATATCCGAATTCAATGGCCATGAATCGCTGTTTGGTGCTTTGTTTTAGTTCCTTGAGGACACTTTGATAGCCGGGGTTATAGGAAATGACCAATAAAAAGTCATCCACGGCTTGAACGAGTTGTCCTTTTTTTTCAATGGGCAGAAATCGTCGGTCATCGCTTAAGGGATGAATCAATACGGTGGTATCTTTTCTGGCTTCCACCACTTCGTCCAAATAGACAATGGCTCCATGCTTGACGCCCAATGTGAGAGGGCCATCCACCCAGATTGTTTCCTCGCCTTTTAATAAAAAGCGGCCTACTAAATCCGAAGCGGTCAGATCTTCGTGGCAGGCGACGGTGATCAGGGGACGGTTCAGTTGATAGGCCATATGTTGGACGAACCGAGTCTTTCCGCACCCTGTGGGTCCCTTGAGCATCACGGGGATTTTTTGTGAGGCTGCGACCTTAAACAGTCCGACTTCTCCGGTCACCTCCTGATAGAAGGGCTCTTCCGAGACCCGAAATTGTTCAATGCCGAATTCCTGACCTTTCATCCTTCAGTCATCCTCTTGAGAAAAAAGTGAGTGTGGCGCATAGATTCGCTCAACCGTGAGCCGGGTTGCATTATACGTGGGAGAATTCCGGGAGAACAACTTTCCCCTTTCCTGCATGCAAAAAGGTGAAGGCCGGGTCTCACATTCTTTTTTAAATGAGAGGCTCATGTGGGTTGGGCAATGTAATTAGCCACCATTTGGCAGGGATGATAGGCACGCTTGGCTCGCGCCAGGCTGGGAAGCCCGGAGTCATCCATGGTGTTGATATACGAATAGTGTTGAAATTCCCGGCAAAACTCTCGAAAAAGATAATGCGAGAGACCATACACAGAACGGTCAGCCACTTCCAATAACACACAAAAGACTTCCCGAGAACGAGGATAGCCGAACGTGTAGCCTCTGATGCTACCGTCTACCCAAAGTACCCGTCCGGTCAGGCCTAATTCTCGGTATTCATTAAGTACCACGCGGTGGGCTTTCGCAGAGTCCCGTAACATTAAACGGGCAATTTCTTCATTGGGTGATTGGGGGGCAAAGGGAATTTCTTCCTTTTGGTGGACCCATCGCTGAAATAGCGCCAGACAATTATCCCGGTCCAATACGCGATAAGGCCCCAAACGGAACCGGTGCGACTTGAGGAAGCGATTATAGGCGGCTCGCTGGCTTTTATATGGGTTGCCTTTGAGTGCGATCAAGTCCGACGTGTCATAAAGATAATCGGAATCTTTTTGGGTTAGGCGATAACCCCAAGTCTGTATTGCTTCTTTTAATTCAGCGGGAATGTTTTCGATCCGGGTGACCGGCCTTCCTTGATTGTGGGTGTCCATCCACTCCATGACATAGCGAAAGATCGGTTGAAGGGAGCTGACGGTAGAGGATCCGGTGCCGGAGCGTGGCCCCAAGGGCGGGAGAGGCATAAAAATGCCATCGGCGTATTGGGCAAAGAGGCAAATCCATCCGTCTACTTCGGTCCAGGAGTATGAAAACAAATCCTTCCAGATGTAATGCGCGGGGAAGGACCATGCGGCCAACGGAGTGTTTCCTCCAATGAGTGTCGATCCAATGGCCTGATGAAAGCGGAATTGGTCTTTAATGGTCAGAGCCGTAAGGTGAAGCGACATGTGGTTATATATACGGGATTAGCGGGTTATGAGGGAAGAGACCATGAGAGGAAGCATGCCGGTGGATTACAACGGATCCCGCAGGGCCGCTGTTAGGCGGGGCAACGGTTTAAGAATGACGATATCCGGTTGAAAGTCGGTGATCAGCCGAGGATGGGCGACAAGTGAAGCGATGGTGTCCTCTGATTCCAAGCGTAATTCCACCATATGAGCCTGTTCCAGCAAGGAGGCTGGGAGGGCGAGCGAGGCGGGGTCTATGTCTAGCCACATGGGAGGCATATCTTCCCCGCTTTGAGCAAGGAGGTATGGGCATTTGGGATCCCAGGCAAAGAGGACGGTGTCCCGTTCAACATTCCACATGAGGGCAAATGGGTAGAGCTGGCAATCGAATGGACGAACTTGATAAAGCCGGCATTGATGCGTTTCATGATTAAAAGCAGGACACAAAAACCCTTCACCCGCCGGATGAGGTACTACAGCAATTTGGCACCCAGCTTGGTCTGAAAAGTGGATTGGGTCGATTCCATAAAGGAGAGCCTGTCGAATTTCCTTTTCCGTGAAATAGGGGCGAAGGAAACTGTTCGCTTCCGGGAATCGGCAACAGACATCACAGCGTAGGCACTCCTCTGATGGAACGATCTGAGGTTTGATCATCATGGGAATTGGGGAGGGTGTTCCGGCTTCTAAAAGTGATTCCCAGCACTCGTTCAGAGAGAATCACCCATTTTACCTTGTCTGGTTTCAAGAAGGCATGTTACCATCTGATCATTCTAACAAATGCCCCATTTGAATATCCGATTGCTCATCCATATTTCTCGTCAATGGGTTCTCCTGGTCCCCTCACAACGTAGGATCCGTGGTGAAGGAGGGTAGGGTGTCTGGTTCTCCTTCTTCTGTTCCCTGTTCCCCCGCATTTCCCAGGTTGGCTCCTGGGTTTTCTGTATCAGAGTCGAACCGATCTTCACGAGTGGGAAAGACCTCCGCCTCCTATTCAAGCCTGAAGGAAGGTCTGATTCGTGATGGTCTCTGGGCTTCCGAAACCAGGGATGCCTGGCGTTTGTCCTGCAAGCCTTTTTTCTTATCCCCCGATCAGGCCGCATTTCTCCAGGAATTAGGGGGGTATTTGCTGTCTTTTTATCAGGCCTTGAATAAGCTGTATGTGGATAGTGTGAAAGGCCGGGAACCGCAATGGGTTCATGAATACTTGGATTTGGGTAAGCCGCCTGAATTGCTGGCCTTTGCACGGATGAATCGTTTTAAGGATCATATTCCGGGAATTATTCGACCCGATCTGATTTTGACCGACACGGGTATTGCGTTGACGGAACTGGATTCGGTGCCAGGCGGCTTGGGGCTCACCGGCAGTCTGAGCCGCGCGTATACACAAGAAGGGTTTGACATTTGGCCTTCTGCTGATGGGATGGTGAAACAGTTCGCCAGAATGGTGCATTCGGTCCTTCAAGCGCAGCCCCCATCGCTGGCCATTGTCGTGTCAGATGAAGCGGAATCCTACCGGGCTGAAATGCAATGGATGGCGGAGCAACTCCGCAGGGAAGGCTTGAAGGCCTGGTGTGTCCATCCCAAAGATATTCGATTTTCGGAGGACGGATTATTCATCGGACAAGATCAGCACGAATCCCCTATTTCTTTGGTGTATCGGTTTTACGAATTATTTGATCTCAAAAATATTCCCAAGGCTGAATTGGTGATGTATAGCGCGAAAAAGGGAAAGGTCCTCATGACGCCTCCATATAAGCCCTGGATGGAGGAAAAGTTAGCACTAGCCTTGTTTCATCATCCGTTGTTGGAGGCTTATTGGGAGCGAGCCCTAACACCTGCTGTGCAGGACTGTTTGCGAGCGGTTATCCCCAAAACCTGGGTGTTGGATCCCCGACCTTTGCCCCCCTCCGCGGTCCTGCCGGGGCTGCTCCATAACAATCGGGCCGTGTCGGATTGGTCGTGGCTGGAAAAAGCCAGTCAAAAAGAGCGTCAGTATGTGGTCAAGGTTTCCGGGTTTTCGGAACAGGCTTGGGGCTCCCGGGGCGTTGCCATTGGCCATGATTTATCTCAACAACACTGGCAGGAGACCTTGCGTCGTGCGTTGGAAGGCTTTCAAACTTCTCCTTCCATCCTCCAAGTGTTTCACAAAGGGCAGGTGGTTGTGGTTGAATATTATGACCCGTCGACGGAGGAGGTCAGGAGCATGGAAGGTCGAGTTCGCTTGTCTCCTTATTATGGGGTGGCAGATGGCAAGGCCGAATTGGCGGGGGTGCTGGCTACTATTTGTCCCAAGGATAAGAAAATTATTCATGGGATGAAAGATGCTGTGATGGTGCCCTGTGCGGTAGGCTAAGCGATCGACGGAGAATGAAGTACCTGAGAACTGTAATAGCTGGACGAGCGGGAAGACGTAAGTAAAGGCCTCAAATCCTGGTAGGATCATGAAACTGTATCATGTCGAATGGTGTCCGGATTGCGAAGTGGTCCGGCAGAAATTAGCTGAGCATGGGTTTTCGTATGAGCACGAAATCGTGCCTGATATGCGACCCATGCGCCAACAGGTACATGCGGTGTCCGGCCAGTACTATGTTCCAGTCCTGGTTGATGGTGAAACAGTATTAACTGAGACCTATGAAATCGTAGCGTATCTGGATATGAAGTCTGTCAATGGGCAACGCAAATCAACAATCGATCGGCAGCAAGAACCCACCCCACCCCTCAGTTCCTCTGACGAAAGGAAGGACTAGCCATGGAGGATTGGAAAAAGGTTTTAGCCGACAGTATTACGAAACCCAAGGATCTGGCAAAATATCTGGGAGTGGATCCCAAGGAAGTGGAAGATGTGGTGGGTCCCTATCCCATGCGGATTACCCCCACTGTCCTGGCGACGATCAAAGAGAAAGGGGATGCCATCTGGAAGCAGGTGGTGCCGGAAGCGATCGAATTGGATGACATCGATGCTCCGGATGATCCATTGGAGGAGGATACGGATAGCCCCGTGCCTCACTTGGTGCATCGGTATCCGGATCGCGCCTTGTTGATGGTCACCAACCAATGCCCCATTTATTGCCGGTTTTGTACGAGGAAGCGGTTAGTCGGCAAGCCGGGTTTCCTTAAGAAAGGGGAATTGGATCAAGCGGTCGCTTACCTCCGGGAGCATACAGAAGTACGGGATGTGATTTTGTCAGGTGGCGATCCCTTACTCTTACCGGATCATCTCATTGACCGCATATTAAAAGCCCTCCGGTCAATTCCGCATCTGGAACTCATTCGATTTGGAAGCCGAGTGCCGGGAACGTTGCCACAACGCATCACGCCCGAACTCTGTGAAATCGTCAAACGCTACCATCCCATTTATATGAATCTGCATTTTAACCATCCTGATGAGTTGACCCCGGAAGTCAAAGAAGCCTGCGGCCGGTTAGCCGATGCGGGTGTACCGCTAGGCGCGCAGACCGTCCTGCTGAAGGGTGTCAATGACGATCCGGACATCATGAAGCGCCTCATGCATCAATTATTATTAGCTCGAGTCAAACCCTACTATTTATACCAGGCTGACCTCACCAAGGGGACCAATCATTTCAGGACCACGGTGGAAACAGGGCTGAGAATTATTCAATCCCTGCAAGGGCATACCAGCGGCATGGCCGTGCCACATTTTGTGATCGATGCGCCCGGCGGAGGCGGAAAAATTCCCTTATTGCCGAGCGACTACCTGTTGAATTTGGATGAAGAAGGCGCCGTCCTGAAAAACTACGAGAATAAAACCTATCACTATCCCCAGCCTGCCTCTCCCGGAAGCCGGGAATTGCCCATGGTTGGGGCTCCCCTGTCTGGTGGGGGATGCAACACCGGAGCCATGGACGAGTATTCATGACTGATTCCAAGAAAACGGGCATTCTCTCCTACCAGCATCTGCGAGCCTTGGTTCGTCGCAATATCATCCAAGCAGACGTCCCGATTACGTCCAAGCAAATCCAACCAGCCAGTCTGGATTTGCGGTTAGGAACCAAGGCATATCGTCTGCTCAGCAGTTTTTTGCCAGAGCCTTCAGACCAGCAATCCCAATTTTCCATTGAAGATCTCTACCGGTCCGATTTGGTCATGTACGATATGGATTTGACCAATGGGGCCATTCTGGAGAAAGGTCATGTTTATCTTGTGCCGCTGATGGAACGGCTCAAACTCCCCAAAGATATTCGCGGTCGCGCTAATCCCAAGAGTTCGACGGGACGGTTGGATATTTTTACTCGTGTGGTGACAGACCTGCATGTGGGCTTTGATGAAATTCGTGCCGGGTACCAAGGGCAGTTGTTCCTGGAGGTCGTGCCTCGGTCCTTTACCATCCGCGTCAAGGCCGGGCTGTCTCTCAACCAATTACGGCTCATGACGGGCAAGCCTTTGGTGTCGGATGCGGGATTACGGTCCATTCACAAAAAAACTCCCCTGCTCTTTCATAATGGTGATTCGGAACACACCGATCGCCCTGTATCCGCCAAGGAACTGCGGATGGATAATGGCCTGTTTTTGAGCGTGGATTTGCGGGGAAATAATCAGCCTGAGGCGATTGTCGGGTATCGGGCCAAAAAAAACAGTCACGTGATAGATCTGAGTCAGGTAGGACATTATGCGGCGATGGATTTCTGGGAACCTCTCAGACGTAATACCACGGCCACCATGCTGTTGGAACCCGAAGAGTTTTATATCCTGGCCTCGAAGGAACGCATTCAAGTTCCGCCGGGTTATTCATCAGAAATGGTGGCGTATGAAGCGGCCTGTGGAGAACTCCGCACTCATTATGCGGGGTTTTTCGACCCAGGGTTTGGGTATGCCCACCCTACTCGGAAAGGCACGCAGGTGGTGTTGGAAGTGCGCCCCCACGATGTCCCCTTCCGCATTCACGACGGGCAGACATTTTTTAAAGTCGTCTACGAGAAAATGCGCGATATTCCCATGCAGTTATATGGATCGGCTTTAGGGTCTTCCTATTATCAGCAGGGGCTCACCCTTAGCAAACATTTTAAATGGTAACTATGAATCCAGAATCTGAGCAACCTCAGTCGACCGATCCTCTCACTCACAAGCCCGTGCCTCCCCGTCCGCCTGTGCAGGACGAGGACCCGGATTCCAATGAAGACAAGCAAATGCAAGTAGCCATGCGGATGGTGGGGTCGGCCATGGTCTTCATCGGATTTTTGCAGGTGTTTCTGTCTGCCAGTACCGGCGCGGAAATCACAATCTTTCCCATGATCATTTACTTCGGGGGAATGGCGATGTGGGCATATTCCTCGGTTGAAAATGCGACCGTCAAATATGCCGTGATGGCCGGATCCGCAGTTTGCGCCCTGGCATTTATGCATTTTGGGGAAGTCTTATTTTGGCACAAATACATTATCTATTGGGGAACGATCGCGCTCGTGGTCTTTTTCATGTTCAAGTCCCCCCAAAAGCCGGCTGAATAATCGAATCAGCTAGGGATCAAATTCATCCCTGTTGGAGAGTGATCTCCCTGCCCTGCCTGTTCCAACATGACGATTGCCGTCATTATTCCGGTGTTCAATGAAGAAGCTGCGTTACCTCGGCTGCTCAAGGAACTTCTCTCGAAGGGATTTGATGAGATTATTGTCGTTGATGGGGGGAGCCGAGATAGGACGATTGAAGTCGCGCAGCCATTTCTGAAACAGCCGTTATCGGGACGGATCCAATTGGTGTCGAGTGGATGTGGCCGCGCCGTTCAGATGAATGCCGGCGCGAAGAACACGCAAGCCGAGGTTCTGGTCTTTCTGCACGCTGATACCGATTTGCCGGATCGGGCCCTGCAATATATTCGTCAGGCCATGGCCGACGCTTCCAATGTGGGAGGGCGGTTTGATGTCCGATTTCCCAAAGACAGGGGATGGGCTTGGGTGATCAGTCGAATGATGAATCTTCGATCCCGTTGGACGGGAATTTGTACGGGGGACCAGACCATTTTTGTCCGGCGTGGTGTGTTTGAACGGCTGGGAGGATTTGCAGACATTCCCTTGATGGAAGATATTGAATTCACGACCCGGTTGAAAACCGTTGGTCCAGTCGTGGCTTTACGGGAATTCGTGATCACGTCCTTTCGGCGGTGGGAACGGTGCGGCCCCTTGCGCACCATCCTTCGAATGTGGACACTCCGATTATTGTATTGGATGGGATGGGATCCCAGGAGATTGCAGCAATTTTATGACGCGATCCGATAAAAAAAGGCGACCGCCTTCATTCCGTGCGCCAACGCCGTCGTTCCGTCATCGCCGGTCTCCTGCTCCTTCGGTATCCAAGGCGATCGTGGTGTATGCCAAGGCCCCGATTGAAGGATATGTCAAAACTCGCCTGTGCCCGCCTTTGACAGGAGATGAGGCTGCCAGCCTGCATGGCAGCTTGGTTATGGATCTGTTGGAATGTTGCCAGGTGGTGAAGGGATGTGACCGGATTCTGGCAGGAGCACCCACCGGTCAACATCCATTTTTTAAAGCGATGGAAACTCGATTTCAAGTGAAGCTTTGGGAGCAAAGTGGAGAAGATTTGGGCGCACGTATGGCCAAAACCTTTCAAGACGGCTTACGCTCGGCCTATCAGGCCCTGGTGATTGTGGGAACCGATATTCCTGGAATTTCGCCTCAGCTGTTAACGCAGGCGGTGAGTGTGTTGCAGGATCATGATGTGGTATTGGGGCCGACTCTGGATGGGGGCTATTATCTTATTGGCCTGCGTAAGCCTGTTCCGGAACTCTTCCAACATATTCCCTGGTCGACCAGTCAGGTTTGTGCTCTAACGGAACAGAAAGTGAAAGCCCTGGGATTATCCCTGGCCCGGCTCCCGACGCTACGAGATATTGATACCATTGAGGATGTCCAGGCGTTCATTCAAGAGCTCAAACGGCCAGGGAGTACTCCGATCTCCCAGCGGACCAAGAATGTATTCATGGAATTGGAGAAACGCCTGAAAGCGAGGGCGTAGGGACGCCAGAGGACAGATGGATAAACGGGTAGTGCTGATCACAGGAGGTGCGAGGGGTATTGGCCGTGGAGTCGCGTTGAATTTAGCCGAGGCCGGATGGGCGGTAGCCATATGCTATCGCACGAGTCAGCAGGATGCTGAGGAGGTTCAACATACAATAGAAGCGCAAGGCGGCAAGGCCTTGGCAATCCAGTGTGATGTGTCGCAATGGAATGCCGTGACGGATCTGGTGCAACAGGTGGAAGGGGCCTGGGGAAGAATTGATGCGTTGATCAATGGAGCCGGTCCCTACCATCGCGTGCATCTGTTTGAAGAAACTCCTGAAGGCTGGGCCGACATGATGAGAAATAACTTGGATTCCATTTTTTTTCTGGCCAAGGCGGTGGCGCCTGGGATGAAAACCAGGAAATATGGTCGGATTGTTTCATTCGGTATGGCCAATGCGGATAAGATGGAAGCCCAACCCTATGTCACCGCTCATTATATCGCCAAAGCCGGCGTGTTGATTCTCACGCGCACATTGGCCAAACTCTTGGCGGCGGATGGGATTACCGTCAATGCCGTTTCTCCTGGGTTTATTGATTCCGGGAGTTCTCCGCCAGAGGAGTTGGCAGGCATGGTCAAAAAAATTCCGGCTGGTTACATCGGCAATATTCAGGATGCGGTGCAAGCCGTCCGATATTTTCTATCCGATGAGGCCGCTTATGTGACAGGGGCGAATCTGCATCTGAGCGGGGGCTGGGGGATCTGAATGGTAGCCCTGGTGTGCATGAAACGCCGTGTGAATGCGTCGTCTTCAATGGAGTTGCCGGTCATCCGGTTCTTCCACGGGGACATGGCGTCTGTTCAACTAGAAAGGAATGGCAGTCCGAAGACATTAGAAAATTGCTGAATGATTGTCTGTGGAATCTCTTCCACTACAACTGGTTGTGACAGTTGTTCGGCCATGGATGTTACCTGGCATCCCTCAATGCCGCAGGGTGTAATGAGGGTGAAGGGGTGAAGGTCCATGCTCACGTTTAGAGCGAATCCGTGCATCGTGATTCCGCGCGCGATTCGTACACCAATAGAGGCGATTTTTTTTGTCCTCTCTCCGGGTGTTTTCACCCACACCCCGCGGTGCTTATCATGGCGGCAGGCGGAAATGCCCCATTCTTTCAAAGAGCGAATCAGCACTTCTTCCAGTTTTTGGACATATAATTTTGGACCCGGACAAAAGTTTCGTAATCGAAGAATCGGATACCCAACTATTTGTCCGGGACCATGATAGGTCACGGATCCGCCTCGCTCGATTGCATGGCAGATGATCTGTTTTTCCTGAAGAGCCAGTTGATTGGCTTGCCAATGTTCCGATTTGGTCGTTCGACCTGTCGTGATGACCGGTTCATGTTGAGTCAGGATCAGGGTATCCGGGATCATCTCCTGTCTTCGTTGCTCCACGAGGGTGTGTTGAAGAGTCCAGGCTTCGGCAAACGGCAAAAAAGATGAGGCAAGGACTTGTCCCGATTGTCGAGTGGGTTGGATGTGCATCGCAGGAAGTTATTTGCGAAGGGAGCCAAATTGAAAAAGTGCGGTGCTTTCTAAGATTATGAAGGCGCAATCTTCAAAGCTTCAAGAAGAAAAGGAGGAATGCGTTTCACTTTCCCATTCATATCCACGGCGACTAAGGTAGCGGAGCCTTCCACAATTAGTCGTTGGGTAGGACGATCCTTCATGATGTGAGAAAAGGTAAGCGAGAGTCGGCGGTCTGCCGCCACGACCGTGTCGATGGTCAAGATTTCTCCATAGGCGGCAGCTGATCGATAGGCCAGCTCCGCACGAATAACACGAAACTCGGTGCCTTCCCTGAGAAGATCGGCCACGGATAGGCCGTGGTCTTCCAGGTAATGGGTCCGCGCTCGTTCAAAGTACTTGAGGTAATTGGCATAATACACCACACCGCCACAGTCCGTATCTTCGTAATAGACGCGAATGTCCATGGCAGACGAAGGTGATTAGGGTAAGTGGAGAACGGGAAATTCAGGAAGCTCTGAGACGGTTACGCCGCTGTGTTTCAGAACCACTTCAAATAACTGTTGGAACCGTTCAGGCTTAATCGGTTCGAACCCGCCACCCAGGATGCTGTGATCCGCTGCATCAAATAGCGTTTTCAGTTTCGGCCAGTCCCGCATGAATTGTTGCCCCAGCGGATCTCCCAATCCCTCCAATGCCAATAATTGTCCATGGAGAGGAAGGCGATATTTTCCGTCAATCTCATTTTGATAACAGGATCGGCAGGTGTTCCGCAGAGTTTCTGGGAGATGATCGGGGTTGACGTCCCAGCTTTTGATCTGATGCCGGGAAGACAATTGTGCTTGCGTTCGGGCTTCGAATGCCCGGAGCAACGTGCGGGTGGCTTGCTCCAGTTCCCGATGACGGTCTCCTCGCCGCTTGGCCCAAGCCAACAAATCCAATGCGATGGCCGGTTTGATCTCCTTGGCGTCCAACACGATCCGTTCAAGAAAGGATAAATGGCTTTTTAATAATGTGATCAGACGGTCCATCCCTGGCGGACCACCCCATACCGAAGCCAATTCCAACGCTTTAGTCCCGCCTTTTAATTTTTCCCATGCTGGGCGGTAAAGATGCTGGTCCCACAATGCATAGCCATGGGTTACGTCTGCTAGGGCACGGTAGAGGGGTTTCAGGCCTCCGCTCACCGAATGCTCCAAGGCCCGAAAATTTTTGGCTGCGGTCTCGTAGGCTCCCTGGTTAAAAAGTTGGCAAGCCTCCTGCCGAAGGCGGGGAGCCTCTTCATCCCAAGGGTTCTCACCCATGGAGGTGGCTGGGGGTCTTCCGGCAAGTTCTGTCGTATTGGATGAAAACCCCAAGGAGGGATCTGGAGTCATGCGAATAGCATGGGAAAAGGGAAATCCCACCAACGTCATGGCAGAGGCCATGGCGGGTGTGGAACCGGTTAGGTCAATCACCAGTTCTCCCGGAAGAACTCCCCAGGTGGATAGCAAGAGGGGAAGTTCGCGGGCCAAGGTTTTGTGGCAAGCTGAAAAATCCTGAGGCTCGGGCAAAACAATCCAATCCCATCGTTGGGGCATTTTTGAGAGAGCCGGATGAATGTCTGATTCGGCGACCGGTTTATGCGATTCATGCAGGACAAAACACACCATGTCAGGGGTGAGTGCCTGAAGGGTAGCAATCGCTGGCTGGGGATCGGCTTGCATGCCGATGAGAAGCGCCTTGGTAGGACCAATCGTACTCACAATAGGCGTCACTATATCATCGGGTTATCAGCCGGGCAAAGCGAACGGTCTGCCGAGTGAAGGAAACAGAAAATCAGCAGCCCGAAAGGATAGGAAATTGCACGGCACCCTGTTAGAATTGCGCGTTATGGAGCGAGAAGCCATTATTGGGGCGTTTGAAACCAGCGCGGATGTGAAATGTACATTCATTCGTACCCACGCCGAAATGGTCATTGAAGTCGGGCAATTGTTGATCCGCACGTTCCGGGAAGGTCGGAAAGTGCTCCTCTTTGGCAACGGTGGCAGTGCGACGGATGCTTCCCATATCGCTGCCGAGTTCGTCGGCCGCTATAAACGTGATCGGGAGCCTCTGCCGGCCATGGCGTTGGCCACCGATATGGCGGTGCTGACCTGTATCGCCAATGATTATGACTACACCGACATTTTTTCCCGCCAAATTCTGGCACATGGACGAAAAAATGATGTGGCCGTGGCCATTAGCACCAGCGGCAATTCGCTCAATGTGATTCGGGCGGTGGAAGCTGCCCGCGAACGTGGATTATTTACCGTAGCCTGGACGGGAGCCACCGGAGGAAAACTTGGCGATCTGGTGGAATATGCCTTTCGCGTGCCTTCGACGGTAACGGCCAGAATTCAGGAATGTCATATCACTCTAGGTCACGTCCTCTGTGAATTTGTGGAAGAGCGGCTTTTTGGTGAGCAAATCTAATTCCACTAACCCTTCTCGTTTTCCCACACTGAACCTCAAACGGCTTCGCACGTATCCGTTACGGTCTCGTCACTCCAAAGTGAACATGTCTGAGTTTGCCCAACCGTGGAAGCGTGGAGCCTCACTCAGAAAGTTTCTACAGACCCTACCGGATATTTTGGCCGGACAGACGTTTCGTGCCGTCGTGTCCGCCATTGTCCAGGCCCGTCGCCGTGGCCGACCTGTCATTGTGGGGATGGGGGCTCATGTGACCAAAGTCGGATTAAATCCTATTGTGATTGATCTTATGCGAAAAGGGGTCATTACGGCGTTGGCCGTGAATGGCGCGGTCATTATTCATGATTTTGAGTTGGCCTATCTGGGGCAAACCTCGGAGGAAGTGGAAGCTGAAATTGATTCAGGCCGGTTTGGTATGGCGGAAGACACGGGGAGCATTCTCAATGACGCCATCTCACAGGGTTGGAAAAAGGGTTTGGGGATTGGAGCTGCGGTTGGCGGATATATCAGGGCACACCCCCGGATATTTCCGCACCGGCGTCAGAGTGTGCTGGCGGCAGGTGCGAGCTTGGGCCTGCCGGTCACCGTTCACGTGGCTATCGGGACCGATATTATCCATATGCATCCTCACGCAAATGGGGAAGCCATCGGGGAAGGGTCATTGCGGGATTTTCGAACGCTGGCTGCCGTGGTGGCGAGGATGGAAGGTGGAGTGTATCTCAATCTTGGGTCTGCCGTGCTCCTGCCAGAGGTATTTTTAAAGACCGTGACGCTCGGGCGTAATCTGGGGCACCCCTTGAAACGGATTACCACCGTCAACATGGATTTTCTGTCCCATTATCGTCCACTGACGAATGTAGTGAAACGGCCGACACAAAAAGGCGGGCAGGGATATGCTCTGACCGGTCATCATGAACTGATGGTCCCGCTGTTGGCTGCCGCCGTATTAGAGCAGCTCAACCGATGAGGAAACGAGCCAGAGCAAGTGAGAAAGTTCGGGTATTCGGATCCGGGTACGGGCACAAGGAGAAAGGGGTATGAAGAAAAAGATTCTTATTGTAGATGATCACCCGGATATTGTGTTGATGCTGACGGATCGGCTAGAGGCGTTAGGGTATGACACGGTGTCGGCGGCTGATGGGAAAGAAGCTCTGCAGCAATGGGAACGGGAAGCTCCAAATTTGATGTTGCTGGATCTGGAAATGCCGCAGATGAACGGTATGGAGGTCTTGCATCAACTAGCCAGCACGGGGCGACGGGAGACTTTTGATCCGGCCAGTCAATCGGCTCAAGGATTCAGTGAATCCCTGCCGTTGCCGGTGATTGTCATGACGGCGCACGGCACCATTTCCAAGGCGGTCGAAGCGATGCGTGCCGGAGCCTATGATTTTCTCACCAAACCGATTGAACTGGATCATCTGACCCTTGTCTTGAATAAGGTGCTGACCCGGGAGGCCCTGACTCGTCAAGTGGCATCTTTACGTGGGGAAGTGGAGAGTCGGTATGCCAAAATTGTGGGGGAAAGTCCACAAGTACGATCAATGGTGGAATTGGCCAAACGAGCTGCCGATTCCGATGCGATGGTATTGCTTCTTGGTGAAAGCGGGACGGGTAAGGAACTGTTCGCACGGTCTATCCATCGGTGGTCTTCACGCCGGGACATGCCCTTTAGCATTATCAATTGCGTCGCCTTGAATGAGTCCTTGTTGGAAAACGAGCTTTTCGGGCATGAAAAAGGCGCGTTTACCGGAGCGGATTCGTTGCAAAAAGGAAAAATTGAAGCGGCCGATGGCGGAACGGTCTTTCTGGATGAAATTGGTGACATGCCTATTGGTTTACAGGCAAAACTGTTGCGAGTCCTCCAAGATCATGAATTTCCCCGTGTGGGCGGTACACGATTGATACGAGTGAATATTCGGGTTATCGCCGCCACCAACAAGGATTTGAAGCAGGCGGTCAGGGCAGGAACCTTCCGAGAGGATCTCTTTTTCCGGCTCAATGTAGTGAACTTATCCTTGCCTCCCTTACGGGATCGTCCGGAGGATATTATTCCCCTGGCTGAATATTTTTTAGATCGCCATGTGCGGGAAATGAACAAGCGGAGCCGGAAATTTTCCAAGAAAGCCCTGGAAACAATCCGCTGTTATACCTGGCCGGGAAATATTCGAGAATTGGATAATGCTATTGCCCGAGCGGTAGTCTTGGGCGTGGATGAGGAAATCTCTCCGGATCTTCTGGGCATGGGAGGCAGCAAAGATGATTTGCAAGAAATCGACAACCTTCCTTATCACGATGCCTTGGAACGCTTTAGTTCGCTGGTTTTGGAAAAGGCCATGCGCCGGAGTAATTGGAGTCAAACCAAAGCAGCCGAGCTCCTCGGCCTACAACGGACCTATCTGGCCCGTCTGCTCAAGCAAAAGAATATTCAGCAAGGCACGGAATAGTTTAGAGCTCCTATAGATTAGAGTTACGGTGGTCCCGTGCTTCGCTTACCGGTTGAGGACAGAGTCTCAAGTGCGGTTGTCGAGTTGTGAAATATTCAATTCGCCGTTCATTTTCGAGATCTCATTTTTTGAACCGGCTTTTTCTTGCGGGTTACTTCCGCCTTTTTCTTCTGTATAAAATTCAAGATCTTTTTATTGTACGGGTCTGGTGACCAACTTACGGCAGGTTCCGCACCAAGGACTCCCCAATACGCATCCCGATCAAAGCTGTTCTCCAAGGCTTGCCCCAGGCGGTTGGAAATACTCTTATACCATCCGTGCTTTTCCAGAAACGCCAATGTGGCTCCGGCTAGGAGATGGGCGTCGTCTCCCATATCCCGAACGCCCTCTTGCTGATTTTGGGCGAGAATGGTCCATATGGATTCTGCGGTTTCTTCATCATGATCATCCCAGGTTTCCAGGTCTTGAAAACTATGGTTATTAAATGCTTGAAACTTCGTATTGCCAATAAGACGCCCCATCAGACGGGCGGAGTCACGCATCACGCCGAAATCAAGTTCTTCATCGATTCTTCTCCATTTTTCTCCTTCAACCGGTAGCCACCCATGCACGCCGATGGAATCTCCGCCACCCTCTGAACAGATTTCAATTAATTGCTCAAGGGTGGTCGCGTATTGCTTGATTAAGTCAGGCGAGTAAGCATTCAGGCCTTCAATGGCTCCCAGAGTGACATATAACCGTAAAATGTCCACAGGATGATGATCGACATCCGCCCGGTTAGGGTTGCTGCCAGTTTGAACGGCTTCTGGGTCAGTGACCTTAGGGGTTCCTGATGATAAGCGAATCAGGCTGGGAGGTTGATAGGGAATATGTAATCGGTTCAAATACTTGGTGATGTGACGGCTCAGAAGCCCCATAAAGATCGCCAATGAAAATCCGTAGGAAGGTCCTACGTTGAGCACGGCCAACACATCGGCCGCCGCTTCTTCAATCCAGTAACTCCAGAGTTGGCCGATCAATTCTTTTTGGCCGTGTTTTAACTTTTGAGATTTCAACAGGTATTGCCCCGGCCCGGAATCAAAGCACTGTTTCGCCAGGTCTTCCATTTCCGGCAAGAGCGTCTTGTCGGCATGTAACATGTCATGGCCACCAACTTCATGAGCCAGGACGGACCATAACAAGGGGTGAAACGCATAAGTAGAAGGCAACACGATGACCCCTACCGTGCCTCCGAAGAGGGATCGAATCTGGTTCACGGGAATGCTGAAAGGACCGAATTCCCCCGAGAAAATACCCTCTTCGGGTTCCCGGCTTAAAAAAACCGCTAGCGGCGGCAGTTGAGCCACGCTCGGGAAATCGACATTCGCGCGACGTCGAGCGTCAAGGAAGGAACGGTAAAAGTTGGACAAGACGGCTGAAAATTGCCGAAGAGGATATTGTAAAGATGTATCCGCATGATTATAGATCGCTCCGAGGAGCGGTTCATAATATCGATCAGGACATCGGGTCAAAAAGGTGGGAAGATGTTCTAGAAGAGGATCGACGTAGGCCTGTAAATACGCGAGTGGCAAAAACACCTTCCCTCGGGTGATGGCCTTCAACGCTTCTTTGGAGGTGGGGCTGTTCTGTTTCCACGGGATAGCTGGGAAAGGACTCGCACCAGGGCGGGAAAACAGTTGGATGTGTTGTGTCAGTAATTTATCCAGAATACTTTCGAAGTCTTTTCTGCTTCCTTGGATTGATTTGAGGGTGCGGGTGAGTTTGGAATAGCCCATGTTTGGTGTCCTCTTCTTCGATGAATGCTCAAATGGATGAGATCGTTTTACTGCGAATCATCATTTCCTGAAGAATTTGCAATACCTCCAATAGCTAAAATGTATAGGGTGGAATGGGTCACGCCATCCAGATCAAGCAGCGCGTCGATCTCTCGGTCAAAAAAACCTCCTAAATTGACTCCGCCAAGTCCGAGTGCATTTGCCGTCAGATTAATATTTTGGGCGACGTGGCCGGCTTCCAACAGAATAAACCGGTATCCCCGCTCCCCATATTTAAATGTGGAGCGTTCGAACAGGCCGGTCAAGAAAATCACTAACGAGGCGCCATGGACCATCTGGGGATAGACCAAGGCAGAGGCCACGCGTTCTCGCAGATCCAGAGAATCGTCACGCAAGCGGTTCAACTGTCGTTTGGGAGGATTGAAGTGGTAGAGGCCGGCCTCAAAGTCTTGCGCGCGGCAGACGTAAGCAAAAATTTCCAATGGATACAACCCACCTCCGGAAGGAACCGTTCTGAAAAATGCCGGAAGGGGAGAAGCGGAGTTCTTGCGAGTTAACCCATATCCGTATTGCAGAAGGACATTCAGCTGATCAAGAGAGATGGGTTGAGGAAGGAGATCCCTGGTTGAGGCCCGGGTCAGAATCACACTGGAAAGAGTAGCCGGGATGTTCAGGCAATGTTCAGGAAGGTCTACCGTTGGATAGCCTTCATAAGCCAGGGCTTCATGAAATTCACTCATCCCTTCTAGAATTTCTTCGTTGGATAAGGTGGAGGAGTGGCGCCCGATCTTGGAATTTTCATGAAAGAGTTCCCAGAGGTGGTCATGATCTTCAAGGGGAAACACGAATTCATTGGACATGAATGATCCCATGGTGTGCTCTTTTTCCTAAGGAAATGGATGAGGGGCTGGGTTGTCCCCCCTCTCGCGTCGGATCCCTCGATGGCCCAATCGCTGAGGGAGGGTCCACAATCTCTTCCCTCCCAACGGACGATGAGCATGCCCGATTATCAAGGGATGAAATCCTGGAATGACGGCACGCATTACAAAGAAACCCAGGTCTTTGACATCGGGCGTAGTCAGATCTCTCAGTAGTACAGAATAGTTCAGCCGATGGAGATCTTGCACGAGAATGGCTACATCCCGTTTGGGAATCCCGGTAGCTAAATTGGGGATGTCGTCGAAATCAATCCACGTAGGGGACTGGAATAGGGTCTTCGCCAGAAAAGCATTGCGGGGATCGCAGTAAAAATGAACATGATCGTTCTGAGTTCGGACGTTTCGGTAATCGGAGACAAGAGTTTTGGGAGGATAGTGGCTTTTCAAGATATGGGCCAGCCGGCGGGTATGAGCCAGCTCTTCCAGACTTTTTTTGACTGCCTGCTCCGGGTCAAGTGAAGCGGCGGCGGCAAAAACGAGCGCGGGCATGTCTGGGCTGGCATGTTGAAGTGCTGAAAAAATTACTGGAACGCCGTGGTCCATTTTGAGATGAAAAAGGGAGACGTGTGCCCCGGTATGTTCGAATCGCCGGACCAGATCCTGATTCTCCTCGCTGAGGGTTTTCGGAACAATCCGAGGCATCTTGAGCTGGGCCTGCCAGGTGATGGTAAAGGCATCCCGTTCAATCACTTCGCAGATAGCCGACAGCCTAGCCTGATCAGGATCAATATGGCAGGCCAATCCTGTGGAAATGGGTTGGCAAAATGGCTGTTCTCCATTGGGTTTATCAAAGATGTAAGGCACAAAGACCATCGCAGCCGGCGCAAACACCGATTTTTGAGAATACCAATCTGTGAGCGGGCACCAGTGGATCGGTGTCGAAGAGGTAAACGCGACATAGGGGAAATTGTCCTGTGCATGCTGACCCTGGGAAAATAACGCAAATTCCTTCGGATGCACACAGGGAAATGAAGCGGAGTCATAGGAGGTCAAGGGCAAGTCCTGAAGAGAATATAGACTCGAACAATAGCGCTCAATGACTTCACCGATGGCCTTGGCTGCAGCCCCGGCTCGATTGCTGGCAGCCCCTCCGCTAATTGGGGAAAAATTGCACCCCGTGAATGCTCCAGTGTTGCATGCTTCGGCATAGTAGTGAAAGAAATGAGGCGCCCCGGCTTCTCTTGGAATTTCCTGCAACGATCGAATGAGACCCACCCGTTCATCAATGACTCTCTCCAGATGTTCAAAGACCATGTTGAACATAGGCGAGAGGGCGGTCATGGCGTAAGGTCTCCGGCCGAAGTAGACGGAATTTTTTTTGTCATCGTGGATCCGTGGTAATACATCGGACTGCACACCGGACATCGTGGCACTTTCAATATTTTTCGAAGTGAGAGCCGGGAGGAGAGAAAATCCATCTCGATCAGGTGCCCCATGCTTTGGGGAGGCAAAAGGTTTCCGTGAAACTTAATCAGTTCCAACACCGCTTGACTGGCCAGTATGGCCACCATCAAGGGATGAAAGCCCACAATGCCCTGCCCATGAAACGAGTGGTTCTCGATGGCGCGGACAACCGAAACGTGATCCTGATGACTATTTTGACGAAGAGACAGACATTCGTAACAGGCCGTTTCGCCTGGAAGAATGAATGGGCCGAGAAGGCCGATCATATTGTGGAGTACCACTGGGAGTGTGGCTAGCCGGTATTGATGTGCGAGATGGTTCATCTCTCGAATAACGGGAGAAGGGCCAAAGTCCGAGGTAACCACGAGACATTGCGGGGAGGAATTCTTCAATCGCCTCATCCAAGTATCATAGGACAGAGGATTCTTCAAGGTCTGTGGCCATGCAGTTTTCTTGAGGGACCCATTTTTTGAAAATAAGCGTTCCTGACGAAGGAGCGGATGATCCACAACACGAAAATTTTTTATCCCCGAATTTTGGAGTGCGGCAGCGATGTGTTTGGAAAGAAAATTGATACCCACAATACTCAGGAATGTGCGATTCAGGGATTGAAGGAAAGGTTTGGTCTGTTGGCCGAAATGCCAATAAAACACATCCTGGGGTGATTCCTGTTTTGGGGATATCCTGTTTTTTCGGGATTCGGTAACGAGAAACCCCTTAGATAAAAGGGTTTGGACTAGCCTTTCGACGATTGGACGGGAAACGGGAGCAAAAAGGGCTAGGATCTCCTGGGTTCTTATACGATTGCGGGCGGCGGAAAAAATGAGTTGCGCAGCAGTAGAAGCACCCTCTCCTTCGAGCCTGAGTTCCGTGGCCCCTCGTTTGAGAATGAGACCTTGCGGCAGCTCGATGAACTGAACCGGAAGCGACCGAAGTTGTGGGGAGAACTTTAGGGTCATGTGCTATGTTTGTATCGGATAGGTGACTGCAGGGCTTGTGGGATTTTGCCTTGGTGAAATCTGTAACACTCTAGGACCGAGAGCCCCATGGAGGGGCTCTCATGGACTACACCATCTCCTAGTTACGGCGCCTTCAGAATGCATTCAGAAAAAAGTGCGACAGCAAGTTCGTGAATAATCCTGCTTGGGACTCAAATATTTTTCTAATCAACGGACAGATTTTTTCAATGCATACTTAACCGATACAGGACAGCAACTTTCTGATAGGCCGGCTTTGACCTTCTCCGTTTCCTCAAACGGAAGGTTGATCATGGTGGTTTTGCACATCATGACGATCAAAGGGCTTTGTGATTTGGAGATGTGAGCCGTAGATCCGAGTGTTTGCCTTGAACTGCATCGTGCCCCTCATGATTGAAGCGAGCAATGTCCCACGGGGCAATACCTGCTCCTTCGCTTTCATTGAGAGAGTTGGGGGTTGGGGATTACATCAATTGATTGTACAGCAACAAGTGCCGCATGCCCCAGCCACACCGGGTTTTTTTGTCTTGCCCATCGCGGCGGCCTTTGCCCCTAATATTTGGAGTTCATGAAACTCGGACACCGTTAACGCTTCCAAATGAGGGGATTTGGACAGAAGGGCTTTTTTCTTCTTGACGCCGAGTCCCAAAGAATCCAAGACTGTCGGATTTTTGGGGGTGGATTTCTTTTTGGATTTTTTGGTGGTCGCAGCCATTCAGCACCTCCTAGATTGATGATGAGAAAAATGCTCACCCTCAGAATTTGAGAGTGAGCCAGCCCATGACTCGGCTTCTAATGATGTCACCTAGCGGGTGTTCGCGATGATGGTCGTTCAAGGCATTGAATGCAGAAACGGCGATTTCGGCCTTATCTTTCCAAAATAGATATCCCCCCCTGATATTTAAGAGAGTATAAGTGCCAATGTGGGAACTGAGCATCCCAAGGGAGGCAAGACTACTATTGATCGGATATTCACTTGATCCTGCATAGTGAAAAATAATTTCTCCATTCAGCCCGTTCGACCATTCCCCTCGAAGGCCAGCATTGATCTTATGCCGCGAACTGCCTCGTTTTTCCGGTTCTTGGGAAAAGGATTGACTGAATTCTTGAAAGGTGTAGTTCGTGAATCCACTGAGCCAGCTGGTGAACAGGAATTCCAATCCAGCCTCTACTCCATAAATGTCTGCAAAACCCGTGTTATTTTTGAAGAGCAAGTCCGTTCCGTTTGCCGCAAGCACTTGCCCGATCAAATTCGATACATGGTTGTAAAAAAATGATCCACGGAACCGAAGACGGTGCTTCAGATACCAGCCTTGGTATGAGACTTCATAGGATGCAATTTTTTCCGGCTTCAGATTTTCCGAGCCGTTCAGGACATTTGGAAAAGCCAGAAAGCAATTGGGTGGACACCCGAGCGGGAAAAACGTCCCGTGTGATTCCAAATGAGTTTCAAAAATGGTTGGAGGCCGATAGGCCCAGGAAGCTGAAAGCCGGAGGCTATGATCCGGATCAAACTTGTAGATCAGAGCGATACGCGGGCTGTAGGTGGGATCGATCTGGGTGTGGAGATCCATTCGAACACCGGTGATCACGGTAATCGGTGAATCCGGTTGCCATTCATTTTGGACGTAAAACCCCAGCCGATTTTCATGGGGAGACCCTTGCAGGAAATTACTTGACGCAGTGTTGTGACGAAAATTAATCCCATAAGTCAGTTTGTCATGGGACCCAAAATTCAATGCGTGCTGAGCTTCCAAATCATATTGATTCCGTCTTAGCTCCTGCTCGGGATCACCGTGGCGATCAGCGAGGACCAAAAAACTGGAAAGCAATGGGTTAATGGTTTCCAAGCTGGTTGGTTCCCAGCGGGTATATGACCCGCGAATAGAAAAATCATTCATTTTGAATAAGGCATTGACGTACCCATTTTTCAGAGTGGAAGCTTCGGTGACCACACTGGTCACAAACCCATCAAAACGGTTGACATCCACAAAGCCACCGGAGAGTGAAATCATACTGTCAGGGGTTGTACGATATTGCGTGTGCAGATTGAGTTTATGCGATCGGAAAGCCAGAGTATCCCGGTTTCTCCATTGTTGATTCTGATCTCTTCCCAAGGAAAGCCGGTATCCGAAATCACCATATTTCGCCGCATTCACGGCAGCTGCGCTGATGGTTCCGAATTCTCCGCCACCAAACTGTACGATGGTTCCCTGATAATCATCCGGTGATTTGGTGATGATGTTAATAACGCCATCGAAGGCGTTGAATCCATAGAGGGCGGAGGCTGGACCTTTCAGGACTTCAATCTTGGCGATTTCCGGGAGAGTAATGGGAAGCGCCTTCCAATACACAAGTCCCAAGGTGTCCTCATAGACGGAGCGCCCATCGATCAAGACTAATAGTTTATTGGCTGCAGGTTGGTTGTCGCCCCGGGCGCTGACGTTGAAATCTGCCCCGCTCATTTGGATGACTTCCATTCCGGGTATCCGGCGCAGGAGGGTTGGAATGTCCGTGGCGCCGGAGTGGCGGATATCTTCCTGGGTGATGACGTACACATTGGACGGCGCTTCCGAGATGGGTTGTTCATGCATGGCTGCGATGGATACCGTTTCTTCTTGTAAGAACAGAAGTTCTTCTTGCATCAGTTCTGGAAGGAGCGGTGTCTCGGCGCCAAAGGCCATGGTAGGCATCAACGTCAGAAGAGAAAACCATTTAATCAATCTAGAGACTCGCACGGTTATGGTTTGCTCCCCGTGCTATAAAATGCGGAAGCGGATCCAAAAAAATTCCTTTCCGCACCATCACTTGTCAATCCGTGCATAACGTGTTTCGCGTGTCGTGCGGAAAGAAAGCCGAATTTGACGGCCTGGGTCACGGTCTGACTGATTCTCCATGCCATATTGGCCAGAGCAAAGTCCGAACACATGAAGGTTCCTGCACCCACGGCAATGTTCTGAAATCCTGCTTGGCGAAACCGCACTGGATGCGTATGCCCTATGCCGGGATGAAGAATGCTTTTTTGTAGGAGCCGACCGGCTGATTGTTTCCTTCCAGTTTTTTTTCGTGAAAAACCTATATGGGCAGGGACTTTCTTTATTTTGCCGAAAGAAACCATACTTATCCTTCCACGGCCATTGTGTGAGGGGGGAGAGACGCAGATTGTAGCCGATGACCGACAGATTGTCCGTATGGGGTTCCCCCGATTTGGTTTTTTGTGACCGGACATCTGAACCCCGGCATCTTCATTTCCCCCACTCTAGGAAATTGCTACAAGCCGTATGAGAAAATGGAGCCAGGAGGCATGGGGCAGGGTGAAAACTTATGATGGGAGAGACACCAGCGAAACGCCGCTTCTAATGTTCCGGCACTGATACGCAAGGAATGACTTCGAAATGAACAACGGAATTTCCCAGCTTGGAGTAAGTTCGTTTAATCGGGTATGGCCCACAGCGTTTCTCTAGGATCATTCCTATTGACATTCCGCCAAAACACGCCGCCAGACTTCTCTTGAGTGCCCTGCTGGAGAAGGGATCTCCCCGTTCAGAACCAAGTTGGGGGAAACTTGTGCTGGATTCTCTCGTGCCACCCTCCTTGTTCGTCTCGCCGAGACGTTTCTTTGCGCCATTTTCCCGCGCCATTTTTATACTGTCGGCTGAGAATTTCCTCTATTACTGAGCACGATTCTTTGAGAAGTTTCTCCTCTATGTTCTTTGACATACAGTGTACTTAGTGTGATGGTTGATCATCACCGTGCATATAGTTTGATAGGCCACCCCATTTGAAGATGATAGGAAATGGATCGGCCCCATTCTATCCCTAACCAAAAAATATCTCAAGAAGTTTACTCAGACACGGAAGGGCATCTATGGGAATAGAAGCTGGGTTGGGATAAGAGATTCCAATCCATGGGTTTGTGTTCAGTGGGGAAGGAGGTGACTTGTGCTCACTGTAGTATCGGATAGTGTGTCTACGGATGAAAGCCTTTTAGTAATCGCGCAGGTATAGTCCTGTCCGTGAAAGTGCAAGAGACTGACGGAAATTTCAATTGGAAATTCACGTCCATCCTTGGCGCGATGAACGGAGGTATAGGTGAGCGGCTGGCCGTGTGTTAGGGTTTCCAAGTCTTGACGGTATTGGAATGTGTCGTGATGAGGGGAGATGTCGGGAATGCGGAGAGCCAGTAATTCTTCTCGGGTATATCCTAAAGATTCGCAGGCTGCCTTGTTGGCAAAACAAAACCGCTTATCGGGACCGGCCACGAAGACGGCGGCGGGTACATGGTCAAACGCAAATTGCATCAGTTGGACATACTGAGCCAACCGTTCATATTGCTGTAAATTGAGAGAAAAGGGTGCTTCTTCTCTTTTAATGGGGGTGGATGTTTTAAAGGGGAGAAAGGCAGAAAAAATATCAGGCACAATTTGGTCTGATTCAGTCATAGCCGTGTGTGCCCCTAACGCTCGTTGTATAGTCTGTTTGACCTCTAGGCGATTGTACGGTTTGGTCAGATAGGCAAAGGCTTTGTTCAGAATGGCCGGATCAGCTGTTTTTCGGAGAGAGGTAAAGGCGGTTAAGAGAATCACCGGGAGTTGCGGGTGTTGACGTGAGAGATCGTCCAATACTTCGATGCCGTCACGATCAGGAAGGCCAACATCTAGCAAGACGACATCATACGGATGATGTTGGCTTTTTTGAATGGCATCATGTGCCGTCGGCGCCATCTCCACAGAAAAGCCTTCCTGTTGAAGATAATCCAATAAGGCCATCCCGATATCAGGATCATCATCCACAAGTAAAATATTTCCCACTGAAACCAGGCTCCTATCCGGCGTTCTCTGGGATTTGGAAGGTCAATCAAGAGAGGGACATCGTGATGGACCCCTCTATGGACCGGTCACCTAAGATTATTAGTGTATTCAGAGCTGCAAGGAGCGTGCACGATTCCGTAGAGCTAAGTTATTGATTTTTGTATCGAAAAGGAAAAAGGAGAAAAAGGCCTGTATCTATTCAGATAAGAAAAGTATCTGATGAGATACACATGTGAGTGCTAACCTGCTGAAACTTCATCCGAGGATATCTTAAAAACAGGAATGAGGAAGCAAAATCGGCTCCCCTGCCCTAGCGTGCTTTCGACCCAAATGCGTCCACCGTGTAGTTCAATCAGACTTTTGGAAATGGCCAATCCCAATCCGGCCCCGGCATTTTTCTGAGTCGTTGATTGAGTTCGATAAAAAGGTTCAAAGAGTGTTTGTTGATCTTCAGGAGATAATCCGCAGCCCGTGTCAGCCACGCACGTTTGAATCCAACCTTCTTCCCATTGTGTGGTAGTCACGGTAATCGTTCCCGGCGATTCCGTAAATTTTAACGCATTGTTAACTAGATTGGTGAGAACTTGTACTAATTTATCCCGATCCGCTTGCGTTAAAGGTAGAGCATCGTCGATGCGAGCTTGAAGGGTCAGGGATTGTTCGCGAGCGACCGGCTGAAACAATTCCACCACCTCACGGGCTAAGCTCCCCATATTAACGGTACTCCGTTTGAGTTCCAGTCGTCCGGCCTCGATCCGGGAGAGATCCAACAGATCATTGATCATTCGGGTGAGCCGTTCGATGTTGTGTTTGATTCGCCCCAGATAAAAGGTTTGCCGTTCATTCATGGTTCCCGTCAATCCATCCATCATATTTTCAACTAGCCCTTTGATGGACGTCATGGGTGTGCGCAATTCATGGGACACGATCGACACAAACGCGGATTTCAAGCGGTCCAATTCCAAGAGCCGTTCGTTGGCCGTTTGAAGGTCTTGGGTTCGTTCCACCACCCGCTGTTCCAGCGTTTGTGCCAAGGTTTCGAGATCCTGATAGGCCCGCGCATTATCAAGTGCCACGGCCACATGGCTGGTAACGGTCACCAGTAGATCGAGGTCTTCCTGGGTGCAGGCGATTTCCCCTTTATCTCCTCCCAAATATCCCAGGATATGTTGGTGGCTGATCAAGGGAGCGGCTACAAATGAGCGGACGCCAATCTTCCGGCATATGGAGAGGATCAGAGGGTTCATCTGGGATGCCACCTCGTCCAGATGAAAAGCCAAAACCGGTTGTCCCTGAATGAGCAATGCTTCATCCAGGGTGTCAGGCTGAACCGAAAACATGTTCCCTTTTATCTGAAGTTCCATGTCTAGAGGTATGCCGGTAACTTCCGAGATCACGGCCTGGCGGTTTGGAGAGTCGAACAAGATCAGCATCATGCGTTTGAACCCAAGGTTTTCTTGTAAATTCTTCAGAACGGTTGACAAGAGTCGTTGAACATCCAAGGTAGCCGTGATGGCAAGACTTGTTTGATGTAGGGTGCTGAGCTGTGTGACTTGTTTGGTGATGGTGGCCACATAGTGTGCAATCGATGTTTCCCGTTGTTGGAGAGAGCGGGCCATTTGATTGATACTGGTGGTGAGTTGGCCTACTTCGTCTTCGGTCTCCGGGGTCATGGCAATATCCAGATTGCCGGCCGCAATTTTTTCGGTGGCGCGGGCGAGCCGTCGTAATGGAGTCACAATCCGACCGGCCAGGAAAATCGTCAAGGCGATTCCCAGAAGAATGATGCCGATCGTTATGAATCCGATATGCCACACGGTGTCATTCAAAGCTTGTTGCATCGGAGCTGTCGTGATGCCGACTTGGATGACGCCGATAATAGAAGGAAAGGGGGTCGAGGGTTCAGATGAGGATTCCAGAGTTTCGGAGGACAGCAATTCCAACGTAGTTGATCGGGTAAGGGGCCTATAGACAGGCAAAGCCAAATCATACACCGTCTCGTGGATTTGGCTCTGTGCCCCTAACACTCTTCTCCCATTTGAAAGAGGACGTAAATGCACCGGATTGTGGGGGTTCGTCTGTAAGATGGAAAAGATGGGCTCGGCAATTGGAATGGGAGGAGCCGTGGCCAGCCAGCTTTGCAACAGATTGGGGTCTGGCAGTTGCGGCAAGTCGGCATTTCGTGAGGATCGTCCCCAATCGGTCAAGAGGCCCTTAGATTTTGAGACTAAAACATGTCCGTTGGCGTCGGTTACCAGAGCATAAACCACTTCCGGTGCAGAGAGGGCTCCATCTAACATAGTATTCAAATATTCCACATCCTGAACAATCAGGCGATTGGTACTCACTCGGCTCAATGTTTTGACGAGAATGGTGCCGGTATTCACCAATGAAGCCTTCATCCGTTCGGTTTCTTGTTGAATGAGATAACCACTTAATCCGCTGCAGACGAGGATGATGACCAGACTGACAAACAGGGAAAACTTAGTCCGCAGACTCAAAAACTTTTTTGGCGCTCCGGTGGGAGAAGGGAGGGGCGGTATCACAACCGGCACGTGGATGGGCTTAGAATCGTTCATCAAATTGCCTCAGGATGTGTGGGGGAAGGGTTATCCCTAAAAAAGTCGCTGTTTTTTCATTGATGGACTGATGAACCTGATTCGGCATAAGGACAGTTCCCACAACCGGCGATTGCGCATTCTTCAATAAGGTGGTGGCCAGGGTGGCAGCCTGGTGGCCAATGTCGGTGTAATGCAAATAGGCCCCAACCAAGGCGCCGCTTTTCACCAAACCTCCGGAAAACCCGACGACGGGTATATTCTGTTGCAGGGTCCAGCTCATCAGAAAGTCTAGGGAATTTTCAGTGAGGACTGTGCTGTCGGGAAGAAGCCACAGTGCATCAATATTTGGCGAGAGAGCTTGCAAGGCCTTGGGGATTTCTTGTTCAGTGATTACCTCCTTTGCCACAATGGTCAATCCTTGCGCTGTTGCGTCCCGGGTCAATCGGTCGACCATTCCCCTTGTTTTTTGGGGATCAAACAACACCCCCAAGCGTTTTGCCGTGGGCAATAGGATTTTCAAGGGCCTCATATGATCTTGGAATGGGATGTCCAGTGAAAGTCCCACCATATTCTTTGCAGGGAGGCCATATTTTTCTGGATCCAATACCAAACAAAAAATGACCGGAATATCCAGAATTTCAAGCTTGGCGGCTAGCGCGGCTTTCAACCCGACCGCTAACACCACGTTGGCGTCCGACGCACGGATACGTTTGGCAAAATTGCGTCCCTTTGCCATATCGCCTTGCAGATTGTATTCGAGGGTAATGTGAGCGGAGGCGGGAAGATGCGATTTAAACCCTTCGATGGCTTCGGTATAGGCGCTGATGTCGGCCGATTGTAAAATGGCGATTTCTTCAGCCAGGAGAGAAGAAGGCAGACTGATCAGGCCGGTCACGAATCCGAGTAGCGTGATGACCAGCCGCACGGATAAGGTCCAATAGGAAGGCCTAGATCCTAGTGATGAGTGTATGTGCATAATCCCATTTTCATCATGAGGCCGAGGTATTCCTCAATGCCGACAGGGAAGTCCACTCTCGTCGGTTATTCTCCTCACAGTTCATAAAGACTTCTTGATCGTTTTTTCTTCATGAATGTCTTGTATTCTTGATATCTCCAATAGCGTCTCATCCGAAAATCTGTCCCAAGGTATTAGGAGTATTGAAGTTTTCTGTCATCTGCATTTCCTTGGAAGCAATCAGGTCAATGTGAAACAGGGTGAGAGGTGTCGCATCAGGGTAAGGAAAGGGTATTTTCCAAGCTGTTTGTACTATTTCAAGAACCAACTGACAAAAAATAAAAGCCGACTCAAAGCTTCACCTGCAATCGTTGATGAAGACTGGAATGTCCCACATTTCCGTTACTCCTTCCGGTTGAGTCATGAGTAGAACGGATCGGTCTGGTGAGTGGGCACACCTCTCCTGTTCTCAGCAAGAAGCAAGGATAATACCGAGTCATCGGGCATTTTATCCTAATAATCCAAGAATTTTTTTGGATGTGGTTAAGGAGCGGGAAGCAGACAGGAAAATCAAAAGGTGAACGGTGGGATGCGGAGATGACGTATGGTCCTATGGGGCATCGTCGCGATGATGCTTTCGGTGGGTTGGAGATGTGAGGCTACAGGAAAAAGGGCAGGTCTGACCAATGGTTGCGGCCTCGTGGAATACGAGGGTCGAGCTATCCGATCAGATTCCTACCACTCTCTTTTGAAGGAGAGTACTCTAACCACTTCGGCCAAAAAGTGGATATTAAGGGTTGGGCGCTTAGTCGTGATTTTCGCTAGAGAATCCAATCTGAATGGTGAGGGCTCTCATGGTGCGTGCTTCTTCCGGCTCCTCCATTTGATTGATACGGTGGAACGGTTGCCACCCGCAATTCAAGCACCGGATGACCTTTTCGGATAGCATTTCCCCCCCGTCCACATAGATCAACCCATGACATTTTGGACAGGTGGTCAGGGACTCTAATTCCAAGAGAGTCGTAGAGGGACGAAGGGCTTCCAGTTGTACGCGCGTATGACGGCGGCGATTTTTTTGAATAGAGGCATTGGAGGGTCTTGTTTCAGCATGTTGTGTGGCTTGTGGGGGAACTTTTACCATGGGACGCTCCTTCCTCGAGACTCATTATGCAAATAATAATGCCTGGAGACCTCACCGAAATAATGTGAAGAAGTAATGTTAAAGGTAAAAGCAAGTCTGGTGCCGTTGAAGACTATGATGTTTTTAGGAGAAACTGCCCGTTAATTCTGGGGAATTAGCGCATTCTGAGAGAAGGCAAAGCTCCAGGAGAGAGGTGTTGTTGATGGAAGGTATCTAATTGGATACAAACGCGTATCTGAATAGATACTAAATAAATGGTTCCATTGAAGAGACGAGACCGGAGAAAATTAGGTGGTGGAACCACAGGAGACGCGAAAAAGATGCAAGTCCGGCAGCCGAAGGGCGACCAATTCTTTACCCCAGACGCAGCCTCCATCCAAAGCCCAGACGCGAGATTCATGAATGACACCTAAAGCCGACCAGTGGCCAAAAAGTATATTAATCTGTTGTGTTGCTCGCTGTGGAATGCGAAACCATGGGAGATAGCCTGGTGGGGCTTGGTGGGGCGGTCCCTTAAAGGAGAAATCAGGAACCCCTTCGGTGGTGCATACTCGAAGACGGGTCAGGATATTTGTGGTAATTCCCAGTTGATTATGGCCGGACTTTTTGGAGTGCGAATTCCGAAAATAAATCGAGGGCATCCACTGTGCAAAGTGGTTATCTTGCAGAGCAGCTTCAACTTCTCTGGCGCGGCGAAGTGTTTCTTCTAAGGTCCAGGAGGGGAGAATTCCGGCATGAATCATTAAATAGTCATGTTCCCAATGAGCCATGGGACAATGTCGAAGCCAGTGTAGCAGTTCATTCGCGTCGGGCGCGTCGAGAATCTGGCGCAAGGTATCTTTTTTATCGAGATCCGTGACTCCGGTCGAGACAGCTAGGAGGTGGAGGTCATGGTTGCCGAGCACCGTAACCGCTGAAGAACCTAGCTGTTTGACAAATCGAAGTACCTCGGCGGAATGAGGGCCCCGATTGACCAGGTCTCCGACAAACCAGAGGCGGTCCACTGCCGGATCAAAGGCAATCCGATCAACCAACCGCTGGAGCGCGGTCATGCACCCCTGCACGTCGCCAACAACATAGATGGCCATAAGAGAGAAACTCCAGATTCGTAATGAAAAAGTGTACCTGATTTGCCGGGGACTCGAAACCGGAAGACCACTTTATCCCATATCCCTGGTACAATGGCCACATGTTTGAAAGTCTGTTGGTGTTTCAACCCTCCCCATGGGAGGACCGGAACTGGGCGAAACTCAGCGGTCTTCCGTTGGAGGATGTGTGGCTTTCGGTGGATGATACCGTCACGGTATTTGGATGGTTTGTGGATGCCGGGCCTGGACGGCCAGTGGTCTTATGGTGTCATGGGAATGCCGGCAATATTAGTTACCGGTTGGACAATCTGGGTGAACTGTATCGGCGTGGGCTCTCCATTTTTATATTTGATTATCGTGGATATGGTCGTAGTACCGGCTCCCCTTCCGAGGGGGGTCTTTATCAGGATGCCCTGACGGCCTATGACCATCTGAATCAATATCGTCAGATCCCCTCTTCACGGATCATCATTTTTGGCAGGTCTTTGGGAGGGCCCGTGGCTGGTGATGTGGCGATCAGGCGTTCTGCAGCCGGGTTAATTCTTGAAGGGACCTTTCCCACTATTCAAGCCATGGCCGATCATCATTATTTTGGATTGCCGGCCCATTGGCTGCTCAATGTCGAATTTAATCTTTCACAAAAAGTGGCCAAGCTTGCCATGCCGCTGTTGGTCATGCATGGGGAGCAAGACTCCATTGTCCCTGTTGCCTTGGGGCGGCAGGTTTTCGACGCAGCTCGCGAGCCTAAACGCTGGTATGCCGTTCCTGGTGCGGAGCACAACGATGTACCTTATGTGGGAGGCTCTGCCTATTATCAAGCTATCATGGCATTTATTCGAGAAGTTGTCCCAGGGAAATAGTGAACCATACAAATGGGTTGTCGGAATTTCCATTGACCATCAAAAAATCACCCGCTACCATCTGCCTCGGTTTGGAGTAACCAAGAGAATAAGCCCATTTCATGGATACATCTCCTTATATCTATCAAATTAATCTTTCACCAGGCGGGTTGCCAAAGTTGCCGGTTGTGAGTGCGAAGGTTGTTCATGCCGGTATCGAAGGGGATAGCCATCGGAATCGGGAGTTGCATGGAGGACCTGATCGGGCCCTGTGTTTGTATGCCTGGGAAAAGGTGGAAGCATTACAGCGAGAAGGCCATGCGATTACGGCGGGGGCGGCTGGTGAAAACTTAACGATTGCCGGGTTGCCATGGGACATGATGCAACCCGGAGATCAACTGCATATCGGGGCAGAGGTCTTTATTGAAGTCACCAGTTATTGCGTGCCTTGCCGACATAATGCCCGTTGGTTTGTCGATGGTCGGTACCAGCGGATTTCCCAAGAGCATCATCCAGGATGGAGCCGCTTGTATGCCCGAGTAATGGTGGAAGGATGGGTTCATCAAGGGGACGCAGTCCGAGTGATTCATCATGCGAGAGGGGGGAAGTGATGGATCGGATATTGGAACCAGAGGTGATGGACGATCCGGAGCAAGTGTTGGCCTATGCCCAAGCCAATTTCGAGGCTGAAAATCAGGGGTTTGTCGATCGATTCCTGGAACTCTATGACGATGTGGATGAGGCGCATATTCTCGATTTGGGGTGCGGGCCTGGAGATATTCCCCTCCGCCTCATTCGACAACGTCCTGCCTGTCGTATTACCGGCATTGATGCCTCCGCTCCCATGATTGACTGGGCCAAACGAATGGCCCAGGAGGCAGGCCAGCAAGACCGTCTCACGTTTCTCTGTCAAAAATTTCAAGACCTGTCCCTGGATGTTCCAGCGGATGCCGTCATTTCCAACAGCTTGGTTCATCATGTTCCCAATCCCCTCCGGTTTTGGTATGCCGTGAAGACATCTCTGAAATCAGGAGGCCCAGTATTGGTCATGGATCTGATGCGTCCAGAGTCTGAGGAGGCCGCTCGAAACTTGGTGGAGCGCTATGCCTCGGATGCTCCGGCGCGGCTTCGGCAAGACTTCTTTAACTCCTTATTGGCGGCCTTTACCGAAGATGAAGTGGCGGCACAGCTGGCGGAACTCAACCTTAGCCGTTTGATGGTGGATGTGCCGGATGATCGCCATTGGGTAGTCTATGGGCGGGTGTACTGATGGGCTCATCCGCTTGACGCTTTGGCCTGCTAAGTCTTAAAGTGTTGGCTCGGTTGGGGGATCGTCTAGGGGCAAGACATAAGATTTTGGATCTTAGAACCCAGGTTCGATTCCTGGTCCCCCAGCCACTTTCCTTCTTCTTCATCAGTTGTCTCTCCACACACCATTCTTTCTTTGTTATTTCCCTCCCCGTCCATTCTCATGACGGTTATGATTCCAGGCTGATCTTCGTGGGCCACCTGCGGTGTCTGTTTTGATCGTGGGATAGTCCATCGGCCTTGACTCATTTTTCTGAAGGGGGTCTGGATTTATTCTTGCGTAGCCATCCCTCCTGTCATCCACGCCGATTCTTGGCCTCGCACTCGGAGCGTGAGGCTAGTATGGGGAATGCTCAGGCCTGTCCTCTCGTCTCGTTCGTCCTGAATTACGCTTGAGGAGCGGCCACGTGCTTGCCCAGCTTGATGGCCAAATGCCACTTGGTCCGAATCGGCAATCCAGATAAGATGATGTCGATAAATCGCCCTCCTTTCAAGGCAGACCGAATTGAAAAATTGAATGGTAAGGGGATGGGAGTGAACGGTCGCCGTTATATATGGATGACAAAAGAATAGACCCCCCTTTTTATTAAAAGAAGGCTCAGTGCTCGATGGGATCGTTCAGAAGTACAAGCATTGACATGGGAGAATCAAGGGATATCTCCATATTCATATTCTGAAGAGGCATTTCCACCAGAAATCGTTACAATAAACCATTCGTGACAGGGGTTCCCTCCATTGGTCCTCTGGTAAGAATGGTCCTACCACGATGTCGTTATCTCCTTCCTACTCGTTTCGCCTGATCATTCTCATCGTTTGTATCTTTCTCTCGGTTCTGATTATTGCTGGGGTCAGTCTCTCTGTCATTGAGGAGCATTTGCTGAAACGGTCGGGGCAAAGCTTGTCGTTATCCGCCATTAATATCGCTGAAGAAATTTCGCACTTTCTGGATGAACGGTACCAGTCCCTCAAAGTGTTGACCCAAGTGCCCATCCCGCAAAATTCCAAAGCTGGGGACTTGTGGCACGTGTTTTTGAAGACCATTCATAAGGAAGAACCACAGTTTCAGCGGTTGTCATTAGTGAACTCCAGCGGAGAAGTCCTGGCCTCAACCGACTCTTCCCTGACGGGAACGGTTATAAAGGACATGGCGATCGTCGACAACGCTGCCCTCCTAGACACGGTCTTTGTACGGAATGTCTATAGTCAAGAAGAGTCCGAGGGAATAATGTTGAAAATTTTTACCCCGATTGCTTCTCCGAGGGATTCAGGAGCAGAGTCCATACTTGTGGCTGATTTAAAAGTGTCTTTTTTGGAGAGTATCTTTCTGCAGGCTCAACAGCATATTCAGCAACAACGGGAAAACCCCATTCATGTGGAATGGCAATTATTGAGACCAGATGGACACATCCTGATTGATTCCGTTTTACGGGAAGAAGGTAAAGTCAGTCTTCTGGCTTTGGAGCTTCCATCCGCCGGGTTAGTCTTCCAAGGTGCCCCTGGATTCGTGGAAGAAGTCCATCGCCGGAGGAATGTTCCCGTTTTAACGGGGTTCTCCCAACTTCCAGCGAACAAACTGGGTCAGAAATGGGGTGTGCTGGTTCGGATGGACCAATCTGAAGTGCTGCCCGCCATTCATTATACCTTGACCAAAATCGGTGGAGGGCTCAGCTTAATGCTGTTCCCTCTCCTGGGACTTCTGGTATGGCTCACCCTGCGGCTGAATCGAGAACATGCCCGCACATTGCACGTAGAGACCCAGTACCGGCAGATTTTCGAACGAAATTTGGAGGGGATTTATCGACGTATGCTTTCAGGCAAGCTTGAGCTGGTGAATCCTGCAATGGCTAAGATGTTTGGGTATCAGGAGCCAGCCGCGATGGTTGAGGCATTTTCACGGCAGCAACAGGATCCGCATGTTGATCCGGACCGAAGGGCTGCATTCATGCAGCAGCTGATGGTCGAAGGAGAGGTTCATGGCTTTGAATCAGAAATTCAGACTTGTCAGGGAGAGCGGCGGTGGATTTCAGAAACTGCCTACTTGGTGACTGAACGGTCCGGGGCACCTCAATATATTGAAGGGACCGTGGAAGATATAACCGAACGCCGGAAAGCCGAAGTGGCTCTTCAGCAGGCACAGGACCAATTGCTGGAGCAACAACGAGATGAGACGATGCATGTGACTCGGGAATTAGAAAAGGTCCGCCAGAATCTCATTCGGCAAACTCAACTTGCGGCCTTGGGACAGTTATCGGCTAGCATTGCTCATGAACTACGAAATCCATTAGGCGCGATTCGTAACGTGGTTTTTTTGCTGAAACGAAAGCTGTCGACGGACAATGAAAAAATTCAACACTATCTGGCTATGATGGAAGAAGATATTGAGCAAAGTGACCAAATAATTCGGGATTTGCTCAGTATGGCTCGAGGGAAGCTTCCCGTGAAGGGGATGGTGTCTCTGGGGGAAGTACTGGAAAACGTGTGGAGCCATACGCCTTTTCATGGACAATCTCGTCTCGTATTGGATTTGGTGCCCCAACCGTTTTTCCTCTGGTGTGACCAGAATCAACTGCAACAGGTTTTTCGGAATTTAATGGAAAATTCCGTTCAAGCGATGCATGATCTGCCTGGTCGGGTGACGGTGACGGCCCGGCATGATGAGACGATGGATGTGGTCACGATTCATGATACCGGCGAAGGAATTGCCATGACCGATCGAGAGCAGATATTTGAACCGCTTTTTTCTCATCGGGTCAATGGACACGGTCTTGGCCTGACGATTTGTAGGCAAATTGTCGAAAGTCATGGCGGGACCATCCGGCTGACCGAAGGGGAAATTCCCGGCACGACGTTCCTCCTGAAATTCCCTCAAAAGATTGTCCAGTGTGATGCGTGACCTCTGTCCCGATGATTGCTATGATGATCGATCAAGGGGATCATCATCGGGTTTTGGACATTTTTCAGGTCGGGAGTTTCAGTAGGGTTTCAGCAGGATGAAAATATTAGTTGTCGATGATGAAAAAAATATGAGAGTCACCCTTGGGGAGATTCTTGAGGATGAAGGCTATGAAGTCAGTTTGGCGGAAACCGGCGAGGAGGCGGTGGCTCGATGCCAGGAAGAGGAGTTTGGGGTAGTCTTGATGGATATTCGAATGCCGGGGATTGGCGGAGTGGAAGCCTTTCGTCAGATTCGTCGACACCGCGAGGGAGTCAAGATCATTTTTATGAGTGGGTATGGCGTGGAAGAATTAAAGCGCACGGCTCTTAATGAAGGGGCTATTGCGTTCTTGTCCAAACCGCTGGATCTAGCCCGGGTCATCAGTCTGATTGGGGAAGCTCATGACACAGCAATTTTGGTAGTGGAAAATGATGAAGGAGAAGCCAACCGTATCAGGGAAGCGCTTCGTGGACAAGGGTATCGTGTGTCTGTGGCTCCTTCTCCCCATGATGCTTTGGAATTAGTGGAGCAGATTCGTTTTGATATTGTGTTAATCGATGTGGCCTTGCCAGTCATGAGTGGGTTGGACCTGTATCTGGCCATTAAACGGATTACCCCTACGACCGTGGCCATTATGATGAGCGGTCTGGAGCAGGAATTCATCCGGATTGCCAAAGAGGCCGTCCGACAAACGGCGTATACGGTAGTGGAAAAACCTTTGAATGTCGATGCGATTTTGGGGCTGTTACAACGAGTCTCGGGTCAACAGGCTTCTGGAGCTATGATCAAGCCTGGTGATGGATCCCTACCCTAGTGGTGTGGGATATACGCCGAACTCGGGGGCGGACAGAAAAGTCATGACAACCAAGGGAGGGACGCATGGACGGTCAGTATGAGTGGTCCAGAATCCTGATTGTGGAGGATCATCCAGGGCAGCTCGACACGCTTCTTGAGTTGATGAGGGAAGAAGGGTATGCGGCAGTCGGCTGTTCCACTGCAGGTGAGGCTCGGGTTCACGCAGAACAGGATATGTTTGGAGTGGTGGTTTTGGATCTCCAATTGCCCGATGCGACGGGCATTCAACTCCTAGAGGTGTTAAAGCAAAAAAATCCCCATATTCGGGCCATCATTAATACGGCCTTTGCTACCTTGGACTCGGCCAAAGAGGCGGTCAATTTGGGAGCCTTCGGGTATGTCGAAAAAGGGGGTTCTCCCGTTCAATTATTGGAGCATATTCGTCGGGCCATGAAAGACCAATTGAGCCAGTATACCCAAGCTCTCGAAGCGGGGATTCGAGAACGAACCGCTGAGCTTCAGGAACGTGAAGAACAATTTCGTCAATTAGTGGAGCATATCCAAGAAGTTTTTTGGATGGTATCCCCCGATGAGTCGCATTTGTTTTATGTGAGTCCGGTCTATGAGACAATCTGGGGTCGTACCTGTGACAGTCTTCGACAAAATCCCACCAGTCTTTGGCAAGCCCTTCATCCGCAGGATCAGACTCGCATCCAGGCAGCCAGGCGTGTCATGGCCCAGGAGGAGATCCAGGAAGAATTTCGGATAATTCTTCCTGATGGTTCACTCCGGTGGCTCAGAGCCCGCACCTTTCCCATTCGAAATCCAAAGGGTGAGGTCATCCGGGTCGCAGGTGTGGCTGAGGATATTACGGATCAAAAACGGGTCGAAGAGGCCCTGACCAAAAGTGAACGGCATTTTCGCCAATCCAGCCGGATGGAAGCCATTGGGACACTCGCCGGAGGGATTGCCCATGATTTCAATAACATCTTAACCGCGATTTTGGGATATACCGAGTTGGCGTTGGCTTCGGTGCCGAAAAACAGCCGGACTCAACGCAACCTTCAAGAAGTGATGACTGCCGGGCATCGGGCCAAGCATTTGGTTCAGCAAATCTTAACCTTCAGCCGGCAAACGGGGCCTGGAAAACGGTCAATCCCGCTTCACACGATCGTGCGGGAAGCCTTGAAATTACTGCGAGCGACGATTCCCACCACGATCACCATTCAGCACTCGATCAAGACGGAAGCGAATGTCGTGGCGGATCCCACCCAAATACATCAAGTGCTGGTGAATCTCTGTACGAATGCCGAATATGCGATGCGTGAAGAGGGGGGAATTCTGCATCTGACATTGGAAGATATCGATGTGACGGAGTCCATGGCTCATGGCCTTGTGGGGTTGCAGGCGGGGGCCTATGTGCGATTGACGGTCCGGGATACGGGAATGGGGATGACGCCCGAGGTTCTGGAGCGGATGTTTGACCCGTTTTTTACGACCAAACCCATTGGCGAAGGGTCAGGCATGGGGTTGGCGGTCGTCCATGGGTTGGTCGTGTCGCATGGGGGAACCATTGTGGCCGACAGCGGTATTGGCAAGGGCACCAAAATCGAGGTGTACTTACCCCGGGCGCATACTCCAGTATGGGAATACGATTCCGAACAAGGGCCGATTCCTGTGGGCCGGGAGACGATTCTTTTTGTGGATGACGAGGAAACAATTGTCAGGTTAGGACAAGAATTGCTGACTTCCCTGGGATATTCAGTGGAAGTGGAAACGCATTCTCCTCAAGCGTTGGCAACGTTTAAGCAGGACCCCCAACGCTTTGATTTGGTGATTACCGACCAAACCATGCCGTCGATGACGGGGGAAATGTTATCCCGGGAACTGCTGAAGATCCGGCCTGATCTGCCTATTATCCTTTGTACAGGGTTCAGTCATATTATGTCTGCGGAAAAGGCGAAGGCGCTAGGGATTCAAGCCTATTTGATGAAGCCCTTGGCCATTCGGGACTTAGCTCCCATCGTTCGGCATGTGTTGGATAAAGCGACATCACATCTAGCGGAAACCTAAGCCTCAGAGCGGAAATCCAGGTGTGCCTAATGATCAGAAGAGGCGATATATGTCGATGTGTGAGTAAATAACATAACATTTCCAGCAGTATCATAGGATGCCAAAAGGCAATCTCTGTTGGGTAGGGTGCCAAAGTTGATCGTCCGATCCGGGAAGTGAGTCTTCCGTGAGAAGGCTCATGTTCAGTCCTGTTTCGGGGCGAAGAAGGAGTTCACGCGATGGCGACTATTCTCATCATTGATGATGATCCACAGGTATGTGATTTACTGAGGCAGGTCTTGGAGGATGAGGGGTATGGCGTGGAAACTGCCCAGAATGGACAGGAGGGAATCAACCAGCATCGCGCTCATCCTGCAGATTTGATTGTGCTGGATATTCTCATGCCGGACAAAGAAGGTCTGGAGACGATTCTAGAACTCCGGAGAGAATTTCCCAAGGTCAAAATTATTGCCATGTCCGGTGGAAGTGAGCGGGCGAAGCTGAATCTCTTGGAGTTGGCGGCTCGGCTGGGCGCTCAATACACTCTACATAAACCTTTTCAATTGCAAAGTTTTTCAGCCATGGTCCGCGAAGCGTTGGCCTAGGGTTTTACCCCGATTTTTTTTCGGTGCAGGGGATGTTGTATTTTCGAACCAAGCCTGATCCAGTTTTTCTCGTCTTAGTGGAGGAGGCCCTTCGCTGGGAATTGGCTGGATTTCGTCGAATCTCTGCGGCCAATGATTTGGAATCCTGGTTTGTCGAATATCCCGTTCTTGAACGGGTGTTTACCCCCTATAGTGCGATGGTTGCCTTGGAAGATCTTCTTCGTGCCCATGCCCAGGATACGGTCTATCGACCCACAGACTTTCACTGGTTAGCAATCTATGAATGCTTGAAGAATTATTGTCTGTGGCATAATGATCGGTTGTCGGATTCGAAAGAACCATTTCTCAGGCTCCAGGCTTATCGGTTCGGCTATCTGGATTTTGAAGCCATTGTCGAGCGCTATTTTTGGGATGAAGATTTTCTGATTTTACCACAGCCGGACAGGGACTCTCAGCGGTGCGGGTGTGCCTCCACTGATCCGGATTGGGTGGAGGATCTCTCGATGGGCCTCCGGCCCCATCCGTCCTGCTTACGATTTTCGGTTGTCCACGAGATGGCCTGGTATGTTCCCCAACCTCAGGAATGCGGCCAGTGGCGGCTTCCTTAAGCTCTGGAGTGGATGAGACTATGCAGAAACCAGCTGTGACGCAGTATCCGATTCATGAGTTGTTGCATCAGCGATGGAGCCCAAGGGCTTTTGCGTCCTACCCCGTGGAACCCGAAAAAATCCAGTCGGTTTTTGAAGCGGCACGGTGGGCTTCTTCGTGTTTTAACGAACAACCCTGGCAGTTTATCCTGGCGACGGGAAATGATCCGGTCGCCCATCAACGCTTGGTCAGTTGTTTGGTCGAAGGGAATCAGATTTGGGCCAAACAGGCGCCGGTCTTGGCCATCACCGTGGCGAAAATGACGTTTACTCATAATGGGAAAACCAATGCGCACGCCTATCATGATGTCGGGCTAGCGGTGGGCAATCTTGTCGTGCAAGCTACGGCTCTTGGCTTGGTTCTTCACCAAATGGCAGGCATTCTGCCCGATCGCATTAAGACGCTCTATGCCATTCCCGAATCCTATGAACCGGTGACGGGCCTGGCCATTGGGTATCCTGGAGATCCCGCCAGCCTGCCAGATGACTTGCAGGAAAAAGAGTTAGCCCCTCGGGAACGAAAAGGGCTGCCCGCCTTTGTCTTTTCTGAAACTTGGGGGCAGACATCTCCCTTGTTTCGATAGGATCCTCCATGCCATTGGGTGAAAAGATGCGGGGTATCGGTGAGAAGTGGGTGTCCGATGTCCGAAATTCGTTAAACGTTCTATCAGAACCGTTTAAGCTCTGGTGGTTGTCGCCCGATGGAGTCCCACATTACCTTCATGGGATATGGACTGAAGGTGGAGATGTTCGCTCTGAAGTCATGCTTCATTGATCCTCAGGAAGAAAGAGACGAATTATGACCAGAACACGATGGATCGGTTGGTTGGGCCTATTCATGAGCCTGGGTCTTTTGCTCAGTCCTCCGCAGTGGAGTTCACTGACATGGGCAGAGGAACCTTCGGTCTCTCTCACTCCGAAAAATTTTCTGTGGAAAGTGGAGTCCCCGCTCAATACGGTATATCTGTTGGGATCTATTCATGTCCTTCAGCAGAAGAACTACCCCTTGGCTCCCGCTATTTACAACGCCTTTAATCAGTGCGGCACTATCATGTTTGAGGTGGACTTGGGAGAGCTGTCATCCCCCATGGCTCAATTACAATTACTCACCAAAGGGGTCTATGTCACCGGTGATACTCTGAAAACGGTTCTGGCGCCGGAGCGGTATGAAAAAGCCAAGAATTTGATGGCCGAACGCGGACACAATATTGAGAATTTCCACCGGATGAAACCATGGATGGCGGCTACGGCTGTGACCGCGCTCGAACTTCAAAAAATGGGTTTTGAAGGAGAGTATGGCGTGGATCGTCATATGTTCGAGAAAGCACAGGAATCCAAAGTCGACATCGTCGGGTTGGAAACCGTGGAGTACCAACTGGGACTTTTTGAAAATCTTCCCTTGCACGTTCAGGAATATTTTTTACTGCAGTCTTTGGAGGACTTAACACATATTGAAACGCGCATTCAGGAGATGGTCAAAGCCTGGGAAGGCGGTCAGGTTCAGGCGTTGGAGTCACTCTTGGCGGGAATGGAAGAATATCCTGAACTGTATCAATCGTTAGTGGTCACGCGGAATCAAAAATGGTTACCGCAAATCGAACAACGGCTTCAGAAGCGAGGTCCGGTCTTTGTGGTGGTCGGCGCGTTGCATTTATTGGGAGAAGAGGGTCTTCTGGCCGCTCTTGCACGCAAAGGTTATCGGGTCGAACAGATGTAGCCTCAGATGCGTGTGAGTCAACCGTTGGCAAAGGTGAGACGGCCCAAGAAGATAGAGCCATGTGCTCCAGGGCTTTGGTTTCACTTCTATGGATGCCCTAATCTCCCAAGCGCCTTCTTGTTGCAACCCACGTGTAACCTGAAAATGAGTACAAAGGAGATCCTATGATTACTGCGATCGGAGATGTCTTGCGCCGATGTTATGACCGAGGGTGGATTACCAGCCGGGACGGCAACTGTAGTCTCCGGCGTGCGCGCAGTATTTACCTGTCCATTACCCCCTCAGGATGGCGCAAAACCATTATCCATCCAGAGCATATGATTAAAATCCGCATCGCCAATGGAGAAATTTCCATCCCTCCCGGCACCAAACCATCCGGCGAATTACATATGCATTACCTGCTCACGAAAGGCATGAACCGGACCCGGGCCGTGGTGCACGTGCATGCCACCAATGTAGTGGCCGCGATCTACCGCGGGTTTGACCTTCAAAAAATCTGCAAAGATTTCCCTGAAATCTACCGGTATACCCGCATTGGCCCGACCGTTCCGGCTCTTCCAGCGGTGAGCACGGAATTGGGAGAAGCCACCGCACTCGCCCTAGGCGTAACAGACAAAAATCCGGCCGGTGACTTTGATATCGTGGGGCAAGCCAACCATGGGGTCTGCTCGATGGGTCCAGATCCCTGGTCGGCGTATGAACACATCGAACGGCTGGACCACATCTGCGAAATCGTCCTCAAAAGCGGCGTCTCACCGTAATGGATGAGGAACGGGGTCTCAAAGTGTCTACTTAGGTTTAGCGGGTTTGGGGCTGAGATGTGATGAACAATATGGGTTTCCTTAGTCTGAAGCCGAATAACATTTTAGTCTTTTTTCGTGGTGGTTGAAGTGGAGGATTGGTTCTGGCCAATCGATTCATTGGGAAAGGATGATATATGGCTCAAAAGAAAATGATTCGAAAAGGGGTGGCAAGCGCATCGCCTAAAAAATCTGCCAAGAAATCTGTGCCAATATCTGTGAAGAAGACTCAAAAGCCAAGTATCAAAAAGAAGCCCACGGGTTCTGTGAAAAAGGCACAGGCAAAGGGGGTGAAGAAGACCGCCTCACTCAACCCATCCACTTCCAAAAAATCCAAGCCCGTCAGTGTTCGGAAGTCGACCGCCAAGAAGTCTGAAAAGAAGAAGACTGTTTCGCCAAATTCTTTGAAACCTTCCCAAGCTTCTAGAACGTCAGGTGCGGTCAAATCGTCTGTCTCCCCTTCTTCCACCCAACTCACCCCTACGGATCGGTATAATATTGGCGGGCTCTTTGCCTGTGCGATTGAACGCGAGATGGATATGGACTGTAACCGGCTCCGGTCGGTGCTGCGGGAGTTGGAGTTATCTTCTTTGGAAAAGGATAATCTGATCAGGTTGTCTCAAGGATTGACGTTTCCCAAATTATTTGCGGACGGGATTGCGTTGGGAAAAGTCGGCGGGATTGTTGAACGGATCATAAAGTTTGCGGTGACTCAAGGAGCTTACCGGCAAACTTGGCAGCGCGATATTCGTCAGGTGGCGAATTGGCTGGGAATGGTTGGTTCTGACGTAGAAGCCCTTGAACAGCGTGTTGGTGCTCGGTGATAGGTAAAAGACTGGAATCTGTTATCCGAGATCCCGTCGGCCTTCAATGGATTTGAGGAGGGTGACTTCGTCAGCATATTCAATATCCATTCCCACGGGGATGCCATAGGCGATCCGTGAGACTTTGACCCCCATGGGTTTGAGACGTTTCGTGAGATAAATGGCCGTGGCTTCCCCTTCAATCGTGGGGTTGGTGGCCACAATCACCTCCTTGATGTCTCCTGCCTTCACTCGCTCTTCCAGATCTTGGGTGCGAATATCAGCTGGGCCGATGCCATCCAACGGAGAGAGTGCTCCATACAATACATGATACAGGCCTCGAAAGGCTCGGCTCTGTTCAATGGCATGGAGCGTACTGGGTTCTTCCACGACGAGGATTGTGGTCGTGTCGCGTTTGGGATCCAGGCAGATCTCACAGAGTGGCCCTTCCGCAATATTGCGGCATTGGGTACAGAACGAGACTTTTTCTTTCACTTCCCGAATAGCTTCGGCAAGGCGCAACGCCTCTTCCGTTTCGACTTTCATCAGGTGAAATGCCAACCGTTGGGCCGTTTTTTGTCCGATGCCAGGGAGGCGGACTAATTCCCGGCTTAATCGGGCCAATAACCCTTGAGGTTGGCCGTTGGGGCTGGTAGGTCGCCTTGATGGTGGTTCAGGCACAGTGTGATCCATGGGTTGTTTCCGAAGGCTGACGGTGTAATCTGTCAGTGACAGGATGTTTAGAACATGCCGGGAAGCCCTGGAATGCCAAGTCCTCCGGTCAGGGATTTCATTTCTTCTGCCATTAGCTCTTTCGCTTTTCGTAACGCTTCATTGCTCGCGGCGACCAATAAATCCTGCAACATTTCTTGATCGCCGGACTTCATGACTTCTGGATCGATGGTGACTTTGGTAATTTGCATGGCTCCATTGGCTTGAATGGTGACCATCCCGCCACCGGCCGAGGCTTCGACGACCTTATTGGCGGCTTCTTCTTGAATTTTCCCCATTTTTTCTTGCATGGCTTGGGCTTGCTTTAAAATATTGCCCATATTCGCAAAAGGATTTTTCGACATTAACCTACCTCCTCTTCTTGTGAGTGCTGAATCCGTTGAACAGAGACGACATTCCCTCCGAACAGCTCTGCAGCCTGTTTGACGAGGGGATGAGCTTTGACGTTTTCCAGCAGGTCCTCATCCTCTTCCAATTTTTTTTTTGTTCTAATCTCTGCCAGGGAAGGCGGATGTTCCTGCCCATCTTTAAATTCAATGACTTGAATTTGAACGGGCCGGCCCGTCAGTGTTTCGCACACTTGGGCGATGAGAGCCCTGGTTTCGGGTTTGTCTGTCCGCCAGCGGGCGATAGAGTCTTTTTTGGGATACCCCAGGACCACTTTCTCTGCTGTAAGGGTCACCACACTGCCTTTTTCCAGAAAACTTCCCACATTGGGATGGTCATTCACCAGGCGTTCCACAACGGTTTCCCAGTTTAGGGGAACTGAAGAGGTCGCACCCGAGTTGAATCTGTTCGTGGGTGGCCTTGATGGGCTTTCATCTTTAGGGGAGACGCTGACTGGCTCTGATTGGGCGTCTTTGGTGAGGCCTTTGGGGGAAGCGGATTTGGTCGATCCGGTTGCCGGTTTGTTAACAACAGAGGGAGGTGGTGCGCTTGGCTCCAATGGGATTTTTTGGGGTTGGGATGTGGCAATCCGGCTTGGTAACGGGTCTTTCTTGGGGGCTGTGGCTGTATGAGGCTGAATGGGTTTGACCGTTTTCATGATACCCTGAGTGGGCTCCACCGACATGACCGACTCCGGATCAAGGAGGGACGCTTTCACGGTTGCAGCCTCCAAGACAAACCGAGGATGTGAACTTCCTCGAAGACTGTCTTCGGTACGGGAAAAAATGCCAAATACCGCTTGCAGATAGGGTTCGCTCACGGGGTGGCCCAGGGCAATGGTATGGTCCACTTCCTCATCACTTAATTCAATGAGATGTTGGACCTGATGACGGGAAGGCACGACCTTGGCCACCAAGAGATTGCGAAACCGTTCGACTAATTCACGGCAAAAGACCCGGACGTCAAACCCTTGATCGACTAATTGCCCCACTAACATCACGGTTTCAGAAGCTTGATGGGCCAGGATGGCCTCGATCATTTGGCGCACGAGTTCTTCCGGAACCGACCCAATCAATATTTCCAGATCCTCATGCGCAATTCGTTCTCCCCCAAATGAGACGGCCTGATCGAGCAGGCTCAGGGCATCGCGCATGCTACCGTCACTTGCCCTGGCCAGCGCTGACAGGCTTCGGTCTTCGATCGTGACCCCTGTTTGGGTGGCCACGTGACGCAGTTGTTTCATGATTTCCAGTCGTGAGATGCGTCGGAAGGTAAAGTGTTGACAGCGGGAGAGGATCGTAGCTGGAATCTTATGGACTTCTGTGGTGGCAAAGATAAACACCGAATGGCTGGGCGGTTCTTCCAGTGTTTTCAGCAAGGCATTGAAGGCCGAGTTGGATAACATATGCACTTCGTCAATAATGTAGACACGATATGAGCCATGGAAAGGGGAGAATTTGACGTTTTCCCGTAATTCCCGGACATCATCCACTCCGGTATTTGAGGCCCCGTCGATTTCAATGACATCCACGGAGTTTCCCCTGGTAATTTCCATGCAACTCGGACAGATCCCGCAGGGTTGGCTAGTGGGTCCTTTTTCGCAATTCAAGGATTTGGCCAGAATGCGGGCAATTGTAGTTTTTCCTACTCCACGCATTCCTGAAAAAACATAGGCATGGGCTACCCGCTGGCGCTCGATGGCATTAGTGAGGGTTTGCACCACATGGGATTGTCCCAAGACCTCGGTGAAGGTCGTGGGACGGTATTTTCGCGCTGAAACTTGAAATTCCATGCTCTAGAGACGAATAAATCCGAATGAACGCGTGGGTGAAAAAGGAAAAGGGAAGACTGAGATCTGCGAGCTGGTTTCCAGATACGTTTCAGTTCCCTTTTTGTCCGTCCTCCACAAATTAGTCGGGGCCAGGTGATCCTGCGGCACACAGACTAGCCCACATACCGTTGCTTCCTTCCGGACCTGGCGGGGTTCGCAGGATTCTGTCGCACAGGGCCCAGCCCCTAATCGTATACTTTGCCGCTTCCAGCTACCATTGAGAGAAGATTGAGGTGTCCTTCTCATCAATTTCGTATTCTTTCGCGTCCCATGACTGGCGGAGAGGGTGGGATTCGAACCCACGGTACCGTTACCGGCACACGTGATTTCCAGTCACGCCGATTCGTCCACTCTCGCACCTCTCCACACATATGCCACGTGAAAGCGTAGGAATGGTTTCCTGCTGTATCTCCTCTGAGAGAGGAAAGGTGCTCATCTTACCATGGGGTTTGGGGGGCGACAAGCAAGATTCGATGATTGGGGATTTCTCACAAGGCTATGGGGATTGCCGGGTTTGAAAGGCTCGAAGCCGATGGGATGATTTATTGAGATTGGCAAACAAGTGCCCTCGAAAGAACAACATGAAGGTGGTGAGGATTGGTGTTAAGACCAACACGATGGCAAAATTGACATTGGGAGAAATTCCAAACATTGATAGCCATTGGCTGAGTATGGAAAACGGAAGGGTCAGCAAGTACCAAAAGTCCAGCCCTCCCCGTCTCCCCGCCTGGCTGGAGATGTCAAAAAATACCGTAAGGCCAAATGGGGCGAATGCAATGGCAAAGGGGAGGAACCATTCGATCCAATTTTCCATAACAAAATCATAACTATCCTTGACGACTTCCATGGCCGACCCATTCCGTTTTTGATAGATGACTTCCGGTACCGGATTTAAGAGGATAAAAATCAGAAAGAATATAGCGGTGGCCAGCAGCCCCTGGTAGGGGTTGGTTTGGAGTCCCAACTCCAGAAACATCAGGGGAAACCAAACCATGAAGCCGACGGAGATGACATCCCAAAAATACTGGCCGAGGCTACTTGGAAGATCTTGCCAGGTGAGCCGACGTGCTCCTAAAACTGCCTGCTCCGTCAAATACAGGGTTGCTCCAATAATTAAGGCATTCACCGCTCCCAGGATGAACCCTCCAATCATGCCGAGCGGGGCCATGATCGAACTGATCAGTATCAGGCCCAGGGCAAATACCATGATAACCGGGATCAGGAGCCAGCTGCGTTTAAATGACTGAATCGAAGCAATCAGCGTTTGGTGGTATAAGCGAAGTGTAGCCTGGAGAAAACCCTGCATGTGGCTCGAAACTGGCCCTCGGCCCTACTTATTTGGGCGGTGGCGTCGATTTGAGATGGATGATCTCTTGTTGGCGTTGGTCTCGGACGGCGCGGATTTTTTGTAAGCGGCTCGGCCGATTAAGCGTCCACGCTTTGAGTTTTTCGGTGAAGGTAGGCGTGGGAGGGGTTGTGGAGCCGGATGGAGCATGCTGAAAATCATACCCCTTTTGGGTGTCTTTGCGTTCCAGGAATTTTTGATAAATATCCTGATAGAGTTGTTTCAGAGCCATAATGCGACTACCATACCCCACTCATTCTGGTCTATCAAGGGGCTGCCGTACTAAAACGGTATCGTGAGGCCCATCATGATGGAGAAAATCATCGAAATATCGAGTTCATGAAAAATTCCGACCAGAGGGATGGCCTGAACCGAAAAGACCTTTTATAATAAAAAGATTTTAGTAGGAAATAACTGATCATCGCGAACGGTTACATGCGAGAGTGGCGGAACTGGCAGACGCGCGAGACTTAGGATCTCGTGGGTAACCGTGGGGGTTCAAGTCCCCCCTCTCGCACCATACTTTATTTCTATTTTTTCATTCCAAGATTTTTTCATCGATAAGGACAACCGACGTATGAAGCTGGAAATGACTGAATTGGGTCCCGTCAAGCGGGCTCTCAAAATCGAAGTCCCCGAAGATGCGGTGAAAACCGAGTTCCAAAAAGTGTATGCCCAACTTAACCGCCAGGTACGTATTCCCGGTTTTCGACCGGGAAAAGCCCCTGTCGCTTTGTTGGAAAAACGGTATGCAGACATGGTCGAACAGGATGTCGTGCAACGGCTGGTTCCTGATTATTATCAGCGGGCGATTAAAGAGGCAGGGGTTAGGCCAGTGACGGTGGAAATTCCTCCACTTGAACGGATGAAGGTCAAGGCCAATACCGCCTTTACCTTTACGGCCACGATGGAAATAAAACCTACAATCCAGCTGGGTGATTACCGGCCACCGAACCCCATTTCCCTAAAAAAGGATTCTCGGACGGTGACGGATGATCAAATTGACAAGGCGCTTCAGTCTTTGCGCGAGGAACATGCCCAGATTGATGCGGTTCCGGCCAATACCCCCTTGCGAGACGGTCTCTATGCCATGCTGAACATTGAAGGATTTATCGATGGCCAAGCGGTGGAGGCTGCCCAAAAGACCGGTCATTTACATCCTGTCGGCGTGAAGGCTTCCATATTTGGAGTGAGTGTGGATGAACAGTTAAGCGGGAAAACCGCGGGAGAAACCGTTGAGGTTTCCCAGGCGTATCCCGAGAACCATCCCGATGCCCCATTGGCAGGTAAGACACTGGTCCTCAAGTTGGCGATTGAAGCGGTGAAAGAAAAGAAATTGCCCGATCTGGATGACGAATTTGCTAAGGATTGCGGGGATTACGAATCGCTGGAGAAATTGAAAAGTACCATTCAGTCTCGGCTTGAGGACATTTTGAAGCAAGATATTGAAGAGGGATATAAAGATCAGATCATCGAACGGCTTCTGCAAATGCATCATTTTGAAATCCCGGAAGCCCTGATCGATCGGGAATTGCAAACGCTGGTTCGGCAGAAAATGCTCAAAGAGCATCGTCATGCCCATCAGGAGGATGATCTGGAAGAGCCGGTGCGGTTACAGGAGGAAGCCAAGCGGCTTCAGCAGGAATTGCAGCCGGAGGCCAAGCGACGCGTGAAATTGAGTTTGATTTTGGAGGCAGTGGCTCAAAAGGAAGAGATTGAAATCGGCCAGGAGGAAGTGGAAGCTGAAGTCCAAAAGTTGGCTCAGACGTTAAAGATGCCAGGAGCTGAAATCCGACGGATGATTGAGGCCGGTGGCCCTGGAGCTCAAGAGGAATTTCGCGAACGGATGAAAGCCGAGAAGGCGTTGCAGTTTGTCTATCAAAATGCGGTTATTCAGGGATAAGCTGTCAAGAGTGATGCTGTCTGTCAGGCATGCTCCAAAGGTTTTCCTTACAAAATCCGATATATACCCTAAAAAGAAAGAGGAGGTTTGAAGGCATGCTTATTCCGATGGTCATTGAACAAACAAATCGTGGTGAACGGGCCTACGATATTTACTCCCGTCTGCTCAAGGACCGAATCATCTTTTTAGGAGCCCCCATTGATGATGTCTTTGCCAATGTGATCATTGCCCAACTGTTGTTTTTGGAAGCCGAAGATCCTGAAAAAGATATTCATCTGTATGTCAATTCTCCCGGGGGGAGCGTGACGGCAGGATTAGGTATTTATGATACGATGCAATATGTGAAGTGTCCCATTACGACGATTTGTCTTGGACAAGCGGCCAGTATGGGAGCGTTTCTGTTAACGGCAGGCACCAAAGGTAAGCGGTTTGCGCTGCCCAATGCCCGCGTTATGATTCATCAACCCATGGGTGGGTTTCAAGGGCAAGCCACGGAAATTGATATTCATGCCCGCGAAATTCTGAAGATTCGGGAAAAGTTAAATCAGATTATGGCCCAACATACTGGGCAACCATTGGAAAAAATTGCCCAAGATACGGAGCGGGATTATTTTATGTCGGCAGATGAGGCAAAGGCCTATGGATTAATTGATGAAGTCATTGTCAGAAGTCAGGAAAAGTCTCAGACCAACGGAGCCAAATCTGCTGGGAAAGACAAAGGCTAAGCAACAATGCCACCATTTCTCTTGATTGTTCAATTCACGCAGGGAAAGGATTCCCCATATGGCAAGACAAGCCAAGTCTGACGCCAATCTTCGTTGTTCTTTTTGTGGAAAAAGTCGAGATCAGGTCCGAAAGTTAATCGCTGGACCTACCGTGTATATTTGCGATGAATGCGTAGGGCTCTGTAACGAAATCATTTCAGAAGACTGGCAAGAAACCCGTGAGGAAATTTCTTCCAAACTCAGCAAACCCGTCGATATTCATCAACATCTCAATCACTACATTATCGGCCAAGAGCGTGCGAAAAAGGTCCTTTCCGTGGCGGTCTACAATCATTACAAGCGTATTGCGGCCAATGAAACGGAAGATATTGAACTTCAAAAAGGGAATATTCTGCTCATTGGTCCCACCGGAACAGGAAAAACGTTGTTTGCCCAGACCTTGGCTCAGCAGTTGGATGTGCCGTTTACCATTGCCGATGCCACGACACTGACCGAAGCCGGGTATGTGGGGGAAGATGTCGAAAATATTATTTTGAAACTGCTTCAGGCTGCGGACTATGAAGTCGAGCGGGCAGAACGTGGCATTGTGTATATCGATGAAATTGACAAGATTACGAGGAAATCTGATAGCCCCTCGATTACCCGTGATGTCTCCGGCGAGGGCGTTCAGCAGGCGCTGTTAAAACTCATTGAGGGGACGGTAGCGAATGTGCCTCCTCAAGGTGGACGAAAACATCCTCATCAAGAATTTATTCAGGTCAATACCACCAATATTTTGTTTATCTGCGGGGGAGCCTTTGTGGGTTTGGAATCGATTATCGAGAGACGGCTCAACCAAAAACGTCTGGGATTTGGGGCCGATATTCAAGGAAAGGGCAAACATCAAATTGGTGATCTCTTTTCCAAGGTGGAGCCGGAGGATCTCCTTCAGTTTGGACTGATTCCTGAATTTATTGGACGGTTGCCGGTGTTGGCGACCTTGGATGAGTTGGATGAGACGGCCCTGGTCCGCATTTTGACCGAGCCTAAGAATGCCTTGATCAAGCAGTACCAGAGATTACTGGCTTTTGATAAGGTGAAACTTAAGTTTACTGATGGAGCCTTAGTAGCCATTGCTCAAAAAGCATATAAACAAAAGACCGGTGCCAGGGGATTGCGGGCCATTATGGAATCCATGATGTTGGATGTGATGTATGATATTCCTTCCCAATCCGAGGTCAAGGAAGTGCTGGTGACTGAGGACGTGATTCAGGGAAAAGGTGAACCGATTAAGGTGTTTGAACAACACAAGGGGGTGAAGCCAGCCGTCGGTTCCTAGCCCATCGGGTGTATTTTTCAGCCCTAACTGGCTTCCTGGTATCCACATTCTTCCTTTTGACATTGAATTTTTGGTCCCGCTTGCTTGCGAACCTTTTCAATAAGAAAGGGAGAATGGCATTGTGGACACGGTCGGTTTACCGGTTTATCCCACAGAGCAAATTTACAGGTAGGGTATTTGCTGCAGGAGTAAAATGTGCGGCCCTTTTTCGTTCGCTTTTGAACGAGATCCCCTCCGCATCCTTCGGTGGGACATTTCACGCCCAGCTTAAGCGGTTTCGTGGTTTTACATTCCGGATACTTGGAGCAAGCCAAAAAATTTCCAAAACGTCCACGCTTGACGACCATGGTACTGCCGCACTTTTCGCACGGTTCGTCTGATGTTTCAACCTGTTCTTCAACAATTTCAATCTTTCCATCTTCGTCTTTGGTAAATTGTTTGGTGTTTTTGCATTCGGGGTAACCAGGACAGGCTAGGAAATGTCCATGGCGACCCCATTTGACGACCATGAGTTGTCCACATTTTTCACAGGGGATTTCGGTAGGCTCTTCTTTTCCCTTTAAATCCTCCATGTTGGTTTCTGCGGAAGCCAGATCCTTCATGAAAGGCTGATAAAATTCCTTTACGGTCGTGACCCATTCTTTTTCCCCTTCTTCAATCCCATCCAATTCATTTTCCATTTTTGCCGTAAATTCAACGTCGAACACATCGGGAAAGTGGCCGATAAGCCGGTCATTGACCAGAGTGCCTAACTCCGTGGGGCGGAAACGGGCGTCTTCCTTTTCGACGTAATGGCGGTCCTGAATAGTTGAAATAATGGTGGCATAGGTAGAGGGTCTTCCAATCCCCTTTTCTTCCATGGCTCGAATCAACATGGCCTCATTGTATCGAGGTGGAGGTTGCGTGAAATGCTGTTTTGGCTGGATACCAGATTCCTCTCCTTCTATGAGGGTGAGTGATTCTCCAACGCTGAGTGGAGGCAAGGAGGTGTTTGTGCCTGGTGCTCCGTCTTCCTCCGCTGCAAGGTTTTCTGGTGAGGGCTCGGTTTCCTCTCGATAGACCCGGCGGAATCCATCAAATTTTTCCACTGTGCCGCTGGCCCGGAATGTATATTGGTTCGCTCGAATATCGACTTGAGTAATGAGATCCAGCCCATTGGTCATTTGAGAGGCGACGAATCGATTCCAAATCAGTTTGTACAGTTTATAGAGATCGGGCTCGAGGAATGGGCGAAGGCTTTCGGGGTCACGTTTGACGGAAGTTGGGCGAATAGCCTCATGAGCTTCTTGGGCGGCTTTTTGGACCTTATATGTATTGGGTTGAGCTGGAAGATAAGATGCACCAAAGGAATCCTGAATATATCCTCGAAGTTCTTCAAGCGCTTCCGGTGAAATACGAGTGGAGTCCGTCCGCATATACGTGATTAACCCCACTTGGCCTTCCTCGCCAATTTCGATTCCTTCATACAGGCGTTGGGCCAGCATCATGGTTTTTTTAGCAGCGAATCGAAGTTTCCGGGCGCTATCCTGTTGCAATCGACTGGTGACAAAGGGTGGAGAGGGATTGCGCCGTTTTTCTTTTTGGTCAATATTGGAGACGGAATAAGCGGCTTGGTTTAAGTCATGAAGGATTTGGGTCGTTTGGGCTTCGGTCGTGATGGTAAGCCGTTCCCCGTTCAATTCGGTGAGTTTGGCTGGAAATGTGGGGGGTGATTCACCCGCTAACAGGGCGGTAATGGTCCAATATTCTTCGGATTGAAATGCCTCTCGTTCTGCCTCTCTTTCGCAAATTACTCGAACGGCCACCGATTGCACTCGACCCGCACTGAGTCCGCGGCGAATTTTCTTCCACAAAAGCGGACTCAGGAGATACCCGACTAAACGATCGAGGACACGTCGGGCTTGCTGTGCATTCACCTTCTGCATGTTGATAGTGCTGGGGGATTTGATTGCTCGCTTCACGGCAGCTTCCGTGATTTCATTGAGCAGAATGCGATGAATGCGGGGACCGCTATCGCTGAGTTCCTCGGCAATATGCCAAGCAATGGCTTCCCCTTCACGATCAGGGTCTGGGGCGAGATAAATGTCTTTGGCTTTTTTCGCGCTTGCCTTGATTTCTTTGAGAATTTTACTCTTTCCGCGAATGACCACATAATGCGGTTCAAAGTTATGTTCCAAGTCGATGCCTAGTTTACTTTTCGGCAGGTCTTTGAGATGTCCCACTGACGCTAAGACTTGGTAATTGCGCCCCAAATATTTGGAAAGGGTCTTGGCTTTCGTAGGCGACTCTACAATGACGAGTGATTTAGCCATAGGTTTTTCTTTGTAATTCCCAGATATTTCAATGATTACCCCTGCCTAGTTTGACGGAGGCGTGAATTCTTATCGGACCGGAACTTGCAGATATTGAAGCCCCGGTACTTGTTTTATAAGGCCTTTGATCTCCAAAGACAAGAGAATACTCATGACCTCGGAGGGAGAATAGGAACTTTGAGAGATTAATTCGTCAAGGGAAACGGGATCAAGGGGAATCAATTTTAGGACGTGGCGTTCTTCCGGTCCCAGATCGGAGAGGTGAGAGTTGTCCTTGGTGGTAAGTTGTTGTTTTTCCAGCTGCTCCTGAAATTCTGGATCAAGCATGGGAATGATTTCTTCAAGAATGTCTGATACGCCTTCGACCAATTTGGCACCCTGTTTAATAAGAAGGTGAGGTCCTTTGCTCAGTGAATGGTGAACAGGGCCTGGAACGGCAAAGATTTCACGATTTTGTTCCAAGGCCAATCGCGCGGTGATAAGAGAGCCGCTCTTCAGTGTCGCTTCGGTGACAATCACTCCCAGTGCCAGTCCGCTGATCAACCGGTTGCGTTGAGGAAAGTGATATGCATGTGGAGGAGTTCCCATGGGGAATTCAGAGAGCACCGCGCCTCGTTCCTCGATTGTTGCCCGAAGGGAACGATGTTCAGGCGGGTACATCTGATCAATGCCACATCCCAGTACTGCCAGCGTTCGTCCTGAGGCGGCTATGGCGCCTTCATGGGCCATCCCGTCCGTTCCCCTGGCTAAGCCACTTACAATGGTAAATCCCAATGAGGCTAAATCCCCACTTAACTTCTGAGTAAACATGCGGCCGGGAGCTGATGCCCTTCTTGCGCCCACAATGGCCAGCGCATAATGATCCTGCGGAAGCAATTGGCCGGTATAGGCTAATATCGGGGGAGGGTCAGGAATGGTTTTGAGCCGGGCTGGATAATGCGGATCGGTGAAAGGGAGAAGAGAAAATTTTCCGGACTCAACTGCTGCCAACTCTTGCTCAATGAGTGGTTGAACTTCAGAGGGAAGTGGTTGGTGGATGGCGTGAGCCAGGGATGAGGAAATCTCCCCATGAGCCATCAGATCATCTCGAGATGCAGATCGAATGGCTTGAGGCGAACCGAAAGTGTTCAGCAGCCGGGTGTATAACCTAGGCCCCAGCCCTTTGACGGCACGAAGCTCAAGCCATTCTCGAAGCGGTGAGGTCATGCCAAGGCCGCGTGGCTATGAGGCATTGCGAGTCTCGGCGCGTGTCGGAGCTCGTCCGACCACCACAATATCATATTGCTCAAGGTGTAGGAGCGGGTCCGCTTTGAATGAAATCTGATGTTGAAATTCCTGTTCTAACTGTTCAATGCTGCCATGTTCCGATTCAAAAAGGAGGTCAATGACTTTTGGGTTCGCTCCAACCACAATACGTTGCGCTTGGCCTCGACTGCTTCCAATTCGCCGAATGTCACGAAAAATCTCGTAGGCCATGGTCATCGTGGATTTGGTATAGCCCCGTCCCTCGCAATCCCCGCAGACTTCTGAAAGGGTGCGGAGCAGGTCTTCCCGGACGCGTTCCCGAGAAATTTCAATAAGGCCCAAATCGGAGATGCGGGAAATTCTGGTTTGCGCTTTATCAGAAGCCATGGCTTCTGAAAACGCCTGATAGACTTTTTCCCGATTCCGTTCCCGTTCCATATCAATAAAGTCAATAATGATGATTCCGCCGATTCCCCTCAATTTAATTTGATAGGCAATTTCTTTGGCGGCTTCTAGGTTATTTTTGAGAATGGTTTCTTCCTGGTCACGTTTTCCCACGAACCGGCCGGTATTCACATCCACTACGGTCATGGCTTCCGTGTGATCGATGACGATGTGTCCTCCGGATTTCAGCCAGACTTTCCGGCTGAGCGCTCTGGTAATTTCCATTTCAATGCCAAGATGATCGAACAACCCCTCTTGTTTTTTATCGTAAAAATGCACTCGACTGGCTTGTTCGGGGAGATACCGCCGAACGAAATCTTTTACCTCATCGAATCCGGCTTTGGAATCAATCAATAAACGGTCGACTTTTTTGGTGAACAAATCCCTGACGATCCGAAGTGGGAGGGATAAATCCGTATGCAATAAGGCCGGGGCCGCCTGGCTGTTGGAGGCTTTTAAGGTGTCTTCCCAGAGGGCGGTCAAAAACTTCACGTCCGTGATTAAATCTTCCTCGGGCACGCCTTCACAGACGGTACGGACAATGTATCCATATTCGGGTTGGCGAATCCGCTTCATCAGATCCTTGAGCCGGTGCCGTTCCTCATCATTGGTAATGCGTCGGGAAACGCCCACGTGGTCTACATTGGGCATCAGAACTAAAAACCGCCCTGGCAGTGAGACATACGTTGTTATGCGAGGCCCTTTGGTTCCAATGGGTCCTTTGGAAATTTGGACTAAGAGCTCTTGCCCTTCCTGTAATAAACTTTCAATCGGACGCGCAGTTTGGCGGCGTGGTCGTGGGAGTTCGGCGCTTCGATCATCATCTTCGTTGTCCACTAAGGTGTCGCCGGGTTCGGTGCCGACCGAAAGATCCGACACGTGCATAAAGGCAGCCCGGTCCAAGCCAATATCCACAAATGCCGCCTGCATGCCCGGTAAGACCTTGATGACTTTTCCTTTATAAATGTCACCGACAAAGTCCTTTTTTTTGGGGCGATCCACAAATAATTCTGTGACGACTTGATTGTCTAAAACGGCGACCCGTGTTTCTTCGCGGGTCACACTAATGGCGATTTCAACTCCCATGCAATGCTCCTTGGTTGTCCGTTACCAAAGCCGAATCGGGTGGGCGGGCGACTTTCCCTGATGAGAATCCTTGCCAGCTTCTCCTTTCTGTCCTGCCCTCTGTCTAGGTCATAGGAAGTGATAGGGCTTTGGAGAAAGAAGTCGTTGGAAAGTCAGAGCCTTATCCTGATCGAATTTGGGTCAAGTGGGTAAAATTTCTTGAAAGAGTGAATATTGAGTCTGTCAATGGTCAATGGATTGTCCGAAAGTTTTGAACCTCACGAAATGCCGGGAAGATTTTATCCTGTGAAGGATGGAATATATGCGAGACTCCCTAATTATACCTAAATTAGTGAAAGTCGTCTTCTTTTCACATTCAGGAGCAATCCTAGTCCTGTGAGATTGACGACCATGGCGCTCCCACCGTAGCTCATTAAGGGAAGCGGAATGCCCACAATAGGGGCAAGTCCTGATGTCATGGCTATATTGACGATGACCCCAAACCCAATCATGGCGACTACGCCGACGGCTAATAAAGAACCCATGACATCTTTGGTTTTACTGGCAATCTCCAGCCCCATTAAAAAGAGGATAATGTAAAGGGTTAAGAGTGCCACAGATCCTAAAAATCCCCATTCTTCGGCATAGACCGCAAAAACAAAGTCCGTATGGCCTTCAGGAAGAAATTTAAATTGGGTTTGGGTGCCCCCGTGTAACCCCTTCCCCAGCAGCTGTCCAGAGCCAATGGCAATACGCGATTGAAGACCATGATAGCCCTTGCCGCCAGGGTCCGAAGAGGGATCGACAAAACTTAAAATGCGGTCCTGTTGATAGCTGTGCAGAGAGCCCCATACTCCGCCCCAGGCGAAAGGGAACAGCATTAACCCCGCTAATATCATGAAACCGAAAGCCTTCGATTTCATGCCGACGGTCAAGAGAATCAATATGAAAATGGACAGAAATCCCAGGCTACTTCCTAGATCCGGTTGTTTCAGAATGAGTAAAAATCCGGGAAGAACGATGAGGGATGGGATAATAATTCGTTTGATCCAGCCTAATCGGCTTGTTGTGCCATAGTAGGCAGCCAGAGTGAGAATCAAGGGAATCTTGATAAATTCCGACGGTTGCATCATGAAGGGGCCAATGGGAATCCAACGTTGAGAGCCTCGACTGCTTTTGCCCATGATGACGACGAGGATAAGCAGGAGGAGTCCCAAGCCGTAGAGGATATACGACCACCTGACCAGTCGATGATAATCAATGCCTGCCGCCACCATGAACGCAACCAATCCCACCCCCATCCAGGTCGTTTGCTTCCAATACACAGGAAAGGCCGAGGTGTCGGTATTGGAGACGGAATAAATGGAAAGAATGCCCATGGAAATGATGGCAAGAATGACTCCCAAAAAGCACCAATCAAAGGCATCCAAGCCACGGCGGTTGACATTGTCATTCATTAACGACATGGTGTTACCCAAATAGCTGAGCGTTATCCAATGAAGATTGACGCGGCGTGGAAGGGCGTTGAGGCTCGTGAAAATGCATAAAGGCCTCGATAAGGGTTTTGGCTAAAGGAGCGGCGGCAGAACCACCATGACCCATATGTTCCACCAAGACAGCTACGGCAATCTTCGGATGTTCTACAGGCGCGAAGGCGACAAACCAAGCATGGTCTTGGTGTTTTTTGGGAACATCCTCCTGTGGATCGATTTTTAAGGCGACCACCTGGGCCGTACCTGTCTTGCCAGCGATTGAGACTAACTCCGATTGGGCTCGTTTGGCCGTCCCCTCTGTCACGACGGCGGCAAGGCCCTCTTGAATGGTAGAGAAAATGTGTGCCGGGATGGGCAGTTGGCGTATAGGCGAATCGGGATACTCCTGCATGTTACCAGTGGCGCGAAGTCGTCTGGCTTTGATTAACCGGGGTTGTGCGAGTTTACCTTTCGTGGCCACCACCCCGGCTACTCGTGCCATTTGAAGCGGGGTAGCCGTGAGATAGCCTTGGCCAATGGAAATTGAGATTGTTTCTCCTGGATACCACGGTTCTCCTTTCGCTTTGGTTTTCCATTCCGGCGAAGGAACCAAGCCTGATCGTTCGGACGGTAAGGGAATGCCCGTTTTTTCCCCAAGCCCGAATTGACGGGAGTACCGGGCAATCGAGTCAATGCCTAATTGATTCCCGGCTTTATAAAAATACACATCGCAGGATTCCGCCAAGGCTTTTTTCAGATCCACGGTTCCGTGCCCCCATTTTTTCCAATCTCGAAATTGACGTTTCCCAAAAGGAAAGACTCCGTTACAGCTCATCGAGTCTTGGGCGCCCATGGTCTGAGTATCCAACAAAGCCGAGGCCATCACGATTTTGAACGTCGAGCCTGGAGGATATTGTCCTTGAATGGCACGGTTGGTCAGGGGATGACGTGAATCTTGCAACAATTGATTCCATTCTTTTTGGCTAATGCCTCCTGAAAGGTCATTAGGATTGAAGCCTGGCCTGCTAGCTAGTGCCAAAATGTCTCCGTTCCAGGGATCCAAGGCAACAATGGATCCAGATTCTTCCCCGAGTAAATCATCGGCCAATTGTTGTAAGCGAATATCCAATGTTAAATAAAAATCGTCTCCCGCGATCGGCCGATTAACCGAAAGGGAGCGTTTGGGGTAACCCAAGGCATCGACCTCTATGATTTCTTGCCCCGGTTCACCGAGCAACTCTTCATCGAACGTTCGTTCGACACCGAATTGACCGATAATTCTCCCTGCCTGAAGGTCGGCATATTCTGGGTCTTTGAGCTGGGTTTCCGAGATCTCACCGACATATCCGATAACATGCGAGGCATATGTGCCCAAGGGGTAATGCCGTTGGTATTCCGGCTGGATAAAAACCCCAGGGAGGTCCAACCGGTGGGATTCCACAATGGCGGCCTCTTTCAGCGTGACATTCCCTTTGATTTTGACCCGTTCCCGCCGGCCTTTTTTGGCGAGCTTCCCAGCTAAGCTCTCCTCATCGATTTCAATGAATCGAGGGAGTTGGGAAATCAAGTGATCCCGGTCCGGCACATCTTCGAGCGATACATATAATTGAAAGCTGGGGATGTTATTCGCGAGTAAGAGGCCGTTTCGGTCATAGAGCAAGCCGCGTGCGGGCTCCAAGGCAACGGTTCTGGTCCGATTGTCCCTCGCCAGTTCCTGATAATGCGGGCCGTCCCGAATTTGAAGTTGCCAGAGGCGAAGTCCTAAAAGAACCAGAATCATGAGCAGTCCAATTTTAATAAAGAGGAGTCGACTCTGAATGTCAGCGAGTTCATTAGCTTGGCGGGAAGAGTCCAGCATGGCAAAGTTGGTTCAGCGAGGAATTAGGAAAAGTTGAGATTATGCGGCTGCCTTAATGACGAGACCATGGTTCCAACTGGCTTTTTTGAGGATGACATTTTCTTATGATCCAAAAGCAGGCCAGGGCTAACAGACTATTGTACACACTCTGTGGGAGTAATGAGGTCGTTAGTGTGTATGCGAAATTTGTGGCATTAACATCCGGAAAGGCAATGATCAGAGAGGCCAACTCAGATCCAAGAGACAGCACCCAGGTTCCGGCAAAAATCGCTGGGCCGGTCACGGTCGAGACCGTATGGGTGACTACTCCCCCCAAGGCACCGGATAACCCTTTTAACACCATGTTAATGCCTAGGCCTCCGGGAGAAAGAAAGTCTTGCAGGAGACCGACGATGAGGCCCATAGCCAATCCTTTATATTCTCCGAAAAGAAACCCCATGACGCATGCCAGGATCAGACAAAAATCTGGATGCACCTCATGAATGGCCCACGCAGTACTTGCGGTGCCTTGTAAGATCACCACGGCGAGACTGATGAGAAGATAAATCAGTATAGTCATGGAGGTTAAGAGGCAGGAGGTGGGAGAGGATCAGGCAAATCCACGGGAATCGATTCTTGGAACGACGTAATAACGAGGATTCCTTCCAATTTGGCAAAGTCCACGATGGGGGTAATTTCAGCCGCTTGAAACAGGTCGGTATCCGCTTTGGTGATGGTTTGAATCTGTCCAATGTGTAAACCACGTGGAAAATCTCCGGCCAATCCTGAAGTCACCACTTGATCGCCTACTTCAACGGGTGAAAGGGGAGGGAGATACTTCATTTGGATCGTTCCTTGGGGGGTGCCTTGGATGATACCCTCGTCTCTCGATTTCTGAATCATTCCGGTGACGGCCACATTAGGATCGGTCAAGAGCAGCACGACGGCTGTTCGTGGATTCACCCGAATCACCCGGCCTACGACTCCCGCTTCGGTGATGACTCCCATTTCCTGCGCAATGCCATCGTGCTGCCCTTTATCAATAACGACAGCCCGATACCAATTAGAGACATTTCGACCGATAATCCGTGCTGCCACGGTTTTCATCGGGGTCAGGCGTTGATAGGTCGCCAGCTGCTCAAATTCTTCGGAAATGATAGCCTGTTCTTTCAGATGATTGATCTCTCCCTGCAGTCGGGCGATTTCCTGGGTGAGTAGTTGATTCTCCTCGGCAGCGTGTTGCAAGGTGATATAGTGGTCCAATGTCTCTTCCACCTTTTGCTGGACAGAGGCTACGAATGTGAGTGGAATTTCAAGTACCGAAGAGAGAGGGTTGCCAAACCAAGTCAGTACGTCTTGAGATTGTCGGGGCAGCAGAAACAAGAGTCCCATAAAGAGCAGGAAAAGCACAGACAATATCGATCGAAGGCCTGTTGACATGAGCAATTACGACTCGCCTGTTGCCATGTGAGGATTGGAGCCTAGTATGAAAAAGTGGAAGGAGACGAAACTTTTCGTAGTAAGCTGATTTCCTCCAGGGTTTTACCGACACCCAGAACCACCGATGTCAATGGATCGTCGACAGTGACGATGGGTAAGGATGTTTCTTCGCGTAACCGGTCATCCAGACCATGTAATAGGGAACCTCCACCCGTTAAGACAATACCTCGATCAATAATATCACCAGATAATTCGGGAGGTGTATGTTCCAATGCCTGCCGAATCGCTCCGATGATCGTCGTTACACAGTCTTCCAGGGCGGCCCGTACTTCAGTGTCATCAATGAGAATGGTGCGAGGAATACCTGATACCAAATCTCGTCCTTTGACCGCCATTTGCTTTTTTTCACTGAGTGGATAGGCGGAGCCAATCTCCATTTTGATCCGTTCGGCCATCTGGTCGCCGATAAGAAGACTGTATTCCCGTTTCAAATGATTGAGAATCGCTGAATCGATTTGATCTCCGGCTATGCGGACGGACTCACTATATACAATACCACCCAAGGAAATTACTGCAATGTCCGTGGTTCCCCCGCCAATATCGACGACCATATTACCGGATGGTTCGGTAATCGGCAGGCCCGCGCCGATGGCGGCGGCTACCGGTTCCTCGATGAGATAGACTTCTCGGGCACCCGCCAGTTCAGCGGATTCCTTGACGGCCCGTTGTTCTACCTGAGTGATTCGTGAAGGGACGCCGATGATTATACGAGGCCGGAACAACGTCCCCCCCTTGTGCACTTTTTGAATAAAGTACCGGAGCATTTGTTCCGCCATGTCAAAATCGGCAATGACTCCCTCTTTCATGGGGCGAATGGCTTTTAAATTTCCTGGTGTTCGGCCAACCATGCGTTTGGCTTCTTCCCCGACGGCGAGGATTTTTTTGGAATGAGTCTCTATGGTGACTACGGACGGTTCATTGAGAACGATGCCTTTCCCCTTCATATAAATCAGGGTAGAGGCGGTTCCAAGATCAACCGCGATATCTTGAGAAAAGTAGTTGAATGCGTTGCCCAAAAACCCCATAAATGTGTTAACCCGGATGATGATCCGTTAATATAAAGGAGATGGACTGGGTGGATGTTCCTGAGGGTTGCGTGTGAATCGGAATCCCTGATTGAGACTCGACGATCCATTTTGAGACAGTGGTCGCCAAGGAACTACGAACACATTCCCCGGGCAGTGCCCGAAAACACGTCTTCCCGGCAAGATTATTTAGTCTTGATTTCGACTTAAGTATTCAGTATATCAGAAGTTTTTTAAGACCACAAAATAAAAAATAGGTTGTTGTGCGAGGTGGGAAGGCTATGAAGGGCCTTCTTGCCAGAATGCGTTCATTATCGATAAAAGAGTCCCACACACCTTCATGGGGAGATTCGCGATATGGCTGGGAAAACATTGTTTGAAAAAATTTGGGATCAGCATGTAGTTCGAGCAGAGCCTGATGGCACGACTCTTCTGTATATTGATCGGCATTTGGTCCATGAGGTCACTTCCCCTCAAGCCTTTGAGGGTCTGAGGTTAGCCGGGCGAAATCCGCGGCGGCCTGCTGCAGTGTTGGCTGTGCCCGATCATAATGTGCCGACGACCGATCGCTCACAAGGCATTACGGATCCGATGAGTGCCTTGCAGGTGTCTACTTTGGAGGAGAATTGTCGGGAGTTTGGCATCACCTATTTTGGTATGAATGATCATCGCCAGGGTATTGTGCATGTGATCGGACCGGAGCAAGGCCTGACTTTGCCTGGTATGACTATTGTGTGCGGAGATTCTCATACCTCGACGCATGGGGCCTTTGGAGCGCTGGCTTTTGGGATCGGGACCTCGGAAGTCGAGCATGTCTTGGCTACTCAATGTTTAGTGCAGAAGAAGCCAAAAACAATGGAAATCCGCGTAGAGGGGGTGTTGCCCGACTATTGCTCTCCTAAGGATGTGATTTTAGCCATCATTGGCCGGATCGGGATTGGAGGAGGGATAGGCTATGTGGTGGAGTTTACGGGATCGGTGATTCGGTCATTCTCCATGGAAGGACGTATGACGCTTTGCAATATGTCCATTGAAGGCGGAGCTAGGGCGGGCTTGGTGGGCCCCGATGAGGTGACGATGAAATATTTAGAGGGACGGCCTCTGAGTCCAAAGGGTCAGCTCTGGGAACGGGCTACGGCTCATTGGAGGACCTTGACCAGTGATTCTGAAGCTCGATTCGATCGGGTTGTGGAAATGACGGGCCAAGATATTGCCCCACAGGTGACCTGGGGCACCAATCCCGAGATGGTGATGGATGTGACAGGACGGATTCCTGATCCCTCTCAGATCGATGATGAAAAAAAACGAGTCTCTACCGAGCGAGCTCTGGCTTATATGGGATTGCCGGCTGGTGTTCCGATTTGCGAAATCCCAATTGATCGGGTATTTATCGGGTCGTGTACCAATTCCCGGATCGAAGATTTGCGAATAGCAGCTAAATATGTGAAAGGGAAGCGGGTATCCGGAACGGTGAAGGCGATGGTGGTACCCGGATCGGGGTTGGTGAAGGCACAGGCAGAGCAGGAAGGATTGGATCGAATTTTCCGTGAGGCGGGTTTTGAGTGGAGGGAGCCCGGGTGTAGCATGTGTCTGGCCATGAATGCTGATGTCCTTGCCCCCGGGGAGCGCTGTGCCTCAACCAGCAATCGAAATTTTGAAGGTCGCCAAGGTAAGGGTGGACGGACGCATCTGGTTTCTCCCGCAATGGCCGCAGCCGCAGCCGTGGAGGGGCACTTTGTGGATATTCGGGATTGGGCGTAGCGGGATCAGCAGACGGTTTGGATAACATTTGTCTTATGAAAATTTGACCTCTCATTAGGAGGAAATGATGCAGCCTTTTACGATATTAACCGGAACGGTCGCCCCTTTGAATCAGACGAATGTGGACACCGATCAGATTATCCCCAAACAATATCTGAAAACCATTCATCGAACTGGGTTGAAAGAAGGTCTGTTTGCGGATTGGCGGCAACGGGCGGATGGCTCTCCCAATCCGGATTTTTTTATGAACCAAGCACGTTATTCTCAAGCTCCTATTTTAGTGACCGGAGAAAATTTTGGATGTGGTTCTTCCCGGGAACATGCCCCATGGGCCTTATTGGACTATGGAATCCGAAGCATCGTCGCTCCGAGTTTTGCAGATATTTTTTATAATAACTGCTTTCAAAATGGAATTCTTCCAGTGGTATTAGAGTATTCGGAAGTTCAAACTCTCTTTGATCGAGTCGCTCAAGTCGATCATTATCAGGTCACCATTGACTTGCCTCGACAACGGGTTTGTCTTCCCGAAGGGGAGGAGTTTGCTTTCACCATTGATCCGTTTAGAAAGGACTGCCTGTTGAAGGGGTTAGATGCGATCGGCATTACCTTGCAGCATAAGGAAGCGATAGATGATTATGAGGCCCGGCGAAGCAAGGAAACGCCTTGGCTCTTTCAGGAAGTCAGGGTTTAGTAAGAGTTCGGTGTGGTTTCTGCCTGCCTGTTAATCGTGGTTCCCTGTATCGTTGTTCAATGGAAGCCTAGCGGGCATTCAATTGTCCTCGGCCACCTGCGATATTCTGTTTCTGCCTCTTTTTTTCTCAACAAGCAATCCGGCTAGCTCTTCCTGCCTGCGTCTGGCGGGTCTTTTTTGTGCCACTATAGTTGAACGCATAGTGCGTTTGCTTTGAGGGTGATTAAAAGGAGTTTCACCGGATCTCTGTGAAGAAATGGTTGATGATTTACCTCTTTTCAGGTGGATGGCGCCGTGTCAAGATAGAGTGTATGTGATGATGGAACAGGTAATTTTGCAAAGTGTTATCCTTGCCCATTCCAGATTTATTTCATTCGTCAGTCCTCTGCTTTCGATTTCATGACTTCTCAGGCTTTTCTTAAGACTTTGTTGAGTAGTGCCTATGATCTAGTGCCAATTTTTTTGGTGATCGGATTTTTTCAGTTGGCGATTTTGCAACAACCCATTCCCAATTTATTGGAAATGTTGTTGGGTTCGCTATTTGTGCTCCTAGGATTGACCTTTTTTGTCCAAGGTTTGGAGATGGGGCTCTTTCCCATTGGAGAATCCTTGGCCTATGCCTTTGCCCGAAAAGGGTCTCTAGTCTGGTTGTTGCTTTTTTCTTTTGCCCTTGGGTTCGGGACCACCATTGCCGAGCCGGCCCTGATTGCCGTGGCGAACGAGGCTGCAAAAGTGGCGGCAGATGGTCACGTGATCGAGGCAACGACCGAAGCAAGGGCTGAATATGCCTTTGGTCTCCGGCTGACAGTTGCATTATCCGTGGGGTTTGCGATTGTCGTGGGAGTCCTGCGAATTGTGCGGGGATGGCCGGTCCAATATTTGATTATTGGTGGATATGTAGGGGTGATTGTCATGACGATGTTTGCTCCACCGGAAATCGTGGGCATAGCCTACGACACTGGTGGCGTAACGACATCAACAATCACCGTTCCGCTGGTCACGGCGCTGGGTATAGGTTTGGCTTCTTCAATCCGTGGGCGAAATCCCATGGTGGATGGCTTTGGGTTGATTGCCTTTGCCTCTCTTACACCCATGATTTTTGTGATGGCCTACGGCATGTTAGGGTGATTCACATGATGACGGATCTACTTCAGGTGCTCTGGATCACGGTATGGGACGTCCTGCCCATTGCAGGAATTATTTTTGGCTTTCAGGTATTGGTTCTGCGACGCCCCATTCTACATTTAAGGCGGGTGTTGCTAGGATTTTTTTTGGTTTTATTAGGGTTGGGGTTTTTCCTCCAAGGGCTAGAAATGGCGTTATTTCCACTGGGAAAATTAATGGCTCAACAGCTGACCTCTGCCAATTTCATTGGTGGAGGGGGTGAGGGGTCGTCCACGACTCAGTCTCTGGATTGGGATGCCTATTTTTGGGTTTATATCTTTGCGTTTGCAATAGGGTTCGCCACGACAATTGCGGAACCCGCTCTGCTAGCCGTCGCGTTGAAAGCACATCAGGTATCAGGGGGAGCCATTGGGGTGTGGGGGTTGCGGAATGCGGTGGCCTTGGGGGTAGCCATTGGTATTGCCTTGGGAACCTATCGGATTGTTTCCGGGACGCCGTTGCATTGGTATATCATTTCTGGCTATGTGGTGGTGGTGATCCAAACCCTCTTTGCGCCTCGTATGATTATCGCGCTGGCGTATGATTCCGGTGGAGTGACGACTTCCACTGTCACGGTGCCTCTAGTGGCGGCATTGGGGCTAGGCCTTGCCAGTACAATCCCTGGTCGTAATCCGGTATTTGACGGTTTTGGTTTGATCGCCTTTGCAAGTTTATTTCCGATTATGAGTGTGATGGCCTATGCGCAGTTTTCTGCTTGGTGGGCTAAGCCTTCCTAATCAATCATGGGAGAACTTTCATGCATTTCAAATTAATTTGTGCATTTGTGCAAGATGATAAAACCACGGCCGTCATGAATGCTGCACGTGAAAAAGGTGCAACAGGTGCTACGGTCATCACGAGTGCTCATGGGGAAGGTCTGGAGATACGGAAAACGTTCTTTGGCCTTAATTTAGAAACATTGCGAGATGTCATCTTGTTTTTGGTCGAGGAGCATTTATCCCGTGAAATTCTTGAGTCTATCGCACAGGTTGGAGAATTTGATACCAAACCCGGAACCGGGATTGCCTTTCAGATTGATGTGGAAGATGCGGTGGGAGTGGCTCATCAGATACAAAAACTTCGTGATGTGGTGGAGGAGGAGTTATGAAACATGCAGAGGTCGTTCGTGTGAAAGATGTCATGAAAATAGAGTTTGATCTTATCCATGGGATCGAAACCGTTGCTGATGCGTTACGAGCGGCCAAACATTTAGAAACAGAGTGCATGCTCGTCAATCGGCGCCATGATGATGATGAATATGGGATTGTGTTGTTGTCTGATATCGCAAAAAAAGTGTTAGGCGCTGATCGGGCAGCTGATCGAGTGAATGTCTATGAAATTATGAGTAAGCCTGTAGTGTCAGTCGACCCGGACATGGATATTCGCTATTGTGCGAGATTGTTTGAGCGATTTGGATTAACCTTGGCGCCGGTCATCCAAGGTCGGACCGTTGTGGGGGTGGTGAGCTATCGGGATATTGTTCTGCGCGGAGTTCGTGATCGCCTATAAGAAGTCGGTGCAGATTATGTTTCTGATGTCAACGAGAAGGAGTAACGCCTCTCTCCGCCAGCCAATTGGGTCAGTGTATATCCTGCTTATTTCCTGTCGATCTTCTCATTGAACTTTCCTAGCCTTATAAGTTTTCCCACTCTTTCAGAGCTTCCGAGCACATTCTCTGCTTGGGTTTGTCCCTCCGGGGTGAATTTTTGAAAAAATTGACTTGCAGGCGGCACTATTCTCCAGCAATGGATCCTAACCTGATACGGTTGTAGAAAAAAAGAAAAAGGTCTGAAAAGAATCCCAATCTTTGTCGCTAAAGCCTTCATCGGGCTGGCCGATAAGTGCATGTGAAAAAATAGGCGTTAGAGAAACCCATGAAAATTGGGGAAATTACAACTTGGGAGATGGCATCATATTGTAAAACGTTCAACACGGTGCTGACGATTCAGAATTAGATCGAAGGCCCCTTTCCGATAAAGGCAAACCCATCGTGAGGTGGGGACGCAAAGCCACGGATCAGAAAATTTCTGATGGCCGGGTTACCGAAAAAGGGGAAAGCATGCTGTAGGGGTGGGGCCTTCCCTGTTTTCAAAAGGAGGGTTTCCATGGCTACGGCATGTTCATTTTTTTATTCGAAAAAGATTGTTCTAGGAAGTTTGTTGGGAGTGTACCTCTTAGGCAGTCCCACATGGAGCGAGGCGGTTACCTCAAATGCTGCGACTCTTCAATGGTCGGCGAATACAGAGTCCGATTTAGCAGGGTATAAGGTTTATCATGGCACTGCGCCAGGCGTATATGGAGTATCCTTAAATGTGGGGAATGCCACCTCTTATCAATATGCCAATCTAGAAGTCAATAAAACGCACTATTTTTCGGTGACTGCTTATGATACCTCTGGGAATGAGAGTGCTCCGGCCCCGGAGGTTTCAAAACTTATTCCAGGTTCGACTGGGATGGTGTTGTCAGTCTCGGTTACAGGGAATGGTGCAATCACGAGCAATCCGTCAGGTTTAACCTGCTCATCTAGTTCTTGCTCCGGTACCTTCACGCAAGGAACGTCTGTTACGCTTGTGGCTACTCCGTCCAGTGGCTATAGTTTTGCAGGGTGGGATGGGGCCTGTTCTGGAACGGGAAATTGTTCAGTCACCCTCACGTCTTCTCGTTCAGTTTCTGCGACCTTTTCGGCGAATCCATCCAGCTCGTTAAAAACCTTGAGTGTAAAATTCGAAGGAAGTGGGAGTGGGACGGTCACAAGCGTTCCGTCAGGTCTCATCTGTTCATCAGGAACTTGTTCCGCATCATTCTCTCAGGGAACGTCCGTTTCTCTTTCCGCAACACCTCAGTCGGGGAGTATGTTTATGGGATGGCAGGGTGCATGTTCAGGAACCTCCTCCTGTACTGTGAACCTTGGAAGTTCCCAAGCATTAGTGGTGACGTTTAACACGAAAACGGTTGATGTTCCGAATCCCCCAAAACCCACGATGCCTTTTCTGGTGAATTTTCAATCTCCAGCTTCTCAAATTCCAGAAAATTTTAAAAAGGATGATGGAAGCCTTTTTGATAGCAGTCGAGGATATGGATGGAGTCAGTTGGTCAGTGGGTATGAACGAAAATCTAATTTAGGCTTGGCCACTGCGACGTTTATCAGTGTTCCAAATTCTCAACCCAGTACATGGAGCATGCCTATTCCGAATGGAACGTATTTCTTGACCTTGGTCCTTGGAGATCCAGATCAAGCACAAGGACCACATTGGATATCTGCCGAAGATCTCCAATTAACGAAGCAGGTCAAGACCAGTCAAGGGGAATATTTAACGATTCTGGATTACCCAGTAGTAGTAAAGGACAATGCTCTCACCTTAACATTAGGTGGAGACAGTCAGGGAGAAACCCTGCTCAATTTTCTCATCATCAACTCTAAGGCTGATCAGGCCTTGGTTACGAATGTGCTAGCAGATAGTTTTGGAACTTCCTTGGTCACACCGTCTCTGGTGACTGGAGGGGCAACAAAAGTGAATCCAGATTTATTGGTAAAACTTGATCAAGCCGAACAGGCCCAGAAGGCCGCAGCGGCTCAGGCAGCGGCAGAAGCGAAGCTGCAAGTCGAACAGGCCCAGAAGGCCGCAGCGGCTCAGGCAGCGGCAGAAGCGAAGCTGCAAGCCGAACAGGCTCAGAAGGCCGCAGCGGCTCAGGCAGCGGCAGAAGCGAAGCTGCAAGCCGAACAGGCTCAGAAGGCCGCAGCGGCTCAGGCAGCGGCAGAAGCGAAGCTGCAAGCCGAACAGGCCCAGAAGGCCGCAGCGGCTCAGGCAGCGGCAGAAGCGAAGCGCAAGCTGCGAACAGGCCCAGAAGGCCGCAGCGGCTCAGGCAGCGGCAGAAGCGAAGCTGCAAGCCGAACAGGCGGGCCCAGCGCTCAGGGCGAGAGGAAGCGAACGCTCAGAAGGCCGCAGCGGCTCAGGCAGCGGCAGAAGCGAAGCTACGGGCTGAACAGGCCCAGAAGCAGAAGGAGCAGGAGTTGGCAAAGTTAGAAGATTTGAAGGAAGCAATCACCGTTAAAAAGACTGGTGGAGAAGCCATCTCCTTGCAGAACCTCTTTGGCAGACGCTAACGATGAACACATAGCTTGATTTCTTCGACTCAGTCGCTTTGTAGAGTTGAGGCTCTAGGAAAAGGAACTTGATACCTTCTCTTAGAGCCTCAGTCATTTGTAAGAGTCCGACAAATGATGCTCCTAAACCTTCTATGACTCATTTAGTATTGTGGAACTTGCAAGACAGGATGATTAACTGCCAATTTCTTGAGGTTAATCGCTATCAGATTCCATGGCATTCCGTTTTCATAGGGGAGAAGCAGGCGATGTCGATTTCCTATTTCGCATCAAGGTGAAGGATTGGGTAGTCAGTTTGGGTGATTCTTGTCGGCTGTCAGGGGTTTCTCGCAAATGCCCCCATGCTTTCAACATCTTCGCCACAGATTATCGATCACCAAAAATATCCTCTGGTTGCTCAATGGGTTTTTCATATGAGAGAAACCTCATTGCCATCGTGTGTCAGCTTGTCGTGTCCCTTGTCATACCTGGCCAGGTGCATTGATCCATATGAGCCGACATCAGGAATGCAACTATATGTTTATGAAGAAAGGGAGCTAAAGGTATGACAAGAGAGTGGCCGTGAGCTGCCCCCTTCCATCACTTGAATTCGGTTCGATCAGACAGTAAGACTGGAAAAGCTGAGAGGGGAAAGTATTGACCCCGTCGATACGGATATTCGAAGGGTCAGTCTGCAATGTCTAAGATTATGGGGCAATGCTGACTAGCAACATCGCGGTGGTCTGTGCCGGGGGGATCTGGCTGGAAAAGGCGTCAATTCGTTGGTTGTGAGATATTTTGACACTCAAAGTTTGCTGTCGGTGAGGTAATCGAAAAAAAGGATGCAAGTCCGTGTGTACAAGCAAGGCCAGATCACAAATTTGTGGAGTGTCATTATTCAGGGAGGTTTGTTGGAAGACATATTGTCCGGACATGGCAACTTGTAAAGAGTCGTCCCATGTTTTGTAGGAATAGTCCAGCTTGGCGGAAAAAGCATCAGTATGCTCGGTTACTTGGTAGTTATGGTTTCGACGAAATTCGAGGCGTGGCTTAATTTCCTGCGTAGATCCGAGTCGGAATACACTCCCGAGGTTGCCAAAAATACGATCTGTAATTGGGCCATCTTGTGTGTCAGTTTGTCGCAAAACTCCCCATTCCGGAACGATATCAACGGGGCTGCTCAGATGAAAAGTTCCACCCATGGTGGATCCAATTTCTTGCCGATTGGTCGTCTCGCCAAAAGTATTTTTCGAGGTACGATATTGAGTGGACCAGAATCCCGTTCCAATCGAATGGGTCAGAGATAATTTGGCAAGGGCTGAATCTGTTGTCATGCTATTAGCGAGAGGACCATCGGGTTGAGAGAACACGTCTCGTTGTTCCCGACCATAGGCAAGAGATAATTGAGAGCCTTGCGAGAGCCCCCAGTTCAGAGAGAGTTTTTGCATTGATGCGACCGTGCGTGCTCGCAAGGGATCGGATTCCAGATTATCAGAATAGCGGCTTAGTTCGATTTGGGGGGTTACTAGAGGGAGGTTCCATTCCCATTTCACTTTTCCACCCATCTTTCCGCTGGGTGTAGATAAAGGCAATCTCCCAGATTCTTGCCCTGCATATCCATATTCTGCGTGATATTTCATGGTATCCCAATCACCGTTGAGTACAATTTGTGCCCCCATCCGATTGGTGAGAGAGGGAAGGGCCGCTGATTGTAAAAAAGGATCTCGGTATGCCAATTGAAGGCCAGCCGTGAGATGGCGGGCTAAAAGAGGAATTTCCTTTGACGCCTGGACAATTCGGCTGCCCCCCTGATTTGCCAGGGAAGGAAGATTGGTGGCTTTTTGAATATCGAAGGGTTCCTGATTTTTTGAAAAAGTTAGGGAAGATGGAGTGGGCTCTCCCCCACCACCTTGCTGGCAGTTTGAGGAGCGAAGGGAGAAGCGGTTGATGCTATTGGGGCTCTCTGAATTCTTGCAGAAGCTAGCCATGCGTGGCGCAAACCAATTTTTCTGAAGGAGTGATGTTTCACCAAAGACCACACTCCTCCCTGAAGCCATTACTCCCAGTACCATCAATATGTAGAGAACAGTCCGCACCATGACCTGTCTCTCCTTTCAAGGTATACCTCGGAAAAAAGCTTAGCAACGATAGGGCCAAAATACGGATAAAATCTGAGTTAAAACAAAACAGGAAATAATGAGATGAAAGATGGGGTAACTTCTTGAGATGACGGAGAAATTCCAGAATGTTGCAATGGATGAAAAATTCCGAATTAGTGACAGACTCGTGGGCCGTTCTGATTTGCGGGGTTTGTGCCACAGAGAAGCTGTGGCTTTACCACGACAGAATAGGTGGCAAGAAATACGATGAGAAGGTCAGTTTTTGCCTAGACAAAGTTCCTGAATATTCAAAAATTTGATAGCTTATGAAGAGAAAGACAGTGCAAGGGTGAAAAGAAAAAACGTGAATGATGAGGCAGCGATTGTGAACATCATTTAGTGCAAGCGACTGATGGGGCATGTAACGTTGACATAGTCGGTGGGACTATACGGTAGCTTCGTTATGTGGAGCGTATCATTTTACAATGGTGTATTCTTTCGACCAGATCGTTGAGTGAAGGAGCGTGTCAATGTTTATGAAGTGGTTCAACAAAAAAAACCTTGTGCAGGGTGTCTTGAGTGTTTTCTTAGCTGGGGGTGTGTTCCCGTTGCATGGATTTGCTGCCGAGTCTGAGAATCGTGAGAAAGCCATATTTGCGGGGGGGTGTTTTTGGTGTATGGAAGAGGTATACGAAAAGGTTTCGGGCGTCATTGCTGTTACATCGGGATACACCGGAGGTAATGTGGTGAAGCCAACTTACGAGCAGGTTTCTGCAGGTGGGACGGGCCATGCGGAATCTGTGGAAGTTATCTATGATCCGGTGCAAGTTTCATATGAACATCTTTTGGAAGTGTTTTGGAGGAATATTGATCCCACAGTCAAAGATGCTCAGTTTTGTGACCATGGGAATCAATATCGTTCCGCGATCTTTTATGTGGATGACGGCCAGAAGCGATTGGCTGAGATTTCCAAAGAGAACGTGCAGACAGGTAAATCGTTTGCCGCTCCTCTTCAAACCGAAATTACGGAGGCTGGTATCTTCTATGTCGCCGAAGACTATCATCAGGACTTCTACAAAAAGAATCCCACGAAATATAAATTCTATAAATGGAGCTGTGGTCGAGCGCAACGGCTGGAACAACTTTGGGGCAAACCCTGAATGTTTGATTGCCGTTTTCTTCGATTCTTTCTGATTTGATAGTTCCCTAAAGTGTCGTGTCCTTGACGCATTGCTGGCGAATATGTAACCATTGGTTACATGACACCCGAAGTGTTTAAGAAGATCCGTCAGCGCCTAGGATTGACTCAAAATCAGCTGGCTGAGCGCCTCCGCACCACCCGCATGACGATTACCCGGTATGAATGCGGGATGCGCCGCATTCCGGGTGTGGTCGAAGCTATTCTTTCCCAATTGGATTGCCCAACTCAGATTCCCATGGCTGGGATCGTCGCTGCTGGTAATCCCATCGAACCGATCCCTCAAACCGAATTAGTGGAAGTACCGCCGTCGATGCTACGCACGGGCGATAATTTTGCATTGCGTGTGAAAGGGGAGTCGATGCGTGATGAAGGCATTATGTCCGGAGATCTTGTCATTGTGCGTAAGCAGCGAACGGCTAGGAATGGACAAACCGTCGTCGCTCTTATCAACCAAGAAGCCACGATTAAGAAATATTATCGCAAAGAGGGGCATATTGAGCTTCATCCGGCTAATGTCACGCTATCGCCAATTGTTGTAACACCGACGGATGAGTTTGAAATTGCAGGGGTGGTCATCGGCCTTATCCGTCATTGTGAGTAGTGAAGGTCGAGCATGTCTTGTTTGGAGCGATAGATGAATGGACCGGCAGATTGTGTGCTTGTGCATACCTAAACTTGAGGTGGCGCTTGCACGTCTAGGGTATCCGTCATTGCGTGGGAAGCCAGTGGCCATTGCCTCAACGCATACGTCTCGTACGATTATTCGGGAAGCATCGCGAGAAGCGGAAGAGGCCGGGGGTTTTCCCTGGTCTATCAGCTGATTGTGCCACACAGCGTTGCCCCTCACTGCATCTTATGGCTCCAAGCTCGTTGAAAGTCGCTCATGCGCATCAGGTGCTCTTGTCAGCCATTAAGTCAGTGACGCCCTTGTGGGAACCCGTTAGACCTGGTCATGTATTTCTTGATTTGAGTGGGACTTCTCGTCTCTTCGGCTCAACGTGCGATACGGCTGTGCGTGTGGAACGTGAGATGGCCCGCTGTACCGGACTCCATGCCGTTGCCCGTATCAGTACCAATAAACTTGTTGCGCAAATGGCTACGACAGTTCTGACGTCATCACAAGTCTGTGAGGTCTGTCCAGGGTCCGAGCCGAATTTTCTGCGCCCGCTATCGATCTCGGCGTTCCCGGGGGTACGTGGACCACAGGCTGTATCTCTCCGAAGTATCTTGGCTGATTTGAATCTGCGGATTGTTCAGGATTTGGCTGATGCGACGTTGGATGCGTTGGAGTCTGTCTTTGGTCGATGGGCCATTCGGTTGTACCACTGGGTTCGGGGTGTGGATTCCTCCCCTGTCCTATTGCCGGATCGGCTCCCCACGGTGATGCGATTATGTCTCTTTGAGCCTGATACGGTTGAATGGCCTTGTTTGGTGGGAGAACTTTCACGGTTGACAGACCAAGTATGCCATGAGCTACGCCGACACGACACGTCTGTGATCGATTGACGCTCACAGTACACTATAGCGATCAGAACACTGCGCAGCGCAGAAGTCATTTGCAACACCGACACAATGGGAGGTTGAAATGTTTCTATTTCTCCAGACACTGTTCAGGCGATGTGTATGTCGTCGCGTCCGTATCCGTCGCTTGACAGTTCGCGCCAATAGCTTTCGTCTTCCACCACAGCAGCTTTCCCTCTTTGATGTTCCTGAGGAGAAGCAATCTCAGGAGATATTCCGGGCGCAGCGGCTCGCTCTAGCCTTGGATCGTATCCGTCTGCGATTTGGAATGAACGTGATTGCTTGGGGACGCTCCTGCTCCTCAGCATTGCCTCATCGAACGCCTTAAGAGCTCTTGATCTCAAGGCCATGCTTTTTACGAGGGTTGCTTCATGTCCTTGTTTGTGCATCTGCATGTTCATTCCGAGTATTCCCCAATGCATGGGGCCTCGACAATCGAAGTACTCTGTCAGGCAGCCAAACGTCACGGTGCAACATCTCTGGCCTTGACGGATACCAATGGTTTGTATGGTGCTATCCGATTCATTGAGGTTGCCCGCGAATATGGGCTTCGCCCCATTCTAGGAGCCGAACTACGCCACCAAACCCATCGAGCGCTTTGTCTGATCAAAGATCATTCCGGATATGCCAACCTCTGTCAGATTATCTCTCAACGGCATTGTCATCCGGACTTTGATCTCCTTCAGGCCGTCAGGGACTATCGCCGCGGTCTTATCATTGCGTCTGATGACCCTCAGGTGCTCATGGTTTGGAAACGACAGTCTAAAACGGATCTTTATGTCGAACTGACGCCGGGAGCATTAATGCATCAGGCATTTGCGGTCAGTCGGCGACTCGGGTTACCCCCCCGTCGCCACGAATCGAGTCGCCTTTGCGTCACCAGATGAATTTCCTATTCATCGAACGTCCCTTGTGGCTGGAAGGGTGATTCAAGAAGACTATGCCGTTGCCACGCTTACCGTCTCTCGCCTGGATGTTTTGACCGACCAGTATTGTCGCCGGCATACGTGATGATCAAAGAGAAACAGCCTCTCAGTGTATCTAATGATAAATGATAGAGGTCGCCTCCTTTCGTCTGTAATTTGTCCCTGTGACAGAGCGCAGCTGAATATCTACAATAGCAATCAATTAGTTGGACTTTTTGTATTCTTGGAAGTCATTGCAAGGATGATAGCATGAAATATTACCTAATAATAATTGCATATAATTTCTGTCGTTTTTTGAAGGGATCACTGGTGGGATTGCTAGTATTGGGTGCATGGGCAGGATGTCGCTCGGGAAACGAATTGTTGTTTGACGTGCCTGGCGAGTGTGGATCGTTTGGTGAGAAATTTGAGTGGTCTCATCGGATTAAGGTACTCAATCAGTTGAGCATAGCATTTACCCAGGAATGCGATCAGGCCATCATCGAATATGCGGGAAGGGCACAAGAGGAGTTTCGACATAAAACATTTTCAGTCTCCAAAGAAACCGCAGGCGTGTTTCTATCAGACGGAGCATTAACGGAATATGTTCTGGAGTCCTATGAACGGGCTTATCTCAGTGTTCTCCTGGCTGCCAGTTATTATCGTATGGGAAATCCGGAAGAGGCTAAAGTAGAATTGCGTCGCCTAGATCATGAGTTATTTGCCCCACTGTATAATTTTGGGGAAGATCCCGTGAATCTGGTGTTGTCGGCAATTTTGTGGGAGGTGCTGGGAGAGCCAGGTGATGCTCGAACGGATTGGTATCGAGTCGCAGAGCCTGGGAACTCTTCCTTGTTGACCGTTGATCCGACGCTCCAGGCTTTTGCACGTGAGCAAGTGGTGCGATTAGATCAGGGTACTACCCCTCCTTCCCCCTGGCAGGTATTCGGCCTAGGTCGATTTCCCCACGTGGATTGGAAGGTAAAATTGTTCGGGTCGCCCAATGGATATTTTGCTATTCAACCGAATCCGGCGTTTCAGCCTACCTGTGTCTCAAATACAGGAGTACGGATTTCGACGGAGACCTGGTTTGCTAAAATTGCCCATCGGCATGATCACGCCTATCACCCACTCTTGAATATCCAGAGTTGGATCCGGTTGCCCATTGGAGTGGTCTATGGGCTGGTTCCCTTTTCTTTGGGAGCGGGAGTGGCGGTGGGGGGGTGTGCTGGTGCAGCTTCACTAGGAGACAAGGGAGGGCAAGCATTGTGTGAACTGGCTATTCGTGGCGGATTGAGTCTCATGGGGATGGCCCCCGCCGTGTTTAAAAATACCGTTCGACCTGATTTGCGACATTGGGAATTAGTGCCGGCCGTTTTTGTGATGACCAATGCTCCCACCTTGGAATTGGAGCCGTGTTCCGTTCCCCAAGCCCGAACTCATGATCTCGTATCTCACTCTTCTCTTCACGTTAACCAAGATATGATACGGCCAGTTTCCGTACCTGTGGTGGCGCCGTAGGTCCAAATAGACCATGATCCCTTAAGGGCAGTTTGATTGGGGCAAGTTCAAGCGACCCGCACACGAACTGAACTGGTGGCATAACCAATGGGGGTTGGTCACGCCGGTGTTCCTATTGGCTCCCGAGTTGTCAATGAAAAAAGAATGGTTGGTATGGGGGAGTCACTGTGGAGGTGTACATGTTTGGGGGGAATGAGAATATAAGATTTATAGGAGGGAAAAGGTTAGAGGTTCGGTTTTACACACCGAAAACCGATAGTGGCTGATCGTGTTTCAGGAGAAGCCCCTCCTCGTGTGGCACTGCGGAGCATGACTGGCTTACTTTTCCAGGATCCCCCACGTACGACTTTGTAACGTCCCATTTTGGGCCCAGGCGGGTTTTTCTCAGGCATGATGGGGTAGTAGTCCGATCCCAACCAATCGTTGACCCACTCGGCAATATTGCCAGATAGATGCAATACTTTATAAATACTTTGTCCATCTTCGAAACTGTCAACGGTTGCCACTAGTGGAATTTCATGGACATGGTATTGTCCGAAGACGGCCAAGTCGTCAGTGGGATCCATCTCTCCCCAAGGAAAGATCCTGGCCGATTCTCCTCTGGCGGCTTTTTCCCATTCGGCTTCTGACGGGAGTCGTTTTTTGTGATGAAGACAAAAGTCTCTAGCCTCTTCCCATGTCACATAAAGTGCTGGCCAAGGGGCCAGTGCTTGATCGGGGATGAAATGCACACTAATCAGATGCCAAATGAGTCCTCGTAATTCCTGAGAGACCGTCCGGTTTGTGTTTAAAAGAAACTTCAAATATTCCGCGAGGCTGACTTCATATTTATCAATCTCATATCCATCTACCCAAATGCGGCGCTGCGGGAATTCAGTATCGTCGTAGTGGGTTTCAAAGGTATGTCGAAGGTCGTCACGGCGGTTGGTCCCCATTAAAAACCAGCCCTTTGGAATGGTAATGGAGGGGGATGCTTTGGTAAAGCTGGTGATGTTTGCAATGTGCACATCAACCATAGGTGGGGGAGGCTCAAGTTCTCCCCAGGAGAATCCAGGGAATACCAAGAGAAGCCATATGGCCAAGCACAGGGTGAACACACGATAATACGAAAGGGCAACAACACCAATCATGAAAATGCCATGAGATATCTTTTGATCGTGACAGGTTGAGTGTAAACGTGGAAAGTCTACGTGAAGAGAAGTTGGGGAGCAAGCCTTTTACTCAGACGGAATAAATTGAGGAGTAAGCCATGAGGCAAATTGGCAATCGGCGATTAACCGGGTTGGTCCAGTCAGACATTCGTGCAATGACCACGGCCTGCACAAGGATGAAGGGGGTGAACTTGGCACAGGGAGTATGTGATACGGGTGTGCCAAATTTGGTCATCCGTGGGGCCAAGGAGGCCATGGACCAGGGATTGAACACTTATACGAGATTTGATGGACTGCCCATATTACGAAGAGCATTGGCTCGCAAATTAGCGAGCTACAATGCAATTGCCGCTGATCACGAAACAGATATTACAGTGAGCAATGGGGCAACCGGGGCCTTTCAGTGTGCTTGCATGGCTTTGTTAAATCCGGGTGATGAGGTCATCCTCTTTGAGCCCTATTATGGGTATCATCTTAGTACTCTCCTAGTCGTTGAGGCTGTACCTCGTGTAGTGACTTTGAAAGCTCCATATTGGGAATTATCTCTGGATGAGGTAGTTAAAAAAATCTCGGCTCGAACCCGAGCCATTGTCGTCAACACCCCAAGTAATCCCTCGGGTAAAGTGTTTACCAAGCAGGAATTAGAAGATCTGGCGTCACTGGCTCAGAAATATGACCTGTTGATATTCGCTGACGAAATTTATGAGTACTTTCTCTATGATCAACGCGAGCACATGAGTTTAGGTTCTCTCCCTGGTATGTTTGATCGGACTATTACCGTCTCCGGCTATTCTAAAACATTTAGTATTACCGGGTGGCGTATCGGCCATTCTGTGGCCTCGGCGCCCTACGCAGAAATAATTGGCGCTATGAATGATTTACTCTATGTCTGTGCTCCAGCTCCGCTCCAATATGGTGTGGCTGTCGGGATTGAGGAATTGAGCCCCTCGTTTTACCACGACCTGCGCACAACATTTCAGGCTAAGCGGGATCGATTTTGTGAGGTCTTGGAGCGGGTCGGGCTGAGACCTACGATTCCCCAAGGAGCCTATTATGTGTTGGCTGACGTGTCCGGTATCCCCGGGAATACCGGAAAGGCGCGAGCTATGTGGATCTTGGAAAAAACCGGAGTGGCTGGGGTTCCAGGAGAGGCATTTTTTCAAGGGGAGCAAGGGAGCCAGTATATGCGATTCAGTTATGCGAAAACGGATCAAGATTTGGATGAGGCCTGTTCACGGTTGGAGCGGCTACGAAAGTTCAGATGAATTGGTGGTTCGGGTGCTGGGACTTTGCTCAGGATATTGGGGAAAAGGAAGGTAGAGATGAAATCGAAGTGCTGGATAACAGGCCTGATCGCTGGGGTGTTGTTGATCCAACTATGGGGTTGCGCAGGAAATCGTTACCAACAACGAGTAGACGTGGTTAAGGAACAGGTGTCATCTTTTTATCAGCATTTGGAATCTCGACAAACCGACCAAGCAATTTTTGCGAACCAGCGTATTGAGCAGGTGGCGTTGGAATCCCAGGAATATTTACTTCGGCGTGTCGGGCAGATGAGTCAAGCTGAGCGAGCTCAGGAATGGAAAGTTATTAAAATTGCAAAAGAAACAGCCGCAGAAAATTGGCTGGCCCTTGCCCAGTATTTTATGGGGATTCGTGACTATAAGCGGGCGCGTGGAACTTATAAACGCCTCATTGAAGTTTATAAGGATTCTGCATTCCAGAGCTATGTCAATCGGGCGGAAACCGGCCTGCGTGATTTGGACCTTGCATTGCCGCCAGAATAGATTAGGTCGCTCATGTCAAAATGCCAAAATTTGGCCACAACCTTAAGGAATGTATTTTTAAAACCAGGAAGGTGGATACAAGGGCCCGTTAGTCGGAGGGCACCAGGTTTTCACAACTTGAACGGACCGAATTCGGCAAGGAGAGGTATTGGTGCAGAGGGCTTGTGGGCCAATCACTGAACTATGGGTTTCCACGGTTCCGATAGGATCTGAAGCAGGAAACCAAGTTGCCACACCAAAAACGGATTCGTGCTCACTGCTAGCAGACGTATAATAGGAGACTTCAAATTCAATGAGGCCTTCTCCTTGAAGAGAGCATATCGCATTTGAGGGAGGAGCTGAAATTCTAACATGAAATTCGAATCCATCTTCTACCCAGGAATCAAGAACTAAAATTGGAGTTTCCTGTGCAACACTTAGGGAGAAGAATCCCAAAACACCATTGAGAAGAAAGGAGAAGACAAGAAGGCCACCTGAAAAGGTTGTAGATATTCTTTGTAGCATGGAAACTTCACAAACGTTCACATTTCTTGTGTTTTCGCAAAGAGTATGTGTGTGAGGCAATACCTCGTTTGGAGGGCGCACTAGTTCGGCAAGCCAAGCGTAGGAAAATTATTGTTATTGCGGGAAAAGTTGAGAGGGGATGTTGAAGTGCTGGAGAGCCTTGGTTGTGATTTGTCTGCCACGGGCTGTTCGATCTAAATATCCGGATTGTAGGAGGAAAGGTTCATAGACGTCTTCCAGCGTAGCCTTTTCTTCATGGACAGCAGCCGCTAGAGCCTCTACCCCTACAGGTCCTCCTTTAAACTTCTCAATAATCGTCAGCAAGATTTTTCGATCCATCTCATCGAATCCGGCATGATCGATGCCAAGCCAATTCAGGGCATCTTGGGCTACCGCATGGGTAATCTGTCCTTGCGCTTTCACTTCTGCAAAATCCCGAACTCGCTTGATGAGTCGATTAGCAATCCGTGGCGTTCCACGAGCTCGTCTGCCAATTTCCTCCGCTGCATCATCGTGAATGTATACACCGAGAAGTTTAGCTGAGCGGGCAATGATAATTTGTAGTTCCTCCGGACGATAAAAATCCAATCGATACACAAGGCCGAATCGTTCTCGTAATGGAGAGGTCAAGGCTCCCGCCCGGGTAGTGGCTCCGATGAGCGTAAAAGGTGGAAGGTCAAGCTTCATCGTCCGCATAGAGGGGCCTTGCCCGATGACCAGATCAATTTGGTAGTCCTCCATGGCAGGGTATAGCACCTCTTCCGCGGATGGCGGGAGCCGATGGATTTCGTCGATAAAGAGGACATCCCGTGGTTGAATATTGGCTAAGATAGCGGCAAGGTCTCCCGCATGGGTCAGAACCAATCCAGATGTGGATCGAATATTTCCCCCCATTTCATGGGCAATGATATGGGCAATAGTAGTTTTGCCAAGCCCTGGGGGACCATAAAAGATGGCATGGTCTAAGGCCTCTCCCCTGCCCTTGGCGGCATCCATGCAGACGCCTAAGGAGGCTTTCATAGATACCTGTCCAATATAATCTGCTAACCGTTGAGGACGAAGGCTGCCTTCTAGAGATTGTTCGTCATCTAGCAGTTGGTTGGTGAGAACGCGTTCATCCATAATTGGATGGGAGGGGACCGAGAGCAACAAGGTTTAGGTCAAAGAAAAAACTGAGGATGCGATAAGACAGTTTCCTGATTTTTCTACTTTATGAATAAACGATGTCGTTGGTGGACACAAATGGATTCTTTAAAATTGGGAGTATAAATCCGGGCATCCCAGACAAAATTCTACGTTGACCTGTCGATCAAGAAAATTGACGAGAAAGCCTTTTTTCTCATACAACAATTTGGCTCCCATGAGGGTTTCATTAGGGAAATCCTCCGGACCTAATAAATCACGAATTTCTTTCAAGCTTTTAGCGGCCAAAATATGGCGGAACACTCCGCGTACCTTATGTGCAAATCGATTGTTAATGAAAATGAGATCGACTTTCCCATCGGTGATCCGAACGCCAGCCATTGCTCCGGTTGGATTTTCTTTATCCCAAAGCAAAATAAACGTGCCTTCTTGCTCCGCCCGAACGCCTGAGATCCGTTCTTCAACCAAGGACTCGACTGCGGTGGCTTCGGGATCCCCCAGTTTCACGCGAAAGAGAGAAATTTCAGCGGCATCGACATCTTCGGGATTTTCTACACTATTCCGGGTTAGTTCGTACTTGGCCGCCCAAGCGGCTGGAGTCACGACAGCTATTGCTAAAAAAAGAATCAGTGGGGTGAGGCATGTTACGGTACGAAAATTCTTCATGAAAAGCCCCTTACTCGTTATGAAAGTAAATAGATGAAGTGACATCTTCACGTTTGTGAGGATCAACATCTTATATCTTATCAAGATTGTCCTCTGGACGTGAAGAATTGTATCGGACCCCTCTGGCAAGGGTCAATGAAAAAGGGGTGTTTCAACTCAGTTGTCTGGTGACCGCTTATGTTATAATTTCCCCCTTATGCAGAACTCAATTGTCATTAAAGGGGCTCGCCAGCATAACCTGAAAAATCTGGATGTAGAAATTCCCAGGGATCGCTTGGTAGTTGTTACGGGGTTGAGCGGATCTGGGAAATCCAGTTTGGCGTTTGACACCATTTATGCTGAAGGGCAACGTCGGTATGTGGAATCTCTATCGGCGTATGCCAGGCAGTTTTTGGAGCAGATGACGAAGCCGGATGTGGATGCAATTGAGGGCCTCTCCCCCGCCATTTCGATCGAGCAGAAAACCACGAGTCATAATCCTCGGTCAACGGTCGGGACGGTTACGGAAATTTATGATTATTTTCGATTGTTATTTGCGAGAATCGGACAGCCATTTTGTCACCTCTGTGGTAATCCTATTTCGGGCCAAACTGTTCAACAAATGGTCGATAGCATTCTGGAATTGCCGCGTGGCCAGAAAATTCAGATTTTGGCGCCGATTGTGCGTGGCCGAAAAGGGGAATATCGAAAGGAACTTCAGGACGCTAAAAAGGCAGGTTTTGTCAGGGTTAGAGTCAATGGAATTATTCGGGATCTGGGCGATACTATTTCTTTACATAAACAACGGAAGCATTCAATTGAGATTGTGATAGACCGAATTGTGGTGAATACGGATCCTTCCCTCTCACGTCGGATAGCGGACTCGGTAGAAACGGCCCTCAAAATGGCTGATGGCCTCGTGGGTATCTTAACCGAGGATGGCCAGGTCACACTATTAAGCCAACATTCTGCCTGTATTCAATGTGGAGTCAGCTACTCGGAAATTTCTCCTCGGATTTTTTCATTCAATAGTCCCCATGGGGCTTGTCCCTCATGTGATGGTATTGGCTATGAAGCCTCGGATTGTCCGGAATGGGAGGATTGGACATTTGAAACACCGTGTGAGATCTGTCACGGTGCTCGTTTAAGGGCCGAAAGCCTGGCTATTAAAATCGCTGGACGGTCCATCGGGGAAGTAACTCATCTGTCTGTGAAAGACACCTTGATGTTTGTGGATTCCCTAGAATTGACTAACCGTGAACAGTTAATTGGCCAGAGGGTCATTAAGGAAATCCGTGAACGTTTGCAATTTCTACTTCATGTAGGGCTTTCCTATCTAACGTTGGATCGCCCTTCTGCCACTCTCTCAGGTGGGGAAGGACAACGAATCCGCTTGGCGACGCAGATCGGGTCCGGGCTGGTCGGGGTATTGTATATCCTAGATGAGCCTAGTATCGGATTGCACCAACGTGATCATCGTCGGTTGTTGGAAACCTTATTGCGTCTTCGAGATATGGGTAATACCGTTGTCGTGGTGGAACATGATGCCGAAACGATGCGGGCTGCCGATTATCTCTTGGATTTGGGACCAGGAGCTGGAGTGGAAGGGGGGCACCTAGTGGCGCAGGGTCCTCCAGATGTGGTGATGGCCCATCCTCAATCTTTGACTGGGCAATATCTTACCGGGGTTCGGCACATCCAATTACCAAATCGAGAGCGGCAACCCAAAGGGTTTCTGACGGTAGTGGGGGCCAATAAGCATAATCTTAAAAATGTCACGGTAAAATTTCCCCTTGGCCTCCTGACATGTGTAACTGGAGTCTCGGGATCGGGAAAAAGTACATTAGTTGTGGATGTGCTTTACCGTTCATTAGGGCAAGGGATCTCAGAGAGAAAGCCCGTTTTTGAAGGTTGCCGGGTTATTCAAGGAATTGAGCAGTTAGATAAATTGATCGATATTGATCAATCTCCGATTGGGCGAACTCCTCGGTCGAATCCGGCGACTTATACCGGCCTGTTTAGTTTTATTAGAGATTTGTTCGCACAATTGCCTGAATCTCGAGTGCGGGGATATAAGCCGGGTCGGTACAGTTTTAATGTGAAGGGTGGACGTTGTGAGACTTGTCAGGGAGATGGGCTGATAAAAATTGAGATGCATTTTCTCCCGGATATTTATGTGACTTGCGAGGCCTGTAAAGGCCGACGGTACAATCGGGAAACCTTGGATGTCACGTATCGAGGGCGCACGATTGCGGAAGTGCTGGATATGACTGTGGCCGAAGCACTGGAATTTTTTGTAAATATCCCACCAATTAGGATTCGTCTGCAAACTTTGTCTGATGTGGGCCTTCATTATATAAGGCTTGGACAATCTGCGACCACTTTGTCTGGAGGCGAAGCTCAGCGAGTGAAGCTTTCCAAGGAATTATCTAAACGTGCAACCGGTCGGACGCTCTATATTCTCGATGAACCAACCACTGGATTACACTTTGTGGATATTCAACGGTTATTAGACGTCCTGGATCGATTGGTGGAAACCGGCAATACGGTTCTTGTCATCGAACATAATATGGATGTGATTCGAAATGCCGATTGGGTCGTTGATCTTGGCCCGGAAGGAGGAGATGAAGGTGGATTCGTTGTTGCAGAAGGCCCACCTCATGGAATTCGAAATGTTGCAGATTCTTGGACAGGAAAAATTCTTGCAGAACTTGCTTGAAAGGGATAATCCGGGATTACCCTTTTTTCTTATAAATATTCAATCCGATCTTTTCCTCCCGACCTGGGAGTGAGACATTTCCCTCTGTAGTCGCAATAATGGTCGTTTTCCCGGAAGAAGACGGTCCAAAGTCTTGGGATAAATCAACGGTAATTGTCAAAATTTTCCCTTCCACTTTCAAATCCACATTTTTCATGACTCGCCCCTTTTCATTACGTTAAGAATGCATTGAATAGATCGCTGGCCTATGGAAGGTCATAAAAAAGACAATTGATCAACAGGTTAACGGGAAACCCCGGCAATGGTTGCTAAAACACCTGCTCCGATCATGTAAGGAATTACACATGCATACAGCACCCATGTCTTCCGAGAGAATATTTTTCCGGAAGCGAGGGGAGGCGATGCATGTTTGAAAATAAATTCATAGGCAAAAATAAGCATGCCAACGGTGAGGACTATTACACGACTGGTTCGTGGCCAAGTGTAAACACCTGCCAGGAGGTAGCTTGCACCATGGAATCCACTAAAGGCACAAAGGACTGGGGCCAGAAAAGAAAATAGAAGCCAAGTGGAAAACTTGCGAGACTCCATCGGTGAGGAAAGTGGAAAGCTGTTGTTCATGGGGCGGGTTTTGTAACCGAAGCCCTAGGAGAACTCTGTGCAGAAAAGTTATTACGGCTGGTTGTATCGCAGCTTTGGCATACGCGGGGCCGTCGTTTGAGATAAGAGACTTTGCCGCTGGCCAAGCAACTGTAATGAACAAATTGCTCACAAATTGAACAGCGCGACCACCCACCTTTCAACAAGGTGGAATTTCGATAGAGACCTTTTTGGCACACGCCACAATGTACTGGTTCAATCCCTAAAAGTAGCGATTCCCATTCTCCTGCTCGGTTTCTAATACTCATGGAGCAAAGTATACTGACTCTCTGTGAGAAAAAACAATCAGGTCATCATCAGGGAGGATTATTATGATGTCGGTTAGCGTTAGTCAGGTTACTGGGGAAATTCGTGGTTTGACACCTGAAAAAACCTTTTGATAGGGTCGAGGCACTTTTTTTGATCCTTCCAGACTCATTGAATTTCCTTGTGAACATTCAATCCTATTTAGACAGTCAACGGACTCGGGTGGATGGTTTTCTCGAGAAGGTTTTTCTTGGGAACACGTTAGAGCCTTCCGTGTTGTACCAGTCCATGCGCTATAGTCTGTTGGCTGGAGGCAAGCGGATTCGACCTGTCCTGACAATTGCAGCGGCCCAGGCCCTTGGTTATGACAAAGACGACATGCTTCCTTTGGCAGCTGCTCTCGAGTTTGTACATACCTATTCACTCATTCATGATGATTTGCCTGCCATGGATGATGATGATTACCGACGGGGACGTCTTACCAATCACAAAGTCTATGGCGAGGGCATGGCCATTTTAGCGGGAGATGGATTGTTAACGATGGCTTTTGAGCTGTGCAGTTTGAAAGAAAATGATGTTAGTTTTTCATATCAGCAACAATTGGCTATTGTCCGTGAATTAGCTCAAGGTTCTGGCCATCAAGGAATGGTAGGTGGGCAGGTCATGGATATCCAAGCGGAGAATCAGGATATTGAATTATCTCATTTGCAACGAATTCATGCCTATAAAACTGGTCGATTAATCAGGGCAGCTGTGCGTATAGGAGGGATCATTGGTGAAGCCACACCTACACAGCTGGAATGCTTAAGCGGATATGCTGAGGATATCGGCTTAGCCTTTCAAGTTGCTGATGATGTCCTGAATATGGTGGGAACCCGTGAGGAATTAGGGAAAAATGCCGGCACTGATGAAAAACGCGGAAAAAAAACGTATCCGACATTTTTGGGGGTTGAGGGTGCACGCCAATTTGGTGAGCAATGTGTAGACCGTGCTATCGCTCGCTTGAGTGAGTTTGGCCCTTCGGCAGATCCCCTTCGGCACATTGCCATCTATATTATGGCTCGGCGAACGTAGCCCATCTGGGATTGTTGAGTCCTGGAAATCCGAACGCATCATTCCCTCCCTTTTTCTCATTTATTTGTTCGAAAAATTTAGTCCTAACCGTCATTGCTAAGGGCATTCTATGAAGGTTCTGATAACGGGGGCGACTGGATTTATCGGGGCTGCGGTGGCTCGTGCTGCCCTGGCTCATGGAGATGTTGTTCGAATACTTGTTCGATCAACCAGTCAGCGTGGCAATCTTGAAGGATTGTCGGTTGAGCTGGTCCAAGGGGATCTTCAAGATCCCATCTCGCTCAAGGCCGCACTGGCCGGTTGCCAAGGTCTCTATCATGTGGCTGCCCATTATGCCTTGTGGGACCAACATCCCCAAACCTTTTATGCAGTCAATGTTGAAGGGACACGAAATTTATTGCTAGCAGCCGGAGAGTGTGGCCTGGAACGTATCGTGTATACCAGCACTATTGGTGCCATTGGATTACCTCCCGGGGGTGGTCTAGGTAATGAAACTTTATTCCCGGCCCTTGATCAACTGTCAGGAGACTATAAGCGTTCCAAATTTTTAGCCGAGCAAGAAGTGCTAAAATTGATAGCCCAGGGATTACCGGTAGTGATCGTGAATCCTACAGCCCCTATTGGTGAACGGGATATTAAGCCCACCCCTACCGGGCAAATTATTGTGGATTTTATGAAAGGTCGAATGGCAGCCTACATCGAAACTGGGATGAATCTTGTGGATGTGGACGATGTGGCCATCGGGCATATCCGAGCCATGGTTCAGGGGCGTATCGGTGAGCGATATATCCTCGGAAACCAAAATGTCACCTTTCGGGATGTATGTCTGATGTTAAGTCGAATTACTGGTCGATCAGCCCCCCGGATCCGGTTGCCTTGGAAACTTGTCCTTCCTTTAGCCTATTGCAATAAATGGATTGCCGATACAATTACCCACAGGCCCCCTCGCATTCCCTTGGAGGGAGTCCGGATGGCAAAATATTTTATGCATTATGATTGCACAAAAGCGCGAGAAGAATTGGGTTTGCCGCAAACTCCCGTCGAACAGGCCTTGGAAAAAGCGGTAGGATGGTTTCGTCAGCACGGCTACGCCTAAACCAAGGCCCTTTTCCCTAATTTCTTGTCCTTCTACGTCTTGGAATTTTTTTCACTACTTGTTAACACGATTATTCTCAGGCCCTATGTATTCGTCTTTCTAGGGGTTTCCCTGGTCGCGGCTCGTAAGCTTTTGGGTTGGTCTCGAACTGTGCGGTTGTTTGGTCTAACCTGGGTTGTTGCCTTTCTTTGTGAATATGCCTCAACGCGAGTCGGAATCCCATTTGGGGACTATTTTTATACCGGCTCCACTCTTGGTGAGGAACTCTATCTCTCCAATATTCCTTTTATGGATTCACTCTCATTTTCATTTTTACTATTTGCTAGCTATTGCCTGGCCCTTGCTTTTGTCCTACCACCTGCTCAATCTCCTCGAAATGCTAAAAAGGGCGGGTGGGACTTTGATCAGACTTGCAGGCTAGGCTGGCCGGTCGTGGTGCTAACGATTCTTTTTTTCACCTTTATTGATATCGTGATTGATCCTGTGGCGTTGAGAGGGGATCGTTGGTTCCTTGGGCAAATTTATGGGTATCCGCATAATGGAATCTATTTTGGGGTTCCATTGGCTAATTTTGCTGGTTGGGTCGTAGTTGGCGGTCTGTCTATGCTCCTGTACAAGTCGCTGGAGGACACTCAGTATAGGAATAACCCTGTCCCTCTTCCTATGGTTAATCTCGAAATTTTAATGGGAATAGGGTTGTACTATGGAGTATTGGCCTTTAACCTGGGGGTAACATTTTGGATCGGGGAAATATTTTTAGGTTTAGTCGGCTGTTTGATCTTTATACCGGTCACGGCGCTCTTAATTCTTCAATTATGGAAGGTCCAAAGAATTTCGTGGAAATCATAGATGCCAAGTCTGAAGTATTGTATATCAAGGGTTCTTGAGGCCTACGTGAGGTCATCGGTATGATAAAGAAATGAAGGGGTTTCTTTGGCGGTGTGGAATTACGGGGTTGGCTGTCTTGTTGGCCAGTCAGATTATTCCCGGTATTGAAGTGGGAGGGGTGGCCTCTGGTTTGGTCGCCGTCGTCATCCTGGCATTACTCAATGCCACTATTCGTCCTATTTTGTATTTACTCTCAGCCCCTTTCATCGTGGTCACTCTGGGGTTGTTTATGGTATTAATCAATGCCTTTTTATTAGTAGTGGCGTCTTGGTTAGTGAAAGGGTTTGTAGTCACAGGCTTTTGGCCTGCGGTGGGAGGAGCTCTGATTATTAGCTTTGTGAGTGTCATTGCCAATCTGTGGGTTTCGGAGCATGGGCAAATTGAGATTGTCACTAACCGTCAGACAGGACGAAAAATTCGGCATATCAATTAAGTAGATCCCTTCCAGGTTTATGAAAGAAGGGAATTCATTCTCTCAGCGCATCGAGTTGTTCTCCATTCGCCAATATTACCCACGTCTTGCAGTAGTCACTTTCTTAATGAGGTCTTTGGTTCATGCCAAATCTTCTTGAATCGACGGTTCCCAGCCAACAGCAAAGCACCCTTCAGAAAATTCTTACTTCTGCAGTCAATGAGGTCGGTATGGAGGCGGTGTTGGTCGCCATCATTACTCACGAAGGGGGTCCTCTGGTTCAGCAAGTTTCGCGTGGATTTTCTCCTCGGGAAATTCGGGCGGTTCTTCGCGCTCTGTCATTGGATGATTTAAAGGGGAGCACCACCAAGGCAGTCTCTGAGGGAGTGGAATTGGATAATATTCTTCGTATCCGTATGGTCACACCCGGCACCAAGGTGGCTTTAGTATTGCCGTTAAAGTTTGGTGGGAGGGTGTATGGTGCCTTGGTGCTGGCTCGGCGGGAAAATTCCGCCCTTTCCAAACGAGAAAAAACGACACTTTCCGCTAATTTGTCGCATATTACTAGTGAAGTCAAAAAAGCCGGGTTGTTTGGATCCTCGGTCATCCTAGGAAGCGCTTTGGTATCCCAGGAACCTTTGCCAGCTAGTGGAGATAAAGGGCAAGCTCCTCCTTCCAGAACCTATACGAATGCGGATGTCCAGGAACGAGTGGCCACAATGTTATCGGAGATTGAGAGTGATCTCGCTTTTGAAAGGGGGTGGGTGACAATTTACGATCCGCTTGGGGCAACCTTGGAAATTCTTGGAGTGTTTGGAACACAAAAACGTGATTTAACTCCTGGGCAACACCTTTCTTTGGAAGATTCAGCCTCTGGATGGGCTGTTCGGCATAGGAAATTCCGTTGTGATATTAATTTGGCCTCCACGCAAGGGCGCTTTCATGATTACAAGCAATTATATCGTGATCGGTTTGCTTCTACACTGGTTGTGCCCTTGTTTGATCGAGGGCGGGTGGCTGGTACCTTAACCCTGGCCTCTAAGCAGGCAGATCAGTTTACGGCAATTTCTGCCGACCCCAAAACGCTTGAATCCATTACTACCAAGTTGCTTGAATTATTTGAAGATTCCTCTTCTCATCTTTCAGCTACCGAGGTCGCACCCACCTCACCAAAATCCCCAGATGAAGGAGGAGTGGCTGTCCCCCCACAACCGGGGGATGTTCGAAAAGAGGAGCGTCGTGCCGCATTACAGGAAGTCAGTTCATTTTTGGCTACGGAAGTGCGGGAGCCAATTGGTTTTGTTCGAGCCCAACTGGAGGAAATTACAACTGAAGCCCACCTGGATTTTGATTCACAAACCCGTGTTGAAAATGCCATGCGGGACATGATCCGGTTGGAAACTGTCCTCAACGAAATCCTTGATTTCGCCAAGCCGGTGGAATTGGATCGTCGAATGTGTCGGGTTCAAGACCTCATTGATGTAGCGTTGTCCTTGGTTTCTACTGATCTTCGGGTGAACCGTATTGAAGTCATGAAAAAAGTTCCTTCCCGTTTGGCGCAGGTTCGATGGGATGAAGCTAAAATGCAGCACGTTCTTCTCTGTATTTTCAAAAATGCCATTGAAGCCATGTCTCCAGGTGGGCAATTAAAGATTGAAGTGATGCTGACGCGGGCTCGAAAACAAGATCTGCAAATCACGATATCCAATGATGGGGTGCCAATCCCCTTGGAATTAGTGGATAAGGTATTTGAACCTTATTTTACGACCAAACGCTCTGGGACCGGGTTGGGACTGGCTACCGTTAAGAAGGTGGTAGAGGAGCATGGGGGACAAATTAGTATTGCGAGTGGGCCAGAGCAGGGGACCACAGTGACCATCCGTATGCCGCCTCCACGGACACGGACACCCTACCGAGCTCGTCGGCCTGTTAGGCGGACTCGATGACGTTTGATGATCGTCAGATGTTGATTTGTTGGCATTTTTGCCTAAATGCTTGACACCACCCGTTAATCTGAATAAGATTCCGTTTCCTTCTTTGAAAAATATCGATATAAAATAGTCTCGTACAATATTTAACCTGTCATAACCAACAAAGGAGCGGTCTTATGAAAGGGATTGGAATTCTTCTTGGAACGTTGGGTGTGAGCGCCTTCACCCTGTCAATGGCATTTGCCAATCCTGGGTTGTTGCCTACCCATCCAGGGTATCCTGCCAAAGGGAAATCTCCTGTAACAGGACAAGCAACTGCAAACGATCAAGGTCAAACTAATGCTGTGGGTGGTGGGACATTGCAGGCAGCTCAAGAGTTTGGGGCTAAGGCTGCCATGAATGATGTAAGTGATCCAAACCGAGCCCGCATTCAAAAGTCCATGGGTGCTGGTCGGTTGCCAGAAGTCGACGGTCCTCTGAATAAAATTACGCCTAATCCAGCAGGAGCGAAGTCCACGGTTATTAAGTAATATCTAAAGCGTTTCATCACACTTATTGGTGTTGAATCGGAGAAGGGGGTGCCTCGGCACTCCCTTTTTTTTTAATTCTTCAAAGCAGGATGCTTGCAATGGCACGGTTAGATACCGTCTTAGGTCAAATCATTAAAGATCGAATCCGTTCGAAAGGTCCTATGACCATTCAAGAATACATGGCAACGTGTTTATACGATTCGCGGTATGGGTTCTATAGTCAAGGCCCAAATATTGGGTCAGTTGATGGTCCTTTTGACACTAATGCCAAATTTTCTGCGTTTGCATTTGCTATCACCAAAGCCGTGAAGCAAGCAGATCAGCTTCTGGGAAACACCATTAGAGTAGTGGAACTGGGAGGTGGGACCGGAGAATTGGGAAAATCGGTCCTGAGGTTTTTAGAAAATGATCGAAATTATATGGTTGTGGACCCTAGCTCAGGTCTTCGAGTAAAGCAAGATCAAGTTGGGCTTCAGGCTGTGGGGGATTTGACAGAGATCACCCCAGCTCCCACATTCCTATTTGGTAATGAAATTCTGGATGCCTTACCGGTTCACAAAGTTATGGGAACCGAGCAGGGAGAGATCCTGGAATTTTTTGTGGATCTTGATGAAGCGGGGGAATTTTTTGAAATTCCACTGGCACCATCTACTCCCGCTTTGCTAGCTAGACTTCAATCGTTGAATGTGACATTAGGGCGCGGACAAGTAGGTGAGATTTGCCTTGAATTGTCATCTCTTTTTCAAAAAGTCAAGCAGGTTGTGGAGCCTGGATATGTCGTATTTGTGGATTACGGTGATTCAGCATCAAAACTCTACTCATTTCAACGCCGTAATGGCACTCTTCGGTCATATTATCGTCAACATCAAATCCATGACATCTTTTATGCCCCTGGTGAACAGGATCTGACGGCTGATGTAGATTTTACTACCGTGAGACGCGAAGCTCAGGCCGTCGGGTTAGTTGGAGGGACACCGGTGTCTCAGGAAACCTGGCTAAAAAATCTGGGGATTCAGGAATATATCGATCCAGAAAATATTTGTGCGAGAGATGTAGAAGAAATCGAGTGCTTGACTAAAAGTTCTCAATTAGGGTCGGCCTTTGATGTTTTAATTTTCAAGACCATCGGGTTACCTGAAGGACCAGGAGGGTGATGTATGACCGAGACTGTCAAAGTGTCCCACAATGTGCCAAATTCCCCTACATGTACCATTGGTGCTTGTCAATGATTGTCCGGGAAGGGAATGATCTGGCTCTTCTGAGGACGGAAATCTCTTTACCCAAATTATTCGAAAATCAAAATGAAACGAGAATGTTCCCATCAAAATGCATGGGGTATTTGTCAAAATCATACAAAATATTGTAGACTCCACAAATTCATAGAAATTTTTTTCTGCCAAGCTCTTCATTTCCCGCATTCATTTTCGTCCGTTAACCCATTTTTTTAATGTCCATGGATCACGTGGCACACGTGATGCATTCGCACAGCTATTGAAACCAAGGAAGCAGGAGGCTTTCACAAGGAGGTTGAATTATGAATTGTGCAAGATGTAATGGACTCATGGTGGTGGATGACTGTTTGGATGTGAAGGGAGGGATGGGAGAGCTTTGGATCAAGGCTTATCGATGTGTCATGTGTGGCAATCTCACGGATCCTGTTATCAATCAGCATCGGGATGGACAATTACCAGCTCCAGTCCTTCCATTCCGGAAACGGCTTCGTCGGGCTCCTCGTACCCCGGTTGCTCGGTTGACGGCTTAAGAGGTCGTATCCGACGGTTAGGCTCCATTTATTATCCGTGGGATCTCTCTGATTCTTGCTTGAACGGAAATGAGAGATCCCCCTCTGGTGTCAAACATTGATCTTCTTGTTGGTGCTTTTGACATTTTTTAAGCGGGTTAAATAACAAAGAGATTACCTTTCTATTTTCATCCTGCAACGATTGTCTCTCCTCCGGCCATTTCCTCATGGTGTTTTCAGGGGAAAAGGCATCCATATATCGACGTTCCTAGTTTGTCTCGGAACCTTTCCCTTATCGAACAGTCTTTTATGAATCATTCTCTCTAGAGTCGATTTGAGTTTCTTCGAGGATCTTGTTTTAATCAGTTGGCGTTAGCAGGGACATCCTCACTCATTCCCTCCTTTTACCGGATTGTAGGAATATCCTGATCGTGACTAACCAACAGCTTCTGCTTCTTGTTTTACTAGCCACAGCGCTTGTTTTTTTTATTTGGGAACGGTGGCGGTATGATTTTGTGGCATTGGCTGCTCTGGTCATTGCCGTTATGGGTGGTTTGGTTCCTTCTAATGAGGCATTTTCAGGGTTTGGCCATCCGGCGGTCATAACAGTGGCCGCAGTATTAATCATCAGCAAAGGGCTGAGTAATGCTGGAGCGGTGGAAGCTTTGACAGGGTATGTCAAGGTGGCCACGAGGTCACCTTCACTGCATGTGGCCGTATTGTCTACATTGGGCGGTATTATCTCTACCGTGATGAATAATGTGGGAGCCCTCGCCTTAATGATGCCGGTGGCTATCCAAACTTCTATTGAAGCGAAACGTTCCCCTGGGGTGGTATTAATGCCCTTGGCCTTTGGAAGCATCCTGGGGGGAATGGTGACACTTATTGGAACCCCTCCCAATATTATTATAGCCAATTACCGGGCAGAAGTTACCGGGCAACCCTTTGCCATGTTTGACTTCACTCCTGTGGGAGGAATCGTAGCCATTGGGGGAGTAATGTTTGTGGCGTTGGTCGGGTGGCATCTTATTCCCCGTGCTCGTCGTACAAAAAACGCACCACAAGATCTGTTTAAGATTCAAGAGTATGTGACAGAAGTAAAAGTTCCCATAGGAGCCAAAGCCATTGGGAAATCTCTGACCGAATTAGAAGCAGCCACGGAAGATTCGGATGTCCAAGTCATCGGACTAATTCGAGGAGAGCAGTCTATTCGCGGTGCGGCCTGGCGTGAACGGATTCAGGAAGGTGATGTCCTTGTCTTGGAGGCAGGGCCACAAGGGATCAATAAGTTTGTGTCCTCCCTCGGTCTGGAATTAACCGGAACCCAACTCCAGGAGGAAATCGCAGCTTTGGAAGATCAAGCGCTCACGAAAAAAAAAGACGAGGAAATTCTCCTGGAGGCAGTCGTCCCTCCAGACAGATCGTGGCTAGTGGGTCGGTTGGCGGGAACTCTTAAGCTCCGGAGTCGCTTTGGGGTGGTTTTGCTGGGAGTTTCACGACAAGGCACACCGTATCGCGGTCGTTTAAAAGAATTTCGATTTAAAGCGGGAGATGTGCTTCTCTTGCAAGGGGATAAGGAACGAATTGTCGAAGTAATGGGATTACTAGGGTGTTTGCCTTTGGCGGAGCGGGGGATTCACTTAAATAAACCAGGTCTCGCATGGTGGGCAGGGGGGCTATTCGGGGTAAGTTTGGTCAGTTCCATGATGGGAATTGTAGAACTGCCCATTGCCCTTACCGGAGCCGCTTTAGGGATGGTGCTACTGTCAATCGTGCCTCCCAGAGAAGTTTACCAGTCTGTGGACTGGCCAGTATTAGTGTTGTTGGGTGCCATGATCCCTATTGGCCGGGCATTAGAGAACAGTGGCCTGAACACGGTCTTGGCTGATGCACTCGTCAATCTTACAAAAGGACTTTCTCCGGTGATTCTCTTAGGAGTGATCATGGTTCTGACGATGACCCTTTCTGATGTGATGAATAATGCAGCGACGGCGGTAGTCATGGGGCCATTAAGTGTGGCGGTCGCCAAGAATTTAGGCGTTCACTCTGACCCATTTTTAATGGCCGTGGCCATTGGGGCCTCCTGTGCGTTTCTAACGCCTATCGGGCACCAGAATAATTTATTAGTGATGGGTCCAGGCGGTTATCGTTTTGGAGATTATTGGCGAATGGGATTACCATTGGAATTGTTCATTGTGGCTGTCGCGATTCCCCTACTGTCTGTTTTCTGGCCTTTGGTTCCGCACACCTGGCCCTAGAGTACAGTGATCGGCGATTGATGTGAGATTCAAAGTCTTCTCCTCATCCAGCGCGTCCAGGATTTTTTTTCGACGGGTGGTCTATATGCCAACCGATTTGGATCCTGTACGAACTCTCCTCATCCGCACGGGAATCGTTGTGCTGTTGTTTGTCCTGTTAATTGGGATTTTATGGCTGGATCGGGACGGTCTTAAAGATCAGATTGACGGGGAGATTTCGTTTTCAGATGTGATTTATTTCACCATGGTTACCGTGACCACGGTTGGGTATGGGGACATTGTCCCCGTTTCCAGTAGAGCACGAATCATTGATGCGTTGGTAGTAACCCCAGTCAGAATTTTTATTTTTATCATCTTTTTAGGAACCGCCTACCAATTAGCCTTTCGGCAATTTACGGAGATTTTTCGCATGGCAAAACTTCAAGCAAACCTGAAACACCATGTGGTGGTTTGTGGTTTCGGACACACAGGGTATTCCTCTGTAAAGGAATTATTGGCCAAGGGAACCCATCCCGACCACATTTTAGTCGTGGATCCTAGAGAAGATCGGGTGCGAGCCGCAGGTGAACTTGGCGTGGTGGCCCTGAAGGGGGATGGATCTCAAGAAACGTTGTTGAGGCACGGAGCCTTTTTGAATAATGCGAAAGCCGTCATTATTGCCTCTGGGCGAGATGATACGAATGCTTTGATTCTCTTGACTGTCCGGCATTTAAACTCCCAATGCCGGGTGATCGTGAGTGCCAAAGAAGAAGAAAATGTGAAACTGTTTCGACAGGGAGGGGCAAATACCATTATTTCTCCCTCGACCTATGGCGGATATATGCTGGCCGCTGCGGTTGATCAACAATACCTGGCAGATTATTTGGAAGATTTTTTAACAGTAGGTGGTCATGTCAATATTGTTGAGCAAACTATCGGAGATAAGGAGAGTGGAAAAACGGCAAAAGATTTTCACCCGGATGTGCTGCTTCGGGTATATCGGCAGGGAACGATTCTCTCTCCCTGGGAGTTTCAAAATGGGCAGCGGCTCGAGGAGGGGGATGTGGTACTCCTGTTTCGTCCTGTCCCAGAAGGCAAATCGTGAGTGCTCTATCCAAGAAAGTTGAGGCCTAAAACCATAGAGTCCCTCCATTATCCAGCACCAGCCCGAGTCCTACTATTCCTATGACCACGGCCACAATTTTTCGTAAATGAGTGGTAGATATTTGTCGAGTCAGCTGGGAGCCAATCCAAAGACCGACAAAACTTCCTACTAATAGAAGACTGGTTAAGAGGAGATCTAAGTGGGCCATCTTTAAATGGCCGAGCACACCCCCTAACGAAATAAGTGAGATGATCAGAAATGAGGTGCCTATGGCCAATCGAATCGGAAAGGCCATCAGCATCATTAATGCCGGCACGATCAGAAATCCGCCGCCAACTCCAAAAAATCCAGTAAGAAGTCCCACCCCCAAACCGATAACCAATGCTTTCGACGCGCACCGTCTGGAAAAGTTTTGAGAACAGCCTGTTTCAATGGAGGACGTGTCAGAATGGGGTTGCTGCCAAAAGTTCAACAGACTAATAATGACCAGGAGGTTGCCAAAGAGGAGCAGCACTAGAGATTCTGAAATCAGTTGATGTCCTTGGGCCCCGAACCATGCTCCTATCATCCCAGTGACGCTGAACAAAATAGCCGCGGTGAAATGGACATTTTGATGTTGACTTTCCCGCCAAGCTCCAAACAATGCGGAATAGCCCACCACGATGAGGGAAAGGGCAGTAGCCTTTTGTACCGGGAGTCCAACGACATATACCAATAAGGGAATGGCAATGAGGGAACCTCCTCCTCCGGTCGCTCCGAGGAGGAGGCCCACCAGTCCCCCAGATAGAAGGGATAAAAAGAAATGCCAGTAGGTCAGAGCTTCAGGCAAGAGATTAGAATGTCGTGAGAGGGTAATGGGGAAAATTCAATAGTGTTTACCCTAGTATAGAATAAGAAGCCCGCAAAGAAAAATGAACAAAATTTTGGGAAGAGTTTGAGGTGGGAAGCAGAAAAAGGGTGGGGGTCCCTTTTCCCGTGGGTTCCTTGTCGTGGGGATGTCATCAGGCGGAGAACATTATTGTAGCAGAGAATCCCGCTCAATTTGGTTGATACGAATATCCCGTTCTTTCTGATCAATTTTCCCATCTTTGAAATCTTTTTCGACTTGGTCTTTTTGATTTTTTAGATGGAGTTCGTATCCTCCAGCACCGGCAGCGGCCCCTCCCAAAGCTCCCAATGCCAAACTGCCTCCGCTGGATGAGCAGGCGGTTAAACTAAGAAAGGCCAATGCGGTGAGCATGCCTACGAATGGGTTCATCATGAAACCTCCTGATAAAAATGAATAAGGATGAGCAATCATGTCACTGTTATATTGTATGAAGAGATACGATTCCGAGACAAGCAAGCAAAGTGGCTGAGGTATTTAAGGTGAGGCAGGAGGCGGGATGGGTGATGTAGAGTTTTGTTGAAAAAGATACGTGGCCAAGGATCCAATTTGATCATCCGGGATGGGGCACCCCATAGCTCGTTTCATTTTATTCACAATTTCAATCCAAGTTTTTTTGGAATGAGGAGGCTGGGTATACATATATTCTGCCGAATGGCAGATTATGCAGTATACATTGGCGAGTTCCTGGCCTGGTCCAGGTTGATAGAAAAAAGGGTCTGTAGGAAAGGCATAGGTTCTGACCGTTTGGGATACCTCATTTCCCCAGGCGCTAGCCCCAAGAGCTAACCATACGTTGCTTATAATAAGGAAGGAATAAATCAGTCTTGGCGTCATAGTCTGGTTATCCTCTTGTGGTCACATGTACTGTTTCAACGGCATTTCGCAAATATCCGTTGGGATTCCATTGGGGGTGAAGCTGCTGGGATTCCCCAATTCGGTTGATGGCGAGAGATTGAAATCGATACGATCGGCCAGGTTGCAACACCACCTGGATTTCCCAGGGCCGAAAGCTGAAGTCTCCGTGATCGTGCCCCAACTGAGTGGCCTCCCAATGCAGTCCCCCATCGGCTGAGAACAGAACCTGATCGATTCCATATCCCTGGTCGAACGCAATGCCTTTGATCAATTGCCGAGGAGAGGCAGCCAATGTCGCCCCGTCCTCAATATTCGTAATAAACGAACGGACCGTCATTCTAGTTAAGGGAAGGGTTTGAGTGGGTTTTTGTCCAGGCTCGAGACAACCACAAGCGTTCGCTGGAATTCGATAGGCCGTATCCATCCAGAAATTGTGGTCTTCTTCGTTGAGCACTTCGATATCATTGAGCATCTTGACCCAGTAAGTGGCATACCATCCCGGGACAATCAAGCGAAGAGGAAAACCGTTTAAATAGGGTAGTGGCTCCCCATTCATGGCATAGGCGACTAAGATCTGGGAGGCTCCTACCTCATGAAGGGGGATCGACTTCAGAAAATCGGGAGTGGTATCGGCAATGGGCCGATCCAATCCATCGAATCGAACATACTTGGCGTCAGGGGCGATACCGGCCTTTTCTAGGAGATCATGTAGCCGTACTCCTGTCCATTTGGCATTGCCCATCGCTCCATGGCCCCATTGTCCTCCAGGCACGCGGGGTTGAAAAAATCCACGACTATTCCCGCCACATTGGCAAACCGCAGCAATCTCAACGGATTCAAATTGTTGCTTCAAATCCAGAAGGCTCAGAGAGAGTGTCTCATTAACCCGGCCACGGATCGTGAGCTTGAACTGCCGAGTGTCGATGGTTTGAGGAATATTAGCCAGATGCCATCGGACAAAGAAGGCATCGTTGGGGGTAAAGATAGATTCATCGAATATGGAAAAAGGTGTTTCCAATTGTGGCGGTCGGGTGGTCATAACCATGAGCGGGCGTTTTTCAGGAAAGGCAATCAGTGGGCGCTCCCCCCGCTCGAATGGAAGTGTAAGCGCTGGCGTGGCATCGGCAAGCATCGGCCAATTCCCCAGTGCCGTGAGTCCTCCCACGGTAAGACTGGTTTGAAGAAAACGGCGACGGGTTAGTCCGTCAGGGGGCGGAGGGTTCATATTGTTTGTCATAAGGATATTGTTTGTAGATTGCAGTAATGATTCCTTGTTCACAAAATTCTGGGATTAGATAAAGTCCTTGGTTGTTTTGGCCTATATTACGAGCTTCCCAATTCAATGGTGCTGGGATATGGGAAGCTGGATATAGAATGTGGTCCCCTTCCCTTCCTGGCTTTCAACTCGAATATGACCGTGGTGAAGATCAATAGCGTCCTTGACGATTTTTGTGCCGAGACCCGTTCCTGTTTTCTTAGTGCTGATCACATGGGGAGTAAAGAGCCGCTTACGGACTTCAGGGGGCATCCCCCTCCCCGTGTCTGCAACAGCTAATTCGATCCTGTCAGGTTGGGTCTCCATCCATCCACGAATCGTCACGGAACCACCTCGTGGAATTTCAGGGATCGCATTATTCACCAAATTGTAGAGGGCATTAAAGATCCGCCGCTCGTCCACTTCGATGAAAGGCAAGGTGTCCAGTCCGTCAATATGTAAGGTAATGCCTTTTTCCCCCGCATACATCCGAAGGGTGTCGTAGACTCCCTCGACGATGGTTCCCAGTTGGCAGGAGGAAAAATGTGGAGGGCTGGTGACTCCTTTCACGGCATCGGCAATTTCCCGCACTCGATCTTGAATCCTTTTGGCATTGACCTCAATCATTCGCAGGAGGTCGAGGCTATTGGCGTAACTGACTTCCGCTCCCTTCGCATGAATTTGGATGAGTTGCGGAAACTGTTCATTCAATTCATCTTTGAGAAGATCCGTTCCGGATAAGACCGGCATCAACATATTTTTCATATCGTGTCCGATGTCTCCGAGAACTCTTGTGACTTCCGCAAGTTTAGCCTCTTCCAATAATTGCGCGGCTAGGCGTTTTTTCTCAGTGATATCTTGAAACGTTACGACCGCGCCGGCCAACACGCCTTCTTCATTCCAAATCGGTGTGCTGGTGTATTGGGCAGGGAAGCTCGTTCCGTCTTTCCTCCAGAACACTTCATCGTCCCCCTGATGGATCTCTCCATCCTTGTAGGCACGATAGATTGGGCAGTCCTCGGCGGGATAGGTTGACCCATCGGCTTTGGTGTGATGCCATGTCAGATGGCTGGGCCGACCTAATAATTCTTCCGGCTCATATCCTAGCAGTCGGTTGGCTGCAGGGTTCACGAATGTATGATTTCCCTCTAAATCGAGTCCAAAGATTCCCTCTCCTGCCGCTTGGAGAATCATATCGGTGTGTCTGCGGAATTGTTGGATGGTATGCTCGCATTGCCGACGGTAGGTAATGTCTTGAAATACGACAACAGCTCCTAGCAGGCGGCCTTCTTCGTCCCGAATAGGCGTACTGGTATATTCGGCAGGAAAACTGGAGCCATCCTTTCTCCAGAACACTTCGGTGTCTCCATTATGCACCTGCCCGTCTTTATACGCTCCGTAAATGGGACAGTGTTCTTTGGGATAGGGACTCCCGTCCGGTTTGGTATGGTGCCAAAGGGAGTGACTTGGCTGTCCAATCAATTCCTGAGGCTTGTAGCCGAGCATTTTTCCTGCGGCTGGGTTTACGAAAGTATGTCGTCCCTCCAAGTCCAACCCAAAGATGCCTTCTCCGGCGGCTTCCAAAATGAGCGCATTCTGACGTTCTAGAATCCTGATGGTTTCCTTGGCATGAGGTATTGATTCAAAAAGATGCGCCATGAGGTTGAGCTCCTCTTCCGGGGCTTGAGCCAAGGCCCAAGTCCCGGTTTGGATGATCACGGATAAGAATTTCCCGTTCTTATCATGATTATTTGGCCAACGTACGAATATAGTGAATAACTTGCCAGACTTGTTCGTCAGGCATACCGGCAAAGGACATCATGCCAGTGCCCGTCGACCCTTTTTTAATGATCCAAAATAATTGTCCATCAGGTAAGTCGTTCATCATGCTGCCGCAGGTGAAGTTGCGTGGCGGGGGGACCAACCCGCCACCAAGGGGTCCGCGGCCGTCACCTTTTTCTCCATGACATTGTTTGCACGCCAACGGTTGCGCGGTTTCGTGAAAGAGTGTCTTTCCGGCATTGATGTTAGATTTCGTCGAAGGAAGCGGATTGCTCAGGGTGAGAAAGTCCGCAGGGGCCTTTTGAGTCTTTCGCGGTTGAGGACATATGCCTGAAGGACCACTTGCCGTTACCCCTGTCTGAGCGGGTTGAGGGGCACCTTTGAAGGTTGCCTTTAAGAAGGCGATCACATCTGCTACACCTTGCTGTCCGATGGTTAGGCCCCAGTAGGGCATACTCGGAGATTTCCCGACGGCCCTGCCCCCAAAGTTAATGACATTGTAGAGGTAATCCATGGGTAATTGGTCGAAGGCGATATTGGCATGGATGGCTGGTTTGGGATTGAGGCCGGAAGCAGCCGGTCCGTCTCCTTTGCCTTCCGCACCATGGCATTGGGAACAATACTCCTTATAGACGACCTTCCCTCGCTCCACGCTCGCTTGGCTGAATTCCTGGCTGGTCCAAGGTTCATAAAATTTGAAGTCCTTCACGCCTAGAGCCATGAGATAGCCGATTAACGTTCGCAGTTGAGGCTCGGTCGCATCGGCCAAAAATTCTCCGCTATGGGGAACATAATCTTGAGGGTTGATCCCAAATCGGAATAACCAATCGGCATTGTAGCGATTGCCGGAATCAGCCAAATTCGCACTTTGTGGACCGCCAACTAATTGGCCATTTTCCTCAATGGTGTGACAGCCGATGCAAGCATGTTCCTTGTAAATAAAAGCGCCAACTTCTATATCCCGTTTGGTGACCTTATCCATGTGAAACGCGCCGACTGTAACTTTGGAATCTTTCAGGTGTTGCTCGAAATAATCAGCGATGGCCGCGGCCTGTGTCTCAGTGACGGTCATGTGGGTTTCTGGGGTTTGCCCCTGATCCCACCGATAGCTTTTGGCATATAACATGGGTTCTTTTCCGGTCAGCCAGCGGATGAGCCAATCCCGCTGGTACTTGCTCCCACCCCACATGAGGTCTGGGGCTTTCAGGTGGAATCGGCTTTCTTCTTTGCCTTGGAATTTATGGCAAGTCGAGCAGGTGGTCTGAATCAAGGTCTCGGCTTCTTGATTATCAGCAGCAAGCACGGAAATGGGAAACAGAAAAATAAGGAGAATGCCTAGGGTGAGGATACGAGCGTGACCTTGAATGTGAAGGTTGCACTTTATTGTGTGTGTCATCCGAGAACCCTCCGTATTGATAGTAAAGAGGAACAATTGATTCAGGTCACGTTTCTCGAAAACATACTGCCGTGTGAGATACGGGGAAAAAATCCCCAAATGCTTAATTGTTAATTTGGGGAATTTTGACTTAAAATTCAGGATAGAGCAACCTATAAATATAGGAGAGCAAAATCAACGCCATTTTCACGGTACCAGAAAAGCTTTTCTCTATAATCAACCTATGAAAAGTCTCCTCATCGATATGAAAATGGAATCAAATCTCTCTTCGTCTATAGGTGGCTAATCTCCCGTTGCTCCATGGCTTTAGCCATAGCTCCCAAAAGCTTTTCTTTGTCTACAGGTTTGACTAGGTAGTCGACGATCCCTTTCTGCATAAGAGAAGTTGCCATATTCAGATCCGGAAATCCGGTTAGGACAATTAGTGAAACATGGGGGAACTCGGATTGAAAGAATTGGATGGCTTCCAACCCATTCATCTTTGGCATGCGAATGTCAGTGAGAATCACATCCAACAAGAGAGGGTTCTCTCCGCTTTTTACCTCTTGAACCGCTTGTTCGCCGTTCTCGGCTTCAATGACGCCATATCCTGCTTTTTCTAACGTCATTCTTACGACTCGGCGCACATCCGGTTCATCATCCACCACTAAGACTCGACCCAAGCAGTTTTGCCCTCCAAACATTGCTCCGGTACCCGATTGTTGTGCTGGTTGCGACATGGAACGCCTCCTTTACTTATGAATGCAGAAAGTTAGTGATAAAAATATTGGCTTTACTCTCACTTATGATGGAACAGCAAGCAGAGTGCCAAATACTCAAGAAATCAAAGATAAGAAATATCTTCGCGTATCAACGGCTTAGAACAATGTATGTCGTAAGTTTGGTATAGCGAACCTTTGAAAACGTTAATCTTTCTTAACAAGTAAAGTTAACAGGCAACTGTTCACTAAATTATCGGGGAGTACGGGAGGGAGATTCCATGGCCAGTCGGCTGGTAGGGAGAAAAAGTGTGAAGTGGTCTTGGGGTAGAGGGGGCATCATGCTGATGCCCCCGGAAGAATCAAGTATGCTTTGCCTCAATCAGCTTCTGGAAATTTATGGCATAGGGTGCAGCTAACCTGCGTCCCCTTCGGCAAGAAAATATTTTTGCTGCCATCGGGTTGCTCTTCTTTGGCTTGGAGGGTTCGATCTGCCGCCGTCTTGGAAAGAACAGTGCCTTCCAAGTTAACGCCGTGACAGGTTTGGCATCTCGAGGGGTTATTCTCGAACAACTCTTTATGCTCTTTGTTCCATAAGCGATCATTGACCGGATGCATGCCATGTGGCCCATTGAGGGTGAGACCTAAGCTGCCATCGGTATGACAGGTGGAACATTCATGGATTGGGCCAGAATGTCCTTGTAATTGGTTTGCGGCTATATTGTCATTCGCTTGAGGATTTTGATTGGGCCAAATAGCGTGGGGGCTGCCGTGGCACCCTTCACAGAAGACTCCCCCATGACCCTTGCTATTTCGATACAGCGTATCAGGATTCTCGGCGAATCGAGTATTCGTCGGGATTAGCGGAGTCCCTGCCGGGTCGGTGGGATCGAAAGCCTTGCGGAGAATAATCTCGGGACCAAGATGATCCAGCGCATCGCCCCCATGACAAGAGCCACACTTGGGTTCATCCAGCCAATGCCGGCGAAAATCTCCGGTCTTTAATGGAAAGATCCCTGCTACGGCATTCATGCTGGTATGGCAATCGTGGCATTGCAAGCCAGCTGTAAACATGGCGCCCCTGAAGCATTGGGTGATCTTTCCGGGATGACACTGAAAGCAATTTTTCTCCATGGATCCCGAGGAAGGAATGATTTCTGGAATATCGAACGGTCTCAGGGGATGTGGGCCTCCGTGAAGTTTATGGAGAACTTTGGACATGGGTTCATGACCAATCTGTTCTCCTTGAGCGCCTTGTTCGGCTAGGTCCAACGCGGCCGAGTAATGACAGCGGGCGCACAAGACAGGTTGTTGTTGGTCAAGTGTCGTGCCATGTTTGGCGTCATGCAAGCGGAGGATATTAATCTTTCCGGCATGCTCGATATTGAAAGGGGTCTGACTGCTGGCGGCAACGTAGCTCACGCCTTGCCGTTCGGTGGCGATCGGGTTCTCGCCTTCCAATGCATGACATCCGGCGCAATTGACTTCTTCGGAGACTGGGACGACGGTATCCGTTGTGGCCAAGATATTTCCAGCACCATCCTTGGCTTGGATACGCATGAGTGGATACGAATTATGTCGGCCTATATCATCGGTGGGAGTAACGGGAATGCCTGGGGCGACAAAGGCTTTCATAACATCTAAAAAACTATTAAAGCGTTGAGGGTCATTTGCGCGATAGGGATCAAGGTTCCCAGGCATTTTTTGCCCAAATGCCAATCCTTCATCAGCAGGAGGATTCAATCCGAAAAGATCTTGCACAATCGGATTACCGGTAATGGGGTGAATGTCCCAAAAATCGGTTTTATAGACTGAATCAGAATTCTGACTGGTGGAATTAATAGAATTGGCCCCGTTGGGATCGACCGGATTGGAAGTGGCGGAATATTCCACGCTCACCTGCGTGTTGTCTAAAATGCGGGGTCGGTTTGACCCGGTTCCGCCTTTCTGAATGACTTGAGCCAGGACGCGATTGAATGGGGGGAGCATCGAGAATGCGGAATTTCCCAAGTCCCCACAGTGCATACCGAGGTCGTTGGAGGGGAGAACTTGGTACTGTCCTGTGAGAGTAAAAGGCTGTTGTGGTACGGATCCTATATTGCCGGTGGAAGTGACTGTCACGACGATTGTCGCCGGGGTGGGATCTGCCAACCCTAAACTATCAGTGACCTGCAATTGGACCGTGAAGGTTCCTATTTGAGAAAAGATCACGCTTCCGGGGTTTTGCTCTGTGGAATTCGGAGCGCCCCCTCCAAACGTCCAGGTATACGTGAGCGGGAGGTTACCGTCTGGGTCGCTTCCTTGAGATGAAAACTCAATCGCCTCTCCGAGGGACACCGTTAGGTTGGAAGAAGGGCTAATGGTGCTGTCGGGGGGGAGGTTGGTGAGTCCACCGCAATCGGTTGGAGCCTTCTCTACGGCCCGCTCTTGTATATGACTTTGCGCCTCAGCGGAGACACGACAGGGAACTGGAGAGGGATTTCTGAGTTCAAGCTTCCATTCGGAGGTTCGAATGCGGATAGTTCCCAGTATTGACTGAGTGTCCACGTTGCGAATAGTCACCTCCTGCCCTCTTGGGCCTCGGCCCTTGACGATGAGTCGGTTGTCTCCGCTTTCCCATTTGGCCGTATCAATGCGGAGTGATTGAATCTCATCTCCCCTTAATATGGTAAGAGGCGAGAATACGAATATGCCAACGGTGATCAGGACGGTTATTCTAAGCAAAGTCCATTGTCTGATTGAGTCATTCATAAAGGCACCTCACCAAATGAGAATAATAAAATAGAAGACGAAAAAAGAAAAAAGCGTCCATGGTGAAATGGGGAGCATTCCAAAAATAGCAGTATGAGATTCACCTATGTGGATAGGTGATCCCAATTTGACCTAGAAATAGAGGGGGAAAACTTGTCGTGACGTTGGATAGAGAATATGGGGCTCTCAATCCATTCAATCAAGTGTCAGGGAGTGAACTCCCTATAAAGACTAGTTAAATACTTAAGCAATATCGGGGCCAATGAAGAATGCCCTGGGGAAAATTAATTTTTTATTGAAAGTTCGGATGGTTGTATAAACTACCTGAAAGCAATGCCAAGCCGTCCTCTCAAAAAAGTGCATGGAAATTCCTGCAAGAAATTTCCGGCAAGTCCCAAAATACCCCATGGGTCTGATTAATTGTGGGGGATATAACTTAAAAATCCACCGGTGAGATTAGAGACATGGGAAAATCCGTGTTGAAGGAGAATGCGTGCGGCGAGATAGCCGCGCAGACCGACGCGGCAATAGACGACGGTTTCTTGAGTGGGGTCCAAATCGTTTAGATGGTCTCGTAGTTCATCTAAGGGAAGAAGGTGTGCGTGAGGCACATGTGCTTCCTGATATTCCTCGTGGGTACGAACGTCCAAGAGTTGGAGGGAAGAATTGCTCTCCAGTTTTTTTTGTAGTTCATCGCTTGTGATCGTATGAACCTCTCCTCGAAGAGTATTAGCCGCCACAAAGCCAGCCATGATGACGGGGCTCTTGGCCGAATTAAACTGCGGAGCATAGGCGAGGTCCAATTCCTCTAAGTCTTGGACTTTCATCTTCCCGTGCAAGGCGGTGGCTAAGATGTCAATACGCTTATCAACACCCTGCTCTCCCACGATTTGCGCACCGAGTAATCTGCCCGTTTTTTCCTCCACCACTAATTTCATATGAAGAGCTTCAGCTCCGGGATAGTACCCTGCATGGTCCAGGGGATGGGTGAGTGAAACGAAATGCTTCAGGCCATGCAGGGCGGCCTCCCGTTCCGTGAGACCTGTTTTGGCCGCAGTGATGCCCATGCATTCCACAATGGCCGTGCCTAACGCCCCATGAAATTGTAAATGACTTCCCGCTGCGTTGGCTCCGGCCACTCGTCCTTGTTTATTGGCGGGTCCTGCTAACGGAATCCTTGTTCGTGTTCCGGTCACCAAGTGGATCGTTTCCACAGCGTCGCCGGCTGCGTAGATATCGGGATCCGACGTTTGCTGGCGTTCATTGACCTGAATGCCACCGGAGGTCCCAATCACTAATCCGGCTTCTTGCGCCAGCCGTAATTCTGGGCGCACCCCAATCGAAAGAATGGCCAGATCCATGGGAATGCGCCTTCCGCTTTCCAATTCGATTTCCTGGGCGAGCTCTCCTTGTTGACGAAATCCGGAAATTCCATCCCCCACAATAACGTCAATACCCTTCTCGATTACATGGCCCGCGATGAGCCGGGCCATGTCAGGGTCAAAAGGGGGAAGGATTTGCGGAGCCTTTTCTACTATGGTTACTTTCAATCCTCGACTATGAAGGGCTTCCGCCGTTTCAAGTCCGATAAATCCCCCACCAATGACGATGGCTCGCTGCAGAGAATGTTCAAGCAGGAAGCTACGTATGGCGTCTGAATCAGGAACGGTTTTGACTGTAAAAATGTTTTTTGCGTGAATGCCCGGGATATTGGGCACAATGGCTCCTGCACCCGGCGCCAGGATGAGTTTGTCGTACGGATGAGTACTTATCGCCTGGCTCAACACATTTTTAACTTCCACGCATTTCGTTGTTCGATTAATGCGGATGACTTCGTGCAACACGTGCACCTGAACCCGAAACCGTTTCCAAAAACGCTCAGGAGTTTGCAGCAGGAGATCATCGCGGTCCTGAATCGTGTCTCCTACATAATAGGGAAGCCCGCAATTGGCAAAGGACACATAGGGGCCTTTTTCAAAGATCGTAATGTTGGCATTCTCATCCGTGCGCCGGGCCTTGGCGGCGGCACTGGCTCCGCCGGCGACTCCTCCCACGATGATGATAGTGTTGGACATCGGTCATTTCCTTCCGTGCTGAAGATTAAGCGACTATATGGACTTTAATGAGATGTGTCCCCATAGTAGTTCCTAGCCGTTCGCCTGTGACGATCACGATGAGTTGTCCCGTATGCAGCAGACCCGACTCCTTGAGGTGGTCCTGGGCCAAACGGATGCGTTGATCGGTCTCTTCAATAAGGTTGAATAACACAGGAAAAATTCCCCACACCAAGGCCAGGCGGTTGACGACGAACTGAGAGGGTGTGCAAGCCAGAATTGGAATGGGTGGGCGATTGTTAGACAGTGCCAGTGCCGTATGCCCAGATTCTGTAAAAACGACAATGGCTTGAGCGGCAATCTTCTTTGCAAGTGACACAGCCGTTTGGCAAATAGCGGCAGGAATCGCGAGCCTTGCCTGATTGGATAAGGCGGCGTCATATGAGGAGTAACGAACTTCCGACTCGGTTTTGTGAATGATCCGGTCCATCACCTGGAGAGTTTCCAGAGGATACGTGCCCGTGGAGGTTTCAGCCGACAACATCACCGCATCCGTTCCATCGAGAACCGCATTGGCCACATCCGAGGCTTCCGCACGAGTGGGAACAAGGTGCCGAGTCATTGACTCCAGCATTTGAGTGGCGGTAATGACAGGCTTCGACATGCGATTGGCCAAAGCGATAATGCGCTTCTGAAGAATGGGCACATCCTCTGGACTCAATTCCAACGCTAAATCGCCTCGGGCAATCATGACGCCATCCGAGGCCTCCAGGATTTCCGAAAGACAAGCAACCGCTTCTGGCCGTTCGATTTTAGCGATGACCGGAATATGGATGCCCCTTTTGCTGAGCAGAGATTTGACGGAATGAATATCTTGAGGGCGTCGAACGAAGGAAAGCGCAAGATAGTCCACTTGAAGATCGATGCCCAATTCCAGGTCTTGGAGATCTTTCTCCGTGCAACCAGGAAGGTCCAATGGGAGGCCGGGAAAGTTCACCCCTTTTCTGGAAGTGATGTGACCTCCTGCCAGCACCGTGCAAATCAGTCGATCCTTCTGATAGGAGAGAATCCGAAGTGTGATATGCCCATCATCTAGCAATACCATATGTCCTGGTTGCAGCATTGAGGGAAAGGCCTCCAGTGCGATGGGAATTTCATGATCAACTGCGGTATGCGTGTGGCAAGGAGGTGGAACCGAAGTATGAAGAGCCAGGGCGACTTTTTGATCACGAAATAATGTTCGGCCTTCTTGAGGAAGATCGCCGACCCGGATTTTGGGTCCCGCTAAATCAAGAAGGATGGCTGTCGGTGCGTGTAATTGAAGGGAAAGATGTTTGAGTGTTTGGATGGTGGCCCTATGCCATTCCTGGGTCCCATGTGACATGTTAAACCTGGCGACATTCATCCCGGCGCTCAAGAGTTGTTGCAAGATTTCAGGAGAGGCAGTGGCCGGACCAATGGTGGCAACAATTTTTACGTGACGCATTGGAATGGCTTTCAAGAGATGCAGGACAACATAGTCCCGTCATTTTTTACTTCTGGAAACGCATTGAAAGTGAGACCTGTCAAAATGTGTAGTGTCCGCCCATCCACACATTGGTGTTGAAGATGGGTTTGTTGTCAAAGCTGGCTTTCCGTTCTGAATGTTGGAAACCAATGATGAGCGTGATTCCTTGCCTCAGTTGCTGCCTGATTTCCAGGTCCCCTTGAATAACATCTTCATGTGCTCCATTCCGTTCATCTTCCGGTACATCACTGGTGAAAAGATTGCGCTCGTAATGGAATGCCAATCCAATGGAAGTTGGGAGACCTGGTCTCCACTCCAGTTCGGAGGACATATAATGATTCACATAGGACACATCGTCCTTCAAGGTCTCGGAATTTCTTCCCTTCGCCAAGCCTCGTTCAAAATGGTAGCCAAGAAACCATTCAAGGCTTGGGGTGATATTCCACTTCAGATGAGGCCCAATAGTCCAGAAGTGCGTATCACGCTGGCTGAAGTTTGGGTTATACAGTCTGATTCCGTATCGAGCGAGGATGCGACCATTGAGGTTTTCGAAGAATGCATGTTCGAGTGTCGCGGCACCAAAGTGCGTGGTGACTTTTTCTTTCGCTCCAAGTTGTGCCCCTGATCGTTTTTCAATGTTTCTTCCCAAGAACAAATTCGGACCAAAGTGATACCGAATCTTCAATTGCGATTGGTGGGGAAGCTCCTGGGTGAGAGACACGCCTAACGTGGCATGATTAAAGGAAGACTGATCGGCAAAGATAAATCCTTGTCCCTGTGCCTCCGCTCTCGTTTGCCCCCACCCTGTTGCCCACGCGTGACTCACAACCACCTGAGGTTCAAATACCCAATCCTCCCCTTGGTCTGTGATATCTAAGGTCGGTTGAGTTGGGTCCTCATCGGCGGAGAGCCGTTGTGAGGCTGAAAAGACGGCCACGTCATCCGTATGAAAAATTTTTTCTTCCGTATCGATTTCCCAGGTAGCTAGGCATAGAGCCGGAAAATAGACTGTGGAGAGCATCCAATACCCACCGGTTACCATCCAAGTGAGAGGGGGCGTGTTTCTGGAGGAGTTCCAGATGAACTTCATAGAAAGGGCCTATGAATGGGGCGAGTTGTATGTGGCCGGACTTTTCGATTGGGGAGATCTCTTGTGACGCCCAGAATGGTCTTGACGCCCTGGCAATGAATGCCGAATGAGTATGATGGAAAAACGTAGCTGTGAAAACGGCATGCTTAACAGGGTTGCCCGTTGAAGAGACAGGGCTTGTACCGTGTAATGTCGAAGTCGGTGTCCTCCTGATAGACCTGCTCGTTGCCGTTGACCCCGTCCAGTTGGGGGTCATTAAACATGGTGTGATTCCACCAATAAAACAAGGGATGCTCCGGAAGAAAATAGACTGGATTTCCATAGGAACTCCGAATATGTTCTTGAACGGTTCGCCCCGTCACGTAATCGACTTTACCGTTTCCTTTAAGGGAATAGAGGGAAAGAAACAAGCGCGCTTCTTGATCGTAGATTTCATCAATCCGACTGGCTTCATCAGGTTCCTGCGGGAGAGTCAAAGATAGAGGAATCGTTGGAGCTTCCACTGAGGTCCAGACCATCCAGCTGGCAAAAGCGATCAGGGCCAATCCGTTCATAGGATATTCCTTCCTTCCTCGATTACGGGTTGCCGAAAGACCTCACGTATAATAACACATGCCACGCCTCTTCCTCAGTCAAGACCAATGGCACAAATGAGGCCATGTCAGTCCCGGGGCTCCCATTTTTGAGAATCCAAAATAATTCCCCATCGGTTCGGGCGGCCTGCCAGGTTTTATCCGTAAAATTCCGTGGCAGTTTCCCGCGCAACCCAGGGATATTCCCCAGCCCCTTGCCATCTCGTCCGTGACAGGTGACACAGAATGCCTTTCCATGAAAAATCTGCTTCCCTTGCTCAATGTTTTCTGGCGTGGAAGGGTAAGGATTTTTCCAGGATTTCGCTTCTAGGATTTGTTCGGCAGGTACACGGGGTTTCAACACTTCGATATCGGCAGCATGGCCCATCGGCCGGTCCGCCAAGCCAACGACGAGAAGTGCGCCCAAGGTGCATCGAAGGATGAATGGTCTGGATGTGTGCATGTTGTCATCTTTCGTAAAAGACAGACGACAGGGTTCCTTGAGAGAACCCTGTCGTGTCACGGTAAGCATTATTCAGGCTGAGGGAACGAATGCCCAAGCGACTGAGGGAACGTGACGGTTCCATCGGGAAATTCCTGGCCCTTTTGCCACAGATGGTAAATCACGCCATCCGTTTTTGCGGCGGCATCAGCAATGGCTTTCACCTTTTCAGGATCGTCAATGCCCAGAATTTGTACCCGGCCCGTCGCAATTTCCACTTTATGATCGTGGAAGAATCGATGCCATTGGATTAAAGGCAATTTTCGGGAAAGGTCTTTGGCCACGAAGTACTCGATGGCCACCAGGGGAGCATTGGCCTCTGTGGTTTCAAACAGGAGGCATTGCAGAATCTTGTCATTGATCCCTTTGCAATAGTGGTGAAATGGGCCTCCTGGTGTCCCGTCCGGCATCATGTGCGGGGCTTGAACATGAATATCATACCCCTGGGCCGGGCCTGGTCCGTTACTCATGGCCGGAGTGCTCATACACCCCATGGCCAATAAGCTGAACGCGCCCATAACGGCTAGGGTTCGAATTGAATGACGCATAGCAACCTCCTTTTTGGAATGAAGTGCAGTCTGTTAGATGATTCTAAAAGCCTGCTTGTGATTTGACATGGTAACTTGAAAGAGCATTAAGCGCTAGGGTCGCACCCAATCCCTATTATGCCGCTCGGCCACTTATCCCCAAGGCTTGGTGTTTCACCTTTTGTCGATTCAGAAGAATTCCTTCTTCCAAGGTTTCTCCACAATTAAGGCACCGCCAGATGGGAAGCATGGGAAGCGTTTCATACGTATTCCAACTTTGGTCTTGAACGAGTAACCCTTCACATCGTGGACATTTCATAATGACCTCCCTTCAGGGGGAGCTGTTCTGTGATGTGCGGCATGTTGTTATGTCGTGCTTGAACGGTTATAGGGAAGCTTGGCGAGCAGCATGCCCATCATACAGGAGTCAGTCAGACCGGCATGAAGAAGTCCTGCTCCCACAAAGGCCGGGAGAATCAGAAAACCCGAATGGACAAAATATCCTAATCCCACCCCTGCCAGCACGAACGCCCCGGCTACGGCGCGTACTTGTCCTTCCAGCGAGAGGCGTTTCTGACCTCGTATCACAGGTTTCCCTTGGTTGATCCATTCGGTGATTCCGCCGGGCAGGATTGTACAATTGGTGATGCCATGGTTGACCAGGATGTCATGCGCTTGTTGTGCTCGATTCTGGGTGCGGCACATGACAACCAGCGGAGTCCGTTGGGAAAGTTCTTTCATTTCCTCCATCCTGGAGGATAACTCGTGTAGCGGAATATTTTTGGCTCCTGTGAGATGCACCGTTTCAAATTCTTGTGGTGTCCGGACATCGATATACTGTGGTTCGTTCAGTAATAGAGAGCCCCCCTGTAATTCGCGGGAAGTTGCTGTCTCTTGATCGGTGAGCAATGTCGCCATCGTTCTGACCTCCTCAATGTTATCGTACGCAGCTCGCGGTACATTCCGTCGTTACGGAGTGCTGCGATTGTCCCCACGTGGTTACCCACGCATCATATCCACCAATTAAATCCATGGACTCCAGATGCCCTTCCTGTTCCAAAATCCCTATGGCAGCAGAAGAGCGGTAGCCGCTGGCGCAATGCACCACGATAGGCACGCCCTCCGGGATCCGATGTACTTGTTCTGCCAGATGGGGCAGCGGGATATTGAGGCTGTCGTTGATATGGCCTTCTTCCCATTCTTTTTCGGTCCGCACATCCAGAATAACCGGGGGATGGGAAGTGGTCAGCAGTTCGGCGAGGGATTGCGCAGAAATTCGTTGGCCTTTTTTCAGTAAATCAGGACGCTCGGCGATGGCCTGCATGCCTCCATCCATGTATCCGATGACTTGATCAAACCCGATACGGCCCAATCGCTCAATGGCCTCTTTTTCCTGCCCTGGTGCAGCGATGATGATAATGGGGTGTTTGGGGGACAACAGAGTCCCGGCCCATGTGGCAAATTTCCCCCCTAATCCGATGTTGAGGCTTCCCTTCAGATGGCCTCCCGCATAATCGATCCCTCTTCTGACGTCAAGAACTTGAGCCCCTTTTTCTTGAAGGTGCAAGACGGCTTCAAGAGTGAGAGGCCGCAAGCTTTTTTTCAAGACTTCGTCTAATGTCAGGTGGGCTTCCCGATTCTTTTGGGCATCGTAACCGAAATACGCTGGAGCTTCTGGTTGATCGGCCGTAACCAATCCCACAAATGCTTCTTTGGTCATGGGCTGCAGTGCATAATTTTCCCACCGTTGCTTTCCCAAGGTTGAGACCGTTTCACTGCTCAAGTTTTTTCCACACATGGATCCCGCACCATGAGCGGGATAGACGAGAGTTTCATCCGGAAGAGGCATGAGTTTTTTTCGGAGAGAGTCATACAGTTGTTCCCCGAGTTCCCGGGCTGTGACTCCGACGGACGCCATCAAATCCGGACGCCCCACATCGCCAATGAAGAGGGTATCTCCAGTCAGGACGCTGTGAGGTCGAGTCGAGCTTGTATGTAAATCATAAACGGCCAAGGAAATGCTTTCTGGAGTATGACCGGGGGTGGCCAAAACTTGAATGCGCACCCACCCAAACTCAAGCAACTCTCCATCCTTGAAGGTTCTAATAGGGAAGTCCGTTTTGGCTTTTTCTCCCAGGCAAATCTGGGCGCCCGTTCGTCGTTGTAATTCAAGATGGCCGGCTAAAAAGTCCGCATGGAAATGGGTGAGAAATACATATTGGATATTCCACCCATGGAGCAGTGCCTCTTGCAGATACTGATCGATGTCCCGTTGAGGATCAACAACAACGGCCGTTTTCGTGGATTCATCTGCGATCATATAGGAGGCATGGGCTAAACATTGGAGATAGAATTGTTTGAGTATCATGTTGCCGACTCCTTCGGGATGCCTGGATGACTCCAGGGAGTGCATGTCAAACGTTTTCAATAGTTATAATGAATAGCAACACCTGTGCCATCATGAAAAAACAATATAAATTTTATAATTTTATTAATTAAATCAATGTATTATGATGTATTTACCTAAATATATTGGCGTATGGATAGATAATCGTGATCCAGAATAATGGACACTAACGATTAACAGTTAAGTTAACGCTTAGCGGATAAGGAAAAGGAAGAAAGAAATTAGGATGGGGGGAAAGAGTGCAAGTCTAATTGTTTCAGTTTTTTCCAGAGGGTCACTCGGCTATAGCCTAATATTTTGGCTGCTTCGGTTTTATTCCCATTGGTTTGCCTCATGGCTTCCCGAATGCGAGCTTCTTCAGAATGGTCAAGTGAGCTATGAGAGGGGGAAGGCGTCCGTAAAGTGGGAGACGGGTGTTGGACCTCCGGTGGGAGGTCAAAAAGGGTGACGCAAGGGCCCTCAACCGTGACGAAGGCGTGGTCAATGGCGTTTTTCAATTCGCGCACATTTCCCGGCCAGGAATATTCCTGTAGACGTCTCAAGGCATCTTGGGCTATTTCATGAATATCCCGATGAAAGATCTTGTTATTCTCTTTCATGAAATGATGCACGAGCAGGGGAATATCTTCTCGCCGTTCTCGTAAGGGTGGCAGATGAATCGCAAAGACATGAATGCGGTAGTAAAAATCCTCGCGGACGGTTCCTTCAGCCATTAACCCTTTGAGGTCCTGATTTGTGGCCGTAATCAACCGAACGTTGATCTTAACGCCCCGCTCATCGCCCACTCGTTTGATCTCTCCTTCCTGCAAGACGCGAAGCAACTTCAGTTGAAGAAGCGGACTGGTATCACCGATCTCATCCAGAAACAGCGTTCCCCCATCGGCGGCTTGAAAAACGCCGATCTTATCCCGAATCGCACCGGTAAACGCACCTTTCACATGGCCAAATAACTCACTTTCCAAAAGTGTCTCCGGGATGGCCGAGCAATTAATGGCGAAAAATGGGCGATCTTTTCGGACGCTGAGGGCGTGGATCGCCCGGGCTGCCAGCTCCTTGCCGGTTCCTGATTCACCAGTCAGCAGCACTGTCACGTCGCTTTGGGCGGCCAAGCGCAGTCGGCGAAAGACTTCTTGCATCGGGGGACTTTTCCCGATCAGCTGTTGAAACGCGTCGCGGGATTTGGTCTGCTCTTCCAGGACGGCAATTTTTTGGTTGTTCAGAATAAAGGCGGTGAGGTCGGTGAACGTCCCGATGGCTCCGGCCACCTGACCCTGCTCGTCTCGGACGATCGAGACATTGCCATAGAGGTAGATTTCTCTCCCATCTTTGGCCAGAACCTTGCACTCCTGGTTGCAGATTCCCCAGGGATAGGGGGTCGGATTATCCAGAAAATCCGTCAGCACTCGAAACCCCTTACAGTTCTGGCCTTCTAAGATATGGCAAGACTGGCCGAGGACGTCTTGAGAGGAATATCCGGTGATTCGTGCGGCCCCCGTGCTCCACGCGACAATGCGACCTTTGGCATCGACGGTAAAAATCCCGTCGGCCATGACATCCACCATGTTGCCTAAAATGCCGGGATTTTTTCGGAAATCAAGTTCCATGTCATTGATGATGGGAAGCTGCGCCCGGAAAGAGGATGATCCCCTCCAACGGAAGGCGATTGGCGGAAGCTGGTCAGAGGCTGCGTTGCTTCAGGAAACCAGCTCCCGCTCCGTACCAGTGTTCACATTGACCGAGCTGCCAGGAGGCCCTTGAAAGTAGGATCGGTTTCCACCAGTCCCTTCAGCGTATCGTTATTCAACATGAAGGCCCATGCCTCAGGGGTGGCACCGGGAATCTTCTCAAACCAGCCTCGTGCCTCCTTCAATAAGGTATACATGGCTTGATTATCCCTGGGGACATGAAACGCGAGACTATAGGCCATGGCATAGGTCGCTGAGAATTTATTGAGAGGATCTTGAGCCAGTTCTAGGGCCTTCTTGGCGCTCTCATATCCCTTGCGGATGTCCGGGTCGTCAAAGTGTCGATTCCACGCCACCTTCCCGATGCGCGCCCATGCGAGTTCCAACAGAACTTCGGCACGAAGCTCCGGTTGTTCGGATGGTATTTCCGTCAAGAGTTCCTGGGGTGAGGAAAGAGCCGCCATTTGATCGTTCGTCCAGCGGTATGTGGAGGCCAAACGGAGCCGATTCGAGAAGTTTCCAGGTTCCAGTGAGGCGAGAGCTTCCATGACGGGGATCATTCGATATAAATAATCGGCCGGCATCGGCTCGGCTTTTCCGCCGATCTCCATGCCTAACGCCATATCGAATCGGTCAGTTTGTGATTGGACGGTCCAATACAATTCATTGAAACGCTTGGCCAACAGTGGATCATGAACCTGAATGCCGTTCAGGCGTCCCCCATACTGCAAAAATCCCTGGTACAACTGGTCGGCAAATACTTCCAACGCTTGTTTATGCGTTGGGGCAATCATCAGGACACGGTTAAGCTGCATCACGGCATCCAAGACCTTCGTGGCAGCTTGTGCCTGTTGAATGCCCTTGGTGATAGCCTCAGGTTGATCTGTTTGGCTAAACCATTCAGCTGATTTGGGAACGAATCCTCCCAGATCCACGACGAAGGGAATCGTTGTGCCATGCGGGCCGTCCAGAGGAAGGTCCAGCACGGCCTGGTCAGTGGGGAATCCCAGTCGTTTCAGATCTGATAGCACGACCCATTTCACATTGACCGATTTAATGATCCGTTGCGATTTTTTATAGGGGACAGCCCAATCTTCCACGCCAGGTCCATTGGAAATCGGGGCGGTGAGGGGATTGGGATAGGAAATTTTTGTCGTTACAAACATGGTGGGGGCAGCCACCACGCTCGATTCATCGGCAGAGGGAAAGGATGCGTGGGGTAAGGCGCCAGATGCGACCAAGTCGATGGAAAACGGGGCATTCGCTTCAAACTGGGCAATAGCCGGCATGACAAAGAACGAAGGGGCGATTTGTTGACTTTTGGTCTCGGCAATAAAAAACCGTTGGAAATCGGCAAAGTCCACCAATTGGCCAGGGCCAGGCCAGACGTTGTCCAAGGCTCGGTCCCTCATGCTGATCATCCGTTTATGGGCAGCCACCCGGCGTTGTTCGCACCATTCATAAACCGGATTGAGCGGATCAGGAAATTGGCCATCTGTTAATAAGTGCTGTTGAGCCATTTTAAAGAGACAAGCAAAATCCCGTTGGCCGGCTGCCACCCGATCGGCTTTCCCTACGGCTTGGGCGAAATCCCGAATGGTCGTCAGCATGGCTTTGGGATCGCCGGATGTTCCCTCCGCGGCTTGGGCCAGCAGAGGAACGATCAGCAGAACGGAGCCGATGAAGAACCCCAGAATACGCTGAGAAATGGATCGACTGGTTTTCCCCATGGGACGCCCGTCAAGGGTATTGTCCATTTCAGGATGAATCACTATGTGAGTCTTCGAAGAATTACGAACGGTACTCATGGAACACGGATCCTCCTTCAAAACAAATGTACGACATGCTGGACGAAACTGCTTGTATGTGGTTCACGGACTCGTCCGGCCCAGACAAAGGGGTCACTCTACCATACCCTTCTTCTCCTGTACCACGATATTTCCTCGCATGACGTGGCCCGGCAAATCGCAGAAAAATGGATAATTTCCTGGACGGGTGGGAATAAAGACGATATCGGTTTGACCTCTGGTAGGCAACAACACCCGCAGTAACCCTTCCTTGCCGAACTGCGGCGCACCGTTCCCACTCAAATTGATATGAGTGTGAGTAAGCAGGCCGACCGGCACAAAAGCATGTAATTCCGAGTCGTGATTAATAATCGTCAGATGCGTTTTTTGACCCATGGGTAGGGAGATCGTCTCCGGTATGAATACTCGGGATTTAATGGTGAGGGTGACCGAGTTTTCCTCGGCGGTATCGGAGAGGTCGGAATTCGGAGGAGCCGGGCTGGATGCCCAACTTACATCGCCTGGTCCATCGGGGCGTATTCCCCCTCCCACCATTAGCAGGATAATGAAAAATTTGAGGAAACGGGAAAAAACTATCGGCATATGGGCATTATACCGGCTGTCTATTGCGCCATGAAACCTGTATGCTCATCAATTTTGAGAATAGCCTGAATTGCCTACGTATATAAATTGAGGTGACAGACATGGCAGGCGGGTGGGAGAAAGGACAGGAACTTCTTAAGATCTTATAGAAGGTTCCGAAAAAACACTATGCTTAATGAAACCGATGGGAGTGTTCGTGAATGAGTGATATGCATTTTCTAGATGAGAGCTTTTGGCATACGGTAGTGGTTGGATTGATATTGATAACCGGAGTCTTACTCTTTGGATGGTATGAGTATCGCCGAAGTGCTCGCCTTCCGCATTTGGGTACCGTCATGGTCAAAAACCGTTTGAAGGGGCCCAATTAGCTTCCGTGCCTGTGTTCCACAGCTTGCTTGTCTTCCCGAAAAAGATTAGTTCCAGAGTGGTCACGTCCCTTCCGGCCGATCTCCATGGCTGTTCCCAGGCAAAGCGGAGGTCCGTCATTCAAAAAATATTGGAAGAAACATGAACGTCGTATTACCGGGGCTGGAGAACCGCCTGCGTATTTCGGCTAGTGGCGAAAAAAGCCGATTGCAGGAGTGATCGCCGGTATTGGAGGCGCAACCGAAGCGCATGATATTGGCAAATCCCATGTGAGACCATCGAATTGGAGTGTAGGGTCGAATGGTCCCTAGGGTCCGATGGCTTTTCCTTTTGACACCATGCGCAAATTTTGATCATCACCTTACCAGAACCCTTTCTAGGGGAGAGAAAGACCCATTGGAAAAAGAAAGAAATTCAGCATAGCCATACTAAGAAATCGAGCAAGAATCACACCATCATGGTTGATCAGGAAAAATTGGCAAAAACAAAGGGATTTATTGTGTAGTGTTCGCCTGAGATCCTCAGAGGAGAGATATTTAGATACAACATTGCATCCAAAGAGATACAGCTTTCATCAGGTCAACGGTCTGGGATCTCTGCTCAATATGTGGGGATTCATCTGTCCTGGCTCTTCCTTTTTCTCGCGCGGCGGTTCCATCTTGCGTGAGCTCCAAACCAAAAAGGAACCGGGAACGATGAGAAGGCGATTGCAGGGAACCGGCAGGTGACCCATACAGGAATGACAAAGAGGGATGGCCGGATCAGCAGAACCAGAAGTGGATCAAATGGGGAGAGACTCATGGCTCGATGAGTAACTGCTTAATTTGGGAGCCGTGTTGGTCATATGCTTTTTGCAACGTGAGTAGATGATCGGTGATAACCTTCGCTTCCTCAGCGGGCATGGTACGAAAGACCGGCATCTTCCGGTCAGGGCTGGTTTGCGTGGTGAGATATGCGATGATTTCATCCGGTGTTTTTTTGGTCAGGATATTGGCAGGTATTCCATCAAAAAGTTTTCCTGATCCTTGTACTCCATGGCATTCGGCACAATGGAAAGCGAACAGTTGTTCACCAGTGGTGAGGTCGGGATGATCATGCTGATCCCGTGAGCATCCGGAGAGGCTCATGACAATGAGGACCCAGAGACAGGCAGATATGAGCAACATGTCCTGAAGACGAGCCGTGTGAGACATCATGTTAAAAAGGGCTAAGGCCAGCCCTTTCCGAGCTTCCTGAAAAATCACCAAGCACTCTTCAAACCATATCATGCTTCCTGCCTACCAGCTAGCTGAGCCTCTGGGTTGTGGAAGAGGGAGTGACCAGGGATAATGTCCACATGAACACACTCGAAAATCTCACATTTCATAATACCTACGCTTCTTTGCCTGAGGTATTTCATCAGCGGGTCAACCCCACGCCATTTCCCAATCCGCATGTGGTGAGTGCCAATCCGGCAGCGGCGGTCTTGATCGACCTTGATCCGAAGGAAATGACCCGCCCGGACTTTGCCGAGTTCGTGTGCGGTGCCAAACACTGGCCTGGAAGTGATCCAGTTGCCATGCTCTACTCAGGCCATCAATTCGGCCATTACGTACCTCAGTTGGGAGATGGCCGCGCGATTCTCCTGGGCGAAGTGACAAATGCCAAAGGGGAACGATGGGATCTCCAGATCAAAGGTGCGGGCCTCACGCGGTTCTCCCGTGACGGCGATGGGCGGGCCGTCTTGCGGTCTACCATTCGCGAATATCTGTGTGGAGAAGCCATGCATGGGCTAGGCATCCCCACCACGCGCGGGCTCTGCATCGTGGCGGGAGAAGAAATCGTGTTGCGGGAAATGCCGGAGCCAGGGGCCATGCTTATTCGCATGGCCCCCACACATGTCCGATTCGGCAGTTTCGAAGTCTTTTTCTATCGCCGCCAGCATGAATACCTGAAAATCTTGGCCGACTATGTTCTTGAGCACCACTTTCCTCATTTGCGGGGCACCGAACAGCCTTATGCCGGGTTACTCCAGGAAGTCGCCACCCGGACCGGACATCTTGTGGCTCAATGGCAAGCGGCGGGTTGGGCGCATGGGGTCCTCAATACGGATAACATGTCGATCCTGGGATTGACGCTGGACTATGGACCGTTCGGATTTATGGAGCGGTACGATCCCACGTTTATCTGCAATCATTCAGATCATCACGGGCGATATTCGTTTCAGAACCAACCTGACATCGGCTATTGGAATATCCGAGCCTTGGCGCAGGCTCTGTCACCCTTAGTGGATCAAGCCGATGTCCAAGCGGCTCCACAACGATATGAACACGCCATGCTTGGGAAATATGCGGAACTCATGCGTGCCAAGCTGGGTCTGCTGGACACGCACGCCGGAGATGACAAGCTGGTGACCGATCTGTTGAATCTGATGGATTCCAGCCGTGCCGATTATACGAATGTGTTCCGCGCCTTGGGGGAATGCCGACAGGAGGACGCCATGGCACCGGATTCGGTGCGGCAGCATTTTCTTCATCGGGAGGCGTTTGATGATTGGGCCGTGCGCTACCGGGATCGTCTTTGTGCTGAACATAGCCATGACGCGGAACGCCAAAATAGAATGAACCAGGTCAACCCCGTATATATTCTACGGAACCATCTGGCGCAGCGGGCCATTACCCTAGCGGTGCGCGAGCAGGACTATGCCGAAATCGATCGACTGCTACAGTTGCTGAGTGATCCGTTTAGCGAACAACCTGAAACGGAAGCCTATACCCTGCCGCCGCCTCCCGGGGAACCACAGGTGATTGTTTCCTGCTCTTCGTAAAAATAAACATTCTACGGTGGGTCATTGATGTCCAGATCGTTCACTTCCGACATGGAGCCTCGCAACCGAATGCTTCCTCCAATTTGTACGGGGAGGTGAAGGCGGAGTAAAGATCTCATCCCATGCGCCTGATCTTGTTCTTCATCCTATTCATGGGAATCGTCTTGATTCCCCAACTCTGGGTATGGTGGGTGTTTCGCCAATACCGGACCCCACGGGAAGACTTTCCGGGCACCGGTGGCGAGTTGGCGCGACACCTCTTAAATCGTTTTGGTCTTCAGCATGTGCGAGTGGAGCCGTCGCCTCTGGGTGATCATTACAACCCTGAAACGAAACTGGTAGGCCTGGCTCCTCGACATTACAGCGGGAAATTCCTCACGGCAGCCGTCGTGGCGGCCCATGAGGTGGGACATGCCATCCAAGATCATGAGGGCTACCGTCTTTTAAAAGATCGGACCGATCTGGTGCGGGTGGCGCAGAAGGCTGAAAAGGCCGGGTCGTATCTCATGTTGGGGCTCCCGGTTCTGGCGGGCATTGTGAGAATTCCGGCGGTGGGCGTGGCCGTCTTGTTGATGGCGTTGGGGACCATGAGCATCAGCGCCTTGGTCCATCTCGTGACCTTGCCGGTAGAATGGAATGCCAGCTTTCGACGAGCCTTACCGATGTTGGAGCAGGGGGGATATCTGCACCCGACCGATATGCGGGGCGCACGGCGCATTCTTAAAGCGGCCGCCCTCACCTACCTGGCCTCAGCGTTGTTTGGACTGGTGAACTTGTGGCGTTGGCTCCGTCTCGTCCGCCGCTAATGGGCAAAGAATCTTGATGCTCCCATCTCCCCCCGTGGGTCTGTGCCCTCTCCGTCACAACGGCGACTCTAGAAAAAACGCAGTCGGGCTGATCGTTCCTAGGGAGAGGGGAGAAGACCGGCAGCAAAGAGGGCAACATATGCCTGATGTCGGTCGTTTGTGGAGTGGGGGTGCACGCAGTCAAAAAACATCCCCCACCCACCATCGCGACAATCATCCACCGTGTGACACTGGACCAGACCAGAGAAAACAGTCTGCGAATGTTCATGCGGGCCTCCCTGCTGTTCCAGAAATGAGGGCGTGTATTTTTCCAAGCTCCTTGGTCCGCGGACATGCTCTTAAAACGTGATCACCTTGTCGCGCTCAGCGGCCGCTTGAATATAATCCGGCATGCCTTTAATGGCGGCTCCCGCCACTAGATCTGTCGCCTGCATCTGACGAGCTACCGCGCAAGCGCCGCAGACCCAGAGAGGAATCTGCGCGGCCTGCACAGCCGCCAACAGATCTTTGAGCGGGGTAAGATTGACGCCCACGACATGGTCGGCGGTTCCCTTGCGGCCCAAGGTCACCGCTTCGCTCCAGAGCCAGAGGACGACGTCGTGCCCTTGGTCCTTGGCGGTCTTGGCGGCTATGAACGGGAGTGTGGCGAGTGTGGGATCATCCGTGCCTCGACTGCCGGAAATCAGAAAACGTGCCATGGTTGGATCCTCCTTCATTACAAACGTACAGGGTTAGTAAGGTACATCAGTGGGCTTTCCACCTTTGGGATAATCCAACATTTTCGGTGGATAATCAGGCCGTGGGTGACTGTTTACGAAGGCGGCAATATCAAAGGTGTCTGCATCGCTGAACGTGCCAGGTTGGGTGATCGGCATATTGCCCTTGATAAAGGCGGCAGCCTGACTCACCCGGGCCAGTCCGGAAGCGATGTTGAAGAAGTGCGGTCCCCACAGAGGAGGAGCCATCTCTGTGCCGTGGCCGTCGGCCCCGTGGCAGCCGGCACAGCTGCGCTCAAAAAGGCGCGCACCATGATTTGTATCCGGCTGGGCTTTGAGAGACAGAGCCGGAAATCTCAGCCAGGTTAGTTCGGCCGGAGGGGACACATGCTGGGAGAGCCAGGATATGTAAACCTGAATCGCCTTCATGGCTGCGCTTTGGGGTGGTAAAGCCTTTCCGTTCAAACTCCGCTCAACACATTCATGGATCCGCTCTTCCAAAGAAATCACGCGGCCTATTCGAGCTTTATACTGCGGGTAGGCATAGATCACGCCCACATACGTGCCGCTCCCCACTCGGCGGCCTGCATCAAGGTGGCAATTGGAACAGGTTCAACGATTGCCAATAAAGCCCTTTGCAAACGTGCTCGTCTGCACGATCACGCGATACCCTAATCGAATGTCGTCCTCCTCCGGAGTGGGCGGAATGGAATTCAGAGAAGGAATGGGAGGAGCCTTGGTTAATGAGCCAGTAGCACTTTCTTTGATCCCAACAACAGAGAGACTCATCCCCATTCCCAAGAGACACACCACCACCCTCCCCCATCGCAAGACAGTCTCCGACCAGATATTTTGTTTGGCTGCCATGAGGGATTCAAGACGCAAAAACAACGCCACAGTCAAAGACCAATCCCAAGAAAACTTGGACCAATCATGCCTGTAGGACGGCAACAGCCACGTTCTTCTGAAATCCGCAACCCGAGTCAGGAGAGGAACAGGCCGCAGAGGAAGCATTGGCAGACGCCCTCCAACGGATTAAGGTGGGGAATTTTAGGGCATCAGCGAAATCCACAGGGTGGCGTTAGGCTACAGCCATGAACCGATTTGAGGCATGACGGAACCGGAAATTTCGAGGCGGCCGCTCGTTCGGAGAGTGGGGTTACCTGAACAAAGCGGCTATTCTGAACGTGTCGACACCAGAGAAAAGGTTCAATGAACGGACGATTAGGCTGCCTTCCGATTCTTCTCTTTCTGCTCCTCTTGGCGTTCATGCCGGTGCTGTTTGCTCAAGTGATGGGCCTGGCTCTGGCCAAGCTTCGGATGGATCCGCAGATGGCACTGGTGGTGATCATCGGCATCTTGTTCGGGAGTGTGATCAATATTCCTGTGAAGCGGCTGGTGCGGGAGGAAGAGGTTCCCGTTCATCCGTTCCCGTATTTTGGATTCCTGGAGCGCTGGCCGGAATGGCAGCAGAGTCAGCGGGAGACCATCGTGGCCGTCAATCTTGGGGGTTGCGTGATTCCCTCGTTGGTGGCCCTCTATGAAATCGGGCACCTCTTGAGGAAGGATGGCCTGTTGCTCCTTGCCGTCGTCGTGGCTGTGGCCATCAATACGGCGGTGTGCTACAAGCTGGCGAAACCCGTGAAAGGCATGGGCATTGCCATGCCGGCCATGGTCCCTCCCCTTGTTGCGGCCATGTCGGCGTTGCTGTTGGCGCCCGACCAAGCCCCTCCCCTGGCCTTTGTGGCGGGAGTCCTCGGCCCTCTTCTGGGAGCCGATATCCTGCACCTTAAGGATATTCCACGAATCTCCACCGGCATGGCCAGCATCGGCGGAGCCGGCACCTTTGACGGCATTGTTCTATCCGGCATCCTCGCCGCCTATCTCGCGTAATTTCTTCAGAATACCGAATGATCGAAAATTTTTAATTTCAATTTTTCGAAGGATCATTCCTGCATTTTTTGCAATGCAAATGGAGAGATATCTGATTTTTCTGATCATGAATCTACAGGAGTGTTGAGTAGGTACTGGTTTCGCTAGAGGCTTAGAGTTTGGAGAAAGTAGGGCATTCACACACATAAATTTTGGATCGTGGGTAAAACAGCAAACAGTGACGCACCCTTCGCTCTCCTATTGGCAATAGCCTCCGCTGGAAGAATTCCGGTTCATCCACACTCCTCCCGCATAGTTGCATGAGGTTTCATTCGTCAATCTCCCTCTGGCTGCCTGTGCTGCCAGGGCTTCAGCTTCCATTTTGTCAAATTCTTTCCCCTTCTCCCTCAGGTAGGCCAATCGCTCGTTGTTATTGTGGAATGTGACGCCGATGGGATCGGCGGGGCAGCGCAGAAATCCCAGTGTCTTCTGTTCCTGCTCATTGCGGAAGCCGATGCAGTTCGAATAATTATTGAGCCAGCGTGCCCAATAGGTCCCTTTCGGATGTCCCAGAGCTGCGGCCTTCTTGAACCATTCGATGGCCCGTGCCCGGTTTTGAGGGACGCCCATGCCGAATTCAAACATGCGCGCCAAGGCGAACGCGCCTTCCTGGTATTTCTCAGCACTCAGGGAATAGAGACGAAACGCTTCAGCCCAGTTTTCCGGTATGCCCTTCCCTAATTCGTACATCAATCCGAGCGTTTTCTGACCGATGGCGTTTCCCTGATCTGCGGATTTACGATACCAGGCTACCGCCTGACTCTCGTCTTTGGGGACACCCTGCCCATATTCATACTGAACCCCAAGGGCAAGCTGACATTGGTCATTGCCCATGTCCGCGCATTGGCGGTAGAGCTTGGCGGCTTGTTCAAAGTGCTTCTGTTGGTAGGCGCGATAGGCTGCTTCCTTGATGTCCTGTCCGGCCTTGGGATGCAGCCGATCCTGTTCGTGCTTCTCACGAAATTTCGGCGCGGCCTTGTCACCCATCGCGGCAGCCCTATTGAGGAGTGCCTTTGCCTTGGCCTCATTGTGCGGTACGCCCAACCCAAGCCGGTACAGTTCAGCCAGGCGGCGGACGGCAGCAGGGTTCCCGTTATCCATGCCTTTTTGGTACCACCTAGCGGCCGTGGCAGGGTTCTCGGCCACTCCGGTTCCTTTTTCATAGAGAATACCCAGGACCAGCGGTGCCCGCTGGTCGCCCCCATTGGCGGCTTTTTCCAGCAATGGAAGTGCCTTCTTCGCATCCCGTTGCACATAGAGATGAATGGCTCCGGCGCAGAACATGGAGTCAACATTACCTGATTGTGCCGCATCTAGATGTTTTTTCAGGGCGATGCCGGCTGGTGATCTTCCGAGGCAGTCTTCTTGAAATGTGGCAGCCGCGAAGAGTTGAGTGACGGGAACTAATCCGCCCAGCACACACCAGCATAGCCACACCTGTAGCGCAATGTGGGAACGAAAAAATGGAGAACGGGAGGAAGCCAGGGTTCGCATAGGACATCCCCTGAGTAGACAGAAAAAAGAGAGCCCAAGACTACGTTCTGAGATTGGATGTGTCAACACAATGCCAATGTCATGCTGGGACACCGGGAGGGTCGGACATTTCCTGAAAAAGTCAGAGAGTCAGGATTTTTTCCGTAGAATTTTTTTTCTTCCCCTTCGGGTACTTGGAGTTGTGGCCCATTCGTCATTCGACGCGGGGTTTGTCCGAATGGCTTCATGCATCGGTCCCTCGAATCTGATCCAGGATGGTTTCCACCGGGGTGCCCAATTTTTTATGGCGGTTGCAGCTTTGGCAGGCCGGCACCACATTGCCTCTGGTGCTTTTTCCTCCGCGAGCCAAGGGGACCACGTGATCCATGGTAAGGGCTTCAGCCCCGACCTGCTGCTGGCAGAAATGGCAGACCCCTGATTGGATTTGGGTTTTCCACCATGGAGTCTTCCGTAGTTTTTTCCCTTTTTCCCGTTCCAGTTTGATGTGCCGTTGCACGGCATCATCGTCGCCTATTAGAAAACTGCCAATCGACATTTCTTTTAATGAGGCAGTTCGGTCAGCTAGCCTTTTAAGAGCAATGGCGGTATGATTTATTCATACCGGAGGTATTGCCATGGCATCTGCCGTTAAAAAAACCATTTCGCTTCCCCCTGATTTGTCCAAAGAACTGGAAGAAATTGCCCAAGAAGAAGGCAAGACGATCAGTGCTGTGATTCAAGAAGCACTGAGGTTGGCCAAACGAGAGCGCCTGAAAACGAGATTTTTCGACACTCAGAAGTATTGGACTCAAAAGGCCAAAGAAAAAGGTGTTCTAACCGACAGAGACCTCCAAAAGTATTTGGCCAAATAGTGAGAGTCGTTTTCGATAGCAACATCTTTATTTCCGCGCTGGTTTTCCCTGGGAGCCAGGCGGAAGAAGCGGTGACTCGTGTTTTGGAGGGCGTTGATACTCTCATACTCTCCAAAGCCATCCTTGATGAAGTGTTGATCACCTTAGGGCGGAAATTCAGTCGTGATCCTGAAGCTTTGAGTCAAACCGCCGTGCTTCTTTCTGAAATGGCAGCGGTCGTGAACCCGACTCGAACGGTGAGCATCTTCAAGGATGATCCCGATAATCGGATTCTGGAGTGTGCTGAAGCAGGCCAGGCTGAATGCATTGTGACGGGAGATAAGGCCATGTTGCAATTGAAGGAGTATCAGGGAATCCGACTCATTTCCCTTCGGGACTATCTCATCTCGGGATTGTAAAGCCCTTAATCTTCAACCGTATCATTGTTCATCCGAATCTGATCCAGGATGGTTTCCACCGGGGTGCCCAATTTTTTATGGCGGTTGCAGCTTTGGCAGGCCGGCACCACATTGCCTCTGGTGCTTTTTCCTCCGCGAGCCAAGGGGACCACGTGATCCATGGTAAGGGCCTCAGCCCCGACCTGCTGCTGGCAGAAATGGCAGACCCCTGATTGGATTTGGGTTTTCCACCATGGAGTCTTCCGTAGTTTTTTCCCTTTTTCCCGTTCCAGTTTGATGTGCCGTTGCACGGCATCATCGTCGCCTAAGTGGTAGAAGGATTCTTGAGTCATACTTCGTGGGCTGCTGGGGGTGAAGACCGCTTGTGCTGTGGAGGGATTCTACCTTTCCCTACCCTGGCTTGTCGTGTCCCGCCAGGCGCATTCGTTTCTAACAAAAGCAGGCCATTCCTCGGAATGTGAAATGCTTGAGAAGTTAATCGAGGGTGAGGGTGAGGCATTTGGCGGAGCCACCGGCTTTGAGAAATTCGTCCAGTTCCACCGGATGGGAGGTGTAGCCGTGGGCCGTCACCCAGGCGATTGTTTCAGGGCAGCCGGTTGGCAAGATCACATGCCGATCCACACACACAGCATTGCAGGCGAACCGGTCGGCTTCCAATGGAGGCACGGCAAACCGTTGCTCCGGCGCAACTTGAGAAGCGATGACGGTTTGGGCGTAGGCATCGAATGCAGGTGGATAATAGAGCAGCTCGCCGCCGCTGAGCGGACAGAAGCAGGTATCCAAATGGTAGAAGCGTTGGTCCACGAGTTCCACGGCCAGAATTCGGTTTCTGAAAATTTCGGATAATCGGTCATAGGCACGAATATCACTCCGTTGGCGGTAACCGCCAACCCAGCAATCGGGAAATCCCAGGAGATCCCCCGCCCCTTCAAAGAACATTCCCTGATCCAGGGGAATGACGTCATAGCCGTGCTGGGTAAACCATTCCATGAAGTGTTGCTCTTCTTGTTGGCGTTCAGGATAACGGAATCGGCTGGGGACGGCTGTGCCGTCATGAACGGCACCGGCATTGGCGGTAAAGACCAGATCCGGTAACCCTGGGATTGGTGTCATGAATTCCAGTTTCGCGCCGGTTTCATTCTGGAGGACTTGTGTGAGATGGCGCCATTGCGCCCGGGCCCGGTCCGGGTTGGACTGGTTCGAGAGGCGCATCCAGGGATTGATTTCGTACTCGATACCGAAGTAATCCGGCGGACACATGAGCAGGTGACTCATGGGGTGCCCTCCTGTTATCCCTTCCAGCCGAGTTCCCTTGCCAGTTCCCGCAGAAACGAAGAGGAATCCATCACCAGCCCCACCGCCTGAAAGCTTCCGCGGTCGCTCAGTTTGGTGGGGACGGCCGGATTGATATCCACGCAGACCGTGGGCACAGAAGCCGGCAGCAAATTGCCGGTGGCAACGGCATGGAGTGTCGACGCTACCAGCAAGGCCAGTTCCACGCCGGGAATGGCTGCGCGCATGGCCTCTTGAGCTTTACTGGCATCGGTGATGACGTCCGGCAGGGGGCCGTCATCGCGAATCGTTCCGGCCAAGACCATGTTGACTCTCTGTCTGACGCAGGCTGCCATGATACCGTCTGTGATGACTCCCTGTTCCACCGCTTTCTGAATGCTTCCCAACGCTCGTACACGATTGATGGTGCGGAGGTGATGCTCGTGCCCGTGCGGGACCGACCGGCCCACGCCCAGGCTGTATCCCAAGGATGTTCCATACAGACTGGCTTCCATGTCATGCGCCGCCAGTGCATTTCCGCAAAACACCACGTGGATCAATCCTTGATCAATGATCCAGGCCAAGGCCTCCCGTCCTCCGGCATGCACAATAGCCGGGCCACCCGCCAACAAGACCGTGGCCGACCGGTGTCCTCCTTGCCGGAATTGTTGAATGGTTTTCATACGCTTGGCGATATCCGCGATGATATGGCGGTGCGGACGCTCCGAGGATACCTGAGCTTCCATGAATCCGAAGATGTCCCGTTCTTTGGGCCGCTCCAGGGGAAAGACCCGGATGCCGGTTCGGCCGGTCACGATGAGATCGCCCTGTTTGACCGATCCCATCGGGATCATCCGAGCCGACGGAATGGAGGGATTTACCACAATGGCCAAATCCATTTCCGGCTGGGGCACCTCGATCCAGGCGCCCTGCCATCGTATGTGAGTAGTGAGATGCGATGTGGCGTAAAAATCTTCAGGAAAAATCCCGTCCGCTGGTGCCGGGGCCACGGTGCAATTTTGTTCGGTTTCCACAACGGCTCCATGTGGCTGAATAGCGGTCAGGATGTCTTGAAGTCCCTCGGCAGTGGGAGCGTCGATGCGGATCGTGGCATGGGACAGATCTTCCCGTCTGGTGCCGATGGCCACTTCCGGAAGCGTAAAGGTGCCTCCCAGCATGACGATGGCATCCAACACTTTCGCCAGGATGAGGGAATCGATGATGTGTCCTTGAAGAATGACGGTTTGTGTGGCCATATGCGTATTTTAACATGGAGCGCTGGTTCCGGTAGGCAGGATGGGCGCCCCATATTTTATTAGGCCCTCTGAGATTCCGATGATATACTGGAAAACTGTATGAAAAGTCCGATGAACAACAGCGCGAAATCACGCCGCCTCATTCCCCCTGGTTCAGGCCTAATGATTGGTATGCTTGCCTTGAGTGTTGGACTGGGGCAACAAGTCTGGGCAAGTCCGGGAACGGATTTGTTTCAAGGGTTTCTGCAGCATGTGCATGCCCAGATCATCAAAGACCGGCAGGCGTTTTCGATTGCCGATACCTGCACCGTCTGGTTTTATCAGCAGCAGCACACCAAGCCGAAGTCCGAAGTGGAGAAGGTTCGGTTGAGGTTGGTCCAGCAGATTGACCCGAATCACGAATGTGCCAAGCGGTTCCCCGGAGGGTTAGAGGAGGCTCGGGCCGGATTCGGAAAAGCTCAACAAGACCTGTCCCTCAGTCTGACGTTTTATCAAATGGTGCTAGTCGGCGATCGGGACGATAATGGGGAATATGACCTTCAAGAAACCCGTGATGTGGTTGAGGCCTTCGGGATGCCCTTCTTCAGCCATCATCCCGTGACGGAGTATTTATCCCATCTCACGGGACTCTTTGACCGGATGAGGGCCGAAATGCAATTTAAGGGGCTGATGGATGGGATGCAGACGTTGATGAACAAGGGATACCGGTTTACCGATGCGGACCAGGCTGGCCTCAATGAGGAGTTAAAGTGATGGGTGTTGAGGGCACGGGTCTGGTGGGTGTGGTCTGTATGACGTTTTGGCTTCTGACTTTGCGGTATGCTTCACGTTCTCGGTTACGATATGCGCTCAACCGCTTCCCGTGAGCGACTTCTTACCGTTTGATCCCAATCTTCCTTCATCATCATTTCCAATTTGGCTTTGGCTTCCTTGGTGCGCATCCGGCCAAAGGCCAGGGCCGCACATGCCCGCACATGGGCATGATCGTCTTCCAAGGCCTTCATGAGAAGAGGAATAGCGGGTTGGTAATTCAGAACGCCCAGATAGCTGGTGGCCATGCCTCGGATACGATGTTGCTTGTCCCCCAACGCGGTTTTCATCGTCCAGATAAATAATTCGGCCATGGGATCGGCCACGGCTTCTAACCCTTCCCGTTGAAAGTGATTCACTTCTACGATCGTAAAGGCCAAGTCGCGTCGTTTTTGGGGAGACGGTTCTTTTTGAAACCGTTGAATCAGCCGGTCTCGTCGTTTGAGGCGCTCGTGATGCGCCTGCCACTTTCGCCAGACTACCCAGAGGCCGCCGGCGAGGACGAGCACGACTAACAGAATCGGTAGAATGTCATCGGTAATATAATCTTGGGTATCGAAAGAGAGGTGATTCCAAATCCAGATGCTTGCTACGATACCTCCGACGGCCAAGAGGCCCAGAAAAGGATTGATCGCCCGGTTCGATTCCTGTTGGGAATTGGTGGGAGTCGTCATACGTACAGACCGTGCGGTGCGTTACCGCTTTTGAGCAAAGGAGTTACTGGAAATCATGCATCTCACCATTTTAGGGTCGGGCACCAACATGCATCCACGCCGGGCCGCTGCCGGCTATTTGCTGGAGACGGACCGGCCTATTGTACTGGATATGGGGCCTCGTACGCTCCCCAATTTACTGAAAACTGGGCTCGACCGCCATACGGTTCAGCACCTAATCTTTACTCACTACCATGCGGATCATTTCTCGGATTTTTTCACCTTTTTTTTCGATGGGATCTGCCATAGCCTGTATGGGGGAGCCAGGGGGCCACTGCATATTTACGGACCGCCTGGTACGACACACCTGTTTGGGACTTTATTGGCCACCATCCCCTCCTTTTCCAGCGCGCCCTTTCCGGTGAAATTCCGTGAGGTCCATCGCCGCCCCTTTCGGATCGGACCGACTCAGATTACGCCTTTGCCGATGGCACACACGGAAAGCCAGATCTGTTTGGGCTATCGGGTGACGTTTCAGGGAAAAACCGCGGCCTTTTCAGGTGATGCCATGCCCAGCTCCAATTTAGTCAAGCTCTGTCGGGGTGCCGATCTGGCCGTGCTGGATTGCTCGTTTTCCTCACGCAGTCCTGGTGCTTGCCATATGCATGCTGAGCAATGTGGAAAGGTGGCTCATGAGGCCGGGATCAGCACGCTGGTGCTCTCTCATTTTTATCTTGTGGCGGACCGGTCCAATGTGGTGAGGCAGGCGGCCAAACATTTCCCCGGACGGATTCTCAAGGCCAAAGATTTAATGCGTCTTCGGGTGTAACCCGTCATCAGGAATCGAAACAATCCAGAAGAGCCTCCACACGCCGTCTCATCGTCTCCTGGTTGGTGTCCTCGTAAATACTCAGGAGATTTCGAAGCATGCGGGATAAAATGGCTGGCGTGGAGCTGGGCTCCACATAGTGGGGCTGAAATTCCAAGCCGGTGGCCGCAATGAATTGTCGGCAATCCTGTTCTTTCAGCCAGGACCCTTTGTTAAACGCGTCGAGGTACAATGATGGGCTTACGCCTTCAATTCGCACGAGGAAATGGCCTGGCATTCCGATCCCGACGGCAGGGATGCCCACTCGTGCCGCCACGAATACATACAGGGCTGCAAGGGTGATGGGAATACCCAGGCGACGGTCGATAACCAGGTGCATAAAGCTATTGTCCGGGTCGTAATACTGTTCCTGATTTCCTGAAAACCCCTTATCTTTAAACAGAAACACGGCCAACTGTTGCGCCGCGTCGTGTACGCTAAGCGATTCACAATTCCATTTGGCGCGGAATTCTTCCGCGAATTGATCAAGGATTCGTTGGTAATGGGTCCGTTCAAGTGTTGGTTGGCGAAGCCGGGCGATGAGAAATGCTCCCTGTTCCCAATCAAGCGATGATTCTTGTAGGCCCTGGCGAAATGTGACCAGGAGTTGGGGAAAGTGAATGTCCTGGATAACCTGGTCCAAGCGGGCCGCCAGAGCGGGGTGCTCCGTTTTCGCGGTTTCAAGGATGGGTAAGACGGCAGTCCCCATCTTTGCCAATTCTTCCTGGATCGTCTGAGCAATCTGTTCGTTAGGATCGGAAAGCAAACGCAACAGCGTTTGCACGCGGGCTGGTAAGGGATCGTTCAATGTCTACTTGAGGTCCGAAAGGGTTGTTAGCCGACTGTCCGCTTGAAGGCTTTCGCGCCGCCATACAAACAGAGGGCATCAAAGACGACCAGGACGCCAATGGCAATAGCTACTTGCGGGATGGCTTGGCTCCAGCCGGATAAAATCAGTGGCCGAACGGCATCAATAACCCATGTCATGGGGTTGAACAGGGCGAGAGTTTTCATCCATCCCGGCATGGCCACTAACGGGACCAGCGCGGAACTTAAGAAAATCATGGGAAGCGAGAGAAAGCCCAAGACCGAAAAGAAATCGCCGTGGCTTTTGACCGAAAAAGCCATCGCCATGGAAATGGCCGTGAGTCCGATGCCAAAGGCCATTCCGATCAATAGAATGACGGCAATACCCAGGATGCCGGTTTCGGGCCGCACGCCAAATAAAAAGGCAACGCCTAAAATCACCAGAATCTGCATGCCCGTAATGGCCATTACGAACAGAAAGCGACTCAAGATCACCGAGGATCGACGAATGGGAGTGGCCATTAAGCGTTCTAAAAATCCGTTTTCCTTATCGAACAGCAAGTCGACGCCACCGGCTAATCCATTGTTGAGCACGGTCATGACGACCACGCCCGCAGCCAGGAAGCTCATGTAATTCGGGGCTTGCACCACTTGGACATCGGCGGCGCGTTGAAAGAGATTGCCGAAAAAAATCAGCCAAAACAGCATTGGTTGAACCAGTGTGAACAACATGCTGAATTTTTCGCGGCTCAGCCGTTTGACCCACCGGTTGGTCAACGCGAGGACTTCCTGTATTTGTTCTTGCATGAAAAAACCTTTCGATAGCAAAAAAGAGTGGGGGCGACGTTAGGGCGTGGGTTCCGGTAACTCGTCTTTCATGGATCGTCCGGTATGGGCCACAAACACATCATCCAGACGAGGACGATGGTATTCGATGCCATCCAAGCGGCATTCGACTGTTCCCGCGGTTTCCAAAATGGCTGGAAGCGCTTTTTCCGGTCCATCCACTCGAATGTCCAAACCGCGGTCCCGTGGAGTAATCGCTCTGACGCAAGGTAAGGTCTTGAGGGCGGCGGTCAGTTTTTCCACTGCTTGGGGTGTGGGATCACCAAGGGTAAGCCAGATGCCATCCCCGCCTAAGCCGGCTTTCAGATCTTTGGGGGAGCCAATAGCCCGGATTTGGCCGCGATCGATAATCGCCAGACGGTCGCACAATTGGTCCGCCTCATCCAAATAATTGGTGGTCATGACAATGGTGATACCTTGATCGCGTAATTGGCGGACATACTCCCAAATGTTCAACCGGCTTTGCACATCGAGTCCCAGCGTGGGCTCATCCAGAAACAGCACTTTGGGGTTAGGCAGGAGTCCACAGGCAATATCCAGTTTGCGCTTCATGCCGCCGGAATACCCCTTGGCCACGCGGTCAGCGTGCTCTTCCAGGCTGACCAATTTCAGAAGTTGGTCGATCCGGGTGAGGGCCTCGTCCTTTTTGAGGTGGTATAAGTCGGCCAGTAACAGCAGATGTTCACGGCCGGTCAGAAATCGATCGATGGCGCGTTCTTGTGGCACGTATCCAATGAGACGCCTGACCGTATCCGCGTCCTGCACCACATCCCGGCCAAAAATCGTGGCCGTACCCGTGGTGGGTTTCAGCGTGGTAATCAGAATGCGTAGGGTCGTGCTTTTCCCCGCGCCGTTCGGTCCCAGAAGACCAAAAATTTCTCCTTGGTAGATGGAGAGAGAAAGATTATCGATGGCCTTGACGCCGTCGTAGGCTTTCCCCAGCCCTTTTACGTCAATGGCAATAGGGGCGGACATAGAATGATTATCCTTGATTAAGAGGGAGATCAGCCAGCTTGAATCGGAGTAAATCAATCAGCCGGCGGGCCTGTTGGGTGAGGTGTTCCGACTCCAACAGAAACTGCTTTTCCAGGGGAGAAAAGTCCAATCCGGCAGACAAATTATTGACCAAGATCGGGTCGGTCAGCTGACTGGTGGTAATCACCTGGGACAATTCCGTGGCTTTTCGATATTGCAAATATTCTTGTGCGATGGTTTCCAGCCGAATCCGGACCTCCACGGGCAAGCCGGCTGGATGGGACTGGGCCGGTAAAACGACTTTGGCTTTCCGGTAGAGTGTCGAGGTCGCCTGTTCGACATATGTGCAGCGTTGTAGACCCTGGAGCACGATATTGAAGCATCCGTCAGACAACTTATGTAAGCTAATGATTCGTCCGACGCAGCCCATGGTGTGAATGGGGGGATGTTCGTAGTATTGTTCTTCCCATCCTTCCTGAAGAAGGGCCATGCCGATGCAGTGCCCCTGGCAGGAAGCATCTTGAACCATTTCCCGGTAACGCGGTTCGAAAATATGCAAAGGCAGGTAGGTTTCCGGGAAGAATACAATCGACGGAAGAGGGAAAATGGGAACAATATCCGGGATGGGAAAGGTCGGCGATTCGGTTGGGGAAAATTCCAAAGACATGCGGTACGATAGCCGAGCATTTTCGCCAAAGTCAACGTAATTGATTGAAGTGAATCCCTGTGCCAGACTTGGAAAAACGCATGAAGACAGGAAGGTGATGGCAGTGCCGCCCCCGCACATCTCGACAGGGCCTATACGCCGCGCCGCCACGGCTCCTTCTCCGTGGTCTCTCATCAACGCCGTATGGAAAGGGGGATGGCTTGGACTGTTCGGTTCTATCGTCGTGTTGGTGTCTATGCTGGGGGGATGGTGCAGCACTTTCGCGGATGAGGGGTCGGGGAATCGTCGGGCCTTTGCTTCCGCCATGCCGGGGTATGCGTATCTTTTTCCTCGGGATCATGGCAGCCATGAGGCGTTTCAAACCGAATGGTGGTATTTTACCGGCCATGTATTGACGGAGACGGGGCGGCGATTTGGATATGAGCTGACCTTTTTTCGTCGTGGAGTGAACGATTCCCAGGCCTGGAAGAATCCCTCGGCTTGGTCGATTCGCCATCTGTATTTGGCTCATTTGGCTCTGACGGATGAATCCGCTGGGCAATTTCGGATGGCTGAGAAAATCAGCCGGGCCGGCATCCAGAAAGCCGGGGCTGATCCCGATGGCCTGCATGTGTGGATTGATCGCTGGTTTGTCCAGGCGGTACCTGGTTTTCCCCATCGGTTTCGATTGCAGGCTCAAGGCGAGGATTTTTCCATCGACCTAGTGGTGGATTCGCAAAAGCCGCCGGTGGTGCATGGGGTTGACGGAGTCAGTCGCAAGGGGCAGGCATCTGGTGAAACCTCTCATTACTACTCCTTGACGCGCTTGGTGACCAGTGGGACGGTGCAGGTGGGCGATGCGCGGTTGCCCGTGACCGGCGAGAGTTGGATGGATCATGAATTTGGATCCACCGATTTGGCCGAAGGATTGGTGGGATGGGACTGGTTCAGCTTACAGCTTGCGAACGGTCAGGAAATTATGGCCTATTGGCTCCGCGATGCGGATGGCGGGTTTTCTCCAGCTTCCAGTGGGACAGTGGTGAATCGCGAGGGGCTGTCCCGTCCGTTGACTCGCCAGGATATGGAGGTGACGGTCGAGAAATATTGGACCAGTCCCAAAAGCGGCGCCCGATATCCCAGCCAATGGCGGTTCTTGATTCCTTCGCAGGATATTGCGCTCCATGTGAGTCCTCGAATGGCTGACCAGGAGCTGGTGACGGCCCGCAGCACAGGAGTGACCTACTGGGAAGGGGCAGTGGATGTGACGGGAACCTGGCAGGGCCGTCCGGTGGACGGACGTGGGTATGTGGAGCTGACCGGGTACGCAATGCCGTATCGCCCAGGATCCTGAAGATATTTCCGGTAATGATTCGACGTGGTTCTTTTATGACAAATCTCACAACAATGCCGGTGAAGTGGTGTTTGGGGCTCATTTTCCTCGTAGGCTTGCTCGGATGCGGGTCGCGAAGCGACACCGTGGTCTCCATTGCCCTCCATCCCACCAAACCGAATATTCTGTATTTAGCCACAGACGAGGCCGTGTATAAATCATCCGATACCGGAGCGACATGGCGGCGTTTGGAAGGGGAGCTAAGCCGCACGCGTGTGATCAGTTTGGCGATTGATCCGGCGTTGCCGGCTAATGTGTTTGCCGGAACCATGGGGGATGGCACCTATAAAAGCCCGGACGGAGGACGAACCTGGCATCAGTTTAATGCCGGGATCCAAAAGGGTACGATTTCAGCAATTGTGAATCAAATTGTCTTTAATCCGCTCGGTACGGAAATGATCTACGCGGCCACCACGGTTGGAGTCTTTCGCAGCATGGATGGCGGTCGCACGTGGTCGGAGCGGATGAAAGGCATGACCGAGGTCAATTTTGTGGTAACTTTGGCTTTGGACCCTCAACGTCCGCATGTGTTGTATGCCGGCACGACAGGAGGGGTCTATCGTTCCGCCAATGCCACCGATAGTTGGGAGAAAAAAACCACCGGCATGGTGGCCTTTGATGCCAAAATGGCGTCAATGGCCTTGGGGGTCAATGGGATTGTCGTTGATCCCAGCAATAGTGATCTCGTGTACGCCGGAACCACTAAAGGGTTATATAAATCCATTGATCAGGGGGAGCATTGGAGCAAGATCGAGGGGAGTATTGCCGATTCCTACGTCAGTGCTATTCAGTTGGACCCCAGCCATCCTTCCGTCCTCTATATGGCCACCAGCGACCGCGTTCAAAAAAGTGAAGACGCCGGCGCGACTTGGCAGCCCAGGACGACCGGATTAGACGCCACGAGTATCCGTAGCCTACAAGTGAGTCCCCATGATCCCAACACCTTATATGTGGGGACCAATGGCGGCGGGCTCTATCGCAGCGTGGATGCCGGAGAGACCTGGGAAAAGTTGCCTCTCACGCCAGCTACCGGAGAGTGAAGGTCCAGGCAGTGCGGACCAGGATATGGTCATTGCCAGGAATCTGGCAGGAGGCATGAAACGTCCATCATGAGACGGGCGCCATAAGTGGGGCCGTAATCTTTACTGTTTAATTGATCGTTCCAGGTTTCAACGGTAAATGGATGTACGCGCAAGGCGGCAGTCCAGAACCGTTCCTCCAACGAATCCCCCTGAGGTCCGTTAAAGATGCCTGAGTCGATGGTCGCCCCGATTTCTATTTCAAACCACGGCCTCAGAGTGATTTCGTTGTACCAGCCATAACTGATCGATCCTTGTGCGGTATAGGTGGTATTGGCCAAATCATGGAAGGCCGAACCCGTCGCGATTCTGGCAGTCCTCACCATTCCGGAAAGGCGTAAGGGACGAAGGATGTCAGCCAGAAGGCCGTTGGCCGGACCTTTCCATTGTTCAATGGTCTTCAAGGGAGACCATCGGCGAAACCCGGCCCGGGCAAAGAGTTCATGAAATAAACTACCGGACTGCCCTCCTCCGCCAAGATAGAAGACGCGTTTCTGGCCGGGAATTTCCCACCAGCGAGTGAGGGATCCGGAAATGGAAAAGTCGGTTTGTTTGCGTGTATCTCCCACAGGGACAGGTGGGATGCCCCATAGTCCATCATGGATCAGGTCGTTTTGTAGCCATTCGGTCGGTTGATTTCGTGTGGGGCCGATGCCCAGGGTAAAGTTGGTGCTCCAGTTTTCCAATTGGCCCGTGAAGTGGTTGGTCCAACTGAAGGTGATAAAGTTGATGCCGATGGTTTCCTTGATACCGTTAAATCGTTCTCCTTCTCCGTTAAATTCCGTAAACCGAAACAGGGAAAGCCCCATGGAAAGGTCAGGCTCTTGATCAGGATAGGACAGGGCTCCCCAATGAATGAATGGAGCAGGGGTTTCACTGTGACTCTGGGAAGGGGCGAATCCTCCGATGCAGCAGAGCATCATCAAAAACCATGACAGCTTTTGAATGAAGCGAGACCGATGGGCAACGTACCTGGTGCATCCAACGTGTCGGCGGGGCATCTGCTGGTGTATCCTTACTCTGGGGCCAAGGGGATATATTAGGAAACATTCCCTCCCATGGGTTTCTCCGATGCTTTTAGCCAACAGTAAAGAGGGGAGGGAACAAGTGCAATGGTGAACAATTTAGAGTGGTCGTCTATGAATCTCGGGGGACAAGGGTGGGGGAATCATTAGAGGGCGCTGGCTTCGCCGACTTTCACCACTAATTCGCGAAAATTGCATGGCTTGTCAATGATGGTAAAAGCGCCCAACTCCATGGCTTTGTATTTTTCCTGATCTTTAATAACTCCGCTCAGCATAATGACCTTGGGGGTTTTGCCGTTCATCAGTGTGGTAACTTTTTCCAAGAGCTGCAGTCCACTCATGACCGGCATTTGGTAGTCGGTGATGATCACATCGGCATGGTGCGATGTCAACCACTCAAGCGCTTCCGCACCGTTTTCAAATTCTCTGCACTCGTACCCGGATGATTCCAGCACGCTTCTGACCGTACGGCGAACGGCCGGTTCATCATCAACGATCACTATTTGTTTTTTAGGGGAGGAAAAATTACTGTTCACGATATATCCCTCTGATCTCACAATAAAAAACGACCTTGTGTTGTTTAGACGTAAACTAGATCAATCGAGACGCTTTCATTGTACATACGTAGAGGTCCTTGGGGAATACCATCACCATATATTTTGTATGAATAATTTTTCGACACACAATGGTTAATAAATGGGCAATTTGGTGAATTGGCCGTGAATCCTGCAAAGTCGAAAAGCATGGAGACTTTACGCACAGCTTTGTCCACAGTTTTGGTGAATAGGAATGAATAATTGTAAACTATTGAAATTATTGAATTATCAAATACATTATCAACAAACTTTTTCTAGAATTGATGGGAACTAATAAACAGGTTATTTTTTGCGGACTTATGACGAAATTCCGACTATTCCTGAAGATTGTCTGTAGAGCGCAAGTTGAGAAACTGGGAGCGGCTTTTTATGTGGCAACAGTGGAGATGAGTTGAAGAGCCTGCTCGTGAGAAATCAGATGAGTGGGGTGACCTGGACTCTCTAGGAAGATCGTTTTCCTAGACCATGCGACAGTTTGGTTTTCACACCTTCAAAAAGTGGACTGCCTGGGAGGAGTTCTACTTCAGGGAGGTCGGAGGAGAGGGCTTGTTCCACGGCGATTCGTGCCACCCGCATTTTGGGAATGGTGTGAGTGGGAAAAGCCTCTTGGAGGGCCGTGAATGTCGTTGGAGGAATTTTCACCGAAAAAAGGTCACCTTCGGGAGAGGTAAAAATGAAGCATTCGGTATTCGACCGGCCGATGCGATAGGTCACTTTGAAGGTGATCTGGTTTGGTTTGAGCGTGTCGTCGTCGGTTGAAAATTGCCGAAAAGTGCTTTCGACAATTTCCTGGGTGACCCCCGACGGAATCCCAGCTTTCCATTCAGGAACCTCGGTTTGCCCCCAGTGGAAAAACCCGTCAGCTGTTTGGGCGACCCGCCAGGTCACGCCCTCAATAAAAAAAGACAGAATTCTCAAGCTCATAGAATGGCGCCACGGTTATTCGTTTGGTTACGGAGTCTTTCCGTCTGTCAGAAATGTTTTCCAAGAATGTGAAAGTTAGGATACCCCGAAGTCCGGTTTCTTTCAAATGCCGACCAGCTTCAGACAGATGAAGAACAAAGTGTTTTCCATGATTATGGTTGAAGGGTGCCACAAATGGTTCGAGTCCGGCTGATAAGGCCAGGGCCTAATTGTGAAGGGAGGGGGTGACATTCCTCCACGATACCGAAACCTGATATCCTCTTGGAGGGCGAGATTTCCTGTGTAGCCAAAGTCCATAAATGATAGAAAAGGGGTCTTTCATGTCTGACTTCATGGTTTTTGAGGCGAAAGCGATTGGGATCGTTATCCTATCTGGAGTTCTTCTGGGAGGATGTGCGAGTACTCCGGCTCAAAGTACCAATTATATGAGTGAAGGGAGTGGGAAATCTCTCCCGCCTCCGGGTACACGCGTGATGGTGGTCAGCAATCATCAAGGGGCTCTTACCGGTGCTGTTCAATGGCTTCAACATCAGGGCTTGATAGTGATTGATCCGGACAAAGTGGAGCAAGAGTTGACCGATTCCGCTGCTGCCCGGTCATTCTCCACCACGAGAAATCTCCCAAACAGCGAAGTCGCCAAATCTCTTGATACTGACCTAGTGGTCTCAACCTATTTGAAGCGAGAATTTGTTCCCACGGATACGGGGAATCAGGCGATGACCCTTGCCTCAGTCGCTATTCAGGGCAGGGAAGTGCAGACGGGACATGTGGCCTTTGAATCCAAGGCCTGGAATTCCGATCCAATCATGGTATCGGATGAAACGGTTGCCCGCCTCACGCAGGTGGCTCTGGAGCAAGCCTGGAGGGATCAGGCGCCGCTGACGGAGGCTCCTCTCGAAGTCGTGGCTCAGGAACGCATGGCGCCATCTTTGCCCGAGGCCTCACCCGCCGCGGTTGCCCCACCATCGGAAGTTCCTCCTTCGCAGTCAACGGCATCCCAGGAGCTGACCATTCGGGCCCCACAGGAACAATCATCCTTAGGGCTCCAAGTGGCGGGTGGCGCCTTGTCGATTCTGTATACTCCGTTAAAAGTGGTGTATGCGGGAATTGGTGGATTGGTCGGGGGATTAGCCTATGTCTTGACGGCGGGAAATGAGCGAGCGGCTCAGACGATTTGGTCTGCCAGTTTGGAAGGGGATTATTGGATCACCCCTCAACATCTGGAAGGAACACAGCCCCTACATTTCCGAGGACAATCGGTGGGAGAGCAAACCGGTCACTGAAGAGGACAGTGAAGAAAGAGAAACGATCAGAACGGATGCGAAGGAGTCAGCATGTGAGGAGTCCAGTCGAAAAATGCCACGTCTGCATGGTGTGTTTCTATGGCCAACGCTCCGACGAATCCCTCTGCCGGGTTCATTCGCCATAAGGTATACGACCTTGGGGAGGTGGCGGCGGAAAGTCCGGTGATTGAAGCACCTGGGCTGTCGATGTCCAATTCTATCTCATGTTTTGAGAGGTCTCCCTGTAAGCCAATTCCCCGCATCTTTAGATAGGCTTCCTTGCAAGTCCAATAGGTTAAAAAGAGCCAAGCCCGGTCATCTTCCGTGAGGGCCGCCAATTGCCGGGCCTCGCGAGTGGAAAAAAAACGGTTGGCGAGATCCAGGGCATTGACTGTTCGATCCATCGCTTCCACGTCGATGCCCACCTGAGCGCTTCCACTAATGGCCACTACCACCAATCCGTTCGTGTGGGAGACATTACATTGGATGTCTGCTCCAGTAGGAAAAACCGGGAAAGGTTTGCCCTGCTCGGCGATCGTTATTTGAATATCAGACGAGGGCACGCCCCCATACCAGCCCAATAGTTGTCGAAGCATGCAACGGCTTACCACAAACTGCCGTTGGGCCGAGGCGTTGATCAATCGATCCGCTCTGTTGTGTTCTTCCGGTGAAAGCCAGGTCCGAAAGGGAGCGAGGCTGGGAGGTATCGGATTCAAGGCGTATCTCCACACATGCACTTGAGAGTGAGTGAAAGAATCTGGAGAGCAGGAATGGGAGGGGTGCCAATTCGTTATGATGGTCATAAGGAAGTGCAAATTGAAAGAAGAGGGAACGATCTCTGAAGAGTATGTGTTGGCTCAACCATACCGTATGGAAGCGGCTGATCACAAAAATGTGAGTGAGGATCGGAGCGGTTTCGTGGGATCTATCGGGATCGACCGCATGAAAAGGCGGGAGGGTGTATAATGACAAACACAAGGAAATGTTGGGGAAAATGCATATATTATTGGTTGATGATGACCTGCAGCTGCGAAACGTCATTCGGGTGACGTTAGAAAGTGTGGGGTATGTCTGTTCCGAGGCCGGAGACGGACAGGAGGCTCGACGCTTCTTGGAAGGTGAGCAAGGGGTCGGGCTGATTGTGACGGACCATCAAATGCCTCAAATGACGGGCCTTGATTTGCTGAGATGGGTTCGGTCGAATGCGTCGACTTCCCATGTCCCAGTGCTTTTATATAGCGGAAATCTTACAGAAGAATTGCGCAAGCTGGCTCAGGAGGCAGGAGTGCACGCCGTTCTGGCAAAACCGTTTCCTCTTGAGGATCTGTTGTCTCTTGTTTCCCAGCTCACATCCTGCTCCCATTAATCCCCTGCCCTTCTTCAGTGGTCCGGTCGATCAATTCTGGTCTGATTGTTCCAAGAACAGGGTCTTTGCTTTGGTCGGAAATCTGCTCTTTCCTGAGCTAATCGGCAGTCCTCTTCTACTCAATCCTCGGCAAGAATCCCACTCTTGGGGTATTTGAACCGTGAGTTCGTTTCCTCCGACCGACGAATAACAGGTTCGATGGAATGAAAAATCACGCTAACACGCTCTGGAGGTATTCATGAAAGACATTTTATTAGTGGATGATGAGCCGTTAGTGCGTCGAGTCGTTCGGCTCATCTTGGAGCCGCACGGCGTTCGCTGTGTGGAAGCACAAAATGGCCAGGAAGCCTTGAAAATCCTAGACGCCTCGTATCCGGTGGATTTAGTGATTACCGATAATCAAATGCCGGTGATGAGCGGACAACAGTTGATTGCCAGGGTCAGACGTTCTCCTACATATGGCCAGGTGCCCATTCTCTTGCTGTCCGGGCATCTGACGGACGAGTTAGAGGCAGAGGCCAATCAACCGGGAGTCTTGGCATGTCTCAGTAAACCCTTGGATGTCGGGGATCTAATTGAGACGGTGGGGCGCCTCATCAATCTGAGTCCGGTCGAACTGTCTCTTTCTTAAGCATTAATACCCTTCGCGAGGCAGCCAATGATTGGAAAATTCGAGTCCTTCCCGCTGGCAGGTTTGTGCTAACAGCTCATAATGAGTGCGCGAGTCGGTGACCGCCACAAGGTCATGTTGGCCGCATAGTTGAAGGGTGTACTGCAGGGACGCAGAGGTCGTCAGTAAGGCCATTCCATACTCAGCGGCGACCGCTGTCTCATCTGTCTGTGCCCAACGGCTCATGGCTTGAAGCAATTTGACGGAATAGGGTGCCGTCTCTCGTGCGGATTGAGTCAGGGTTTGCGGTAATGGGAACTCAGGTGGCTGCCGGTCCTCCTTCCCTAAACGAGAGGGAGCGCGAAAGAAGCTACCTTGAAAACGATGGTTGGATGTCAGAGCGCGGTGAAAGGTCGATCGCCATGACGGGTCGGACAAATCCCGATCGACCGACGCGATCATTCTCTGGCTAAGGGGACCATTGACTTGGTAGCCCTGTCTCACGCGGCCCGTTGAGACCAACTCTGGATAGTAATCGCCCATGCGGTCGGGAAAGGCCGTGATGCCCGTGAGCGGAGTCAACTGTAGGGCCATAAAGTCCCGAAAGTGAATGGTGTGATAGTGTTCCAGCAGGCGGTGAAGTGTGCGTTCGTGACATAAATGAAAGGGGTAAAATAATCCATGCATAGTACAAAGATGCATGTCGCCTATTGAGCGCCATTCCATTTGATGGGTGTGAGAACATCAAACATCCGTCAACCTGGTCAACACTTACCCCCCTTCCAAATTTTTCAGCTCTCGGTTGACAAATATCAGGATTTGCTCGGCATCCTCAACCAGGCCATCGGTGATATTGAGTCCCAGGGCCACGTCGTCCTCATCCAGGGTATCGGCCAATCCCTGTTCCTGAAGAAGCCTGACATCCCAAAACACGATTCCTGCATGTTGCCGTTCCCCGTTCAGGGTGACCACCACGTTGATGTTGTCACCATGCTCGGTGGGGGTGGTGACAAATGACGGGACACTTCCTTTGTGTTTCGCCTGTTGAATAAGCTCCATGAAAGATTGAATGCGCTTAAGGCTGCTGAGATCCATAGTAAGGCCCCCTATTGATGGAAAAAGAATATTGGAAATCGACTCGTGCTGGCGAAGGACGGTTACCGTGTTGCCCGGTTATTGGCTATTGAGATCCGGAAAATTGAAGCTGGCGCCAGGATTCGTAGACGAGCACCGCCACCGCATTGCTGAGATTCATGCTTCGGCTGCCGGGACGCATTGGAATACGTAATCGATGCGCGGGCGGCAGCGCCTCCAAGACTTCTGGTGGCAGTCCCCGGGTTTCCGGACCAAACAGCAGGGCATCCCCTGGGGCAAACGAGACGTCATGGTAAAACCGTTGGCCCTTGGTCGTGATACCCAAGACTCGTGAAGGGCGGCGAGCCTCCAAATAATCCTGAAGCTGGGCATAGACTTCCACACGGGCCATCTCATGATAATCCAATCCTGCCCGCCTCGCCCGTTTATCATCAAGTTCAAACCCCAGGGGTTGGATAAGGTGTAATCCATACCCGGTATTTGCGCACAGGCGAATGATGTTGCCGGTGTTGGGTGGAATTTCCGGTTGATAAAGAACAATATCCAGCATTTAGGAAATGTTGCGGGTTGTAGATTCCGGCATACGATGGAGCATCCGTCCGTCTTAAAAGAAGATGGCTTCTTAACGAGTATGGGAGAAAGAATATACCGGCCTCTTTCTCCTTGGCCACAGGGCAATCCAAAAAAAATGTCCGGACTGCCTTTCCGGAATGCAAGGAAGAAGGGCGAATGTCTCTCGGCTTGAATAGGAAAGAGCTATTCCTGAGAGACCTTTCAGGAGGCGATTCGGCTTGCGAGGAATGGAGAAAGGTACTAGGATGGCCGGAAGTCTGTCGGATGTTTCCTTTCCTCCTTTTCCCATGTCCAACTCGGCCTCACATCGTGGCGAAATTTTTTTACATCGTGGGGATTTGTCCCAAGCCCATTTTTGGTATCAACAAGCGGTGAGTGAAGCTCGCGCCGGAGGTGAGGCGCAGGCGTTGTCTCAGGCCTTGGGGAATTTAGGCAATGTCTGCGCGCTCTTGGAGCAGTATGACCAGGCGGAAGGCCACTATCGAGAGGTCTTAGCCCTTCAACGGGTCCTACAAGAAGGGCATGTTATTGGGGAAACGCTGGGGAATCTTGGCAATCTCAAGGCAGACACGGGACATCCAGATACGGCGAAAGCCTTTTATCTGGAGGCGATTGATTATTTCATGCCTTTGGGCCATGACCGGGGGTTGGGTATTTTGTATGGCAATCTTGCCCTTCAAGAACTGCAATTGCAGCGGGCCGATTCTGCCATCGACATGTTTCTGAAGGCTTTGGATTATCATCGGAAAGTCGGGAATGAAGAGGGGCTGGCGACGACGTATGGCCAATTGGGAAAGGCGTATCTCCAAGAAGGCCATCTGAAAAAGGCTGAAGCCTGTCTGAATAATTCGACCGAACATTTTATCAAGTTGGGGAATGCTCATGGAGAGGCGGGAGCGTTGCGTCTTTTGGCTGATCTGTATTGGCGGCAGGGAGATCGTATCTCAAGCACTCGATGTCTGGAGCGGGTGATACAGATCGATGTGACCTATCGGCTGCCGCACTATGATGGTGACCGTCAACGCTTAGAGGAGGTGCAACGGGATTCCTAAGAGCTATTGGAATTTTTCAAAGAGCCTGATCATGGGACGGGCCGGACGTGCAGCGATAGATTGTGGAATGTGGTTACGCTTGAGATGCCGAAGGAGATGCCTCAGCCTGCAGTCCGTTTGACATATGCCAGGTGTTCTCTTTGTGGGTCACCACGTTCCAGCGTTGAAAGAGTCTAATACTGCCGGACTTGAGGGAGCGGGGCCGGAACCAAACGCACGAAGAGCCGTCCATTAGGCAAGCGCTTGACGGTGGATCCATCTCTCGCCGCGAAATAGCCCGGATGAATTTCTTGGAATCGGCCTTTCCGGGCCTCTAGATTCTTCCAGTTTTGCCGGTTGTCCACATACTCGGTCGCTTCATAGCCACTCCAGCGGGTCTCACTCACGGGGTTCTCCTTTCTTGCGCTCGTCCGAAAAAGATCCGGTACGGCCATTGGTCTTGCAGGACCTATGGTCCGTCTGATGTCCTCAAACTCAACCTAGGTGCCTTGCTTGATGATGTAAATAGTTCATCAGGGGGAGATTTCACTGACTTGGTTGCCTGAAGATTTGGATCAACAGTCGAGTGAAACATTGGGAACCCGATTGGATGGTTTGTAACGAAAAACCAGAGCACATTTGTCATGCCCGACGGGTAACGCTTGGCATGCATTGCGGCAGCCTTCCCTTGACATTGAAGACGCTTCTCGTACTATCGAAAGACGATGCTTCCATGATCCATTGATCTCAGGCATAGGCGGATGGGCAACGAGTCCTGGCGTGATTATGCCGGTCTGTTGGGGTTCATTTGTTGTGAAAAATCCCAAGAAAAAGAAATAGAGAGGGAGGGAATACCATGAGTGATGAGGCACCGGAGAAGGTGTGCGCCACCCTCATTCAGGAAATGCGCAGCCTCCATTTGTCGACGGTAGGGCCAGATGAAATGCCGCATGGCAGTTATACGCCTTACCTGTATCGTGCGCCCTGCAGTTTTTATATTTTTGTGAGTCAATTGGCCGCCCATACCCGTCATGTGCTGGCCAATGGAAAAGCCGCCATCATGATCATCGAAGATGAGCAGTCAGCGGCACAAATTTTTGCCAGAACCAGAGTACATTATGTGTGTCAGGCAGAGCGGATTGCTCCCGATCATCCCGAATATCTTGAGCTGTTAGATGGCTATCAAGACAGACACGGGAACATGGTGGGCATGTTACGGCAGCTCCCGGACTTCGTCCTGTTTAAGCTACGACCGACAAGTGGCCAGTTTGTGATGGGGTTTGGCAAGGCGTATAAGCTGACCGGAGAGGACGTATCGATCTTTGAGCATGCCCGCTCTGGATAGTGGAACAAGCCGTCACACTTCAATGGATGAGGGAAGATTCCTCGAGACCTGCCATATGGCCTCATCCTCTCAAGGATGCATGTAGACCAAATTTCAGAAACTCTGAACTGAGGCATCCACACAATCGAGGGAAGACCAGTTCATCGGAGATTGGTCACCATGGAAGGGAGCACTTAAAATAAACCCGGTTTTAGTAGCAGATCCACAGAATAATCCCGGCAGCCATCGTTAGCCACAAACAGATTTGGTGAGAGGATTGTTCGCCTTGGGAAAGTTTTCCAAATGAGGGATTCATGCGATCTCCTTTTAAACCATATTATAAGAGGATCGGGTTTCCGTGAATGCCTCAAATGGAGGACATGGACAAAATTTGAAAAAATAGGAAAAAGCTATACTGCCACCCCCCAAAATGGAGATGAGTCCTTTTGGTAGATAAAAACAGGTAACCCCAATCTTAAGAGGGCTAAGGTTTCTGATGGGCCTGATCTAGGTTCACTGTAAACCCATGTGAAAACAGAGCCTATTTTTATGCTTAAGGGAATTTTGTCGGATGTCGTCGCGGTGTAGACCCAGATGGTTCCCTGGCGGTTAATGGAGGTCCTAATAATAATGTAGGGACTACTCAAATTGGTTTGTCTGGCCTGCTCAAAAGTTCTCAAATGTTTTCATCAATGATATTCAACCTCGCATGCAATGACTTTCTTGATCCGTTCTAGGGCTTTTAGGAGGCTTGAGTACGCTGCGCCTGCCTGATGCTGTTAATCCTCCTCCGGTACACACCGCAATTTCAGCCTAAGCGCCTCGTTGTCAGGCTAGGACCAGCCCCATGGTCATGGTCTGTTGATAGTGACGACGCTACGTCTTTCCGGGCTTTGCTGAGTTTCTGAAAGTGCCTCATAATATAGGAAATAGAATTGGGCGATGTCTGACTGAAATTGCCTTAACTGACCTAAAGGTTATACAATCAGACGTTAGTACACGGTGTGCTAGTAAATTAGACTCCATGTTATCGGGTGTGTTCTTACTGGGGTTGTGCTCCCAAGATGAGTCCAGTCTTGCTTAAATTTCGCATTGTTTTCAGCCTGGAATAAGAAGTTCGAGACACTCATCCACCCACATCCGCCGGGAAGGCGGTCTTCTTATGGTTATGGCGATGGCTGTAACAATTTCACCTCTTCCTGAGGGTTCCCACTTCTTTTCCAAGGCCGTAATCTTTGAAGGAGAAACTGCGGGCCAGGCTCAGACAGTGTGAGTCAGGTCGAATGAGGTTGGGCCGAGACGGTTGGGTAAGCCCTCCAGAGGAGGACGCCGCCCTACTGAACGTGTCTAACAGGAAGCTACCTCAAGAGTAATAACTGTATATGAAGGCTGCAATCTTTAAAAAATGAGTAATCCGACGTTGTCCGGTCAGTTCTGGAATAATGACAAGTATTCCTAGTTCCTTGGGAAAATGCCCCGTTTTCCACTTGCCATGTCGGCTGAAATCAAAGCACTACTTTCCTTCACCGCATCCCTGCTTGGCCACCCAGAAAAAGAAAAGAATAGCGGAAAGTAATGAAAATGACACTCGGCCTGTTCGGCCATTGTCCTCGGTCGTAAGATGAAATTTAATATTCCAGAGAAGACATGAGTTTTTTTGGGTTATTTAATGGGGTGACTATGTTTTGTCACGTACTCTAACGTCCACGAGGTACATTGATTGGACTGTTCCCTAGCATCTTCGGAATAATCACCTTCGGTGAAGAACTCTGGCAAGGTTATGAGGGCACAGGCCCTGCTTCTCGTTCATCAAAGGGAAACGTCCATCTCAACGTTCATTTTTGCCCGTTTCCACTCGTAAAACGAAGAAGACCTTTGCTAAAGTGAAAAGGAGTTATACGGTTGCAGGTGCAATCGATTTTCCAGACGGTCCTTTGTATTCTCCTTCCTTTTCTGGATTGGTCATGCTACCATGTGAACCACCGGAAGGGGCTTTTAATAGATGGGTGAAATTTTGCGAGTAGGTACCACCATAAGGCAATTATCGAAATATGAAAGTTCTCATAACCCGTGATTTCTTTCAGATTGGCAACTGACATTTCCTTCCAGAAAAGGGGGGAAGTGACGAGGAATTCGCAAATACGAAGTTTGATGTTTATAATGTAATTCCTCTTCTGGTTCGGAAATTTTCCTTGAATTAAAGAGTGCGGAATAAGTCGCTAACTAAGAGTTTCCAATGCACTAACTGCTGAGGTCGCTCCCTAATTCAGATTTGGCCCCATTCCGACTGGTATTATAAAAGAGTCTTACTAGATCCAGGGTATAAGACTCTTTACCCTGGAATTAAGCTAGCCAATCTTCAGGGAACTATATAACTGGCTGGAAGAAAAGTGGAATTAAGAAACCTGGGGGATTGGTAACCAGAAAATATAGTTTGCAATGATTGGAAAAAAAGGAGATGAAAGTGAAATGGATAGGGTAATAAAAGAAAAGAATAGAAAATATGGAGAATAGGTTGAAAATGTTTGCCTCAAGAAAGTTTTGAAACCTTGTTTACCAGCTGAAAACAGCGTATCGGCAAGCTTTGATTTCCGTTCCAGAAAGTTCCACTAATGGAGGATAGCAGTTTTTTCAAAGCGAAATATTTCAGGTCCTGATTTTTTTTTAGACTGTATCAACCTCAATTAACCAAAGGAGGGTCTAAACATGGGACTCACAAAACGAAAGGACGGGTGGTACGTCGAGTTTCGAGTGGTCGACGATGACAAGGTGCTGAGCCTAGCCCCGCACGGTGGCATAGGTCGGATGAAACGGTGGAAGACTGGTACACCGAACAAGACCGTGGCGAAGCAGTGGGAAGCCAAGATCAAAACGGATTTGGTGATGGGAAAAATCAGGAGTGAAAAAATTAAGCAAATGACCTTCGCTGAGTGGGGGAAACGGTATCTAGCCTTGGAAGAAGTCAAGGGGTTACGGAGTTATCGAGACCGATTAACTTCTATGCAGGACCAATGGGTACCATTTCTTGGAGCCAAGGCTCTGGATGAAATAACGGCTGCCGATGTGGAGGCATTTCGAAACGTGCGAAGACTCCCAAATGGGGATATGCCTTCTTTGTCAACGATCAATTATGATCACGCCATTTTGAAGCATTGTCTCAGTCTGGCCGAGCGAAGAGGATTTGTCTCGTCCAATGTGGCAAAAAAGGTAACTCTTCCAATACCGGATAATGAGCGGGATAGGGTTCTGTCCCCTGAGGAGTGGGAGCGATTGTATGCAGCTTCGGCTGATCATTTAAAGCCTATTCTTTTGGTGGCCTATCACCTGGGAATGCGGCAGGGAGAAATCCTGAATCTTACCTGGGACCGTGTGGATCTTAATCGAGGGTTTATTAGATTGTCGGGAAAAGACACAAAGTCCAAGGAAGGTCGAAATATTCCTCTAACCCAGGAATTGGTTCAGATATTACGTGAAATGAATAAAGTCCGACAGCTTAACTGCCCGTCAGTATTTTTATACGAAGGTAAGACTCTACAAGGGATTAAAAGGGCATTCGCCGGTGCCTGTAAGCGGGCAGGAATTACGGATTTTCGCTTTCATGATTTAAGACATTGTGCTGCAACGAACCTAAGGCGAGCTGGGGTAGACACCTTAACAGCTATGAAGATCGTCGGACATAAGTCTGAGAGGATGCACCGTCGGTATAACTCCGTATCTGAGACGGATTTAACCCAAGCTACTCAGAAGCTCCATGCCTACCATTCTAACACCCTAATAACACCTGCCTCTGAAGTGCTTTTCGGTAAATCTGTAAGTGCTTGATTTAATTGGTGGGCCGTGTAGGAGTCGAACCTACGACCCGCTGATTAAGAGTCAGCTGCTCTGCCAACTGAGCTAACGGCCCACCTAGATGAAGAGACTGTATGGTGCGCCTGACAGGAATTGAACCTGTGGCCTTCAGCTCCGGAGGCTGACGCTCTATCCAGCTGAGCTACAGGCGCACTGAGAATTTTCAAAAACTCCATGGATTCCCCATGAAGTACCCGATCCCTCTTCCTCACGGGGAAGAGGGGAATTCGAAAGATTCCTGGGGAAAGATCCTGAAGCTAGCATGGATGTTTCCTGCCTGTCTACCGGGTGATTCCCCAGAGCTATTCGCAGGATGGGGGAGCTTCCAGGCTGGTCTGATAGTGCGCAAACACTTCTTGAGAGGCCCGGATGAGTTCAGGCGATTCTTCCAGGACATCCGCCAATAATCGCTCCACATCTTCAGGGGTCAGACCATTGGACGGGGCGATAAAACGTTTGCGGGCTACCCGCCGTTCCTCTGGATCATCGGGTTCATAGTAGCCCAACAGTTCGCCGGCCTTCACGGCATCGGTTAATCGTGTGGTCCATTGTTCGATCAAGGCCGGGGTCCATGTGGCGTCTTGCAGATGGCCATGGAACAATTCCAGTTTGGTCCACACCGCCCATCCCACAAACACGGCCCAGGTTTCGTTCAGGACTTCCCAGGCATCTTCTTTGGATAAAAAGCGCAATTCCGTATTGTCTTTCAGTTGCCGAATGGGGTTGATCCGCACAAACCGGAATCGGCAGTGCAGTTGGCTATTGGCTTGGTCCAGCAGCCGTTGGCTGTCCGGGGCCAGTTGGTCCGGAGCCGGGGTGGCATAGAGGTAATCCAAGTAGGCATGCAGGAGTTCGTGATAGAGCAAACCCAGGTCGTGATGGGTCATGCGTGCCAGATCCGCCAATGCCCCTCCGGCCTCGTTAAAGGAGAGCCGCATGTTGAGAATCATGGTGTGATCCTGCGGGTGATATTCCGCGGCATACGTGCGCAAATCTTCGAAGATGACCGTGACGAATGTGGGGGAGATATGCTGGAGAAATCTTGTTGGCAATCCGTGTCCTTCCGCTTGTTGCAGCAGGCTTGGCCAGGGATGACGGGGGTTCGGGCGGACGGGAGTGGTGTCATCGGTGGCCCAGCTGGTTCCCGCCAGGGTCAGGCTGAGCATGCTGGCGATCAGGATCGCCGTGATGGGTTGGTTCCTATCGCTCACGAGGTTACCTCCACGAATAGCTCTGATCTTCCTCGATCAAATTCCAGGTTTCGAAATATGAGGTTGGGATATGATCCAAAAACCGTGAGGGCTTGGAAAGGACCGCTCCCGTCATTTTATCGTATACATTGATGGGGTAGGTAAGGAAGAGATGGCGTTTGGCGCGGGTGACGGCCACATAGAGCAGTCTCCGCTCTTCTTCTAATTCTTCCTGGGTTACAAACGAATAGGCCGAGGGGAATCGGCCATCAACCAGCCAGATGACAAAGACGGCCTGCCATTCCAGCCCCTTGGCCGAATGAATCGTGGAGAGGACTAATCGTTCGTCATCGCGATCCATCGCCACCACATCTTCCACACTTTCATTCGGGGGTTCCAGTGTGAGGTCCGCGAGGAAGTCGCCCAGTTCGGTGTAGCGCTCCGCCATCACGGACAAATGTTCCAAGTCCCGAATACGCTTGGGATAATCGTCGTAATGGTCTTTGAGGACAGGCAGATAGTAGTCCATGATTTCACTCATGAGCGCCGCTGGAGGCATGGGTTCTTCGCTCACTCGTTCCAGGGTGGCTGCCAAGTGCCGCAGGCTTGAGGCGGACTTTCCGGTTCCTTGTTTGAGCGGATCGTACGGATGGGGGACCTGGTTCATGAGGGCAATCACGTCCTTGGCTTTTTTCGGCCCCACGCCTTCCAAGAGTAGCAGGATCCGGTTCCAGCTCACACTATCCAAGGGATTATGGAGGACTCGCATATGGGCCAAGACATCCTTGACGTGGGACGTCTCGATGAATTTGAAGCCCCCTCGTTTCACGAACGGCAAATTGCGCCGGGTCAGCTCCAGTTCCAAATCAAATGCATGAAAACTGGATCGAAAGAGCACGGCTATGTCGTCTAACGGCATGCCTTCTTCACGCAATTCCAAAATCTTTTGGGCAATGAACCGCGACTGGGCATTTTCGCCCACTGCTTGCACGACGGTCGGCAAGGGCCCTTGTTCATTTCGGGTAAAGAGGGTCTTACTGTATTTTTCGGGGGCGGCTTCAATCAGTTTATTGGCCAACCGCAAGATGGGTTGTGTGCTGCGATAGTTTTCTTCCAGTTTATAAATGATAGTGCCAGGGAACAGTTCGGGGAATTCCATGATGTTTCGAAATGTGGCTCCCCGGAAAGCATAGATGGATTGGGAATCATCGCCGACCACCATGACGTTGTGATGCGTGGCCGCCAGATTGCGGACGAGGTCAGCCTGCATGCGGTTGGTGTCCTGATATTCATCCACCAGGATATACCGATAGGTTTGGCTGATGATTTCACGAGCCCGTTGGTCCTGGATCAGCAATTCCCGCAGCTTGACCAATAAGTCGTCGTAGTCCACCAGCTGCCGTTGTCGCTTGGCTGCTTCATACCCCTGTTGCAACTTGTTCAATTCTCCCAGGAATTCACTGAAATGGGTGTAGTCATTCAGGACGATGTCTTCCAGACTGTCGAGGGTATTGGCGGTTTTGCTGAACATTTCCGCCAAGGTGTGCTTTCGGGGAAACCGTTTGCCGAGGTCGTTGAGTCCTAACTGCCCGCGCAATAGACTGAGTAAATCCTCCGCATCTCCCCGATCCAGAATGGTAAAGCCCGGTTCCAAGCCGACCGGACGTCCGAAGCGGCGTAACAAGATATTGGCCACGGAGTGAAAGGTGCCCCCACCTACCTGTTCGCATCGGGAGCCGATCAGGAGTCCCACGCGACCCAGCATTTCCTGAGCGGCTTTCCGGGTGAAGGTCAGCAGCAAGATACTGCTTGGGGGAATACCCAAATCGATCAGTCGGGCCACTCGATAGACCAAGGTCCGGGTTTTTCCGCTTCCGGCCCCTGCAATGACTAAGGCCGGTCCTTCCACCACTTCCACGGCGGCCAACTGCTGGGGATTCAGTTCTTCCGCATAATTGCGGGAGAGGGCAGGCGGAGCGGCTTCGGGAAGGGGCCGCTTGAGGACATAGGTTTTGGTGCCGGACGGTGATGAGGAATCCATGGCCATGACAGAAATTTCGGGAATTTTCTAGGGAATTTGGCCTATATTGAAGATGAATAGACGTCTGGGGCCGTGTATAGCATACGTGAAAGTGGCTTGCAACGAATACGAGTTGGGGGTGTTCCGGGAATATTTGGCTTGGACAGCTCCCTCAGGCTTGGTTATAATCGCGCCTGATGTCGTTATAAGGAAGTGATGATGGCAACACAATCCGACGAAACATATACAGGAGTCCAGAAAGATCTGGCTCATACGATGATGAGCGTGGCTCGTGAGTCTGTGGCGCTGATCAAACGGTCTGACCAACAACAGTCCCTCAAGCTTCAACGGAAGCAGGAGTGGGAGATTTATTTAGAATTTTTGCGAATGCTGTTTAACCTGGTTGACCGGTTATCCGCCTTTTATATTCCCGTCCAGGCCCAACGGGATTTTATGAATAATTTGGAAGATGTCGTGGCTGATCAACTCAAGACCGTGCTGGCCCCCTCTCTCAGTGCCAGTGAAATCGATGAGATGGAAGTCACGTTGTCGATTGGGCAAACGGTCGCGGAAAGCCGTCAGATTTATGAGCAACACAAGTTTGTCGTGACGGACCAGAGTAAGGAACGAGATCAGTTTTTTCAGTTTTTTTCTGAACGGGTGGCCGCCAAAGCGGGAGCCCCGGGGAAAAAAGAAATTACCTCGGCGGCGTTTCTGTGCGGGACGGCGGTCGTCCCAGCGCTAAAAAGCTTGTTTGAAGATGCCACCAAGCCTCAAACTGATCGTTCTTCATCCTCGACCGACACGAGGCAGGCCCAGCCTTCTTCCTCGGACTCCTCTTCCCCAACCACTCCCTCTTCGGTGGCTTCCCCGGCAAAATCTGCCGAGCAGGTGCCAGCTGGGTTGATCAAGCTGGTCAGCGTGATGTCACGGTCGCAAGGTGAAGAAGTGGAAACCTGGTGGGGGCTTCATCCGCAGTTTCGCCGTGATTTACCCCCTGACGAGGCCAAAGAGTTGGCCAATCACATGAACCGAGCTACTCGTATCGTAGGAGAACGGTTTGCCGTGGTGGCTTCTCTCGCTCAAGCAGGGACTGACCAACCGATAGGTCATGCCTGACCCTTCTTTGACCGAATAAGACAGAAACGTGCGCCTTGTGACTTAACCTTGTTACCAGGGGCTTCCCCTATGGGGTGAAGGCTTCTGCCAGAAAAAGGTTTTCCTATGAAACATGCGCTTCCCAGTGAATTTACCAATTTATCCGAACTGGCTCATAACTTGTGGTGGAGTTGGTCGCCACAGGGGCGAGAGGTCTTTTCTTACTTCGATCCGACCCTCTGGCGATTAACCCATCATAATCCTATCAAGCAGATGCAAGAGATTGATCTGAATCGATTGGAGGTTTTGCGTCAGGATGTGGTCTTCATCAGAAAATACACGGCGGCGATGAAGGCCTTTCATGAGTATTTGGATGCCAAGGACCATTGGTTTGGCCGTACTTATCCGCATTTGGCGGGAGGTACGATTGCCTACTTTTCAGCCGAGTTTGGATTGCACCGCTCGGTTCCGCTTTATAGCGGAGGGTTGGGTATTTTGGCAGGGGATCACTTAAAGGAAGCCAGCGATTTGGGAGTGCCGATTGTCGCGGTGGGCTTTATGTACAACCAAGCCTATTTTCGACAGGTGATCGATACGCATGGGTGGCAGGAGGCGGTTTACGAGTCGGTCGATCGTGGGTTGATGCCCATTGAGCTCGCTCGGACGCCTGCTGGCGAACTCGCCAAGGTGCATGTCCGTATCGGACAACGGGAAGTCGCATGTTTAGTGTGGCAGATTCGGGTTGGACGAGTCACCTTACTCTTACTGGATACTGATTCGCCGGAAAATTCTCCGGAAGACCGTCAATTAACGGCTCGTCTTTATGGCGGCAATCATCATACCCGACTCTGTCAGGAGCTGCTTTTGGGTATCGGCGGGGTTCGAGCTCTACGGGCTGTGGGGTATGCGCCTCAGGTCTGGCATGCCAATGAGGGACATCCTGCCTTTTTATTAATTGAGCGGATTGGTGAAGGACTCAAGCAGGGGCTATCCTGGAATGATGCGCTTGATCATGTCCGTATCTCTACGATCTTTACCACGCATACTCCTGTGCCTGCGGGCCATGATGTGTTTTCGGCTGATCTCATTCGGGAGCATTGTCAATGGTGGTGGGAAGAGCTCGGTTTCACTCAGGAAGATTTCATGGCTCTGGGCCGGCATCCGGAATACCCGTCGGATCATTTTCATATGACGGCCTTGGCCATTCGCCTGGCTTCCTTTGTGAATGGGGTGAGTCGTGAACATGAACATGTTTCGCGGAAAATGTTTCAGGTGTTGTGGCCCGGGCAAACTCTTGATCAGGTCCCTATTCATAGTGTGACCAACGGTGTGCATGTTCCGACCTGGGTGGCCCCGGAAATGGATGTGTTATATGCCAAGCATCTCGGCTCTGATTGGCGGGAGCGGTGTGATGATCAGGTGTTGTGGCAACGGATCATGGATGTTCCGGACGCAGAGATCTGGGAGGTGCGTCGGTTTCTCAAGCGAAAAATGTTGATCTTTCTTCGACAACGCGTCCGGTTAGGGTGGACTGACGGGACGATTGATCCCACTCAGGTTCTCGCGGGTGGAGCGCTCTTTGAGCCTCATCCCCTCACCATTGGGTTTGCCAGACGGTTCGCCACGTATAAACGAGCGGCACTGCTCTTCGCCAACCTTGACCGGTTACGGGCTATTCTGCTGAATCCTTGGCGACCCGTTCAAATCGTGTTTGCCGGAAAGGCTCATCCGGCGGATCAGCCGGGACGAGATCTGATCCACCGGATTTATCAATATGCCAAAGCTCATGACCTGGGTGGACATATCGCCTTTGTTGAGGATTACGACATGCACGTAGCCAAATTCCTGGTGCAAGGAGTTGATGTATGGATGAATAATCCCCGTCCTCCACTTGAAGCCAGCGGCACCAGCGGACAAAAGGCGGCCTTGAATGGCGTTCCCAATTTAAGCGTGTTGGATGGTTGGTGGAAGGAAGGGTATGATGGAAGCAATGGGTGGGCGGTCAATCTTCCTCCGGTCTCGATTAGCGATGAAGAACAGGATGCGCTTGATGCAGAAGGTCTCTATTCCCTGCTCGAGAAAGAAGTGGTGCCTTTGTACTATGATCGGGACGTTGACGGGATTTCGCATGGATGGTGTACGGTGGTCAAACAAGCCATTCGCACGGTGGCGCCTCAGTTTAGTGCACGCCGTATGTTGAAGGAATATGTCAGTCGTGCCTATGCTCCTCTTCTGGACGTACAAGCGTTAGAGACTACGAAGCAGAAACTTGCCTGAGCGTCTGAAACGGAAAGGATTGTGAGCTTCCCGGGCCTTGCCGGTTGGATGTTTCCCGGGTTGTCGGGACTGGACGTGGGTGCTAACATGAGAAACAGAAGCATTGAAAAAGAAGAGGTTCTGTCCCGACCCGTGGGTTTTTTCAAGTCCGTCCTATGAAAATTATTCGTACGGTGCTCATCATTGGGGTGATATTCGGGTTAGGGTATTACACGGGGCAAAAACCTGAAGAGGTCAAACAAAAACTGCGGGAGTTCTCCGGCGTCGTTTTAGAAAATACTATTGGTGGGGTTGATCAGCAGACGCGTGTTCAGCGTCAGATTCTGCATGCCCAAGAAGGCCTCCTCGAAGGCAAAGCCTTTTTACTGGATCATCGGTTTGTCGAAGCCACCGAAGAATTTGAACGCGCTCTTCATCATTTGGATCAAGCCAGTATGATTGATCCTCAGAGTCCTTTAGGTCAAAAAATTGAAATGGTGAAAGTCAAAGTGCAGGAAGCTCGGCAGAATCTGGCCGAAGGGCGTACGGTCCACCCACGCATTCTTGAGGATTTACGTCGGGAATTGCAGAATATTCTTCCCTGATAACAGGCAAAGAGGGAAAGCCCTCGCTACAGGGAGCTTTCCCTCTTGTATTGTCACTTCATCTCTGAATCATGCACTGACGGCTTGTTTTTTCCACGCAGCTAACATTCGCTCAATTCGTAAGCGCACGACAACATCAGGATCTTTTAATAACGGTTTCACGGCCTCTCGACCTCGAGGGTCTCCGATTTTTTCCAGTGCAGAAGCCGCGGACAGTCGAATAAACCAGTTGCTGTCCTTGAGTCTTTCAATGAGTTGATCCACACATGCGGAATCCTTAATTTCTCCTAAGGCCAAAATGGCCTGTTTTCTGACGACTTCATCCTTGTCTTCCAAGCATTCCAAAAGTTTTTCAATGGCCGGTTGACCTAATTCAGCCAATGCCCATGTGGCGTCATCTTTAAATTCGTCATTGTGGAGCATGGCAAGGAGTGGCGCCAGGACGCGTTCATCATTGATTTTACCTAGTGTTTTGATGGCCGACTTTCTGGCATCATAATCACGCATATAACGAATCAACAGATCGACTGCGGGCGATCCGATCATGGCGAGGGCTTCAACTGCCGCTTCACGGACCTGCCAGTCGCCGTCACGAAGACATTTCGCCAGGGGTTCGATGCACCGATCATCACCCATTTCTCCCAGGGTGATGGCGGCTTCCCGGCGGACAACCCAGTCGTCATCTGCCAATAAATCAATTTGAATGTCAATTTCGTCTTTTATTTGTTCTTCTTCAAGAACTTCGGCTTCTTCCTCTCCTTCCGTTCCTTCCTGAGAACCAGAGGCTTCTGTTGGCTCCTCTTCCGATTCAGAAGTAATGGCGTCGGCCAACTGATCAACTTCATCGTCCTGGGGCATGGTCTTTTTGCCCTCTAGGGAAACGAATTCCGTTTGATCCGAAAATTCGTCATCATGTTGTTCTTGCTGATTTCTCATGTATCGCCCCTCCTCACCGTACTCTTGGACATCTCAGAATTTAAAGAATTATGAATCGGAACCGGTCTTCTTGGATTTTGATCCTTCGGTACGCTGTTTTATCATTCGTATTTTTCGTTGGGCACGCTTCAGCCGCTTTCGTAAGGAGCGAACTCTGGCATCTCCCTCGGGATTTTCATTTTCCTTGACTGACATTCGAGATTTTTCCTTTAATTTTTTTGCGTCATCCGTAAGAGAGCGTTTTTTGGCCATTCTAATGAGTTCTCCTTTTCGAAAAACGATTTAGCTGTAAGAATGAGTGATTATCCAAATTCTAGAGATGAGTCTAGTCAAGGGGCTAAAAGGGTGTCAACGGGCAAATATCCCGGGTTCTTGGCTAGATGGAATTATTGACAAAAAAACCCCCCTTGGATGGTTCCAAGGGGGGTTTTGAAAAAACGAAATACCCTGCTCTTACTTTTTGCAGAAGCTTCGCTCGTAGGCGATGACTTTCCAGCCCTCTTCTTCACTAATGGTGGCTGGAATCAAGGGAACCATACCGGTCCCTGGGCTACCGTTCTTGATCACCCACATCAGCTCGCCGTCTTTCCGTTTCTTGTGGAACTTACAATTGGTGAAATCCCGGGGACCTGGATTTAAGACCGCGCCTGCCGGGCCTTGTCCGTTGCCATCTTTTCCATGGCAATTAACACAAGTGCCTTTGCCTTCAAAAATTGCCTTACCTTCGGCAATAATTTCAGGGGAGGCGTTTTCCGACTTGTCATACAACGGAGACTTGTCTTTTTTCGCTGCACCCCGTTGGTCTGCAGGAACTCGCGGTGATTCCGGATCTTTCTCAGGGCCTGCAATGGCTAATCCTGAGGTGAGGAAGATGGCAGCCGTTAACATTCCAAACACTTTCATCGAAAACTTCATGCAAGCCTCCTTACGTTAAACAGAGTTGATGAAACCAAAATGACATCGAGGGACTAATAAAGGCCCCCACATTCTTCTAATTCATCTGCTGGTTTGGACGTTCAAGAGGGAACGGATATTATTGCTGGTAGTCCAAAACCACTCAAACCTTTTAACTATATCAATGGATTTTTTAAGCTGTCAAGGAAACAGGTCCTCCCTAAAATATCCTTGAATTCTGAATTTTCAATAATTGATAATTGTGGTTCACGGTATCAGGTTATCACTTGACAAACAAAGGTTCAGCTATTCCGCTTTTTCCAAATTTCAGAATCTATAGTCGAGAGTTCCCACGTGATTCACAGAGGATGTTGCTTGTTGGCCATTCCGGGACCGCATCTCTTGAATAGGAGGGTATCCGGAAAAGGGCTTTGGTGTCCTACAAATGGCTGTAAAAAAATCTGCCAGGTTTCTCTTATGGCTGAGGCTGGGCTGTTGAGCGCATGTATATGAAGTTGTTGGTTTCTTATGGTTTGATCAAGATATCACGAACGACCTGGCCAGGTTTCCCAAAGGGGCCTTGCGGTTCCCCGTTTAATCGAACCACGACTCCAGCGGCATTCCCCAGCGTTAATAAAAATTGTTTGGAAGCTTTCCATGTGATGCGTTGACCCGGTTGCAGGAGAGCTTCGTTGGGTAACTGGTCGTCGGAGCGGACCACCACCCACGTGAGTTGAGTGGCTTCAATTTCCAGAAGATAATTTCCGATTTGAGTTGTCGGACTTGTCGGCTCCGAGGGCTTGGGTTCTGGGCTTGATTCCAGCGGCGGTGTGGATTGAGGGAGTTGGTTAGGAGAGACCTCTGAGGGTTGCGGTGGGGCTTCGGTGGTGTTGGCAGGGTCAGGAGCCGTTGAGGATTCGGGCAGGGAGCTATCTTCTGGTAACGGGCTGTCTCCCTTGGAGGACGAAGAATTGGTAATCTGTTCGCCCGTGACCGGTGCAAGCGAGGGTTCGAGTTGATTGGGAGATGAGGGGACGTCCACCTCTGGAGTCGTGTCCTGGGTTTCTTGCTGGGAGGGAAGGAAATAAAAAATCCCAACTCCAAGGATGACAAACAATCCCAAAACTAAATTTCGGTTGAATTTCCCACGGTGTTCGGCTTGAACGGCTGTTTGTTGATGTTGCTGTTCCAGATGGTTTTGTTCGTAAAAGTTTCTCGATGCGTCCAGGAAACGTTGGAGGGCTTCTTCTTCATCGGCCCCGATGGTTTTGGCATAGGACCGGACGAACCCTTTTGCAAACACTTTGCCGGGGAGGCATCCAAAATTCTCTGATTCCAGGGCTTCCAGGTATTTGGGCTGAATACGGGTTTGCGATGCGACGTCCTCCAGGGAAAGCCGTTTCCTTTCCCTGGCTTCCTGTAAGAACTTCCCAAATCCTTCCATGGCTGGACTCGTCAGCGCGGGCTCCTAGGATAGGTTGTCAAAATGGGTTAAATGTTTGAACGCCCGGAAGCGTTCGTCAATTTCTTCCCTGGTCAATCGTTTCATTCGGTCAAGGCTAAAGGCCTCTACATTAAAGGAGGCCATGACGCTGCCGAAAATGATGGCTTGTCGGAGTCCTGACTCTGAATAGTTTCCAGAGGCGGTTAAGTAGCCCATAAATCCTCCGGCAAAGGTATCGCCTGCTCCTGTGGGGTCTTTGACTGCCTCAAGTGGATAGGCAGGTGCTCCAAACACACCTTTGTGGTGAAACATGAGGACCCCATATTCCCCACGTTTGATGATGACGGTTTTGGGACCTCGAGAAAGGATGGTTTTGGCTACCTGAACGAGATTGGGGTCTTGGCCAAGAGCCCGGGCTTCCCCATCATTAATGATCAGGATATCGATTTTCTCCAGGACCTTCCACAGCGCATCACGTTTGCTGTCAATCCAAAAATTCATGGTATCCAACGCCACGACGGAAGGCCGGGTGACCTTGTTCAGAACATCAAGTTGCAGCTCTGGATCAATGTTACCGAGAAAGAGTGCGGTTGGGGTGGTAAATGGAGTAGGAATTTTGGGGCGGAAGGTTTCTAGCACGTTCAAATGGGTTTCCAGAGTTTGGGCTTCATTGAGTTGATAAGAATATTCCCCTCGCCATCGAAAGGTTTTCCCCGGCCGGCGTTCTAAGCCTTCCAGATTGATTCCCCTGCTGGATAAAAATTGGAGATGTTCGTTGGGAAAATCATCTCCCACAACGGCAATAAGGTCAACCTGTGTAAAGAAGCTTGCCGAAGTGGAAAAGTACGTGGCAGATCCCCCTAGGACATTTGATACTTCTCCAAACGGTGTTTTGACGGAGTCAAAGGCCACCGATCCCACAACGAGTAAATTCCCCATAATCGTTACCTCTTTTTCCTGTGAAGATGAGTAGAAAAATGTCTTCGCAAGAGCACGTGATAGCGCTTTCGAATGGCTGGCGTTAGCGAAGATAAGGGTGTAATCACGGCATGTTCCAACGCCGTGTGGCAGGAGCAGGAGCCGAGATCTTTGGCTAACTCTAGGGCATGAGCCAGAATTTGTTGAGCGACTTCCACATTCTTGTGCATGATCTCCAAGATCGCTCCGACTGACACGGCTTCTTCCGTTTCATGCCAACAATCATAATCTGTGACCAACGCCAATGTGGCATAGCATAATTCCGCCTCACGGGCTAATTTAGCCTCGGGAATGTTTGTCATTCCGATGACATCGACTCCCCATTGCCGATAAAGCAGTGACTCGGCTTTTGTGGAAAATTGAGGTCCTTCAATGCATAAATAAGTCCCTGGCCGATGGATCTTGACCGGTTCGGCTTGTGCCGCTTCCCAAAGAACTCCTGAGAGGGATTGGCAGAGCGGATGGGCAAACGACACATGGGCCACGACCCCTTGGTCAAAAAACGTATTGGCTCGTTGTGTTGTGCGGTCTATGAATTGATCCGGCAGCACACAATCCCCAGGGCGGATGGTCTCTTTCATGCTCCCCACCGCACTGACAGAGAAGACACGTGTCACGCCAAGTGATTTGAGGGCATGAATATTCGCACGATAATTGATGGCAGTTGGAAGGATGCGGTGGTCTTTTCCGTGCCGGGCGACAAACGCTACCTTCAACCCGTGAAAGGATCCAATCTTGATGGGGTCTGAAGGTTTCCCAAAAGGAGTCATCACGCGGACTTCTTTTATACTGGAAAGCCCGGGCATATGATAGAGTCCGCTTCCTCCGATGATGCCTATCTGTGCTTGAGGAGTGCGACGTGTCGTTGTTCGTGTGTTCACTCATTACCTCTTTAGCCTGCGCACGAGGGTTTTGGTCAGGATGTCTTGGATAAAAAGACATCACGCCGGTATCCCAATGTCCCTCTGAGACGTGGTGAAAAATATGGAGACTGCTCTGGTGGAGTCGATTGAGCTGTTAGATGTGAGTCGATTGTACCATGATCGATCATAAATGGTTAGTCACACCGCCATTTTTTTGAATGAACAAGGGGAGCAGGTGACATGAAGGTCGTGGTTTCCAGGGATTTTAGGAAATGGATGATCCGGTCAATGATCCATGACGCGGCTCGGTCAGGAAGGTCAGGCGGATCGATTGAGAGCCATTGAAGATCGGGTTCTTTTCCAAACCATGTCATTTGTCGTTTAGCGAAATGTCGCGTATCACGTTTGAGAATTCGAATGGCTTCGTCGTAAGAATATTCCCCCGCCAAATATCCTGAAAATTGCTTGTACCCCAGACCCTTCATGGAGCCCAACTCTCTGGAATAGCCTCGATCCAATAACCGTTGGGTCTCTTGGACAAGGCCTTTTTCAATTTCCAATTCCACCCTGCTCTCAATTCGCTTATAGAGGGTGGCTCGATCCATGGTCAAGCCAATCAGCAGAAAAGGGTAGGGTCGTTCCGAAAATTGGTGTTCGGCTTGGACCTCTGAAAAAGGTTTCCCCAAAATAGTAAAGACTTCTAACGCCCGTTGGATTTTTGGTTGGTCGTTGGGATGAAGACGTTTCGCTAAGACTGGGTCGACTTGTTGCAGTTGTCGAAATAAAAATTGCGGCCCATGTTGGGCGGCATCAGCAGCCAGTTGTTTACGGAGGGTCCAGTCGGCTGGTGGCCCTGGACACAGCCCTCGTAACAACGCTCGTACATACAACCCGGTTCCTCCAATGACCAGAGGAATTTTGCCGGCTTGATGGAGCCGTGCAATTTCGGCTATTGCGGCAAGTTTAAAATCTCCGGTATTGAATGGTTGGTCGGGATTGACCAGATCGATTAAACGATGCGGAACACCTTGTTGCTCACTGAGCGTGGGTTTATCTGTTCCGACATCCATTTCTCGATAGACCTGTCTGGAGTCGGCGGTGAGGACTTCCGTCTGCAACCGTTTTGCGACCTCAATGCCAATGTGGCTTTTCCCTATGGCGGTGGGGCCAACAATGGCGACGACCGGGTGTCGGGTTTGAATAAGATGACCGGCTATCATATGGGAACGCCGTTAAGTCGGTCGGGCAAAGAGGGTCTGTAACTCTTCAAAGGAATGGCGGATGGCGATTCGTCGGCCGTGCGGGCAAGTCAAGGGATATTGTTCATTGGCCCAATCTTGAAGAAGGGTTTGAATCTCAGGGGGAGCCATTGATCGTCCAGCTTGGACGGCACTTTGACAGGCCATCGTGGCAAAGATAGGCCGCAGGGTTCGCTCCAAGGAATCCTGGGACCGCCACTCGGTGAGCTCTTCCAATAATTCCATGACCAGCGGACCAATGGAGACTGATCCCAGCAGGGCCGGAACGCTTCTGACCACATAGGTCGATTGACCAAATCGTTCAATCTCCAATCCGACCTGGGCAAACGTGGGAACCCATTCTTCCAATTGGGTCTGTTGATGAGGAGGCAGCTCAAGGGTTTCGGGAATGAGAAGTCCTTGTTGCGGGATTTCCCGGTCGGCCCAGTTTCGTAACAGTCGTTCAAAAAGGACTCGTTCGTGAGCGGTATGTTGATCGATAATATAGAGATCTTTGTCGATTTGCCCCAAAAGAAATGTGTGATGTATTTGTCCGAGTGACAAGACGGTCGCAGGCGGTTTGGCCAACCGATATGGTGTCGATGGTTCCTGGACAAATAAGGATAAAGAGGCTCGAGTAGGTAGGGGCTTCTGAGGTCTATCCAGTGTCGGGGGCTCGGGCAATTCATCTGAAAGCACCGTCTGGATTAATTGAGATCCTTTGAACGGTTCCTTCGTTATGGGTTCGGTACAATTGTTTTGCTGGTTTGTGGCCGATGGTGCGGCAAAGAAGACATTTTTTATGGCTTGCCGAACTCCGCTATGAATGATCTCTGGACGCGAAAATCGCACTTCCCGTTTCGTGGGATGCACATTAATATCCAAACTGTCAGGGTCAAGTGTAAGGAACAAAATATATTGTGGTTGTCGGCCTTTCGGGAGAAAGGACCCATAGGCTTCTTGAATGGCATGGGCCACGGTGGAGTTCTTGATCGCTCGTCGATTGACAAAAAGTTCTTGGGGTGACCTCGTATTTCTCGCAAAATGGGGGCTGACGGTGAAACCGGTTACCTGAAAGCCTTGGCTTTGATGGGCGATCGGAAGATAGCGTTCTAGGAAGGGGGGACCGTAGATTTGAAGGAGGCGATCCTGTGTGGTTTTGGCCGTGGGATAATCAAAAATTTTGTTGCCCTGGTGAAACAATCGAAAGTGAACAGCCGGATGGACCAGTGCGGCCTGTTGTACCACATAGCAAATTTTTGAAAATTCGGTCGGGACGGACTTTAAAAACTTTAGCCGGCCTGGAGTATTGAAAAATACATCCCGAACTTCAATCTCGGTTCCTCGAGTCCCGGCAAAGTCTTGAAGGTCCCAAGTGACGCCTCCCATCGTGGACGTCTCGGTTCCAAGGGATGATTCCGATGAAATAGTTTTGAGTCGAAATCGTGAAATAGACGCAATACTGGGAAGAGCCTCCCCACGGAACCCAAGTGTTTGGATATGGTGAAGATCATCTTCATGGCGAAGCTTGCTTGTGGCAAATCGTTGACAGGAAAGTTGAGCGTCGGGACGGTTCATCCCTTCTCCATTGTCGGTAATCCGAATCAGTCTTCGGCCGCCTTCCTCTATTTCAATGGTGATCAGTGTGCTATGCGCGTCTAGGCTGTTTTCCAGGAGCTCTTTCACGACGGAGGCAGGACGTTCCACGACTTCTCCGGCCGCAATGCGACAGGAAACTTCCTCGGGAAGGACCTGAATCTTACTGTGTGGTGGTGCATGCATACCAGACGCTTAAGGGCAGGAGGGGCTTTCTCGGCTCCAAAATGCGGAACGGATACAACCAGTGGACTAGGATAAACCGGACTTTTTCAATTGCTCCTTTGCTTGCGTGGCTTCCGGTGATTCGGGAAATTCTTGAATCACCCGGTTCCAGAGTTCCTGGGCCTTCGGCCGTTGGTCGGTTTCCAGCATCAGTTGCCCAAGTTTGTAGAGAGCGGAAACCCGGTATTTGTTATTGGGGTAGCTTGTCACTACATGTTCTAAGGTTTGTTGAGCCGGATCATATTGCTTTTGGAGATACAGTGATTCTCCCAAGTAATAGAAGGCCTGAGGCGTAAGTGTGGTATCCGGGTAATGTTTTACAAAGCGTTGGAATTCTACCGTGGCTCGATCGTAATTTCCGTTAAGATACACTTTATAGGCTGAGCGAAAAGCGGAGGCCTCATTCTCCGTGTTGGGTGCAGGAGAGGACTCAGGTTGTTTATGGTTGTCGATGGTCCCTCCATTTGGGGCATTGGGTGCCTGAGTCGTAGGAGCGGACGTTTCGACGGGGGTTGATCGAGGGGGATGGACCATGTTGTCCAGGCGGCTTTCCAACGCTTTAACTCTGATGGAGAGATCTTGGTCTCGTCGCTGGGTTGTCGAACGAGTTTGCTCGATTTGGTCTCGAAGCGTCGTACTGGTTCGTTCGAGTTTGTCTAATAGATGTCGGGTATCCAAGTTGGCTTCTTCTTCGGTTTTAATTAATTCCCCCACAAGGAAGTCATGTTCGTCTAATTGGGATTCGATGGTGCCAAGCCGTTCCAGCGTTTGCTGTTCATGTTTTTGGGTGGCTTCTTGTTGGATAGTCAGAAGTTGGATCTGTTTTTGGAGGTCCGTCAAATTCGGCTCAGAAGCACAGGCAGAGAACATCATCGATATTCCCAAAAGACTAAATTTACATTGAGACGAAGTTATCATAGCCATCTTTGGTTTTCACCTTTCTCTCATCAACATGTCCCCTGACTCTTTAAGTCTACCAGGGAGAGGTGATTAGAAAAAGCCCCCTTATTTTTTGGGTTTCGTTCCCTGAAGCCGGTTGACGCGTTGGGCCAATTGTCCCAATCGGTCTTCATGCTCATCGACGCGCTCCCCCAATTTTGTTCCGATCGTGGTGACTACATCACGTAATTGATTCACTGTTTCGGTTAACTGATTGAGATGATTGAGGTTTGTTTGTGAGCCATCCACGACCCCTTGGACTTTTTGAAAACTGGTCATCGCTCGATTGAGGCGCTGTTCCTGATCATCAATCCTGACGTTGAGCTTGCCGCTGACGGATTCCAAGGCTTGAGCCATGGATTGGATGCCGGTATTCACCTCTTTGAGATGGGTGTTCGTGTTTTGGGCGTCTGAGTCCAATTTCCCCACTAGGCCGGATTGGTGAATTTCCAGGTCATGTAATCGTGTGGAAAGTTGTTCCACCGATTGATGTAATTGGTCAGTGATGTCAGCCGCAGTTTTCATGGTAGCCACTTGTCCTGCTGTTTCCTGCTGTAATCGTTCCAGTTGTTGAGCCGTCTGTTGAAATTGTTTGAGCGTGTCTTCTTGTTGCGTGATTCGATTCGTTAGGGATTGATTCGTTTGTTCAAAGGCTTGGGCAAGTGACTTCAGGCTGGTTGTGACCTCGTTTAAGTGGGCACCGGTTTTCTGAGTATTGGATTGTAATTGTTGGCTCAGGTCGCTCTGATGGGTTTCCAGGCCGATCATGCGTTCTGACAGTCTTCCTGCTTGCTGAATAATTTCGTCTCCCCGTTTGCCTAGCAAACTCCCCATCACGTCCTGGGCTTCACGGAGTTTGATGACGGCTTGGGATAGTTCTTGCACTTGGTTAGCATCAGCTTGAAGATGTGTGCCCAGGATTTCCATGTCCTTTTGGAGAGCATCAAGACGGGTTTGGACTGGTTGTTGTTGGGATTCAACCTCTCTTACCAGTTGGGTCATGGCGGACTGGACATCTTTCTCCAGATAGGTTTTCAAGGCTTGAGTGTCCGTCTGTAATTTTTCCTGCAAGGCTGTAATTTGCTGTTGAAGCTGAGTGGAGCGCGTGTGTTGTTCGTCAAGGCGCCCGCCCAAGACGGTTCCTGATTGTTCCAGAGCATTTTGTAATTCCGTCAGGTTTTGGGATAGTTCATGAGATCTTGTTTCCAGAGTACGAAGCGTCTCATCTTGGGCCGTCATGGCGGTATGTTGGGCGGTCAAATCTTCTCGCTGTCCCGTGACTTGTGCACTCACACCTCCTAAGGCTTCTTTGAACTGCGTCAGAGATCCTTGAAATTCAGTCATGGTGTTGGTGAGTGCTTGGTTGCTCTCATCGACTTGCTGCACGAGCGTGGTCGTTTGCGTTTGAGTGTCCTGAAGTTGACCGCCTTGGGAGGCGACCGTATTTTTCAAGCTTTCCAGGGAGTCGGTCAGGCTCTTAAGAGATTTTTCCAGATCTCCGATTCGTTTCTCCGCCACTTCGTTTTTGCCGTACAAACTGGTGAGATCTTGTTCGCGGAGGAGTTTGACTTGTTGATTTAACGGTGCCAGGTCACTCCTCATTTTGGCCATGTCGGCTTTTTGTTGGGAAATGAGGGCTTGGGATTCGGAAATGGCTGATTTGGCTTCGTCTACCTGGGCACCCAGGGCTCGTTTTTCTTCTTTGATTTTTGATATTTGCATTTCCAAATCTTTTTGGATTTTGGCCAAATCAGCCTGTTGGGCCACGCAGCCACTTCCCAGCAGCAATCCGAGCCCTACGCCCAATACCGCTCCCAGGGACGAAAAATTGGAATGAAAAAATGGAATCTCCATGCGAGGTTTGCCGGTATTCACTGTTTCCGAGGTGCTCCTTCTTTGTCAGTAGATGGATTGAGCTTGGACCGAGTCATTGAGGTCATTGCGGATTTTGTACGAGGAGATGTCCGCGACGGTTCAGTTGGTAGCAGACTTCGGTCGGATCTTGGCAGAAGGGTTTGTCTTTGCCATAGGAAATGACGGAAAGGCGGCTATGGTCCACCCCCAATTCGTTCAGATAATCACGAATGGCTACCGCTCGTTTTTTCGCAAGAATCATATTATAGGCCTGGGTTCCTCGTTGATCCGCATGGCCTTCAATGAGCAAGGTGGCCGAAGGGTCATTCTTGAGCCATCCCATATTTCTTTCTAGGGCAAGTTTGCCTTCCCCGGTCAAGGCCCAGCTGTCAAACTGAAAAAACACATCTTCCAGTCCAGCCGTGGCTGCGGCCAATTCTTGGTTTTTCATCCGATCCAGTTGTTCCCGAAGAGAATCCGAGGGTTCAGCCTTAGCGACTTGAAGTGTGCCCGGAATTTCCTCCATGTTAGGGTCGGTCTCCTGGAGGGGGGAGGTTGCAATAGAGGAGGTAGAATTTTGCCCCAAGTTGTCCTGAGGTTGAAGGCGAGCCATTTCATCGCCTGCTCCTCCGGCATCCGAAAGTGAGGAAGGTCGGATGTCACCAAAAGCCAAGGGCGCGGTGTCTTGAGGAGACGAACCGGATTGTGTGTTCAAGCTGGAACCCTCAGGAAGAAGAGCGCCTTCTCCCTCTTGAAGAGATTCGGCTCCCGCCTGTGGAAGGGTGGCGACCGGAGTCTCAGACTGTGTGGTCGTGGGATGGGTTGCCGATGCGGTTTCCAGAGCTGTGGGAACGCTTCCACTAAGATTGGATTCATCCACGGTCGTTCCATCTATTCCCTGGGCGCTAGAAGCGGTGTCCTGTGAGGTGGCGTCAAGACTGGCCTGATCCCCTGGAGCCCCTGAAACCGTGGATACATGGAGACGTTTTTCTCCACATCCATTCAAGGAGAACGCGGTCAGAGTCAACAAGCCCATAATTGTCATCGTACGAACTACTGGATACATCTCTTTACTCCTTTTTTTAATCTACATCCACGATTTGCATGATGGATAACCGACAAACGTTATGGTTGAAACGGTGACCACGACGGGGAACTCAGATGGCTCCCCATTGTGGAAATTTTTTCCAGGCCCTTTCCGTCAACCGTGATGATGTACAACTGACTTTCTCCACGGCGAATGGAACTGAACACTATGTGCCGTCCATTAGGCGCCCAGGAAGGGGAATCATCAATGCTTTGTCCGGTTGTGATCTGTGATCGATGTTCTCCGTCGGGGGAGATCTTGCATAACTTGAATCCTTCAGAAGGAATCCGACAGACATAAATGATCCAATCTCCTTTCGGGGACCAGGCCGGAGCGGCGTTATAGTCACCATCAAAAGTCAACCGGCGAGAGTTGGTACCATCGGCATTCATCAGGTAGATTTGTGGACGACCGCCTCGGTCCGAGGTGAACGCCAACTGACGCCCGTCCGGCGACCAGGATGGGGAAAGATCCGCGCTATCATGAGAGGTTAACTGCTTGATGGTTCTCGTGTCCAATTCTATCTGGAAGATGTCAGAATTCCCTTCCTGGGCAGAGGAATAGGCAAGAAATTTTCCATTAGGAGAAAAATTGGGTGTGATGTTGAGGCTAGCGGGAGCTACCAGGATCTCCTCTTTCCCTGTCCCCAGTTCACGTCGCATGACCTGCTGTTTTCGGTCCCGATAAGCTGTATATACCAAAGACTTGCGGTCAGGGGACCAAGTGGGCATCAGATTGAGATATCCGTCGGCGGTGACTTGTTGCGCGTCGTACCCGTCGTAATCCATGACAAACAGTTCCCGGCCACTACCTTTTTCACCGACAAAAGCAATTTTTGTTCTGGCGATGCCCTGTTCGCCTGTGTAGCGGTATACCAATTCATCGGCCCATCGATGAGCCATCAGTCGAACAAGCGAGTCGGTGGCTTTTAAGGAAAAATATCGTTTCCCGGTTAAGACATCTTGGTGGCCAGGATCAAAAGCGCAAGCATCGAAGATCAATCCTTGAACACCGCTGGCGGTTCCTCCAACCCCCATGCGTCCCCATGTGGAAACGGTGACTTTTTGATATTGGGAAGCCAGCGAGGGCGGAAGGCTGACGCATTTATTTTCAGAAAATCCCCCCTGGTCTCCCGGCATGTCGGCTACGGAAAATACTTGGGAGCGGTTGAGATCGGCTTTAAGTACGTTGACGACAGTTTGGGGAGCCCCTTTAGGCAGGGCATTGTCCCGCTTGACTGTTGGAAAATCCATGACCCAAATAGGAATTTTTTGGAATTCCGACCGTGTCGCCTCCAGAACGGCGTCTTCCCCGGGGCTTGGGAGAGGCGAAGTAAGACCGAGCAGCAGGAGCAATCCAAAAATGATGAGAGTGGGATCATGGCGTAAGTTTTTCATGTGAGAGGTGTTTTCCTTAATCTTGTTTGATAAAGCGATAGGATACATCAATAAATGATTTCTGCAGGTCAGCAGGAAATGGGGGCAGGGGATTGACGGCATCAACCGCTCGACGGGCTGCCTGGTCGTAGTGATCGTTTCCTGAGCTTTGCTCCATCTGGACTTGGGAGATTTCCCCTGACTTGGAAATGCGAAATTTCAGCATCACAACCTGGTTGCTCAATGTCAGGGGTGGGGCGACCCATCGTTGATCAATCGCATCCTCCACCATGGCTAAATACCGGTTTTCCCCTTGTGACGGTTTTGACGAGGCGCTGCCGGACCCAGAGGATGATTGCACTTGAATGCGTTGTAATCGCTGTTGAATGGATTCCGCAGGGGCTACTTGCGGAATTTTAAGTTTTGCCAACTGCTGGTCAAGTTCTGACTTCAAAGGGGTCGACGGTGTTGGCAGTGTGGAAGGGTGAACATTGCGTGGCTGGTCCTGGGGAGGAGGGGCTGTGCCCTGGATACTTGGAGTTTTCACGCCTGCCATGAGCTGTTTTATGAATTCGGATGTTTTATTGGGTTCTTGTGGAATGGGGGCACTTGGGGCAGAAGTGCTCGGAATTTTGGCTAATTCCGGGGGGGCAACTTTGGGAATGACCGGGGTTGGAACTTTGGACGCGGTGGATGGGGAAGATTTTCTAATTGGCTTCGTGTGGCTCACCGCAGGAGGCACCGAAGGGAGAGAAGCTTTCAGTGAAGATTCCAGGGACTTTTCCTGGTGAGGAGCTGGAGTGGACTCCTTAGGTGAGGGGCGAGTGAAAGGAGTCGTTGAGTTGAGAGTGGGCGGTTCGGGAATTGGTTTAAGGACTGGGGTGGGTGGGTGCATCTCCACCTTTTTTTGTTCTGTGGCTACCGGTTTAGGGGTGTCAGCGGGTGATGGTTGGCTTTTGGCCTCAGGGACACGATTGACGGAAGGGATGGGGACAGGTTCTGAAGGGATCAGCCGTTCGGGCCGAGAAATTTCTGGTGGAGCTGATGGTAGTTGGATTTTATCAACCAAGGGCGTTTGATCGGCTTTCGGGGTGGAAGGCGATTCTGTGCTCGCGGCAGGCAGGGGTGATACCGCAGTTTCAAGTTTCGAGGGAACTTTAATTGCGCCCACCGCACCTCCAAGAGAGTCTGATAGCCGCTCAGATGCAGTAGTGGTTGATAAAGGAGTAAAGGGTTCTTCGATTGCCGGTTGAGTTTTGGGTGGCGCAGGTGCGACTTTTGGGGACGCAGGGGCGACGCGTGGGGTTTGCGGTGTGTTCTGTGGCGTGGTTTCCGTAGAGGGTAAGGAAATGAGTGCAACTTCAATGGCTCGAAAGGGTTGTTCCAAATCTGAGTGAAATCGAATTTGAAGGGCTACGAAAACTATTAGGACGTGTAGCAGGCAAGAAATCGCTATGCTCCATCGGAATGGGGCGTTTTCTTGCGAGAAGCCTGCTGTCAGCCCGAGTGAGATTAGGCTTGGGGATGAAGCATGTCCCATATCACGGTTGGGTTAGGGAGAGATGGTGAACGATTCCTCTTCAATTGTTTCAGTTTTCGGCCCTGTTACCATGCCGAGTCGTTCAATGTGGGCACCCTTGATTTCATCCATGATTTGAACGACTGCCCCGTACGGAACGGTCTGATCTGCCCGAAGGTAAACGGAAATTTGGGGATTTTCGGCTTTGCTCTGCGAGAGTTTCGTTTTCAGATCAACCAGGCTAATCAGATCGTTTCCCAGTAATAGTGTGCGGTCCTTTTTGATAGTGACCACCAATCGTTCTTCGGCCTTGATATTGTTGGAGGCAGAGGTGGGGAGGGTAATATCCAGCCCACGATGAAGCATGGGAGCCGTTACCATGAAGATGACAAGTAGGACCAGAACCACATCGACCAAAGGAATGACATTAATTTCAGAGAGGAATTGTCTGGGTTTTGAGCCAACGGTCATCGAGCCACCTCGACTTCTTTTTCTTTGAATAGCTTTTCAGATTCCTCAACAGAATTGAGAAATTCAATAGAAAAGGCCTCAACCCGAAAAGCTAATTTTCGAATCCGTGACAAGAAAAAGTTATAGGCTATTACGGCTGGAATCGCTGCAAAAAGACCTGCTGCCGTGGCGATAAGGGCTTCAGAAACGCCCGGAGCTACTGCCGCGATACTGGCAGAACCTTGAACGCCAATCTCTCGAAAGGCATTAATAATTCCCAAGACGGTGCCCAAGAGTCCAATGAACGGGGTGATATTACCCGTGGTGGCCAGGAATGGCAGATAAGATTCCTGGTGGTTGATTTGGTTTTGAATAATGTAATTAGCCACTTTTTCCAGGTAGGAGCGGTTGGGAAATCGTTCTTCCAGTGTGGACTCTAATTTTGTCTGGGCGTGAAGCAGATCGGAGGAGGATGGTAATCGTTCGCAAATTCCCAAATAGACAGAGGCGCTTGGACTGAGGGGAAATGTTTTGGCGTCGGCTTTTAAGCTGAGTTGATCGACGGAATTCAGTTCATAGGACCGTAAAAACTGATCTTCTTCCTGAGTGATTTTCTTAAACCGTCGAATTTTGTAGACGATGATTCCCCAAGACACCATCGAGAACGCACCCAGGATCACTAAAATGATGATGGAGAGCCAGCCTAACGAGCCGATGAGTTCTAAAGGGTTTCCAAAAGACATAGATTCTTTTTTGACCTCCTCATAAGTCAATATACTAACGAAGAAGAAGGAATGTTAGGGATTCAAGTACCCACACGGGGGAGAAATGGCGGGGCCGACGGGATTTGAACCCGCGACCTCCAGATTGACAATCTGGCGTCCTAAACCTAGCTGAACGACGGCCCCGAAATCTGATGTCTTTGGGCAAGTAGCCCACAATTCTTTCTATGGAGGACTCAACACGAAATAGGTGTGTGAGTATATCAGAATAACCAACCACTTTGCCAAGAAAAGTTTGGTAGGCGGAACAGGGATCGAACCTGCGACATCTGCCGTGTAAAGGCAGTGCTCTGCCAGCTGAGCTATCCGCCCGCCGAAAAATGTTGTAATTTCCGCATTATAACAGTCAGTTAGGCCTTGTCAACTTAAGTGAAATAGTGTGGAATACTGTTTGACATGTCATGGAAGCATGGGTATAACGCAGCACATTATGCATTCTTATGTGCTGCCTGATTTTATGTCTGTTCAGGTGTAAAGGAAATTTTTTCATGGCCTACAAGATTAAAGAAACCCCATCAAAGACTACGCATGTTGAAGCCGAAGATATTCTTTCGAGTAAGGACCGTTTCCTCTGTTGGGTAGAAGAAAACAGACGGTTAGTGTGGGGCGGTATATTGTTAACCGTGGTGGTCGTGGTGGCTGTGATTACCTTGGGTTGGCTATCTCAAAAAAAGCATGAAGAAGCGTGGGAGCTTCAGGGAAAAGCCCAGCATATCTACTTGGATCGTCCCATGGATGATGTAAAAAAGGCGCAAGGGAACATTCAAGCTGCCTCCACCTTGTTTCAAGAGATTCAGGAAAAATTTTCAGGGACGAGAGGGGCAGATGTCTCGCTTTTTTTACTTGGCAATAGTCTGATGGAAGAGCAGAAAATTCCGGCAGCCATCGAAAAATATAATGAATTAATCAGATCCAGTGGCGGTGACCCGATATTCCTGGGGTTAGTTCAACAGCGGTTAGGATTGGCTTATCTTCTCAATGGCGACCGAGAGTTGGCTCTTTCGACCTGGCAGGCTATTCTCGACAATCCGAAAACCTTGAATAAAGATCAAATTGTTTTTGAGTTGGCGAAATTAGCTGAGTCAGAGGAAAAGACGCAAGAAGCCGTTGGGTATTACAAGCAACTGATGCAAAACTATCCTCTTTCTCCGTTTGCCAATGAAGCAGGCCTTCGAGTGAAGATCTTGGCTCCAGAAGAACAAAAGGAACCCTCCCAGACCGAGTCCAAGGGAGGTTCTAATGAAAAACTTGAAGGTGCGGAGAACGTAGAAAAGGGTGAGAAGATCACTCCGAAATAATCAGTTGACCTTGGTTATCGACTGATCATTAATAAATGGCCGGCCTGAATAATACTGGATGAGAGATTGTTCAAGGCTTGTAAGTCGCGAACGCTCAAACTGAATTGTTCGGCAATACTCCATAGGCTGTCCCCCCGACGAACTCGGTACCACTTTGAATCCCCTGTCTGCTTGTTTGCTTTCTGTACCTGTCCCTTAATTCGCAGGCGGTCACCGGGGTGGATAAGTGAGTTCCTCAGGTTATTTAATTGCATGAGAGTTTGAATTGAGGTCTGGAATCGGTTCGCGATTGTTCCAAGGGAATCGCCGTATCGTACCCGGTAGAATGTCATCTGATCATCAGCGTAATCTTCATCTCCTCCACGAACACGCAATCGATCTCCAACCCGTATTACATTACTGCGAAGATTATTCATCGCCTTTAACGCACTGACTTTCATTCTATATCTCCGAGCGACTACCGATAGGCTATCGCCTTGTCTCACTCTGTACCATTCGGTTGGAGGGGGAGGAGGCTGAGTCCAAGCCGTCATTGTGTCCTGATGTTCCTCAATAAGAGAGGCCATGCCAATGGGAACTTTTAAGTGATAGCCGCTTCCACCCTTTTGAGGCACGATACTTCGGCGGAGTTCGGGATTTAGTCGTTTGAGTTCTTCGATTGAAATTCCAGTTTTTTCGTTGATAGCGGAAAAGTTGACCTGCTTGGTGACTAGAACTTCCTCAAATTCATGGGAAACCCCGAATGGAGCCGAAAACCCATAGGCTGTCGGATTTTTAGCGATTAACGTGGCTGCAATAAATCGTGGTACATATTCTTTGGTTTCACGCCGGATATGTCGGGTCCTTCGAATTTTCCAAAAATCACGGCTGCCGGTTTTTCTGATGGCTCGACTGATTTTCCCTTCTCCGGCGTTGTAGGCCGCCAGGGCCAAGGGCCATGAGCCAAATCGATCATAGAGGTCTCGGAGATGGTGGGCCGCTGCAACCGTTGACTTGATAGGGTCCCGGCGTTCATCCAGATACCAATCGACCTGGAGGCCATACATGCGGCCCGTGCCTTTCATGAATTGCCACGGACCTGACGCTCGTGCACGGGAAAAGGCGCGAGGGTTAAATCCGCTTTCCACCAAAGAAAGATACATGAGCTCGGTGGGAATTCCATATTCGTGGAAGATGGGTTCGACTAACTCTCGATAATGGTGAAACCGATCAAGATACGATTGAAAGCGTTCGGGGATCCCATATTGAAAATATTCAAGGTTTTTTTCTACAGCGTCGTTCAGTACCAAGGGGATGGAGCCATAGGGGGATTTTGGAGACGAAGTCGCGGCTTCCCAAGACTCGTCCAACACCCGAGAAAAACGTGCAGAAAATAATTGAGAGGAGGTCTCATCAGGAAAAGTTAAATTTTGGACAAGGGGAAAGTCCTGAGCACCTTGCTTGTCATCTTCTTCGGCTTCGGTCTGGTTCTGATCGTGATCATGAAGGGAAGAGGGCCAGTGATTGCCCTCTAAGGGGAAGAGCGGAAAACTTGGTGGAGCCATTTCTGCAGGAGATGTTGCTGCGAATCCCTGGCTCGGGCCTGGGTCTTTTGGAGATGCGGAGGTTTCCAAAGGGATCTCATCGATTTCCTGAGTGTGGGGGGCAGGTGATGAAGTGATTCGGTTAGCCCCGTCGTCTCGATGAGCGGGTTCATGGATGATATAGGGAGAGACCTCTTCGAAGGATTCTTCTTGGGCGTGGGGTCGTGTGCTCTCTTCGGGAGATATTTCTTGAGAAACCAACTGCGCGGCCAGGGAAGATCCGATAGCGGAAAAGTGGTTAAATGGGAAGTTCGGGGATGATTGTCGGCCGTGGGGGGAGTCAGATGCAGCATTCGCTTGTTTATTTATTAAAGTCGGGAGGTCTTGATTTTTGCCTTTGGTGGCGAGGTAATAATTATACGTGAGGGAATGAGAATCTTCTTGAGAGCGCAGAGAGGGTTCTTTTGCCTGAATCACGCTGGGGGAAATGGTCAAAAAGATCGAACAAAGAAGAGTCGTGCGTATCGAAAGGGAAGAACCGAGAATCGTAGGCTTTGCCCAAACGAAAATTTGTGAGAATTTTCCTGAGATACTCATTTTTATGCGGTTTTTCGGAATGTTTCTACACAAACTTAAGTAGGCTACCGTCGGGAAAAAGGATTGTCAAACGAAAGTTGCAAAATAGAGGTTACTGCAGGTTTTCTGCACAAACCGCACCAAAAATGATATGTAGAAAAATACAAGAAAAATCCTTGGGCTCCCCAATAACCGGAAGTTCTAGCCTAGTGGAGATCGGAATTTGTTACCGATATGGATTCACCGGAAGAGCTAATGTGAAATACCTTCCGCCCTCTTCATAAATGAGCCGCTTGCGGGTTAATACCAGCAACAGATCTTCCAGGGGCTGGATATCATGATCTGTGGATGATGCTCCTTTTTCCTGAAGGCCTTTTCGTATCTGCTCAAAGCGTTTGGGGTGGTCATGGCAAAATTCCAGAATGAAGGCGGATGCTCCATCGAATCGCTCACTGGTGGGAGAGGGGTGGCGGCCATCGAAAACGGTCAGATAACTGAGAGATTTGGCAAAATATAAAAACGGACGATTAGGTGAGTGGTAACGGTGTTTCCACTCTTGGATTAAGCGGGTGAATTCCTCATAGAGGGACGGCGAGACCTTCCAGTCAATCTCATATTCAAAGTCATAGGCAATTTTGTGCAAGTCCACTTGGCGTGCATCATAGACATATTCGTAAGCGAGGCCAGGTCCGATAAGGCGAATGCCATATCGTTCCGGCCATTTAAAATAGGGACTAAATCGTTCCAGCCAGAACCGGGCGGTCGCCTCGGGCGGTTGAAGATGAAACAGGGAGGGAATGAGATCTAATTGCCGTTGATAATCCAAGTCGGTTTCCTGCGGAAAGCCCAGCAAAATATTCCAAGACACATCAAGGTTGTAGTATCGGCTCCATTTCAGGCATTGAATATTTTGAAGGGGGCTCACCCCTTTATCCATTTCCTTTAATTGAGCGCCACTCAGACTTTCAATGCCGGGTTGCATGCATTTTACCCCGCCCTGAGCCAGGGTTTGGATCTGGTGTTTGGTAAGATTGCTTTTGGTTTCCATGAATACGTCGAGATCCACATGGCGCTCAGCCAATTGTCCGAACAGGCCATCTACGTACTTCATGTCGATGATGTTATCCACTAATCGAAAGCGCGTGGTGTCATAGCGGCTGGATAAATAGTCTAATTCAGCGGCGACTTGCTCGGCTGATTTCGCCCGGAATGTCATGGCCTGGGCATTGAGCCCGCAAAACGTACAATGGTGTTTTTCCCCCCACCAGCACCCTCGTGAGCCTTCGTATAGCAGGATGCGATTTAAGCCAGTGGATGCTTGGCCAGCTAATTCCTGTAATTCCCCAAAGTAATCATCGTAATCAGGCGGGGGGAGTTGCTGAAAGCTGGTTACTAAATTTTCATTGGGTGTGAGGCGAATGTGACCCTCCTCGCGATAAGCCACTCCAGGCGGAGGAGGTGCGGTATCGGATAAGAGGATTTGTTTCACCAAGGTGGGAAAGACGTGTTCTCCTTCGCCGACGACGACATAATCAATCCAAGGAAATGCTCGAAAGTGTTCCAGCCCCATTTCACCATCAAAATTGGCCCCACCGAAAACGATGCGAACTTCCGGATAAATGTCTTTGATCAATTTTGCCAAGCTCAGACTGGCGACGTTTTGATCGAAGGTCGAGGTAAACCCGACGACCCGGTATTGACCCCAATCCACTTTTGTGAGCAAGGAAGTCAGAAATTGCGGAGCGATGGTTGCCGCAATTTCTTTTAAAAAGCCGATCGAACAGCCAGCTTCCCGCGCCGTATCCTCGAACAGAGGCTGGAAAACCTGGGGATACTGCTGGTGTTTGGGGTTGTCACGAAAAAGCAAGGCGGAGAAGAGCCATTCTCCGAACAACCCTCGTTTTTCACACAAGATCTCATACAGCGGCACGCCGATCCGATGGGCAAACTGTAAATTAAAATGATACGTCTGCGTGCCAAGCCCATGCGATTTTAAGAGGGCTGAGAGGGTTCCTAGTTGAATTGAGGGAAACTTCGAATAACTGAAGGGCATGGTAACCAAGGCGACACGGGTTCCGAATGAACGAAAGTCCGTGGCGAGTTCGGCAGGCTCCGGTTGCGAAGAGCGACCGGGCGAGGATGCTGGGTGGATCAGGGTATGACTAGGTCCCATGGGATTCAAGAACCTAGTTGGGTAATGGGGGAAGGTGAAATGCGCGATCGGCTTTCGCAGCGAGGAAAAAATCGCTTTCCGTCAATCCCTGGATTTTATGCGTCCAGATTTCCACTTTACACGTGCCCCAAGCCAGATAGAGATCTGGATGATGCCCTTCAATTTCCGCGACGTTTCCTACTCGATTCACAAAGGCTAAGGCGTCGGCAAAATTCGGAAAGGGGTACATCTTCTCCAAATGCCCCTTCTCATTCAAGGCCCAACCCGATTCCAGTTGTTGGAGTAACTCCTGAATTTTCTCAGTCGGCAAGGGCGGGATCCCTCCCCGACAAGGAATGCACGTATGATCAGCCAGGCTCATGGAACTGCCTCCTCCAGGAATTTTCTTCCCGTGTATTGATCTTGGAACTTGCTCGACAGTGGCAATTATAGACATCCCTAACTTTGGTGCACAATGAAGAGTTCCTGAGATTCTCCCGGGAGGAGAGGGGTTTGGATGGGGCGAGTCCCTAGGTAATACTGATTGGCGACGCTAGGAAATTCAGCATGGGAAGAGGCGATGGCATGAGATCTTCCAAGGGCAACAGTTTAGGAAGGCAATGGAAGAATAAATCCACCGTGTGAAGCAAAAGCCGCTTGCTGGTCTTGTGAAAAAAATGCCAAAGGTTCGCTATGACAATATTGGCACTCTTCCGTTGTAAGAATGGCGCCCTCTTCGCCTAGGCTGATCAAATACTCTTTGGCCAAACGAAGGGCAGTCCCCTCATCAGTGGTCATCACATCGAAGTGGATGGTCCCGTTTTTTCCTTCTACCCAGGTATCAAAGACTTTGACCGTGCTTGGCTGTTGGCTCATGGACAAACCCTCCTGTCATGTTAATGATATAACAAGCCAAATGGCTCATTTTTTTTAATGGTTCCATCCCGGTTCTGAGAGAACGGGGCACCGAGTCTATGGGAGCAAGATGGCGAGGGCCGTTAGGGAAGGGGTGGGACAAAATAAAAATCTCCAGAAAAAGAAGAGGATGTCCAGGGCGTTTGTCGGCCGTTGGTGTCGCGTTCAACGCCCTGCAAGACGCGTTTGAATACTTGTTCGATCGGCATGCCAGGTGTTTGGAGCTGTGTGAGTAACTGTTTCGTATACAGCCCGTTGCGGTCTTCCCCGTCACTGGCCACCTTGCCAGGGCTAGTCGCATAGGCAATGAATGTCCCTTTGACCGCTGAGCTGCTGACAATGGCCAATCCGCGACTAGCTGAACGAAAGCGTTTGGCGAAAGGGTTATCCCGACATGCGTCCAAGATCACAATATTCAAGCCGTTCCGGGCTTCCCCCATTTTTCCCAACACCTGTCCGATATTCACGGCCTTGTACCGCACGTCACTTTCACTCTGAATGTTAGCGCCAACCGGAATTAAATAATTTTCTCCATCCACTTGCACGCCATGTCCAGCATAATAAAACAGGCCCACTCCACCTTGATAGAGCTGCCGGCCGAATTCGCTAATATTGTGCTCCATCCGTTCTTGTGTGGCATCAATGGTGAGTGTCACTTCAAAGCCTAGCTTTTGCAGGGTGGCGGCCATGTCCTGAGCATCGTTCGTGGGATTGCGCAGCGCCCCAATCTCGTACCGGGCATTCCCGATAACCAGGGCGGTCCGCTTTCCAACCGCTCGGGGAAGGCCAACGGGGGCTGGGGTGGCTAAGGGCGTGGAAAAAGTGGAGGGGGTAGACCGTTCCTCCGGGAAAGAGGTAGCTGTTAGTGAAGAAGACGCTTCTTGGAGGTAGATGGTCACTTGCATGGACCCGGAATTATCTTTCACCCAGTCAAAGGGGTCATTGATGGCCAAATACAGCTCTCCATTTCCTGTCGCGTGCACCTCGCAGTCTGTCCCAATTTCAAAGGGCTTGCCTTCCCCAATCTTTCCCATGAGCGCATTTGAATTGATCCATGGAACTTCTTTGCCTGATCCGTTCGGAAGTCCTTCAGGTCCACTCCATACATTCAATGCCGGGGCTTGGCTCCATTTTCCTAAGGCCAGTATTTTGATTGTGACGCCGGGGGTGACCTGGATCCCGGAGGCCTGCCAGGGTTGATTGGCCTGAATGGTCATCGTCTGACCTTGGAGATGATCAGTTTTGAACCCAGGTGAGGGTTGATAGTTGATGGGGTCGTGTTCATAAGAACGGGACGGGGGAAAGCTCACACAGCCAATCAGCCACAACTCCATGAGAATAAAGAGGGAGAAAGAGGAGAAAAAAAGGGAATTTCGGTAAAGTGGCTTCAAGATTGAGGGTACTCGACTGGATTTATCATATGACGACTCATAGTCGCATCAGGCTCTCCTCCTGGCTAGCCCAACGTTGGGAGAATCTGAGCAGGCCAACTCCAAAATATTCTAATCAAGGACGGAAATTGGGTCAAAATAAAAGTGTCGCTGTCCTTGTCATATTGCCGGTCTTTGTAAATAGGGCATTGCGCATTGACAAGGTGATTCTGAGGCAGGTAGAAGTCTTTTCCGTGGGTCAAAAAGGAAGAAAACCATAAAGGCGAAGTGAAGGACTGTGACTATATGCCGGTGAATATGTTGAGAAAACACGGAGCTCGAATGAGCCTGCAAGAGGCGTTGGATCGAGCGGAAAAACTGAAACGCTTGTCGAGCAGCAGCAATCCACATGAAGCGGCGCTTGCCGCGATGCGGTTGAAAAGCTTCGACGTGAATGTGGCACGTGCCGCTCGAATTGATTCAAGTGTGGCGGACGAGGAATGCACGGATGTTGACCATCCCGTAGAAATATTGGATGACGTGCCCGAAGTTCCCTATGAGACGATTGGTGAACTCGAGGCCCATCAACCGCAGGGAAAAGCCAAAGTCAATTGGGATGAACTACACTTTGAGTTGTTGAAAATCGCTGCTCGAAAGGGAGCGGATGCCCTGATTAATGTGCAGTTGAAAGGCACGGTCGATCAAAAAATTCTCGCCGCCACGGCATTGAAATATTTGACACCCAAAGAAGTCTTGGACATTCAGCAATCCAAAGCATTGGAGATGGAAGAAAAAGCCTACTTTGAGGCACAAAAAGAACGGCGTGATGAAGCCTCAGCCCCGGGGTTATAGGCAGGCGTGCCTGCCTGGAGGATGTGAGCTCTGGAAAGCGGGTCATCACTGTCGGCATATTTGGTGAAGAACCTCCAGCAACCTTGCTTGGAAGGGAATTTATGATAGAGTGCTTGAAGAAAGGATCAATTATTCAACAATCTATGGAATAATAGCGTGGATATGAAATCGACGAATCGTGCTGCGCGCCCCTCTCGAGCATCTTAAGTCACCTCAGTCCCCTTCCTTTTATTGTTGAGTCATTACGTAACCTACACAACGCCTTCCTCGAAAACATGGTCATCAAGAATTCCATTGGGAGGAAAGCGGAGAACTTCGCATTGTTCAATCAGTATGCTCAAAACAATGATGTATTCTACAGAATGAAATAATTATGAACGTCGTACATTGGAAAACGCTTTACGGGGTTCTTGTTGTCGGCAGTCTGTTAATCGGCCCCTCGCTCAGTTATGGGCAGGGCGAAAAAAAACTGGAATGGATTTCTGCCGGAGTACGCGGGGGAATCAATCTGGATCCTGGCGGGATTCCTCCCGGCGAAAAGGAAGATTTTCAATTATTTGATACCTATGCCATTTTGGGGTTCCCGGGATCATGGGAATGGCCAAGTGGGTGGGAAGCTCGTTATACCTGGCGGTTTACGGCCGGAATTTTACGGGGTGCGGGAGATGAAGGGTTTATTGGCACGACAGGACCAGCCATTATCCTGACTAATTGGGATTGGCGGGTGTCGTTGGATCTGGGAACGGGTGCAGCCTTTGTCAGCGATGAGAAATTTGGGAGACAAGACTTTGGCGGTCCGGTCCAGATTATCGGTCATGGAGGGGTAAGTTATCATTTTCCTGGACACATCACCCTTGGCTGGCGGTTCCATCATTTTTCCGATGCGGCGATTTATGGAACTGATAATCGTGGAATTGATTTCCACATCATTGAACTTGGCTATCGTTTCTGATCACATCGTTTCGACCGAGTTCCCTTCACGTCCTTCTCTTTGGGGAGGTTATTCGTATCTCCCTCTCGCATAGCCTTATAACACGGAATGGGCTGTAACCTAGGTCCTTCGCTTGCAATGATGGGGGGCGGTCGGTTGGATGATCAGCGTCGTGAGCGTTGCTTGGCGATGTCTAATGCCGCGACTCGATAGGCCTCGGCCAAAGTGGGAAAATTGAAAATATTTTCAATGAACCGATCTACTTGAATATGATGCAAGAGGCCCATTTGTCCGATGTGAATCAACTCCGTGGCCCCTTCCCCCACAATATGGACTCCCAACAATTCCTTCCCGTCTGGGTCGGCAACCATTTTGAGTAGGCCGTTCGTCATTCCGGAAATTTGCCCGCGGGCAATTTCGTAAAACTTTGCCCGGCCCACCAGGGCACTCCCGAACTTACCGATAGCGTCCTGTTCGCTCAAGCCGACGCTCGACATTTCAGGAATCGTATAGATGCCCATGGGAATATGCTCGGGGGCCACGCCGGGATCCAGGCCCAGGGCATGGCAAACGGCTCGCCGTCCTTGTTCCATGGAACAGGAGGCCAGGGAGGGCGGACCAATGACATCACCGACGGCATAAATATGCGGCACGGATGTCTGGCAATGGTCATTGACGGCAATGAGTCCGCGAGACGTGGGCTCAAGGCCCGCGGCGGAAATATTCAAGTATTCAATATTGGCCACGCGTCCCAAGGCCACCAACATCTTCTCACTGTTCACCGTCTCCCCATTATCGAGGGTCGTCGTGACATGGGAGTAGCCGTCCCATTGGACGTGTTGAATTTTTTGCAGTCCACGGTAGCGTCCGCCTGTCTGTTCAAAGGCCAGGCTGAACTGGTCGGTGAGTTCCTGATCGAGAAATTTTAAGGGGCGATCCGCCGAGTCAATCATGGTGACCTGGACCCCTAACAAAGCAAACATCGAGGCATATTCACTGGCAATCACTCCACCTCCGAGGACGGTCAATGATTTTGGAAGATACACCAAGGAGAGAATGGAATCGCTATCCAGAATATGTTCATGGTCAATGGCGACGTGATCGGGAATACGGGGACGCGAGCCGGCGGCGATAATGATCAGAGGAGCCGATGCCGTGGTGCACGTCCCATCGACATGGTGAATGTCCACTTCATGGTCGGAACGAAATTTCGCTCGGCCATGTAACGGGGTAATGCCATTTCGAGTCAACTGTTCTTTCATAAATTCGCCATGGGCGCGAACGACGTGATGGAGCCGGGTCATGAGGCTGGTGATTTTGACATCGTCCCTCATGCGAAATTCGAATACATCGGTGGCCTGAAGAAACCGAACCATTTGCAGGGCGCTTTCCCGTAGTGTCTTACTGGGGATGGTGCCCTGATAGACACACGCTCCTCCGACTTCGCGGTTTTGTTCAACCAGTCCCACGCGTTTGCCGGCTTTGGCGCCTTGAATGGCCGCCTTCTGTCCTGCGGGTCCGCTGCCGATGACCAGCACATCAAAAGAAGATGATGGTTTCATATCACAAAACACTCCACGTTCTTCCGGATGGATTCCTGTAATTCCAGGAGGGCGGTCATATCTTCCGGATAAAAGTTCAACTCTCGAACGACCGGAAGATGGCGAATGGCATCTTCATTCATCGGGGATGTCTGTAAGCTCAATGAGGCTAAATGATGCGCCAGGCAGGTAATCACGGTCCCCTTGGCCGGGGAAATCGCATGATGATACTGATCGTCTTGGTAAAACTGAATGGTTTCTTGAACCGATTCGGGTAATTTCCAAGTCTTCCCTAATACGGTCCCCACGGGAATATGAAATTCGTCCAAGAGGATTTCAAGCGCGGTCCATGAATGGGAAGACCCTGTGGGGGAGGGAGCGCGTGAAAGCAAATGGAGCGCGCCGGGTTTTCCGATCAGGTGCAGGATTCCGCAGAGAAAGGCATTTTCCACGTTGTGTCGGATGCGCCGGGCGATTTCTTTGCCATACAGGCCTGTGGCTAAGGCCTGTCGCCATAATCCTTGGATTTCTTGTTGATGTCCGGAGATCTTGAAAACACCGCTCTGGACCGACACGGAAAATGCCAGGCCAGCGAGCATATTGAATCCGAGCCAGGCAATGGCTTGTTGAAGCGACACGATTGGGGACCGTGGGGCATAGGCCGGAGAATTGGCGATGCGAAGAATTTGAGCCGCCAAAGCCTGGTCCTGTTGAATCAGCGTAGAGAGCTTTGAGGAATCGGCATTGGGATCGCCAGACACCAGCAGGACTTGATGAGCCACCACCGGCAACAAGGGAAGGTCCAGGGTCCCGGCCTCTAATTCCTTCTGGAGAAACGGGCGGAGCTCAGCCAGTTCCGCTTCGACCAAAGAAGGCGGGGAAGAGATGCTCATATCCCATCTTCTCGGTTATGGCGAAGTAACCTTTAAGGAGATCATCCGTGGAGTTCTGGGGCCTGGCGGGATAGCTGGCAAGGAGAGTGGATTGGATCACTGATCGTTCGGTGGTGTGGAGAAGGCGATTGACATCCCTGGGGCGACCGGCTAGCCTCAGGCGCGGACAGTCCATGTCGAGTGGACAAGTGATGATTGTTGTGGATCTATCGGAAGGAGTGCGCCATGCCGACCGTGTATTCTTCGCCATCCATCATTCAGCCGGCAGGGAACAAACCAAAAATTATTGAAGAGTATGTGGGACGGGTGAATTCCAAAACCGACGCGGTCAGCATCGCCAAAATGTCCAGTCCGGAAGGATGGATGGAACCGGGACAAACGCCTGAATTCGATGAGTATACGGTCGTGTTAAAAGGGCGAATAGTGGTGGAATCCATCGATGGGGTGGTGGAGGTCAGTGCGGGGCAGGCGGTGCATACCAAGCGAGGGGAATGGGTGAGATATAGCACACCATATGCTGGGGGCGCGGAATATATGGCCGTGTGTCTTCCTGCCTTTAGCCCTGACACGGTTCATCGGGATCCGGAGGAATAAGGCCAGACAGGCCATAGCGCATGGTCCGCAGAACGAAGGGAAGGAACGTCATTGATGAAGCGGTTGGAGAATACCGTTGCCGTGGTCACCGGGAGTAGCAGCGGGATTGGAAAAGCCATCGCCCTGCGTGTTGGGGAAGAAGGCGCGACGGTTGTCGTGGCGGCCAGGCGAATGGATTTATGTCAGCAGACGGTCAGACAGATTGAGCAAGCCGGGGGAAAAGCCTCGGTCCAGCAAACTGATGTGTCACAAGAAGAACAGGTCGAGCGGCTGATTCGTGAGACCGTTGACCGGTATGGCCGTCTGGATATCTTAGTCAATAACGCGGGGATCGTTGGGGGAGGTCGTCTGGCTGACACGTCAACTAAGGCATTTGATGACATACTGAATACCAACCTTCGAGGAACCTTTTTCTGTTGTCGAGCCGGATTTCGGCAGATGAAACAGCAAGGGGGAGGAGTGATTATCAACATCTCGAGCGTGGCCGGAATTCAGGCTTGGGCAGGGACGGGAATTTATAGCGCATCCAAACATGGCATCATGGCCTTGACGAAATCGTTGGCTGATGAAGGGCGAGCCTTGCACATCAAGGTGAGCGCAATTTGTCCGGCTGGGGTGGCCGATGACTTAGTCGATGCCTCCCCTGAGGAGATTGTGCGAAGTGAAAAGATCAGCCCATTTGATGTGGCGGAGACAGTTCTCTACCTGGCCACGTTAGGACCGTCGACAGTCGTCCAGCAAGTTATTCTTGATCGATTGGGAGCAGATTGGTAAGGGGCATCCCGTCAGCACTGCAACGGGATCAAGGAAAACCGCCTTCGGGGGATCTCCCCCGAAGGCGGTCATAAGGAATTCAGAGAGGCTTAGTGGCCTTTCTTGTCCTCGCCTTCTTTGTCATCGCCTTTTTTGTCATCCATCTTTTCGCCCTTGCCATCCTTATCACCTTCCTTGTCACCATCGGTCCCTAAGGGGAAGGTGCTTTGGATGGAAGAGGAATCACCCAAGGATTTCGCAAAGGTCATCCCGCCAAAAGATAATCCAACAATTAAGGCCAACAAAATTGTAAAACCTTTAACCATAATTCTGCCCTCCAAAAAAATAATTGTTAAAACAGATTCTCCCTTCAACCGTCCTGTGTTTTCCGGGAGAATGACTTCTAACGTATGGATAAAGCAATCCTTATTCCAGATCATTCCAGGAAAGTGACGGAACATAAACCATTGTTTTTTCAAGTGAAAGAAGTTTCAGATTGATCGGGTGAGAATGTTCAGTGCAGTCAAACGCCATGTCATAAAAATTGCGAAGAGGTACCTGGGTAAAGAGGGAGGTGTAAAAAACGTTGTTTATCCAATGGTTATGATTTTTTCTTGCGAGTGAAGGGAGAAACGGTTCGAATTCTTCACAGTATGGAATTCCCTCCAGGAGTATGGTTTTGACTGCATGGCTGTATAGGGGCAGCCTAAAACACAGGTTGAGCAAAGAGAACGTAGAGGGGAAGGCTTCCTGGTTCCAATGGAGGCACTCACTATCGATAGTGGGTGGTGAGAGTGGGTCCTGAATGGGACGGATTGGAGGTGGCGAAGACAAACGACGGAGAAAACGGCCGTCTACAAATCCGTAGGCCAGATTTATAGACGGCCGGAAGAATCCACAGGGTAAGCCGGTGGCTTACCGGTGTTTTGTGAAAGGAGGAAAGGATTAATGCTCCTTTTCCCGTGCCCTTTCTTTTGCCTTTTCCATGATCATCGCCTTTGCCATGATCCTCACCGGACTTGCCATGGTCATCCCCGGATTTCCCATGGTCTTCATCGGATTTGCCTGAGGCGACGATGATCGGGGCAGATGACTCCGCGGCTTTGACGACGGTCATGCCGCCAAACGTCATTCAAACACCACAGCCAACGCAATTGTGAAAAGCTTAGCCATATGGGCCTTCCTCCTTGTTGTGGAAGTTAATGAGCCGCCCTTCCCACTACCTCAGGGGCTGGATAGTGAGCCGCTCAATGAGCAAAACTCATTCCTGCTCTAGACCTGAATCTGGGAAGTGCGAAAAGAGTTGAAGACCATTGATTTATTTGAGATTAACGCCAATCGATGGATATCCCTACCCCAATCCAGAATCACGGAAAGTGGGAAAAGATGTCATGGTCCTGACAAACTGCGTCAAAATGTTCAGAAAATTTTGCCATCCCTGGGTTGGTAAACATTCCCGTGTTTGCACGCTGCCTCATGACCGCCTTTAGGCCGGTAGGCCATCATCTCGGTTCTGCACAAGGGGGCTTACAGGGCGGTATGAGCACTGAAATACGGGGAAGGCATAGTGCAAGGGAGGCTGCGGGGCAATGCCTATGGGCATCGTGCAAAATGCGAATCTGCTCCAGCCAGTCCTTGGCATCACAGTCGCAACAGGTATTTGTGACCTTCAGTCTGTTGCAACACGACAAACTCGCTCAGGGCAGAAAGTTCCAATTCCCCTTTTCCCATTTCCCGCCTTTCGTGGCTCAATTCTTCCTTGCTGTCTGTGGCTTCCATGGTTGGCTCTACCGTCAGCGGCACCTGCGACAAATCCAGTTCGCCCTTGAACGCCTTCTGGCTCAGTGCGCCATATAGGCTTTCCAGATCGGTCAGGTTTTGTTGATAGCGGGACTTGAGGGCTTCGACCTTTTTCGACGATGGCAGCAAATTTATTTTGGAGTTCGATGGGAGGAAGAGGAAAGGAATCTTATTTAACGCACCAACATTGAAATGCTTCTGAATCCCGCCAACCTCGCACGAAGCAACCAATGCCATCCCTCGCTCAGAATTTAGCAGACATGTGAGATGTTGAGGGTTTAATCTTTTCGTTACCCAAGTGGTTTCGGTCTGATTCCCAAGAACTTTTCAATAAACTGGGTGCGTTCCTGGAGTTGCAGAGGTGAGTACCGGCCATTCCTTGGTGTTAATCTTGGGTACTCTATAAGAGCCAATCGGGCACGATCCGCTTTATAGGATCGAAGGTAATCGGCGATTTGTTTGAGGATGTACAGGGCTTGGCGGTTGGCCACTTGGTAGGTAAAGCTGGGGGTGTGGTTCGCTTTGGTAATGCGTTTGTTGGTGATCTTGCCCACCCCGGTGATTGCCTGAACATATTTCAAAATGCTTAGTTCCGTACTACTGATTGTGATTACCAAGGCCCGATGTTTATTCAGGTTTCTTCTGGATAGGGTGATCGTCCCCTCCCCATCGATGAGGCCAGCCAAATAGCCTGCTTCCAGAGGAGAAAGGGGTTTTGGGGAAAGGTATGCCATGACGTTTTCTGCGGCATTGTAGGCGGTAGCTTCAACAAAAAAAAGGCCTCTGGATCATGGGATCCAGAGGCCGATTGGTGGAGGTGAGGGGACGGATGTTCCAGGCTTTTCAACCTGGGCCGGACTATGCCTTCATCCACGTGGGATGCGGAGCGTGTTAGCATCCTGCGATGCTCCGAGTGCCCGCTCATCTGACGACCAGCGGGTCTCTGAGTCTCTACAGGGCCGGAAAAGTTGGCCTTCTCCGACCCCTCGGCGTTGCCATGACCCGGTTAGTCCGGGCAGTAGGGTTCACCGAATGAGCCCCGTGTTCACCCGAGGATTGCTCCCCGGGGCGACCATTGTGTTAATCGAACCCCTGTCCGAGAACATTCAGCGCAACAGCCCTACGTGTGTAGCCGATGATTTGTTATTCGCAGTGACCCACGCCCACCGACCGGCTTAGAGTCCCCGCTAGCCCAGCTTGTTCTCGTCCGCCGCCGCTGAGCACCAGCCTTGGACCAGCCTGCAGTGTGACGCCCCTTCCTCACCCGCAGGCAAAGAGAGGAGGGACGTCGCGGTCAATTAAGCCGCGAGAGCCAAGTTATCGTTGGCACTTAATGGTTTCCCGAAGGTTTAACGAGACTCCGAGAGCTCGACACGCTCTGTTGACCTCTTGCTTCCCGTCGAAGCCAGTCACCCCCTTTTCTTCATTGTCCCTGACTGCCCTCTCTGTATCAGAGGGATTCCTTCAGCTTACCGTACCATGACTCTTTATGCTACCCGATCTCTCGGTTGTGTTATTGAGATAACCACGTGTTCCATCAAATCAAGGCTGGCTCTCGAGTGGTACCCTCCTGGGGAATGAGAAGTGGTGCATGTCATGCGGGAGAGACGATGCCTTCTGGTCGTTCCACGACTCGGTTTGGTGGCTAGACGGGAAGCCGCATGCCTTTTGCCGGGTTTGTTTGTTATAAGACACGCCACGACCTACTGACTAGTTCGCAATAACCGAAAGAAAACCGTTTGCGGGAAGGAGATCAAGCATATGGCATGGACCTTATTGTTTGTTGCGGGGTTTTTTGAAATTGTCTGGGCGACGGCCCTGAAGTTTACGGATGGGTTCACCCGTCTGTGGCCCAGTGTGGGGACGGTGTTGGCGATGGGAATTAGTATGGTGTGTATGTCCTTTGCTCTTCGGGAAATTCCCATGGGAACAGCTTACGCCATATGGACGGGAATTGGAGCGGCAGGAACGGTGATCTTGGGAATTGTCCTGTTCGATGAACCACGGAATGCCATTCGACTATTATGTATCGTGGCGATTATCGGTGGGATCGCAGGCTTGAAATTGTCCTCGCCTTCGTAAGCCGGAAAGGACCTGTGGTGTCCTTGACCCACACAATTTTTTAAAAGGCCCAGGCCACAAACGTATAACGTTCGCCCTTGGTTACTTCTTTGACTTCATGAGGATACATGAAGTTGGACGGAAAGAGCACAATATCTCCGGCGCGCATGCTGACTTTCTGAAGGCCCGTCATCCAGAAATCCCCTCCCTCGTAGCCGTCATTCAGGGATCCCAGTATGGTTAAGATGGGAATGCCTTTCCTCTGTCCGTCGAAGATGGAGTGGATATGGTCGTAATGTTCGCGCATCATGGTGCCCGTTCGATACCGGTTAAACCGGATGGGCGTGAATGTCCTGACAAAGCTTTTTATGCGGTCATCTGTTTGGTTTCCATACTTCACCATGTATTCCTGCAGTGCCTTGAAGACAAACGGGCCCAGGGTATCTTGCAACTTCTGGTTTGTGCTGAGTACATCTAATTCCTTGTCTTTTTGGGAGGAATATTGATTGTCTTCATAGTTATACCAGGAGTGTTTGGTCCATTCCTGAGGCCGGATCTCCGCCAACACGGATTCGCACACGTGTGGAGGTATGACGTTTGTCACATACACATAATCCATGACTTTATCCATCGGCGTCTCCTGTAGGCTGGGATCTTGGTCGGACGTGAGTGATCGAGCTTTTCCCGATGAGATTAGATTGAAAACTGTACTTCCGAGGGGCCTCCGGAGAATTCCTTGAGGAGCCCGCGGGATTTCAAGAGCTGAATGATCTGGCTCGTACAGTCGTCAAAGTTTTCTGGACCGGCAAAGGTCAGGTCTGTATCCGGTTGAGGGCCGGTTAATTCCTTGGCCATGTGAATGGTAATCAAAGGCGTGGGGTTCACCAGCGTTTGGATCGTTGGGATCAACTCGCGTGTGGGCTGTTGAAAAGCGTTGGTGGTGCAAAGTACGAGGAGGCCGGTATCCGTCAATAAGCGAATGACTTCTCCAAATCGCCGAATGACTTCTTCGGGTTTGGTGTCTTGGAGGTCGGCATCCAACCCACGTTGCAAATTTTCGGGAGACAAAAGATACGCGTGACGTCTTTCCGCCACTAAGACCGTTTCCAGTTTCCTGGCGAGGAAGGCCTTGGCCGTGGTGTCGGGTCCGGTGAAGAGTAAGACGGCCGCATGGTGCCCGTATTGTTTGGCGCGATCAGCCGGGGTGATATCACCTTTTACCCAAACGGAGTCGCGTTCCCGGGCTTCAGTGCGGAAGCTTTCCTGTTCATCATGCACCAATTCGGTAATGATGCCGCCTCCGGCCACATCATAGTCGTCTACCAGTACAAAACGACCGGTGGTTTCAAAGTTGGCATAGAGGTCGAAGGCGATCGGGGTTTTTGTCCGCAGGGTGATGTCGGCGACTTCGTTGCGTTTCACGGTGGATTGGGTGTGTTTATCGTCTAAATTATTCGCATCGACAATGCGATGAATTTTGGCGATTTCGCATGGCACCTCACGGGTGGCCAAGCGGAGACTATAGGTGCGTCGTGTTTCCAGGGGCTGCTTGCCCAGCCAGAACAGATTGGCGCGTATCCGGGTCGAAACGAGTGGCCGGTCGGTTTCTTGTGCGGCGATTTGCCCGCGCTCCACGAAAATTTGTTCGTCGAGGGTAATGCCCACGGATTGGCCTGCCTGAGCTTGTGTGGGCGGCGGGTCAACATTGAAGGCTTCGATAGTCTGGATGTTGGCCGATTTGTTCGAAGGGGAAAAGACCAAGCGGTCGCCAATTTTTAATTGTCCAGCCGTGATACGACCGACGAGAATTCGCCGGGCATCGAATTTATACACGTCTTGAATTGGGAGCCGCAGGGGTTTTTCAGCCAAGGCGGTTTCCAGGCTGAAATGTGCCAGGGAATCCAACACCGAGGGACCGGTATACCACGGCGTCTCCGGGCTGACTTGGGCAATGTTCACCCCCAATTTCGCGCTGGCTGGAATGACATATTGGGGGGTCACGTTCAGTTGACTCAAGAAGTCACGATATTCCTTTTCAATGGCTTGAAACGTGTCCTGCCGATATCCCACGAGGTCCATTTTGTTCACAATGACCGTGACTTGTTTGACTCCGAGCATGGAGAGCAGCAGTCCATGGCGCTTGGATTGATCGCGGACGCCTTCCAGTGCGTCGATGACCAGCAGCGCGGCCTCGGCTCGTGCGGCGCCTGAGACCATATTTTTCAGGAATTCCTTGTGCCCAGGGGCATCGATGATGATGTATTGCCGTCCTCCCCAGGAAAAGAAGGTTCTGGCCGTGTCGATGGTGATGCCCTGTTGTTGTTCTTCTAAAAAAGAATCAAACAGAAACGCGTATTCGAACTCTTTGCCTTGCTGTTTGCAGATGGCCTGGATCTTCTCGATCTTGCCGATGGGCAGGGTACCCGTATCGGCATAGAGGCGGCCCAGCAGGGTGGACTTGCCGTGGTCCACGTGCCCCACGATCACGATGTTCATGCGTTCTTTTATGGCAGTGTCCGTCGTCATGATTACATGTATCCATCTTTGCGTAACTGTTCCATGCCTCGGCCTTCATCTTGTGCGCGACCGGCACGTTCGGCCACCTTGGTATTGCGTAATTCGATGATAACCTCATCCACATTTTTAGAGGTGGAATCGATCGGATAGGTGCAGGGGGCACAGCCAAGGCTGCGATAACGCTTGCCTGTTCCTTGATCCAAATAGAGATTATCCAGAAAGGGAATATTTTCCAACTTGATATATTCCCAGATATTGATTTCCGTCCAATCCAACAGAGGGTGAATGCGAATATGGGTGCCGGGAGGAAATGAAATTTTGTATTGATCCCATAGCTCTGGTGGCTGATCCCGGAAGTCCCATTCATTATTTTTATCTCTAGGAGAGAAATACCGTTCCTTGGCCCTGGTGCTATCTTCATCAGACCGTACGCCCAGAATGACTCCGGTATAGCCTTTTTCTTCCAAGAGTTGTTTCAAGCCTTGGGTTTTTAACGCCGTACAACATTCGACTCGGCCCTTCGAAGGATTCATGCCTTCGGCCAAGGCTTTTTTGTTTTGCCCCACAATTAGGTTCAATCGCCACTCGCGAGCAAGGCGATCCCGGTATTCGATCATTTCCGGAATCTTATAGCTGGTGTCGACATGCAAGAGGGGGAAGGGGACATGTCCAAAAAAGGCTTTGCGTGCTAGCCAGAGCAAAACGGTGGAGTCTTTCCCCATGGACCAGAGCATGGCTAAGTTATCAAAATTTTTATAGGCTTCCCGAAGGATGAAGACACTCTGGTCTTCGAGTTGTCGGAGATGTTTCATGAGGATACCGTTACGGGTTGAGGAGAAGACGGAATCTGCTCCTGGGTTTTCGGTTCTTTGGCCATGGATTGGAGTAATGCGCCGGCTTTTCCGGAATCCAATGCGTGAACAGCCAGCGGAGTGGCTTGGGCCAATGATGGTGCGACTCCCGCCGCATAAATTAACAGGGCCGCATTGAAGATCACCCACGCTCGCTGATCGCCTTTTTGGCGGTTGGTCAACAAGGCCTGAATCAGCGCGGCTTCTTGTGCGGGAATGGATGCGGTATCCGTTGCCGCTCCCTGACTCATGGCTTGAAACGGCCCATTGCGGAGTCCTGCGTCTTGAGGACGGAAGGTGAGGGTGGAAATATGACTGCTGCGAAGTTCGCGTGCCGTGGAGGGGGCGGAGATCGAAAGTTCGGGGAATCCTTCTACGCCTTGAATGATGAGGGCACGCTTGGCTCCTAACATGTCCAGGGCTTCCGCCATTTTATCCAAATAGGGGGGATGGGCAATGCCGATGACTTGCGAGGGCAGGCGCGCCGGATTCAGCAGCCTGGCAACCTGATGGGCCAAATTCTGCACCCCGAATTCCCTTCGTAAGTCCAAGAGCCGGGTTAAGGGAGCATGATATCCGGCCAGATCGGCATAAACCCACGCTCGTTGGGATAATTGCTGGGTAATGTCTGAAACGGAAAGAGCGACCGGTATGCCTAGAAGAGCTAAAATTCGTGTCAGATCGGATGAAGTGTGGGGCGAGTCCACGCCATGCAGCAACATCCCGGCTCCGGCGGAGGTCGCGACCAAGCTGGCTGCAATAATGATGTGGACGGTATGGTGTTTCTCTCCATACAAAGGCACGTCGACCATATTGGCTGCGTGCGGGACTTGAAGGGGGGCGACGTATTCCCGGGCCGCTGCGGTAAACGCTCCCAATTCCGAGATGGATTCGGTCTTGATTCGCATGGCCATGAGAAAGGCTCCCACTTGGGTGGGGGTGGCTTCCCCTTTGACGATGGCGTGAAAGGCTCGTTTGGCCTCCTCCCAAGTCAAATCCTTGGCGCCTTTCCATCCTTTTCCAATTTTAGCGATGAGTTGATCCATGGGTTCAATCGGCATGTTAAAAAGTGAAAACCTGATCAGCGGATATTACGGATTCCTTCCAAAACGCTTCGGCGGATTGGACTTCATCCAGTTCAGGGATGAGGTCTTCGACTTTGATGCCGAAATAACCCAAGGAATCTTTGCAGACGGAAAATTTTACGTCACCGTTTTCTTTCGCCTGCTGCATGAGCGTTGGGAGATGTTCTTTATGGGCTTCTCGCAGCATTTCGCGGACTTGTGCTTCCCGGCCTCGGTACCCATCCGTCATGGTCAATTCTTTGACTTTGGCTTGTGTCATGCGGGCGGCTGCCTCATCTCGAAAAAACCCGCTGACTTCCATGCCGGACGCTGCGGCCAATCCGACCCATTCGCAAGCTTGCAAGAGATTGTTATAACCGCCCCGAGTAATAATAATCGCGACCTTTTTCACTGACTGCCTCCCATCTCCTATCTGTCATTGGAAATTTCTAAATGAACCGGGTTGTTCTTCACTCTGCCTGTTTGACAGGATGAAGGCCGCATTCTGTCTTGGTGAATTGTTTCCACCGCCCTGAGCGGGGATCTTCTCCCGGGAGTACGGGCGCGGTGCAATGCGTGCAGCCGATACTGGGGAAATGGTGATCATGGAGTTCATTATAGGGAACGTCCCACTCGCGAATGTATGCCCAGACTTGGTCCCATGACCAGGCAGCAAGGGGATTCCATTTCACCAACCCGAATTTGGTATCCCATTCGACGATTTTTGCGCTGGCTCGGGTAGGCGATTGGTCACGTCGAATACCCGTGATCCATGCTTGATAGCGCTGCAGAATTTTCGTTAAGGAATCGACCTTGCGAAGCTGGCAGCATTGATCAGGATTTCGTAGCCAGAGGGCTTCCCCAAATTGGCTTGCCTGTTCCTCCGGGGATAATGCCGCTTTCATTTGAATGAGTTGGGTATGTTGTAATCCATAGTGCTTCATGAGTCGATCTCGAACGGCGTACGTTTCAGGAAAGAGAAAATCGGTATCCAGATAAAACGCAGTGGCTCGAGGGTTGAGACGGAACAGCATGTCAGCCAGGACGACATCTTCGGCTCCAAAGCTGCAGGCCAAGATCAGCTGTTCGCCGAAGCGTTCATGGGCCACTCGCAGGATTTCCTGCGGAGTTTGGCCTTCTAGGTATTGATTGAGGCTAGGCCATTCGTCTGTGTGCAGTGAGGGTTTCATGGTGAACGATCGTTTTGGGTTAGTCTTCAACTTTTTCGACAAGCACTTTGAAATGTTGTTCGTCGGCATCCATCGGCTCTTGTTTGAGAACCTTGTGTCCATCGTTTCGCAAACTTTGAGGGACGTTGCGGATCGGATCTCCGGCATCGAGCCAGACTTCCAATTGTTCCCCGTCATCCATCATTTCCAATTTCAATTTGGTTTTCACATAATTCATCGGACATGCCACTCCCCGCAAGTCATAGACCGGCGCTTGTGGTCCCACGGTTTCAGCCATGGGCTCAGGGGGTGGGGTATTCCCGTTGGTCTGCTCTGGAGTTTCAGCGATTTCGACGGGCTGAAGCTTGAGGTCCTGTCCAATTTGTTCGGTCGCTAGCCGACAGACATCGACGAACTGTTTGGCAAACGCCATTTTGGCTTTCGTGAAATCAGGTGATGTGTCTTTGGCTCCCAAGTCGCCAAACTTGCTGGCAATGGAATGAAAGGCTTCCGGAATGAGTCCTTTTCCGGCAATTAACCGATCAAATTCGGATAATGTCTCTTCATCGGAGTTTGGATCCAACCCTTCCGTGACCAAAATGGCTTTGGCGCCAGCCACGACGGCTCGATAGGCTTTGTTGATGGCAATGGCATATTGATGTTTTTCCGCCAAGAGCCGAGCTTGATACAGCTCTTGTTCAGCTTCCAGGATGCGATTGTCGATCATTTCCAAGGCACCCCCGGCGCATTCTCCTGGTCCTAAGTCTTCTACCGTAAATTCCTGATCCCCTTCCCAATCCACATAAAAGCTTGGGTCATCCTGATAGGCTGGCAGAATCGTGTAGGGGATAAGTTCATCTTTGAGTTTCAGCCTGCCCGTTCGCTCAATGAACTGGGGCAGGGCTTCCCCAGGCGTCCTCTCCCGCCGGTACAGGTCCAAGATGTGGGTGATGGCGGCTGGGACATTTTTTGCGGGAACTTTGACGATCAATTGGGCAATAGTTGCCGTCCCGTTCACTTTTCCACCCATGTGGAGTTCATACACTGGGGCCACGTGGTCCGCCATTCGTTTGCCAACCCCATGAAGACCAAATGTAGCAATGTGGTGTTGGCCGCACGAATTGTGGCAGCCACTGATTTTGACATTGACCCCTTCCAAGTCATCCGGTGTTTTCCCCGGAGGAAATACCTCGGCCAGAGCGCGGGCAAGACCCTTGGAAGATGTAATGCCAAGGCCACACGTATCTGTGCCGGGGCATGCCACGATGTCTTCCACCCCTTCCGCCCCGGGGTCCCCAAGCCCATGTTCGACCAACTCGTGATAGAAGGGTTGCAGGTTAGCCTCCGGAATCCATCGCACCATGAAATTTTGATTGATGGTGGTGCGAATGTTGCCATTCGAAAAGCGCTCGATTAAATCAGCCAAAATGATCATTTGTTCAGAGGTAATGTCTCCAGACGGCAATTTAATGGCTGCGGCGTAAAAGCCATCCTGTCGTTGACGGATCACATTCCCTTTTCGCCAACGGTCCAACCCTTCCGCTTCGGCGGAGGACGATGAACCGTTCGATGTTTCTTTGATGGGGTAGTGGCCGTTGCCCTCATGTGAAGCGCCATTGCCGGACTTGGTCGGCATGATTAAGGGGGCGGCGTCGGGGTAAACGGAGACTTCCATGCCTTGCTTGGTGGCGCCGGACTGCAGCATGGCCTCGTAGGTGGCTTTCCACCGTCTTTCAAATTCTTCGAACCCTAATTTATCGATGACAAATTTCATTCTGGCCTTGCTGCGATTTTTTCGATTCCCCAAATTATCGAAAACCTTCAGCAGTGCCTCAATGGAGGGAATGAGGTCCTCGAGCGGGACGAATTCACGAAGGAGTTTCGCAAGCCGGGGGGTGGATCCCAGTCCACCGCCAACGACCATTTTGAACCCGATTTGGCCTTGTGCATTTCGGGTTGCGAGTAATCCCACGTCATGAATAGGGGTGAGGGCGCAATCATGTTTGCATCCCGAAAAGGCAATTTTGAATTTTCTGGGCAAACTTTGATTGAGCGGATTTCGCAGCAAATGGTAGGCCACAGTCTTGGCATAAGGAGTGACGTCGAATACTTCTCCTGGGCACACCCCGGCCAAGGCGCAGGCCGTCACGTTTCTCACCGTGTTTGCGCAGGCCTCCCGAGTGGTCAGCCCGACTTCTGCCAGTTTTCGCATGATGGTTCCGACTTGAGAAAGGGGAACAAAGTGCAACTGAATATCCTGCCGCGTGGTTACATGTCCGACGCTGGTGGCAAAGGTATCGGCGATGATGGCGATTTGGCGTAATTGATTGGCCGTCAGGCCTCCAAAGGGAATTTTGATGCGGACCATTTGGACGTCTGGTTGCCGTTGTCCATAAATGCCAAATTGCAGTCGAAATGGTTTGAAGACATCCACGGGGGTTTCTCCCCCTTGTAGCCGTGTGACCTCTTCTTCAAACGTTTCAATCTCTTCTAAGATTTCCGGTGGAATGGGTGTCGTTTGAATATGAGGATAAGTCAGGGTTGGTGATGTGTTCATATATGTTCCTCTTCAGTGTGAAAGCGGGATCCTAGGAAACGACAAGAAAGGGGCAACGTGTTTTTACTGTTTGGGTTGAGAGCATTCCCCATGCCGACCCATCCTTCTTGTTAGCAAAGATTCGGAAAATTATACTTGATGATCTCATCGGGAGCCGGCAAAAGAATTAAATATGATACATCAAGGCACGTTGGGTTTCGAGCTTTTCATACTGTTCTAACAATGATTGAATGGAAATATTATTTAAGATCCCCTGCTCGGCTTCTTCCACTTGTTGCCAAATCCCTGAAAGCAGAGAAGTGGAGAGCGGCCGTTGGTTTGAGTTCCCATTGTTGTCTGTGATGCCGTTCAGGAGTTCTCTTTGTGCGCCATTCATGGAGTTAACCAGGCTGGCCAGTGAAATCTGGCTAGGCGTTTTTGTCAGAGTGTAGCCTCCCTGCGCTCCGCGAGCACTACGTACAATACCTGCCTGTTTCAAGCGTTGCATGATTTGTTCAATGAATCGTGTCGGTATTCTTTGACGTTGCGCAATGACTTTGGCTTGGAGGGGTTGGGTATCCTTATGTCTGGCCAGTTCCACGGTGGCCATAATTCCGTACGTGACTTTGATGGGAAATCGATTCATTTTATAAATTCATACTAAACCGATAGGAATTGTATAAATTTAATGATGGAGTTAAGGCTTTGTCAAGGCCAAAAAAATAGGAATCTGCGGATAAACAATGACAATTTATGGTTCCGTCAATTTTTCAGTGAAGAGCAAGTAGGCTGAATTTCCTAAATGTTAGAGGAAGTATTTCCGATACAACACAATAGAGTTGTATTTGAAAGAACCGTATTGGCAGCCTATAGGGGATTCCTAATGAAAGATCTTTCCAGTCTCTTGGAAGAGGTTCAAGCCATTGTCCAAGGGATTCGTGATGAGAAGAACTATTTTCAGGACCGATTACAGAAAGTCGAAGAAGAGTTGGGAATGATAAAGCAGGAAAAATTACATTGGGAAAAGGACCTACGGGTGGCCCAAACTGAGCTGGAGCGGGTACAGGAAGAAAGTACAGAAAAACTCAATCGTGTGATCCCGGAAATTCGCACGCTGCAGGATCAACTACAAGACTTGGAATTGCAAAATAATCTGTTGAATATCGAACTCACCAGTTCCGTGAATGCCAAAGACGAAGAAATTAAAAAACTGGAGGATCAATTAAGAAAGTATACCGACCTTTTTCAGGCCAATTCCTCATCTTCCCCATCATCCTGTTAAGTATCGCATCGCCGTTTTACCAGCTCTCCGTTTTCATTTCTCCTTGCGCCTGTTTCCCTTCCGGGTTCTTCGGAGTCCACACGCGTCTTCCTCTCTCATACTGGCGGATTTCTTGGTCAAAGAAGCCCTCTGGATTTTTCCTCGTTTAGGATAGATTCCCGGAGATCTGACGGAAGCCGTTCCAAAATTGTACAATCCCTCGTTTCTAGTCGTGTGAAATATTGAAAATATTGGTAGCAGGATCATGAGAGTTCAATGCCGTTGTTCAAGGCTCCTATTTACTTATTTTTCCCAAGGGAGGGTATATGCCACCTAAAGGTCAATCCAGCAAATCAAAGAAAAGTTCATCCACAAAGGCCACCCCAAAGGTTCAACCCAAAGCGGCACAGGTCCAAGCAAAGACTGCTTCCTCTGCTCGTAACAAGGCTTCTGTGGGCCGTGCCCTCACCCCGAAAAAACCGGCTACCTCAAAAGGCATCGCTTTGAAGAAGCAGGCAGCTAAGCGGACGGCCAAATCCTCCTCCAACGAAGGAAAGTCTCCATTAGAGATTGGAGCCCCGGCTCCGGCCTTCTCCCTTCCAGACGATACTGGTCGCGTTGTGAATTTATCGGACTTTCTGGGGAAAAAAGTGGTGCTCTTTTTTTATCCTAAAGATGATACTCCTGGTTGTACAAAGGAAGCCTGTGCATTTCGTGATGGGATTCAGGATATTCGTCAACGAGGAGCTGTAATCCTAGGGGTCAGTGCCGACTCAGTGGGGTCACACCGGAAGTTTTCAGACAAGTTTCAATTGAATTTCCCATTGCTGAGCGACGAGTCGAAAGTCATTCTGCAATCCTATGGTGTCTGGAAAGAAAAATCCCTCTATGGCAGAAAGTTTATGGGCATTGAGCGAACGACCGTGTTGATCAATGAGGATGGGTCAGTGGGACGAATCTTCCCAAAAGTCAAAGTGGATGGCCACGTTACCCAGGTGATGGAGGCGTTGCGGGCCTAAGACGTGTTTCTATCTACAACGTCTTAGGGAAGGAGGTGTATCTAGGTTATGAGTTGGGTTGATGAAATGAGTGACGGGCCGAAAAACGGTCACGGACTATAGGGGGACCTTTGCCATTCCAATAGCCGGCAGCCATCCAGGGTGTCGTATGTTGAATTGTGAACTTACCGTTGGATTTCAGAATAAGACATCCTGCTTCGCCGTGAATCCGGGAAACCAGTTCGCCAAGGGCCTGTCTGGCCGCACGGGAGGGACTGTATCCGGCTTTCAAGAGAACTGCCAGCCATTTGGCCATGCCCATTCGAATAATGCTTTCACCTAGGCCAGTCATGGAAATCGCCCCAGAGGAATTATCCGCATACACACCTGACCCAATCAGTGGCGTGTCGCCAACCCGACCAGGGAACATGACGGGGACTCCGCCGGTGGATGCTCCGGCAGCAAGGTTTCCTTGAAGGTCTAAGGCCACGGCCCCGACCGTCTCATACTGCCCCATTTTTTTGTACAACGAAAATGAGCGGGATTTGATGAGTGCGTGTTTTGGTGCAGGGGAACGAATCTGAGTAGATGGTGTCGCCCGGGGTATTCGCTGAAGAGAAAAGTGTTGAGCGAGGTGTTTGGCATGGCGTCCGACCACGAGTACGTGATCGGTTTTGGTCATAACCAGGCGGGCGGCCTGAATAGGATGCACATAGCCTTCTAAGCTTGCGACCCCTCCGGCCATGAGCTGTTGGCCTTCCATAATGCTGGCATCCATCCGTTGTTTGCCATCGAGCTGAGGGAAAGACCCCAACCCCGCATTGAACAAGCCTGACGCTTCCAGTACCCCAATCATGTGTTCGACGATGGCCAAGGCTGGTTGTGTTGCCTGGGAAAGTGCATACCCTTCCTGCAGTGCTTGCCTTAAGCATTCGATTTGAGGAGGAGTCGGTCGGTGCGACCCGGCTCCACCGTGAATAAGTACGATAGATTTTTGAGATGAAGGCCGGTTGTTCACTGGATAAGAAGAATGAGGGAGACTGTAAAAGGTCGTATGTCCTACCTCATCGGTTGTCTTGTGTTCATCTTCTCATAATTCACGTATTGGTCACCACCATGGGTTTTCGCAAAATACACGGCTTCGTCTGAGGCCTGGAGTAAATCATGCACATTGGCGAAAGGGCTATCGGGCGATAGTGTGGCAATGCCTAGGGAAATCGTGACGGTGAGCTGGGTGCCTTTGGCGATTTCATAAGCAGTGCTTCGAAATGTTTCCAAAATTCTGCTGCAGACCATTTCGGCGCCCTCACCCGAGGTTTTTGGCAGGACCAAAACAAATTCCTCCCCGCCGTATCTGCCGACTGCGTCGGTTGTACGAATTTTTGACATGAGGGTGCGGACCGTGGATTGGAGAATGACATCGCCTGCTTGGTGGCCATAGGTATCATTCACTGATTTGAACTTGTCCAAATCAGTAAAGACGAGAGTCAATGGGTCACCCGTGGCCAGGGAGTGTTGAAAGGCGATTTCCAAGGTTTTATCCAAATAGGCTCGGTTGAGGGCGCCGGTCATGGGGTCATGGCGATTCACTTCCTCTAAGTTGTTGAATTGGGCTTCCATCTCCACGGTCCCGATTTGGAGTTCTTCCACTTGTTTCAACGTTTGAAGATTTCTAAAGAGTAAGGCTTCACGCGCGCTGTCCAAAATAGTTTGAGGATCTGTCCACGTGGGGATTTGCGTGTCAAAGAGTCGTTCCGTTTCTGTCAGATGTTGTCGGGTGGTTTCCAAAATCTCGAGAAAGGCTCCGGAGGAAAGGTTTAACCAGGCTTCTGCTTGCTGTTGGAGGGTATGAAGAGCCTCGGTGCCATAGTCTCGAAGAAAGACCTCAGCAATTTTCCCAGACAAATTAACGCAATAAACAAATCGCATGCGGTCGTCCTGGGTGGTAGCCGCATCGGGATCGTCGCTGCCGGATATCGCCAAACGAAAGCGATCGGGAAAATTCCACTGGCTGAGAAGCCAGCTGCCGGCAGCACTGTGCGTGGTTCCTAATACTTCTTGTTCCCGGTGCATGATTGCTTCGTGGGATTTTTGGTCAAGTCCGTCGACGGCGTATAGCTCTGGAAAGGTTTTGTCCAAAACTAACATGCCTAAATCTTGCAGGAGACCGGCTAGATATAATTCTTCTCCCTCGACCATTCGACAAGTTATGCCAATGACTCGGGCGATCGTTGCGGACAATAACGCTCGTTTCCAGAAATATCCGTAATCCAAGCTGGGGCCAAGCTGCTTCTTGAGTGCCGGGGTTAAGGAAAATGAAAGAGCTAGGGAGACAGTCGCATTCAGGCCGAGAATCATCAAGGCTTGATGCAGGTTCTCAATTTTCTTGGGATAGGGGTAAATGGGAGAATTGGCAATTCGGAGAATTTTACTTGAGAGCGCCGGATCACAACGTAATAAATCGGTAAAATTTTTGATATCGACTTCAGGGTCGTGGACCATGTTGATAATTTGGGCTGCGATAGTGGGAGGGCTAGGTAAGCTTGGACACAATCGCAACTTTTCTTCAATTTCAGCGCGCATGTTTTTGAGCCGTTGATCTCCCTATGGTCCCAATCCTCCTGTTTGCTTAAGGAGTCGCAAACGAGGATGTGTGCGGTGTAATCTTCAATGGTTTCGGACGTTTGAGAGGGAATCTGAACGGAAAAATTTAAGGTGCGGGAAATCCGACCATGGATGAAGGAGGGAGAAGGGCTCACATATGGAATTCCCATTACCCCTACCCCCTTCTGAGGAGTATGGTCTCGCGCATATCCGACGTTCAGGAAAATGGCGGTTATTTCAGTGCTGATTCTGACAAATAGGATCTATGGTGATGTATCGCTACCCATTTCTAAGTGTTTAGAGGACGGGATAGAAACGAATGAGGGTACATATTGCAGGACTTAGTGCAAGAGAATGTCTTTCCCTCGGCGATAACGCGAATCTTGGAAGCGGTCAAGGTCCAAGCGGACAAAGCCCAGTCCGGCGACGCACAACTCGAAGTTGGAGGAGAGGGTTTGGAAGAGTGAAGGGGAGTTTAGCGAGTCAGGGGTTTCGGTAGTGGCCACAATATGGTAGGAACGTTTTCCGGCTTTCATGTAATCGACCAAAAAATCCTTATGATGAATGAGACCTGAGCATTTGATCCGTCGGCAATATTCAGGAAAAAGGCCAGCCAGAAATAGCGTGAGATCGCCAATGTGCCGATGGATTTCGCGTTCTTTTTCGACTTCGGATTGCTGGCTATTGACCTCGGCTTCGTAGAGAAGTTCTACGACTGTTTCCACTGGCTCGCCGTCATGATTTTTTATGCGAGTCAGTTGGTCGACGTGGGTGAATTCGACCAGCAGATTTGAGACATATTCCGTGACTTGGAAATTTGGCCAACCTAAGGCTTCAGTAAAATTCCGTTCGGTCAATTGGCCAAATAATTGGCGTAAGGGATGTTGGGCAGGGATAGGTGTCATAACCTTGTTTCCTTTACTGGCTCTCCCAGGCCAAATCTTTTTGATCGTTCATTCCCTTATCGGTGAGAGTGTCGGGCTCCTTAACCCGTCCCAGGTTGCTTTCCCGGCTGTTGATAATGATCGTTACCGGCCCATCGTTCTCGAGTGAAACGAGCATATGTTCCCCAAAACTTCCACCTTGGACGGGAATGTGCTTTTCCCTCAGGCAGGCTAGAATGCGATGATAGCGGGCACGTGCCACCTCTGGGGACGCTGCCGACTCAAAACTGGGGCGCCGTCCTTTTCGGATATTCGCCAGTAATGTGAATTGCGAGACGAGCAATAATTCCCCTTGAATATCCAAAAGGGAACGATTCATTTTGCCATCCCCGTCGGAAAATATCCGAAGGTGAAGCATTTTGTCGATCAGGAACGTTTCATCCTGATCTGAATCGTCGCTGGCGATTCCTAGCAGGACCAGCAGCCCCCTCCCGATTGTGGAGACCGATTGATCTCTAACTGTGACGGAGGCTTTTCGAACGCGTTGCAAGACGGCAATCATCGTGTAAGATGGTCCTCCAAGTTTTGGGAAATTGGCACCCAAGCAGGAAGAGAGTGTCGTATGTATGGGTAGCCAGCCATCCCATCCTCATTCTTGAATGGGTGTGGCCAATCTTTTATGGATCATCATTTTCACATGTTCCAGTTCTGATGAACGAAAGATGGAATGAACTCCAAAATATCCCACGGTTCCTCCCGCTATGGCGATACCTAACCACAAGATTTTTATTCCCAGTTCTCCCTGTTGTTGCCAGAGGGGAAGGCCGGCAACCCAGAGGGTGAGTCCTATGAGAGGAATGAGCGCCAAGAGGGTTCGAGCAATGGACGCCCACAGTGCCCCCCATAAAAGACCGTGAAGACGTTGATGGAGAATAGTCACTAATATCAGAGTGTTAAAAATTGCGGCTAACCCGGCGGCTAAGGCCAAACCCATGTGCCCTAAGGGAGCCATGAGCCAAAGTGAGAGGCCAATGTTCGTGGCCACTGACAACACAGCGACGAGGGCTGGTGTACGGGTATCCTGAAGAGAATAAAAAGCCGTGGCCAGAATTCGATAGCTGGCAAATGCCCAGAGACCGATTGAAAACCCTAGGAGGGCGGAAGCGGTGCCAATGGTATCTTGAGCCGAAAAGGCCCCATGTTCAAAGAACAGGTGAATGATGGGAATTCGCAAACAGATGAGGCCGGCCATGGATGGGACAATGATAAAGAGCACCATCCGCAGTCCAAAATTTAGGGTTTCTCGAAGTTCCGTCATTGAGCCGCGTGCAGCTTGGGCAGAGAGGGAGGGCAAGATGGCTGTAGCCATTGCCACCCCGAATATACCCAGGGGAAATTGAATCAGGCGCATACCATAAAACAAATACGTGGGACCGCCCTGGAAATATGATGCCAGAATGGTACTCACGGTAAGATTGATTTGCGTGACTGCAAGGCCCAGGAGGGATGGAATGATCAGAAGGCCAATTTTCTTGACACCGGGGTGGTGGGGGTGAAAATCCAAGGAGAAGGTCAGCCCTTTTTTTCGTAGACCGGGGAGTTGCATGAGAAATTGGGCCAGCCCCCCTATGACGATCCCCACGGCGACTGCCAGAATCGGTTGGGCAAAGATGGGAGAAATGATCACCGCGAACAGAATCACGCAGATATTGAAAAAAACCGGGGCTAGTGCAGGAACAACAAAGGACCGCAGGGCATTCAGGACACCCATGGCCAAGGCAGCCAGGCTGACGAAAATCAGATATGGAAACATGATTTGCGTCAGAAGGGTCGTAGTGGCCAATTTGGAGGCATCTGCTCTAAACCCTGGGGCGAGCAACCACACAATTCCGGGGGCGGAAACGATTCCCAATATGGTCACTAGCGTGACCAGGGTAAGCAAGGTTGTGAAAGCCGCATTAGCGAGTGCCCAAGCTTCCTTCGGTGACTTGGAGGCATGATATTCGGTAAAAACCGGGATAAAGGCTGAAGACATGGAGCCTTCTGCAAATAATTCCCTAAGGAGGTTGGGAATTCGATAGGCAACATAGAACGCATCCGCCGCCGCATTCGCTCCGAAAAGATTGGCTAAGGCCATATCTCGGATAAACCCTAAAATCCGGCTAAGGAAGGTTGCACCTCCGATCACTCCTGCCGCACGACTAATGCGATGGGTTTCGCTTTGTTGAGCCGGAAACTCTGGCGCTGGGGGGGAGTGTTGGGTCATTCGTGGTGAGTGGTGTCTGAATGAATGCCTCAGGTTTCAGGTAAGCACACGACATTCATTGAGGGAGAATCGAGAGTTTGAATTGACACCTTCTGGGTCATGCTTTAGCATCATTTTCCTTTTGCGTGTTGTTCCCTACATCTTATGGTAAGTTCGCCTTCTTCTCAATCAACATTTCCTCGATGGTGGTGTTTTGCCACCGCGTTTTCCACTGGCGCCGTGGTGATGGCTCTGGAAATTCTTGGCAGTCGTCTCTTGGCCCCAGTCTTTGGCAGTTCTCTGTTTGTGTGGGGAGCCTTAATCGGTGTGATTTTAGCCGCCATGAGCAGCGGGTACGCCACGGGCGGATGGTTGGCGGACCGCTATTCTCCTCCCCGTGTTTTAGCGGGATTGTTAGTGATATCTGGTGGATGGACGCTTCTCTTAGCGTGGGCTGGACAACCCGTCGTTTTTCAAGTGTTTCAGTGGATCCAGGATCCTCGATGGGGTCCCTGTTTTGCCGCGGCAGTTCTTTTGGCGGTGCCAGCTTTTGGTCTGAGCGGGGTGCTGCCGGCACTGCTTCGTTTAGCCATTGCGGATATGGGGCACCTCGGGCGTCACACCGGGTCCATGATCGCCGTGTCCACGATCGGGAGCCTCATTGGCACATGGGGTACCAGCTTTTATCTGCTGACGTGGTTAGGCAGTGCCACCCTCGTGGCTCTTCTGGGTGTTATTCAGGTGATGCTCGGTATGTTTTGGCTATATTTGCAAAAAGACGGATCCTTGGTTTTCAAGATGAGTGTGCTTGCTGGAATGGTGGTTGCCACCTGGATGAGTTTTCATCCTGTTATTGTGGTTCCACCTGCTCTTCATCAGGAAGACAGTCCCTATCAACAGGTCCGGGTTAGTGAGAATAATGTTTTACGCTATCTGGTGTTGGATAATACCTTTCATGCGGTAATGTTGAAAACGGATCCCATTTTCTTGGCCCTGCCCTATTCTCAGGTGATGATGGGACTCTTGCCTATCGTTGAACACCCCAAGCGCGGATTGATTTTGGGCAATGGGGGCGGGTCTCTTGCCAAATGGCTGGCTCAACATTGGCCGGAATTGGAGCTAGATGTTGTGGAAATGGACCCGGCTGTGGTGGATGCGGCTGAACGATATTTTGATTATCTTCCACCGCCCAACCACCATGTCTATGTGCAAGACGCCAGGACATTTTTGCGCTCTTCTCCCGTGCAATATGATGTGGTTTGGGTTGATGCATTTGCCAGACATTTAATTCCCTTTCATCTCACCACACAGGAATTTTTTGCTGAATTGCGAAGGCATGTAACGCCAGAGGGGGCTGTGGCTGTGAATCTGGCTTCTTCTGATGCCCCGGCCAATGTTAAGCGGGCACAGGCAATTGAATCGACGATGAAACTAGCCTTTCCTGAGGTGGTAACCTACTCTGTAGCCGGTCCGGAATGGTTGAAAACGAAAAAGGGGTCGGTGAATCTCATTTTTTTTGGCGGTTCACCGGTGAGTGTGATGAAAGATTCCAATTTTGTTTCTCTGGTGAGCCGCTCACTTAACCATGATCAATTTCCTCCAGAGGGGTTTGCCTTTTTCGGCTCACAAATTCCCGTCGAGTTAGGGCCAGGACTCATCCTCACGGATGATTTTTCTCCCTTAGATTTACTTCAGGGAGAAGCCTAAAAGGCTCCTGTCCATTTTTCTCCAGCGAATAGACTTTTCTGAATTTCCTCTATAAGGCTGATAAGTCAAGTGTAGAGGTGGATTGATGCCTGGTGAGATCCATGATAGTGACAAATCGGAGACGATTTTCAGGAATGCCTGCCCATGAAAGCAGTAGGCATCCCTTGAAGTCAGGGTTCATTTTCAGAGAAATCTGAAGAAGCTGATTTGATGCTGAAGTGTGGGGGCTACGGTGTTAAGTAAGGCTTCTGGGAAAAGATCTGGAAAGCCCTCAAAAAGGCAGAGCCAAGCGGACTTCAGCCTGGCTCTGTCCCTTAATGGAAATGGTGGTTCCTTTAGGCCGTGGCTGTTGCCTGAGGCCAAAACTTATATCGAATTTGTGGAAGTTGGGCCCCTTCAAAGTTTGGAATATCGTACAGGCATTGGTCGATTGTCGCGATCTCCTCTTCCGTGAAAGAAAAGACGTGTCGTTTTTTCCAAAATTGATCCAAGGTGAAATAATCTCCGGTAGCCGGTTTGTCTTTTAGCAGTTCTTGCATTTTTTTGAGCACGGGGGTATCAACGCCTTGGATACGACCATTATTTTTAGTGATACACCATTTCACGATTTCCGCAATGCCATACATGCTGAGTTCAATGTCCACGGTTTTTCCTGCCATGCGTCCCTCCTTAATAATGACGAAAGAACCCTCTATACCACAAAGGCTGGTTTCTCTGCCAGAGGCAAAGGCTAAGAGCAGGGGAGGAGAATATTGACTTAAGGGGGTCTTCCGACGCGCTGGTAAAGGGTTTCTAGGCCACTGAAGGGGGGCATTCCGTTTTACAAGAGTTCAGGAAACCCGTATACTCGGGCGCGCTCATGCGGTGGATTATTTCGAGAATTTGCTCATTGGCCTCCCCTCTCCCCGAGGAACGATCATTATCCCGAGATCCATTAACATAAAAAATCCGACGACGATGACACTCATGTCGCGCTCAGGAAAATGCCTGGTAGTGTGTCTTGGCTTGGCCTCTCTCGTTCTGGTCGGTTGCCCGGCTCGTGATGAGTATCAACCTCCTGATTTGGTGTATCACTACAAGGATTATCCCGTTGGAAAAAGTCCCACCTCCGTACGGGTCGGGGATTTTAACGCCGATGGTTTTGCGGATCTTCTGACCAGCAATATCCAAGGGAATTCTCTCTCTCTCCTCTTTGGCAACGGAGACGGGAGTTTTCAGGACCAGAAAGTCATTTCTGCTTGCCAGGAGCCCAGAAATGTTGCGCTAGATGACTTCAATCTGGATCACATGGTGGATTTCGTCGTGGCGTGTTCGGGTGACAATCATGTCCTGGTGTTTATAGGGCAAGGCAATGGGACATTTTTGCGAGGGACCCAATATCTCGTTCACCGGACGCCAGTCAGCATTGCCACCGGGGATTTCAATGAAGATTTTCTCCCAGATATGGTCGTGGCCTTGCGGAATGATAAGATTCAGGTGTTTTTAGGAATGGGCAATGGAAAATTTCGGGTGGGTCCGTTGTATGAGTATGGGGACACGCCGACTTCAGTCGATGCGATCGATTTGAATGGAGATGCGCATTTGGATTTGGCAGTGACGAATGGTGGACCGATGAGTAATGCCGTTTCCATTTGGTTGGGGATCGGGGATGGGACCTTTTTGTCGCCAGTCGATTATAAAACCGGTAAGCGGCCGTTAGGAGTTTCTTTTGCGGATTTTAATAATGATCATCGGGTGGATTTGTTGGTCATCAATGGTGAAATGAATACTATTACGGTTTTTTTGGGTAATGGGGATGGTACGTTTCAAGAGGGAAAAGACTCAGGGGGTGATGCCGGCCCCAATCATGCCATTGCGCATGATTTCGATGGTGATAAAAATATGGATGTCGCTGTGGTGAATATTCAATCTGGGAGCTTATCCCTGTTATATGGTAAAGGAGATGGAACCTTTCGGTATCCTCCCAAGCATTATGGGACTCCCCATGGTCCCTTTGCTTTGGCCTCTCTCCCGTTGGCCGTGGGTCGGGACGAACAGCCGGGGTTGGCTGTGGTCAATAATGCTTCCAATAATGTGTCCGTCTATCTGCACCATGGGTTGAAGGCTCGAGTGTCCGATAGTCCCTCATAGGTTTCGAGGCCTGAGGCCTTGGTTTCTTGACACGTTCTTTAATCCCTGTTTACAGTTTCGCCTTCTAGCCAGTGTTGCATGGAGATTGCCCCACATTCTGTTATGCCAAGGTCTTTTTGAGGAGTACCGTGCGAACATTCGGCTGGTGGTTTGGGATGGGCTCCCTATTAACGTTTGCAGTCGTATTAGTCCAGGGCGGTGTCCGTGACTTGCTTTACGGGTCGTCTCATGCCGGGACGTGGGAAGGAATCTTATCGATGGGACTGACAATATTGGGGGGAGGCGTTTTGGCCGGGTGCGTGGCTGTCATTTTTAACCGGTTGCGATGACTGGTGTGAATTCTCCTTGCCTCTGAGGCTATATGAACTGTTTACGTTGTCAGGGAACCATGTTGGTCGAGCGCCATTATACAAAGGTCACACGGCGTTTCTATGCCAAATGCATCAATTGCGGATTTTGGTTTGATTTAGCGGATGTATTGAGATTTTTTAAGCGCGTGGTGGAAAGCGGTTATCGTGGCTTAAAAATTCGTGAAGTTCTCTAGAGAACGATTACCCTCTCCTCTGTGCAATCCTCATAAGATTTACCTTTACTTAGTTTTTGCCAATTCCCGTAGCGAGGTACGAATCAGATCTTCTAACCCATAAGTGTTTCCAAGTGTTGCTTGTGCGTGTGAGATAGCTTTTTTTACTTCTGGGGTCCGATATCCCAGGTTGAGAAGCGCCGAGGTCGCTTCTTCCTCTGAAACAGAGGGAAGAAGGGGGTGGCCTTTGGACGGTTCATGGGAAACGGGTAGAAGAATACGGGTAGTTTTGTCTTTTAATTCCAAGACCATTCGGGAGGCAGACTTCTTCCCGATGCCAGGAATAGATGCCAGAATTTCCGTGTCGTTCGTTTCAAGAGCTGTGCATAAATCCTGGACAGAAAGAGTTGAGAGGGCGCTCAAGGCTAATTTAGGCCCTATGCTGGTGACTCCTGTTAATAACAGAAAGGCTTGTTTTTCCTCCCTCGTTCCAAAGCCAAAGAGTTGGATCGTGTCATTTCGGATATGGGTGGAAATAAATAATTGAACGGAGATGCCTGCCTCCGGAAGTGCAAAATACGTTGAGAGGGGAATAGCGATCTGATATCCAATCCCCTGTACTTCGAGGATAACCTCCTGTGGAGTCTTTTCCGAAAGGACGCCGGTGAGCGAGGCGATCATGTGGAGGGTTCCTACAGAAGATCCAGGATGGTTTGAATGCGGTTCAATCCAGAGCTAGTGATGTTGAACCGGAAGGCTGTACGAAATGGAAGAAGGGGAAATTTTCAATTGACAGAAATGGCATGGTCCAAGAACACAGGCTTGTCGTGACAACATCCGATGTCAGAGTCATCCCGCAGAGGCCATTTTTTCCATGATTTCATCAGAAATATCAAAATTGGCATGGACTTTTTGCACATCTTCATGGTCATCAAGAATTTCCATGAGTTTCAAGGTTTGCTCGGCAGCTTTTTCATCTAATTGAATCTGATTTTGTGGAAGAAATGTGATGTCGGAGACACTGGGTTCGATACTGGCGTTTTTCAGGGCTTCTTTTACCCCTTCAAAGTCGGCTGGTTCTGTGATGATTTCAAAGCTGGAAGCTGTTTGTTTCATATCTTCTGCCCCAGCCTCAATCGCCAGGTTAAAAAGATCTTCCTCCGAGATAGCCCCTTTCTCAACCACCAGCAGGCCCTTTTTCTGAAATTGCCAGGCCACAGCCCCCGGTTCCGCCATGTTACCGTGGTTTTTGGTGAGGAGGCTTCGGATTTCTGCCACGGTGCGGTTTCTGTTGTCAGTCGTGATTTCAAGTAAAATTGCCGTGCCGCCTGGTCCGTACCCTTCAAGCATAAATTCTTCTATTTGCATGCCAGGCAACTCTCCCGTCCCTCGCTGAATGGCGCGTTTGACGGTGTCGGCTGGCATATTGACTTCTTTGGCTTTGGCAATGGCTTGCCGTAAACTGGGGTTCCCGTTGGGGTCTCCACCGCTCCGAGCGGCAATCGAAATTTCACGAATCACTCGGGTGAATATTTTGCCACGTTTGGCGTCCTGGGCACCCTTGTGTCGTTTAATTGTTGACCAATGACTATGTCCACCCATCCCGTAGACTCTTATAATAAATAATAAATCGTAATGTTGTTTTTTATGGACTAAGGGCAGGGCTTCTAGCACAGTATTTGAAGGTGAGTCAATGTATGGGGTGTGGTTGGTTCCGGGTGCGAATTGGTTTCTGAGGGGATGTGTGAGGCAGTGTGAATCTGAAACAGTTGATTCCCTTTAGGGAAGCTGGTAGAGAAGCCATCTAATGAATATTGTTTTCATGGGAACCCCGCAATTTGCGGTCCCCACCCTTCGGCAATTGGCGGATTCTGAATTCACTGTCAGGGGCGTGGTCTGTCAACCTGATCGACCACAGGGACGGGGGCAGAAAATTCAGCCGGGTCCAGTGAAAACCTTAGCTATGGCCATGGGAATCCCTGTGGTTCAACCTGTACGAATGAAGGACCCGGATTTTCTTGAAACATTACAACGTTGGACCCCGGAGGTCATTGTTGTGGCGGCGTTTGGGCGAATTCTCCCTTCCGTTGTCCTCCAGTTGCCACCCCAAGGCTGTCTTAATGTCCATGGATCGCTCTTGCCCAGATACCGAGGGGCTGGTCCGATTCAGTGGGCGGTCATCAATGGTGATCATGAAACAGGCATCACCATTATGAAAATGGATGAAGGGATGGATACCGGAGCCATCTTGAGCCAGGAGGTGATGGCTATTGGTTCTCAGGAAACCTCAGGGGAGCTGGCTATACGAATGGCAGAGGTTGGGGGGACATTATTGGTACGGACCCTCCGGGATTGGGTTGCAGGTCGCGTGAGTCCTCAACCCCAAAACGATCAAGAAGCCACCATGGCTCCCTTACTAAAAAAAGAAGACGGATTACTGGATTGGGCTCAGCCGGCTGCTGAACTGGCCTGTCGGGTTCGTGGACTGTCACCTTGGCCAGGGGCCTATACCTTCTTTGAGGGGAGCCGTATGGCTATCTGGCGGGTGGAAGTGAGCTGTCTCGCTGGAGTAGAGGCGGCAGGGGAAGCCGAGGCAATGAGTCCCGGGATGATTACCAGGGTGACTAAGCAGGGTTTATGGGTGAAGACTGGGCAGGGTGAGTTGTCTATTCTGGAGCTTCAGCCTGCAAATAAGAAGCGTCTTGATGTCGCTCACTTCTTGGCGGGACATCATCTGGAAGCCGGGATGAAGTTTTCCAGTGGGCCAGGTAGACGCTCAGCCTAGAGGCTGCTGTGGCCATGGGGATCATAAAGAATGATTGAATGAATTATCAGGGAAGAATCTACTATGTCAGATCAAAAAGAAGAGTTGTTGCAATATATTCAAGTCAGCCTGGATGAGTTAATCACGATTCATGATCAGGCAGAAAAGGCACTCAACGCGGTACAGGGGAAAGACCATGTCACTAAATGGAAAAGAAAAGTGATTGATGGGTTGAGCCCCTATGTCAGTCCTATCTATCTTCAACACGTCACGAAGGAATGGTTGGAAACCAGCTATTTTGTCGGGGATATTTTTGACGAATTGGCTGACGAAGTAGATATGTGCCGGCGTCATCTAAAAAAATTGGCTAAGGACATCCAGATGACTGGCATTCCTTGAGGATATCTTGATGGAATTTTTTTATTCATGCCATCTTTTCTCCCTATCTAAATGAGCAGTCTTCCCCCCCTGCCTCGTAAACGCCTGGGCCAGCATTTTCTGATTGATCCGAATCTGCTTCGCAAAATCGTTGATTTTGCAGAGCTCCAACCTTCTGATCGGGTGTGTGAAATTGGACCTGGGAGGGGCGCGCTGACCAAATTGTTATGCCAATCTGCGAAGAGTGTGCTGGCGTTGGAAGTGGATCCACGAATGGTCGCATTCTTAAAGGAAGAAATGGCTGAATGTAGGAATTTGGAAATTCAAGAGCAGGATGCGCTTCGTTATCCCTTTGAGCATCTGCCTGAGTCCACGGTGGTAGTAGCAAATCTTCCTTATAATATTTCGACGCCGATTTTATTCAAATTGTTAGAGGCGCAGTCAAAAATTCGTCGCATGGTTGTGACCCTGCAACTTGAAGTCGCTAGGCGGTTAACGGCCAAACCCAATACCAAGGAATATGGGGTATTATCTGTCATGGCCCAACATTTGGCAGAGGTTCGATTTGGATTTCATGTGTCCCGGAAATGCTTTCGACCTGTTCCAGAGGTAGATTCAGGTGTAGTGAGGTTCGACATTTCTGGAGTTGCTCATGAAACTCCAGAAAAGTTAGATCGGTTTCAATGTCTTGTCCGGGCCGCTTTTGGGCAACGGCGCAAAACCCTTATGAATGCCTTCCGGTCAGCAGGCATCCCGGTCTTCCAATTGCAAACAACTCAGGAAAAAACGGGTGTTGACCTCAGCCGACGAGCTGAAACCCTGTCCCTCACGGAGTTCCGCCTTCTTGCCTCTGTTTTGCCTTGGGATCATTCTCCCTAAGCCAGTCCATCCTTCTGGAAGGATACCCCAAATAGCGTAAGGGTTGTTTGCTCAATAGAAACCCTTATGCTACGATTTAACTGTATGAGTATCTTCCCTAATAATAAAAATCGCCAAGAAAAAGCCAAACCTCAGGAAATATCCCTTGTCACGACCCAAGTAGTGGGGGTGGTGTTCTTGACGTTGGGGGTATTGTGTGGGCTGAGTGTGTTGACCTTTTTCCCTGATGATCCCATTTTGTTTGACTCCTTACGGCAGGCTCCCGGGAAAGTTCTTCACAATGCAGTGGGCTTGATTGGTTCCACATTGGCCTTTTCTTTGTTTGAATTGTTAGGGGGAGCAGCCTATTTGATTCCGCTATTTTTGCTGTCATACGGGATCGCCTGTATTTTTGGGGAACGCATTCAGGTGACCTTGGGGGCATTAGCCGGGGCTATATTGGGGCTGCTTTCTGTGAGTGCCTTGTTGCATCTTCAGTCTCCAGGACTCAAAGTCGCTTTTCTCCAAGGTAGCGGTTTTGATGATGGAGGTCTGGTCGGGCAATGGTTGGCCCAGGGGTTGGAGGCCTATTTAGCAACGACCGGCGCGACGATTTTTTTGCTGGCCTTAGTCATGGTGGGTTTTCTTTATATTGTGCCTGTATCGATTGGGCGGGTGGCCCGCCAAGTGGCCACGACCAGCAGTCGGGTGACAACCGGCGTAGTGCAATCTGTTCGGGAAAAAGAATGGTGGACTCGGGAAAGGAGCCCGAAGGAAAATAAATCCATCCGTATCAATCGACAATTGGCTGGGCGTGGCGGCGTGCTGGGATCGCTGGCTGGTTCTGATTCACTGGAAAGCACGATTTCTTCGACACCATTAATGAATGGGGTACTTAAGCCTTTAGCGCGTCCTGCAGGTGGTCAATTGCATTTGGAGATGAACCAATCAGAAGATGAGCCCTATGCCACGTCTGCCAAAATTTCAAAATCATATCAATTACCGTCACCAATGGAATTATTGGATACCCATGCAGCCCGCGCAGCGAACCAAACGGATAGCGTGTTGAAATCCCAGTCTGAAATTTTAGTTCAAACCTTGGCCAGTTTTGGGATTGAAGGGAGTGTGACGGATGTGCACCCCGGTCCTGTGATTACCATGTATGAGTTCGCGCCGGGTCCAGGTATTAAGGTGGCCCGGATTGTCAATCTTGCGGATGACTTGGCCATGGCCTTGAAGGCCTTGAAGGTGCGGGTCGTGGCACCGCTTCCTAATAAATCCACGGTAGGGGTGGAAGTGCCAAACCCGCAACGTGAAACGGTTGGGCTGAAGGAAATGTTAATGTCTGAGGCCTTTCGCAAGTCACGATCCAAGCTGGCTCTGGCTCTTGGGAAGGACATTTTTGGGCGGCCCGTGGTGGCTGATCTTCGGACTATGCCGCATTTGTTGGTGGCGGGAGCAACGGGAGCCGGAAAAAGCGTAGGCATTAATTGCGTCTTATTGAATCTCTTATTTTCCGCGCATCCTGATGAAGTAAAGCTATTGCTAATTGATCCGAAAGTATTGGAATTGCAAGTGTACGATGGTATCCCTCACCTTATTCGTCCAGTAATTACCAATCCGAAGGAAGCCGCTCGAGGGTTGGCCTGGGTGGTTCAAGAAATGGAAAGGCGATATCGAATTTTGGCCGAACTGGGTGTGAGAAGCATTGATGCGTACAATCGAAAGCTTGAGGAATTTCAGGCGACAGGGAAGAAATCGTTTGTTTCAGCTAAAAAGAGCGTGATCGCTTCCGGCCAAACCGAAGGTGACGCAACAGATGGAGAGGAATCACTGGAAGAACGGGTGCCTCTTCCATACATTGTAGTGGTCATTGACGAGTTTGCGGATCTCATGATGGTGGCCCCAAAGGAAATTGAAGATCGCATTGCTCGGTTAGCCCAAATGGCCCGTGCCTCAGGGATTCATTTGATTTTAGCGACTCAACGTCCATCGGTGGATGTGGTCACAGGTCTTATTAAAGCGAACTTTCCGGCAAGAATTGCCTATCAGGTTTCTTCAAAGATCGATTCACGGACCATTCTGGATGCGAATGGAGCTGAAAGTTTATTAGGGAAAGGTGATATGTTGTACTTGGCCTCAGGGACAGGGCGCATTGTCCGTCTCCACGGCCCGTTCGTTTCCGATGATGAAGTACGGGGAGTCGTGGATTGGGTAAAAGGCCAGGCTTCCCCAGTCTATGATCCGGTGGCCCTGGAAGCGGTTCAAGAGCCACAGGTTGAGGAGCAGGAACGAGATGAAACCTACGAGCGGGCAAGGGAGTTAGTGATGACCACGGGGCAGGCATCCGCCTCTTTCATTCAGCGACGGCTTCGGGTGGGATATCCGCGTGCTGCACGAATGATTGAGCAAATGGAAGAAGAGGGGTTGGTGAGTGCGGCTGGACGGGATGGGAAACGGGAAGTATTGGTGAGAGGGACAGCCATAGCTGAGTTAGGGTAATGATGAAAGCATTGAAAGTTGTGTTAAGTCTCATTATCGGATTCACGATGAATGCGGTGACATTGGGAGCATCCCCATCCGGTGTGTCGCAGAGTGTTGTGGATAAAGTTGAAGCTCAATATTCCAAGACAAAAGATCTTCAGGCCGATTTCACACAAGAAACGCTCTTTGATGGGTTTGAAACAGGATTTTCCTCATCAGGCAAACTGTATTTGAAAAAGCCTGGATTGCTGCGATGGGATTATCTTGAACCGTCAAAAGAGCAAATTTACGTGGATGGTGATCAGGTACTGATGTATGTGCCCGATCATCAACAAGTCGTAAAGGGAACCTTGACGCAATTGGCGGCATCCAAAGGTCCTTTGGCTTTGCTCCAAGATGCGGGAACCCTTTCCCAGCATTTTTCGGTTGTTGATGCTTCGTCAGAAGACCGAGGAAATAAGAAGATCCCTGTTTTGACACTGGTCCCAAAATCGACTGGTGAAAAGCCCCCGACATTGAAAAAAATTGTGCTCAAGCTTTCGCCGGATTCGTTTCTCATTCAGGAGATAACCTTGTTTGAAGCAAGCGGCAATGTATCCAGGGTGGCTTTCGATCATATTCAGGTGAATCAGGGAGTTTCTGCCCGATTACTTCAATTTGAAGTTCCCTCGGATGTGGTTGTGGTGGAAATGCCGGCCTTGCGCTAACTGAGTTTGGCGCATGGCTCAATAATTGCTTTGATTATCGGAAAAGGGTTCTGGTGAGTTGAAGGAAGCAGGGAAATGGCTGAACGAATCTTAGTTGTAGACGACGATAAAGGGGTGCGAGAGGCTCTTGGAGAATTTTTACTCTCCTTGGGTTACGGAGTGGTGCTAGCAGAGAATGGGCATGAAGCCTTAACAAAATACCGCACTGGAGAATTCGATATTATTATGGCAGATTTAATCATGCCCAATATGGATGGCATGGAGTTGTTGCGTCGGATACGCGAAATCAAGAACGATGAAGTCATTTTCTTGATGATCACGGGTCACCCTTCGATCGGAACTGCCGTGGAAGCCATCAATAAAGGTGCGGATGACTATATTACCAAACCCTTTCATCTTGAAGATGTCAAGCAACGGATTGAAAAATGCTTGGAAAAACAAACACTCAAGGGAAGATTGAAAACCGCCCAAGGGTTGGCTTGGGGTCTGATGTTATCTATTCCGTTGTGGTTGTTGTTAGGCATTATTTTGGTCCTTCTTTTTAAAGGGTGAGTGGTCTCTCCTCAACTTTTCTGTTGATACAGTCCCACTTTTCAGTCTTCTTCTTTCTAAACCATGTCTTTTCGGCGGATCATTGGCATTATTGTTTATGGGCTAGGGTTGGCCACGCTAGTCCTCACCCAGACTGAAAGTCCTGCTTTCAATGGACACATTACAGAAGACCCGACTCAGTTACTGGGCAAGTATTTATCACTGGATAAGAAGGGGGCACGTCTTGAGGCCTATTCCACTGAGGTATTAAAGCCGTTTGTGGCATGGCGGGAGGAGCCGGTTTGGGGAAAGGTGGTCATTATCTCTGATTATCAAATTATTGAAGATGTGGCCAAATGGCAAATTTTGAGTGCGATGGAAGCCAAGGTTCCCGTGGTTTTCAACGTACTTGGGACCATGCATTGGGAAAGTGTGACGTTCGTCCCCGAGGCTCATCAGGAGTTTCAGTATTTTCATATCAAAGCCGTTCATGATCGTTGGCAGATCATGGCGCCTCAGTTACCGCCTCATGTTGGACGACAGCGGATGGTGGATTTTGTGCGTTGGGCGGATTTGCACGAAACAAATATTGAGAAAAAAGCTCGTTTTGCTCATTTGAAATCACAGCTCGAAGCTCAAAAAGGATAGGGAGTTGATGATGAGTCGGTGGAACGCCCAATTATTATTATTCGATTTTGACGGGACTCTTATTGACTCGAAACTGGATATTGCCACTTCCGTTAATCTGACCCTGGCTGAACTAGGTCTCCCTCAGCGGTCTTTGGAAGAAATTTATGGTTTTGTGGGAGATGGGGTTAAACGGCTTCTTCGTCTCTCCATCGGGGATGAAGGTGAAGGGCGTTTCGAGGCGGCATTGGAAATCTTTCGGTCCCATTATTTAGCGCATTGTGTCAAAACCACGAAGTTTTATCCTGGGATTGCGGAGGTGTTGAGGCATTATGGAGGGCGGAAGAAAGCCATTGTTACCAATAAGTCTCCTGAATACACTCAATGCATAGTGGATGGCCTTGGCGCCAACAGTTTATTTGATGCTGTAGTCGGCGCCCGCGATGTTGCCGATCTGAAGCCCGAGCCTGCCATGTTGCATCGTATTCTGGCTGATTTGGGGGAGGATCCTGATCGAACGGTAATGATTGGAGATAGTACCAATGATGTCCGTGCGGCTCAGGCCGCTGGAGTGAAGGCCTGTGCTGTGGGTTATGGCTATGGCAACCGTGAAAAAGTGCTAGCGCTCCAGCCTGATTTTTATTGTCAACGACCGGAAGATCTTCTCAACTTGTTTTGATCTATATTTTAGGATTGGTGCGCTCATGGGCAGGGTAAACGCGTGTTTGAGCGTGGCGCTACGGTTGTTGTGGGGGAGGCCAACTTTCCATTAAGATGCCACGCGTATTTTTCCTGAGAGTTCGATAATCTTTTTAATTTTGTGAGGGTAGGATGGCGCAGCCAGTGATTACCTGTTTGGATATGGAAGGGGTCTTATTTCCTGAGATTTGGATTGGTCTGGCAGAAAAAGTTGGCTTGGACGAATTGCGTCTGACCACCCGCGATATATCTGATTATGATGTATTAATGAAAAAGCGGTTGCACGTGTTGAAAACGCACGGAATTACCATTCGGGATATTCAGGAAGTCGTCCAAACCATTGCTCCGTTACCTGGGGTGCCGGAATTTATGGAATGGCTGAGGAATCGCTGCCAAGTCATTATTTTGTCGGATACCTTCTACGAATTTGTAGGACCGTTAATGCAGCAGTTGGATTTCCCCACGATTTTTTGTCATTCTCTTGAGATTGATGAAAAAGGGTTCATTGCCAATTATTGCTTGAGACAAAAAGACCAGAAACGTCATGCGGTGATTGCTCTAAAGAATATTGGATTTCGGGTGTTGGCTGGTGGCGACTCTTATAATGACGTATCCATGTTGAAGGAGGCGGACGCGGGGATTTTCTTCTGTCCTCCGGAGTCTATTGCTCAGGAGTATCCCCAGTTCCCAATTACCCGAACCTATCTGGAATTCCAAAGTCATTTAGCTCAAGCCGGACCTTTCAAGGCATAATGGAGAGGTTCGGTTTCTCAGGACTTAATCCAAGATTTTGGGGATAATCTCCCGAAGGTAATTTTTACGGTCACTTGTCATTGCCTTTCGCGCTTTGTCCCGCTTAGTGTATGATATTCCTCAATTTTGTCAGGGAAGGAAGGCAAGGTTCTGAAGAAAGGAGTGATACCACCTCACATTACCCTTAATGGTGATCTTCGCATCTGTTTCATCCCCCTATTCCTTTCGGTATCTAATGCCCTAAATTCGTTGGGTGTTCATCTCAGAGAGTTCCAGTTGATGCAGGCCATAACCATGGCATTGAAAATTTCATAGAAAGGAGTCTTTGAAATGCAAGTCTCTGTAAAGTCTTTATCCATGATTGTGATTGGGCTGGTTTCTACGTCTTTGTTATCTGGGTGCCTGGGAAATCGAAATTGGCAATACCCTCCGGCATCACCTGGGACTTATCTTAACGAAAAAGCGGCTTCTCCTGTGACGGCCAAAGCCATTGTACTTCCATTGGAAGATTTGCGGGGGGATCTCGTAAAAGAAGAATATTGGAAAGCCACCATCCCGCTTGTTCCTTATGGGGATACCAAATATCAACGTCCGGAAAAAGCTGAAAAGCCAGAGCAGGTAGATGTCGTTCATTTTAACCCTTCCCATGATTTTTCGAAGGCTATCGCTGCTGAGTTGGCCAATGCGGGAATTTTTTCTTCTGTAATGTTTGCTGAAGATGATCGTCAGCATCCTGCCGATGTGGCATTCCGGGGCCGTTTACGATCGACTGACTGGAAGCGGAGACTGTATACCTATTTGCTGGGGCCTGTAGGAGTTGTGTTTTGGATGTTGGGTCTTCCCATGAGTGAAACCACCACAGGTTTAGAAATGGATCTTCGGCTAACACCTGTAAATGATCCAGGTAAGGTTTTATGGAGTATGACCATGGATTTTGAAGGAAAAAGATTTGACGGTCCCTATTACGGGTTAGAGGCAGCCGTCGAAAGTTATCCACAAGCTATTCAGGAAGCTCTCAGGCCAGCTATGGCAGATCTGGTGAATTTGGCGAATCAGGATCCTCAACGGCTTACACCGCGATAATCCCGTGTAAGATATTGGAATTAATGAAGAAATGAATTCTTTAAAAAAATGTGAAATTTAATGGTTGAAATTAGGGCCGGTGGGGGATTATTTTAGCCTTCAGTAAATAAACAAACTGCCGATAATGAATACTAAGTATTGAGATTATCCAGGTGGTTTTTGTATTTTCATTCAGTGTATGAAGGGCTTCTTCTAGGCAGATGGTCCTGGCCTGGAGATGACCCTAACGCCATCATTACATGAATGAGATTGTCGTCCTAATTTCGGTGGGCTCCGAAGAAGAAGGCTTGAAAATTGCGCGTCTTTTGGTTGAAGGGAAAGTGGCAGCTTGTGTCAATATAATTCCTGGTGTTCGGTCAATATTTCGATGGAAGGGACAGGTTCTGGAAGAGCCGGAAATTCTGTTAATTGCTAAAACGGTTTCTGGGTCGTTTGATCGAATAAAGAGGGTAGTGCGGGAGAATCATAGTTATGAAGTTCCAGAAATTATTGCACTTCCGATTCAAGATGGACTACCGGATTATTTGTCCTGGGTGCGAGAAATGACCAACATTTCTGTCTAAATGTATTCGTTGTTCATGGCTATTGCTAACCATATTGAAACAAGATTTTTAACATTCGGTGAATTATGAAAGACTCTGAAGAATCATTGACAGTTATCATCTTTCGGGGAGCAAGGGCTAACCCTTGGCGACTGAAACTCCGAAGATCTTTCGTTAAGCATGGCCTGATTATTGGGCTATGCTTGCTTTTGATTCAGGGCGGAATTGTGACCCACTATTTCTATCAATGGAAGCAATTGAATGAATTTGAGGATGTGAAACAGGAGCTCATGGTATCAAAGACTCGAACTAGTAATTTTTCAACCGAAGTCGATGGGATGAAAAAGCGGATGGTGGTTTTGGAAAACCTGAACCGCAAACTGCAAACCATGTTTGGTCTGGAGACGGATGAAGTCCAAGGCGGAGTATCGGTGGCACCTGGTCAAGGCGGTGAAGAGTTACCGTATGAAGGGCTTCCGGGAGATGCATTTAATGGACAATTTGGACAAGATCAAGGAGACGGGCAAGGGGGCATAGTTCCTGAATCCCCCAAAGGTTATTTATCTACGGAAAAGCAAATTGACGAAATCGAAGGTGGGTTAGATTGGCTCAATCGGCAAACAGAGGTTGAGACCAAAATCTTAGAAGAGCTTTCCCTGGTTGCACATGAAAAGGTTGAGCAATGGGGTGCGACTCCTTCCATTTGGCCAACCAAAGGAAGAATTACTTCACGGTTTGGACCGAGAGTATCACCGTTCACAGGGAAAAAGGCCCTGCATGCGGGAATCGATATTGGCGCACCTACTGGGACTGAGGTTCGATCTCCAGCATCAGGTAAGGTTGTCGTGGCTGCCTATGATGGGCGTATGGGTAAATTCATTCGTATTGACCATGGATATGGCATGGAGACTACGTATGGTCATTTGTCAAAGATATACGTCAAGTATGGGGATCGAGTACAGCGGGGAGATTTAATTGGGTTAGTTGGAAGTACCGGAAAGTTTTCCACTGGGCCTCACCTGCATTATCAGGTTGCCGTAAACGATACTGTCGTCAATCCTATCCATTACATCCTCGATTAATCACAAGCCGAGCAAGGATTTAAGCAATTGTAGGAGGTCACGCAAATTTCCGTGATCTCCTATGTCAGTATGCCTTTACCTCTGTTCAATCGTTTTCTCCAATTTCCTGACCTTCCATATTTTGTTTAGGACAAAAGGCCTAAGCATCTCTTAATTGATCTGGGTCTTCTTTTAGCTGGCTTGGGCCTTCTTTTTGGTTGAATTGGCTGAACCTATCACCTAAGTTAGATTTAACATGTATTACTTCAAAGATAAGTCTCAATGAAAAGTGTGGGAATCCCTTATGTGGGTTTCTGTGAAATTGACAAAAAAATAAATGGTTTGTTAGGTTTTGGTAAAAAGGTGGACTATTGTCTGAAGTTTGTTAATCGTTTGGGAAATTGTAACGTGGGGTTATTTTTTACGCCCTATTTTTAATTTAAGGAGGAGACCAGATTATGAGTCTCGATTATGTCAAATTTACGCCAGGCTTTGGAAAGTTCATGCCTAAAGAATATCGCGACATGGTGGAGCATGGACCATTTGGGAAAAAAACTTCCGTATCTCAGGTTGGAACATTCAAGGAGATTTTGGAAGAACATCCTATGTGTGCTGGATGCGCCATGACACTGTTTATTCGATTGGCCATTATTTCTTTTCCTAATCCTGAAGATACCATCACGGTTGGGACGGCTGGGTGTGGACGATTGGCCATCTCCCAAGCCGCAATTCCATTTGTTTATGGAAATTACGGTGACCAAAATGGGGTGGCAAGTGGATTGTCTCGAGGGCTTCGGCTCCGGTTTGGGGATCGGCCCAAGGATGTGGTGGTGATGGCGGGAGATGGAGGGACGGCGGATATTGGATTTGCTCAAACTCTTCATTCCTGGTTCCGAAAAGAAAAATTTACGACCATCATGTTGGATAACGAAGTCTATGGGAATACGGGCGGACAAGAGAGCGGGATGACCAATAAAAACCAAGTCCTAAAAATGGCGCCACTTGGGAAAAAGTTCGAGAAAATGGATATGTTAGGAATGGCTAAAGTTGCAGGGTGCGCTTATGTTGCGACGGTCGTTCCCAATAACCCACGTCGAGTAGAGAGTGTGATTAAAAAGGCGGTGTTAATTGCACGGGAAATCGGTCCCACCTATATACAGGCCTATACATCGTGCAATATAGAATATGCAATTCCTACTGATAAAGTCATGGAAGATGCCAAAGAAGTCGAAAACGATCGCTATAAATTTTCTGAATATATTACAGATGAAGCTAAGCAATATTTGGGTGAGCTGTATGGCTATAAGGAATATTTACCAAAGCCAGCTGCAGCAGTCGCTAAAAGCTAGTAACGCATCGAAATAATAACTTTGCAATTGTGTCGAGAGATCAGCGCGGGATGAGGGAGGTTCTTTATGGCTATTCGGTATAACATTCGCATGGCAGGAGTTGGTGGCCAAGGCGTTGTGACAGGTTCTCATATTTTCAGCACTGCGGTTATTAATGCCGGAGGTGAAAGTACGATTGTTCCCTTCTATGGTTCTGAAAAGCGTATGGCTCCTGTTGAAAGTTATGTTCGAGTTTCAAATGAACCCATTTACGAAATCGGGGAAATCACCTTTCCTCATATTATTATGATTTATCATCCGCAGGTCATTACTCACGGAAAGAGCTATACAAATCCATTTTATTTTGGGCTGAAGCAAAATGGGGTTGCTCTTATCAATAATAATGGACCGATGAAATTTGATTCGGATCAGGAAGCTGAGTTGAAAGCTCTGAATGCCAAGTTGTACTTTCTCCCAGCGACCCAATTATCTCTGGATGTAGCAGGGATGGATCTGGCCACTAATATGGCCATGGTCGGTGCGATTGGCGCCATTACCGGTCTGACCAACCTGGAGGCATTAGGCACTGCTGTCAAGGATCGGTTCCTGGGTAAGGGGTTTGTGGTGTCTGGAGGAACGGCAGCTCTGGATAGCGTTGTTGAACGAAAGTTTAAGAAAAAGCAAGAATTAATTGATAAAAATCTAGCAGTGGTGAAAGCGGCATGGGATTATGCCGTTGAAAACGGGTGGACGGCTGGAGCGTCCTCAATGGCCGACCAAACTAAAGCTAAGGCCATGGCCTGAAAAAGAGATTATGAAAGGGGAGCACGATGTATCTTGTTGCAAATATTGATCAAAGTATTTGTGCTGCTACGAGCTGTAAGCTTTGTACGCAATATTGTCCTGAGGCTAATACTATTCAATATGACAATGAAGCAGGTAAAGATAAGGGGTTCAAATATGGTGCCGCCTATGTTGCCGTGGACCGGTGTAAGGGATGCGCTCAATGCGTATGGGTTTGTGACAATATGGCCAAGCACCATGCCATCAAAATGGAAATGATTGATCAAATCGGGGATGCGGCTCTCACTGAAAATATTACTTATCATGATAAGAATACCAAAGCTGTTTTGGCCAGCCCCTTGAAGGGCTAGAAACTCATTTAGTCATTCTCTTTTGTAATTATTTCTAATCGGAGTTCACCGTGGAATTAACCAAAGAATTAGATGAAGCAATTGTGGCCCCTGGGCCAGCCGGATTCCATCCCCCATCGGCAGCTGAGTTAGGGGTGTTACCTCCTAATCCAGGGTACGGGTTGAAGTTTGGGCATATTGTGGAAGAAGAGCGAGCCTTGGAGGCAATGGCCCGCGCTATGTTTACGCGGAAAAATGCCACGATCTTTCCTGGTCCCTTAGTTCTATGGGCTTGGAACGATCATGCAGCCGATAAAGCCAAAGCTGTTTTGGAATTAGCTGCCCAAATTCCGGATGTATTGATTATTCCCATGCCGGATTATCGTCCGAAATATCCAAAAGTGGAGCCTGAAGAAGTTATCAATCCTAATCACCCGAATCTTACTATCTGGGGAAATAAAATTGAGGCGTGTATTTTCATCGGAGTGCATTGCCACTATGCTAATCTCACTCTCAAGATGATTCGTGCGGGAACAAATTGCTGGACATCTGCAATTTGTGCCGAGCAAGGCCATGAAGACGCTATGTTTACGGTTCGGGATTCCGATGCGGCTAAGATCAGACGGGCGGCGGCCGTTTTTAAACGAGTTCGTGAAGAGATGGGAATTAAGTTGCCCCAAAATGGTGAGAATGTCCGTTTTACCGGGCTTCAATCAAAGGTTCACGGAAACAAAACCCATACTAATCCGTTAGATTTCAGTATTGTTAGTCCGGTCGATGGTGATGCCGCCAGTTATGGACATAAAGCGGAACACATGCAAAGAGAGGCCTGAAAAATTTTGAAAATTCCATTTAACGAAATAGGGAGATTGAACCATGAGTGAAGCCGTGGAAGCAGAGGTAAAGACTAATCCTCAAGGTGATCCAGTTTCCAGTGCTCCCGTCGCACCACCGGCTGCCAGCGGACGGAAGGATCCGCACGGGGATGCCAAAAAGCAACGTGAAGTGACAGCGGATCATATGTTTTTTGAAGCGCCTCGTGAGAGAGAGTTTATTACAGGCAGTGAGGCCGCTAAAGAGGCCGTGAGACGGTCTAACGTTGATGTGGCCATTGCCTATCCCATTACGCCCCAAAGTGAAACGATGCAGTTAATTGGGGTGTTATATGGGGAAGGGTATGTGAAGGAATATTATCGGGGCGAGGAAGAGTATGGCGTCATGTCAGCAATTGCCGGAGCATCTAGAGCAGGAGTTCGGTGTTTTACGGCTACTGCTGGCCCCGGTACTTTGAGAGGAATTGAGCCCATTGCTTCTTGGCCTGGTCACCGTTTGCCAGCAGTAGCCATGTTCACGTGCCGGGTGGTAAATGCTCCATTGGCTATTCAGCCTGACAACATCGAGATTGCCTATCTTCTCAATTGTGGAATGATCGTTTTTCATGCCGAGAACCAACAGGATTTGTTTGACTATATTATGAAGGGATTCATTATCAGCGAAAAAAATGATGTGACCCTTCCCGTGGGAGTTGCGTGCGATGGATTTTTTGTGACGCATGCCCGTGGATATTGTTCCATGCAAGATCGAAGCATGAAATTGCCAGCTCGTGATCCTTATCGCGGCGCGGTTCCGGTCCTGGATGCAGAAAATCCTCCTGCACGGTTATCGAGGGATGCCCCAGTCCAGAAGTCTAACTTTATGGCCTACAACATTCATGGTGTATGGCAGCAGGAAGTATGGGCAGCAGTCGAACGGTCAAGAAAGTATATTGACTACTATATGGAGGGTCTGGTTGAAGCTCAAAACGTGGAAGGGGCTGATGTGTTAATTATCGCCTCGGGAAGTGCGGCCGCTCAGTCGCGAGAAGCCGTTCGGTTATGTACAGAAAAGGGTATTCAGGCAGGATTTATTAAAATCCGGTCTCTGCGTCCTTTCCCCACAAATGAGTTGCGGCAATTGTGTGCCAAAGCCAAGTTGATTGTCATTCCAGAGTTTAATTACGTCGGGTGGTTAGCGAAGGATGTGGCAACGGCCATTTATGGGTTTTCCAAAGCCAAAGTGGTGGCAGGTCCCCATGTGTATGGGGGAATGTCTATGCCGGTTGAAATGATTGTGGATGAAGTGGAGTGTGGGCTAACTGGGAAGAAATCTCACACCGTTCCAGAGTCACACATAATGGGAACCGTTGATCCTGCTGCAATGGCTCAATTTATGAAAAGCATCTAATTGAATTCCAATATGTTCTAAGCGGAAGCTTGGGAAGCCCGTCTCTGGTAAACCTGGGACGGGCTTTTTTGTGTTATGTCCTGAACATTCTGGTCATAATGTTGGGACCCTGGTAGGCTGAATCACATCAAATAGTTGTTATGTCTCGTTTGTCGCCAGTTACCAAAATTTTGCTTACCAACGATGACGGTATCGATGCGCCTGGATTACAGGCCTTAGCCAAGGCCATGACCCCGCTTGGCGAAATATGGGTGGTGGCTCCAGAAAAACCTCAAAATGCCGTGGGTCGGTGTATGACGTTGCATAAACCTCTTCGGCTGTGGCAGGAAAAAAAACGTTGGTATGGTGTCAATGGAACTCCTGCGGACTGTGTGACGCTTACTCTTGCCTATCTTTTGAATGATTCCCCGCCCAATCTTGTCGTGTCTGGGATCAATAATGGATTAAATTTAGGGGATGACGTCACCAATTCAGGAACAGTCTCCGGTGCCTTGGAAGGTATGTTGTATGGTATTCCGGCGATGGCCATATCCTTGGATACCGTAGGAACGAGCCGGTATGCCGTGGCAGGGGAAGTGGCGGTCAACATTGCCAAGCAAATTCTCCGGGATGGTCTGCCGCCTCACACGATTTTAAATGTCAATGTGCCAGCATGCGAAAAATCCCAATTGGCAGGGGTGCAAATCACCACATTAAGTCAACGCCGTTATCACAACCCGGTTATAGAAAAAGTGGATCCTCGGGGGAATCGGTATTTTTGGATCGCCGGCGAGAGGATTTCATGGTCAAGGCGCTCTCCCTCGGATCATGAGGCCATATCCCAAAATTTGGTGTCGATTACGCCGGTCCATTTGGATTTAACTGATTATTCAGCATTGCCAAAACTTAAAGGTTGGGAACAAGAATTCTCTCAGAGAACGTTATCTAATGAGAAAGGCGCCATTAGAAAAAAATCGCAGGGAAAGGGTATTCCTAAGCGACGATAAATATTCCTTGGTATCTCTTCTGATAAGCCATGCTGGAATGGGGAAAGCAACTCTATGACTGGATGCTCTCGTGGGCTGATTCACCCTATGGTGGATTTGCCCTATTCGGGTTAGCATTTGCGGAGTCGTCCTTCTTTCCTCTTCCCCCGGATGTGCTCTTGATTGCTCTAACACTTGGGGATCCAAGCCAGGGGATGTGGTTTGCTGCAATAGCCACGGCTGGATCAGTGCTCGGGGGGATGTTCGGATACGGAATCGGCTGGTCTGGAGGGCGACCGATCCTCAAAAAACTGATGGGGGAGGCTCGGATGAATCTGATCCATCACTATTTCCAACGGTATGAAGCCTGGGCCATTCTCATTGCTGGGTTCACTCCGATCCCGTATAAGGTCTTTACAATCGGTGCAGGAGCTTTTTTTGTCAACTTTCGCACATTTTGTCTGGCCTCTCTGGTGAGTCGGGGCGGTCGATTCTTTTTAGTGGCCGGGGCGATTCAGCTGATCGGTCCTTGGGTAAAGGAATTGATTGAAAAATATTTCAATATATTTTCCATTGTGTTTATGATTTTGTTAGTAGCAGGATTTTGGATTGTCAAATATCAAGGCCGCAAATTTATCCAGACGACTCCTACGGAAAAAAGGTAGCCATGTCCATTGTTCTTTATAATACCCGCACGAAGAAAAAAGAGCCGTTTGAACCATTGCGACCCGGAGAAGTGAGTATGTATGTCTGTGGGGTGACTGTTTATGACGATTGTCATTTAGGTCATGCCCGTAGCGCCTTGACCTTTGATGTTATCAGACGCTATTTCGAATTCTCTGGCTACCGGGTGCAGTACGTCAGAAATTTTACAGACATTGACGATAAAATTCTCAATCGGGCACAAAAAGAAGGCGTGCCCTGGCAGGAAATCAGCAAGCGATATATCCAGGCCTTTTACCGGGATATGGGGGCATTGGGCATCACAAAGCCCCATGCGGAACCACGTGCCACTGAGCATATTGCCGATATTTTGAGGATGGTCCAGGGATTGGTGAACAAGGGCCTAGCCTATGCCATAGATGGGGATGTTTATTTTTCCGTTGGAAAATTTCCCACCTATGGCCAATTGTCCGGAAAAAATCTTGAGGAATTGCAGGCGGGAGCTCGCATTGAAATTGATCCCCGGAAACAGGATCCTATGGATTTCGCGTTGTGGAAAGCCTCCAAGCCGGGAGAACCGGGTTGGGAGAGTCCGTGGGGAACGGGCCGTCCTGGTTGGCATATTGAATGTTCCGCCATGTCGGTGGCGAAATTGGGGCCAACCTTTGATATTCACGGCGGGGGAAAAGATTTAATTTTTCCGCACCACGAAAATGAAATTGCCCAATCATGCGGCTACACCGGAAAAGATTTTGCACGGGTTTGGGTCCACAACGGTTTTGTAACCGTGGACAAAGAAAAAATGTCCAAGTCTCTTGGAAATTTTTTTACAATTCGAGAAATATTGGATAAATCTCCGGTTTCAGCCTCAGCATTCATTACAGGCGAATGTCTTCGCTATTATCTGCTCTCCACGCATTACCGAAGTGATCTAAATTGGTCAGAGCAATCCCTCCCAGAAGCCAAAGCGGCCTTGGATAATTTATATGGACTGATTCAGCGTTTGGAAGAATCAGGATCTCAAGAACCAATGGCCAGTGACGAGGAGTTGGAGCGTGCCCTCAAACACTTTGCCCATAAGTTTATGGAGAGCATGGATGATGATTGTAATACACCAAAAGCCTTGGCAGCTTTTCAGGAATTTCGTGGAGAGGTCAATAAATTGTTAGTCAAAGGGTTATCCGGATATGCCAAAAAGACGGCGATAGGCAACTTGAAAAAGTTCGGTGAGCCTCTTGGCCTTTTACAAATCCCGTCCAAGGAATGGCCGTTTATAGCGCCTTCGAAAGAAAAAAGTATGCTGTTGGAAGGGAAAGCTGGGGAACACACTCCTCTGATTGGGTCACGTATTGTTTCGAAAAGCTCCGAATGGATAGAACAGCAAATTCAGCTCCGAAAAGAGGCGCGCGAGAAAAAAGATTTTATCACTGCTGATAATATTCGAAAAGAATTAGCTGAAAACGACATTATTTTGGAAGACCGACCCGATGGCACCACACGATGGAAGCGATGATCCTACAGGCCTGCTGTATGGGTTTCACACCGTTTTAGAAGCCCTGCAGTCCAGAACTCGCGCAATTCAACGTCTCTGGGTGATCCGGTCGGATGGCCGCTATTTTCCATTGACCCGTTTAGCCAAAGAACGGGGCATTCCCTTTTCCATTGAATCACGAGAGCGATTGGATCAACTTGCCAATGATCGTCATCATCAGGGGGTTGTGGCCAACATCACTTCGAAGGAATATCTGGAAGGGGAAGAATTGCTGGATTCATTATTAGAGTCTCCCACTCCGGCCCTTCTGGTCGTCTTGGACCAAATCCAAGATCCTCATAATCTTGGAGCCGTCATTCGTTCAGTGGATGCGGCAGGCGCGCATGGCATTGTGATCCCGAAGCATCGGGCGGTTGGAATCACAGGGGGAGTAGCTAAAGCATCCGCAGGAGCCTTGGAATATGTGCAGATTGCCCGAGTGGCCAACACGGGAAAATTTATAGAAGAATGTCAAAAACAAGACATTGTAACCGTGGCACTGGATCCCGAAGGCCATTCCTCTTACTCGGAAATTGATATGACAGGTCCGATTGCTTTGGTATTTGGGAGCGAGGGGGAAGGTATCCGGCCTATCGTGCGGAGAAAATGCGACCAGCAGGTGCATATTCCCATGAAGGGGAGGATTAATTCGTTGAACGTCTCGGTGTCTGTGGCCGTGACCTTATTTGAAGCGGTCAGGCAGCGAATGGGAACGAAAGGGTAAATCCGGATTGTTATTTGATCTGGATCAATCCTTCCTGAATGGCCGCATTCAGGAGCTGTGCGGCATTTGAGACACGGACTTTCTTCATCATGTTGGCTCGATGAGCCTCGACCGTCTTCACACTAATTTTCAACCGTTGAGCGATCTCTTTATTTTTCAAGCCAGACCAAATCAATTGAAGGATTTCCTGCTCTCGCTGGGTCAGTGCTTCTGGCCGTTTTCGTTTGATCGGTGCCGCCTCGGGTTTTTTAGGTTTAGGTTTATTCAGCATCGCGACCTCGGTCTTTTTTCTACAGGCGAATTAACTAAGGGAGAATATCAGGTCATTTTTTGAAAGTAAACCGAGAAATGTACGTAAACATACTCTAGAGGAATCAACTACGGACTACATACCACAAATGGTGCATTGGATAACGGGGGTATCCATATTTATGCTGGGACTCATTATGGGCAGTTTTCTTACTGTCTGTATCCACCGTATTCCACAGGGGAAGTCGGTGGTCGTCCCGCGGTCAAAGTGCCCATCCTGTGGGGTGCAGATAGTCTGGTATGACAATATCCCAGTCTGGAGTTTTCTTTGGCTTCGTGGCCAGTGCCGTATGTGCCAGCAGTCAATTCCGTTCAGATATCCTCTGATAGAAATAGTCAATGGATTGGGGTATCTGCTGGTGGTCTGGAGGTTTGGTCTGGCCTGGTCGACCGTGATTTATGCGGGGTTATTTTCCGTATTTCTGGTGGTGACCTGGATTGATTGGGATCACCAAATTATTCCGGATCTCATCACGCTGCCGGGGATTGTGGTGGGGGTGTTATGCGCAGGATTTTGGCTTCCCACAGGCTGGGGGAACTCTCTAATGGGTCTGCTGGTGGGAGGTGGGGTTTTGTTGATCTTGGCATGGGCGAGCCCCTTTCTCTTTGGCAAAGAAGGGATGGGAGGAGGGGATATCAAGTTCCTGGCCATGGTAGGGGCGTTTCTCGGATGGAAAGCGGCCCTGTTGGCGCTTATGATTGCCTCAGTGGTGGGAGCATGCTGTGGTGTCGCCCTTCTGTTAGCTAGGGTAATGGAACGGGGACAATACATCCCCTTCGGCCCGTATCTAGCCCTAGGGTCGTTGACTGCCATGCTGTGGGGGAATGAAATATGGACTTGGTATTTCAATGGGCTTATATAGCGATTAAATGAGTGAGCGAAACTTGGGAATGGCCGAACACCCCATCAGACGGACTCAACCGGGGTTCACCATTGTTGAACTCATGATCGTTTTGGCGATTGGGACTATAGGCATCATGTTGACACAGACATGGCTCACGACTCAATTGCCGAAATGGAGATTGAATGGAGCCGTGCGGCAACTTGTTTCTGATTTACAGGCCGCCAAAATGAAAGCCGTTGTCGAACGGAATCGCCAACGAATTATTTTTTTGGATACTCATCGATATATGGTGGTTGATGACGATAATAATAACGGGATGCTGGATCCTGGAGAAAAAGTCGAAGACCGTGATATTCAGCGAGACTATCGGGATGTCACCCTGGCGGCCACAAACAATCCGTCATTTCTCCCCCGAGGAACGGCTTCGAATTTAGCCTCTATTTCAGTCACCAACACGTGGGGTACGCGAATCATTACGGTGAGTATTACGGGACGGGTAAAGGTAAAAGTGTGACATGTCCATCGCCGAGCTACAACTCTCCAATTCCGATCGGGGTAGGGCAAACTTTCAACGGGGATTTTCCTTGTTGGAAGTGTTGGTGACATTAGTGGTGGTCTTTGTTGTGCTCCTAGGTTTTGCAGGGTTTTCCGTTGTGGCCAATAAGGGTATTCAGGCCAGTGAAAAAATGACCCGTGCGGTAACATTAGCCCAGGAAAAACTGGAGGATGTTCATCGCCAGGGTCTTCCTTCCATGTTTTCTACTCCCGTCAGTCAGGTTGAACCCTATGGAAGTATCCCCGGGGCACCTCTCCATAGACGGACTTCTTCCATTCAACCTCATATGCCCATGCCGGGTTTGCATACGGTGACGGTGGAAGTTCAATGGGACAATGACAGTCATCGCACCGCTCTGCAGACCTACATGGTGCATTAGCCAGCTATGCCTATGAAGACGATGGCAATCCAGAGGGATGCGGGGTATACCTTGGTTGAGGTGGTCTTGGCGCTGGGATTAAGTCTCTTCACGTTAAGTCTGTTGTATACAATCTATGTCAGGGAAATTCATGCACAGCAAGTGAGGGAAAATATTCTAGATGCTCAACAACGGGCCAGAGTTGTTGTGGATTTAATAAGCCGTGAATTACTGATGGCCGGATATGATCCGGCAGGGGTGAACCATGATGCGAATCCAGCCAACGATTTTTTTGGCGTGAAGCTTGGGCCAAACGGTCTTGAGATCCAATCGGATCTGAATGGCAACGGCCTCCTGAGTGAGGCCAACGAAACAATCCTGTTTTCCTATGATTCTTCCGCACATATTCTTCGACGAAATACTGGAGGTGGAAATCAACCGCTTGCAGAGGATATCGAATTGTTTCAGGTGCGATTATTGGATAAAGCTGGAGCCCAGACCAATCTTCCAACCGAAGTTCGGGCTGTCGAACTGATTGTGACAGCTCGAACAAGCCATCCTGATCCCCGGTATGCTCAGAATGGGGGATTCCGGACGGTGACATTCCTGGAGCGGGTGGTTCCAAGGAATTCTATTCGATGAGAAAAAATTCTGTGCGATCACATCGGCAAGCTGCCAAGGGAGAATCCGGGGGTGCCTTGTTGGCGGCTTTGATATTGGTGGTGCTCTCGGGCATTATGGGGGCCACGATTCTGTTTGCCACTTCAACGGATCTGCAGATCAGTGGAAATTTTCGCAGAGCTGTCCAAAGCTTATATGCAGCCGAAGCGGGACTAGCCGAAACTCAACGGCGACTAGCCGGGCTGCCTGCAACGGATCCCTGGTATATCGGAGATCCGTCACCGATTCCACAAGCCAATTGGGCCGCGTATGTCTTGACCAATGCCCATTGGCAACCGCAGGAGGATCCAGGCTATTCCACTCTGTTAACGAACTACGTTCCCAGTAATGGGGATATCACGAATACGCTGATCCATTCGAATAGCCTCCAATCTTTGCTTTCGTATTGGACGAAGATTCAGCACAAAACCGAATATGACGCTGAACAGGCTGGTCATTCCGTCGGTGTCCCTCACTATGTTGATGGAGACGGACTCTTGATCGCACATACGAAGGCTAACAAAGGCCAGCTCATTCGATTTGGCTATCCAGATGTCTCTTCCACTCAGCCGGGACAGTTCTCAGTTTCTTCTCCCTCTCTCTACCCGCCGGTGGAAATCATTCGGAGTCAGGGAGAGGTCGAAGGGGCGATGGCGATTCTTCAAGTTGATGCGGCGCATCAGCCTGGGCCGCCTATTTGGGCGCCGGTGTATGTAAGGAATCACCTTGGGCTATTAGGCGGTGCAATCACTATTCAAGGGCAGGATTCCTGCGGAATGCTTCCGGGCGACCGTCCACCTGTCTCTCTGGGCCCGCTAGCTACAATACTGGGAACAGCCACGTTGACTGGTAATCCGGGGATTCCGCAAAGAGGGCCAGATGCCCTGGATCTATCCGGGCACTTGGACAGGCTGAAAAGAAGTGGGCAGCGGATTTCCGGGGATCTTACCGGTATAACCATGGGAATACCCGGAACTCCAACGGTGCAGGTTGCCGATTATTCTGGAGGGCTCCTGAGAGTAACCAACGTGACAGGCTATGGGGTATTGCTTGTGGACGGGTCACTTGAGATTTTTCCTCCATTCCATTGGGAAGGCCTAATTCTGGTGACCGGTCAGGTCACAGTTCAAGCGGGATTCAGTCCCGTCACCATCCGTGGGGCAGTCTTCATGGATAGTCTTCAGCTTCTGAATAACACGATCACCATTTCTTTGGACACTTGTCCTATTGCTGCGGCGCTGCCACTTCTGCCCATCAGAATTTTGAACTGGCGTCAAATTCTCTAGTGCCTTTGCACTGATTCCCATAGTTGGTAAAAGTACCCCTTTTTGCTCAATTTCACTGAGACTTTCTCGTGAGGACCCATGGGTCTTTCGATTGATTGCAGGGTCAAGGAAGGCCTTCGTAGAATACGTGCCTGAAGAGGAGGCAACCGAGGTTGCCCCTTAATCAAATTCATCCGTGTTATCCATTAACTTGTAGGGGGGAACTGCAATGTCAGGACAACCAGATATTATTTACACGAAAGTCGATGAAGCGCCTGAATTGGCGAGTGGCTCGTTTCTGCCAATCATACAGTCCTTTGCCAAAGCAGCGGGAGTCACCGTTGGCACAAAAGATATTTCGTTAGCCGGACGAATTATTGCCCAATTTCCGGACAGGTTGAAACCCGAGCAACGGCAGCCGGATGATTTGGCTTTGTTAGGAGAACTGGTTGAAACGCCCGAAGCGAATGTCATCAAATTGCCGAATATCAGTGCCTCCCTTCCTCAGATAAAAGGGGCGATTGCCGAACTGCAAGCACAGGGCTATGCAGTCCCCGATTATCCTGAAGACCCCAAAAACGATGAAGAAAAAGAAATTAAAGCCAAATACGACAAAGTAAAAGGCAGTGCCGTGAATCCGGTATTGCGGCAGGGCAATTCCGATCGTCGGGCTTCGGCATCTGTCAAGCAGTATGCCAAGAACAATCCGCACAAAATGGGAAAATGGGCCAAGGATTCCAAGACGCATGTGGCTCATATGACGGCCGGAGATTTCTTTGGTAACGAAAAGTCAGCCACCATTACCGCACAGACTGCGGGCAAGGGCCGGATTGAATTTGCCGCGGCGGACGGAAGTGTCAAAGTGTTAAAGGACAAACTCACTCTTAATGCAGGGGATGTGATTGATGCTTCGGTGATGAGTTGTCAGGCATTGCGGAAATTTCTTCAAGAGCAAGTGGCCGACGCCAAGCAGAGCGGTATTCTTTTGTCGTTGCATCTGAAAGCCACCATGATGAAAGTGTCAGATCCCATCATGTTCGGCCATGCGGTAACGGTGTACTTTGACGATGTCTTTAAGAAACATGAAAAGACCTTTGCCGAATTAGGGGTCAATCCTAATAATGGGCTTGGTGACGTCCTAGCGAAAATTAAGAATTTACCGGATGCCAAAAAGGCCGAAATCGAAGCGGATATCAAGGCTCGTCTTCAGGCCGGACCGGCGTTGGCCATGGTGGATTCGGATAAAGGCATCACAAACCTTCATGTTCCAAGCGACATCATCATTGATGCCTCCATGGCCGCCGCACTTCGAACCTCTGGGAAAATGTGGGGTCCGGACGGCAAAGAACATGACATGAAAGCCATCATTCCTGACAGGAGTTACGCGGGTATTTATCAAGCGGTGGTTGATTTCTGCCGGGAGAATGGCGAGTTTAATCCCTCCACCATGGGTAGTGTGCCTAATGTGGGTTTGATGGCTCAAAAAGCGGAGGAGTACGGGTCGCATGACAAGACCTTTGAAGCGACCGGCAACGGGGTCATTCGGCTGATCGATGGGGCTGGAAACGTATTACTCCAACATAATGTGGAAAAAGGTGACATCTGGCGTAGTTGCTATACGACTGATGTCTCAATCAAGGACTGGGTCAAATTGGCTGTGAACCGAGCCAGAGCTTCCTCAACACCGGTCGTCTTCTGGTTGAATAAAAATCGGGCTCACGATGCCCAGCTTATCGAAAAAGTGAATGGCTATTTGAAAGAGCATGACACCAAGGGACTGGACATCCAGATACTGGCCCCTGTGGAGGCGATGAAGCTGTCCTTGCAACGAGCGAAAGAGGGCAAAGATACCATCTCCGCCACAGGAAACGTTCTGCGGGATTATCTCACCGACTTGTTCCCGATCTTGGAGTTGGGGACCAGTGCGAAAATGTTGTCGATTGTCCCCCTGATTAATGGCGGCGGGCTGTTCGAGACCGGAGCTGGCGGGTCGGCTCCCAAGCACGTTCAACAATTTGTGAAAGAAGGGCATTTGCGGTGGGATTCGCTGGGCGAATTCTTAGCCTTGGCTGAATCTTTCGCGCATTTGAGTCAGGCGAAGAACAACAAAAAAGCTCAAGTGCTGGCTGATACCCTGGATAAGGCCACAGGCAAGCTCATGGAAAATCGAAATGCGCCTGGGCGGGAACTGGGGCAATTGGACAATGCCGGCAGTCATGCGTACGAGGCGTTGTATTGGGCTCAAGAGTTGGCGGCTCAAAATGACGATCAAGATCTTAAAAAGCAGTTTACTCCAATTGCCAAAGAATTGGAGTCCAAGATTGATACGATTTTGGAGGAAATCAAAGCGGCGAAAGGAAAGCCTCAGGATATCGGTGGTTACTATCATCCCGATCCTACCAAGGTGAAAGTGGTCATGCGTCCGAGTGCCACCCTCAATGGGATTTTAAGCAGCTTGAAGTAACGCTGAAGTCAACGGATTGACCATCTAGGGTTTCAAGGCCGAGCCGGAGTCCTCAAGGATTCCGGCTCGGCTTGTTTAGGCTGGGATCTTCAAATGAGTCATGTCAAGGTTGTGACATTACCGAAGATGGGTTCGGTCTCCGTGGTCTGTAAGACCAAGCGGGATCTGTCTCCCGCTACCCCTTTGGATAAACGGGATGATGAAGCACTGGGATGGCTGTATTGGGATCGGATTTGGCCGTCCTCGGTGGCCTTGTCCGAATGGCTGATTCAACAATTTTTCCCTGATGAACTGGCCGGGCAAAGAGTGCTGGAAATTGGCTGTGGCACGGGCTTGGTGGGCGTGGTGGCTGCCAAACTGGGGGCCTCTACGACGTTTTCGGATTTAGTGCCCATTACTCTGGAAGCAGTCAAAGAGACATGCAGTCTGAATGGGATCAGTCACGTTGACACCTGGACGCTGGATTGGACCGGAAAGGTGGATAGGCCAGAACAGTTTGATATGGTCGTGGGCAGTGAGATTTTTTATGACTCAACGGTGCTGGGGAATATAGCCTATGTTCTTAGGCAAACCTTGGCCCCAGGGGGGACCGGGTTCTTTTGCGATCCTAATAGACTGGGTTTGGATACCATTAAACAAGTATTCCAAGAGCGCTTTAACGTGGTAACCACAAAAATTCCGCTCACGTGGCCTCCGAGAAAAGGGTATGGGGGAAAGATGGCGACCCTCTATCAATTCAGGCATAGATTCTCCAATCAAATCTAGCAAGATGATTACTCTCCGGGTACCCGCTATGGGGGGAAAGGCGTGAGCTAACATTCGAATCTGAAGAGGTTTTTTCTGCTTTTTGCGGAATGTGCCTAGCTGGATGGCGCACGTGATCTTTTGGATGGTTGATTTCCTGGGACTTTAGAAGGGGATAGAAATGGGTCTTTTGATTGATTGAAGCCACGGTTCGTGCTTCGTACAATGCTGGCTCCTACCGTATAGGTGGGGTTCTCTTGTTGTGTCCTTAATCATGTTTAATCCCTGAAGGAAGGGTGGATTATGGCAAAAGTTCTTGAAGGCCCTGGAATGGGCTTACTTCGTAAATGGGGCATCCAAACCCCAAACTATGTTGTGGTGACATCTGCTGAGGAATTTGAGCAATTATCGGCTGTGAACGATTGGCTGAAACAATCCAAGTTGGTGGTGAAGGCGCATGAAGCGCTGGGGTCTCGATTTAAACTGGGGTTGGTCAAAGTCGGATTAGACTTGGCCGGAGCCAAATCAGCCGTGAAGGAAATGCTCGGCAAACAGATTGAATCGATCAAAATCCGGGAAGTCATTGTCTCGGAAGCGATTGAGCATAAAGAAGAGTTTTATGCCTCTGCCAAGTCTACTCGTGATGGCGTGGATGTCATGGTAACCACGTTTGGCGGGGTGGAAGTCGAATCAAATTGGGATAAGGTTAAAAAATTAACCGTGGAGATCGGGGAAACCCCATCCGATGCGGCGTTATCCAAGCTGGCCAAGGATGCTGGGTTTGCCGGTGAGACGGCTGCAAAGATGGGTGAATTTTTGAAAAAACTGTTCACCTGTTTTGAGAATGAAGATGCGCAATATGTGGAAATCAACCCTGTCGTGCTCGACACTGCGGGAAATTTAGTCGCCTTGGATGCCGTGACGCTGTTGGATGGAGATGCCAAGTTCCGTCACAAAGACTGGAATTTCCCCTTCGCGGCTGAATTTGGCCGGGCTTATACGAAGAACGAAGAAGAAGTGATGGCCGTGGATGCCAAGGTCAAAGGGTCTGTGAAACTCATTGAAATTCCTGGTGGCAATATTGCCATGTTGCCGGCTGGCGGGGGAGCCAGTGTGTATTATTCCGATGCGGTCGTGGCCCGAGGCGGAAAGCTGGCCAATTATGCAGAATATTCCGGTGATCCACCTGATTGGGCCGTCGAAGTCCTTACGGAAAAGGTCTGTGCGTTGCCCGGAATCAAGCACATCATTGTGGGAGGGGCCATTGCCAACTTCACGGATGTGAAAAAGACGTTTAGTGGCATCATTAATGCGTTTCGTAAAGCCAAGGCTGAAGGCAAGTTGGATGGCGTCAAAATTTGGGTCCGGCGCGGCGGGCCCAACGAATTGCAAGGGTTGGCGGCCATGCGGGCCTTGCAGGATGAAGGGTTTGATATTCACGTGTTTGATCGGAAGACCCCGTTAACGGACATTGTCGATATGGCAATGGCTGCGAAATAATATTTCGTGAACCTCAGGATGTAGGAGACCGTTTCGATGAGCATTCTGGCAACCAAAGATACCCATGTAGTGATTCAAGGAGGCGTGGCGGGCGTCAATGCCGCACGTCGGATGGCCGAATTCCGGTATATGATTAAGCAACCATTGAATGTGTCTGCATTCGTCTATCCTCCCGATGCGGGCAAGACGAATGAAATCGTGTGTGGGACGGAGTTGGTGGCGATCCCTATTTACCGGACGATCGCCGAAGCGACGGCAGCCCATCCCGAAATCAATACCAGTCTCGTGTATATCGGGGCGGATCGGGCCTATGCCGGCGCCATGGAAGCGCTGGATGATCCACGCATTAAGGCCGTCTCCATGATCACGGAAGGCGTGCCTGAGAAGGACTCCAAACTGCTTGGCAAGCATGCCCGCAAATTAGGGAAGATTTTCAATGGACCCTCATCCATCGGAGTGGTCTCAGCCGGCGAATGCCGCCTGGGGGTTATCGGTGGAGCCTTTGACAATTTAGTGGCCTGTAAGTTGTATCGTCCGGGCTCATTTGGTGTGATCACTAAATCCGGCGGGTTGTCTAACGAAATCATCTGGATTTGTTCGCAGTTTGCCGACGGCATCACGACGGCTATTGGTATTGGTGGTGATGCGTATCCGGGAACCGACTACGTATCCTACTTGGAAATGTTCGAGAACGATCCTCAAACCAAAGCGGTCGTCATCGTTGGGGAAATGGGCGGCGATTTGGAAGAGCGGGCCGCAGAATGGTACGGGGCCAAGAAACGCCGTATTAAATTGCTGGCGGTGGTGTCTGGTTTCTGCCAGGAGAGCTTGCCCAAAGGCATGAAGTTTGGTCATGCCGGGGCCAAGGAGGGATTGAAGGGTGAAGGCTCCGCTCGAGCAAAATCGGAAGCCTTGAAAAAAGCCGGAGCCATGGTGCCGGATACGTTTGGTGCCCTTGGACCTGCCATTAAGGCTACACATGAAGAGCTGTTGAAAAGCGGACAAATTCAACCCATTCCGGAATTGGCTGCAGCGGACCTGCCTCGGCTCCCCAAAACTGTTGAGCAAGCCAAAAAGGATGGAGAGGTTCTTGTGGCGCCTCTCATTCGCTCGACGATCAGTGACGACCGTGGCGATGAGCCGTTATATCAGGGCTATCCTGCCTCAGAGCTGATTAATGCCGGGTATGATATTCCTCATATTATTGGCTTGTTATGGGACAACCGGTTGGTTTCCAAGCAGGAAGCTGAAATCATTAAACGCATTATCATGCTTTCGGCCGACCATGGCCCTTGTGTCAGCGGCGCTTTGACCACAGTAATTGCGGCTTGTGCCGGCATTGGCTTATCTCAGGCTGTGGCAGCCGGCATGATTATGATCGGGCCGCGTTTCGGCGGGGCCGTGACGGATGCAGGCCGGTGGTTTAAATACGCGATTGATAATCAAATGACCGTTGAGGATTTCCTGGCCTATATGAAGAAAAACGTGGGGCCGGTTCCGGGTATTGGTCACCGGGTGAAAAGCCTGCGGAATCCCGACAAACGGGTGAAGGAGTTGGTGGGCTATGTGAAAAGTCTGGGGATTAAGACTCCCCACTTGGACTTTGCCTTGGAAGTCGAAAAGATAACGGCTGCGAAAAAGGATAATCTCATTTTGAACGTGGATGGTACTATGGCTGCGGTGCTGGTGGATATTGGGTTCCCAGTGGATAGTTTGAACGGGTTCTTTATCCTTGCCAGAACCATCGGGATGATTGGTCATTGGACGGACCAAAAACGGCAAGGCAGCCGGCTGATCCGCCTCTTTGATTATCTGGTGAACTATGCGTCGCCAAAGCGGCGAGAGGTCCCGCCGTTGAAATAGTCGTCTAATCGTAATGTCGAAAGGCTGATATTTTCTAAATAGTGCAGAATCCAACAGAGGAGATAGGGCTATGTCGATAGAAATGGTAAAAAAGCTGTATGCGTCGATGCCAGGCATTGTAGAAAAAGCTAGAAAGAAATTCGGTCGGCCGCTCACGCTGGCGGAAAAAATTTTGGTGACCCATGCCGACAACTTTGATACGCAGGTCTGGGAACGGGGAAAAGCCATGCTGGCTCTCCGGCCCGATCGGGTGGCCATGCAAGATGCGACCGCGCAAATGGCCATGCTGCAATTTATGCAAGCGGGAAAAAAGAAGGTGGCCGTGCCCAGCACGATTCATTGTGACCACTTGATTCGGGCCGAAGTGGGTTCCGAAAAAGATTTGCTTCGAGCCTGTGATGAAAACAGGGAGGTATACAACTTTCTGGCATCGGCAGCCAAAAAATATGGCATCGGATTCTGGAAGCCAGGGGCGGGGATTATTCATCAAGTGGTGTTGGAAAACTACGCGTTCCCTGGCGGATTGATTATTGGGACCGATTCGCATACTCCCAACGGCGGTGGCCTGGGGATGTTGGCCATTGGTGTCGGCGGAGCCGATGCCGGAGAAGTCATGGCCGGCCTTCCGTGGGAAGTGTTGCATCCGAAATTAATTGGGGTGAAGTTGACGGGTAAGTTAAATGGATGGGCTTCCCCGAAAGACGTCATTCTTTATCTGTGTGGGTTGCTGACCGTAAAAGGCGGTACGAATAAAATCGTGGAATATTTCGGCCCTGGCGCCGAAACCATTAGCGCAACCGGAAAAGGGACCATCACCAATATGGGGGCCGAATTAGGGGCCACGACGTCGGTGTTCCCGTTCGATCAGAAAATGTCGGATTATTTGAAAATCACGGAACGGGAAGACATCGCCAAGCTGGCCGAGGCAAGCCGGGCGATGTTGGTGGCCGATCCTGAAGTCTATCAATCACCAGAAAAATATTATGATCAGATTGTGGAAATTGATCTGTCCACCCTTGAGCCGCACGTCGTAGGTCCTCACACACCGGATTTGGCGCGGCCCATCTCGAAGATGGCGGCGGAAGCCAAGGAAAAAGGGTATCCGGTTGAACTCAAGGCCACCTTGGTGGGCAGTTGCACGAATTCTTCCTATGAAGACATCAGCCGTGCGGCTTCTATTGCCAAAGAAGGATTAAAAGCGGGGCTCAAAGCCAAGACCGCTTTTTTGGTCAGCCCAGGGTCTGAGCGCATCTATCATACGATGAAACGGGAAGGGTTCTTGAAAACGTTTGAGGATATGGGTGCCACCGTATTGGCGAATGCCTGTGGCCCCTGTATCGGGCAGTGGAAACGGGCGGATGCCGTCAAAGGTCGAGCCGATTCCATCGTCAGTACGTTTAACCGAAACTTCCCAGGGCGAAATGACGGCGTGAGCGAGACCCTGTCCTTCCTGGCCAGTCCGGAACTGGTCACGGCCTATGCCTTTTCGGGGGATCTGACCTTCGATCCGGTTAAGATGACGTTAAAGACGGCCGACGGAAAAGATTTTAAATTTCCTGTGCCGCAGGGTGATGAACTCCCGGCCCAAGGTTTTGCGAAAGGCGAAGAGGGGTTAGTGCCGCCTGCGGAAAATGGAGAAGGACTGCAAGTTGATATTCCTCCCACCAGTGAACGGTTGCAATTGTTGCAGCCATTTCCAAAATGGGACGGCAAGGATTTCGAAAAGTTACCTATTCTAATCAAAACCAAAGGGAAAACTACCACGGACCATATTTCTCCTGCGGGTCCATGGCTCAAGTTTCGTGGTCATTTAGATAAAATCAGCGACAACATGTTTCTGGGTGCCAATAATGCCTTTTCGGGCGAAGCCGGAAAAGGCAGCAATGTGCTGACGGGAGAAAGTGGATTAACGATTGCTCAGATTGCCAGGGATTATAAGGGCAAAGGCATTGGATCGTTTGTGGTGGGCGATGAGAACTATGGCGAAGGCAGCAGCCGCGAACATGCCGCCATGTCTCCCAGGTTTCTGGGAGTGCTTGCCGTCTTGGTGAAAAGTTTTGCCAGGATCCACGAGACCAATCTCAAGAAGCAAGGGATTCTTCCACTGACGTTTGCGGATCCCAAGGATTATGATCACTTTGAACAGGAAGACCGGGTGAGCGTGAAAGGCCTGCAAGGCTTGGCTCCAGGAAAACCTGTCCAAGTGGTGATCCACAAAAAGGATGGAAAGGAAGTAACCATTCAGGCCAACCATAGTATGACGGAACAGCAGATTGTCTGGTTCAGGGCCGGCTCGGCCTTGAATGCCTTGAATTAATTCCGGGCAACCCACGGTCTTTTTCGTGGGGTGCTTTGACAAGGCCAGTGAAATTGTTCACAGTAGAGATTCTATGAAACCACACGATATCGTCGAACAGAATCAAGCTATTCAACCACAGATGGTTACGGTTGAAATCGAAGGCAAGCGCTTTCAGGTGCCAGCCGGCATTACCCTCATGAAAGCTCTCTGGTATACGGGGCAGGATGTGATTCGCGGGGCTGGGTGCTTGGGAGGATTTTGCGGGGCGTGCGCCACGTATTACCGGACCAAGGACGATCCCAAGGTGAAAACCTGTTTGGCCTGTTCCAAAGCGGTGGAGGACGGCATGTCATTTTCGTTTATGCCGGCGTTTCCCGCGAGGAAAGCCACCTATGACCTCACGCAATTGACGGATCCCAAACAGGATCTGTTTGAATTGTATCCTGAGGCGCCGTTATGCCGGAACTGTAATGCCTGTACAGAGGCTTGTCCGCAATCCATCAATGTGCGGGAAGGCGTGTGGAAAGCGGTGTTTGGCGATTTTAAAGCCGTCTCGGAAATGTTCATGGATTGCGTGATGTGCAGCATGTGCAATCCGGTGTGTATTGCCGACATTTCGCCGAATCTGGTGGCTGTGTATGCCAGCCGCGCTCAGGGAGTCCATTACACGGACAAACCCGAAGGGCTGGAGAGTCGCATTCAGGAAATAGCCGACGGCAAATTTACTCACGACTGGGATCGAGTGTTGAAGCTATCCGACGAGGATCTGCAAAATACTTCGGCCTCAACGAGCTAATCGATATATCACATGGATCTTCTTGCAGAAAAAAATCTAGTTCATCAGACACGAGAGGCACGGCGGGCTCAAACCATGCCCAAACTGTCTCCGGCTGAGCGTGATGCGCTTATCAAAAAATATCATCCGGATCATCGGACGCATGCCTATCGCCCGATCAAGTTCGGTCCAAATGCGGGGGAAAAGACCGTGGCCGAAGTGGCCACCTTGTTGGAAGGGGATAGTCCCATCCCTTCAAATTTTACCCTTCACCCGGAATATCATGTTGATGTCCTGGTTGTGGGCGGAGGAGGCGCCGGCTGTGCGGCGGCCCTGCATGCCCATGCTGAAGGAGCCAATGTCCTTTTGGCCACGAAGCTGCGTCTAGGAGATTCGAATTCCGTCATGGCGCAGGGAGGGATGCAAATCGCGGTGGCTCCCGATGATTCTCCCGTCCAACATTTTTTGGATACCCTCAAGGGCGGGCACATGAAAAATGACCATCAGCTGTTGAAGGTGATGGTGGAAGAAGGGCCCTCGATTGGGAAATGGCTCTTGGAGCTGGGAGTGTTGTTTGACCGGAACGAGGACGGCAATCTTCATGTAAAAAAAGGCGGAGGCAGCTCTAAAGCCCGCTTGGTCACCTGTTCCGACTATACCGGCTTGGAAATCATGCGGGTCTTGAAGGATGAAGTCCTCAATCAACAAATCCCACTGCTTGAATTTGCGGCCGTCGTGGAATTGTTGAGTGATGGAAAAGGGGCCTGTACCGGGGCGGTTCTTAAAGATCTGGACAACAACCGCCTGATCGTGGTCGCTGCCAAAACCGTGATTTTGGCGACCGGCGGGATTGGTCGTCTGCATATTCAAGGATTTCCGACCAGTAATCACTTCGGAGCCACCGGTGATGCCTTGGTTCTGGCCTATCGCATGGGGGTGCCCCTCGTCCAAATCGACACGTTTCAATATCATCCCTCCGGAGGAATCTTTCCCGAGCAGTTAGTGGGAGCATTGGTGACGGAGGGCATTCGCTCGGAAGGCGGGCATTTGGTGAATGCCAAAGGTGAACGCTTTGTGAACGAATTGGATACGCGCGACGTCGTTTCCTCTTCCATCATTCGGGAATGTGAGGAAGGTCGTGGCGTTCGAACGGCGTCTGGCCGGGTTGGCGTCTGGTTGGATACCCCGTTGTTGGATGTCGAGCATGGACCCGGCACCTTGGATAAGCACTTTCCCGCCATGGTGCGGCAATACGAACGGTATCAGGTTGATATCCGAAAAGACCCGGTATTGATTTATCCCACCCTGCACTATCAAAACGGTGGAGTCAAAATAGACACGAACGGGGAAACCCCAGCACCCAACTTGTTTGTGGCAGGGGAGGCCTCAGGCGGGCTACATGGCCGTAATCGATTGATGGGCAATTCCCTGTTGGATTTAATGGTATACGGCAAGCGGGCTGGTGTGAATGCCGCTCAGCGGGCCAAGTCTCAATCGCAGGGTCCGTTGACCCTCTCGCATGTCCAAGCGTTTCGTGATGAAGCCAAGAAACACCATGGCGCGAGCGGGGTCGTGTCCCCCATGGTATTGCCGGCCTATACCAGGCAAGTCTAAATCAAGGGCGTATTCCTCTTTTGCAAGATGTTGTTCCCGTTCGGAACAGGCGCGAGGAGGATGCAACAGAAATCCTTCGGTAACTCTCCAACCTATAAAGGACGCTTATGAATATTCACGAATTCCAAGCCAAACAATTATTTGCCCAATTTGGCATTCCCGTTCCCAAGGGAAAAGAGTGCAAAAATCCTCGCGCGGCGGAAAAATGGGCGGCGGCTCTTCAAACGCCGGTCTATGTCGTCAAAGCTCAAATTCACGCCGGAGGCCGGGGCAAAGCCGGCGGGGTGAAGCTTACCAAGAATCGGGAAGAAGTTCCGGTTATTGCGAAAGAGTTGATCGGCAAGACCCTCGTCACGCACCAAACGGGACCGAAAGGCCGAAAGGTCCGTCGGCTGCTGATTGAAGAGGGTGCCGGAATTGCGAAGGAACTCTACCTCAGTCTGTTGGTGGATCGTTACACCGGATGGCCGACCTTTATTGCCAGCACCGAAGGGGGCATGGATATCGAGGAAGTGGCCGAACATACACCCGAGAAAGTGTTGAAGGAGTCCATTGATCCGGCTGTGGGTTTTCAAGGGTATAACGGCCGGAATCTTGCGTTTGGTCTGGGGTTGCCCACCTTGGAACCCGCGGTGGTGAAACCATTTCTCCAAATGCTCGAAAATTTGTACCGCTTGTTTATGGAGAAAAATGCGTCCCTGGTCGAAATTAACCCGTTGGTCATCACCACGGATAAACGGTTGGTGGCTTTGGACGGGAAGATGACCTTTGATGACAACGCGCTGTTTAAACACTCCGATGTCCAAGCATTTCGCGATTTGAACGAGGAAGAGCCGTTGGAGATCGAAGCCGGTAAACACAACCTTAACTATGTCAAGCTGGATGGCGATATCGGCTGCATGGTGAATGGAGCTGGACTGGCTATGGCCACGATGGATGTAATTAAACTGGCGGGCTCCGAGCCGGCGAACTTCTTGGACGTGGGCGGCGGGGCGACCAAAGAAACCGTGGCCGCCGGGTTTCGCATTCTTCTGAAAGATAAAAAAGTCAAAGGGATTTTTATCAATATCTTCGGTGGTATCGTGCGATGCGAGCGCATTGCCCATGGCGTCATCGATGCTGCGAAGGAAGTCGGCATCAAGTTGCCCGTGGTCGTCCGGTTGCAGGGCACGAATGCCGAAGAGGGCCGAAAACTGCTGGCCGAGTCTGGTCTGAAGGTTGAAGGAATTGCGGACCTCTGGGAAGCGGCGCAGCGCATTGTGGCTCTCCGGAAAAAGAAATAATCATTGGTGATTGATGGAATCATTCTCTTCAGAATTCGTGAAAGGTGATACGGCATGAGCATTCTGGTCAATAAAAACACACGGGTCGTGGTTCAGGGCATTACCGGCAAGGAAGGATCATTCCATGCAACCCAGTGCAAGGCCTATGGCACACAGGTGGTTGCGGGTGTGACACCCGGAAAAGCCGGGCAGGAAGTGGAAGGCATTCCGGTATTTAATACAGTACGGGAAGCCGTGAAAAAAACCGAAGCCACAACCTCATTGATTTTTGTGCCGCCCCCGTTTGCTGCTGATGCCATTCTGGAAGCGGCGGATGCCGGAGTATGGCTGGTGGTCTGTATCACCGAGGGGATTCCGGTGAATGATATGGTTCGGGTGAAGCGGGCCTTGGATGGCCGGCAAACCCGATTGATCGGCCCTAACTGTCCGGGGATTATTACGGCAGACGAATGCAAAATCGGGATCATGCCAGGCTTCATTCACAAAAAAGGGCGGGTCGGAGTCATCTCGCGTAGTGGAACACTGACGTACGAAGCTGTGAACCAATTGACCAATTTAGGGTTGGGCGAGACCACTTGTGTGGGCATTGGCGGGGATCCGATCATTGGCACCGGTTATATCGATCTGCTCCACATGTTTCAGGAGGATGAGGAGACGGAAGCCATCGTCATGATCGGTGAAATCGGTGGCGATGCCGAAGAGCGAGCCGCCGAGTTCATCAAGCGTGAAATGACCAAACCGGTCATCAGTTTTATTGCCGGGATCACGGCACCTCCAGGACGACGGATGGGGCATGCGGGTGCCATCATCACCGGAGGCAAGGGAACGGCTGCCGATAAGATGGCCGCCTTGGAAGCGGCCGGAGTCCGAGTGGTCAAAAATCCGGCAGAGATTGGAGAGACCGTGAAACTGGCCTTGGGTGCCTGATCGGATCTCTTGTAAAGCCCGTCTGTCCCTTTCCCTCATTCGCACAGCCCTCTTCTCCGGCTTCTTCTGTTCATTGGGGCAGAGAAGAGGGCCTCTTTCACCATTTGAGAATTCATCAACTACAACAGTTGTCCACTGGGGTGAACAAACTGCCTTGCCTCGGATAACCACGATGGCTAGACTCAACGACAATCCTAAAGAGAAGGCGTTCAGCCGTGTTCCGTAAATACGTCGCTTTTGACATCGAAACGGCCAAGATTTTGCCGCCGGATTTTGGTGATTTGCATGATCATCGACCCTTGGGCATTACCTGCATGGCGATCTGGTGCAGTGATGAGCAGGAAGCGACGACCTGGTATTCCAAGGATTCCAAGGGAACCCCTGCTTCGCAAATGACGGCTGAGGACTTAACCGCCGCCATTGCCTTTCTGAAACAGAAAACACAAGAAGGGTATTCGATCATTACCCATAATGGTCTTGGCTTCGATTTTGTGATCTTGGCTGAAGAATCGGGGCAATGGGATGACTGCCGTCGGCTGGCCAAGGGCCATATCGACATGATGTTTCACTTCTTTTGCGGAAAGGGATTTCCGATTCGGCTCAATGCCGCCGCCAACGCCATTGGGTTGAGCAAACCGGCGGACGTAGATGGTTCGGTGGCTCCGTTGTTGTGGAAACAGGGCGAGTACAAAACGGTGTTGGACTATGTGGCCCAGGATTGCCGCTTGACGCTGGAAGTCGCCGAGGCGAGTGAACGGGCCAAGCGGATTACCTGGATCACTAAGAAAGGGACGACTTCGTGGTTTGATTTACCCAACGGATGGTTGACGGTGGAGGAAGCGGAACAGTTGCCCCTGCCGGATACCTCTTGGATGGACAAACCCTGGGCGCGGTCAAAATTTACGGATTGGTTACGAGCAGACAGAATAATATGTAACTCGAATGGTTCTGATGAAAGGAACGAGAAGACATGTCTTTACTGATTGGGGAAAATTCAGTGGTAACCGTGCACTATACTTTAACCGATGATGCGGGAAAGGTGTTGGATAGTTCGGAAGGGGCCGAACCCCTCTCGTATTTGCATGGAGCCGGAAATATTGTGGTGGGATTGGAAAAGGCCCTGACAGGAAAAGGGGCGGGAGATTCACTGAAAGTACGGGTTGAGCCAGTCGAGGGATATGGTGAGCTCAGACCGGATGGGATTAAGACCATCGAACGCGCCGCCTTTGAAGGCATCGAGGACATTGAAGAAGGCATGAGCTTTGAAGCACAGTCTCCGGATGGCAGCGTTCAAGAAATTACGATCAAGAAAGTGGATGGCGATGCGATAACCATCGATACCAATCATCCGTTGGCCGGAGTGCCCCTCAATTTCGACATTCAAGTCGTGGGCGTTCGGCCAGCCACCAAAGAGGAACTCGAGCATGGCCATAGCCATGATCACGGTCATTCACACTAGAACCAAGAAGTTCCAAACAAGCCACCTGAAAATTTTAGACCGACATGGAGAATGAATGAGGGCAGGGAGTGATTTCCTTGTTCCGAGTGATCTTCATTCTTCGTTTTTCTAAGCTCAGTCTTTGCACATGATGGCACGGAAGAGGCGGAGATGACCGAATTCGTAATTGTCGCCCAGGAGTTCCTTGGCGCCGGTAAGGTTGCCAAACCCGGTTTTGTGAAAGGCCGCCTCCATCTCTGACTGCTGCTGCGCCGTCCATAGTCTTTCCACATCTACGGGTTCGCCGACTTGGATTGCTTGTGCCAGATGCCCATAAATGGTGCTGCTCACCAGGCCTCGTTGCCTGGCGATTTCTTCCACCGTATGCCCTAGTCGATACAACTCTAAGGTCTCATGGACCGTCTCCCCAAGCCGCCGTTGTTGGGAAGAGACGGGTGGGGGCGAGGGGGGCACTTTTGGGGGAATGATTAGGGGCGGATAGTGCATCAGATGTTCGGCAATGGTTTTCAGGAAAATGGGGCCGAACTCTTCCAGCTTTCGGTTTCCCACCCCGCTAATCCGTAAAAATTCCTGTGCATCTTTCGGAAAGTCGCGTGCCATTTGGCGGAGGGCCACATCGGAAAAGATTACATAGGCCGGGACATCCCGTTCGTCTGCTAACGCTTTTCGCAGATGCCGTAATCGATTGAACAGGCTTTCGTCATAGGCCAAATCTTGGGCATTGGAGAATGTTTGTGCTGATGCACTCATCGGTTGGGTAAGCCTGAGCGGTTGTGGCTCGCGAAGAAATTCCCGGCCTTGGTCTGTGATTTCGATGACGGCGAAGGGGGCTTCTGTTTGCCTGAGATAGCCTAAATGAAGGAGTTCCCTGGCGATGCTGGCCCATGCAGGGCGGCTGTATGCCTTGCCGGTTCCGTAAATCGTCAGTTCGTCATGCCCCCATCGGCGGATTTTTTCCGTATTGGCTCCGATCAGGACGCCAATGAGGTGATTGAGCCCTACGAAAAATCCGCTGGTTCCTCGAATGTCTTCCACGGTGGTTAAAAGGGTTCGGGCTGTTTCCTGGCCGTCGAAGGTCTCTCGGGGCGTGAGGCAATTATCGCATCCTTCACAAGATTCAGCGTCCATTTCCTCCCCAAAATACCTGAGTAAGGCGCGGCGACGGCAGGTCGTACATTCGGCGTATTGCACCATGTCTTGCAATTGTCGGCGGGCAATTTGTTGGTCGTGGGGATGGGGTTTTTCTTCAATGAAGCGTTGCTGTTTGGCCGTGTCTCCGGGGCTGAAGAGCAGGAGGCATTCGCTGGTTAAGCCGTCGCGTCCGGCACGGCCGGTTTCTTGGTAATAGCTTTCCAAATTTTTTGGTACATCATAGTGAATGACGAACCGTACATTGGGTTTGTTAATCCCCATGCCAAATGCAATGGTGGCACAGATGACCTGTATTTCATCACGAAGAAAGCGTTCTTGATGCCGGGTCCGTTCCTCCCCAGTCAGACCGGCATGATAGGGTACAGCCTTGATCCCCCGTGTTTGTAAGCGGTTGGCCAGCATTTCGGTCGTCTTTCGGCTCTGGCAATAGAGAATGCCGCTGTCCTTGGGATGTGTGCGGAGAAAGGCGAGCACTTGGCCAAATGGGTTGTCCTTGGCTTGGACCTGGTAGGTCAGGTTAGGACGATTGAAGCTGGCTACATAACAAGCCGGGTCGCGCAGTCGTAGCAGGGTCACAATATCTGTTTGCACTCGTTCAGTGGCTGTCGCGGTTAGGGCGATGATTGGAAGGGATGGCACCTGTTCTCGCAATTCCATGAGCCGCCGATATTCCGGTCGGAAATCATGACCCCACTCGCTGATGCAATGGGCCTCGTCGATCGCCAGCAAATTGACCTGAAAATTCTTAAGCAGGCTGAGATAGCCTGGGAGCATCAGGCGTTCTGGTGCCATATAGAGAAGGCGATAGTGGCCTGCCCGAAGGCCACGAAGCCGAGTCTGGGATTCCTCCACGGTGAGGGAGGAGTTGAGAAACGTGGCGGCAATGCCATTCGCCCGGAGTCCATCAACTTGATCTTTCATCAGGGCAATGAGTGGGGAGACAACGATGGTGACACCCGGTCGCGCCAGCGCGGGTAACTGAAAGCAGAGGGACTTTCCGCCTCCCGTTGGCAGGAGGGCGAGGACATCGCGTCCAGCTAGAACATCCCGAATAATGGCTTCCTGCAAGGGCCGAAAAGCGGTAAAGCCAAAATGTTCCTTGAGTAAGGAGAGCAATGAAATCTGGGTTGAAGGAGTGTGTGGAGAAACAGGCATGGGGAAGACGCGTCGGGTTTGCAGAAGTCCTCAGAATGCGATCAATTGGATCTCAGGACCGGTCGTAAGGTGCCGGGTGCATGGATACCTGGCCAGGTGTATTTGGGACAGTAGCTTATCATACATGACACAAGGCTGTTTCTCTTTCTTGGATATTTCTTCGCCTTTTTTTTGATTATGTCCCATCATGACGAGATATCCCATCCGGAAAAGGTGGCAGAAAGATGCCTGGTGGAGGGAGGAGGGAAGATGGCCACCAAGGGAAATCTCAGAAAATTTCGTGAAATGGGCAAGAATTTCCTCGTATGACCGAAAAAGCAAGAGAATGATGGTGAACCATGCATGTCGCAGAACGTATACAACATGACACATTAATCTTGATGATTTCGGGCCGGGTGACATTTTATTCCCGAAAAGTCTTTCAAGCCTTGGTAAAGACAGCCAAATTCTCAAATGCCAAGCATGTTATGTTTAATTTGGAAGGGGTAACCTTTTTGGATAGCACGGCATTGGGTGGGTTGGCACTGGCCTATCTGAGCTTACAGGAGAGCGGCATTGCCATGAGTTTGGTCAGTCCCACCACCCATGACGTACAACACATTATGGAATCTTCAAATTTTCCCAATTTCATTCCGACCTACCCAACCGAAGGCCACGCGTTAGAAGCCCACCTGGCTGAGCCAGTCTCCTGAATCGCTCCCTCGCCTTGCAACAACTTCTATTTGTTCACTGACCTGAGGCTACAGCGTATGATCACAGCCTCTCATCCGTTGATGCATCGATCACATTAGGAATTTTCAGCTGCCAATAGCCCAAGTGTTTGGATACAATGAGGGCATGATCGGCAATGAGTAGGCTTTGAGTGGTGTCCGGCTGCCAACCTCCGATCATATTGGTACAGAAAAGGTCTCAACGCTGTGAGTAATCCAAACTCTTCAAACGCAACCCCTCTAACGGCCTTACGAAACTGCTTGCATCGTCAGAACCTGACCGGGTTTATTGTTCCACACGCAGATGAATATCAAAACGAATATCTCCCGCCGTGTGCCGAACGATTGGCTTGGTTGACCGGGTTTACCGGGTCAGCTGGTACGGCAATAGTCTTGACCACGCAGGCCGCCATTTTTGTGGATGGCCGCTATACCTTGCAAGCGGCAGATCAGGTCGACGCCGCGCAGTTTTCCAGACTACATAGTGGCCAGACGTCTCCCCAGGAATGGTTGGGTACCACGGCTCAAGCGTCCGATCGGATTGGCTATGATCCTCGATTACATACGCCGAATGAGTTGGAGCAATATCAGAAAGCCGTTCAGCGGATCGGTGCCACATTGATTCCCTGTGCCGCCAACCCGATTGATGATATTTGGACAGACCGGCCTGATCCTCCCATGGGGCTGATCAGACCTCACCCTGAATCATTTGCGGGACAATCGTCTCTAACGAAACGTCAGGAGTTAACCAAGAAGCTGGTTAAGGAATGCATCGGAGCAGCCATTCTGACGGCTCCGGATTCCATTGCGTGGTTGTTGAACATTCGGGGAGGGGATGTGTCGCATACCCCCTTACCTTTATCGCACGCCATTCTTTATGCCACGGGGAAGGTGACATTGTTTGTGGCTTCCTTGAAAATCAGTGCGGATCTGATGGTCCATCTTGGAACGGATATTACCATGGCTCCTCCTCAGGCTTTTGAGACGGCCTTGGAACGTCTGGGACAAGAGCGGCAACGGGTCCTGTGTGATCCAGCACGAACCAACAGTTGGGTGTTTGGGCTTTTGGAAAAACAGGGCGCCACGATCGTGAAAGGTGACGATCCCTGTGCGTTGCCGAAGGCGTGTAAAAACGAGACAGAAATTCGAGGAGCCTTTGCGGCTCACCGGCGGGATGCCGTCGCCATGTGTCAGTTCCTGGCCTGGTTGGCCAAATCCAGTGTAAGCGGAGGGGTAACGGAACTGGAGGCTGCCTCCTTTTTGGATGAATGTCGGCAGAAGCAGCCACTCTGGCAGGATTGCAGTTTTCCGACTATTTCTGGCGCCGGCAGTAATGGCGCCATTGTCCATTATCGTTCCACTCCGGCCACGAATCGCCGGCTGGAACCTGGCACCTTATATTTGGTGGATTCAGGAGGACAATATCTGGATGGCACCACCGATATTACAAGAACGGTGGGGATCGGCACGCCGTCTGCCGAACATCGGGATCGGTATACCCGGGTCTTGCTTGGGCATATTGCGTTGGCGACCGCGCGGTTTCCTGAAGGCACGACCGGGAGTCAAATCGATGCCTTGGCCCGATCCCCCTTATGGGCGGCCGGGTTGGATTACGATCATGGGACGGGGCATGGTGTGGGTAGTTTTTTAGGGGTGCATGAAGGTCCGCATCGTATCGCCAAGGGGGGCAATGCGGTGGCGTTGCGTCCGGGTATGATCGTTTCCAATGAGCCGGGTTACTACAAAGCCGGTGCCTACGGGATTCGATTGGAGAATCTCGTGGTCGTGGTGCCGGCCTCAACGTTGTCAGGTGCGGATCGGCCATTTTTGACTTTTGAAACGATTACCGTGGTGCCGTTTGATCGGGCCTTGATTGACACCACGCTTTTGAGCGAGGAGGCACGCAGGTGGCTCAATGCCTATCACACGCGAATCTGGAATGAATTACAGGATATGGTTGAGGGGGAAACACGGACCTGGTTGGAGGATGCCACGCAGCCTCTTTAGCACATTTCGAAGGATAGTCATGGGCGGGAGTGCTCATACACTGGAAAAGGATTGGAAATGGAAACAGGAAAAACGGACGAAGGCATCGCCGCATCGCTAAAGCAACAATTAGGCAACAACTCCGATATTACGGATCTTCAGGTCAAAGGCCCCCTGTTAAAAATGCACGTGACTCCAGCCATGTCTCATCGGCTGGCCGCTGACCGGGAGCGAGGCCGGAAGATTGTTTTGATGCTGATGGCCCAAATGAAAAAGCTGACGGGACGGGCTGATGTGGCGGTGTGGGTGTATTCCGAAAACCAAAAATTCATTGAAGGTAATGTGAAAGTCTTTGGTGGCGACAACGTGAATTACTTGTTTGATTTGTGAGCCGTCGTTTGACTGATCCGCCAGATCATCTTCCTGCGTAAAGTGTTCTTCCTGAGTGTCAATGGGTGAGTCCCCCTGACGCGCTCCAAGGAGCGGCGAGGAGAACACTCCTGTCTGGTACCCAAGAATAGCCCATCCAGGGACTTGTGATAAACCATAGTGCATGTCCGAAATGACCCGTGACGATATTCTGAAGCACCTACGTGAAAGGATTCTGGCTTTTGCGACATCACGTGGGTCAAGGGAGGTGGCGGAAGATGTCGTACAGGATGTGTTGATGGTATTACATGAAAAATATCCCCAGGTGACGAGCTTGACGGAGTTGGTTCCGCTGTCTTTTCAAATTCTTCGCTATAAAATGCTGGACCTTCATCGCAAAACACTCCGGCGCGGGGAATACCTGCAGGAGTCGATTGATGAGCGTCCTGTAGCTGATTGTGAGGATGATCCCTCAGTCCAGGCCGAACAGAAAGAACGGGTTGAGCATTTGATCGAGGCCCTACACCAATTAGGCGAGCGGTGTCGCATGCTGTTCCAGTTGAAACTTGAAGGGCATACGTTTCCAGAAATCCAACGGATCTTGGGGGAGCGGTCGATTAACACGATTTATACCTGGGACTCCCGTTGTCGAAAACAGTTGTTGATGCTGATGGGGGGACAATGGGATGCCCTCAGCTGGCCCAAACCCTCGAACGATACATCCGAGGAGCACGAATCCTAATGTCCGCGTCTTGGGAACACCTCCTCGGTGGATATGCCACCAATACCCTGACCGAGGAAGAAAAGCGGCAACTGTTTGAAGCGGCTCTGCATGATCAAACCGTGTTTGACGCCTTAGCGGATGAAGAAACATTGAAAGCGATGCTGGCCAACCCGGAGGCCCGACGCCGCCTAGTTGAGAGCTTACAGGCACACGGGAAGGTTCACCCGTCTACACCCCTTGGGGGGAAGGGGAGGGCATGGTTCCGGGAGCATTCGACATTGGCTTGGTTAGGGAGTATCGCCGCCATGGGTTTAGCGTTGATCTTTGGATGGCAAATGGAAAAGGAATGGGGGCCAACCGTTCACCAGGAACAGGAAGCAGCAAAATTCCCATCACCAAATTCGCCGCACAACCGGGTATCTGAATCTCAGGAAGTACAAGACGATGCGGAGCAAACGATGGCCATGAAAAAAGCTGCAGGTCAGCCTGAAGCCCGTGTCAGTCAACCTTCATCCACCCTGCCATCTGTGGTTCGGGAGGAGAGCCCTCGCGTTGATCGGTTTCGACAAAGGACTGATACCGGCCAAAAGGTGGATATGTTAAGGGGTGACGCACCGCAAGTGGGATTAATGGAAAAAAAAGAGAAGTCCCCGTTGCAGAACCCTCTGGCTTCCTCCGCCCCTGTTGCCTCGACGGGTGAACCCCTCACACCGGCTTCGTCGACTCCCGCTTTCTCAGGCAAGGTGGAAAAACCGGTAAGGCTTCCGCAAGCTGAAGAGGCAGACACATTGGCCGATCAGATTAGCGAACAAGGCCATCCGTTAGGATTCAGCGTCAAGGCTCAGTTTTATGAAGCCACAAAATTGGCGGAAACATTAAGGCGGGAGGCGGGGGAGCAAGCCCCTGCCGCAGGCTTGGCATCTCCTGGGCGGTCCTTGGCCAAGGAGCAGTCCTCAATCGTGGCTGCGCAAAAAGGAAAGGCTGGACTCTCCCAGGTGCCATCTGTTCGAGGGATTCGGTATGGCTTCACCAGCCGGGTGTCTGGGGCCAAGGAGGAAGAACTAGAGGTCCAGAAGATCACGGGAAGCTGGAAGGATATCCTTTTGACGGTAGAGGCAAACCTTCCGGGGTATGTGATGGTGGTGGCTCATCTTGGCAGTGGTCAGTGGCAACCCTTGGTCCCGACATTGTTGATAGGCAATCGTCAACCTGCCCGGGATATTCCGGTAAGACCCTATCAACGTGTATCGTTTCGCCTAGGGCAATTAACGAATACGCTGGGGAAGTTGGTGGTCCCTTCCGTCCGGATCGTGTTTTCGGCTGAGCCGTTGGACGATATCAGCCAATGGCTCGGGCCTAACGTGGAGATGTCGGAATTGGAGATAGAACACGAAGAGCGTGCCGTGTATGTCGTTCAATCTTCCTCAGTAAGCAATACGCCGTTACAAGTGGAAGTTCCGCTCTCTGAATAGCCGTCCCGTAAAGGCCGCACAACCTCAAGCAAATTGCCATAGGTTCGTTGTCGAAAGATGGGGCTATACCAAGGCTGGCACCCGTTATGGGGATTATATGCAGAGTTTCATTTGGTACTGATGGATCTGAAAAGGAAATCTCAAGAGGATTGGAGCTATTTACGGGACCAGTTTCCGGGTCAGATGATTCATTCGGAGAATGGAAATCATCGCATAGGAAAGACAAAATGTGGCCAACGCGGTGATTGGAATATGAATGGCAGGATTCCCGCGATATCCATACAGATAGATGCCCAAATGGCCGTGTCTCAATAGATTCAAGATGATCACATGGATCAGGTATATGCCCAAACTGGCGGTGCTGAGGGATCGGATGATCATGTGGACGGTCTCGTGTTTTACGAAGGGGTAATGTTCAACAACAAATCTCACGAGCACAAAAGTGGAACCTGCGAGGACAATGACGTTAGGAGCCAGGGGCCTATACAAATAGCCATTGTGCAATCCGTCATTGGCGATCATGAGGAAATACGTGCCGACGGCGGTAATCATGACGCACGTACAAGCCGTGACGCAGGCTATGCGTGCATGGGTTTTGGTGACAGGGTGAGTTCCCAACAGATAGCCCAGTATGAAAAATCCCCCATAGCCCAGCAAAAAATGCAGATTGATTCCAATCTGTATGCCGGAAAACTTTTCGATTAAGGGAATCAGAGACGCTCCGATAAACCACAGCGCCACGAAATACTGCAAAATCGTGGGTTCGGCATGCTGAGCGATGACCCGCAGGACCGGTACCGCCAAGTACAGCCCTAATAGAGCATAAAAAAACCACAAATGAAAATACGCTGGCGCAGATATCAAGCTCAAGAAGGAATCCAGCGAGAGGGAGATGCTGTGTTCGTAATACGCTTTCCAGAGAAGGAAAAAAATAGACCAGGCCAGAAGGGGAATGAGGACTTTGTGGACACGCTTCGAGAAAAAGGTCAAGAGTGAATATTGCTTGGGCAGTAACAGAAAACCCGAGATCATAAAGAAGAGGGGAACACTCATTCGCACCATGGAGTCGTAAATATTTGCGACCCACCAATAGGAGTCCGGGACGTTGTGATACATGGAGAGGAGCGGAGACGCGGTGTGGAGAAAGACCACGCCAAATGTCGCCAGCACTCTCATCCAGTCAACCCATAAAAATTCTTCGGTTTTCTGTTCCATGTTTTCTCGAGCCAAAATTTGAGGGTTTCCCATTAACCCGCACACAGGGAATTGCTGTGGGAAGAGCCAGCTACTTCCACAGTGGTGAAGAAAAGTGTAGACGAATCTGACCGTCTTGCCAAAATCACCACACCCTTCAAGCCTGGCTTCAATGGGTTGATGGGAACGGGAACCCTTTTATCAGAAAGAGCGTTTCCTTGTCCCTATCCCACATTCGTAAAGTGGTCTTCCCCTGTTTTCACGCACAGCCTCAAGAAGACTCTTGAACTTGCTTCGTTACCGTAGACACTTACCTTCATTTTGCTATCTGTTAAGTGAACAATGTTTTTTGTGAAAGGATTGTAACAGTGGTGCCATACCCTCCCATGAAGCGGCATGGAGCCGTTACACAACAGGAGGGGATGTATGAAGGTTGTCTGCAGGAATCAACAACGGTGGCATTGGGTAGTGGGCGGAGGATTGGCTGGGCTTTTGGTGATGGCGGGAACGGCGTTATTGGGGTGGGGAGCCCCTGGTATCTCCTCAGCTCATGCAGCGGCTGATCCAAGTGTCGCGTGGGCTAGGGGTGAGCAATCCGGTAGCCTGGTTGGATTGGACCCGGATGGGGGACCCATCCAATCTTTTCCTCTTCAGCATACCGACGTATCCATTCAAGTCAGCGGGCCGCTCGCACGGGCTCAGGTGACTCAGCAATTCGAAAATCCCTACTCAGACAAAATCGAAGCCGTCTATATCTTTCCTCTTCCACAGCATGCTGCTGTGGACGACATGACGATCACCGTCGGGGATCGGGTCGTGAAAGGAAAAATAAAAAAACGGGAGGAGGCTCGGGCAATCTATGAAGCGGCCAAACGGCGGGGCCATGTGGCGGGGCTATTGGATCAGGAGCGTCCCAATATTTTTACGCAGTCCGTGGCGAACATTCTGCCGGGAGAGCAGATTACGGTGACTATCAGTTACGTGGAAATTCTCTCGTATGACGGGGGAGTGTATTCGGTGATATTTCCGATGGTGGTGGGGCCACGATACATTCCCGGTCCATTGGTCACGGATACGCCACCGTTGGGCGGCGGCTGGGCCTACGATTCGGATCAAGTCCCGGATGCCTTGCATATTTCTCCGCCTGTGCTGAAGCCGGGCACTCGATCCGGGCATGATCTGTCCTTGAGAGTGAAGATCGATGCCGGGGTTCCCATTCACCAGATTCAATCTACCACGCATGATATCGTGGTGACTCACTCGAAGAGTTCTCAAGCTGGCGTGCGTCTCAAACAAGACGCAACAATTCCCAATAAGGATTTTATCCTGACTTATGCGGTGGCTGGAGAGGAGATTCATGATGCTGTGCTGACCCATCGAAATGGTGCGGATGGGTTTTTCACGTTGTTGCTCCATCCTCCGGATCGGGTGAATAGCGATCAAGTCACACCGAAGGAATTGGTCTTTGTGTTGGATACCTCCGGGTCGATGTCCGGTTTCCCGATAGAAAAAGCCAAGGAAACGATGCGTCTGGCCATCGATGGTCTGAATCCGCGTGACACGTTTAATCTGATTACCTTTGCTGGTGATACACATATTCTGTTTTCGGAACCGGTTCCGGCCACACCAGCGAATGTCCGAAAAGCTCAGGCGTTTTTGGCCTCACGATCTGGCGGCGGCGGGACGGAAATGATGAAGGCCATCCGCGCGGCCCTTGCGCCCTCCGATTCTCAGGAACATATTCGCATTGTCTGTTTCATGACGGATGGGTACATCGGGAATGACATGGCCATTCTGGGGGAAGTGCGGAAGCACCCCAACGCCCGTGTGTTTTCTTTCGGGATCGGGAGCAGCGTCAACCGGTTTTTGTTGGACAAGATGGCGGAACACGGACGGGGTGAGGTGGAATATGTGGGGTTGCAGGATGATGGTTCGGCGGCAGCCAGGCGTTTTCATGAGCGGGTCCAACATCCCCTGCTAACCGATCTGTCCGTGGAGTGGGATGGATTGAATATTTCGGACGTGTTTCCTCAACGATTACCCGATCTATTCAGTGCCAAGCCGTTGGTCCTGACCGGTCGGTATGCGACTCCCGGGAAGGCTACCATCCGGCTGCGTGGGAAGGTCGCTGGCCGTTCAGTCGTTCGGAACATTTTGGTTGATTTGCCAAACGTGGCTCCTGAGCATGATGTATTGGCGACCTTGTGGGCTCGGACCAAAATCGCGGACTTGATGGCGCAAGATTATGAAGGGATTCAGCAGGGGCACCCTCAATCGCTTGTGCGGGAGGCCATTACCCAACTAGGGCTGGATTACCGTCTGATGACGCCATTCACATCTTTCGTGGCGGTTGAGGAATTGATTATCACTGAAGGTGGACAGCCCCGACGGGTCGATGTGCCGGTGGAACTGCCGGAAGGGGTGAGTTACGAGGGCGTGTTTGGTTATGGAGAAGAACAGGTCGCGGGATTCCGGCAACGGAAGATGCAACCGGCCGCCAAACTGAGCCGGAGTTTCCTGGGAGGGGTGGCTGCTCAGGAATCGGTGGTTTCCAGCCCTCCTGCTTTGGTCGATCGTGCGGAACCAGAACGTGATGAGGCATTTCGTACGGACCCATCGACCAAAATGGATGCCCGGCTGGCCTCCATCCAGGAACATATCGAAACGAAAACGGTCATGGGGAAGGAACTGGCCAAGCAGGTGACGGATGGGAAGGTGTTGGTGCAGATTTGGTTGTCGGATCGCCAGGACTCTGTCCTAGATTCCTTAACAGAGTTGGGGGTGGAGATTGTGGCCCAACCAAAATCAGGTCACGTGGTGATCGGAGCAATCCCGCTTGCCAAGCTCAAAGAGGTCTCGCAATTACCCTTGGTCCTCTATCTGGCTTTGCATACTGTAGCGGGTTGAAGAGGCGATGCGTCGTTGATGCATGGGGGCTTGGGTTCGGCCCGAGCCCCGATTGCATCCTGGGGAGAAATGACAATGTTGCAGAAGTGAGGGGTGAAATGGGCACGGGCTCTTTCCTTAGAAGTTTCCCAGGGGCCAGGTCTCCAATGTTGGAGGGAGACCGGATTGCCATGGCCCCACGCGTTTGCCTCCAATGCCGATCTGGCATGACCAGACTCCCTCCGAATCGTGGGTGATTCGCCAGCGCGTGCCTTCCGCGCTTAACCAAATCCACAAATGTGAGGGAGTTTGCGTTGAATTCTGTCCCATACCGTCACCGTACGGATTATTGGTAAAGGTTTTTCCCGGCGATGTCAAAGGGCTATTTTTTTCGCGGATTCCTCGCTGAGAAAACTTGACAAGAGGCTTGGCTTTTGTGCCAAGGTGTTGTCCATGTCACACGATGAATCGTCACTTCTCAAAAATTCTTCAGGGTCTTCTTCGGGTTTGTTCGGGCAGTATGAGGCCGATGTCTTTGAGATCCAGGTTGGGGCCAAAACGCTGATTCTGGTTGGGACGGCGCATGTCTCCCAGGAATCGGTGGAATTGGTGAAATTAGTGATCGAACAGGAGCATCCGGATGGCGTCTGTGTCGAGTTGGATGAAAAACGGTTAGAGGCGATTTCCAATCCGAACCGGTGGGAATCCTTGGATCTCAAGGAAATTATCCGCAAGCAGCAACTCAGCACGTTGATGGTCAATCTGGTCTTGGCGTCGTTTCAAAAACGGCTCGGAGATAAATTGGGAGTGCTGCCAGGCGCGGAAATGCTGGAAGCTCTTCGGATGGCTGAAAAACATTCTGTGCCGGTGCATTTGGCCGACAGGGATGTCCGGGTGACGATGCGCCGGGCGTGGCGCACGACTCCGTTCTGGCGCAAAAGCCTCTTATTGTCGTCCATGCTTCTGGGCATTTTTGATACCACGGAAGTCTCGGAAGAAGAAATCAAAAATCTGAAAAAGCAGGATGTGTTGTCGGAGATGATGAAAGAGTTGGGAGAGGACGTGCCCACTCTGAAAGCCGTGTTAATTGATGAACGGGACACATATTTAGCTCAAAAAGCCTTGGATGCTCCAGGGACCAGGACCGTGGCTGTCGTGGGAGCCGGGCATGTGGCTGGGATCATACGCACGCTTGAACAAGGCCAGCCGGTCAATTTGGAAGAATTGAATTTCGTTCCTCCCTTGTCTCCGGCTTGGAAAGTCGCGGGATGGAGTATTCCAGCCTTGATTGTCGGGTCCATTGCCTTTATCGGATGGGAGAAAGGATTGACGGCCGCCGGGGAGAATGCCCTGTATTGGTTTTTGGCCAATGCCATTCCAAGCGGCATTGGGGGAATGTTAGCCATGGCCCATCCCCTGACCACCCTGACGGCCTTTTTTTCCGCTCCGTTTACCAGTCTGACGCCTGTGATTGGGGTCGGCTACGTCACCGCGTTTGTGCAGGCCTATTTGCAACCGCCATTGGTTCGTGATTTTCAAACCGTTGCCGAGGATATTGCGGTTCCCCGAAAGTGGTGGAGCAGTAAATTGCTGAGAGTGTTTCTAGCCTTTTTGTTGCCGACCATCGGCAGTATTATCGGCACCTGGGTAGGAGGCACCCGAATTGTCTCAAATTTGTTTTAGATGATAGCCGGCTTCAGGACGATTGAGCCGTCGCTCAAATTTTGGGCGTGGTGACCTTCGAGGTGTGCTGAAAAATACATTTCGGGCAGGTGTAGTGAATAAACCTGCCCTCCCCCACCATGCGCTTGCGCATGGGAATTTTGCACCAGGTGCAGTCTCGATCCGGAAGCTGTTGTCCGGTTTCCGGCGATGGTGGTGAAGTACTCATCAGTTTAGGGTCCATTGTCAAAAACCAGGAAGGAGTTTGTCAATGTATAGAACATTTCAACTCATCTCTTGGGCTGTGGCGGTCGTAACTCTCAGTCTCTTGGGGATCATGGTGCCTGTCCGGGCGGAGACAGAGGCCCCAGAAATTCCTAAGCTTACGGTCACTGGTGAGGGGAAATTTGACGTGGCGCCGGATAAGGCGGTGGTGAGTTTTGCTGTGGAGACGGCGGGGGAACGGTTGTCGGATGTACAACAGGAAAATCAAACCCGCATGAGCAAGGTGTTTGACGAGTTCCGGAAATTAGAGATTCCCTCTCAATTCATTCAAACCACCTCGTTTCAAGTAATTCCGGAATATCCCCCTCCACCCCGGCGTTCTTCGGGGGAGTCCTTGGAGCAATCAATCCCTCGCATTCTTGGCTATCGTGTCATCCATCAGGTCAATGTGGAAGTGCGTGATTTACGCAAAGTGGGACTTGTCGTGGATCGGACTTTGAAGGTGGGGGCCAATCGGTTTGCCGGCATTTCCTGGGGGTTGCAACAGGAAGAACCCGTCAGACTCCAAGCCCTCCAGCAAGCGGCGGACAAAGCTAGTGCGAAAGCCGAGACCTTGGCTCGGGCTCTCCATGTCAAACTTGTGCGAATTATGCAAGTTACGGAAGGCGGAGTTTCAATCATGGCCCCTCGTGGCCAGCCACGGATGATGGCCATGGCGATGGAATCCAGTGGAGATGCGTCTATCTCCGCCGGGGAAATCTCCGTTCATGGGACAGTGACCTTGGTGTATGAAATTTCTCAGTAGTGGTCAGGCGATTCTTGCCCACCCCCTCTTTTGCTGATCTGTGATCGATGCCAATGAAGATGAGCGACCAGAAGCCAGATGGCGTCCAGCCGGATTTCCCACGCGGTACTCCCGTTGGTGGCGTGCCGGCCTTGGTGGTTTCCGGATTTTTGGGAGCAGGAAAAACCACCCTGGTTAAGCATTTGATTCGGGATGCCCAGGAGCAGGGGCTTCGGTTGGCCGTGATTTCCAACGAGTTTGGGGCATTGGGGATTGATCAAGCCTTGCTGCAAGAAGCCGGGGGGGCAGGATACGTCGAGTTGGAAGGCGGCTGTGTCTGCTGTCAGCTTTCGAACGAATTGCGGGACACGCTTCAGGCATTGTGGTCTAAAATTCGCCCCGATCGGGTTGTGGTCGAGACATCCGGAGTGGCCTTGCCGTTTGAAACCCTCATGACGTTTTGGCGGGAACCCATCACCGATTGGGTTGGCGAGAGTCTGGCGGTTGTGGTGGTCAATGCCGAGCAAGTCGCCCAACGACGGGATTTGGATGGGACCTTTGAACAGCAAGTCTCTTCAGCGGATCTTCTGATTTTCAATAAAGTCGATCTCGTGCCGGAAGCTTCCCTTCGTGAGTTGGAAGAAGTGCTTCACGAAATGGCCCCCGACGCCCCTATCCTTCATAGTGTCCACGGAGAAGTCGACGGAAGGGTTCTCTTTCCCTCACTTTCCTCGAAGAGCATTTCCGCCAATGAGGTTCGAAGGCGTTCCGAACTCATGCCCCACACCCATGAAGCGTTTGAGTCTCAGGAACTTTCCTTGCCTGACGACCTCACGCCTGATCAACTACTGAATCGCTTGCAAGCCCATCAGGCTCTTCGCATGAAAGGCATCGTACATACCTCGGAAGGTCTGAAGCTGGTACAAGGGGTCGGGTCCCGAATTGAATTGACGACCCCTCCCTCCGGTATTCCTGAAGATCTGATTGGCCGGATCATTATTATTTGTCGAAAATAGGCTGGATGCGGTTAGTTGGGGAAGGCCCAGGTGAGTCCGCCCATTACCATTCGTGGAGTGCCAGGAACAAAGTGGATGTCGGTGATGCCTCCTGCAGGTTCTCCAGGAAGCCGTGATTCATAGACGAATTGGGCTTGGCGCCAATCGGTATCTGTGAGATTCCTGATACTCACAAAGGCCTCTAGCCGTCCTGAGGGGAGGGGGCAGGGAATTCGGTAGCGCACGATCAGGTCAAAAATGGTGAAGGGTTCCAGCAAGACACTCCGGTCCTCCACTCCTGCCCGGCTTCCTACCGTCAGCATTTGCACGGTACCCGTTAGTCCTTGAGGTAGGCGTGCGGTGAGGGAGGAAAAGGC
>JACKFE010000005.1 GCA_020632635.1 Nitrospiraceae bacterium
ATATTTAAAATATTTGTTTTTAGGAAAATTTTTTCGTACCATGAAAATGTATAATTCCTGAGTTGGGTACTATGGTTCCTCAAAAGGAAATTTATTTTAACACCTGAGAGTATTTTGGATATTTCCAAGTAAAGGGTACCCGCTTTCTTGCCGATAATTTTTAGTATTGGCAGGTTGGCTACGGGTAACCAAGCAAAGGCCAGGGAACATGTTAGGGAAATTCTTCTTCGTAATGGGAATGGTCTTCTTAGCATGTTGCGTGACGCTGTTGTTTTGGATGGGGTGGGTCCAGGGCGTGTCCTGGTCGAATCGAAAGGTTTACCAATCCCATTCAAGGTAAATTGGTTTTTCTCTCCTGTTGGTTCCTGCCTGTTTAATTCGCATGTTTTATTTCGTTCCCGCTGGTGACTAGAGCTAATTCTGCTGTTTTTCGTCTGAAGGCCGTTCGTAAGCCAAAGGCGTGGGTGTTACTCGGTGGTTGCTATGGGGGAAAAACAGCTCCATTTAGTCTTCATTCAAGGAAAGTACTGGGATGCGTGCAAGGGATAGTCATCAGACGGAAGAACGTGGTGGTGGATTCTGTCCCGAAGTACCGCTGAATTGGATGGATGAGAGGACCTATCCTAGTTCGAGCAGTTTGAACGATACGTTTTGGCGTTGGGAGTTCCTTCGGCGTCGTGCCGATTATCGAAAAGACTGGGAAAAATACCATCTGCAAACCTATGAATATGATCTGGCCTGCGCACAAAACCCAGCGTATCCGACTCGATATAATAAGCCTGTATTTTCTCCTGATCATCCTGCTTTTAAGGCGAGAATGCCCGATGCTTTGGCGAAATATCACTTGAGTGGATTGCCAAATCCCGCCATAGCGAAACCCTGGATGCTTTCATTCGATAGTGATTATGGTCGGATCTATTTCGGACAAGGGCCGGACTGGCGTGCCGGAGGCGAAGAGGTCTCCCTTTGTCTCTCAGAATGGAAAGTGGCTGTAGTATTTGATCTCAAGCGGCCGTTGAGTGCGCAAATGAATAAAGTGAAGGCTGATTTATTGGAATGGCAATCGCATCAGGTTGGGCGCAAATTGGAGCGGCGGAAATGCCGAGATGAGTGGCCATTGTATTTGCGGATATTGGATGCCGTCGGGTTGGGTGCACCGTATGCGGAGATAGGGCGAATTCTTTTTCCCAATCAGGACCACGAGACAGCCAAGGCCAGAGTAGAGCAGCTCCATAAGCAGGCGACTCAGATCAGTCGGCATTTCCCTATATCATAAGGCGATTGTTAATGGTTCGATACAATCTTTGGGAAGGAAAGTGGCCAATATTGTTATGAGCAATTTAATTGATGCCCTAAATCGGTTACAGAGCCTGCAGGGACAGGACTCTGGTGTTTCGTCCGAAATAACTTTTCCACATCATGCTCAGGATTCCTCTTCACCAGAATCTGGTCGGGCCAGCATGGGTTCTCAAATCCACGAATCAGCCAGTTCGTCTTCCGATCTTCTGAATAGCTCAGAGTGGGTCGGTGTGTTAGAACGTGAATATTTGCGTGCCTTTGTTCGAGAGGGCGGAGCCGCCGTGAAATTTGGTGTTTGTGAGGATGAGCAGGTCATCAAAGATTGCCAGGTTCGATTAGACGGGATGGCTCGTCAGGAGGCTTATGTCTTTGCCAAAGTTGATTCTCGATATACCAAAGTCCACATGGTGGAAAAGCTCTTTCACAAAATTGCGAAACAATTAGATTGGGATGATTTAGCCTACCGATTTTTGCTTCGTTTATTGGAGGAAAATGGGTATCAGATTCCTGCCAACCGAAAAGAATTTTCCCTTCGCCAAATTGCGGCATTGAATGAGCGTAAGGAGCCGATGTTGCGCCGGGATGTGCACACGTGGCTGGAGAAAACCATAGAAGGTGATTCGGGTTTATGCCGTGAATTTCGGATGGCAATGATTCGGATGTGTTTGGCGCAATTGGACGCTGGGGACACGGATCAAGTAATGGGGACGGCAGTTAAGGAATGGCTATGCGGTGATCTGCGTTTGGTCTCGGGGGTAAAAAAGGCCTTAATTTATCAGAAAGTTGCTCGCCATAATGCTCGACACATGTTGTCATCCCTCACTCGCTGGTTGCGTTTGTGTGGCCATGGAGGATTGGTTCTCACTATAGATATTGCTCAATATTTTCGAAAACGAGGGGCGGGGACTCAGGGGGATGCCCTGGTGTTTTCCCCGTCGGCCACGATGGATCTGTACGAATTGCTTCGACAATTCCTGGATGCCAGTGATGATATGGAAGGATTATTAATGGTGGTCTTAACTCCGCCGGAATTTCTTTCCGATGTTCGACGTGGTGTGGATCGTTATGAGGCACTCAAGCTTCGGGTATGGGATGATATCCGCCCTAAGCACAGACAGAATCCCTTGTCCTTGTTGGTGAGGATTGGATCGGGGTCTAACGCATTGTCACAACAAGAATCGAAAACGATTCCTATGGACTCCCAACAGGTTGTTCCGGATTTGGAGGCGCGGCGAGTGATTGAAGGACTTCGAGCGGGGGTCCCGAACCGGCATGTAGTGAATGCGTTGGGCTGCTTACAGCCTGAAATTGAAGGAAGGTTCCGGCGGCTGCTTGAGGCTACCCAGCATAATGTGACAGCAGGGATTTGTCCGAGAGGCATGGTCATTGATGGGGAATTTGGGGCGGGAAAATCCCATGTGTTGGAGTATTTGCAAAGTTTAGCGTTGGAATCAAATTTTATTTGCAGCCGAATTGTGATTAGCAAAGAAACTCCGCTATATCACCCGGTCCGGCTCTACTATTCTGCCATCGAATCAGCCGTGATCCCGAATAAGCGAGGCGAGGTTTTTGCAGAAATCGCTGGACAGTGTGATGTCTGGACACCTCGGTATAAAGAATTAGTCAGTTGGGTCAACAACCCTGATAGCCAAATTGATACTCGGTTTGCGGCCACTCTATTTCTCTATGAACGAATGAGTTCAGATATGGAATTGGGACATCGTATGGCCCGATTTTGGACGGGAGATCCGATCAGTATTGGGGATCTTAAGCGATATTTGCAAGAAGCCGGATTCGCCGGAAAGTATGTATTTGGAAAAGCGTCGGTTACACAACTCGCGCTCCAACGGTTTCAGTTTGCTTCTCGCCTAATGCAGGCTGCGGGTTATTCGGGATGGATTCTCCTTATTGATGAGGTGGAGCTTATTGGCCGATACTCAGTTCTTCAACGGGCCAAATCCTATGGCGAAGTCGCTAGGCTGATGCATATGGATGGAGGGCCACCCTTGCCAGGCCTAGGCACGGTTTTGGCGCTGACCAATGATTTTCGCAGTGAGGTGCTTGAGAACAAGGGGGATGCGACCAAATTGTCAGAGAAGCTTCGGGCCAAGGGGACGGAAGCAGATATTCAATTGGCGAACAACACCGAACAAGGGATACAGCTTTTACAAACCCAACGTATTCCTATCAGTCAGCCACCGTCTGATGTGATTCAAGATGTTTATCGTACAGTGCGGACGCTCCATTTGAAAGGACATGGGTGGCGTATGTGGGAGGAAGCCACGGATGCCCCAGCTACGATCGTTCAGGGTGCTAGCATGAGACGGTATGTCAAAAGCTGGGTGACCCAGTGGGATTTTCACCGGATGTTTCCTGATGAAGAATGTGAATTGGAAACGACTCCATGGAACGTATCTGAGCAAAATAAGTCACACAAGCCCCCCGTTTCTCCACAAGAGGATTCATCTCCACAAAAGCAGTGGGCTGAAGTGGGTTCTTCGTTAGATTCCGTGTCACAAGAAGCTCAATTGGTATCTCAAGTCTTTTCTGGAGAACCCGGATCATCGGGCACTTCCGTCTAACCCAACATTAGGCAGTAAAAAGGCCTATCTTCCGTCTACCCAATATCCTTGCCGGGTTTCGTATTTTGAGATCAAAGGATGGGGATATTCCGCCTGCTACCAGTTGAAATTGTCTGTGACAATCTGTCACAGTCGAGCCATTGGTGGGATGATGACCACCGCATGCCTTCCTGAGGATAGACGCTTCCTTGTCCAACCCCCAGAGCACTTCGGTTTCGTGTATTTTCCGCCTATGGTGGCCTCTGGCGGGCAGTTGGTTTTTTATGGGGCTAGAATTGCCCCTGGTCGCCATCGTCCTTTCTCGATTCCCCCATCCCGAAATTCATTTAGCGGCATTTGGGGGAGTCGTGTTTCCTCTCTCTCTTATTATTGAAGCACCCATCATTATGATTTTGTCTGCCTCCACGGCCTTGTGTAAAGACGGTCCGGCCTATGTGTTACTCAGAAACTTTATCTGGGGCTTAGGTGGGCTATTGACGTGTCTCCACATGGGGGTCGCTTTTTCTCCACTGTATGATCTCATCGTGGTGGACCTGTTAGGTGTTCCAAGCCCAATTATTGAGCCAGCCCGGTTTGGTCTGCAAATCATGACCCCTTGGACCCTGTCCATTGGATTAAGACGTTTTTTACAAGGTGTGGTGATTCGGACGGGCCAAACCCGTCTGATTGGATTGGGAACATTGGTGCGGATCTGTCTGAGTCTCAGTATTCTGGGATGTGGGCTTTGGAGTTTTTCTGGACCTGGGATTGTGGTTGCGGCGACAGCCATGGCCACCGGTGTCATGGTTGAAGCTGGCCTGATGTATTGTTTTGCGCGACCAGCAATCAGAGCTGTTCGAAGTCAGCCTACTGTCTCCGGATTATCCTTTGGGGAATTGGTCTCTTTTTATGTTCCCTTAGCTGCTACGCCATTAATGACTCTGGCGACATTGCCTTTGATCAGTGCTGCTCTCAGTCGAATGCCGCTGGCCTTGGAGTCATTGGCAGTATGGCCGGTATTGGGTGGACTCACGTTTGTGTTCAGAAGTGTGGGATTTGCTTTTCAGGAGGTTGTTATTGCCCTAAGCCCTCGGCGGGAAATGGTGTTGCCTCTTCAATCTTTCGCTGGAGGGTTAGCCTGTTGTACCACAGGCCTTTTGCTCTGCATGGCCGTGACCCCACTGGCATCCTTCTGGTTTGATGTCGTTGCGGGTTTGGAACCTCACTTGTCTCAAATGGCCGTGAGTGGACTCTGGATCGCTCTTTGGTTGCCTTTATTTAGTCCATGGCAAAGTTTTTTTAATGGGCTTCTTGTTCAACGCGGATTGACCAAATATGTCACACAGGCTGTGTTCTTCTATGCGGTTGGGTGTTCCGCTGTTCTCGGAGTAGGGCTATCCCAGGGAGCTTGGGCAGGGCTGTTTGTGGGATTATTGGCTGTGGTTTTTGGATTGATCGTAGAGACGATGTGGCTATTCAAGCAAGCCTTCCCCATCTATCGGGAAATCCGTTAAAGATCATCGTTTCTACCTGTCACACCTGAATGGAAATCCATCCACTTGGGGAGGCTTTGAAGGGCACACCCTTCAGGCAAGTTTGAGAGCTAAGAAATAGGGAATTGTTTAAAATATTGAAAAATATTAGAAAATAGGCAATTCCATTGGAACATAGCTCAAGGAATAAAATTTGCGGGAGATCAAGACAAATGCATTGGGTTACGATGAGATAATTTAATTGTTTCTACGTATCTCAAGAAAGGGGGAGTGATGAGTAGGATTTTGGTAATTGAGAACGATCAGGATGTACGTGATTCGGTGTCCCTCTTTTTAGAATGCGCTGGATATTCAGTGGTGGAAGGGGCAAATTATCAGGAGGGATTTCAAAATCTACATGGCGACACGGCTTCTGCGATGATTGCCGATATCGGAACGCTAGCGCATGACGGGCAAATCTCCATTCAACATATCCGTCAACAAGTTTCTCGTTTTCCCATCATTGCCTTGTCTGGAACCATGTCTCATGCTCAAACCGGCGGGAACCCAATCCCTTTAGGGCTTCAACCAACTTGTACTCTTCAAAAGCCCTTTACGGTAGACGAGTTATTAGAGACGATCCAACGGGCGCTCCTTCATACTTAAGCCTCTGTTCTTCCGTCCACCGGTCTATTCGCTACCTAATCAATCTCTGTGGTTGTAATATGGCTTAATCGCTAGGGGGTTCGAAATGCCCAGGAGGGCGTGATCCCCACGGAAGGCCGATTGGTCGAACTTGTTTCGCCAGACTTTGTAGGCTCACCTGAGCCGCCCTGATGAGTTTAGCGTCTCCGTGGTGGAGCAGAGATGCTAGCAGAGCAAAGTGATCTTGATAGTCTTGATTCAGCTGGATAATTCGTTGGAGCAGGGGATCGGGTGAAGAAAAATCCGGCAAGGTTGGTCGGTCTTCTTCAGGGTCACTCCATAGTCGCTGAATAACGAGGGGATCATAGTGTAGCCAGCTCATGGGTACGTCCAGTGACCGTGCGATGGCGGTGACGATCGATAATGGCGGGTCCCATTCCCCCTGTTGAAAATCTTGTAAATCTGACGTAGCCACTCCTGTTTGCTCGCTGAGTTCGCAAAGGGAAAGTCCCTTGGCTTGGCACCAGTTCTTCAGGTATAGACGAATGGACATGAGCTGATCATAGGCAATCCTTCGCTAATCTGTCTATTGTGGGAACTTTATTCGGTACAGGATGTTCTTATAGGATTCCGATTCAGGAAGTCAGGTTCATGACTAGGTTTGCACGGCGAAGACCAATATATACGACGTTTGAGTGTGGATAGACGTTGATAAAATCGGACCTGGTATCCTGTCATTGTGAGCGTGAGATAATGCGTATTGCTTTGGGGGCACATGGTTGAGGCTTTGAATCGTTCAATTAGGGGGCAGACAGTGAAAACGTCAAAAGTAGAAACTTCCCAACGCTTAGAGCAGGAAGTCTCATACTGGGTATGTGAGAGTCCTGTTGGTCAGCTTCTGCTGGTTGGGAGCCTTAAGGGTTTGCAGATACTACAATTTCAGGATGGGGCTCATCCGCTTAGAATTCAATCCTCATGGATAAAGGTACGTAAGCCGTTTCAGGATATTCTGAAGCAATTGCAGGAGTATTTTGATGGTGCCCGAACACATTTTCAGGTGAACCTGGATCTCAAGGGCACGACCTTTCAGCGTCAGGTGTGGAAAGCCCTTCAAGAGATTCCCTATGGTCGGACCACTTCGTATGGAGCCATTGCTAAACAGGTTGGCCGGCCCCAAGCCTCCAGGGCAGTGGGTGCCGCCAATGGACAAAACCCTGTGTCTATCATCGTCCCGTGCCATCGAGTCATTGGGGTCAATGGCCAACTAGTGGGATATGGTGGCGGATTGCCGATTAAGCAGGCCTTGCTGGAACTGGAGCTATCCCATGATTCGAGAGCCAAGTAAGAGTGCCGATTTGTGAATCCGAAATGGGGTAGATCCAGGGTTAGAGGAAGCTATGGTGAGAATGCCCCATTATGAGTGCTGATGACGGGTTCCTACATAGATCGGAGCGTCTTGTTCGAATGACTCGCTTCTGGAATGCCGGAGGGCTGTCTTTAATCGCAAATGGGATTTTTCGGGTTTTACATTTGTCATACTCGTTCAAATTTTTTCCTTGCTGCTGGGGCACATCTCATAGGCGAATTGTTAGGCGTGAGATGGATCCCTCCACGTTTTCATTCAGCTCCCGTTTGGTTATTTGGATGCTCAGGGGCGTTCACGCTTGCGCAAGTAAACCCTCTGTAAGGTGAACTTTAAGTCTTGTTTAATGCTCTTGATTCTGTTTGGCCTGGTAGGAGTCTCAATGTTTGAATGGTACCTCACTTTTGTCAATACCCTTCAATTGCTCAAGAGGATGAAGGAGAGGAACGGTGCTTCTGGGGTGGGACGACGGCAGAGTGAGTGTTGGATCTAGCGGTTTGAACGTCCTGAACGTATCGGCTTAAGGATTCATGGATAACCGGAAAAGCCAGCTGGGCCCATGGAATATCAGTAAGGGAGACAAGTTGAACCTCCAGGCTTTCGGGGCCTGGCTTGTAATTCAGATTGAGGAGATGTGCTCGGTACACGACATAGACTTGGGAGACATGAGGAAGACTGAATAGACCAAAGAGGGTATGAATGCGAACGTCCGCATTGGCTTCTTCCAGAGTTTCTCTGACTGCCGCTTCCTCGGTACTTTCACCTAATTCCATGAATCCGGCTGGAATCGTCCACAGTCCCAAGCGTGGTTCGATAGCTCGTCGGCAGAGCAAGATTTTGTTTTCCCATTCCGGGATACAGCCTGCCACGATTTTGGGATTTTCATAATGGATGGTTTGGCAAGCAGGGCACACGGCCCGGTGCAGGGTGTCTCCCGAGGGAATTTTGTTCTCCACGCCCGTTCCACATTGGGGGCAATGTTTAATGCGAGTGAGCAAATTCGTCACGTTGGGTTGAGATGAACAGACGGTTGAGCAAGGCGATTGACCGTTTTTCACAATTTGTAGAATACCGATAATAAAAGCCTGTCTTTATCATACTCGGTATCGAGAGTAATTCAATGCCAGAATGAGAGCGGAGGCCCTGCATGCGATGATCCCCAAGAAAAAATAGGGCATCATTAAGAGAGAAGAGACGTTCTCTACATTGTGAATCTTGGCAGAGCTTTGCTAATGTTGGGGCCTGCATCTGGTGTCCCACGATTTCAACTTCCTTGCCCATGGAATGGAGTATACGATATGAGCACGAATGATCGGCAAATTATTTTTTCTTTAGTCGGTGTCGGCCGAATTCACCCTCCTAAAAAACAAGTGTTAAAGGATATTTATCTGTCATTTTTCTATGGAGCGAAGATCGGGGTGCTGGGGTTGAATGGCTCCGGAAAGAGTACCTTACTGCGCATTATTGCCGGGTTAGATTCCAATTATATTGGTAAAATTACGATGTCTAAGGGATATACGGTGGGACTGTTTGAACAGGAGCCGTATTTGGAGCCTGGCAAAACCGTTAAGGAAGTGGTGGAGGAAGGTCGGGGCGAAGTCGTTCAGTTACTCCGTGATTACGAGGCCATCAGTCAGGCCTTTTCGGGCGATGTGAGTCCCGAGGAGATGGAAAAACTGATTGAACGACAAGGGAAATTGCAAGAGCAAATCGAAGCCGTTAATGGGTGGGAATTGGAACATCAACTTGAGATCGCGATGGACGCTCTGCGGTGTCCTCCACCGGATGCGAAGGTGGATGTGTTGTCCGGGGGGGAGCGACGTCGGGTGGCGTTATGCAGGTTGCTGATTCAGGAACCCGATATTTTACTCTTGGATGAGCCCACCAATCATTTGGATGCTGAGACCGTGCAGTGGTTGGAGCAGCATCTGCAGGAATACAAAGGTACGGTCATTGCCGTGACGCATGACCGTTATTTTTTAGACAACGTGGCGGGCTGGATTCTGGAGTTGGACCGGGGTCAAGGCATTCCCTTTCAGGGGAACTATACCTCATGGCTGGAACAGAAACAGGCCAGATTGGCACAGGAGGAAAAATCCGAATCGAAACGGCAGAAAACTTTGGAGCGGGAGCTGGAATGGATTCGCATGTCTCCTAAAGGCCGGCAAGCCAAGGGAAAAGCTCGGGTAACGAAATATGAACAATTAGTGAGCGAGGAACAGGATCGGCAAACTGACGATTTGGAGATTTATATTCCCTCCGGTCCCCGGCTGGGGGATGTAGTCGTGGAGGCCGATGGGCTTTCGAAAAGCTTTGGGGATACGGTGTTGTTTGAGCAAGTCTCCTTTTCATTGCCCAAAGGCGGGATCGTAGGGGTGATCGGTCCCAATGGCGCGGGAAAATCCACGTTGTTTAAAATTATTGCCGGGATTGAAAAACCCGATAGTGGAACTTTGAAGATTGGAGAAACGGTCAAACTCGGATATGTGGATCAGGGCCGGGTATTGGATGAGAATCTCAATGTGTGGGAATGCATTACTGGTGGCAAGGAAACGGTACCGCTCGGAAAAATTGAAGTCAATTCACGCGGATATGTGTCCCGATTTAACTTTTCAGGGTCGGATCAGCAGAAGAAAGTGAAAGATTTGTCAGGCGGAGAGCGGAACCGCGTGCATTTGGCTCGAATGCTTAAGGAAGGTGCTAATTTGTTATTGCTCGATGAACCATCCAATGATTTGGATGTGAATACCTTGCGTGCCCTGGAAGAAGGGTTAGAGCACTTCGGCGGATGTGCCATGGTGAGCAGCCATGATCGCTGGTTTTTAGATCGAGTGGCGACCCATATCCTTGCATTTGAAGGAAACAGTCAGGTTGTCTGGTATGAAGGCAATTATTCCGAGTATGAAGCCAATCGAAAAAAACGTTTAGGGAAAGCCGCTGAGCGCCCGCATCGCATTCGGTATCGGAAGTTGACCAAATCGTAGGGGCGGTTCATTGGAATGGCTGGCTTGTTATGACTCTGAGGTCTCCCCAGTCAAATTTACCTTCGAATTCAGCAAGTCAAGCTGGGAAGCGGACTTCCATTATGATCGCTCGGGTTGTCGGCATTCTCTCTGTGGCCGGTGGTTTTGTCTTAGGAATTCAAGGTTTGGAAGAACCGGATTCTCCCTTGTTGCCTACGGCTCTTGGACTCATTTCCGCCGGATTGATGGCTCAAATCTTTGCTTTGGTCCGATCCTGGTATCTCGTGATGAATCGAACGGAATGAACTGCATGGGGAATAATGAGTTAACGAAGCAAGGGATGTCAAAATGGGTCTTTTGGTGTTGTCTGCTCTGGTTGGGGTCTGTCCTTTTTGGGGGGTGTTCACCCTGGCGGGATGCGTATTTTGATGGTGGAGTCGGAGAGCTGACACAAGCGGATATTCGTGAAAAACTGGGAAAACCGCATGTGGTGAAAGATCCTCTTTTGTCAGATGAAACAACTTGGACTTACCGGTATGCGCTTTCGGAAAGCGAGCTGGATCCTTCAGGGATCAAAACTTTTGGGAAGCAGGCTGGAAGTGTATTTGGGGGGAAAGGGGGAGGACCACGGGAAAAAGTGTATTGTTATTTGTATGTGCTGACATTTGATAAAGAGGGTATTCTTCGTCAATGGGATCGGGAGTCTTGTCAGTTACCGAAAGCTCCTGATCCATTTCAACGTGAATTATCTTCCATGATGCCATAAACAAATCGGATGGGATGCGGGAATCGATTGGTCTATTGAAATCGTTAGAGCTTCATCCACAATAATAACAGGATTATCCAGCTGCCATGCCAATATTTGCCAGTGGGGCATTTTTTCAGCAATGTTTTTCTGTCCATCCACTTTCATTGAATCTTAAATTGGTGAGGCCTCCTGAAACCCTGGGCATCTATTGTGAAAATTGCAGAATGCGACACCGGATGACCATTGCCCATTCCACTGCTGTGAGAACTGAACCGTCTGACCCTGACTCAAGCCTAACGGACTTTGACGCCCTGTATGGTTGCTTTCAATCTCACCCAGATGATGTCCGCATTGCCAAAGTAGATGTCGAGCATGATGGCATTCAGTTCCGATGTCGTCCCTGTCATCGAATCTTTGCCCTAGACGTCTGTCTGTTTGAAACCTATCAGTCGTAAAGAAAAGGCCGGTCTTGCTGTAAGGGAGTTTCCCGCAGAACCCATTTGGAAAAGAGTCCTGCGGGAAATGTGGCAATGTAAAGGCTGCTTACCGGTTAGGTTGTGGGGTATAGCGAAGATAGGGTTTGATCACTCGATGACCCTTGGGAAAGAGCGCCGGGACCTCTGGATCGGTCACTGCAGGGGTAATGATGCAGTCTTCTCCATCCTTCCAGTTTGCCGGTGTGGCGACCTTATATTTGGCCGTGAGTTGGAGCGAGTCAATGACCCGAAGTATTTCATCAAAATTGCGCCCTGTGGAGGCTGGATACGTTAGGCTCAATTTGAGTTTTTTATCCGGCCCTATGACAAACACGGATCGGACGGTCATATTATCTAAGGCATTCGGATGGATCATGTCATAGAGGTTGGCGACCTTCCGATCTGGATCGGCAATGATAGGATAGCTCACGGTGCATTGTTGAGTTTCATTGATATCGTGAATCCAGCCTTTGTGTGAATCTAAGGGATCCACGCTGACGGCAAGCACTTTGACGTTTCGTTGCTTGAACGCATCAGCCATTTTTGCCATGGTGCCAAGTTCGGTTGTGCAGACCGGGGTGAAGTCCTTGGGATGGGAAAATAAAATGCCCCAGCTCTCTCCTAGCCATTCATGAAATTTAATCGTACCTTGGGTGGTTTCTGCGGTGAAATCAGGGACGACATCTCCTAAGCGTAACGCCATAATGACCCTCTCTAATGATGAGGTGAATAAATCCCTTCACGGAGAATCTGATGTCTGCAAAGGTGGAGACCTTTCGTGAAGTGTTTGGATATACTAGAAGCATCAAGTCTAAGGCAGGGTTGAAGACATGGTCAACATCATAGGTCATCTGTCCCGAAAATTCAGCATGCCGATATCTTAGTTCAGAAAGGAGTGGTGCGTGTTATGGTTGAATCATCTCTACGTGTAGCCGTGATTATGGGGAGCAAGTCAGACTGGGAGACCATGCAATTGACGAGTGAAACTCTGACGCAGTTAGGGATTGCTCATGAATGTCGTGTCCTCTCTGCACATAGGGCCCCTGATGCGTTAGTGAAATATATTGCTCAAGCTGAAACCAAAGGGGTGCGGGTCTTTATTGCCGGAGCCGGAGGAGCGGCTCATTTAGCGGGGGTTATCGCTTCGAAAACTCAATGGCCGGTTTTGGGGGTGCCCATGCAGTCCAAAGCCCTTCAGGGGATGGATTCCCTTCTGTCCATTGTTCAGATGCCCAAAGGCATTCCAGTGGGAACATTGGCGATAGGCAATGCAGGGGCAGTCAATGCGGCTCTCATGGCTGGAGCGATTCTAGCCATTGGAGATCTCACATTGGCTAAACGGATCCACCGATATCGCGACAAACAGACTCAGGCAGTTTTAGCGGAACGTCTAGATGAAGTTTCGTAAATATCCATGGCCTGATGAGGAACTTCATTCTCGCTCTTAAGGAACAGGATGAAAGTTGGAAAGCTGGGTAGTTCTCGAGAAGGAGGTAGTTTGATCTAGTGGGTTACAGGTCTTTCTCGACAAATGTAAATCGGAAGACCCGTTGTCCGCCGTGCTCCACCTGTTCCCTAAACAGGGTGAGTGGTCTGACCCACAAACCGAAGTCCCCATACAGAGCACGATAGACAACGAGATGTTCTTCGGTTTCCGAATGCGTCGCCACCCCGATTACTTGATAGTAGCGGCCTTTATAATGACGATAGAGTCCGAGAGGAATCATGGGGTGGTCATTCCTGTGTTTTGAAGGGATGATGTTGTCGATAGGCATAAATGGCAATATGACCGGCCACCGAAGCATTGAGAGGGATGGTTGTCTGGACTTGAGGAATCGTGAGACGTTGAGCGAAGGAGACAGGAGGGATTCCCATTCCTTCCTCTCCAATGAGCAATCGGGTGTCTCCTTCCCAAGCCCATGTGCTCGCATTTGCCCCGCCTATATCAAGAGCGGTAATCCATCGAGCAATTTCAGGTTGCCCCAGTTCTCCCATTGAGCATCCCCGATTGAGAGAAAGCAAAAAAACAGCTCCGCTGCTAGCTCGAATTACTTTGGGGTGAAATGGGTGAACGGATTCGTTCATGAGTATCACCTGATCCACGCCAAATATCCAACAGCCTCGTAATAATGACCCCAGATTTCCTGGGTCCCCCATGGGACATAATACCTCAAGGCCCTTTGGAGGACCCGTCAGATTATAAGGTGGCAAAGTAGGGATGCGGGATATGGCTAGAGGAGCATGAGTTCCAAAAATATCGAGTTGCTGAAAAAGAGAATTGGCCAGATGATGCTTGGTGCCGGTGAAATCCATCGTGATTGGTTGGGGATGAGAATTCCGTGAGGCAATTAACAGTTCAATAATCGATTTTGGGGCATGCTTGATGAGTTCTGTCACTATGCGTTCACCGGAGACTAAGCATTGTTGATGCCGTTTAATACCCGGCGTCTCTAGTAAAGAGAGCCATCGTTTGAAATGGGGATTATGCTGACTGGAAATGACCGGCGGTGATGGAGAGGGCATGTGGAAGTATGTGACTAGGATTTCATTTAAGGCATATCCTTCGGAGCATCTTACCAGAAACAGCCTTAAGAGACTTGTAAAAAATTCCGATACTATCATCCAAATGAACCATTCCTCGTATGTGGTGTCCAAGGAGCAGTCCTGCTCCGCTCTGTATGAATTGTTCTGAGGTTCACTCCTTCTGGAGGTTGGTATGTTGCCGTGGAAAAACGGGAAAAAAACCAAATCATCAGATATGACGGTGACTCCTGCCCCAGGCTCTGAGAGATCCGTGGAAATTCCGGTGAATAGCCAGTTAGATAAGGCATTAGAATCCCTCGCCAGAATTTTGCGTGTATTGGGTCGTCAGGCATTTGAGTTGGAAGAGTTGTCTGAAGAAACTATTGAGAAAGACTTTGAACGATGGGCCATGCATGTGCTGGTTGGAACCAGCATTCCGGAGGAGGCTCAGGGTCTCCAAGGAGCGACTGTTCGTCGTGATTGGGGTGAACTCGCGCGATTTGTGAGTGCCCACCGCCAAAAAGAGAAACAATACGTGACGAAAAACCTGCAAGATATGCGTGAGGTGTTATGGGAATTTACTCGGACGATGGGGAAGGCGGTGGTGGAGGATCAGGAAACGGATGAAAAAGTTTCAGCCTATCTGAGTCAATTGCAGGATGTCACGGAAAACGGGTCGTTTGCCGACATGAAACAGGCTCTATCGTCGGCGGTACAAGGCCTAAAGTCTTTGGTTCAGGAGAGAAAACAGCGTCAAGATCAGCGAGTACATCAATTAGGCGAAAAGCTTCGATCGGTTGAACGGGAACTTGGGTCGGCTCGTAAGCAAATGATGGAGGATCCACTGACTCGCCTCTTCAATCGCGGAGCCTTGGATGAACATTTACAGCGGTTGGCCAGTTTAAGTTTTTTTTCAGGGTCTCCTACGTGTTTATTGATGGTGGATATCGATTATTTTAAACGCATTAACGACAGCTATGGTCATCCGGTCGGAGATTTGGTTCTTCAGCAAATGGCTGACCGTCTGGTTTCGACATTCCCAAGAAAAGCGGATTTTATTGCGCGATACGGCGGCGAGGAGTTTAGTGTGGTCTTGTCAGGGACAGGGCTTGAGTTAGCACAACGGTTGGGCGAACGTTTACTGGATGTAGTACGCAATCAAGAGTTTGTCTGTCAGGATCTTTCCATTCCAGTTACCGCATCTATCGGAGGAGCCGAATTGTTGCCGGGAGAATCCGTGACCTCTTGGCTGGAGCGTGCCGACAAGGCTTTGTATCAAGCAAAAGAGCAGGGGCGGAATCGATCGTGTATGGCCAAAGAAACTTGTTCAGGGGGATAATCCTCACCTGAAAGGTTCGGGCTAGGTTGGTTGTGCTTGATGGGATGGTGCCAGGTGTTTTAAGGCGAGACGGTAGGTTTGCTGAATATCTTCCCAATTCCCCATTCGTGTATGAAAGAAGCTGGCGATTTGGGGTAAGGCCTTATGCATAGTATCCAAGAGTGGTCCCCAATCATCACTTGTGACGGTCAGTCTGCCTTGTGCCTGCTCTCTCACGATCTCTAAGGCGTCTTCCGGAGTAGGCGAAATCCAAAAATCGGCAATCATCCCCGAAAGTGCTACGCTATCCACAAGGACTTGAAATGCCTCTGGAGTCTGAAACCGTTCCGGGGTATGACTGTAGAGGATGGATACCTGAAATTCCTCAGGTAATTGCCAATGTTGGGCCAACCAAGCGCCTACCTGCGCATGATCGACTCCTAATTGTTCTAATTCGAGTTGAATGAGCATGCTGTGGTTGTGGCCGGCTTGTTCGTGCAGTGTTGTCACCTCATTTCCGGCTACTTCATTTAATGCCAATATGCCAATGTCTTGTAGCAGAGCTCCCAGAAACACCAATTCGGGATCAGGACAGTGAAAATGATTCCCCAATGCCCTTCCGGCGACACTGGCAAAAATGGAGCGACGCCAAAATCCAATTTGATCGATGCCGGACTGGGACGTGTCACGGAGGTCCTTAATCAGGCGATAGAAACAAAAGGAAAGAGCCAAATTGGCAATAGTGGAAAATCCTAAGAGAGTGACAGCTTGGACGGCATTGGTTACTTTATGCCGCGATCCTCCGTAATAGCCTGAATTGGCCATGAATAGAATCTGAGCGATCATTCCTGGGTCTTGAGAAATCAATTGTGCGAGTTCCGAGGCATCGGCATCTTCACCTTGACACATCTTTAAAATTTTGGATGCCAAGGGGGAAAGCACGGGAAGCGAATTGCACGTTTTTATCCTCTCAAAAATTGAAGAACAGGGTTCGTGAGTTTGGATGTCTAAGGGGAGTGATAATTGCATGGTCTGTCTTTCTCTTGCGTTCCTATAGGGATTAGCTTCTGTGACAAGACATTGCCTGGGGCACTGTCCCTGACTTTTCGGCTGAAAATCCGATAGCCTTAAGCTTATCGACCCTATTCTTCACGGAAATCCTCCGTTTCGATGAGGCGTACTTGAAGGAAATGAAAGGTTTTGTGGAATTCGGCTGGAGGCCAGGCCATCATAAGAGTTGGGGAAAGGATATTTGCTGTTGATACTGCGTGGGAGTGCTACTGGAAATTTACCTGAAATCGAGAATGTCATGGGGGACCTGAATGGGAGGCTAGTTGAAAATTCTGGAATCTTGCGTTGCTCAGTTGATTGAAGGACGGCCAGTTTGGATACACTCCTTCCCTGGGAAAATTTCAGATGATTGGGTAGCCAGGTGGAAAATTGTTTCTCCTGCATGATCGTGATACTTTGCGTGAGGTAGTGTAACCCAGTCGAGTGAGCCGTGGCTGTCACCACCACGGAGGCAATGTGGGGACCTCAGACGAAGGGATATTAGTCTGGGGACAGGAGAACAGATCGACTACCTACAAACATAAATCCCGACCATCTCAGTCAGGTTCGAGCCCTACAAGAGATGGATAGCCGCTGCGTGGAGTCGGTCGTGAATCGATTGGCATGGCGCCTTCAACCTCCATCATGCCTGGTGAACAGGTGACGATGGGTTAGTGAAAGCCTTGGATATCTTTCAATCATCATTTCGTACTCATCCTGTTCTGACAAGCCAGATGCCGTCGGGTGTGGGATATCTGGTCGCTAACGAAGGAGCTGAACGCTTTAGCTACTATGGCATGCGGGCCATTTTGGTGGTGTTCATGACGGGAATGCTGATGAATGCAGAAGGAGAGTTGGACCTGATGGGCGAAGCTGAAGCCAAAGCCGCCTATCATTGGTTTGCGTCGGCTGTTTACTTCTTTCCGTTTTTGGGCGCGCTTCTGGCTGATGCAGTGTGGGGGAAGTATCGAACGATTATACTTCTGTCAGTGGTATATTGCGTCGGCCATGTAGCTTTAGCTTTCGATCATACTCGGGTTGGACTGGCCGTGGGGCTTTCCTTGATTGCGATGGGATCGGGTGGCATCAAGCCATGCGTGTCGGCAAATTTGGGAGATCAATTTACGTCGTTGAATGCGCATTTGTTGCCGCGGGCCTTTTCTTGGTTTTATTTTGCGATTAATCTTGGGGCATTTGGGTCCATGCTGTTGACCCCTTGGCTGTTAGAGCATTATGGCCCAAATTGGGCTTTTGGAGTACCTGGACTGTTGATGTTTGCGGCAACTGGGATTTTTTTTAGTGGAAGACGGCAATATGTACATATTCCTCCGGCTGGCTGGGGTCTGCTTCGAGAACTTCAAGATCCGCGATCGTGGCGTGCCATTCTCAAGCTTTGTGGTATCTATGGGTTTGTCGCTTTTTTTTGGTCGTTATACGATCAAACGTCCTCTGCGTGGGTACTACAGGCCCAGCATATGGATCGTCAATGGCTGGGAGTAGAATGGTTGCCCTCCCAGATCCAAGCCGTCAACCCCATCTTAATTCTTATTTTGATTCCCTTGTTTAGCTATGGAGTGTTTCCGGGACTCCAATCGTTCATGATTCTTACTCCCCTTCGAAAAATTGCTCTGGGCCTCTTTATCGCAGTCGGTGCGTTTGTGATTTCCGCGATGATTGAGAATCAGATTGTCGCAGGCGAAACCCCTTCAATCGTCTGGCAATTGTTAGCGTTTCTGGTGATTACGGTTGCGGAGGTCTTGGTTTCGATAACATGTCTGGAGTTTTCATACACTCAGGCACCATTGAAATTAAAGTCAGTGGTGATGGGGTTATTTCTCCTGTCCGTTTCCTTGGGAAATGTTTTCACGGCTTTGGTCAATGTCTGGATTCAACGAGCTGATGGAACCGTGCTTCTGGTTGGAGCCGAATATTACTGGTTTTTTGCTGGAGTGATGTTGGTGGTTGCCTGTGTTTTCCTGTTTGTGGTGAAAGGATATCGGGAAGAGGCCGTTTTTCAGGGGAGCCCGCTATCATGATCTGTATATTGTCCTGGAGCCGGGAACGCTCACAGTGCCAGAGCGTCACATGAAAGGCAGCTGTGCGTCTTTTTGGCGAAGGTATAAGATTTGATTTACACGGAAAGCTTGATCGTAATCTCCCGGTCGGATGAATTGCGAATGAAAGCAGCGTCCGTCAAAAATGATTAACCTATTGGGTTGCATGTCAATAAGGTGGATGAGTTCCCAGTACTCGTTGCCTTCGTTGATAAAGGATGGGTCTCTTCTGGCGAACAACGGATTGAAGATCATGCTGTTCTGAAAGTTTTCATATCCATCTGGACTGGCCAAAAATTCGTCACTCAGTTCTAATTGGTCGGCCAATTGGCGAATGGTATCATCAGGCATAGTGGGAACGCGTTCCAGCCCTGTTGGCCTGTGGCGATACAGTCCTGTTCCTCCCATGCAGGATTGAGCAGGATTCAAATAAATCATAGCCGTGATATCCTGGTCGATATGAGGTTGGCGTTGTCCGATGTTCAGACGATACCCATGAGTTTTGATGCCTTGAAAGACTAGAGGTTGAGGCGTAAAAAATGGAGAGAGTGCGCATCCCCAAAATGTACTCAGGGTTTGAATCAAGCCTGATGTCTCACAATGAAGACTGGCTCGGACACCGGGGAAATTACCGACAATCTCAAAACGGTTAGTATAGGGAAGTTCCAAGGCAAGCTGAAGAATCTCATCATGGTAGAGATAGAACTGATCCACCACCACAACCTGATGGTGGCCTTCGCCCACATGCAGACGGGCAAGCTGATGACGGGGATTGATCGTGAAAAGATCTGGACGAACGGATTGAGGCATCGGTTCTCTCGGAGAGGTAAAATAGGATTCTTCTACAGATTTGTCGGCATGGTGCTCTTGTTACAGGAAAGAGTCAAGTGGATTTTTCTTGGGTATTGGGCACCTCGAAGGTATTAATATGACAAGAGGGGAGGGCGGTCATGACAATCCCATACCGAAAGATCCTGGATCATATTCGTCTTGCCTTTCCCCAGCCGGTTTCGGATCGTGTGCATGATTCCTATCTTGTCCATAGCATTATGCGAGCAGTGGATGCTGTGGATGGGCTGAAAAGCGAGCGTCCCATTCTTGGAGAACGAACTCACTTGGATTACGCTGCGGCAAAGACCAGGCATCTTCCCGAGCAAGGTTCCACCGTAGAGTCGTTGACTCAGGAGCTCGTGGAGTATTGTTCGGGGCTCACGTTGTGGGGACATCCACGGACTCAGCAAAATGTCGTTCCCCCCGTTACGATTTCCTCCCTCATTGGGGTGTTGTTGTCTTCGTTATATAATCCGAATTTGGCATGGGACGAATATAGCCACCGGGTGGCATTAGCCGAAGTGGAAGTGGCTGCCATGATGGCTCGATTGGTGAAATACGATCCAGAGCGGGCTACGGGGTTCTTTACCTTTGGGGGAACTGGGACGACGCTTTATGGGGTGAAAGTTGGCATTGAAAAAGCCCTGCCGGGAGCTATGGAACATGGTGTCCGTGAAGATGTTGTGATTTTTGCCAGCGATGAGAGCCATTACTGTCGTTACAATATTGCCGGGTGGTTGGGGGTAGGGGCCAAGAATCTGGTGACAATTCCGACGACTCCCACGAATGCCATGGATACGGGTATTTTGCGGAATGAGGCGGTCCGTTGTCTCAAGGCCGGGAAAAAAATTGGGGCGATTGTGGCCACGTTGGGGACAACGGATGCTTTCGGACTGGATGATCTCCGGTCGCTGGTCTTTTTACGCGATGAATTGGTGCAGAACTTTGGGTTACCCTATCGTCCTCATATTCACGCGGATGCCGTCATTGGATGGGCTTGGTCGGTTTTTACCGATTATTCTTTCGAGGAGAATCCTTTGGGTTTTCGGCCTCGGACCGTCCGTGCATTGGCTGGGGTCTGCCAATCTATTCGGGATCTTTCTGTTGCAGATTCCATTGGCATAGATTTTCATAAGCCAGGTTTTGCGCCATATATTTCCAGTATGGTGTTAATGAAAAAGAAAGAGGACCTCGGCCTGCTTCAGCGACCCCCTGAACAAATGCCCTATTTATACCAGTTTGGTGACCACCGGCCTGGGATGTATACCTTGGAAACGTCTAGGCCTGGAACTGGGGTACTGGCGGCTTTGGCTAATTTAAAATTATTTGGCAAAGAAGGGTTGCGAGTGATTCTGGGGCATCTCGTGGAGATGGCTCAGTTACTCCGAGAACATTTGGAAAGCCACGCTTGCACGACTGTTTTGAATAGAGACAATTTTGGCCCGGTGACTCTCTTTCGGGCCTATCCCGATGGGGTTGATACGTTCCAAGTCAAGGAAAAAGAAATGCACGACTCGGCTTATCGAGAGAGCCTTCTGATACACAACCAATATAACCGTGATATTTTTGAGTTTATTCATCGGGAGGGGATGGCCGGTCGTGGGGTCATGCTCTCCCTCACGGATTGCTATCGGCGAACGGAGTATGGTGAGCCTGTTGTTGCGCTTAAATCTTTTATCATGTCGCCATTTGTCGATGAAAGTCATGTGGAAATGGTTGTAAAAAAAGTTTTGGAAGCACGGGAAATGCTGGGAGGAAAGGGATAAAAAGAAAGAATGTGGAGATTCAAAAAAACGAATAATGCAGATGGTTACTTAGAGAGACATAGTTCTTGGTTATGCTTGTCAGGGTTTGTTTTGTTGAACCCATAGGTAGGGGATGAAAAAACCAAAATTCGGAATGGCGAACGAAATTAAGGTTGGAGAGGGAGACTAGATGATTTCCAGGTTAGAGACCTGAGATGGTTAAGTGCCGGGAATGGCTAATTTCATTAGTGATGCGTCCTATTCGAACGTGGACTTCCTAAAAAGTTCGAGGGGAGAAAATTATTAGTAGGCCTGGTCGGGGAAGGCATGAAAATAGAGAGGTGCCAAGATCCGGCTTTCCGCAGTGAGAAACCCACGCTCTCGAAACCCATGATAGGTCAAGGTTATTTCGGTATCTGGGCCTCTCCATGTATATTGTTGATTCAAGCCTCGCATCATACCTCCCTGTGCGACATCAATTTTTCCAAACTGTGCCTCTAGGAAATTCATTAAGGATTCATGGGTGTGGTTTCCCCGGTAATGGAAGGTGGCGCGGGCATACTTTCCTTCAAATGTGTAGAGTTTCATCGATTCCATGGGAATCCCTTCTATCTCAGCGCGGCCGTCTTTTAAGGCAAAGATTCGTACGATATTGACGGAGTCGATTTCCTTCAATTCTGTTCGATCTGCAAGGGGGACTCCCCAGGGAATACCCAGAAACCCCTTTGGATCATTGTGGATCGGGGTGCCCGCTAGAGAGGGAGAGACAGCAAGGAGGAAAAAAATATGTGTAAAAGTGATACGAAGGAAAATTGGAAACGGGTAGCAAGGCCAATAATTCATACCCGTGGTACGGTACCATGGAATAGCCGGCAAGGCAATCTTGGGAAATGTGGAAGAGAAGCAATGATGGTTTGACTGGGAAAGCTGAAGCCCGATTTACATTTACAGGGTTTGGAATGCTGGTTGAAGATCGGGAAGAAACGACGCGGGAGCTTGTTGTTTAGCGACCGTTGTAATATCAGATTTTGTTTGGGGGCCGGGGTTAAACAATATCCATTTTTCTGGCTGATTTTTTATGGATTTGACCAGTTCGGCATGGAGCCAATGTCCGGAGCATTTTGCCTCAAAATGTCCGATGACCGGAATTCCGAGAAGGGTCAAGTCCCCAATCAGGTCTAGGACTTTATGTCTGACACATTCATCCGGGAATCGCAGGCCATCTTCATTGACCAAATCGGTGTCGGAAAAGACCACTGTGTTTTGGAGGGATCCTCCTAATCCAAGACCGTGTGACCACAAGTATTCCACTTCTTTCCGAAATGCAAAGGTGCGAGCCGGAGCTACCTGTTTGTGGAAGTCGAGTGGAGTGCAGTTATGCACAAATTCTTGATGTTGAATAAGTGGATGGTTGGGGAAATCGATGAAATAAGAAATCTTGGGTAGCGGAGAGGGACTGACGGTAATAGACCGCTGGTGATCCCCCACCGTAATAGATTCAATAATTTTCAGGTGGGTTCTGATAGCCTCCTGTTGAACAATCCCAGTCTGTTGAATGGTTTCCACGAACATTCCGGCACTTCCATCGGCAGCTGGGATTTCTTGCCCTTCCAATTCCACATAAGCATTGTCCACTTCTAGGCCGGCTAAGGCGGCAAGGATATGTTCGACAGTTTGAACCCGGAAGTCTTCGGATTCGAGTGTTGTGCAGTGATCGGTGTTCCCTAAGAAATCAATGCTGGCAGGAAGTGAAAGAATGTGTTCGCCAACCTGCCTAACGAAGACAATCCCAGTGTGAACTGGTGCCGGATGGACAGCCATCGAAACTGGATTGCCCGAATGGAGACCAATTCCGTTGAAAAATGCCGATTTGGAAAGAGTTTGTTGTTTTCTCATAGTGGGGGACCACTGTTGCTCAATGCAAGAAATATGCTTATGAGAGGTTTTGGGAAATGTTATAAAAAATGTGGATTGGCATATTTAAACGCGCTGGAATTGTTGTATGAATGCGACAAATGTTTCATTTCTTCAAACCTAATGATAGACGAAAGTGCTTAATTGCTTTTGGGTAGCATGGAATGGGGATGAGAAGGAAGGGTCCACGATTTTGGAAAATCTGGATGGTGCTTTAAAAATTGAAAGGTTGCATCCGGCATGGCGGTTGAAGAACAGGTTTTCATGAAATGGGCGATGATTCCACGATGTTTTCTATTGAGACCTGAAGCCACGTATATCTCCCGAAAAAAATCCCATTTGAAATTCATATCCTGGGCTAGGGTATGCTGAAAGTCGTGAGGCTTGGTTCTGAGCGTGTTGGCCAGAAGTTGAATGGCTTTTTCAATGCTGTGGTATGGAGGAGCGAGATGGAGGAGCGAGAATAAATTTTCGAGGTGGGAACGGAATTCCTCTCGGATATTTTGGATGAATAATTCACATTGAGGGGAATGGGATGTCACCGGTAGCGCTGTCCAGTATGTCCAAAGGGTCCATCTTAATGGGTAGAATATCATTAAACAAGAGAATCGAAACGGTTCCCCTGTTGTTTATTTTGAAGGAAGCATTCTTTAGCAGGAGGTGGCTATTTAATTGAGGCCAAAAGATTTTTCATAGCTGGTTCTTTAAGTTTTTGGAGTGCTTTGGCTTCAATCTGTCGGACTCGTTCCCTGGTGACTGACATGGATTGTCCAACTTCTTCCAATGTCCATGGCTCATCTTGGCCTATGCCAAATCGTAGGCGGAGCACCATTTGTTCGCGAGGGGTGAGGGTGCCAAGAATTCGTTCAACCTGACTGTTTGTTTCCTGTCGAGAAACCGGACCGTCTGGAGTAATGGTCCCTTTATCTGGAATAAAGTCCGTTAAAAACGTATCCCCATCTCCTACAGGTGTTTCCAGGGAAATAGGGTCTTGAAAGGCTTGAAGAGTTTCCTGAACTTTTTCGGGGCTTAGCTTCAGGATGGCGCCAATATCCTCCATCTGTGGTGGATGGGCAAATTGTTGGGTTAATCGTTTTGCTGTTCGTGCAATTTTGTTGGAAATTTCGTTTAAATGAACGGGAACACGAATAGTTCTTGATTGATCAGCGAGTGCTCGGGTAATACCCTGTCGAATCCACCAAGTTGCATATGTGCTAAATTTAAACCCTTTCCGATATTGGAATCGTTCGGCGGCTTTCATGAGGCCAATATTGCCCTCTTGCACCAAGTCAAGAAAGGCCAGTCCATGTCCATTGTAGCGTTTGGCAATATCCACCACGAGGCGAAGATTGCGTTGGACTAATTCTGACTTCGCTTTTTCTAATTTGTATTTGGCTTGTTTGAGTTGAAACGTTAAGTCCTCTAGGGTTTTAGCCGCGTGGGGAGTAACGGAAGCCAAATCACTGAATACCCGAATAGCTTTCTCAATGGCTGGGGCGGAAAACCCATTAAGAGTCAAAGTTTCCTTTAGAGTCAAAATGGCTGTATTTGAATCCGGATTATTTTTAATCGTGGCGGCGCACTGTAAGGCTTGCTTTACAATTGATCGAACCTGACGTGAGGCTTGGTCAATTTCTTTGGCCAATTCAATCTCAGAGTCCTTATTTAATAAAGGTCGGCTGCCAAATGAACGGAAGTAGAGAGATTCCAATGCTGGTCCCCATCCTTTAGCCAGGACTTTGTCTGCTTTGGTTTCTTGGGACTCAGTTTGCGAGTGATTCGGATCATCCAGTACGGCTTGGTAGTTCATAAGACCTTTCTTGCCATTGGTAGTCTTACGGCATATTCCCATCTTCTTCATAAAAAAGCCGATGGGACCTTATGTTGTAATGTCAAGCTATAAAAGCAAAAATTACGCCATTTATAGCTTTTTCAAGATATTTTTCCTCTTTGATGCCGATATTTTGCTGATAGCCAGGTTTTCATTCTTCACTGAATCGAAATAGAAATTTTCTCCCAATGCGTATTACTCTAAGTAAAATTTTTCAATTTCTAGGGAGTGTCGTGATGAGAGTTTAGGAATTAAGATATTTCAGTCTGGAGCATTTTTCGGCAGAAATTGGCAGGGCTGGATGATTCAGAATAAGAAAAAATGAATGGAATGTTCTGAAGTTTTAAAAAAATGGGGGGATAATTGACAGATCTGTTGAATTTTCTACACGTCGTTGCAAAATAGATCGAGATCCTCCTCTCTCCCGATCATGACCAAGACATCGCCTTTTTCGACGACATCATCTGGTTTTGGCGTAAAATTAAAAGTTTCTTCCTTGACCATTCGGCCTTTCACCATTCGGCTTACCTGTTGTTTAATTCCGATAATATTTAGGTGATGCTTCCCGCGGAGTTTGATTTCCTCTAAACTTAGTCCAGACAATTTGTCCGAAACGGACACTTCCTCCACGGAATAACCAGGCGCTAATTCCAAATATTCAATGACACTAGGGGAAACCAACCGATGAGCCAGGCGAATAGCGGCATCTCGTTCTGGATATATTACTTCATCCACGCCGAGATTTTTTAAAATTTTCCCTTGAATGGGCGCGACGGCTTTGGCGATGATGGATTTCACCCCCATTTCCTTGAGGGTTTGAACAATAAGGATACTAGCTTCTATGTTCTCACCAATACTTACGACTGCCACATCCACGTTTTGAGCACTCACGGCCTTTAACGCTCGTTCATCGGTGGCATCGCATTGAACGGCGAACGTGGCAATGTCACTGATGGCTTGAATGCGTTCCTCATCACGATCAATGGCCAACACCTCACACCCTTTTGTGACCAGGGTTTGTGCCACGCTATATCCAAAACGTCCGAGACCAACGACTGCAAATAAACGCTTCATAAACGGAGATCCCTCTTCGACAACGAATGCAACTGAATCCACATCTTCCGGTTTTGGTCCTCTTTTTTCAAGATACTTGAGATGAGGGATGGATATAGAGGAAACATCGATTGGTATGAGTTTGGCGAATAACCCATGTCCCCCAGCCAGAAGAGTGAAGAAGCGATCTCCTCGCTGTTACAAAGCCTTCTATGCGAAAAGCCCATATCCTATGTAAAAGCTGAATTCTCAACTCTCAAGATGGTGGAGAAGAAATGAGACGAGAAGTTAGGAGAAGAAACGAATTCAATCATAGGGCCAATCTCGGGGGGTGTCAAGAAACAACCTATAGGAAATATTCTATAGACTAGGGGACTATAAGAATTCCTCATCCCTCCTTTATGATGGGTATAATTTGGGTGAACCAGCTGTTAGAATGCCCGTTCTTATGAAAATTTTCGAGCCTGGACAACGAATTCATCTTGTGGATAAGAAGGAACGGCATTATGCCCTGACTCTTCGGACTGGGGATACCTTTCAATACAGTGGGGACCGGATCGCGCATGATGCCATCATTGGTCAACCGGATGGATCTATGGTGACTTTTTCCAGTGGACGGTCCATGTTGGCCCTCTTTCCAACCTTGGGAGAATATACCCTGAAGATGCCCAGAGGCGCACAGGTTATTTATCCCAAGGATTTGGCCATGATTACTATGTGGGCTGACATTTATCCTGGGGCTCGTGTGTTTGAAGCTGGAGTAGGATCTGGATCTCTCACGATGGCGCTCCTTCGTGCGGTGGGAGATCGGGGGTGTGTGGTTAGTTACGAAGTACGTGAAGATTTCGCTGTAACGGCGCAGAAAAATATTGAACGGTACATGGGCAAAGTCTCCAATTTTTTCCTTCATATTCGGGACGCCTATGAAGGCATTGAAGGGGAAGGCGTTGATTCTGACAGAATGTTTGATCGCTTGGTATTGGATCTTCCTGAGCCCTGGCGGGTCGTGCCTCATGCGGCTCTGGTTTTACGGACAGGGGGGATCTATTTAAGTTATGTGCCGACCGTGCCACAAGTGATGCAGACCGTTCAGGCCTTGGAACAGAGCCGAGTCTTTGTGTTAATCGAAACCTTTGAGACCTTATTGCGAACTTGGAATATCAAAGGGCGCAGTGTAAGACCAGATCATCGAATGGTGGCTCATTCTGGTTTTATCACGGTGGCACGAAAAGTTGATAGACAGATGTTCAAGGATGAACCAGAGACCTCCCCTGATCTTGTGGCTGTTCAGGGATTCAATGATTTCATGGAGGAAAGTGATGCAATAGACGAACTTGATCGTTCCTGAACATCCGAGGACAACAGCCGGAGGATTATTGTGGCCCCTAAGGTGAAAACGATTCTCATCGCGGATGATGAGGACGATCTTCGGTTGTTGGTCCAAGTCACCCTGGAAAGTCCTGCCTATGAAATTGTTACCGCTGTTGATGGTCCTTCTACCCTACGCGCAGTCCAGGAAAAACTTCCTGATCTATTAATCTTGGACTGGATGATGCCTGGCTTAGATGGATGCCAGGTGGTGGATCGGCTTCGGCAGAATCCCGAGACCATTGCTCTTCCAATCGTTATGTTAACAGCCAAAGATGAAAGTGAATCCAGAGTTCTAATTCAAGGGTTTGGGCTGGCTGGCTTTTTGGTAAAACCGTTTAGTCCTCTCGAATTGATTCAAAAAGTTCGTGAGATACTTCTGTGAGTACTGATCCTTTCCCTAACCTCCAATCTTATTGCCGACTTGATTCTCTGCCCGATGTTGATTCTAAGGGGGCCATTAAGTCTGATATTTCAGGGGCTCATTCCCGGCAATTAGAATCGACCAGGGGGCAATTATTGGCCTTTGCGAAGGATTTTAAGGAAATGCTTCGCATGAAAGATGAGCAGGCCGATAAATTAAAAAAAGCCCATGCCCAATTGTTGACCTATGCAAAAGATCTGAAAGTGGCTTTAGAAGCGGAGCAGCGGAAAAATCTTGAGTTAGAAAAATCCTACACAGATACCATTCTTCGACTAGCTCAGGCATCCCGATATAAGGATGAAGAAACTGGAGCCCATATCGACCGACTCAGTCATTATTCCAGAGCCCTGGCCTTATATATTGGTTGGGAACCTTCTCAAGCTCAAGGGTTGTTTGTGGCTGCTCCCATGCATGATGTGGGGAAAATCGGAGTTCCTGATTCGGTATTGGGTAAGCAAGGCCCTTTAACAGAGGAAGAGTGGGAAACCATTCGGCAACATCCTCAGTTGGGAGCTAATTTGTTGGAGGGGTCGCATTCTCCCTTATTGGAAATGGCTAGAGAAGTAGCGCTTACCCATCATGAACGATGGGATGGTAGCGGGTATCCCCATGGGTTAAAGGGGAAAAAGATTCCACTGACAGGTCGAATTGTGATGCTGTGTGATTTATATGATGCGTTACGGAGTCAACGGCCTTATAAGCCCTCCTATACTCATCAAAAAACCTGTGACATTATGCTTAATGGCAATGAGCGTACCAAACCCTCTCATTTCGATCCTAGATTACTTGAGGCCTTTAGAGAAATGCATCTGTGTTTTGATGAGATCTATGTTACGGTCCAGGATCCGCAAAGCTGAATTTCAGGTATAGGGATTTCTCGTGAATTATTGGGGGCGCTGGATCGTATAGCCGGCGTCTTCCCAGGCATTCATGCTGCCTGCCACGTTATACACGTGTTGATAACCCAACTTCATCAACGTTTCAGCGGCAATATTACTTCGGTGACCAGATTGACAATACACTACAATGTGATCATCCGATTTGGCGTGAATGTCTCTGTGCCGATTTTGAATATCTCGGAAATCAATATTGAAGTCGGTTCCGGGGATATAGCCGCTTTCGTGTTCTTCTGACGATCGTACATCAATGAGGATAAATCCCTTTTGAGCAGGTTGTATGGCTTTGTCCAAGCCTGCTTTTAACTGTTGAACGGTTATGAGATAGGGGTCTGTGGCCGCGAATATGGAAGAATTCACGCTCATGGATAAAAGAAAAATGAACACAACAAATAAGGTACGTATCATCATAAGACCTCTGGAGTTTCGATAAACGAGGGATAAGGAGATTGAGAGATCGACAAATTATTCCAAATAGCCAACAGTTTTTTCCTTCATTTGGATGCATTCGCTCAAATCTTAGGGCGTTACTTGAAGGATGGTCAAGAAATCTTAATCGAGATCATGATGGGACAAAGATCACCTCGGTCAAATATCCAGGAGGTGAGGAATTGTTTAATCTCCTGATTTTCCCAAAGTAAGGTCTTGAAGGGTGAGTAGTGGAAGCAATTGAATACCCTGAGGCGAGAGAGCCGATTTGCCTTGATCGTCCGATCGGTCCACCACGACCAAACTATGTGTGACTATTAGCTGTTGTTGCCTGGCTGCCTCCGTAGCTTTCAAAATGGAGCCTCCAGTTGTGAGGACGTCATCGACAACTAAGGCATGTTCTCCTGGGTTCAGATGGCCTTCAATCAGTTTTCCAAGCCCATGCCCCTTCGGTTGCTTTCGAACTACGAAGGTTTTCCATTCTCGTTGAGGATTGGCCATATAGCCATAATCCGAAATACAGGTGGCCAATGGAATGGCTCCAATTTCCAGCCCTCCAATGAGAGCAATGTCATAATCCTTCAATTTGTTAAAGGCCAATTGTGCAACTAGATAGCGTGGTCGGGGATGCGCCAAGATGATTCGGCAATCTATATAATAGGGACTGATGATACCGGAAGCTAGTCGGAATCCTTCATTGGGATTATATTGAAAGGCTCCGAGTTGATGGAAAGTCTGGATGAGCTCGTCCTTGGGTGTCATATGAATCTCTCATGCCTGAAGGCTGCAAGAAAAAGGGAGATCTTTCTACCATTCTCCTTAGAGAAACTGCAACCAAAGAAGAGAAAGGTTGTGCACTGGATGATAGAATTTGGTAAAAAGGGAGTCTGTATCATAGAAGGAATCAATCTGAATGTTCAAATTAAAAAAGCGTCAAGTCAAAAAAGAAAAGCCTCCAGTTCTATATAACGTGTTGGAGAATTATACGGATCACGATCCTCCCGGGAACGTAATGGTGTGCGCCATGACTGAAGCGGAAAACCTTTCCCTGCATGCTCAGGTGTTATCCGAAAGCTATGATATCCCACTAGAATCTCTGGAGTCTTTGCTCACAGAGGGAGGGGTCTATATATTTCCTCAGGAAGGATTGCTGGTAACAAAGGGGGCTTTTGTCTGCAAAGTCGATCCTCATGGTAAGGATCCTAAGCAAACGTGGGTACTAGACGTAGAGCAATTTGCATCGGCTGAGCAAGTGCGATCTGGTTATGGAATATCACTAGAAGAAGCTGTGGAGCGAGTGTTTTACCGAGGACTTCCTCAGGAATTGCAGGACCGTCTGAAAAAGCCTAACTTAGGATTAGACTATTCGAAAATCGAATCCTCTGTTGCGTCTGCAGGGGATATTCAATATATCGACTTCCGCAAAGATTGGTCTCCACATTTTAAGCGGAAATGCGTAATGCCTGATGGGCAATTGATTGAAACTAGTGGTCTCGATGATTTCGCCGAATTGCATAATATCACTGTAGCTGAAGCAAGAAATTTATTGGATCACGGAGGAACATTGGAATTGAAAGATCGCGGAGTGTTGGCCTGCCAGATTATCAATGGGCAGCCATCGGTGGCGCGCTTTAATGCCAGGCAATTCACCAAAGCTAAAGGGCTGCAACGCGAAAAAAATTTACATTTGTTGGACGCCTTGAGCGAGGTGGCCTATAAAGACCCTGTTTTGATGCGAACTCTTCGCCGAGCGGAGTCTTCATGATCCTTAGCCTGCACCCAATGATTTATTCCCAACCGATTGCTTCATATCCCCGATCGTGAAGGCAACGGTTGACGAAAGTTTTATGAGTCGGCGAAGGTTCCGAAGCCCGGAATAACCCTCGAATAAAACCTACTGTAGCTCCCATGGCGGCACCTACAGCCGCCCCAATTCCCGCGCCTCCTCTAATGGCTCCCCCAACAGCTCCTGTGGCTCCTCCTACGCCGGCGCCAATGACGGTATTTTCTGCAACCGTGCCAGTTGTGTTGGATGCCACGTAATTGTCTGCGAGTGTCTGACATTCCTTAATGTCCAGATTGGCTTGCTCTGATCCCACTTGGTTCAGATGTTCATTGGGATATAGAACTGGTTTGGTCCCGGAACAGCCGTTGCCTACTAAGAAAAAAATGAGAAGGCACATCTTGGAGTGTAAGGGAAGCCAAGAGAAGTTGGACATGTTGTCTCCTGTTAGATCGGGGAAGGGGGATGGGAATATGAAGAAGGAGGTTTCACAACGCGAGCTGCCAGAGGAAGAAGAAGTTTTTTGGTAGAAAGTCGAGATATCCAGTAAGCCAGTCGACCTTGCCATCCGATCGTGACCAATGTTCGTCTGGATGATAAAGCATTCAGGGAAACCCTGGCCACTTGCTCTGGAGATTGCGGCCAAAATGTATGGCGGGGATAGTGCCCCGCAGTATGATGGAAATCAGTATCCGTGAATCCTGGACAACACACTTGCAGAGTTACCCCTGTTCCTCGCAGCTCATGGGCCACCGCCTCCGAAAATGCATTGAGATAGGCTTTTGTGGCGGCATATTCGGCCATATAAGGAATGGGAATGAATCCAGCAACCGATGAGACAATGATAATTGCTCCTGTCCCTTGAGCGACAAGGTCAGGAAGAAAGAGTCGAGTGGCCTCTGTAATCTGTAGAACATGTAATTGCACCATTTGCAGTAATTTATTCATGGGCATAGTGACAAAGTTCCCATATAGGCCAAATCCTGCATTCTGTATAACGAGGTCAACCGGCCGATTGAACGATGTGGCCCACTCATAGAGCATCTTGGCTGCGTGAGGATTGGCGAGATCGAGATTCTGTCTCTCAATCGTGATGTTTGTATTGTGCTTTTGAAGTGCCGCAGCAAGCTGGTTGAGGCGATTAGTGTCTCTGGCTACTAGTAAAAGATCATAGCCTCGCATGGCTAATTCTCGAGCATACGCTGCTCCAATTCCTCGAGAGGCTCCCGTAATTATGGCCAAGGGCACAGCAGGATTCCTGAATTCGACCGATGTTGCTTTAAGGATTATACCTGAGAAGGCCGTTTCATTGCATTCTGCTTAAATCCTGTACTCGAATATGATTTTATCAATAAGTTGATCAACGAAAAGTGATTAAGGAAACAGATAATTTTTCCGATTGAACAGTCTATGCAGTGTCAAAAAATCCAGTGGGGCTTTTTTAACCAGAAAAGCCGATCATCAGGAATTTCCAACAAATGAGTTCTGAGCAGATTGAGAGTATGGAGGCCAATCAACATACAGATGTGGGAACAGGGGTTCTAGACCCTCCCCATCCTCTGACCTCAGCCTCTTCTTCCGAAGTTCCCAAAGCCGTAAGCCTAGAGCGAGTATTGGCTGAAGTGGAGGAGCAAGCTGGAAATTTGGTCAAGACGACTAAACAGGTGATGGCCTCTTATAAGAAAATCAAAGAAGCCGCCAAAGTTGGGGATTTAAGTAAACTGAAGAAATTATTGGAAGAGGGCAAACAAGCCACCCTCGGATTAGGTTGTGATTTCCTTAAAGCTCAGGAGCATCTGAATTTTGACGAGGCCAGCTTTTTGGCTGGAAAGGCTTTTCGACAAGAGTTGCTGACGACGGCCCAGCAGATGGGCGTAAATATCTATGAGCATGATGGGTATCTGTTTTCCTATCCAGTCTTGCTCAAAATTCTTCATAAAGAGTGTGTGGTGTCGATTGACCGCATGCGAGAAAGTCGCTTGCGGCCTTCCGTTCTTGTGAAGCGATTAAAGGAAGTCCAAAACAAGCCCTTACGGTTTAAACCGCAAACCTTTCTTGAAATGCTGTATACCGCCTACTCCATTGTGGTGGCAGGACGAGGGAAGCATCTTGTCGGAAAGGGAACTGTCATTCCATTGTTGGAACTGTATCAATTGTTAACCCTGTTGCCCTGGCAGGCGAATGAATATACTCGACAGGAGTTTGGCCGTGATGTGTATCTGTTGGATAAGTGTGGGGCCGTTGTGAGTAAGAATGGGCACCGAGCAAATTTTCATGCTAGTACAGGAGTTCGGGATGCGAATAAAACGTTGACCGTCATTGCCCAGGGAGGACGGGAGAAAACTTATTATGGGATTTCGTTTGTTAAAGCCTGATGGGATGTTCGTTAGCTTAAGTTTTTATTACCGGGGCCGAAAATTCAGTCACGGCTTCATAGGATATTGAGGAACACGTTATGTCTCCACAAGAATGGTTGAAAGTGCTGAGAGTCGGGTATCTGCAAGGCTTTATCCGACAGGGCGGGTCTTCGGTTAAATTTGGAGTGGTTGAGAACCCACAAGATCTGAACACGGTGGTTCAAGGGGTAGCGGATATTGCACAGACAGAAGGATATCTCACCGTTCAAGTGGAGGCACGACGGACCAAGGTACAACTGATTGAACTGTTGTTTCATGAACTAGCCCGCCAAATTGATTGGGACCGGTTAGCATATGATTTACTGAAAAAATTATTCCAGGATAATGGGCGTCGAATTCCCGACCAGATGGATGAGTTTCACTGGTCAGCCTTAGCCACCATGAATGGTCTTGATGAGGCGAGTATGCAGCGGGATGTTAATTCCTGGCTGGAAACCGCTTTGTATCAGGATTTTGAGATGAGCCGAGAATTTCGGTTGGCCATGATCCAATTGTGTTTAGCGCAACTAGATGTCCCGCGTGGCCAGTCTCCGATAGCGGCAGCGATAAAATCGTGGCTACGAGGTGATCTGAAGCAAGTGACCCCTCTGAAGAAAATGCTGATTTTTCAGAAAGTCTGTCGAAATAATGCTCGAGATTTAATTGGGTCTTTGGCCCATTTTATTCGATTAGTAGGAAGGCCAGGTCTGGTCATGAGTATTGATATTTCGGCCTTCTTGGCTAGTAATGGGAGAGGGAAAGAGGCCGATGGTATTGTCTACACGGCTTCGTCAGTGATGGATGGGTATGAAATGCTGCGCCAATTTATTGATGGCTGTGATGAAATCCCAAGTTTTCTGCTTGTGGTGCTCACCCCTTCGAGCTTTATTACCAACCAAAAATTGGGATTGAATCGGTATGAGGCCTTAAAACTTCGTATTTGGGACGATGTGCGGGACAAAACTCGACAAAATCCGTTCGCTCCCCTGGTCCGGTTGTCGGGGCAGGAGGAACAGATTAATGAGAGCCGGCTCGGGACGCGAGTCGGAAATCGAAAAGATGAGGTGCAGCATCAACGAGTAATCGAGGCTCTACGGGCAGGTGTACCGAGTCCCGGTGCGGTCAGAGCCTTGGGGTGTTCGCAACCAACGGTGAAATCCAAGTTCCAGGAAATGTTGCAAGATGCTCAAGCCAGTATTCATAAAGGGTGGACAACCAAAGGCATTTTGGTCGAGGGGGGATTTGGGACGGGAAAATCTCATTTGTTGGAATCCCTTCGACATATGGCATTGGAAGCCAAGTTTGTTTGTAGCAAAGTCGTGATTAGTAAGGAGACTCCTCTTTACAGTCCTATCCTGATGTATCGGGCTGCGATTGAATCGGCCGATATCCCCAATCGCCGTGGAGATGCCCTGTCCGAGATTGCAGGTGATTTGAATTTTAAAAGTCCGCAGTATGGCGAGTTTTATGAGTGGGTGCATCGACAAGGTGGAGAAATTGATGGGCGATTTGCCGCTACATTATTTCTCTACGAACGGATGGTGAACGATCCCGAGCTTAGTCATCGCATGATCAGATTCTGGGCAGGTGATCCGCTGTCGGATGCGGAAATCAAACGATACTTGAAAGCCTGTGATTCTAGTGTGTCTTACCGGTTTGAGCGAATGTCACCTATGGAAATGGCTTTGCAACGGGCTAAATTCGTTTCACGGCTGATGATGGCTGCAGGGTATTCCGGTTGGATCCTCCTCATTGATGAAGCGGAAATTATCGGGCGTTATTCGTTTAAACAGCGTGCTCAAGCTTATGCGGAACTGGCACGCTGGCTTGGTCGATTGGAAGCTTCCAGTTTCGCAGATTTGGGATATAAGTCCGGACTAGCTGCGGTGATAGCGCTGACGGATGATTTCCAAAGTGCCATTTTGGACGAAAAAGGTGATCGGGATAAGGTGCCGGAAAAACTTCGGGAGACCGGATCCGAGACGGATTTGGTGCTAGCCCGGCAGGCTGAGCAGGGTATGCGATTAATCGAATGTGAACGAGTTCCGTTGGCCGGACCCTATGATCAATTAGTAGAGGAAATTTATCACAAAATTCGGGGAATTCATGGGGCGGCGTATGGATGGGAACCGCCCCAAGTACCGACAATTGAGCGACTGTCAAGTACGCGCATGCGGGAATATGTCAAGGGATGGATTACTGAATGGGACCTTAAGCGATTGGATCCTACCCGGCAAGTCGATCTTGAATTGACGGAGATCAGGCAAGATTATTCGGAGGATACGGAATTGGAACATACTCGGGAGGAAGGTCTTCAGCCAGCATTAGCGGAATCACCCTAACCGAATCTCGTCAAGAGTCTATCGGATGCAGATGGGGGTGTGATTATTGTCAGATTGTGCCTATACTCGGATTTCGGCATGAGCTGAAGTTCCGAATAAACGAATGGGGATATCATGGATTTGCGACCAGATGAGTGGATTCAAACGGTTCGACAGGAATATTTGCAAAGATTTGTTGGGCAAGGTGGGGCAGCCGTCAAGTTTGTCGTCGCCCCGTCGGACCGAGATCGTGAACTTGTTCGGGATCATTTATTAGGTCTCTCTCAGGAGGAACAATTTACCTTTGTCTCAGTGGATGCAAAGGAGACCAAAGTGCATATGATGGATAAATTTTTCCATCAAGTAGCCAAAAAAATTCGATGGGATGACCTAGCTGCACAATTTGTTCGCCGGTTACTGCAAGAGAATGGATATCAGGTGCCGGTTTCCCAATCCCGCTGTTCGTTGGCCGAGATAGCGCAGCTGAACGAACGCGCCGAACCATTACTCCGTCGTGATTTGAATAGCTGGCTTGAGCGGGCTATTTACCGGGATACGAAGATGTGTCAAGAATTCCGCTTGGCCATGATTCGTCTATGCTTGGGACAAATGGATTCTGATTCAGAAAGTCCCTTTATGACAGAGCCGGTTAAGGCGTGGTTGCAAGGTGAACTTCGGCAACTCTCGGCGTTAAAGGAGGCACTCATTTTTCAGAAAATCGTGCGGACCAATGCTCGCTATATGTTCGCATCGTTGGCCCGATGGTTGCGGGTGGTAGGGCAACCGGGGATTGTTCTCACCTTGGACTTGGGGCGATGTTTGGAGGCCAAGAAGGCTGATTCACCGGAAGGGTTGTACTACGGGGTGTCGGCGACCTTGGATGCTTTCGAAATGTTGAGGCAATTCATCGATGGAACGGATGAGTTGGAAGGAGTTCTGTTTGTCGTGTTGGCGCCACCGGAATTTTTGACTGACAGTCGCCGTGGATTGAATCGCTATGAGGCGTTGAAACTTCGAATTTGGGATGAAGTGCGGGACCGTCAGTACCAAAATCCTTTGGGAGCGTTAATTCGATTGACGTCGTATGCAGAGGTGTCCTCTCACTCCGCCAAGGAATCTAGTTTGACGGAACGTCCCGCCATGGCCAATGGACATGTCGGGCACCAGCGAGTGATCGAGGCGTTACGGTCTGGAGTTCCGAATAAGGATGTCGTTCAAGCTCTTGGAAGCCGACAACCGGAGATTGAGGGGAAATTCAGGCGAATGCTCCAGCAAATGGAGTCGCAGAATCATTTAGGTCCATCAACCACGGGGTTAGTGATCGAAGGTGGATTTGGTAGTGGAAAATCTCATCTGTTGAAAGCCCTGCAGCACTTGGCTGTTGAACAAAATTTTGTCTGCAGTTCGATCGTTGTAAGTAAGGAAACGCCTCTGTATAACATTGTGCCCATTTTTCGGGCAGCGGTGAATAATGCCATTGTTCCAGGAAAACAGGGGGATGCGTTGACGGAAATTTGCAGCGAATTGAATTTTCAGAGTCCGCAATACTCCGATTTCTTTTCGTGGGCTCATCAGGCAGGGAAGGGATGCGATGCACGATTAGCTGCCACCCTTTATCTATACGAACGAATGATCAATGATCCTGAACTCAGCCACCGACTAATCCGGTATTGGGCAGGAGATCCGATCAGTAATAGTCAATTAAAGAAATTTTTACAAGGGTGTCCGTCCGATTCGGTCTATACGTTTGAGAAAATTTCGAATCAAGATTTAGCCTTGCAACGATTTCAATTTTTGTCACGGCTTATAGTGGCGGCTGGATATAAAGGCTGGATATTACTAATTGATGAGGCGGAAATAATCGGTCGGTATTCATTTAAACAACGTATGAAGTCCTATAAAGAAATGGCTGGGTGGTTGGGACTCTTGGAGACGCCGGCTTATCCGGCAATTGGGGCGGTGGTAGCCCTCACGGATGACTTCCAACTTGCAGTCCTCGATGAAAAGCAGGATTCGGAAAAAATTTCTGCGCTGACCGAATTAAGTGAACTCTCAGGGGGTAGTCTGGACGCTATGGATGCTCTTAAGGGGATCCGATTTATTGAACAAACCGCTGATACCTTGGTGCGGCCTTATGACTCTATGGTCAATGATCTATTTGAGCGATTGCGTTCCTTGCATGGGGCAGCCTATTCCTGGGAGGCGCCACCTGTGACGGCTGTGGAAAAACTGGCGAGCACCAGAATGAGGGAATATGTGCGAGGATGGATTACTGAATGGGATTTGCGTAGACTTTATCCCCATGCTCAACTGGACATTGAAATCACGGAAGTGCGCCAAAACTACGATGAAGATCAAGAGTTTGAAGCGCCATCCTTGGATGACGTAGAGGGGACTTCTCGGGTCTCAGAGGCGGAAGAGGCATTGATGGCTCTCGCTCTTCAGAATCAAACATCCGAATGAGCCTCCACAAGAAGTTTTCCGTTTTTTTGTCAGAATCAACCCGGAGATTCCAGCCTCATCCTGTTCTCGACGGTAGAACTCTCTAGTAGGGGTTTTTAGGACGTCCGTCGAATGGGCGTCGCTCTTGTTGGGGCTGCGCCTCATTGACCACTAAAACTCTCCCACCCATGTCGGCTCCGTGTAAAGCGGAAATGGCTGACTGAGCTTCATCCTGACTGGACATTTCCACAAAACCAAAACCTCGCGATCGACCGGTATATCGATCGGCTATGACTTTGGCCGATACCACATTTCCATGTGCGGAAAAGAACTGTTGCAATTCTTGATCAGTGGTAGAAAAAGGTAAATTCCCGACATACAGTTTGGCCCCCATGATGTCCCTCCTGCTCTCTTTTTCTATGGGAAAGGGCATTCACTTTCCCATGTGCTCCACGGAAAGAAACGGTGAATGCGTGAGGCCCCCCCTCTTTTAGCGGAAGCCTAGCATTCGGTGTATTTCAACGCAACAGGGTAAAGAATCAAAAAAAACAAAGAAAACAATGAAGTTGGGCCCTGGCATGTCGAGGGTTGTTCACTCAATAACGGATCAGGAGTGGCCGATAGATTGACGAGGGAATATTCTCCATATGCCGAGCAAATTTTCCAATCTTTTAGATCGACCCCCGACGTTCAAAAGACCGCCGCAATGGATTTCTATTCTGAGCCGGATGTTACCTTCTTCTGGAATGATCTTGACTCTTGTGAACAGGGTATCAATGGGATTGGAAGTCGTACATCGGCATACGGTGCTGGTGTTAACGGTTCTCTTTGGAATGTGCTTGTTAACGATCTATTTGCACATGTCTCAATTACGGGCTCAGATGGTTACTGCGATGTCCCTTCAAGGAGCCGAAATCTATACTCGGGCGTTGGAAGAAATTCGACAGTGGTACACTACTGAAGTGGTGCAAAGGCTTCACGGACAAGGGGTTGTGGCCTCGGGGGATGTTGCTGGGAGTAAAAATGAGATTCCCTTGCCTGCTACCCTGAGCATGGATCTTGGGAAAAAACTTGTAGCGGGGCAACCCGGGCAAGAAATTCGTTTGATCAGCCCCTATCCTTTTCCCGGTAGACGGGATCAGGGAGGTCTGACTGATTTTTTTCAACGAGAAGCCTGGGAAGTCTTTCAGGAGACGCCCGAAAAAGCCTATTTCCGCTTTGAGCAGGATCATGGCCGAAAAGTTCTGCGCTACGCCACAGCGGATCGGATGGAGGCCGAATGTGTGGATTGCCACAATGCCCATCCCGCAAGTCCAAAACGGAATTGGCAAGTGGGCGAGGTTGGCGGATTTCTGGAAGTGGTGTATCCGGTGGACACAATCCAGGAAATGGCTGAAGGAGGTTTGAGCGGGGCCTATGGATCGATGGGGCTACTCGTTTTGCTGTGGTTGGGGGGATTTGGTTTGGTAATTCTGAAGCTTAATCGGGTAGCTGGTGATCTAGAAGAGCAGGTCAGATGTCGGACGAGTGATTTGCAGCATGCTAATGAACATTTGGAATTAGAGATCTCTGAACGACAGCAAGCGGAGGATTTGTTACGACAGGCGCGCGATAACTTGGAAAAACGAGTCCAGGAGCGAACCAGCAAGTTAGCTGCTGCCAATGCGGATTTAATTCGTGAAGTGTCGGAACGGAAGCGGGCGGAAGATGATATCAGAAAGTTAAATGGCCAGTTGGTTCAACAGACGGCACAGCTCACCGCGAGTAACAAAGAGCTGGAAGCTTTTAGTTATTCGGTGTCCCATGATCTTCGGGCTCCGCTTCGTGGCATTGATGGGTTTAGTCAAGCCGTCCTGGAAGATTATGCCGATAAACTGGATGATGCCGGAAAGAGTTATTTGCAGCGGGTCCGGGCAGCCAGTCAACGCATGTCACAACTTATTGATGCGATGCTGAACTTAGCAAGATTGACCAGGGCTGAGATTCGGTCACAAACCTTGGACATGAGCGGAATGGTCAATGCCATTCTGGATGATTTTCAGAAAATGGATCCGGAGCGGCAAGTTGAATGTGTGGTGGCCAAGAATCTCTTTGCCACGGCCGATCCCCAATTGATACGGGCAGTGTTAGAAAATCTTCTTGGCAATGCCTGGAAATTTACCCGTCACCGAGAACATGCCCGGATCGAATTCGGATATGAGCCCTATAAAGGCCAACCCGCCTATTTTGTCAAAGACAACGGTGCTGGGTTTGATATGACCTATGCGCATAAACTATTCGGCGCGTTTCAGCGGTTGCATGCCTATACGGAGTATCCGGGGGTTGGGGTGGGGTTGGCGACGGTGCATCGGATCATTCAACGTCATGGAGGGCAAATTTGGGCAGATGGGTCTGTTGGGGAAGGCGCGATATTTCATTTTACGTTGTAAAGATCAATAACAAGGGGGAAGTATGCAAAACAAGGTTATTTTATTAGTAGAGGATCATCCGGATGATGAAGAGCTCACCATGCGGGCATTAAAGAAGAATAACATTATGAATGAAGTGGTTGTTGCGCGTGATGGCGTACAGGCATTGGAGTATTTATTTGGGACGGGAGCCTATGCGGGACGAGATTTATCCTGTATGCCGCAAATCATTTTGTTAGATCTGAAGCTTCCCAAAATTGATGGCCTGGAGGTATTACGGCGACTTCGAGCGGATGATCGGACGAAATTTTTACCCGTAGTCGTTCTGACGTCATCCAAAGAAGAGCAGGATATTGTGAAAAGCTATCAACTCGGTGCCAATAGTTATGTGCGAAAACCAGTTGACTTTCAGGAGTTTTCCGGGGCGGTACAAAATCTTGGATTGTATTGGCTGATTTTAAATGAGCCGGCACCTGAGCGTGTTCCTGTGGGGTAACGGTCAGTGCGAAAATCAATGTGGGAGACCTAAGCAAATTATTCACTAACTGGTGCTCGGGTCAGGTTGTGCTGGCTAGTCGGTAATTGCATCGTGAAAGGATTGTGACGTAACAGTAAGGATTCCTGAGCGAAAGCTATGAAGGGTTTAAGCACGAAAAGAAATTTCTGTGGCTGCTGAGAACAATGGACGAATTATGGTGGTGGAGTGCAGATCGTGAATCAAGACATGTCAATTAACCGTCCACCTGTCAAAATCCCGTCGATATCTTTTTGTGATATTTCTGGCCAAGTGGGATGAATTTTCCTAAGGGGACCAACGATCCCTCTCATGTTTTCCTGCTCTTCTCTCCTCTAGACCTCTGAAAAACTTCCAAGTTTGATTCCTTGGTGGCTAGGGTATACCCCTTGCAGAGTCATGCGATAACTGAATAGATGGTCATTTTATAGGTTGGAGAGGAGGGCATCATGCGTGGAGACGTTCGATGGGAATCCTCGGAAAACATGGGAGCCTCAGTAAGACAGTTGGTGTCAGGCCGATCAAAAGGCACAATTGGATTTGGACGAGTGACTCACCGGTATGGACGAGTCTTGTCATCCAGTGCGGAGCAATGCGCGGAGTGTGGTGGAGAGATTAAAATCTTCGTTTCTCCCAAACGAAATCCGCATTCGAGTAAACTCGGACGGGGAGTATCTTTAAAGGATCATGATCTGTGTCGGCGCTGCTGGCGAAAGCTGATGCATCGGCAACGACAGGTGGGAGTCTTAGAATTACCGAGATCGTTTTTTATCGGTGGTTCAAAGTTACATTCCCGTTTACTGGTGCCAGTTCTGCCATCGGTTCCTCGGGAGGCCTCCTAGCGTGTCGTCTGAATGGAATGTCAGGTGGGGGGATGAGAGGTGAGGAAGAATTGAGCCATTTCCGGCGACTGATAAATCACTCTCAGAATCATATTGCCATAAGGACGACGTCGGACGCTTAATAACACCTGTCCGTTTTCATAGCCGCTGGTTAACTCAGGGAGCTCTTCGGCCAAAAAGGCTTGAATGTGTTTTTCCGAGATATCATGAGTTAACTGATAGCTGTTTCCTAAGATACGCTGCAATTGTTTATACCAATCTTCTGTATATTGCCCCATATCAATGGAAATCCTTGCCAAACCTGATCCTGGACCCTTGAGGGCCGTTTCCAAAGCCACGTCTTCAGTGGAATCCCCCATATACCAAAGTTCAAGATAGCGATTTTTCTCGCTCAACTCGTAGATACATTCCTTGCCGGAAGTACAAGATTGAAGTCCGCTAACTTCTTTGGGAGTCATTCCAAACTTCAAATCTCTGAACCCGGTAATGGGTTCTCCGGCCATGAGAAAGGAAGGGAAGATCAGGAGGCTGAATAATCCCATGAAACCGATCAGCAAGGTTATCGGATGAGATCGGGTAGGATGCATGGGTGTGAATTCCTTTGTGAAAAAACGCCGTGTCCAGCGCGATAGTCAGACATGAACATCCTGTATTGGCTCACCATACCAAACCCTGGCTCTCGAACGCGAATCGGAAAAGGGAAATTCCATAGGAAAGATTAGGCCTTGGCGAATGAAAAGTTGGAAGGCTTCCCTGGTGGCGGAAATAATGGTGGTTGGAAGGCCTAAATACTTGCCTGGAGAATTACCGTTCAATTTTTAATAACGGCCCCATCCAATAGCGCATCGGGCGATCACCCTCCGCTGCCTTATGGGGTAAGTGAGCGATATACCAAAACACGGAATTTGTTTCTTGGATATTTTCGTGTCCCTGGAAATCCAAGTCTCCTCTCGCTCCAAATGGCCAGCCGGCGTCCTCATCGAGGTAATACTTGCGGACGGAAATATCCCGATCGGAAAACTTCCCTGATTGGCCATCATGAGCACCAGGAATGATCCATACTCCGTGACCCGTCGGATAGTCTCGTACAAACCAGACGCGTTCCTGACTGTTCTGGTCCGGCTTGGTATCGTCCACTTCCGTCAGGTATTTTCTCCACCCAGGTCCCCACCCCTTGTCTTCAGTGACGGATCGATCCCACACGAAGACTTGATCGTGGTCAGGGCCGGCAATATCAAAATCCAGCCGCCAATAGGCATGATGGTCATGATCAGTATTGCAGGATAGGTTCCAGCTTTGGACACTGGGGTATAAACGTCCGTCCTCGCTAAGATACCATGCCTGGTATAAGTGGTATTGTCCAATTTTGGCATAGGCTCCGACTTCCATCCATTGGATCCCATCAAGAGTGTGAGTAGCGGTGCAGAGTTTCCTGCCATCACAGTTTTTATTTTTAATCAACTTGGGGGGACTAATGCGATCTTCAAATGGTCCACAGCGGCCACTGGCGCGCCCCACTCCAAACCAGCTGCGCGGATCCCATGCCGGCCATTCGCGGACATATTTCACCCGAATGACAGGGAGACTACCTTTGGCCAGCACAAGCTCTCCTGCAAATGACACATTTTTGATGGCCAATCCGGCTCCATCTTTCATTTCAAGTTGCAAGTGCCATTTTCCCCAGTCAAAGGGTTGGGATTCCCAGTCCGCAAACACCGGTGAGATCAGTAAGGAAGAGACCGTGATGAAGCAGGAAAGCCTCAATAAACAAGAAGGTAAAAACGGCATGGTGGTAACTCCTTCATGGCATCCCTCTGCCCAACAAGGGAGGGATTATTGTGGTCCGGGTTCCTTCCCCGCGTCCAGAACCTGGCCCTTGGTGAGGTCTACTCTCGCAAAGTACAAGGCCAAACTTTCAGGCATGTCTGAAAAAGTCACCCAGAGGACGCGGTTTCCAAATCCAGCTTCGTCACTGACCCAGAAGTATCGATATTCCTCGGGTGAAGTGAGGATGGCGTGCCCAAAGAGATTTTGAACATCTTGCGCAATTCGTGGGTCGTTTCTCGCTATGCGAATGGCCTGTTCAATCTCTTCCGTCCCTTCCTGGGGTTGATACCCTTCTCGTGGATCTCGTTGGACGGAGGAGAGGTGATTCTCCTGGAGGCAAACATATACGGCGGAATTATGGCTATAGCTGTAATAGGTCATTCGTAAGGCCATTACCTGATTTAGGGGACGTTCTTCCAGATGGGCAGAGTTTGGCGAGCTGTTTTCCTCAACTGTGACCTGACATTGGTGGGGATGCACCTCTTCCGTTTCGATATACGCGAATCGCTCTCCTAACTGTGTGTTGACCCGAGGGTCTTGTTCCGCTAAGGCTCGCAATGCCGTGCGGTCCTCTTCTACGATGTGGATTTGGGGAGCTTCGTTAGGGATGGCAGATACCCCTGACATGTCCACTGGACGTCTGGGGCCACCTTCGGGGGGTAATTCCAACCGAAGTTCAGTCAAAATCGGGGGAGCAGACGGAAGGGGTTTTTTCGGAATATCCGACAATTTTACCGTGGAACAGCCTACTGTTATTCCGAGAAGGACGATGAGGATCGTACAATGCGGATTAGAGGACAATTGCTGATTCACGAAGATCACTCCTTTCCCACATATTAACGAAGGGACAATGCTGGACAAGAATACTCAGTGTGGGGGAATTGGAGCGGACAGGCGTACCATAGAAATTCCATCAATGAAATGCAAGGGGAAAAAGCGTTTGGCCTGCGGAGGTCAATCATGAAAACAAATTTTTCTCAATTGCAGACGAGACCTTTGATCATAAGCTTTTAAGTGATTACTCCGGCCGGGGGGGCTTGATCCGGCGTGTGGGTAGCGCCTGAAGGGGATCATCTGGCCAGAAGTGTTTTGGGTATCGTCCTTTCAATTCTTTTTTCACTTCCGTATATCCGTTTTTCCAAAAACTGGTGAGATCTTGGGTCACTTGAACCGGCCGTCTGGCTGGCGAGAGTAAATGAATGAGCACCGGTATTTGGCCATTCGCCACACGGGGCGTTACGGTCATGCCGAAGAGTTCTTGAAGTCGAACAGACAGGATGGGGAGTTCGCCGGATTCATAATCCAAGGCGATCCGAGATCCAGAAGGAACGAGGAGATGAGTGGGTGCCAGGACATCAAGGGTTCGTTGCTGCTCCGAGGTGAGCAAGGCTTGTAAGGGCCAACTGAGGTCCACCTGCTTGAGTTGAGCCAAACTGGTGATGTCAGCGAGATAGGGAGCCAACCAGATCTCTAGTGTCTGGAGGAGTGTGTTATCCGTGACGTCAGGCCAAGCGGCCTTCGGATTCAAGGCCCGATGGAGAAAGGAGACGCGGCTCTGCCAATTTCGATGCTTGGTGGACCAAGGCAGACAGGATAGCCCTTGGGATCGAATTCCTTCAAGTAGCCGGATGAGGACCACCTCAGGATCAGGTTTGTGTAAACGGCTTTCTTGTAAAACGAGTTCGCCTAACCGTTGCTGTTTCCTTGCTGCCACAGACTGAGAGGTGTTATCCCATTCAATGGACACTTGAGTGTCAATGAGATGAGGGAAAGACTTGATGAAATCGTCTCGTTGAATGGGCGCCGCCTGGAAGATACGTGAGATGGGTTGTGCGCCATCCAATTCCACAATCACGAGATACTCTTCCTGTTCTAATGGATCTGGTTGCTGAAATCTGGTGAGTCGGCCATTGGCCATCTTGTACCGTCGACTTCCATCGGCCTGTCTTTGGGCAATACGGTCCGGATAGGCGAGGGCCAGTAAGGTGCCGATAGTATCGGAATAGTGGGCTTTCTGGCCGGCTGGAGGTCTTATGCCAAGGGACCGTTGCCATGTATGGGACATTTGGCGGATACGTTGGATGGCATCTGCGCCGATATTTCGATGGCTGGTACGGTCATATTCCTCCACTCGGCCTCGAAGATCGATCAGCCTCTGTGCGGGAGTCCCCTTCAACAGAAATTGTTCACTGAGGATAGCTGCCAAGTCACAGGCTAATGAGCCGATCTGCATCTGGGTACCCTTCAGGACCATATGAGCCAGACGAGGATGAAGAGGCAAGTCGCTCATGTTTCGACCATGTTCGGTGACTTGACCGGTCTGATCCAATGCCCCAAGAGATTGAAGGAGTTGTCGAGCTTGCGCGAAAGCTCCGGCAGGCGGCCTGTCGAGCCAGGAGAGTTCGGCAAGGTCACGGATACCCCAAATCGCAAGTTCTAGTACCAGACCGGTGAGGTCTGCCTCCAAAATTTCAGGAGGGATGCGTGGGGCGAGTGTTCGTTGACTGGCTTCGGTCCAGCAACGAACGCAAAGTCCGGCTTCAAGGCGTCCGGCCCGTCCTCGGCGTTGTTCTGCGGAGGCCTGTGAGACGGGAATCGTTGCCAACCGGGTCATCCCGCTGCGTGGGTCGAATCGGGATACGCGCATGAGTCCGGTATCCAGCACGATACGAATACCCTCAATGGTCAGACTGGTCTCGGCAATATTGGTGGAGAGAACTACTTTCCGCCAGCCATCCGGAGGGGGGAGAATCGCTTGGTCTTGGTCGTGTGTGGAAAGATGCCCATAGAGCGGGGCGATGAGAGTGTGGGCTGGAAGAGAGCGAGCTGAGAGTTGGGCTGCGACATGTCGAATTTCTCTAGATCCGGGAAGAAAGACCAACAGATTACCTGAGTCGCTGAGCAGTAGGCGGTGGATGGCCTGGGCGACTTGTGGGGCAAACTCTCTCTGATTAAAAGGTCCCAGGTATCGGGTTTCAATCGGGAAGTTTTGGCCTTCGCAGGTGAGCAGGGGCGCTTGTGAAAATTGTTGTGTCAGGGTCCGGGTATCCAATGTGGCTGACATGACCAATATCCTCAAGTCCTCACGAAAGAGCGTTTGAGTTTGGCGGGTCAAGACAAGACCAAGGTCGGCCTGAAGACTGCGTTCATGGAACTCATCGAAGATGACCAAACCATATGCCTGTAAGGAGGGATCATGTTGCAGAATGCGTGTAAGGATGCCCTCTGTGACGACCTCGATGGTGGTCGTAGGGCCGACTTTGGTGTCCATACGGGTACGGTATCCGATGGTTTCTCCCACGGATTCACTGAGCAGAGAGGCCATTCGACGGGCGGCGGCGCGTGCGGCTAATCGTCTGGGTTCCAACATGATGATTTTTTTGGAGGACAGCCAAGGTTCATGGAGAAGGGCTAGGGGCACTTGAGTGGTTTTTCCGGCACCGGGCTCTGCCGTGAGGAGCGTGAGAGGATGGGTACGGAGGGCATCGGTAAGCTGCCCAAGAATTCGATGTATGGGGAGGTCGGTTGAATACATCAAAGGCACAGTCATGAGAAGATATTCGAGCAAGAACCAACGATTATGAGCTTGATTGGTTTCTGGGTAATCTCTTTGATGACCAGGTGGGGTTGTTTCATATTCAAGGGTGTGATGTACCTTTTCAGTGCAAATTGCGATACACTGAGTATCTTAAAGGAAGTGCCGATGAAGGCATAGCCCAGAGTGGTGGAGGTTCTGTCCTGAGAGCGTGAAAATCCATTTACGAATTATTGAGGAGGAGAAATATGGGGATGCATGGGAAAAATTTAGTCGTAACCGGCGCATTGTTGGGGGGATTCATGGGGTTACTCACGTGGTCCCCAGGTGTCTCAGGAAATGAAGTGGTCCATAATATGACGGCCGATCGGATTACGGTGAATGGCCATTCGGTCCCTGATATCGGTCCACTGCCCACAGCCGTGCCAACCCCGGCCACGAATTTACCGTATGCGGCCAAAGTAACATTAGGAAAGCAATTGTATTTTGATGGACGACTGTCGAAAAACAATGCGATTTCCTGTGCCTTCTGTCATAACCCGGTGGCTGGTTTTGCTGATCCCAATCAAACTTCGGTTGGGGTTGGCGGCAAACGGGGCGGCCGGCAGGCGCCGACAGTCTATAATACGGCATTCAATCCGGTTCAATTTTGGGATGGTCGGGCGGGATCATTGGAGGAGCAGGCTATCGGTCCCATTCAAAATCCCATCGAGATGGCTGAGACTCATGAACATGTCGTACAAAAACTCAGCAACATTAAAGGGTATCGAGAATCCTTCCAAGCCGTTTTTGGAACCGGGGTGAATATGCAAGGGATTGGGGAAGCCATTGCGGCTTATGAGCGCACCATTATCTCCACGAATTCTCCATTCGATCAATTTGTACTGGGAGATACCAAAGCCTTGGATGAGTCTGCGCAGCGGGGAATGGCTCTTTTCAAAGGTAAAGCCCGATGTATTCTCTGCCATAACGGACCAAATTTCACGGACAATCAGTTCCATAATCTTGGCGTGCCGCAAGTGGGACCGATGGCCGAAGATTTAGGCCGGTTTTATGTCACCCGTCATGAACAGGATAAGGGAGCGTTCAAGACGCCGACTCTTCGAAGTATCACGGAGACAGCCCCATACATGCATGACGGGGCGTTCAAAACCCTTGAGGAGGTGGTTGATTTTTTCGATCAAGGCGGCCATTCGAATCCCAATCTGAGTCCGCTGATGAAACCCCTTGGACTTTCGGATCAGGAAAAGACCGATCTTCTCGCTTTTCTCAAGGGATTAACCGGGGAAAAGCTTCCCTTTGAATTTCCCGCACTGCCCGAATAAGATGGTTCGATTGGTTGATTGGGGGGAGTCTATTTCGTCAGCAAAAGGAGTCTGGAATGGTGATGAGGAGCGTGCGGTATGGGGTGCTGATCTTGATAGGAGGTTGGAGTGTGGCATTTGCGGAGGAGCTTCCTGGGAATAAGGAAGTGGGGACAGGTCTCTATCGAACCCATTGCGTCAACTGTCACGGGGTGAAGGGAAAGGGGGATGGTCCGGTGGCATCCAGTCTGACTCCGCCGCCGGCGGATTTGACTCAAAAAAATGTGCAGCAAAAATCGGATCGAGAATTAGAGCAAATCATTCAGGAAGGAAAAGCGGGAACATCCATGCCGGCCTGGAAGGGTGAATTGTCAGGCCAGCAAATTCAGGATGTGCTGGGATACCTCAGGACGTTTGGGGAATAGTCGTCAGCGAAAGAGCCTGATGATGTTTTAAGGTGTAGGGTCAACATTCTTGGCCGGCGGGATTTTCCCCAAGCTCGATACAAAGGCGGAACTCATCTCTCCTCGTCCTACCTCCATGACGGGGCCCTTCATCGTGATGGCATATTGAGGATCCACCGTAATCTCCAATGTCCCGCCTGGAGCTTTTACCGTCACCGGACTTTTGACCAAACCTAGCCGCACACCCGCACAGGCAGCCGCACAGGCTGATGAGCCTGATGCCTGGGTCTCTCCTGCCCCTCGTTCCCAAATAAGAATGGAAATAGCCCGAGGTCCGGTGGGGACGGCGAGTTGAACATTTGTGCGTTTTGGGAAAATGGTGTGGGTTTCTAGTTCGGGGCCGATTTGGAGCAGTTCTTCCCTGGACCACTTTTCACCCTTTTTGCGATAGACGACGCAATGAGGATTCCCGACGCTCACCCCTGTGAATCGCAGGGATTGGTCAGCGGCTTTCACCGGTTGCTGAATCAGTTCGGGAACTCGTAGGGTGCAGGGGAGTGTGATCGGTTGAAATGAGGCTTTGCCCATTTGCACGGTAGCCCCGGTGACCTCCCCTTTGGTATTGACCTCCAATTGGATTTCCACCAGCCCGCCTTTGGTTTCAACCGTAAATTGTTTCTTCTTGGTGACCTTGGTGTGATAGAGATAGCATCCGAAGATTCGAAGACCGTTCCCAGATTTTTCCGCTTCGCTTCCGTCTGGATTATAAATGCGCAACCCAAAGTCGGCTTTCTTGGAGGGGACGAGAGCAAGAATCCCGTCACTCCCGATACCCCAGTTTCGATCACAAAGCGCCCGAATCGTACGAGGCGTGAGTTTAAAGGTCAGGTTGGCAGGGGTGACCGCAATATAATCATTGCCTAATCCATGCCCCTTAAAAAAGAGGTTCTTCATACCAACTCCCAATATGGATGGATCTGGGTGGATTGTCACCGTGTTAAGGGCTCGAGCCCGTCGCCCGGTAGGGACTGAATTATAAGGCATAATGCCTTAAGAGGAAAGTACTAAATGCTCTTTGGACGCAGGATTTCAAAAAAAGAGAACGAGGAGTCAGGAAAAGTGAGGATGGTGCTCCGAAGCCCAGGATCGATCCTGGGCTTCGGAAACCGGGTTGTTAATACTTAAAAAAGAATGTTTCGGAAAAGGAGGGATTGTGCTAGGCGCGCATGGCTGAGTTTCTGGCCGCCCGGCGTTCGTTGTCGGTCAGGTACCGTTTACGCAAACGGATGCTTTTCGGAGTTGCCTCGACCAACTCATCGTCTTCGATGAATTCCAAGGCAAATTCCAGCGTCATTTCACGAGGAGGCACGAGATGAATGGCCTCGTCAGAACCGGATGCGCGAATATTGGTGAGTTTCTTTTCTCGAATGGCGTTCACGACCAGGTCATTCCCTTTATTATTGACGCCGATCAGCATGCCTTCGTACAGGTCATCGCCGGGATGAAGAAAGATTTCTCCCCGATCCTGTAAGCCCCACAAGGCATAGGCCACTGCCTTCCCCGAGCCATGGGAAATCAACACGCCAGCCGGTCGTTTCGGGATTTCACCCTTATACGGCTGGTACTCATAAAAAATTTGAGACATGACGCCGGTGCCTCGCGTCATCATGAGCAGTTCACTCCGGAAGCCCAGGAGGGCACGGGAGGCGATGTGAAATTCCATTCGAATGGTCCCGACGGCGCTGACCTGCATTTCTTTGAGTTCCGCCTTGCGGCTGCCCAAGGCTTCGATGACTGCGCCTTGGTAGCCAGGGTCGACTTCAATGACGACTTCTTCCACAGGTTCCAACTTGATGCCATCCACTTCTTTCAGAATCACTTTGGGGGGAGAGACCTCCAGCTCGAACCCTTCCCGGCGCATGGTTTCAATTAAAATGGCCAGATGTAATTCCCCTCGGCCGGACACTTTAAATCGTTCCCCTCCGTCGGCCTCTTCCACTTTAATTCCCACATTCATCATGGCTTCATGGGCCAAACGTTCACGAATATGGCGGGATGTCAGAAATCGTCCGCCATCTTTTCCCGACAAGGGGCTGGTATTGTGAGAGAAATTCATCGAAATCGTCGGTTCATCGATGTTCACCGTAGGGAGGGCTGTTGGATTCTGCGGCGAAGCCAGCGTTTCTCCCACGCGAACTTCTTGCACCCCCGCTAAGGAAATAATATCTCCGGCTTCTGCCTTTTCCGTTTCCATGCGGACCAATCCGTGATAACCCAGGATTTTGGTCACTTTGCCTTTGGTGATCGTGCCGTCGTGTTTGACCGAAACCACGGCATCGCCAATTTTTGTGCGGCCATGAACGATTCGTCCGACGGCGATCCGCCCGACATAGGAGTCATAATCCAGCATGGTGACCAGCATTTGAAACGGCTGATCGGGGTCGGCTACAGGCGGCAAAACCCGATGAATGATGGTATCCAACAGCGGCTTCATGTCCACAGCCGGATCGGTAAGATCCAGGGTCGCTCGGCCTTCCTTGCCGGAGGCATAGACGATGGGGAAATCCAATTGTTCATCGGTGGCATTGAGTTCGCAAAAGAGGTCAAACGTTTGATTGACAATCTCTTCCGGTCTGGCGTTGGGGCGGTCGATCTTGTTAATGACCACGATGGGTTTGAGGTGCAGTTCCAGCGATTTTTTCAGCACAAACTTGGTTTGTGGCATGGGACCGTCAAAGGCATCGACTAATAACAGGACGCCGTCCACCATGCGTAAAATCCGCTCCACTTCGCTGCCGAAGTCGGCGTGGCCGGGGGTGTCGACCAAGTTGATGCGAGTGTCCCGATATTCCAATGAGGCATTTTTCGAAAAAATCGTAATGCCGCGCTCTTTTTCCAGCGGGTTGGAATCCATGATGACCGCTTCCCCTTCCTTAAACACATGGGCGCCGGTTTGTTTGAGCAGGGCATCCACCAAGGTGGTTTTTCCGTGGTCGACATGGGCGATAATGGCAACATTACGAAGATCTTTTCGACGTTTCTGATTCGGCATAACAGTCTATTCCTTTGTTGACAACAACCGGACGCAGCACGAACGTCATTGTTCAATGCCGAGGTTGGATATCGAGGCCGGTCTGAGGAGATTTAGGCTACGGCACCGGCCAGAACAGCCGGAGAATGGCTTGGATCCTACGAGACGGTCGATTCATCCAACAAGGTACCCGAAGATTCCCGGTATTGCAACAGCCCGGCACAGGGCATTTGACCTATTCCATAGGGTAGGATATGGTATTGGAGCTTTTTTAAGCGATTATTCCCGTCCCCCTCTAACGATTTTATTTCCCCATCATTCTTACACAATTGACGGCAAAGGAGTGTTATGCGCCCTCTTCGGGTGACCATTCTCGATTTAGTGACCAAAGGTCCGACCAATTCCCTCTATGCCAAGGTGATGAATCAAAATTTAGCCAGCATCATGCCCCAGGTTGTCGGAGTCTGGTGTGAGGAGCTGGGACATCAGGTCCGGTTTATCTGTTATACGGGGCGGGAAGATTTGCACCGTGAACTTCTGGAGGAAACCGATCTGGTGTTTATTGGAGCGTTTACCCGATCGGCCCTGACGGCCTATGCCCTCAGTCACCTGTTTCGGGCACGGGGGGCGGTCACGGTATTAGGCGGGCCTCATGCCAGGAGCTACCCGGAAGATGCCGCGCGATATTTCGATTATGTCCTGGGGTTTACCGATAAACCGCTCATTCAGGATATTGTCTCCGACTGTGCGCCTCATCGGCCGTTTGGGTTGCATCTGCAGGCGATGAAGCAGCCAACGGAGTTGCCTGGGGTGAAAGAACGTTGGAAATTTATTGAGCCGACCTTAGCCAAAGCCCCCACCTCCTTTCAAATCGTGCCGATGATTGGCAGCATGGGCTGTCCGTATACCTGCGGGTTTTGCGTGGATGCGCATGTGGACTATCAACCCTTGTCCTTTGATCAAATCAGTGAAGATTTGCAATTCCTTCTGACCAAAATAAAACGGCCCATCGTGGCTTGGCATGATCCCAACTTTGGCGTCCGATTTCAGGACTATATGCGGGCAATCGAGACGGCCATTCCACCCAATAGTATCGACTTTATTGCCGAAAGCACGCTGTCGCTCCTGTCGGAACCGCATCTGAAACGTCTGAAGGAAAACGGATTTAAGGCGATTCTTCCTGGCATCGAGTCCTGGTTTGACATGGGCGAGAAATCCCGGACGGGAAAACAGACCGGCACGGACAAGGTGAAGCAGGTGGCCGACCATATCAATATGATTCTGCGGTATATCCCCTATGTGCAGGTGAACTTTGTGTTGGGCTTGGACTCCGATAAGGGCTCCGAACCGTTTGAATTAACCAAGCAATTTTTGGATGCGGCACCTGGTGCCTTTCCTGCCTTTTCTTTACTGACGGCATTTGGACGGTCGGCGCCATTTAACTTGGCCCTTCAGCAGGAAGGTCGCGTCCTGCCGTTTCCCTTTCATTTTCTGGATAATAATCACGCCATGAATGTGCGGCCCAAGCATTACGCATGGCCGGAATTTTATGACCATGTGGTGGATGTGTCGACGCATGCTTTTTCTTGGCCGATGATTGCCAAGCGGGTGAGGTTGAACCGGGGATGGATTCCCAAATGGTTCAACTTTGTCCGGTCCGTATCCAGTGAGGGGTTTGGCCGGATCAAATATCACACGAAAATCCGAAGTCTCTTGGATACCAATAGGCCAGTCAGGAAATTCATGGAAGGTGAAACCACGGAACTGCCGGAATTTTACGCCAGGAAAATTCGCCGCAAGTTGGGCTTCTTATGGGAGCAACTGCCCAAAGGGGCCGTCATGCATGAACATCAAGCCTACCTCCAATCACAACCCCCTCTTTCGATAGCGCCGGTGATCCTGCCGGAACCCCTCCCCTTACATTAGGTCTTCATCGGAGTCAGACAAGTGAGAGCAGGGGGCCTCTGGTCCCCTGCACGATATGGTTTCCGGAGTTGTTCTGGGTCTTCCCACGCTTTCGTCCTTTGGCGGGTCTTGGCCGCTGGAGACTTCTCACGAATCCGTTCAAAAAAGTCCGGTGCAGGAACGTCTGAGGAAGACTGGGGCGTACGAACCATGGCAAAATAGTGATGAGCGGCTGAAGTGTGGAGCGGAATCGTGATCCGTGGCTTTGGCCATGAGCGGACATCATGAGGAAAGGACCGTATCATGAGCGAGGATGATTCGGAGAAGAGCAAGCCGGCATTAGCGATTCCCACCCCACCGCATCCGATTCATCGACATGAAAAACTGCCATGGCAGACTCCCAAATCTCCTGAAGAAGATATCGAGGCGCAGGCCAGAACCGAGCGCCTGTTGCAAAGCCCCAGCTACCGGCAAGCCGACGAAGATATCGATTTCCTTGGACAGGATGAGAGTCGAGGAATCCGGTTGCAGCTTGATTACAGTAAACCGCAACGCCTGCTGAACCAGCACGGGGTTCACCATACCATTGTCGTGTTTGGCAGCACGCGGATCATGGAACCTGCCGCCGCCACTCGTCGGGTTGAAGAACTGCAAAGGGCTCTACTCGTCTCGCCTCAAAGCGCCGATCTGAAACGGCGTCTGATGGTTGCTCAGCGTATCCAGGCAAAGAGTCAGTACTATCAGGTGGCCCGTGATTTTGGGCGGATGGTGGGCGAATCCGGCAGAGGACCGGAGGATTGCCGGTTAGTGGTCATGACCGGTGGTGGCCCCGGCATTATGGAGGCTGCCAATCGTGGTGCGTTTGATTGCGGTGCAAAAAATATTGGGCTGAACATTACCCTGCCCCACGAACAGTATCCCAATCCGTATCTCACACCGGAATTCTGTTTTCGCTTTCACTATTTTGCCGTGCGAAAAATGCATTTTCTCCTCCGGGCCAAAGCCTTAGTGGCTTTCCCCGGGGGATTCGGTACTTTTGATGAACTCTTTGAAACCCTCACGCTCATTCAAACACGGACGATGGCACCGCTACCGGTCATTCTCGTGGGGCAGCAATATTGGCAACAGGCGGTGAATTTTGACTTCCTGATAGCAGAAGGGGTCATCGACCTGGAGGACAAGGAACTCTTCTGGTTTGCTGAAACAGCACAAGATATTTGGGAAGGGATCCTTCGATGGCACGAGGCGAATGGACAGCCCTTATTGAATCACCAGGCATGTTAATCAGGAGCGCATCAGATGAAACTCACTTTCCATGGCGCCGATCAAAATGTGACCGGTTCTTGTCATCTCATCGAATGCCAGGACCACAAAGTCCTCATTGATTGCGGGCTTTACCAAGGGGAACGGGAATTGGTGGAAGAGAATGCCGAACCATTCGGATTCGACCCTGCTGATATTGATTATCTGTTGCTCACCCATGCCCATTTGGATCATTGCGGTCGAATTCCTCTTCTGATAAAGCGGGGATTTACAGGCGAAATCATCACGACGGCAGCTTCACGGGAACTCGCCCGATTGGTCCTGCTGGATGCCGGCCATCTTCAGGAGGCGGAAGCTGAGTATCAGAGCAAGAAGGCGACCCGTTCCAGCCATGAACACCACAAGCACGCTCCCAAGCCGTTGTACACGGTGCTGGATACCCTCAATAGTTTGGATTGCTTTGGTCGGACGGCCCATTACAAAACACCCATGATGATCGCACCCGGTATTCGGGCCACCTTTCTGGATGCCGGTCATATTCTGGGTTCGGCGAGCATTTTTTTAGAACTCGAAGAACTCGGAACCCGGCGAACGGTGTTGTTCTCGGGTGATTTGGGGTACAACGGCCGAGTGATCCTCCGTGATCTCAGTGTTCCGCCGCCCGCGCAGGTCGTGGTGATGGAAACGACGTACGGGGATCGTCTCCACAAAGCCCTTCAGCCTTCCATTGAAGAGTTGTATGGGGCCATTGAGGACACGTTCCGGCGTGGGGGCAATGTCGTGATCCCGACGTTCGCTCTCGAACGGGCGCAGGAAATTCTGTATTTTCTCCATGAAGGCGTGGCCAAGGGGCGATTACCGGTCAGCATGCAGGTGTATCTGGATTCGCCCATGGCCATTTCGGCCACGGAAATTTTCGAGCGGCATCCGGAGTGTTACGATGCCGAAATGGTGCGGTTGCTCAAAGCCCGTCAGGATCCCTTTTCCCTTCCCGGCCTGCATTTCACTCGTGAAACGGCGAAATCCATGGCCTTGAACGAGATCAGAAGCGGCGCGGTCATCATGGCGGGGTCCGGCATGTGCACGGGCGGGAGAGTCCGTCATCACCTCAAACACAATATCTGGCGGCCGGAGTCGAGTGTCATCTTTGTCGGGTATGCGGCTCGTGGCACTCTGGCCAGAAATATCATCGACGGGGCCAAAACCATTCGTCTGTACCATGAAGAGATCCCGGTTCGCGCCAAAATTTTTACCATCGGTGGATTCTCCGCCCACGCGGATCAGGCGGAACTGCTGGCTTGGCATCGACAAATTGGGAACCCGGAACGGACATTTTTGGTCCATGGGGATAAAGAGGTCATGGAGCATTTTGCGAAGAAGCTTACTGGGACACAAGTCGAGATGCCCCGCCTGCATCAGGAATATCTTCTCTGACGATAGCCGCATCATCCTGTCACTCTTCGTTACGGATGCCCTTTCCCAGGGGGGTATTTTTTTGGCTTCTATCACATAGCGCAAAGGGCCTCCAGGGAAGAGGGTGTCAAAAGGGTAGCAGGTAATGAGCATCAACCCCCCTTCGGGTTGATGTATGGCTATCTGATCCGTTCGACTATCGAGGATGGCGGTCTTCCCCACAGTATAGTGGTGCCATTGCCCGTCGAGGGTCTGCACCAAAAGTGTCTCCCCCAGTTGGACATTCTGGACAAAGGAAAAGTGCGTGTCTCGATGGCCGCTGAGGATCAATGTTCGCTTGCCGTCCGGGAAGCGATGGTTGCCGACTTGTCCGGGCCCGAAGGCTAAGGATCGTCCGCTGGCATCGGCCAGAATAATCTGGTCGATGCCATGGTGCGGAAGGCGTAATCGTCCGACCGGCCAAGTGTCGGCCCAAGGCCAGGGTTTGGCGAGGCGTTGAGACTGGAGCGTGTCTGCCCACGCCTCTTCAAGAAGCCATTGAGCCACTATGGCTTTCGCCGGAATCCAGAGTCCATGCCCGATCAGCCAGCTCCCCATCATCCCCAACGCCAGAGCCAGTCCCCAACCAATGCGATCTCTCATGTCCGTGTGAGTTGTCGGGAGCAGAGCCAGGCCATACCCAGCATGAGGATGCCCAAGAGCAGATACAGAGAGCGTGGCGTGGCGGTTTGCGGCCAGCCGAAGATCGCCTCGTGCTGCATGCCATGCGGCAGATTGGTTTTCATGGCCTGCGAGTGTAAGGGTTGGTGTTCCGGTCGAGCCGGAACCGTTTCCACCGCGACCAAGCTGGTGTACCGGGTGACCAGATGATGACGAAGGGCCAGGTCGATGACCGCCATCCGGAGTGTGTCCTGTTGCCCCGCCTGGTCGGCTTGACTCACTGAGGAAGTCGCCGTTTGTTGATCCATGAGGTGCGCAATGGTTTGCCGGGCCCAATGTACGGCGATGCCGTGCCGGGGTAGACCGGAGGTCAGGGGAATCACCCGGGTCCATGGCACCGTTCCTTGCTTGCCGGAGACGGCAAACTGCGCGGGAGGTGTGCGAGCACGAAAAACCGCCATGAGCGGTTCGCCGGCATAGACATCCGGAAGGGGAGTGGGGAGAAGATCCCACTGGCCGTCATAGGGAACGTCGAGGGCCAAGTCCAGAAATGCCGGTTGTTCTAGCTTCACGAAGAGGCGCTGCATCTTGTCCTGCACGTCTTGAGCCGTGCCGATGTAGGTAAAGGTGCCGCGGCCGTGCTGCGCGGCCTTCCGCATGAAATGTCCATTGGGGGCAGAGCCGATGCCAACGGTAAAAAATCGCGTCTGGCCAAGCAAACGGTGCAGAGTCGCAAAGAGTTCGTCCTCATTGCCGATCAGGCCATCGGTCATAAAAATGACCTGCCGCAGGTGAGCGTGTTCCGGTTGCCGGGAAAGCGCGTGAATAACCGCCGGCAGCATTTCCGTGCCGCCCTCGGCTTGCAATCTCTCGACATAGGAAAGGGCCAGCTGAATCGAACGGGGAGTCACGGTCTGCGCCCGGGCAAATAATGACGTCGTCACGGAATTAAATTGAATGATGTTGAAACGGTCTTGAGGCGTGAGACGGGATACCGCCAGTTTGAGCGCCGCCTTGGCTTGCACGAGGGAGGCTCCAGCCATGGACCCTGACGTGTCGATGACGAAGACGACTTCCCGGGCGATATCCCCAGGCCCCGTTTGGAGTAATTGGGGTGGAAGAAAAAAAAGCAGCCCATAGGTGTCCCCCTGGTGTTCCTCCAGGAATAGTGTGGTTTGAGGTTGGTGAGAGGCCTGTGGCGTCCAGATTAATTCGAAATCTCGATCGGCAAATGTCGAGCCGTTGGCCAATGTGATATGGGTGGTGCCACCAGGAGTGGTGGTGGTCTGAATCGGGTGGGTGGGAGAGGTCACCCGATCGAGGAGGAAGCCGGGAGCCAAATCAATGTCCAGAGTCAGGGGATTGATCGGTCCGTGGCTGGGATGTTGAACCGGCGGCGTCATGCGGGAGGCATCCGGGACTTGCTGAGTATTCGATGCCCAACCTTGCCCGATAGCCTGTGGGTGATCCTCGTGGGGGAGAAGCGGAGTGCCGGGAATATAGCGAGGGCCCACCACCGTGGGAAATCGAAGGGAAAACTGTCCCTGGTCATAACGGACAGTGTCTTGAAATTCAATTTCTATATGAATCGCTTCGCCAGGCGCGAGATTCGCCACCGATGCGGTAAAGATATTGGTGCGTTCCTGCTCCAGCAAACTGGCCCGTTGTCCTGTGCGTTTGGCTTGCTCATAGGTGTTCTTGGCTTGTGATTTTTCTTGAATGATGCCCTCAATTACCCGCTCGCCGATTTGCATGCGCAGATGATCCACGGCGGCCTGCTCGGGAAGGGGGAAAACATAGATGCCCTCGGCCCAGTCGGAACTGGGATTCTGAAAGGTTTGCGAGACAACAGTCCGGACAATCAAGCCACTCACAGAGGTGGTGACCTTGGTTGAAACCGTTGGGGCGAGGAAGCTGCTCTCTCCGTTGACAGAGCGGATGGTCAGGCCCGGTGAATTCTGAGGAATAGCCTGAGCAGATGACGTGGAACGTTCGGTGGTGACGGTGTCCGGTGTGTGACCCCAGACCGGGGGCAGAACCCAACTATCCATCAGGCCATTCACCAACCATAAACACAGTGGCAATAAAACCGAGATCCCGTATGGCATAGAAACTCCTTTGGTGCGGATGAAAGGGATGGACGGTCCTCCCCTAGGTGAGGGAAGGACCGCCTGGCTATCAGCTGGCCGACTTATGGCTGCGCCTCGGAATGAGCCACAGCTTCAGGGGTGACCAACTCAAGAGTGGACTCTGCCGGAGTCAGCATCTCGTCGGCGGAAGATGGTTCCACCTCGGAACCACTGCTAACGGGGTGGTGGGAAATTTCCAGGGATGGATCGAGACGGGAGATTTCCGTGGAGACGGAAGACGGTTCAAGCAGAACCGGTTCTTCGCCTTGGGCGGTGGCGCTCCTCACCCATTCCACGTGTGCCCGTCGATTCTGATCATGACAGGAGGGAGTATCCTCGAGGCACAGCGGAGCATCTTTGCCAAAGGTATCGGTTTGGATCCGGTCTTGGGGAATGCCCAGAGAGACTAAATAGGTTTTGACCGCCTCAGCCCGCTTGGCTCCCAGAGCCCGGTTATATGATTCAGGGCCTCTGGTATCGGTGTGCCCCTGAATGCGCAACGTTCCCTCCCAAGCCATGGGTAAGTGCGCGATCTGTGTTGCGAGCCTGGTTTTCCCCTCCTCGGTCAGCAGGGCTTGAGAAAAGTCAAAGTTCACCAGGGTTGATGTGGCCGGCGGAATGGTCTCGGAAGACTGGACCGGTTCGCCAATCACCGCATGGGCCTCGGCTTCGGGCAAGAAGGTGGGTGCTTCATCTGAAGAAGCGGCGGTCTGATCCGCCTTGGGCAGGGGAGAAGAAAAGGCTTTGGCGAAGTCCCGTGGCTCCACCAGGTGGGAAGCGGTAGCCGATGGAGGTTCCTCCTCGGTGTACATCAGGATGCCCCCGATCCCCAGGGCCAGAATCAGGAGGCCGGAGGATAAGAGCCAAATCTCTTTGGCGTCCGTGGGCTCTTGGGGTGAGCCACTGGCCAAGGGAGGATTGGTCGGTAATGCGGTGTTTCGTGGATGAATCCGAACATTCGTGGGGAAAAATTTCATGGCCTGCTCCTTTACGGTCTTAGAATGAGAAAATGGGTGAAATCTGCGCCGTGCACCCGCTGCCTGGATTCACCTCCTTTCCGGGTGCCGAAATGTGACGCGAACATTCCCTTGAGCAAGGGCGTTGCCATCCGCGACATTTGAAAATATCTTGCAAAGTCAATGATTTAGGTGTTTTCGTGCATAACTGGACTTGCGGGGCATGCGGGGATGCAAGCAAGGATGCGGGGCCATCCCCGCAACAATCTTTGCCGGAGAAGTTCTCTCCCTGACAGGGCGAAGGAAACGTGCGGATGAAAATTGCCGATAGTCGAGAAACTATTGGGACTTATCAACGACGGGGAAACTTGCTCATAATCGTTTGGTTCAAGCACCCATCGCAATGAAGTAATCCTGAAGGGACTCCCATGAACACTGATAATAAAATTCTCATAGATCCTTACAAAGTCATTGAGTACAATGAAACTCATGAGGTCGAGAGAACGTTCGCATGGTTGTCAAACAGAGGAATCCCGACAATGAAAGACATGACGGCGATTAAGCAGTTGTCTCGCAAGGAAAAGCTCCAGGTCATGGAAGCCATTTGGGAGGATCTGTCCCAGGAAGACCATTTGGTTGAATCACCTGCCTGGCATGAGTCGCAATTGAAGGAGACGGAACAACAGGTTCAGGCCGGAACCGAACAGCGTTTTGACTGGCTTGAAGCTAAGAAGGAACTCCGGAAACGCTTTGAATGAAAATGACAATCCTGTCCTCTGCCCTAGACGATCTGCATAAAGGGCGGCTGTTCTATGAGAGGCAAGGAGAAGGAGTCGGTGAGTATTTCTTCGATACGGTCTTTGCCGATATCGATTCATTGGCCCTGTATGCCGGAATTCATCAAAAGATGTATGGGTATCACAGGATGTGAGCCAAGAGATTTCCTTTCGCGATTTACTACAAAATTGAAAATCCCCGGAATGTGATCGTGTATAGAGTTCTCGATCTTCGTCAGCACCCTCAGAAAACCCGACATGGGTTGAAGTAAAATCAGGTGACAGGCAAATGAATGGCTGAACCTCAGAGTTGCCTGAGAGAGCGATGCTCATCTATCCCAGCATGTACTCTTCTTGGAGCCAAGTCTCGTTCCTTGACATTATTCCAGAATTATTAAACGATGCTGCTGGGTGTGGAAGGTGGGGATGATTTCCTTGATGAATTAGCTGTCTTGTGATCGAACCTTTAATTCACTCGAAAAGTGGTGTTAGGCCGATTCACATAAGGCTACCTCATGCATGTTCCCAGGACATATAACTAAAATAGTAGGAGCAGTTTGGTTCATGTATGGTAGTGATGTTCTACTGACAGAAATGAAGGGATCCGACTCTTAGGCGGATCCGCCTAAATATTGTTGGACAACTAAAGAGCATTACAGACATGGACAGGGATGGAATGGCTGGGTCTAAACTTCGAAGAGCGTGCCTGAGGAGTAACATCGAGTTGGAGGACTTGTGCTTGAGCTAGAGCATCACTGAGGTCCTCGGATTCAACGAAAACAGATTGCAAACCTTGTACTATAGTTCCTGTCATTAGTGGACTAAAATTCATCATTGGACACATTCAGTAAACCCTAATTACTCAGTTCCGGCGTAGGCAACATTGCTTGAATATATACCAATGAATTCTTACCATTGAATGTCCTCCAACCTTTCCCCGGATTAAAGTTCCACAAAGGGCAACCCGATAGATATCGCATTTCATGGGTTCTTCGCTTTACGTGTAGAATGCAGCACTTCCACGATTTTCTTTCATGAGGAATTACAGGATGGACACAATCAGTTTTCGCTCTCGCATGATCAAGGCCTTCTGATAATAGGAATTTTTATAGCTGGGTTTCCTTTTTCTTATATTTCATGATGAATCTAACATCGTGCAAGGAATAGGTGGAGCTTGGGGCATTAACTGCTGGCCTAGGTTAATTTTACGACCCTTAGCTTTAATTATATTTGGAATTGTCGTCGTGAGCTGTTTACCAACGCTGCCGACATGTTCAAATTCCACATGGTGGTCTTGGGTCTCTCTACTATGGATTGCAGGAGTGCCAGCTTTCTCATTGGCTTTAAAAATCATGGGGGCCAACTTTAGTCAGGCCTTCTTTCCATCAAGCCACCTGTGCTATTAACCTTCCTTATGACATTTGTAATATTTCTTTCTTTTATGATGGCCGATCAATCAGAGGTAAATAACCCCAAAATCAAAAAGGCATGGCTTCTTTCATGGCTGGCCGTATTTTGGGGCTGTTCACCAATATTGACGCAATGGTATCCCTCGGATTAGTGCGCGGATTGACTGGGCAATCCATTTATCGTGGTGTTGTCAGATAGAGACCGAAGTTCATCAATTACTGCATCTAACTGCAAATATTCAATTGGCATTGGTTGGCTAGCTCCACCATGTTTTGTATAGCGTTGTTTTATATTTATTTTTTCACTAAGGGGAGCACATGCCCCGCCAATCAGATGGAATTACAATCGTAATTATACAGTTGCACCAACAATGCAGCATTCGCTATGGAGTTGGTGGCGCGTCCGCCGCGTAATTGCTTCGTCCAGCACGCTTCCTGCGGAAGTCGAGCCTCTTTTTGCCCAGATCCAAGCTCTCTCGAAGGAACAGACCAAAGATGAACCGGCTGCGGGCTAACCCATCATTCGAGCGGACCTCGCGCGAAAAGCCGCGCGAGGCCGCTCAATTCAGACGTTAGGCTCACCGGATCGCGGCATCTGTTTTATGTATTTGGCTGAGCCCTCACATATTGAGAAGAACCTGAAGCCTTACCACTGGTATCAAGAGCTGGTTCTCCTGGGAGCCACGTATCTCAATTTTCCTGAAACCTACGTGCGTTCAATCGAAGCGATTGAGTCGATGGACGATCAGGACGAAGCCAGACGGACACGTCATGACCAATTAATCGAGGAAATTTTGAACTTTTCTCCCTGTGGATCTGAGCCTTCCTATGACTGAATACGTTGAGTATCTGTTGGAAGTGTTCAAGGAATTTGGCGCCGTCCAACCACGGCGCATGTTCGGGGGCTATGGCCTTTTCCATAAAGGGCTCATGTTTGGCCTCGTGGCGGATGATGTGTTGTATCTCAAGGCCGACGAAACCAACTCCCCGCATTTTCTCGAACGGGAGCTGGAGCCGTTCCGCTATGAGAAGCAGGGAAAGATGTTCAAGCTGTCCTACTATATGGCCCCGGAGGACATTTTCGATGATCCTGAAGAAGCCAAGGTGTGGGCGGCCCGTTCCTACGCCGCCGCGCTTCGCGCCCACAAACCCCAAAAGAAACGGCTGCAGAACACCACACCACCCAAGAAGAAGGCATGACCCGTAGCATTTTTCTTGGGCTGGGGGGCGATCTCTCCATGTGGCCGTTTTGAACCTGACTGGCAGGACACGATCTTATTGTGCAGAGAAAGGCTTGCCAGCTCGTCGTCTTGGGGCATAATGAAGAGACGTTTTTTTAAGGAGGACTCAATGGCTGAAAAATCTCTGTATGAACGGTTAGGCGGGTATGAAGGGATTGTGGCGTTTACGAATGATTTACTTCCCCGGTTGCAAGCCGACCCGCAATTGGGGCGGTTCTGGCAAAATCGGGGTGACGATGGCATTGCTCGTGAGCATCAATTGTTGATCGACTATTTGTGTGCGCAGGCCGGAGGCCCTCTGTATTACACGGGTCGGGATATGAAACTCACGCATAAAGGCATGAAGATCAGCGAGAGTGATTGGACCAGATTTCTGGATCATGCCGGGGCGACCATGAAGGCCTTACGTGTTCCTCAGCAGGAATGCGATGAGGTGGCCGCATTTGTTGTGAGTGTGAAGGCGGATATTGTTGAGGTGTAAATTGGCACATTCAACGGCTCGGTTCTGCCAGGGTAGTGATCACGTGAGAGGTTGGCAGAACGAAATCGTCTTTCGCAACGGGAATTGGGTGTCATCTATGCGCAATGTTGTCCTGGTTTGATCCGGTTATGGCTGATGTGCCGGCATTTGACGAAATGTCACGGGGTGTAGGGATCAGCCAACACCGTAAAAAAAGGGTTGCCTGTTCTAGGCAAGAGGTGTACAGTTTTATTTGTTCGTCCCGCTTGTAAGATTTTCGGAGATTCCCCCCAGGAAAGGTTTTTACGCTGTAAAATGTTCTTCCCCCTGTAGTCAAAACAGTTTCCCCCGGTAGTCATCGTTCTTCCCCCTACAGTGCTCACTCTCCTCAGCCCGAACCGGCTCCGTGTGTTTCGGAGGGTTCGAGACGCTGTTGGCTTTCATCTTCTTGTCGGTCTCCCCCAATCAGCTGAGGGATCTTATCCATAGTGATAGCCCGCGTGGACTCCACGGAACAGATGGCTCGGTCTTGACGAAAGCCTTGTCCGTGGAGATTTCGGTGGTGATTGATCGCTGAACCCTGCGAGGCCTGTTTGAGACGAGGGGCCTGACACAGGCCCGGTCGGAAAAGGATTGTTCCATGTTGACGGGGAGGGAATTATCACCTGACAAGGTTCCCATTGACTCTTTAGATGGGTTGCGGGGCATGGCGGCGTTAATCGTGTTTCTGAGTCATACCAGCAACGACCGCATTTTCCTGTTGCCCTTTTTGGATTGTTCCGGAATCGGAAAAATGGGGGTGTATTTGTTTTTTATTTTGAGCGCATTTTTATTGACGGTTCCTTTTCTGAGGCTGGGAGACGCGGTCACCAATAAGATGTTTCTCCTGAATTATGCGCTTCGCCGCTTTTTTCGCATTTATCCGCTCTATGGGGCGTATCTGGTCGTGGCATTAGCCAGTAGCATACTTCTCTGGCGACTCTTTGATCTCCATCGCCCGGTGGGCATTCCGTTTTTTCTCTCCTGGCAGGATTTTGTGAATCATGTGCTGCTCATGAAGGGGAAAGGGGTGACCTGGAGTATTCTTGTCGAATTTCGCTATTACCTGGTCCTGCCACTGGTGGCGATCATGTATTCCCTCATTCTCAAAAAACATGTTGGAGCCTCGTTGGGGGCCACCTTCCTGATGATTGCGGGGTGTCAGCTGATCTGGCCTCAATCCGAGTCCCTGGCTAACGACACCCGATTGGGCCCCTATTTATCCATCTTTTTACTGGGTTCTCTCTTGGCGTTGCTCTTTCACCGGTGGGAAGAAAGTTCGCTGGCTGACAATAAAATGGCCGCTCTGGTGATCGAAGGTCTGGGAATTCTCGCAGGCCTGACGCTGATTTTTATGATTCCTTCCGTTTCTTCTTGGGTTCTCGGGGAAGATATTCCTTTTAATTACTATCACAAAGAATTTTTATTGTTTGGATTGCTCTGGTCACTTGTGGTGTTTGCCTGTGTGACCGGTGCCGGTGGGATCCGGAAAATTTTTGAAGCGCCGGCGCTGCGGTTTGTGGGATTTGTGAGTTTTAGTGTGTATCTGTTGCATATCGTAGTGATTGATCTGGTGAAACGTCTGGGTGTGGACAATCCCATGCAGGGCTGGCTGATGCTTGTCCTGACGCTTGGCCTTTCCTATCTTTCCTGGCGCCTGATAGAGAGACCGAGCTCTAAAGTCAAACTGAGTTTGCCTGCTCCCTCACAAGCCAGGCTTTATGAAAAATCGTTTCGCTCTGTTGGGTAATTCCGAGAAGAATTCGGCAGGCAGTTTGAGTGGGATGTCGTTCATTGAAACAGGTCAAATGGTGAGGATTGAACCTGGTTGAATGGTCTCGTGTGAAGAATGATGTGGATGAAATTGGCTGACACCATCCTAAAAAATAAGGAATGTTTCTTATGATTTTGAGCCTCATTCTGCTGCTTCATGTCTGGACGTGGACTCATTTGACGCAACGCTTGTCTCAGGGAACTCTGACACGGGCCGGAGCTGTTGGCCGGTATGTTTTTTTGACATCGACGCCGGCCGTCCTCTTTCTGATGGGATTATTGCTGGTCATGGGTCTGGAGGAATGGTTGGCGGTTGCGATGATTCCTGAATCACTGAGGCATGCCGGCCTCCCTATCCTGGCCGGACTTGTGTTGATGGCGGTCTTGAGTACCTGCTGCTTTGCTCTTCGGTGCCGGCAATATTCCCGCTGAGCGTTCCCATACTCCTCCACCTCTGCCTGCCGAATTTTCATTCCAGCCTTATCTTTCTGAGGGATCTGGTCCGTCGGTTGGGGACGCCCTTTTCTTGGGTCCATACCAGCTCCTCGCTCTCATGTAGTCCGAAGAATTGGCCGGAGGGCAAGGTTGTCTTCGGTCGTTCCCATACTGGTGAGAGCTGAATGTCCAAATGAATCGATGAGAACACTGTTCTGTCTTGTCCTCGTTGGTTCAAGATTTGGAGGGCTCCTCGGTATGACCGACCGGTGTTTCGGACGATTGTGCAAGAAATTCGGATGGGTAGACATGTTCCCTGGTTGAGGGGTGCGGTAATTTTTCCCGATTACTGTGGATGTAACATACAAGGAGGACCTATGCCGAGAATTTCTTATGCGCAAGAAGGAACCGAAGCCGAAGGAGCCACCGAGGTGTATGCCAGTTTAAAGGCTGGGTTTGGTATGGTGCCGAATCTGGTGAAGCTGGTGGGGCATTCTGGGCCGGTGACGCAGGCCATGGGAACTGTGCTGGATGTCTACTTCAATCGATTGGCGTTAGATGCTCGTCTTCGGGAGATTGCGTATTTAACCGTGACTCGCCAAAATGAATGTCCGTATTGCACCGGACATCATACGATGTTTGCCCAAAAGGCTGGCATGAGTGAGGAGGAAATGGCCCTTCTCGGTGAATCAGGGCTCAGCAGCCCGCTCTTTACGCCAGCGGAGAAGGCCGTGATTCGCTTTGCCCTTGAAACGACGAAGCACGTCAAGGCATCCGATGAATCCCTCATGGCCCTGAAAAAAGCGTTTACCTTGCCGCAAGTGGTGGAAATCGCGTTTGTCGTGGCGTCGGCAAATTTTATTCAACGGATCGGGAAAAATTTTGACGCTGAACTGGAAATGTAGCGCTGCCTGTTGCGGTCGGTGTATTTTTTCCCGGGTCAGGAGGGGTGACTTCTTGGATTGGAACTCCAGGGTCTTGGAGAATCCTTGTCACGGTTGGACAGGGGACAAGTAGACTCGAGAGCCTGCGGGGTGGGGCCAAGATGGTGTTGATATGGAAGGGGGAGCATGATTGATGTTTTAACGGAAGTCCTTCGGGCCGTACAGCTGAGGGGAACCGTGTATTTTCAGGCTGATTTTCATGCCCCCTGGGGAGTGGATATTAAAGGCGGGACGATGGCCAATTTTCATATGGTGGTTCGAGGCACTTGCTGGGTCAGGATGCCTGGTGAGGAATCAACCCATCTTATGGAAGAAGGCGATTTAATTCTTTTCCCTCATGGGGACCGCCACTCCATGGTTCATCACCCTCAAGGGGCTGTCATCCCGGCTGAAGCTTTTCTGGCGCAAGTCTCCCAAGCTTCCCCCCGGGGAGGTGAAGCCGCTGAACGTTCCGTTGAAAATGCTCCGGTCAGCACTCTGATCTGTGGGCATTTTGAATATGACCGGAGCAATCTCACTCCGTTATTCCATTCGTTACCGACCTTTATTCACCTCAAGCCAGGAAAGGATTTTGATGCCGAATGGATTGCGACGGCTCTCAAGCTTGCCGCCGTGGAATCCACATCCGCTCGCCAGGGTTCCACCGCTATTGTGGATCGGCTGGCTGAGGTCTTACTCATTCAGGTCTTACGCGGCTATGTGGAACAACAGCATCATCGTTCAGGGTTTTTGAAAGCGTTGACGGTCCCGTTCCTCTCCCAATCGCTCTCTCTCATTCATAATCATCCGGCCCGCCAGTGGACCATGGACGATCTGGCCCGGGAAGTCGGGGTTTCCCGTTCGGTCTTTGCGGCGCGGTTTAAGGAGGGGATTGGTCATAGCCCGATTCAGTATCTCACCGCATGGCGGATCCAAAAGGCCAAGGGTCTGTTGCTCAGCGACAACGACTCGATTGGAAAGATTGCCGAACACGTGGGGTATCACTCGGAATGGGCCTTTGCGAAGGCGTTTAAACGGTTAGTGGGGGTCGGGCCGGGCACCTTCCGCCGTGCGTCGCGAGAAAGTGCCTAATCACACGTCCTTGTCTTGTGAAGCTTCACCGATATTGTGGAGAGTCCCCATTTGTATTGTGCGAGAAATCACAGAGCCGTGCTTGTCTACTCCGCCCTCTGGGCTTTGACCTGAATGAGGCCGGATGATTGTTGGCCCGTTAGATCGGCGTAAAAGTCCTGGCCTTCGTGGTTGATGACGATGAAGGCGGGAAAATCTTCCACTTCAATTTTCCACACGGCCTCCATTCCGAGATCTTCGAACTCCAGCACCTCGACTTTTTTGATGCTATGTTCGGCGAGCCGGGCCGCCGGGCCACCGATTGAGCCCAAATAAAACCCGCCATGTTTTCCGCAAGCGTCCCGCACTTGTTTGGATCGATTGCCTTTTGCCAGCATGACCATGCTGCCGCCTGCCGCTTGAAATTGATCCACATAGGAATCCATGCGACCCGCCGTTGTCGGGCCGAAGGAACCCGAGGCATGGCCTTGGGGTTTTTTGGCCGGTCCTGCGTAATACACCACATGATCTTTGAGGTATTGAGGCAGGCCGTTTCCGGCATCCAGTTGTTCCTTGATGCGTGCGTGAGCGATATCCCGGGCCACCACAATAGGGCCGGTGAGTGACAGACGGGTCGCCACAGGATGCTTGCGCAATTCGGCCAGGATGTCGGCCATGGGTTGATGTAAGTCGATGCGGACAACTTTTCCGTCCAGATCCTGTTCGGTGACATCCGGAAGGTATTTGGCCGGATTCGTTTCTAACTGTTCGAGGAAGATGCCGTCTTTGGTGATTTTTCCCAGAATTTGCCGATCGGCCGAGCAGGAGACGCCAAGACCGACCGGACAGGAGGCGCCATGTCGCGGTAAGCGGATCACCCGCACATCGTGGGCGAAATATTTCCCTCCAAACTGTGCGCCAATGCCCGTTTCGGCGCAGAGTTTCAGGATGTGTTGCTCCAGCTCGAGGTCTCGGAACGCCCGGCCCCTGGCATTGCCTGTGGTTGGCAAATCATCCAAGTAATGGCAGCTGGCAAGTTTGACGGTCTTCAACGTAAACTCCGCGGACAGGCCGCCCACGACCAGGGCCAGATGATAGGGTGGGCAGGCTGAGGTGCCCAGGGTCCGGATTTTTTCGGCGACAAAGTTGAGCAGGGATTTAGGATTGAGTAAGGCTTTGGTTTCTTGGTAGAGAAAGGTTTTGTTGGCGGACCCGCCGCCTTTGGCAATAAATAAAAAGTGATATTCCGAACCCGGTTTGGCATAGAGATCGATCTGGGCGGGGAGATTGGTGCCGGTATTTTTTTCCGTGTACATGTCGAGCGGGGCCATCTGCGAATAACGAAGATTTCGGATATCGTAGGCTTCAAAGATTCCACGCGAGAGGGCTTCGGCATCATCTCCCATGGTCAAGACCTGTTGGCCTTTATAGCCCATGACAATCGCAGTTCCGGTATCCTGGCAACCCGGCAAGATGCGTCCAGCAGCAATATTGGCATTTTTGAGCAGTTCCAACGCGACAAACCGGTCGTTTTCGGAAGCCTCAGGGTCATCCAGTATCTTGGCTAATTGCGCCAAATGACTTGGCCGCAACAAGTGCGCAATATCGTCCATGGCTTCTCTGGCTAACACAGTCAGAGCTTCGGGCTGGATTTTTAGGATTTCCTGCCCTTCAAATGTACCGGTGGAAACAAGATCCGTCGCGATTTTTCGATACGGAGTGGTATCGGCCGTGTGTTCAAAAATTTCCTGGTACTGAAACTGCGCCATGCGTGATTCCCTTCTTTATCTAAACCATAAAAACAGGAAGTTTGCAGCCTAACGGTAATCGGTGAGTGATCTGCTTGGCAACATCGTTGTGATGAAAGTCTGAGAGGCCGGATTGACAGGGAGATATTGGGTCTGCCCTGAACTTTCCAGTCTGGCCTTGAATAGGATTAGCACGAATCAGTCTTGCATAGTATTCATCCTTTAGATGAGATTTGTCGGGTGTTTATGAGGGCTATGAAATAGGCGAAAGATCGTGGATTAGCCGTTCGTGCGGTGAATTGTAAATCTCAAGTAAGTTGTTAGATTTTTGGTTGGGAGTGACGTGACCGTGTATGGATGATTCTGCATGGCTCATGCGATGGCATGGGGAATCAGCGTATTCCACTGGGTTGATGTTGCATGTTGTGTGTGAATTATTTCTTGGGTTGTCTATTTTTTTATGAGGGTTTCTGATGACTTAGGGATGATTTTCTTTTATGGTAGAACGCTGAGAGATCGTTCCATCACGAAGGAGTGGGCTGGCCGATGAAAACGTTATTGTTAACGAATGAATACCCCCCCAACACTTATGGCGGGGCTGGTGTCCATGTGGAATATTTGAGCCGGGAATTGGCCAAATTGATGCAAGTCGAGGTGAGATGTTTTGGTGAGCAATGTTCTGAAAATGGAAGTCTGAAAGTTCGTGGCGTTCCGTTGGCGGGCAAAGAAATTGGGGCTCCGAAACCTCTGCATTCGGTCTTTGGCGCCATCCAACGGAGTGCGGATATGAGCGGGATGGGAGTGGATGCGGATTTAGTGCATTGTCACACGTGGTATACGCACTGGGGGGGCATTCTCTCCAAGCTTGCCTATGGTGTTCCGCTTATTATTACGACCCATTCCTTAGAACCCTTACGGCCGTGGAAACGTGAGCAATTGGCCGGTGGCTATGATTTTTCCTTATGGGTGGAAAAGACCGCATTGGAAATGGCGGATGCCATTATTGCCGTCTCTGAGGGGGCCAAGGCCGACGTGTTAAAACATTTTCAGGTTCCCGAGGATCGGGTGCATGTCATTCATAATGGCATCGATCTCCAGGAGTTTCGCAAAGTGGAAAGCCACGAAGCCTTAGTTCGGTATGGAGTTCCGGTTGATCAGCCGTATGTCTTATTTGTTGGCCGGATTACTCGTCAAAAAGGCATTCAGTATTTGATTCAGGCCCTCCAATATGTAGATCCGGACATCCCCGTGGTGCTCTGTGCTGGGGCTCCTGACACCCCAGCGATCGCCGCCGAAATCCGCGAGGCCATTGATGTGGTCAAGATGCATCGTGGACAGATTTATTGGATTCAAGAGATGTTGGATAAGCCGAGCCTGATTGAGATGTATTCGCATGCCGGAGTCTTTTGCTGTCCTTCAATCTATGAACCCTTTGGGATCATCAATTTGGAGGCGATGGCCTGTGAGGTGCCGATCGTCGCCACTGCGGTTGGAGGGATTCCTGAAGTGGTGGTGGATGAAGTGACCGGTTTGTTGGTCCCGCTTGATCAGCATACCGAAGCCCCGTTTACGCCGAAACATCCGGAAATGTTTGCGCAGGATTTGGCTGATCGCCTTAATCAATTGATGCGGGATCCGGCTTTACGGTTGCCGATGGGGCAGGCCGGTCGGCTTCGTGCCGAGGAACACTTCAGTTGGGAGGCCATTGCACGGCGGACCAAGCATTTATATGACAGCATATTGTCGGCGACATGAGAATCTACATGCCGCCACTGCGGATCGGTTTGGGGTGGTTGGCTGAAGGCCGTTCTTCTGTGGCTTGATACATGCGTTCCAATTGACGAATTTCATCTTTTCGTCGATGGCGCTCTTCGACGAACAGGGAAATGAGCGCATTCCAAAATGCCACTTCTCCCGGAGAGCCATCAGTTAGGCGCTGGTCCCGCCATTCTGTGGCAAAGCGAGTGTATACGCGGATTTCATAATCGTCAAAGTTTTTCAGTGCGTCATTTACTGCATGATCTGTTTGCATACAAGAACCGACCTTCCTGAATTAGTGGACTCATGAGGATTGTTTCGTCTGCCTTGCCCCATTCTATCGGACAAGCGGTGGATGATCCTTAGGCGGACCCGGAAAAAGTCTAGCGATACGTTTGCAGGTTATGAGCATGTCCCAGGTTTAATTCTCATCGCATGGGTAGCGAGGAAGGAGACCGATATGATGGTGGGAGAACGGCCGAAGATCGTCACACGACGGATCATGAGGCAATTGGCTGTCGGTGGGTTGTTGTGCGTGATGCTTTGGGGATGTGGAGAGGACCCGGCTCAACTGTTAGCGACCGCCCAATTTGAGGAACAACAGCATAATCTGTTACACGCGCAGGAACTCTATGAGCAGATCATGCGTGAGTTTCCCGATAGTGCGCAAGCCGAGACGGCTAAACAACGCATGGCGGAGTTACGCAAAATGCCGCCGGTCGGGAAATGAATGAGGGAGACTCAGGAGTAATGGTCGGGATCGACGCCGGTTCGATACATGTATTCCAGCCGTCGGATGTCTTGATCCCGGCGCAACCGTTCGTCAATGCAGAGATTGACAATGCTATTCCAGAATCCGGCTTCGTGAATGGAGCCCGCTTCCATCCGCTGGTCCCGGAATTCGCTGGCGAAGCACGTATAACGTTGTAATTCGCCGTCTTCAAAATCTTTCAGAAAGCCTGGTAAATCTTCTTCGTGTGCCATGAGACGATGGTCGCGAATGGACGTTTCTGTTTGGGGTTCTTATCGGTTTTGCTCCCTCCCATTCTTGAGCTGATAACTGGGTTCATCCGCCCATTTTTGTCTGATGGTATCCATTACCGATGCAAATTGGGGATTCTTAGAAATGCGATGAAGGATGAAGCGACGTCTGGTGTGAAAAAGTATGACTTTAAGGTATTGACGTGTCTATGGAGGCCCTACGTAAGGGCTGTATGTGGGATTCCGCAGGCCACAGCCGGAATACGATTGGATATGTGGTGGAGGAAAACGTGACTGTTGGGGGAGGTTGGCAGGGATAATCCGACTTGGAACCCAGCGTTGTATCGGCCCATTTCAGGACAGAAGTCCGCGCATCAGTCCTGAGAAGCGCTTCGTCGGTGAAAGCGAAGAATAATGTTAGGGTCAGGGTGGAGATTAACCTTTGCCGTTTCCCTTCCGTTATAAGGAAGCGTATTCAGCACATGGCGAATGGCTTCCAGTCTGGCCCGTAACTTGTTGTTGGCTTTGACAATCACCCAAGGGGCATAGGAAGTGTGGGTTTTACTGAACATTTCCTCCTTATAGGTGGTATAGAGATCCCAATGCTCTTGGGCTTTGTCATCGACGGGACTGAGTTTCCATTGTTTGAGAGGATTTTTCATTCTGGCTTTAAAGCGGCGGTCCTGTTCTTCCTTCGAGATAGAAAACCAGAATTTGATGACTTCGATGCGATCCTCATACAGCATGTGCTCAAACTCAGGGACTTGTTGCATGAATATCTGGTACTGTTTCTTGGTGCAAAATTGGTTGACGGGTTCGACGACCGCCCGGTTATACCAACTGCGGTCAAAAAATGCGATTTCCCCAGGGTTGGGTAAGTGACTCACGTATCGTTGAAAATACCATTGGCCTTTTTCAATTTCGGTGGGTTTAGGCAAGGCTACGATGCGCATGGAGCGTGGATTCAGGTGTTCTACGAAGCGGCGAATGGCGCCGCCCTTTCCGGCTGCATCCCGGCCTTCGAAAATCAGGGCCACTCGTCGTCCATGGATCTGAACATCCCGTTGAAGTTTGACCAGTTCCACTTGGAGTTGCCGGAGTTCCCGTTCATAGCGGATAGCCCGGATTGCGCGTTTGACATCGATTTGCTTGGAGCGCAATAACTGAATGAGAGATTTTCGGGATGTTAATTCCGCCAATTCTTCTGGGGTGAGGGTATTCGGCGGTGTTTTGGTGCTGGACGGTAATGCTTTCAGTTTGGGATTGGCTTCCATGTTGAGGCCCCTTGACAGATGATTTGTTTTTGACGTCCGAATCATACCATGAATGAACCTATAGACCTACCCCTAATGTTCAAGAAATCCGAGACCACTGGCTGTTCTTCCTGGGATGGAGGTGTAAGGGACGTGGGTGTCATTTTCAGCCTTTCCGATTATTACTGAGACTATCGGTATGAGCACTCATCGAAAAAAACGATCGAGTAAAAGCGGGCTGCCGCCTGGGACGCCCGTCCATATCGGTGTGCAAAAGCTGAATGTCATGTCAGTGACCGGCCGGGTCTTTTCAGATTCCTTCGCCCACGTTCGAACCATAGAGTCAACAGAAGATTTGGCGGTGTTGGCTCAGGAGCCTCATAAAAAATGGGTGACTGTACAGGGTATTCATGATGTGCCAAGCTTGCAACGGGTAGCAGATCTGTTTGGGCTTCATCCACTTGTTGTTGAAGATATTGTCAATACCGAACATCGAGCCAAAATAGAAGACTATGGATCCTATCTCTTTATCATAGTGAAATTAGTGCATCGCCCTGAGGGAGGGGATTCTCTGGCAGTGGAGCAAGTGAGCGTCGTGTTGGGGAAAGATTTTGTGTTGTGTTTTTTGGAAGGTCAGGATAATCCTTTTACCGGGCTTGAAGAACGATGGAGCAAGGAGCAAAGCCGACTCAGACTCCTGGGATGTGATTATCTCGCGTACGCCCATATTGATACCCTTATTGACCACTATTTTCCTCTCCTTGAACGGTTAGGGGATGACATTGACGAGGTAGAGGAAGCGCTGGTGAAGAAAACGGATCAGGAAGATCTCACGCGCCTCCATTATTTAAAGAAAAATATGCTGCACGTTAGGAAGGCGGCATGGCCACTGAGAGAAGTGTTAAGTCATTTGGAACGAGGGGATTCCATCCTGATTCAACCATCTACCCAGGCCTATATTCGGGATGCCTATGACCATGTCGTGCAAATTATCGAGACGACTGAAACCTACCGCGAAATGCTGGGAGAGATGATGGACATGTACCTATCCAGCTTAAGTAATAAGTTAAACGAAACGATGAAGGTGTTGACGGTCATTGCGACCATTTTTATTCCCTTGACCTTTATCGTGGGAATTTATGGAATGAATTTCAAAGTGATGCCGGAGTTGGAGTGGCCATGGGGTTATCCCGCAATTATGGGATTCATGTTCTCTCTTGCCTTAGGGATGGTCTGGTTTTTTCGGAAGAAAAAGTGGATATAAGACTGTTGTCGTCCCGATGCCATTCCTTCCCCACTGTTTCGTCCCTCGCAATTGGAATACAGAGAAGGCTCTTGTGTTCTCTTTTGTCTGTGAGCCAGCGACGAGTTACCCGGCATGCAGCATGCGAATTTCCCTTTGAGGAAATGGAATCTGGATGTGTTCAGTTCGAAAGGCTTCGACCAATGCCTGATACAGTTCAGCTTGCGCTGGCACAAAATCCGAAACGGCTACCCACGGTTTAATCGAGAGGTTAATGGAGGAATCTCCTAGTTGGTTGATCCCAACAATTGGTGCGGGATCTTGTACCACTCGGGGATTCTTTTTTACAATCCGCTCGGCGGTGCCGAATGCTTGTTCGAGGTTCGTTCCATAGGCAATCCCAACCGATAAGTTGAGCTGTCTGATTTTCCCATAGTTATGCAAGATTTCCCCAATGATTTTGCGGTTGGGGATTACCACGATGGACTGGTCGATGTGCTTCAATTTCGTGGTGAAAATGTCAATGGTCTGGACTTCACCGTGTTCCCCGAGAATTTCAATGAATTCGCCGACCCGGTAGGGTTTTGTGAAAATAATGCTCAGCCCTGCAAAGAGGTTTAAAAAGACGCCCTGGAGCGCCAGGCCGATTCCGACTCCGGCCACCCCGAGTCCGGCAATGAGGGGAAAAATTTGAATGCCAAATTGTTGAAGGACAATGAGGAGGGTGAGAACCAAGACCAGGCCTTTGACTGCCCGAACAAGCAGAAGACGAACCGGTGGCTCCATTTCTACTTTAGCTAATGTTCGATGAGTATATTGACCGGCGGTTCTTGCCAGGAAGGCGCCAACCCCTAAAATGAGTAGCCCGCTGACGGCTTGCAATCCATACTGAATGACTAAATCCATACTGATGTTGGCATCGAACATGGTTTTTCTCCTATTGGTTGAAGGCCTGCATGTCATGGTACAGGCTGATGGAAATTTTTCATCAACCCCCACTTGTGCGTGAAGGCTTGAGTAAGAAAAATACCAGATTTCATGATATCCAGCATCTGGAAGATTGGGGAGAAAGGGTTGCGAAACGAAGAAGGTTAGGGTAAGAAGGGGCATTCCCATTGAGAGTTGGGGGGGAAGGTGAAATTGAGGAGGACCAAAAGATGATGAGATGGGCATGCGTCCGATATCTCATAGGGGTGGGATTCCTGGTTTTGCAGGCAACCATTGGGCTGGCTTCAGAATCTATTCAGGTTCAGGCGGTTCCTCTTCTTGATCATCTGGGGGATCATCATTATCCGATTACGACTTCTGCGCCGTTGGCGCAGGCCTATTTTAATCAGGGTTTGATGTGGACCTATGGATTTAATCATGCCGAAGCGGCACGGTCCTTCCAAGAAGCTCAACAGCAGGATCCAGCTTGTGCCATGTGTTTTTGGGGCGAAGCCTATGTATTGGGTCCCAATATTAACGTTCCCATGGATCCTCACGTTATGCCGCAAGCCTATCAGGCTATTCAACAGGCGTTGGATCGTGCAGAGAGAGTGACGGAGAGAGAGCGTGCGCTCATTCGGGCTTTGTCTAAGCGGTACGCCTCGAATGGCTCAAGCGAACGATCCGCACTGGATGAGGCGTATGCCCAAGCGATGAGAGAGGTTAGAACACACTATCCCACCGATTCGGTGATCGGAGCGTTGCTGGCCGAGTCTCTTATGGATTTACACCCCTGGGATTTTTGGACCAAGGAAGGGGAGGCGAGGCCATGGACCCCGGAGATTGTCGCCATCCTAGAGGATATTTTAGCCAAAGATTCCAATAATCCCCTGGCACATCATCTTTATATTCATGCCATGGAGGCTTCCTCGCATCCCGAAAAAGCTATTTCAAGTGCAGAACTGTTACCAGCGTTGGTGCCAGGTTCGGGACATCTGGTGCATATGCCTGCTCATATTTGGATTCGAATTGGGCGTTATCATGATGCGGCGGTGGCCAATCAACGTGCGGTGAATGTGGATGGCCAGTATTTGCATCAACCCCATGCTGAAAGTTTGTATACCGCGGCATATGTTCCACACAATTTTCATTTTTTGTGGGCCTCGGCCATTAAAACAGGGCAATCCCGGCTTGCATTGCAAGCGGCCCAGGGGACTGCTGCCAATGTGAGTCTTGAAGGGATGCGCGATCTTGGATTTGCGGGCACTCTTCAGCATTTTTGGTTAATTCCTCTGTATACTCATACGCTATTCGGCCATTGGATGGAAATTTTGGAGTGGGCGGAACCACCTGCGGATTTAATCTATCCCCGTGGTATTTGGCGATATGCACGTGGATTAGCATTTCTTCGCAAAGGACAGCTGGAAGAGGCCACCTCTCAATTGAATCAATTGAAGCTCATTGCTGAAGATCCCGCGATCGGAAGCCTGACCATTTTCGATGTAAACGGCGTAGGGCAAGTATTGCGAATTGCAGAAGCCATATTAGAAGGGGAAATTGAAGCGATGCGGGGAGATTATGAGCCGGCCTTAGGTCACTTACGAAAGGCCGTGCAATTGGAGGAGGAGCTTCGTTACACCGAACCCAAGGATTGGTATCTGCCGCCTCGACAGGTGTTGGGTGCCGTGTTACTTCAGGCTGGCCAACCTGTCGAAGCCGAACGGGTGTATCGCGAGGATTTACAAGCTCATCCTCAAAATGGCTGGTCCTTATTAGGCCTTGCGCAAAGTTTGCGTGCACAGAACAAGGAAAGGGAAGCCAGTATTGTACAACAAAATTTTGAACGAGCCTGGTCTGAAGCGGATGTGACCCTCGCGGCTTCGCGCTTCTAATTGAGTGTCCGATTGCGGTGTTCTACGAAAACTCCTGCCCTAAACCGGTTTGGTTGGTAAGCTAGCGGCTTCAGCCTCTGTGAGTGCAAAATAATGACTCAGATTTCTGTCTGAGGCCGTTTCTGGATGTTTCCTCTCGTTCCTACCGGTTGTTATCGTGTTTAGTTAAGTTCCTATTTTCAGGCTCCGATCCATTCAAACAGAACCTGTCTTGGCCCCTTAGTAAGGGAGAGTGACGTCTCTTTCGTCATTTTCTTGGAGCCAGGAAATTCAACATGGACGTTTAACCAGGAGAGAACCGTGAGTCGTAGATCGATCGGCATACCCTGTGCTCCATTGACCAAAAGTGAGGGAGGAGATGGGATGACTCGTTTAGAGGCCATTGCCCAAAGACGATCGGTCCCAGGGGTGTTGTTATTTGCAGGTAGTGGGGATCTCCTGTTTATGAATCATGAGGCCGAGGTGATCAGCCATCAAATTCAGGGAGAGTCTTCAGAATCTCTCTCTTCTCCGGCTCTCCCTTCCGAAATTCGGGAATTATGTGTGTCACTCCAATCGATTCTGGAAGGACCCGAAACCGATCCGATTCAAGCCGATCGGGTTGAGGGGCCCTTGGAATTGCGACGGATCACCGGGAATGTGGAGTCGCCTGTTCTGTTGCGAGGATTTCCCCTCTCGTCGTCAGGCGAAAAAGATGAAGCGTGCATGTTGATATTGATGGAAAAGCTGGGGAGAGAACGCCGGGTTGTTCCCGGACAAGTGAAAGATCAGTATCGATTAACCGATCGGGAAGTGGAAATTGTCCGATATATTTCCGAAGGATGGACTAATAAAGAAATTGCCAAGCATTTGGATATTAGTGAGCATACGGTAAAAGAACATGTTCGACATCTGTTGAAGAAAACGAAGAGTACGACTCGCACGGGCATTCTTGCCAATTTGTTTCAAGATACCTAACCGCGCTGGGCTTTTGTTGCGTCCTCGACTTTCTTTCTCCCAATTTTCAATTTGCGAGTTGTGCCACTCACTCTGCGTTATCATTTCCCCTTGAAGTTTGTTCTTGATTCTGTTGATGGGGATTTGGATAATCGACATGTTCATGTCATCCTCGGTTACTCTTACGCAACAAAGGGCTTGTCCTTTTTCCCTCTATGTCCTCCTTGCCATTTCAGCCTCTTCCTGATGATGCCGGGGTTATCAAAGGTCTTCAGGAGGGCGATGAACATATTTTCGAAATGGTGGTGGATCGATATTCAGGTTCGTTATTACGGTTGGCCTTGGCGTATGTGCCTAGCCGTGCGGTTGCAGAGGAGGTGGTTCAGGAAACCTGGTTGGGGGTGTTTGAAGGTATTGGACGTTTTGAAGGACGATCATCTTTCCAAACTTGGCTATTCCGTATTTTGAGTAATCGCGCCAAAACTCGGGGCGTTCGGGAGAGTCGGTATGAATCCATTGGGCTGGGAACTTCAGATGACCCAGAAGAGGGGCCATCCTTGGAGTCCTCACTTTTCATAACAGAAGGATCCGGAGTTGGCCATTGGAAAGTACCTCCAGAACATTGGGAAGCTGATACTCCGGAACGCGTCCTTCTCTCCAAGGAATGTCGGGAACACATTGAGGCGGCTATTGCCTCTCTACCTTTGACCCAACGGCAAGTCATCACCTTGCGGGATCTCGAAGGCGTCTCTTCGGACGATATTTGTAATATCCTTCAAATCAGTGAGACCAATCAACGTGTTCTCCTCCACCGGGCCCGGACCAAAGTGCGTGCGATCTTGGATCGTTATGTCAAACATGAGCTGAAATAACCCTATGAAGCCTACCTTCAAAGAACAATTAATGAGATACCTGGCTGGTAATTTTTCCTGTCAGGACGTGGCGAATCTTGTGACCGACTATTTGGAGGGGGCTCTGAGTCCGAAGCAGCGCATTCGATTTCAGATGCACCTTGGATTGTGTTTTGCCTGTCGGAATTTCTTGAAACAGATGAAATATACCGTGGTGACGCTCAATCAACTACCCACGGATCCGGTCCCCCCTCTGATCAAAGCCGAACTATTGCGGCGCTTTAAAAGCTGGAAGGCAGAATGACTTGGCATTAGTGCAATCGAAGGCCAATGAGCTGATCCTCGGTTTCCGAATTATTGATGAAGAAAAGAGTTGATAAGTCTGGTTCGTTTTCGGTGTTTCTAGGGTTCTTCAATTATTCTGGATCAATTGGATATAATCCAGGATTATTTTGGTGAGGGTGTAATGGCCTTAACCGTATCTACCATGTTGCCTTTAGGCACTTCCATGCCGCATTTTGAACTTCCTGATGTGTGTTCTGGCGTGATGGTCCGTTCATCGGATTTTGTCAACTATGATGCCGTCCTTGTGATGTTTCTCTGCCGACATTGCCCGTATGTCGTGCATATCAAAAATGAAGTGGCAAGGTTAGGACAAGATTATCAGGGAAAGTCGGTTGGGATAGTGGCTATTAGCAGTAACGATGCCAAGGCTTATCCCTTGGATGCCCCGCCATCATTGGCTGAGATGGCCAAGGAACTTGGGCTGACCTTTCCACTCTGTTACGATGAAACACAAGAAGTGGCGAAAGCTTTTACCGCCGCTTGTACTCCCGATTTTTTTGTATTTGATCGTGGTCTGCAATTGGCTTATCGAGGACAGCTAGATGATAGCCGTCCAGGGAATGGAAAGGCTGTGACGGGTCGGGACCTACGGGCTGCCTTGGATGCCATCTTAGCCGGCCAGCCGGTACCCAAAGAGCAGCGCCCGAGTGCAGGGTGTAATATCAAATGGAAAATCGGATATATTTCTATATAGTAAAGATAGACTCCATCATGGCTTTCCTAACTGGGGCCAGGCGAACCATTTTATGGTGCTGCCTTAAATATAATATCTCCAAAATAGGCCACGGCTGATTCTTTGGTGTTATCAGTGTCAGTCATGATCGCAACGCCTGATATGGGCGGCGGGTCTTCTCCAAAGGCTTTCCGGTAGTCCTCCACGATATTCCGTTCTTCTGTGATCCACTGATGGAGTTTAGGTTTGCCACTTTCAATGACAAACATTTGGACTCGATCGGTATACGGATTGGGAACGGTGGTCCCCACTGGGCTGGTGCTTTCCCAAATGTAATTGATGGCTGCCAAAGGGGGATATTGCCCATATACCAATCGAATAGTTTCATATTTTACTTTTTCAAAAAACCCCACTTTCGCGCTATCATAGGCAAACGTAATGTATAGCCGTGCAGGATAATCATCTCCACTCTTTGTTGTGACATCGCCTTTTTCGAGGATATTTTCAATTTTCCAGCGCCATTGTACGATGGGATAGTCTTTGGGATTAAAATGAAGTTCCCGTGTGAGTCCAGATGAGGATTGTTTACTGATGGCTTTGACTACCACTTGGCCCTCATCCTGGACTAGCTCATAGAGCGTATGAGTGGGAATCTTTTCAAAAAGTAATGGTTTCCAGCCCTCCGGATATGTGCCACCGGCTTGGGCCGTGGAGAACGCTCCTACTTCAAGAACCTGAGCATTTTCTGCAGCGGCCTCCCATGGAAAAAGTCCACTTAGTAAGAAAGAAAGAAGGAACACAGGCACAAATGCTGATCGACAGACGAGATTGGTCATCATGGTAATTCCCTCCTTACGATCGGGACCAGGAAAACAGGGTGCGGAGGAATTTTCTTTTGCCTTCCGTCAGAGTTGTTTTTCTCCAGGCGTTGGCGGTTTTTTTCACGACTTCTGCTTGTGTGGGATAGGGGTGGATGGTACTGGCGATCGTATTGAGCCCAAGTCTCCCTTTCATAGCCAACGTAAACTCACTAATGAGGTCTCCGGCATGAGATGCTACGATGGTGGCCCCAAGTATGGTATCGGTTCCCTTTTTAACATGAACTCTGGCAAATCCTTGCTCCTCTCCATCCAGAATCGCCCGATCCACGTCATGCAGTGGAAAGGAAAAGGTGTCGATTGAAATACTTTTGGCGCGGGCATCCTTTTCATAAAGACCCACATGGGCGATTTCTGGTTGAGTATAGGTGGCCCAAGGGATGATGAGGTTTTCTGTACTGGCATACCCCATCCCGAACGGATGAGGAAACAGGGCATTCTGGATAACGATTTGAGCTTGGGCATCAGCCGTATGGGTAAATTTGAAGGGGGAGCAAATATCCCCGGCTGCGAAGATGTTTGGATTGCTGGTTTGGAGACGGTGATTGACGTTCACCCCTGTGTGATCATATTCGACCCCGACGGTCTCCAGCCCCAGTCCGTCAACATTTGGGCTGCGTCCGACGCTGACCAATAATTCATCCACCGGAATGTCGTACTGTTGCCCGTGTGAATCAACGGAGAGGCGTTTTACTCCGTCGGTGGCGGTCACGCGCAAGTCTTTCCCGCAGCAGAGCAAGGTGACACCATCTCGAATCATGGATTGCTCCACGATCTCCGCTGCATCACGATCTTCATTGGGCAGGATACCATGCATGGTTTCGACTAAATACACTTGACTGCCGAAGCGGGCAAAGCTTTGCGCCATTTCACAGCCTATGGGGCCGGCGCCAATCACTCCCAGACGTTTCGGGAGTTGGGTGAGCGAAAACAGTGTTTCATTTGTCAGGTACGAAATATCCGCTAACCCTACGATGGGGGGAGCCGAAGGGTGTGCACCTGTGCATATCACGGCCTTCTTGAATTGGAGGATGGTGCCCCCAACGTCTAAACTATTGGACCCGGTAAATCGTCCAGGTCCGATAAACACATCAACCCCAAGCTTGGTGTAGCGATGAGCAGAATCGACATGGCTAATCCGGGCGCGCAGTTTTCGCATCCGTTCCATGGCGGCTCCAAAATCCGTGATGATTTTTCCCTCGATCCGCAGGCCAAACTCCTTGGCATCTCGAACTGCCACCCAAGCTTTGGCCGCTCGTATGACGCCTTTGGATGGAACACATCCCACGTTGAGGCAGTCACCGCCCATGAAATGCCGTTCGATCAAGGCCACTTTGGCACCCAATGCCGAGGCAATCGCGGCGGTCACCAGCCCTGCCGTTCCGGCGCCAATGATAACCAGGTTGTATCGGCCGGTCGGGGTGGGATTTGTCCACTGGGGCGGATGGACATTATTGACTAGTTCCTGATTGTATTGGTCATGTGGGGGGATGCTTCCGGCAAGGGTTAAGGTCTGGGATATTGTCATGGAGTTCCTTCAGGAAAATCGATCGTGAGCAATGTGAATGTTGTCAATATGGATAGGCAAATGGTCTTCTTATCTGCCTCTCGGTTAAGTCCCTGGTTTTGCTCCCCATTTTCGATAGGCAATTGGTAAGAGTGCTAACAGGCCGAGTAAGGTGAAGGCCAGCAACACCGGAGGAGAAGCGATTTCGCTCAAAGAATTGATCGTGCCAAGTTGTCGTCCAGCGAAAGCAAAGACAAAACTTCCCGGAATGATCCCCAGAGCGGTGGCTAGGGCGTATGTCCCAATGCTGACTCGTGTTAACCCCGAGACGAGATTGACGAGGAAAAATGGAAATGCAGGAATGAGCCGGAGCGTCATGAGATAACTGAAGGCATTTTTTGAAAATCCTGCTTGAATGGTTTTCAATCGTGCCCCAAACTTGTGTTCCACCCAATCCCTTAATAGGTAGCGTGCTGCCAGAAATGCCAAGGTTGCTCCTATGGTAGCTCCAATATTGACGACTATTGTGCCAAGGAAACTTCCAAACAAAAACCCTCCCGTTAGGGTCAGAATTGCGCCCCCTGGAAGTGAAAAGGCCGTTTGCACAATATAGAGGACAATAAACACGGTTATCGCCACTCCAAAATTTGATGCTGTATAGCTGAGCAAGGCATCCCTATTGGCTTTTATGGATTCCAGCGATAAATAGGAGCTGAGGTCAAAAAAGAAAAACGCTCCAATGCCTGCGAGGAGGATGAGTGCGGTTATTACCTTCCCGTATGATGGGCGGGCAGATGCTGGAGATAAGGAGGAGGACTCGGTCATAGTGATCTCCCTGGGGATATAATCAATGTCCCAGTGGGTTTTTTGTCAAGCTCACGTTCATTCTTTTTTGTAGTCTGACAGGGGGGCTGATTGTTACGGATCAAACATTCTGGTGAAAGAACGATGATGCGGGCCAATAGTTTGGATTTAGTCCGGTAATTGTGCGCTAAGTTCCTCGGCGGGATAGGTCAAAATTTCTGCCAGGGTTGGATGGTAATGAGGGATGCGTTGGAGGTCGCGGACGGTACCTTTGAAGTACATGATGGTGATGAGCTCATGAATAAGCTCCGAGGCTTCAGGGCCTACAATATGTCCTCCAAGAATGATTCCAGTTCGTGGGTCGCACAACACTTTGACATGGCCATGAGTCTCGCCGAGGCATAGGGATTTGCCGTGATCGTTAAAAGGATAGGATGCCACTAAGTAGGGTACGCCGTGCTGGCGACATTCTTTTTCGGAAAAGCCGACGCTGGCCACTTGGGGGTCGGTAAAGACGACTTGAGCTTTCAAGCGTTGATCAAAATGTTTGGGTGGATTCTTACGATGAACGGCGTTCCATCCGGCGATCTCTCCTTGTTCGATGGCGATATGGACAATTTCATGAAGCCCGTTGACATCTCCCACTGCGAAGATATGTGGTTGCGAGGTTCGCATCGAGTCATCCACTATGATGCGTCCTTGTTTGGTCTCGATGTGAGCCGCAGCTAATTGCAGGCCATCAATATTCGGGCGTCGTCCGAGGGCTTGAAGAATTGTCGTGGCAGTCGCCTGCTGTGCTTGGCCCTTGTGCAGAAAGTGAACAGTTTTAAATTTTCCCGAAGCTGTCACGTGTTGGATCGTGGTGTTTGTAAAAACTTGCATGCCTTCCTCGCGTAGTCGAGCATCTACTGGCATGGCTAAGTCGTCATCAGTGTCGGAAAGGATGTGGGCACTTCGTTGAATGAGCGTGACCTGCACGCCAATACGAGAAAAGAATTGCGCGAATTCTAAGGCAACAGGTCCGCCTCCCAGGACAATCATGGATTCCGGTATTGTGGTAAGTTCCAATGCGTCATCGCTTGTGAGATAGCCGGTTTCTTCCAGTCCTGGAATTGGAAGTCTCGTTACCACAGAACCTGTCGCAATAATGAAAGCTTGAGCTGTCAAATGGATAGGGCCTACTTGAATGTCTGTTGGAGAAAGAAAATGAGCGTGGTCTTCATAGAGGGTGAAACGATCACTTGTAAGAGAGTGAATGCGATCGTCGGTAAATTCCTGAATTAATCGATTTTTTCGACTGATAATGGCAGGCAAATTGACTGTCACCTCTGAAGTCTGAAGACCAAATTCAGTTGCACGACGGATTAATACGGCAATATCGGATGACCGTAACATTGCTTTAGTGGGCATACAACCTCTCAGGATGCAGAGTCCCCCTAGTGGACCATGATCGATAATGGCCACATCGGCTTTTTCGGCCTGAGCTATTCGGGCAGCCGCATATCCTGCAGAGCCCCCTCCAATAACTATGATGTCATGTGTGCGTGGCATAGATGACCTGGTTGATGAGTGTAGATGAGATTTTTGTCTGTAAGGAGACGAAGCGGTTTTGCTATTTTATCAACCTACCCGCGATAACGAAGCCATTTCTTATAAACTTCGGAGAGGCTGGTTGGCTTCTCTGTCTGAGACCATCTCCGTTCTTCCTTTTATCGTAATCACCTTTGGACTTTTTCCACGTTCAACTAGGATTTATCAGGAGGGTAAGGATTTCTAAACCAAACGGTCCCTAATTTCTGATGGATGGAAGAATATGACCCTGTCTGAATATCAGTCGACATTTTCGAATACCTGAGTGTTATGAGCTCAGAGTGCTCAGGGATCTGCTAAGTGTGATCTAGGGAGGGGGCAGAGGCGATGCCTAGTACTTGTTGAACTTTTTCAATTAAATCTTCGACTTGAAATGGTTTTTGAATAAATGCATTGACGCCCAGATTGTTAAAATGTTTCATCGTCTCGATCTCAGCGTATCCGCTAGAAATCAGAATTGGGACCGAGGGACTCAAATGCCGAATTTTTTTGCAAAGTAGTCCACCATCCATGTTGGGCATGGTGAGATCTAGCAAGATGAGAGCGATTTGATTCTGGTGTTGAGTGAACAAGCTCATACCGGAATATCCATCATTCGCTACCAATGGCTCCATTCCAATTTCTCGGAGAATCAGGGAGCAAGCTTCACGAACATCTTCTTCATCATCAACTACAAGAACTTTCATCGACTGTGAAGATGACGTTGGTTTGGCATCTGGAATGATTACCCTCGTTGGCCCTGGCTTAACTGGCTTATGGGAAATGGGAAAGAGTAACCAAAATTCTGAGCCTTGTCCTTCTTGGCTTTGAACGGCTAATGCGGCGCTATGGGCACGAATAATCCCCAAAAGGGCTGCTAATCCCAATCCGCGACCAGGAAGTTTTGTTGTGAAGAATGGATCGAAGATTTTGGGAATTAGTTCTGTTTTTATTCCGCAGCCGGTATCTATAATCTTGAGACTTACGCAAGGCCCCCAGGGAAGGTCTCCAATAATATGAAAGGGGCGAAAATCTTCCTTGGAAGAATCAATAGTCTTTAGGCGAAAGGTGATTGTGCCCTCGTGCTCTCCGATGGCTTCCGCAGCGTTGAGGGTGATATTCATGACCATTTGACGTAGCTGGGCTCGATCGCCTCTGATGAATGGAACGGATTCATCTGATTCTATTTTCAACGTGATTCTTTTGGAAATAGAGGAGCGGATAAAGGATTTCATCTCTTTAATCAAGGTAGTGAATGAAAGCGATTGAAATTCGAGTTTAGTTTTGCCTGCAAAGGTCAACATCTGATTAGCTAATTCACCACCTCGAATTCCGGACCGTTCAATGCATTGAAGATGTTCCCTCGCTGGAGAATCAGGTGGTAGCGTTCGAAGTGCCAATCCGGCTCGAGCTACTACTGTCATCAATAGGTTATTGAAATCATGGGCAATTCCCCCAGCTAGGACCCCCAAGCTTTCCAGTTTTTGAGCGTATTGGCGTTCTTGTTCGTGTCGCCTGTGATCTTCTTCTGCTTTTCGTCTATCAGAAATATCACGCAAAAAAACTAAAAACCAGGTTTGACGATCCCCCGCCATATTCAGGACTCTCAATTCGACTGGGAGAGGCTGATCGCTCGTTCCAATAAGATCAATCTCATAAGGGCGGTTGCTTGAGGTGGAAAATCCAAATGGGGCTCCATACAGTTCAGTCTCAGAACGTTGGAACATTTGTTGAGCGGCGCTATTACTATAGAGGATTTTTTTGTCATCATTGAGGATAAGAACCCCATCGGAATTTTTATCAATGATATCCCGGAATTGCCAGGCTTCGGTAATCCCAATTTGGGGTTTTGCTTTGGGAAGGTCAGGACTTTTAATTTTGCTTTCCCATGACTTATCCATATCCAAACGGTTTTCCTTCTATCTAACAGTGTGTAAGCAGATCAGTAATGCCAAGGTAAGAGTGAGGAGAATTTATTGTTGAAGTCTTAGATTGATGTGGAAGAAATAAACAAAAAATGGAACTAAACTAGATGTTGGATTTTTTAGTGAAATGGTTTTCTGAATTGAAGATGTATCAATTAGAGTAGCTTAACCCTAGTGACTTTTCAACTTGAGCAAGTCTCTAGGGAATGTCTTGCCTAAACGTTTTTGTTAGACCTGAATGCGGTAAAGGAGGTATTGGGAAATTTTATGACATTAACGTGGGTAGCAGGTATCAGGCTTGGTAATTATAAATACTTGTAAAGGAGTTCAGGGATATGAAATTTTCTTTTTGTGAAGACCATGCCGAGGAGATTGCCCTCTCGCATGAGTATTAAATCTTTCACATTTTTCGCTACAACTGCGCGAGTTTTTTCTGCTTCTACCACTAATACAATTCCATCGACAGACTCACAAAGAGCCAGACTATCTGGAGTGATACTGGCGGGTGAAGAATCAATGAGAATAAGAGAAAATTGATCTCGAATCATCTCCCACATTTCGGTTGGCCGAAGAAATGTACGGTCTGTAAGTGCGGATTGTGTCTTTGAAGAGAGCGTGGCAAGAAATAGGTTGGACTTATCGACCTGAGATGCCACTCCGTCGATGGCTTTGCCTTCCTTGAGCACATGATCCAGGGGTGGTTTAGCCGGGATGCCAAAGGCTTGGTATTGAGAGGGATTGATGAGGTCCGCCTCCACCAGTAGGACTGGTTTGGTGCTGTGTTGAGCGGCAACCATGGCAAATTCTCGAACAAGGGTAGACGTTCCTTCTCCTTTTCGTGAGCCAATAAACTGGATTACATTTTTATCGGGTCCAGGTAGCAATGCGGCGATATTTTGTGCAAGAAGAAGAAGGTCGTTTTCTTTATGAAATCTCTGAAGGGAAGCCGATGGTTTAAATTGTACTAATGCGGAAGGTGTATCTGTGGTTGGAACTGGCGTAGAGGAAGCTTCCACCGTAGTCAGTGGAGGGTTATTAGTATTTTTGGCGGAGGAAAGCCGCTCTTCATAGGCGATTTGCAGCGCGTCATAGATCTTACTCATAGGGTAATCCTTACTCTTTCACGTATTCGGGTAAAATAATTTGTTGCCCTGGGAGAATGAAATCCGGATTAGTAATTTCCGAATTATGCTCTCGCACCCAATTAACATATGCGGGATCGTTTGAGCCATATATTTCAGTGGTAATTCTACTGAGATTCTCTCCTTTTTTCACCAATCTGGTCCGTGGAAATGTTTTTGTCGGGCCATTATCAGAAGGTACTTGGAATTCGGGGTCTCCTTGGTTCGGTGGACTAGCTATGCTTTGAATGGATGTCTGTGGACCAGATGGTAACACAATGGACTTTTCGGCCGATTTATTAGCAAGTTTAAGCGAGTCACTGTCGGAATTCTCTGAATTTATTTGGGAACTCGATAAGGGTGATGTCGGGTTGTTTAGGGTTTCCGTATTTTCAGGATCAGGAAGAGGGGAAGCCAATGCAGTGGTATTATTCGGATATTGGTTTTGGGCTTGTCGTGGTATTGGCTGGTTCTCTTTATTAAATTCAAGATGTCCCTCGATATGGTCACTGGTTGAACCTGGTTGATTCTGGGATAGTTTCCGAATTTCCGTGTCATTTTTTAAAGAGTTTTCCTCAATGGGGCGACTTTCGTGTGAATTAATTGTTGGTTCAGAGGGGACTTGTTGATTAGCAGAAAAAGAAAACACGATGAAAAATGAGGCAAGGGCTAATAGTAGGGCTGCAGCAGCAAGAAATTGCCATCTTGATAGCAGACTGGGCCCCTTGGAATCTAAGTCTGCAAGGATTTCCCGAACTTCACTCACTGTGGCTGGATTTTTTTGTCGCCCGTATCCTGTAATAAGAGCATTATCACATAAAATATTTAACCGGCGAGGAATGCCTTGTGACTTTTGCGCCAGGAGTTTCATTGCGTCACTAGTAAATAATGGATGTCCAGTGTGAGAGGCAAGATTGACTCGGTGCTCAATATATGCCTGACTTTCTTTTGGTGTTAGAGGACAAATGGTTGAGCGAAGAGCAATGCGTTGCTTAAGGGCTTTAAGCTTGGGGTCATCAAGAAGGGTGTTTAATTCGGGTTGGCCTATTAAAACTATTTGAATGAGTTTGTCTGCCACGGTTTCGAGGTTTGATAACATTCTTAGATTTTCTAATGTCTCAACAGGCATATTTTGCGCTTCATCAATAACCAAGACCACCGTACTATTTGAACGATATTCTTCAATCAAGATCTCATGGAGTTGATTGACCATTTCAGGTTGGTCGTGGTGTTTCGGTTCAACCTCCAGACTGCGAAAAATGGTGGAGAGAAGAGCTTGGAAAGACACCACAGGGTTGAAAATATAAATGGTTTTTTGTTTTCTAGTTGCGGGTCTTTCAAGATAAGCCCTAATAATCGTGGTTTTGCCTACTCCGACTTCTCCTGTAATAGCAATAAATCCTTTTCGTTGCTCAATCCCATAAATGATCGCTCCCAGCGCTTCCTTATGAGTGGGACTTAAATAAAGGAAATTGGGATCAGGAGTTGTATGAAAGGGTTCTTTTTTTAGCCCGTAAAATGCCAAATACATAGTGTGTGACTTTTTTACAGCTTTTGACTGAAAGAGGCCAAGAGAGGAAGATTTAAATCGCTAGCGGCTTGTTCTGGTCTGGTATATGCCCCTTCAAAAAATTCGAGAAGAAGCCCAGTTCCAATTCCGGCCAATATTCCTAAAATGGCTCCAAGTATTAAAATTAGATTTGGTGAACGCCCTGCTCTTCCTGTAGGGGTCTCAGCGTGTTGAATGACACTGATATTGGACATTTTAAGCTGGTCCATTTTTTCGGATACCTTAGCTTCTTCAACTCTATGTAGGTATAAATTATAATTTTGTCCAGCAGCGTCTTTGTGTCGTGCCAAAATCATCAATTCCTTATTTAATTCATCAAGTCTTTGCAATTTCCGATCCAAATCTTCGATTTGCAAGGAAATTGCTTGACTGCTTGCTTCAAGGGTTTCTAGCTCAGAACGTGCTCCAAACCAGTCCATTTCAAGTTTTTGATAAACAGGGTTTTTCCCGCTTGTCACGGAGTTATTTCGATCGCCTTGATTTTCTTCCTCATTTATGAATGTTTCAATTAGAGCAATTTCATTACGTAGATTTTTGACTGGAAAGCTTTCTGGCGTATATCTCGTTAAAAGGTTTTGTTCCTTTCGCCTCAGTTCGAATAAATCGGCTTTGGCTTTGGCTAATGTTCCTTCAGTTTCTGTTCGGGATAGGGCCATTTCCTTCGGGATCGTTTTCATTTGTGCTTCAATAGAGAGAATCCGACTTTGAAGGCCTTGGATTTGGTTTTTTGTCAGCTTATAACTGGTATCTAATTGAGTCCGTTGGTCCAGGAGGCGTTTTTGTTGATCTTCAATAGGGGAAGACAAATCATGCTTTCGATTAAACTCTTGTAATTCCTTTTCCGATGCCTCTAATTGATTTTGATAAACTTTCAATTGATCGCTCAGAAAAGAGGTGTTGGGATCACTATAAATCTGAAGGTGTTTTTCTTTTAAAAATTCAATTAATAAATTTAGGGCTTCTGCTGCCACTTTGGGACGTGGATTACCATAGGTAATTTCAATGACATTGGCGCCTTTTATAGGTGTGGAGGTTAAGTCCTTGGAAAAATTTGAAACCGCGACTTCCAACGGATCCCGAAGATTTAATGAGGGATCCAGTAATTCCGGATACATTTTTTCAACTCCCAAAGTTTTTACAACTCTTCGGATGAGTTCTCGACTGGATAGAATACTGATTTCGGATTGCACAGCTGCTTCTTCATTAAACTTGACTATTTGGGTGGCCTGACCTACTTCCGGATGAACAATATGTTCTCTTCCCATTTTAACAATAATACTGGCTTTGGCTTCATAAAGAGGAATTAGGTTATAGACATAGGCTGCGGCAATTCCAAGCACTATTAGCATTATTACGAGGCATTTGACTTTTTGCTTAAACAGGGCTGTTAAAATGTCACGAAAGCTGCCAAAGGGATAGGGTAGTACTTCACCCATAAAAGAGTTTTCCGTGTCCATGTTTTTCCTCAACGATGGTTATCTTTGGCTTGATGCCTCAGCTGGGACGTTAGATGAACGAAGGAGTACGGCAATTTCTGGATTTTTTAATTGTCCAGCATATTCCTTCATGAGATTTGCTCGTATTTGTTCGACGGTTTGTCCTACTACTGAGATTTCCCCAATTAATTGCATGGCAATACGGCCATCTTGTCGAACGAGGATGGTTTCATTGAGCTCAGGGTTGAAAAAGAATTTAATGTCTAAGAGGTCACCCACCTGCACAGCATAGTCTTGAGGTGGGCTGGTTCCAACTTTTGTGAGATAGGTAAGGTAATTTTTTTCATCGGCCGCGACCTGTCTGCGAAGACTTTCCAGCTCATTGCTTAATCCGGTTAGCCGGTTAAGTTCTTCATCGACTTGCTTGATCTGTTGTAATATTACCTGACCTTGAGCTTCAGCTGATACTAAATCTGCTTCTGTATGAAACAACTGCATCTCCATTTCCTGATAGAGAGGGTTCTTCCCTGTGGTAATACTACCTGCAAGATTTTCCTCCTGAGCTTTAATGAAATCTGTAATTAATTCCATTTCTCGGTGCAGGGCGCGAATATGTGGACTGTTTTCAGTATATTTTCCCAATAATTGTTGTTCTTGGAGTTGAAGGTTCAATAGGTTCTGCTTAGCAGAACTAATGACTGATTGTTCATGGCTGACGCTGGAAAGTGGAATTTGTTCCGGAACCTGGCTGATCTGGCTTTTTACCCAGGCCAATTTATCCCGATATCCCTTAATCTGGTTTTCAACATTTTTCAACGAGGTATCTAGCTCTTGGCGTTGCCGTAGGAGGAGGCCTCGTTGATCCTCAAGTGAAATGATACCATGTTTTTTTTGAAATTCTTGAAGGTGGCGTTCCGATTCAGCCAGCTTATTTTGGTATGAGAACAATTGCTGTTGCATGACAGAAGGGACTGGTCTGCTTGTATTTTCAATGCTGTTTAAGCTTACAGGGTTTTCTGGCAGAATTACCGGTTCTGCATAGCCTGATGTGGAAGATAAGATGGCGACTAAGACCGCAAGGGCGAAAAGATGGTATCGATAAACGCCTCTCATTTCGGTGGTTTTCTGTTTTTCGAAAGGAAAAAAGGGGCATCGGTTCCCAAGATCGATCATGTTTCTCTTCCTCAATTAAAATTAAGGCGATTTTTTTGAAAAAATGAATGAAAGGTATTTGATAATTGTTTACCTATAACAAAATTACCAAAAGGATCGAGGAATATATACAAAATCATAGGGGAGCAACTGGATATCTTGACTAAGGTCCTTGCCAGTTAAGGCATCTTTTAGATTGATTTTAATTACGAAAGGATGTCCATCTTGGTTGCGGCGAATGACGACCACCTCATCTTTTTGGGCAGTGTCTTCTTTCATCCCATGGGCAAGAGCAATGGCCTGTAAAACGCTTAGGGACCCAACGATTTCAAATTGGCCTGGGCTAGTTACTTGTCCATCAACATAGATTCTATACGGTTCTCGTACCGATCGGACAATAACCGCAATCTCTGGATTTTTGAGTTGTCCCATATATTTTTCGGCCAGGAGAGCGGTAAGTTGAGGGGCGGTGAGATTGGCGGCAGTGACTTCATGAATCAATTGAAGCGAAATACGACCATCCGGCCGGACAATAAGATTTTCTTCATTTAGCTCTGGATTAAAGAAGAATTTTATGCTGAGTGTGTCTCCTGGTTGAATGACATAGGTGTCTTCTTTAAGCGTTTTTTCGTTTGAATTGGGATTTTCGCTTTTGGGGGAGTTGGCCTTTGTATCACCTATGGCTGGATAGCCAGCTGGCCCCAGATTAGAGACCTTTACAGCCTCTAGCCCATTCCATTCTGAACTACAACCACTGATTAAGAGAGCGCTGGCAAGAAGAATTTGAATTTTCATCCTAAGGGTCCCCGGGAAAAAATGAAGTTTTTACTATAGCAGAAAAAAACTCTTTGACGGTAATCCATCAAAATATAAAGCATAATACTTAGTATTATATATACAGGAGAATAATACTTATTTCAACTCGTGAAATTGATATTTTTGAAGAATCCTGTGAAAGGGAAAATTTGTCAATTCTCCACAAGAATTGATCCGGGCCACCTCACCCCACCCATGTTTATGCCTGCAATTGTCCTACCCAAAAATGAGCCATTAACTATCTATAGAGTTATGTGCCGTATAAATGGGGGATTTCTTAAGTAACTGGTTTGCGAACGAGGACCGAAGTTGTGCAATGGTACAACCTCCAATCGTATGGATCTTCCGACACTCTAACGTATTGTTGGATATCTTTCGGAGAGCATAAGCCGGTTTTACAATACGCATCCTGTAAAGCCATTGCCGATTCCCCCATAACTTTCGCTATAGTCGACCGCCCTGGACACAGGTGAAGAAGGGACTGTAGCCGGTCAAGGTCAAATCCTGCTGATTTAATTTTCAGGGGAAGGAGAAGAGCGTAGTTTGGCTGTAATCCAGCTTGATGGAACATGGAGCAGATAGCCTGATTGACCCTGCCTTCTGGAGTTTGGGCTTTGGGGTCAAGGAGGGTTGCCGTTGTAAAGTCAGGTTCTTCAAAAATCGCAATACCCCCAGGTTTCAGTAGTTTCAGTAGAGCCTGAAGAATGACCATATCCTCTTTGTTGTGGATCAGCACATATCGGCAATGAATAAGGTCAAAGGTGTGTGATAGCCTCAGATCAGGAAATGTTCCCTGGTAAATAAGATACGGCGGATTGTCGAAATGAAGAAGATGGGCAGTATTTTTATCCACTCCGACAACCAAGCCGGTTGGGCCCACTCGATGGCCAAGCCATCGTAAAATTGATCCGGCTCCCGGACCGAATTCAAGGCAGTGCCATCCTGGTTGAATGCCGGTTTCTTCGAGCAGGGCGATGGTCGTTGGATCGTTGGCGGCTTCAACCAACTGTAATCGGCGAAACTCCTGCTCTTGGGGATTGCTGTCAAAGATATAGGTACTCATGGGGATTGGACCTCTTGGGTGATGGATTTCGTGACTGCCAGGCCGGCAGACGTCCCTGCGATATAGCCCGTGGCCCAAGCCCATTGGAAGTTAAACCCCCCAATGCGGCCATCGCAATCCAGCATTTCCCCAATGACATACAGGCCTGGAATAAGTCGAGATTCCATGGAATTTGGATGAATTTCTTCCAATGGAATTCCACCAGCTGTGACTTCCGCAAAGTTCCACCCCCGTGATCCCAAAATAGGAAGGCGCAGATTGGTAAGGGAGAGTATGAGTTTGCTCCGGGCTTCTTTATTGAGGAGGTTCACAGGTAACTGAGAAATATTAGGTTTTTGAAATTCGGCTATTTTTAGAGCTAGGCGGGCAGGTAACCGCTCTGATAATAAAGAAGCGATGGTTTTTTTTCCTCGTTGTGACGTAGATTGAACTATCCATTGTTCTATGTCTCGGATTGAAAATTGAGGGAAACAGTTTAAGGAGAGGCAAACTTCCTTGTCCACTGCCGCGGCTTGTACCCAAAATCGGCTGGTATCAAGAACCACGGGGCCACTGATCCCGAAATGGGTCCACAACAAACTTCCTCTGCGGCGGTCAATAGTTTTCCCTGACACCGTGGTGGAAAGCATTACGTCATGAGATAGTCCCGAGAGGTCGGCATGGAAAAACGAAGGTTCGAGTAAGAGCGGAACTAAGGCTGGATAGGTGGGGGTGATCGTATGCCCGAGATGTTGGGCCAGGGGCCAGCCAGATCCATCTGATCCTGTTTTGGGAAGAGACTGCCCTCCGGTTGCTAATATGACTTGGCGGGCTCGAGTCAGTCCTTGTGGATGTTGCAATATAAACAGTTCTCCCTCTTTTCTGAGATCTTGCACGGGACATTCGGTCAGAATGGAAAGCCCCAGGTCTTTACAGCGCTGGAGGAGTCCATCCACAACCATTCGGGCTTTGTTGCTCACCGGAAAGTATTTTCCGGTAGACTCGAGTTGCAGGGGAATGTTCAATGAGGTGAACCATCGAATAGTAGCCTGTTCATCAAATCGCCGGAGCACACGGTCGATCAACTTTCGGGTTCCGTGAAAGTCGGAGGCTGTTACTCGTTGATTGGTGATATTGCAGCGGCCTCCTCCCGAGATCAGAATTTTGGCACCAATGGTTTTGGCCCTGTCCAGAAGGGCGATAGACAGATTGGGGTGGCTCTCACCGGCAAAGATGCCAGCTGCCAACCCAGCCGCCCCGGCACCAACAATGACAATGTCAAAATCCGAAGACATGCTGATAGTTCGCAATGAAGAGTTAGGCTGGAGTGGTGTGTGAGGGTTTGGCAAAGATGATGACATTCTTTTCCCAATAAGCGATTTCGGCGCTCCATCGGTCGCTCAGCCAGGACCAGGTCGATGCGGAAAAGAAACAGACGTGGGTGGGGTCACGTAGGTAGTACCATTCAAAAAATGGTTGGTTGTCTGGAGTCAACTGGGTCATGAGGGCCAGGAGTCCGTCCCCATGCAGCATAGCCCATAACTGATTGAGGACTAACCCGGGTTGGTGTAAATGTTCGGCGACTTCAGTGGCCGTAATAAAATCATATTTTTGGTTCAGGACAGCCAAATCCTGAGCATAATAAGGATCATAGATCGATACCGTATGGCCAACTTCCTGAAGCATGCAAGAAAGAGTTGGGCCAGGACCGGCGCCAAAATCCAAACCCGAACTCCTTGGTACGAGTCGAGCGTGGAGGGGACCCATGACCTGTTGTAAAAATTTTCGGTACGCCTCGTCTTCCGGATCATTGTGGTGTTGGTCGTAATGCGCCTTTTCCTGTTGAGGAGTGAGATGATACGGTGGCGGAACGAAGATGAGCTGGCAGTTCGAACAGGAGATGTAGAGGCGTCGATGGGCTTCTCCCAGAACAATCGTATTGGGTTCAGTACAAAGAGGACAAGAATAGAGGAAGTTCGACGGTTTCATATAAGGGGATTCTGATAAGACATTCTTTGATTCCAAGATAGCAAAGGGAGAGATGGAAAAGGCTCCAGAGCTTTTCGGGGGATTTCTTTCAACGAAGGATAGGATATATAGGGGAACGAAGCATTGCTCCTGCATGGTCGTTCCTGTATCCACGTCGCTTAAAGGTTACCGATTGGATACTGTATCCTAGTCTGGGATCAAAGGCCAATTTGCTGGGTCCGGAGGTGTCATGTCATAAAGGAGTCTCTATGGAAAAAGTCCTTCAAGGATTATTGAAATTTCAGGAAGAAGTGTTTTTACAAAAGAAAGCGTTGTTCTCCTCCCTATCGGGACAACAAACACCGAGAGTGCTTTTCGTAACCTGTTCGGATTCCCGTATTGATCCTTCCTTGCTGACCCAAACCGAGCCAGGAGAATTATTCATAATTCGCAATGCGGGAAATTTGATTCCCACCTATGGCGCGGCGATCGGTGGCAGCACGGCAACGTTGGAATATGGCGTTTCGGTGCTGCAGGTCAAGGATATTATTGTTTGTGGCCACACCGATTGCGGGGCAATGAAAGCCCTCTTGCATCCCGAGAAATTGCAAGATTTGCCGGCGGTCAAAGCCTGGTTGCAACATGCCGATACCACGGTGCGGATTGTGAAAGACCACTATGCCCACTTACAAGGGGATGAATTATTCGCAGCCACCATTCGGGAAAATGTCCTCGTCCAATTGGATCATTTGAAGACGCATCCAGCCATTGCAAGCAGGTTACGTAAGGGTAATCTCCGTCTTCATGGCTGGGTGTATTCGATCGGCACAGGAGATGTGTGGGTGTATGATTGGGAGAAAAAAGACTTTGTCAATCCCAGAGAACACATCCAAACCCAATTGGCTTGATGGTTGATCGTGGAAATTAGACGCGAGTTAAGGTGTTCCGATCAATGTGGTGGAACACTTCGGAGCGCCCCTGAATCTGAAGATGTGTGTCTTCCTGGTAGCTGAATTTCCATGGTTCGTGGATGCTGACGGATAGTGTATATCGAACAGTTTTGGAGGCTTGATCCAAATAAGGGTTCGAGAGAATTCCATAGACAGAAGAGCCGACTTCCGCAGCCAGATGAAATTCCTTGGCATCTGGCTCAGCCGTTCCTCCGGCATTCACTAGCACTCCACGCGGGACCATAAAGCAGCGCATGACCTGTTTTCGCTCCGCATCCCAAAGCCAATATCCGACTTCTTCATGAAACGGGTGCTCCTGAATGAGTGGCCAGGCTATGGTGGCGTACCGAAGGCCATAGAGGACTTGGGCGCCATTTCTTACAGGTCCGATGGGTTCAAAAGTCAGTCGTTCACGGAAATGTGTTTCATGGCTACTGTCCTTGGAAGGAGCCATGTCATGACCTTTGTCGCCTTCCCAGGTTCCAACCAGGGATGCGAGAGGACCCAGATGGGCGATGATGTCGGCATCTGCAGAATGAGAACCGGAGGGTTCGATCATGGGGGAATGCTCCTTTCAAGAAAATTGGGGCCAGAGAATCGGACAAAAGGCTGAAGGTCAATTGTCCGACTATATCAAAGGCCGTGAAATGTGAAAACTGTTTTTAACGCCACCAAATTCGCCCAGATTGCGCCAGACGATACAGGTGGACGGCTGCACCAGCCAGTTTAGGTACGGTGTGTTGTATGGGTTTGGTCTCCAAGCAGCGTATGATGGTGGCTGCAGCCTGATCGGCGGTCATTAAGAGGGGCTTCCATGAGGCTTTCGGGAGTTTGGTGTCCACAAAGCCAAATCGAATGTTCGTGACATGAACTCCGTGTGGGCGTAGTTTCATCCCCATAGAGACCAGATAATTGCTGAATCCGGCTTTGGAGGCGGTATAAGAAGGCGCGTGAGCATTATAAAAGTCATCCGCAATACTGGAAAGTCCAATAAAATGCCCCTGGCCTTGCTCAAGCCACCCGGGAACGAGAGTGGCCAACGTTCGTACCATAGCCGTGAAATTGACTTCAATGACGAGGGCTTCCTGAGACAAGTCCGGAAGTTGTAACTCTGAACCGATGGCCGCACAGAAGATGCACGTTTCAATAGGGCCTTCCTCCACGAGGAGGGTGTTCAACACTTCCTCATACTCTGGGCTGGCAATATCTTGAACGATATGGCGGGGACCATGCGGGCCGAGGGGACTGGGACTTCGGGATAGGCCGATGACTCGTGTGCCATTTGCCACCAAGGCACGGGTGACCGCCGCGCCAATCCCATCAGAGTTGCCTATGAGTAAGATCGAATTTTTCATAAAGGAATTATAAGAGAGCACTCACCATTCAGTCTCACTGATGCATTACTCTCCAATCCTGGCATGAATGGCTTCCAATGGGAAGTGAGCAATTTTCCTTGCCGGGACTTTGCTTTACAATTGTCTGTGATGGACAATCGTCAAGCGACACCGGTGCTCTAATGATTTGTGAGTCTTCCTGCCCGGTAATATGGGGAAAAAACGTGATGTCCGAGGAGAGGCGATCATGGACTAGTCAGGGATATGCCTGGATCTTATTCGGCTTGACTGGGCTTTTTGTTCTCCGAGTGATAGGGCAAGGTATTCAGGCCTGGCACCCGGTGGCATTTCTTCCCTCCTTTGAGCACTGGCACAGTGGAGCCTTCCCCTATCCCTTGTTGCTCACTTTCCAACTGGTCATTGTAGGATGGTGCCTGTGGGTTGTCTGGAGTCTCATGAGAGGCCTGATGGTGCCTTCGCGAAAAGTGGGGAAGACCTTATTGTGGCTGGGAGGATTCTACGGCATGGTCATGCTGATCCGATTGGTGGTGGGGTTGACTATCGCCCCCGATCATGTTTGGTTTGGAGCCAGACTGCCGACGGTATTCCATTTTGTGCTGGCCACGTTTTTGTGGGTATATGGCAGGTGTCATTTGTCTCAGTATAGTCCCAACACGTCCATTCCGAAAAAAGAACTGGGATGAAAGTCTTGATTCGTTATGGGGCCTATCCGATCGTACTCACTCTTGGGGTTCTGGGACATCTGTGGTGCTTGCGGATGGGCCTATCCCTGCCAGTGGCGACCTATATTCCTATTGTGCTCGGAGCGCTTCTGATCATGGGATTTGAGTGGATGGCTCCCTTTCGGTGTTCCTGGGGGCCGGATATGGCTGCACTGAGACAGGATGCCATATTTATGGTAGTGGTACAAGGAATGTTGCCTCTGTTCTTGTCGTTTGCGGTGTCACTCACCTTGTTGGAGGGGCTGCATCTGCAGGGTGAGATGGGCTGGAGTCTGTGGCCTCATTATTGGCCGGTGGTCGCTCAGATGGGGTTGATGATGGTATTGGCCGATGGATTACGATATGGGCTACATCGTGTGGCGCATGAGTGGAGGCCGCTCTGGCGATTTCATGCGGTCCATCATTCCCCACATATTCTCTATTGGCTTAATGTCGGACGATTTCATCCCGTTGATAAAGGGGTGCAATTTCTCTTCGATTCGCTACCCTTTCTGATTCTGGGCATAGGGGAGGAGGTATTGGCCTTCTATATGGTGTGTTATGCGCTGAATGGATTTTTTCAACATTGTAACATTGATGTGCGGCTGGGTTGGCTGAACTATGTCATCAGTGGCCCTGAACTCCACCGGTGGCATCATTCTAAGTGGCCAGAGGAGTCCAATCACAATTATGGAAATAATCTCATTGTCTGGGATCTTGTTTTTGGTACATGGTATCTTCCCCAGGGTCGGATGGTTGAGGAGTTGGGGCTGATCAATCGGGCATATCCAATGACGTTCTTCGAGCAAGTTGCTGTCCCATGTACTTCCGAAGCCGAACCGCAGACAACCGTGGGCTTATGATTCCTCATTCTTTACAAAATGCGCGTATCCGTGCCGAAATGATTCTTGCCGGGCGCCGTTGTTGGAATCCTTTTATGGAGCAGTTGCAGCGGCCAAGAGAGGTGCAGGCGAAGGTATTGCACGATATCTTGGCTATGCAGGCCACCACGGGATTTGGCCGGGCTCATCGATTTGTGAAGTTGCGCGGATATCACGACTTTCGGTTGGCTATTCCCATTCAGACATATGAAGATCTGCGTTTGGACATCGAGGATCAGGAAGAATTCAAAGAGCCTCGACTGAACTCCGAGCAGCCGGAAACGTATGCCCTCACGAGTGGGACCACCGGAAAGCCCAAGTTGATTCCCATTCTGAATCGAACGCGCGAGGGCTTGCGGCATTTTCAACGCCTCAGTACCTATGCACAGTTTGAAGCCGTACGTGGGCTCTTCGACGGCAAGATGTTGGTCATTGCCGGACCCGAAGTTGAGGGGTATTTGGAAACCGGGACGAGTTATGGCTCAATGTCGGGATTCTTGACGGCCGCCTTGCCGGGGGCACTTCAGCAGAAACTCTGCATTCCAGACGCTCTGTATGAAATCGACGATTATCAACGGAAATATTTTTATCTAGCGGCATGCGCTTTGGCGGAACCCCATGTGTCGGTAGTGGCCTCGGCGAATCCCGCCACATTTTTGAAGCTGTTGGATATTGGCCGCCAACACTTTTCTCATGTAGTAGAACTCCTGTCATCACACGCTTCAGGGCAGGCAGAGGGCCCTCTCCCTGTTCCTTCGAAGAGGCGGCTTCGTCAATTACAGGAAATGGTTGGTCATGAAGACCAGGTCAGCATTCAAAACCTGTGGCCAGATTTGAAAGGAGTGGTGACATGGATGGGAGGGAGTGGCAGCGTGGGAATTCCCTCCTTGCGAGCCAAGTTGTCCCCACAGACGGCGTTGATTGAAATGGGCTATTTATCAAGTGAATGCGTGGGAAGTGTCAATGTGGATCCCCGCACGAATCGCTGTGTGCCGATGATTCAGGAGACGTTTTTTGAATTCGTGCCTCAGTCGGATTGGGATGCCGAACGGCCGTATGCGGTCACGGTTGAGCAATTGGAAGAAGGGCAAAAGTATTATGTCGTCGTTACCACCGCCAATGGTCTCTATCGATACTTCATGAATGATTTGGTAGAGGTCACGGGGCGATTTCATCAGACCCCAACCATTGCGTTTGTTCAAAAGGGCAAGGGTGTGACGAATATGACCGGTGAAAAGCTCTACGAGTATCATGTGACAGAGGCCATGGCGGCCCTTCAACGCCGTTATCGGATTCACGTGGAATTTTACGTCATGCTGGCCGATCCTCAGGCACGGCACTATACCCTGTATCTGGAACATCCTTCGCTAGATGCGTTTGCGGGGTATCATATAGAAACTGCCTTGTCTCAAATGAATGCAGAGTTTCAGAAAAAACGAGAAAGTGGGCGGTTGGAACCCTTGAAAATTGTCAACCTGCAGCCAGGAACGGCTGAGGCTTATAAGGCGCATTGTCTCCAGCAGGGGCAGCGTGAGGCTCAATTAAAAATTCTCAAATTGCAATATGCCAAAGATTGTTCGTTTAATTTTCTGAAATATGTCAGAACCTCACCCTAATGTCCCGTCTTCTTCTCACTCAACGCCTGTTACACATTCCGTTTAAACAGGTGTTTGTCCATGCCACAGCCAGTCGGAAGTGTACGGAGACTCTTCTTGTGATCGCCAAGACGGCCCGGGGTCTCATGGGAGTGGGGGAGGGGTGCCCCCGCTCATACGTGACGGGGGAGACCTTAGAAACGGTTCATGCCTTTTTTGAATCGCAGTTCCGATCCTGGGAGGAATGGCGAGGGGTGGAAGATTTGCGTGGGTGGATGGTTGCCCATCATACCCTGATTAATTCGAATCCTGCCGCCTGGTGCGCGGGAGAATTGGCCCTGCTGGATGTCTGGGCAAAAGAATCGAACCAGACCATCGAAGGGCTGCTGGGCCTAACCGAGTTAGACCGTACGTTTCGGTATTCAGCCGTGTTAGGAGCCGAGAACATGGTCGCCTTTCAAAGCCAAGTGCGGCAATTTTCGAAGCGGGGCTTTACAGATTTTAAAGTGAAAATTTCAGGCCGTCGTGATGAGGACCGTGCCAAAATCCATTGTCTTCAAGAAATGGGCTTAGAAAATCTGCGTATTCGGTTGGATGCCAATAATTTGTGGAACCGGGTAGACGAGGCTACCTCCTATCTTCAGGCTTTGGACTATCCGTTTTGGGCTATTGAAGAGCCTCTTCAGAGGGGAGACTATGCTGGCTGTCGAGAGATCATCAGCCGCTTGGGTTGTCCGATTATCCTGGATGAGAGCTTTTTGCGCCAAGAACACTTTGATATGGTCAACACTGATCCCAATAAGTGGATTCTCAATCTTCGTATTTCAAAAATGGGTGGAATCCTACGCTCTTTGGCTGTGGCACGGCAGGCCAAAGACCTAGGCATTCCTCTTATTATTGGAGCGCAAGTTGGGGAAACCAGTATTTTGACTCGCGCGGCTCTTTGTGTGGCCAACCAATGCCGCGATATCCTTATCGCTCAAGAGGGTGCCTTCGGCACCTATTTGCTCGAGCGGGATCTTACCGATTCGCCTCTCATGTTTGGGGAGGGTGGCTTCTTGGATCCCGCGCCGATCATTGGATTGCCTGGATTGGGGATAGCCACGAACTCTCTGGGAATGTAGTGTTCAAACTCAGTGGGCGATTGATCGTTCGAACAGGTTCTTACGTTTCTAGCCGCGCGCGAGAGCTGTACCAATCCGCTTTTCTCCCTTTTGGTAAAGAGACCTCCGGTTCAACCGTGGGACTGTATGAGAACCCAATCAAAAAAATCCGTTTACTGGAGAGATATCTCGTCGTCAAAGAAGGTGAGGCGCACAGTAAGTCTAATCACGGTATGGCCGTAATAAGTCCGTAGTCGTCAGTCATACTCTGCCAATCCATTCTTTAAAAGGATTTCAACATGAGCAAAGTTCTTGGAACGATGGTCATAGGATTCGTGTTGGCGACGGTGATAGGCAGTCCAGCCCTTGCCCGCAACGGGGAAGGGGCTCCCAGGCAGGAGGACCGACGAATTGATCGTCAAGCCGATCGGCAATCGGATCGAAGGCCAGATCGACAAACCGACCGTCAAGGGCATCGGCAGGCGGATCGCCGTGCCGACCGTCAGGCTCATCAGGGGGCTGGTCACCGATAAATTACGTGTCTTGCCTTGCCCTCTTCCGGGCGTTGGACGGGATGATTTGGGTTGGGGAGCATGCCTGGCCCAAATCGTCTCTGTCCATTTCAACTGCGTAATCTGCACAATAGGGTGGAAGGAGGCGCCTTTTCATAAGGCACAAGGGAATCTTGCCTTCTTGTCATTAGATGAGGATCCTGGCAGGACATAGAGTTGGCTGGAAGATCTCTCAACTGCTCATTCCTCCTTACATGTGTCATTCACCAGCTGAAATGTTCTCTTGATTTCGATTAGTTTGCCTGAGCCTTTACTCAGGGTCTTATAGTTTCATGAATACCATTATGGATCCCTGTACATTTTCTTGGGGGTTGGCTAGGATGGCTTCGTTTGTCTTTCCGCATCTTCAAGGCCCTGGTGGATGAAAAAGAAGATTACAGTATTTGTCTCCTATGCCCGAGCCAATCGGGATCTGGCGACCCGATTTTTGAAAGCATTTCAAGAGCAAACGCGGCCTTCAAGACGCTACCAGTATGATTTCTGGCAAGATCAGAATATTTTGGTCGGGGAGAAATGGCATGAAGAAATTCAACATGCGGTGAAGCAATGCGATGTCGGATTAGTCTTGGTCAGCCCGGCATTCCTCGGCTCACAGTATATTCAAGCACAGGAACTCCCTGGGTTGCTAAAAGATAAACACAGACTCGTCATTCCGGTCCTTCTGCAGCCAATCGATCTAGATCGGCATGATTTGAAGGGTTTGCAACGGTCACAGATTTTCAGGTTGGACCGGGTCCGCTTTGCCGCTCCAAAGGCGTATGGGGAATGTTCCAGCCGCCAGCGTGATCAATTTGCGTTGGAGCTATTCCGCCAAGTTGAAACTCGTTTAGATAATAAACTGACGAAATAGGAAAGTTTTTACCCATGACTGAACCAACGGTTATCTGTCCCAACTGTCAACTGGAGATTAAGCTGACAGAGTCTCTGGCTGCGCCGCTCCTCCAAGCCACCAAACGGGAGTTTGAACAGCGGCTCGCACAGAAAGAGGCCGAAGCAGCCAAGCGCGAAGCCGCCATCCGTGAACGAGAGGCCGCTTTGGCCAAGGCCAAAGCCACCTTGGACGAGCAGGTAGCCGAAAAGTTGCAGCAACAACGAGCGGCCATTGCCGCCGAGGAAGCCAGGAAGGCTAAGTTGGCACTTTCCAATGACCTGGAGCAAAAATCCAAAGAGTTGCTTGAGGTCCAAACCATTCTGAAGCAGAAGGACGAGAAACTTGCGGAGGCTCAGAAGGTTCAAGCCGAATTACTCCGCAAGCAGCGAGAATTGGACGATGCCAAACGGGAGTTGGACTTGACCATCGAAAAACGGGTACAGGAGGGTTTGGCCGTCACCCGAGAACAGGCCAGGAAAGAAGCGGAAGATGTCCTCAAGTTCAAGGTGATGGAAAAAGAGCAAACCATTGCCGGTATGCAAAAACAAATTGAAGAACTGAAACGGCGGGCTGAACAGGGTTCCCAGCAACTGCAGGGAGAAGTGCAGGAGCTGGAGTTGGAAACCATGTTGGCGGTCAAATTCCCCTTGGATCAGATTCAGCCCGTGCCGAAAGGCGAATTCGGAGGGGATGTTTTGCATCGAGTGGCCGGTCCATTCGGCCAACTTTGTGGAACCATCCTATGGGAATCGAAGCGCACGAAAAATTGGAGCGATGGCTGGCTGGTCAAATTGCGTGAAGATCAACGTCAGGCCAAAGCGGAACTGGCCGCTCTTGTCAGTCAGGCTTTGCCCAAAGATGTGGAGACGTTTGATCTGATCGAGGGGGTGTGGGTGGTGCACCCGAAGGCCGCCATTCCGGTCGCAATGGCTTTGCGGCAAAGCCTGATGGAAGTGGCTGCCGCGCGCAAGGCGAGTGAAGGGCAACAATCCAAAATGGAAATGGTGTATGACTATCTAATGGGGCCACGTTTTCGACAACGCGTACAGGCGATTGTTGAGGCATTTTCCACCATGCAGGAAGATTTAGAGAAAGAACGCAAAGCCATCATGAAGCAGTGGGCCAAACGCGAAGAGCAAATCGGGCGGGTGATGCAAGCCACTGTCGGGATGTATGGCGATTTGCAAGGCATTGCTGGAAAAACGTTACAAGAGATTGAAGGCCTCGAATTCCCGGCCTTGGATATGCCTGCTACAAAATCGTCATCGAACGAGTCTTAATCCGGTCATACCTCATCCGCCTTTTTGTGTGGGTGAAGGCGGATGACTGAGTACCCAACCCTCCTCTCCTGTTGTAGCACTCTGCGCCATAACGATTCCCTCTAATCTGTAGCGATTAGCTACAGGCTTCACAGTTTTTCAAAAAACTCTGAGAAAATTATGAATCTTATTCCTGGCATGGGATTTGGAAGTAAATGCTGAAGAGGGAATAAGTACAGTGTCATGTGAATGTATTGAGAGAACGGCCGATCAACAAAGGAGTCTGTCCATATGCAGCTCATCGCGCGAACGATTCTGCTCCTAGGTGTAGGAAGCGGAGCGGCTCTGTTTTCAGCGGTTTTGGCAACCGCCGGTGGTCCCGGTGATTTGACTCCTCGTGTTCCACCTGAACGCCTTCAAGAAGCGCAATCCTTGCACAATCCGTTCACCCCATCTGCTGATTTGGTGGCGAAAGGGAAAAAGATTTATGAAGGCAAGGCGTACTGTTCGGCCTGTCATGGCCTCGAAGGAGCCGGCGGAAGCAGTGGAGGGCGGATCAGTCCGCCAGGGTCCGAGCCGCCTACAAATTTTGCCGATGCGGCTTGGCAAGCCGCTCGTACAGATGGCGAACTCTTTTGGATTCTGAAACATGGCAGCCATGGAACTGATATGGCGCCGTATTTGCCGCTGTACATATCGGAAGAGGATGCCTGGGCAGTGGTGATCTATCTCCGCACGTTTGGTGGAACTTAAAGATGGAGTGGGGACTATGAGTATGAGAGAGTGTGAATGACCAACGGGCCTTCAGTCCGACAGAGGCTGATGACAATATTTTGCAAAACAAGTGAGGATGCCATGATGTTTATGGGGCTTCGATGCGTGGTAGGAGTGCTGCTTTTCCTTCTAGGGTGGCCGATGGGGGTATGGGCCCAACAACATGGGCACCAACAGATGATGACGCCGAGAGTCCCAGCCGATAAGCTGGAAGAAGCGAGGGCTCTGAACAGTCCATTACCGGAATCCTCAGACATTGTGGAAAAAGGCAAGGCCATTTATGAGGGGAAAGGAACGTGTATCAATTGCCATGGGGCCAATGGGCGGGGTGATGGGCCCGGTGCGGCCAATTTAAATCCACCCCCACGGGTCTTTCGTTCGCATGGGTTTTGGATGCATCGGTCGGAAGGTGAAATTTTTTGGGTGATTAAGCATGGCTCACCGGGCACGGCTATGATTCCCTTTGGGGGGTTATTAACGGACGAAGAAATCTGGACGGTGATGCAATATGAACGGAGTTTTGCCGGTGGACCTGGTGGGGGGAGAGGAGGGCCGCACCATGGCCGTGGAGGGAGACATGGTGGGCCAGGGATGAGGCATGAATAGGATTACTCATCCGGTTCCGCAGGCCATCCCGTATCAGGTGAGAAGGAGTGTATGGTGAATAAACCTTTTCCACCTCAGGCTTTCTCAGGAGCTCATCGAGGAACAAGGAGCATGCTTGCTGGAGTGATGGGGGTAATGGTGCTTGTTGCCTTTGCTCCCGATGCTATGGCCAGCGGAGGAGAAACGCTCGTCAAGACTCGTTGTGTCGGTTGCCATCGCATCACCGGCCAACCCATGGCCCGTTCGAAGAAGAAAGCCCCTGATTTGATCTGGGCCGGGAGTAAATATCAACGTCCATGGTTGGTGGCTTGGCTCCAAGATCCCAAAGAAAAGCTATATCCCGTCGGGTATGACTTCAACTTCACTCGAAAAGGGCCACATCTTTCGATCACGGCCATTGAGGCTCAACAGGTCGCCGATTTCTTGGGAACGCTGAAAGATGCACGGGTAAAGGAAGGCGAGGTGAAGCCGGGAACGCCTGAGGAGTTAGCCCGAGGGGAAGCCTTGTATCGTGACCATGGATGTCAGAACTGCCATTGGACTCCGGCGAACAATAAGCGTGGATATAAGGGGGGGACATCCAGCACCTCGTTGGTCAATGCCGGGAATCGTCTTCAGCCCGATTGGGTCTACCGGTTTAATCTTAATCCTGATGATTTTGTGCCGGAAAGTGGAGCCTATATTCCCAAGCCTTCCTTGCCGGAAGGGGATATCTTTGCCATCACTGCCTATATGATGACGTTTGGAAAAGGTAAGTGAGTGAATCGTCATTTTCCAACGGATGAGAGCGGGACAACCTTCATGAAAAGTAGAATTCATCGGAGCTGGGGCGTTGTCAACAGAAAGATGAAGTGGCTAGGGGTCGGAATCTCCATGGTTGGACTGTTGGTGGGTGGGACGCCAATGGGAATGGCCAATGATCATGATAATGATCATAATAAGGTAGAAAAGGGAAAAGCCATTTATCGGGAATCCTGTCAGCATTGCCATGGGTTTTCGGGAAAAGGGGATGGAGAAATGGCTGAGTACCTTGATCCTCGTCCAGCTAATCTGGCCAGTCCATCCACGCAAACCAAAACCGATCAAGAATGGATAGCCGTCATTCTTCATGGCCGCCCAGGAACGGCCATGGCCGGATTTGAGGGCGCATTAGATGATGCTCAAGTGAGCGATTTGATGGGATACCTTCGTTCCCTGGCACCATAATTCTAGCAACGTCTCAGTATTGGCCATTTCCATTGGATACCTCCATGGGATGTCACGCGGGAGACCTCATAGGGGCAGTCGGCATCAAACAGCCGCTTGGCCCCTATATCCATGAACCCAATGATTCTAACTCATGTGGCGCAGTCCGATGAAACCAGAAACACAGAAAAAACTGGTGAAATTCGGCACGGGCTTAGTTGGTATGCTGCTGTTCGGAATGGGTGTAAGTCTCTTCAATGCAGAAGCCGATCATCAGGGTGCTCATCAGCTAGAGGTTGCGAAGGTCAAGGACTCTGGGATGAAGCGCATGGAGTTGAAGCTTCCTCCGGCCGCGCAGGAGGGACTAAAGCTGACCATGCGGGAGCATCTTGAAGCTATCGATGCCATTGTCTTGGCATTGGTGCATGAGGAGTTTTCCAAAGCGGCTATCCTGGCAACCGAGGAACTGGGATTCTTGAAACATCATGTAGCCATGCAGCGAGAGGCCGGAGCGACCTTCCCGGCTGCCTACCATGAGTTGGCCCTGGAGCATCATCGGGCCGCCGAGGTTCTAGGCACTGTGATCCCGACGAAGGACCTCAAGCACATCCTCCCTCATCTCCAGCAGACCATTCATGCTTGCGTGGTCTGCCATCAAGCCTTCCGCTTGTAAAAATCATTCAATTTGATTGCCGTGCGATTGTGTCTTTTGTAGGGGAAGACTAGAATCTCCTCTGCTTGACGAGCAATGGGCTGTTTGTGGGGGTGGGGGATCGCGAGGCCAAACGTTCTGTGGAGGATGTCATTTGATGATGGGTACGGATTACGGGTGGGCGTTACTGGCTAGCCTCATTGCCGCCGGCGTGACAACGATCGGGTTGTTTGTGATTCGCCGTTTTGAAGACTGGGGCCATCACCATGCAACCTATTTTTCCTGCTTTGCGGCCGGGGCGCTGATCACCGTTTCCTTTCTTCATCTAATCCCTCACGCATTAGGCATGAACGAACGGGCCCCAGTGTATCTGCTGATCGGCTACCTGACCTTTCATCTGATTAACCGGTTTATTCATGCCTATGTGTGTGATCGGACTCCCGATACGGCTATCGGGTTGATTCCCCTGCTTGGCATTGGCTTGCACTCCACATTGGATGGGGTAGTGTATGCCATTACGTTCAGCGTGAGCGTACTCACCGGCACCTTGGCAGCCCTGGGGCTGGTATTGCATGAATTTCCTGAGGGGATTGTGACGTATATCTTATTACTACGAGGAGGGTTTTCATCATCCAAGGCCTGGTGGTTGGCGTTCGTGGCGGCTGCTCTGACTACCCCATTTGGAACTTTTCTGGCCCTTCCCTTGATTCACCAAATTGATGCAAAAATGCTGGGCGCTCTATTGGCTGTCTCAGCCGGAGCCCTGGTCTATGTAGGGGCGACGCACCTGTTACCCTTAGCCGAACGCGAGGACCGTCCATACAGCCTAGCCGCCATGGGATGTGGTGTCTTCGTCGCCCTCGGAATCATCCTGACTCATGCCTAACAGCAATCCTCGTTACCCAACCACCTGATTGGGAAACCATGCAGAAAATGGCGGAAAAGGAAAGAATTTTTTTTTAGATTCAGTTTGTAATGCGGGTATTAATGATGATTTGGTCATCGCTTGGGTTGGTTTTAAATCTCTTATCGTAATCAAAGGTGCGGTACTTTCTCCGTTTCTCCATGACACACCTCCTCGCCTAAATAAGAAGCTTGAGGGATGTGTCAGAAAAATCAGGGGAAGATCAATCAAAAACACAAGGCAAATGAAGCGTTCTTTGAACAGGTTAGGGGGAAGCTGTTTTGGGGATTAATATCATCAGCCAGAAAGCTCTAATTTTTTCTCTACTTGTATAGGGGAAGCTTCAGGATGCATTGCTGATTTTTAGAGTTAGGGCCGGTATTTATGAGCCTCATTCTTCGCCCATCCGGTTTTCCTCTTTGTATCGGTCACCGAGGGGCAGCCGGGCATGCCCCGGAAAATACGTTGGCCTCGCTTGAGCAAGCGATTGCTTTGGGTGTGGACCTCGTGGAGTTTGATGTCCGGCAATCAGCGGATGGGGCTCTGGTGGTATTTCATGACGAGACCGTTGAGCGCACGACCAACGGAGCCGGGAAGCTGGAAGATTTTTCACTTCAGGCCCTGCGGACGCTCGATGCCGGTGGGGGAGAACGGATTCTACTTCTCGGGGAAGCTCTTGCGTGTCTCAGCGGGCGGGCTGGCGCGATGATTGAGATGAAGATTCCCGGGATTGCCCCACAAGTGTGTGGGGCCGTGGATGCCATTCGTTTTCGGGGTTCGGTAGTCTATGCCTCGTTTCTCCATGAAGAATTGCAAAAGGTCAGCATGATGAAGCCTGAGGCAGAGGTCTTAGCGCTGTTTGAGGATGTGCCGGAGCATCTATTGGCATATGTGGGGACTTTACCGGTCACGCATGTGGGTTTGGCGTTGGAGACGGTCACGTCTCCATTGGTTCAGGCGTTACAGCTCGATAAGAAGAAGGTGTTTGTCTATACGGTCGATACATCTGATGATATTGTTCGAATAATGGAGATGAGAGTGGACGGAATTATTACCAATTATCCGGAACGACTATCGGGTTTCTTCCGAAATCGGGTGTGAGCCGTTTTCGAAGCTGCCTGCGACATGAAAAGGTGTTTACCTGGGCACGATGAAATCGTAATGGCCGATTAATCCATTTGGTAATTCACCTGTCGTATCTGGAACATAGTCCACAATTACGCTCTCCAATTCCTCTTGAGTCAATTGAGCATCCCGGACGACGACATCTTTGGGCAAGAGTTCCTGGTTGAGGTCGTTGTTGGGGATCTGCTTCCCCCGAAAATACAGTTGGGTGACGAGTTGAGGGGTATTGGGTGGCATGATCTTGAAGTGAAGATGGGAAGGCCGATAAAGCCCGGCTTTTTGGTCAATGGGGTAAAACCCAGGGACGATAGTGGTAAACCAATAGTGTCCTTGTTGATTGGTGATGGCCTTGCCCCAATATTGAAAATGTTCGTCATGGGCACGATGAATGATTTCCCCGGTTATGGGGTGGGGAAAAGTGTCCATACCATCGTCCCCTTTATGGTTGTACCGGCCTGAGGCATTGGCGCTCCACATGATGATGAGTGTGTCGGGAACCGGGTTGCTGGTTTTGGCATCCAGGACCCTGCCGCGCAAGCGAATGATTTTTCCCTTGGCTGTTCCCTGTCTTCCATTGATGAATGTAAGGTCCTGGTCATTGGCTTGTGCGATGGGAATCCGAGTGTCTGGCGTTTCCCGGATGGTCTCCACCTCATCGCCGTCATCGGGAAAAAATGGGCCGAGTGCCTGCCGAGGAGTGATTTGGATAAACTTCGCCGCCCAGCTGTGGGAAGCAATTAGTCCACCAATGGTGAAGCCACATAAACCTATTCCCTGTTTCAACAGGGTCCTCCTCGACCAGTGTTCAGAATCGTTCGACATGGTCTGTTCCTTCCGATTGTGTGTGTTTCGGTAGTCAGACGGTTCTCTTGAAGTTTATCATGTCTTCCCAAGAGAATGTTGGCCGAGGGGGCTTGGCTGTGTTGATCCAACCGTCCTATGTGTATGCCGGACGTTGGTTTTGAAGGGATGTCGAGGGGGTGTGAGGTGTGCGAGATTGGGGGAGGCTTAACTCTGAACCATCAGGTGCATGTGCGTGGTTTCATTTGCCGGGAGAGGTGGGGAGATCCAGTAGCCTTGGATGATGTTGCACCCATGGCTTTCTAGATATTGCGCTTGTTCGGTCGTTTCGACGCCTTCAGCAATGACTTGCAACCCCAGGGCATTGCCCAAGGAAATGACGGCATCTACGATAGCCGCGTCGTTTGTGCTGTATGGCAGATTTTGTATGAGGCTTTGATCCAATTTGATTCCATCAAGGGGAAACGATTTCAAATAGCGCAATGAGGCATACCCGGCCCCGAAATCATCAATGTACAGATGGATGCCCATTGCTTTGAGTTCGCGCAGTGTTTGTATGGTTTCTTCGGTTTCGTGAATGAGGAAAGTTTCGGTCAGTTCCAATTTGAGGTTTTCTGGATCGAGATGGGAGTGCTTTAAAATTTCTTGAAGAAGTGCTGGAAGATTCCCGTGATGAATTTGTCTGGCCGAGAGATTGACGGCCACCTGAGCGCTTGGGAAACCTTGCTTTTCCCAATATTTGGCTTGTTTGCTGGCCGCGCGTAAGACCCATTCTCCGATGGGAAGGATCATCCCATTTTCTTCCGCTTGGGGGATGAATTGTTTCGGATTAATCAGACCCTGATAGGGATGGTGCCAACGTAAAAGGGCCTCCATCCCCACGACCTGTTTTGTCCGAAGATCGTATTGGGGTTGGTAGTGCAAGAGAAATTCTTGTTTGTTGAGGGCACGGCGCAGTTCCACTTCCAGGGTGGTACGATCTAACCCGGCGGTCTTCATGCCCGCAGTGTAAAATTGGTAATTATTTCCCCCCTGGGCTTTTGCACGATACATGGCGGCATCGGCATGTGCGAGTAATTCCTGGGGATTGGCACTGTCCCACGGGTAAATGGTAATCCCCAGACTCCCTGTCACATGCAGTTGGTGATGTTGCACCAATACCGGTTGGGCCAATAATTGGAGGATGCGGTTGGCCACGGTGGCGACATCTTCCACCGATAGAATCTGTTCCAGTAAGACCGCAAATTCGTCCCCGCCTAATCGAACGCCGGTATCAATTTCTCGAATACATTGTTTCAGTCGGTGCGCGACCGTCTTGAGAAGCATGTCTCCACTTTCATGCCCTAACGTATCATTGATCGTTTTAAAGTGGTCCAGATCTAAAAATACTAAGGCCATGGCCGTGTCATTCCGATTGCAACGTGCCACGGCTGAATTTAAGCGCTCATAAAAAAGGCCGCGATTGGCCAGACCGGTTAAATGATCGTAATGGGCCAAATGGGTGATCCGTTGGGTAGCCCGTTGGCGTTCCATGGCATAGCGAATGGCTCGGCAGAGCCCTCGACTCGTCATTTGCCCCTTGATTAAGTAATCTTGAGCCCCTTTTTTCACCGCTTCTAACGCTAGTTCTTCATTTTCTATCCCACTGAGCATAATAATGGGAGCTCCAGGGCAGTATTCGATGAATTGGGTGATATAATCTAGTCCGAGTGCTTGTTGTAGGTTTACGTCTAATAAAATGGCTTGCAGCGGATTTTGCTTGGCCAATTCTAGCCCTTGCTGGGCTGTGGGAGCTTGATGGAAGGTGAGTTGGTTATGAAGTCCTTCGTGTAACAGCCGTTGGACGAAGGTGGCATCCTCCGGATTGTCTTCGACGAGAAGAATTTTTAGCATAAAGGGGCCTTGTTCCCGGATAAAAAAAATCCTCTACCATTAGAGAGTTTTTCTCGTTGTTCAATGCGATCTCTTAGGTTTGTCGGATTTTGTTTATGATTCTTGATAGTTTTCGTTAGCGAAAATTTGTCTGATGGCTTCTGTTTGTTTTTATACTAGGTGTTTATACTCTAACGTAGGTCTAATGGTATGACTGGTAAAAAGAAATAAAGACATTTAAAACAGATACTTATGTTTTTTATGGTAAGAAATGTGTCGGTGGGTGATCTACTTTACTTTTTGAGTAGCTATTTAGTACCATTAAGTTTAATTTTTTTCACATTCTCATTTCCCTTCTAGCTTCCTATTGAATAGTTCTTTTTTCTGGTTTTGTCTTTGTGGTCAATGCCGTATTTTTGTGAAGACCAGAAAAAATCCAATGGTTTGTTCTTTTTCCGTTTGGATATGAAGATGAAAAAGGGAAAGAGCTTTTTCTTGCTTTAAGTGAGAAGGAAAGTCAGAAACGTTCACCCTTGGAAATAATTGGGAACGAACAATAGCGGATCAGGATATAGTATTCGTTGTGCGTTATTACTGAGTGAAGGAGTTTCGAATGGGGAAAACAGTGACATTGTCTGAAGTGATTCAACGGTTGATTGAGGTCGGCAAGTCCAAAGGGCATGTTTCGCTCAAAGATTTAAGTCATGTCCTTCCGGTTGATCAAATTCGATCGGAACAATTGCATGCCATTTTAAATGCGTTGAATGAAGCCAATTTGCAGGTGATCGATCCTGTGAAACGCACGGCTGTTCAGCTGAGCTCTCTGAAAAAAGGCAAAGAGGATTCTTCATCAGATGATGGCGAGGACTCCGATGATGACAATGAGACGACGTTGGACATCGACTTGACTCCCGGGGAGCCTACACGGATTGACGACCCCGTGCGTTTATATTTGAAGGAGATGGGACGGGTTCCCTTGCTCACTCGTGAAGGTGAAATTGAACTTGCCAAGCATATCGAAGAGGGAAAGAGGGAGCTGTCTTCTTCTGTATATGGAATGCCTGTCAATATTCAGTATATAGAAATGTTGCATGATCAGTTGAAGCTTGAGGAAATTCGTGTGCGTGACCTTGTGTTGCTCCAAGATACGCTTGATGAGGAAGAAGAAGAGGAAGATGTGCAGGCGGGAGAACAAGAAGATGAAGAGTTGCGTCTACGGACCCTTGAGGGGCTGGCCGCAGTCCGGAAAATTGGTCGAAATCTTTTAACTCTTTATTCCCAGAGCCGTGAGGACCGGGCCTCAAAAATCAAAAAGGATCAAATGGAAAAACGCCGTATTGCCATGCTTGAGCAGTACGTGGACCAGATTGAAGCTTTAAATTTGCATCAGCGGGTAAAAGACTTCATGCTGAAACAAATCAAGGATCTAGGCTATGAGATTCGTGGAGCCGAGCGCACGGTGAATTCCCGTATGGAAAAACTGGGATTTGTTGGTGAAGATGGAATTCAGGTTATTGGGAAAAAAGGTCGAGTGGGATCTAAGGGAAGTTCTTCCAGAAAAAAGGCCCAGCTTTCACCGGAACAAATTGAAACTTATAAGAGTGAGGTTCAAACTGCCAAGGAAGCCCTTCAACGAATTGAAGGGGAGGTGCTGAATATGCCCTTGGAAGAATTTAAGGTGTGGCTGTCCATTTTGGAAACGGCCGAAGAGAAAGTCAAGCGAGGGAAAGCTCAACTCATTGAAGCTAATCTAAGATTGGTTGTAAGTATTGCCAGAAAATACACCAATCGTGGACTTCAGTTTATTGATCTTATTCAAGAGGGCAATATTGGTTTGATGCGCGCCGTGGATAAATTTGAATATCAACGAGGCTATAAGTTCAGCACGTATGCCACATGGTGGATTCGACAAGGCGTGACTCGTGCGATTGCAGATCAAGCTAGGACTATTCGTATCCCGGTCCATATGATTGAAGCCAACACCAAATTGGCTCGAACCGCCAGGCAGTTAGTCCAGCAATTGGGACGGGAGCCGACTCCAGAGGAAATTGCCGAGCGCATGGCGCTGACTCCGGAAAAAGTCCGTATGATGTTGGATATTTCCAAAGGGACTATTTCCCTGGAAACCCCGATCGGGGAAAAAGAAGACAGTCAATTAGGCGACCTTATTGAGGACAAAAACGCGGTTTCCCCAATGGATGCTGCGAACCGGTACGATTTGCAACGACAAATTGCGAATGCCTTGGGAGTGTTAACTCCTCGAGAAGAAACGGTGATCAGGAAGCGGTTTGGAATTGGAGATAGCACCGATCATACTCTTGAGGAAATCGGCCAAGATTTTGACGTCACTCGTGAACGGATTCGACAGATTGAAGCCAAAGCGCTAAAAAAATTACGCCATCCTAGCTGTAGTCACAAGCTGCGTAGCTTAGTGGATCACTTGTAACTATCGTTACCTTGAGAGCATTAGTTTGAAGAAGCCCCGTCATAGTATCTGACGGGGCTTCTTTTTTGCCTTCGGTAGGGATCGGAGCAGGGGGGTAATTTGACGAGATAGACGGATTGCCCTTCTCGCTTTCTATTTTCTCATGATATGATTTTTTACTATGCGAATTTTAGTGGTTGAAGACGAACCTAAGGTTGCGTCGTTTATCCGACGGGCGTTGGAAGAGGAAAGTTATGCCGTGGATGTCTGTGGTGACGGCCCGGGAGGATTGGATTGGGCGCAGACGGTGAATTACGATTTGATCATTTTAGATTTGATGCTGCCTGGGCTTCCTGGCGTGGAGGTGCTTAAACGGGTGCGAGCGGCTGGCATCAAGACGCCAGTCTTGATCCTGACGGCCCGTTCCGAAGTCGATCAGCGGGTGAAGGGGTTGGATGCGGGCGCTGATGATTATCTGACGAAACCTTTTGCCATAGAGGAGTTATTGGCTAGAGCCCGTGCCTTGTTACGGCGAGCTGGTGGGGCACCGACCGGAGTTTTGCAGGTTGATGACCTAATTTTAAATCCAGTGACTCGTGAGGTAACAAGAGCTGGTCAGCGTCTCGAAATGACGACCAAGGAATATGCATTGTTGGAATATTTGATGCGGAATGCCGGGCGCGTATTGACACGGTCCATGATTACGGAACATGTATGGGATCTTGATTTTGATACGTTTACCAATGTGATTGATGTCTATATTAGCTATTTACGAAATAAAATTGATAAAGGGCGGGAGAAAAGCCTCATTCAAACTGTTCGTGGGAGCGGATATATGATGAGGGCTGATTCATGAAAAATGCCTCGATTCGTGTTCGGCTTACCTTGTGGTATGGTTTGGCGTTGGCTCTGATTTTATCCTTGTTTGCCGTATCACTGTATTTGGTCATGTCCCGTGCTCTCCGCGAACAAGTTGATGCCTCTCTGGAAGAAGCCGCAGCAGTAGCCATTCGTACCCTTGGCGAGCATCGATTTGGTCCATTCTTAATCTTTGAAGATTTGTCGCAGGACTTCCCGGAGATTGCCTTGCTGGATAAATTTTTTCAGATTTTTGGGCCAGCGGGCCAAGTGACAATTCAATCCGCCAATATTCAAAGTCGAGAAATTCCTTTGAGTCAAACGGCATTTCGAGCAGCATTGGAGGGAGAAGTGACATTCGAGTCCGTTCAATTTGAGAAGGGAGTGCCTATTCGTTTGTTGTCCTTTCCTGTTCGACAAGGCGACCAATTGGTGAATATCTTACGGGTTGGTACTTCTTTGCAATCTACCGATCGCATGTTACATCGTTTACTGATTGGGTTATATATCGCTTCTCCTGTAGCATTATTAGTTTCCTTGGTGGGAGGCTGGTTCTTGGCCGGTCGTGCTCTGCGTCCGGTTCATGTCTTGACTCAAACTGCTCAACGAATTGCTGCCGGTGATCTCACGCAACGCATTCAAACTCCCCCTTCCAATGATGAAATTGGCCAACTGGCATCGACCTTCAATGATATGATTGGTCGGTTGGAGGTGTCGTTTCGGCAGATCCGGCAATTTAGTGCCGATGCATCGCATGAACTGCGTACGCCCTTGACTATTACAAAGGGGGAAACGGAATTAGCGCTTCGCCGTCCTCGAAATGCGGAGGATTATCGAATGGTGCTGGAAAGTAATTTGGAGGAAATCGATCGGATGAGTCGAATCGTGGATGAACTCCTTTTCCTGTCCAGGGCCGATTTGGGGGAAATAAAGCTTAAGATGCTTCCTGTGCAGTTAGATGATTTAGTACGCGAGGTTCAGCAGCAGGCGATGGTGTTGGGGCAAGAGCGTCACATTACGACAGTTCTGGAAAATATAGAACCGGTGATCGTGTTAGGGGACGATCTGCGGTTACGTGAGTTGTTGCTCAATTTGGTGGATAACGCTGTGAAATATTCACGAGAGGGGCAAACGGTGACTCTTTCGCTCCATGTCATTGATCAACGAGTTCGGTTAAGGGTTCAGGACGCCGGGATTGGCATATTCCCAGAGGAGCAGGTGAGAATTTTTGATCGATTTTATCGGACCGACGAAGCCCGTGCTCATGCTCAAAAAGGATCTGGGCTTGGGTTAGCTATTTGCAAATGGATAGTGGATGTGCATAAAGGGACCTTGGAAGTCCATAGTCAACATCAACATGGTTCCGTGTTTACCGTTTATCTGCCCTTGTCCTCTTCTCTTGCTTCTACCTAGGCTCCTCTTCTGTCGCATTCAATTAAAAAAAATTAATATTCAGTTAATTTCCCATTCATGTCGGGTTGTTACAAGTATATCTGATAGTTAGAGGTTTTTGTTGGTTGGCCATCTCATCTAACCGAGCATGAAGAAAGGGGAGTTACAATGATCACACTTCAAATGACATCCAATTTTTTGGAAGACAAGAAAGATTTTGCTCCCTTTTTACCTTCTAAACGCCAAAAAAAACGACCTGCGAAGCGTCACAGCAGATCATTGGGCGGAGAGCAAGATTTGGAAGAAACTCGCGGTTCTGCCAGGGAAGCCGGTTCGGTAAATTTGGAATCCATTTATTTCCGAGGTTTTCGTACCAGACCCCTGCTAGCGAAAGATGAGGAATTACACCTAGCAAAGCGATTGTATCAGGGGACCTCAATGCTTCGTCAGGCAATACGTCAAGTCATGGTTATGTTAAGTCGAATGCCAAAATCGTCAAAGGCAGAAGCCTATGAGGTTCGGTTCACTCAATATTTGGAATTAAACGGGTATTCGGTTCCTGTTATTGATGAGATTTTGGCTCAGGTTCGAGTTCTGATAACGGAAGAAGCCATGCGAGGAAAATCCGGGAAAAAAAGTGAGGTTGAATTGGAGTCTATAATTCGGACTATTCAAAAAGCCAGGGTAGAGATTGAACAACCCAAGGATGAATTGGTTCAGCGCAATCTTCGGTTGGTTGTGGATGTGGCCAAACGGTATTTGGGAAGGGGGCTGGGATTTTTAGATTTAGTTCAGGAAGGTAATATTGGATTGATGAAAGCAGCGGAGCGATTTGAATATACTCGTGGCTTTAAGTTCAGCACTTATGCCACTTGGTGGATTCGGCAAGGTATTACCCGGGCAGTTGCAGACCAAAGTCGGACCATCCGAGTTCCCGTCCATACGAATGAAGCCTCTACGAAAATAGCAAAAACCTCGCAACGGTTGGCACAGCAACTTGATCGTGAGCCGTCCCTAGCGGAAATTGGCCGTGAATTGGATATGACCCCAGAACGAGTTCAAGAAACGATTGAGTCATTTTTGGATCCCATTTCTTTGGACGCTCCTTCAGCTGATGGAGAGACAGAGTTAGGCGAGCTCATTCCTGATGTTGATGGACAGTCGCCAGATGAAGAGGTGATGCGAAAGTCAAATGCCCAATGGTTGGAGCAAATTCTTCAAGTGTTGACTCCGCGTGAGAGAGAAGTCGTCCAGCTGCGGTTTGGGATTGGCGTGGATGAGTCCTGGACGTTGGAGCAAGTCGGACGATCAATGAATGTGACACGGGAACGTATACGTCAAATAGAGGTGGTCGCTTTGAAGAAATTGAAGGAGTCGCACGTCAAGGCTATGTTGGCCGATATTAAGTAAGTTTGCGAACTCTAAGTCTTCAATGAAGAAGAGCCGGGGTGAGGATTCACTCCGGCTCTTCTTTTTTCGGAGAGTTTGTCGTTTACGATTAGAAGGAAATCCGGTATCGTGCCAGAAGGGTGGGGCGAGCAATGACGATGATAAATGCTTTGGGGATGCTGGCCGAACGTGGTAAAGGACTTGAATGGATATTGTTATTACTCGTTCCGTTGTGATTCCGGAATCGGAAGTTCATTTGACAGCTTCTCGAAGTCGTGGACCTGGCGGACAACATGTCAATAAAGTCAGTACGGGAATGGTCTTGGAATTTGCTCTCAATCAATCTACTGTATTGAATGATCGGCAGAAGCAACGCGTATTAACATTGTTTGGGTCTCGGATTAATAATCAGGGGATTCTGCGGCTGGAAGCGCAACGACATCGTTCGCAATCTGCTAATAAGCACGAGGTTTTAGGGAAGTTTGTCCATCTCCTTCAGGAGGCTCTCCGGCCAACCAGAGTTCGTGTTCCAACCAAAATTCCGACCCGAACGAAAGAAAAGCGGCTAACAGAGAAAAAACAGCGTGCTCAAGTCAAAGGGGTGAGAAAATCCGTTCGTCCGATGGATGAATAGTGTATTGGACGGAAGAGGCAAAATTTCCTTTCAGATGGCAGGTGTATATGACAAATATTTCTCATGATTCATTGGCCCCGGTTCCGCCAAAAATTCAGGTTAATCCACACGCTCTGGAAAAACATGGGCATGTCCGGATTGATGACTATTACTGGTTGAGGGAGCGAGATCATCCAGATGTGACGAGTTACTTGAGAGCCGAAAACGATTACGCACAAGCGGTGCTCGCGCATACCGAAGGACTTCAAACAAAACTCTTTGAGGAAATTAAGGGGAGAATCAAAGAGGTGGATTTTTCTGTTCCCTTCAAAATTAAGGATTTCTGGTATTTTATTCGTTTTCAGGAAGGTAGTGAATACCCACTCTATTGTCGAAAGTCGGAGGGGCCTGAATCCAAAGAAGAACTAATGGTCGATGCCAATGAGCTAGCCAAGGGACATGATTATTTTTCCTTGGGCAATTGGGTAATTAGTCCTGGGCAAAATATTCTGGCATTTGCCACCGACACCCAAGGACGACGAATTTATACCATTCAATTTAAGGACCTCAGCAAGGGAGAGCTATTGCCGGATGTTATTGAATCGGTGACGGGTAATATGGCTTGGGCCAATGATAATCTGACACTCTTGTATGCCCGCCAGGATCCGCAAACTCTTCGATCCTCGCGAATTTACCGTCATGTGTTAGGGACTCCCCCCTCAACGGATGAGTTGGTGTATGAAGAGAAGGATGAAACATTTTCAGTTTTTGTGACGAAGAGCAAATCCAGAAAATATCTCTTTATTGGTTCCCATCAGACCATTTCCAGTGAATATCGATTCTTGGATGCCGATACGCCTACAGAAAAATTAACGGTCTTTCAAGCTCGAGAGCGGGACCATGAGTATGATCTAGATCATTTAGGAGAGTATTTTTATATTCGAACCAACGACCAAGCCAAGAACTTTCGGCTGATGAAGGCTTCTGCCGGACAAACAGGAAAGGCTTCCTGGGAAGAAGTGATTCCCCATCAAGCGGATGTATTGCTTGAGGGATTTGAACTTTTCGATAACTATTTGGTGGTGGAAGAACGCAAGCAAGGCTTGATTCACTTTCGAATCCGGGATTGGCACACCGGGGAAGATCATGACTTGGACTTTGGGGAGCCAACGTATTTGGCCACACCGGGTGACAATGTGGAATCTCAAACATCCTTGTTCCGGTTTGGGTATACCTCGATGACTACGCCTATGACCATCTATGACTATCATATGGCCACACGGGAAAAGACACTTCTTAAGCGGGAGGAGGTTCTTGGGAATTTCCAAATCGCTCATTACCAAACGGAGCGGCTGTATGCCACGGCATCGGACGGAATCAGTATTCCCATCTCGTTGGTCTATCGAAAAGGATTTCAACGAAATGGGACTCATCCCTTATTGCTGTATGGGTATGGTTCCTATGGGGCTAGCATGGATGCCAGCTTTAGTTCTCCGCGATTAAGTTTGTTGGATCGAGGGTTTGTATTTGCGATTGCCCATATTCGTGGGGGAGAGGAGTTGGGGCGGGTCTGGTATGAAGATGGAAAATTATTGAAGAAAAAAAATTCGTTTACTGATTTTCTGGCTTGTGCGGACTTTTTAGTGGAGGCCCGTTATGCGAATCCCCAGGCCTTGTTTGCCATGGGAGGAAGTGCTGGGGGATTACTAATTGGGGCCGTAGTCAATATGCGCCCTGATCGATTTCATGGAGTTGTGGCGCAAGTGCCGTTTGTTGATGTGGTGACAACGATGTTGGACCCTGATATTCCGCTTACCACAGGGGAATATGATGAATGGGGCGATCCTAATCAGCCAGCCTATTATGAATATATGTTGTCCTATTCTCCTTATGACCAAGTACGTGCCGGTTCCTATCCCCACATGTTGGTGACCTCGGGGCTTCATGATTCTCAAGTCCAGTACTGGGAGCCCACAAAGTGGGTCGCGAAATTACGAGCATTGAAAACTGATGATCGAAGACTTCTCTTGAAAACTAATATGGAGGCGGGACATAGCGGATTGTCTGGACGTTTTCAGCGATATAAGGAAACGGCTTTCATTTATGCATTTTTGCTGGATCTTTCTGGTATGAACTCGTAACGCGGAGTGCACGAAATCTTTTTGGTGGGCTGGTGCGTCTTATTTTTCGATGCCTCGCAAGATGATTGTCACAGGGACGCGGCTATCGAGTGGCCCCTACATGATTTAGCGAAATATTTCGATTGGGCCATGGAGACTCAAGGATCAGGCAGAAATTTTGTGGCCATTTCACCTGTGGAGACGGATCATGTCTTCTCGTTCAATGGAAGCGGTAAACTAAAGTGGGGAAAGTTATAGCAGAGGTTTCGTTTTTAGGATGTTCAAGAATGCCGGACCCGGATCTTTCTAGATTTTGTTGAGATGCCTTGGTCCCGAGCTTGCTAGGTCAATGATATGGTGATGAGTAAGGTTTCCACGCAGGATTGGGTAAAGGGGTGCCTATGAAAATCCTCGTACCATAAGTGGACGATCTAGTCGTGAATGTTGGCGGGGCGGTTGCGTAGATAGCCGTTCCGCTTTTTTTCGTGCCTCTCAGAAATTGTGGATATACTCTTGCCAGAAAGGCTCGGATTCAATACATTCCTGGAATGACTTGGCAGACTTATAAAGCAAAAATTGAATCTATTCGGATGCTGGCCCCAAATATTTCGGAGTTAGTGCTGACCTTGGTGGATCCACCGGTTCTGAGATTTCAGTCTGGACAAGCCATGGCTGTAACTATTCCCGCCTCTTTTTCCGAGATTCCGACTCGACGCTATTATTCCCTGGTCTCTCCCCAAAGTTCTGCTCGTCAAATTTGTTTGTTATTTGATCAAGGGGAGCAGGGAGTTGGCTCACAATTTCTCAGATGCCAACCGGTAGGAGCCGAGTTGATTCTTGAAGGTCCATTCGGGACCTTTGGCCTACAGGAAAACTTTGAGCGGGATTTATTATTTGTGGCCACGGGGACAGGGATTGCCCCCATTCGCTCTATGATTGCAACGTTACTTGAGAACGCCATGCCCCGGTGCATTACCTTGTTATGGGGGCTTCGCCGAGAATGCGATGTGTATTACCTTGACGAATTCGAAGCCTGGGCTTCTCATTATCCTCAATTCTCTTTTGTCCTGACGTTGACGCAAGCCGAGGCTCAGTGGACGGGATCTCGTGGCCGGGTGACTCAGGTGTTGGAGGAGATGCCCCACTTGGAACAATTTACTGCCTATGTGTGTGGGGGGAGGAAAATGGTGAAGGATGTGACAGCGTTGCTTTATGAGCGAGGCGTTGTTCAGGTCTATCGGGAGCGGCACCATGATGTGTTATGACAGTTGAATCAGGGAAGAGGATCATTCAATTAGTTAAAATGGATTAGCTGGCTGAAGGCAATATGTTGCTTGGAAATCTAGAAATGCATGATTGTCCAGTCATTTCAGAGAGGATGATGAGTCCTTATTTGATTCAGTAAGACACTTGAGGAAAATCTGAATTGCAAAGCATCTTCATTAAAGATCACATTCATGATTCTCAACCTATCACCTCAGAAGATGTAGGGTTGTATATTCATATTCCGTTCTGTGCACAACGGTGCCATTTTTGTGCATTTTATCTTGTGAGGGAAAATGAGCAGAAAATTGAGCGGTTTGTGGCAGATTTGAAGAAGGAAATTGTTCTATGGGCCTCGCAAGAAAATGTGACCTTTCAGAAAATTTCCACGGTGTACTTTGGTGGAGGTACGCCTACGGTGTTATCACCAGACCAATTGGGTGACATTTTGAACTGTGTGAAATCTTATTGGAGTGTGGATGCACAGGCAGAGGTGACTGTCGAGGCCACACCGGAGTCTGTCTCAACGAAAAAAATAACTGATTTGATGCAGGCGGGAGTGTCACGGCTTAGTATGGGAGTGCAAACGTTTGATTTACAAGAACGGGAGAGACTTGGCCTGCACCCTGGAATTTTTCAGGTTCGTAACGCCGTCCAATCCGCTTATTCTGCAGGATTGGATAATCTCAGCCTGGATGTTATGTATGGCATACCAGGGCAAACCGTCTCGAGTTGGGAAGAGACTCTTGCTCGGGTGTTGGATTTACGGCCTCGTCATCTTTCCTGTTATGCCTTATCTCTCGAAGAAGGGACGCAGTTCTTTCGTCAATGGAAACGGGGAAATATGCGAGTCTTTAATTCAGTGGAAGAACAGGAGTTTCAAGGACTGGCAAATGAGTATGCCTCCAAAGCCGGACTCATTCGCTATGAAATTTCGAACTGGGCGTCTCCTGGTTTTGCATGCCGACATAATTTGCGCTATTGGCAAGGGTTGGATTACCTTGGTTTGGGACCAAGTGCCCAATCCTATGTCGATGCTGTTCGGTGGGGTAATGTCGCGGATTTGTCAAGCTATTCGAAGCAACTTGCCCATGGACAGTTACCTCGGGAGGACATGGAGCGATTGTCTGTGAGTCAGCGACACAAAGAGCGTGTCGTATTTGGATTACGTCAGATGGAAGGTATTCCAGTTGAGTGGCTTCAAAACTTGGAGCATGATATGTCTTTGAAGCAAATCATGGCACGGTTGCAGGCTGATGATCTCATCTCCCAGGCAGGGGACCGGTTGCACTTGACGACAAGAGGACTGCAATTGGCTGATACGGTTGGACTGGAATTATGGTAGCGGATGGTTTGGATAGTCCAGGGAGTGAATTCGCGAGAAATGAGTAGTGGGCATGTTTAACGAAATCCCACCGCAAGAGTCCTCCACTCTATCTGAGTCCCAGTTGAATCATGATGGCTTGGCGGGTCATTCGAGGATAGAAATCGCCTCATCAATCCCAACCCATCGATTATCCAAAAGCCGATTTTTAGCCGGGATGCAATGTTTGAAACGACTATATCTGGAAATCCATGCTCCCGAATTGGCTACTCCTCCGACACCGGATCGACGAGCCATCATGGATATGGGAACAGAAGTGGGAGTGGTGGCCCGGCAATACTTTTCCGGTGGGGTGTTGGTTGAAGAAACCCATCGACAAATTCCTGCAGCCCTGAGCCGAACGGAGGCGCTGGTATCCGATCCAGATGTTCCGGCAATTTTTGAAGGAGCGTTTGTCTGGCAAGGAGTGTTGGTGAGAGTGGATGTCTTGGAGCGGTTGGATACCCATCGCTGGCGATTAGTTGAAGTCAAAGCGACCTCCAAAGTAAAGCCGACTCATCTGGATGATTTAGCGATTCAGAAGACCGTTCTGGAAATGGGTGGAATACCGGTTGCAACCTGCGCACTTATGCATCTAAATACCCAATATGCCTTTCAGGGAAATGGGTTGAATTTAGAAGAAATGTTCTCTCTTGCCAACATGACCGAGGAAGTAAATCGTCGACAATCCTTGCTCATGCCAGAATTGGAAGACATGTGGGCGGCATTGAAGGATTCTCTCCCGCCCGATATCCCTCCAGATGCTCATTGCCATTTGCCGTATGAATGCCCATTTTGGGCGCATTGTACGAAAGATAAACCTCCCCGCTGGGTGTTTTATCTGCCAGGCAGTTCCAAACTTCAACAAACGTTTTCGGAAGCTGGGATCGAGACGATCGACGAGATTCCGGAACACTATGAACTAACCGACATCCAGCGACGCGTAAAAAATGATGTGGAATGGATTTCTCCTTTACTCCGGGCCAGGTTGGAATCCGTTCGATATCCCGTGCATCATTTGGACTTTGAAACATTTATGCCCGCGATTCCACTCTTTCCGCAAACCAGGCCTTATCGTCCTATTCCCTTTCAATGGTCTAATCATATTGAATATCCCGATGGAACAGTCGTTCACCATCAATATTTATGTACGGATGGCCGTGATCCGCGGGAGGAAGTGGCGCTCAGTCTCCTGGAAAGTTTAGGTGAAACAGGGACGATTTGTGTGTACTCGGAGTATGAGCGTTATTTGCTGTTAGCCTTAGGCGACTGGCTCCCACATTTGAAGCCGGCGTTGCAAAAAGTGATTCGCCGGTTGTGGGATTTGCTTTCCGTTATTCAACAGCATTATTACCATCCGGCGTTCAAAGGGTCCTTTTCTATTAAATCGGTGTTGCCTGCATTAGTGCCGGAATTGGCCTATAATGACTTAGCCATTCAAAATGGGGCCGTGGCCTCCGTTATGTATCGACAGATGGTTTCTGAAGAGCCCGATCTGATGGAACGTGCCAAAATTGCTCAAGAACTTGAAGCGTATTGTGAACGGGACACGCGTGCCATGGTAGAGCTCAGGCGGGTTCTCCATTCTCGTGTCAGCCGGGGCTGGTTGCCAGGAGAAGGTCATTAAAATCCGTTGACCCACTGGACTCTCACTGCTACAATTCTCCTTAATCTTTCCCTTTCGGACCCTCCAATCACTCATGCCTGTCTCTCAGACCGACTCGTCAATTCGCGAGAGGAATTGCCTGAAGGAGCTCATTCGTGAAAGTTTTGGTATTACACGGGCCTAATCTGAATTTGCTTGGTATGAGGGAACCCGGCATGTATGGAACGGAGACGCTTGATGGGATTAATACAGCTCTCGCTCGATTGGCTAAGGAATTAGGGGTCGAAATGGAATGTCGGCAATCGAATATGGAAGGGGAGCTGGTGACGTGGGTTCAGCAGGCTGCTGGCGTTTTTCAGGGATTAGTCATCAACCCTGCGGCCTATACGCACACAAGCGTGGCGCTTCGTGATGCTGTGCTGGCGGTCGGCCTTCCTGTGGTTGAAGTTCATTTGTCCAACGTTCATAAACGGGAAGATTTTCGTCAGCGGTCTTTTCTGGCGCCTGTCGCGGTCGGACAAATTTCAGGGTTTGGGATAGACAGTTATTTGTTGGGCTTTCGGGCAGTGGTCTCGGTTCTCCAGCAAGGGCCAGACCGGTAAGACCCAAGGCATTTTTTTCACTTTTTGGGGGAGTATATCGGCGTGATCACTACCGCGGATTTCCGAAACGGGGCCCGTCTTGAGCTGGATGGTGAACCCTATTTTATTGTGGAGTTTCAACATGTGAAACCGGGTAAGGGGGGAGCCTTTGTTCGGACGAAATTGAAGGGATATCGGACCAAAAGCGTCATTGATCGCACCTTTCGATCAGGGGAAAAGTTTGATGAGCCGAACCTGGATGAACGGGATATGCAGTTTTTATACAGTGGCGGTGAGGATTATACCTTCATGGATACGGACAACTATGAGCAGTTTACCTATCCAAAAAGTCAGTTGGGAGACAACACCGATTTGTTAAAGGAAAATACGGTTGTAAAAATTTTGTTGTACCATGATCAACCGATTGCCGTGGAATTGCCCATTTTTATGGAATTGAAGGTTGTGGAGGCTGATCCCAGCATTCGTGGGGATACGGCGTCTGGAGGAACCAAACCTGTGACGGTGGAAACAGGAGCCGTGATTAAGGTGCCTTTATATCTTGAGGCCGGAGAAACCATTAAAATTGATACCCGGACTCGGTCCTATGTGGAGCGGGTGCGTTAACGGAATGAAATCTAATCTTGATGGACGACATGTGGTTTTCATCATTTTAGGGTAATTATGGCTGATTCTTCTCGTAAAGAAATTGAAGATCTGGTTGAATTGCTGAACCGGTATCATTTGACCGAGTTGGAAGTGGAAAAAAAGGGGGTCAGAGTTCGGGTCCGCCGTGATGCCGCGCCTGCAGTATCTGCTCCGGTCGCCGAGCCGTCTTTTACGCTTGAGGCGGCATCTCCGTCTCCCCTGTTGCACAGTTCAGGGCTTCCTGCGGACTTAGGGCAATTTCTGACAGTGTCTTCTCCAATTGTTGGGACTTTTTATCGCGCCTCCTCCCCGGATGCCAGTCCGTATGTGGAAGAAGGCGATATCGTGAAAAAAGGACAGGTACTCTGCATTGTGGAAGCCATGAAGCTGATGAATGAAATTGAAGCAGAAGCTGATGGGCGGATTGTAAAGATTTTGGTGGAAAGCACCACGCCTGTCGAATTTGGCCAGCCATTATTTTTAATCGATCCCCAAGTGAGTGCCTGACGATTGCTGACTTGGATGCCTCGCTCTTCAGAAGCGGGGCGTGCTAAGGGAATTGTTTACCTATTTGTTAATGACGAAGGGACCAGGTGTTTAAAAAAATTCTCATTGCCAATCGTGGAGAGATTGCCCTTCGGGTCATTCGTGCCTGCCGAGAGTTGGGAATTCGAACTGTCGCCATTCACTCTGATGTGGATGCCAAGTCCCTACACGTACGGTACGCTGATGAGCATGTGTGTGTGGGGCCAGCGGAAGGCGGACTGAGTTATCGCAATATCCCAAATGTGTTAAGTTCCGCTGAAATTACCGGTGTGGATGCCATTCACCCCGGTTATGGGTTTCTAGCGGAAAATGCCCACTTTGCGGAAGTGTGCGAATCAATCGGCATAACCTTCATCGGTCCATCATCCGAACATATCGCCCTCCTTAGCGACAAATCCAAAGCTCGGGCACATATGAAAAAGCGTGGTATTCCCGTCCTTCCGGGAAGTGAAGGTGAAATCCATGATCTTAAAGAAGGATTGGTTATTGCCAAGCGTTTAGGGTTTCCCGTGATTGTCAAGGCCTCAGCTGGAGGCGGGGGACGCGGGATGCGGGTTGTCTGGGAAGAATCTGAATTGTTGCAAGCTCTGGAGTCGTCTCAATTGGAGGCCCAAAATGCCTTTGGTCATGGTGGGGTTTATATTGAGCGATTTTTTGAAGATCCCCGTCATATTGAATTTCAAGTGTTGGCCGATCATTATGGCCATGTCGTCCATTTTCACGAACGGGATTGCTCCATACAGCGTCGGTATCAAAAAGTCTTGGAAGAATCTCCTTCTCCGGCCTTGGATGACGCCCTGCGACGCAAAATGGGACAGGCAGCCGTCGAAGCCATTAAATCGGTGAAATACCGAAACGCGGGCACGGTGGAATTCCTCCTGGATCAAAAAGGGCGCTTTTATTTTATGGAGGTCAATACGCGTATTCAGGTGGAACATCCTGTAACCGAGATGGTGACGGGCATTGATCTCATCAAGGAGCAGATTCGTGTGGCTGCCGGGCAGGAATTGCCCTATCGTCAAAAGGATATTCATCTGACGGGGCATGCGATCGAATGCCGAATTAATGCTGAATGTCCCGATAAATTAACGCCAAGTCCAGGTACGGTCACCAAATTTCATCTGCCCGGTGGTCCTGGCATTCGGGTGGATACCGCGATGGACATTAATGGAGTGGTGCATCCATATTATGATTCCATGATTGCCAAGTTGATCGGCTATGGGCGGGATCGTCAGGAAGCCATGGCTCGTGTTCGTCGGGCGTTGGATGAATTTGAAATTGAAGGTATCAAAACCAGTATTCCCCTTCATCGACGTATTCTGGATAATCCCGATTTTCAGAAAGGTCCAGTCTCGACGAGATTCTTGGACCGTCTTCTCACGCTTCATTCCACATGACCTCCTCAACCTGTGGACGTTTGGAAAATCTTCTGTCCTTGAACGGGCTGTATCTGATCTTGGATGGGGCATGGGCTTCTCAGTGTTCCTTGGAAGCGGTGTTACGGGAAGCCCTGGATGCGGGTGTGCGAATCGTCCAATATCGAGATAAAACCAATCCCATGCAAGAGGCCTTTCGGAGAGCCAAGGTACTCAGGGCCATGGTTCCCCCAGGAAAAATGTTGTTTATTGTGAATGACCGTTGTGATTTGGCTTTGGCCGTTGAGGCCGATGGAGTGCATCTAGGACAAGATGATCTCCCCGTACCATTGGCGAGGCAAATCCTTGGAAAATCATTCCTTATCGGCCTATCTACCCACTCTAGGGCTCAGGTCTTGGAGGCGATTGCGAATAAACCGGATTATTTGGGTTTTGGTCCAATTTTTCCGACTGCGACCAAGGTCCATCATGACCCGGTTGTGGGGGTCGATGGTCTTGCCCAGGTTCGATTACTGACGGCTTTACCGATTTTTGCCATTGGTGGGATTACCCCTTCAGTCATTCCCCGCCTAAGGAAGGTTGGGGCCGATGGGGTAGCCGTTGCTTCGGGGATATTGGGGGCTTCTAATCGTCAAGAGGCCTTCCGGCAATATATGGCTCCCTTCACTCAAGCAATCTAATTAATCGTTGGATTTCCGCATGGTTGGCTAATTGTCGGATGCCTTTCTGCCAATCCGATTCTATGGTTTCTTCATAGCCGAGTGGTCCAATGACCGGGACTTTGGCGAATTCTTGAATTAATTCCAAACTTGAAGTTCGCTGTAAGGCTGCCATCGGCAAGTTCTTGGCAGAGGAAGGTTCATTCATGACAACCGCCGGTACGGGGATTCCCGTCTGTTGAAGTGTACGTAGCGTCAGCAGAGTATGGTTGACGGCGCCAAGATCGGTTTGTCCGACTACCAAACACGGAACTTGTAACAGAAGGATTAGATCAAGAATGGCAAAGCTAGGGGTAAGAGGCGTAAGCAGGCCTCCGGCCCCTTCAATCAGGGTGATGTCCCTCTTTTGAGAAATGTTGTTCAATCGTTGCAGAATCTTTTCTGGATCAATGGCCAGCCCGGTCTGTCGGGCACAGGCTAATGGGGCCAGTGGCAATGGATAACAATAGAGATCTATGGGATCTCGTAAGGCCGTTGAAGATACCAACTGCCCCAGTCGACCGCCATCAGACCGTTCTTTCTGTTGCGGATTGACTCCAGTTTCGACGGGTTTGAAGACTCCGACCTGTTTTCCCTGTCGCTGAAGGGCACAACATATTGCAGCCGTCAGTACCGTTTTCCCCACGCCGGTGTCCGTGCCGGTGATAAAGAGGGAGCGGGAAGAATGTTGCTTGTATGAGTTCGAAGGAATCATGAATCGCGTTGGCTTACCAGATTCGGCTGTCCAAGTTCCAGACCTGACCCGAAACCCCTGGTGTTGTTGCCAGATGGTAGACTGTTTGGGCAACGTGTCCCAACGATGGGGGGTGAGGGAGAACATGTGGGCTTTGCTGAAGTCCAATGTGGATAGCCGGAGCTGAGAGCGGAGACGGATGCCATCCTGGAAAAATTGTGTTCACGCGAACATGAAACTCACCCCATTCCCGGGCGGCGGTTTGCATCAAGCCGATGAGTCCGGCCTTTGAGGCTGCATAGGCCGCTTGTCCTGACATGCCCTGCTCACCAGAAAACGAGCCAAGCAAAATGATCGATCCTCCATGTTGGGGCGAAAAAATTTGGAAGGCGGCTTGCAGAGCATGAAATGCACCGGTGAGATTCGTGTTGAGTACGCGATGCCACTCATCTTGAGAGGTTTTGATGGTTAGCGTGGATATACTGATCCCGACTGCCCAGATTAAGACGTTGAGAGAGCCAATGGCTTTGTGGAAATTTTGCAAGACGATTCGAGTTTGTCGGGATTCTTGAATGTCGGCTTGGAAGAGACATGCCTGTCCTCCGGAGGCTTGAATGAGGGTGGCCGTCTCTTCTGCAAGAGATTGATGGCGATGGTAGTGGAGGCCAACCTTCCAGCCTTCCAGGCCAAAGGTTCTGGCAATAGAACGGCCAATGACACCCGATCCGCCAAAAATCAGCACGTTCCCTGGCAGTGCTTTACACATGATTGTAGTGAGACGATACCAAGAAAAGGGGTGGTGAGTCTTTGCCGGGTTCCTGAAAATATTCTTGCTGGAAGGAAATCGCCTATGGTAGGTTCATAGCGAAGCACCCACCTATGCAGAAATTCCTTATATTCATCATTGCGTTGTCCACCAGCCTCCTTTTTCAGGTGATTGGTCTCACTGGTATGCCATCGACGGTAAGAGCGGCTGACCCTCCTACTCTGCTGATTCATGAAGTAGCGGATTATTTCCCTGATCAAACAGGCAATGAATGGGTGTACCGCGGCACGATGCTTGAGGGTGGAATGGTCCAAATCGCCGATGGACGGTTTACGAACGTGTCCAAAGTCATGGGGATGGAAACCATTGATGGTGTGGTCGTGACTGTTTTTCATGATACCAATCCGGGAGATCAAGGTCCTTCGGATAGTTATTATCGGCGTGATGCGGCTGGCATTCGGTATTACGGGTCCAAACCAGGTACGACCCTGGAACGGCAGCTCGTACCATACCAAATTGTCCGATTCCCTTTAGCCATTCCCAGTACCTTCGAACAATTAAATCGTCGCGGGCTCAATTTGGGAATGGATTTGGATCGCGATGGAGAATCTGAATCCGTGGATGTCCTTGCGGTGGTTACGGTTCATGCTCAAGAATCTATTCGCGTGCCCGCGGGGGTTTATCCCGAAGCGATTAAGCTTGAAGCCCGAATGACCATGGACGTGCACCTGACTGAAAGCGGGACGACTATTCAAGGAACCGACGTGATGACTGCTTGGTTTGCGAAGGGGGTTGGTTTATTAAAGTATGTGGAGCGGCAAACCATCCCTTCTCCGCGCAATCAACATGAACGTATGGTAGAAGTCATTGAAGAATTAGAAAAATTTACCCCTTCTTTCGGCAAGGAGTCACCGGGAGGGGGCAAACCCTCGTCGTAACGTGTTTTCAGAAACAATGGTTTCAATCATGAATTGTTCGAGGTAACCTTTTCCCCCTGCTTTTCTTCCCACTCCTGAGAGCCTATGCCCCCCAAAGGGTTGGCGGCCGACTAGTGATCCGGTGATGGGGCGGTTAATATAGATATTTCCCACATCGAGCCTGTCCTGAACAAGTTGAATGTTTGCCGGACTTCTGGAGTAGATTCCCCCGGTTAATGCGCAGGATGAGTTATTCGCTATATCCAGAGCCTCTTTGATCTTTGAGGCTTTGATGATGACCATGACCGGCCCAAAAATTTCTTCCTGTACCACCGGGTGCGATTGAGGCAGATCAGCCAGAATGACCGGGCCTTGAAAATATCCAGGTCCGGCGTGGCGTCGATCCAGGACACATCGGCCATCTCGTTTTCCCATTTCAATATATTGTCGGACTTTGGCTAATGCTCGTTCATCAATGAGGGGGCCTATTCGGTTGCCAGGATGGATCGGGGAACCGAGTGGAATGTTGAGAGCGGCCTGTTTCAGCCGTTCCAGGAAGCTTTCATAAATGGTTTCTAGAACAATAATACGCGAGCAAGCCGAGCATTTTTGTCCCTGATACCCGGTGGCGCTAGCCAACACGCCAATAACGGCTTCATCCAAATCAGCTGTTTCATCTACAATAATGGCATTTTTGCCTCCCATTTCGGCTATGACATGTGGAATATGGTGTTGCTCGGGTCCTATCTGACTGGCCGTTCGAAGGATTTCCAAACCCACAGATTGTGATCCGGTAAAGGCAATCAGATTAACCAGAGGATGACGGACTAAGGCCTGTCCAATGTCTGGGCCTCCAGGAAGAAATTGCAAAACTCCTTGAGGTAGTCCGGCATCAGCAAGCAGTGTCAAAAGGTGATACCCCATCATGGGCGATCGTTCCGAAGGCTTAAACAGGACGACATTTCCTGTCACTAAAGCGGCTGACACTAGCCCGGTGGGGATGGCCAGCGAGAAATTCCATGGGGCAATGATGACAGCTAGTCCTCGTGGATGCCATTGGCGTCTATTCATTTCCCCCGGTGCTTGTAGGGTAGGATTTGCGCGGCTCAGGCGAATCATATCCCGCCCGTAAAATTCCAAAAAGTCGATGGCCTCGGCCACATCCGCATCGGCTTCTCGCCAGGGTTTTCCTGTTTCCAAAATTTCCCATGCCGCCAATTCGGCCTTGGTTTTCCTCATGAGGCATGCCGTTCGAAAAAGGATGTTCGCTCGGTCATGCGGCGGGATGTGACGCCAAGAGTCGAGCTGTGTCTGAACAGACTGTATGAGTGTGTCTAGACTGGACGGTGTGATGGTGGAAAAGCGTGCAATGACTTGTTCTGGGTTGCTGGGATTGATGCTGCACAATTCCGGCCCATTGAAATCTACAGTGGGTGGGACTGGATAGGTGTAATGACGGCCTAATTTTTCGGTGGTCCGTTGAAGAGCCTGGGAAAGCCAATCGTGATTTCTTGATAATGAAAAATCCGTATGTGGCTCGTTGGTAAATGGGGAGATGCCCCCTTCCTCTGGTAGAGGTGGCGGTTCGCTTCCTTGCCAAGAGGATGATTCTGTGTGGGAGTCATTTCGTCTATCGTCCCGATGTTTCTGAGGGGTAGCTAGTAGATGTTCGATGGATTCTGCCGATTCATATTGTCGCCGGATAAAACTTTCATTGGAGGTATTTTCCAAGAGACGGCGAACCAAATAGGACATCCCTGGGAGCAGATCTCCAATGGGTGTATAGATGCGTAACCGGTGGCCCTGACTGATAAGGGACTGTTGGAGGGGGTCGGCCATGCCAAAAAGCATTTGGAATTCAAATGTCTCGGGAGAAATCTTTTGAGCATAGGCCAGGGCCTGTACATACGCGACCGTCCGAATATTATGGGACCCGAGGGCTGGCCGGACAAACGAGCGATGCTCGAAAATTTTTGTGACGAGGGCCTCATAATTCGCGTCGGTCTCATGTTGATGCTGAAAGACCGGTACGGGCCAATTCCGCTGTGTATACCGAATCACCTCGGAATCCCAATAGGCTCCTTTGACTAATCGAATACTAAACGGACTGTCCCGAGTAGTCCCCCATTTCAAGAGGGTCTCAAGACTTTCCGGTGAATGCCTGAGATAGGCCTGAAGTGCAATTCCCCCGTAGGGATAGGCTTGATATGCCGATTCAGAAAATATTTTGGTGAACGTGAAAAGAATAAAGGGTTCCAGTTCGGCCTGTTCCATATCAAAAGTGATTGCAGCGGGGAGGCGTTGGGCCAGATCTAAAATGGCACGAAGACGTGGAGCGATGCCGGCATAGCTTCCCTCGCGGTCGAGAGGGTCGACTTGGGAATAGAGTGCTGAAAGCTTAATGGATAATTGAACACGGGGAAGGGGGCCAAGATGGTCTCGTTCCAAATGAATCTGTCGTGGCCAGGCATTGGCGAGGAGGTTGAGTGAGTTGAGGGCATGGAGGCACTTTTCGAGATAGTCGTCGGCTTCCTGTTCACTGACCGTGGCTTCCCCTAACAAGTCGGCTGAAAAGGCGCAACCGTTCGTCCAGAGGTTAGTGAGTGCGGGAGCTGCCTGTTCAAGTGATCCACCGGCCATAAAGGTATTGGCCATGTGGAGAAACTGACGGCGAAGAAGCATAGTGCTGACTGACCGGCCAACGGGGGTGGGAGTGAGATGATTCAGGAGCCATCGAAAAGGCTTCGGCAAGGAGGCGAGATCACCAAAGTATTCCCGGAGCGTATGGCAAAATTGCTGGTCGGTTTTCAGGGCAGGCAAGACATCGATAAATCGAAAGAGTTGTACTTTGAAAGTTTCATCTCGCGTTCCCCAGTCTAGTAATAGATTGGTCCACCAGCGGTGGTTAAAAGCCACGGGTCTATGTTGATGGGCCTGCTTGAGGAGCGATTCTCCAAATTGCTGGATTGAGGAATTTAGGGGTGCGGATGAAGACATATCTACCTCCCTTCCCAAAACCATCTCTTTACATTCTACACCTTTTCGGAGCCAAGAATGAGGAGATAAAGCAGTGAGGGGGAGAAAGATGCTCAGGGCTTGCAGACGGTTAGGCGTTTTCCTGAAATGCTGCCATAGGGACCCAAGGAGTTTTTGAAGGTGCCTTCCATGATCGTATCTCGATTACTGAGAAGAAGGCTGTCTTCTTGCTTACCTTGGCCAAAAATCCATTCGACATAGACCGTATCTCCAGAGACGGTCACAGTATTTGGAGTGGGTTGATCGGGGGGGATTGGTTCCCCAGGCGGGTAAAAGTTGACGGTTAATTTATGGTCTTGATGATTCAAGTGGTTATGAAGGGTCCAAAGCCAAGAACCACATACCCTCGCCAACATGGTGCGTTCCTGTTCTTGTTGTTGCCATTGGGTCAGGTCTGGAATTTCCGTGAAAATGATTTCATAAGCCTGGAGCTGAACGGTTCTGGCTTCCTGCGTGATATAACTCTGGAGCATGGGAAGCAATTGTGTACGGATAAAGTGTGGAGCGTAGTCAGTCTTCCGCGATTGTAGCGATGTATTCGAATCCTCAGATGCAGAAAGTCCAGTTTGAAAGCCTTGGAGTTTTTGGCGGATTCCCTCCACACCGTATTCTTCGCAAATCGTGATCCAGGAATCGGCCGGAACCATCGTGATTGGGAATTGTTCATTGACGGAGGCCTCGAATTGACGATATCCCTGATCCATGTCGTCTAAGGGGGGCTCTGAAAGTGATTGGAAGGATGTAAGCCTCTCTTGTAGACGGTTCAACCTGGTAAGGCGAGTGAACAGCTCAGTGTCCGCCATCCACGTGAAATTGTGAGCAAGGGGAGGGGAGATCTCAATCGGCTCGGCTACGCCAAGGGCCATATTGACGTTTGAAAGGTCATGAACGGTTTCGACGGTTTTCATGGCAGCCATTAATCGCATGATGGCCTTCTGAATGTGAGAAGGAAGATGAAGCTTTGCCGGACTCTTTGCAGCGGGTCGTTGACGGGCTAATTGGGCGATAAACGATGGATTGGATTGAAGAAAGAGTTGAAGCGCGTCTTCCTGGGAGTGAACATTGTGAATTTCAGATGAATGGGTCTTCAAAAAAATCAGAGGGTTTTTCAACATCTCCGTCGAGGCTCTGGAAAAGGGGGGAAGGATGATTGCTAAGATTTCTATGGTAAATAGGAGGCCTAGAATGGCCAAAAGACGAGATTTGGAAAGAGCAGAAGAAAAGGGGTACTGCCAGATCATATCCGTGTAGGTTTCGTTCAAATCGAGCGAAGTTAAATGTCTTCTCGAAATTGCCGTCTGTTTGTAACAAGGAAGGATGATGTTATGCGTATATCATTTGGATTTTTGTAAAATGTTATTAATGAATTCCATGGAAGATTGAAGAACGTTGTCTGATTCGGATGAGCGAAATGCGGGGGATAGGGCATTGTAAAATCCGTCTGCTGTGTCTGGGTAGTGTTGCACTGTCACGCTCTTTCCTGCCTGAGCGCAGGTTTTCGTAAACTCTTGGAGTTGGGCTGGAGTCAATGCGTTGGTGAGTTCTGGAATATGGAGCATAAGAGGGCAATGTAATTTATTAATCAGGTCGGAATCTTGTGGTAATGCAGGAGACACGGCGATGGCTGCCTGAAGGCGCCGTCTGTGGGCGGCCGTTTGAATGGCAAGGGTGCCACCCATTCCAAATCCGATCAAGGCGTGTGCATTCCTGGTAATGAGTTCCAATGTCGTGTCTTCCGCCAAATTGGCATTTAGAAATTCAAAGCAGGCATTGATGTCCTGCAGCGCTTGCGCTTCGTTCAGTCGTTCGCAAAGAGCATCGGCGACTTCTTCATTGGCCGTCACCATTCCACCTTGGCGGCCGTAAAGATTGGGGACCAATACCACATATCCTTCGCAAGCAAGGCGTTTAGCCAGATCTTGAATGGTGGAGGTCAACCCCCACTTATCATGAAGGAGAACCATGGCTGAGAAGGGGCCTTTGGCCTGCGGGCTATATTGGATGCCTTCAACTTGGGCTTCTTTGGGAATTCTGGTAGCGGCATAGGGGTCCACCATATGGTCTTTATGAGTGGAAAAAATTCCAGAACTGTTAAATCGCACCATTCCATAACCAATTTGTTCAAGAGAATACGGAGCCGTATGTTGAGTCATGGGGCCTCGATAGGTTTCTGAAAAAATGGATAAAAGTAATAAAAGTATTGAAAAAAAAGGGAAAAACCTTTGCACTATATCGGCCTTTTCTTTGGCCTGTCAATAAACAATAGGGTGCGTCTCATGTGGTACAGGGTGTCTTGGTTATGGAAGATGGTAATCATCCCACTTTCTTGAAATTTCTTTTTTGGGACGGCTTACAGGTTGACCTTGTATTTCGTTTTCTACCTGAGACAACAACTGGAAAGTGAAAAATGCCTGTTCAATTGATGAGGAAGAAGTTTTTTGAAAGTAATGAGAAGAGTGAACCCAATATAATATGACGATCTCCTCCTTTATTGCGGTTCTCAAATCGAAGAAGATGGGGGGCTATCAGTGCAATGGTGGCGATGGTCTGGTAAGGAGAAATGCAATGTGCAAGGGGGCGTATTGTGTGCGGTTTCTCCTAAAGATTTATCTGGTCGGGTATTGCCTGAATGATAGCGTAGAAATGCTAGAAGAGTTCACTAGGGAATATTGCCAATAGTCATGATCTCGTGTAAGATAGGGCCAAGTTGTCCGGATTTTTTACTGCAGTGAACATCTCCAGAGAGGGTTTGTGAATGGAACGGCGAGTCACTTCTCATACGGAAGAAGAAGAAATGAATCAACGCCGCCGCTTGTTGACCCTGGCCAGGAAAGGCGATCAAAAGGCTGTGGAGCAGTTGTTCGAATTGTATCAGGTGAAAGTCTTCTCTGGAGATTCCCTGAAAAGAAAGAAGCTTCCGGCCTTTCCTTTGCAGAAGCCGACTCATGTCGTACCAAAAGGGTCCTATGCCCCTGAAAAAAAAGAAGAAAAAGTTCCTGCGAAAGGTTTGGCGCTAGCGAAAAATCAGAAAAAATCCGGTACGCTCAAAGGCGAGGAACTGAAGAGACCCATTCAGGGCGGGAAAGTGGTTCCCTTTAAAGGGGCTATTCAAAAGCTTGAAAAAGGTAAAACGGGAGAAAAAACTCAGGCAAAATCTGCGGGTATGACTGGAAAGCCAAAAATGTCCTCTCGTTCTGATGGAAAGTCAACGGTTTCGAAGCCGAGCAAGCCAAAAATCATGAAGTCCGGGCCTGCCAAGAAAATCAAAACTTCAAAAAAACCAACAAAGAAAAAGTAGGAGTTGCGAATATTCTTCGTTCATTGTCATCTTATGAAATAGATCAGGATGATTTGCGGGAGAGCGAGAGGATGGATCTTAGGTAAGTGTAAGGCTTGGGAAAATTAAACGAAGGATGTTATTAATAGCGTACTTCAACCCGAAGCCCCCCTTCAGCCAATTTCTTGCCGATGGTTTCTGCCGATTTAATATCTCCTTGAAAGACGATCGCGCTACCGCGATGATCAATTTGCCAAGCTAGTTCAAATGCATGGGGTGGCGTCATGCCTGGGATGATTTGGCAGAATAGGGAAATTACCTGTTGGTAGGTATGGCAATCGCAATTGAATACGATGACCGCTGCCTCAAAGTCCTCCCCCGTTCCAAGGTCTGAGACTTCTTTGATACCCGGAATGTCGATTGTCTCAATTGCTTGGGTCATCATAGAGGGGGCATTGTAACAATGGGAAAAAGACCTCACAAGGTAATCATTGGCATGATCCTGTTGATTATGCCAGGAAATTCGCTGAAATTCTGTGTGTGAAGGGATAGAAATGAAAAGAGCATGAGTTATGTTCCAACTCTCTCGTTCCGAAAGATGATCGGAAGGACCTGGTATCGTTTCTGCCCTCTTTTGTTGATCCTCTCTGGATATCGAGGATAGTTGACTCAATAGTATAGACAAAGATGATTTGCTGGATATAGATAATTTTAGAAAAGGAGTCGTTGTGGCTAAAACGATACTTGTGACAGGGGCTGCCGGGTTTATCGGGAGTCATGCTGTCGAACATTTATGGCGTCGTGGCGATTGTGTTGTGGGATTAGATAATTTAAATGATTATTACGACCCTGCTCGAAAGGAAGCGAATCTCCAGGAAGTGATTGGACAGGCCAAACAGGAAAATTGGAATGGCGAATTTCAGTTTGTGAAAGGCGATATTCGTGACCGAAATTTGCTGAAAGAGTTATTCGAGAAATATACGTTTGATGGAATTATTCATCTGGCTGCCATGGCCGGAGTGCGAGTCTCTATTGATGATCCAGAATTGTATTACGACGTCAACGTGAATGGAACATTAGCCCTTTTGGATGGAGCTGTTGGGCGGTTAAGGCCAACCACAAGTCAGCGACACGCGCCCACATTTGTTTTCGCTTCAACATCCTCAGTCTATGGAGATACGAAAATCATTCCTTTTATCCCTGAGGATCATTGTGACAGACCTCTCGCGCCTTATGCCGCCAGTAAACGGGCCAGCGAATTATTGGGCTTTACCTATCATCATCTCTATAAATTGGATTTTACCGGCCTTCGATTCTTCACGGTATATGGGCCTAGGGGGCGACCGGATATGATGGCATATAAAGTCCTGGATAATATTTTTACCGGATGTGAAGTGCCGCTCTACAACAATGGGAATATGCATCGAGATTGGACTTATGTTGAAGATATTGTGGCTGGGCTCGTGAGGGCTGTAGACCGTCCTTTGGGGTATGAAATCCTCAATTTGGGAAGAGGGGAGCCTGTTCTTCTTGCAGATTTCGTAAAAGGGATTGAATGTTTAGCTGGGCGTAAGGCTCATCTGGTGCCGGCGCCAATGTTGGATGCCGATATTGCCTATACCTTTGCGGATATTTCTAAAACTCAAAAGTTGTTGGGTTATGCTCCAAAAGTATCCGTTCCTGAGGGCGTGGATCGGTTCTGGAAGTGGTACCAAACTGCAATTTTGCGAACATGAGAGGCGCTCCCATATTGGGCAAGTCGTTTCCCCATTCAATGGGACGGATAGATGAAAACGAGGTTGCTTGTTCTAGGAGAAAGGTGATTTGATTCAGATGAGGGCCTTTTGTTTCTCAATATCTCCTGGCGACTTTTTCTAGGGACTAAATTGATTTTTCCTTCCCAAACTTCCCCTGCTCTATTCGTGTTGGGTATTTCCCATTCTTTTGTCTGATTGTCGTAGGTCCTTAAGTTTTTTTCACTCGGGCCGATACTCTATTGATATGAGATTAGCTTATGCCTGTGGTGCTAAGTCACCAAAGGTTTTGTGACGCAGTTGAACCATTCGCCGAGATATTCCATGGGAGAAATCTGTGGATCACTCATCAAGGCAAACCATTGATCAGGAGGGGCTCATGTTGGGTAGAAAAAACACAGTCACAGTATTAGGAATTCTCGTGTTCGGTCTGCTCATGACAGCCGGGTGCAGCGGGCATTCGGTCCGGTATGGAGCCAATTCGGAAGGAGATGGGGACAGCCTAGCCCAGGGGGAATCTGGCGGGACGGGAAATGGGGCGTCTGCAATGGGATATGGGGCTGATGGCCGTGGTGGATATAGTGGAGGAGCTGTGAATGGCAATACGCCATTTGCTTATGGGAGCGCTGGCGGGCCTGGGGTGGTGAATGGGGCATTGAGTGAGGGGATGTCTGCAGAAGGTGGGTCTGGTACGCACAATTCTTCTGGGGCGGATTATGGGCATAATTATTCTGGAATTCCTGGAAGTGGACCAACTCGTGGTGGGGTTGATGGCTTTAGTCAAGGATCGGCCTCAGGAATAAATCCTGATCCTGAAGCCTGGTCTAATGCCTATCTTCGAGGGGGAGAGAGTAGCCAAGACTTTTATGGGGATCCCTCAGGGATGGGAGGGGCTACAGGCGAACGTGCAGTGAATCCTCATACGTGGGGCGACACCTATGCCAGAGAGAACGGTGGCCCTTCCCCAGAATATGTTGATCCTGAGATGCAAATTGCCCAAGTCAAGAATGGTCAAGGGGCCGGATTGATTCGTGAAATGGCCACTCAAGATGGTTCAACGGGGATGCGCCGGTCGGATGGTCAGCTCCAAGATATTTATTTTGCCTTTGATAGCTGGGCCATTACCCCACAAGGTGCCCAAGATTTGGAGCGTGGCGCGCAATGGCTGCAAAGCAATCCTGGAGAAATATTGACGATTGAAGGACATTGCGATCAACGAGGCACCCAGGATTATAATCTGGTTCTTGGAAAAAGACGGGCAGAGGCTGCGCGTGAATATTTGCAAAGTTTAGGTATTGATTCACACCGCATTAAAGTGGTTTCCTATGGGAAGGAACGGCCCTTTTGTCAGAAGGACAACGAAGATTGTTTTCAGGCCAATCGTCGAAGCCACATGGTGATTCATCAGAATTAGTAGCAATCCAGAAATTTGAATTTCTGTTGTGAAAAGGGGATGCGGTCGAAGCCGCATTCCCTTTTTCTCTATCCGGCCTTCTGTCGTCATCTCTCTCCTAGAGAAAGTTAGGAGATTCTCCTATTCAAACGCATCAAAATCTTGCGCCCTCATGCAAGGAGTGATACAGTTTGCGCCTTGCCATCCGATGCCGGAGTGGCGGAATAGGCAGACGCAAGGGACTTAAAATCCCTCGCTTCGAAAGGGGCGTACCGGTTCGACCCCGGTCTCCGGCACCAACAAAAAATAGACAACGTGACTCGGGTTTTCAATAGGTTGATTGGCTTAAGTGGAAAAGTCTGTCGGCCTCCCGTGGATCCGTGAGACAGCCGCCTTAAAATCTACCGCCTTCGTTAGTCCCAGTTTGAGCATTCAAAGCCCTTCTTGAAATTCAAAAACGGTATTTTGAAATTTACAGGCGCTGGTGGATATGGAGGCACAGGGTTGGCTCTCTCCTTTATTGAAGGAAAGGTGGTGGGGTCTACATCTTGTCGATTCCGTAGTTTGGCAGGGTTGTTCTGGGTTCAAGGTATTCCCAAAAGACCACTTCCTGTGGTTCATCAGCATTCTTCATTCTCAGGCTGATTGTGCCGAGAAGATCTGAATGCTTCCCTTAGGGCAGTACAATCATCCTACGACAACAATCAGGAAATTTTCCGGACGTCTGGATGCACACACCAATCTTCAGGTGGAGCAATTAATTTCGGAAGCAGAACAAGGCCGATGTGATCATGTTATCCTAAATTTTTCAGAGATTACGGTGATTGATTTGGGTGGCATCGGACAATTGTTTGTCTGGTATCACAATCTCAAAGCACATCGGATTCGATTAAGCATTGTTAATCCTCAACCACTGGTGAGAGTGGTATTGGAGGCCTCGCATTTACTGGAATTGATTCCTATCTATCAGTCCATTCCTGAAGCGATTGGTGGCGTCAGTCGTCCTTCTTTTTCCTTGGGGTAAGTTTCTTTTCGGAATCCCATGGCATATGGAACAAGAGGCGCTCAGGGTAAAATATGCTTAGCGAGCCCACAGGGGGGAGTCTGGAAAGAGGCATCTTTTTCCCTATCCTCTAGGTAAGGAATTCTTTCAGCCTCCCTTTTCGGCCACCGAGGGGGATTTTGATCGTCAAGGTGGCGCAATTCTTTTGTAATCCCTAGCCTTACAGAATCACGGTCTGCAACCCGTTAAGCTTGGATGGCACAAGGGTTGCTCCAACCTTAGATGTCCCCCTCTTAATCTGAGAGTTGAGTTCAAGAAAAAGGAGACGTGTCATGTTAATCATGGCTAAATGGAGTCAGAGTACCCGGGTGTTGTTTTTGTCTGGGCGGTTCGATAAGTCTGCCAGGGTGCCTATGGAAACGGCCCTGGCGGCCGGAGAGGGTCGGTTTTGTCAAAAACTCATTTTGGATTTTTCAAAAGTGTCTTCCATGGATAGTGCGGGCATTGGAAAATTATTGTTGTTATATTATTCCCTACGAAAAAAAGGCGTGGGATTGGTGATTCATAATCCACGCCCTACGGTCGAGGAGTTGCTTCAGTTGGTGAATCTGTCAAGTCAGATTCCCATAACGCATGACCAAGTTGGCGTGCGATCCGTGGCCTAACGAGATGCTATTCTGAGTTGAAGAGTGAAATCCCATGTCAAACTCACCGAGGTTCTTCCTATTTATCAGTCCCTGGTAGAAGTCGTGAGAGCCTTCTCCGTAGGGTCCGTGCCTCCTGTTTTTACCCGGTCTCCCGAGATGTGAGTTGAGATAGTGCCGACAATATCCCCCATACGAAAAGTATGTAGTTGCAGAGTTTAGTATGACGAAACGTTAAGTACGGGTGGGTATTGACCGATAACCACACTGAATCAGCAATAACGTTAATTGAGGAGCGTTTGCCATGTATATTAAATCATCCCCAGGAAAAGTGAAGGGAACTATTGAGGAACTCCTGTTCAATGAAGATCCGGAAACCCGTTTAGCGGCCGCGGCCGACTTGGGGAATAAGGCGGTAGGTGTGTCCGACCAACGATATGCTCTGGAAGCGTTGACGACCGCACTCCAGGATCCCTGCTCAACAGTCCAAGACGCGGTCCTCCAATCATTGATGAGAATGAGTACAAAGCCAGAGGCCTTCAAGTAGTCTGATATTCTCCCCTGCCAGTCGGCATGCGCGTGTCTTATGGCTTTGCTCTTGCCAATGGCACCAGGGTTCTCTGGTTTGATTGACTTCCATTTTCTTCCCTCCCTAGAATCCCCCCCTTCACCGTATGCTTTGACTTGAGTTCAAGTCTGTTTTGGTATGGAAATCTGCGTCAAATTAGATCGAGTCTCCAAGCACCATGGGGCCACGGTAGCGGTGGATCAGGTCTCATTGGAAGTGAGGCGCGGGGAATTTTTCTCACTTCTTGGGCCCAGCGGGTCAGGGAAAACCACGCTTCTTCGGTTGATTGCTGGATTGGATTATCCAGATAAAGGACAAATTTATATCCAACAGACGCTTGTCAATGCATTACCTCCCGATAAGCGACCGGTGAATTTGGTTTTTCAGCACTATGCCCTTTTTCCACATCTGACCGTTTTTGACAATGTGGCCTTCGGTCTTAAAATGCGCGGGGAATCTCGCGGGAAAATTCAATCCGCTGTGGGAAACATGTTGGAAATGGTTCGTTTACAGGGTAAGGCCCAACGGTTCCCGAACGAATTGTCGGGTGGGGAACAACAGCGGGTGGCCTTGGCTCGGGCTCTCGTGAATGAACCGGTGGTGGTATTATTGGATGAACCGATGGCGGCCTTGGATCAAGAATTACGACAGAATATGCATGAAGAGTTAAAACGCCTTCAGCAGGAGTTACAGGCTACTTTTATTTGTGTTACGCATCAGCAGGATGAGGCTCTCATGTTGTCAGATCGCTTGGCGGTGATGTCTGGAGGATCGGTGCTTCAGGTGGGAACGCCTCAGGAGATTTACCGTTCGCCACAATCGTTCGCCGTGGCGAAGTTCATAGGCTTGTCGAATTTCGCGACAGGGACCGTTGTGCGGATGGAGAATGAGATTTGTTGGGTGCATCGTGAGGGGCTTCCGCCGCTCAAATTTCTCCGTCCCGTGTCCGCACGGGCCTCTGAATTGGTAACCATCATGATTCGTCCGGAGCGACTGGTTTTGGACGCAGAACCAATCCGTCCGGCCTACGACAACGTCATTCCCGGAACGTTGGAAAAGATTGTGTTTAACGGAGGGGAAACCCTTTGCTATGTTCGTCTGCCCACGGATTTGACTTGGGTCATTCGTGTCTCAAACACCACGGCTTTGCCTTCCTCTCTTTGTGCGGGCCAACGCGTGCATGTGCAATGGCAAGCCGCTGACGGGGGCATTCTCCCAACTCACGTTTCATTGTGAAATCATTTTTTTCCATACATGCGGCTTTACCGGTTCGGGTGGCCTTGGGCATGTCTTTCATGTTCTGGATCGTTTGTTTTTTGTTACCGCTGGCATTGATGTTCGTAGTGAGTTGGATTTCCCGTGGCCCCTACGGGGGATTGGACTGGACCTGGACTGGGGAGAATTACGTTCGGTTATTGGATTCCCTTGTTCTTGGGATTTTCTTGAAATCGTTTGGTTATGCATTGGGGACTACGCTTGTTTGTGGATTGTTAGGGTTTCCCCTGGCCTATTGTATTGCCCGGTCATCCAAATCATGGCAGCAATGGCTTCTGATATTGGTGATGATTCCGTTTTGGACCAATTTTCTGGTGAGAACCTATGCCTGGGTCTTGATTTTCCGAGCAGATGGGGTCGTGAATGGGTTCTTGAAAATTTTGGGCCAAGATCCGATTTCTCTACTTTTTACAGATTTTTCAGTTTGTGTTGGACTCGTTTATGGATATTTACCATTTATGGTGTTGCCGCTGGTGTCGGCACTGGAGCGGATTCCAATCCAAGTGGAGGAAGCTGCCAGGGATTTGTTTGCTACTCGGCTTGAGGCATTGTGGCATGTGGTTGTCCCTTTGAGCCGTCCCGGTTGGGTAGCCGGTTCAGTCCTCGTATTTATCCCCTCCTTAGGCGCCTTTATTACCCCATATCTCTTGGGTGGTGGCCAAAGTTTGATGATTGGCACGCTCATCCAGCAAGAATTTCTCGTGGCTCGGGATTGGCCCTTTGGCGCAGCACTGTCCTTTGGTCTGATGGCGGTAATTCTGATGTTGTGGGGATGGCTTGGCCGAAAACCTGAAGAACAGTCCATGATATGAGCCGATTGCCCAGGGTATTGATATGGAGTAGTGCCGCAGTCGTTCTGTTTCTCTATATCCCCATTCTTGTGTTGATCGTCCTGTCCTTTAATGATTCTCACATGGGAGCGGTATGGAAAGGATTTTCTCTCCGTTGGTATGACAAATTGATTCATAATCCGGCCTTTTTTGAAGCCATGCTGAACAGCGTGTTGATTGCGGCCGTTTCAACAGGCATGTCGCTGATATTCGGAGTGGGGGCGGCGATTGGATTGGAGGGAAACCGTGGACGGTTGTTACCCTTTATCAATATGGGATTGGTGTTACCGCTGGTGATTCCCGAAATTTTGCTTGGGGTCGCATTATTAATGATGTTTGTGCTTCTGCAGATACCGTTGGGATTTGTGACGATTATCTTAGGGCATAGTGTATTTAGTTTGCCCCTGACGATCGTCATGATTCGAGCTAGGCTCAGAAAGCTGGATCCAACCTGGGAGGATGCGGCCCGGGATTTAGGTGCAAATTCATGGGATGTGTTACGGCATATCACGCTCCCCTTATTGAAGCCGGCGATGGTAGGGGCGGCCCTTTTGACATTTACGGTTTCCTTGGATGATTTCGTGATCACGTTTTTTGTGGCCGGTCCTGGTTCGACGACACTTCCCTTAAAGGTCTTTTCCATGATCAAAACCGGAGTGACGCCGGAAATCAATGCCCTTTCGGCATTGTTGGTGCTGGTTTCCATCCTGGGAGTGGGTGGTTCCTGGTTTTACCAACAGCGGTCCGGTCGTGTGGTGACACAATCCTTATCATGAACCGGAACGTGTTTTTGATCCATATGATGCGTCTTTGCCTGTTATCCGGGTGCCTACTCGGCCTTGGATGTTCAGATGCCTCACCGAACAGATCAGGCGACTCGTCTGAACCAGCGACCCTCTATTATTTTACCTGGTCAGATTATGTTGAGCCGGCAAGTATCGCCCAATTCGAACAGATCCATCATGTCCGTGTCGTCGTCGACACCTTTAGCAGTAATGAAGAATTATTGGCCAAGGTCCAGACCGGAATGACGGGCTACGATGTGGTTGTTCCCTCCGATTTTATGGCAGGCATTATGGGCCGTTTGGGACTTCTGGCTGAATTGGATGGACAACGAATCCCCAATATCCGTCATTTGGAAGATGCCTTACAGCATTTGCCTTTTGATCCGGAGCACCGGTTTGCAATTCCCTATCTGTGGGGGACCGTGGGGATTGGTTATGATGCAGAGGTCGTATCCGAGGCACCACGCAGTTGGCAGGCCTTATGGGATCCGGCTTTTGCTGGACGGATTAGTATGCTCAATGATCAGCGGGAAGTGTTCGGATTGGCCTTGAAGGCTCTGGGGTATTCCCTCAACAGCCAGTCGGAATCGGAAATCCGGCAAGCCAGGGATATGTTGATTAAACAGAAGCCTCTTGTTAAAGCCTATACCAGCGAGCAATTCGACCAGCTCCTGGTATCAGGAGAAGTGGTGTTGGCTCATGCTTGGGGAGGGCCCGTGGCGCGGGCCATGCGGGAACGATCGTCTATCCGCTATGAGATTCCCCAAGAAGGGGGAACCATTTGGACGGATTGTCTGGCTGTGTTGGCCAGTTCTTCCAATAAATCTTTGGCCATGGATTTTATAAATTTCTTATTGGATGAGCAGGTGGCTGCCCAGATTTCTGAGCGATTGCTCTTTGCTTCAGCCAATCGTCAGGTTCGTGATCGATTACCTTCAGATATCCGTCATAATCCTGCTGTGTATCCTCCTGAAGAGGCGATGACGCGGATGGAATGGATGGAGGATGTATCAGGGGCGATGAGATATTATGATCGTGGGTGGACCGAACTGAAAGTGCAGTGATTCGGCTTGACCCTTTTACGGATCTGCCACTAGACTAAATAAAAGACGAGGGATGGTGACTTTCAATATGAAAGGGCAGGGGAATAATGAATGGTCTGAATAAAATGATGGCTGTGTGGTCGGGGTGTCTCGTACTGGGAGGGTTTCTTGCGGGCGTAGCATGGGCGGCTTCAGCCCAACCAAACTCTTATGGGTATTTGGTGCAAATGCCATTCGAAGTCCCTCCTCAACCGGAGTATCAGGCCCCTGAGTCGGCAACTCCTGCCCCTGAACAATTATCCGAACAAGACAAGGCGCGATTAGAGGGATTGGTTCCCCTCCTGGAAGGCAAACAAGAGCTCTGGGTGATGGGAGAATTTGTGCATTATGGGAAACATTCGGTTCCCTATTTAATTCAAGCCTTGTCTCGTCCTGGAGATCGGCTTCGTTATAATGCCATTGAGACGTTGTTTATGATTAAGGATCCGGCTGCCGTCCCTGCTTTACTGGAGCGGGCGACGGATGTCAAGGAAATTCCACGAGTCCGAGCTCATGCGATTCGGGTGGCGACTCGGATTGATCCTCTCCAAGTGGTGCCGGCAATTGGGGCCATGGTAAAGGATGAGAACTCAACGATCAGAAGTACGGCCGTGTTTGAGGCTCGCCATGTCCCTCTCAAGGAAATTCTTCCCATCATTATCAGTGTGATCCCTGATCCAGAAAAGTACGTGGCCATCACGGCCAGGGATTCTTTTTGGGTGTTAACCAAATTTGCAGGGTCCCTGCATGACTGGGAAATTTCTACGCCTGAGGATCGGAGCCGATGGGTCAAGGAATGGTGGGATTGGTTGGAAGAATTTAAACAGAAGGACCAACAAGCCCCGAGTCCTCAGTCGGTCCCTCCTGCCCCGGGCAATCTCAATGTCAGTTAAAGAATCGAAAAGGCAGTCGTCGGGGGCGTGGATGAATCGCTAAGCAATCCATCCGCCCGAAATCTTGTATGAAGAAAGGATAGAAGGACGCAAGATGGCAATTTTACCAATAGCAAAAGTGGGCAATCCGATATTGAGGCAAATCGCAAAGCCGGTGGATCCTCACGTCATTGGCAGTCGACGTTTTCAGGAGTTTCTGGATGATATGTTTGAAACCATGGTTCATTTTGAGGGCATTGGATTGGCTGCGCCTCAGGTCGCCTGTTCCGAACAAGTGGTAGTGATGGAATGTGAGGGGACTGACGGGATTCCACGAACGGTCCTCATCAATCCCAAGATTATTTTTTATGGGCCAACCCAAAGCACCATGTGGGAAGGCTGCCTCAGTATCGACAATATGCGAGGGAAGGTTGTGCGGCCCTCAATGGTTCGCGTGCAGGCGCTTGATCGAAACGGGGCGACTCAGGATATTGAGGCCAATGGCCTTTATGCGGTGTGTATCCAGCATGAAATGGACCATTTGATTGGCAAGTTGTTTGTCGATCGGATGACGGATATGTCGACCTTAACCCAATTAAAAGAATTCGAGGCGTATTGGCAAGAAGAGTCGGCCACGGTGATTTAACCGCGTCCTTTCGCCTACGATGGGGTGCTGTGGTTCCTGCCGCCCCGGTTGTGTCTGTCTTCCCTTGAAGAGTTTCCTATCCTAATGGTAATGGGTCAATTCTTGTGAAATCGTTGATTCGGGTGTTGGCATTTATGGCGCCGTACCGGACCTTGGTGGTCCTCACCTTTGTCTTTGCGGCGGCAACCACGGCGATGGAATTGTTGCCGCCATGGTTGATCAAGGTGACCATTGATGAGGTCGTACCACAAAAAAATCTGATGCTTCTTCCGTGGGTGTTGGCCGGTTTGCTCGGAGCCTATGGGATGAAAAGTTTGTGTAACTCCCTGCGTATCCGTTGTAATAATACCTTGGAGCAAACGGTCATTCATGCCTTGCGGCGCCGAGTTTTTGACGCCTTGCAGCGCTTGTCGCTCAGTTATTATGAAAATCGGTCGACCGGTGAAATTATGTCCCGGGTCATTAATGATACTGAACATGTTCAACGAATTTTTGTTGACGGGGTGGAGGGGGTGTTGACGGCCTCATTGACACTCATAGGCATCACGACCATTTTATTTTGGTTGAACTGGAGGATGGCGCTACTGGTGCTCCTCCCCATTCCGATTTTGGTGGTGGGAGGAATGGTCTTTACTAAGCGGGTGCACGGGTATTATCAGGACATTCGTCAGCGGGCAGCTGAACTGAATGGGTATTTGCAGGATTCCTTATCCGGCATTCGGGAAATTATGGGCTTCAATAGCCAACCGTATGAAAGTGCCCGTTTTACCCAGGTGAGTGAGGAATATAGCCAATCCAATTTACAGGCGATGAAGTTGTGGTCGGTGTATTCCCCAGGAATGGTGTTTATCGGAAGTCTGGGAACGGTCTTGATTTTATGGTATGGATCCATGGAAGTTATTGCCGAGCGATTAACGATTGGTGAGTTGGTCCTGTTTCTCTCCTATTTGGTCATGTTCTATACACCCGTGAATCAGATTCATTCCGTGAACCACCTCTTACAGCATGCGTTGGCGGCTGGGCAGCGTGTTTTTGACGTGTTGGATGCCAAATCTGATGTGCCTGATTCTGGGACGGTGGTTCCCTCGGAATCTCGTTGGCAGGGGAAAGTGGTGTTTCAACAGGTAGGGTTTTCCTATCGCCCCGGCAAGCCGGTGCTGGAGGACATTTCGATGATGATCCAGCCGGGTGAGCATGTGGCCTTGGTTGGTCCCAGCGGGGCCGGTAAAACCACCTTGATGAAACTCCTGTTTCGCTTCTACGATATTGACCATGGGACCATTGAGATCGATGATTATGATATTCGTTCCGTGTCACTGTCTTTTTTGAGAAGCCAGATAGGGTTTGTGCAGCAAGAGCCGTTTCTCTTTAACGGCACAGTCAGGCAGAATTTACTCTATGGATGTCCGCAGGCGACAGAATTAGCCATGATGGCCGCGGCCCAGGCAGCTCAGGCGCATGATTTTATTCAAGGGTTGCCAGAGGGCTATGACACCCAAATTGGTGAACGGGGCGTCAAATTATCGGTCGGACAAAAACAACGGCTAGCCATTGCCAGAGTCTTATTGAAAAATCCTCCAATTGTCGTGATGGATGAGGCAACATCCAATATCGACACCGAAACCGAAGTGGAAATCCGATTGGCGATGGAAGAACTGATGCAGGGGCGTACCACATTTGTCATTGCGCACCGTCTTTCCACGCTCCAGTCGGTGGATCGGATTGTCGTCATTCATCAAGGGCATATTGTTGAAGAAGGTTCCCATGCTGTCTTGATGGCTCGAGGCGGTTTGTATGCCGGACTCTATGAAGCCCAATTCCATGCCTGACGAATCGGGCTGGGATCATAAGGAAGAATGTCGCGTGCGACGAGTCTGCAGATAGGTAGCGGATAGATGTCAGGGAGAGGAATCGGTCGTGAAGGCTCCGTGTCCCATCTGTAAGAAAGTCGTTTTATGGGAGGGGAATGCCTTCCGGCCTTTTTGTTCCGAACGCTGTCAATTAGTGGATTTGAGTAGTTGGTTGGGGGAGCGCTATCGTGTTCCTGATGAAACACCAGAGGAATTGACGGGCTTTCCCGTATTGGGAGATGATCGCGAGGGGATGGAACGAGACTAACCGGAAATATCCAGACAATTATGCCAAAAATTATTACAGCCAAACGCCAAGAGGGAGAAACTGATAAAGCCCATGAATTTATTCGAACCTACGTTCTGATGCCGTCCAGCCTCATGGGGCTCATTGCCATGCTGGTGGGAGTTTTGGCACTGGGGTACCAACTGCTGGTGGGTTCGTATGCCTGGGAGACCTTTGTGTATAGCTCGGGGTTGCTGGTCATTGGAGTCTTGCTGGGCATTGGGCATACCAAATATCAACAGTTTTTACTGCGAGAATTTCCTGCATATTTCGCCAACCGGATGAAGACCTATGCACAACGTTCCCTTCATAAAGCGAGAAAGACTGCGACCGATGTGAATATCGAACATCGAGGCCGGGGCCTGATTCCCTTGGCTTATTTGTTAGCAATTGCAGGGATACTCGTTTTGTCGGGCTTTGCGATGAGCTCCGGTTTTCTCGATGGGCTGCCAGCGTTTTTTCTGCCCTGGGCGGGGTACTTTTGGGCGAAGTTATTTTTTTGGAAGGGCCTCGTGCTGGGCCCTCAAAAGAAGTGAGAGGGAAGGAGAAGGATGGGGAACGAGCAAGTTTTCCCCTCTCTTGCCATAAGGTCGTTGGCGCGGTGAATTACGAGTCCGTGGTAGTCTCGTTGAGGCGGGATTCCAGAAGCATCAGTCGTTTCCGCAACGAAAGAATTTCTTTTCGGAGTTCTGGTAGTTGATATTGGATGACCTGTGATTTTCTCCAGGTTGCATGGTCAACCGCCGGTCGTCCTCCCACAATAAACCCTGGTGTCACATCGTTGGTGACCCCTGACCCTGCGGCAATCCTCACATTATCGCCGATGGTAATATGATCGACTAGGCCGGCCTGACCCCCGATCATGACATTCTTCCCCAGCGTGGTACTTCCGGCTATGCCGACTTGGGCGACAAGAATGCAATCCTCCCCGATCACAACATTGTGCGCAATCTGTACCTGGTTGTCGACCTTGGTCCCCCGTTTTATGGTCGTGCTGCCAAAAGTGCCGCGGTCGACGGTGACATTGGCTCCTAATTCCACATCATCTTCTATGATGACATTTCCTAATTGCGGGATCTTGTGATGCCGGCCTTCCAGCTGGGCGTAGCCAAACCCATCGCTCCCAATGATGGTTCCGCTATGCAAAATGACCCGGTTACCCAGTATGCACCGATCTAAGAGCGCAACATTGGGATAGATGATGCAATCGTCGCCGATGACCACGTCATTCCCAATATGGCTCCCGGCATGAATGGTTACGCGTGATCCTATTTGGACCCGGTCACCGATGCTCACCAAGGCACCAATGGAGACCTCGGGGCCGATGCGTCCTTCGCTGCCAAGGATGGCAGAGGGATGGACTCCACGAGGAGGAAGGGGAGGAAGAAAAAACCGTTCTGCCAAGGTCGCAATGGCCACCAGAGGGTTGGGCACAATCAACTGAGGCCGGGGATCGTCAGGAATGGGCTGGGCTACGACAAATGCCGCGGCCAAAGAGGCTTTGGCGGCCTGGTGAAAAGCGGGCTTGAGAACAAATGAAAGGTCGCCGCTTGTGGCGTCACTCAATTGAGAGATGCCGGAAATTAACAGGTCCGTTGGACCCTGGATGGTAGCATGAACGGCATGGGCCAATTCGAGTAGGGATTTATGGGTGACTCGTTGGGAAAAGGTGGTAGTCATGAGATCTTTCTTTTCGTGACGCGGGAATTTCCCTTGCGTGGTTTATTCGAAACCGGTTGAGTGATGGGTTTTCCTTGAGGCGGCGGCGGGACTGTCTTGAGCTTGGCGGTTCGTTCGCCTAAGTACGTCACGACATCTTGAACCGTTTGCATCCGCCCAAAATCCTCATCAGGAATTTGAAGGTCAAAGGCCGATTCGACTTCATAGACTAATTCGATGGTTTGCAAGGAGTCTAGTCCGAGGTCATCTCGGAGGGAATCCTCTGGGCGAAGACGGGCCGGATCCATCCGCAAATATTTTCCGAGCGTCTGATACACCTGATGTTGCAGGGGAGCGGAAGTAGATTTCATGACATCCCTTTCAAGACCAACACACCATTATTACTGCCGAATCCAAAGGCATTGATCAAGGCGACCTGAATGGAGCCTTGTTGAACGGCATTGGACAAGCCTGGTAACGCGCATTGAGGGTCCGGATCATCATAGTTCACTGTGGGGTGTATCATACCAGTTTGCAGTGACAAAACCGAAGCAATCGTTCCAATAGCGCCGGCAGCTCCCAGGGTATGCCCCACCAATGATTTGGTGGCATTGACGAACAGTTTGTCTGCTCGCCTGCCAAAGACCGTTCGCAACCCTTTTACCTCTACTTCATCTCCCACCATCGTCGCAGTGGCATGAGCATTCACATAGTCCACCTGTTTGGGCGCGAGCCCTGCATCTTTCAAAGCGAGTCGCATCGTCCGGGCAATGTCAGATCCGTCCTCCCGGGGAATCACCATGTGATAGGCTTCGCTGGTGGCCGCATAGCCCACGAGTTCCGCGTATATTTTGGCCTTGCGTCGGGTGGCGTGGCGAAGTGATTCCAAGATGAGGACGCCGGCCCCTTCCCCCATCACGAAGCCGTCACGTCCCCGGTCAAAGGGCCGTGAAGCTTTGGAAGGGCACGCATTATATTTCGTGGAAAGGGCGCGAAGAGAGCAAAACCCCGCAAAGACCAATGGGGTAATACTGGCATCGGCTCCGGCGGCCACCACGACGTCGGCCTGCCCTTGTCGAATCATTTGCATGCCTTGACCGATGGCGTGGATGCTGGAGGAGCAGGCGGTAGAAATGGTCGTATTGGGGCCTTTGGCCCCGAGAGCCAATGAGAGTATGCCTGAGGCCGAATTCAAGGTGATGGTGGGAATGAAATTGGGGTGGACGCGCTGAGGCTTTCGGCTGTCATAGAGATTGGTCAATTCGCGCTCACCCATCATCATGCCGCCCATGCCGACGCCTGCGGCAATCCCCATTCTTTCCAGAGGTTCTTTTTGTAAGTCCAGCTGACTGTCACGAATGGCTTCTCGCGCTGCGGTCAAGGCAAATTGTGCATATCGATCCACCCGACTGGAAAACTTATCTTCTCCCGGATCGGGTGGCGAAAAATCAAAAACTTGTCCTGCGACTTTAGACCGGTAGAAATCAAGGGGAAAGTCACCCAATGTTTGAATGGCCGAAATGCCTGACACACCTTTTAAGGCGGCTTGCCAAAAGGAGGGGATCCCAATACCAATGGGGGAGACAATACCGAGACCTGTAACGACGACTCGTGCACCCAACATCCTGTTCCTTCCCAAGAGTATAACTTAACAGAATCGCAGGCAAAATAGGGAGGGGCATTCTGGCCGTATTTTTGCTTGTCTGGAATGAAAGGCGATAGAGTACTCTAAAGCCCTTCCGGTATTGTCGGTATCAAATACCGGGGAAATATTAATGATGAATGGAAAGCCGCAGTCGCTATATTTTCATTATCTTTGTTAATGCCTATTTGTCACCAACTTGCCCCAGAGGACCTCTTCCCCTCGTAGATTGGCGGATTAAGAAGCTGATCCACAAAACCGAAAAAGGACAACGTCTCCCTTTCAAAGGGGATTCCTTAGCTCACTAATGGTGTGCATGACGCATGGAAATCTGAAGGCAAGAGGATTCAGGGTTATTCACCAGAAAGCATTGTTGAGTCCAAAGATGAATCAAGATTTCCGAAAAGATGTCTGGAGTGATCTATGGTATTGGGTTCCCCTTCTCGTCTATGCGGGGGCGATTATTTACCTATCTTCGCTGTCCGTCCCGAAGCAGGAGTTTGCCGGGTTGGTGCATATCATGAAGGCCATGCTCCCCAGTCAGAGGGATGTGTTCTCAATCATCAGCGATAAGTATTATCATATTGCAGAGTATGCCATTTTAGGTGTCTTGACGTACCGGGCTATTCGATATTCGTGGGGGAAGTCCCTCGGTGCCTCGGCCGGCATGTTGGCGATGTTGTGTATTATCGTGTTTGGGTGTTCCGATGAAGTGCATCAATGGTTTACGCCACTTCGAGAGACTGACGGATGGGACCTTCTGGCTGATACCATTGGCGGGTTTCTTGGAGTCAGTGCGTGGGAAGTCGTTAGGAACATTCCGCTTATCCGGGTGCTAGACGAAACGATACCCCTTAAACTTCAGATGACCATGGGGATGCTTTCCTTCAAAGTCTAATCCCGCCTTTTCCTTCAGTTATCTTCTGGCCGTTGGACCGGTGCTCTTGCTCACGCGCCAACGGCTAACTCTGGACGTCCAGTTTCAGAACCCTGTCGAACTTGCTACCATGGTCAAAGTGTGTTGTGCTCCATCAGGGGTGACCAATGCCGCTCTCGACCTTTCATCCCATTCTGCAAGACTGGTTTCGTACAAAGCTTGGCCAGCCGACTGAAGCTCAGCGGGCGAGCTGGCCGTCCATTCAATCCGGGCAACATGTGTTGATTTCGGCCCCTACCGGCTCAGGAAAAACCCTTGCTGCCTTTCTTACCTGTATTGATCAATTCATTCGTCAGGTCATAGCCGGGGAGTTACAAGATGGTATTCAGGTGGTGTATGTCTCCCCCCTACGCGCGCTCAGCCACGATATTCAAAAAAACCTGGAACAACCACTGGCGGAAATTAGTGCACTCATGTTGTCGGCAGGCGTATTAGGACCTGAGATCCGTGTGGATGTGCGAACCGGTGATACCCCTTCCTCGCAACGCCAACATTTCCTGAAACACCCTCCGCATATTCTCGTGACGACACCTGAATCTTTGTATCTGTTGTTGACAGCCAAGCGCAGTCGGGAATTGTTGACGGGCGTGCACACCGTGATTGTCGATGAAATTCATGCGCTGGCTGCTAATAAACGAGGGGCGCATGTGGCCTTGTCGTTGGAACGGCTTGAGGCGGTCACCACCCAACGGCTGGTCCGCATTGGGTTGTCGGCGACCCAGCGCCCTTTGGAGAAGGTGGCACAGTTTCTCCTGGGAGACTCATCTCATCGGCAACGGTCCAAACAGGCATCGTTATTTGAGAATGGATCATGCCACATTGTCGATGTGGGGCATGGGCGGCGAATAGAGTTGCACGTTGAAGTTCCCAAGGATGAATTGGGGGCCATCGCCACGAATGCGATTTGGTCGGACATCTATGATCGTCTTGCTGAAATTGCCGAACAGCATCGTTCAACCGTGGTGTTTGTGAATACGCGGCGATTGGCTGAACGGGTCGCCCATCATTTGAGCGACCGGTTGGGGGAGTCTCAAGTGGCGTCGCATCACGGCAGTTTGTCACGAACACTTCGGTTGGTGGCGGAAGATCGATTAAAGACCGGGCAAATGAAAGTGATGGTCGCCACGGCCTCATTGGAGTTGGGAATCGATATTGGGTGCGTGGATGTCGTCTGTCAGATTGGGTCCCCTCGGGCGATCTCCACCTGTTTGCAACGCGTGGGCCGGGCGGGCCATTGGGTGGGAGCCACTCCCAAGGGACACCTGTTTTGCACCACACGCGATGAATTAGTGGAATGTGCGGCGGTGATCCGTGCCATTCGCCAAGGACACCTGGAAGCCCTGGATATTCCCACGGCTCCGATCGATATTCTGCTTCAGCAGATTATTGCGGAAGTGGCCGCACAAGACTGGGACGCTCGGGCGCTCTTTGATCTCTGCCGTTCGGCCTATCCCTATCGTGACCTGAGTTGGGAAGTCTTTGAGGAGCTGGTGCAGCTTATTGCCGAAGGGTTTGTTCCTGGAAGACGGCGAAGGTTTGCTCTCGTGAGTTATGACCGGCACGAAGGGCGTCTGCGGGCTCGACGGGGGGCGAGATTAGCCGCTTTAACCTCCGGAGGCGCTATTCCTGAAACGGCCACGTATTCAGTGGTGGCCGAGCCTGACGGGACGGTGGTGGGCACGGTCGATGAGGATTTTGCCATCGAAAGTTTGGCTGGCGATATTATGTTGCTGGGAACGACGTCCTGGCGCATTCGTGGAATCGAGACGGGCAAAGTGCGGGTAGAAGATGCGCATGGTGCCCCGCCGAATATACCCTTTTGGCGAGGGGAAGCTCCGTCTCGCTCGCGGGAACTTTCACAGGCCGTCGCCGAGGTACGCGTGGCGGTTCAGCAATGGCTGGAGCAAGGCGGAGGCCCTGGAAATGAGCATGCCCGGCAGTGGCTGAGGGAACATTGCGGGCTGACGGCGGCCGGCGCCGATCAGGTATTGGCCTATGTGGCGGGTGGCGTGCAGATCCTCGGTGCCGTTCCGACCCAAACCTGTGTCATTGCCGAACGGTTTTTCGACGAAGCCGGGGGGATGCAATTAGTGCTGCATGCGCCATTTGGCGGACGATTGAATCGAGCCTGGGGTTTGGCGCTCCGCAAGCGCTTTTGCGTGAATTTTGATTTCGAATTACAGGCGGCAGCCACCGACGACGGCTTGGTGCTCTCCTTGGGGGCACAGCATAGTTTTCCCTTGGACAGTATTTTTCAATTCGTCAGCCCCAAAACCTTGCAGGAGACGTTAACCCAGGCGACCTTGGCCACCCCGTTTTTTACGACTCGTTGGCGATGGAATATCTCTCGAGCCTTGGCGTTACTCCGGTTTCAACACGGGAAGCGGATTCCCATCCATGTACAGCGTATGCGGGCGGAGGACTTGCTGGCTGCCGCCTTTCCGATGGCAACTGCGTGTCAGGATAATCATGTGGGCAACATTCAGGTACCTGATCATCCTTTGGTCCAGGAAACCCTCCGGGATTGTTTGACGGACGCGATGGATATGGACGGATTGCGACGAGTCCTCGAGCAGATCGATGCGCAAGGCATTCAGGTCCGGGCGATCGAGTCTCCCGTGCCGTCGTCGTTTGCGCATGAAATTCTCAATGCCAATCCGTATGCGTTTCTTGACGACGCGCCGTTAGAAGAACGGCGGGCTCGTGCGGTGAACCTTCGTCGAAGTTTGCCGAATGCCTTCGATGGGAAAATCGGCACCTTGGATGTGGCGGCGATTGAGTCGGTGGTAGACGAGGCCTGGCCGCTTGTGCGTGATGCGGATGAACTCGTTGATCTGCTGCAGGGGGTTTGTTGGATGCCGGCTTCCTTCGGGGAATCCTGGGCGGACTTTCTGGAGTCCCTGATCCGGCATCATCGCATCATGCAGGTTAGTATCAGAGGCAAGGAGGGAGACTTGGTCGGTTGGACTACTCGAGAGCATATCCGGATCGTGCAAGCCGTCTTTTCAGGTGTAGGGGAAGTCTCGGTGTGTCAGTTGGGTCCGACATCCGCTTCCACTGAGGATCCCGTGACTCCCGAAGCAGCGGCTTGTGCTGTCATTCAGGGTTGGATGCCCTATGTCGGGCCGGTGACGGTGGCTGAACTCGCCGAACGGGTGCAGGTGCCGGCGTCCTTGATTCAGCAGGCGTTGTTGCAACTCGAAGGGCAAGGTCAGGTGTTGCGCGGACGGTTCCGTCCCACTCGCGCGGAGGAACAGGCGCGGGCCGGGACCTCACCGGGGTTGGACGAAGAATGGTGTGACCGCAGCGTGTTAGCTCGCATCCACCGTCGAACGGTCACGGCGTTGCGCCGTGAAATCGAACCGGTCTCGGCGGCCGACTTCATGCGGTTTCTCTTCAGGTGGCAGCATTGCGCAGAAGGGGCGCAGCTACACGGAGAGCCAGGCCTTCGTGAGGTCCTGGGGCAATTGGCGGGGTTTGAAGCGCCGGCCTCCTCCTGGGAAGCATCGGTGATCTCCATGCGGGTGGCCAATTATCGACCCGAATGGCTGGATACCCTTTGTCTGCGGGGGGAACTGGTCTGGGGCCGCCTCACCCCACCCATCCCCAAGGCGGTCGTGGCTCCTGCGGTACGGCCGGTCCATCCTGACGACTTCTGGACAGGGCAGGCGGCCAATGCGCCCCTTGTCTCAAAACCGCTCACCCCCACGAGTTTGGCGCCAATCGGATTTTGCCGTCGGCAGGACGTGGGGCGGCTGTTGGCCCTTGCGCGATCCGGGAAGGCACCAGGCCCATTGGGGGTTCGCATGCAGCTTAGCGGAGTCGCCCAAGCCATTGACGACTGTTTGCGTGCGCGTGGGGCCTGTTTCTTTGCCGATTTAACGACACGAACGGGCCATCTCGCCGCCGAGGTGGAGCAGGCGTTGTGGGAATTGGTAGCAGTGGGGGCCGTCACGGCTGATGGGTTTGATCCCTTGCGAGCCTTGCTGGATCCTCGTCGTCGTCGGGCAGAAGGCAAAGAGCGGGGACGTCGTGCCCGTCATAGTGCCGGACGGTGGGCCTTGCTGGAATCGTACGCGGACGATCCGGTCGACGAGGAATCGGGAAAGATGGCTTCACATGAACACTGGGCTCACCAACTGGCCAAGCGGTATGGGGTCGTGTTTCGAGATGTGTTGAAGCGGGAAACCATGCCGGTCACCTGGAGGGAATTGGTGGGGCACTATCGAAAAATGGAATGGCAAGGGGCCATGCGGGGAGGCCGGTTTGTGAGTGGATTTCCCGGTGAACAGTTTGCGCTGCCCGAAGCGGTGGAGGCCTTGCGGGCGGTCCGGCGCGATCCTCACGCCGGTGCACAGGAGATTCGGCTTTCTCCAGCTGATCCGCTAAATCTTGTGGGGATTATTCTGCCAGGAGAGCGGATCTCGTCTCACACCTTGAAGCCGATTTGTTTTCTACAGGGAAAAATAGTCGGAGAGTTGATCTCCGTTTCCAATATTGGCTGAAGGAGGATGAAAGACAGGTATTTTAGAAAGTCTTTTCGCGTCGCCATGGGTCTTTGTTGAAGGATCGTAAATGTTGGTGGTTGGGAATATTTTAGTATTTGAAGATTCTTGACCAATCAGAAGGGCTTGGCTAACATGACCCTATGCCGATGCCCCCCTTTCCCGGTCGTCCCAATCAGCCGCCTCGCATGCGGCCTCGCCGTGCGCCGGCTCCCCAAGAAGAGGCGCGTCAATTTGAATCGCTTCGCGCCTCGTTGCTCTTCTGTCCCAAATGTCAAACCGCGACTCCTGCCCGGGAACGTCTTCTGCTGGTGTTGCCCAGTGGAAATTTGTACGAATATTTGTGTGCCCATTGCGGGACCTCCACCGGCTCCAAGACGGATGGATCGCAAGGGGATGTGCGTCTCGTCGCCCCGTAACGTCTTCTGGTCAACGGTTGTTCTATATTACTGGCGGAATTCGTCAGGCACCGGTAAGCCCTCCTGGGCCATGATGCGCAGGGCATTGGTGGTGGGGCAGGGACCTGGACGGAGGCGATAATCAAAGTGCAGCAATCCCTCCCGGACGGTTTCTTGAAAGTGGGCATTGCGAATATGGTTGTTGGCCTCGGCCAGGCTGGCCAGTTCCAAATCATGCGTGGAGAGCAGCCCGAGGCCTCGGCTGGCTTCCAGTGCCTGAATGAAAGCGTGGCTGCCGGCGAGTCGTTCTCGATTGTTGGTGCCGCGGTATATTTCATCGATGAGAAACAGCACGGGGTATGAGTGGGCCTCTTGTGCGGCGTCCAGGATGCATTTGAGCCGCTTCACTTCCGCATAGAAATACGACAACCCTTCATCCAAGGCATCGGTCACTCTGATACAGCAATAGAGGCGAAGCCATGTCCAGGAGAGGCTCTCCGCACAGACGGGGCCCCCGGCTTGGGCCAGACAGATATTGAGCCCGATTGTGCGAAGAAACGTGCTTTTTCCTGACATATTGGATCCGGTGATGAGGATGAGATGTCCTTCGCCACGGAGGTCCACGCTATTGGTCACACGCCGATCCTGGGCAATCAGGGGATGTCCGAGATGGTGGGCCGTCAGGCCGGGAGACTGTTGCGGATTGTCTGGGATTTCTAACGAAGGCCAGCTATAGTGCGGATTCAGGTAGGCAAATCGCGCCAATGCGCTCGCCGCATCGAAGTGGCCGATACTCTCGAGCCACTGGGGAAGGTGATGTCGGAGCTGGGTCAGCGTGCGATCCAGCTGGCTGACCAACCAGAGGTCCCAGGGTAGGAACAGGTTGAGTCCCAGATGGATGAGCGGATGCGCTTTGACGCTGAGTCCCTGGCAAATCCGGCTGAGCCGGGCCAAATGGCGGCTGGGACGATCAGCGGTGGTCAGCAGGGGCGTGCAGACGTCGCGGATGGTGGGGCACGGGTTGAGGTTGGTCCGTTCAAGAATCCCCATGACCGACACGAGTTTTTCCAGCTCTTGATGAAGCGTGAGGACCCGGCCAAAGAGCGGGCTGATGCTGCTTGAGAGCATGAAGTAGAGTCCGGCATAGAGCCCTAACGGTATCATCCACCAGTTGGGACGCTGGCCGATGAGGGTCCAGGCTCCCAAGGAGAGCGTCAGTCCGGTGAGGAGGAAGCTCATGGGAATGATCCAGGACAGGGCAGGAATGCCGATGGCATGTTGAACTAAGGAGGCGATGCGGGTGCCGTCCAGCGGGTCGGTACTGATCAAGCGAGTGGCCAGCCAGCATCGATCGCGCAGCCGCACCAGGGGGGTGAGTTCTTTCGTGAGGGTTTGCCGCTTCCTCCATTCCAGCCCGTGGGCTGTTGGATCCTGGGTGTCAAAGAGCCACTGTTCCAGTTGCGCGCGGCCATTTGTGGAAAAGGTCGTATCGAGGAGGGTCAAGAGGGAATGGGAGCCGGTGAGATCCAAGTCCCACGCATAGGGATGATGCGCGGGGGCACGGTGTGTGCCTTCTGGAATATTGGCCCAATCAAGGCGAAGCCTGGCGAGTTGGCTGTGCTTGAAATCCAACCAGTCATTTAAGCGGGAGAGTTGTGATTTCAATCGTTGATGGAAACCGGATATAGTGAGAAACCCGGTTAGGAACAGGACAAGCAGTCCATTGCCTGTGTGAAACCACGCATGTTGATAGAGGCTGAGGATACTGACGGCTCCCGTTAGAAACACTCCCAGCCGCCAACGGCTGAATTGTTGGCTGGCGCGTAGTCCCTGTTGGCGTGCATGGGTCAGGCGGCGAATGGTCCGCGTCAGCGCGTGCTCCCGATTGTGATATCGTGACTGGTTCATGGCGAATGCGTACGGTCTGAATAGGCGGAATGGTCAATGCAGGGTATTGTATATGAAACCATCATTCTTTGAAGTCCGCATTCCCAGTGGTGTGGACGCTTCCGAGTTGGCTGGAGTCTTGGAAGGATCTGACTTTTTGGGAGCTTGGGAACAGGATGGCCTAATTCGATTGTATTGGCAAGGAGCGAGGGAAGACATTCTGGAAAAAGTATCGATCGGGCTCAGGCAAATGGGGATGGAGCTTTCGCGAGAGGTGATGGCCTTATTCGAGGTGAAGGTTCAGGATTGGAACGCTCAATGGGCGGCTTCGGTACAACCGGTACGTGTGGGGCGTCGCTTTCTCATTCGCCCGAGTTGGAGTTCCCCGGCCATTCCTGACGGGGCGATTGAGCTGATTGTGGATCCTCAACAGGCGTTTGGTACCGGGCATCATGCGACGACCCAACTCTTGTTGGAATGGTTGGAGGACGTCGAATGGCACCCGGGCGCCCGAGTGTTGGATGTCGGGACAGGCAGTGGGATTTTATGTATGGGAGCCTTGCGGCTCGGGGCGACTTCCGCTCTGGGTATTGATATTGATTCCACCGCGATTGCCTGTGCGAAAGGCTATGCTCGGACCAATCATTTTCATGATGATCTGGAGTTCGCCGTCATGAGGCTGGTTGAGGTGCCGCAGCAGGACTATTCGATTATTCTTGCCAATGTGGATCGTCGGACCTTGTTGGCCCTGTGTCAGGATTTTTCCCGACTACGGTCTGCCAAGACATCCTTAGTGCTTTCCGGAATATTGCAGGAGGATCAGGAGGAGATTCGTATAGCCTATCAAGCGGAAGGTTGGCGATACGAGGGAAATCGAACCCGTGATGATTGGGTGGCTATTCAGTTTGGGGCGCCCTCCGCGGGGGATTCATCTTCGGGGAGTGCTTCTAAATACGCAATAAGCGCTTCGTAGGTATGCAATCGGATTTCCGCCTTTGTTCCCGTTCCTCCTTCCAGGTTTTTTCGTAGCCACACGATTTCCGCGATGTGTGAATCGGCTTGATTGCAGAGCGTCCACATCTGGTGGAGGAATTCTACGGCCAGCCCAACCTGAACGCCTTCCGATTCAATCCGGTCATCCAAGATCGCCAACAGATCCGAAATCGCGTGATCTGATCGGTACGGTTGGGCGGTAAATCCAAAGGCGGCATGGGCCATTTCTTCTTGTTTGGCTTGTTCAACCAAATCGTGCATGTATTCTTTCAGGAGGCCGATCACTCGTCCAGGTAAGCGCATGGGGCCATTCAATGGGCTGGTCTTTTGAGGGCGTTGTTTTGCGGCCGTACTTCGACCCAGGGTAGACCGTTGGCGGGATGATGTCAAAACTGGGGGTCAATCATCAAACAGGACTTCGGCATCGGGAAGGAAGACTCCTGGTGGGAGCCCGGATTTCCAGGGGCCTGGTTTTTGATCTGCGCGGTACCAATATTGGCGATTATGGCGTTTGATGACCCAATCCTCCCCATTGGCCCAAAGCTGCCGAATTTCTTCCGTGTCCATGCGATCTGCCCTTTCAACCGGGGTTTTTCAGAAAAAGTGTGTATTTCGACTATTTCTCGGAATTTGCTTGGATGTTCTGAATATAGGGGTGACGGTTTTCAGGAGGGAATGGATACGCAGGGTCGAGAAGAGCCGATCAGAAACCGGTCATGTCTCAGTTTAAATGGTAAGAATCCTTTGAAAACATTCAAATTTTTATGATACAGTGCTGACCCCTCTTGATCCATTAATCTTGATGGGAATGTTCCGACAAGTCCTCCCATTGAATGAGGAACATTTCTGAACGGATAGGAGTCGGTTATGGTTGTTCATAACGGGTTGATGATAGCCACCCTCATACTTCTCGGGCTTTTTCCTCTGGCTGGTTGGGCCGGAACCTCGGCCATCGAATTGAGCCAAGAATCGATGGTCCACTGTCAACAGGGCCGCATTGCTACGGAGCGGGCAGAACGTGCCCATCACTTTGAGATTGGAAAGCAATTAGCTGAGGAAGCGATTCATCTCGACCAGAAATATCCCAACGGGCATTTTTCGTTTTTCTGTAATTTGGGTGAACAAATGCGGTTGGATGGCGAGGTGCTTTCCGCAGTGATGGAATACAATCGTTTGATGGAGGCGTTGGATACCGCGCTGGCCTTAAATCCCGATTATCTGGATGCCATCTCGGCCAAAGGCATGTTATTGGTCCGGTTACCCTGGATTATGGGAGGCGATCCAGAAAAAGGGGAAGTCTTGCTCAGACGGGTTGTGCAGGAGGATCCGACCGCGGTCAATGCTCGAATTGGGCTGGCCAGGCTGTGTGTGGAGCGCGGAGACCATCAAGATGCCCTGATGTTTGCCCAAGAGGCCTATACTCTTGCCAAAGAACGGCAACAACTTGATTTGCTGCCGGAGGCCCAGCAGCTTTTGGCTGATATTCAAAAGACAACGGTCTCACGCTGAATTGGCTCCGTGACCTGCCCACCTCGATTTTCTGTTACCGTTGAAACCTATTGCCTGCCTCCCTTCACGGGTTGGGGTGATGCCTGAAAAGGGGGTGCCAGGGCTGCCTGATTATGTGGCTCCTGGAATGCGGGTGTTGTTCGTCGGTATCAATCCCGGGTTGCGGTCTGCTCAGCTTGGACATCATTTTGCGGGTCATTCCAATCGATTCTGGAAATTATTGGCGGATTCGAAGTTAATCCCGATTCCCCTTACCTACCAAGACGATTTCAGATTATTGGAATGGGGAATCGGGTTGACCAACCTTGTGGCTCGTCCCACCGCAGGCATTCATGAACTCTCCACTCAGGAATATCGAGAAGGGCGGACCATTCTTTTCAAGATGATTGAAGTCTATCGCCCTCAGATCATTGCTCTGTTAGGCTTGGGAATCACCAAAATTCTTTTTGAAGAATCGGAAAGCCAGGTCTATTCTGGAGCCATCGGCCGGAAGGTGAAACCTGGCTTGTACCCGGTGTTGTTGCAGAAGACGCCAGTTTTTGTTTTGCCCAATCCCAGCGGCCGGAACGCTCATTATTCCTATCAGGCCATGAGACATTGGTTTCAAGAACTTGGGACCACGATAGCGGATTTGTCCGCAAGAAAGGATTGGTGATGAGCAGATTTGGGAATACAGGGAGAGTGTTCACTGCCGGTTTCCTCCTCATGGTTGGTGGATTCTATGGGTGGAGTGAGGCTTGTGCCGAATCTGCTGTGAGCGCCGACGGGATTTCGCGTGCAAAGCAGGCTACGGTGGGCATTCTGGGAGGACCAGTTCGGGGAGATCTGGCTGAAGACGTTGGCGTGTCTGTTTCCGTTCGAGGGACTGGAATTCATCTGGGGGGCGGGGTGATCGTGACGGCACGTCATGCTGTAGAGCAGACGGAGGGTTCAAAGAATGTGGTCCCTGAAACCATTCGGGTTATCACCGATGACGTACAAGAGCTGACCGCGGTCCGTCAGGGGGCTAATGCCTATATGGATGTAGCGGTCTATCAATTAACCGGGGAACCCTCGGAGTGGCCGGCGGCAGGTGTAGAACTGAGTAATCAGGCCGCGACCTATGGAGATGAGGTGTTTACTGTGGGATTTCCATTGGGCTGGGGACCGGCTATCAGTTTCGGCCATGTGGGCAATCCCAATACGTTCCTGCCGACAGTCCAAAGCCGGGTCATGCAGGTGGATCTCTCGGCATGTAGCGGGAATTCCGGAGGCGGTTTGTTGAATCGGAATGGAGAATTAGTGGGGTTGGTGCATGCCATTATTCAAACGGGGGTGGATCAGGAAGATCGGCGATGTAGCCGGTTTGCCTTCGCGTTGCCGGGATTATTAGTTAAACGCGTGATTGCCGCTGTGCAGGAAGGACGCGTTCCCGGTTTTTCCGTATTGGGGCTGCATGTGACGACGGTCAATAAAGATGGAAGATGGCTGCTGATGATTGAAAAAGCCTCGGGTCCCTCGCGGCATGCTGGATTTCGGAAGGAAGATATTCTTCTGGCGATTAATGGCCTGGCGATTACCAGTTCCGCGCAATTAAAAAATTATCTCATTGAACAAACTGAACCGGGACAGTCGGTCATGCTTTTGATTCGACGAGGGGAAGTCGAGAAGGAAGTGCAAGTGATCCTTGGAGGATTATGATTGCCCCAAGGCAGTAAGAACCGTATCGGGATGTTTGGGGGCATCATCAAGGGGATTGGGTGCAGTTCCGGAAACAACCCCTGCATTTCAACTGGTTATTGGTGAAGACTTTCGAGTAAAGTGAATCATTGTTCAGAAGGCCAAGCCAAATTGTGATAAAGCCCCTATGTAGTACCAAACCAAGACTCCCGTGAATAGGCATATTTCTCCATGATGGCGCGTGCATGAAGAAGCCATCTTCCCATCTCTCTGACCCTCAAACCCGTGTTGATGTGATTGTAGTGGGTATGGGCCCAGGCGGTGCCACCGCCGCTCGGGAGTTAGCCCAACAAGGTTTCTCCGTGTTGGCCTTCGATAAACTGGTACATCCACGATATAAGGTATGCGGGGGAGGCCTTTCTGCGCGCATTGAACGCTTTTTGCCGGACGACTTTAAGGCGGTTGTGGAGAAAACGGTCTTTCGAGTGCAATTTATGTATGGAGGAGAAGAATCGTTTTTCCTGGAATTTCCTCAGCCTGTGGCCTATATGGTCAGGCGACCCCAATTCGATCGGTGGTTGGTGGACAAAGCCATTGATGCGGGAACCGATCTGCGGGAGGGCGAGTCCGTAGAACATCTGCACATGGATGAAGTTGGGGCGGAGGTGAGAACCAGTCAGCGGAGTTATCAAAGTCGCTTTGTCATCGGCGCGGATGGGGCGATGAGTCTGGTGGCCCAACACCTATTTCCTGGAAGGCGACTACCCATGATTCCGGCTTTGGAAAGCGAATACCATGGTCCCTCGTCTTCCGATCAGGCTCATGAGGCGCCCACGGCGTTGATCAGCCTGAGTGCGGCCGAAAAAGGCTATGGATGGGTGTTCCCGAAAAAGGACGGCCTGTCTTTTGGCGTGGGGGAATTTGTCAAAGGCGCGAATCGTCCTCGGCGAAGCTTTGACCGGTTTATTCACGGTGAGAAGCGTCTCGCTGGTCTGATTATTCCCCCTCCACTTGGATATCCATTGCCCATTGCGCGAGGACGTCCGGCGGATCAGGGAAACCCCTGGACAGGAAATCTCGTCAGCCAACGGGCTCTATTGGTGGGAGACGCCGGGCATCTCGTTGACCCGTTATTGGGAGAAGGGATTTATTACGCGGTTCGCTCAGGCCATATGGCTGCGAAAGCCGTAGCGGATGCTCTTCACCAGTCTCCGGTCCGGTTGCAAACCTATGAAGAATCGATCAATCAGGCGTTTGGAGCGGAATTTTTTGCGGCGGCTCAACTGAATCGGATTATCTATGGTCTTCCCCGGCCGGTGCATCGGTGGGCAGGGCGCTGGTTTCCGAAAACCTATCAACGAGTATTGCGCAAGTACTGTGAGGTGCTCCAGGGACGAGAAACGTACCAGGGGTTGTGGAACCGAATTCGGGATCGGATCAGAAGGCCCTGGGCTCATGGAGCCCAGCGGGGTTGAAATGCCGGTACTGGTCGAATATCCGAAATGGGATGCGTCGTGAGATGTTGTGATTGCGGAAAGAGCCTTATTCCTCTATTGGAGCATAGGCCTTCAATCCATCCATAAAGGTGTGAATGCCCCACCCCCATGTTCCCCGGACGGCATGGTGTTCCTGGCCGGAGGCGATCATCATGACGGTTAGGCTCCAGCCTTGAACCCGGTGGGCATGAAATTGTGTCGGTTGAATTTCCAGAATGACTTCCAAGTCCAGATTTTGGCCAAGTGAGGTGCTGATGTCTTGAATCAGGCGATCCATTTGCCCTTGTAGAAAAAGGGTCAGATCGGCCAGCAGGTCCTTGGCATTGTGAGAGATGTCCGCAAAGCACAACGTGACAAAGGAGACAAGAATCACGGGGCGTGCCGGATCTGGCCCTTTGGCAAAACTTTGGTCCGCCGCCAAGGTCATAAACGGAGAGTGAGCGGCATTGAGCCATTCCAATAATTCCTGGGTTTCCGGCCATCCCACACATGGTGGAATCACGGGGATCAATTGAGGATTGGTCTTGAGGTCAATGAAGCTGGCGTCCCAACTTCCATCACTGATGGCGGGACCATAGGGTACATGGAACAGCGAGGTCCCTTCTGAAACGAGAATGCCCATGAGAGAGAAACTCCGAATGATAAGATGACTCGTATTCTACAGGAATGTCAGGTGGAAAAGGGAAGAGGGTTTTATCTCAAACACCCCACGCTTTTGAGGGGTTGCCGATGATGAAAGTGAGACGATGTCAGCTGTAATTTTTGCGCAAAAATTGACGAAGGCCTTTGGGGCCAAACCATTGTTCCGTGATGTGACATTTGGGGTAGAGGAAAAAGATCGAATTGGGATTATTGGGCCCAATGGCTCGGGCAAGTCCACGTTATTAAAAATATTGGCCGGACTCGAACGGCCTGACCAGGGAACTGTGACGCAACGACAATCTCTTCGTGTGGCCTACGTTTCCCAACAACCGGACTTTCCCGATGGGGCCACGGTGGGCGACATACTGCATGGGGCGGCCTTGCAAGGAGGGCTGTCGGAAACCGAGAGCCAGCGGCGGATGTATGAATGGTCCGGCCGGACTGGATTTGCCGGTCTCGAACAAGTGGTGGCTCCCTTGTCAGGCGGATGGAAGAAACGATTGGCTATTGCATCCGGAGCTATTCAGGATCCCGACGTGTTGTTATTGGACGAACCGACCAATCACTTGGACCTCGAGGGGTTGCGATGGTTGGCCCAACTGCTGGTTCAGGGAAGTTGGGCCTGGGTGTTGGTTAGCCATGACCGGTGGTTTTTGGATCAGACCGTCAACCGAGTGACGGAATTAAACAGTCGTTATGTCGATGGGGTCCTTTCCTTCCCCGGGTCCTACTCGGACTTTTTGGATAAGCGGGACGCTTTTCAGGAATTGCAGGAGCAGCAGGCGCAGGCTCTGGCTGGGAAGGTGCGGAAGGAAGAAGCCTGGTTGAGACGTGGGCCCAAAGCCAGGACCACGAAAGCCAAATATCGGGTGGATTCCGCCTACGCCCTCCAAGAGCAGTTGGCTGAAGTGTCGACGAGGCTTCGGGAGGGGAGTACGGAGTTGGATTTTGTGGGGTCGGGGCGAAAGACCAAACGCCTGGTGGTGGGTGAGGGAATCAAAAAAGGATTTGGTCATCATCTGTTGTTTGAGCATCTTGATGTCGTGTTGTCCCCTGGCGTACGACTGGGCTTATTGGGTGTGAACGGATCCGGCAAGTCCACCCTTCTAAAAATTTTGGCCAAAATCCTTGAGCCGGATCAGGGAACGATCAAACATGCGGAGCAGTTGAAGGTCGTCTATTTCGATCAACATCGCCAAGAACTGGATAGAAAGCTGACATTGAGACAGGCTCTGTCCGATACGGGGTTTACCGTCATGTATCGGGATAAATCGATGCATGTCGTGGCCTGGGCCAAGCGATTTCAATTTCAACCGGAGCAGTTGGATGTGCGCGTGGATTTGTTGTCAGGAGGCGAGCAAGCCAGGGCGCTCATGGCTCGCCTCATGCTTCAGCCGGCCGATGTGTTGATTGTGGATGAGCCGACCAATGATCTGGATATTCCGACGCGGGAAGTCCTTGAGGAAGGTCTGAAAGAATTTCCGGGGTCTCTGGTCTTGGTGACGCATGACCGCTATATGCTGGAAGAAGTCTGTACGCAATTTATCGGGTTTGATGGTCAAGGGGGCCATGCATTCTTTGCCGAGTATGAACAATGGGAGGTCTGGCTGCGCAAGCGGGAACAACGCCAACGATTGACCGAAGGTTCTGTTGCCGGATCCTCGGAAGAGCGATCGCGTCGATTGCCAACAAAAAAGTTATCGTATAAAGAAAAACAGGAGTTCGAAACCATGGAGCAGCGGATTGAAGCGGCAGAGGCATTATTGGAGAAAGCTCAAGGGGTGATGACCGATCCGTCCGTTGTGAGCGATCATGTGAAGCTGGAAGCGGCCGTGAAAGCCTTGCAATCAGCCGAGCAGGACGTCGAGCGGTTATATGCTCGATGGTCGGAATTAGAGGCTAAGCGGCAAGGCGTTCCTTCATCGTACAGTGAATGAATCCTTGCAGGTTGATAGTGGTCCATGGCTCCCATTGGTGTTGGAATATCTGACAAAAGGAGGAAGACCATGAAGCAAGCATTTCTCGTCCTGTTGTGGGTGGGGATCGTCCTACTGGGGTTTTTCGCCTGTCCCGTATGGGCTGGTTATGACGATGGTGAAGCCGCGTATTTGAACGGAGAGTTTTCCACCGCATTAGAAATCTGGAAACCATTAGCCGAGCAAGGCCATGCGGATGCCCAAAACATGTTGGGCTATATGTACCGGTTTGGGGAAGGGGTGGACCCCGACTATGCCTTGGCCCGGAAATGGTATCGGTTGGCGGCTGATCAAGGGAATCCGTCGGCTCAGAATAATCTAGGGGTGATGTATCGATTGGGATTGGGGGGAGCCCAGGATTTTCAGGAAGCGTTTTATTGGTTTCATCGTGCGGCGGACCAAGGGAATGGGGGAGCCCAGAACCATTTGGGGCTTATGTACTATAAGGGGGAAGGGGTTGAGTCAGATAAAGTGAAAGCCTATAAATGGGCCTATTTGGCCGCCCAGCAGGGATTGGATCCGGCTGTCCAGGCCTTGGCCATGCTTGAGCAGGAACTGTCGGCAGCCCAAATTCAGGAAGGTCAGGCCTTAGCTAGGGCCTGGAAACCTCGGGGCGAGGAAGTTGCTCTCTGAGGGCGAATTCCGGCGGGGATCTGTTTCCTATGTGGCCCGCATTTGAGTCAACGGTGAGGCTTTTCAGCCGATTGCCTGAACCGTTTCATTTCTTTATGTAAACCACATGCGTAACCTTTCTTTCAGTTCAATCAGCTCTCATTTGACTCCCTGTCCAAGGACTGTTAGGGTGCCGTGAGGGTGCGGTTGTTCTGATTTCCACACGAAACGTTCGTAAGCGAACGATCTTCCTTCTTTTTTCGTGATCAGTCTGGCAATGGCGGTTTACCCTGTTCCTCTTCCCACGGAGGTGGGAGATTGGAGGAATGAGGTTGGCGGTCCAGCCTGATTTCCTTTCAAAGGATTCTGAATAGAGCCCGATTCCGGTTCGGCATCATGTCCCTAGGGACTATGCTCAGAAAGATTCTCCTCATTTATGAATAGGGATTCTGTCGTGGAATAAAGGCAGGGTACGGAGGAATGTGAAGGAGTCACTTCCTTGCAGGCGCAGACTGATGCGTATGACTATGCTAGCCGTCTGTATCCGACAGATACGGATCAGATGGAAAACCCCTATATTTTGATTGGAATGGACCGAACGTGGCTTCCTGAATCGTGCGCGGATCGACGGAAGTGGATTGTGTATGGCAACCATGGGTTGAGGAAGGAAGTATGTTATGAAATTAACGATGCAATGGGGCGGAAAGAATCAGCGACCCAAATCCTGTAAGCCACCTCAAAAAATTCGTTGGAATGTGTTGGGCATTCCTGATCCGAGAAAAGGTCCTCTTCCGGTTCCAATTGAGGAAATCAGACGTCAAGCTCAAGCCATTTCTTCTCGAGCGATGGATCAGAGTGCACCCGGAAAATCCGACGGAGACTCCGTCAAAAAGGGGCCGTCTTCGAAAACTGAAAAATCTGGCGGGAAAGCCAAGCGGAGTTCAAAAAACTCTCAAGCTTCGCGGAATGCCTAAGTCGAACCGGATACGTATTGAATGCTGGATGAAAGTTCGATGCGAATACCATGTCAAGCCTTCCGTTGAGAAGCATGGAGATGGCTGGGAAAGCGAGGGAGAGGACGCAGGCTTGGATCCAGTTGAGTCTGCATAAAACGAGAAAAAAGGATGTACCATGGCCAGATCAAGTAAAGTGACCCAGGGAAAACGCAATCGTGAAATGGCGAAAAAGATGAAACAGCAAGAAAAAGAGTCTCGTCGTCTCCAGAGAAAATCGCAAGAACCTGATACCCCTACTCTTTCCTCCGACGAAGATCCTGATCTCTTGGGAATTCGTCCAGGACCTCAACCTCCTCAGTACTAGGTTCATATTCGCTCGAGCGGTACTCTTGATTCAGAATGACGGGACGCTCTGTTTTCACCGGGATGTTCACCCTCCAGGGGTTCTGTTCTCCACGAAGCAGTGCAAAGGTCCCTCTTCCCCCTCTTATAGGATCAGAGGTGGGTATGGTACATTGTGTGAGAGATGAAGGCTTCTAGATATCAATGGGCAGTGTGGGGTGTTTTCCTGTGGCTGGTTGGATGCACGTTTGGCCCGGAGGTTGTTCCGGATACCCTGCAATCTCAAGTGGATTCCCAACTCACCTTCGAGCAAATTTTAGAAGACCCAACAACTGTGCAAGGGAAATTGGTGGTATTGGGGGGGGAAGTGCTGCATGCCAAGCGATTGAGGGAGGCCACGCAATTGGAAATTTTACAACTCCCCCTGGATAGTTCCCAGAGACCCTCTCAGGCAAAAACCGACTCAAAGGGGCGATTCCTGGCGTTTGAACATGCGTTTCTTGACCCCGCAACTTTTCCCCCCGGGACTCGAGTCACCGTGGTGGGAGAGCTGACAGGAGTCCAATCGGCTCAACTGGATGACATGTCCTATCAGTATCCCACGATGCTCGTGAAACACGTGCATGTGTGGAATGCGGAGGCTGAGGCACGGAGTCAAGCGTCCGGGCCTTGGTATGGTATTTTTGGTGGGGGCAGTACTGGCGGGCGGGTCGGCGGGGGCGTGAGTATTGGAATTGGGTTTTAAGCCTCTTGTAGTATTGCCGTCTGTCGTGTCGCGAACCTTCTCATTACTCCATTGTTGAACCCTTGTGAAGAGCCATCAATTCCCTTCCTCCCCCTCCAATCGTTCTTCTGCTGAACAAGAGGCTCAAGCCCGTTTTGGGTCAGAGGCTCGGGCACTGCAGTTTTACCAGAATCAAGTGGTGACCGCGTTAAATGCTCCAATGCAAGACTTTATCACGAGACAGGAAATGTGTTGGATCGCCACATCCGATCAAGAGGGACACTGTGATTCGTCATTTCGGGCCGGTCCTCCGGGTTTTGTCAGTATTGTAAACGCGAGGCAATTGCTGCTTCCGGAATATCGTGGCAATGGCGTCATGGCCAGTATCGGGAATATTCTACAGAATCCCCGAATTGGCCTGTTGTTTCTGGATATGTTGCACAGCACTGTTGGCTTACATGTCAATGGGCGGGCCCGGGTGTTGAATAACGATGAGATCCTAGAATTTTCTGATCCCCAGCCGAGTCTTGTCGAAGCATCCCGGATGAAAGGCGGGCGTCGTCCGGAATGTTGGATTTCGGTAGAGGTTGAAGAAGCCTATATTCATTGTTCAAAGCATGTGCCTCTCTTAAAAAAAGTCGACAAACAACTTCATTGGGGAACCGATGATGAGCAAAAAAAGGGTGGGGATTTTTTTCGGCTCCGGTCTTCCTAGCTGACCCTTGATCTAGAGTCGGTGCAGGAAGACAAGGCATGAGCAGATTCAGGCCTAGGTCTTCACGGAAGGAGGAGGCAGATGGGTATGGGAATACAAAGAGCTGGCCTTATCGGGATGATGGGTCTTCTGTTGTACGTGGGATCCCCGGTGGCTTCCCTTGCGACGATGGGATGGGAAGCCGGTGATATGGTGCTCGACTTCGGGCTGAACCTGGAATCGGGAGAACGTACGACGCTAATTGACACATCCGAAGTTGGTGAACCGTTTTGGGTGGAGTTAACTTGGAAGCTCAACCCTGACCATTGCGTGCTTCAGGTCCGGGAATCACAGGGCGAGGGCCGGGCTTTGGTCACGAAGACGGTGATGGATGATGGGTTATTGAACGGAGTCGTCTCCCACGCGGTATATCCACAGGTGGATGGGGTCATGGTGACGGCTGCTGAAGGCCAGCGGTGTGAAATCCTCCCCAAAGAGAATGAATTTCTGGTTGTGTCACGGTCGAAACGGGCTCCAATCGCTTCCGATAAGGACTGGTCCTCCGCCCCGATCGGGGCAGTCGTTATCCTGTTTAGAGCCACCACGTTTTATTGGCCATCGACCGTGACGATTCAACCCGGCCAAAAAATCGTGTGGATTTATGCCGATGGGGCAGCAGAACCTCATAGCGTCACCAGTGGCGGATGTCGTGTCAACGATTGTTCAGGCGGGGGAACACAGTTCAATAGCGGGTTGAATCTGAACAAGCCAGGACACCGGTTTGAACAGGTTTTCAAGCATGCGGGTGTCTTTCCCTATCACTGTGAGTTGCATTTGGGGTCCATGCAAGGGGTGGTCACCGTCCAACGTCCGCGCTAGCTCATCCATTGCCGTCTCCCTGTCGGCCGGAACGTCTTTGTTCACGCCGATTAGTCGATTCGAATGGTCCCAAGATGGCCAACCTGGCTTGGCAATGCTAGTATACCAGGTTCCCGGAAACGATCCCCGTGAATCAGATCACCCCCACCAAGACGTTTCACCTCATTCTTATTAAGCCGTCTCATTATGATGATGAGGGGTATGTCATCCAGTGGATCCGCTCGTCCATCCCTTCCAATACGATGGCGGCGATTTATGGACTGGCTCGTGACGCGGCGAAACGAAAGATCCTTGGGGATGACGTACACATTATCATTTCAGCGATGGACGAGACGAATACTCGGGTCAAGACGCATCAACTGGCTAAGATGATTCATGAGAGCGGCGGCCATGGATTGGTGGCTCTAGTAGGGGTACAGACGAATCAATTCCCCCGGGCCATGGATTTGGCCAGGGAGTGTCGTCGTGCCGAGCTTCAAGTTTGCATCGGCGGATTCCACGTGAGCGGCTGTTTGGCGATGCTGCCTGAGATGCCTTCCGACCTTCGGCAAGCGATGGATGAGGGTGTTTCTTTATTTGCAGGGGAGGTGGAAGGGCATTTGGACCGGCTGTTGACCGATGCCTATGCCCGGCATTTGGACCCTCTCTACAACGTGATGAAGGATCCCCCGGGCCTGGAGGGCCAACCGGTTCCCTATTTACCGGCTCATGTCGTGCACCGGATGTCCGGTTCTCGAACGAGCTTCGATGCCGGAAGAGGGTGTCCGTTTCTATGCAGCTTTTGCACCATCATCAATGTGCAGGGCCGGACCTCTCGCTTTCGCACCCCTGACGATATTGAACAATTGGTGCGGATGAATGTCGCGCAAGGTATCAGAAAATTTTTTATTACGGATGATAACTTTGCCAGAAATAAAGCCTGGGAAAGTATTTTAGATCGGCTGATTCAACTTCGAGTGGAAGAGGGGATCCACTGTCGGTTGACCATCCAGGTCGACACGATGTGTCATAAAATTCCCCGGTTCATTGATAAGGCCGGGAGGGCCGGTGTCGATCGAGTGTTCATTGGTTTGGAGAGCATTAATCCGGAGTCCCTGGAGGGAACCCGAAAACATCAAAACAAAATCACCGAATATCGGAGTATGCTCCAAGCCTGGCACGGGGTAGGGGCTCTGACATTGGCCGGGCTTATTCTGGGATTTCCGACTGATACGCCGGAAAGCATTCTTCGGGATATTCAAATCATTCAGCGTGAATTGCCGATTGATCTCCTGTACTTTTTTATCTTGACCCCGTTGCCGGGTTCGCAAGATCACAAGGAATTATATGAACAGGGCGTCCCGCTGGAGCCGGATTTGAATGCCTATGATTCGGTTCATGTCACGATGCCACATGCCCGTATGTCCAAACAGGACTTAATGGATGTCTACCGGAAAGCGTGGGATATCTATTATACGCCGGAACATGTGGCGCAGGTTATTGCCCGGGCGAAGCATTGGCAGTTCGATATGAATAAAGTGAAGTGGATGATGTGGTCGTTCTATGCCGCTGAATCGGTCGAGGGCGTGCATCCGATGGATAGCGGACTCTTTCGTCTGAAATATCGGTGTGATCGGCGGCCGGGATTTCCGCGGGAGTCTTGGGTCCGGTTTTATGCGCGCTATGGTTGGGACATTGTCTGTAAGCATATTCGTTACGCAAGGCTGTATTGGCGTTTTCATCAAGCCTATCGTCGTGCCAGAAACGGGATTGCGAGTGGTGTCGAGGACGTGGCCATGCGGCCTGTCGAGGCCAAGGAATTGGATATGCTGGAACTGTATCAGACCACACCGGCTGCAAAAATTGTTTCGGAAAAAGCCAAAGGAAAAATGACCACGGTTCCGCCTATGGCTCCCATGGCCTAACGAGTGTAGAAGGTCCTGCGGCCTCATCCTGCCTGTCTGATATCGATTCAGGACAAGACGAAGAGGGCCCGCGTGATATGCATTTTGGGGTATTCATGACTGGAGAATGTGTCGGTGTGCTAGAACATTTCAAAGCCCTCTCGCCCAACCACGTCTATTTTCTGACTTCGAAAGTCGTGGTCATGCGGGGGTATGAATATTATGCCCAGGGCCGGTTGGAGGCCTATAGTTGGGATCGGACGCGAACGGCACTCTCGGCGATTGTTCGCGGAAGCCTGAGGTATACGGTCCGGGTGACGGCCGATCAGGGCGCCTTAGCCTATTCCTGTAACTGCCCTGGCTGGTCGCAAGCCACACAGTGCAAACATGTGATTTGCGTATTGGTGACGACCCTCAATCTTCTGAAACCTGATACGTTCAAGATCCCACACATCAATGTGAACCGACGGGATCTTCTGGAGCGACAACTCATGGCTGGGTCGAAGTCGCCATCTTCCACCCCGACTCCCAATTCGCCTGGACCCGCCAAGTTCGAAGTGACATTAGGGATTCGCGACGGCCGAGGGGAGGTCATGATCAGCAATCATGGGGTGTTGTGTCAATCGGTCTTGGGGATGCCCACGGAATTAGCCTTGCTTCTGCGATCCATTCAAGATCCGGCATGGTCGACGCACGAAGGGATCCAGAATTTTCTCAACCATCATGGGCATCGGCATCCGTTATTTGTCGAAACCGGCCAGGAGCGGATTCCAGTGGAATGGTATCCTTCTGCGACCTATACCACCAAAACCGAATTGAACCTTGTAGGGGATGAGGTCAGGATTGCGGCCCGTTGTGTTCGGTATGGGGAAGTCTTGGAGTCTGCTCTAACGGTCATGGGATTTGTGGTCGATGTGAAGGCGCGTCGATTATCGCCCCTGGAATATGAAGGGGGGTGGCAGGCGTATGATGTTCTGTATGAACAAAGTCGGCGTGCCGAATTCATTCGTCCGCATGATCTCCTGAACGGACCTCTCATCGTCGCAAAAGAACCACTGCCCGTAAAAGCCGGTCAGGGGATAGTCAAAGACAAACGACAGGATATGCCCAGGCCGGCCTTTACAATCCCGGCGCACGGATTTTTGCAATTGCAATGCGATGTTCCTTTGCCTGAGAAAGCCAGGATGTTCTGGGGAATCCTGTTGAAAGTGGACGGAAAAGAAGTGCCGGTACCAGACCTTCTGTCCCCAGAGCAGCAGCCGGGGTATGACTATCGCCTGACTCTGGTGAAGGAACGACAGGCGACGGGAGTACCGCTGTTGGATGAGGAAGTCGTGGTCCTGCGTGCGGAATGTTGGTTGGGAAATAGTCATACGAGTCCCAGCCTTCCCGTTTTTTCGCTATTTCCATTTCTCAATCAGTCGCCCTCCGTGTCTAATGGCATGAAAACCCGAAAACGGCGCGCACTGATCTATGACACTTTGTTGAGCGTTTGGCAAATGAAAAAACCGGTCGAGATCCGCAAAGCCATCAAGACGTGTTTGGCCCAGGACGAATTCAATGCCTTTAAATTACGAGCGGAGGCCGACAGTCTTTTGCATCGGTTTACCGAACCGGTTTTGGTGCCCAGTGTGCGGTTGGTGATTCACCAGGGGCAGTGGTGTTTAGTGCCGAATGATTGGGCCAAGGAAGCGACCTTGTATGCGGTACCGTATCAGATCTTTGGGGAACAGGCGTTTGAGCATATGCAGCAACATGATGAAATGCGCCTGCCTCCGACGGTCGTGTATCCCTTACTTCCGGAACTCTTTGCCCGGTTACAGGAAGCCGGGGTGACGTTGTACTTTCAGGATGCGCCCGTGGTTACTTCGCATTGGGAATGTTCGGTGGATGCGCGTCGTCCGGCTTCGATTGATTGGTTTGAGCTGCATCCCGAAATTATATGCGATGGGGTGCGGGTCGAACCGAAGGATTTAGAGAAAATTTTGCAGCAAGGCGGCTTGGTCCAAGCCGATGGCGGTCTTCGGATCATCGACCCACAGACGCAGGCAATGTTGCGGGCCCTGGCTTCCCTGACCACGCGTCCTTCCTCAAAACCCGGAGTCTGGGAGAAAAAGACGGTCGTCCAGGTGCCCAAGCTGCAAATTTTGGATTGGGTTGCGCTGCGGGGGCAGGGGGTAACGGTTCATCTACCGCCGGAGGATGAAGCCCTCATTGATCGCTTGTTGCATTTTGACCGGATCGACCCGATTCCCCTTCCTCAAAAACTGCAAGCCACGCTCCGGCATTATCAGGAGGAAGGCTATCATTGGCTGGCCTTTCTGTATCAGCATCGGTTGGGCGCTTGTCTGGCTGATGATATGGGGTTGGGTAAAACGTTGCAGGCCATGAGTGTCCTGGCAGGCATCAAAGAAGGACTGGTGACCGCCCCGGAGCCGATTCAGGGTCCGCATTTGGTAGTGTTGCCGCCGAGTTTGCTCTTCAATTGGGAGCATGAAATCAAACGGTTTTATCCCGATCTGACGGTGCGCTCCTACACCGGGAAGGAACGGTCGACAGAGTTTGCCGAAGCGGATGTGGTGTTGACCACCTATGGATTGGTCCGACGGGATATCGATGTGCTTGAGACCATCCGCTTCAACGTCATCGTTTTTGATGAAGCGCAGGCGGTGAAAAATATTGTGGCGCGGACGACCGGGGCGGCCCGACGGCTTCAAGGGTATTTCAAATGTGTCATGACCGGGACCCCATTGGAAAACCACGTGGGCGAATATTATTCGCTCATGGATCTATGTGTGCCGGGATTGCTGGGCGACTATGAAGACATGAGAGCGAAAATGAAAGCTCCGTCGCCGCTTGTGTTGGATATGATCATGCATCGGACCCGTCCCTTTGTGCTGCGACGGACCAAAAGCCAGATTCTCAAAGAATTACCGCCGAAGGTGGAAACCGATATTTATCTAGAGCTGACCGATCGGCAAAAGATTCTGTATCAGCAGACGGTTACCACCATTCGGACCACCATTGCCGCCGCGTACCAAACCAAAACCTCTGCGCAAGCCAGGGTCATTGCCTTAACCGCCATTCTCAAGCTCCGGCAAATTTGTTTGTCGCCCCGTCTGCTCACTCCCACAAGTACGGAACCCTCTCCCAAACTGACCTGTCTGCTGGATCGGCTTCGAGAGCTCATGGACGAAGGACACAGCGCGCTGGTCTTTTCCCAATTTACCTCCTTTCTGGATGTCGTGGAGGAAGCGTTTGGAACCCACGATATCCCCTTTGTGCGATTGGATGGGTCGACGCCGACACAAAAGCGGAAGAAACTGGTTGAACAGTTTCAAGAGGGAAGCACCCCCTCCGTTTTTTTACTGAGCCTCAAAGCCGGTGGGCAAGGGTTGAACCTGACCAAAGCGTCCTATGTGTTTCATCTGGATCCCTGGTGGAATCCTGCCGTCGAAAATCAGGCTTCCGATCGGGCGCATCGGATTGGACAGCATCAAACAGTCTCCATTATGCGCCTGCTGATGCGTCATACCATCGAGGAAAAAATGATGGAACTCAAACAGAAAAAATTGGAACTCTACCATGCTGTTCTGGAAGGAGCCGCCCATCGCGGTGGAGGCACAGGGCTGTCCCAAAAAGACTTTGAATTTTTATTGGAATAAAACCAGAATAGGATCCTTGGATGTTAGAGAGTGATGGATCGCAATCGGAGCGCATTGGTCATCACCGATACCGAGCTGACCGTCATAGCGGCCGCCGCAATCATCGGACTTAACCGAAGGCCAAGCAGTGGATAAAAAGCACCGGCGGCCACCGGTACACCGATGGCATTGTAGAAAAAGGCAAAGATATGAGAAATTGCCTCCTGTGTTTCCATTTTCATGGACTGTCTCTCAATTCTTTGAGGGAATAGGTTACGAATTCTCGCTAGAAACACGATTCGTCTGTCCGGTTTCTTTTCTGGAATGAAGATTTTTGACATCTGTGTGCCAAACCCAAATCGTGTAAATGGCGGGAATGACGAAAAGAGTCAGGAGCATCGCTGAGGTCACTCCCCCAACCATGGGGGCCGCCAGTCGCTTCATGACATCCGCACCGGTCCCGGTGGCCCACATGACCGGAACGAGTCCCAGAATGTTGGCCAAGCCCGCCATGGCCATCGGACGGATACGTTCAACTGCTCCCTGCTGGACAGCTTCGATTAGGTCGGGTAAGGAATGCAGGCGATCGGCTTCCCGACGCCGTTTGACCGCCGAGTCGAGATAGGTCACCATCACCGCGCTGGTCTCCGCGGCGACGCCAGCTAGGGCAATGATCCCAACCCAGACGGCGATGCTCATGTTGTACTCCAGCCAGACCATATACCATATTGCACCGACCAGCGAGAGCGGTACGCCCAGCATGACCATGAGGGTTTTGGCCACGGAATGAAAGACGAAGTAAAACAGCACAAAAATAATGGCGATCGTCAATGGTACAAAAATGACCAGGCGTTTTTGCACACGTTCCATAAATTCATATTGCCCCGACCAGGCTAATCGATAGCCCGGCGGCAACTCGATCTTTTCCTGTACAACCTGTTTCAACTCTTCCACGTAACTCCCGACATCCCGGCCGGTCATATCCACATATACATACCCGGTCAGCATGCCGTCTTCATCCCGGATCATCGGAGGGCCACTCACAAAGCGTAATGTGGCCAGTTGCGCCAATGGAACCTGGGCGCCGGTCGGGGTATCCACCAACACCCGCCGAAGTTTTTCAGGGGTATCGCGAAGTTCCCGCAGATAGCGAACATTGATCGGATACCGTTCCCGACCCTCAATGGTGGTATCAATGTTTTCTCCCCCGATGGCGGATTCAATGATCCGGCCGACATCCATGACCGTGAGTCCGTAGCGGGCGATTTCTTCGCGTTGAATATCGAAATCCAAAAAATAGCCGCCAAAGACGCGTTCCGCATAGACGCTGCGTGTGCCAGGGACGTCCTTCAAAACCATTTCGAGATGTTTGCCGATTTGTTCAATTTGAGGAAGGTCCGCACCGAAAATTTTAATGCCGACGGGCGTGCGGACTCCGGTCGTCAACATATCCAAGCGGCCTTTGATCGGCATGGTCCAGGTATTGGTGACACCTGGAAATTGCAAGGTCCGATCCATTTCCTCTACGAGCCTGTCATACGTCATCCCTGGTCGCCATTGATCGTGTGATTTAAGGATCACGACGGTTTCCATCATGCTGAACGGCGCGGGGTCGGTTGACGTCTCCGCCCGCCCGGCTTTCCCGAACACGCGCTCGACTTCGGGAAAGGCTTTGAGTTTTTGGTCCATTTGTTGGAGCAACATCGAGGCTTGTGTCACGGAAAGTCCTGGAAGAGTGGTCGGCATATAGAGAATGGTGCCTTCATACAGAGGCGGCATGAATTCGGATCCCATACGTTGAAAGGCTGGAAAGACGGTCGCTGTCAACAGAATCGCCAAAAGGATAACCCCCCAACGAACCCGTAATACCAGTCGTAAGACTGGGGCATACAGTTTCTGTAACCCGAGACTTACCGGATGCCGGCGTTCCGGGATGATCCGGCCACGCACCAGCATGGATAGCAATGCGGGAATGAGTGTAATCGCCAGGACGGCGCTCATGGCAATGGCCAGGTTTTTGGTAAAGGCCAGGGGTTTGAAGAGTCGGCCCTCCTGTCCTTCCAGCGTGAAGACCGGCATAAAGGCAATGGCAATCACCAGTAAGGAGGCAAAGAGAGCGGGACCCACCTCCTTGGCTGAATCAATCAAGACCTGGGTCCGGTCGCCTATCCGGCCGTCTTTGGCCCATTCTTCCAGCCGTTTATGGGCGTTATCCACCATCACAATGGCGGCATCGACCATATCCCCGATGGCCACGATGATGCCGCCGATGGACATGATATTCATGCCGATGCCCATCAGGTACATGGGGATGAACGCGATCAACACCGCAAGCGGTAGCGTGAGAATGGGCAGGAGTGCCGATCGCAGATGGAGCAAAAATCCGATGATGAGCACACTGACCACGATGAGTTCTTCCGTAAGATTTTCCGTGGCCGTCGCGATGGATTCCTGAATGAGTCCGCTCCGGTCGTAGGTGGTGACCACTTTGACGCCAGGGGGCATGGCTGGTTCCAATTCTTTGAGCTTGGCCTTGATCCGTTCGATGACGGTCATGGCATTTTCCCCAAATCGCATGATAACGATGGCCCCCACCACTTCCCCCCGCCCATTCAGCTCGACCAGTCCTCGCCGCATATCGGGCCCCAGGCTAACGGTGGCCACATCACGCAACAGAATAGGGGTTCCTTTGGGATTGACTCCCACGGCGATCTGTTCAATGTCGTCAACCGAGGTGATGTACCCTCGTCCCCGAATCATGTATTCCACACCGGAATATTCCACAACTCGGCCCCCGACATCTTCATTGCTGAACCTGATGGTTTCAATAATATGGGGCAGTGAGAGATCGTAGGCCAGAACTTTGGTTGGATCCAGATTGACCTGGTATTGGCGGACGAAGCCGCCCACGCTGGCCACCTCGGCCACACCGTCCACGGCCAGAAGCCAATAACGCAGGTACCAGTCCTGAAACGATCGTAGCGTTTCCAAATCCTGCTGGCCCGTTTCATCGATCAACGCATATTCAAATACCCAGCCGACGGCCGTGGCATCAGGACCCAATTGAGGGGTGACGCCATCCGGAAGTTTACCTGCGAGTTGATTCATGTATTCCAAAACACGGCTTCGGGCCCAGTAAATATCTGTGCCGTCTTTGAATAAGACATACACATACGAGAAGCCAAAGTCAGAGATGCCTCTCACGACGGTGACCTTGGGAGCGGATAGGAGAGCGGTGACAATGGGATAGGTGATCTGATCCTCGACCAGATCCGGTGAACGGCCGGGCCACTTGGTATAGATAATGACTTGCGTATCGGATAGATCCGGAACCGCATCGACAGGTACCTGATTCATAGCCCAGAGACCGGCGGAAGCCAATCCGAAAAGAATCAGAAAGACAATAAAACGATTCCGGGCGCTGAATTCAATAATCTGACCGACCATGCTCACCAATTACGTTAATGTTTCATGCCTACCATGCCCCGCACGGCGGATTTTAATTGGCTTTCGGAATCAATTAGGAAGTTAGCGGAGGTCACGATGTGGTCTCCTTCTTTGACACCCTCCAGAACTTCAACCCAATCATCCGTTTGTACGCCAAGCGTGACATTTCGCCATTCCAGTGTGCCTCCTCCATGGTGAATAAATACAATCTGTCGTTCCCCCGTTTTCAGCACGGCATCGCGGGGGATAGCCAACTGGGTACCTAAGGGAACGGTAAGGTTGACGTTGGCATACATCCCGGGCTTGAGTGTTTCTTGGGGATTCTTCACCTCAAATCGTACCTTGGCGGTCCGGGTTTGAGGATCAAGGGTGGGATAAATAAATCCTACGGTGCCGGTTAGCTGGGTCTCGGGATCGTAGGAGAGGGTCACCTTGGCCTGCTGCCCCACATGAATCAGGGATAATTCATATTCGAAAATATCCGCCATGATCCAGATTTGCGACAAATTGGCAATCAAGTAGAGTTCGGTGCCGGGGGTCACATGTGTGCCGGCGCGGGCCTCCATCTTGAGGACGGTTCCTGTGATAGGGGAGTGAATGGGCAATGTTCGCAACACTGTCCCGGTTCGTTCAAGATCGTGAATGTGATCTTCCGTAATGTCCCAGAATTGAAATCGTCGGCGTGTAGCCTCGAGCAGATTCTTCGCCCCTCGGGCAACTTCCTGAAATTCGCTTTCGCCCAGGTCTCGAATCCCTTGAAGGGCCAACAAGTATTCCTCTTGCGTCGCGACAAGGTCTGGACTATAAATTGTGAAAAGGATCTGGTGCTGTTTGACATGATCCCCGATGGCGCTGACTCGCAAATCCTCAATCCATCCCTCGAATTTGATATTCACCCGGGCCAAGCGGCGTTCGTCGATTTCAACCCGTCCCACGGTACGAATGGTTCTAGCCAGAGGATGACGGGTTGCCTCCTCAAACCGCACGCCGATGGTTTGCAGTCGCTCCGGGGCAATGGTGACCATATTGGTTATGGGCATTCCTGGTGAGTCCGGAGCGAGTCCCAATTCCTGCGCCTCTTTTTCGCCTACTCCCTTGTCAGGTTGCGCCTGAGACATGTGGGTCACGGATGTTTGTGGGCTCTCCACAGGGGGATGTGGCGGTTCTTGGTATAAAAACCAGGAGGTTCCGACAACGACTCCAAGAAGGATTGCACTGATTCCGAGTATGCGAGGCCAATGGTTCATGGTCGCTCCATCCGAGAGGACTCGTGGTGCGTTGGGGAGTGGGCGGGATGTACGTGTCCATGCTCTTCCGGGAGCGCTGAATCCTGAGAGTCGGCGAGTGGTCCTCCGGTCAGTTCTTCCAACCTCGCAACAGCTTTTTCGTGTTCGACCATTTCCCCATGAAGCTCTAACTCGTTTTCCTGAAGAGTCAGCAAATTATTCAGGAGAGTGAGAAAGTCCACTTTGTCCACGCTATACCCCGCCTGGGCCGATTGGAGGGCAAGGGTTGCCTGGGGAATAATGGCTTCCCCGACAATTTTGACGAGTCGCGTCGCTCGTTGAGCGCGTTCAAATGCGTCTTTCACCTGAAACAACAGTTCTTGCCGGGTGGCTGTGAGATCCTCGCGCGCCCGCGCGAGATCTGCGACGGCTTGGTTGACACCTTCCCGCTGTTTCGTTTGATAAAACAGGGGAATCTGTATCCCAAACATGATCTGGTAGCCGTTCTCGTTTATTCGTTCGTTGCGGGTGCCCAATGCGCTGAGGTTGAAGTCCGGAAAATATTCTTTTCTGGCGAGAGAGACCGACTCCTCCCCTTGTGCGACACTTTTAGCCGAAGCCAGGAGAAGAGGTGAGAAGGCTTCTGCCCGCTTGGCCAGTTCAGGGAGATCCTGATGTATCGGTGTAAGGTGAATGTTTTCCGGTGTTCCAAGTGGTCCGATCGGTGGGCGGTTCAGTATTCGATTTATCTCGGCATGCAGACTTTCTTTTTTTTGTTCCAGCACCGCCAGCCGATCGAGCACTCGTGAGAGTTCCACCTGAGCGCGAAACACATCCTGCTGTGCCGTCTTGCCGACACTATACCGGGCATTGGCGGTCTTCTCGAATTGCATGAGAAGTCGTTTGTTCTTTTCGACGATTTCGATGCCTTTATGAATAAAATGAAGGTCCCAATAATGTTGCTTCAGGCGGGAAATGACATTGAGCCGGGTGGCGTAGTACATCTGCTCAATCCGATCGGCATGGCGAGCGGCCACTTCTCCCTTGATGCCAAGTTTTCCCGGGAAAGGGAATTTCTGACTGAATCCGTAGACCGGGCCCTCCAGCGGTTCCATCATGGGCATGCGTTGATACCCCAGGAGCATCTGTGGGTCAGGAAGGGTTTGAACCTGAGGAACGATGGCTTGCGAAGACTCCCACCGTCGTCTGGCTGCTTGAATGTCCGGATTGTGTTGTAGAGCTTCTTCCATAAGTTCTTGAAGATTTAGCGAATAGGTGGATGCGAAGGCAGCCCAGGACGAAAATCCTGGCAGGAACAGCAGGCTATTCCATACAAAAATGAGAAGAAGGAAACGCAAACGACAATGTGAAAATGAGTTCATGACAGGCCCTCGTGTGACCAGGGGTAATCAAACAATTAATCGTCCGGAACTCCGAATGATTTACGGATCCGTACGACGCCCGTTCAGTTAAGAGGAACTCAATTCAACAAGGCAGAGTACAACAGGAAAGGGGGCGGATAAGAAGAATTGGAAGGAATGGTTGAAGTAAATAGCCTGTGTGGCGTGATGTGATTGAGTGGATTGACAACGCGGAACCCTGTGTCAATTAACAGAGGAGAATTCCCATCCTTCCCGGCCTCTGAAGAGCTTTTGAGTTGGTCGGGGCAGATTTCTTGGGGAATCTGGGAGGAGTGGGGAGAAGGGTCCGATGAGCTTTGGGCATGAGCCGGAGTGTCCCCCATCGGGCAAGAAGCCCCAACGACTCCGCACACCATAAAGGCTATGAGAAGGAATACAGTTAACGGTAATGGGATTTTTGGTGACACGAATGTTTTTATCCGGAAATTCTGATCTTTAAACTGCCTAAAATCTTTTCTTTTTACTTTACATGGATTGCCAGTATGAGTCCAGAGATCTTTATTGATTCCAACGGTTGAGAAGAGTGTCTGTTCTCACATGTCGGATCTCAAAAGAAGGGTCTGAAGTATTGCGGATATTCTAAGGACGCTCCGTGTTGATCCTTGGTAACGATCCGCAGTGGGTTTCTTGGAAAGATTGTCTTTTTTAGGGTATGGCTGCAGTGGTCGAATAGGTCTCAGGAATCCATGAAAGATATGCCACAGAGTAGGGGTCTAGAGAAGGCAGCTACCTCATGGACTTCCATGGTAAGATAAAAAGAAAGTATTGAAGAAACGAACACCGAGATAAGAGTGGAATGTTGGGGATGTTGAAGAAAAGGCATATGGTGCTTGTCGCGGTCATTTCTCTCGGGGGAGGGCATGGTGCCATGAATGCTCTAACCGTTGAAGCGGCTCTTCCGATACAAGAGGTGTTGACGGCGGAGGAAAAGCCGTCTCAATATGATCAGGAAGCCGATCACGTTCTGAATCTCCGCAAGAGCCTCGGGTGGGGGCAACACTCCTATGTGGAGCGCCTGTTTCAACGCAATTCAAAAAAATGGGCCTTTTCCGCAGAGGGAGGGAAGAGCCTCCGGCTGAAATCCCGCGGCAAGTTGCCGGGAATCGAGTTGGGTGTTGAAATGCACAGCCTCCAGGCTTTTCAATCAGTCATTCCTCAAGAGAATTTGCCCAAGGGCTTGTTGGATGGAACGCAGAACCAACCGCTTCTCCTTCCGCCTTCCGTGAATGCGCCTGACTACAACGGTGGATTTCTCCGGTTCACCTGGTAACCCATCCCACATCTTTTCATCGCCGTTCCCATTTGCTGTTCCGTTCTATCCAAGGATGGTGAATTGTTCGTCTGCCGTTCCATGCTGTGAATGTGTCGTTTCTAAGTGTGAAACGGATGCCGGATCTGCTAGCGTAGGCGGATCGTTCATGCTTTGGGCTTGAGCATGTGAACGGTCGATCATCTTCAACGCGCGCCTATTCCTCTACCTATGCCTCAGGATCGTCATTTATCCACTCGCACGGCTATTCCCCGGGACATCTGGGCTCTGGGATTGGTCAGTCTATTCATGGATATGTCCTCGGAGTTGATCCACAGTCTCCTTCCGGTATTTATGGTGTCAGTGCTCGGGGCGAGCGTCTTCTCCGTCGGGATCATTGAAGGATTGGCCGAAGCCACGGCCATGGTTAGCAAAGTCTGTTCCGGTGTGCTCAGTGACTGGTGGAGAACACGAAAAACACTAGTGGTCATCGGCTATGGGCTTGCGGCGTTTACGAAGCCGTTATTTCCCATGGCGTCGGGGTTGTCGGCCGTCTTTCTCGCCAGATTCCTGGATCGAATCGGAAAAGGAATCCGTGGAGCTCCGCGAGATGCGTTGATCGGAGATCTGGCGCCGCCTCATTTGCAAGGCCGGTGCTATGGTTTGCGACAGACCCTGGATACCGTGGGGGCCTTCATCGGGCCGCTCCTAGCCGTCGGGCTGATGGCGCTCCTGGCTGACGATATCCGGATGGTGCTGTGGCTAGCCGTCATTCCGGCGGTCATTGCGGTGGTGTTGCTTGTGGTGGGGGTCAACGAACCTGTCGCTACACAACCCGTATCGGCTCGGCATGATCTGTTTTCCCGGAAAACAGTTTCGAAATTGGGATCAGACTATTGGTGGGTTGTTCTGGTCGGGGGAATGTTGACGCTGGCACGATTTAGCGAAGCCTTCCTGGTGTTGCGCGCGGAGCATGCCGGATTGGCCCTGACCTACATTCCTCTTGTGATGGTAGTTATGAGTCTGGCTTATGCCCTGTCAGCCTATCCGGCCGGGGTGTTGACAGATCGTCGTGATCCCCGTTGGCTATTGGCCGGAGGATTACTTGTCCTGGTCTTAGCTGATCTCACACTGGCCCTGGCAGACCGGGTGGCCGTGGTCATGGCGGGGGTCGCCCTTTGGGGAATGCATATGGGGCTGACTCAAGGCCTCTTGGCCACCCTCATTACCCGATCCGCTCCGGCTGAACTTCGCGGAACGGCGTTTGGCTTCTTTAATCTGGTCAGCGGGCTGGTGCTCTTGGTAGCGAGTCTGCTGGCCGGGTTTTTGTGGGATCAATTTGGACCCACGGCCACATTCCTGACAGGGGCGGGGTGTACTATTCTGGCGTGGCTTGGCTTGGTGGTTCATTGGCCGAGGAGATCCCATTCCGCTGGGCAGTCGTCGTAGAAACATCCGGCATCGAATGACAGAGGCCGGGACTGTACGGCCATTGGCGGAGTCTATATGATGGCATCGCTCATTGGGTGGAACCCAGTGGCAGGACTGATCATTGACTGAGTTGCGTGTACTTGAAGCTGGTACCGTCGCACCTCCTTGATTCATTGACTCGAAAAAAGGAAACCGAAGAACGCATGAGTGACCTGTTGCATGACCACCTAATTGCGAAAGAACTCAAGATCACGGCCAAGCAAGTGACCGCCACCGTGGCGCTGTTGGATGATGGCGCCACCGTGCCCTTTCTGGCGCGGTATCGGAAGGAAGTGACGGGCGGGTTGGACGAGGTGGCCATCACCGCCATTCGGGATCGTGTCGCCCAGCTGAGGGAATTGGATAAACGACGGGCCGCGATCCTGGCCTCTCTCGAAGAGCAGGGGAAACTAACCGATGACCTGAAGGCACAGATTGAAGATGCGGCCACCATGACCGAACTGGAAGATCGCTATTTGCCGTATCGCCCGAAACGCCGGACGAAAGCGATGATCGCCAAGGAACGGGGCTTGGAACCGTTGGCCCATCGCCTGTGGGCTCAAGAGGCGTCATTGGATGTTCAGGCCGAAGCTGCCAAGTTTTTGAATCCCGAGCAAGGGGTGGAGACGGTGGATGAGGCCTTGGCCGGTGCGCGGGATATCATGGCCGAATGGATCAACGAAGATTCAACAGCCCGGGCTGACATGCGCGTCTTGTACCTGGAGCACGGCCTGTTCAAAACCACCGGCATGCGAGGCAAGGATGTGCAAGGCAGTAAATACCGGGACTATGCCGAATGGGAAGAACCCGTGGCCGCGGCCCCCTCTCATCGGGTCTTGGCCATGCGTCGTGGCGAACAGGAAGGCTTCCTGACCTTCCGGGTCTTGGTGCCGGAAGAGGCGGCGCTGGGATTGCTGCATCGCCTGTTTGTGAAGGGCACCTGTCCGGCTTCGGAGCAGGTAATCCTGGCGATCAAAGACTGCTTCACCCGGCTGTTGTCCATCTCTATGGAAACGGAGACTCGTCTTCAAACCAAAGTGCGCGCGGATCAGACGGCCATCGAAGTCTTCGCGCAAAATGTGCAACAACTGCTCATGGCCCCGCCTTTAGGGCAAAGGGCGGTTCTGGCGATCGATCCCGGTTTTCGTACCGGCTGCAAAATTGTCTGCCTGGACCGGCAAGGCAATTTGTGTCATACGGAGACCATCTACCCGCATCAAGGAGCCGGTGCGGCGGCTAAAGCCGGCGAGACGGTGGTGGGGTTGGTGACACGATTTCAGATTGAGGCGATTGCCATTGGCAATGGCACGGCCGGCCGGGAAACCGAAGCTTTTCTTCGCACGCTCAAATTGCCGCCTGCCATTCCACTGGTCATGGTGAATGAAAGTGGGGCCTCGGTCTATTCCGCCTCGGAGGTGGCCCGTGAAGAATTTCCCGAACAGGACGTGACGGTACGTGGCGCGGTGTCCATCGGGCGACGGCTCATGGACCCCCTTGCGGAGTTGGTGAAGATCGACCCCAAGGCGATTGGAGTCGGACAGTATCAGCATGACGTGGATCAAGGTATCCTCAAGCAACGGCTGCAGGATGTGGTGATCAGTTGCGTGAACCGGGTTGGAGTGGAAGTCAACATGGCCAGCCCCCAATTGCTGACGGCGGTCTCGGGAGTCGGGCCGCAGCTTGCCCACAATATCGTGGCGTACCGGCAAGAGCATGGTCCCTTCAAAAGCCGGGTGGCTCTCAAGCAGGTGCCTCGTCTGGGAGCCAAGGCGTTTGAGCAGGCGGCCGGATTTCTCCGCATCACCGGTGGCGAGCATCCGCTGGATGCCAGTGCCGTGCATCCCGAACGGTATGCCGTGGTGAATGCGATGGCCAAAGACCTGGGCTGCACCCTCAACGACTTACTGAACGATCCCGCCCGTCAACAACAGATCGACGTGAATCGCTACGTGACCGAGGAGGTGGGCAAACCCACCTTGACTGATATCCTGGCCGAGTTGGCCAAACCCGGCCGCGATCCGCGTCAGCGATTTGAAACAGTCAAATTCAACGATCAGGTGCAGTCCATCGAGCAAGTGACCCCTGGCATGATTCTCTCGGGCGTGGTGACCAATGTGACGGCCTTTGGCGCCTTCGTGGATATCGGCGTGCATCAGGATGGGCTGGTGCATATCAGTCAACTGGCCAACCGGTATGTCAGCGATCCCAATACGGTGGTCAAAGTGAATCAGTCGGTCAAGGTATCCGTGCTGGAGGTCGACATCCCCCGCAAACGGATCTCTCTTTCGATGAAGGCCGTGCCCGGTGCAACGGCCTGAGTCACGCATTGACCTCCGGTGGGGTCTTTGGTAGGTTGAAATTCCCCCCCCCCTGAACTTCCCCCGTATCGTCTTGGTTCCCCAACCGTCACCTGAGAGTTGACGCATAACCGGACTCTCTTTGAGGGCTGATGGTGTGCGGCGGGTTCCTGGAAATATGGTTGTATCATGAATGAAAGGAGTGCCCTGTGCAGTGCGACCTGCTTCATCGGGATGCTGGTAAACCCCATCGGCCCCTTCTAACCATTGTTCAAGCAGATTCCCCTTCCAACGTAAGCGTGCCCACGTGGTAAACCGCCGTCAGTTTCTCCAACTCCTGGCCGTGGTGGGTGCATGGGCTGGCCTTCCGGTGGCACGCAGTCAAGCCGGGGCAATGGGTCTTCAATTCGGCACGCCTGCGTCCTTCTCGTTTCAGGCGTTACAGCGGCATGCCCGCGGCATGGCCGCGCAGCCCTATCAGGAGCCGGTGACCCGTCATGAGGCGCTCTTGGAATCGATCGACTACGACGCGTTTCAGCAGATCGTCTATAAACGTGAACTGGGTTTGGGCGAGGATGGCAGTCTCAATTTTCCCGTTCAGCTATTTCATCTCGGCCGCTATTTTAAAAACCCGGTGAAGATCCATGTGCTGGATCAGGGGCAGGCCCGTGAAATCCTCTACCGTCCTGACTACTTCACTTTTGGCGGGAGCAGTCTGGGGCAGACCTTCCCTGACGATTTGGGCTTCTCCGGTTTTCGTTTGCAAGAGGGTCCGGGAGCCACCACCGATTGGATGGCTTTTCTCGGGGCTTCTTATTTCCGTAGCGCGGGGGAGCTGAATCAGTATGGCCTGTCGGCCCGAGGGGTGGCGATCAATCCGGCTCTGCCCGTTCCCGAGGAATTTCCCCGCTTTACGGAATTTTGGTTGGAACCCGGCCCGGCTCAGAGCGACACTTTTGTCGTCTATGCCCTGTTGGATGGCCCCAGTGTCTCCGGCGCGTTTCGCCTCTCCTGCGTCAAGCGGCCACAAATTGTCATGGACATCCAGGCCTCTCTGTATCCCCGTCGGGATATTCAGCGCATGGGCCTGGCCCCGTTGACCAGCATGTTCTGGTATGGCGAGCACAATCGGCACCAGGCGCGGGACTGGCGTCCGGAAATTCATGATAGCGATGGGTTGGCCATGTGGACGGGGGCCGGCGAGCGGCTCTGGCGGCCTCTCAATAATCCCACCTCGGTCATGACCAACAGTTTTCTGGATGCGAATCCCAAGGGGTTTGGATTACTCCAGCGCGACCGTGCCTTTTATCACTACGAGGATGACGGTGTGTTCTACGATCGGCGGCCGACAGTCTGGATTGAGCCAATCGGGGAGTGGGGCGAGGGAATGGTCCAGTTGGTGGAGATTCCGACGGATGATGAAATTCACGATAACATTGTCCTCTACTGGCTCCCGAAGAAACCTGTGAAAGCGGGGTCCGAATGGCATGTCGGGTATCGGCTCCATTGGACGGATACCGAACCCTATCCATCGGATGTCGTGGCCCGGGTCTGTCATACCCGGCTTGGAAATGCCGGAGTTCCCGGTCAGCCCCGCCCGAAAGGCGGTCGGAAATTTGTCATCGACTTCGAAGGTGGACCGCTGAAGGACGTAGAAAAACTGGACAAGGTGATCCCGGTCGTCTCGGCTTCCAAGGGGCGGATCGATAATCAGTACGCGTTGCAAGTGGTGGGCACCAGAAATTGGCGGGCCTTTTTCGATCTCTATGTGGAGGGGGAGGCCCCGGTGGATCTAAGACTTTTTCTGAAGCTGGGCGATCGCCCGCTCACCGAAACCTGGCTCTATCAATATCTTCCTTTTGCGTACCGCTAGCAGGCGATGGAACATCAGGAGGGGAGGGATCAACAGATACGTCTCCCCAAGGTTGGCGGTGAGCCGGGTTGCTGAAATCCCGGAGGCGCGGTACAGTCAGCCACGCCATGAGAGAGAATCTGCATACACACATGATGAATGGGATCATCCTCGCCATCTTCCTGCTGGGGATAACGGGGTGCGCGAGCCCGGGGTTTATCGTGCAGCCGGTCAAGGACGATCCCAGTCTGTTCGTGGGAACAGCACGAGCTAGTGATGGAGCCTCTGCCGAGACTCCTTATACTCATCCAGTGGTGTGGGACTCGGCCGATTTGCAGGCGATTTTGAAACGCGTGGCCATTCAAGATGGCAGCGGACTGATGGATGCCTCACGGCATCCGCAAGCCGTGTTCTCGCAGGAAGATCTGAGGCAATTAATTCCCGCCCTTCAACAGGCTTTTTCCCTGGCTGGTCCTTCGGACTGGGTGGTATTCGCCGTGTGGGGCGCGTCTCAACCCTCGCAGGCGCTGGAGGTGACTTCGGGCGGTCTGTTCCTTCAGGAGCAGCATCTGCACATACTGGTGGCCAATCACCGGGAACGGGTCTCTTCGGAAGAAGAGGGGATTCAGGCGATTCGACAAAATCCCTTATCTCGACTCAGGGATGTGAAGCGAAATCTGCTCTTTTTCCCTACGAACTATATTGTGGCATCCGGACAGATCTGGCTGGCTGGTGGATTTGATTCGCCCGTGAGTGAAGTGATTCTGGATTACCAAGGCCTTTTGGAATCCGAGGGACCGGCTGCTCCCACGACCGAGACGGAACACACGGTCGCCAAAGACCCTCGGTCTGAACCCAGCACCTCATCGGCAGATGAAAAGAAACTGAGGGGCTTACAGGAAGAAATCTCCACACTCAAAGAAGAACTCTCCCGGCTCAAACAGCAGATGAACCCAGCTCCCGCAGACTCTTCTCCGGCCACGGCCCCCTGAGCCATTCTGGCATCTTCCGGATTCGAACGGGAATTCCGACGAGTCCCTATTCTTTCTGTCCGGTTTTTTTAATAATGTGATAGCCAAATTGAGTTTTGACCACGGGGCTTAAACTGCCATGCCCCAGGCGTTTCACGGCGTCTTCAAAGGCCTTTACCATTTTGCCGGGGCCAAACCACCCCAGATCCCCGCTCTTGGACTTGCTGGGACAGGTCGAAAATTCCTTGGCCAATTCCGCAAACTTGGCGCCGGTTTTCAACCGTTTTCTCAGATCGTCGGCGAGCCCTTTCTCTTTCACCAAAATATGACTGGCTCTCCACTCCATACCGCCTCCTTGTGAATACACTACCTTGGTCGAGGGACCTCTTCAGGTCCGATTGATAGCCTAAATTATAAAAGGCCCACGGCCAAAATGTAATCTCTAAATTTGGCACGGGGAGGTAACCAGGAAACCGGGAGGATGCCCGCCAGTTGGCAACCGATTGAATGCATCAACGTCATCCAGCGCTATTTCATCTGGGCGATGGTCGGGGCCTATGTCTTCGCCGCTGTGGCTCCGCAGATTGGCCTCTGGATAGTGCACAGATTCTTGTCGGCCTGGCCTTGTGGTGGCGGCCATGCCCATTGCGGGGGCGTCACACGCCTGGGCGCAAAGGCCAATGCCAACCCGGCGTTGAGTCTAGGTCTGGTGCTGCTGACCACTGCCCTCAGCTCGCTCTGCCCCCCATGGTTTCTTATGTGGTGAGGCTGGTGACCATTGATCATTATTCGGAAGATTTACACGAACTGGCGTCCAATGGGACCGTGGTCTCTTTGGGGACCTGGGTCATTCTGCCTTCGGTCCTTGGTATTCTGACGAAATGGAGTCTTGATGAGGGTCGTTTGGCGATGGGCAAACCCGATGTCAAAACACTTTAACCTCATCGGACCAAACATTTTGGGATGATGGTTCGGTATGACGCCCAGATGAAGGAGGTTCGGGAAAACATCACCAAGAAATACGGATTGGAGGTGCATATTGTGATTTCTGGGATCCGTGGGGTAATCGGATACAAGTTGGAACTCTGCATGATGAATCGTTGGTTTGACTTCTTCCTTATCGGAAGGTCGAGGATCGTGAAATCACATTTGCCTCGCCTTCTCAAGCGCCTTGACGATGTGGGATACAAAACGCAAAGTGGCTTTTTTTTGGGAGGAGGAATCGGCGATACTATCTCCTGATGGATAAACTCAGCCAGCCGGTATTGGAAGATCAGTTGTCCCGCTATCAGGCTCTTCTCGAGGTCTCCGAGGCGATCGCCGTCCACCGGGACCTCAACACTCTGTTACAGGATTTGGCTCAGCGCCTTCCCCGTATCGTTCCACTGAATTTCATCGGTCTGGCTCTGTATCGGCCAGACCGGAACACCATCCAGGATTACATTATCCAGGCCAATATTCCTGCGGATATTCAAGGCGGGAAAGAGTGGGCGTTGGATGCTCATCCCAGTGGCTGGGTGTGGCAAGCCCAACAGCCGTTGATTATTTCCGACCTGACTCAGGACTCACGGTTTTCCACGGTGCTTCCGTTAATGCTCGAAGACGGCGTGCAGTCTATCTGTACGGTCCCGTTGACGAGTGCCTTGCGCCGTCTGGGAGCGCTCGATTTCGCGAGCGTGGAAAAGGGAACCTACCAGGATTCGGAATTGACGTTTCTGCTTCAGGTCGCCAGGCAGGTGGCGGTCGCGGTGGACAATGTCTTGCATCAGGAGGAATTGTGCCGCGAGCGGGATCGTCTGCAAGTTCTGTTGGACGTCAACAATGCCGTGGTATCCAAACTGGAATTGGAGGATTTGTTTGCCACCATGGTCACGTCTCTGCGACGGGTGATTCCGCATGAAGCCACCAGCTTATATTTCTATAATGCCGATGAGAAGAACTTTCGTCGACAGGTGTTGAATTTTCCTTCAGGAAAAGGCTTGTTGGGGGGAAGCCATTCCATTGCGCTTGAGGACACGCCGGCCGGGGAAGCCTTCCGATCCCGAAAAACGGTGTGTTGGCATGAAGCCGATCTGCAACACTTTCATTCCGATACCGTCCGACAGTTGATCGCGGAAGGCGTGAAATCCGGGTGCTGTGTGCCTCTTATGCTGCCCGATCGAGTCTTGGGGACATTAAATCTCGGCAGTACCCGTCCCTCGGCCTTTTCCACAGCGGATGCCGACTTGCTCACGCAAGTCGCCGGACAAGTGGCGATTGCGCTTGATAATGCCTTTGCCTATCGGGAAATTACCGAATTAACAGAAAAGCTGGAAAAGGAGAATGTGTATCTCCGGGATGAAATTCGGATAGAAACCAACTTCGAGGAAATTGTCGGCGAGAGCCCGGGCTTAAAGCATGTCCTCCAACAATTAGGAATTGTCGCCCCGACCGATTCGACGGTGCTGATTCTGGGTGAGACGGGCACAGGGAAGGAACTCATTGCCCGCGCTCTCCACCAACTCAGCACGCGAAAAGACCAGGCCTTTGTGAAAATTAACTGCGCGGCCATTCCCACGGGTCTGTTGGAAAGCGAACTGTTTGGTCACGAGAAGGGGGCCTTTACGGGGGCAATTTCTCAAAAGGTCGGCCGCTTTGAGCTTGCCCATCGCGGCACCATTTTCTTGGACGAAATCGGGGAAGTGCCCTTGGAATTGCAATCCAAGTTGCTCCGGGTGCTCCAGGAACAGGAGTTTGAACGGCTGGGGGGGACGCGCACAATCCGGGTGGATGTTCGACTGGTCGCCGCCACCAATCGCGATTTAATGCAGATGGTGGAAGCAGGGGAATTCCGTAGTGACTTGTATTACCGGTTGAATGTCTTTCCGATTACGATACCACCTCTTCGCGACCGGCAAGAAGATATCCCGATGCTCGTTCGGTATTTTGCGCAGCGGTATGCCACCAGGATGAAAAAGTCCATCGAAACCATTCCTGCCAAGACGATGGAACGTCTGGCAGGCTATCCCTGGCCGGGGAATATTCGTGAACTGGAAAACCTGATTGAGCGCGCTGTGATTCTTTCGCAGGGTTCCGAACTGGCTGTGCCGTTATTGGACCTCAAAGCAAACCTTCAGCGGTCGACTCAGCCCATAACAACGTTAGAAGGAGCCGAACGGGATCACATTCTCCGTGCTCTGCAGGATACCAAATGGGTGATCGGCGGTGCTTCAGGTACGGCGGCACGGCTGGGGATGAAACGCACCACGTTGATTTCAAAAATGAAAAAACTTGGAATTTCCCGCCCGACTTAATCATGTGAAGTCAAGAGTGAAGGTCCATGCAAGGAGTTCTCGATCACATTGTACTGAACATTGAAGATGATGAAACCATGATCGATTTCTACACAAACATTTGATGTTACCGGCAGAGCGACTCGAAGACTATCGTGCCGAGAACGAGCCGTTTCCTTCTATTCGCATCAATCATCATACCGTCATCGACTTATTCCCCAAGAAGTTGTGGGAACAGGATATCTCGACGGGGCAAGGATTCCGCAATCTCAATCACGGTTGTCTTTCACTCACCAAAAAGGATTGGGAAGATTTGCATGGTCGACTTCGTGACCATACGATGGCAATCAGGGAAGGGCCTGTCCAACGGTGGGGAGCGCGGGGATCGGGAACTTCAATCTATGTCACCGACCCTGAAGGGAATGTCATCGAGGCCCGATTTTATGAAGGGAATGATCAGGCAGAGAAATGGTTCCTTGGGATATAACGACCTCGTTGAAAATCCAAGCGGGTGGATCGATTTTTCGCTGACAAAACTGAACTTCATTGCCCTGTTCTCTTTTTCGTCATTCCTACCCGTCGTCAGCTAGGGGCCATCTAAACAAGGCCGCCACGATGGACTCTCGATACACAATCTTGCGCATAATCAATCCTCTCCTTATTTCTCATCTCCGCAATTCGTCAGTGGGAGACATCTGAAACGACACCCGGATGGATTCCCGCTGACGCCCGTCGGTGCCAAAAACGATGGAGGGATTCCCGAGGCTCTGGCATCCTGAAGTCAGCACGTGATTCTGTGGATGGCCTTTTGTTTTCCGGCATCATCGAATAAAAGGAGGGTAGGCATCGAGAGTTTCATGAAAATCCCTTCTGCCTAACCATCCCTCCCTCGTCTTTATGTTGTCCCCTCGACACGAGTCGATATATCGTCATTATTGATTCGACACACATCTAGCTGAGCCTTCCGAGCATTCTGCAAAACACTCATTCATTCAATAAGTTATGGCCGTATTGCTTGCTACGGCAAGCTGGAACGGCTCTTGCTGAATGTCTAGGTAATAGTTCGACAACGCTTTCGAGAGAACACACAACGATAAACCACACACATGTATTCATTCACAAAGGAGAGCAAGCCATGAAAACATTATTTCAAACAGAAGAGCGGTGGGCGCCGGTGATTTTACGAGTGATGTTGGCGCTGGTCATTTTCCCTCATGGGGCGCAAAAGCTGCTGGGATGGTATGGAGGAAACGGGTTTGAGGGTACTATGGGATTCTTTACCCAACAGATGGGGTTGCCCTGGGTGATTGCATTTCTGGTCATTATGGGAGAATCGGTGGGTGCGCTTGCACTGGCCGCCGGATTCATGACGCGGTTCACCGCAGCCAGTTTGGGTATTATCATGCTGGGTGCCATTGCCACGGTACACTGGTCGAATGGGTTTTTTATGAACTGGTTTGGCCAACAGACCGGTGAAGGATTCGAGTATCACCTGCTTGTCATTGGCATGGGTCTGTCATTAATGGTGACGGGGGCCGGCACCTGGTCGGTTGATCAGGTCATTGGGAAGTGGCTGACCGGGCGCGAGTATTCCAACGCTTCGGTCGCTCGTGAAACGGTGGCGGCCTAAGTCGACGATTCTACCCATTTGTATAAGGAAAGGAGGCGATGCTGAGAATCACCATGCTTGTCGATGAATTGGGATCCACGCTGAAGATGGAAGGGCGGCTTGCCGGAGAGGCCGTTAGGGAAGCTGAATGGTGTTGGCAGGCCGCACGTAGAGAGCATTCCAATCGGCTATGTCGAGTGGATCTGCGAGCCGTCACGTTTCTTGATCAGGAGGGGAAATCATTTTTGAGTCATGCCTTCCAACAGGGAGCGACGTTTCTCTCCTCAGGATGTATGACTCGGGCCTATGTGGAAGCAATCACGCATTCTGGGCAAGAATATACCGAGGAAAAGTTTAGAGAAAAGGAGTCCACCATGAAGGACAGGAAATCGGTGAAGGGAATTTACAAACCTGGATCGACTCATATGGTCGGAGACGGGTTTCCCGTTCGCAATGTCTTTCCCAGTCAAAATCTGACTGAAGAGATCAGCCCCTTTCTTCTGTTGGATTATGCCGGTCCGTCATCTTTTGCCCCTACTGACCGCCCACGAGGAGTGGGAGAACATCCTCATCGGGGATTTGAGACCGTCACCATTGTCTATCAGGGAAAAGTTGCGCATCGGGATTCAGCCGGGAATGCAGGCATCATTGGTCCGGGTGATGTGCAATGGATGACGGCGGCATCAGGTGTCGTGCATGAAGAGCTTCATGAGCAAGCTTGGGCCAAGAACGGGGGCACGTTGCAGATGATTCAACTCTGGGTCAATCTTCCCAAGGCTTTGAAGATGGGCGCACCTCGTTATCAGACAGTGCTGAATGAGGACATTCCGCGAGCCAACCTGGGTGGACCAGGAGGTGTGATCCGTGTGATCGCCGGGGAGTATGAGGGCATGAAAGGACCTGCCAAGACGTTTACGCCTGTTCATCTCTTTGATCTGGAATTGCCGATGGGGCATCAAGCCGAGGTCCATCTTCCTGTTGGATGTAATACCGGCCTGTTCGTCTTAAGTGGAGAGCTGGTGTTGAATCGTTCGCAAAAGGTTGGAGAGGCTGAGATGGCTCTCTGTGATCCCCAAGGAAGTCATGTGCATATTCAGGCTACAGAGGAGGCGAGGGTGTTGGTGCTGAGTGGGGAGCCGATCCATGAACCGGTTGCCCGCATGGGGCCATTTGTCATGAATACCGAGGAAGAGTTAGTGCAAGCCGTGAACGATTACCGCGAGGGAAAGATGGGGCATCTGCATTGAATCGAGGAAGCAGAAATTATTCATAACTGAACTGAAAGGAGATTGAGTGATGAGTATCAAGACTCAAGTCCAAGCCGTGATCGATGGAATTTTGAATGGGAACATATTGGAAACCTTTGATGCGTATTATGCTGATGACGTGGTAATGAGTGAAAATCAAAAGGACGAACGGGTTGGGAAAGCGGCGAATCGACAATACGAAATCCAATTCCTTGAGAATGTCCAAGCGTTTCATGGTGGGCAAGTCGGACGAGTGATCGTTGACGGTAATCATGCAGCGGTGGAATGGACGTTTGACATGACATTGAAAGGTGGCAATCGAGTGACGATGCATCAGGTAGCGGTTCAAACGTGGAAAGACGGAAAGATCATACGGGAGGACTTTTATCATGGCTGATCGTATCATGTTTGACGGGAACGATTGCCCTCATACGAGAGAGCCCTCCCTGCATGGGCAGGCGGATCCCCCCATACATCAGGACGGTGAAGACACCTCGGCTCACCACGACGTTCCTACTGGGAGTTGAGTGAGATGGCTATGGCTGATCGTCTGGGAACAATGCTAGCCTCCTAGCTGATTGGTAAGCGGAATCCGTTTGTTCCTTCTCGTTCTGACAGGCGTTATTCCGTTTGATGGTGAGAGATGGAACTTTTTGTGCCATAGCTTACGTCTGACACGTCGTTGTGCTCTCCGTGAACCTATTATTATCGAAGGCCCAAGGTTGCTTATGATCAAACCGGTGCTCGGATCAAGAATGTCATCATCATGTCTGCTGTTGCTGGGGCCGGTTCTTCTGGTGCTGGCCCTCTCAGCATGCCAACAGGAAGAAGGGGCGGCGCCGGCTCCACCACCACCAACAGTGGAAGTCGTGACGGTGACGACTCAGACGGTCACCGATGAACCGACGTTTATTGGTCAAACGGAGGCTTTTCGTCCCGTGGAAATTCGATCACAGGTGACCGGCATTATCAAACAGGTGTATTTCACCGAAGGCCGTAATGTCAAAAAAGGCGATCGACTGTATCTCATCGACCCCGTGCCGTTTAAAGGGGACTATCTCAGCGCCAAAGCCAAGGTGACGCAGGCCAAGGCCAGGCTGGTCCAGGCGAATCAGGATTTAGCCAGGGTGACACCTCTTCTGGAAGAACAGGCGGTTAGCCAAAAAGATGTGGATGATGCCGTGGCTGAGCGATTAGCCGCGAAGGCTGCATTGGAGGCTGCGCAGGGTGATTTAGTGAAGGCCAGATTTGACCTGGGAAATACGCTGATCACCGCCCCCGTCAATGGCCGAATCGGACGCAGCCGATTTTATGAAGGACGGTTAGTCTCGGCCCAGACGGATCTACTGACGACCATCGATCAATTAGATCCCATGTATGTGAACGTGTCCGTTCCGGAAAGCTATTTGCTGAGGCGGCGGCGTGAATTGGCTTCAGAAAAAGTGCAGAGACCGAACCTCTTTCAATTGCGCGGAGTGATGACCTTTGCGGATGGCAGTGTCTATCCCCACGAAGGCCGGTTGGATTTTGCGGATGTGGGCCTCCGGGCGGAGACGGGGACCCTCCAGGGACGGTTTGTCTTTCCCAACCCCGAAGGGGGGCTGTCTCCGGGACACTCGTATTTTTATCCCGGACAGTTCGTCAGGATTCGTCTCAAAGGCTATATTCGGACCAATGCGATTTTGATTCCACAGCGTGCCGTACAACAGGGTCCCACAGGAACCTTCGTGAATGTCGTTGGTCCGGAGGACAGGATCGAGGTGCGTGAGGTGCAGGCCATGAGTTGGAAAGGAAGCGACTGGTTGATTGGAGAGGGGCTTTATCCCAAGGAACGAGTGGTTGTGGAAGGGTTCCACCGGATTCAAGCGGGGGTGCGGGTGCACCCGGTTCCGTTCCAGAATGGGGAATCTCCATCGGAAAGCCCGAGCGGTGAGAATCCCCCACGTCCTGGGTCAACGCAGGAGACGCCGTGAGTTCCCATTTCTTTATCGATCGCCCGATCTTTGCCACGGTCATTTCCATTGTCATCGTGGTGGTGGGGCTGGTGTCACTCCAGATTCTTCCGATCGCCCAATTTCCGGATATCACTCCGCCCGTCGTGCAAATTGAAGCAGACTACCCTGGGGCCAGTGCGGAAGTCGTGGCCGAAGCCGTGGCTCGACCGATCGAGGTGCAACTTCCAGGAATCGACCATCTTCTCTATTACGATTCCTCCAGTACCAATGACGGCCACATGGCGATTCGATTGACCTTTGAAATCGGGACGGATATCGATATCGCGCAGGTCCAAACCCAAAATCGCCAACGACTGGCCGAGCCACAGCTTCCGCCGGAGGTTGTCCGACAAGGCATTACGGTTAAAAAGGTGTCCCCTGACCTGTTGGCGGTGGTGGCGCTGAGTTCCAGTGATCCTCGTCAAGATACGGTCTTTCTCTCCAATTTTGCGATTCTCCGGATCGTCGATAACATCAAGCGGCTTCCCGGAGTAGGGGATGCGGTCATCTTTGGAGGACAGAATTATTCCATGCGGTTGATTCTGGATCCAACCCGGATGGCGCAACTGAACGTGACACCCACCGATATCGCCAATGTCGTGCGGGAACAAAACCGGGATTTTCCGGCAGGCCGGATTGGGCGGGAGCCGGCTCCTCAAGGGACGGAGCTGACCATTCCCGTGATTACGCAGGGACGAATGAGTGATGCCAAGGAGTTCGAAAACATGATTGTCCGGGCGTTTCCGGATGGCTCCATGGTCCGGCTCGGCGAAGTGGCCACGGTCGAACTCGGCGCACAGTCCTATGACCTTGAGGGACGGTGGAATGGGAATCCCAATGTGTTCTTGCTGACCTTTCTCTCGCCAGGGGCCAATGCGCTTGAAACGGTGAAACGAATCAAGGAAGAGATGAATAGTCTGGTCAATGTGTTTCCGGCTGGGGTCTCATATGATATTCCATACGATACCACTCGTTTTATCGAGGTCTCGATTCAACAAGTCCTGAAAACCCTCGGCGAAGCGTTGATTCTGGTGATTCTGGTCGTCTACCTCTTCCTCCAGAGCTGGCGTGCGACGTTAATTCCTGCAGTGGCCGTTCCCGTATCACTGATCGGCACGTTTACGGGTATGGTCGCACTCGGTTTTTCCATTAATACCTTGACGCTGTTTGGCATGGTCTTGGCCATTGGCATTGTGGTGGATGATGCGATCGTGGTGGTGGAAAATGTGGCACGCCATATTCAGGAAGGACAACCTCCTCGACAAGCAGCCAAGTTGGCGATGACGGAAGTCACCGGTCCAGTGATTGCGCTTGTGGTGGTCTTGGCTGCCGTCTTCCTGCCCGTGGCGTTTCTGGGAGGTATCACCGGAGAACTCTATCAGCAATTTGCGATCACCATTACGCTTGCCGTGGTCATTTCCGGTGTCGTGGCGCTGACCTTAAGTCCCGCGCTATGTGCGTTGATTCTCAAGCCCAATCCGGAACGCGAGAATCGGTTCTGGAAGAAATTCAATCAGGGATTTGCTTGGACGCAGAATCGCTATGTGGGAGCCGTCGGCACCATTCTGACACACACGGTTCTGTCCGTTGGCATTTTCGGGGTGCTGCTTTTGGTCAGCGGCGGACTGTTTCAAGCCCTTCCGTCCAGCTTTTTGCCCGAAGAGGATCAGGGATATTTTATTTCAATTATCCAACTGCCGGATGGGGCGTCGAAACAACGCACGATTGAGGTGCTTCGCAAAGTGGAAGAGTATTTTCTCTCCGTTCCGGAGGTACATTCGACTGATGCGCTTGCCGGGCAAAATTTTGTCTTTAACACGCGAGGAGCGAATCAAGCCACCATGTTTGTGCCGTTGCATCACTGGGATGAGCGCGCTCGACCGGACCAACATGTGAAAGCCTTGATTGGAAATGCCTTTCAAAAGTTTGCGGAGATTCCCGAAGCCTTGATCCTGGCCTTTAATGCGCCCTCGATTCGAGGGTTGGGCGCCACCGGCGGATTCTCGCTTCAATTACAGGATCCCAGCGGGAGAGATTTCAATAAACTTGCTTCTGTGACACAAGAGTTTGTCCATCAGGCGCAGCAGGACCCGGCCATCGGTGCCGTCGGCACAAGTTTCCGCGTGACGGCCCCCCGCCTGTACGCTCGCGTGGATCGGGAACGAGCCAAAGCTCTGGGAGTGCCCATTTCAGAAGTGTTCGATACCTTGCAAGCGTATTTTGGGAATTTGTATGTCAATGATTTCATCAAGTTCGGACGGGTCTATCGGGTGCAGACGGAAGCCTTGCCGGAGTTCCGGTCGAGTCCGGATGACATCTCCAAAATCTATGTGCGGGCGCAAAATGCCAAGGGATCGACGATGATTCCGCTTGATACGGTGGTCAGTACCGAATTTCTTAGCGGGCCGGATACCGTGACGCATTTCAACGGATTTAATACCGCCTCGGTTTTGGGTGCAGCGGCACCAGGATATAGTTCAGGTGAAGCGCTTGATGCGTTGGAGCGATTGGCTGCGGAGATTCTGATTCCTCAAGGGTATGATATCGATTGGAGCGGAATTTCCTTTCAGGAGCGGCAAACCGGCTCGGAGTCCATCTTGGCGTTCGCCTTCGGGTTACTCATGGTCTTTCTCGTCCTGGCGGCGCTCTATGAGAGTTGGTCGGTTCCATTTGCGGTCATTCTGGCTGTTCCCTTCGGGATCTTCGGGGCCTTATCCGCCGTGTGGATACGGGGATTGAGCAATGACATGTATTTTCAAATCGGGTTGGTCACGTTGATCGGGTTGGCCGCGAGAAATGCCATTCTTATTGTGGAATTTGCCAATCATCGCTACGAGAGGGGCATGCCGCTGGTGGAGGCGGCGTTAGAAGCCGTCCGGCTTCGATTTCGTCCGATTATCATGACGTCCATGGCCTTTATCTTAGGCGTGGTGCCTCTGGTGTTGGCCTCTGGAGCGGGGGCGGCTAGTCGGCATTCCATCGGAACCGGAGTGTTCGGAGGGATGGTGGCGGCGACATTTTTGGCCATCTTTTTTGTGCCGCTGTTTTTTGTGCTCATCCGGAAGTTGGGGCAACGCATGAAAAGACAATCTCCCGACACTCCCGCTGAAGATCGGAGCGAGCCCGTAGTGGAGGGAGAGCGATAACATGCGTTCAGCCGTTGGCATGATTCTCTCTGCGATGATGGGCCTGTCCTGCGCCATGGGACCCGACTATATCCGGCCGGATATCGACACGGCTGACCGGTTTCGGATGTCGGATACGGAAGGGGAATCGATTGCCAATCTTCCCTGGTGGGAGCTGCTGCACGACGAGGAATTGCACCGTCTCATTGAGCGGGCGTTGATCGAAAACAACAATCTCAAAGAGGCCGCCGCAAGTGTTGAGGAATTTCAAGCCCGGCTGTATACCGCGCGCACGGATTTCATTCCTCAAGCAGATATGACCGGCAATGCGCCAGTTCTGGGGCGTTTGAACGGATTTACCGCCCCAGGGTTAGCCACCCCCTTCAGTTATTTCGGACAAGGCAATTTAAATTGGGAGCTGGATATTTGGGGCCGCATTCGCCGTTCCACGGAGGCGGCTCGTGCCGATCTGATGGCGCGTGAGGAAAATCGGCGGGCGGTGGTACTGGAACTGGTGAGTGGCGTGGCGCAATCGTACTTTGACCTGTTGCAATTCGACATGCAGTTGGACATCGCCAGGCGTACCCTGGTGTCTTGGGAAGAATCGGTGACCATTGCCCGTGCACGATTACGACAAGGGGTGAGTTCAAAACTTGATGCCGACCAATTTGAAGCGGAACGGGCCAACGCGGCTGCCCGGGTTTCAGAGCTTGAACGGCAAATGGTTCAAAAAGAAAACGAGTTGAGCGTGTTGCTGGGGAACAATCCGGTGCCGATCCCACGCGGTCGGTCGCTGACAGAGCAAGTGCTCACGCCCGAGGTGCCGGCAGGACTTCCCTCTGAGCTCCTGCAGCGTCGCCCGGATATCCTCCAGGCGGAGCAGGCCTTAGTGGCCGCCACGGCCAGAATTGGAGTGACCCAAGCAGCCCGGTTCCCCAGACTCTCAATCACCGGGCTGCTTGGGGTGGCCAGTCCCCAACTTTCAAATCTCCTGAACGGTGGAAACGAGTTTGGACAGGCAGGGTTAGGTTTGGCTGGCCCGATTCTTAATGCCGAAATATTGGGTTTCGAACAGCGGGCGGTCGAAGCTCAGGCGAAGCAGGTCTTGGCGCAATACGAGCAAACGATTCTTGTGGCCTTCAAAGAAGTCGAAGATGCCTTGGTGGCGGTTCGTACGGCTGGTACTCAACGAAAAGCCCAGGAAGATCAAGTGGCTGCCCTACGGTCAGCCTTGCATTTGTCCAACCTTCGATATAAAGGGGGTATTACAAGTTATATTGATGTGCTGCTTGCCAAACGTAATTTATTCGAGGCAGAACTTGCTCTCACAGACACCCATCGCCTGCATCTCGTCTCCATCGTTCAGCTTTACAAAGCGTTAGGTGGCGGATGGTCGCCTGAGAACGCCACGTAGTAAGCAGGAGGGAGTCCTTCTGCCCATAAGCCCACGCTTGCAGTATACTGGCGAGGGAGATCTCGTCGCGCCGGATGCGGAGAATGATCAGACCGGCAGAGACGCCACGAAACCATACAAGGAGTATCCATGGATTGGGTAACGGTGATGGGGTATATCGCGGGGGCGTGCACCACCACGGCCTTTCTTCCGCAAGCGCTCAAAATTGTGAAAACCAAACATACCAAAGATCTGTCACTGGGCATGTATTCGATCCTCACCGCGGGGATTGGGCTCTGGTGCGCCTATGGGCTGATCAATCAGGATTGGCCCTTGCTCACCGCCAACATGGTGACGCTGGTGCTGGCATCATGGATTTTAATCCTCAAGCTCCGGTATGGGTAACGTAGACCCACACCCGCAATGTGCCGTGGATCGTGAAGATCGCTCGAATCGAATCTGAACAATGTCACCCGTAAGAAATGCCGTCGAAGCGGCCGTCCATATCATCCATCGCTCGTTCATCTGGGCGACGGTCGGCGCCTATGTTCTGGCCGCCGTGGCTCCGCAGATCGGCATCTGGATGCGGAATGTGGATCTGGGCCGCGCCCTGCCGTTCCCACACCAAGTCGTCCTGTCCTTGCCGTTACTCCTGTTGGCGTCGCTCTTATTCAACGCGGGGCTTGGCGTCAACCTGCGGGAACTTAAACAGCTGGTTCAGCGTCCATGGGTCCTCTTGAGCGGGGTGGTGGGGAATCTGGCAACTCCCTTGGTCGGTATTCTTGGCCTGAGCGTGGTCTTAGGATTCTGGAACGAATCAGAAGAAGTCCAACAGATTCTTGTCGGCCTGGCCTTGGTGGCGGCCATGCCCATTGCGGGGGCGTCACCCGCCTGGGCGCAAAATGCCAATGGCAACCTGGCGTTGAGCCTGGGGCTGGTGCTGCTGACCACTGCCCTTAGTCCGCTCTGCACCCCCATGGTTCTCCATGTGGTGGGGCTGGTGACCATTGATGATTATTCCGAAGATTTACACGAACTGGCGTCCAATGGGGCCGTGGCCTTCTTGGGGACGTGGGTGATTCTGCCTTCGGTTCTTGGCATCCTGACGCAATGGGCGCTTGGGGAGCGTCGTTTGGCGATGGGCAAACCCTACGTCAAACTCTTCAACTATGCGGTCCTGGTGTCACTCACCTATTCCAATGCCTCACTGGCTTTGCCGAAAGCGTTTGCAAACCCGGACTTGGATTTCCTGGGCATGATTGGCGTGATTGCTGGTGCCTTATGTCTTGCGGCTTTTGGGGCGGGCTATGTGTTGTCCCGAGTGTTTCGGACTGATCACGCCGACAGGGTTTCTCTCATGTTTGGACTCGGTATGAATAATAATGGCGCGGGACTCGTTCTGGCCTCCATGGCCTTAGGGGACCACCCGGAAGTCATGTTGCCCATTATCTTTTACAACCTGGTTCAGCATCTCATGGCCGCCTCAGTCGATCACGTACTCTTGCGACAGCTTCGACAGAAGAGCCCCGCAACCGCCGCTCCGTGACACTCCGTCCACCGTCGCATATTCCCCGGAGAGAGGCGTGTTCTGTTGTTGAATGAGGCTTAATGGCTGCCTCTCCTTTGAGGGGGAGAGCCAGACGCCGCTAAGGGAATAGCCAGATGCATACAAAATCCAGCCCCATCCCAGTAACCCCAATAACCTGAAGGAAGCAAGCCGAAGAAGATTATGGTTGGAGCATCGCCGGAGGAATTCCGACCATTGTCACAACCATCCACAGAACCACCGCTTGCACCAGCCATCCGATGAGGCACACGCCCATGGCCCGGTAGGTGCTCTGATAATCCAAGGCTTGCCGCACGGCAATGACCATGGCGATGAGCATCCAGGCCCCCGCGATAAAATTCACTATGGCATTGAGTCCGGGAAGAATGGCCAAGACACGGATGAGGCCTGGCGCGCTTGAGAAGCCGATTGTCCGCAGGAGTTCCCCATGATCGGCCTGGGTCTGCGGTTCGGGCAGCAATTTCGTTCCGATGACGTAGGTTAAGAAGGCCCAGATATACCAGCCCAGCAAGGCCCCTGCCGTGCCAATGACCATGCCCTCCAGCCCGGCGATCTGGATAAACCCGATTCCGCCGGCCAGGCTGGATAACACCACTACGCCCATGGCCTGCCCCATGGCGGAGGTGTCGGCCTCCACTTCCTCATACACGCTGGCGTCCAACTTGGCGGCGCGAACGATTCGATTCACAAAGGGGCTCATGCTGGGTCCTTTCGGTGACGACGAATGATGGCAGATGCCTGGACGGGGATTGTGCCCGAGTGGACCAGGAGAAGCAAACGGGGAGACTTGAAGGGGTGGGGATACCAAGCGATCAGCCATGAGATCCCTCTCGATAAGAGATCATCCGGAGCCTGTTGATTCTCAGGAGGAATCGATGACAAGATGGGCGTCATTGGTTCCTAGATTATGAATGATCGTGATCAGCCCTCTTGGGATGATCTCTGCCGGTACTCACTGATGAAAAGGATGACCCATGAGCGATGAAACGAAACCCGTATTTGCCATAGAGAAAATCTATGTGAAGGATTTGTCCTTGGAAGTTCCCCATGCCCCCGGCATATTTCTGGAGCGTGATGCCCCACAGGTGCATGTGGAGTTGAAGACGCAACACACGCGGATGAATGACGACTTGTACGATGCCACCTTGACGGTGACCGTCACGGCCAAGGTGAAGGAGAAGGTCATGTTTATCGTGGAGGCCGAGCAAGCCGGAATTTTCCGGATTCGCCATGTGGCCGAAGGGGACATGGGGGCGGTGCTAGGCATCGGCTGTGCCAATATTCTCTTTCCCTATGTGCGGGAGACGGTGTCCGATGCGGTGACACGGGGAGGGTTCCCCACCGTCATCCTCAACCCGGTGAATTTCGAAGCCCTCTACCAGCAACAGCAACAACAACAGACCGCAACCGATGCTGGAACAACCATCCACTGAGTCGGCTTCGAGGGCCTTGTTCGCGTTTTTCGCGTGAGGGAAGAGAAACAGAAAACACGGAGGGAGCCAGGCAGAGAAACCCTGCCGGTCTGCTGAGCTTCTGATATTCACGGAAGGGAGGGCTGTCTCGGATGGTCATCCTGAACGATGCAGCGCAGAAGACAGATCCAGTGAAAGCGCTCTCCCGCTGGGAGCCGACTTCACTTACACAAAGAAGGAGTGCATATGACAAACGAGGAAAAAGAGCAATTCATTCGTCCGTGGATTGACCCCGAAGAACGGATCACGGTGCATTTCCTTGACGTGACGAACCTGAATGCCGAAGTCACCGGCTGTACCCAGCAATTGGTCGATCTTTCTATTGAGACTCATGTACCTCATATGAAACAACAGCTTTCCATCCCACTCAGTCAAGTGGAAGTGGCGGAGGACTGCTCGCACTATACGCGAGATCCCGAGCGGCCCCTCCAGACCAGCCGATTGATGCTGACCATTCAAGAGAAGCGCCCAGCCATCATTTACTAGCGGGTGAGGAGAGTCGGGCCATGCCGGAGGGCACCTTGACGGCGAGGGGCTGGACGTCGACAAAAACCTACCCCATCAGGACAGGGGCGAACGGGTCTCATGCCAAAACGGTGGGTTCAAAACAAGATCTTGTTGTCCCTGGTAG
>JACKFE010000006.1 GCA_020632635.1 Nitrospiraceae bacterium
TCCAGCTCCGCTGACCTGCACCTGCGGAAGTTTTTGCAGGGCCTGCTCAGCGGCATTTCGAACAGCTGCAACCGAACAACCGGATTGCTCAATAATGGCTTGAGCTAATCCGCCATCCTGTTCCATCAACGCTAATAGAAGATGTTCCACCTCTACCCCTTGATGGTTTCGCCGCATGGCTATCCCTGATGCGGTTTGCAAGGCTTCCTGAACTTTGATCGTCATTCGATTCATATCCATAAGGTAATCCTCCTCTCAGGGATGATCCGCACGGGGTTTCTCAGTTCCATTGAATGGAGATAATCATGACTGATGCGGTATCAAGGGATTCAGCCAAAAAGTTTTCTGCAGACATTCTCCAAAGCATCTTTTCGTTTGGAATTTTCACGCCAATTCACCTGATCCAGTCATTTTCCTGAAATACCTGGCCATTGAATTTTACGGCGATTTTCTTTGAAAATGCGGACAAAAACACTCTACCCAATGATACGTTGATAGAGGGCATGGACGCGGGCGGTATGAAACCGATAGTCAGCGAGAAAATTTTCAGCAATTTGTTGAGAGGTGCAGCCTTGAGGGGAACCCATTCGAATGGCACATTTGGCAATATCTTCGAATTGGGATGGCAAAACATGTGTCTGCAATTCATTCACCATTTGAATTTTATGTTCCAGATTTCGTAAAAAACAATAGGACTCCCGGAGGGCCTGTGCGTCATGCTTCTCCAGAATACCTACGCGGACAAGCTTCGTCAGTCCCTTTAAGGTCTGGCGATCCATAATCTTGGGATGCGCATGCCCCCATCGCAGTTGCAATCCCTGAACAATGAATTCAATTTCACGAATACCACCGGTTCCTAATTTGACATGGCGTTCCAACTCTCCACGTCTGACCATTTTAGCGCGAATTTGACTTCGAAGCCCCCGTATGGCGGTAATGATGTCCTCAGCCGTCTCAGGCGTCCCAAGCACAAATGGTCGCAAACGCCGCATCAATAATTGCCCTACCCGGCGATTACCCGCCAAGGGTAACGCTTTCAAAAACGCCAGGCGTTCCCAGGTGCGCCCGCGAGTCTGGTAATAATGCAGGGCATCCTCCACCGAATAGGCCAATGCCCCAACACTGCCTTCCGGCCGTAATCGCAGATCCACACGAAACATCGCGCCTTCCGATGTGGCCATCCCGAGTACATTCGTCAACTCCCGTCCTAGCCAATCGAAATACTCCTCATGACTAATACTGGTTTGTCCATTTTTGGCTTGGGTCGTTCCCGGCGGAGCCTGATACACATACACCAAATCGATATCCGAACTATAATTGAGTTCCCACCCGCCCAATTTCCCCATACCCAAAACACAAAATCCGGTACGGACACGTTCCGCCTGTGATCGACTGCCAATTTCCCCGAACTGCCGGATCAGTTCGTATTCCACCAATTCATAGGCAGCTTGAATGACCACTGCGGTCAATTCCGATAACATCGTGTAGGTTTCCTCGACGGTGGCTTCCCCGAGAAAATCCCGTATGCCGATTCGCAACATTTCCCGTCGTTTAAATCGCCGCAGGGCCTCACCTTTGGCCGTCACACTCTTCACCGCTCCCAGTGATTGCTGACATTGCAGGGTCAGTGAGGTCCGAGTAGGCCGACGAATCAACACACGATCATCCTCGATCCAATAGACCAGCAATGGATCGCGATGAAAGGTCTGAGCCATGGCCGGACTATTCCCAAACACCGTGCTGAGCACGGTCACAACGTGAGGCAATCCTGCCAAATATTGATACACCTGCAATCGATTAATACCGGAAGCCCCGAACCGTTCCCATTCGTTCAACGCTTGATCAGGATCTGCCGAAGTTGCCGCAGCGGCCAACAAGCCATTCAAAATACTGGCCAACGATTTTCGAGTCGGGGGATCTCCGGCCATCTCCTGCAAGTTACGATCGGCTTGTTTCCAGTCTTTCAGGTTGTAGGCGTGCAGTATTCGTTTGACCTCGGATTCGTGAAGGCCTGAAGCCAAGAGTACGGGGGTGGCATCGGGAAACGATCCAGAAGGTAAGGAAGGCATTGGGGAGGATCTATGTCGTGTGGAAGGCATGGGCGTGAAAATTATACGACTCCTGGGAGGAGCTTACAATGCTTCCTTTTTTGAGTATACTCACGCTCATGGCAAAAGACGACTCCATTCAGCAAATCAAAGGGCTTTGCCCGAACATCTCGACTAAACTTCTCGAGGATTTCATTCAGGGCATGGACTCGGATTACTTCTCCAGCTTTTCTTGGCCTACCATTGCCCAACACGTCACCTTGGTTCATAGGCTGACATTGGCACAACCATGCGCGACGGAGGTCCAAGACCTCCCCAATCATCAATATCGGGTCACCATCGTGGCCTATGATTATTTCTCGGAATTTGCCACTTTTTGCGGCGTCCTTTCCTCCTTTGGACTTGACATCCGTGAAGCGTTAATCTTTACGTCCTCTCAGCAACCAGTTTCATCCTCAAGCGGTATCGGCGCTCCTCGTCATGCTCCCTTTGCCTCACAGGGCCTTCCAGCACGACGTCCTCAACCAGGCCTTTCCCGCAATATTGGAGTGGACGTATTTACACTGCAAGTCTTAGAGGGATTTGAGTTTGGCCCTTTGGAACAACAGCGTTTTTCCGAAACGCTGGTCCCCTTGGTCCTGCTGCTCCAGCAAAATCACGTTAGACAGGCCAGGAGACAGATCAATCGAACGTTGGTGGAAACCCTGGGGCGCTTTCAGCTACCGGAGACCCGCGTGGTCCAGCCGGTTCAGATTACCTTTTCCAATACCCTAGCCGAGCAGGAAACGGTGCTAGATATTCGCTCAACTGATACTCCGGCCTTTTTATACGCCTTTGCCAATGCCCTAGCCATGCGTGGCGTGTATCTCGTCAAAGCCAAAATTGAAGTGGATCGGCATCGCGTACGGAATCGCCTGTTTGTCCGAGGACGTCAGGGTAGAAAAATTCAAGATAAACATGAACAGCAGGAACTTCGTACGGCTGCGGCTCTCATCAAAGAGTTTACCCATTCCCTTCGATGGGCTCCGGACCCTGGTAAAGCCCTGGAACATTTCGACCAATTTCTCGACCAACTCATGGAACAACCGCAGACGTCATCGGCCCTTTCGATCTTGGGAAAGACCACAACCCTCGAACACCTTGCCCAGCTTTTCGGAAGTAGTGATTATTTGTGGGAAGATTTATTGCGCCGCCAACATCAGAATTTGCTGCCTATGATGAACCAATATCAAAAGGGACCATTGATTCGTTCCAAAGGGGCATTGCAACGCGGTCTGGACACCTTACTCAAAAAGGGCAAGACACCTGAAACCCGAAAAATGCTCTTGAATCAGTTCAAGGACGAAGAACTTTTCCGGATTGATATGCGGCATTTGCTGAACAACAGCCCGCTTCCTGACTTCTCCAAGGCTCTCACACATTTGGCAGATGTCATTCTCTCTCAGGCGCTGCTGGAATCACGACGTGTGATCGATCCCAAAAGTCCCAAAACAGGGGCCATTCCCATGGCCATTTTTGGTCTGGGAAAACTGGGTGGGACAGAATTGGGGTATGCCTCTGACATTGAAATTTTATTCGTCTATGATCTGCCGAAGGTCCCCCGCAAAGGCACCACTTCATTCCCAACGGATTATTTTGAACGATGGGCCCAGGAATTTCTCAAATGGATTGAAGCCAAGCAGGAAGGAATTTTTCATCTGGACACCCGTCTTCGCCCACATGGAGACAAAGGATTATTAGCCAATTCTCTCCAGGAGATTCAGCGCTACTACTGCGCTCAAGGCAGTGCGGCTCCCTTCGAGCGACAGGCCCTCATCAAGCTGCGGTATGTAGGAGGTAATAGATCCATTGGGCAAGCGGTTGAACGGCACCGAGATACCTTTGTCTACGGCCCTGAGCCCTGGGACCTTGCCACTGCTCTCCATCTACGTGCCAGGCAAATGAAAGAACTCGTCCCGTCTGGCTCTATCCATGTAAAATACAGTCCGGGCGGTTTAATTGACATTGAATACACCGTTCAATACCTGCAACTGATGCACGGACATACTCTTCCGGCCATTCAAACTCCCAACACCCTCCAGGCACTTCAAGGCCTCTGCCAAGCATCCTTCATTTCCCAACGGGAACGTGATGTATTATCGGAGCATTATGTGTTTCTTCGCCAATTGATCGACGCCTTACGCATCGTTCGCGGCAATGCCCATGACCTTGTTCTTCCACCTTCCGGTTCCGAAGAAATGGTCTTTCTGGCTCGTCGACTGGGATTCGTCGCAACGGATTGGCAACAAGGCGCCGCAGATCTGGAGCAAACCATCACGACGCATATGCAGGAAACCCACGAGCGATTCCTCCACCGGTTCGAGAAACACAAACGCCTGGATCAGTAAAGGAACCGTTTCGGATTCCCTTCTCTGACCCAGGCGTTCGTTCTGACTCAGTCAATGAATTGGCGCATATTCTGCGCTGAGAGTCACCAATCCGTTAACAATCGTAATACATCACAAATTCATATGGATTCGGGCGAAGTCGAATGGCATCGACCTCATGGGTGCGCTTATAGGCAATCCAGGCTTCCACTAAATCCTCACTAAAGACTCCCCCCTTGAGCAGGAATTCATGATCCTGTTCCAAGGCCTTTAGGGCCTCTTCTAAACTTGACGGCAGGGTTTGAATATTCCCTAATTCCTCTGGTTCCAAATCATAGAGGTTTTTGTCCATGGCTTCTCCCGGATCGATTTTATTTTGAATACCATCCAACCCAGCCATCAACATGGCACTAAAAGCCAAATACATATTGCAGGATGGGTCTGGGAACCGAACCTCGATTCGTTTGGCCTTTGGACTCGGGGAATACATGGGGATCCGAATTCCAGCGGAACGATTGCGGCTAGAATAGGCCAACATTACCGGGGCTTCAAAACCCGGCGTCAATCGTTTATAGGAATTAGTGGTCGGATTGGTCAATGCGGCTAATGCCTGCCCGTGCTTGAGTATCCCTCCGATATAATACAGGCACATCTGAGATACCCCGGCATATTCCTTTCCGGCAAACAACGGCTTACCGTCTTTCCAGATGCTCTGGTGAGTGTGCATTCCGGTCCCGTTGTCGTTGAATAAGGGTTTCGGCATAAAGGTCACGGTTTTGCCATGTCGCCGGGCCACATTCCGCACAATATATTTATACATCATCATTTGATCGGCCATTTTCACCATCGTATCAAATCGTAAATCGATTTCAGCCTGGCCAGCCGTGGCAACTTCATGATGGTGCTTTTCAACCCTGATCCCCACACGCTCCATGACCCGACACATTTCTGACCGAATGTCCTGTTGTGAATCCACTGGAGCAACGGGGAAATACCCTTCCTTATGGCGAGGACGTGATCCCAGGTTTTCACCATCTTTCCCGGAATTCCAAATCCCTTCCTCCGAATCAATGAAATAATAATTGGAATGACTGTTCTGATCGAAACTGACATGATCGAAAATAAAAAACTCTGCTTCCGGACCCCAGAAAGACGTGTCCCCTATTTTTGTACTTTTGAGATATTGTTCAGCGCGAAGCGCCACTGCGCGTGGATCCCGCTCATAAAAGCTCCGGGTAATCGGGTCCTGCACATCAGCGACCATGCTCAAGGTCGGAATTTCGGTGAAAGGATCCAAACAAGCCGTATTGGGGTCCGGCACGACCAACATATCGCTATTCTGAATCATCTTCCACCCACGGATGGATGACCCATCAAAGCCTGAGCCTTCTTTAAATAAATCTAGGGTCAATTCTGATGTCGGCACTGAAAAATGCTGCCACGTTCCTAATAAATCCACAAACTTCAAATCCACCATTTCCACTTTGTTCTTTTTCGCAAAATCCAGTACCTCTTTCGGCGTCATGCACATCCTCCTTCTAAGAAGAAATCGTTTATAAAAACCCCCAACCCTGGAAAATTCTTTACATCTTTAAGCTTCACTCACCTGGGAAACAAGCAGGTTAAGAGTAGGCCCGCTCATTATGTTGACTCAGATCCAATCCGATTTGTTCTTCCTGTGGGTTCACTCTGAGCCCAATAGTCACATCCACCAGTTTCAAGATCATAAAGGTTCCGATTACGGAAAACGCTAAGGTTACCAAAGCCAATACGACTTGTATACCGAAAAGCCCTGGATTTCCAAAGAACCAACCCTGGGCGCCGATCGAGGCAAATAATCCCGTAGCCAAAATTCCGGTCAAGCCACCCACCCCATGAATTCCCACGACATCAAGGGAATCATCATAACCCAAGCGCATTTTCCAGAGAACGGCGACATAACAGAGTGTCCCCGCGACTAAGCCGATGATCATGGCAGAAATTGGGCCAAAAAATCCGGCGCCCGGAGTCACCGTGGCCAACCCGGCCACGATGCCGCTCAAGATACCCAATACCGTAGGTTTGCCTCGATGAACCCATTCCGCCACCATCCAACTCACTCCTCCAGCTGCGGCGGCAGTATGAGTAGCCACAAAGGCGGCGGCCGCCACCTCATTCGCTCCCAAGGCACTCCCTGCATTAAAGCCAAACCACCCAAACCATAACAGCCCCGTGCCTAATACCGTCATAGGAAGGTTATGAGGCGGCATGGGCTCAACAGCGAATCCTTTCCGGCGACCAACCATAACGGCACAGACTAACGCCCCAAAACCCGAACTGATATGCACAACCGCACCGCCAGCAAAATCCAATGCTCCGATTTGGGCTAACCACCCTCCTCCCCAGACCCAATGGGCTAAGGGAGCATAGATGAACAACGACCATAAGACCGAAAAGATAAGAAGCGCTTTAAATTTCATCCGCTCGGCAATACTGCCAGTCATGAGCGCCACCGTAATAGCCGCAAACATCAGTTGAAACATCATGAACACTTGATGCGGAATGGTGGTCGCATACATGGAACTAGGCTCCAACCCCACATGTTGCAACCCTACCCACTCCAACCCGCCAATCAATCCACCTTTATCAGGTCCAAACGCCAAGCTGTACCCACAGAGAATCCAAAGCAAACTGATCACACATAAAATCACCGCCGTGTGCATGATGGTCCCTAGGACATTCTTGCTCCGCACCAGCCCACCATAAAATAAAGCCAATCCAGGCAGTGTCATGCAGAGGACCAGCGCGGACGACATCAGCACCCAAGCCGTATCCCCCGTATCAATTTTCGGAGGACGGCTTTCCTCGCCCCACGCTAGCCCGAAAAATCCCATTCCCAGGACTACGGTCCACCATACTATGAGCCATGCCCGATGAATCCTGCCTCTCATACGGCCTCCTTGTTCAACACTGCCATGCATGAAATAGCCACAGGATTACACCGCACCTTCGCCGGTTTCTCCGGTTCGAATTCGAATGACGTCGTGCAATTCCGAAACAAATACCTTCCCGTCCCCGATACTTCCCGTTTTCGCAGCACGAAGGATCGCTTCCAAAACCTCGGACACCCGATTGTCGGAAATCGCAATTTCGAGTTTAATTTTTGGAACAAATTCAATTTGATATTCTGTTCCACGATAGGTTTCTTTATGCCCTTTTTGACGACCAAATCCCTTCACCTCGGTCACGGTCATCCCTTGCACCCCTAATTCGAGTAAAGCATCTTTTACTTCATCCAGTTTAAACGGTTTAATAATGGCCTGAATCAACTTCATAGGCACCATCCTTCCTTTGAATTATGAACCCCTTCCTTCGTAACCAACGGCTCTGATTGGAATCCGACTTCCACCTCATTAACAACCTTCCTCCGCATGCCGATCACTACCCATATGCTCGCTCTCGATGTTGCGTCAGGTCTAGGCCAAGAATTTCATCTTCCCGAGACACTCGCAATCCAATGGTCGCATCAATCATTTTCAGAAGAATAAACGTTCCACAAAAGGAAAATATCCAGGTCGCCCCTACGCCAATAGCTTGAACCACTACCTGCCCTGGATTACCGAAAAAGAGCCCGGTGCCCCCCCCCATAGAAGCAAACAGGCCTGTGGCTAATGCTCCCCAGGTCCCGCCAATCCCATGAATGCCCAAGACATCCAACGCATCATCATAACCCAACTTATTTTTCAAAAAGACTCCCAGATAGCAAACGATCCCGCCGCCCAGCCCGATAATAATAGCCGAAAGTGGCCCCACATATCCTGCCGCAGGCGTTATACCAACTAACCCAGCCACGGCCCCGCTGGCGGCTCCAAGCAGAGTAGGTTTTCCCCGGTAACTCCATTCCACGCCAAGCCACCCTAATGCCCCAGCCGCCGTGGCCACGTGAGTCGCCACAAAGGCATTTGCGGCCAACCCATTAGCCGCTAACGCACTACCAGCATTAAAGCCAAACCATCCGACCCACAATAAACTGGCCCCAACAATGGTAAATGGTAAATTGTGCGGACTCATATTATCCGACCCATACCCATGGCGCTTTCCCAAGACTAAGGCACAGGCCAAAGCTGCAACTCCCGAACTGATATGCACAACCGTCCCGCCGGCAAAATCCAAGTCACCCAGCCCACCTAACCACCCCCCACCCCACACCCAATGGGCCAAGGGTGCATAGATAGCTGTTACCCACAATGCCGCAAAGACCACAAAGGCCGTAAAACGCATGCGTTCTGCAATTGCCCCACTGATAAGGGCGACGGTAATTCCGGCAAACATCAGCTGAAATATCATAAAAGCCGCGTGGGGAATCGTCGATTCGCCATTGGGAGCTTCTCCTACCCCCGTAAGCCCTACCCAATCCAACCCGCCAATGACTCCACCAATATCAGGAGCAAACGCTAAGCTATATCCCCAAAACACCCAAATAACACTGACCAGGCTAATGGCGATAAAACTATGCATCATCGTACTGAGAACATTCTTACTCCGAACCATACCCCCGTAGAACAAAGCCAGCCCTGGGATGATCATCGCCAAGACAAGAGCCGAAGATATCAATACCCAAGCAGTGTCTCCCGAATTAATCGAAGTCACGCCTACGTCATTAGCAAAACCTCTACCCGCTCCTAACAAGAAGAGCAAAAGACCAAGCACACTCACCCTATAAAGTTTGTAAACCCGTTTCATCTGTATGCTCCTTTTCCTCCGGCATTAAAAGAGGAAGATGGCTTCCACGGCCAAGGTCTGTTGGTTATTTGTGGCATTGTTTCGGTCTAAAAAGACATTTTGATCTGATTTGTCATATCGCCACTCGAGACGAGTGATCAGCGACGGAGCCGGCTTGTATTGCAAAGTCGCCGTGGATTCCCAGAGAGTTTGAGCTACAGGGGCCGCGATGGTGCACACATTGGCATTCCCACCAGACCCGGCAGTCCCTAAACAGCTCACGTCACCACCAGCGTCCTCAAAGACTTCTCCCCGGAAACGCACACCCCACTGATCATTGAAATCATAAATGACATAGCCAGCAGCACCATTCCAACGGGCATTGCGACCTGAGCTAATAGCACTCCCATTTTCCTGATTGGCATAATAGCCTTCTACGACAAATCCTAATTGATCCGTGGCTTGAAACGTCACATAACTTCCAACTAAGACTCGTTTTCCTGGACGACCCAAATTGGCTCGCTCCCTTCCAAAAAATCCATAGACATTTATACTTGTAGAATCGAAAGGCTTGAATGTCACCAACCCCTCCACTGACTTGGCCGAGCTATTATCGGCAGTGAGCCCAGAAAAAGAATTGATCGCCCCTAGGGAAAATGAAAGCATCTCATTCACCGGGTAGGACACCCGAATGCCGGTGGTAGTAAATGGTTGCCCTACCCCAAACAACCAAGACCGTGAAAAATTTGGATTTAAAGGACTTTCAATAACTTCATAACCAACCAAGGTATTCATACGACCAATCCGAATATCCAGTCCATTTCCTACTGGAGCCACAAATTGGGCATACAGCTCTTGAAAATCAAAATCGTCACCAGTCCTTCCGCCTGTAAATTGAGCATCCTCTCCCACGTCTAATTTAACTCGAAAGCCTGCCCGCTCTGCCGCACTGACTCCATTCGTCCCTTCTTTTTCAAACACCAATTGGGCCATATGCGGCCGAAACGAATTAGAATCTCCATCAAATATCCGCAGATGATTGGCATTGGCCCCTGCATTTTTGGGATTATTGAAATTTTGGGTATATGAGGCATCAACATACCCATACAATTTAAAATCTTCTTTGGATAAGACGGCCGAATTCGCCACCTGTGTACAAGCCACTATCAAGAAAACAGCCAGTCCCAGCGTTATCCTCTGTCTGGGGATCAATATGTCAATATATGTACTCACAGTTAGATTCTCCATGTAGGGGTTAGTCAATTATTCGAGCATGTAGGTACTAATCCAACCGTCAACCAGGCTTAGTAAAGGGGGCATGCTATCTTCATAACTTAAGCGCCATTGCTCTTACACCCTGGTCCACCTTTCAAATTCACTTTTTGGCCTAGTTAGGGTTTCCCATTCTTCCAGCCACTGACTGGAATTTGACAAAAAAAAAGCCCTCGACCGGTCTTCCGGTTGAGGACTTCATCGTCCGACTCATATTTTGTGTCGATAAAAAGACTTCGTCGTCTTTCATCGATAATTTTCTTTTTCTATCATCGAAAAACACCTGTGTCAAGGGGCAATCTCAATTCATCTCCTTTAGACCTCTCCTTCGAGATGACAGATTGAGGGAATCCGAAGGACCATACTCCTTCTTCCAAAAGAAATTTTTCATTCTCTCCATCCCAAGCTTCCATTTTTTTCAGGAAATAGGTCTTGGCAAGTCACCTGACCCTTGTAACAATACCAAAGAACCCCCTTCAGACAAGATGAATGTCGCGGAATTCCTCATAACATGTAAGGAGACAACCCATGGATCCGTTTTTTTTCGATAAACTTACTCCATTTTTGGCACAAAAATCTGTAGCCATCACGGAAGCCTGCCTTCGAATTCTGCTGATTCTGACTGTTGCGTCCGTGGCCATCCGAGCACTTAACTTTGGATTAAAAAAACTTGAACAGGTATTACTCACTTGGCGAGAGCGGGAAGATAAGGAACGTATTGCCAATGAAAAACGTGTTAAGACTCTTATCGGTATGCTTCGCACCATTTGCCTCACGATATTATGGGTCATTGCCGTGATCATGAGCTTGGATCAAATCGGATTGGATATTACACCGATATTGGCCGGGGCAGGAATCGCCGGGTTGGCCGTGGGATTTGGCGCACAAAATCTTGTACGGGATGTCATCAACGGATTTTTTATGATTTTGGAAAATCAGGTCAGAGTAGGCGATGTGGCGGTCGTCAATGGGACAGGTGGCTTAGTAGAGGCCATCAGTTTTCGAACCATCACACTTCGTGACCAGTCGGGAACCGTACATATTTTCCCGAACGGCAGTGTCACGACATTAGCCAATATGACCAAAGACTGGTCGGCCTATGTCATGGACATTGGAGTAGCCTATAAGGAGGACACGGACCATGTTGTCGCCGTCATGCGCCAGGTGGCTGCAGAACTTCAACAGGACCCCCAAATTGGGAGCAAAATGCTGGAGCCAATTGAAATTATGGGAGTGGATGCCTTTGGAGAATCGGAGATCATTATCAAAGCTCGGATTAAAACTCTCCCTATCGAACAATGGGTGGTGGGGCGGGAATATCGACGTCGTTTAAAGAAGGCTTTTGATCGTGAACACATTGAAATTCCGTTTCCTCATCGGACTTTGCTGATGGGAGAAAGCAGTCCCGCCTTTCGATTCAACGGATCATTAATCCAGAATAAGATCTCTGCCCAGCCTAACCAGTGAATCGATACAAGCCATGATAACACTTGAGGAAAGATCTACAGGTTTTAACGAGAGGAGATTGGCAAACCCATATGTTATGAGAGAGAACCTTCAGAGTTCTTCATTTCTGTGCTCGACCAGAATCCCCAAGCCAACCATACCCAGCCAATAAGAAATGCGATTCCCCCCAAAGGAGTTAGCATACCCAGGCTTCGAATTCCTGAAAGTGACATGACGTACAAACTGCCTGAAAAAATACCAATGCCCACAAAGAAACTCCAGCCCGCTCGAATAAAAACCGGATGATTAAAAGAGTGTGCACTCAACCCGGCAACCAACATGGCTAATGCATGCACCAAATGGTACCGGACACCGGTTTCATAGGCCCCCATCATATTTTCAGATAAAATAGGGCGAAGACCATGAGCGCCAAAGGCACCTGCGGCCACCCCAAGGAAGGACAGCAAGGCCCCACATATTAAGAGGATTCGCATGGAAGATCCTTTCTCTAAATCAGCATGGTTGAGGCAGGAGGCACCCATTGATGTTACGGAGAACTCACATTCGGATAAACTCGCCCCCAGGTAATCCTCTGCCACAGACGTTCATGCCCCCAGAATAATCCGATTTTCACCAAAGAATCACTCGCGCCGGCAAATAAGGCCAAAGATACCTCCCCGGAAATTAGCCAAACCACCACCGTGGTCACAAAGGTGGCAATAATTCTCCAGCTAATCCCTTTCACTACACTTCGCCAATGCGTTTCCATAACTCACCCTTTCCCGCTGAGGCGACAATGACTTTCGCCAGATCTTAGACCAAGATCAATTTTTTGTCTGTGTCATAGGCAAGGAAGACTTCACTAACCGTTTTGATTTACGAACGGTTTCCACGGAAATCTTTTTTCCTGAATAGACAAAATCTTCCAACGAATAATGATCCAATACCGAGACAATGGCATTTCTTACATCCAACATCACGCCTTGGATTGGACAAGTGGCTGTTTCGGCATAGGGACAATCTTCACACTTTCGATAGGCCGTTTGACTCACGCATCCAATGGGAGCCAACGGTCCATCCAATGTCCGAATGATAGTTCCTAATTTCACTTCACGGGGAGACTTCAACAAAAATACCCCGCCATGAGCCCCACGTCGGCTTCCCACTAACCCGGCACTTTTTAATTGCAACAAGATCATTTCTAGAAACCCCAGTGGAATGCCTTGCTTTTCGGATAGAAAACGACGCTGCACCACCTCTTTTCGGCCAAAACTGTGCGTCAGTTCAATCATCGCTCGAAGCCCATATTCACTTTTTCTGGAAAATCGCATTATTCTTCTTAAAGTTAATTAATTTAGTTAACAATAAAAGATAAAAAGCCACTCCACTGCATACATTTCAATTATCCTACAGCCTTAATTGTGGGATTTTACAGAAAGATTAAAAATGGTGGAGGGCACGGGAGTTGAACCCGCGACCCCTACGTTGCGAACGTAGTGCTCTCCCAACTGAGCTAGCCCCCCACACATATTTTACAAACCTTTAGCCTACCTAAAATCCATGCAAGGAATCACAGACGTGTCAGTATACCGAAATCAACAGGATCTTGCATCTCTCTATGTTCTCAACAGACATTTTTTCTTTGAATCCTCTAGCAATTCGCTATACGGAATGAATAAGACTCACCCGACGCCCATCCCTGGAAAGCCGGCCTTCCGCAAACCACTGCAACGCTTTAGGGAAAATCTCATGCTCTCGTTTCAAGATCCGTTCGGATAAGGATTCTTCGGTATCATGATCGAGAATGGGAACGGCTTCCTGAATAATGACCGGACCTTCATCCACACCTTCTGTTACAAAATGAACTGAACAGCCACTTACTTTCGCCCCCCATTCCAAGGCTTGCCGTTGAGCATGTAATCCAGGAAAAGCAGGAAGAAGCGAAGGATGAATATTAAATATTTTCCACGGAAACTGCCGAATGAGGACAGATGTCACAATTCGCATATATCCTGCCAATACCACAGCATCAACGCGATGCTCCTGAAGCACCTGTCCTACCGCTTGGTCATATGCCTCACGAGAGTTTTCTTTTTGGGCGAATGGCTTTGGATCTAGAAAAATTCCAGGAATTTGATGGCTCCGACTTCGCTCCAAAACTAGGGCATCTGCTTTATTACTGATCACCACTTTGACAATGGCATCAAGCGTTCCCTGATGAATAGCGTCCAAAATGGCTTGAAAATTTGAACCACGGCCAGAAGCTAACACACCAAGTGCAATCGTCACAAAGAGTTCCTTCACCTAATGAGCATAGATTAAGGGAGCGGCCTCAGGCGGCCGAGATCGAATATCTCCAATCAGAAATCCCTGGAGACCATGCTCAGCAATAACGGTCAAAACATCTTGAGAAGCCTGATCCTGGCAAACCACCACAAGTCCGATTCCCATATTAAACACCCGATACATTTCTTCTCGCTCTATCTTTCCTGCTTGCTGAAGCACAGAAAACAGCGGAAGAGGAGACCATCGAGTTCGATCAATGACCGCCTGGGCATTCCCATCCAAAATCCGCGGCACATTTCCGGTTACCCCCCCACCAGTAATATGGGCCACCCCACGCAAATAGTCTTTGGCCAATAGGGCCTTAACTAATTTCACGTAGATGCGCGTTGGCGTCAAGAGAGCCTCCCCAATAGAGCCAGACAACTCCGGCACGCGAGTCTCGGGGTTCCACCCTTGCTCTTGGAAGCACACCCGGCGAGCCAAAGAATACCCATTACTGTGAAGGCCTGTGGATGCAATCCCGATCAACACATCGCCAGGCTTCACTTTCTCCTGTCCCAACATTTTTGACCGTTCCACTACGCCGACGGCAAATCCCGCAATATCATACTCTCCCGGTGGATAACAGGATGGCATCTCGGCCGTCTCACCGCCAATCAATGCACATTCGGCTTGCTGGCACCCTTCCACAATTCCACTGACAATGGATTCGGCCACGGCTACATCCAGATGTCCTGTGGCCAAATAATCCAAAAAAAAGAGTGGCTCCGCCCCACTCACGATAATATCGTTCACGCACATGGCGACAAGGTCGATGCCTATCGAATCATGCCTATCCAGCATCGTGGCAATTTTTACTTTGGTCCCCACGCCATCGGTTCCCGATACCAAAACCGGCTCTTGATATTTTTCAGCAGGAAAACGGAACAACCCACCAAATCCCCCCAATCCCCCAATCACCTCAGGACGAAATGTTTTCCTCACTAGGGGACTGATACGATGAACAAATTCATCACCCCGATCGATATCCACCCCGGCTTCACGATAAGTTGCCATCCTCAATCCTTTATATTGAATGCGTTTCCACTCCGGATGCAGTGGACCGATAGAGAGTCACCATGGTTTCCAACTGTGCCGTTTGCGGAAACATATCATACGGCTGCACCCGTTGTATGACATATCCCCCTTCGCATAATCGCTTAACGTCTCTTGCCAAAGTGGCCATATCACAGGAGAGGTACCAGAGGCGAGGAACGCCCAGTGTGACTATACGATCTACCACCTGCCCCATTAATCCGGCCCGGGGAGGGTCCAGCAGCATACCATCGAACTGTCCAGGTTGCACAGTATGTAAATAGGATTCTGCCGAAGCTTCCTTCACACGACAACCATGAAGACCATTCCTGGCCACGGAAATCCGAGCATCCTCCACAGCCCATTTATTCACTTCCACACAGGTCACACGGGCCCCGATTCTGGCCAAGACCATCCCTAATGGGGACACCCCCGCGTACAGTTCGAGCATCCGAAACCCAGCGGGACACTTGATGCCTTGCAAAAGGTCCTGTCCCACCTGTTCAAAAAGCAGCCAATTCGCCTGCATAAATGAACGAAATCCAACTTTAAGCACCAAGCCCAAATAGGATTGCCAAAGATAGTCGTGGCCTCGCACGATCGGATCCTGCGAGCTACGCTTCCGCTGGGATCGATCCTGAGGGTCAAGCCATTCATAGACTACACCACGAACCAGGGGGATCTGTTCAAGGCGATTCATAATCGGGGAAATCTTGGAAGCATTCTGTGCGAATCCTCTAAGAATCAGCTGACTCCCCTCCTCATACCCTGACCACCGGATTTCCACATGAACGAGCAACCCACGTGGAAGCGATAATCCTCCCAATATGGCTTCCACTTCTCGAACAATTGGGGTGATCTCTTCTACCGCCAGGAGACATTGCTCAATTGGACAAATGACATGCCCTCCCGCTTCAAATAATCCTAACACTTTCGCACGTTTCCCTTGCCCTACAGCCAACCGAATGACATGACGATACCCTAAATCCAAGGATGACGGAACGACTGGAGCAACCTCCAGACTATTCTGCTTACCAATCCGGCATAAGATCTCCTTGAGCATCAGAGCTTTTTGTTCGAGCTGAAAACCATACGGGAGATGCTGCAATTGACAGCCGCCACATTTTCCAACATACGGACATGGCGGCTGATGCCGGGACTCATGCGGTTCAACAATTTCTTTGGCGTCTCCATACCACACCCCCTTACGCCCGCTCAGAATCTCCACCCTCACCAGTTCTCCCGGCAGGGTGTCAGGACAAAATACGACATGCCCATCTACACGTGCCAACCCCGACCCCCCAGGCACGAGTTTTTCAATTCTGAGGATCTGTGAAGAACCGACACGCAGGACCGGTGTAGAGTCGGAGGAAGAATCAGTGATCGGGACGAAGTTCAACATTGAGGAGTTTAATCTTTCGATGAAGATGACTACGTTCAATTTTTAAATCATCCGCAGTTTTGGAAACATTCCAGTTATTGTCGCGGAGTTTTTGAGAAATGACTTCCCGCTCAAAAGCATTCCTCGCCTCCCGAAGAGAGGCATAATGAGTTCCCACGGCGATACCTGGCACTGAACTGGTTGACCGGCCCTGTAAAAACATTTCGACATCCGGCCCTTCTATGACAGGACTCGGAACCATAATCAGGAGCCGCTCCATCAAATTCCTGAGCTCCCGAATATTGCCGGGCCAGTCATGCCGCTGTAACACCTCCAAAGCTGATCGGCTAAGCGCCTTGGTCTTCATCCCCTGTTCTTCTGAGTGGGATTTAATAAAATGGTTAGCCAATTCAGGGATATCCTCTCGACGTTCCTTCAACGTCGGAACCGTAATGGGCAAAACATTTAATCGATAGTACAAATCCTCGCGGAAATTACCCTTCTCAATTTCTTCGGCCAAATCCTTATTCGAAGCGGCAATGACCCGAACCTGCACGTTCAAGAGCTTGGTGCCACCCACTCGTGTAAATTGCTGTTCTTGAAGGGCACGTAATACCTTGGCCTGAGTTGACAAGCTCATGTCCCCAATTTCATCAAGAAAGAGGGTCCCCCCATCGGCGAGCTCGAATTTTCCCCGCTTCATGGCCGTGGCACCACTAAATGCCCCCTTTTCATGACCAAACAATTCGCTTTCGATCAATGTCTCGGGGATAGCAGCACAATTAATTTCCACGAATGGCCGATTATGACGAGGGCTCTTCAAATGGATCGCCCTGGCCACCAATTCCTTCCCTGTTCCATTCGCTCCCGCAATCAACACCCGGCTATTAGCCGGAGCCGCCATATCGATCATCTCCCGCAGGCGTTCCATGGCAAGAGAAGAACCAACCAGCTCAAATCGTCGTTCGACCTGAATTCGAAGATTGATATTTTCTTCTTCTAATTTCCGCTGATGGAGGGCGTTGCGAACCAGGATGGTGACCTTCTCCAAGTCCAACGGCTTTTCCAGATAATCGTAGGCACCTAATTTGGTGGCCTTCACGGCCGTTTCAATCGAGCCGTGCCCCGACATCATCACCACCAACAGATTCGGCGATTGCGCACGGAGGCGCTTGAGTGCTTCCAATCCATCCATTTCTGGCATCCAGATATCCAGAATCACCAAGTCTGGCGAATCGCTTCGAACAACTTTCAACGCCTCAACGCCATTTTTGGCCTCAAGGACTTGATAGCCTTCGTCCTGGAGAATACTGCTTAAGGTATTCAGGATGGCGGGTTCATCATCAACGACACAAATCGTTTCGGCCACGAAAATCCTCCATCATGGTTTAGCCATTATCCGCACGCTGCACACTCGCCACCTTCCCCCCCACTGCTTGCAAGTTACAGATCATTCGCCTTCTTATACCGGCAACTCAAAGGTAAACATCGCGCCTTTGGGTTGATTGTTCTCGGCATGAATCGTTCCATTATGGTCGGAAATGATGCGATGAACAATGGCCAGCCCCAATCCCGTTCCGGTTCGCTTTTTAGAAAAATACGGAATAAAGAGTTTTTCCTGGTCGCCCGGTTGAATTCCGCTTCCCTCATCTCCCACTCTCACCACCGCTCGATGACGGCGCCAGTCGACTTCGGTGGTAACCCAAATGCGTCCGTGATCATTCATCGCTTGGATAGCATTATCAAAAAGATTGACAAAGACGCGATGTAATTGCTCTGGATCGCAATTCAAAGGTGGAAGACTCTCTTCCAACTGGAGAAGAAAATGGATATCCCGATGTCCGCCGGCATACAACGAGACAACTTTTTCAATAACCTCATGCAACGAAACCCGTCGCATCTGGGGAACCGGCATACGGGCATATTTAGAAAATTCATCGACCATGCTTTTCAAACTATTGACTTCATTAATGATCACTCCCGTTGACTGATCCATGACCTGTTCAAAATCGGGAGCCTGTTCAATAAATTTTTTCCTCAATCGCTGAGCAGACAACTGGATGGGCGTTAGTGGATTTTTAATTTCATGGGCAATACGTTGAGCCACTTCCTGCCAGGCAGCCGTTTTCTGAGCTTTAATAAATTCCGTCCGATCTTCAAACACCAATACGAAGCCCAATTCCTGCCCGCCTTCATTTTTCATTCTGGAAATAGTGAGTCCCAGGCTTAACAGTCGTCCATTAGGTGTTTCCATCAATCCTTCCATGGATAAACTATCCGCATGTTCCACCAAAACCTGATCATACGCCTTTTGAAAGAGATGCCAAGCATTTTCTTTAAATGCTTCATACACCGGACGTCCACGCAATTGATCTCCATTCACTCCCAGAATCCGTTCCGCGGAAGGATTAAATGTCGAAATACCGCCCATCGTATCAATAGATAAAACCCCTGCGGCGATCGTTTCCAATACCGCCTCGGTATAGGCGCGGCGTTGATCGATTTCCACGTTGGACTGGAGAAGGGACATATTGACCTCTTCCAACTGAGATTTATTCGTCCGAAGATCCGCCGTCATCCGATTAAACGATTGTACAAGAATTCCGATTTCATCAGTCGCCTTGACATCAATATTCACATCTAAATTGCCTTTGGCCACGGCTTCAGTTCCATCCGCCAACCGTTGAATAGGGACGGTAATACCCCGGGCCACATAAAATCCGAACCACGTGGCTCCGAACAATATCAAGAGAGTCACCACTCCGACAAAGAGATACGCTCCGCCCTTAATGGGAGTTTTCATGGATCGAATTTGTCGATACTCAGCAAATTGCTTTTCAATGCCCTCCATTTTCACCAATAAAGTTTCTGGCACATAGGAAGAGACCACTACAACCCCATTCACCCTGTCGGATTTCCCGCCCCCCATGATGGGGGCCCCAGCCCGAACCAATCGTCCGACGGGAGCCTCCTGAGTGGAGGTAAGGGGTTTCCCGGAGTCTAAGACCTGTAATACCAATTGACCAACAGGAAGACTGAGGACCGCCTCGGATAATTGAGGATCCATGGTTCTCGCTAAAGTTTCCATCTTGGGAGAAAACACTTCCACACCAGCCAAATGATAATCTTGCTGAACACGGGCCATAATCGCTTTTAATAACTCCCGATGTTCCGGGCGCAAAATATCCTCCCGAAAAATTTCCTTACTGATAGACCGTGCCGTGTTGGAAGCCAGGGCTATCCGCTCCTCCTGGTAGAGATTCGCCACATCCTCAGAATCACGAAGCACATGCATAATCTGATCGTTGAACCAGACTTCAATGACTTCACTGATCACACCACTGGCGACTAAAGCCAATAACACCGTGGGAATAAGCGAAAACCCAATGAAGGCGGCGACCAGCTTCGAACGAAATCCTCTCCCCAGGGTACGATTTCGTTTCTCAAAAAAGGCCCGAATGAGATTTCGGGACAGCAACAACGTGAGCGCCACCAACCCCACGCCATCTAAATAGACCAAGAACAGTACCCCGGCATAACTAGGACTTGGCAGAATCGAATCGGGCAAGAGCGGACCGGTCAATCCGTATCGCGCGTAATAAATCGTGAGAGCAATACAGGGGAGGAGAAAGACCAGGACAATCCATACCGGCGTATAATGATTACGTCGAGGCTTGATTGATGGAGCAGGACTAGAGGCCGTCGTCCCAGATGAGTCCGCCAATATTGATGATCGAGGAAATTTTTTGGTGGGACTCAATTGTTCAGAAATTAGACTCACAGACTTATCTCTCGGGCCTTCTCAGTAATTCCCTTGACAGGCTATTGATATCTCATTATTGACTATTAAGGGTTTTTGCGCAAGGAGAACGAACGTCGCCTCCCGTACACTCAAAAAGGTAGCCCTACCAAATTCCCCGCAACGCAATTGAACTCCTCTACGGATGGGGTTTGAGGTAGAGATGATTTAGAAAGGCGCGGCAGAGCCCTTTCCCGAAGTGAGACTGACGAACTTCATGCGAAGTGTATAGAGCATATCCCGAAGCACAGAGGCTTCTTCCGATGTGAGATTATTTTTGGTTTTTTCCTCAAGCATCGACAGGATATCGATCATCTCCTTGGCCTGAGGAAGATTGACCGGTGGGGCTGGCTGGTGAGGGTCAATAGTTTCTCCCATCAACATCAGTGCCGATGTGCCAAGGGAAAAGACAAAGGAGGCAAACGTCACAGGAGGACCAGCTGATGAAGCTTCCTGGGGAGTATCGGTAAGTGGTTTAGATACCGCTTCCACCTCTGGCTTTTTCAGAGTGGTCTCCCTCGCTGCATCAGACCTTCCACGGCGATCACGGACGACAAAACTGGGTTCTTCGTCACTCATCATTAGATCCTCCTTCCGAAAGAACGGTACCATTATTAATTCATGGGGATCAAGAATGTTTGCAGCTTACAGAGCTTCTTCAAACCGGTATAATGAGATCGTCGTTTCTCAACCACACTCATCAATATTTTCCATGGCAAGTTCTCCCATTGCAGATTCTCCAAATCCTTCTCCGGCAGAGAAACTGAAGACGATCATGGCCACCCTTCGCGGTCCAGAAGGCTGCCCTTGGGATCGGGAACAAACACCTCAATCGCTGAAGCCCTATCTGCTGGAAGAAACCTATGAGGTCCTGGAAGCCTTGGATAGCCAAGATCCCGTTGCATTGAAAGAAGAATTGGGGGACCTTCTGCTTCAAGTTCTTTTTCATGCACAAATAGCCTCTGAACAAGGTCAATTTAATTTTGACGATATTTGTGAAACCTTGGCCCAAAAACTCATCAAACGGCACCCCCATGTGTTCGAGACCAATTCGACGACCGCGAATATCCAGTCTGCCTCGGATGTCATTCAGCAATGGGACCAGTTAAAACAAAAGGAAAAGCGAGAATCAGGGACCAATTCCCGCTTGGCAGGTATTCCTAAAAGCGCTCCCGCTCTAGCCCGAGCCTACCAAATACAAAAACGGGCAGCTCGAGCAGGTTTTGATTGGCACACAATAGAACCGGTTTTCGAAAAGTTTCGAGAAGAACTCCAAGAACTTGCCACCGCCGCAGCCGGAATGATCCCTCCCAAAGAAGTATCACCCTCAACCTTGGCTCGCAATCATGAGGAAGTGGAAGCGGAGCTAGGGGATGTTTTATTTTCCTTGGTCAATCTCTCCAGATTTCTTCATCTCAATCCCGAGGAAGCGCTACGAAAAGCTACGAATCGTTTTCAATGCCGATTTCATTTTGTCGAACAGCAAGCCTCCCAAGCAGGCAAGGATTTACAAGCCTGTTCCACTGAAGACATGGACCGATGGTGGGAATTGGCAAAAGACAAGGAACACATCCAATCTGCCCAGTCCTCGCCTCATCAAGAAAAGGAGATATCGACGTGAGCGAAGAAGAACCAACGGAAGGACGCCGCGTCGGCGTCCACCCACTCATTGTCGTGTTTGGGGTGATTTTTGGTCTGTGGTTATTTATTACGCTCATCATTCCCAAATCAAAAAACATCAAGGCGCCGGGAAGCGGGGGAGCGCCAACATCGCAGGAGCCGGGCTCTTCATTCTCATCCAGCGACCTCGTCCCTTCATTCGAAGCCATAGCCGTAATCCCCGGCATGAATGCCATTACCTTGTTAGTGCCTCCGGCTACCACAGATAGTCAAATAAATGCTCTTATTCGCTACCTTCAAACTAACCGTACTGCAGGCCAACTTGGTACCATCCTGCCGCCCACCACCCCAGAGGATAAATTAGGGGAATTTGCCATTGCAGATTTTTATATTTTTTCGGAAGAAAAATACGCGGTAGGTGATTCCGCGAAAGCACTCGGTCGAGGCGCACATGCCCCCGGAGAATTTTATCCCAGTTCAATCCCTTATGAGGTAGCCATGGAACATGTACGAGGTCATTATGCTGTGGATCTCTATAATCCCAATCAACCTGAATCCGCTTCACTGGGATTTGGTGAGGAAGCGACTGGAGTCTACTCCAAACGATATCAACGCCTATTTTAAATGGAGGAAGTGGAATCGAAGAAGATTAACTAACCCACTAGCAAAGAAAGCGCTCAGACCATCCCCTAGCAAACACTTCACGTCGAATCAAATACCCACCTGATCCTTGATCAATTGCCGTAAAGATACCTGTTCAGCTTTCATCCACTGGTCTAATGAAGAAAACAAGTGGGAGAGTTCATCTACAAATGAACCAACCATGATATCTCGCCTCTCGGACAACATGCCATCCATATCGACGAGCGCTAATTTTTGTTCGGCAATGGCGCGACAAAGTATCTGATTGACTCGAAGCTGTTGTCCCACGGAACCACCCGAACAATCCAATAAGGTCTTCAGGTGATTCAACTCGCTGTCAATGGAAACCTTGATCCTTACGCCTTGTGGAGTGGCCCAATCTGGCCGTTGCACGGAATAATCAAAAGAAAACGCTGATTCTTTAGGCTCTCGATAAGGGCCCATAACATTTAACACAATGAGATCCGATGCCATCGTCTTATCCTCGCAGAAGAAACATTCCGTTACTAATCAGGACTGGCATAGTCCAATCCCTAGGACAGGAAGGAATGAGCCGAGGTCCGGGGTTTAGATACGATTTGGATCAACCCATTTCCATTCTCTCCCTCAAAAGGACCAGGCCACCCGGCTAGACCTCCCTTTAAAATCGACACTGTGGTCAACCCCTGTCGACTAAGGAACTCACATGCCAACCGACTTCGATTCCCGTCTTCACAATACACCACGATATGCTGAGCTGAGGAAGGCACCTCCACTGAAAATCGAACATCTAACTGTTCTACCGGAAGCAAGAGCGCACCGGGAATTCGTCGTTTCGCAAATTCTTCTGCCGACCGCACATCCACAAGAACCGTGTGTGGCCGAAGGAGAGGATTAGCTAAAAGCTGGGCCGTTTCTTCAGCTGATCGTTCCAGATAGAGGCGTCCCGATCTGATTAATGTCGGAGAAACAGCCTTTCCCTCCGCTAATGCCGCCACCTGAATTTTAAGCGGATCTACGCAACCTTGAATGTCGTGGGGAATTTTCTTCAAGGACTGTTGATGATAATACGATTCCCGCTTTATTTGCAGAATTTCTCGGTGTAAATTCCGAACATACCACAATAGCCCTAATCCACCCACAGCTCCCATCACTGCCACCACAGTATTCAACGTCATACCATCAGATTCCCAGTTATCATGAAGATACGTCAATCATGATGCAACAGGACACAGCCCAATGTTTGGGAAAATAAAAATGAAAGGCCGAGAATGGATTACACAAACAAACACAGAAGGGAGAACCCATAAACCATCGATACTGGTCGGGGCGAGAGGATTTGAACCTCCGACCCCCGCGTCCCGAACGCGGTGCGCTACCGGGCTGCGCTACGCCCCGATCCCGACCATTTTATCTCTTTATGAAAGAGCTGTAAAAGCCTCCCACGGTAACCCGTGAACTTGCCCCACAACTGCTGAAACCAATCGCCCGTGCATGATATTTACTCCTTTTTTCAACCCTTCATGCCGGCGAAGAGCTTGTTCGACTCCATTTTCAAGCAGCTGGACTATAAAAGGTAGTGTCGCGTTGGTCAAGGCTAGAGTTGATGTATGGGGAACAATACCGGGAATATTAGGGACCGCGTAGTGAAGCACCTCATCCACGATATAGGTCGGATGGGTATGAGTAGTGGGTCTGGTAGTTTCAGCACACCCTCCCTGGTCGACAGACACATCCACAATGACAGAACCGGATTTCATGCCCTTTACCATTTCACGGGAAATTACCCGTGGAGTCCTCGCCGCAGGCAAATAGACAGCCCCGATAACCAGATCCGCCTCCGAAAGATAGACTTCCAATTGCGCAGAACTAGACAAAACGGTCCGAACCCGTCCCTTATACCACAAATCCATTTCTCTCAATTGTCCAAGATCCAAACTTAAGACGGTCACCTCCGCTCCCATTCCCACGGCAATTTTCGTAGCTGCCGAACCGACAACCCCGGATCCCACGATTACCACCTTGCCAGGGGGCACCCCGGGAACCCCACTCAATAATACTCCCGAACCCCCTTGGTGTTTCTCCAGAAAATGTGCCCCGAGTTGAACCGACATTCGTCCGGCAATTTCGCTCATAGGACGAAGGAGGGGAAACTGTCCTTGGGCATCTTCAGTTGTTTCATACGCAATGGCGGTGCATCCGCTTGCCATGAGAGCTTCCGTTAAGGACTGAGAGGCGGCCAAATGCAAATAGGCAAAAAGGACATGGTCCTTTCGGAGCAATCCTAATTCTTCCGGTTGCGGTTCCTTCACTTTGATAATAAGCTGCGCTTCACTATAGGTACTGTTGGCATCAGCCAGTATAATAGCGCCAGCCTGTTCATACTGTTGTGAGGAAAATCCACTTCCCTCCCCCGCTCCGCGTTGTACGACCACCCGATAGCCATGAGCCACGAGGCCTCGAACCGCCTGGGGTGTCAGAGCTACCCGAAATTCTTGATCCTTGATCTCTTTCGGAACGCCAATCGTCATACTCATCCGTTACCAGTCCTTTCTAGTTATAGGCAACCGCCCAGCTCTCTCGTCGCCCAATCAATCACGCCGCCCTTGTACAATCCCACGTGTCTGGCCCTGTTCACGTTCCCTAGACACCCCAACGAACCCTCAGGTAAGATCGGCACAATGATTCAGATTCTATACCGGACATTCGATACTCAAATCCTCACAATAGCATGAGTAAATTTCAACATCATATTTTCGTATGCATCAACCAACGTCCCAAGGGAGATCCTCGTGGGTGTTGCGCCGATCTCGGGTCTGAACGATTACATGCGCATTTTAAAAAAGAAGTTGACCGTCTCGGATTAAAAGGCATTGTTCGTGCCAATAAGGCGGGGTGCTTGGATCAATGTGAATATGGTCCAAGTGTCGTCATATATCCAGAAGGAGTCTGGTATTGGGTGGGAAAAGAGGCCGATGTCACGGAAATCATGGAACAACACATTGGAAAAGGACAAATTGTTGAACGGTTGCTTATGCCTGGCAAAAACGGCTCTCTGCCTCCTAACAGCATGTAACGCAAATCTCTTTTGGCCTTGACTGCTTCCCCCGGCGTCCCTTGATATATTCCCGAGTTTAAAATAGCAAATCCCATGATTCCCGAGGACAAATGGAAAAGCAATCAACGTAAAGTGGATTTTCTGAAAACTTTCCCTGGTTTGACCTCCACCTGGGAACAAGCTCACGGCTTACAGTTAGAAAGCAGTATTCCATTTCCTGATAAAAAAGCCTACACCGCCCTGGTATTCTCTCAGGGACACTTTGGCGTCAGCTCCTTTCTCCAAAATGAACCTCAACTACTCTCGAAAGGGCTACAACTGGTCAGGCCTTTCATTGAAAAGTATAGACCAGAAAGCTTTACACGCTATGACCACTTGCATGCACTTGATCAAGAAATGGGAAGGCAGGCTCGCTTACAAAATATCATGAACGCGATCACGAATAATATGGAAGCTATGCCCGAACTGAAGTCTCGCATTCGGGATTTAGTTCGACAATGGGAACCCTAAGGTATTATTGCTTATGAACATGTTGGAAATTTTTTCTCAAGGTCTTTTTGAAGGAGTGAATCCTATGTTGGTACGAAGAGATCATTTGGTTCGGCATCCGGACCGCTGCACCCACAGTGCGATTTGCATTCCGATTTGCCCCACTAGCGCATGGCTGTCTACCCCTCCCTATAAATTTGATTCCTCGCGCTGCATGGAATCCTGCCGTCTGTGCTTGGATGCCTGCCCATCCCAAGCCATCTATGGGGTGTTCCGCAAAGGAGAAAAATTACTTTCCCCCAAACAAGAATAGGTCAAACAATCCGCTTTCGCCAATATCCCCAATAAATATTCCCCACAATGGTGGAGCCACCACTCAACCCAGTTCCTCCAAGAATTCGGTAAACCTCAGGACGGGAAATTTTAATGGGATGGGACGAGGCGAGGACATTGGAAGCCACAGAGAGCCGCTGCAAGGTTTGAATTCCGATTAATATCGGCCACATGCAAGCCAACCGAACACGAACTTGTAGGCGAGGAATACTCAGCGTATATCGCCATCCTTGATCGAGATGATCGCGGGCCTGACTGAGTAATTCCCGATACAAAGGCCTAAATGATTCCCAGGCCCCTTCATCCAAGAGATCTTCCGGAGACAGTCCCGCCTTCCTCAATAAAACCAGCGGGACATAACACCGTCCTTTCCTCAAATCTTCAGCAATGTCCCGCAAAATATTTACCATCTGCAATCCCTTCCCAAATCTGATGGCCAGGGGACTCATAACTGCCTGATCCCAAGAACTAAATGCCGACAAATGTACGCACATCAACCTAGTCCAAAATTCCCCTACACAACCAGCCACAGAATAGGTATAAAATTCAAAATCCTGAAGTTCGGATAGGGCGTGAATGGTGGTCATATCAGCTCGAGGAAAGGTTTCGAGATCAAACTCCATTCCCCCGATCAAAATGGACAAGACTCGCGAAATGGCAGTTTGATCGTCAGGTGTCATCTTTTCCAATAGAGAAAAACAACGTCCGAGTTCGATCAATAACTGAGCTTCATCTGGGACAAAACCACCCATATCCACTCGCTGCTTTATTGCATCAATATGGGCTGCATTTCCTTTACCCTGTTGGACATCTTTTTTGAACTGAACAAGAAACCGCTTTCTGCTCTCGTCATCCATATTGTTCCCAGAATCCGCCAGGGTGTCCGCGGCTCTGGCCAGCAAATAGGCTAACCCAATCTGGGTGCGTACCGGGCTTGGTAACACCGCGATCGTTAAATAAAAAGACCGGGAAACCCGCTTCAGGATCGTTCTGAAAAGCCATTGATCCGTAGTGGAAAGCGACATGGCTACCTCACTAACAATCGACCTTCCATCCCTTGAGTACGATGGGAGGGGAAAAACCATAATTGCTTATCACAATAAAAGTTATATCTACCCGAAATGGCAGGCGTAAACTGAATTCGTTGTTCCTCTCCACTGCTGACATCTGCCTCAAGCAAGCGAATCCCTTGGGGATCATCCAATAAAAAGTTATGTGGGACAAGGAAAGACTGGTTCCGAAGAACTATGATAACCGTCCTCCCAACCTCCAAGATAATTTCAGAAGGAGAATACTGATAACTTTCCATAGTGATGGATACGAACGGCTCTTCTGGCGCATCGCCCAACCGTTCGGAGGGAAAAGTCCCTTTGCCCAAGCCCCCGTCGATGAGGCCGATTAGCACCAAGAAGCAGGAAATCTTCATACCCCATGGTGTATAATGTATTCGAATTGAGTTCATGGTTTTTAACGCGGACGCTTTGAGTTTGAAGAAGCCCATGTGTTATCTGCTTAGGAGGGAGAGAGCATGTTATTACACCCTTGACTCGCATGGAAAGATGATTATTTAGTAACCAGGATTTTTGGATTAACCAAACGATGAAAATGCCGACTCAACTTAGCCCAATTGGCTTCATTTGCCAAGCGGGAATTTCAATCAGCAAAGGGGGTGTTCATGAAAAAACTTAAAGGAATTGGTTTATTACTGCTGGCCAATATCCTCATTTTCATTACTTTGTCAATTTCATTCACCATCTTGTCGGAGGTCGTCCTTCCGGCATTTGGCATTGATATCCGAGGAACGATCGCCCAACAAGATCTGCTGTGGGCATTTGTATTTGGATTCGGTGGAGCATTCATCAGTCTGGCTTTCTCAAAACAAATGGCCCGCATGTGGCTCAATTGCACCCAGATTATTCAACCCCGGACGCCGGCCGAACATCTCATATACGAGACTGTCGAAAAAATTTCCGGAAAATTGAATATCACCATGCCGGAAGTTTGGATTTACGAATCACCCGATCCCAACGCCTTTGCAACGGGCCCCACAAGGAATAATTCCATGGTGGCGGTTTCTACCGGCCTCTTAAATAACCTCAACGAAAATGAGGTGAGAGCGGTCTTGGCCCATGAAATGGGGCATGTCTATAACGGTGACATGTTTACCACTACCGTATTGGCAGGATTAATGAATACGTTTGTATATGTCATTAGCCGGTGGGTGTACCGCAATATGGCAGAGCGCAATGAAATGTTGGCCTTTGCCACATATTTTTTCTTGCAAACGATTTTGTCTTTTCTTGCCATGATCCCTATCGGCTGGTGGTCTCGCAAACGGGAATTCTCCGCGGATCGATTTGCCGCAAATACGGTGGGCAAGGAACATATGATTTCAGCGCTCCAAGGAATTGATCGGTGGGTTCAACGCACACAATTTGAATATACCACTCAAGATGCCTTGGCGACCATGAAAATCTCCGGGCAATCGAGTGGATTCATGCAACTCTTTGCCACTCATCCTCCTATTGAGGCCCGAGTGAATGCATTGCGGAATCTATAACGGTATTCTCGGTTTTCAACAAAAAAAGGGACTTGGCAAAAACCAAGTCCCTTTTTCATTCTCTGCCTTATACAGTAGTATTTAGATACCGACAGAACCTGTCTCCGACCCAGCATCGGGAACAGACATAAACTCCTTCATACAATCTAGTTCATAGCACTCACACCTTGTGTATGACTAAAGACCGATGGAATACCCTTGAGCCCGTGGCTTTCCAGAACTCCCAGCAAGGAAGTAGGTGGACAGATAAGTGCGACAGGGATTCCTAATGTCTGAAGATGATGCACACCATACCCGCACAATACCAAGCCTAAAGAATCTGAACCGTCCGCTTGAGAAAAGTCCACGATGACTTTTCGCTTACTTAGGGAAACCGACCTCTCCGCCGTTTTTTCGAACATGTCCCTCGTATTCTGATCAATAGTTCCAAACACTCGAATTAGTAACATGTCCGGTAGAATCTGCAATCCCCAGTTCATCGCACTCCTTCATCATTTCATGTAACCATAATCCATGAGGCATCCACGGGCCACAGATACTCAACAAGAAATACTGACTCCATCTCCCTCACGGAAATATTTGCCCTAGGAACAGAATTCTAGAGAGAATATCTTGTGCGACCAATTCCCCAGATGGGGAACAAGACCTACCCCGACAGGATAGCTCGTGCTCATCTAACAACTGATCGAGGATTGCGCATAGGGTCTAGGGGGGCGAAAGGGTCGGCCCTGACACCCAAAATTCCCTCAAGCTATGCCTTCAACAACGGCAGGACTAAACTCGGCAAATCCAAAACATCGTGACCAAAATACAAGAGATAACAATCTAACTCTTGAACCATCCGAGACAGAAATTGAAATTCCCGTTTCGCGGCGGCTTTGTCATGAACGGCCAAGGTTTCAGGAAGTAATTCCTCAAGCGCTCTAGCACGAGGAAACGGTTCAAGCAGGCTATGGGGCGAATCGATCACTTGCGGAAAGAATAACAACCGAGGCTGACAAACATGGGCAATACTATTGGGATAGACATCCTCAACAAAAAAATATTTTTTCAAAACCCCCTGATACAACAGTCCCGGATTGGCATTGACAAGTTCAGGAAAAAATCTCACTGACTGATCCGTGATATCAACTTTTTCCTGAAACGCTAATAGTTCCAGCTTTCCATCTTTCTCATGCAGCAACGGATGATCGTCTGAAATACAACGAAATCCCGATCGGAGCAATGCGATGAAAGCCGTCGTCTTCCCCCGACCGCTGCAACCGGGAATAAGAATGCCTTGACCGTCTTTTTCCAAGGCGGTGGCATGAAGGGTATAGAGTCCCTCCCGTTTGAGCAATTGGATAAGCGATTCATGAACAAACGCGATTCGGACGTCCTCATGCATGGCTTCGGGGTCAATCAGATAAATGGAGGCCCGTCTATTGTGAAAATCGACAGCCGATAGCCCCTGCGCATGGTAATCTAAAACCAGCCGGTCGGGTTCGATATAGATATCGCAATGCCATTCTCTCCGTTTTTCATCCCCCCGGGTCCACCCTGATTGAGATGATACCTTGCCCCCTTTAGAAGAACGCGCCGTGCAAGGCACCTCCTCCAGTGAGGAAATGGCTGTGACTTCCATCCTAATAGAAATCGGGTGCCCTTCAGGTAACAACGGAAAATAGCGGAAGAAACGGCGGATGGGGTCAAGCAGGATTAAGGAAGAAGAACTTACTTCCACTCCCACCCCATGAATCAGCACTTGACAAGACATGGACATGGTCTAATCCGACCTTAAAAAACAGGGAACCGTTTTAGGAAGGCGAACCGCCACACTGATGACCTTTGAGTTTACGATCCGATTTTGACTAATAGATGCTGCTCCAACAATTGCGACGCGATAACAGTTAAATCCTGTTTGGCCTGCTCTTCCGCCACATCAAAGCGGTCGCAAATTCGTGCAAGAATTTCCGAGACCGTAAATTGCCCGTCGCACAACTCCCAAATAGCCGTCCCAACCCGATTGAGGGAATAATACATGCCATTATCCAAGTTCAATAACACTGCTTCCCCTTCCAAGATAGAACAGTGTACGTCCTCATGAGCCTGCAACCGGGAATCCCTTAAGTCCTCCCATTCTTTCGGCTGGGCAGGCGGGGGCGATCCCGATTTTTCCATGGCACGTCGAGCCTCGGCTTCAATTTCCTGATTGCCCGCGTCAGAGGCTACACACGAAGTATCAGGATCTTCGTTTCCTCCGACTTTGGGGCGAAGCTCCGACCCGATAAACAGTTCTTTCTTCCGCGATGCATCCTGATCAGTCATATGAACAGTCCTCCTGCATACCGGTTGATATCATGACTCACATCGGCTAGACAGTACCACGGCAAAGCATGTCGACCAAGGCATCACCAATCCGCTGTCCGGTGTGTTCTTCGTAAAAAGTAAAAGCCGGGCTGGTATTTACTTCGAAACAATAGTATTCGCCCTGGACCGTCCGTCGTAAATCAATACCCGCCAGGGCTAACCCCAACCCTCGGGCTAATCCAATACATTGCTCCTGTAACCCCATCGGCAGCTCGACGGCTCGAATCGTCCGAAAACTCTGTTCGTCCGTATACCGGTAGTCCATAGAAGTGGTTTCGATTTGACTCGCAAACACCCGGTTCCCCACCACATGGACACGAAGGTCCACCCCAGGAATATATTCCTGGAATTGAACGGGACAATGTCGAATCTGTTCCAAACGAGGGAGATCGTCCTCAGTCACCCGCCGGACAATCGAGCGCACCGAGCTAATGGATTTATAGATCACCCGCCCCCTGCACACATCAAAAAATTCTTTAGCCCGCTCAGGAATAGATGTTACCAGTGTTCGAGGGACATTAAAACCGAACTGGGCAATCCGCATTAATTGATACGGCTTTGCCCCATTCCCATTCGAAGCCTCATAGGGATTCACTACCAAGCCGGGAAGGATACTCAGAAGGTGGGGGAAAACGGAACGATGATGCAGAGCATCAGGAGCCCCTTCCTCAGTACCTTTCCAGACCTGCCCTAAACGGATATAGGTCGAACGGATATCCACAAGTGGCACCAGTCGCCTACCGGCGCTTAGAAACGGTTCGCCCGCCCCCTCCCCCCAAGAAAAGACAATCGGCCAATCATGACAAGGCTGCCGAAAATCCATGACAACCAGAGTGACTGCTTTTCTGGCCAATTTCATGCTGACATAGGCCAAAATTGGTTCCTGAAGAGAGCCAAGCAATAGAAGATAGGGTTTCGACATCATGAACCAACCCGCCCGGCCCTTAAAACAGAGCACAACTGTTCGATCACCATTTCTCCAACTGCTTCTGACCAATGCCCCAGTCGTGGAAACTCATTCCAGTCTGCGCACATCCACTCCCCATGTTCTCTTTCAAGAACTAAACACTCACAAAACCCAAGACCTACAGACTTCGCCCCATGAACCAAGGCCTGGGTCAATTCCTGGGGTATTGGCTCGGGAATCACTCCGGTCACAAAGGAACCATCGAAATCCGAATGGTGTACCTTTCCCCCGATAACCGAATTGCCCACGATAATAATGTGGTACAACTGCCCTTGAGGAAATCGCTGAAGAAAAACCGGATACGAAATGACGGTGTCATCCCACTCGTCCAATCCGTTCGGAAAATATCCCATTCGGTTGCAATCAGGATCAAATAAACTCCCCAGCCGTAGAGGCCCCGTGTAACCATCGACCCACTCAAGGGCAGCTTGGCGGGAAGTTGCAACAGCCATGGGTGCGACCCGAAGAGAGAAAGCACGAAGTGAATCTTGGCCTGTTCGGGAAGCAAAAAATAACCGAACTCTTTCCCCGGGAACAGGAAGATTGAAGACCGGGCATGGACACCCATGCAGAATGGCTAGATGAGCGGCTGCCCCCTCCTGAAACATATAGGCTTTCTCATCAGCCTCCCAATCGTTTGAAGCAAGATGCTCCAACCTGCCGGAGGAAAAACACAGAATTCCGGTCAAATCGGAAATGGGAATCCGCGCTCCCTGAATCCTGAACTCGCCATCCCCAAGGCCTGGTCGGCATCCTCCTATCCAGGAGAACCCTTCTCCAAACAGCAGCATTGGCCAGGAAACGATTTTAACCTCTTGCCCCTGACTTTGGAGACGGTGAGCCACCCGTGTGGCAAATAGGTCGGTGGAGTGAGCGATGAGAAGAACCACAGAAGGATTCTGTACAAGGGGAAAAATCTAGTCACTCATATGTGAAGGACACCATATATTGTTGAAGGAAACAGAAACTTCGCTCAGTTTGTCAATAAAAAAGCGGGAGGGCGTGACACCCCAACCCGCTTTTTCACACAAGTTTTGACAAGCAAATAACGTTAAAAGAACCTATTCAAGATCTTTGGATTTTTCGGCATATCCTTTTCCAACCCCGGCAGTAAAATTTTGAAGAATCGAATGGGGAATAAGAAGCGGTTGACTATAGGGTTCTTTGAGCGGCAAGTTTGGATAAATTTTCTGTTCCATAGCCTCTCCCTCCTTGTGAGATAATGGAAATACTGACACCTGAGATCTTCCTGATCTCGTCCACTTGTCCAAACGCTAACCTGCCCCCCTGCTTATGTCAAGCAGATAACATTGAGACGAATTGAATGAATGGAAACCACTCTTCAGGGTCAGGGTACACCAAGAACTTCGATTCCTCGTGGTCTTCCAAGGACGAGCCTGCTATGAGATTCCGTACTTTATGGGTCTTCAACAACAGTTCCGTATACTTTTCCTTCTGAAGATGTGTGGTCAGTGGCCATTAGTATTTTTATCGTCCGGCCAGTGACTCTCGCACCGGCTGCTGACCCCGAACATGAAAGAAGTAACGGGATACAATTGTTCTGAGGAAAAATAAAGGATGGGCGGAAGGGATACCTCCTTTTCCGCTTCGTTGCACACTGAAGTCCAAAGAAACTCTTGGGATTTTAAAGATCTTCTATTATTGTTTCTCGACTAGTATCTTTGGGACTTCCAGAGACGCCTTTGACCCTGTTCCGGTTGTGAAATCCCGTAAGGCCTCATGCGTCGTCAATAGGGGTTCCGTGTAGGGCTCTTTTTGAGTTGAATATTCCGTTTGCATGAAGCTACCTCCCTCTGAAGAAATGGAATAAAAATGGTTCATGAACCATATGAACCCGGCCATTCTAAAATATGAAATCTACAAAAGCAATTCCAATATCCCCCATTTTCCCCTTTATTTTCAAAGGCGTTTGGCAAAATTCCCATATTCTCAGGTCATTTTGAGGGCCATCCCCAATCTCCCCAGAGCTTCACTTGGGATCTCGTGTCCCCACAATCCCCTTCTTTTTCTTTCACTTAGGGGAAAAGCATCCCTAAAAATAAAACGTGACGATCGTGATCCGTTGGCCTTCAAGAACAGGAGCGACTTCATGAAAAGTCTCTGACGGAAATACCACCGCCATGCTCGTCTCCGGCTGCACCGGTATACCAAAGTTTTTCCCGGACTTTCCCTGGACCAATCCATAGAACATTAAGGCCCCGCCCCGATACTCCTGCTCGGTATTCTCCCCCTCACCGTTCACGAATAACACCAGCGACACCTTTCGGCCTTTCGCCGAATGCTCCATCGACTCCTTTGGCAAGACGTCCTGATGATACCGGTAAAAATCTCCCGGTTGGTACACCAGACATTGAAACCGTTCATGCCCTTTGAGGGATTGGCCGAAATGGGATTCCAATCTAGGTTGCAGGGCACTCAATTTGGCGTCGATCTCTTGCTGCAACGGGACCGAGAGGGCCGTCACCCTGACCTTTCGCCAATCTTCATGATCCAGCCCCTCACCCTGCTTTCCAATCACTTGTCCTGTGGTAAAGGTCTTGGCCGCACGGACTTCATCCATAATCAACTGGCGCAGGCCATTATTCAAAACGTCTCGCTCAAAGTAGATTCCGAATGGCGAGAAAAATTCAATCTTCGGCATACGACTCCGTCTAGAGAGATATGGATCGCCTAACATTCCACACTACAGATTTCCCTTTTTGGCTTGGGCGGCGATATAGTCCGATGCTCGCAGGGCCAAGGCTTGAATCGTCAATGACGGACTGTCGCCCCCGCCTTCCGTCACAAAACAACTGGCGTCCGTGATAAACAGATTGGGGACGTCATGGCTCTGACAAAACTCGTTGACGACCGAAGATTGAGGATCGGTCCCCATTCGGCACGTGCCGGACATATGGGAAATGTAATCCGTATCATAGGCACTGATTTCTCCCAGGATTTCCTTGACGCCTGCGGCCCCTAAAATAGCCCTAGCCTGTGACCGCATAAAATCAAGCATATCCAGCTCATTCTGACTCAATGCGACCGTGACCTTTGGCAAGGGAATGCCAAAGGAGTCTCGCGCCTCCTCATCCAATGTAATCCGATTATCGGGATGGGGAAGATGCTCCCCGACCGCAAACAAGTGGATAACCCGTCCGAATAACTCCCGCATCCGTTGCTTATGCTGAAGTCCCCATCCTCTGACTAAATGCTTCGTATAAGACAACGGACCTAATAAATTAAGAGCCGAGACCCCAAACACCACTCCACCCCTAAATGCTCGTTGAGGGTCGGACTGGTTAAAATCCCAACAGCGGGCATCGATTTGCGTCCCCTTATAGGAATGGATCGGATCTTCAAACAACGCGATATTAAAATAGACAAGGGTTTCCATGAAATTCCTACCAACCAGACCGCTGCGATTGGCCAATCCATCTGAAAACCGATTCGACGTAGCATGCAACAAGAGCCTAGGGGATTCCAATGCACCCGCCGCCAACACGACCAGTTTGGCTGGTTGAAAGTGTTCGACGCCTGATCGATCGAAATACGTGACCCCTTTGGCCTTTCCCATCTTATCCAATGGGATATCACGAGCCATGGCGTTTGAGATGACCCGTACCCGACCTGTGGCCTCAGCCTGAGGAATCAGCGTGACGTCCATACTGCTTTTCGCACCGGTCATACAACCGCGCTCGCACCCATTACAATAATTGCATGGTGGACGATCTCCCTTCGGTCTGGACAGAATAGCCAGAGAATTGGGCCACAAAGTCAGTCCTAATCGATCAAACCCTTGCTTGACCCGTTGGGTGGCACAGCTGAGGAAATGAGGAGGATTTGGAAACGGCAACCGAGGGGGCTTATGTGGATTCCGATGATCTCCCGCCACACCTAGCAGCCGTTCCATCCGTTCGTAATAGGGTTCAAGGTCTTCATACCGAATGGGCCAATCGTCGGCATATCCCAATTCGGATCGAGAAACAAACCCGTGAGGAGAAAACCGATGCGCCTCCCCTTGGTAATGGAGCGTACACCCGCCCACACCCTTCACGCGAAAAATTTGAGGGGGCGATCGATGGGTGGGCGAAGCAAAACGGCCCAACTGACTCCAAGCCCGCAAGTGCTCATACCGAGGATCTAGCGGCTGGGGTGGCCCTGAGGTAAAATTCTGCGAGTTGCCGGCAGGAATTTTTAATAATTTGGCCGCCGACTCCCACTCGGTTTCATCGAGAGCATATAAAGCCGGATCAAACCGAGGGCCAGCTTCCAACACCACTATGGAAAAGCCTGCCGTCGCCAGTGCATAAGCGGCCACTCCTCCGCCCGCACCCGAACCAATCACACACACATCCACTTCTTCCGCAGCCATAGAGCTCAATCACAAAGATGGTAATCCAGATTCCCGGAGAACTGCGGTGGGCCCTCATAGCCAACGACTTTCCACCCTAGCGGGTGGGAATAGAAGATGCTAAAGGTCAAACGCCGAATTCGTTGAAAAAAATTAAAGGCAATTCGAGAATGCCCGTAATAGAGCTTATCCCACACTTTTCCCAGGAAAGACCGTTCACTGGAATCTCCCAACGATAGGATCGACTCACACTGTTCGGGAGAAAGATCCAGAAATCGGAGCTGATCATACCGAGAGGACGCCTGATCATCGAGCCAGCGAACCCCTTGACGACAGAGGGAGAGGAACCGATCATCTTTCTGCGCCAGTCGATCCAGCTCCAGAATCACCTTGGCCTCTTTTGCCCCGGGATCGTGATCGGTGGGAATAATAAACCCGGTTACTTCATGAAGGACCGCAGCCTCATAGGCGGTAAAGACCAATACTGGATCTGAAAAACCCAGAGGTTCCGGCGCTGAAGAAAGATGATGACCGGAACGATTGATTAGCCATGCGAGTCCTGGCCCCACTCCTGCCCCCAAGAGTCCCAGGCCGGTCCATTTCAGTAATGTCCGACGGGAAGGGTGCTTATGCATGGGGATGCCTGATGAGAGAAAAAGATGACAAAACCAATTCCCGTCCTATCCGCAGCATCGCTTAGCGAGGCTGACCTAAAAAATCCAGCTTTTCCCGCTTTGAGCCGATCAGAAGACAGCTCACAGCTGTCTCAATCCTAACAAACATCAGGTAACTAATTGAATGGAAAATGACCCTAGAGGAATATTGGAGCGGGCGAGGGGATTTGAACCCCCGACAACTTGCTTGGGAAGCAAGGACTCTACCACTGAGCTACGCCCGCTCTTAACGATAGAAAAGAGGGCTCATTCTAGGTACGGAATCGGAAGCAAGTCAAGAGGACATCCATCTAACCGTCTTCCCTTATGGCTCAACACGAATTATGGCAAATTTTCTTTTCCCAATTTTCACAGGATACGGCCGCCCTTGTTCAAATGTCACGTGACCGTTCGGATCGGTCAACTTTTCCCCATCCCATTGAATGGCATGTTGTGCAAGAAGACGTCTGGCTTCCCCCTTGCTCGGGATCAGCCCCGTCCGCATGAGCACATCAACAACGGGCATGGAAAGTCCCTGGGCCTGCGAGAAATCGGAGAGGCTCAGATGCACTTCCACGTCAGGTTGATCCGGAAAATCCCGCTTCTGAAATCGTTGTTGAAAATCCGCTTTCGCTTCTTGAGCGCCCAATTCCCCATGATATTGACGAACCAGTTGTTCAGCCAGCGCCTTCTTGGCCTCCATCGGATGTTGTTGCTTGACTTCCGATAGATCGCAGACTGTGAGGAGCTCATAATATCGCATCATCAATTCGTCACTGACCGACATCAACTTCCCAAACATGTCAGCCGGACGGTCTTCCAACGCAATATAATTCCCAAAACTTTTACTCATTTTCCGAACGCCATCCGTGCCCTCCAACAACGGCATGGTCATGACCACTTGAGGTTGCTGCCCATAGTCTCGTTGAAGATCACGACCAACCAGCAAATTAAACTTTTGATCCGTTCCTCCTAATTCCACATCCGCTTCCAAGGCCACGGAATCATAGCCTTGCACCAGAGGATAGAGAAATTCATGGACACTAATAGGCTTTTGCTCCTGAAAGCGCTTTTGGAAATCATCCCGCTCCATCATTCTGGCCACCCGGTAATGAGCCGCAATTTCCACCACTTTTTCTGCGGTCATGGGTCCCATCCATTCGCTGTTAAACACAATTTTGGTTTTGTGAGGATCAAGGATTTTAAAAATTTGCCGTTGATAGGTTGTGGCATTCTCCCGGACTTGCTCTTTCGTCAAAGCCTTTCGGGTTTCAGACACCCCGGTTGGATCGCCAATCATTCCGGTAAAATCACCAATTAAAAACAAAATCTGATGTCCCAAATCTTGAAAATGCTTCAACTTTTGGATGAGAACGGTATGCCCAAGGTGCAAGTCCGGTGCGGTCGGATCAAACCCAGCCTTAATCTTCAATGGGCATTGTTCCTTGATTGAGCGCAGCAGTTTAGCTTTCAACTCCTCCAGCTGAATGACTTCCGTCGTTCCACGAAGAATAAGATCTAACTGACGATCCAATTCATTGGTCATTATGTCGGACTCCTTATTATTCTCATCTCCTCAAAAACTATTTCATGGAATTTCCTGTTGGATTCCTGGCGGTTATCGTCAGCAGGGGGAGAATTTGTCCAAAACGCTTCTGCCCAATTCCGCGTACCTGCATTAGCTCTTCAAGATGGTGAAAGGGCCCATTGGCTTCTCGATACGCAATGATTCGTTCGGCCAATACGGTCCCCACACCAGGTAATTGCTCCAACGCTTCTTGGGTTGCCTGATTCACATCCAATGGCACCAAGACTCTGGGCACCTGCCCTCCCAGGTTCGTTTGTTCAACCTGCGTTGGAAGGTGTGGCGCATGAAAAGTGGTTGGCGAGGATTGAGGATGTTCCTGATTGGGAAGCAAGGAATGTGGGATTGTAATGGGAATCGTTGAGAAAACATCTGAAGATGCCGATCCTGTCCCTGAGTTATCTGGACTGCCGGGTGAAGGCCACCCCATCAGACAAACCCATCCAATTCCCAGCACCAAAACGCCTAACTTCAGGGAAAACCCCTTCAAAACTTCTCGGACCTGGTCATGACCAATGGCATTCATCATCCACGCTTCCGCGCTTGATGAACCGCCATACCAGTAACATCTTCTGCGGCCTCCATCAGCCCCTCACTGATCGTGGGATGCGCATGAATCATATCCGCTAATTCCGTCACGTGGAGTCCACCATACATGGCCAGTGCCGCCTCATGGATAAGATCCGCTGCATGCGCCCCAATAATATGAACCCCTAAAATCATTTGAGTTTCCGCATGGGCAATAATCTTAAACTGGCCGGTACTTTCACCCACGGCTTGGGCTTTACCCAAGCCCGCATAGCGAAATTTTCCTATCGTCACAGGCAATCCACGCTCCTTGGCCTGCTGTTCGGTCAATCCTACCCGCCCAATTTCCGGTAAGGTAAAGATGCCAGCTGGAATGACATCATAGTTCATCACTTGGTTGGCCCCTAACGCATTAGCCACAGCCACTTTGCCCTGTGCGGAAGCAACATGAGCTAACATCGCTTTTCCCGTCACGTCTCCAATGGCATATACCCCGGCAACATTGGTTTCCATTCGTGCATTCACCACAATTTCGCCTTTGGCTCCAACCGCAATTCCCAAGTCCTCCAAACCCAATCCTTGTGAATTCATACGCCGCCCGACCGACACCAAAATCACATCCGCCACAATACTTTCACCAGATGCCAAACTTGCCCTCACTCCGGTCTCGGTCGCAGCCCACTCTTGAATATGGGAGCCAAGGTAGAGCTGGACCTTGCGTTTTTTTAGCTCCCGCGTGAGTACCGCACTGGTATCCTCATCCTCGAAAGGAAGGACCCGTGGCAACATTTCGACCATACTGACCTGAGCCCCAAGGCCGCTCAACAAACAGGCAAACTCACATCCTTCCACGCCGGCGCCCACAATGAGCGCATGCCCAGGAACCTGAGTCAAATCCAGTGCTTCTCGACTCGTGATTATCCGCTGACCATCAACTGGAAATTGAGGGAGATTTGGCCAAGAGGACCCCGTAGCCAACACAATGGCATCGGCCTGCAATGTCAACTCGGTTCCATCGGCCCCCAATACGTGAACGGTTCGTTCATCCTTGAGGATTCCCCGCCCGGCGACATGCCGGATATTCCATTGTTTAAATAACAACCCGATCCCTTTCACCAATCCAGCCACCACTTCGTTTTTTCGAGCGATCATCTTGGAAAGGTCATAGGTCACTCCGCCATCCACATTCAGTCCAAAGGCTTGCGCATGCCGAACCCGCTCCCCTAAATCGATAAAACCAAGCAAGGTTTTGCTTGGAATACATCCGGCATTCAGGCACACACCTCCCAGAGCGAGTGCTTCCACAACGGTAACCTGGGCGCCCAATTGGGCGGCACGAATGGCCGCCACATAACCACCCGGACCGCCGCCAATAATGACAAGATGTTGAGAAGAGGAGGACATGGGTCGTCGAACGGGCTATCCCTGAGACTTCAAAAATTCTTCATATTGCTCGGCCGTCATCAGTCCGTCGACTTCCGATGGAGAGGACAATTCAAGAACGGCAATCCAGCCTTTTCCATAAGGATCCTGGTTCAATAATTCGGGGTGATCTTGCAAATCCGCATTCACCTCCACAATTTTCCCTGTGACCGGGGTATAGATTGTTGAAGTGGCCTTCGTTGATTCCACTTCACCTAACTGTTCTTCAGCCTTGAGGGAAGTGCCGACCTTTGGCACATCCACAAAGACCACATCTCCCAAGGCATCTTGGGCAAACTGGCTGATCCCTAAGGTCGCCTTGCCGCCTTCAACTCGAATCCATTCATGTTCTTTGTGAAAACGTAAATCCCGAGGTTCCATCCTGCCCCCCTTCTAATAGTGTCAATCCATCCCATCATGGGACTCACTGTCTCAACGTCCCGCACTTACACATCAGGACAAGTCCACCCATCATCGACTGTCTTTACGAAAAAGCCCTCAAATCATGCACCACCCCAATACCGACGGGGAATTCTCCTAGAATGGGCGCATCTTGTCCGGTTTCCGGAGCCACTCGCTTCCGCCCGTCGGCAGGAAAACTCACCCACACACGACGGGGATCATCAACGACTGGCAGCAATCGGCTCAGAACGGCTTTGGTTGAAATACGTCGCAATTTCTCCACCACCTGCTTTTGATCTGAGGCAGCCTCACGATCAATCTCCGGACGGACATAAAAAAAGGTAAACGGACGGCGCGCAGCTTCCATGGCATCCTCCGTATATTCCACCAGTGCCCGAAGCGGATCGGTCAACCCATGGGGGTGAATTTCCAATCCTACTTGTAACGTCAAATGCCGTCGCCGCAAATAATGAAACACCTTCTCAAGGACCACCAGTCGTTCCCTGGCTTTCCAACCCATCCAACGCCAAAAAAGGGGGTCTTGTGTTGAAGAGAACCCGGAAGAGGACTGGCGAGGCGGTGTCGAGTTGCGTAACTGGGCCAAGTCAATTGGCTGCTGAAAAACCTCTCCTGGAATGAAGCGCGTATGAAAGATCTGTTGAAAAGATTTGATGCCAGACTCGCCAAGCCCTTCATAAATTCCTATGGGCTGGTCGCCTAAAAAGATCACTCCATCAACGCCAGATTCGGCAATCTGATCGAAAAAGTTCAACAAAAATTGCTGATAGGATGGATGGAAGACATCAAAAAACGGCCCTTCCCTTGTCACCTTGGACTCGGGATCATACACACGATCATGCCACGCGGCCGGCACCGGCTCTTTCCAGAATCCCACACAGCGGGGAGCGACTCCAATATACACCCGCAAGTTCTGCAAATGACTGCGAGCCACAAACGATCGAATCATCTCTTGCATGGATTTCAAGGCGCTTGCCCCTGCAGCCCCCTTGCGATCGCCCTTCTCCATAGGAGAATTTCTACAACCCAGATCAATCAAGAGAGTGGTCACCCCATCACCTCTCATCCGTTTTATGCCTTCGTCAAATCCTTCGCTCTGAGGGAGTTGGGTAAAATTTAAACGAACAGCTTGGGTATCCTGGGGAGGCCGCCTTGACTCTTCAAGTAACTTTTCAAGTTCAAGAAGGTTTTGCTTGGCTTCACTCTGATGCGGAACCAACTGATGAGCGGAAGCTAGGGCACGATATTGTTCTCGCGCTCCCTCCCATTCCCCGGTATGTTGATAGGCCTGGGCCAACATCCACCGTCCTTCCGCTTCAATCTCTTGCTGGGGATGCAGTGCCAACAAGCGCTGCAATCCTCGAATCGCTTCATTGAAGTCCTGTCTCGCAAAATGCTCTTCAGCTTCACTCATCATTTGCCGGTGGATCAGGCGAATATTTTCTGGCAGTTCCACTGTATAGGGTTCAGGGGCTGGAGGCGCCACTTCCTCCGAACTGAAGCCCCCTCCCCCTTCGGCTTCAGGAGGAAGAGTCGGGGGATGCGACCCGGTTCGGGCACACCCCCCTCCAACCACCAGACACAAAGCCAGCGCTACATGAAACCCTGTCGCCGGAGAGAGAGTATGCCTGATCATCCCGCCTCTTTACCCCACTTCAGATTCTGCAAAGAAATAACGAATCTCGATCTGGGCATTTTCAAGAGAATCAGAACCATGGACAGCATTGGCCTCGATGGACGCGCCGTGCGCGGCACGAATAGTTCCTGCTTCAGCTTTCTTGGGATCAGTGGCTCCCATCAAGTCTCGATTTTTCTTCACGGCATTTGATCCCTCCAATACCAACACGACCACAGGACCGGAAGACATATAGGTGGTCAAATCATTAAAAAACGGGCGTTCACGATGCACGGCATAGAATCCTTCAGCCACACATTTTGATAATCGAGTCATGCGCATCGCCACCGGAATCAACCCGGCTTCCTCGTAACGGCGAATAATATCGCCAATGGCATGCTTAGCTACGGCATCAGGCTTAATGATGGCTAATGTTCGTTCAGACATAACATCCTTCCTTTTAAATAAATAACATCGAAACAGGACGAAAATGCATTTTACGGCCCATCCAAGCGAGTTGCAATCGGATGTGACAGGTTAAAATCAAGAAATTACAACGATTTCCGAAGGCGATAGCCTGACACGCGAAGGAAGGGGCAAGGGACCGGGTGAACGATCTAGATAGCTCAATCGTGTGAGCTCCGGCATAGCCGGAAGCGTTCCGAAGCGATGACAATCAACTTCACAGGCTTGATCCTGACCGAGATGCACACAAATCAACCCCCACCTTCCTGGACTGCCCAATGAGCGCCGCTCCAACAGACAAAGATGAGGATATTCGACAAACCGGCGGCAAAGAGTTCCCTCTCCTTGCCACAGGGGATCAGCTAATTTCCATTGGTTCACCGCCCGAATAAAGGGTTGTAAATCCCAATGAGGAACTTCCCAATCCGCTGGACTCGTTTGAACGACATGCAAGGATTCCTGAAATCCAAACTCATAGCCAATGGGCATCATCAAACCGGAAGAAAACACGGCTGCCAATACATACCGTTGGCGTTGAATATCTTCACGGCCGCCGGACTCTCTTGCCATCCGTTGGGTATCATGAGTTTCAGGAAAAGCAATTGAAGGAAGATCTTTAAATTCTTCGTGCTGATCCAAGCACCACTCATCAGAAAAATTCCACCATTTGGAACTGTTGCAGACAAATTGAAACCCTGCAGACCGAAGAGCGCGAGTCTCTTCAGGCGTACAACCAAGATTTTCAGCCCAGAACAATACATCAGGACGCTGTTGTCTCGCCCTCGCGATCAAAAATTGCCATAATTCAACGGGTACTTTATAAGCGGCATCACATCGAAATCCCTTAATTCCAATGGACAGATAAGCATCCAATACTCGCCCCCAATATTCCCAGAGTCCTTCACGATCCGATGACCGGCGATTATCAATTTCAGCCAAATCGCCCCAGACAGTTTTGCGTGCGGGATCATTCGGATCAACCGCAAATGGATGCGCCACCCGCCCTTCCTGATCCCGCACAAACCATTCAGGATGCTGGTCTACCAACGGGGAATCAATCGCGGTGTGATTAATGACCAGGTCCATCATGGGAGCAAGCCCGCAGCGGACCACCTGATGAACCGTCGGTTCCAAACAGCTCAATCGGGCATCCAGAGAACCTTTTGGACGAAATGCCGGATGCACACGATCATAATGCTTGATGGCATACAGGCTTCCAGAAACACCGGGCTCATGAATCGGATTCACATACAGCCAGTTAAACCCCATGCCAGCCGCGCGTTCGGCATGGGAAATCCAATTGTCGCAAGATCCAACAAGTAAGGGGAACAGATTATAAATAAGAGGAGTTTGCCTGGAAGATTCCAAAAGCCCTCTCAATCTTCGGCGCAGGCTTGAGGAGGCCGAGTATCAGAACCAAGACCTTTGGAAAATACAATCCGACCGACCTGCTTCACATTCGCACAAAGATCTCCCAAGCCTGGCGTTACCAATCGAAATGGCCCACCCCGCTCTGCTGGGAAAACCCCATCGGGCGTTCCATAAACAATAATGCCAAATTCACGCGCTTGCTGAAGCGTTAAACAGGCAGAATATTGCTTATCACACGAAATAAATGTCACATGGTCGACCCCCACTTTCAATGTCGAAACATCAAGTATTGCCTGAAATTTTACCCCTATGCACTGTACGCCACCAACTCCCTGAAGATTCGCAACCTGATGATGAAAGGGCAGCTCCCCTAACGCGGTCCGAGTCAAGCGTAACGGTTGAACCACCTCCCCTTCTATCTGAATCCCGGGTTCAGTCGAAGGCTCACCCGTTGTCATCGCCTTGATAAGTGCCGTCGCCATTTCATTCATCGGGGTGGGAATACCAAACTCTTTCCCACGCTTTACGATATATCCATTTAAGAAATCGATTTCCGTTGGCCGTCCTGCAGCCCAATCATCATACATGGACGTATGAATATCTCGTAACTCCTGAGACCACTTCACAACCTTTTCAGGCATGTCATCATCTAATGGAATCCGATGGGCTGCCATTGCCACCGCCGAGACTTCCCGAACCATCGTGGTAATGACCGGCTGTAATTCCGGGTGGTCCAAGGCCCGCGCCACATGGTCATTCACCAGCACGGTCAACGGATTGAACACACAATTCCAGCACATCTTCTCCCACTTGGCTTTTCGAATATCTTTACTCAGAAAACAGGGAATACCCGCATCCTTGAACAACTGAGCGATCTCGGCACTACGTGCCGTTTCCAACCCCATTAATTCCCCAATGGTCACCATGCCTTTCTTAAAGTGATCGATGACACCCGGCTTCACTATTTTGGAGTAAATGAACGCCACACCGCCTACAATCCGTTCCCGTCCAAATCGAGCCTTGAGAGTATCCTCAATCGTTACACCATTCTGAAGAGTTAATATGGTAGTACCGGGGTGCATAATGGGCTCGATCTGATCCATCACCTTTTCCAACGCGTACGCCTTCATTCCCAAAATAATCAGGTCCGGCTGAGGGAGAGCTTTGGGATCAGAAGCCGATGGGGGATGAACAGTAAAACTCTCTCCAATGGCACTGCGGATCGTCAGCCCATCCTTGGCAACCGCCGCCTGAGTCTCCGGTCGTAATAAAAAAGAGACATAAGGATTGTGACGTGCCAAATGTGCGCCAAAATATCCACCGACCGCTCCCGCGCCGATTATCATAATCTGTTTCATTCAGATCCCTTCCTCTTGAATTCAGTAGACGATGACGTAGTATACCCCAAGTTTTCCCTGCTGACACGCACAGATCACCCATTTTGATTCATGAAAGGGTGAACACAACGTCAGCTACCTGATATTGGTAAGGTAAGCCAACAGGCATAGAGCTGGGAGAATTTCAGAAAGCTAGAAGAAATTTACCAGACAATGAAGTCTTTCCACTCCATACTTCCTTACTCCATCAAAAGTTCATGGGTCCGTGAGAGAATCAAACCAAAAAGGGACGATAAAGGACATTGCCATAGCTGTAATAGCCCCCTGTCCATTCCCAATGATGGCGTGCCAGTGAAAAACACTTATCGGACTGGCGCGAAGAGCGGCGTTGAGATAGGCTGTGGGATGTTATTTTCCTCTTTTTCAAAGGACCCCATATGAGAACAAAGCCGATTCAAATCGTTGCCGGGGAAAACATCCCCTATATCCAGGAAGCCTTTAGCAACCTGGGACACTTAACCTTTCTACCAGGACGGTCGATCAAATCCTCGGATTTAAAAACTACCAACCTCCTGCTGATTCGGTCCATTACCAGTGTCGATGAAACCTTATTACAACATACACCAGTGGAATTTGTAGGGTCGGCCTCGGCCGGAACCGATCATATTGACGAGGTTTATCTCAGATCACGGAATATTCCCTTTGCCTCGGCGGCAGGATCGAATGCTAACTCCGTAGCAGAATATGTCGTCGCAGGATTGCTGGCTTTAGCCAAACGCCACGGGCTGTCACTCAAAGGCCTAACCATCGGTATTATCGGAGTGGGTCACATCGGCAAACTGGTTAAACAAAAGGCAGAGGCTCTGGGAATGATTCCTGTCCTCAACGATCCCCCCTTATCCGAAACCAGCCAAATCGATCATCGCCCGTTGCCAGAAGTGCTCGGATGTGACGTTGTCACCCTGCATACCCCATTCACGCTGGGTGGCGCTCATCCCACCTTCCACCTGCTCAATGAGCAGACCTTTAAACATTTAAAGCCATCAACGATTTTCATCAATGCTGCCCGGGGAGAGGTAGTCGACACACATGCCCTGCTGAACGTTATCACTCACCACAAGATCGGGCCGACGATCATCGATGTCTGGGAAGGAGAACCGGATATCAATTGGGATTTATTCCAGGCTGTCACCATTGGCACCCCCCATATTGCCGGCCATTCACTAGATGGCAAAGCCAACGGCACGTATATGATTTATTCCGCAGCCTGCAAACATTTGGGAGTCGTTCCCGTATGGGATCTTGCCCAATCGCTCCCTCCACCGCTGGTACAGGAAATTCAGATATCTCCAACACAGCATCAATCGGATGAGGCCATACTAGGTGACATCGTGGAAAAGATTTATAATCTGGAAGAGGATCATCGGCAAATGACCACTTTGCTAGCGACCCAGCCCGAGGAACGCTCAGGCCTTTTCGACGGGTTGCGGAAGAACTACCCCGTCCGCCGGGAATTTCATCGTACCCGAATCATACTTCCTCAAACTTTGGAAAGATTACGCCCTGTCCTTGAAGGCTTGGGCTTTGGACAGATCATTCCGAAGACCTAGAATCTCTGGTATGCTCTGAGCACCACCCACAACATTCCTTATTTTGGGTAATACAATCAGAACTTGGCTTGTTGTTGTAATTGATAGATCGATAGGTAGACGGCATCGGATTTTTCCTTGATCCAGGGAAATCGAAAAAGCGTCCGAATCTGGCTAGAGTATTGTCCAAGATTCGCCTGTTGCCAAAGCCCGCGCTCGAAATAAGACTGACTCTCTCCTTCCCCCAGAAATCCTGCATATTTTCGATCCGTAAAAAAACTCACAGCCCAACTATTCGTCCAGGTAGGATGACAGGACCGCACATATTCATCCACCTGAAGAAGAAGCGTTTTCATTTGCGCCAAATCGATCATGACGGCTTCCGTGCTGAGGAGGAACAACACATTATGGCCTTGCGGTATATCAATCAGTCCAACCTGACGCTCTTTTACCAGACAGACTGCGTGATCAATCACATATTCATCTGCCGTGCCTGAGTCAGCTTTGGGAATCACCAGAACATGAGCCGTTCCCTCCTTGCACACAAACTTAAGATTTTCCGGAGGACATTCCCATTCTAACCGCACTCCAAACTGGGCAATCTCCTCTAACAACATGGGAATCCGGTCATTGAGCCCAATCGCATCCTGTATTGACTCGCCAGGCAGCAACGTCACTCTTCGTGATCCAAACTTCCCGAAGGGAGTATCCTGCTTAATAGGGCTGCGGTGTTGATGAAGACGAAAAGCCAAGAGCCAAGTGGGACCATCCGTCGGATTCCAAGGCAAGTCACGGACGTCCACGTCTACCGGCTCATCACTAATATTTGTTAGATGAAGGTGCAATTCATATTGTTGCGTCATGGGCTTCTTCAGAACCCCCTCCATGGCAATAGGCAATCGTGGTTTTTCTTCCGCCTCCTGGGCCTGACTGACAGTAGAACTGCCAAGAACAAAAAACCACATGACGCACAAGGCAAGAACTGAATAATAAATTTGCTTCATACGGGGAAATTCATGGTCGGATTACCACGCCTGTCCCCCACAGCTTACACGGAAATGGCTCCGGGAAAATAGAGCCCTTGAAACCAATCGCAAGCCTTGGCCTCGAAGCATAACGAGTATGAGGTGGCTCTCGCCAATGAAGGATTGAAGATCGATCCGTTCTATCTCGGTGAGATTGTTTCCTCCTAAATCTCCGAAAGGAGATGAACCATTTTCTCTTTCTGCAACCATTCTCTCCCGGCTCCATTACCACATCTCGACTATCTTCCCAGTCACACTTGTGTTAGGTTGAAGATCTTCATCGCTTTGGGCTTGGCCATGAGGAATCACAAGAAAAGCCCGTAACCGGTGTTGCTTTGCCCGAGAGATCACTCGGAAGTGTTTGACCTCTGTCGCCTGAATACAGCGTCCGCGGCCTACTCCTTCGTCCTGTTTTCCCCATCTCGAGCCTAAGACACTACCATTATTTTCAAAAGGAGGACCCCCATGGGTTCAAAATTGTATGTTGGTGGATTGCCGTATTCTGCAACTCAAGAAGAATTAACCGACTTATTCTCGGCACATGGCACTGTCACATCAGCGAACATTATTAGTGATAAGTTCACCGGCCAATCACGTGGATTTGGGTTTGTTGAAATGTCGTCAGGCGAAGAAGCTCAGGCAGCCATTTCAGCCCTAAACTCCACGGAGTTTGGTGGCCGCACGTTAACTGTCAACGAAGCCAAACCCCAAACCCCGCGAACCGGTAATGGGGGTTTCGGTGGAAGAGATTTTGGCGGGAAACGCAACAGCCGCTTTTAACCCATTTATCCAACCATTCAAAAAAGGGAGAGACCCATTCGGGCTCTCCCTTTTTTATATCAGGAATCTCAGCCCAATAATTTCATCCGCCCAATCCTTGGATGCAGCCAGAGAGACCGAGAAGGTCCTGAACAGACCTTGTGCCCGCCACCTGATCCTCTTAAGAGCCCCCATACCTCACAGAGTAAACCTCTATTATTTTCCGGCCTGCCATCCTCTCGGCATATTTCCAAAACTATATAAGTAATCCACGCATGAATCAGACCACATGTTACTCATCCCTTCGGGCAGAGTATATCCGCCAGGATTACCCCTGATCGAACCATGCACATGTTCTCGCAACGCAAAATTGATGAAAGAACACCTCCGATCGTTCATTCAGAAAAACCGCATGAAAATAAGCCAAGCCCCCCTTGCCATGAACAAATCACCTCATCAAGCCTCTCTCTTCATTCCCTTCTCCTGTATGGATTTCATAATGGTCGTAGGCTTCAGCCTACGACCATCCTCTATCTCACTGCTTAAAAAAACGGAGCTCCTCAAGGAATATTCCACGCAGTTACCTCAAGTTAGACTAGGCATTTCATGGCCACGGTCCATTTATGAGAGACATTGGCCCGCCTCTTGCGTTACCTCACGATAGGTTCATCGTGGAAGAAACAACACAGATAACTTTCTAAAGGAGAAGATGCTCTCATCGCCTTTGGTAGATGAACAACATTCATTTCATGAGGGCCGTGCGATACACAAATGCTATTCACAACCCATTCATTGACAAGGAGGATGCCATGAAGTCCATTCACATAACGCTCACATCATTACTGTCGGTTATTCTGATTGTCAGCGCACTGTGTCTTCTACCCCTGTCCCCACTCAAAGCAGAAAACCATGACCCTTCCCCCCCGCAAAAAGAGTTAATTGGCCCAAACCTTGAACCCTTTGCCGGAGCGTACAAAGAAGTCTCTCAAATTCACACGGCCTATAAACAGCGAATCATCCAGGCCAAAGATCCAGCTCAAACCGATGCCCTGCAGCAAGAAGCGAATCAAAAGATGAATCAGGCCGTGGCAGATCATGGGTTAACCATTGCCGATTACAATAAAATTTTCCAAAGCATCCAAAATGATCCGGAACTCAAAGAGGAATTCATGACAGTCCTTAATCGAACCCGATAAACAGATGCTGCTTCCGCCCTTTCCAATGCCATGTAAAGAAGGAGCAAATCCAGACAAGCAATCGTGCCGTTTTTCATAAAGAAAGGATGTGATCCTGTGCTGAGGGAGATAGGAGAAAATACATGAACGCCTTATCGTCGATTATCATCCGACTGGCACTACTCATAACTCTGCTTCTAACCTATGGATGTAGCGACTCCGGGACTGCCCCAGCCGGGCAAGAACCCAAGTCCGAACAACCGGGATTCACGGCAAAAGTCTCGGGTGCCGTGAATGCCGAAGTGTCAGGCGTAGGCATTGTGACCTACTTAGGGCCAAAAGATCGAGGAATTGAAACCAGTAACCGGCCGGGATATTTTTTAATTGCCAATTTGAATAACGATTTGACAAAAGAAAATAAATTCACCATTACGTTCAGAATACCGGACAAAGCCAAGCCGGGAAACCATCCATTGGTGACATCCGATCCCTTGAAAATCGGGGAACATTTCGAAGTGCGGGTGGAAACGGTAGAGGCAGGAAAGCCTATCCTCTACCAAACAAATACCAAGGGAACCATTACATTAGACCAGTTCTCACCAGACCGCACGTCCCCGAGCATTAGCAATATTAATGGGACATTTCAATTCGTGACGGAAAATGCAGACGGTCACACGATTTCAGCGAATGGAACGTTTGATTTCCCCTTGCGCAGAAACATTGCCTCTTACAATTCATCCTATACCGGTTGAGAAGACAAGCAGCTCCCAAAGATCTGGGAATGTACATCACAGGCTTGATAGTGATTTCCAAAACATTCAACGCATTCGGGAAATAGTGCCAACCAGAACTGATCGTGTGAAAAATTAGTATTTTGAGGGGATATCTTCAGAGAGGGAAACTCAGCTCTCTTCGTAGAGCTGTCTGAGGGAGGGAATTGCATTACTCTCCATGATGTCTAGGATGGCAATTCTAAAAGAAACCAATCTCCCTGATAATTTTACACATTTCTTGCGATCACGATGCCTTGTTCATCTGCGCTGACCGGATTTACTTGAAGCCTCATTCGAACAGGGAATTTACCTGCTGGTCTATTCCTCCCTTTCCGTCTGCTTCCAATACCCTTTGATGAACCACTGGTTGTCCCTTTCCCAAACAAATTGGACTTCTAATGGCAATTGAACATTCCCCATAGGCAGAGGGTTAGCAGACTTGGCCACAACTCGGTACCCCTGCCCATCCGTCAGTTCCAGAGGACCAGCAAACAATTTAGACATCTCTTCTAGTTGATCGCCCAGAACCGTCCAATCATGCCGCATTCTTTCCCGCTGATTGGAGGCCACAAACATCACGGCTTTATCGATATCTCCATGGGATAGGGCCATCCACATCCCTTTCCATCGCTCATTCAGTATGGCCTGTAAGCCCGCCGGATCATCGATCGTGACATTAACCAATCCTTCATGCCTTTCCCCTTTTTGATCGGTGACGATAACACGCGGACGAAAGTGTCCGGCTTGAGAAAAAGTCACAACCTCTGAATAGAGATCGGCCCCCTCGGCATCAATAGTACCATCGCCCTGAAAGTCCCAAGCGATTTTTACGACCGGGGCGGCAATATGGGTAGATACCCGTAAGCTCACAGTGCCCGGTGCCACATTCCTGGGAGGCAAAGCTCGTATATGCACAACTGGAGTTCGACTATGATCCATTCCATAAGCGACCGCAAACCCGCACATAATCATGACAATCGCCCCAAAGGGTTGGCTATGACGCAACAGGGTTTTCATCTTTCTTCACGATCTCCTTCTTTTCTATAAGTTCGCTCAAACAAGATTTATGCGTACATTATGGTATTAGGGAAAGGCTCTTAAGTCGAAGACTGAGTTTTCATTCGTCAATCTCAGATCCGGTATACTTCGGAATTGTGAATTATTTCATGAGCCCACCGACTTTCAACCAAAAAAATCAATCAAAACAATATGATACTCCATCTTTCACTTCTAATCTTTCCCGCCGCTTCTAGGAAACAAAAACGGTTCATGGTACAAAACAGCCTTTCATTAACGATGACACACTAAGCCTTAATGCCAACTGTTTTGAGCCTAACCGACATACGGGATCGCCTCAATCGATCCAAATCGATCACGGTTCTGACCGGTGCAGGCATTTCAGCCGACAGCGGTGTACCGACTTTCCGAGGACCAGAAGGCCTTTGGAAAAATTTTCGCCCGGAAGAGTTGGCCTCCCCTGAAGCCTTTGCCCGCAACCCCAAACTTGTTTGGGAATGGTACGACTGGCGACGAAATCTTCTATCGACCAAATCCCCTAATCCCGCGCATATAACCTTAGCCACCTTTGAGAAACACGTTGAAAATTTTTGGCTCATCACGCAAAACGTAGATGGCCTCCATGCGACAGCAGGATCAAGAAAACTCTCGGAAATTCATGGCAATATCTGGAAAGTCCGATGTACGGCATGTGGACGAATTTCCCAAAATCATGATGTCCCGATCATCTATCCCCCTACGTGTAAAAGCTGTGGGGGACTTCTCAGGCCACATATTGTCTGGTTTGGAGAATCACTGGCACCAGAAGATTTGGATGCCAGTTACACCGCTCTCCAGACATGCGAGATCCTGTTGATTATTGGCACTTCCGGCGTAGTCTATCCGGCAGCTTCCTTTGCACCTATTGCCAAAAACCAGGGAGCCTTAGTGGTTGAAGTGAATCTCGACCCGACTCCTCACTCTTCGATCATAGATGTATCATTTCAGGGTCGCGCTAAGGACGTAGTTCCCCTTCTGCTTTCCGAGGGATAACACTTCATCCAGACACATTTCTTGACTCCCCTAATAGTGGTTTGTTACGTTTTTTTGTTTAGGGATTCTCAGCACTTACGTGGGAGCAAGGCATGCAATTAACCATAAACGGAAAAATAGAAAATCTTGAGGTTTCGACCATTTCTGATATTTTAAAAGCCAAAGATATCGACCCTCAGCTCGTGGCCGTAGAACTCAACACTCAGATGATCGACACAGAACAATTAGGGGCCACCTCGGTGAAAGACGGGGACAAATTGGAATTCTTGTTTTTCATGGGTGGTGGACGATGAGTGCCCAATTTTTGCCCTGCATAACCGCCGGCATTGGAAATACCCCTTTGGTTCGGCTAAACCGCCTCTCCCCGGAGGGTGGGGCCACAATTTACGGAAAAGCGGAATTTTATAATCCTGGCGGAAGCGTCAAAGACCGGATCTGCCTTAATATGATTGATGAGGCCGAAAAACAGGGAAAGCTCAAGCCAGGGGGTACGATCGTTGAGCCAACCAGCGGAAATACAGGCATTGGGTTGGCACTTGTCGCAGCAGTTCGTGGATATAAATTAATCCTCGTTATGCCCGAAGGCATGAGTCTGGAGCGAGCGAGTTTATTATCCTCTTATGGAGCCCAATTGGTACTGACCCCTGCGCGTGAAGGGATGCGCGGTTCCATTAAAGAAGCTGAAAGCATTTTGAGCCAAAACCCTGAGTATTTCATGCCGAATCAATTTTCCAACGCTGCTAATCCGGCGATGCACAGGAAAACCACGGCCTTGGAAATTCTTGAGGCCCTCAATGGCCAAGTGGATGCCTTTGTGGCTGCCGTAGGCACAGGCGGAACCATTACTGGATGTGGAGAAGTATTCAAGGAAAGAAATTCAGCGGCCAAAGTGGTCGCGGTGGAACCCGCCGGCTCTCCGGTCCTAACAGGAGGAGAACCAGGCCCTCATAAAATCCAGGGGATCGGCGCGGGATTTATACCAAAGGTATTGAATCGCTCCTTATTGGATCAGGTGCTCACCGTAACCGACGAAGAAGCCTATCAAACCACCAAGCAACTCGCTAAAAAAGAGGGATTGCTTGTCGGGATTTCCGCTGGAGCCAATGTGTTTGCCGCTCAAAAGGTCGCTGAGGCCATGGGACCAGGGAAAAATGTGGTCACCGTGCTATGCGACACCGGTGAACGCTACCTCAGTATGGAAAAATATTTTAATATTTAATGGACATTTTTCCGAGAAACCTACTCCCCCCCTTTTGTTAAGAGGATCGAAGAAGATTCATGAGTTTTACCGAAGAACAAATTACACGCTATAGTCGGCACATTCTGCTGCCAGAAGTCGGTGGCAAGGGACAAAAAAAATTATCCCAAGCCAAGGTTTTCATTGTAGGTGCGGGGGGCTTGGGCTGTCCCGTGGCCTATTACCTAGCCGCCGCAGGCATCGGCACAATTGGATTAATCGATAGCGATGTCGTAGACCTTTCGAACCTCCAACGGCAGGTCCTGCATCATACCCCAGATGTGGGCCGCTCCAAGGTGCAGTCTGCCAAGGAAAAAATCTTGGCCTTGAATCCCGACGTTAATGTCCAAACTCATGAAGGCCGATTCACTTCGGAAAATGCCCGCGAGTTAATCCGCAATTATGATGTGATCATTGACGGGGTGGATAATTTTCCCGCTAAATTCCTGATCAATGATGTTTGCATCATGGAAAGGAAGCCACTTATCCATGGCGGTATCCTCCGATTCGAAGGCCGGGTCTTTACGATCAAGCCCCACGAATCGGCCTGTTACCGGTGCATCTTTAAAAACCCGCCTCCTCCCGGGGTGGTTCCCACGTGCCAAGAAGCCGGGATCATTGGCGTGGTGGCCGGGATTATCGGTACAGTACAAGCAACTGAAGCCATTAAATTAATATTAAATATTGGCCGGCCCTTGACTGACCGGATCTTGGATTTTGACGCCCGCACGACCACATTTCGAGAAATTCGCGTCAAACGAAATCCGAATTGTCAGCTCTGCGGAATTCAGCCCAGCATCACAGAGTTGATTGATTATGAACAAGGAGAGGCCTGCGCCTTAACCCGACCAAACTAGTGGACCGCAACAAAAGAGCCTGCGCATTACGAGAAGAGGACAACGGATTATGACAAAGAAAATGCAATCATTGGTCTGCCGGGAATGCGGGAAAGAGTACCCCACCCAAGATATTCATGTATGCGAACTGTGCTTCGGTCCTCTGGAAGTCAAATATGACTATACCGCCATTAAACAGGTAATGACCAAAGAGAAAATTCTGTCTGGACCTCCCAGCCTCTGGCGTTACGCCGATCTGCTTCCCGTTGAAGGCACAAATTATGTGGGGCTGCACGCAGGGTATACCCCCCTCGTTCATGCCAAAAATCTCGGGCACTTTCTCGGCCTGGATCATTTATATATAAAAAACGACTGCGTTAACCATCCGACCTTGTCCTTTAAGGACCGAGTCGTAGCTGTAGCAATGACTCGCGCGCGGGAATTAGGGTTTGAAACCGTTGCATGCGCCTCCACTGGGAATTTGGCTAACTCCGTGTCCGCCCATGCGGCCTCTGCCGGTATGGCCTGTTACGTTTTTATTCCTGGCGATTTGGAGGCCGCCAAAGTGTTGGGCAATCTCATCTATAAACCCAATGTCGTGGAGATTGAGGGGAACTATGATGATGTAAACCGGCTGTGCAGCGAAATTGCCGGAGAGCGTCGATGGGCCTTTGTGAATATCAACATTCGTCCTTATTATGCGGAAGGCTCAAAAACCTTGGCCTTTGAGACGGTTGAACAACTGGGCTGGAGAGCTCCGGACCAAGTGGTCGTCCCAATGGCCTCAGGGTCCCTCCTGACAAAAATCTGGAAAGGACTCAAAGAGTTTGAAAAAATTGGGTTGGTGGATTCCGTCCCGACCAAAGTCAATGGTGCCCAGGCCGAAGGTTGTTCTCCCATTGCCACCGCCCACTTGAATGGCCGTGATTTTTTTAAGCCGGTCAAACCAAAGACGATTGCCAAATCACTCGCTATCGGCAATCCAGCCGACGGATATTATGCCCTCAAGGCCACGGCGGAAACCCAAGGCGCCATGGATATGGTTACGGATGAAGAAATCGTTGAGAGCATCAAGCTTTTAGCCCAGACGGAAGGGATCTTTGCCGAAACCGCCGGAGGCGTGACCATCGGCGTTTTACAGAAATTGGTCAAGAAAGGCCATATTAAACGCAATGATGTTACCGTGGCCTATATCACCGGGAATGGACTCAAAACCCAAGAGGCCGTAGTAGATGCCGTGGGGCGTCCCTTCCGCATTCAACCCCATCTCAGTCATTTCACCAAGACCTTTGGCATAGAGGAGCAGGCATGATCACAGTTCGCATTCCAACTCCGTTGCGGCCTATGACTGGCGGCAAAAGCGAAGTGGAAATTCAAAGTTCAAGCATCGCAGACATGATTGAAAACCTCGGAACCACCTATCCTGGCATTAAGGAACGCTTGTATGATGAACAGGGAGAGGTCCGTCGCTTCATTAATATTTACGTCAATGAAGAAGATATTCGATTTCTGACTGGGAAGGATACACCGCTGAAAGATGGAGACGAAGTTTCCATCATTCCAGCGATTGCAGGAGGCAAGTAAATGGCTCGACTACGTTTTCACATTCGCTATCCTGAAGAAAAAATCCCTGAACCCATTTTGTATGAAATCGGCCAGGAATATCAGGTCGTCCCCAGTATCCGCCGGGCGGATGTCCGAGAAACCACCGGATGGATGGATGTGGAATTCACCGGAGAAGCTGATGAAATTGACAAGGCGATTCAAGGCCTTCGAACCAAAGGCTGTATTGTAGACCCTATCGAATTGAATGTCGTGGAATAATCGAGGACATCCATGGAATTTACTGACGCCCAAATCAATCGGTACAGCCGCCAAATTATTCTTTCCGAAGTCGGAGGAAAGGGCCAAAAAAAACTCCGAGATGCCAACGTCCTGGTGATTGGAGCGGGCGGACTGGGATCCCCTGCGGCACTATATCTAGCCGCAGCCGGAATCGGCACGCTGGGCTTAGCCGATGGGGATGTGGTGGATTTGTCGAATTTGCAACGACAAATTCTACATACCACTGACCGGATCGGAACACCAAAGGTTGAATCCGGCAGACAAACCCTAACGGCCCTTAACCCAGAAATTATGCTAAATTTGTACCCAGAACATGTCAGTGCCGACAATCTTCCTGGATTGCTTGACGGCTATGACATTGTCCTTGACGGATCCGATAATTTTTCAACACGATTTTTAGTCAATGATGCCTGTTTTTTTGCAAAAAAAACGCTGATCTCCGGAAGCATTTTTCGTTTCGAGGGCCAGCTGGCCACGATTAAACCCCACGAAGGCTATCCGTGCTATCGCTGTCTGTATCCCGAGCCCCCCCCGGCAGGCCTGGTTCCAAATTGCCAGGAGGCTGGCGTCTTAGGGGTTCTGGCTGGAACCATCGGAGTCCTTCAAGCCAACGAAGCTATTAAAGAAATTTTAGGACTGGGGGAAACCTTAGCCAAGCATTTGCTATTATATGACGCGTTGGATATGACTTTTAGAAAAGTCGGCCGACCCAAAGCCGCAGATTGCCCACTTTGCGGCCCTCAACCGTCTATAACTGGATTGGGCGGTAATTACGAAGTCTCCTGTAGCCTCTAGCCTGGGTTCCCATTTTCCTATGCTGGTTATCCCCCAGGCGATTCTCGACAATATGGTAGACCACGCCAGAGAACTGGCCCCCCACGAATGCTGCGGGATTTTATCCGGCAAAGATCAAGTCATTGACGAATGTTATCGGATTACGAATATCCTTGCGACCATGAGCGAGGCTGATTTGAGCCGATTCGAGGGAGCCAAGCTCTCGGATCTTCAACGTTTGTCTCCGGAAGAACGAGCCGATATCGCCTTTCAAATGGATGCCAAAGAAATGGCCTTGACTCAACGAGACATTCGCTCAAAGGGGCTTGACTTATTGGCTTTTTACCACTCCCATACAGCCAGTCCCGCGCGCCCTTCACAAACCGATATTGCCATTGCTATGGAATTTGAATCCTATCGCAGTAAACTCAACCTGCCAGAACCCTTTCATCTTATCGTTTCTCTCCAAAATTCTCATCTTCCGGTCATCCGAGCGTTTCGTATCCAACAATCCCATGCCATAGAAATTTCAATCAACCCTCTCAATTAGTCAAAACATTGTCGTCCCCAAGACTTCCCGTTCACCCCATGGACTTTCCCCTATCTGACTTGCGATAATGAAAAACTGTTTCAAAAATTTCATGAAGACTGCCCCCCTGTCACCCGCAAACTCTTTATTAGGTCTCCTGTTTGCCGTCATTCTCTTCAGTCTCTCCTGGAATCTCGGCTTTGCGGAAGCGACAAACCCTATCCAGGAATTTAATAGCCCCATTGTGAAACTAGAACCCGAAAAGGGATTCTTTCTGATCACGACCGAAGCGGGAATTTTATGGATTCAGGTCCAAGACCCCGTCAAAGAACACCTAAAAACATTGGAAGTCGGCGATGTCATCAATGTCATCGTGGAAGTTCGCCCGGACAGTGCTCCACCAATACTGAAATCCTGGAAATTAGACCGAAGCGGATCCCCCTGTAAGATCTTTGACGGTAAAGCCTGCAGTAAGGGGTAAGTCAGACACTTTCGCTGTCAGGCTCCTCGTTCTTCATATTACCGATTATTTTTAGTTCTCTCTCTCTGCTTCATTGCAAAATCCACGGCCCCAGTCATTTGGGCATCTAAAACTCCGTCTCAAGAAAGATTGAGTTCTTTTTCCCTCCTCTAGGACTCCCCATACCACTCCACCACGACATCATTTTTCAGGCTACTGCCATGCGCATAAATCCTCAATGTCATGTTTAATTGACATATATATTTTTTTATTTTACATTCACCTGTCGCCGACTCTGGACATTTCCCGTCACTTCATAAATGCTATCAACCAAGGTGAAGCGGAACACAAGAAAAGCCAATAAGCCAAATGTCATCTGGTTACTGGCATTCATTTTTCTCCAACTGACTCCTTGCTTTGCAGAGGAACCATTTTTCCCTTTACCCTCATTCGTCAATGGAAATGGCTCGGATGATCCGGAGATCATGAATGATACTTTAAAAAAAACAGCAGTCCAGACCAGAAAACGCCGGATCGGCACAGCTGATGAGCGTCTTAGTCAACACAAGGAACATGAATGGGCCCGACATCTGAAAGCCCAATTACATTTGCCCGATTGGATAGATTTGGGAATCGAAAACCGTACCCGATTTGAATCCTATGACCACCCTTGGCGCACCAACCAGAAAATAGGGGCAGGACGAACCGATCCACAAATCGCACTACGCTCCAGGATACGGATTGAATTGGGAGGACAAAACCCTCTTCGCGTTCTCTTTGAAGGCCAAGACGCACGGGCATTTATGGACAACGACTCCGGGGATTTCCGCGACACCACAAGTGTCAATGAATGGGATATTCTTCAGCTCTTAGGATTGCTCACGACAGAGAATATCTTGGGGACAGGCCTGCGAACAGACTTCCATTTCGGACGCATGACGTTGGATTTCGGCAGGCGTCGATTCATTGCGCGCAACGACTTTCGAAATACCACGAATGCGTTTGACGGCTTTCATTGGCAAATTGGCCGAGACAAAATATGGCGGGTCAGAGCGTTTTTAGTAGAACCGGTCATTCGGGATGATGTAAGCCTCGACAAGCAAAATACGCATTCCCTGTTCTGGGGAACCTACGCTGAGAGTGCGCTTACGCCTTGGTTCACGTGGAATGCCTACTATTTTGGCCTCAATGACCAGGCGTCATCAGTAGCGACCCAACGCACCTATTCCACCTTCGGGGGAAGAATATATAAATCTCCTGCACACGGCGAATTGGATTATGAGGTAGAAAGCGCCTGGCAAATTGGAACTCGTGGAGTGACTGATCATTTCGCCCATTTCCAACACTTGGATATTGGGTTTACGTTCAATCTTCCATGGTCCCCTAGAATACTTTTTCATTATGATTATGCGAGCGGTGACCGTACCCCAACCGATAATACCGACCAGAGGTTTGATACATTATTCGGAGCCCGGAGATTTGAATACATGCCATCGGGCATCTTTGGCCCATTTTTCAGAACCAACCTGAATGGCGCGGGTTGGAGAATGATCCTGCAACCGGCCACTGAGTGGAAAATACAAGTGAAACAGCGATTCTGGTTTTTAGCCCAAAGCAAGGATAGCTTTGGCAGTTCCGGCTTACGGGACCCTACCGGCCACGCAGGAACGAACTTGGGGAGTGACGTGGAGTTTCGAGTGCAATGGATTATCAATCAGAATGTGGACTTTGATGTGGGATACGATCACTGGTTCAAGGGATCCTATTTTGACAAACTCCCTAGTTCCGCCGATCTCCCTCAAGGGGGACACAAAGATACAGATTACTTTTACCTTTCTATGAGAATCAGATTGTGACAGCAAGGAGACTTATGCGTTATTTTGGGAGTAAACATGAAAAGACCAGTCATATACCCACCAGCATTGTTCTTATTTTCTGGTGGACCACCATCTTTCCCCTCCCTGTATGGGGTGAGGAAGTTCGAGTGGCATTGGCTTCAAATTTTCTGTCTACATTCGATGTCTTAAAAAAATCATTTGAACGCGAATCGGGACACACCACCATTGTCAGCCCAGGCGCATCAGGAAAACTCTATGCGCAGATTGTCCATGGCGCCCCGTTTGACGTGTTTTTCTCGGCAGACGCTTATCGCCCAACTCTATTGGAGGAAAACGGGTTAGCGGTCCTGGGTAGCCGATTTGCCTATGCGGTGGGACAATTGACTCTTTGGAGTCCAGCCCCTAACTTACTCCAAGACAATGGGCCCGAAGTATTGAGAGATGGGGCGTTTTCTCACTTGGCAATTGCCAACCCTAAAACCGCTCCATACGGAAAAGCGGCTGAGCAGGTCCTTCGGGCATTAGGTGTTTGGAACATGATTCAGTCCAAATTGGTGCAAGGAGAAAATATTGGCCAGACATTACAATTTGTGGCGTCTCACAACGCTGAATTAGGATTTGTCGGGCTTTCCCAAGTCCTAGACCCTAAAATGAAGGAAAAAGGAAGTCGTTGGGATGTCCCTCCAACCATGCATGAACCATTAACTCAGGATGTGGTTCTCCTCAAAACCGGAGAACATAATCCGGCGGCAAAGGCATTACTCATATTTCTCACAAGTCCAATTGCCCGATCCATCATTGAACGTTATGGCTATCACTCAGCACAGCCGGTTGCTCCTTAAATAGGATGACTCCTCAATGCCCAATCTTGATTTGGCACCTCTGTGGCTCACATTGCAATTGGCCACGGTCACCGTCATCGTTTTGCTGATCGTAGGCACTCCATTAGCCTGGTGGCTGGCTTTTACTTCCTCTCGTATCCGTACGGCGGTGGAAGCTATTGTGGCCATCCCTATCGTTCTCCCACCGACCGTATTGGGCTTTTATCTGCTGATCGTCCTCGGTCCACATGGTTTCATTGGAGGACCATGGAAGGAGCTCAGCGGCTCGGCCTTATCCTTTACGTTTACCGGACTGGTGATTGCCTCGACACTTTACTCCTTACCATTCGTCGTCCAACCCCTCCATGGAGCCTTTGAATCTCTTGGAAAGACACATCTGGAAGCAGCTTGGGCACTGGGCGCCTCAAAACTTGATGCATTTTTTACCGTGGCTGTTCCCATGACCCTCCGAGGATTTCTTACCGCCATCGTCCTCGGGTTTGCTCACACACTCGGGGAATTTGGTGTGGTCTTAATGGTAGGCGGCAACATTCCTGGACAAACCAAAGTGCTCTCGATTGCCATTTACGACCATGTGGAAGTCTTAGAATACTCCCAAGCCCATACTCTTTCTGCCGGGCTACTCACTTTTTCATTTCTCGTCCTGCTAACGGTCTATACCATTAATCGCCGACTGCCCATTCGGGTATCCTAAGGAAATGCTTCCCGATCACACACACCAGATCGTGGCTTGCTGTCAGCTCAACTTTCCCTCCATCACGTTCGACATCAACTTGACGTTATCCAGCAAAGGCACGACCGTCATTTTTGGCCGTTCTGGATGCGGAAAAACGACCTTACTCCGGTTTCTCGCTGGCCTGGAACGGCCACCATTAAGCCGGCTCATCTTTAAGGGGACAGTTTGGCAAGATGAATCGCGACGGATCTTTGTCCCTCTATCTCAACGATCGATCGGATATGTCTTTCAAGACCCCAGACTTTTCCCACACCTCAGCGTTCGATCCAATCTACTCTATGGATATACACGAACGGCTCCTGAACACCGACATATTACACCAGATCGAGTGATTGACCTGCTTCAATTACGTCCTTACCTGGACCGCCGCCCGACCCATCTCTCCGGCGGAGAACAGCAGCGAGTGGCCATTGGGCGAGCCCTTTTGACCACCCCTCACCTACTTCTTATGGACGAACCCCTCAGCTCCCTGGATCTTCAGCGGAAACAAGAGGTGTTGCCATTCTTAAAACGGCTCAATCGTGAGTTAGGTATTCCGCTTATCTACGTGACGCATGCGCTTGAAGAAGTACTACAACTGGCCGATCAGGTTGTCGTTCTTAAAGAAGGAACGGTGAGGGCTAATGGGACCGTCCAGGAAGTGTTCTCAGAGCTTGGGCTCAGACATGTCCTTCCCGATCAACATATTGGAGCCGTTCTCGATACACAAATCGCAGACCATGATCAGGAATTTGGATTAACCCGGCTGGAATTTTCAGGTGGACGATTACACATTCCCCGATTACATCGCCCCGTCGGCGATCATATCCGAGTTCAACTCCTCGCCAAAGATGTCAGTATCGTCACCGGTGAACGCCCCTTTCTGACCAGTGTCTTGAACGTTCTTCCGGCTACCGTTCTAGAGATTGGCCCAATCGACCCGGATCGGCCTTTTGTCGATATCAAATTGGACATCGGCGCTCCACTCCTCGCGACTATCACTCGAAAATCCCTCTCATCTCTTCACTTACAACCAGGAAACCAGGTCTATGCCCAAATCAAAGCCGTCGCCTTTAGCCATGAACTAAATCCGTGGCCAGCTCTCCTTTAGATCACCAGCTCAAGGACGTACCAATATCCGCAAGGTCATAGCCACCAAGCGCCTCCAACTCCAACCGAAAAGGCCGACTCACCATCGCATCCAATAATCGGTCAATCATCGGATGCGATGCCAACATCGACTTTCGCAAAATCAAATCGTACTGCTCTTCTCTCAGGGGAATAAAATCCAGCCCGTAATGTCGGGCAGCCGATTCCACCCCAATACCCACATCCGCCAATCCATCGCGAATCAACCGTGCAATCTCAAGATGGGACGAAACTTCATGATCATATCCATTCAATTGTCGTCCAACAATCCCGGCCTTCTTTAACAGTGTATCAAGGAAAAACCGGGCTCCCGCACCAGCCTCACGATTCACCAGTCGCATATCGGCCCGCCCGAGATCTTCAATGGAGCGAATTTGTTTTGGATTTCCCGCCGTCACGATTATTCCTTGTACCCAGGACGCAAAACGAATCCCGAGATAATCCTTGCCTTTGACATGGCGCTTCAAATACGGAATATTACATTCTCCCGATCTGGCATCCACTAAATGCACGCCCGCGATGTGGACTTCTCCGTCGAGAAGGGCTCGCAGAGCGTTGGCACTTCCCATCGTCCAGTTCATAATTCTGGCCATTTCCGGCAATTGACGAATATATCCTCCTGCAATAAATAGTGAAGGATCACACCCGGCAATGACTACATGCTGGGCTATCTGTTTGCGGTCGTGAAGCAATTCCACCAACACTCGCTGAGAAATCCGTCCCTTTCGTTGGGAGAGCACTTTGGTGGCGAGGCCATCTGCCGACACTACAAAGTTCAGCATATCTCCCAATTCTGACAACGGGCGAGCAATCGTCCGATCACCAATTTGAGCCACATTCACGCGAAGCGCCTGACTTCCCAGCCCTTCTTCGCCAACCCACTCTGCCTCAATCACCTCCCCCTTCGTCGAAAGACGAAATAAATCCTCAACCTGGCAACCCAACACTTGAGCCAATCGCAACGCGATCGCCGTACTCGGAAGATAGTGATTTCCCTCAATGGCGTACATGGCTTGACGAGTTAAGCCGACCTGCTCCGCCAATTCGCCTTGCCCCATTCCTCGCGCTTTTCGCGTAGCCCGTACAGCATTCACGATGGAGGCCGAAGCCTCAACGGCTCCACTGGCCATGTTTTTCTTAGGATGAGATCCTCGTTTTTTCATACAATAATGATCCGAACAATCCTCATCAATTACCGGTATCTGCCTGACTCACTATGAGTCACTCGGTAAGGTTATCAAAATTTTCGTTCTCGTTCACTGTCTCCCCTTCCATCAACTTCCTATACAGAGGCCAGGATTTCTCTAGCGGAAGATGTTCGAAGGTCATACATGGATTGAGATCCTTCTTCCTTGATTAAGATCCCACCATGCCCCATATCACAGGCACACCTCCGCAGGTATGCCAACGACCTTTGCAGTACACTCTCTAGGCTTTGAAATTGAAGCCCCCGGAATGTCTATCTCCTCGGCAAGGAGGTTATGCAGATCACACGTGCGTACCCAATGCTTTTTCCATTTACCTTCTTCGTTGTCCCCCTGACTGACGCACATGACCCTCTTTCTCATAGCTCTCATGCTGAGCCCCAAATTCCCAAACTCGATAAAGCCACAACCAAGGGAGACCTTGGAACAGAAATCATCACCATTCCATGGTGACCGATTGATCTTCCTGTTCCCCATAGTGGCGATTACGGGCTAGCATGCCCAAATATTTCATCAAACTCCCCGAAGAACGGTCCATGACCGGATATCACACTGAAATCTTCACTATAGACTGAACACTCCTTCTACAAGAACATTTTCACCATATCCTGTTTATGGACATGGATCTGGAAAGCATTTCTTGCTTAGGAGAGCCCCTGGTTTTTTTTGCGGGAGCTGGTTTGGAAATGCAGGAATCCCGATTTCCTTCCGGCCATGGAGTTAGACTTGATCCTTCCCACAAACTCATGGCATTGATAGCGATTTACCACAAAGCGCCCCCAACGAAACAGGCTTTGTCTCGTTTCACTATATACACGGCTCCCAAGAAACAAACAAACGGACCATGGAAGAGTACCAGGTTGACGTGAATTGTGGTTTGTTATAGCCAATTCGACCGGCGTCCCAGCAATCAGTCCGACACGGGCATGGCAACGAAACCCGGAGTCCAAGTTATGATTGAACCGCAAACATTCTCGGTGGATGGCTGTGTAAAGTTTGCATACCCGCACAGCCACAATGAAGCCTTGTTCATCGCTCTAGAAAATCAGACTAGGAAACAGCCCCTACGACGCACGGTTCCTGATGTAACGAGACTGATGGAACGTTATGTAGGATTTCCAAAGCGTCAGGTCTATTCAGATCCAGCCAGCTTTCCAGTGAGCACTCAGGAAGAATATCACATGGTATTGGGGCATATCCCCCTTCCAATGAATGGGGATATCCGGGGAATGGGCAATTATTTACGCTATATGACACGGGAGACTTGCCCCACGCTCGGACAGCGTATGGAGAATAATCCCTATTAGCATTGATGGTTCATCCCAATGGCGGCGGGAGGACATACTCTAGAAGAAAGTCGTTCACCACTACATCTTCATCATGGCCAATTTGCTCAGATCCAGGATAATTTCCCCACCCCGTTCATCTCCAAGAATGGCTTCCAGCAAACCTTCCTGCTTTTTGGGAATGATGGTGTTTGGCGAAGCAAACAGGATATCCACGCTCAGGGGCGCCAAGGAAAACAAGGGATAGCGACGATCATAAATTAGACCGGCAGATGGAATTTCATAAATTGCCCGATGATTGCTGAGGATAAGATGCAAATGGCCGTCCAGAACAAAAAGACCGCCAGAAGTCACTTCACGTCTAGTTGAATTAACCGGATGACTGATATAAAACGTGACCACTTCCTGAGGAACCGCCAAATCCAACCCTTCCTGTAATCGGGTTGCCAACAATTCAACTTCCTCTTCTCGGAAAGCCGGTAGTTCTTCAGCTATGCCACGAATCCAGAGAATGAGGCCAGCCCGGTGTTCTCGGACCAGAAGGCCCTTGAGCGCCTCACTAAGCTGATGCCGTGCAAGAGTGACAGGATGGGCATTCCAAGTCTTGGGGTCTTCCTGGTCAACCCAAGGAGAAGGTTCTAACCGTACAAACGCCGTCGGATTTTCATAAACCAAGTAGGAATAAATTGGTGGGGGTGTGCAACCGGCTAAAAGCCATACCAGCCACACGATCCAATACCACCGGCTCATGCTGATCACTCGGGTGTGGTAACTTCACCGATGCGAACAGTCATTTCAATACGATCCAGAGGATTGTCGTTCCCATCTCGGGGAGCATTGACAATACGATCCACAACGTCCATCCCGCTGACGACTTCTCCAAATACCGTGTATTGCCCGTTTAGAAAACTGGCATCGGCCACACAGATAAAAAATTGTGAGCCCGCGCTATTGGGGTCCTGAGCCCGAGCCATCGACAATGTCCCACGCTTGTGCGGCCGCTGATTAAATTCAGCCTTGACCTGATAGCCAGGTCCGCCGGTTCCATGTCGGGATCGATCAGAGCTTTTACTCTGGGGATCCCCACCCTGAATCATAAATCCCGGGATGACTCGATGAAACGTGGTTCCATTATAAAATCCCTGGCCTGCCAATTTCACAAGATTTCCTGCATGATTGGGAGCCACATCTGGAAAAAATTTTAACTGAATATCCCCCCACGATTCGCCTTTCACGGTGATTCCAATTGTGGCCCGCGTATGATCCGTAACTATCACATCACTCATCCGATACACCCTTTCCACGTTTGCATGTGTTCAATACATGAACGTATTATTGATAAGGCCCTTGGGGAATGGTTTGCATGCCAAACCCGTGACTGACGTCTACCCAATTCCCTTCTCCATCTTGGCTTCGAAATGCCCCACTACTGGTTCCAGCATAGACTTCATGTGTGGGGGTAACCAATAAAGTCTGGATGGACTTTTGATGGAGGCCCTTGTTGAGGGGAATCCATTGACGTTGAGCTTGAACCCATCGAAAAATGCCATTTCCCGTTCCAACGAGAATATCTTCACTTAACGGCACAATGCTACGGATGGAGTCATTTGGCAATCGTCGCCCAATGGGCTCCCAGGTTTGCCCTGCATTCCGGCTCCGAAACATTCCTCCATTTTGAGTACCCAGGAAAATATTTCCCTGACTATTCACCGCAATGACCCGCAAATAGCGATGAGGCAGCCGCTCCTTCGGATCGACAAACACTGATTCAAAATCCACCCACTTAGCTTCAAAGGGACCTTCAATATCAAAACGAAATAGTCCCTTTCCGGCGGTGGCCGCAAGAAGGGTCCGATCATCCAGCATCGCTAGCCCGGCAACTAAAATCTGCTTTAAGCCCTTTCCAAGACGCGACCATCGTTGGGAAGCGTCATCCCAACGAAACACGCCGGTCCCCGTACCAGCAAACAGGTGTTGCCGATGAACCATGAGCGACCTCACTTCTGTCTGTTCCAATCCAGTTTGAACAGATTCCCAACGGGAATCTCCGAGTTTGAGGCGAAACACTCCCCCACGAACCGTCCCTGCATAGATAGAGTCAGGTGGCCGGAAAACCAGACACAACAGAAACGGGTCCAGCAATCCGACATTCCACATTTCCCATGATTGTCCCTGATCCACACTGCGGAATATGCCCATGCCAAAGGAACCGGCATACAAAGTGCCCTCGGGCGTCACAGCCATTGTTTGAATACTCGGAGAAAATCCTTGTGGATGCCCCTCACTAGAGGGATTCGGATGAAGAGCCGGAGCATTACTGACCGGGGAAACAGACTCCTGAGCATTGGCCACCCCTGACAATCCGACAAGGACAACCATGAACCACAGCCTGCATAACAATTGAGACATACTCATAAGAACAACGAAAAAAAAGGCATGGGTCCATTTCCACTTGAAAATGGACCCCAAAGAGATCCGATATTAAAGGACAGCAGCCCGATTATCTTCCGGCATAATCGGTTTTCGTGCAAAAATCTTGGCTCCATGAATTCCGATTTCATACAGAACGATTAACGGAACCGCCATCAATAACATAGTAAATAACGTGGCATCCGGTGTAATGATTGCCGATACAATCAATGCCACCATGGCGGCATGTTTCCGGTACTGAGATAGCACAGAATGCTGAACGACTCCAATACGTGCCAACAGCGAAAGAACGAGAGGAATTTCAAAAGCAAAACCAAACGCCAACAAGAATTTGACATTGAAGTCCACATAGGTCCCTACGGCCAATTCCGGAGTGAGCGATCGATCCATTCCAAAGGTAACAAAAAAATTGATCACCAACGGGAGAATGATGAGATTACAAAACACCAAGCCCATCACAAAAAATCCCAGCCCCAATAGGAATAAAGGAATCGCCCAGCGTTGTTCCTTCTGGAGCAACGCTGGGGCAATAAATTTCCAGAATTGGTAAAGGATAACGGGAACACTGGCAATGACGGCCGCCATAAAGGAAATTTTGATTGACGCAAACAATGCCTCGGCCGGGGCGTAAAAGATCAGATCATCCTCAAAGGGCCGTTTAAACCAATCAATCAACCATTCCGCATAGGAAAACGCCACGACAAACCACACCATAATCGTGCCTCCCACAAAGAGAAGCCGTTTTTTAATATCACGAATATGCCGCTGTAAGGGGTGCGCTACCCTATTTAAGACCATTTGAGAACTGGCAACTACGCTCATGGGACCAATCACGAACCTTCCATATCTAATATGTGATGAGGCTATCCCGTGGTACTGGCTTCTTCAACGGTATGCCGATGGTCACGGACCATGGCCGCCATTCGATCTTTTTTGGCGAGCTTTTCAACCTGTAATTGCTTTTTCAGTACTTCTTCTTGCGGGGTGAGAACGTGATGTTTGAGGAGCCGCTGTAATTCTGCATCAAGCTGATGATGAGAGTCCTCCAATTCACGATATTCCCGGCTGGAGGTCCGAAGTTGGTCTGCAATTTGATCATCCGTCATCATGCGATGCCTCCTTTTGTACAGTGGTGAATAGACGCATCTTGAAGTCCAATACCTGATTACTGGGCCTGAACATTTAAATCTTGCCTAGAGAGAGACAAGAGGATGTAATTCCATAAGGATAGCATCCTCATCAGGGTTCGTATAGTAGGCCTTCCTTGTGGCATACTCCTTGAATCCAAAAAATTGATAGAGGTTTCTCGCGCCATGATTTGATGCCCGGACTTCTAACAATCCACGCTTACAACCTTCTTCAAGGCCCAGATGAATAGATTGGGTAACAAGGATTTTTGCAAGTCCCTGTTTTCGATACTCTTCAACCACTGCCAAATTCAGAAATCGCAACTCCTCAAACACTATCCAACAGCAAAGATACGCAATCACTGGAAACGTGGCCTGACGCCCCTGGGGATGCGGCACGACAAACAGGCGACTAAAGGGATTTCCACCTAATTCTGCTTCAATATTTTTTCGAGACCAAGGAGCGGTAAAACAAGCGGACTCCAGTCTGACCAAAGCCTCCAAATCTTGTGGCAAGGCTGCACGAATCAATGGTTCAAAACAGGGAGAACTCGCGTTCATCGTCCTATCCCTGGGAACGCTGGGGAGCATGATGATTTCCCATGGCCACTTCCGCATACGAGAGTTGCAAATAATGCGGGCTGGTTCCTTCAGCAAGTGTTTCCCCACGTGCCAGATACCCTATCCCAGCTAACCCAACGCCTTGTGCTGAAGGATGACCACTATCCGAAGCAGAACGTACTCGATGCTCTTGAGTTGAGACCAAAAATTCTTGATTGCGGATCCAACCATCCCCCACAACCAGTGTTTCTCCTCCATCTAAGGATTGCAGCACTTCACCCACTGTCCCCATGGCCTCATTTCCTATACGCACCACTGCCTCACCACTCCATTCATACAATCCAAAATACAGATGTCCAGGTTTAATAAAGATCGTACTGAGAATCGGCAGAGAAACTGGAAGGACATTCCAGGCTAAGGCTTCCAAGGACGAGACGCCCACCATGGGAATAGCCAGTGCCAAGCGCAGAGCCGACATCGTGGCCATTCCTACCCGCAGACCGGTAAAGGATCCTGGTCCGATTGAAACGGCCAACCCCTGAAGATCACCAACTTGTACTCCCGCTGAGACCAATAGCCGATCGATGGTAGGCAGAAGTTGACTCGTGAGTGATTGGCCTGGTTGACAGAGGGATGAAGCCAAGAGCTGACGCCCATTCAAGAGGGCCACACTGGGCATGAATGTTCCGGTTTCAATGGCAAGAAGCAACATGGTTATCGTGCCCAATTGAGGTCAGTCATAGAAATCAAGTTTACGAGGCCGCATTCAAAAGAAATTCCCGAAACGTCAAGGTCACGGATCCGCCTAACACCCGATGGTCTGTCGCCCGCACTTTAAATGGTAATCGCACAAAAGGGGGGGCATCGCTTTTTTTATTTTTGACGGCTCGGTAGTCTTCACATTCAACCGAAACGATCAGATCATCGCCTGACTGAAAATAATCAATGGAGTTGACTTCAAGGGTTTGAGCATCTACTTTCGTTCGCACCAACGCTTCCCCTGATATTCCCGCTGAGTCGGGGGAAGAGAATACCTGATCTATCGAATAGTACCGGTCATCCTTCAAAACGTGCACATTGGGACTCCCCAGACCGGCAACTTTTCCCAACACGGCATCGAGAGCCCGCAGACTGAGCATGATGGTTTGATCCCATTCGGACACGTGCCCATCCCCGTCCACCCGGCCAGAGACCATTCGTCCCTCGGCAGGGAAAAATAATTCGTAGTGATCGCCTTCTCGATAAAAATCCAGGACAGGAACACCCAAGCGAATAAACCCTTTCAGACGAACCTGATCCGGTTGCTGATACGATACAACCCCATTCAGATCTTGAGAGAGGGGAATCCCCGCACCTGAAATCGACACAAGGAACAAGCCTTTTAAAGTCACAATGATGGATTCTTTTTGACGCAATTGCTCCAGGACTTTCAGCGAGTGGCTTTCCTCCACCGGTTCTAACCGAGACTGCGACAACCCTGCACAACCCGCCATGACAAACAATAGAATGGCACCGGCAAGATACCGATAAACCTCAGCCCCAACACGTGGCCTTTCCATGAGACTACAACCTTGCATGAGCCACCACGGCCTCCCAGATATCTCCGATTTCTCGGATGCCCACGACGTCGATGCCCGCCCCTCCTTTCCATTGTTCCATATTAGACTCCGGCACCACACATCTGGTAAATCCCAACTTCATGGCCTCACGAATCCGTAACTCCGCATGTTGCACGGGACGAACTTCTCCCCCTAATCCCACTTCCCCCATTACCACCAAACGGGAATCCAAGGCCATCTCTCGAAAACTAGAGAGCACCGCACACACAATTCCCACGTCCACGGTTGGTTCATCGATACGAATGCCCCCCACCACATTCACATACACATCATGGCTGGAAAAATGCAGTCCCAATCGTTTTTCCATGACAGCCAAAAGAAGAGCCATCCGGTTGGTTTCCACCCCCTTGGCCATCCGCTTCGGCATGGGATAGGTCGTTTCAGCCACGAGGGCCTGTAATTCAACCAACAATGGCCTGGACCCTTCCACGCTGGAAACGACCACCGACCCAGTGCTTTGACCAATACGCCCGGTTAAAAACATTTCCGAGGGATTGCCGACCTCAACCAACCCTTCATCCCGCATTTCAAACACACCGATTTCATTGGTTGGACCGAATCGGTTCTTCACCGCTCGCAAGATACGATAGCTTTGGCCCTTATCTCCTTCAAAATACAGGACCGTATCCACAATGTGTTCCAATAACCGGGGCCCGGCGATAACCCCTTCTTTCGTCACATGCCCAATAATAAACACCGGTATCTGAGTACGCTTGGCATACCACATCAAACGACAGCCGACTTCCTGAACCTGGCTAACGCTCCCAGGAGCCGAAGTTAATTCTTCCGTAAACACCGTCTGAATAGAATCCAGCACCACAATAGCCGGCTTAATGTTTTCAGCCACCCGAAACAGATCTTCCAAGGATGTGGTAGCCAACACGTAGAGGTGGGGACATTGAATGCCGAGACGATCCGCCCGCATTTTAATCTGTTGAGGCGATTCTTCACCTGATGCATACAGACCTACGTCCTCCCCGCTGCCAAGGGAGGCCAAGGTTTGCAACAATAAGGTCGTCTTCCCTATTCCGGGGTCTCCTCCAATAAGAATGACCGACCCGGGGACCACGCCACCACCCAACACCCTGTTCAATTCCCCCAAGCCGGATTGCATACGAAATTCCTCGGCTTGAACTATCGATTCAATCGAAAGGGGTTCGGCCATACTTCCAGCCAGCCCTTTACGGGGAGAGAGAGGCGACATCTGATCCACTTCTTCACGAAGAGTATTCCATTGAGCACATTCCGGACAGCGGCCACTCCAACGTACCCCTTGGAATCCGCATTCCTGACACACAAAATGAGTTTTTGGACGGGAGGGTTTGACTTTGACGGGTTTCATAGTGAAAAGAGGATCAAACGCTATAAAATTTCAGCCAACTATTTTCACAAATGCCTTCGGACCCTAGTCCAGTCATTTAAGAGGATGGCTCTTCGCGGGAAGAGTTCTGCCTTTTTTGACTTATTAACAATCACAGCTTTGACACGATGTTGCACCAGAACATTGGCAAAATCGGCACTTTGCCCGATACCGGCACTGATATTTTCCCATCCTTCTTTTTTTAAGATCTCCAATAAATCCGCTACTCCCGTCGATGCGCTCTGAAGGATACGAATCATTCCTGGGGGAAATCCCTGTTTACGCAACCAGACTTGAATCGCATCGATTTTCCCTCGGCCGGTACGATCCAAATAAATCAAGTTATAATAAAACTCAGCTAATTTCCCTAATTCTCGAGAGGCCCCGGTTTGGGCATCCCCTAACAGGAGACCCGGCATGGGAAAGGGCGTGGCTTGGTCATCTGCCACCAAATTTCCTTCAACCAAGACAGCTAGATCCACGAGAATGATGGGGCGGCGACGTTCCCAGGACAGCAAATTTCCTTTTCCTTGGATGGGGGGTAATTTGGCCTCGGGGGCCCCTTTCACCACTAACTGAAGATTTCCACGCATCTTGGGAGTAAATTTCAGCCTTGCCCATCCGTCTTCATCGGTTTTGGCTTGCCCGATTAATTGCCCCTGAAGATAAAAATCTAACGGTTTATCGATAAGTCCTGTGGTCCCATCTGGCATGTCTTCGACCACTCTCGCTTGTAAAATGACTTCTTTTCTGGGAGAACTCAAGACATCTGGCACAAAGATTTCAACCTCAGAGTCCTCTCCCGCAGAGGGCATTGCCAACAACCCACAGAAGCCAATCAATATCACGCTCAACCAAGTGATGTGCGATTTCATTGAAAAACCGTTCGCCTTAGAAAAAAAATCCCCGGCCGCGCTTTCCAAATGCAAACGCGTCGAATCCGGTAAGAATCACCCATTGCGCATAAATCATCCATCCCCTGGGCCAATAAAATTTGGAAAGGAGAATTAAGGCCAGACTGACACAAAGCAAGAAATATCCGCGTTTCTCGATCCCCAAATAAAGATGCCCTACTCCTCCCAAAAGAGAAAGGGAAGCCGCGGCTATGGCGTTGGTCGTCTTCTGGCGCGAGAGTTCTTCATTTTCGGGAAGAGAATGAGAATCACGCTCTTTTTTCTTAGATTTTTTCATAGTGTGGAAATCCAGCCTTCCGGCATGCCACGACACACAGAAAACCATACCATGCCGTCTTTCAGAGTTCCAAGACAGGAAATCCTTACTCAATTATTGGATGCCTATTCCCAACGGCTAAACGGGCAATGATCAATTGGCAGGGCTTAACCCAGATTTCGCTTGCGGAGTTCTTCTGCGTAGGTTTTTTGATAGAGGACATCCCACTCCTGTGACCCTTCGGGAATAGGACGAGAGTATGAACCCAACCGGGTTCGAACAAGTTGATCCAGGGTCATCTCTTCTTGCAACTGTTCAGCAATAACCCGTTTAATTTCTTTGAGCACCAGGGGAGAATCCAGGCTGATGCTCCCTAATTCAGTGTCTTTGAGAGCAGTCATGATCACATGAGCTAAATGCGTTTGCTTCTCATCGCTGAGTAGGAAGGAATTCATGCCCTTTCAATCTCCAATCCGTATCATAAAACCAGGCCACGTTCTTTGATAAGTTTCTGCTTCACCATGGAAAACATTTTTTGATAATCAGCACGACCCTGGGCAAACTCCTTTTCAAATTGCTTAAGCATGTCCCGAACTTCCGCGTTCAGGCGATCCTCGGCTTGTAACTCCTGAGTGATGGCCCCTTCCAGGAATTGGACCAAGGCTTCGAATTTCCCCTGTAAGCGAAACAGCCCTTTTGAGGATAATCGTTCGGCCAGGACCGCAGCCATGTGATGCACTCGTTCTTTAGACAACCGCATTAAGATGCCTCAAGGACAGGTTCTACGGACATGGTAGAGGCCCCAGCCGCTTCCCGCAGGACGGTGGGATCCCCAATCACTTTGCCGATTACATTAACACGGTCAGCCGGCACGGGGTCTTCGCCCAAACTCATGGGAGTCCGCCCAAAAAAAACCGCCAGCATCCCGCCAAGCCCCCAAAACGCCACATCCCCCACTTTGACATTGGTCGTGGCTGTCTCACGAAAATCCTGTACCCCTGGCACTTGGCAGTAAAACTCCTCACCCCATTGGTTGACTTTGGCCTGAATGGGCAGTGCCTTGAATACAGCATCCGCAGTCCGGTTGGGCTTCAATTCGGCCAGCACCCGAATCCCTCCAATCGTCATAACAATCTTTCGCGCATGAAATTCCATGAATACTACTGACTCCTTTGGTTTGGCATGTTATGGTTTTGAATGTAGCTGGTCCTGAAAAGCGAAATCAAGGTTTCACTTCTCACGCCTTTCTCCACATCGCTCATGCTGACATCTTCCTTTATCTTCCTCAAAGGGATTGGCGAAACAACCGAACGCACGTTATGGCATGAGGGGATTACCTCATGGGATCGATTCCTCGACTGCCAGGAAATTTTCCGCTTCTCCTCCGCCAGAAAAATTCAATTTGATCATGAATTGCGTCTGGCACAATCCCACTTGTGCAACCATAATAGCGCTTTTTTTGCAAGACTGTTTAAAGCCCGCGACCATTGGCGCCTCTATGACACGTTTCGGCACAATACCGCCTATCTCGACATTGAAACCAACGGTATTCCGCTCCCGTATGGAGTGATTACCGTGGTAGGTATCTTTGGTCGTGGACGGATGACCACTTTGACCCAGGGAGATACCTTGACCTCAACCAGACTCCGTGAAGAATTGGAAGGGTATGATCTTCTGGTGACGTTTTTTGGTTCAGGCTTTGATCTGCCATTTTTACAGGCCAAATTTCCAACCTTGTCTCTTGTTCAGCCGCATTTTGACCTCTGTTTTGCAGCTCGGCGCCTAGGATTGAAAGGCGGACTCAAAGCTATTGAAAAGGAATTGGACTGCCCCCGCTCTCCGGAATTGGATGGATTGAGCGGCTTAGACGCCGTGCGATTATGGGAAGAATGGCAAAACGGCCAAGAAGCTGCCGGGGATTTGTTGATTCTCTATAATCAGGCTGACACTCAAAATCTTGAGTTCGTAGCCAATACGATTTATGACCGAATGGTCCAACAATTCGGCCCATCTACTCTTTATAACGTGGTCCAATGAGTATCTCCCCCTCACTCATCTGGACAGGATTCGGACTCACCGATATTGGCAGAGTCCGAAAAATGAATCAGGATACATTCTCGATACGAGACGACCTCCAATTATGGGTCCTAGCCGATGGTATGGGAGGACAGGCTGGAGGGGAAATAGCTAGCCAGATGGCAGTTGATACGATTACCCAATATTTTGAAACGCCTCCCCCCTCTTCCAACACCAACAACTCACTTCAATGTCAGGATGAACAGCATCTCCTCCAAGCCTTGGAATTTGCTAACCAGGCAATTCGGGAAAAAGCGGAGCAAAATGATGCCATACGGGGAATGGGGACGACGGTGATAGCTATCCGGATCATCAGTGGGCCCTCAGGCAACCAGGCGATTGTGGCACATGCAGGAGATAGCCGACTGTATCTTTTAAGAGAAAACCGTTTCACCTTGTGGACAAGGGATCATACCTTAATGGAAGAACGATTGGCCTTGAAACTAATCACACCTGACCAAGTCCGAACACATCCATTACGGCATGTTCTCACCAAAGGTCTGGGCATTGAACCCATCGTCCAACCGACCATCACCAGGTATCCTCTTGAGCCACAAGATCTGTTATTACTATGCTCTGACGGCCTCACTAAAATGCTCACCGACCAGGAAATTCAGGCCGCTATGCTCAAAATCGGCATTCCCTCTCAACGTCTTTGTGAAAGCTTGATAACAAATGCCAATCGATTAGGGGGAGAAGATAATACAACTGTGATCGTTATTGGAAAGGAGAGGAATAGGACAGAAAAAACCCTTCATTCATCAGCGTGAGGGTTTCCCAAATAATGCTGACCATCCGAAATACCCTACCGCATCCTTCATATTCGAAAACCAACGATGTGCCAGTCCCATGGCCGGATTGGTCACATATTGAAGCGTGAGGACAATCCGCTCTTCCTGAGGACCACACGGGGTGACCGCATGATAGAGCTTGTCTCCATTAAAAAAGACATACGCACCCGGTTTAGTTGTCAGAGCGCGTTCTTCTTCTGACTTCCCAGGCTCTTTAGTATGTAACCGACACATCAGCTTACTGGTAGACTGATCCCGCAATCCGACTAAAACAGTAAACCGATCGCCTTTGTAATAGGACGTATCATAATGCCATCCAATGTGGTCACCGGCTTCAGTGTAAAAATAGAGCGCACAGGAATGCGGGTCCGACTCAGGGCATAATAGTAAAGGGACCCCGGCCAGTTGACTCAAAAAGTTAATCCATCCCTCATGATGATATAAGGCGAGAATGGAGGGGGCATGCCGCTGTAAGAGATAAAAACTCACACTCCCCCCTTTTTTATGTCCGGGAATAAAATTTCGATTAATTTTCGGTCGAACAATCTCGACATCCTCCATAAAGGCATCAATAATTGAAGGAGGCATGAGGTGTTCCCGAGCATAAAATTCCCCTTGCTCCCAATATCCGCGTTTCCACTCTTCCTCATTCAAGGTGCCCACAAGATCGCTTAATTGCTGATCAATGGTTACAATGGCCGGGGAACTCATCTCTCAACCCTCAAGAAATTTCGCACTGTGATTTTAGAAAATTCGATCATCAACATCCGCTTGTCGTACTGTAGCATGATCAAAAAAAAACGTCACCGGCGTTTTCCATCCGCTGCTCACTTGACCCCCGAAGCCTGGATCAGTATGTTCACGACCTGTGTTCCATCAACAAATCATTTCCTTTAACTTTTAACTATGTCGACTCATGAGCATTCTTCCTTATCGTGACCTGATACTTGGCCAGGATTATTGGATCCAAGATCAAGTCTTACCCAATGCCCTGGAGATTGCCCAACGCTGCATGACCTTTACCACATGGACCTTAGGCTCCCCCTGGCGACCAGAACCCTGGCCGGGCATGCGGGCTCCCGGCGCATTAACAGGAAATGAAGTCGGCCTCATCCAAGACTGTGTCAGTCGACACTTGAATGTCCCCCACCTGATACCCCAGTCAGACAGCGAAGCCGGAATATCCGGTCATAACCATATCCAAATTTGTGGAGGGGCCGAAGGAGTAGCCCGTCCCCACGTGGATTCAGCTCGGATCTGTGATTATGCGGCCGTGCTGTATCTTCATCCGAGTCCCCCCACAGCCCACTGCGGGACATCGTTTTACCGATTACACCTTCCGGGGGAATCCCCTGATGGCAATTATTGTCCCAAAAATTATGAGAGCCTCCGCGAGGTACCGGGCCTACCCCATGAGATGGATCCTACGATGTTTGAGGAAATTCTGGAAGCTCCCTATGTCTTTAATCGATTGGTGGCGTATAAATCGGATTTGATTCATTCTGCAACAGGCTATTTCGGCTGGGACCATGCGCTCGCTTCCAAACGCATGGCCGTTGTCTTCTTTTGGAAGACAGACACCTGACCACAGAAAAATTACAATTCAGGCATTAAAAAAAGACTTCTCCCACGTCAGGCCGAAGCCGTTTTCGTTTTGGGTTTTCGTGAAACCACCCCAGGGCCTGCAGTCTCACGATCACCCTGTCCCCGCTGAAGTAATTCTTGAGCAGTTTTTCGAATACTCGGGGTCAATGTTCCCCCGCCCAACATTCGAGCGATTTCCAACTCCCGTTCTTCGCCCTCAACTTGTCGAACGTGAGTCAAGGTTCGCTGATCTTTCAATCGTTTTTCGACCACACAGTGAGCATGAGCCTGCGCGGCAATTTGAGGGAGATGCGTGATACAACACACTTGATGATAATGTCCAAGTTGACGAAGACGAGTCCCCATAACCATGCCCGCCTCACCCCCAACCCCACTATCGATTTCATCAAAGATGACCACTGGAGTCCGATCCTGCCCGGCCAGCACCGTCTTCAACGCTAACATAATTCTGGATAATTCTCCGCCGGAAGCCATCCGTTCCAGGGGCAAATAGGGTTCTCCGGGATTAGAAGCCAAGAGTATTTCAACCTGATCCATACCGTTAGTTCCATAGCTTGGGCTTTCTCGATCCGCGTCCACCTGCACTTTTAACTTCATGGATTCCATATTTAAGGCTGCTAGCTCATGACTTACCCGTTGGACGAACTGCTTGGCTACAATTGTACGTCGCGCAGATAAATCCTGTGCGACCATTTTCATCGCCCGTTCCGCATGTTCAACAGCCATGCCCAGCTTAGATAATTCGGCTTCGCTGTGTTCAAACCGAGCCAGATCTTCTTCCAAGGTATGAGCCCATTCCAGAAGTTCTTCTACTGTTTTGCCATATTTTTTCTTAGTGCGTTGAATGAGCGAAAGACGATGGTCGATCTCATCCATCCGACCGGGGTCAAATTCCAGGGAGTCCCGATAATTTCTTAGAGCATCTGTCACCTCTTGCAAAGCGGCCTCGGCCGATTCCACCAACGACACCCAATCTTCCCCTTTGGCATCAATATCTCTGATTGCACGAATAGACTGTTTCACGACATTCAAATTTTCCAAGACGGACGGGGTATCTTCATGTAAGACCGAAAATGCCTGGTTGGATAAATCCCCTAGTCGCCCACTATATTTGAGCCGTTGATACTCTTCATTCAAAGTTTCTTCTTCTCCCTCATGAAGGGACAATTTGCAGATTTCCTCAAATTGATATTGGAGAAGTTCCTGCCGGCTCGTCTTGTCCTGCACCTGCCCTTGAAAGACAGCAAATGCTGTCTTAGCTTGCTCCCATTCCTTGTATAATTCCTGGTAACGAGCTACTAAGGGTTCGACATGGCCAAAAGCATCTAATAGCTTCAACTGAGATTTTGGGGAAAGCAGGGACTGTTGATCGTGTTGACCATGAATATCCACCAATTGCTGACCGATCCCCTGTAATACCTGTAGGGAGGCCAGACTTCCATTCAAATAAATGCGGTTTTTTCCTGAACGCGACACAATCCGTCGAATTATAAGGTCCTGCTGATCAGGAAGCAGAAAGCCTTGCTCCAAAAGATCTTGATGAAGAGAATGTTCAGGAGGAACAATAAATCTGGCTTCAAGAAGAGCTTCTTCAGCTCCAAATCGGATGTGATCGGAAGAGGCGCGCCCTCCGATTAACAAGAGAATAGCATCAATGAGAAGGGATTTTCCGGTTCCGGTTTCTCCGGTAAACACCAAAAACCCGGACGGATATTCCAAATGGAGAGAGTCGATCAGGGCAAAGTTTGAAATACGCAGCTCGGCAAGCATGAAACCGAGTGCCTCATATGTCTCCAATCACGCCGTAGCTGATTGGGCTAACAATCCGTCAATCACTTGTTTAAATTGCTGCTTAGGCCTGGCCCCCACAATTTTTTCGACCACCTGACCACCCCTGAAAAAGACAATGCTGGGAATGCTCATAATTTGATATTGCCCAGCCACTTCGGGAGCATCATCGGTATTCAGCTTCATGACCTTTAATTTACCTTGATACTCTTTGGCCAGTTCATCGACGATGGGAGCAACCATTTGGCATGGACCACACCACACGGCCCAAAAATCCACCATTACCAATCCCGTAGACTTTAAAACCTCAGACTCCCAGTTCGACCCATCCGCTTTGGCCACGAATTCCGACACGTCCTGCCTCCTTATGTTCGATAATAATACCTTTTGATTCTGCTCAAGGTTTGGCCTAACCAAACGTTGGTTGTCATCCTAAACGGCCCTCCAGAGACTGTCAACTTTAGATGTGGATAGAAAGGCGGACTATACACGCGTCACTCGTTTTTCCCGATGTGGGCTTACCATTGCCATTCCGGAGGAATCCCACTCCACCAATTGTCTACATGCCCTTCTCGCCATGCAGTCTGATGCATCCACAACTCATCTGTCCTGAAACGATTTAAGCGATTAGCCATGGCCGCAGTAATATCAAACTGTTGTCGGACCCCTTCATGGATGAGTTCCTGAGCCATACGAGGCAGCACATTCGGCGGATCAATGAGGTCAATGATCTCTCGAGCAGTCAGATTTAAGGATAACTGCTCCACCTTGACATAGTCTTCTGCCTTGACCAAGGACATCAAATAGCCATCCAAGGCTTCATAGATATACGCTAAATAGACATATGCCTCCACTGAAGGATGTTGGTCAATGTATCGTTGGCAGGCTTCAATCGCTCGCCGATAATCCCCCGCTTTTAAAAAGATTTTCGCCCGAGAAAGCTGAGAGAAATCTTCCACGGTTGTCTTTGGGGGCTCAGCCAAGACAGAATTCCCAGGAATCAAAAGGCCTCCTCCTGCCTCGTAAGCTAGAACAAGACTCATCAGCACAATTATTTTTTTCCAATAACTAGCCATGACGGATTTCCTCCTTATCCAATCAAAGACGTCAAACTGTGACCAAGTGTCCAAAATCTCCATCATTTTCCCTGACCTAGTACCAACCTATCCCCCATTCTCCCCCCCATATGGCGGATGTCATCACTTCGACGATCGATTAAACATTCTTTCATCAGTAAAAACAGCCATTTAGAGCCATACCGTCAAGATACTTTTCAGAGAACTGTCTGGAAATTCTAACAAATTCAGAATAAATCATCGCGTTCTCCTATAACTTCTTTTTCTTCGTACCCTAGAAACTTTCCTTATTCTACCAGGACGGTCGTTAAAGGAAGACATCCTGCAGGGCAACTCCATTCGGGCACATAGTTTGCCCTATGCTGAGCGGCATGCATACTTTTCCATTGAACTCATCACCGACTCTTTTCGCAAAAAACCTTAATTCCATTCACGAAGACGAATCTTGCAACTATCCGATTTTTCTACATCAACCCACTGGGAAATCACAGAGATTTTCCCTGTTTCTTATTACCTGCTGCCTGATTGTCCTTGGGGTTCTTATTCCACTGAATTCTGGAAACAAGGAAACAGCTCATTATGCATTAGCTGCTTCGCCGCAAACTTCCTCATCCATTCACCCCTTGCAGCATTCAACCCTTGAACCAATGCGGCATGATGACGATACCTTGGCGGCACTCACGATTTATTTTGAAGCAAAAGGGGAAAGTTTTGCAGGCAAACTGGCAGTGGCAGCAGTGATTCGAAACCGAATGATTCACCACTTTCATAGTGACGGAACAGTCAGAGGCACGGTTCTTCGACCAAAACAATTCGAACCATGGATCACCCGGAACCCAGATGATATACCCTTTAACCCTTCCAATACCAAAATGCAGGAAAGTTTAATGGCGTGGAAGCTTGTGCAGGATGGCCGAAAGGTTGTAAATGGGGCCGTTTTATTTTATAACCCGGATATTGTAAAAAGTCCTCGTTGGGCTCAAGTCCATCGAAAAGTAGCCAAAATTGGAGGGCATGAGTTTTTCCACACCGAACGTATTTAGAAGGCTTCCGAATAGCACGAGATTGTCCTAGTGCATTTTCTTCCTTTGATTTTTTGGTTTGATCCTACGAGGTGAAGGCTCATCAATTGATTCACCCAGAACAATTTGTAACTGTCGAATCGCGGCTGAATGCACTCGACAAACACCAGATTCGGTCAACCCAAGACGCAGCCCAATCTCCTTCATCGTGGTACCAACATAATAATACAGATGTAAAACCTCTTGTTGTCTGGGCGTTAGGGTCACAAGAGCGGAGTCTAGCGCACGTTTCATTTCGGCATTCAAGCAATCCCAAAATGGGCTTTGTTCTTCCGCATCAGGAATGACATCTCCTAACGTTCCGCCTTCCTCCTCACTACCAACAGGCTCATCCAGACTGACGAGGCGGGGAGTACATCCGGAATTGCCTTCCAGTTCCTCTATGTCAATTCCCAAGGTATTGGCTAACTCGGTATTCGTTGGTGCCACACCGGTTTTTTGGAGATATTCATTTACCGTTTGCCGGATTTGCTCTTGCCGGCTTCGTACGGAGCGAGGCACCCAATCCATGGACCGAATTTCATCCAACATCATGCCCCGAATCCGATACTCGGCAAACGTGCGAAATTTGATTTCCCGCGTAGGATCAAATCGCCGCAGAGCTGAAAGCAATCCTATAGTCCCGACACTTGCCAAGTCTTCAATATCCAATGAAAAAGGATTCTTGGCTACCATGGCCCCTGCCATCCGCCGAATAATAGGCTGAAATTCCACCAAAATTGCATCCAGTTCTTCCTGAGAAAAAACACTCTTGAAAGTCGCTTCCTCAGTAATTGATGTTGAGTTATGCGAGGAACCGGCAGAATTTTCTGAGTTATAACTTAGGGAGGAAAAAGTGGAATTAAGAACTTCGTTCATAGTCTTGGTCCATATTCCGGTGACCAAAAAAACGCCCTTCCGAAGAAAAGGCGCAACGATGAACGAACTTGATACGGAGTCTTACAGTTCGGCAGCCTGACCAACCATGAACTCAGATCCTTTCATGGCCTCCCGGCTTTGCGCCCTACCCTTGCGGATAGTTTGCCTTTGTCACCTGTATAGGGCTGTTAAAATAGGATTAGATAACTGTAATAATGCGCTCCTTGAAAACGTTTTGACTTAACAGAAAGATTGCCACTTCAGAAACATTTCTTGTCCAGTGCATAAGGTCTTGCGTTCATGTATCGGACCAATATTTGACGAATTAAGAAACCACTTGAAATGGACAATGAAACAAACAACAATGGCATTCATTGAGCATCATTGATAAAAAATGATGTGGAGGAAAATCCAAGGATTTATTTTCCACGAACAATCTTATCGCTTGAACGAACTACTTCAATTTCAAAAAAATATTGCTGCCGACCATCAAAAACATCAATGTGGCAATCCAGCTTCCAATCAAAGGTGGAATAGCTCCGTTTTGGCCTAAGACCACACCCACCGAATGAGCAGCCCAAAAGAGAAACCCGATTGCCAATGTTTGTCCCAACCCCTTCGCCACTCCCACCCCCCGCACTCCACTTCCTTGAAAACTGACCGCAATGCCCAAAAGGGTCATGACTAAAGGCACCACCGCATAGGCAATTCTACTCCAATAATTCGTAAGATATCGGTCCAAACTGTGTCCGTCGTGGGCCAACCGTTGGATATACTCTCGCAATTGCACGAGAGTCATAAGCTCTGGAGATTGCGCTAGCCAATTCCGGAAATCTTCCGGCATCAATGGGAGGGGCAGAACTTGCTGTGATATCGTATCCATATGCGCAGGCTGTCCCGCCGCCAAACGACGAGTAACCACCTTTTCCATGACCCACCGATCTTGAAAAAATCTTGCATGGTGCCCTTCCACAATTGTTCGCAAATAAAATGGCTGATTCAATTGGTACATACGAATCCCATCCAATTGCAAACCGTCGTCCTGAACGCTTTGAATTTCTATTAACGCATCCGTTCCCAAACGTAACCAGATCCGATTCTCCTCCAAAGAAAGGTGTTCAGGTTTATTCTGAATGAGGACCGTCTGAATATAATCGGCCTGTCGGTTGGTCACCGGTATGACTTCCGAAGCTAAGATAAATCCCAGGACACTGACCAAACATCCAAATCCAAAAAACGGAAGGCCAATCTGAAAAAAACTCATGCCACAACTACGCATAGCAGTAATTTCTTTCGTACGATTAAGACCTCCCACAGTCAAAATAGAGGCCATCAGCGCGACCAATGGCGCAAGGAGATAAATAATTTCAGGAATTCGGTATCCAAAAAAAGTAAAGATCAACGAGAGATCTGCGTCATATTTCAAAAATTTCCGCAGTTTCTCGAAAAAATCTACGACCAAATAAATCGTAGTCACGGTGACCAGGCACAACCCAAATATTCGGGCAAATTTTCCTAGGATGTAACGAGTGATCGTCTTCATAAAGCTAAATATCTAAATAACGTCCATCATCCTCTACGCGCACGAACCAATAACCAACTGGTCAAGCCCATCAACACCACATTGGGTACCCATGCTCCCCAAAAAGGAGAAAAAATAAGCGCGGTGACTAAAAATTCTCCCAAAACATTCAGCAAATAAAATCCAATAATGATCAACACTCCAATCGCAAATCCCCCGGTTTTCCCAGAACGTTTGGACACAATTCCAACCGGCACCCCCAAAAGACCAAAAATAAAGGTGGCCACAGGAAACGCAGTGTCTTTGTAATATTCCATCAGGCGCCTGAGCTGCCCTGAATCAGCCCATTTAGTTTGATCCAAATCCTGAATCAATTCTGCATAGGTTTTTCGCTCCGTTTTTGCCTTGAGCGAACGGCTAGCTGGCGGCAGCCAAAAATCATAGGTCTGAAAGGTCACCCGGTGAAAACTCAGCGGATCCTCTGGTATTTGGTGGATTGCGCCATCGAATAATCGAATTCCTAATTGATGGTGATCGTTCTGCTTAAGCATTTGGTATCCAGTCGCCACGATGATCAGAACTTTTTGAGGATTTCGGCGGTCTGCAATAAAAATCCCGGATTGGCCATTCGCCTGATGAGGAGCGGGTACATAAACCATCAATCCGGATAAGGGTTCATTAAAAACTCCGGAATCTAAGGGTAGCGTCAACTCGTCTTCGATTACGCTCAGAGCCAATGTTTTTAACGAGACATTTGACCAGGGTTGCCCCCACTGTGACAGAATCATCGTCAATCCAAAGACACCCCCAGAAAACACGACGACAGGAAGTACAACCCGCCAAAATCCTACCCCGGCTGCACGGATAGCCGTTAACTCCTGATCAAAAGACAATCGATTAAAGGCTGATATCGTGGCAATTAAACAGGCAATAGGAAGAGTTAAAACCAGAAAGGATGGAAGTAAACTCAGAATGACTTTTCCCAGGGAAGCCGGACCAATCCCACGGGAAACCACTAAATCCACTAACCGTAACATTTCCTTGGTAAAGATGATGAAGCACAACCCACCGAGGCTCGTTAAAAAAGGAGACAGCAGTTCCGTGAAAATGTATCGATCAAGAATTCTGATCAGGGCACCGGAGGATTATGGGTGGGTATTCCTACAACCAAATTGGGCTCATCAAGGACATTCGTACAAATTGATGTCTTTCCTATAAAAAATAATGCGGAAAGGCCTAAATTCTTTCAAGAATTTATTGACAGTTTTTTTCAACTGTGCTACATCCTTACCGTTTTTGTAAAGGTATTAAAAAAGTGAATCGAGTTATCTGCCTGGAAGCCGAAAGAGGAAGACTCTCCTTTTTCGGCTTTTTTACTTCAGACTAGTCATTATTATTTCGGGATAAACAACCACCTGATGAAAGGGGAGGAGTTATCGTGAAGAGCAAGGGCACAGTTAAATGGTTTAATGATCGCAAGGGTTTTGGCTTTATTCAAGTAGAAGGAGGCCAAGATGTATTTGTCCATTATTCGGCATTACAGGAAGATGGATTTAAATCCCTCAAGGAAGGCGAATCGGTGGAATTTGATCTAGTTGAAGGCGCCAAGGGTCCACAGGCAGCCAATGTGGTGAAACTAGGTATCGCTCAACCATCTTAATCTTAATGTATATTCCTTCCTAACTTAAGTTTCGCGGCAATTTGAGGGAAAAAGGAAGGATTTCGGGTAGATGGCGCAACCTTGACTGAACTGAAATGAATAGCTTTTGAGCTAGTCATGACCAGGAAGGCCGCCTACAAAGCGGCCTTCCTGGCATTTCAAAATGGCCTTCCTTGACTTCCTTTAAATTCCCCTGATAGACTTCCCACTTAAGTCATTGAATTTATTGACTATTTTTCACTTTCAGGTGCGACTTTTATTATTTTGGGGGAGTTAGTATGTCAAGTAAACTCTTGAAGGTTATTCTTTTTGGCGAACATCACACATTTTCTAATTTGACATCAATTCAGGGTCAAGAAGAGGATTGGGGTGCGGGACAACATTCAGAAGAAACACTTCCACCTCCCCCGGTCAATTTACAGGCCAATCCAGAAAATTCTCGAATTACCTTAACCTGGGACCCTGTCCCCCAAGCCCTATATTATAACCTCTATTTTTCCACCTCAAAGGGAGTGCAGATTAAACCATGCGATCTGACTAGACCCATTGCCAGCAGGGAAGACTTTATTCCAAAAATTGGACTTATCAAGGAAAAAGCCAATTGCATAGAAGGCGCCTCATCTCCCTATGAACATAACGATTTAGCCAACAGTCTGTGCTACCACTATGCGGTAACCGTCGTCACAGAGGAAGGAGAAAGTCCGCTCTCGGAAGAAATCATGTCGATTCCATCTCCCTACCTTCCTGTCATGCATGTGGGTTGTGAAGGTGTGGATGATGGAGAATTCAAATCCCCAACAGGCATTGCCATAGATAAAGATGGCAACATTTATGTCGGAGATACGGATAACCATTCTATCCAAAAATTTGATAAACATGGAAAATTCCTCTCGCGGTGGGGGGATGAACCTGACTCCCAAGAGGGCAAGTTCTATTATCCTCGTGGAATTGCCACTTCGCCGGAAGGTGACGTTTACGTGGCAGACAGCGGAAATAATCGAATTCAAAAATTCGACGGTGAAGGGAATATCATTAATGCGTGGGGAAAATTTGGATTTGCCTGGCGTGGCGCAGAGGCTGGGAAATTTGATGTACCCTGGGGATTGACCACCGATTCACAGGGTAACCTCTACGTATCGGATACCAGCAATGCCCGGATTCAAAAATTCCTCCCAGACGGAACCCCCACGCTCAAATGGGGACGTGATGGCGGATATGACGGAGCCTTTTTCTATCCACGTGGGCTTGCTGTTGATTTTGTAGGAAACATCTACATTGCCGACGAGGGCAATCATCGGATTCAAAAATTCGATCCTCGAGGTAACTTCCTTATGAAATGGGGAAAAGAGGGAACGGCACCTGGACAGTTTAAATCCCCATGGGGTGTAGCCTGTGATGCACTGGGATATATCTATGTGGTGGATAGCGGAAACCACAGAGTACAAAAATTCGATTCAAACGGTACGTACCTTACCTCCTGGGGAAATCGCGGCTTAACCGAAGGACAGTTGAATTTCCCATCAGGAATTGCAGTGGATAAAGAAGGGAACGTGTATGTCATTGATAGCGGTAACCATCGTCTCACCAAGTTTACTCCAACTCAAGATGAGTTGACCCGAGGCAAACAAGAAAAACGGCTGGCGACCGACATGGAAGTTCCCATTAATTTAGCCGTGAAGCCAGGAGATACTGAAAACATCATCAGTTGGCTTGAAGTACCAGGGGCCGCGAGCTACAACCTATACTTTAGCACAAGCCCCGACCTTCAAATGGAGACCTCGACCAAAGTCGAAGGGGTGACTTCTCCTTATTCTCATTCCGGATTGACCAACAATACCCCTTACTATTATGCCCTAACATCCGTAACAGAAGACGGTGCTGAAAGTCGGCTCTCCGAGGAACAGATGGCCATTCCAGTTTTAATTGACGTCGCGGCACCGCAAAATCCCGATATTGTTATCAATCACGGCGCCTATATGACCAATAGCCCGGATCTTATCGCCACCATTTCGGCAAAAGATGTCGATAGCGGTGTGGCAGCCTATTTCATCTCGGAAAATCCGATGACTCCCAGTGGCACCATGCCAGGCTGGGTTGAGGTAGAGCCTGAGAACCAATTTGGAGCCACCATCCCCTTCACCGTTTCTCCGGTTGACGGCACAAAAACCGTATATGTGTGGTTCAAAGACGCCAATCACAATGTCTCCGTCCCGGCCAGCGCAAGTATTCTACTTAATACTTCCGGATATATTTGCATTGCGAAATGGGGGAAACCGGGACGTGGCGCCTCACTCTTGCATGGAGGCGAATTCATTAGTCCCATGTATGGAATGGCCATGGATCGCCAGGGCTCCTTATTTGTCGTCGATAACGGCAACAATCGGATCCAGAAATTTGACCGAAACGGCAATTTCATCCTTCTCTGGGGAAACTTTGGCTCTTCCAATGGAAACTTCAATAATCCCACAGGTGTAGCCTGCGACGGACAGGGCAACGTCTATGTTGCAGACACCAACAACCATCGGATTCAAAAATTTGATGGTAAATTGGGACACTATATGATGAAATTTGGATCTCGTGGCAATGGGGAAGGTCAATTTAACGCCCCATGGGGCATCGCGGTTGATCGAGTGCGTGGGTATATCTATGTAGTCGACAGCGCAAACTTCCGCATCCAAAAATTTGATGATACCGGAGAGTTCATCATGCAATGGGGAAGCTTCGGAAATGCAGATGGGCAATTTTATTTTGCACGCGGTATTGCCGTGGATCAAACCGACGGAACGGTCTATGTCGTTGATATGGGAAACCATCGGGTCCAAAAATTCGATACAAGCACCAACGTTCTTCCACAATTATTGACCAAGTGGGGTGGAGGAATCGGTCCAGGCCATGCCAGCAGCGCCCAAGCCCAAGAACCTGGCCAGTTCCGTTCACCCTGGGGAATCACTGTTGATGAAGCCGGAGATGTCCTTATCAGTGATACCGGCAATCAACGGATTCAAAAATTTGATCGGGATGGCAACTTCATTACCCAATGGGGTGGATTTGGTACGGGCGGTGGACAATTCAATTTCCCCTATGGACTCAGTGTGGATAGCCGTGGTCATGTCTTTGTGGTTGATAGCGGGAACATGCGTGTTCAAGAATTCATGCCTGCGGAGGAGGCAGAAGAACACTTCAGCGAGGAAGAGCAGTTGGCAGCCCTTCCAGAATCTGCAGAATAATTCCTCCTCATATTCCCTGAGGTGGGAAACTCCCCTATACTCCTAAGCAGGGAGGACCTCTTCCAGAAGAGGTCCTCCCTGCTCTTTTTGTAATTCTTCTGGCTATATTTTGTCCAGGATGGAAAGCCCATAGGAAAAGTCGTTTGGTCCATTGACGAGGTTTAACTAGAAATTTATGATGAACCAGCGTTTGTTCTAATTGAAATCTGTTACTAGCTTTACCAACTCACTTTTTCAATAGGATCGGCTATGTGGGAAGACCAATTACGGATCGGTTTAACATTTGATGATGTCGTGCTCTTGCCACGCCATTCCAATGTGCTACCAGCCGATGTTGATACTTCCACATGGTTAACCCGCAATATTCGCATTAATATTCCTTTGATTAGTGCAGCCATGGATACAGTAACTGAAGGCCGCTTGGCCATTGCCCTTGCCCGTGAAGGGGGGATAGGGATCATTCACCGAGCCTTGCCCCCAGATGTTCAGGCCGCGGAAGTCGACAAAGTCAAAAAATCGGAGAGTGGCATGATCCTCTCTCCCATCACCATTTCTCCTGACCATACGATTCGTGATGCCCATCATCTCATGGCCACCTACCGTATTTCCGGCATCCCCGTTACCCAGGATGGAAAACTTGTTGGCATTCTCACGAACAGAGATCTTCGCTTTGAAAACCGGATGGACTTGAAAGTTTCACAAGTCATGACCAAGGGCAAACTAGTGACAGCGCCGGTGGGAACCAGCTTGGAAAAGGCTCAAGCAATTCTACATGAACACCGGATTGAAAAACTTCCAGTTGTGAACGACCAATTCGAACTGCAAGGACTCATTACCATTAAGGATATTCAAAAAAAGATCAAATATCCCTTCGCATGTAAGGATGCGCATGGCCGACTACGCGTCGGCGCGGCAGTGGGAGTCGGCAAAGACGTCGATGAACGGCTGGAACGTTTAACGAAGGCCGGCATTGATCTTCTAGTTGTTGATACCGCCCATGGACATTCTCAGAGCGTGATTCAGAAGGTAAAAGACATTAAGCAACGATACCCTGAACTTGACATTATTGCTGGAAACGTAGCCACACCAGAGGCCACGGCTGACCTCATCAAAGCTGGTGCCGACGCCGTTAAGGTGGGAGTTGGTCCCGGCTCTATTTGCACCACACGGATTGTCTCCGGCGCTGGCGTTCCCCAATTAACGGCTGTCGCCGACTGTGCAAAAGTGGCGAAGGAACATCACATCCCCCTCATTGCCGATGGCGGAATCAAGTTTTCTGGCGATCTCACTAAGGCTATTGCAGCGGGGGCTTCGTCTATCATGATCGGCTCCCTATTCGCAGGAACCGAAGAAGCTCCAGGCGAAATGGTCCTTTACCAAGGACGGGCCTATAAGGAATATCGGGGCATGGGCTCTCTCGGTGCCATGGAACGAGGGGGAAAAGACCGGTATTTTCAAGAGGGGCGCGAAACACCCAAATTGGTTCCTGAAGGAATTGAAGCCCGCGTCCCCTATAAGGGAAGCCTTTCAGTGTTGGTGTATCAACTCGTCGGAGGCCTAAAGGCTGGCATGGGGTATTGCGGGTGCCGGACCATTCCAGACCTGCAAAAAGATGCGAGGTTCATTCGGTTGACTTCAGCCGGGTTACGAGAGGCTCACGTACATGATGTGGTCATTACCAAGGAAGCACCTAATTATCAAGCTGATTAAAATCGAAAGATTCTCTCACCAAACGAAAAAATAGAAAATCAGATAATCAACGTTACCCCATGAGCCTATTTTGAGCCATTTCTAAATCATAACGCCCCGCAGATGCCAAGGCTCAACATCTCGCAGGTCATATGAGCAACCTTTCATTACCATGCCGCACCCTAACGATACGATTGTCATCCTGGATTTTGGATCTCAATACACGCAACTCATTGCCAGACGGATTCGGGAATTTCATATCTTCTCCGTCATTCTTCCCGCTCACACCCCTATAGCCGACATTCTCACACATCAGCCACGGGGCCTTATCCTGTCAGGCGGTCCGGCTTCGGTCACCCACGCCCAAGCCCCATCACTCGACCCTGGCATTTTTGAACTGGAGCTTCCCATCCTAGGTATTTGCTATGGCATGCAATTGCTAGCACATCACTTCGGCGGAGCGGTCACCCCCACCACCCACAGAGAATTTGGGCGGGCCGAACTCGAGATTGATGATACAGCCGATTTATTTGCGGGACTAGGCCCCACGGCCCCATTCCTCGTATGGATGTCACACGGCGATTCAGTAGAAAAACTGCCCGTCGGATTTAAAAAAATTGGCCACACCCGGCATGCTCCAATTGCTGCAATGAAATCCGTCCAACGCTCGACTCCCCTCTTTGGCATTCAATTTCATCCGGAAGTCGTCCATACCCAACATGGCTCCACAATTCTGAAAAATTTTGCACGGCACATCTGCCACTGTGAGCCTTCCTGGACCATGGGCTCCTTTATTGATAATCAGGTCGCTTCCATTCGTCAGACAGTCGGTAAGGAGCCTGTCATTTGCGCCCTCAGCGGAGGAGTGGACTCTGCAGTGGCTGCGGTGCTGACCCATCAAGCCATTGGGGATCAGCTTACCTGCCTCTTCATCGATAACGGACTGATGAGAAAAGATGAAGTGGCACAACTTCAAGAAGTGTTTAATGCGACCTATCACATGCGAGTGCGAATCATGGATCATGCCAGGGATTTCCTTTCTGTCCTGGCGCGCATCACGAATCCAGAACAAAAACGGAAAATTATTGGCCGACAATTCATTAAAGTGTTCGAGCAGGAAGCCCGCGCCATGGGAACAGTCAATTTTCTAGTCCAAGGAACACTTTATCCGGATGTCATTGAAAGCCTCAGCGTCAAAGGCCCCTCGGCAACCATTAAAACCCATCACAACGTGGGCGGCTTACCTAAACGGATGAAATTCAGGCTTATTGAACCATTTCGTGAATTATTCAAGGATGAAGTCCGTACCTTGGGGCTGGAACTTGGGCTGCCGGAGGATATTGTTTGGCGTCAACCGTTTCCGGGACCGGGCTTAGCCATTCGTATTATGGGCGCAGTGACTCCCGAACGCCTGAACATCCTACGGGAAGCTGACGCGATCGTCAGGGAAGAAATTGAACGCGCCCAACTTCACCGGTCCATTTGGCAGTTTTTCGCGGTGTTGCTCCCCATCAAAACCGTCGGGGTCATGGGTGACCAACGCACGTATGAATCCGTCATTGCCATTCGTGGAGTCACAAGTACAGACGGCATGACCGCAGACTGGGCTGTCATTCCACCGGATATCCTGGGACGTATGTCTAACCGCATTATCAATGAAGTGAGAGGCATCAACCGAGTGGTCTATGATGTTAGCTCAAAACCACCGGCCACCATCGAATGGGAATAGACATGGTCCATACCGAAGAAAAGATACGACTGCAAAAGGTCATTGCCCGTGCGGGCATCTCATCCAGAAGAAAAGCCGAAGAACTCATTCAATCAGGTCAGGTGACTGTCAATGGAGAAGTCATCACAACATTAGGGACACGAGTTGACCCAGCGCACGATCACATCAAAATCAGCGGAAAACATCTTCCCGCCCCGGCGCCCGATATGTTTTTGATCCTCAACAAGCCCGCAGGCGTCGTCTCGACGTTACAGGACCCTGAAGGCCGACCCACCATCAAACACATGCTTCCCAAACCATCATTGCGGTTATTCCCGGTTGGAAGGCTTGACTTTGACAGTGAAGGCCTCTTATTGCTCACCAATAATGGGGAAGTAGCCCAAGCTTGCCTTCATCCCAGTCATCATGTCTTAAAGACTTACCTGATCAAAATTAAAGGCGTGCTTGAAGATACTGAAATTCTCCAATTAAAAAAAGGGTTGCCGTTGGAAGATGGGCAAACAGCACCGGCCAAAGTTCGAAAAGCCGGAAAGGCCGAGGCCAATTCCTGGGTAGAAATTACGATTCACGAAGGCCGCAAACACCAGGTCAAACGCATGCTGGAATATCTGGGACACCCAGTTATTCGGCTCAAACGCATTCAATTTGGTCCATTAAACTTGGGGAACCTCCCCCTTGGCGCCAGTCGATTTCTCACGGATAAGGAGGCCAATGCCCTTCGTCAGATACTTGTGCCTGCAGAAAAACACCCGAGGAGCAGAGGAACCCGTACCACGAAGCCAGCTCGATGGGCTGAATCAAAACGTGGATCGACAACAAGACGGAAGCCGAAAACTTGAAACGTTCCACCAATCCGATAAATAGCATCCAACGTATTTTCAAGATCGCCAGCATCAAACCCGAGATAACCATCCCACACTGACATCACGAACAGTCATATTCAGAAGAAAGGAAGGCAGCGGTGAAACGAACCCATCATTGTGGAGCACTCAGCCACACCCACGTCGCACAACACGTGACCTTAGTCGGATGGGTCGCCGGTCGTCGAGACCATGGAGGCATTATCTTTTTGGATCTGCGGGATCGCTATGGCCTGACGCAAATTGTCTTTGACTCCGAACAGAACGCGCAACTGCACAAACAAGCCGATCGTCTTCGAAACGAATATGTCATTGAAGTGACAGGAACCGTGATCAAGCGACCGGAAGGGTCAGCCAATCCCCACCTCCCTACAGGGGAAATCGAAGTCTGCACCGACTCCCTTACTGTCCTGAATGAAGCGAAACCCTTACCCTTTGCCATCGAAGATGAAGTCAATGCCACGGAATTTCTTCGATTAAAATATCGCTATCTGGATTTACGGCGCCCTCGCATGCAAGATCTCCTTAAACTGCGAAGCCAGGTCTCCCATGTGGTCCGAGATTATCTGCATCGGCAGGATTTTGTTGAGGTCGAAACCCCGATCCTCACCAAAAGCACACCGGAAGGGGCCAGGGATTATTTAGTGCCTAGCCGAGTTAATCCGGGTGAATTCTTTGCCCTTCCTCAATCCCCCCAATTATTTAAACAAATTTTAATGATTGGAGGAACTGACCGCTACTATCAAATCGCCAGATGTTTCCGTGACGAAGATTTGCGTCTGGATCGACAACCCGAATTCACTCAAATTGATTTGGAAATGTCGTTCGTTGACCGGGAAGATATCATGCATCTGACGGAATCCATGATTCGATTGATCTTCCAAGAAACCAAACAGATCACCCTACCCTCCCCCTTTCCCCGCTTGACCTTTGAACAAGCGATGGAACGCTATGGCACCGATAAGCCGGATCTGCGGTTCGACCTACCGCTACACTCACTACGCGACTTCGCGAAAACGTGCGATTTTAAAGTATTTCGCAGTGCGGTGGAAAATGGAGGATTGGTCAACGCACTCATTGTTCCTGGTGGCGGAACATTCACTCGGAATCGGATTGACAACCTTATTGACACAGCCAAGGAATTCGGCGCGAAAGGATTGGCCTGGGTCAAAATCAATGGAGATGGCTCATTGGATTCGTCCATTGCCAAATTTCTCAACGGACCGGCACTGCGAGCGGCTCTTCCCGCCTCTCAACCAGGAGATTTGCTCCTCTTTATCGCTGACCAAGCCTCGGTCGTATATCACGTGCTTGGAAGACTCCGGCTCCTTTTGGGTGAAGAACTGAAACTCATTGACCGGACCCAATGGAAACCCCTATGGGTCATCGATTTTCCCATGTTCGAGTATAACCAGACGGATCAACGATATGTGGCGCTGCATCACCCCTTCACATCACCCCATGCAAATGACATATCGCTACTGGAGACAAATCCGTTACAAGCCAAAACGCTAGCCTATGACTTTGTGCTCAATGGATTTGAACTAGGAGGCGGGAGTATCCGTATTCATTCCCCGAAAATCCAGGAACGCATTTTTGATTTGCTCAACATTTCAAAAGAAGAAGCCAGGGAAAAATTTGGGTTTTTGCTGGATGCCTTGGAGTCGGGAGCCCCACCACATGGGGGCATTGCGTTGGGATTGGATCGATTCATTATGCTTCTGGGGCAAACGGAATCGATTCGAGATGTGATTCCCTTCCCCAAAACGCAGAAAGCCCAATGTTTAATGACAGCAGCCCCCTCGGAAGTCTCGGCCGGACAGTTACAAGAATTGTCCATTCGCAGCACGGCAAAAAAACCAGGGCCTGCGTCCTAAATCTCAGCCACGTTTAACACTATGGAATGCAATCCGGTTGCCCCGGCAGGTTGAGGGCGGGCAATTTCAGATGTCTGCACTTTTCCCTTCACATCAATGGCCCGGACAAACACCATGTGCTTTCCCGGCTTTCCTGGTCTCCAATCATAATTCCAGATCACCCACGTATAGGGAGAGAGCGGTGGCTCGATCTCAGCCGAAACCCAGGTTTTCTCCTGATCAAAACTCAGCTGAACTTCGGCAATCGTCTCAGGCCCTCCATATGCCACGCCGCGTAAACGATGCTGTGCACCCTGCAAGGTCTGGTAATGCCCCGGACTATCGATGCGAGAAAAAATGTGGATTCGGGCATCATCCGTCCATCCCTTCTGCTGCCAATACCCCTGATAGTCCCCGTTATACACCTCAATTTCCGTAATCCATTTGACATTTTTAATCCCATATAAGCCCGGCACCAATAGCCGGACCGGATAGCCATGGTCCTTGGGAAGTTTCTCTCCATTCATTAAATAGGCAATCATGACGTCATCTTGCATAGCCCTCGTAAAGGAAATACTGTCATGATACCCATCGGCCGCACGAAAAATTACGTCCCGCGCGGTTTCTTCATCTGCACCTGCTTCCTGGAGAAGAGCCTTCAATGAAATCCCTCTCCAAATAGCTGTACCCAAACTGGTCCCTCCAGGAAGCGTATCAATACACATCAAAGTAACAGCTTGATCAAAGGACTCCCGATTCAGGATATCCCGCCATTTGAGGACCATAGGGTTGATCACAGCCCCTTTGACGATCATTTGCCATTGTTCCACATCCAGATCTCGCGTGAAATTATAGGAGGCATCCATGAAATTCACGGTATAAAACTTGTCATTGGGGGTAAAATACACGGTATCCCGAGGAGGCACCGCAAACATGGAACCCAGATCACAACCGGGAACACCCAGACTCAGTGCAGACAGCCCCCCAAGCTTGAAGAACGTCCGGCGAGCAAGAGGCCAGGAAAATGGAGAAAATGAGAATACAGGCATAGACTTTAAGCATATTATCTAATACCCTTGCATATTGGGCAACCCCAATGTCAGAGGGCTCGAACACGATCACCTCCAGCTTGTAGCAAAGGGAAATCACGATGCGAATCTTAGTGACCGGCGGAGCAGGCTTTTTAGGCAGCCACTTATGTGAATCGCTTATTCATCAACACCATGAGGTCATTTGTTTGGATAACCTCCTGACTGGCCGCGCAGAAAATATTGCCCCTCTCCTTGGGCATCCAAGATTTTCCTTCGTTCACTATAATGTTTGTGACTATCTCCATGTGGATGGCACCTTAGATGGTGTCCTTCATTTTGCCTCACCAGCCAGTCCACAAGATTATCTAGAATATCCTATTGCCACGCTCAAGGTCGGAGCACTCGGAACTCATAAAGCCCTAGGATTAGCGAAAGCCAAGAATGCCAGGTTTGTCTTGGCCAGCACATCAGAAGTGTATGGAGATCCTCTGGTCAATCCCCAGCCGGAAACCTATTGGGGGAATGTCAATCCCGTTAGTCCGCGAGGGGTTTATGATGAAGCCAAACGATTTGCGGAAGCCCTGACCACGGCTTACCATCGATACCATGGTGTCGATACCCGTATAGTAAGAATTTTTAACACCTTCGGTCCGCGGATGCGCCCCAACGACGGGCGCGTAGTTTCCAATTTCATTGTTCAAGCATTGGAAGGACTACCCTTGACCGTTTATGGAAAGGGAACGCAGACGCGAAGCTTTTGCTATGTGGATGATATGGTGGCTGGCATTCTCGCATTATTGCAGGCCCCACCCGATAATCCCACACACGATGCTCAATTTCACACTGAAGTTCGGATGGCCAGGACTCCGGCTAATCCTGAATCCATTCATGCGCCCACTAATATTGGCAACCCACAGGAATTGTCTATTCTGGAGATTGCCAATACCATCATCCAACTGACGCAGTCTCCAAGCATCATCGACTTCCAATCTCTTCCCATCGACGATCCTAAAATCCGTCGCCCGGATATTCGAAAAGCCCAGACTCTGCTTAAATGGAACCCCCAAGTCGATCTGGAGCTTGGGATACAGAATACCATTCAATATTTCCGTTCCCTTATGACGTCCAACCCAAGCCGTCCCCAATCGAGGCTAACTGGATAATAGGACGAAATTTTGCGAGCTAGTTTGTGTGGGGCTATGCCGACCTCCACGGTAGACTTTCGAGGTTGATTTTTCTACACTGAAAGTCCCCCGTTTAAATCACAACTCATCATCAGCTGGATCCCAGGAGGCCCCAATGCCACACAGGTTGGCTCGTCTACTGTTCTTCCCTCTAGTCATTTTTCTCTTCGCCAGCACCCTTCCAAAAGACGCTCTAGCGGTAGATTTTGTCATTGTCGGCCCTCGTGCCGTCGGGATGGGGGGAGCAGGCGTCGCCGTCACCACGGACTCACTTGCCACCTATTGGAATCCGGCTGGCTTGGCTTTGACCTCAACGGTTGATATTCGCCTTCAAGCATCGGCTCAGGGAATCGACCGATTGGATCTTCGAGAAACCCTGGAAGATATCGATGACATTGATCGCACCGACAGGTCCGCTACGAATCAAGCTCGATTACAGGCCCTGTTAAATGATCTAAACGGCGCATCCCTCTCAGCGCTGGCCGCAGTAGGAGCCTATTTCAAAGGGCATTGGGGGGATCATGCCTTGGGCCTGAATATTTCCAATGTCGGAACAGGCGGTCCATTCAACTCGACTCCCCTCACAGTGGTAGACACCGGAACGCGATTGAATATTAGTGGACAATTACAAGTAAATTATCTGGAGGCCAGGCAAATTGCGGCATCCTATGCCTATGCCTTTTGGGAGAAAAAGATTTCGCTGGGGGTCACGGGAAAAATCATCCACGGTGTAGCCTATCGGCGGGGAATTACGGTCGATGATGCCGATGACACATTTGACATTTCCGACGAACTCAAAAATGCCAAAAAATCCTATGAAGTCGGCATTGATGCAGGAGCCCTGATCACTCCCATTCCCTGGTTACGGTTGGGGATTGTGGGGAAAGATCTGAATACGCCTTCATTCAAAACGCCGGCTGGCGGCGAGTTTAAACTTCGCCCACAAGCACGTGCAGGTCTCGCACTCCTGCCATTTGACTCAACCACCATCACGGTTGATGCGGATCTCACCAAAAACAAAACCTTATTGCCTGGCATTCGCAGCCGAGTTCTCAGCCTGGGAGTGGAGCAAGGCCTCTTTGATGTGGTCTTCCTCCGAGGGGGTGTTTTAAAAAATATAGAAGATGCCAAAACCCGATTGACTCCAACCGCTGGCCTAGGGATTTCACTCTGGTCCCTGCGATTGGATGTCGGAGCCGGATATGATTTCGATCAACGCGGCGCATTGGGTGCCTTTTCACTGGGAATGACCTTTTAGCTTCATCGCCTCCTGACCTTCTCCTGAAACAAGGGGAAGAAGCAGTCAAAAAAGGAACCCACAGATCATGGATGGCAATACGACTTCATCTCGTTCATGTAAGTGCGAAAGGGATCAGCCATAACAAAGACCGGGCTGCCACGGAATTGCAGGACTGACCAATTGATGACATAGGGAGGCACACGCCGGCCTGCAGGATGGTCGGCCAAGCTGGGAAACAAACGAGGTTCAGCTTGCATAGTTAGATAACGAATGGCTTCTCCCCGAGCAAAGGCACGGGTGTTTCTCGGAGGCACGGACTTGGCAAGGGTCACCGCTTCATCAGTCATGAAGCGTGGAGCATGCCCCTCATCCGTCAATGCGTGGTACAGGCCTTCCTGTTGGTTGACGTTATGATATTCCAGGTCCAGGCTCTTGAGCCACGGATCGCCCCATTCCACCTGTTCGGCTTCTCGAAATTGAGCCAAGAGCCAGAGCTTGGATGCCCAATCCACACGGCCGACTACGGCCTCATACCCACCGCGCAAGTCCCTTATCACCGCTTCCCAGTGTGCGAGGACCCAATCAGTCTCATCATCCTGCCCTGCATAGTGTTTGGCGGCGGCAGCCCAAAATATTTCTTGCACGTCCAACGCAGACAGCACCTTCCCGGTAGACAGGGTCATGAACCATTGACGGCTTTGATCGTGCGACAGATCGCGCAAGACCTGAACCGGGTCATCCAGATCAAGGCCTTGAGGGACATGGCCCTCTTCAATGAGTTGAAGCACCAGGCCGGTGGTGCCCATTTTTAAGAGAGTAGCTTCCTCAGCCATGTTGGAATCGCCCATTAATAAATGTAGACGTCTGAATCGGTTCGGATCGGCTAGCGGTTCATCCCGTGTATTTACAATTGCGCGATTATGTTGTACCCATTCAAAGAAATCGTTCACAATAAAATCGGGCCGCTGGGAAATTTGAAAGACGATATCGGATGGTCTCGCATTGTTTGATCGTGGCCTGACGAGGCCTTCGATATCTTCCAACTCAATCCATCCTTCCAGATTTCTGCTCATGCCTATGCGACCGGCTCCGGTAAAGACCTGCCGGGTAACCAAAAATGGAATCAGTTGTCCCAACCCGCGCTGGGTAAAGGGAAACTCCCGAGAAACCAAATAATTTTCATGACACCCAAAGGTGGCACCCGTTTCATGATCCACATTATTTTTGATAATGGACACCTGATCTGCAAGACCTAATTCCTCCAGGCAATCTTGAATAAGACAATCCCCTGACCGATCGAAGGTCAAGAGATCCCAAAGCGAATGACATTCCGGTGAGGCAAACTCAAGATGCCCCATATCCACATACATTCGTCCGCCGTTCAGCAAAAATCCCCCGTTACCTGGCGGTTCGTCATAGCCTCGATAGTGCAGATCAATGACGCCATGCTTTTTGGCGGTAAAGAGATGATCGATGACCCGATGGGCGATCCAGGAAGGTGACAATTCCGGCTGGTCCGATTTGATCAACAACCCATATTCGGTTTCCAATCCGAAAATACGATTATACATAGCCAGGAGATATCCTCAACAGGTTAGGGGGCAGGCTGAAACCAAACCGGCAGGAGGGCTTGGAGCTCTTCGCCAGCCAACACTCGATACGTCTCCATCGCACTCACGGTGCGGTCCAGAAGCACACATTCCAACGTTTCCTTCTGGAGAGTTTCTTGAAGACGTCGATGAACCACCTCTTCATCCGGCAGAGGGCCAGGAAACGCTTTACCCTCCCGCTTATTTTCTTGGCTTTCCTCTCCTTCATCTTGAGAATCCGCTTGCAGCAGACTGGCCAATCCCCAAAACTGCAGCGCTTGGTTGAACGCCTCAGGCAGAGTCTCGGGAATCACTCGTTTCTTCCATTCATCTTGAAGGATTTTTTCGAGAGCCGGTCTGGCAACCAGCACTCCCATATCTGACCGTTCTTCGAACAACCCATCATAATTTGTCGTAAAGATACGATCTTTTCCCGGCACCTTACCTACCTCGGCCAGCAATATTTTGACAATATAGGGGGCACGAAAAATCTCTTCAAACGCCTGCTTCACTAACGGGGCCACCCCATTTTTGGTAAGCCGGGAGGCCGTCACGTCCAAAGGCGAGCGTTGAAACCCTTCCACGTGCGCTAAATCCAGCAAGGAAAATCTCACCTTTTCCAAGTCGGCCGGATGTCCCATGCCGCCTAAAGCAATCCGATCGTAAATTTCATAGAGTTTCGGGGTCCCGCGATGAACGGTTAGCAACAAGATTCCTTGCGTATAGGAAATGGCAATCAAGGGATTGCCCTGAATAAACTGATCATCCAAATACTGCCGGCGATTGCCGACGGCCTCAACCCATCGATAGGGTTCCTCATACATGACTGACCACCTTTTCTGCGTACAGATCTTTTAACTGATCAACAGAAATCGTCTGCACGCCTTTTGCCGTGATACGTTTGACCACGGGATAGAGTTTCGCTTGCGGATTGACCCCACCAGTGGCTGAATCAAATTCGGCTGCGCTGGTCAGTAAACGCAAAACCAATGTCAGGGCATGGCTCTCGGAATACGAGGCAATGGGGCCAGTGCCCCATTGATTGAGATAAAACATGATTCCCCGAATGGTCGAGGAGCCTGACCCAGATACCGCATAATCCACGCCCTCAAATTCCGCACCCAAGATATCGTAGAAAAAAATCTTTCCAGCTCCGTCCTGAAAGTCATACCCAGCAAAAATCGGCACCACAGCTCCTGTCCCAGCCAAGGCTGCCGGAGCGTTATTTTTCAGCAAGGTGGATAAGGCTCGCAATTTTCCTTCAAAACTCAAATCCTGGAGCTGGCTCCGTCGATAGTATTTAAAGGAATGCTCCAAGACACGAGCCATTTCAAAAGCCGTGGCTGGAACTCCGGCAATGGCTAGGACGGAATATCGATCGATTTCCAATACCTTATCCGTACGGTCATACATCACCAGATTACCGGCAGTGGCTCGACGATCACCGGCCACCAACACCCCATCCTGATATTTCAACGCCAATACGGTAGTCCCAGTGGTCAGAGGAGGGGCATCGCTCCCGGCAAACGACCGCCCGTTACCCTGATGGGAAAACTCATACCCCTGCTTTTTCAATAATTGAAAAAAATCCCCCTGGTTTCCCATACCGCTTATTCTCCCGTCCGCTGACGATAACGCTCTGCCTGCTTGGGATCCACCTTGCGCATCCGTTTCAATAAATTGTCTTTTGAGGGAGAATTGATATCTGGCCGTGCGGGCCCCGTCTCCGGTTCCCGATGCCCGGGAGGTTTCCCCAATGGATCCACTGGACGCTCCCGTCGTTCCCATTCCGCCAGATTCGTTTCCCAAGCACTGCCCCTATCCCGAGATCGCCGTTGTATCATGAATCCTCCTTAGACAGGCACACAAAAATTTCCTGGTTCCTGCGCGGTGTTGAGTCTCTCCACCTGACAAGCCACAGAGGTGGGATCGAGCAAATCTCCCATATCAAATACCAATCTCCGGGACCCTTGACGAAATGTCACACGCTCCCATTGCACAGACTCCAGATGAGATGGAAACTGACGGACACACCTCCCTCTCAAGCCTCCCCGAGTATCATCGGGTCCACACCCCATCGCCTGCTCAATATCGGAGTCCACGCAAATCCTGGCGGTCCGCCCTTCGGCCTCCAACCCTAAAAATAATCCTCGTTCGGGATCAATATTATGATATTCCAAATCCAAACTTTTCAGCCAAGGATCATTCCATTCCAACCGCTCTTCCTGTATAAAAGTTTCCAAAAGCCACTGTTTGGTCACCCAATCCAGCTTCCCTACTAAAGCCATCCGATCCGTTTCCAAGAGATCCAACGTCTGTTCCCATTCTTCTAGAATCCATTGCGTTTCTTCATCGCCGTCACGCAAGGCCTGAGATGCAGCCTCCAAATACTCCCGTTGAAGATCTAGGCCCGAAATGGATTTTCCGTTTTCCCGAAGGACGAGGGTTTTCAAGTCGGTATCTTGAGAAAGAGCTTGAATGGCTAACACGGGAGATTGCAGTTGCACCAAGGGAGCCTGGTTTCTGGCAATGAGATCCAACACGACCCGAGTCGTACCCACCTTCATGGCGGTAGCATATTCCGACATATTGGCATCCCCTACAATCAAATGTAGCCGACGGAAGCGGGTGCGATCGGCATGGGGTTCGTCACGCGTATTCAGGATAGACCGATTGTGCATGGTATCCACCCCTAAGTCCTGCTCCATGAAATCAGCCCGTTGAGACAATTGAAACCCGCCTGCCTGATAGCCAGCCTCCTGCTTTTCCCGCCCCACTTTTCCCGCCCCGGCAATCAACTGGCGACTCACAAGAAAGGGCAGCAACCCTTCCACCAAGATGTGAAAATCCAACGATCGGGAAACAAGATAGTTGTCATGGCAACCATAGCTATGCCCTTGAAAATCAGAGTTATTTTTATAGAGCTGCACGAAGGCTCCGCCAAGCACCGTATTTCTCCGCTTCGCCGCCGCCAGCAAAATTCGTTCGCCAGCACGATCATGCGCCACAAGATCTTTGAGCGTCCGACATTCCGGCGATGAATATTCGGGATGGGTATGGTCATTATAAAATCTGGCGCCATTCGGCAGAACCAGGTCACTTTTCATTTCGTAGAATGAAAACGGCCGATGAGCGTCCTGTTCGGCAAAGAGGGCTTCCTCCTGATCTTGAGCCAGCTCCGACACACGAAACCCCCGCTGATCAAGTTGGGGATGTTCATGTTGGTAATCCCAGTGGCGCCGGAAGGGTCCGTTCAGATAAGCCCGCACGAGTTCCATCGACTCCACTACCGGATCCAATTCAGCGGAATCCTCCCGCGTAATTCCATATTCTGTTTCAATGCCAAATAAACGAAGAGGCTCCATCAGCATGTCCCTAATTGTAGATTCCCATCACCCTGGATACGACACGACAATCAAGAGATCATCATTTAAATAATGGAGGAAGCCACCCGATCGCGACGGGCATCCTGCGCTTGGAATGAAGAGACCCCAACAACTTGTTCCGGCTGATAATCCAGCAACTTCAACCATTCTTCCGCAGAATCATCCGGTGGAAAAATTTCACTTTCCCGAAACTCATCTTCGACCGCTCGGGTTAAATCATCCAATGAAAGACCAACTCCTTTCGCATCCGGGGAATCAATGGCACGTTCGATTGCCAGTTCCTTGGCCCGTCTCACAATTCCGGCCAGCACGGCCCCACTAATAAAATTCTGGCGGTACAATACATCGCGCCTCCCATTCCGAAGCCTAATGGCCAGTACTCGATTGTCCTCATGTCGTTGAAACAGCTGTTCAACCAGCTCTTCGATCAAGACATCCGGAATGGCATGAGGGCCGACCGTATTAATAAAACGGTCTCCACTGGCATAAGGAAGATCCGGAGTAAGGTAAATCCGTAGAATCTCCTTGGTGGCTTGTCGATCCGGCCGCCCCACTTTAATTTTCCGGTCAATCCTGCCTGACCGCAAAATCGCAGGGTCGATCAAATCCGGTCGATTCGACGCTAAAATCACTACCACCTGCGTCAGACTTTCAATGCCGTCCAACTCTGCACAAAACATCGGAACAACCGTATTCGCAACATTATAAGACCGAATGGCTCTTCGCGTTCCAAGAATGGATTCAGCCTCGTCAATAAAAAGAAATGGGAGCTTCCCTTCTTTTCGATGAGCACGAGCCTGCGCGAATATATCACGAACCATGCGCTCCGATTCTCCTACCCACATATTCAAAATTTCCGGCCCTTTGATATGGAGAAAAATCCCCCCGGTAATCTGTGAAGCAGAAAAAGCGGGGGAATCTGAGGGGGGGAAAACTGATTCTTTTTCTACGTGGTCGGCTAATAGACGCCCCAGGCTGGCAGCCGTCGCCTTCCCGATCAAGGTTTTCCCACACCCTGGAGGCCCATATAGTAAAAACCCTTTGGGTTGCTCAAAGGCATATTGTTGAAAAAGACTTCCGTGGAGCAAAGGATGTTCAATCGACCGTCGAATCGCCGCAATCGCTTTCTCCTGGCCGCCAATGTCTTTCCAGGTGACGGTTGGAAGGTCGGCCAACACATGTGTCTGAGAGGCAGACGGAGTCAACCGTTCAACAGCCAAGTGCATGGTGGGATCCAACCGTACTTCCTCTCCAACTTTTAAGTCGGAGGATAGAAGCTCGTCTGCCCGTTGGATCAGATTACCGGACCGCCCCAGATCCTGGTCGACACGCAAACGCCCGTCATCTAGGATTTCTCGAATTTTGACGACTGGCCCATTCTGGTCATATCCCAAAGATCGAATGACCACAAACGCTTCATTGACCAAAACTTGATGGCCGCTTTTTAATGAATCCTCTGATAGCCGTGGATCAATGTTGGCATAATATTCAGCCCCTCCCACGATAACCCGGGCCAACAGATCATCTGAATGTCCCAAAAAAGTCCCCACCCGGTTCGCCGGAGCGGTTAATTTCTCCACGACGGATTGAAGTTTCTTGAATTCCTTGTCCTGTTGCTGAAAGGAGGCCGACTGTTCTAACACCCGATGACGTATCTGATATATCAGCGGAACCCGACCATCCCCTTCAGGCAAGGAAGCAAGACATTGATCAATGAGAGCCAAAAGAGACGGGGGAGAGCCTCCTGCTCCCTGACTCAGAGGAGATCGAGACTCATCAGGAACGGAATGAGAGGGAGAAAGACGATCACTCATAGACACCATTCTTTCCGGGACACCTATTGATAATTCGACGCCGCTGACTTCCATCGGCACCGATTCACTTCTCATACGCCCCCGGTTCAAGAGAACGTCTCTCATTCTACACTGAGAAGTTCACCTTACCCAAGTCAAAAAAAAACCGGGGATTCCCTATAACGGAACCCCCGGTTCTTTATCCGAGAAACACCGATGTCAGAAGTTTTTTACCAGCGGCCGCCGCGATTGCCGCCGCTTGGCCGCCGACCACCTGGACCTCGATTCCCCCCTCCACCAAAATCCGAACGAGGAGCTTGAGGTTTGGCCTCATTGACGGTGAGGGTGCGCCCTCCCAATTCCGTCCCATTCAACGCCGTAATGGCACTCTGGGCTTCCTCATCCGATCCCATTTCCACAAAACCAAAGCCACGAGATTGGCCTGTGTATTTGTCCGTGATGATTTTGGCTGAGGTTACATTTCCATGTTGTCCGAACAGGTCAGCCAGTTCCTGCTCAGATGTGGAATAGGGTAATCCACCCACATAAATCTTTGAACCCATCGGGGTCCCTCCTTCCAAAAGCGATATTGTTTGCACGGTTCTGAGGAGATGAGAAGGGAAGGAACGGCCCGAGAACGCGAATTCGGTGGCGACTTAGGACTAACTTCCAATCAGATTCCTTATGGATTCCTGAGCAAAACAACATCAATAATGGGCCACGTCACCGTTTCCATTCATCACAGGGCCCGTTCGTTGCGATGAACTGATGTCCCGTAGCATAAGATAGAATTAAGAAGAATGCAATATCCTTGGCCGTCATCCAATCACGAAAATTCAGCCGTCAGGGGATTAATTGTGGAACACCAGTCCCGTCAATCACGTCCTTGGTAATCGCCACCTGTTTTATGTTTTTCAAAGCCGGCACATCATACATCAGATCCAACATCACCTCTTCCAAGATGGCCCGCAACCCCCGTGCCCCGGTTTTCATAGAGGCTGCCCTCATGGCAACGGCTTGTATGGCATCCGGGGTAAACGTGAGTTCAACCCCATCTAGTTGGAACATGGCCTGATATTGCTTAATGAGCGCGTTTTTCGGTTCTTGCAGCACTCGGACCAGATCATCCACCCCAAGGTCGTTTAAGGAAGCCAGAATCGGAAACCGTCCGACAAATTCAGGGATCAAACCATATTTCAACAAATCTTCAGGCCGAACCTGAGCCAATAGCTGATCACTATTGAGCGGCTTGACTTCTCGTTCTCCCGCATCGAATCCCAACCGCTTTTGATTCGTTCGTTGAGCAATGATATCCTCAACCCCTACAAAAGCCCCGCCGCAAATAAATAAGATATTCGTTGTATCCACCCGAAGGAATTCTTGCTCAGGGTGTTTTCGTCCCCCTTTCGGAGGAACATTGCAAATCGTGCCCTCCACTAATTTCAGCAACGCTTGTTGCACACCTTCTCCTGAGACATCTCGGGTGATGGAGGGACTTTCCGACTTCCGGCTAATTTTATCGATCTCATCAATGTAGATAATACCTACCTGGGCACGGGCCATATTAAAATCACAGGCTTGCAATAACTTCAAGACCACATTTTCGACGTCTTCCCCCACGTACCCTGCCTCAGTGACGGTCGTGGCATCGGCAATGGCAAACGGCACCTGAAGAATTTTAGCCAGGGTTTTGGCCAAAAGGGTTTTCCCTGTCCCTGTAGGGCCAATCAACATGACATTGCCTTTTTCAAGTTCTACGTCAGGTACGTTTTTTCCGCTAAACACCCGCTTGTAATGATTATGCACGGCCACCGACAGAATCTTTTTGGCCCGATGCTGACCAATGACATATTCATCTAGAATTGATTTAATTTCAGGAGGCGTCGGCAACGGCCCTGGCGGTGCTTCTAGTGGAGGGTGTCCATCGGAATGCCCCGAAAAAAACTTGGAACATTGCTGAACACAATCGGCGCAAATCAGGACTGATCCCGGGGTTTGACACTGGGCACACATTTGCCGGGCCGGGGCCTGAATCAGATTGGTCACTCCCCCTCTGGCCCGCCCACAAAATGAACATACCGCATCCGCTCGATTACGCCCTTGTTTTGAATCCCAAAACGCCACAATGACATCCTTTCAATAAAATCAGATGATCGGCTTATGAACTAAGATGAATGGAGAATATTTCCAAATCTTAAACACCTGAATAAGAGGAAGGCAATTCACTGACCTCGTCAGGATTGAACGGAGGCGACATCCACAATGTTCAAGGGGACCGTCTCCCAAGACTCCCCGCTATCCCGACTTCGAAAGAGTCCTTTTCCATTCGTCCCCACAAACAACAGATGAGGATCAAGAGCACTGACCGCCATCGCGCGAATATTGGTGTTTGTCAATCCCGTATTCCGGTATTCCCAAGTCGCTCCTCCATCTTGGCTTCGGGCGACTCCCTTTCGATTTGACACATACACAATGTCAGATTGCTTGGGATCCAGTATCAGATCACTCAACATTTGATCACTTAGAGTAGTTCCAATTCGGGTCCACAAATGACCACCATCCACCGTCTTATAGAGACCATCCAGCGAGGCCGTATACACCGTATCGGGATGATGAGGGTCAACCTTAATTCTGGTGACCCCTAAGGCCCGAGAAGTTTTGAGAACGTCTGGGGCAACCAAACCGGCATTCACCTGACTCCAGGTTTGGGCCCCATCCAGGGATTTGTAGACCCCTCCGCTGGTTCCGGCATAGAGGGTTTGCGGTTGACGGGGGTCAAAGTCCAAGGTCACCACCATTAACACATCCCTCATGCCCTCCATCCGTTTTCTCCAGAATTCGCCTCCGTCTTCTGATTCGAACACCCCCAAAGAAGTGGCTGCAAAAATATGCTGAGAGGATCCAGGAACGAATACCACCTGATGCACCACGGAGGAAATCGTGATGGAGTCCAACCCATTTCGCCGGGAGGCCCAACGTTGGCCGCCATCATAACTTTTAAAGACCGCGTCGCCTTTAGTTCCCGCAAGGACATTGGCAGGCAATAATGGATCAATCGCCAAGGCAATCACGCGGGAATGAGTCATTCCCTGAGACATATTTTGCCAAGTCTTCCCTCCATCACGCGTCTTATAAATATATTCATTGGTTGCGATATACAGAATGTCCGCATTGGTAGGATGCAATGCAACTTCCACTACCGCTTCGCTGGGCCCGCAACTACAGAGGCCAAGAGTCAACGCCCCCCAATAGAGCCAGGGGCTAAATTTCTTTGCACCCCCCCATTTCATCGCGAGTAGCGCAAATGAGAATCGACTCATCGTTCCCGCAATACAAAAGAGAACGTGCATGGCACCAGGAGTTAACGAAACCGAGCTCCGGTTTTCAACGCGGACTTTTGCGAGGGAGGTGGGGTGATCATGGGTAATTCCGACACGGGAGCCTTTGGAGTCTGATTATAAATCTCCAAAGCCTCAGGCATCCAGGACGTTAAATCGGCAATTCGGGTTTCATGAGCGGGATGTGTGGAGAGAAATTCCGGAGGAGCCCCTTGGGAGGAAGCCGCCATTCGCTCCCAAATATGAATAGCCTCACGAGGATCATAGCCGGCATCAGCGGCCAACAGAACACCAATATAGTCGGCTTCAGATTCATGTTTGCGGCTAAATGGCAATAAGACTCCGGCCTGCACGCCTATTCCCATGGCTTGCATGGCCAATTCACCTAAGGCCGGGTTCGTACCTTGAGTGGAAAGGACAATCGCCGCAGCGGTCATTCCCAATTGGGCCACTAATCCCTGACTCATACGCTCCCCGCCATGTTGAGCCAAGGCATGAACCACTTCATGTCCCATGATGGCCGCCAAACCAGCCTCGTTTTTGGCCATGGGGAAAATGCCCGTGTACACAGCAATTTTTCCACCCGGCAAGGCCCAGGCATTTTTGGTGGCATCATCCTTAATCACCGTCACCTCCCATTTGAATTCCCGGGCGGCCTGGGCATATTTTGAACGCTTGGCAGCTTCAATAATTCTGGCGGCAACTCGTTTAACCGGTTCAATTTCTTTAGGATCCTTGGATAACACAACCTTGGGGTCCTGCAAAACCTCGCCATATTGCGCAGCCCCCATTTCATTCATGTATCCCGTTGGCATTAATAAAAATTGAGACCGGTGAGTATAGGGATTGGTCTCACATCCGGGTAAAAAGACCAACAGGAGAACTCCAACAATCCAGCCATATTGATGGATGAAGGAGTGAAGATAAACATGCATGGTGTCCCTCATGGCAAATGGCTCAGAAGATGAGTGTAGCATTGAGAGGGGGGATGAAACGACTCTCCTTAGGCTCCACCAGGGGGTTCGGGAATCCGAATATCCAACTCTTGCACATGTTCAAACCTCGTCAGGGCAGGCCGAGTCCCCCCCCGTGAGCCCACGACTAATATAGAAAAGGCTTGTGGCCGGAGGTGCCGTTCTGCCGCCGCCCGCACCTGTGCCGTGGTTACGTGCTCAATTCCTGGACGAAATTCCTGAAGCCAGGTAGAGGGATATCCATAATATTCATATGTCAGATATTTCCCTAGTACTTTAGATGGGGAATCTACCGAAAACACAAACGAATTGAGGATACTCGTTTTGGCTTTCTGGACTTCGTCATCAGTGGGAGGATTGGCCACCATGTTGCGGGCCTCGGCAATCAAGGCGTCAATACCCTTCCCGGTTGTTTCGGTTTTCGTGGACATGGACAGAATAGCCATGCCGGGATGATCCCAATCCAATCCCACCCCACCGTGCACATCGTAAGCCAGTCCTTGTTTGGACCGTATATTGGAAAAAAGGCGGGCACCGAAAGATCCGGAAAGGATTTGATTCACAATAACCAACGAATAATAATCGGGATCATCTCGGCGAATGCCCAAATGCCCCATGGCAATCTTGGCCTGAGTCATATCATTTTTTTCGATATAAAAAATCCCAGGAACCGGCTGGGTCCGAATGGGAACTAGGGCATCTCTCATCTCAGGCCCCTTTGGCCAATGACCGAATACCTCCCGAATAAGAGACAGGACCTGAGGCTTTTGAAAATCCCCCGAGATACCGAGAATAATCCGGTTGGGATGGAAATATGTGTGATGCCAATTCACCACGTCTTCCCGGGTAATCTGGCTCATGGTGGCATAGGTAGGCACCCAGGTATAGGGAGACTCTGGACCGTACACTAATTTTTTAAATTCACGCGAAACAATACTATCGGGATCGTCATTCTGCCGGGCAATACCCGCCATCACCTGATTCTTGGCAATTGCCAGCTTTGCCGCATCAAAGGCAGGATAGCGCAAAACTTCACCAAACACTCTGAACACTTCCTGGAAGTCATCGGTCAGACTGCTCATCGAAGCGGTCCCGGAAGAATCGCCAATACCTGTTTCAATCGCTGCGGCCTTCGCCTCCAAAAATTCATCCAATGCATCGCCAGACCGTTTTTGGGTCCCCCCTGATCGCAAAACAGCCCCTGTCAATTCCGCTAATCCAATTTTCTCTCTGGGCTCCCATCGGGAGCCCGTTCGGATCATGGCCGAGGCGGTCACAAGCGGCAACTCATGATCTTCCATCAATAAGACCACCAAGCCATTCTCCAAGACGATCCGTTCAGGCTCTGGAATTATGAGCTCACCCAATGGCGGATATTTGAGTTGATCAACCTGAGTGACCTGGGCGCGAACAGGCCCCCAACAAAAGAAGAACAGGACGGTTATATACACCACGATCCTCGCCAGGGATCTCCCACATTTTCCGGAACCTGAATGCGTCATGATTGCCCTCCCGCCGAACCAGCATCTCTGACAGAATCTGGTGCAGAAACTGTTTCAATCATCCCCACCACACGATTTTGAGGTTGAAAGAGGCTATTAGCCACTCGTCGAATATCAGCCTTGGTCACCTTGTCAAGCCGTTCAATATACCGAAATAACTCCCGCCAATCGCCAAACAGCATCTGGTAATCGGTCAGATGCATGGCCAATCCTAAATTATTATCCAAGGCACGGACGAGTCCGGCTTTGGCCCTCGTGCGAAATCGTTCCAATTCTTCATCCGTCACATCCTGGGTTTTGAGTTTTTCGAACTCCTCGCGCAGTGCCTGTTGGACCGCAAGATTGTCAATGCCTCTGGCTGGCACCGCATATGCCATCCACACATGAGGATATTTATCCCCGGGATATTCGCCGTAGGCTCCCACGTTCACGGAAATCTGCTTGTCACGCACAAGTGATCGATATAAGCGGGCCGTGCGTCCATTGGTCAGCACATCATCAATCGCGTCATAAATAGGTTGGTCCGGATGGCTCACAGCCGGCTTATGATAGCCCTCGACATACAGCGGTTGAGAGGGGTCGCGCAAAATGACGATTTTTTCCGCACTGGAAGGCGGTTCCACGGTTCGTAATGCCGGAGGGGACGGAGATGAAGGAATCCGACCGAAATATTTCTCCAAAATCGGAATAAGGGCCTCCGCTTTCACATCACCCACAATGGCGGTCACCATATTAGAAGGAATGTAATAAGTCCGGAAAAATTTCTTGGCATCCGTAATGGTATAGGACTGAATATCACTGGCATAACCAATGACCGGATGATGGTAGGAATGGGCCATAAACGCCGTTGAAACAAATTGCTCTAACAAACGGCCAAACGGCTGACTTTCCGTCCGCATCCGCCGCTCTTCCATCACCACATCCCGTTCCTCATAAAATTCTCTGAAGACCGGCTGTAGGAATCGCTCTGATTCCAGATAGGCAAAAAGTTCAACTTTATTGGAGGGCAGGGCATAAAAATATCCTGTCACATCTGCCCCGGTAAACGCATTGAGATTGACACCGCCCTCACGCTCAATAATGTCGCCGAATTCATTTTTGACGACATATTGCGAAGCCTCGCGCTGCCGAATCTTGAACGCCTCAAACAACTCCTTGACTCGCTCAGGATTCGATTGGGGTAATAATTTTTCTTGTTGATAGGCTTGATAGGCAGCTTCCAGTTCCTCCAAGGCTTTTTTTTCGGCTTCGTAATCAGTTGTCCCAATATTGGGAGTGCCCTTAAAAGCCATATGTTCAAACATATGCGCCAGACCGGTTTGTCCGACACTCTCCTGGGCTGATCCGACGTTGACCCGCGTTAAAAATGAGAAGACAGGAGCCACAGGGCGTTCGACAATGATAAACGTCCACCCATTTTTCAACCGATGCTGGGTTACACGTTTTTCAAAAGATTCCAAATCCTGGGCTACCGCAAACGAAGTCCAGAATAGCACCATCAGCCCAAACAATAGGCCAGCCATCATTCCTCCGTTGGGAATCGTCTTGTACTTCAATATCATCATGCTTTTCCTCCCTGATCCAATACCTGATAACATGTGATCTCATCGTACCCAGGAATAGAAACCCATGCAAGCCAAGACCATACGGAAATTCCAGAATGAGAGCACCTCATGATTGAGGAACAAACCTATAGGATCAGATCTACGAAATCACACAAAATGAGGACTGATCCGTATCAAGTTCCTGCCCAAGCCCCGCACTGGCCCAAGGATATAATCGACATCCTTCATATCGATAACCACCCTTTGCCGGGTCATGAGTTAGCAATAACGGCATATCCAGATCAATAAATTCAAATCCTCCCAGGCCTAATACCAGGCTGAAAGAACACCCCATGGCGACCCGGCTCTCCACCATTCCTCCAATCATTAAATCAAGACCCGCCCTTCTGACCAGATTAACGATATCGAGGGATTCTCGTACCCCGCACTTGGTGATCTTTATATTAATGACATCAACCCCATCGGCTTCAATAAGACGTCGAGCATCAGAAAATGAACGGACCGACTCGTCGGCGGCAATAGGAATGGCACTCTGCCGATGCACCTCCAGCAATCCATCCCAATCATCGCGGGAAACCGGCTGTTCAAACAAAATCACGGGAACATGCAGACGACTAATCGCCCGTAAAAAATCAAGAGCTTCTTTGGCCGTGAACCCTTGGTTGCCATCAATCACAAAGGAAACCCTTGGGAAGGCCCGCCAGACAGCTTCGACCCGCCGGATATCCTTGTCCACATCCTGTCCAACTTTCATCTTGAACACACGGAATCCCCGAGTAAACCATTGCTCAGCCGTCTTCAGCACGGGTTCAATCGCCCCAATGGCTAAGGTGACATCGGTTTCTCGCACACGTACATCCGCGCCACCCCAAAGGGCCCAGAGAGGGACGTTTATGGCTCGGGCGAAGGCATCAAGCAGCGCTGTCTCTAACCCACAGCGGACTGAAGGAACAACACTGGTCGCCTCAGCCAATTCATGTGCCAATCGGCGCCATTGCAAGACCGACTGCCCAAGAAGAAGAGGGGCAACCGTTCGAAACACATCCAGGCACCCAGCCTGAGTCTCTCCCGATATGTCGGGAAAGGGCGCCATCTCCCCCAATCCACATATTCCACTCTGTAGCTGCAAGCGAATAAAGACATTGTCCGCAACGGACATTGTCCCGGTGGCCACGACAAATGGTTCTCGCAACGGGAGAGAAATCGGCCAAGCTTCAATCTTCGTAATAAGAAACTCATCCAATCCTATTGCCCTCGACACTTCATATCAAAAAACAACCTACTTATTCATAGGCATGAATTCACTGGAGCACGGATGTCTCTTCGGGTGCAACCGGAAGCTTTCCATCAACGACGCTTCATCTTCCTCAACCATAGCGATCATTATTCCAGGGAAGGGCAGTATTGGAATAACCCCGAACTTCCCAAAACCCTTTCTGATCACGATCGGAAAATGTAATTTTTTTGATCCACTTGGCACCCTTCCAGGCATACCGTTTAGGAATTAACATCCGCACCGGCCATCCATGATCCCGTGACAGGGGTTTCCCATTCCAATGGGTCGCCAATAACACATCATCGTCCACACATACTTCCAGAGGCAAATTCGTAGTGTAATCGTCATAGGATTCAAAGAAAAGAAATTGAGCTGATGACAATGGGCGCACAACGTCAATGAGATGGCGAAACGAGACCCCTTGCCAGGCGCAATCCAACATACTCCAAGTGGTGACGCAATGAAAATCCGTCACCAGATCGATCTTGGGTTGAGACTGAAACTCCCCCCAAGTCCACGTGACGGGGTTGGCAACAAACCCATCAACGGTGAGCGTCCAATCGTCCAACGACAGATCAGGCTTAAACCCTAAATCCAACACGGGGAAATTATTGACAAAATGCTGACCAGGGGGTAACCGTTCATCTTCAGGTTCGTCAACCTCCCGCCCGGAAATCCCTCGCCGATGTTGAGCAAGGACCTGCTTGGCTTTGACCACTCGTTCATTTGGTTCCACGCGTTTTCCTCCTTCAAACGTTCATGAACATACGGACTAAGCCCCAATCATTCCCTCTCATTCCACAACAAGGCTAACCGAATTCCAAACGCTGGACAAGAGAACGATCTTCAACTTCACATGGCCAAATTCCCAAAATTCTGATACACTTCTTCAACAATTCCTGGTCTGGAACCGCTCGCCTTTTTGTCCCCCCGGCTGAGAGCCGCGATCTTTTCCAGTCTCATGTGTTTTTATCTTTTTACGCGGAGGATCAGTCGTATGGTATTACGTCGGATTACCCTTAGAGGGTTGTGCACATTTGGGATGATCACGGCCATGGCTCTCACGTCTGCCCAGGCCGAGTCTCCGGAAGGAGGAGCTGGCATGACGATTGCCGACGGAACAACCGTGTCTTTGGAGTACACGCTAACCTTGGACAACAAGGAAGTCCTGGACACCAATGTGGGAGGCGATCCCCTCACCTTTACCCAAGGCTCTCACCAAATCATTCCCGGACTGGAAAATGCGCTTGTCGGCATGAAAGCGGGCGACAGCAAACAAGTGACGGTGAAGCCAAGTGAAGGATATGGAGAAGTCGATGAACGGGCGTTTCAAGAAATTCCGATTGAACACATTCCGCCAGATGCCAGGAAAGTCGGCACCCAATTACAGGGGAAAGACCCCGAGGGCCGAATGGTCCGCCCGACTGTTAAGGAAGTCAAAGAACAAATGGTCGTGTTAGACTTCAATCATCCGCTAGCCGGGAAAACTCTGAATTTTGACATTAAAATCTTGGATGTCAAAGCCGGCCCCACTCCCTAATGCTGCCATGGTCCTAAAAATGAGACCCGCCCTCACGTCTATCAGGTGAGGGCGGGTCTCTTGAGTTCCCTGGTGAACTAGCCTGTCTTTTGGTTCAGTTATATTTCCATCAAATGCATGATCGTCGATTTGGCATGCAAGATAGCCACATCAGCATGTCCGGCTTTTCCATGGACAATCGCATCCCCTCATTCTGCAATCCCGGCATCCAGGTGAGGACTCTGTGAATCCTGCTTGGCGGCAGTAGCATGTTGAAGCGTCCCTCCGCATGGGTCACAAGAGCATCTGCATCCCCCATTCCCACATAATCAGCGGCCTCATGGGCATGCGTGATGGCTTCACTAGAAAATCCAACCAATCGACCATTCCTGTTTCGAGATAGAGCCAGCGAAGACTTATGACTGGTAAGATTCAAGGGCACGACTGACAAGGGCCGCAAGATCAGCAAAGTCGTAAGGTTTATCAAGAACCGCAAATGCTCCCAATTGCCAGGCTTGTTCTGACACCTCGGGGACTAAATTTCCGGAGTAGAGAATCACTGGCAAGGTCTGAAGCAAGGGTTGCTGTTTCAGTTGCTGCAGAAATTCCATTCCTGTCATTACTGGCATGCGATTATCGGAAATGACCAAGTGCACATCAGAATGTGTGGCCAAAAATTTCAGAGCCGCTGCCCCATGGTCGACTTCTTCACAATCATATCCCTGATGCTCAAGGTATAACTTCAAGGCCTTCCGCGCCATCTCATGATCATCAACTAATAGAATCTTTTTCTTCTGGCCAGACATCATTCAAAACTAAAGGAACACCAGTGTTCACAAGGGTTTTATGGATTATGAGTGTACCATGACCTGACAACATGGCGCAAAATTTCCGCCGAAAAATCGAGCGGTTCTCCTCGCCCACTCACCACATAATGGAGAAGCCACTCCCCTCACGGATCCAAAGTCACTCGGCATGCAAGGCCTCAACCGGATCAATGCGGACAGCCCGACGCGCCGGCGCCACCCCGGACAATAATCCCGATCCCATAGAGACCAATACGCCCAAGACTAAATACTGTTCGTCGATCAACACAGGAAGCCCAGGAAGTATCAGCGTCAAAACCCAAACACCCACAATCCCTGCCATCACGCCCACGCCTCCCCCCATGGCAGACAATATCACGGACTCTACGAGGAAGACGGAAAAAATTTGGTGCGATCGAGCCCCAAGAGCTCGTAATAATCCAATTTCCGGAATACGCTCTCCCACGGAGATCCACATCATCGTCAACACACCAATCGCTCCAACAACCAGAGAAATTCCGGCAATCCCAGCAGCGGCCAGTGTCACCACCCGCATAATCTCATCTAACGAATCCAGCATGGCCGCTTGGGTCGTGATTGTAAAATCTTCTGTTCCATGATGGCGGCTGATTAAGACTCGACGCACGTCCTCAACCACCCGTTCGGCCAGCCCCGCCGATTGATAGGCCACATCCACTTCCATTAATTCATCCACATTAAACATCCGCATGGCATTGGCTACCGGGACATACACCGCATCATCAAGATCGTATCCAAGAATTTGCCCTTTGGGTTCCATCACGCCAATGACGCGAAACCGGTATCCAGCAACTCGCACAATTTCCCCGAGAGGATTGCGATCGGCAAAGAGCTCACGCTTCATTTTCGGGCCCAAAACCGTGACGGACGTGGCGCGATCCAAATCCCCCGCTGGTAAAAATTCACCTTGGCCCACTGTGAACCGCCACACCACAGGCATATCAGCCGTCACCCCCAAAATATTCACACTCCGTCCACGACCATTTCCCTCAACCCTCCCCATTCCCATAGCCATCGGCACAACCGCCTCGACACCGGGAAGCCGACGCAAGACTTCCGCATCCGCTAAAGTTAACTTGTGCGTCGTGCCCCCTAAGATCCCCGGGATGCCCAGCGTTTTGGTCTTCCCTGGATTGATCGCCAGAATATTGGTGCCAAACTGGGTAAATTGTGCGAGTACATAACTGCGCGTTCCCTCTCCGATGGCGGTCAACAGAATCACCGCTCCCACACCAATTGCAATACCAATCAATGAGAGCATCGAGCGTAAGCGATGCGCCCAAACTGCCCCGCCCGCAAATCGGATGAGATCAAGGACCATGAGGATTACCGCCGTTGCAATGCCAGAATAGGGTCCAATTTCGCCGCCCGTTGAGCGGGCATGACACCAAAGAGTCCTCCCATGACCAGAGCAAGCCCTAGTGCCGCCCACATGGCCCAAGCGGGAGGATCCGCCGGGATAGCCGGAAATCCCCAGACCACGGCTTTCACCAACCCAACCCCTAACCCAAGGCCAACAAGTCCGCCAATACCTGCCAACAAGATAGCCTCCAGCAAAAACAGCCCACGAATATGTCCCTGGGTCGCACCTAATGCACGCAGAAGCCCGATCTCTTCCGTCCGCTCTGAGACCGTCACCAACATGACATTCATGACCCCAATCCCCGCCACAGATAGGGAAATAGCCCCAATCGCCACAAGCACCAACGTCAAGGTCTGCAGAATCCCGGAAAACGTCGAAATGACCGCCTTTTGCGTGATGCAGGTCACATCTTCCTCATTATGCCGCTCAGTCAAAATGGCCAGCGCCTCATCACAAGTCCGATTCAAATCTCTGGGTGACCGCACCTTTATCAGAATGCGATAGAGCGAAGAACGATTAAACATTTTCAAACCGGTCGCTACCGGGACAATCGCCACCTCATCCATCTTAATTCCTAGCTGGGTGCCGATTTCCGCCAAAACGCCAATGACACGCATGCGCCATTCACCGACCCGAACGACTTGTCCCAGGGGACTCTGCCCCGGGAATAATTCTCGCGCCACCGTATGCCCTAACACCACAACCGCCGCACCACGTTCCACATCCCCGTTCGGCAAAAACAGTCCCTGCGCCACATGCAGCTCCCGCGCGTTCAAAAAGTCAGCAATACTTCCGACAACCGCCACCTGTCGCCGTCGCTCGCCATGGCTCACGGTCTCCGTTCCCATGGAAACCGGGACAATATACTGAGCGGAATGAATTTCCCGCCGAAGCGCTAACAAATCCTGTAGAGTAAGATCATTGGGTACACCGCCGATGCCGGGCATGGCCCCAGTGGTTTCGGTTTTTCCCGGAAGAATCGACAGGAGATTGCTGCCGATCGAAGTAAACTCTTGAATCACATATTGGCGCGCGCCCTCCCCTAATGCGGTCAACGTCACGACCGCGGCAATGCCAACCGACACGCCCACCACGCACAGGGCCGTTCGCAATCGGTTGCCAGCCAACGCCAACCCCGCGAGTCTCATCATATCCCATAGCATGGCTGCCCTCTTGAAACCCGACTCCTCAATCATGATTCAGGAGAACGGCATTCCACGATCAGACAATTCTTGCCCCTTCAACCGATTCACAATCTGGCCATCAGTCAGCACGATCACCCGGTTGGCTCTTCGCGCGACATTCGGATCATGCGTTACCACAATTAACGTGAGTCCCTTTACGTTCAACGACTCCAAGAGTTCCATGATTTGATGACCGGAATGAGTATCCAAATTGCCGGTCGGCTCGTCGGCCAACAGTAAGGAAGGCTGCATTATAATGGCTCGGGCAATGACCACGCGTTGCCGTTGTCCCACAGACAGTTGATTGGGGCGATGCCCAGCCCGATCGGTGAGCCCTACAGCCTCAAGCGCCGCTTCAGCTCGCCTTCGGCGCTCGGAGGCGGGAATTCCGGCAAACACCATGGGCAACGCCACATTGTCTAACGCCGTCAGGCGTGGAACCAGATGAAACGACTGAAAAATGAAGCCGATTTGTTGTTGACGAACCCGGCTCAACGCCTGATCGTCCAACTGACTAACGTCCTCGCCGTTGAAGATATAGGCCCCAGCACTTGGACGGAGCAAACACCCGATAACATTCAGCAAGGTGGATTTGCCAGAACCAGAAGGCCCGACGATCGCGACATAGTCTCCGGTTTCGAACGTCTCACTGGCATCCTTCAAAGCATAAATCGGCTGTCCGCCAACCTCAAATATTTTGGAAATATGTTGAAGTTCAATCACCGCGAACCTGGAGGTGGGCGCACCACCACTCGGAGACCGTCCACCAATCCCTCCTCATCCAAGGACGACACGATCAGATCCCCCTCTGAGACCCCACCAAGAATTTCGACAAAATCCCAGTTTTTTAAACCGACGTCGAGAGCCCGTGTCCTTAACGTTTCATGCTCCACGACAAAGACCGTACTCCCTTCGAATAGCGCTGCAGCGGGAACCCGCAACACATCGTCTTTTACTGAAAGAATCACCTCGACGTCGGCGGAAGTACCCGGGAGGAGCATGGAAGCAAAGGCTTCATCCTCCAGTTCCACTTCAATTTCCACTGTCCGGTTTTGCTCTTCCACATCCAGCACATAGGGCGCAATATGATGCACATGCCCTTTATAAGCCTGACCGGGAAACGGATCGAGAGTCACGCGAACCGGCTGATTTTCCAGAATTCTGGCAGAATCAACTTCATCCATAGGAGCACTGATATAAATTGAAGAAGGATCAATCAAATCAAGGACGGGTGGGACGGGAAGCGCCGGGGGGGAAGGCGTCGTCCACTCACCCACTTCAATATCCAGCTCCGCCACCACTCCATCAAATGGAGCCTGAAGCACCGTTTTAGCCAAAACGGCCTTGGCCTCGGTGATGGCCGATCGAGCCCTGGCAATTTCCGCTTCCGATTGTTTGCAGGATACGCGCGTGGTCTGCGCGGTGTTTTCATAATTATCCAGCAAGTCTGTCGACACCAACTCCCGTTCTTTTAATTGTTGATACCGAAGAAATTCACGTTGTGCGCGAGCGGCCTCCAGACAAACTCGTTCCCGTCTCACCTGAACGACGGCCAACTCCCGTTCTGACATCTGAACCGCCGCCCGTTGACTCTCATCATGCAACCGAAGCAGCACATCCCCCCGATGCACCCGCGCCCCTTTTCTGAAAGGAATCTCAGCCACCCGCCCCCCGATTTCAGGAGATAATTTGGCCCGTTGCCGAGCCTTCACTGTACCAGCCCGGGAGTTGGTAATCGTTTCCTCCACCCGTCCTCGATCAACCGTTACCACCGACACTGACAAGGGGGCAGGCGCAAAGACCCGCACCTTCAAATAGAACATGATCCCGAGTACCCCTAAGAGCACCCCACCCCGAATAAGCCACCGTTTCATGGATCGAAGTGTACCACAGGCAAGAGAAGAGATACGGGAACAATCAGGAAATTTTTGACCGAAAAAATCCGTCGGCAAATCGCCAGTGAGGAATTTCTCCACATACACTCCTTCTGATGAACATCGCTTTCAGCGGAAAATGTGAAGAAGGCAATTATCTGCATTCACGAAATGATAAAATACAGAAAGACGGTAGCTTTCTTCTTCACAATCAAGGAGGAGAGGGCAAGTCGTGATTCAGCCGACGATCTCGGGCATTCAGGCTAAATCCACGAAGAGTCTGGGTACAGACTCATCCAGGTAAGGAGGGATTGTTATGCCAAATCTAATGGAAGTCATGAGACACGAAGTTAAAGCGGTGCCACACACGTCCCCAATTAGTGAAGCCGCGCAACAGATGAAGATATGGCGAGTCAGCGCGCTCCTCGTCAAACACAATCACGACTTCGTGGGAATCATTACGGATACCGACATTGTCAGAAAGGGAGTGGCCGAAACCAAGGATTTATCGGGTATAACCGTCGCCAGCATTATGACGACGCCATTTATTACGATTGATTCTCAACACAGTCCACGCGAAGCCCAACAGATAATGGCCGATTCGGGTGTCCGTCATTTGGTCGTCCGTCAGGGACAAGCCATTACCGGTATTGTCTCAATGAGGGATCTCCTGGTTTTTTCTCAGCATGCCGGAGAGGCAAAATATGCCGAACCCAAAATCGGGGTAGACTAATCGCAGGACTCGGGAAAATCAGATGCGTTTCTTAAGGATTGAAACGCCCTAAAAAAAACCCCAAGAGCCGTGGAGGCTCTTGGGGTCGCCTTTCCTCAACCTCCCAGCGGCTGAGGAGCAAGACCATCTTTTCCAACAATTCTAAAACGTATACGAGGATGGCCGCGGTCCGCGTCCCGACTGATTTCGCCGTGGGCGATCAGGCCTGGCACCCACGCTGGGGCCGTTGCCATTCCCATTACCAAATCCAGGCCGATTGGGCCGTGGTCCCCTTGGACCATTGCCGTTGGCTCCCTGAGGACGAGGCGTCCGGGTAGCAGCATGACTCACCGCAGGTGGACGGCTCCCAGGAGCACAGGGCACCGGCTTCCCGAGCAATCGCTCGATCGCTCGCAACGACCGGATATCCTCTTCCGTCACAAAACTAGTGGCTCCGCCCGTAGCTTTCATCCTAGCGGTGCGACCAATCCGATGGACATAATCTTCCGGGACATTCGGTAAGTCATAATTAATCACGTGGCGGATATTGTCGACATCCAACCCACGAGCTGCAATATCGGTGGCCACAAGGATTTGAAAACGCCCCCGCCGGAACCCTTCCAAGGCATTTCGACGTTGAGTCAATCGACGCCCCGCATGCATTACCGCCACGCGATGGCCGATTTTCTCCAACGTTTCCCCAATACGATCGGCCCGATGTTTCGTGCGCGTAAACACCAGGACCGATTCCTTATTTTCTTTGAGTAAGGAAATCAATAACGGAGTCTTATCAGAGGACACCGTATGATGAATGGTATGAGTCACCCCTTCTGCCGGTGTGGCCGATTTTGAAACCAACGCTTTCACGGGATCTTTTAACGACATTCTGGCCAAGTCACCCAGATTATCCGGCATGGTCGCCGAAAATAGCAGTGTTTGCCGTACCAGCGGCAACGCTTCAATGATCTGATTCAATTGAGGCGCAAAACCCATATCCAACATCCGATCCGCTTCATCCAATACGACGATCTGCAACTTTGTGAAGTTCACGGTGCCCTGCCACATATGATCCAGTAACCGACCAGGGGTGGCCACGAGAATATCCGGACGTTGCCGTAATCCACGGATCTGAGCCTGCATATCATCGCCACCCACCACGGTCGTGCCGAAAATTCCACGAGCCCGCCCGAACTTGGTCAGCGTGGCTTGAATTTGAAAAGCTAATTCCCGAGTTGGGGCCAGAATTAACCCTCGTGGCGCCGATTTGGGACCATCAGCCAACCGTTCAATCATGGGGATGACAAACGCGGCGGTTTTCCCCGTTCCGGTTTGCGCACAACCCAGAACATCCTTACCAGCCAGAGCCGGAGGAATCGCCTGTTGCTGAATAGGGGTAGGTTCCACGAATCCCCCTTTTTCCAAAGCCTGAACGAGGCTATCGGACACACCAAGAGCACTAAACTGAGATAACACAGTTGAAGACATACTACTTCCTTTTGTTATTGAGATCGTATTGACACGTAGTCAGAAAACCGAGGGAGGCAGAAACCAGGGTGGAAAGTCCGCTCCGAGCAGAGTCTGGTCGCGATACGATCGCGGGGCCCGGAGTCTTTTATCCGTTCACGCCGCCGGACCGAATCGGTCATGAACAAACCACAGCCTACAGGACATCTCCCCTTCTGTCAATTGAACCGATGCTGAAAACCGGTACCAGAGAGGGCGGGCACGGAAAGATTTGTTTCACCTTGATCAGGTATAACGTGCTCTACGCCATATTCCAATAAGGAGTCGTTGCTATGGATTGGTTGATGGATCCTCAGGCCTGGATGGCCCTGCTGACACTAACTGCCCTGGAAATTGTCCTCGGTATCGACAACATCATTTTCATCTCCATTTTGGCCGGAAAACTTCCCCCCGAAGAGCAATCCAAAGCCCGTACCGTGGGATTAGCAGTCGCCATGATTACCCGGTTGCTCTTGCTTATGTCTCTCTCATGGTTGATGACGCTCACCACCCCCCTCTTTGCCATACTGTCACAGACCATCTCAGGCCGAGACCTCATCCTCCTGGCAGGTGGCCTTTTCCTCCTAATCAAAGCCACCTTGGAAATCCATGAGAAGCTGGAAGGGGAAGAACACCAAGGGGAAACCCGCGGCACGGCCTCATTTGGAGCCATCATCATCCAAATCGCACTACTCGATATTGTCTTTTCCCTGGATTCCGTCATCACGGCCATCGGCATGGCCAGTCACCTTTGGATCATGACGGTCGCCATCGTCATTGCCGTGGGTGTCATGATGGTGGCGTCTCACTCCATTAGCCGGTTTATCGACCAACATCCCACCTTGAAAGTCCTGGCCTTATCATTCTTGTTGATGATCGGCGTCATGCTCATCGGAGAGGGGCTGGAATTTCATATCCCCAAAGGCTACATTTACTTTGCCATGGCCTTTTCAGTGTGTGTGGAAATGCTCAATCTCAAGATTCGACGAAAGACCGGTTCACCCATTAAACTGCGTCAGCGATATGTGGAAGAATAACAACCTATGCGGTAGACGGCCTTGGGTCCGGCAAGGAGGATGAATCACCATCACCACGCCGGTCAGATTTTTCGCACGATACCTCACGAAGCCATGCTCACATCCTGCAAGCACCACTCATGAGTTCTCTATACGATATCACCTGCCAGACGATCACCGGCGAATCACAATCCCTGGGCGATTACCGGGGAAAGATCTTGCTCATTGTCAATACCGCCAGCCAATGCGGGTTCACCCCTCATTTCAAAGGACTCCAGGCACTCTACCTCAAATATCAGACACAAGGCCTGGAAGTACTGGGTTTTCCCTGTAACCAATTCGGCAAACAAGATCCCGGCAGCCATGAAGAGATTCTGTCGTTTTGCCAAAATCACTACCAAATTACCTTTCCCATGTTTGCTAAAATCGACGTTAATGGGCCCCAGGCCCATCCATTGTTCGAATACCTGAAATCACAAAGTCCGGGTGTCCTGGGCACCGAAGCAATCAAATGGAATTTCACCAAATTCCTGGTAGATCAGACCGGCGCCGTTCGCCAGCGCTTTGCCCCAACCACGAATCCCAACGCTATCGAGCCGGCAATTCAAGCGTTGATCAAACCACCATCGCACTAGCAGGCGGTTGAAACATAGGAAAGAACCCCCCAGCAAGCTGGGGAGTATCCAAGAGCAGATTTTCATGAAACCGTTCAAGAGGAATGGCTCTTGAGATGATACGGACCTAGTCTCCTCAAGGATTCAGGCTATTCAAAAAATCCCGTCTGGCGCAGGCGCAGCCCTTTAACGAATGAACCATAGGGAGAAGAACATGTGCCGGTCAAAGAAGCGGCAGCGCCGCAGACGGAACGTTTCACCAGTTTGTCAGGAAGCAACTCCAAAACAGGAAGGAATATCCCATCTGTACTTTCGCCGAATTTCTGATTAGGATTCCCCAACAGAAACCTTCCTACGTTTTTTAAAGATTGAACGATCCCTATGCGTGACATCTATACCATGATCCTGGCGGGCGGACGGGGAGAACGGCTGCTGCCGCTTACCCAACACCGCGCCAAACCGGCCGTGCCCTTCGGCGGGAAATATCGCATCATCGACGTCACGTTGAGTAATTGCCTGAATTCCGGACTCCGGAAAATCGCGGTGCTTATTCAATATAAATCCCACTCACTGGATCGACACATCCGACGGGGATGGTCCATCTTTAATCCGGAACTGGGAGAATTTATCTTTTCAATTCCACCGCAACAGCGCATTAGCACCGAATGGTACCGGGGCACAGCCGATGCCGTTTTTCAAAATCTATTCTTGTTGGAACAGGAACGCCCTAAGTATTTGCTGGTGTTGGCAGGCGACCATATCTATAAAATGAACTATGCCGATATGTATCGCTACATGCAGGATACCCAGGCCGATGTGGTTGTCGGCGCCATCGAGTGGCCCATTGAGGAAACCCGACAATTCGGGGTACTTGGCGTCGATCCCAGCATGCGCGTGATCCGCTTTGAAGAAAAACCCCCTAATCCGTTTCCCTTGCCCCACGACCCGACACATGCCTTCATTTCCATGGGCATTTATCTCTTCCGGACAGACAAGCTCTACGAAGAACTCAAAAAAGACGCAGGCCTGGCAACCGCGCATGACTTCGGAAGAAATATCATTCCCGGCATGATTCATAACCACCGGATCTTTGCCTATAACTTTCAGGACGAAAACAAAAAGCAGGTCAAATACTGGCGGGACATCGGCACCCTGGATGCCTACTATGAAGCCAACATGGACCTCGTGACAGTCGACCCTCTGCTCAACCTCTATGATGAAGCTTGGCCGATCCGCACCTACCAAGGACAATTTCCCCCCGCCAAATTCGTCTTTGCCGATCAGTATCCCGGCGGGCGCGTCGGCATGGCCTTGGACTCCATCGTATCCGGCGGATGCATTATTTCAGGCGGACGAGTCCAGAAAAGCATCTTGGCCCCGGACGTGCGTGTGGATCAACATGCCGACGTTCAGGAATCCGTCATCATGGAAAACGTGGAAATTGGAGAGCGATCCCGTATCCGTCGCGCCATTATCGACAAGGGCGTCATCATCCCGCCCCATACGGTCATCGGATATGATCTCGAAACGGATAAAACCCGCTATACGGTCACCGAAGACGGCATCGTGGTCGTAACGGCAGCGACCTCGTCTCTCAACGCTCCCATACAAGAGAGGCCAGACTAGAGAAGACCAGGGGCTCCAGCAACCTCGAGAAGAAAAAACGAGAACCGTTACACCAAAGCCTCCCATCAAAGGGCCGCACTCTTTTCAAAATAGCCGTATCCAAATGTTCCCAGACCGATTACACTACAGTTGAACGATTACTCGAAGAGTTCAAAATCTCATGCATCGTCTTATTATCTTCCGATTCAAGAAAGGACACATCATCCATGGCCCAGCACTACAGACAATTTGCCGAGGGTGAATTCGGAGAACTTCATGGATACACGGGCAAGAACGCCCCAGCCGGTACCGTCGCACTCATAGAAGAGGACGGGAAGACCCTCACCGCTGAAGGCCTGAAATTCTGCAAAATGCGCGGCATCGCGTCACCAAATGTGGAAGCGATACGCGTCATTTACGATCAATACCATACGCCTGCCCTGGGACATGCGGTAGAGGCGCAAATTCTGAATGCCACATTGGTGAGAGAACAACAAGAAAACACCAAGAAAATCTCGGAGCGGCTTCGATTAGATTGGGAATCACAAGACAAAGCCTATAAAGAACAGGCCACCGCAAAAAAATAACAATCAAGGGCTTTCAGCATCACACATCATCATTCACCTCTCTCATAAAGGAGCATTTCGATGGGAAAAAGTCAGGACGCCCGCAAAGAAACCAAAAAGAAACCCACCAAGACCTTGAAAGAAAAACGCGCTGAGAAAAAAACCAAAAAGTAATCTCCTCCCACCAAACCCCTTCCCCTTGACCGACGAGGGCCATCTCTCCTCGCCGGTCAAGTAGGGCTCGCCCGCAGAATCCCTCCCGATCAAACAGTCGTTCAATTCAACTTCAATCAGCACCCACGGCTTTTTTTCAAAAAGCGTGCGCGCGTCTTTGCCTCTCCCCTCCTTCACGATTTCCTCAACATCAGAACGGTTGCCTGTGCATTTGACTTTGCCAAATATGTCCATTACTCTAGACATATGGAAATTCAAGAAGCCTTAACCGCATTTACCGCGCTGTCACAAGAAACACGCCTGAACGTCTTTCGTCTATTAGTGGAATACGGACCGGAGGGAGTACCCGCCGGCACACTCAGCGAGACTTTGTGCATTCCTCACAACACCCTCTCATTTCATCTCACTCACATGAGCAATGCCCAGCTCGTGCGCTCCCGTCGGATCGGCCGCTCCATCATTTACAGCGCGAATTTTGAATTTTTCACGAACCTCATTCGGTATATGGTGGAGGATTGTTGCCGTGAAGACATGGCCAACATCAAAACCCATAAGACCAAAAATTGCAGCATCATTGAACTCTCACATTGTTGTCCTCCCGTTCCTCAGGGAACCAAAACATGACACGGCTTCATCAAAGTAGTCAGAAACCCTCATGACCAACAGCCCCAGACACATCCTGGTGCTCTGCACCGGGAACTCCTGCCGTTCCATCATGGGGGAAGCTCTGATCAACCAGTTGGGAAAAGGGCGTTACCGGGCCTGGAGCGCCGGAAGCCAGCCAACCGGATCTATCCACCCTGGATCCATCGCCACCTTGAACCGACATGGGATCGACCCCGGAAAGCCGCACAGCAAATCGTGGAACGATATGGCCGACCAATCGTTTGACATGGTGATTACCGTATGCGACCAAGCCGCTCAAGAAGCCTGCCCCCGCTTTCCCGGCAATCCCAAGACACTCCATTGGAGCATTCCCGATCCAGGCCGGGCCGCAGGAACGGAAGCCCAACTCCAAGCGGCGTTCGATGAGGCCTTCTTCCTGCTCAAACACAAAATTGAACACTTACTCACGTGACGGCCTGCACTCCTCAACGCCTCTCTTTTCTCGACCGCTATCTCACAGCCTGGATTGCTCTGGCCATGGTCAGCGGTACCCTCATCGGATCACTCTTTCCGGAGGCGCCGGGCATCCTCAATAGCCTGTCCGTCGGAACGACCAACATGCCGATCGCACTAGGCCTCATCCTCATGATGTACCCACCCCTCGCCCGAGTAAAATATGAAGAACTCCATCTGGTATTTCACGATTGGAAAATCCTGCTTTTGTCTCTCGTGCAAAACTGGGTCATCGGCCCCCTCCTCATGTTTGCTCTAGCCATCATCTTTCTTCAGGACTCACCGGAATACATGACCGGACTCATCCTCATCGGATTGGCCCGCTGTATCGCGATGGTCTTAATCTGGAACCAACTGGCCGAAGGCGACAACCAATATGCCGCCGCACTGGTCGCCTTCAACAGTATTTTCCAACTGATCTGTTTCAGCATCTATGCCTGGTTTTTTTTGGAAGTCATGCCGCCCCTGGTCGGAATATCCGGACAGATCATCGACGTGCCGTTCACCACCATCGCCCAAAGCGTCTTCATCTATTTGGGAATTCCCTTTGTAGCCGGCTACCTTTCCAGAACAATCGGCATCCGGAAACGTGGCCGGGAATGGTATGAACAGCGGTACCTCCCCAAAATCGCTCCCATCACGCTGATGGCCCTGATCTTTACCATCGTGGCCATGTTCACATTGAAAGGAGGAATCATGGTGACACTCCCGGGAGATGTCCTTCGCATCGCCATCCCCCTCTCCCTGTATTTCATCATGATGTTCCTGATCAGTTTTGTCATGGGAACATTCATCCACGCCGATTATGGAAAAACCACCGCCGTCTCCTTTACCGCCGCCAGCAATAATTTTGAACTGGCTATTGCGGTCGCCATTGCGGTCTTTGGCCTGGGCTCATCGGTAGCCTTTGCCACCGTCATCGGTCCGTTAGTCGAAGTACCGGTCTTGCTGGCTCTCGTCAATGCCGCCTTCTGGTTCCGTAAAACTTGGTTGACTCCCGCAGCCGGGCGACATCACCCGGCCTAATCACCCACCGATGCTTTTTCCCACCCGTTGACTGGGATAACGACGGCCACCATCCACACAGTTTCCTGGCAGAACGTTGATGATACACGAGGGCAAGAAAGCGCCCCCCTATGCGAAATAACATCATCACAAATGCTGCCCGTACATCAGCCAGTTGCAGAGAAAACAGAAAAGGTGGGAACATGAACTCAGAGCCTCATCATTGCCCTTTTTACGAACAAGGAGATGATATGTTCATGACACGCAAATCACTATCAAGAGCCGGCAAACCATCCCCACGGCTGCCCCGCTTTCTGATCGTGGTCTTGGCCTGTATGTCTTATCTAAGCCTTGGCGGAACACTGCAGGCTTGGCCGTCATCACCCGGCACCGCCCCAACAGGACCATTAGGAAGCATTGAATTTCCCACATCGGGAACCGCCGAGGCACAGCCCCATTTTCTTCGGGGCGTCGCCGCCCTGCATTCCTTCTGGTATGAAGAAGCCCTCGAGGCGTTTCGCCGTGCTACCACTATCGACCCCAACTTTGCGATGGCCTACTGGGGTGAGGCCTTGGCCCACAACCATCCTATTTGGAAAGAAGAAAATATGGAGGCCGCCCGTGCGGCCCTGCAACAGATTTCGGTCAATGCCACGCTCACCGACCGAGAACGCCGCTATCTCGACGCGGTGCAATCCTTATTTGGGGAAGGTGACAAACTCACGCGTGATCGAGCCTACACCGCCCACATGGAAAGCTTGGCCGGTCACTTCCCTGAAGATCTGGAAGCCACGTGTCTTTATGCCCTGTCCCTGCTCGGCTTGGCGACTCACTATGATCATCAGCCAACCCTTCAACAAAAATATCGTGTACAGGCCGGAGCGCTTACCTTAGGGGTATATGGCATCAACCCCAATCATCCATGCGCCGCGCATTACACCATCCATGCCTTTGACGATCCGGTGCATGCCATTCTGGCCCTCCCCCAAGCCCGCCGGTATGCCAGCATCGCGCCGGAAGCGCATCACGCTCAACACATGCCCGCCCATATCTTTCTCCAACTGGGGATGTGGGAAGAGGCGGCGGCTTCCAATAAGGCCGGGTGGGAGCATTCCCAAGCGTGGGTCAGGGACAAGCAGTTGCCCTTAGCACTTCAGGATTATCATAGCCTCGCATGGCTGCACTACACCTATCTCCAGCAAGGCCGATACAACGCGGCAGCGGCTCTCATTTTGGAAAAGCAGCAGGACATGGCTCAGGCCTCCGACACCGCCCCCTCTGAAGTCCAGGGGTATCCCCGCACCGTCAGCCGCAACTACGACCACATGGTGGCCGCCTACATCATGGAAACTGAACGATGGGATCAGGCCAAGCAGGAGTGGCAGGTCAAAGAACACCGCTTTGGAGATGAATCGCCGGAGAAAGGCGCTTACGTTCGGAAATTCTCAGAACTCATGGGGGCCATCAGAAACCAAGGCCTCGTGCTCCGCATCCACCCGGGAATGGTGCCATCCGAGCCAGAACCTCCCATCAAAGAAGGGGCGTCAACGACCTCAAAAATTTGGGCGCTTCAACTCCGAGCCTTGCAGCAATTCATTAACGGCAAGTTTCCCAGAGTCATGGAACTACTCAACCAGGCCGTCGAGCTCGAAGCCTCCCTGCCGCCTCCGTCGGGACCGCCGGACCTCGTCAAACCCACCCATGAATTGTACGGGGAAATTCTTTTATTCTTGGACCAACCCGAAGACGCCCGCCAACACTTCGAGCAGGCGCTACTCTGGCATCCCAACCGGGCACGATCAGTCCTGGGCTTGGCACGGTCTGCCGCTCAACTGGGCCATATCCAAGCCACACGCCAAGCTTACGCGGCCTTCCTAAACATCTGGCAACACGCCGATCAGGGTCTGCCCGAATTGAAGGAAGCCCAACAGTTCCTCCAAGAGACGTCTCAACCCTAAACCCGCCTCCGCCATTCCCTGCCTCGGCATCCCTGCAGGTCTCTAGCAGGAATCCTCCCCCTTCATCATTGACAAATATGCACGAAAAGTACATATATGATACATATGAGAACCACACTCAACATTGACGATACCCTCCTAGACCAAGCGGCAAAACTCACAGGTATTGAAGAAAAAACCTCCTTAGTCCGACTTGGGCTCGAAGCTCTCATCGCCAAGGAAGCCGCCCGTCGCCTTTCTCAACTTGGTGGGTCAGAAAAAAAGCTTCCGGTTCCACCAAGACGTCGGTCCATCTCCAAATCATGACCTTGGTCGACACATCGATTTGAGTCAATCATCTCAGGAACAGGGACACGACACCCATCTCCTTCTTAGAAGAAGGAGGAGTGTTGATACATCCATACATCATTGGTGAACTTGCCTGTGGAACATTGAAAAACCGCGTGGAAATTCTCACGCTCCTTCAGGCATTGCGCCTGGCTCAAATTCCAGAACACCATGAAGTCTTACATGTTCTGGAATCCCACAGCCTTTTTGGAAAAGGGTTGGGATGGGTGGATGTCAGCTTGTTGGCTTCCGCCCAATTAACAGGCTGTACCCTTTGGACAGCAGACAGTGCCCTCCAAAAAGCAGCAAGCATCCTTGGTCTCCAACCGTAGAATATTATTCCTTCCAATACCTGCTTGATTCTGCCCCAACACATCCTTTTCCCTTCCCCTCCTTTGTAAGGAGGTTTCATTCCGAAGAGGAATGAAAGGGAAGGCAGAGGCAACTCAAGTTTCCCACTCTTCCCCGTTAACCAATTCTCTTCAATTCCCAACAAAACATCTGTACTTTAATATAAGGCTTGGCTATTGTGACGACTTCACACATATCAAGACACTA
>JACKFE010000007.1 GCA_020632635.1 Nitrospiraceae bacterium
GTCCACTTCATGTTTACCCTCCGTGTTCCGTCCTTGGCTCACGTCTTTCGGCATGTTTTCCTTAATACCTATCTCTCGCATTCATTCTTAAAACCTCAAGAAAGCGTCGGTTGGACTTGAGAAGAATCAGCCATCGGCTTCTTGGTTTCCTGTGTCAAGGCGAATTTTTTATACGGTTTGTCTTTGAACACCGACGCTTCGAGTTTCTTCACTAAGGCCCGCGCCACGTCCTGGGGTGCCAGCACGGCGAGTAGCCAGGGAATCTCCCCGCTCTTCCATTCATGTGGAGCTAAGCGAAAGGGGATATTGGCTTGTTGTTGCGCTTCCAATTTTTTGTCTACCTCGTCGGAGACATGCGCCCACAAAGCCAGCCCCAACGGAATGGTTAATCCATTTTGATCTTTTAATTGGCCCCGCACGGTTGTGACTTGGTTGGCGGCCACCGCCGATTGCATGAAGCGGTCGTCATGGTTGCGGACAGGCGTGTGAGGTGCGAGATGCGTCAGATGGAGTATCGTGCGGGTGCAAGAGTGATTGAGTCAGAAAGCGGGCCACTTCTCGGCTGAGAACGTGTTGCATGACTCCGCTGGCGCGCACTTGGGCTTCCCGTTCGGTGATATGCCCTTCCCGTCCCGTTTCGGAAATGACGCCGATTAGCTTGTGTCCAGGGTTTTCATAGATATCGATATCCCCACACCATCGCACATATTTGAATAAGGGATCAGGCAAGGCGACGGTCCATATCCGGCCTTGGCCCTCAATGGCCAAATCGCCGCCCTCCTGGGAAGTGCTCGCGGTGACATTGCCGAATAAGCCTTCTTGCTTGAGCCCATCCAAGATGGCCCGTTCGAGTTCGTCATGATGGTCTCCCGTCAGCGAGACCGTGATCACTAAGTCCCGACTGACGAAGTCCTGAAACTCGCGCTGAATGGTGGGCACTTGATAGGGAGCCATAAGGCTTTCCCCGCTGGGGCGAATAACGCGAAGGTCCGCATTGAGCGCGGTACGATCTTCCAGTAGGCGCATAGCCTCTTTGAATCCACGGATACGTTGACTTTTTTGCTGGTGTGATCGGCCTTGCCGGACCATATTCTCAATCGTGGCGTCCAGGGTGTCCAGCCGTTCAAGGATGCCGTGTTCGGCTTGTTGCCGGTCCAACCCAGCGAGGGCAAAGAATTGGTGCTTGGATGGCTGATACCACACCTCCAGCACGTTGACATTTTCCAAGACTTTACTCGTGGTGACTTGCGTACGGTGATCCAATTGCAATGCTCGCTGCGTGTGACTCATGTCACCGGATTCGTACAGGGCATAGGTTTCTCGATCTATCGATTGGGCTTTGACCCTGGCGGAAAATACGCGGGCAACGGCCGTATAGGCCCGTTGTTCGGCTTGCTCGCGTGACTCGGCTTCTCCGATGCCCGTGAGGAACCGGTCAGGCGGATAGACCTGGTGTGGCGACATGATCCAATCCGGCGGAGTCTCGCCCGCCAACCAGGCACATCCTCCAGGGAGGACGCCAAGCCATACGGTGATGAGAAGGAATATTCGAAACGTCATGATTCGTTAGTGCCAGTATTGATGAATCAGCATCAGGGTTTCTCCCCCGGTTAGGGAGACCGGCCGTCGTTGGTCCTCTCCCACTTCTCGGCCGTCATGATCCATGGACTGAATGCCGACAACAGAGTCCCCTGGTTTCACCCATACTCGCGTGAGTTCAATTTCGCCGGGAAGTGTGCGCCAGGTTCGTGTATCGGCTTCTTCCGTGGCTAAGGCAAAGATTCGGGCGATACCTCCTACCAAGGGGCCAATCCAATCCCGATGGTTTCGTCCGGCCGCCGCCCGGGCTCCCAGGCCGATGCCTTCGGCCGCCGCCATTTTCATGGCAGATCGCGCGACCGCCCGCAAGACTAATCCATCGTAATCATCGGCCAGATTTTTTTCGGCTACTGCGGCCAGGTCATACACACGCTGCGATTGCTTGTTCACCTGCGTCGACCCACTTTGGACCTTGATCACATCGTACGCCACTGAGCTATGCGGCATGGTAAAACGAGGCAACGCAATTCGGGCAATCCGTCCATGAATGCCATACAACAGCGCCTCCCCACCTCTGGTGGCCCGAGAACTCCGGCCGAAGCCGGGTTTGGTCAGGGCAACCAACTGCAAGGCATCTAAGCTGACCGGGACGTCGATCACCAGGTCTTCTTTTTTGGGGCCTTGTCCATGATAACTGATCACGAGTAATTGTGCGGATTCCCCTGGATTGTCCAGGGTCAGGGCGCTGGCGACATCAGGATATTTGGTCCGATACTGCTGGGCTTCGTCCGGCAACCCTAATCGTTCCGCTGTGCGAATCAAATCCGTCTTCAGCAGATCGGGAAGGAGCACTCTCGACCACGCGCGGCTGTCCTCATAGACCAGTTCGGCCTTACGATACCCCACGTAGGCATTATTGAGGTCCCCGGTGATCTCGTACAGCATCCCTACCAGATATCGGGCAAACGGATCCTCCTGATAGGCCTCTGTGCTTTCCTGCTTGTCGTGCAAGACGTTCAGACGGTGGTCGATGCGTCGGGCTTCGACCATGGCCTCGTTCCACTGCTGAAGGGCCGCATAATTCAAGGCCTTGATAACGTTGATCATCACATGTTCATGGGGTGTGCCTTCATAGGGTTTTCGCGCTTCGTTGACCAGAAGAGCCGAGGCTTCGTCTCGAAGACGAGTGGTATACAACTCTTCGACCAGTTGATAGGCTTCTTCCAGTACTTGGTTGCTTTCGGAATAATACCCGGCCAAATGCTGGACCATGCCCTGATCCAGGAGATACAGCAGATAGTCTTTCTTGCCATACTGATCTTTGGCTGATTGGATGATTTCAACGGCTTCTTGGGGATTGCCTTGGAACAGGCTGCGTTCGATTCCGGCATAATGCGACATCGGCGCACTGCAGCCTGTCAGCCACAGAACTATCACGACATGCCAGAGGGTTCCAAGAGACGTGCGAATGAATAGGGCCGAAAGGAGGAAGGATGGGCGGCAACGGTAACCGAGGACCCTGCCGAGAAAAGGGAAACCGTGATCAATCAGCCGTGCGTCTGGCAAGGGCACCGGGTAGCATCGGGTTAAAACAGCAGGCGTTTTCGTTCAACGACTTTTTTAATTTTTTTCTGTCCGTACCAGGACTTCACATTGTTTTCTAAATCTATCAGATCCAGATCCACTTGGTAGAAAATTGCTTGAGTTCCGCCGGACTCATCCACGATGGTGGAGATGGTGCCCTTCATCATGAAATCGGCACCCAGCTCCTGTCCTGGGCGCTTCTGTGTATCCTCGCGTGCATGCACGGCTTGCTCTTTGCGTTCTTCGCGTATTTCATCCCGTTCATTTTTACTGGCGACGAACACGACTTGTTGGGAATTGGTCATCTCTCGCTGCAAATCGGTCACAAACGTGCCGACGTCGATGTGTTCATGGCTTTTGTTCAGAATCGTGCCCACAATGACCACTGGCTGCCTACCGGATTTGGCAGAGAAATTTTCCAGCCATGGTTGTTTCACCATCTCCTTGATCATGGTTTCCGCCACCATTTGAGAGTCAGTATCATTCCAGCGGCCGCTCAAATCTGTGACCACGCCGGGATCAACGCGTGTGACGCGTTTTTCCTTTCCGCAAGCGGATACGGCAAGCATGATCATGACAGCGAGCAGGCACAGCCCCCACCCCGCGCGAGTAGCACATCTTAGATCTTTCATCTGTATGTGGCATTCCATGGCTGAACGTGAGAAGTCGAGCAAGGGAAGAACTTACAGCCCACCCGGCCGCTTGGCCTCTTCTTGTTCTAATTTTTTAAAGGCCCGGTCGGCATTTTTCCGAACAAACTCCCGCACTTCGGCATCCAATTCTTGAGCCTGCTGAAGGGCTTCCTTCATTTCCTCGAACGAGAGTTTGGTCAACACGTAGTAGGTTGCCGATTCTTCATCCTTATACCGATCGATTGGACGCACCCCATTTAAGGTCACGGCAGAAAAGGTTTTGACCGCCCGTTCTACATTTTGTTCTTCGGTGGATTTGGTGAAATTACCGGCGGTGGTGGATGCCGCATAGTCTTGCATCAAATAAGCGGTGTAGGTTCTGAACGTTTTCGCCAGTTCCGCACGCGCCCGATTTTCCGCGGTTTCCCACGCCAGCGGCTCGTTCTTGACACCAACGACAGAACCCACCCCATAAATCGATTTGGAATCGTCCTTATTCATAACTCCCGACCCCTCTTCCACCCATTTGGGTGGACCACCACAGGCGGAGAGGCCTAAGAGGAGAACGGCACACATCCCAATCGAGAATAGTAAGCGCTTGATCATATTCCAAGACATCTCCTCATGCACAACAATGGAAGGCAGAATTTATTGAGAGGACTGCTGGATGGTCTATATCGGTTCACCAAAGAAAATGCTAGCATTGCCCCTGAAACCTGTCAAGAAAATGCAGGCGCGATAATGACATGGGAAGACGCGTCAGGCACAGAGACAAGACGCTGTTCTTTTTACTGTTTGAGGTTCATGAAGGAGGAAGGATTGTGGCTGATGTGCACATCGAGGATGGAATTATTCGCATCAAGGATTTAGATATTCAGGATTTCAAGTCCGCTAAGGTGTTAGCTGAATATCCAGAGGCCCGTTGGCCAGAGATAACCAGGCGGGCTCTCAAGATTGGATTAGGTTATCTTCAAGGCGGCGCGGAGGATTAGTTTCCTGTCACATCGTCTTTCCTGATCGCCTGATGAGCGATGAGCAAGGATTTATGATCCTTGCTTACCTGGACGGAATGGGCCGTTTCCCAGATTGGCTTCAGCCGGTGAATACGCTCTAGAAATTGATCCAACGAAAACGAGCCCTTGGCTCCAGCTGCTGACAGCAGTGCCGCATAATGGGCTTGTATCGTTTGGCTAAACCGACTGTGATCTCCCGGGCGCACGCCGAGAATGGCTCCAAAGGCCCGAAGATATTCCCCTTCCCCCTGGGCCATCTCTGGAAGGAGATGGTCATAATTCTGAGCCACAAAGGCTTGGGCCTGTTTCCCTTCACGAACCAACCCGTTTTCCGCCCACCAGGCCTGGCCGGAAGTGGAAGACAGAAATTCTGTTGTCCCGTCAGTGGTCGTATCCGTAGTGGCTTTGATGGTACAGCCAGAGATGAAGAACAAACAGACTAATGCACTGCCCCACCATGGTGGAAATCCTAGCCTGGCGTTCATGATGAGCATCCCCCCTACTTTTTTTGAAAGGTTTTTTAGAACAACTGCTTTCTATTTAGCATAGGTCGTTTTATCATATGTTTTACCGAAAGGTCACGATGATCTTGACCGAAGAGACAAATCGCCCATAACTCACGATTTCTTTTCCAGACTCCTGCATGTTACGCCCTGACGATCACCCCGAACTCGACAAACGCCATCTCTCCGCCGCTGATCTTGAAGCGCAAGTGGCTCGCCTGAATCGGGGTACTGTTCCCCTGAACATTCTTCGTCCCTGCCATGTGGAAGATGGAATTGTGCAATTGCCTTCTGCTCTGTTTGATGCTTATCGCCAAGCCTGGTCTGACGTGGTCAACGCAGGAAGGGTTTCCAAGTTTATTCCCGCCTCTGGGGCGGCCACCAGAATGTTTCAATCCCTTCTCCAATATTTACATGATCCCACTCATCCATGGGCATATGTGAAAGATTTAGAAACGTCTCTTGAGCAGTTTCCATTTTCACTCCCTCTTGCGCAGATATTACAACAACAGGGATTTCATCTGGAAACCTTACGAAACTGTCAGAATTTCGTGCCTCTGCTTGAGGCATTGCTGGGACCTTCCGGCCTCAATTATGGCAGTTTTCCCAAAGCCCTTTTGCCTTTTCATCGATATCCTGGAGAAATACGGACTGCCCTGGAAGAACATGTTCATGACGGCATTCGCCTCATTCGAGATCGCCAGGGATGTATGCGATGTCATGTCACCGTCTCACCCGAACACTACGATCCGGTTCACCGGCATCTCGCCATGATCCAAGAACAGTGGGCTGCGTCCGGGTTTACCGTGGAATTTTCAATTTCTACTCAATCTTCGACAACCGATACGGTTGCCTTAGATTCGAAAGGCCGTCTTGTCCGTATGGAAACTGGGGCTCTCCTCTTTCGACCAGGAGGTCATGGGGCCTTACTCCACAATATCCAGTATTCGCAAGGCGATATCGTGTTGATCTCCAATATTGATAATGTCGTTCCCGACTATCTGAAGGAACCGGTCCTGGAATGGCGAAGGCTCTTGGGAGGATATTTCAGTATCCTCCAATCTCGTCTCGGATCTTTATTACGGTCCTTGTTTCAAGCCTCATCAGCCGAATTGGTACTCCGTGAATGTGAAACTTTCTTGCAGCAGGAATTGGGGGAACCCTTGCCTGCCTTTTATGATAAATGGACCTCTGCAGGGCAAACGGCCTTTTTTCAAGGATATTTGAACAGACCGTTACGGGTGTGTGGGATGGTACAAAATACGGGAGATCCAGGAGGGGGGCCTTTCTGGGTGGAAGACCAGAGCGGAGCAACTTCCAAGCAAATCGTGGAGCAAGCTCAGATCGATTCGCACTCCCCAGCACAGCAGAGATTATTTTCGGAGAGCACGCATTTCAATCCGGTGGACATGGTCTGTGGTATCAGGGACTTTCAAGGAATGTCCTTTGATTTATCTCAATTCACCGATCCCGAAACGGCTTTTGTGGCCCACAAATCCTATCAAGGGCAACCCATTACGGTTCTCGAATGGCCGGGTCTGTGGAATGGCGGTATGGCCCATTGGATCACCGTGTTCGTAGAGATTCCCCGCAGTATGTTCAATCCGGTAAAAACCTACCGGGATTGGCTCCATCCCCACCACCAGCCTCCTCAACCCTCGTGAGCGGATATGGTTAGGGCAAATCGATTGGGCCATTTCTTGCTTGAAATCTTTATCTGATTCCTGTTGTTTTTTATTTCTGCTCGTTGATATTTTGAGCATACCGGTGGCTTGAACTATTTCCCCCTATTCCCCACCAAAATCCTCACTTCCCGGATTGAATTTACCGACATATCTGGACATCTGTCTTTATTCATTTTTTCTGAAGGTCCTTATGAACGACAAAGAATTTTTTTCTCTCTGGCAAAAGATCGGTATTCCCTGTAAATCGCATCCCTGGCATGGCGTAGAAATTGGAAAGCACGCACCTGATTGTCTGACGGTCTACATTGAAATTGTGCCTACAGATACCGTGAAATATGAACTGGATAAGGTATCCGGGCATCTTCGCGTCGATCGGCCTCAACGGTATTCCAACGTATGTCCGACATTATACGGGTTAATCCCTCAAACCTATTGTGGCCCATCCGTGGGCGAATACAGCGCCTCGCTTCTGAACCGTCCTGGGTTAATGGGGGATGAAGATCCGCTGGATATCTGCGTGTTGACGGAAAAAAGTATTACCCACGGAGACATCTTATTGGAGGCTATTCCCATTGGCGGTCTCCGGATGATCGATGGACAAGAAGCTGATGATAAAATCGTGGCCATTTTAAAAGGTGACACCTTTCAGGAGCAGTGGAAGGACATTAAGGACTGTCCGCTTCCTCTGATCGAACGTCTCATGCATTATTTTCTGACGTATAAAGATGCACCCGGCTCAGAGAAGAAACATTGTGAAATCACGCATGTCTATGGCCGTGAGGAAGCCCATGAAATTATCCGCCGCAGTCAACGGGATTACTTGGCAAAGTTCGGACAACTCCAGGCTCAATTGGCCTCACTAGGCTCTACTCTGAATTAACCCTCACGTTAAGTATCTGACGCCAAGTCTCCTGACAGAGTAGGCCTACAATCAGCAGATTTCCACTTCCTTGTTCTCATTGAAAAAAAGAGCTGGGTGCCTGGTATTTCCCTCAAAGAGCCGGCGCAAAGCTTCAATTCAGCCGCAGGCCTCTTGATGCCGCAGGCCTATCACAGCATAATGGGTGTGTCAGCACATTCAGTAGCCCTGTGATTCTTTTTTGAAGGACTGTATAGAGGAGGCGTTTTTGCTATGAGTGAAAATATTGAAACCCTGCAACATGTCACCCGCGTTATTCCTCCTCCCCCTGATATCAAAGCCCATGCCCACATCAAAGATTATGAAGCCGCTTACAAGCAATCCATTGAAGATCCTGAACGGTTTTGGGACGGCATTGCGAAGGAACTACATTGGTTTGCTCCCTGGAAAAAAGTATTGGACTGGCAATATCCTTGGGCTAAATGGTTTGTGGATGGTTCGTGCAACATCAGCTACAACTGCCTAGATCGTCACGTGCAAACTTGGCGAAAAAACAAAGTAGCCGTGATCTGGGTGGGTGAAGAAGGGCAGGAACGAGTTCTCACCTATGGCGAACTCTATCGTCAGGTAAATAAATGCGCCAATGCACTCAAAGGCCTGGGACTCAAAAAGGGGGATCGAGTCACCATCTATCTTCCAAAGATCCCCGAGCAAATCGTGGCCATGTTGGCTTGTGCTCGCATTGGAGTCATTCATTCAGTGGTGTATTCCGGATTTAGTTCAGCGGCTCTGGCCACCCGCATTCATGATTGCGAAGCTCGTGTCGTCATCACTGCCGATGTGGGCTATGACCGCAGCAAAAAAATTCCACTCAAACCGGTTGTTGATGAGGCTGTCGCCAAATGTCCCACCGTTGAAAAAATTGTCGTGGTTCAACGAGAAAGAACTGGAACTCCTCTACAGACACCGAAGGAAATCGATTGGAACGATTGGATTCAAAATCAATCTCCCAAATGCGAAGCCGAACATCTGGACTCAGAGACTCCCTTATACATTTTGTATACATCTGGCACGACCGGAAAACCTAAAGGGGTACTTCATGTTCATGGGGGATATATGGTGGGTACCTATATCACCACGAAATATGTCTTCGATCTCAAGGATGAAGATGTCTATTTTTGCGTCGCCGATCCTGGATGGGTCACTGGGCACAGCTATATCGTCTATGGTCCACTTCTCAACGGTGCCACCATCTTGACTGCTGAAGGAAAACCCGATTATCCCAACCCCGGACGCTGGTGGGATCTGATTGAACGGTATGGTGTATCCATTTTCTATACCACTCCGACGGCCATCAGATTGCTCATGAAATTTGGGGAAGATTGGCCAAAAAAATACGATTTGTCTTCTCTGAGAATTTTAGGGTCGGTGGGCGAACCGATTAATCCGGAGGCCTGGGAATGGTTCCATCGCGTCACGGGCGGCACCAAACCGATTATGGATACGTGGTGGCAAACCGAGACCGGCATGATCATGGTCTCTCCCCTTCCCTGCGTTCCACTCAAGCCGGGTTCTGCCACCCGTGGATTTTTAGGTATCGAAGCCGATGTAATGGATCGTGAGGGAAACTCCGTGGAACATGGCGGTGGATTTGCTGTCATCAAAAAACCTTGGCCATCCATGATGCGAACGATTTACAAAGAACCCGATCGTTATCTCTTGTATTGGAATACGATTCCTGGTGTGTACACGGCTGGTGACGTGTGCCACAAGGATGAAGACGGCTACTTATGGTTTATGGGGCGAGCGGATGATGTGGTAAAAGTGGCTGGGAACCGTATCGGTACGGCTGAAGTCGAAAGCGCTCTCGTCAGCCATGAGGCTGTGGTGGAGGCCGCCGTCATTGGAAAACCTCATCCTACTGCAGGTGAACAAATCAAGGCCTTTGTAATTCTTAAGCAAGGACAACAGGACAGCCCTGATCTGATTCAAAGGCTACAGGACCATGTCCTTCAGGAATTAGGGAAAATCGCCGTTCCCCGGGAAATTGAAATTGTATCCTCTCTGCCCAAAACACGATCCGGCAAAATCATGCGCCGCGTGTTAAAAGCGAAGGAATTGGGCCAGGACCCCGGAGATATCTCCACACTGGAGGAATGAATTTTCAATTGGGCTTCATCTGGCTCTTCCTTCGCATGCCTCGCGCAGCCCCTGTAACGTTTCCGCCCGAAGGTTCCGAGAAGAAAAAGTTGTCCTCTAGAATATTCGAGGCTTTTCTTTTAAAAACCGCCTTTAGGTTATAATAAGAAAAGCAGGAAGGGAAAATATATCTTAAGAAGGGATGTTCGTGAACCAAATGAGTAGCGACTTTCAATATACAGAATTACAGGGCGGGACTAAGTTTTCGTTTATTCAGGGTGTGATTTTTTTGCTGTTGACCTCCAGTTTATTTGTAATAAATCCGGTAGTCCTTGCAGGTCCGTCGACTCTTCGTATTATTGTTAGCACATTTTCGCCTTATTATTCTCCTCAATTGGTCCAGATGAAGGTAGGCACTGCAGTCTCCTGGGAAAACCCGACCTCGGATCTCCATTCGATTACTCACGATGGATGCAAGAGCGGTGAATTCTGTGCTTTTGATTCGGGTCCTCTCGGCCCCAATGGTACGTTCACGGTTCAACAGTTGGCACCGGGTTCTTATCCGTACTACTGCATCTTTCATCCTGTGATGCAAGGAACTCTGCTCGTAATCGAAACGGAGACTGCCAGTGAAACGTAATCAATAGATAGCCGTAACACGTATTCACTCCTTCCACCATCTAGTTTTTCATTAATCCAGGCGTTCATTCCATGAAAATAAAAAACGCGCCGTGATTGGAACCACCGCGCGTTTCTAGTCGTCGACTTAAGCAATCCTTCTCGTTTTACCCTACACGATTGGCAGCACGTATTAGACCACTTGGATAATCAAGTTATTTAAATGTTCCATGCCGATGCAATCAATAATGCAATAAGCCCGATAGGTCTCACCCACATTGCCCGCTTGAAAGGTAATTGAAGACTGTCGACTCAACATCCAAATTTTCTCGGCTTCTTTGGTCCACCCTTCATTTCCTGTAATGGCCACTTGATGCGTATCCCCGTAGGCCAAACTAGTCATAGATTCATCAAAGACAAAGGTGATTCTCACAACCTGTCCCTTAGGAATTTTCAAGGTATTCTTCTGATCAAATAATTTCCCGCGTGTATCCGAAAACCCTTTTTGGTTCACCTTGATAGTAATGCCCACATCCACCAGATCGGGATTTTGGGGGGAGAACGCGAGTGCCAACGGGGTCAGAACAAGTGCGAGGCAAAATGTCAGTACTGTTGCATAGATCAGGCTGTTCCATATTCGACTCTTCATCGTTCTCTCCTTGCTCTGATATTCGTTTAGGTAATACTACGTCGATTTGCCGAAATACTCATGGTGGGCCGAGAATACGATTTGCTCAACGGGAATCCGTTAGCCAATGACATTGCTCCCGATCAGACTTAAGGCCTCCCGATGCTTGGCAATTTCCTGTTCGTGGATGTTTTTAGCTTCAGGCATATGCGTGCAACCCTGAGCGCACATCGGCACCCCGTGGGTTTGAGCGAATTCGGAGCATCTTGTGACTTCCACTCCTCCATGGTTGGCTCCACGAAATACATTTACTTCAAAATTTACTTCACACGGCTTTTTCAGAATTGGGCAATCTAACGTAATCACGGCTTGAGGCACATTGCTTTTCATGGCTTCAACGGTATCCTTTTTGAAAAATGTGATTAATGATAAGACGACAAGGCTTGCGTATCACAACAACATGTATATCTTGGGGAAATGGTCTGATATGTTTTTCACACTTCGTAGTGGAATCCAAATAAATTTGCATCATTACTTCCATCATCAGTCTCATCTTGAACCAGAGATCCGACTACAACGCTTTGCGGAAGATTTGCTCGACCCAGAGAAGCATGGGTTCAAAGCGGGTCCGTACAAGACGATAGGTTGCGCTAGACGAGTATCGGAATTGTGTAGGAATACTTGAATATGGGCCAAACGCCCTATAACGAGAGGAATTTTAAGCCGAGATTTCTGGCACTACCTTAATGGATGGCGGGAGTAATCCGACAAGAGGATATGAGGAATTCATAACATGCCCATAAGTTTCAGAGATGGTAATCCGCGGAACCAATCAATGAGCTATCGACACCACCGAAAGTTGGGCTTGCCCCATACGTTTTCACAAATAGACGAATGCATTTATTGTCCATTGAACAAACCAATTGCCTGGCCAATTATTATAATTCTATTTGTCTTCAGTCCCTTTATTTTTTCACATCCAACATTGCCCCATTCTCCAACCATTCACATTGAGGTTCCCTCGACTAAACCACCCGTCTTTTTCAATCAGGAAGAAACCCCAACCCAGTCATCTGAGGACGGTTCCGATCATGACCACATCAGCAACGAGGCTGTCCGAATAGATCAATAACCTTGGGAAGGCACCAATGGGAATCTAGTAAAACCGATTCCGACGAATCACGGAGGAATGGGTTGAAAAGGAAAAATAATGTCGTGGTGAGTTAATTCAGGCCAATAAATTCGATTGTGTGCATGTCTTCACTCGAGAGTGGGTTGAGAGTGAACACGGTCAGATCGTCCTTCATGTGCTGCTCACTTGTGGTTCCCGTTATTGGTAACATTCCAATTTGTGCCGCAAAGCGAAAAATAACCTGCAGTGGGTTTGCGCCAATCCTCTTCGCAATATCCCAAATAGCTGGTTCCTGCAAAACCACTTGATTGGCCGTGAGCAGAGAGAACCCTTGATAGATAATCCCTTCTTGCTGACAGATTCTCCGAACCATTTGATCCCATCCCCTCACAGCATAGCAACGATTCTGGACTACCATTGGTTTGACAGATGCTTTTTCACACAGCTCCTGCAATTGAGCGGCTTGCACATTACTGATGCCGATCATTGTTGTTTGCCCTGCCCGATAGATTTCCTCCATAGCCGCCCAAACTTCCCAATCAGATTGCCCCAAACCCCATCGGGAATAAGGGCCATGAAGCACGTAGGAATCCATATAATCAGTATGCAAATGTTGCAGAGAACTTTCAAAGGACTGACGCACTTGTGTTGTCAACGCAGCCGTTGGATCATAAGGGGTGCGATGGTCTTGTCCGGAAAGAGGGGTGAATTTGGTTTGGAGAAATAGAGCTTTTCGGGTAACCCCTTGTTTCTCCAAGGACAACAATGCCTCGCCAACCAGCGCCTCTTGATAGTGAATAAGTTGATTGGCCGTATCAATGGCTTGAAATCCGGATTTTACCGCTAATTCCACTAATCGGACAGTGGCGTCTTTTTTCCATGCTGTCCCATACATGATCCACGGAATCGAGATCCCGTTATAGGTCGTCACTGTTGGCAGCCCTGCACTAGAGTCCCTCTGATTGTCCATTAGTTCGGTCCTCGTGCGCGAGTGATGCCTTCGCATCCGCCATACCATGTACAAAGAAATTCGTATAGCTGAACAATGCTCCAGAGGACAACAGGGATGACCACAATTAGCAGAACCACAGTTCCAAACAAATGCCATAAAGGATGTTTTCGTGGATTCAACCGAGTGGTGTTTTCAGACATAATGCAATAGCTTATATAAGTCCATGTTTACGAAGATAGTCCTGGTCAATTACAGGGGCAGATTTGGCCGGTACGGCCCCGTTGGCCTGAAGAAGTCGTTCAACATACTTTCCAATCAGATCGGACTCCAGATTGACCACATCTCCCACTTGCTTGAGGCCTAACGTCGTCACTGTGGCAGTATGGGGAATAATAGCTACTTCAAATGAATGGGGTTTGACGGCATTGATGGTTAGGCTAATGCCATCAACCGTTATGGATCCCTTAGGCACACAATAACGCATAACATTTTCGGGCGCTTCAAATTGCATGAGAATCGCATTTCCTTGAGATTCCCGAGTGCGTAGGGTCCCAATTCCATCGACATGGCCTGTAACCAAATGGCCTCCCATACGAGCATTTAACCGAACTGCCCGCTCCAAATTCACCGGCATTCCAATAGAAGCGGCTCCCAGTGTGGTGCAATTCAATGTTTCTGTTGAGACATCAATCACAAATCCAGATTCAGCCTGTTCCGTAATGGTCAAGCAGGTTCCTGACACACTGATGCTGTCACCGATATGAGCATCTTCCATAATCCGGGTGGCGAGAATGGAGACTTTGGCTCCTGCAAAGCCGCGATCAATAGCCTGAATAGCTCCCATTTCTTCAACTATTCCACTAAACATGGCAAGGATATTCCTCCAGCTTCAAAATTATTTGGGGCCCTTGTCTTCCTTTGGAAAAAACGTATTCTTGACCACATAGACAAACACGATAACTAATACCACCACACCCATTGCGGCCAAAGCCGCCACGACAACATCACTTGTTTCCATGGCTTCTTTCATCACAGACAATCCTTTCGGAGTCCATTATACCAAGTCGCGGTTTTTTAACCCTATCATGGTTATCCCAAAATACCCCGCAGTAAGCAACAGCCCCAGACCAATGATCAAAAATCCACCCCCATAGCCCAAAGCCTCAATGAACACTCCAGCCAAAAGTGGACCTCCCGCATGTCCCATATCCATAATAGTCCCTCGCAAGCCCATACCGGCCCCTAATCTTTTGCCCTGAGAGCTATCGGCCACTAATGCCGTCGTGGAAGAAGTCACCACAGCTTCCCCGAATCCAAAAGCTCCGGATAGGACACACAATCCGGGATACCAAGAAAGCTGAGGAATGATCATAAGCATAAGCCCGCACAAACATAATCCCCCAACAATGAGGGGTTGGCGAGCGCTTCGATCCGACACGCGGCCCATCATCGGTTTCGAGAGAAAAGAGGTAAGAGCCTGTACCCCAAATAATAGTCCAATTTCAGCAGGGTTCAGCCCAATAACTAATCCATAAAGAGGTAGAAATGCCATAAGGGTTCCATTGCCTGCCATCTTGGCTGCTTCGACAAGACTCGTGAGGCGAATTGGAGCAATCGCCCACACCCGACTCAGGCCTTCCCGCATCTCCTTCCACAATTGAGGGGTTGATGGACCAGTGCGAACGGGCACCATATTCTCTTGAGAAAACCGACAAAAAAAGATCAGAGCTACCATTCCCACGAATCCGGCAAGAAGAAAGGTCGGTGTATACCCAAACGAATAGACTGTCACCCCTCCGATCATAGGTCCAAGCAACCCACCTCCTTGTGCGGCTGAGGTGTACCACCCAAAAGCTTCCCCTCGCCTCTCAGCAAACCATTCTCCGACAATCGCCAAGGCAATCGGGGTATACATGGCTGTGGCTAACCCATGAATCAAGCGAATGATACCTAAGGCCGTGAGGTTGTCCATCAATGGATAAAAAAAAGGGGGCAGCGCAAAGGCTAATATCCCACCCAGCAAGAGTCGCCGACGATTCAGGATATCAGAGAGTAAGCCAATCGGTAATTTCAACAATACCCCGGTCACCGTCGACAAAGAAATGAGCAAGCCGACAAGGCTGGGACCGGCCCCAAGGGATTCTGCAAATAATGCTAAAGCCGGTCGACGGACCATGTCATAACTGACAAAGCAGCAAAATGCCGCCAGGCACAAAAAGACAAAGGCACGAGTATAGATCATGATATGAACCGGCTATGAGAAAGTTAGGAGAGAAAAATTAAAGGCGAAAATCGGGAAGGCTTGTCTTCCGCTGCCCAACCACATGACCGTCGCCAACCTATCAACGAGCAGCCTTCCTGTCAACGGAAATAGCGTTATTTCTCATCAGTGATTCTTATCGGAACACTCGTCATGCAGAACCTTATTGTTCAGATATTAGGTTCGTGGACGCAGGCAGGCAGTATGTTATCGTATAGCCCATACAGTTTTTTCGGATTTATTCATTTTACTCATTGAGTGTTCGATGCTTCGACATCTTTCCGAGGAAGCGATTCTATTTGTTCATTTATTGAAGTGGCTCATCTTAGCGACCACAGTTGGGGGACTAGTGGGTCTCTCCAGCACGGGATTTATGCTTTTGCTTTCCCTGGTCATTGACGGCGTGGCTTCCATTACATGGGGGTGGTGGTTTCTGCCAATTGGTCTTGCACTTTCGGCCTGGGTTACGACCCGGTTGGTTCCGGAAGCCGGAGGCCAAGGTGTTGAGCGGGTCATTCGTTCAATCCATCTTCAGTCCGGAAAAATCGCTTGGCAGGTCATTCCTGCCAAAATCGGGGCAACGATCTTAACGATCGGTACCGGTGGATCAGCCGGAAATATTGGTCCCTGCGTCCAAATTGGAAGTGGTCTCTCGGCTGCGGTTGCGGATCTCTTTCAATTTGAAGCTCCAGAACGAAAAACCTTAGTGATGTGCGGGTTGAGTGCCGGGTTTTCTGCAATTTTCGGAGCACCTCTGGCCGGAGCGATCTTTGGAATAGAAGCGTTATTTATAGGATCCCTGACTTATCATGTCCTTTTTCCCTCGGCGGTTGCCTCTATCGTGGCTTATCTGGTCGCAACCTGGCTGGGAATACCGCCCTTGAACTTTCATGCCCATCTGTTTCCCTTCTTCGATTTCTCTTTCCTTCTCCTGGCTCTTGTGGCTGGAGTTGTATTTGGAATATTAGCCGTAATTTTTATCGAATGCCTAAATGGAGCAACACGATTGACGAATGCACTTCACCTCTCACCTGTCATACAAGGATTCTTGGCTGGCTGGATTCTTTTAGGTCTGGGTACTCTCATCTCTCCTCTCATCCTAGGTTTGGGAAAAGAAACTATTCAACGAGCCCTAGAGGGACAAGTCTCTCTCTGGGCTTTGTTTTTAGGGAAAATTATTACCACCACCCTAACTCTCCGTTTTGGGGGAAGTGGCGGAATTATCTTGCCGATCTGCTTTATCGGCGCCACAAGCGGAGGGATCTTTGGCGCCATGCTTTTTCAAGATCCCAGTTTATTTGCTGCTCTGGGAATTGCCGGATTGTTGGCCGGCGCCATTAATACTCCACTCACCGCCATGTTACTGGGAATGGAATTATTTGGAGTTACCAGCGGTCCTTATCTTCTCTTGACCTGCACTGTCGCTTTCTTGCTATCAGGGCATCGTAGTGCTATTCCCACCCAACTTCTTCAATTACAAAAAGCTCCAGCCCTAAGAGGAACCCTGCAAAAAGAAATTGGACAAGAGACATTCAACTTGAGGGATCAACCGAATACGAGAAAGGATGAAGAACAGTAGGGAATAACAGATAAACGGGGCGATTTCATGACACTAAATTATGCGATCTTTTAAACACCGGCGAACCAGCCACCAAAATCCCATGAGTAACACCGTATCAAATGTCTCCTAGGTTAAAAGGGTGAGGAGGAGAGCGCCTCTTCCTCAGAGGTAGTGAGAGGAATTAGTTCTTGTAATTGTAAACTTAGGAGGAGATTCCCTACAAATCCCGGAGCATAAACCCAGGAAATCCGTCGATGTAAATCCTGGAATTTTCGGGAAGACATCACCAAGAATCCCAAGCCAGCACTATCGACAAACCCCAACCCTTTTAAATTTAGGATGAGGTGTTCCGTTTCCGTATAACAACATTGATTCATCACTGCCTTTACATGCCATCGGGAATGAAGATCCAGACGGCCATGGAAATCTACCACCGTCGCTCCTGTAATCCCACGTATGACAATTTCAATTGACATGATCTGGTATGAATTATCGGCTTGAAGCAGGGGGCCTTAATGCGTTTTTCATGGAAATTACTATAGTCTGAAGTCATCAACTCATTTTATATTTTCTCTGGAATGTTCTGCTCATAAGGTTTTATGATCCAGTATAGGTGATTGGAGTGATTTCTTATTGTTTGTGTTTTTCGGGATCCATTCCTGCTACAATTTTCTTTATCTATGGCTCCAGCAATCCATCCCTGTGAATTAGTCGAGGTTCTTCGACGTCACCATCTTACACCGGCCATCATATTTTTAACCTCTCGCCGAGCCTGTGATGACGCACTAGAGGCCTTTACTCATGAGCCTCCAGCTCTTTCCCAAGAGCGAGGTGAGACAATTCGGACTTTCTTGGAAACCTTCTCGAAAGATTTCCCAAGCATTGAAAACCATCCATTAATTCCCGTTGTCCAGGCCTATGGGGTTGCCGCCCACCATGCTGGACACTTACCCTCCTGGAAAATTGCCATTGAGGAACTCATGCGTCACGGGTACTTGGATGCCGTTTTTGCCACGACGACCTTAGCCGCTGGCGTAGATTTTCCTGCTCGGACTGTCGTGGTCACACAATCTAGCATAAGAAAGTCTCAGGATTTTACGGATTTGACCATTAGCGAAATCCAACAATTAGCTGGACGTGGTGGACGACGGGGAAAAGACTTGGTTGGTTTTGTGGTCATCACTCCTTCCCCTTATATCGACCTGCATGTTTTGGCAAAAGGATTGACTGGCTTCCCAGAGCCGATTAATAGCCAATTTGTTGTCTCCTATCCCATGGTGCTTAATTTATTGAAAGCTCACTCTCTGGACCAAATCGAAGGACTCCTTGCCAAAAGTTTTGCACAATTCCAACTAAATCAGCGAGCCGAAATTCATCAGGACAATTTGGATACGATCCATTCACAACTCAAACCCTATGGACCTCGTGAATGTGCAGATTGGATTACACAATGGAAAGTGTTTGATCTGGCGCGTCGCCGTAAATCGCATAGGCGCCCTCCCATGGAAACTGATACGCCATTTGTAAAAGCGTGTCTCCCCTTTCTCACGCCTGGTCGTGTTGTGGGTGTCTCCAAAGGAAGAGCTCTCATCCTCCGCCAATACCGAAGTCGCGGTACTTTTACGCCCATGATTTCAGTCTTGAAAAGCAAAGGCACCATTGGTGAATGCCATGCATCTTCAGTGACTGATGTCTATGACCACATCATTGAATTTCAACCATTACGTGGATTCCCCTGGGTTTCTCCTCCTACTCTAACGCAATTAACACAGGCCATTACTCAGCTTCCAGCACGATTACCGACCGTCCCCATACTGACGCAAGCCCCGCAGACTGAAGAAACACTCTTAAATGATGTCTTAACCGATGAGTTTGCCTGTCCAACGTGTCCATCCCATCCGGCCTGCAAAAAAGACTATGCCATGGCATCTCGCTTGCGAATAAAATCTCAACAATTGGAAAAAACGATTCAAGCTCTTAAGGATGGCTTATGGCATCAATTTCAACATAAGGCGGACATTCTCCATAAATTCGGCTATCTTACCTCAACCTATCAACTCACACAGGATGGGGAATGGGCGCGATTGATTCGCATTGACCATTCGTTGCTGATTACCGAACTCATCAGAATGGATGCTTTTTCAGGGGGAGCGCCAGAACTCTTGGCTGGGGTTATGGCCAGTATTTGTCATGATGACGATCGGCCTGGCTCCTACGTGCGCCTGAGCACGGGATTGAGCTCCATGTTATCTCAGGTCAGGACGGTGGCGGATTCGCTGGGGGCATATGAATCTCCACCTCTTTTACGGGCGGATGTGGCCGGTCTGGCTGAACAGTGGATTGGCCAGCCGCAATCAGGTTGGACGGCATTGGTCCGATCTACTTCGATGGCGGAAGGAGACGTCTATCGTTTATTGGCTCGTACCTTAGAATTTTTATCTCAATTACATGGTCTCAGGCATACCCATCCAGGCTTGGCTGACTCCGCTCATCAGGCCATGGAGATCATGAGGCGGGAAGTTCTACAAGAACTCCCATAAAAAAGCATTACATCTTTCTAGTTATGTCTCACGAACAATTGAAATTGGAATTGGAGCATCTTCCCGTCAGACTATTACATGCTTTGGCCAAAGGACGGGTCCAGAGACATTTTCGCTTGGGGAAACGACGACTCATTGAGTTCTTCCTCTCTCTTCCCGAGGATCAGATAAACACTATCCAGCTCGAACTTCAACGAATTCTTAACGTTGAACAGACGAGAAAAGAACTTCGACATAACCTTCAAGCCCAACGGAAGACTCTCAAGTCACTCTCCCTTCCCACCACATCTCAATTCACGCGGTATCCATCTGACGGAAAGACCTCCGTTTCGCTCACATTGGAAGACGTTCTTGAAGGGATCGGCATTCCTGAACCCACTGACTTTGTGCCAGACTCATGGCAAATTGAGGCAGTAGAACACTTAGCCCATTCAGATGTAATTGTGAGTGCTCCGACAGGTAGTGGCAAAACCTATGTAGCTATTGAGGCTATCAAACAGGCAATGATTGCGAATCAAACAGTCATTTATACCTCGCCGTTGAAAGCTCTTTCCAATACGAAATTCATGGAATTTTCCCAAATCTTTGGCTCCCAACAGGTGGGCATTTTAACCGGAGACCGACGTGACAATGCTCACGCCCCTTTATTAATTATGACCACTGAAATTCTCCGAAATCTCTTCTATGATGCTGCCAGTGGAGAAATTGATCTTCGACTCCATACGCTCGGCTTGGTGATCTTGGATGAATCCCAATATTTGGCCGATCCTGAACGGGGTGTCGTCTGGGAAGAGACCATCATCTTATGCCCAGGTCAGGCCAGGCTGTTACTCTTATCAGCCTCAATTGGGAACCCCCAGGAATTATCTCAATGGTTGGCTTCCATCCGTCCGTTGCCCTGCCATTTAATCCGTCACACCAAACGATCAGTCCCTTTACGCGGCTTGTATCTTCAGGCCAACGGTCCTTTGGTTCCCTTGTTTCAAACCCAAAGTATTACCCAAGGAAAAGGGTTCACATTTCATCCAGACGCAAAACGATTGCTAAGCGAATATGAGTCAAAATATCTAGGGCGCCGGTAAAAATCTGAAAAGTTCATGTTTTACATGATTTTAATCCATTGCCAATCTGCCAATCTCAGGATATGTATCAAAAAGACAACTCCTGTGTGACAAATAAGACATTTAATTCAAATTTTATTTAATGAAAACGAATATTTAACTGAAATTCAATGGAATTTTAGAAATGGGCGACAACTATTCCATTAAGTACAGAAATTGCTACTATCCCTGACTTAAATTAGGCAATGCTCACACGCAATAAACTAGCAAGAATGGCCGGGTAAATTATGATGAAGTTTGGAGAAAAATTTCGGTATCAATTTCTTGCTGGGGTAATGTTCATTTTACTCGTAGGATGCCAAAGCTTTCAGCCTTCTGCTCCAGGTGAGCTTGCCATCAAAGAAGGGGATTTTGTTGGATTATGGGATGCTTATAATTTTTGCATGGTTGGTCGAAACATTGCTCAAATTCAAGGAAATCTCACAGAGTTGAAATCTGCACCTAGGCCTATCTCCCTGAATGAATCCCCTATTCCTATTCCAACGTTTATTAAACAATGGACCAGCTCACGAAGTTCACGCTTGGCGGTTGATCCCAGAGCGATGGCCGCATCCTGCTCAATTCATCTGGCAGAAGTGGCTCAGCACAATCAAAATTTTGAGGCTGCCTATCGAATCCTAGAAACCATGTCCTCAGATTTTCCAGAACCGCAATATGCTTACTATGTCGCTAAAGCCAGCCAGACTTTGGAACGACTCAACTCCTCATTCCACACGGTTTCTTTTTCTCCTCAGGATGCGATTACCCCTTAACCATCCAGGAAGTACGTTCATTCCCCTCTCACAATTTCAATAAATCCTTTCACCGGATTGTCATTTTTGATGTCTTTGTAATCCAGATGGAATTCCTCTGTGTATACTCCCGCTGGATAAGATCTCATGATGGACTCCACTTATCACATGATCTTGAGATCCCCCAACTCATTCAAAATTTCTCAGCTATGCCTGGAGGGGTGTTAAATGCTTGGAGAGAGAAAAGAGAGTAGAAAAAAGTGATTCTCTTACAGAAGTTGCTTATTCTTAAGTTTATGGGGTTGACAGGTATCACATTGACACATTTTCCTTAGAGAGGTGAAAGAGTAAATTCCCGTATCGTGGCCATCGCTCCATTTAAAACGAAAGGCATAGCGGCCCACTGGCTCAATATCTTGGAGTAAAACCAGTAAAGGAACTGATTCTGGCTTCACGCGCCGTTCCCCGGTCCATTCATCAACACACCCTGCACAGGGACAATGCTGACGTAAATAACGAACCGGATAGATTCCCCGATGTCCGTCACTCCAGACAACACTCAATACGCCTTTGTCGTGCCATTCCATATCCAGTGGTTCAAGCGGCTTGTCCATAACCCTTCCTTTCATGATATTCCCTAAGAGGAAATCCAACTATGAAAATCTGGAAGCGGTTTGCCAACCACAGATTCAAAATAAGACTCAATGGCCGTGGTCACCTCCATCCGAACTTTTCCGGCGGCTCTTAGGCGTGGCAAACACGCGAGAGGCAGACGTCTCGCTTGCTCCATAAATGCCGCACTCCCTTTTGAAAGAGGTATCATTTGTCCAATCCCATTCCGCCCGCATCCTATACATACAATACCTCCCAAGCGTGGGGAAAACCACAGTGGATCTTCAAGAATCCGTTTCCCACATTCGGTACATTGCCCGATTTGCGGATTAAAGCCCGTATGGCCTAAGACATGAATTTGAAAGAGTAGGGCGGTTAAAGGCAAATCGGAATGAGGATCTAACATTTCCAGGCTTTGTACTAAAGCCCAATACATCTGATGATTAGGGTCACGATCTGCTGTAATCGACTCGACAATTTTCACCATCCGTGCTGCGGCGGTCATCACAGCCAGATCTTCACGAATTGCTGAAAAGCTGGATATCAAATCAATTTGGCTAATAGATCCTAAGGAATCCTGAGTTTTTTGAAAGAGCGTTAGCTCCACGACACCAAAGGGTTCTAAAACCCCGCTATAGCGAGACTTTTGCCGGCGGGCACCACGCGCGACACCCCGAATTTTCCCAAACTGCAAGGAAAAAAACGTCACAATCCGGTCAGCATCTCCCCATCGATGACTTCGCAAAATCACCGCTTTGGTTTTTAAGAGGGGCACGTGTGACCACTTCCTACTCTAGAGAGTTTGGGTTATCCAAGCGAGGCTCCTTCTGTTCCATACCCCATCTCTAATAGGAGTTGAGGATTATCCCTCCACCCTTCCTGAACCTTGACCCACACCTGTAAAAAGATTTTCATCTGAAACAATCGCTCCATTTCCTCTCGAGCCGCCTGGCCAATTTCCTTTAATCGCAGGCCACCTTTTCCAATGATGATTCCCTTTTGGCTTGATTTTTCTACCCAGATGAGGGCGTGAATTTCGGTCAGAGTTGGACTTTCCAAAAATTGTTCAATCGACACACCAACGGCATAGGGCAATTCAGCTCGGGTTCGCTGAAGAACCTGCTCCCGTATAATTTCTCCGGCCATTGATTTCATGGATTGATTCGTGAAACAGTCGGAATCCAGGCCCGGCTCTGACGTTTCCGAAAGACATCCAAATGTGAGTTCAATTACCCGTGGAAGTTGTAATCCTGTTTTAGCAGAAAGGGGCACAATAGCCGTCCAGGGAAACCAACTTTGGTACTCTTGAATGAGGGGAAGCAATCGCGGCTTGGCGACCGCATCAGCCTTATTCAGTAATAAAAATACTCCAAGAAAAGGGGCATCCCTTTGGGCCTTCGCCACTTCTTCCACGACAAATCGGTCGCCTGGCCCCGGAGAGACCTGACTATCCACGACCACATATACCACATCAGCTTGCGTTAAGGTTCCAATGGCCGCTTGGACCATTTGAGCATTCATGCGATGGCGAGGAATATGCAGCCCTGGGGTGTCTAGAATCATGAGTTGCCCTTCCGGATAATGCGCAACTCCCAGAATCGCCGATCGAGTGGTCTGGGGTTTATCAGACACAATCGCGACTTTTTCTTTAACCATGGCATTCAGCAAAGTCGATTTCCCAACATTCGGACGACCGACGATCACCAATTTACCGATTTTCATAAGCTATACCCCAATTACCCCATCTTTTGATGGATGGCAATACCTTGTAAATCATGAAAACTTAAGAAAACGAGCTGGACTCAAGCTCTTAAGGGCGAGCCGTCATTGAGGAAGGCGCTGGTTCGACGAATTGATACACGGTCTCTCCGGATCGGACCATCCCTAGCCGGCTTCGTGCCAATTCCTCTAATCGATAGGAATCGCGTTGAATGCGGGCAATATCGGCTTTGACCGAGGCATTCAAATTTTCCAATTGATCGATCTGGTCTTGCAAATTCTGACGAACCTCTCGCATATGGAAATACAAAGGCAAGCCTTTTTCGCTAAAAAACATAGTACCGGCCAAAAGACTCAAAACCAAGAACAAACCCATGAGGGGAAGCCGCGTCAGGACATCATCCCAGATTCCCCGAGAGACTTGTTTTTTTCGATTATTAGGCCGGGAAGTCATTACCAGGAAATTGGCAGTGCCCCTTTCCCCCGGTACACCGTAGCGGTGCCCAGGGTTTCTTCAATTCGTAGTAACTGATTATATTTCGCCAACCGATCCGTCCTCGACAGGGAACCCGTTTTGATCTGACCGGCATTCAACCCCACAGCCAGATCGGCAATCGTGGTGTCCTCCGTCTCTCCTGACCGATGAGACACAATGACACCATAGCCGGCCTGCTGGGCCATTCGAATAGCCTCTATCGTCTCCGTCAGTGTGCCTATCTGATTCACTTTAATTAAAATGGCGTTCCCAATCCCCTCTCGAATCCCTCGACCAAGAAACTCCACATTCGTCACAAAAAGGTCATCTCCAACTAACTGGACATGATCACCGATCTGCTCGGTTAAACGTTTCCAGCCTGCCCAGTCACTCTCATTCAAGCCATCCTCAATTGAGACAATCGGATATTGCTTCACAAGTTTGGCGTAGTAATCCACTAATTCATGAGCGGAAAGTTTTCCCCCTCCCGTATTTCGAAGCTGATAGCATTTTTTGTCGAAAAACTCACTGGCTGCGGCATCCAAAGCCAAAACGATATCCCGCCCAGGCCGATACCCGGCCCGCTCAACCGCCTCTAAAATACAATCCAAAGCTTCTTCATTGGAACGAATTTCTGGAGCAAACCCACCCTCATCTCCGACCGCAGTACTCATATTTTTCTGTTTCAGGAGGCTTTTCAAATGGTGAAAAACTTCGGTTCCCATACGAAGCGCTTCATGAAAATTTGGCGCTCCGACTGGCATAATCATAAATTCTTGAAGATCTAATCCGTTGTCAGCATGAGCTCCCCCATTAATGATATTCATCATGGGAACAGGCAATTCCCTGGCTGACACACCTCCTAGATACCGGAAAAGGGGAAGCCCTAATTCCTCTGCCGAAGCCCTGGCCACCGCTAGAGATACACCTAATGTAGCATTGGCACCTAACTTGGTTTTGCCTTTGGTCCCATCTAATTTGACGAGAAGCTGATCGACGGCAACCTGATCCAAGGCTTCAAGGCCCAACAAGGCTGGAGAAATTTTTCGCTGAATGCCGGTTAACGCCTTAGAGACGCCTTTCCCCATCCATCGCCGCTTATCGCCATCCCGCAATTCCAGGGCTTCCCGAGTTCCAGTGGAGGCACCAGATGGCACGGCCGCTCTCCCAATTGCTCCACTTGCCAGACGCACATCCACTTCCACGGTGGGATTTCCGCGAGAATCTAAAATCATCCGAGAGCCGACTTCAACAATTTCACTCATCGCCTATGCAATCCTTTGTAAAGCGTGATAAGCCATTTGTACACGTTGTACCTTGGAGTCTGTCTTAGATCAAGCGGAAAGCTTATTTTTCAGGAGAGTATTCACTTTTCCTGGATTGGCTTTCCCTCCGGAGGCTTTCATAACCTGTCCAACGATATATCCCAAAACAGTCTCTTTGCCATTTCGGTACTGCTCGACTTGAGAAGGGTGAGAGGCCAAGACCGTTTCAATTAAGGCCTCTAATTGGCCCTCATCGGAAAGTTGCAGGAGTCCTTTTTCTTTGACGAGGTCCTCCGGATTTTTACCGGAAAGGTACAACTCGGGAAATAGTTCCCTGGCGACCTTCAGACTGACAGTTCCCGTTTCGACTAATTGTAATAACTCAACCAATCGCTCCGGGCTTACAGGAGAAGCGCTGGCACGAATCCCCTGTTGATTGAGTTCACGAAGAAGTTCCCCCATGACCCAATTGCTGACAATTTTGGATTGCGGGTAGAGTTGAACGCAGGCCTCAAAATATTCGGCCAACTCTTTGGACTCAGTCAAAATTTTGGCGTCATACTCAGGCAATCCATATTCGTCAAGGAATCGTTGAAACTTCTCTCCGGGCAGTTCGGGAAGCTTGGAAGATAATTCTTTGATCCACTCCTCATCCAATTGGACCGGCAAAAGATCAGGGTCCGGGAAATACCGATAGTCATGCGCTTCCTCTTTGCTGCGCATGACAGCCGTTTGCCCTCTCTGAACATCCCACAACCGGGTTTCCTGCCTGAGGGTGCCGCCCTCATCCAAGACCTCCTGCTGCCGACGGACCTCAAATTCTATCGCCTCTTTGGCATACCGAAATGAATTGATATTTTTCAACTCCACTTTGGTGCCTAAATACGACTGCCCAACCGGGCGAATCGACACATTGGGTTCACACCGAAAACTGCCTTGCTCCATATTGCCATCGCAGACACCAAGATAGACCAATACCTCTCGGAGGGCCTTTAGATACGCATCTACCTCGTCTGAAGAATGTAAGTCCGGTTCGGTCACGATTTCCAGCAACGGCGTTCCCGCCCGGTTTAAATCCACCCCACTGCCATCCAACTGATCGTCATGAAGATTTTTCCCGGCATCCTCCTCAAGATGCGCTCGACGGATACGGACCCGTTTATCCCTACCGTTTACCGTGATATCCAGCCATCCCATCCCACAAATAGGTAAATCGTATTGTGAAATTTGATAGCCTTTTGGTAAGTCAGGATAAAAATAATTTTTCCGGGAAAATTGGTTGCTTCCCGTTAACTCACAGTGAAGAGCGAGCCCTGCTCGAATCGCAAGCTCGACCGCTGCCTGATTGAGCACAGGCAGACTCCCAGGTAATCCCAGGCAGGTCGGACAGACTTGAGAATTCGGAGACTGGCCAAAGGAGGTCGAACACCCACAGAACAATTTCGTCCGGGTTTGAAGTTGAGCATGGACTTCTACGCCAATAACGGTTTCGTAGGTCATACGTGGATTTCTGAATCAGAGTTTAGAAAAAAGCAGCTGCCGGTTTAATCCAACGAATTCATTTCCCGTTCGCGTCGAATAGCGTCACGGCCAGCATCAATAGCTTCACGGACGGCACAGGAAATTTCATCAACCAGCTCACGGCCCCGTCCGACCATTTCTTCCACGGTATCCGTCGTACGATCTTTTATTTCCCGTAGATCATCCGCAGTCCGCCTGGCATATCCCATCACCCGCTCACGGGATTCCCGACCAGGCTGAGGGGCTAGCACAATGGCCGTCACCGCTCCCAACAATGCCCCACTCAAAAATGCCAACGCAACCGATCCCGCAGATGGCCCCGAATAGTTAGTCCCCATAGTACCGCCCTCCTTCTTGGTCTTTATGGACTCGACGTTTCATCACGGATGTGGCCGCCTTGACCCCAGCCAATAAGCTAGTCAATCCTGAGAGAACCGTTCCGCCTTTTCCCCGTACTGCCTGGTGAACATGGTTGACGGTTTGCCCGACATCGCCCACCGCATTAAGGAACACCGTAGCCCGATCCACACCGAGTCTGGCCTGTTCAGTTATGGCTCGAATATTTTCGTTTGTACCTTTTACTTCCTTGATCAGGCCAGGTAATTCATGATTCAGTCGGATCAATAACCGTTCTGATTGCCCAACCGTCCGTTTAACTTGCAAAATGGTGGGGACTAAGTATCCAACCAGCACCACAAAGGCCACGGCCACGATCATGACTGCCAAATCCACCATCGTTCGTTATCCTTTCATGACCGAATGACCGGTCGCCTTGTATGCCACGTCGTCGCTTGCTCGTACGCATGAGCGGCTCGCAGTACGGTGGGCTCGTCAAAGGGACGGCCCATAATCTGCAATCCTATCGGCAAGCCCATTGTACTAAACCCGCAGGGAACCGAAATAGCGGGTATGCCGGCTAAGCTGGAAGGAATGGTATACACATCGGATAAATACATCTGCAAGGGATCTTCCAGCCGAGCTCCTAAAAGAAAAGCCGGGGTGGGCATCACCGGGCTAACCAATAAATCTACCGTTTCAAAAACCGAGGCAAAGTCCCGTTGAATGAGGGTCCGCACGGCCTGAGCTTTAGCGTAATACGCATCGTAATATCCGGCACTGAGGGCATAGGTCCCTAACATGATACGGCGCTTGACTTCGGGACCGAATCCTTGCGAACGGGAGAGCCGGTACATCTCGGCTAGACTTTTTGTCTCTTTGGCCCGCATTCCATATCGAACCCCATCAAATCTAGCCAAATTTGAACTGGCTTCCGCCGTTGCAATGAGATAATAGGTGGCAATAGCTTGCTGGGTAAACGGTAATGAAACTTCCTGAATGCTGCCCCCCAATTCCTTCAGAGTCTGAATAGCGTCTTGAACCGTCTCACTGACCTCCGGATCCAGTCCATCGGCAAAATACTCCCGGGGGATCCCGATCACCAACCGTTTCACATCTTTCTTTTTAAGAGATTTCGTGAAATCGGGTGTTTCCTTACGAGAAGACGTAGAATCCAAAGGATCATGCCCGGCAATGAAATTCAACAGAATTGCCGCATCGGTAACCGTTTTGGTAATGGGACCGATTTGATCCAGAGAAGAAGCAAACGCCACAAGGCCATACCGGGAAACCCGGCCGTAGGTAGGCTTGAACCCGACGACCCCACAACAGGCGGCGGGCTGACGAATGGATCCCCCGGTATCAGATCCCAAGGCAGCGACGCATTCGTCGGCTGCCACTGCAGCTGCAGATCCCCCGCTGGACCCGCCCGGGATAAATTTAGGATTCCAGGGATTCCGTGATGGGCCAAACGCTGAATGCTCAGTTGAGGACCCCATAGCAAATTCATCCAAGTTGGTTTTCCCGAGAATCAAGGGTTGATGAAGATTCAACCGAGCCATCACTGTGGCATCATAGGGTGGCTCAAAATCTTCTAATATTCTGGATGAACAAGTAGTCCGCAAACCCTTCGTGCAAATATTATCTTTGATAGCTAGAGGCATCGCCATCAGGGGTTGGGTCTTTCGCCATCCTTGGAGCGATTGATCGATGCTCTTGGCCTGCACAAGGAGAGCGTCCTTGTCCCTCAGTGTGACATACGCTTTGATTTTAGACTCCACTTGATTGAGACGCAGCAGAAAGGCACGTGCAATTTCTGTCGCAGAGATCTCGCCGCGAGTAAACTTTTCCTGAAGTTCTTTGAGTGTAAGCTTAAAAAGAGACATTAGAAAAACCGGAGGATAGTCCGAAATTCGGACGGCAGCCGTTTCACAGGTAGACTCTGACGACTGTTGACTTAAGGTGTAGAAGCCGTTTTCACTCGATTCTGCCCGTCAACTTGGATGATTTTCGGAGAATGCCGTTTAGCTTCCTCATCATTGAAAAATTCGTAACAAAAAATGATGACTTTATCTCCTACGACACCTTTGCGAGCTGTGGGTCCATTCAACACAATCTGGCCTTTCCCTCGAGCGCCGGCCAAAGCATAGGTTGAAAACCGTTCGCCGTTATTAATATTTGAAACAATCACCATTTCATACGGTAAAATCCCAGCCCGATCCATTAAGTCTTCGTCAATGGTAAGGCTGCCTTCGTATTCAAGATTAGAGTCCGTAACCGTGGCTCGATGAATTTTTGAACGCAATAATTGCCGATACATACTCTTCTGCCTACTTTCCTAAAATTTTTGGTACCACAAACAACCCTTCATCGGATTCTGGAGCATTAGCCAGAGCCTGTTCAACCGTCAATCCGGGCAGTACGATATCCTCCCGCCATTCGGATTGAGATTCGGCGACCGTCGAAGTCAAGGGAATCCCCTCGGTTGAAACTGACTGCAGCTGATCCACATACGCTAAGATATGACTTAACTGAGAGCCGAACACCGATTTTTCTTCTTCCGTCAAATCCAACCTCGCTAAATCAGCTACTTTTTCAACTTCTTCTTTGGAAATTTGGTGCATTTCACTTCTTTCTCGCACTGACCAAACCCTCCACCCTTCCTCAATAAAGCAACCCCTTCATGATTCATCTATTTCTTCTATTATTTCTACCATGAAAATCTGATGAAAAGCTACTTAACGTCAACCAGGTATGCCGAAGAATGGTACGGTTGGAAAAATGAAAAGGGAAACGGAAAAGACCAAAAATTATTCAGGGTGATGATGGGAGCCAGCCTTCATCGGCAAAACTCACATATCGCCCATCACCAATCACCAGATGATCCAATACTCGAATACCCAGAATTTCTCCGGCTTCAAGTAAGCGGCGAGTCAGCGCATGATCTTCTTCACTCGGCTGCGGATCTCCACTGGGATGATTGTGGACAAAAATAATGGCTGCGGCCGACTCACGGACCGCCAAATTGAACACCTCACGAGGATGCACAATGCTCACGGTCAAACTCCCCTCCGAAATCGTGAGATCTCGAATCAGGCGATGCTTAGCGTCCAACAAGACCACTTTAAACATTTCATGTCGGATATCCCGAAGGATCGGATAATAGTGTTGAAACAGATCCTGGCTGCCACGAATGCGAAGTCCGGATGTCAGAGGCGTCGCCAACGCACGCTTTCCCAACTCCAATGCTGCCAAGATCTGGGCGGCCTTGGCCGGACCGATTCCGGGAACCGCACAGAGTTCTTCGCGGCTTCGATTGGCCAGACCTCGCAACCCTTCCAATCGAGTGAGCACCTCCATGGCCACTTCCACGGCAGATGACTTTCGCTTACCCATTCGCAACAAAATTGCCAGCAATTGGGCATCCGACAAACTCCGTGCTCCCTTTGCAAGAAGTAACTCCCTGGGACGTTCTTGAGGGGGCCAAGACTGAATGCCTGTTTTGGCTTGGGAAGAAGACATGATGGCGTTGGATCCTTTTTGAGTCTCCCCAGCACTATACGCAGGTTATTTTGGGAGCGTCAAAAGGGTGAAGCCTCAAAAATTGTTGATGTTTCAAGCGCTGTGATAGGGTACCGAAATGATGATGAAGCCCTCTTCTCTACGAATTGTGGGTGGGTCTTTAAAGGGACGCACGATCCCTGTTTTCCCCGGACTCTCTATCCGCCCTACTTCGCAAAAAGCACGGGAAGCGCTCTTTGGAATCATTGGAGAGAAAATTATACGGGCCACGGTAGCTGACTTGTTTTCAGGAACCGGTGCCATTGGCATCGAAGCCTTAAGCCGGGGTGCCGCACGAGTCGCCTTCGTGGACAAAAATCCAACCCATTTAAGCAGGCTGTCTCAGGCGCTGATTCGACTAAACCTCGTTCCCCAATCCATCACCCTCACCGCAGATATTTATCTCGCCATTCAGAATCAAAATTTGCTAGGATGGCGACCTTTTGATGTATTGTTTCTTGATCCACCATATCAATTTCCTGACATCAATAAGGTCCTTGTCTCATTGGAAGCCGCTCGACTATTGGCTCCATCCGGTCTGGTGATTTATGAACATTTTCATAAAACGGTTCCACCTGACTCCGTGGGTCATTGGTCACAGTTCCGACGCGCCCGTTATGGCGATACCGTCTTTACGTTTTATGAATTGATGTCCGAGTCAACAGATACACCATGATTACCGGCATTTATCCCGGCACGTTTGATCCCATAACCCGCGGCCATGCGGATGTGATAGCCAGAAGTATTCGGTTAGTGGATCGGATAATCGTGGCAGTGGCCCTGAACCCGGGGAAAGAGCCACTCTTTGAATTGGCTGAGCGGGTGGAATTAGCTAAAATTGCCACACAAGATATTCCGGGAGTAGACGTTGAACCATTTGATGGCCTCTTAGTGGAATATGTAAAGAACCGAGGCGCCCATGCCATCATTCGAGGCTTACGGGCTGTCTCTGATTTTGAACACGAATTTCAGATGGCACTACTCAATCGAAAATTGAATTCTCATCTAGAAACAGTGTTTTTAATGGCTAGCGAAGAATATTCTTATCTCACATCCAGCATGGTCAAAGAAGTGGCTTCCTTGGGAGGCCCTCTCCATGATTTTCTTCACCCCCAGGTTGCCGAGCGCCTCACCGCCCGGTTGCATGTGCGACGATCATGAAACTTGCGACAAGAACTACCAGAATTACTCCCTCCCCGACCCTACAACTGTCGGCCACCGTCAAAGCCCTGATTGCCCAAGGTCATCAGATCTCTGATTTCACGGCTGGGGAACCATCATTTGACTCACCAGACGCAGCCAAATCCGCTGGGATTAAAGCGATTCAGGAAGGGTTCACCAAATATACAGCCGTCACGGGAATCGATGACCTTAAGCAAGCAATCATTGACAAATTCACAGCCGAACAAGGGTTATCCTACACCCGCTCTCAAATCCTGGTGTCCTGCGGAGCTAAGCATACCTTATTCAATTTAGCCATGGCCTTATTTGAATCGGGTGACGAGGTGATCATCCCGGCCCCCTATTGGGTATCGTATCCGGAACAAGTCCTCGTGGCGGACGCCAAACCAATTTTTCTTCCTTCCGAAGAACGATCGGGGTATGCGATTGATCTGGATAAACTGAAAGCCGCGATCACCAGCCGGACCAAAGCCCTTATCCTGAATTCTCCCTGCAACCCCACCGGGGGCATTTACCATCGTGAGACTCTGGAGGGAGTCGCTCAATTGGCCTTAGAGCATAACTTTATGGTGGTTTCCGATGAAATTTACGAAAAAATGATTTATGACCAGCAGACACATGTCAGTATTGCCACGGTCTCCCCCGAAATGGCCAAGCACACCATTGTCGTCAATGGAGTATCGAAAACATATTCGATGACTGGATGGCGGATTGGCTATGCAGCCGGCCCTGAAGCCCTGATTAAAGCCATGGGTGATATTCAAAGTCAAAGTACTTCCAATCCCACCTCTATTGCTCAAAAAGCCGCCATTGGAGCCCTTCGAGAAGGGCAGGATTTCATTCAGATGATGGTTCAAGAGTTGGATAAACGACGGACGACCATCGTGGATGGCCTAAATAGGATCGAAGGGATTCAGTGTCCTATGCCTGCAGGAGCGTTTTATGCCTTTCCCAACATTCAAGGTCTTCTGGGTCGTCGGTTTCAAGGGACACCTCTGACCACTCCTTTTGCCGTAGCCGACTTTTTATTAAAGCAAGCCAAAGTCGCTTGTGTCCCTGGTGAGCCCTTTGGAGCGCCCACCCACCTTCGCTTTTCCTACACACCGACTATTGAAGTCATTCAACAAGGCCTCAAGAGTCTTGCTGAAGCCATCCATAGCCTGGAATAATACGATTTTTACACGATGGGCTTGGGGGCAGGAAAATTTCCCATCCACTGGAATGCTTGACTTTTCAAAGGCAGGAATTATCTACATCCGGTGCATTGGCTGATCAATTGACATTCTCCCGACTTGCCCAATGGAGGTGAAGTGTGCCGATTTACGAATATGAATGTACGAGCTGTGGAAAACGGTTTGAAATTAAGCAAAAAATGTCCGACCCTGCCATTACCACCTGCGACCAGTTCTCTTGCGAAAAGGCTCAGCCGGTCACGAAAGTGATTTCTCCTCCAGCGATTATGTTCAAAGGATCAGGCTGGTACGTCACTGATTACTCCGATAAGTTTAAGGAGGGAAAACAAACCAACGACGGCGGAAAATCCGATACGAAATCTGAAAACAAATCGGAAACGAAGACTGATGTGAAATCTTCGACAGACAGTACCTCATCGACTTCAAGTTCCTCGACTTCTTCAACAACCTCATCCTCTTCTGGCAGCACCAACACGAGCAGCTCAAGCACGGCGTCTTCGACGAGTTCCACCTGAGCAGACATTTTGCCTAGCTCAGGTTGGCTTGCCTACACTCTCCAATCATCACCATACTTAGCTACGCTAAAAATTGAACACGGAAAAAATTGACTCCTCAGACGATGTTTAACGCCGGCATATTATGAATGGGAAGGGACGGTCGTACCTGCAAGGGGTTCAAAGATCTGTGACCAAAGCAGATCGGCTATTGTGCGATACCCTAATGTGGTCAGGTGTAACCCATCCTCAGAGTATTGAGATGCGAGCTCTTGTGATCCGGAATCGCAAGTGGCGGTGAAGGCATCCACCAGAGGAATCTGGTTGGTGCTGCAATACTGAAACAGGGCTTGATTGACGGTTAATCGGCTCTGAATGGCCTGGTCAATGAGAGAAGAGCCGCTCGCACGGTCACGTTCCCATCCTCCCAAGGACGGAATCGTTACACCCACTGGAATGATTCCATGAGATTGCGCTTGTAAATACATCCGTACAAGATTGTCAAATATCGTCTGTGGAGGCCAACCATAGCCAAGATCATTTGTGCCGCCGAGAATCACAACATATCGTGGGTCAAGAGATAGCACGTCGCCAACAAATCGCAGCTGCATATCTTGTGTGGTTTCCCCGCATACACCGCGTATCCATACTCGGCCCCTCTTACCTAGACGCTCCTGCAAAAAACGGCCGTAGGGAGTAAAGCCTTGGCTTCCTATGGCAGAGGATTGATAGCCCTCCGTTAAACTGTCACCAAAACACACAATCTTGAGTTCCATAATTGCCCCCTCCCCAACATTCCTCACTGGGATTACCCCCATACACATTTGCCTTGACCTAAATGGTTATTTACAGAAGTTTTCTTCTGGCTTGACACGTATTAAAAACCCCGGTTACCCTCAGAGGCTTACGTATAGACACCATGATCCTCATTGGTCAATTCTGATCAGTGAGAGGTCCAGATCATTAACGATTAGAGGAAACAGTATGAACAACCGTGCCCCACGAAGTCTGATGAACCAACAATTATGTTTTGTGTTAAGTGCCCTATGCTTAATCTTGGCGTTTGCCCCGTCCTCCGCCCTCGCTGCCTCCAAGGACTCATTTCGTGTTGGCGTTCTGGATCCCCAAATGGTTATTGAAAAATCCAAAGCCGGTGGACGCGCTTTGGCCACTCTGAAGGAACATGCTCAGGCTAGAGAAAATATCTTAAAAAGTGATCAAAAGGAACTGGAGCGAATGCAAGAGGACCTCAAGGCCAGCGAAGGAAAACCTGAGTTCAAACAAAAACAGGAGCAATTTGGGCAAAAATTCCAGGACTGGCAAAAGCGGGGGCAGGAATACCAGATGGAATTAGGCCAGAAGCAAAAAGAATTAGTGATGGAATATATGAAGAAAATTGAAGAGGCTACGCAAGCAGTGGCGACCCGGCACGGGTTTGATGTCGTCGTAGATAAAGGGAGTGAAAATACCCTGAAGATCGTTCTTTTTAATCGGGATGGCCTCGATCTCACCGCCGAAGTCATCAAAGAATTTGACCGGCGGTTTAAATAATCAACTCAGTTACAGCCAGAGAATACCCTCTCAAGACCCCCTCTCCAAACACAACCTGGAGACGGGGTCTTGCTTTATCTTGTAATGTCTTTCTCGGGCGATTCGTTCGAACTCAGAGGATAACCCGCAGCCGTCCATGCTTTGATGCCGCCCTCCAAAGACCACACCTTCGCATATCCCATTTTCTGAAGATTTTCTGCCGCAAGTACAGATCGATATCCTCCCCCGCAGTATAAGACCATTTCGGCATTCTTGTCGGGAATCATGGATTCAATATCTCGCTCAAGAACCCCCCGCCCTATATGAATGGCGCCGGGGATTATTCCCTTTCGCACTTCACGATCTTCCCTGACATCAATGACCGGCATGGAATCGTTTTGTGCAAGCATGGTTCTCATCGTTTCCAACGAACATTCTCGTACTCGGTTCCGCACTTCCTCAACAAGCTGTATAAACGCTGGATTATGTTTCATCGCACTATGACCTCCTTCAAGACAATACTGGATATTCAGCCAAGACTCCATCAAGATGCTGAGCCCCGGCAAAAATGTACGAGAGGATCATAACGCGTTGTGATGAAACGGGCCAGCACAAAGCTTGTGAACGGACGGGCGAGTGGTCTGAATATCTCAGCGGGTTAGTTGAAGGCAATCGGAGAAGAAAATCGATGAAGGGCTTCTTCCTCGGTTTGAAAAATAGGGACGACCTCCGGAAGATTGGCGTATTCCAATAACTCACGGACTGGGGCTTGAGGACTCACGATACTCAGGCGAATTCGACCAGGACGCATCCGGTGATACCAAAGAAATAATTGTCCCAACCCAACCGAATCGATCCAGGTAATATTGGAAAAATTCAAAATAACATGTTGGCATCCAATTTCTTTCGCGCCCAAAATGGCCGCTTCCAACCCTAACTTGGAATGATAGTCAAACCGCCCGGATAACTCGAGCACTTTGGTATCTTTTTGAAGATGTTCTTTGACGGTTAGCATATCCCGGCACTCTTGCTCATCTTCTCGGTTAAAGAAAATGAAAATTAAGCCATAACCTGAGCCCTCACATTCCAGAAATCTATCCATTGTCAATCCGTCAGGAAAAAACGAAACGCCTATATCAGAAAAGAAGGGGGAGGAACGACTCTTCTTGACAAAAAATTGGCATTGTTATAAGAACGGGTTCACCAAAAAGTGCAGAGCGCCGGGAAGAATACATCAGCCGACCAGATTTCTTCCTGAAGGGACGGAGTACATTGGATACTCCGGAAAAAGGGATTTCTCGCTGAACCCTTTTTCATCTCGGAACGACAGACTGGTTACCCGCCGAACTCTTTCAGCAAGGAGGCGGGTGCTCAAGAGGAGGTCCGTCTATGTCCAAGCACCGTCTCAATTTTGACGCCTTACGTGCAGGCCGGTTAGTTAAACTGGTCCACCTTCCCACTCGACGATCGGATTCGCCACTCCCTGATTCAGCAACGGCTCTGACCCGACGAGGCTTTGTTGGCATCGCCACCTTAGCCGCCCTTGGGCTATCCCCTTCCATCCGGCTGATGAAGAATCTGGCTCATGCCTCCACGCCAGAATCATTAACCTGGGAAATTTCTCGATCGCGCGTCGTGTTTCGCCTGGGAGGGGAAGATCGCTGGGTCATTGATTGTGCATTCTTCGCCGGTAACCCTCAATTATCGGTAACAAAATTCGATGGGGGCTTCCTCATTCATTTGACCCATGCTCGGTTTCCTGGCACCTGCCTGCCAGCAGACTTTTCCTGCGAACTCCGACAAGGAGCCTTTTCCTGGAATATGGTGCTCCTGTTTGAGTTGGGGGGATTTAAAGCCTACGCGCCATTTGAAAAATGGCTGCTCGGCCAGGAAACTGCGGGGTCATCCGTTCGTTTAGATACCCCCATTTGTGGGATGGGTTTGGACGGACAATTCCATCTTCAAGGATCGGGAACGGCAACGTTCAACCCGAATTGGCATATGACATGGAAAGGCCCATCGATCGGCACATTCCGTGGTCAAAGCGGTGATGTGGTCTCCGATGTGGTGCAATTAACTCTTCTGGATTCGCAGGCACCGAGCCTGGCGGTGGGATCGACCGGACCGAGGACTCTCCTGGCTATCGAACGGGGCTCGCGCCAATGGCATTTTTCTCCCGGTTTTTCGACACCATCCATATCCCATGTGGTCTACGGTCAGAACGCGTTTGACGTCCTCCATTTTGAAACCTGGGAGGAACCCGGTGACATGTCTGGTTGTGGCATGCTGGCCGAGGGATCTTCACCGCATCCCACGGTGTGGTTTCATCCACGATCGAACGATCCCATGTCGATACAGGAGCCCATTGCCTTACCCTTGGCCCACGTCCAATATGCGCGGCTGTTTTCCACCCGTGAACGCGAACGGGAAGAAACCATTAGAGCTCGGTTTGCCTCGGAACCCTCAGACATCAAAATTGTTGGGTGTCGGATTGAGGTCGGAAACCGATCGACAACCCCTCCGTTTGAGTTGATCCAGCAAGATGGATATATTCACACCTGTTGTGAACCCGAGGTCTTCCGGGTCTCGGTCCCTCTTGCGGAAGCCATCGTGGATCCGATTAGCCTTCCATCTGGAACCCGGCTCCATTGGGATGAGCCCTTAAGCGAGATTATCATTCCAGTCCAGAATAATTCCCGGTTCAAGCCGCCATCAAGTGCATCGAAAGCCGCCACGATTCCAGTCAAGCCCATCCCCCAAACAACCGTCCCTCAAAGAGAAACAATCCAGAAAATCCCGGATCCGGCCATCAAGCAAGTCGTTCCTATTGCTCCTGGCCAAATCAAGCCGGAAGTGATTGGCCCCCTCAAGGTCTTTACCGATTTTCGATCATTGCTTCACGTGACAGGCCCTTTCACCGTGTCCGTTGTCCGGCCCGAGGATTTACTTGTCCTGAAATTAGAATTTCGGGGATGGACACTGCAAGCTGCAGCCGGTCAACCGGCAAAGATCGTGCGCAATGCCCCGTCAGCAAGCCTGGTCGTGCATTTTCCTCCCCAGCACATCGCCGAACAGGCGTTCTTCGAGCCGGCTAACCCCAGTCAGGCCGAAAAGCCGGTCTACCCGATCAAAGCGCAACTGGCAGGGTGGAGCCGCTTGGTCTTTCAGGTGCCACAGAATATTTCACAGATTCCTTACTCATTAGAAGCTCTTTTGGATTGGTCACTGTTTGAATTGCATGTCGCAGCGTCGGCAGCTCCACCACCACCGCCTCCTGTGCCATTGGGACGACTCAAATTACAGATACTTCCGGGTATGCGACTTAAGCCAGGGGTTATCCCCCAGGTGATCATTCCACGATCCATTCCTCAGGACACGATCCAACCCCAATCGGTTCCACTCCCCAATCGGAGCACACCATTTTTATGGTATACCTCGAATGGAGAATCGGACGTCTTCAAGCACGTTCGCACCCGGCTGGGAACAGCGAAAGTCAGCACCGTCCAACTGCAACTCCAGAAACCTCAATTGAATCCTCAAGCGGTGAAACCGGTGCAAAAGCCTGTCCAACCACCGCCCAAAGCAGTAGTACCTGGTGCGGTACAAACACATCCCAATCAGATGTTTCAAATTCTGCCAGATCCGCCCACCAAGGAAGATCTGCCCAATCTGACCGTTATCGAAGCTCCGTATCGCCTATTCATGTCCCCCAGTAAAATGGGCGGCTGGGCTCATTCCTCAAAACCCGTTACCCTGAACAATCGGCTCGAACTCTGGCACAGCCGATTGGGTGTCAGAAAACAAGATCGCCAAGGCCAGTGGGGAATCGATGAATCGGATGATTGGTACCGCACTCTTCGAGCCATCTGGTCCCCGGACTACAACCAACCCAATACAAATGGTCCGGGCAGATTCCCTGATTCCGCTACTCCCACCAGAACCCCCTTTCGCATGCTTCCCGAGGCGCAACATCGGCATCAATTGGTGCAGTTAATGGCCAATGGGAAACTACCCAATTGGCAAAAACGGTATGCCCGGGCCGAACGGTTCATGCTCAGTTCGCTCGGCGTGTGGATGAAAACCCAATATGCCTTCGACCCGGCCCCGAATCCGCTAACGGTCATTGAATGGACCCAACATACGAACATGGGGCGGGATCAGTTCGTGCGGGTCATCGAACAGGGTTTTCTATTTCCATTCGGACACCGGGCCGTTCTTATTCAGATCACCGAACGGAAAATCGAACGGCCTCTGGCCGGAGGCCCAATGGTGGCTCTTTTGCGATACCGGGAATTCATCGTGGTGAAAGAACCGATCAAGACTTATCCCGGCCCCGGCCAAGAGCAACTCTCCTTTTCAAAAGGACGGAACTTTCCCTTCCAAAGTCTCAGAATTTCCACCCTCATCACGCCGAATCTCGATCCAAAGGAAAACAGTAAGATCGGATCCGTTCCAGGCAGCTCCCTGGCTTTTTGGCCAAAAGTTAGCGGCCAGGATTTTCACTTTCATGTGATTGGGGAAGACTGGGCGGGAGATTCTTGCGAATTCACCATCCCCTTGGTTTTTGTCACCAGTGATGTGGGGCTGAACCCTTCCGTTCTCAAAAGCGTACGAAACGCTTATGCCCAGGATTCCCGGAGTACCACCGGCCTCTCCGGTCAAAAGCTCTCCTATGCCCCGTCCAGTAAAAAGGGAGACACCGCGCTGGAAACCGACAATGTGTCTTTCAGCGCAGAAATTCCTTGCGATCCGTTATGGATTCAAGAAGGGCTCCTGCCGGGTTGTCCTACCACGGTGACTAAACCGCTCATCGATGCGGTGAACCCATTCTTTTTCCCGTTTTTGGCACAAGCCAATGTCTCGATTCCTGCCGTGAAAGCGCTGCTTGGAGCAAATCCAGCGGCTAACGGGGTCAACGTTCGATATAGCGACATGTACCGCGTGAACGGGTTTAGCGGCCCCAACTTAGGGGAACTGTTCCTGATTCTTCTAAATCCGATTGGGATGCGGTTTACGGATACGACCAAGGCGGGCGGTTTGGCGGCCCCCAACATGGACATCGTGGGGATCTCCCGCCTCAAGGGTCCGGTGGGAGGAAAAGCGAGTTCCGTCACGACCAGAGGAACCAGTGGAGACACTGGAGCAGCCCAAAGTGCAGAGCAATTCGGCAGTGGCAATTTTAATCCCCAGGAATACTTCAAGGATGCCAAAATTTTGGGGGGCATTCCGTTGGCTAGTTTGTTTCCTTCCGTCAATACCAACCAGTTCAAACAGCCGGGTGGATTGGTTCCCTCCCTCAAGTCCGAAGAATATCCCGACAAAATCAAGGTCCCGTTCGAGTTCACCATCGATAACGTGCAAAAAGTGAACTTGGCTCCTGTGTTAATTTTCGATCCCCAATTGCCATCCAAGCCTTCGCCTAAGAAATCTACATTTACCCTCAAAGTGGTCGTGGTTTTCCGGTTTCCCAAGCCGGGCGATCCCACCGTTCCAGAACCTGAGTTCAACGCCACGGGAGAACTGACACACTTTCAAGTCACCATCGCGCAATGTATTCGCGTCAGCTTCAATAAACTCCGCCTCGAGAAGAAACATGGAAAAAGCCTCTCGCCCGACCCGAAATTAGCCAGTGAATCCGAAGACGGGGTCAAGCCCGTGGAATTCCTGGGCGCCCTGAAATTTCTCAGCAATCTGCAAGAACTCGTCGGCGGAAAAAGTGACAGCGGAGGTGGGGGTGGAGGCGGTGGAAGTTCGAGCGGGGGATCCAGTGGTTGGGGAGTCAAACCTATCATCGAACCGTCGACCACCAACATCAAGGCCGGCATTTCCGTGACGGTGCCGACCATTGCCGTCGGAGTCTTCAGTCTATCCAATCTGAAACTGTCAGCCGCCGTGTCTATTTTCTGGAATGGCGATCCCGTACGTTTTCGCCTGGCCATATCCGAACGCAGTGACCCGTTCTGTATTACCGTCTGGTTATTCGGGGGCGGCGGATTTTTTGCGGTCGAAATTGAGGCCTCCGAGCGGGGCGTGGTCCTCGTCGAGGTCCTGCTGGAGTTTGGCGGAAAATTCGCGTTCGATATCGGCATTGCCAGCGGCGGGGTGTATGTGATGGCCGGATTCTATTTCAAGTACGGCATCGACTCGCAGACCGGCGAAAAAGGCATTTATCTCGAAGGATATCTTCGCATGGGTGGGCAGCTCAACGTCTTGGGCCTGATCACGGTTTCACTTGAATTTAAAATGTTAATCGCCTACGAAGAAAAAGTCCTTTCTACCACAGCAACCACAAAGACTATCTCGAAAAAGCTATGGGGAGAGGCCTCCCTGGTTGTCAAGATTGAGATTCTCTTCTTTGAGACGTCGGTCACACTGAGCGTCAGAAAAGAGTTTCAAGGCGAAACCGAAACCGTACAAATTGCGCAAGAGGAGCGCGATCACCTCTGGCTCGTCAGCCATGAGGCCCGCCCCTATCTGATGCAAAATACCGTCGGGTCCATCGTAAAACCCCGAAAGATTTACGAAATGCTTAGTGAGCAGGAATGGGCGCAGTATGCCGGGGCCTTTTCAGCCTGAGGCAAGAGAAAGGGAAGCGCATTATGGCCAATCGCATCATAAAGCCCATCGACAAACAGAGCACAACCGTGATCGGAGGGGTGCGTCAATTAAGTCCTCCGCAATTTGAATTGTTGGCGACTACCCTGCCCAACGGCCGGGAAAACGGTGTTCTTCGGTTGACGGTCCTGCTTTCCCCTCGGTTGTTAATTTCTCTTGCTCAAGGGCAAACCATGCCTGAATTGCAGTTGAAATATTTCCGGCCTGTGTTTGATTGGCCCTCCATCCGGAAATCGTTGCAATTCCACGTCGTCTTTGATGGCGCGGGGATTCCCCCCTTGCCCCTGACCCCGGAATGGGCAACCGCTGCCTCACCACACAACGTCGATCCCTTCGATGCCGATCTATGGGGCGCCTTATTTCCTGATACCCTTCTCGTTCGCCCCTATCAGTTCGATCAAGGAACCTTGAAATATACGGGGGATAAATTTCTCATTGTCGCTCCGGCGGAAAAACGCTTTATTCAGTCCGTCAAAAACGATTTGTATGGCCGCCTGGCGGTGGAATCTCCCGATCGGTTGCCGCAAAAGGGACTGATGTTGCAACGCCTCCAAGAAATGAATCTGGTCAAACCCGATGTGCGGGTGCCCGGCAAATTTGAACGAGGGTTTGATCATCCGATTCTTCAACTCAACATCTTGCATGACCAGTTGTTGAAAAACCAATTGGGTCCTGGCCTCCAGGAGCCCATTCCAGGCAGCCCCTCCGGCCAACTGGGCGTGACCCCGCCTATTCTATCCCGAGGGGTGAATGACCTGTCGATCAAACGCACCTTACCCAGAATGAGCCAGCAACAGCTCCAAACCGCCGGAATCACGCCAAAGGGTGTAGAGCTACTAAAATATCAGGCCGTGTACGAAGGGACTGTATTGCCCAAACCGCGCCCACAGGTCCCGAAAGTGGATTTTCATCAATTAATTTCCAGTCTGGGCGACTATCCGGAATTGATGAAGCGACTGGGACTTCGAATCGATTTTCGCGTCAATGTCGATCCAAAGATCCGACCCGCTTCGACGGTCTTTGTGAAAGTGATGGCTCCGGCTCCGGTCGTGCCACGAGTTCCTACGCCACGCACCAAATATATCCTCACTGGCACCGGCTTTCAGGCTGCGACCTCCTCGCCCGAATTACAGGATGGCCTCCTAACCTTTGGTCGGCAGTCCGGAGGGGTCCGCGTGTATGACGTGGTACCTGGAGATGTGGAAGGGGCATTTAAACGCGTGGCTAAATTTTCGGAATTGCTGTTGAATCCGAAGAAGGCCGAAGAATTGGCCGAGAAGATCAGCTTGCCTGCCCTGCGCTCAGCGGGCTTATCCGTGGCTCATAATGAGCGGGACCTTTGGCTGGATCAGTTATTGGAACGCCAAAAAACCATGAGTTCCACCCCAAAATCCAATCTGGTGTTTTCAGGGGAAGATCTCATCAGGGGCTACCGCATCGACGTCCGTGAAGTGAATCGTCAAGCCAATGGGTCCGTCACGTTTGGACCATGGCGGTCACTCTGTTTCCGTCATGGAGAACATCGCCTCGCCCCCAATGCGCCTCCGGTTCTTACGTACAACGACGAAGGATGGATTTCTCTTGGGGCCACCGAGGGTGACGTGGAACCGCCGCCATCAGTCAACAGACAGATTAAACCTAACGCCTTACAACCAGCGCCTGGCGTCACCCCTCACATTCAATCGCGCGCCGCCATGCCCAACGTCGCGCAATCCCGCATTGCCGCGCTTGCCGCTCAGGCCGCGGTCGGAGCCATTCGGGTCGTTCCCAAGCCCATCCTGCACATTTACGAATCGCTCTTCCGATGGGCGGGATGGAGTTTATGCGTTCCCCGCCCAGGCAAGGATCTGAATCCGCAGGATAACCCCGATTACAGCGGACATGCTCCCATTCCCGGTATTCCCATGCAGGTTCATTTCACGCCCATCCCAGGGACCTTGCAACGATTGCGGTTCGGCAAACAATACCAATTTCGCGCGCGGGTGGTGGATCTGGCCGGCAACAGCCTCCCCGTCACGTATTCGCCACCAGAGAATCCGCTCTTTGTCACGGATGTGAATGACGGATTTTATGATCGCTTCGAACCAGTGAGTTCGCCCGTCATGGTGCTGACACAGCCCACCAAAGGCCCCAAACCGGTGGAACAGCCATTGTTGCCGGGAGATTTTCCCGCACGGTTGGTTATCCGAACCTTGAACCTGGAAACACCACAAGACGGTTCTGCAGGGCCGGCCACGCCCATTTCCATCCGGCACATTGTTCCCCCTCGGGTGAGCCAGGAACTTTCGGAGCAGCATGGGATGTTCGATTCCCTCACACCACCACAAGCTCACCAACTGATGACGGATAAGGACCTGGACCTGGGAGAACAGTGGCAATCTGATCCCACCTCCCCCATTGGTCGAAAGGCGGTAAAAATCGAATCCCCGGAATTTGTTGTGCCGGCCAATCAACACATTACCGTTCCCTACCTGCCGGATCCGTTGGCTGCCGGGGTGACGTTCTCCGAACTGCCGGGCACCACAGGAAACCGCCTGCTCCTGCAGCCCTTTGCGGGGAATTGGCCCAACCGGGTCGGATTCAAAATCATGATTGAAGCAGGAACCGCCCCACCCGTGTTTCAAGGGGACACCTTAAAAATCTTCGTTCCGCCGGGAGAACACATTCGGGCGGAGGCTAGTTGTTTTTTTCCACCCGGAAGCGAGAACCTGATGGGACTCTGGCGCTGGATTCAAGAACGTATGGGGCACCAATCCGAAGGGTCCAGCATGCTGGCTCTGGTCAGACAAGGACGACATTGGCTGCTGACCCCAAACCGGGATCTTGATTTGGTGCATGCGCTCCAGCAGCCCCTGTTCAACCCAGTATGGGCCAGCCTGAGCAATCCCACGCAAACTAGCCAGGAAGTTCCAGCCGATCACGTCCGAACATTCGGGGACACCCACGCCTATCTCTATGGAACGCTTGCGGTACATCGTGGCAGCACGGAGGAGTTCGACCTGGAAGCCAGATGGAGCGAACCGGTGGATATTGGCGTGCCTCTGACTGATCCGCCCCAGCGGGTCAACGGCCAGGCACAGGCCTTTCAAGTGCCTGTGGTCGAACAGCCCACGCAACGGATCATTGCACGGGGACTTGAAGAGCAGGACGGCTCACCTCCATTGGATATCGATTTGACCGAACGAGGGATGGAAGCGACAGCATCTATTGGCGATGAATCCCTGCTATCCTCAACGCGAATGCCGCTCGAACCGATGCCAAACAACCCAGAATCAACAGCCGGGGAAACCTTGCCGGCAGACGAAATTCAGGAACGAGGGGTCCCGTTGGCTCAACTCAAGTCCACGCCAAAAGTTAGTCAGAAAACTCCTGTCGCAGCAGCCGCCACAAAAGTACCTCCGCTCGTCACACCAACACAACCACAAGCCCCCCCGCCGTACGATGAACGTCCGTTCCGGTGCGCCACGGCCCTTCCGCCTTTGGCGCCCAATCTCATGCCTCACCAATATCGGTTTGCGGGCAAACAGACATTTACCGACACCAAGTACCGCTGCGTGGATTATGTGGCGATTGGCAAGACCCGCTACCGTGACTACTTTCTGCCGACACGGGAAGAAGAAGAAACGGTATGGGACCATTATGAAAAAGCGGTGGCGGCAGCCATGGCCAATCAACGGCCCCTTCCCCCACTACCCCAATTGCCCAAATGGACCCGTTCCTCTCAACCGGTCAAGGTGGATATTTTAAACAGCGCCCCACCGGCGAAACCGGAAGTGTTATACATCATTCCGACCTTCCGTTGGGAAAACACTCCGAAAGGCCACCGTCGAGTCGGGGGCGGGCTTCGAGTGTATCTGGATCGCCCCTGGTTTTCGTCCGGAGACGGCGAACAATTAGCCGTCGTGCTCTATCCGGATCCCAGGGCGGATATACCCGATCAAGCGAAACCCTATGTCTCTCAATGGGGCTTGGATCCGTTGTGGGAAAGCGGACCCTCTCGCATCCCCATACCGGCGGAAAAAATTCCGATCAACCCCAAGCTCAAGCTTCCTCAGGTGCAGCCCCGCTCGATTCCAGAGGACGAGATTCAATCCCGAGCCACACCGCCCACCGCCATCCAGCCGAATGCGTTCCAACTGGATCCTAAGCTGACCACGCAAATCCTCGGACAGCTCAAGGTAGGCGCGACGCATCCCGCTCCCTCAAACTTCACAAATCCCATGGCCGTGCGATTGGATCTGGGAGTGAGGGAAGCCCCCATTGCTTCGAGTGGGGTCAGTTCCAGAGCGGCCACCCTCACGCCGCAACGCGCGATAAGACCTAACCTCTTTCTGCTCAGGCCGATGCCGGTCACCATCTGCGTGTTTGACGTAAAACCGGACGTCGGTCGGCAATTATGGTATTGCGACATCGACATGGATCCAGGAACCGCCTATTTTCCATTTGTCCGATTAGCGCTGGCCCGCTATCAAGTGAACTCCGTTCACGGCGCCCACCTTTCCCCGGTTGTCCTGGCCGATTTTGCCCAATTGGTTCCTGAACGTACCGCCAGTGTCGTGCCGAACCCTAAAGACCCGAATCAGATCATTGTCACGATCGCCGGTGTGCAAGGATCGGCAGCACCAGTCCGAACGTCGGAAGTGGAAGTAATCGTGGAAGAAATGAATCCAGCCATCCCCGACGAATTAGGATGGATTCCCATTGCCGGCTCGAAACCCACGTCCCTTCCCCGCGTCAACGCAAACGAATGGAGCGGCCCAGTGCCCCTTCCGCCCCCAGGGCCTAAACTCTATCGGGTGGTGCTGAAGGAATTCGAAGTATTCAACACGTCGGGAGAAGCGGATACGCCACGAACAGAAGAACGCCGGCTCGTCTACGCCGACGCCCTCCCCATTAAACGGTAAGGAACAGGTTGAGGAGCGGCAAAAGAACCTGCAAAGGAAGGACTCTCCTGGCTTTTCATAAGAGGGCAGTCCGTTGTCTTCAAAGAAACCTGTACTGACAGGAAGAGTGAAGCTTCGGAATGGCTTAGATTATTGCTCCCCTGACAGTCCAAGCACATAGTGGCGAGTACCAGCATCAGTGTCTAGAAATCCTCTATGTTTACATTGCCCTTTCCCTTCATCCACATGGACGGACGATCTCCTTCTACCGCTCAAAGAGTCGTATCTGATCACACGCTGACGTCATTGATCGTTATCTTGGGATTCCTTACAACACGAACGTGTTGGTTGAAGACTGTTTTTTAGGGGAAACTGTTCCGTTATTTTGCTATGATTGCTGGACTCTTTTATCAAGCATGCTGAAAGAACCTGAACAATCAGGAGGTTTCGATGGCACTGCCTTTTCGTATCGCCACTTTTAATTTAGAAAATTTTGATGATAAGCCAGGCCAGAAACCCACACTTGACGAACGAATTGCGTTAATGAGAGATCAACTCTTGCGTCTACGGGCTGACATTCTCTGTTTCCAAGAGGTCAATGGCCAGGAACGGACAGACCAACCCCGTCAATTACTGGCCTTGGACCAGCTGGTTTCCGGAACCGCCTACGCCGGATTTTTTCGCATCTCGACCATGCTGGCTGATGGCTCACAAGTGTTCGATGAACGCAACCTGGTCATCTTCAGCCGTTTCCCCATTCAAGAATCCCACCATTTGAAACACGACTATGCACCGGCTCCCCGGTATCGCCCAGTGTCCTCTATTCCTCCCGAGACCATGGACCAAGAGATTACCTGGGAACGGCCCATTCAATATGCCAAGCTGCAGCTTTCATCTACGCGCACCCTGCATCTGATTCATCTGCATTTAAAGTCCCGCTTGGCTTCCAATATTCGCGGGCAAAAACTGGACTCCTATCGCTGGAAAAGCGCTTCCGGATGGGCGGAAGGATACTTTGTCTCTTCGATGAAACGAGTGGGTCAGGCGCTGGAAACCCGCCTTTTGATCGACTCGATCTTCGATCAGGAAGCCGAGGCTTTGATTGTAGTCTGTGGGGATTTCAATGCCGAACCGGGGGAAGTGCCGGTAGAAGCGATTTGCGGGGCCGTGGAAAATACCGGAAATGGGACCTTGGCGGGACGCGTTCTCGTTCCCTGCGAACAATCCATTCCCGAATCGTCCCGTTATTCTCTCTATCATCGTGGTCAGGGCCGCTTGCTGGATCACATGCTGATCTCACGAAAACTGCTCGGGGCATTTCGCCATGCCGAAATTCATAATGAACTCTTGCATGACGAATCCAGTGCCGGCGGCAGCGATCGGAATTTTCCCGAATCGGATCATGCGCCCTTCGTGGCGGAATTTGAATGGCCATCGTCCTAAGCATCGAATCGCCATGCCAAGCCGGAATCAGAATCCTCTGTACCGTAACAAACATTATTCGAGGGTGGCTTATCGACTTTCCTCTTGTTTGTTGCTTTCGATTTTCTCCTCCTCGCGGGATCCAAATGGTATCAACTTCGCCTCGCGAGGCCGTTCCATGGTCACCTGATCCAATCTGATGAAAGACTCTCATGGCCAGTCCTCTCATTAGCACTCTTCAAAAATTCTGGAAGCCTGCCACCCATACGGCCTTGACGGCGGTGACCCTGCTGGCCGTTCTGTTTTTCGGAGCCTTGTTTTATCTCTACGTCTCCCAAAATTATTCGTATCTGGTTGAACGAAATTTCAGGTTACTGGCGACCTGGAGCACCGAACTCAAGGAGACGGTTGAAAATTATCAAAAAACCTTCGCGTTTCGAATCAGAGAACAGGAAAGTGAAGCGGTGCCTCAGCAGCCAGTCTCGATTCGCTCCCGCGGCGCAAGGCCGATTCTCCCTGAAAAAGGATTGATGATTGCCGGGTTTGAAGAAGTTCCCATGGAATTGGAATCGACACAAAAAGATGCGGGATCTCCGCTCTTTTATGAGAGACGAAAAACTCTGATGGCCGAAAACCTCAAACAGCTTCCCTATGTTCAAATTCTCCGGCCCGCGGAACAGCCATCATCCCCCGCCACCCAGGGGGAGAGTACGCCACGCAAGGAGACCCCCGTCACGTTTTCTCTCGTTCCCAATCAGTCAGCGGGAATCGTACGAGCCAACATCGATGGACAGGATACACCCATTGAAGCCGGCTTTTCGTTAGGAACCCTTATCAAAAACATTGCCACCGAAAAAATTTTCGACGATGTCATTCTGACCGACCCGACGGGAACGGTCATTTTTCAACGAAACCCATCCACCCTTCAATTCACCCACTTAAGCAATCTTCTCCATCACCAACGGCTCGATACCAGCTGGCTCTCTTTGCTCTTTCAGGAAGGAGGGGTGGAACAGGAAACGCGATTAGATCCGGACAAACTGGTTCAGGTGATGAAGTCAGCCACTCCCTCTCACTTCCAAATTACCGTCGGGGGAAACAGCTATGACGTGTTCATGCAAGCGATTGAATTTCCGCAAATTGCTCTACCGGGTCAACAGGCCGGTAGCGGAACGCCGTGGATAATCTGCGGGGTTCTTCCCAGTTCCGATTTTCAAGAACAATATTTAGCCATTCCTTTCACCGTCCTGCTCGTCTGTTTGTTTTTGCTCATTAGCGCCTTTTTGGCATTACCCTTTTTGAGCTTGTTGATGATGAATGCCCGGGAGCGCCTGACCCGATTCAGCGTCGTTACGCTTCTGGTTACCCAGGTCCTGGCTGCCGGCATTGGCACGTTGTTTCTCATGGATCTGGGATTGTATCGACACATGGCGAGCGATTTTCATGAACGGCTGGAGCACACCGCCCAGGCGATTTCGGAAACGGTTCAGGCTCAACTGGACCGCATGTTATGGCAACTCATTGCGTTTGACGAAAAAATGACGGCGTTGGGAGATCTTAAAACTTTTCCTGAAGACCCAACGTCCAAGGCCTGGTTGGCACGATACCATTTGCCTTCTCCCTGCCTACAATCTTCCGTCCAGCAGACCGCAGAATGCTATCCTGATTTTTCCGTGGCATTCTGGGTGGACCCCCAAGGAAACCTTCGCGAAACCTGGACTCAAGGGGACGAACCCTATGTCCGTGGAATCCATGATTTACGTCATCGGGACTATGTCAGCAAACTTCAACAACCTTCTTCCCATCCCCTGTATCGCCGATTCGTCCATCATCAATGGATTGACTATTATGCCCAACCGCTCATTTCCCTGGAATCCAGCACCCGAAGCCTGGTTCTCTCCATTCCACATCACGAAGGAGGTCAGAATTCCCCCAACGTCTCCCCCAAGGGATGGATTGCGGCGATTCAATCCGAATCCTTTTCGCTGCTGTCCTCGCCAGTCCTCTCGTCTGAAGCGGGATTTGCCGTGGTTGATGACCGCTCGGGACTCGTGCTCTTTCACTCGAATGCCAGACGCATGCTCCGGGAAAATTTCCTTGAGGAAACCGACTCGAATGCAGAAATTGGGGCCCTCATCTATGCTCGGGCTGAGGGTTCAGTCGAAGGAGATTATTGGGGGGTCGGTCACCGGTTTTTCGTGAAACCGCTGGCAGGTCTTCCCTGGACCCTTGTCGTGTTCGAAAGCAAGGAAGCCTTTCGAACCATCAACTTTGACATTTTGATTTTTTCTCTTTGCCTCTTCACCCTGTATATTCTGACCGTATTCATTTGGATTGTCTGCCTCTCCCATCTCTATCGGTATGACGCAGCCGGTCGCCGGGTTCGGTGGACCTGGCCTAAGCTGCATTCTCGTTCCCTGTATCATTGGCTCAGCCTGGGACAAGGGGGCCTTTTTCTGGTGTCATTGGTCGTCTTGGGCCTTCTGGATTGGAAGGAGAACCTGCCGCTGGCATACCGTCTCACTCTCACGTGTCTCCCCTTTCTCATGATTTGGTTCGTTATCCGGGTGTTATGGAAACAGCATCCAGCCACTCCCACCCGAACCACCGGTGTGGCGGAAGATCCTTGGACGTTGCTGCAATCCTCTCAATTACTTGGGGCCTTCAGCCGGTTCGTCTTGAGCAGCGTCTTACTTGTGGGTGTTTTTCCTGCGCTCCTTTTCTTTAAAGTCGCCCATGATCAGGAAATGCGCCTTTTTGCACAACACCATCTTTGGGACTTTTCACAAGCCCTGACGGCCCAAACCAAGGGAGTCTGGCTGGCCAAAGGAACCGGCGAGACCCGTGAGAAATTTACTTATAGCGACCACCCATCAGCCTGTTTGTTTGAGGGATGTCTGAATGCCGCGAATCCATCGTCATCGACTCTTCCTTTCCAACGTTGCAGAGAATCCTCTTCATTCTCCGTGCAATCCGTCTGGCACACGACGATGCAAGGGCTTTTCCCCATGATTCCCCTCTCAACCTGTGTAACGTTTGCCACTCAAAATTGGGAAGATCAGAACATTCTCTCTCCTTCGCTCTTCGACCGCCTCCCGCAATTTATTCGACAAAGCTCGCTGCAAAATCCGATGAATAAGGAAAGCTGGGGATTTCTCCATCACACCCCGTCCGACTCACAAAGCGAGTGGGCGCATACGGTAAGGGATGGCAGGCAACGTGTGGGGCTTCGCATCAAGACCTTTCTGGAAGATTCCATCAAAGAGCCACGTGTATCTCCCCTTCACCTCTCGGTATCGATAGGTCTTTTTCCCTGGAACCTGTCCATTCGCTTTCTGGGATTTCTCTTATTTGGAGGCCTCTTGGTGGCTGTCAGTTATTGGGTTCTTCGATATATAGCAGGCAAGATTTACCCGCTTCCCTCGTTTTTCCATCGCAGTCATGAGTTGGGAAGCGGGTCACAAGGCCTTACCGCCGCCGCCCCGCCCCATCTTCTGATTCTTGGCTCTCCAGGATCCGGAAAAAGTCAATTGATTCAACAGATGGCGGCAGAATGTTGTATTTTGGATTTGCATCAAACATTTGGAAAGGAAACATGGGCTGCAGATTCTTTGGCATCGATTCCACAAGGCACAAGGGCCGTTATTCTTGATCACTTCGAATATCGATGGGAGGAACCCAGGCATCGACAAGAAACCGGACGACTTCTCGAACATTTACTGGCGGGAAAATACCGGGTATGTCTTCTCTCGACGCGGGACCCCTTGGAATGGACAAAAGGACCTTGGGTAGAGCCGGGAGACCGGTCCCAAGAGGCGGTACAAGCGTATTGGGTGGATCTGTTAGGCACCTTTGTCTCGACCCATTTTGTCCCGAGTCGGATGGAATCATTATTGCGGGAATGGCTGAGCACTCCATCCGAGTTGACGCTTCCTGTCGGATCGCCTTCGACCCTAGCCGTCAAGTCCTGCCTGATTCAAGAATCACAACCGACCCTTCAACTCACACGTATTGGGTATTGGATCCGATCTTTCCAGGAATGGGCAACTTGGACGCCTAGCCAGATGAAGGAACAATTTCTTCATGTGAGCTGGCCCTACTATCTATCACTTTGGCAATCCTGCACACTTTCCGAAAAGCTGGCCTTATACCATTTGAGCCTCGATGGATACCTGCACGCCGATAATCCTGACCTCACCTCTCTTTCCCAAAGAGGCCTGATACGGTTGGCCCCAGACCTGCAAATCATGAACGACAGTTTTCGCCAATTTGTCCTGCGATTGGGAAACAATCTGCACTTGTCTCAATGGGAAAAACAAGCCACACAGGATACATGGGGTCGCCTGAAATGGCCGTTTCTCATGTTCTTTGGGACGATTATTCTCTTTTTCTTTTTCACCCAACAGGAATTCAAAAACTCGTTTATTACTCTCATGTCGTTACTCCCCATTCTCCTGCCGGCTATTCCAGAGTTACCGTTTCTGAGTTCCCAATCCAAAGCATCTTCTCCGCCCTCATCCTGAACCAGATCGGTTTTGCACCTTCTGAAATCGTCCAGACTCTTTTTATCCAATACTTCGAAACAGTTTTGCCGAGCACAATCGTCTCAGGGCGCCAGAAAGGCCTCTTTTTCCTAGGGCAACGGGCAGACCTTGCCGAGGGTCGACGACCCTTCAGGAAACGATGGCCGCTCATATGCGATTTTTTGAGGAAATTCTCTAAATAGGGCTTGAAGTTCTGAGTGGCACAGTTCTTGGTTATTTACGTTATAACCGGTGTTTATCAACATTCCGATTAAAGGACTTCCATGAACGATTCAGAATACTTAGACCCGGAAGATCAAGAAAAAGCCGTAGAGATTCGGATTGAAGATGTGATTTATCGAACGGATGAAAGTCCGGCCGTCATTTTGGCGATTAAGCGGACTTGCGCTTTAAGCGGAGAAACCAAAGTCGGTCACGTGACGTTAGGCCAAGAGAATACGCTTCGTCTCTATCTTGAAACCTAGAGATTTTCATCCCCATTTTCTTCGTTCCTCTCCTTCACGTTGGCTGTAATTGGATGATTTCCGGATGGATGATCGCATCCTTGATCGTCAGTCTCGCCACGGTGACCGGGAGAGAGAATCTTCTGGGCCCTGCACTCCCGGGATTGAGAAATAATACCCCCTTCCGATACTCCACCATCGGCCGATGGGAATGCCCGAATATTACGGCATGCATGTCGGCGGCAGCAGGATCAAGATCTAAATGGGCCACCTCATGCAGCATATAGAAAAACAGGTTGCCTTGTTCAACCACCTGCGAGTGGGGAAGAGAATCGGCCCAAGTCTGCCGATCGTTATTCCCTCGCACCGCGACAACCGGAGCAATGGTTTCAAGTGTACGCAACACTTCCTCATGACCAATGTCTCCGGCATGAAGGATCATTTCGACTCCCTGAAACACTTCGAACACTTCCGGGCGAACCAGCCCATGCGTATCAGAAATGACGCCAATCATTTCTGCCCCGTTCTCATGCCTGCTCAGGATGGTCTGCCGGCGTTCGAATGGCAGGACTCAAAAGGTGTCCATAATGGCTTTGGCCACATTCCGGACAAAACCCATGACTGAACCTGGCTTCTGATCGTTCCGTAATATACTGCTCCATGGACTGCCATTGCCCCTGATGATCCCGTATTTTTTTACAAAAGCTACACACGGGCAAAATCCCCTCCAGCACACGGACTCTCTGGGCGAGTTGCCGGGTTTGTCTGGCTGAAAGATGAACGAACCACGCCACTATTCCCAATACGATCATTCGAATGGCAGTATTCACCAGTGATTCCCCCACACTCCAGGGTGCATTCCAGATGAGAGTCAGAAAACCAAACCGGACGACAGGAAGACTGACGGCCAAGAAGAGTCCCCAGCGTAAACCGTGGCACCAGGCCGCCAATGAAACCGGGAGCAAATAGAAAATGGGGAATTGAATAATGGGCCCCGAAAAATAATCACCCAGTAAAATCAGGACGGTCAACCCGATCCAAAACACGAACAGGTCTCCGGATCTCTCACCGGGCTCGTGGTTGAAAAATCGGAGAAGTGGCGCTATCTGAAAATTCCCAAACTGCGTCATAGATCACGTTCAGTTTGAAAATGATGGATCGGATACCGTTGAATTCCTATGATAGCATAAGCCTATCTGTCAGATTAATCATGCGGTGACCATTCCTTGAGAGCAGGGAAATACGCCCTCATGGAAGCAAAGGAGAACTCAGCCACATTCTCATTGACCGGCATTGACCAGCCCAAATCTCCCAGGAATCGGTAGCAATGTCCGGCTGAGCCATCGGTATGGCTAAGAGATGTCTCGTGATACAATGGATGAGATCTCAACAAAGATTTTTATGAACGCTTAGCTCCCAAGGATTTGTCATGTGGCATGCTTCTGAACAATCGATTCACCCGTTACCACAGGCCTCCCCCTTCTCACCTCAATCCCCTGATCCAAGATCCACTGAAGAGCCCCCCTGTCGGCCCATGCAGATGGGTGAAGACACCGGTACTCAACAGTCCAACAAGAGCCATACCCGTCCACCGACCTTGTTTGTCATCTTTGGAGCCCAAGGCGATCTGACCAAACGAAAACTCATCCCTGCCCTTTACAATCTGGCCGCTAGCCGGCACCTTCCACAGGAATTTGCCATCCTAGGGGTCGACGGAGTGGACATGAGCCAGGAGGATTTTCGAACGAAAATCAATCAGGATCTGCATGACCTCTCCACTCAATCCATCGATCCGGCGATCAAAGCCTGGCTGCTTGATCGCCTGTATTATCTGTCAGGAGATTTTCGAGACCCGCAAACCTATGAACGGCTCCACACCCTACTCAATCAGCTGGATGGCCAGCATGGGACCCGAGGCAACTTTTTATTTTATCTAGCCACCGCCCCGGCGTTCTTTGGCGAAATAGTCGACCAATTGGGCGCCCAGCAATTGGTCATTCAAACGGATGAACACTCCCGTCGAGTCGTCATCGAAAAGCCGTTCGGTCATGATCTGGAATCAGCTCGCTCGCTCAATCACACGTTGCGAAACATCCTCCATGAAAACCAGATCTACCGCATTGATCATTATCTGGGCAAAGAAACCGTGCAAAACATTCTGGTGTTTCGCTTCGCCAATGGAATTTTTGAACCCATATGGAACCGGCAATATATCGATCACGTCCAAATTACCGTAGCCGAATCCCTCGGAGTGGAACATCGTGGCCTCTATTACGAAAAGGCCGGAGCCGTCAGGGACATGCTCACCAATCATCTTCTGCAAATCTTGGCTTTTGTCAGTATGGAACCGCCCAATACCTTTGACCCCGAAGCGGTACGAAATGAAAAAGCCAAAGTCCTCCGGGCCATCGAACCGATGAATCCCGTGGACGTGCTGCAAGCGACTGTCGCGGGGCAATATGGCGCGGGGACTATTGATCACCGAAGTGTCATTCCCTATCGTTCAGAGGCTAACGTGAATCCGGCATCTCTGACCGAAACCTATGCCGCCATGACGCTGGGAATCGAAAGCTGGCGCTGGGAGGGTGTCCCGTTTTATGTGCGAACCGGCAAGCGGCTAAATCGTCGCGTGACCGAAGTCGTGATCCAATTTAAATCAGCACCCTTAATGTTGTTTCGAAAAACACCGGTCGATCGCCTCACTCCCAATGTGCTGGTCATCCGGATTCAACCGGACGAAGGCATTTCGTTGAGTTTTGGCGCCAAAATTCCAGGGCCCAAGGTCCAAGTGGGTGCGGTCAATATGGACTTTCAATATGCCGAGTATTTTGGCGACGCTCCCAGCACGGGGTATGAAACATTGCTCCATGACGTCATGGCGGGGGATGCCACCCTTTTTCAACGCAGCGACGCGGTCGAATTAGGATGGAGTATCGTAGATCCCATCCTGAAAGTCTGGGGAAGCTTGGGAGCCCATGGTATCTACCCCTATGCAGCGGGATCCTGGGGACCTGCCGAGGCCGATGCCCTCCTAGCCAAAGACGGCCGCCAATGGAGAAATTACTCGTCATAACCTATTAACCCTCTCTTCCCGTCCTGCCTCGCCCATCCGGCATAAACCCATTCCGGATGATTATTGAAGAGACGCTCCCTCCCACTGCTGACAATAGTGAGAGGGGCATCTTTTTCCCTGCTTTCCTTGAGTGAATGTCCCTTCGCCTTGTCTTCTCCGCATCTATGCCATCTATGTCCGGCGCATCCCTTATGTGACCCAAGCCAAGAAACGGGCCGAAAAATAATGATTTTAGAATACCGGCCACAAATCCGATACAACCTTTAAAAACCATTCATGGGCTTTATTCCATTGACGAAGAGCATTCTTCAAAAACACGCTGTTGTCTTCATAACTGACATAATTCTTCTGGCCTGAGATGCGCTATTCTCTTACTGTCCTCCATTCACTGACCTGTCTGACCCTGTTGAATTGGATCCTGCCCTTTCTTCTCACACAGGGGGCCGCTGCGGACCAGCCGATTGAACCAGACCTCCCCCCGTTAACCTCAGAACAGGATTTGACGCAATTATCCCTCGAAGAGCTCATGAACATGGAGGTGACCAGCGTATCAAAAAAACCTCAAAAACTGTCTCAAGCCCAAGCGGCCATTCACGTACTGTCGGGAGAAGATATCCGGCGCATGGGAATTACCACTATTCCCGATGCCCTTCGCCTAGTACCGGGGCTTCAAGTGGCACGAATAGATTCCAACAAATGGGCGGTGAGTGCCAGAGGGTTTAATGACCGCTTCGCGAACAAGCTCCTAGTTCTGATTGATGGAAGAAGCGTCTATACCCCATTATTTGCGGGGGTCTATTGGGAAGCGCAGATGGTACCCCTTCAGGATATTGACCGAATTGAGGTGATCAGAGGACCAGGGGGCACATTATGGGGTGCCAACGCGGTGAATGGCGTGATCAATATCATTACGAAGTCGACCCAGGACACACAAGGAGCCATGGCATCCGTGACATACGGCAACGAAGAGCGGGGATTGGGAACGTTGCGCTATGGAGGAAAAGCCGGTGACGCCTTGGCCTATCGATTGTATGGACAATTCATGAGCCGAGACTCGGCTTTTCAAGAGGGCGGGGCACATGACGACTGGCAATTGGGCCAGGGAGGCCTTCGAACGGATTGGCAGCCCGACACTAACGATACCGTCACCGTACAAGGGGATTATTATCAAGGAACCGCAGGACAACGCATAACCACACCCGTCCCTGCCGATGCCGCCCCCTTGGCCCCGGCCAACCTCACCACCGTCAATGAAGACGTCAAATTGAGAGGTGGAAATATCCTCTTCCGATGGCATCGATTGTTGTCCGATAAGGAAGATTTCACCCTTCAAGCCTATTTTGACCACGTTGGGAGGGAAGAAGCCTCTTTATATGAGGATCGTCAGACGATCGATTTGGAATTACAGCATCATATTCCCTGGCTGGCCCACCATGATGTGTTGTGGGGAATAGGGTATCGCCTGACGAGGGATGAGACTCGGGGCAACGAGCTCTTTCGGCTGTCTCCATCGGATCGCACCGTTGACCTTATGAGCGGATTTCTTCAAGATGAAATGAGTTTTTTTGATGATACCTTCACGGTTACCATCGGATCGAAATTTGAGCATAACGACTTTTCCGGATTTGAATACCAGCCCAATATACGAATGTCCTGGAAACCGAATTCGGATCACACCATCTGGGGCTCTGTATCCCGTGCGGTGCGGACACCAGCTCGAGGGGAACATGACGTCCGGTTACGAGTGGTCCCAACACCGGCCACCGCCCCCGTCTCCGTGGCGGTAGTCGGCAATCATGACTTTGAAGCGGAGAATCTCCTGGCTTGGGAACTTGGCTATCGCATCCATCCAACCTCAACACTGAATCTGGATATCGCGGGGTTCTACAACCAATACGAGGATCTTCGAACCTTTGATGCGGCTTCCCCGCCTCCCACGATTACGTTGCCCTTTTCAAACAAAATGCACGGCCACGCCTACGGGGTAGAGGTGTTGGCCCAATGGCAAGCGCATCCTGACTGGCGGCTCCAGGCCACATATAGTTATCTTGCCATGGATTTACGGTTGGAAGATGGCAGTACGAGTGCCGAAAAACTCCGGGAGGGAGCCAGCCCGTCCCATCAAGCCACCTTATGGTCTCGAATGACTCTTCCCTGGAACCTGGAATTTGACTGGGACGTTCGCTATGTCGACTCGATCAGGGTCGCAGGTTCTCCGGTGGATGGCTATTTCTCCACCAATGCCAGGCTCGGCTGGAGACCGACACCACAATGGGATATTTCCTTAGTTGGCCGGGATCTCCTGGATAATCATCACACCGAATTTCTGCCCACATTTCTGGCGACGCAATCCACTGAAGTCCAACGCAGTATCTTCCTCAAAACCACATGGCAATTCGACATGCCATAAGTTCAGAGCATTCCTCCACGATCATCAAGATTTTTTTGGAAACAAGCCGGGATAGCCTTTCGGGGGATTGGAGAGATGTTCAAAGTGAGCCTCCTCTTTTGAAAAACATTGCCGGGAGAGATTGGTAAAGTCACCATTCTGTCGTGAATGCTCTACCCACTCCAGCACTTGACGATCCTTGAGGAATAGGAGCAAGGCAATCCCATCATTCGTCCCAATGGATGCCTTGGACCGCTCAGGCCAATCAAATCCCAGTGTCAGTTTGAAGGCTTTATCATCGGAATAAGGGCCCAGGATACAGACCCTGTCCCAAACGGAAGGAACCACCTCAGCCAGATTGACAAATGACCGTCCAGAAGCTTGAAATTGTCGCGTCAGTTCTTCGGAGATTTTTGAGGTTGCCCCATCACATCCCCATTGAGCCAATAGCATAAGCCCAATCACGAACCAGCCGCCATGAATTCCCCTCCCTACCGTTAGCCATCCGGTGGCGCGGTTCTTCCGATTGTCAAGATTCCCTTTCATCCCTCCTCCCCAGCAAGCCCAATTCAGTAGATTCGACACGGTAGCTATTTCTTCACAATCAAAAAGATGGCCAGCGACACCAGGACGAACGCAAAGATTCTCTTAAAGGTTTGGGTCGACACATGCTCAACCAATTGCGCCCCAATTTGCGCGCCAACCACTCCGCCAAGGCCAAGCCACACTCCATACCGATAGTCCACATTGGCTAATTTCCCATGAGCCACTAATGCAGAAAGAGAAATGATCAAAATACCCAAAAATGAAGTTCCTACCGCTTTTTGGGCGGACAGCCCCATAAACAACAATAGGGGAACCATTAAAAACCCTCCCCCAAGCCCTGTGAACGAAGCAGCAAGCCCGACCAAGATCCCGCTTCCTAAAATGGCCCATAGGCTCATATCCATGCTTGCCTCTCCTATTGGTTCCCCATGGGGTGCATTGCCGTTCTCCACCATTGAAGGTCGGCATTCAACTCCTGGTCCGACCTGTTATATCTCATTCCTTTTTCATTTTCCTAGGGAAAAATGAATGAAAACCATGATAGAGCCTACAGGGAACATTGTGGATTTTCCGATTGAAGATTGCCAGAATGCTCTCGTTACAGCAATAGTAATCCAAAAACCTCCTGTTGCCGTTTATTATGATCATTAGGACACCGAGTTTTTTGCCAATCTGAAACCTCCTGTTGCATATGAGTCTCAGTCTTACCGAATGTGAAGCAGTCATACACGAACTTGCCTCAAGCATCACAGGGGGATTTATTCAGAAAATTCATCAACCTCGACCGTTGATGTTGACCTTTGACATTCATTCGCCAGGACAAACCTGCTCCTTACTGGCGTGCACGGAACCCACGTTTGCCCGCCTGCATCTCACCTCTCAGAAGTTTGAGAATCCGCCGACTCCACCATCCTTTTGCGCCTTTCTCCGTTCAAATTTAGAGGGTGGGCGAATTACAGCAATACGGCAGGAGCCAAGAGACCGGATTGCATACATCACGATTGTCAAAGCCGAACAGGTATTTATTTTGGTGGTGGCGTTGACCGGCAATCAGGCCAATATGCATCTGCTGAATCAGGAAAAAATCGTGTTGCGGTCCTTACGAGAATCACGGCTGAAAGTTGGCGATCGTTACCTACCTCCAGCTTTGACGTTGGATCGCCCCTTAGACATTCTTCCTCCCCTCCGCCAGACTCGTCCCTCCTCTCTTTCAGGGAAAGAGGAGTTCGGAGATCAGTATCCGGTCTCGGCGACATTAGACACCCGATACGAACAACAGAAATTTAAAGAAGGGCAGGAATCCGTTCTTGAACAGCAACTGGCACATGTTCGGAAATCGCTGAAACAGGCAAAACGAAAAATTCATGCGTTACAGGAAGATTGTAAAAAGGTGGAACGGTATCGTAACTATGCCCGGTATGGAGAACTCTTGAAGAGTCATCTTCATGAAATCAAACGGGGCCAAGAGAGCATGACCCTCGTTGATTACTATGACCCGGCCTTGCCGACCCTCACACTTCCACTCGATCCCTCCAAGGATGCAGTTTGGAATATGGAAAATTACTTTCGGAAATATCATAAATTTCTAGGCGCCCAGGAACATCTTCAACCCCGGGTGGATCAGACCCAGCAGGAAATCATTCGCTTGGAGGCACAATTGGCTCAATTGGAACAAGGCATCATGGATCCTGAATTTTTACCAAAACATCCAAAAACTCCAAAGACTTCGTTGCCCCGAGACGCCGGTCCCCCAAAAGGTCGCCAGGCTCCAACCCAATGCTATCGAACCTATACGTCGGCTGATGGACTCACGATTTTCGTGGGCAAAACGGCGAAGGACAATGATCAACTGACATTGAAAGTCGCCAAGCCTGATGATCTGTGGCTCCATGCCCGAGGGACACCGGGCTCCCATGTCATAGTCCGGTTGGAAAAAGGGGCCACCGTGCCTCCGGAGACATTGAAAGATGCGGCGACCTTGACCTTGTGGTTTAGCGACTTACGAAAGAGCGGAAAAGGCGAAGTGATTTACACCCTTCGCAAATTCGTGAAGAAAGGAAAAGGCTTCAAACCTGGAGCCGTGATGGTCGAACGGGAAAAGGCAATTTGGATTGAACTCAAAGAAGATCGCCTTCAACGTCTCAAAGGACTTGCTACCTAAACCCAGCTTGTAGTCGGCTCACATGCTATATGAATATTAAGAAATCCAAACAAAAATAGAGCCGAAGCATTCCTGAATTTTCAGACTAGATTAACGCCGACCGAGCACTTCGGTAATGCTGATCAGAAGTAATGGAACCCTGGCTGGCTAAAGATTCAAGGAGAGTCCTGAGTATGAGAGCGGGGCCACAACGTCTGTCGTGAGCCCCGCCGATCATCGAAGCGGTGCTACTTGCCTTTACCACTGCCTCCCCCACTACCTCCGCCTCCTCCACCGCCGCCACTTGATTTCGGCACGAGAGTAAAGGTGGCTTCCACCATCCGGTGTCCGGTGGCATTCACGGTACAGGTGAGTGAGGTTCCCGTACAATCGCCAAACCACCCGGCGAACGTGCTGCCGCTATCGGCTTTGGCCGTTAACGTGACGGCTGTGCCCTGTTCATAGGGCGCCACGCATTTATTCGGACAGGTAATCAACTTATCTGAAGATTCGACTTTCCCCCCGCCGGTGACCACGACCGCCACCGAATCCGTCTGCACAATGGCCGCTACCATATTGGCGCTGAGAAAATCGCCCAGTTCGCCCTCACTTGGAGCCGTACAGGTCAGATCAGCACAGAGGGCCTCGTGGGTCGTAGGGTCATAGGGGCCTGTATAGTTGTACAGTTCATACCGGCGCACCACTGATTGCGTGGTGGGATCCAGACTTCCCTGTGTGCGAGTTCTGGTCCGGTTCTGCCCCCCGTTGCCACCAGAGGCAGGCTCCGCTTGGAGCAGGTCCCAGTCTGATTCGAGCTGCGCCGCATTCAACGGCACGACAAGTGGATTGTCGGCCACGAGTTCGTCCAGCGTGACCTCGAACGGAAGCTCTTGCACATAGGTCTTCATCCATTGGGCATTGCCATAGAGTTCCGGGGCCTCCGGGGGCTCCGGGGCCTCCACCTCGGCAGCTAACTCGGGTGCCTCACCCGCTCGTGCCGCGGGCACCGGGAAATATTGGGGGGAGGCCACCAAGGCCTCCGGGAAGTACGGGATTAACGTTCCCGGCGCATTGGGATCCTCAATCAACCAACGGTGCGAGATTTTTCCGTGTGGCCCACCGTACCCGATCCCGAAATGTTCGCATCCACTGGTGCGGTACGTTGACTGATTCCAAGAATAACAGGTGCCCACGAATGCCGTTCCCGGCTCGTGGGGTACCGTGGATTCCGCCCATTCATGGGTATCAGAATTGTAACTGCTCTCATAGCGGACAATGATGCCCGTGTCGGTCGGGACAATCCTCGGCGCCCCATACCGTTCCCTCGTAAAAAACCCCAACGTGGTTGAGATACTAGCCCCTTCGATTTCCACCTCATAGCCATGCGTCGGGTGGGTGGTGTAGTTGACCACGTCAAAATTGCCCAAGGAGGCTGTAACCTGGGCGGTTTGAGCTTGTACGGCGGTATGGCCAAACAAGACCAATCCCAGAAGGGCAAGGCCAATGCCTCCCCACCGTGCGTCGGTTCGCACATGTGAACTTCTCATAGCGTTCATACAGACCCCTTTTTAAAGAAGATTGACCTGCGCTGGTACAAAGCGGGATGGTTTCCCTCTTTACCCATTAATGTGGAAAATATTCTAGCAAGGGAATATGAGATTGCGATGAAAACCACATGAGAAGTTGATGAGAGGGCTTAGATTCCTTGCGAAGTCTGGCAGTTAATTGTTGCAGAAAAAAGAGAATAAGGAGGACGCGGCAGGGAAGGGAACTTCTAGAGAGAAACCACCCAATCCATAATCGGCAGGGTTTATTCACCAACCCGGACAAGCATACCGCGATCTTTGCACACATTGAAGGTGTGATAAAACCAGATCACAATGAGAAGCAAAAAGACCGCATTGAGTCCTGTGGCCCAGAGTAAATGCGTCACGGGGATCGCCTCAGTGGTAAGAACTGCACGCATTCCTTCAAAGATATGCGCGGGTGGCACTATCCAGGCAATGGATTGCAACACTGGCGGAAGAACGGTCATAGGATAAAAGACACAGGAGATCGGCTGGAAAAGAAAAACCATCCCCCAAGCCAGCACTTCGGCCTGCTGGCCAAACCGCATAATGATCGAAGTGGTGAGCACACCAATGATCCAGCCGGAGATCACAAGATTCAGAATGAATGGAAGCAGCGAGAGCCCCATGTGAAACATATCGTACGAATAAAATACCCAGGCGAACAACATCATTAAACTGCCGACGGCCGTCACTTTGAGCACACTCATGGTCATGGTCGCCGTTAAATATTCTCCAACGGTGAGCGGGCTGGCAAACAGATTCATCAGATTTCGCGCCCACATTTCTTCCAAAAACGAGACAGCGATCCCTTGTTGGGCCCGAAACAGCACATCCCAGAGGATCAATGCCCCGAGGAAAAAGGTGACGGCGCCCTGCATGGACATTCCAACCTTTTCCAAATAAATGGTGATGAATCCCCAGACGACTAAATCCAAAAATGGCCAATAAAAAATTTCCAACATTCGGGCGAAACTTCGCTTATAGAGATACATATGACGCGATAATAAGGCCAGGATACGCCCCACGCTCATGAGCGGCCTTCCTCCCTGGCCAACTTCAAAAACACTTCTTCCAAGTCTCGCTGTCCGTAGCGTTGAATAATTTCAGAGGCCGTGCCTTCCGCCACGATTTTGCCCCGCTGCAAGAAAATGATCCGATTAGACATTTCCTCCATTTCCCGCATATTGTGAGAGGTATAGAGAATACTTAATCCTTCCGACCGCTGATACTCTTTGAGAAATGCTTTAATTTTATTGACGATATCCGGATCTAAACTAGCGGTCGGTTCATCCAGAAAGAGCACCTTAGGCTCGGTCATAATGGCTTTGGCCAGGGTCAATCGCGACATTTGACCGGAGGATAGCTTTCGAGTGAGTTTATGCCGAATATCCTCCATCTCCAATTTCTTGATGATGTCATTGATCCGTTGTTGAATATGCTTAAGTTCATATAACCGCGCAATGACTTTCAGATTTTCCTCCACCGTCAGCGAAAAAGGCATCGAAATATAGGTGGAAGAAAAATTGACTTGACGAAGGATGGTTTCCCGATGGGTCGCCAGGTCAAGCCCAAACATATGAATGCTGCCCATTGTAGGAGTAATTAAGCCCAACAGCATATGAATCGTGGTCGTTTTGCCAGCCCCGTTTGGGCCGAGCAAGCCCAGAATTTCCCCTTCTTTGATGTCAAAGGAAATATCGTTGACGGCGGTAAAATCCTGGAACCGCTTGGTTAGATTTCGAATTTCGACAACGGATTTAGCCATAGCGCTGGCAGGGCCTAAAACAAGAACCCACCGATTTTATCTGGCAGATGACAGGTTTCACATTTATTACTCAGCACTTCCTGGTCATGGGTTTGCTTTCCATCATGACATCGCATGCAATCATTCATCGTGGCGAACCATAATTTAGAATCTGATGGAACATTGGGTTCATGAGGTTGATCGTCCAATTTGACATGTCCACGAGGAATGACAATGGGGTACCCTTTGATCGGTTGGCCATGCACCACGCGAGAGTGACAGGTGGTACATCCTTCCCCTCTTCCTCGCTCTTCAAAAGCCTCCATGTGCTCTCGGTGATCCATAATCAACCCCACTTCTTTGACCGGAGGAGGCAAATCCCTGGTGGAAACTTCCGTCACCCTCAGAATGGCTCGATGACAGTTGAGGCATACGGAAGAATGGACGTGAGATTCCAAATTATGATAATCGGTTGGGGTACCAAAGAAGGTGATGGCCACATCTTCCAATCCAGCCAGTACTTTATCCTGGATAAATCCAGAGAGGCCGGGCCGGACATGGCAATCGACACACGTCACATCCTTATGCGTGGATAATTTCCAGGATTCGTAGGCAGGACGAATGGTGTGACAACTCGCACAAAATGTCGGTTGATTGGTCAAAGGGATCGCTACTGCCCCGCCAAAGGCCATAACCAGGAGGATGGCCCCGATAAGGGTTAACCCTTTGCCCATCGTTCTTACGAACCTGTTGGAAGGGGAAAGCGTTGCATAATCAATTGGGCCAATCCCGCCACATCATCCCGGTCAAACCAGGGAGCAGGACATTCCATTTTTTTTTCAGAGGCTACGGCCAATAATCCATCAAGGGAGACATTGACTTCCTCAAGTTGTTCGCGGACGATCAGAACCTTGGGAAATCCTTCACTTTTCCAGCCTTCGGCAATAATCAAATCTATATTCCCATTCAGGAATCGATCTCGAACCTCTTCAACTGGCAATTCCTCCGGAACATCCGCAAACATGGCTAAACTGCCCTTTGATAAGACAATGACGGTATCGGCTCCGGCACGTTTATGCCGCCAACTATCTTTTCCTTGTGTATCGAGGTCAAACCCATGGCCCGCATGCTTGATGGTGGCAATACGATAACCTGAACGGGTTAATTCAGGAATTAATCGTTCAATCAAGGTAGTTTTACCGCTATTGGAACGTCCTACGAAACAGAGAATTGGTGGTTTCATAATAATTCTTGATGACCTGTATTAAATAACCTTGATCCGCCGCAGAAGGAGAATTCCCCAACAAACAACTTCTTATTTCGTTAAAACTTCTGGCTTAATACTTGAACATTGACAATATCTCCAGGCTTCAGGCTTTCCACTTCCATGGGCACATCAATGAATCCGTTGGCTTTGACCATGGAGGTTAAAATACCGGATCCTTGCCCGCCTGTCGTTCTAACCGTGAGAGTCCCATTTTCATGCTTGAGAATACCTCGGAGAAAATGGCGCCGATCCGTATGTTTGGAGAATTTTTCTTGAAATACCGCCTGAACCACGGGGCGGAGCCAGGATGTGTGCCCCCCCATTTTTAAAATGGCCAGACGGACTAATTGATCAAACGTGACCATGGACGACACCGGATTACCAGGCAAGCCGAACGCCAAACGCCCCTGAATTTTACCAAAGGCAACCGGTTGCCCTGGACGAATGGCTAATTTCCAAAAATTCATTTCCGCACCCAGTTCAGCAAAGACGGGCTTGGTGAAATCATAATCACCCATCGAAACTCCACCGGATAAGACCAAGATTTCACAGGACAGCCCCTGACGAATTTTACTTTTAAGTGAGTCGGGATCATCCTTGGCAATCCCTAATAACACAGGGATGCCACCGGCTTCCTGAACCGCAGCAGCAATTCCATAACTATTGGAATTGACAATTTTATGTTCGTCAAACTTTTCGTCTAAATCAGCTAACTCATCACCAGTCGAGAGAATCGCCACCCGTGGACGTTGATGCACTAACACAAAAGACTTGGCCAGAATAGCTAACATCCCAATTTCCCCTGATCGCAATTGGGTGCCTTTTGCAATAATACAGTCTCCCAGGCGAACGTCTTCGCCCTTCGGACGAATATTTACACCAATCCCCGCCTCGGGTTTCATGATACGAACCGACGTTTCCGACGATTCGGTAAACTCAACTCGAACCACGGTATCAGCCCCTTGGGGCATAGGTGCGCCGGTCATAATCCGGATCGCCTCACCTGGTCCAACGGATTTTGTCGCCACTCCACCAGCCTGAACTTCCTCGATAATTTTGAGTTCAGGGATTTTCGTAATGGCATAATCTTGTTTAATATCCGCCCACCGGACCGCAAATCCATCCATGGCAGAATTATCCCACGGAGGATTATCGCGTGGCGCAATAACGTCTTCTCCCAATACCCTTCCAACAGCATCTAACAAACTGACCTTTTCACACCCCAAAGGGCATGCTGCATTGAGAACAATATCTTGAGCCCGTTCTAACGGCGTTAAACTATCCATCTGTCTCCGTCCTAATATTCTTGATCTCGATCAAATACCCGTACTATTTCTTAAAAGGAGCTGGCCTGGCGGCGACCTTTACCAGAGAATTCTTCTTTTTACAAAATTCTTCAACTTTATTGGCAATGTTATGGATTGCGTCTGCTGTAGGAAGATCGGAGTGGAATAAGGCGTAAGGTTCGCCACGATCACTTTGCAACACCAGTTCCGGATCAAGAGGGACACGCCCCAAAAACGGCACCCCCATGTCAGCGGCACTAGCCTCCCCGCCACCTTTTCTGAACACCTCGATGCTTCCATGACAATGCGGACATTCCATCCCACTCATATTCTCGACAATCCCGATAATCGGCAATTCACTATCCCGCGCAAAACTGACGGACTTCCTGGAATCCAATAAAGCCACTTCTTGGGGAGTCGATACGATGACGCAGCCAGTGACATCACCGATTAAGTCAATGGTCGTTACGGATTCATTTCCCGTCCCCGGTGGTAAATCAATCAGCAAAAAATTCAGGTCCTGCCATTCCACCCCGCCGAGCAACTGGTTGATAAATTCGTACTTATAGGCATCCCGCCAAATAATCGGATCATCTGAATTTTGAAGCAGAAAGGACATGGAAGCGATTTTCAAGTTATACACTTGATGAGGAATAATGCCGCCCCCCGTACTAATTTTTAACTTTTGTCCTTCCGCCCCCATCATCTTCGGGATATTGGGACCATGAATATCCAAATCGCAGACGCCCACTTCATACCCTTTGAGGGCCAAACTAATAGCCAAATTCGTGGTCATGGTACTTTTCCCCACACCACCTTTATTGCTCATCACGAGTACTTTATAGTCAATCCGCTCCATCCGCTTTTGGACCAGCCAGCGGCTATGCCCTTCTTTATCCTTTTGACAAGTCTCGGTCTCGTCACAAATGGCACAAGCCCACATATACGTGCACACATCTCCACTTGAGGGAGACGGTTGGATCATTTTCAATTCAGTTGCCATAAACCCCTCCACATCCCACAGATAATTTCAGCAATGAAAAACCTTATCGAATGATAAGCCCAAATCAACGCCATCCAAATCCATTAAGCCATTTTTCCCACAATATGCTCCAGCAAAGGAGCCACAAACTCAAAATTTTCCTTTACCCCTTTGGGACTTCCGGGAAGATTAACAATCAATGTCTGCCCGAGAATGCCGGCCGTCCCCCTCGATAACATAGCAGTCCGAATCTTTTTGATACTCTCGGCCCTCATAGCTTCTCCAATACCAGGGACTTCCTTTTCAATCACATCCCTTGTGGCTTCCGGCACCCAATCCGTCGGCCTAATCCCCGTTCCTCCTACTGTGAGTATGACCGAACAGTTTCTTTCCTGACAGAGCTCACGCAATCGTTCACTCACCATTACCCGATTATCAGGAAGCACCTCATAAGATACAAGCGTCATCTGCGCGCTTTGCAAACACTCACGAAGAACACTCCGACAAAGATCCGGCTTTCCTTCCCAGACCTTACTGCTGACCATTACGACGGATACCGTGAACACCGGGACGGTTTCCTTAATGACCACGTGGAGATTCCGGCACACTCACATAATCATCATCACCTCCAGCTACCGCTCCTACCGGTTGCGTTCTGGGTACTGGTGAAACGACACTTGGCGATGTCGAAGCGGCTTTGCTGGGTGAGTCTTCTTCCACCTGGCGCTTTCGCCCAAAAATCCCCGCGCTAATAATCCCCACTTCATAAAAGAAATACATGGGAATAGCCATGATGCACTGGTTGAAGGGATCGGGCGTAGGAGTCAGAATGGCCGAGAAGATAAAAGAGCCTAAAAATGCCCACTTGCGATATTGCTTCAGCAGAGGTGCATCCACCCACCCCAATTTGGCCATGAGGGTCAGAGCGAGCGGAACCTCAAAAATCAGTCCAAAAATCAATAAAAACCATAATACAAATCCAACATAATTGGCTATTGAAATTTGGGCGATAAATCCCGCGGCTAACCCATAGGAAATGAGAAAATGCAGCGCAAACGGCAGAACAACAAAGAAACAAAACGTGAGACCGAGAAAAAACGCGATCGTACTGATCGCGGTGAACGGCCCGACAAACCGGCGCTCCTGAGCATGCAAGCCCGGAACGACGAATTGCCAGATTTCCCAGAGCCAATATGGCGTTGTCAGTACGACAGCCACCAACCCGGCAACTTTCACATTTTGCCACAATGCTTCGGCTGGGGAGAGAAAGACAAACGGTATTTTCGGAAGGTCAGATGGCACCCATTCCCAAGAATTGGGAATGAAGTAATTTTGAAGGGGAATACGCAACCAAGAGACTAAAAGGTCGGCATAAAAAAATGTTCCCACAAATACGAGCGCCATCACCACGACCGAGCGAGTTAGTCGGCGCTGAAATTCAAAAAGATGCTCCATGACGGGCATTTTTTTATCTTCCAGCGGTTTGAAGACCTTATCTTCAAACCATTTCCCCCACCGGCTTTGCTCTGACATATGTTCTTTCGTACCTTATATAGACATTGAGAGGGGAATTTCCTCAATCACTCTCGAAGAAATTCCCCTCCTGCTCACTCTCAACGATATCTGAGAACTACGGATTCACTGCAATAAACAAATTATTGCCCCGACGATTCACTAAGAGAACGACTAATTCATCCTTGCCTATTTTCGAGACAATGCGTTTGTAATCGTCAAGGGTTTTGATACTTTCACGGCTAACCTCCTGAATCACATCGCCTGGCTGAATGCCCGCGCCTTCTACCGCACTTCCCGCTTCCACCTTGGAAACGACGACGCCTTTTGTCGATTCAGGAATATTATATTGTTTTTGATTATCAGCACTGAGGGCTTCTACGGTGAGACCGGCCAGAACATTATTCGGCACTTCCATAGTCGGTGCTTTTTCTTCCTCTTCTCCTTTTTTAGCTTGGGCTAACATATCATCTGATGGACGTTCACCCAATTCCAACCCCAATATTACTTCTTTTCCATCACGAAGAACCTTAATGTCTTTCTGTTTACCTACTTTGGTGCGGGCCACAATATTTCGAAGATGATTGACGTCTTTCACCTCTTCCCCTCCATATTCCAGGATCACATCCCCCCGTTGGAGGCCAGCTTTGGCTGACGGACCATCCTCATGAACTTCACTAATTAACACCCCTCCCTTATGGGATTCAGGGAGTTGAAAAGACTGGGCTAAGGCGGGAGTCAGTTCCTGAATCGCCACGCCCATCCATCCCCGAACAACTTTCCCCGTCTGGATAAGACTCTCTGTTATGTCTTTAGCGATACTAACCGCAATGGCAAAACCAACGCCTTCAGATCCTCCTGTGCGGGAAAAAATAGCCGTATTGATCCCGATTAACTCACCCTTCATATTGACTAACGCCCCGCCAGAATTTCCTGGATTAATCGCCGCATCGGTTTGGATAAAGTCTTCATATTCGGTAATGCCTACACTGCCACGGCCCAATGCGCTGATGATGCCAAAAGACACCGAGGACTTCAGACCAAACGGACTCCCAATGGCTAACACCACATCCCCAACTCGTAAGGTGTCGTAATTCCCCCATGGGATGGATGGTAAGTCATGGGTTCCATTTTTCACCTTAATTACCGCCAGATCCGTTTTGGGATCCGTTCCAACCACGGTAGCCGGAGTTTCCCGGCCATCATGGAAGGTCACATTGATTTCACTGGCATCTTCCACTACATGGTTATTTGTCAGAATATACCCACGAGGATCAATAATTACCCCAGACCCTGCACTCATACCAGGAGGTCCAGGAGGACGGCCAGGAGGACCACCCCCAGGAGGTCCACCACCCGGCGGGCCGCCTCCAGGAGGGCCCCCAAAAGGCCCAGGCGGTAATTGGCGCGCAGCGGGTCCTCCACCACCTGTGACCGCCACATTAACAACGGCCGGGCCGACCTTCTCAACAATATCTGCAAACCCTTCTAGAAAAGCAGATGGGACAGCGGCTTGGGCGGTTGAAGAGAAGCTTAAGTCAGTCCCCCACCCGCCGCCAATTAACCCTATCCCCAAAAGAACACCCGCAAAGCCACTCCAAACAGTTGACTTCAACGGATGGACCCTGCCCACAACAACCCTTAACTTATACATCATCCCATTCTCCCTGTTAAAAATATGAGTGGTGGAGTGCAAACGAGTCCTCTTTCAACGCTCACTTCTCTTCCTCGGTCTATCCATGCCTGCGATAGCCATACAGAGCATAAGTTTTTGATATTACAATAAATGTTCTCCTACGTTCAAAGTCAAATTTTCAACGAAGTATACCGTCCCTCCCAGACTCGGAATCAATTCACCGTACCAGGTGAGATCCCCCTATTCAACCAAGCATTGAAATTGAGGATAAATGAGTTCAGTGGGAGCGAACGTTTGACAAGAGAAGGAAAATTGATCAGCGGGTCATGAGGTTTTCGTAGACTGTAAAAGAGACATCGGTGGGGGAATGAAAACAAAGGGAATTATTCAATGATATCAAGTAAAGTCCCTAAAGTTTTATCTTGTGCTCCTAAGCTAGCCACATTTGCTTTAAATAATTGGGTGGCTTGTAAGGTATGAGTCAGTTCTTCAGTTAAATCTACGTTGGCCCCTTCTCCGATAGCCGCGCCATCTTCAGATGATAAAAAATGGGTAGGTCCTGTTGTCGGATCTTGTTCCACAGTGATTCGAACGCCCCCAGCCCCCTGCTCTTCTGGGATGGCCCTCATCCGTTTAAACCCTTCGGTAGGGATATTGGCAATATTATGAGCACTTACCCCTACCATACGAGATGCTGCCTGCATCCCTGTTAACGCAATTTGAATTCCACCTAGCATACTTGAACCTCCCAATATGTCCTAGAACCTTTCAACCTCACCTATTGAATACCCATCGACAAATACGAGGAAAACTTTCCCGACCTGGCCCGCAAAGAAGGCCTGGTGGACGTCACGTTTATATTCCAGCGGTACAAAAGACATGAAGGTAGATGTTCAGTCATTACTGAAGAATCCTCCAGAATTTGCTATATTACACCCTGTTTTCGATTACATAGATTGTGAATCTCCCTGGTTTTTATGCGTGGACTCCATTTTCAACAAACCCTACAGTACCGAAACGACCTAGTCCCCTCCCTTCTCAACCGAAATGAAGCACGAATTCAGGTTTTGTTGGCAGGAATTTGCTCAACCGATCTTCATATTCTTCAAGGATATATGGGCTTTACCGGAATATTGGGCCACGAATTTGTTGGGAGAGTCATTGAGGCTCCGGACGACCCCTCCTGGATTGGGAAACGAGTTGTGGGAGAAATCAATGCTGCCTGTCGAACGTGTCCCACCTGTTTGGCTGGAAGACCGACTCATTGTCCTCAGCGCACTGTCCTAGGAATCCAAGGTCGTCAGGGAGCTTTTGCCGAAAATTTCACTCTGCCCATTGCCAACTTACGACCGGTACCTTCAACATTGTCAGATGACCAAGCCGTGTTTGTGGAACCGTTGGCTGCAGCCTGTGAAATTCCACAACAAATACAGGTGGAACCCACCCAGACCCTGTTGGTGATCGGAGATGGAAAACTTGGATTGTTATGCGCACAAGTTCTGGCCCTACATGGGTGTGCTGTCCAAATGTTAGGTAAACATCCGGAACATGCCACGTGGCTGTCTTCGCGAGGAATTGGACATACCACGAACCCCAAGGATATCACCCACCCCGTTGATCTAGTGGTGGAAGCTACAGGAAGCCCATCAGGATGGGCTTTGGCTCTTCAACTCCTTCGCCCCCGTGGCACCCTCGTCCTTAAATCGACGTACCATGGCACATTACCAATAACCATGGCCGACATTGTCATTCACGAACTCACAATCATGGGCTCTCGCTGTGGTCCGTTCGACCCTGCCCTTCGGCTCCTCGATCATCGGCTCATTGACGTCACACCATTGATTCATGCCCGCTACCCCTTGTCAGACGGAATTCAGGCCATGAACCATGCCGCAAAAAGTGGGACATTAAAAGTCATCCTTCAGCCAGACTAATCATGACGATCACATTTTTCTCTCTCAAAGGACTAGTTGAGAGCCTCTTCCTTTGGTATGATCATCCTCGTAACACACTTCGAGCTGGCGTAGCTCAATCGGCAGAGCAGCGGTTTTGTAAACCGCAGGTCGGAGGTTCGATTCCTCTCGCCAGCTCCATTCCTCAGACAATTCCATTATTTTCACGCCTAACCCCTACAATATTTTTTTCACTACACCCAGCCTCTGAGAAACTCATCTAAGGAGCACATATGGCACAGACGTTACCTTCCTGGACGTTGCAAGAATTAATCAAGCATCCGCAAAAGGATTACGTTCACCTCACCAAAATAATTGACTCTCAGATCTCAAGCCTAGAAGCCCAACGAAACACTCTGACTTCAGACATTCAGCATGATCGGTTTCTGGATATTTGGAACCAATATGCCAATGTAACCGCAGATATTACAAAACTTCGCGCTTTTGCCTTTCTCTGGTTTGCGGAAAATACGAAACATCAAAAAGCCCGTGCATTTGACAACCAAGTCCGTAATCAACTAACCGAGTTTTCCAACCGGTTATTGTTCCTAGATCTCTGGTGGCAAGGGCTTCCGGCTGTGCCCGCTTCTCGTTTAAAGAAAGGCGCAGAGCGCTATCGCTACCATCTTGATACGTTGACTCGCTATACCCCTTACACCCTAAGTGAATCCGAAGAACAAATCGTTTCCACAAAAAGTTCGACTGGCAGGCATGCACTGGAATCCCTCTACGGAATTGCCACCAACGGATTTGAATTCCACCCCAAGATCAAGGGACGGACACTTCGCCTGACCCGTGAGCAATTAATGAGTTATGTCAGACATCCCCTCCCTTCAGTTCGCCGAGCATCTTATCAAGAACTTTTTTCGGTCTATCAGAAAAACCGGGATATTCTTGGCGAGATCTACAAAAATCTTGTCCAGGATTGGAGTAATGAAGGCATCAAATTACGGCACTATCCTTCACCTCTTGCCGTCCGAAACGTCGCCAACGATATTCCTGACCAAGCGGTAGATGCCCTATTGCAGGTGTGTCGATCTGGAGCTTCTGTTTTTCAAAAATATTTCAAGTTAAAAGCCAAACTTCTCAAGCTGAAAACCTTCAAACGCTATGATCTCTACGCTCCCTATGCAGGAACCAAAACTCACATACCATTTCAGAAAGCAGTACAGATGGTTCTTCGATCCTATAGCAGCTTTTCTCAGAATCTCGCCGATTTGGCACAGCGGGTCATGGCTGAACGTCACCTGGATGCGGCCATTCGACCAGGGAAAATGGGTGGAGCCTTTTGTTATAGCGTCCTGCCCCAACAGACTCCTTATGTCTTAGTCAATTACACAGGAGAAACTCGTGACGTGTCGACCTTGGCTCACGAGTTAGGCCATGCCGTTCATGGTATGCTGGCTGGACACCACCCCATTTTCACCTTTCATTCAGCGTTACCTTTGGCTGAAACAGCCTCCGTTTTTGGCGAACAATTACTTTCCGACGCCCTTCTTCAAGAGGAACGGAACAACCAGGTTCGCATCAATCTTCTTCTCAATCAATTGGATGATGCCTATGCAACTATTTTGCGACAAGCCTACTTTGTCATCTTTGAAAAAGAAGCACACAAACTGGTGGCCTGCGGTGCCACCATTGATGAGTTAGCACAAACCTACTTTCAACTGCTTAAAGAACAATTTGGACGGGCCGTAAATGTGGCCGAAGAATTTCAATGGGAGTGGCTAGCCATTCCCCATATCTTCGCCAGCCCGTTTTACTGCTACGCCTATAGCTTTGGGAATTTACTCGTCTACAGTCTGTTTCAACAATACAAACAGGAAGGATCGCCCTTCGTCCCCAAATACTTGAAGATGCTTTCAGGAGGAGGATCTGATAGTCCACAGGCTCTGTTGACACCACTAGGAGTCAATATCTCTTCCTCCAGTTTTTGGGAAAGTGGATTCAACCGGATACGAGACTTGGTAAAAGAACTAGAGCATGCCATGCCATAAGTGTTGAGGGATTGGGGATGAGGTCAGGGGACTTTTCCCCAGACCGACTACGTGGGTTGAGACAAAAGAAGAACTTTTGGGCAGTTCAACATCCTCTGTGGCAGAGAGCGACAGACTGACTGTTCTATCCTCATGATCGAGGTTAAAAAATGCCTGCCTCCTTTTGGAGCCACCGAACATATCCAATAATCGCGGCAACATCGTCTGGAGTCACACCCTCAATCTTTGGCATATTACCAAACTTCCAGTGGTGAGCTCGTACTCCTCGAGCGGCAGCTTGCTGAAAAGCCATATCGGCATGATGGGAAGGCTCATAAATTTTATGGACCAAGGGCGGCCCCTGGCCAGTCCCCACCCCTTGCTGCCCATGACAAGGCGCACAAAATGTCTGAAATTTGTCATACCCCTCTTGAAGGGCATCGGGAACTGGGAGACTAGATGCTACAACAGACGGTAACGAAGTCGCCGGATGCTCTTGAGCCCCCGTCCCATTTTCAGAACACCCACCCAACCCTAGTATGCATGTAAGAGTCATTCTAGAAATCCACAAATTTATTGTGTGCCCGACAGGCAGCCTCATCGGAGACCTCCCTTCTAAGACCTATCTCACGATTCCAACAGATTAAATCGGATCAGGTATCCCGATCCCCTGAAACGCCTCTTGTCGTATCAAACAACTATCACAATGCCTGCAGGGCTGCCCCTGAGGTCCCGGATTATAACAGCTACTGGTCAAATGAAATGGCACTTTCAACTCAACCCCTTTTTGAATGATCTCCCGTTTGGTCATCACCAGTAAGGGCGCCAAAATACTAACCGGACGCCCTTCCCTTCCTGTGCGGGTTCCCAATCGCCCCACTTCCATAAACGCATCGATGAAATCCGGACGGCAGTCTGGATATCCTGAATAATCACGAATATTCGCACCAAAAAATATGGCTGTGGCCTGAAGCACTTCGGCATAGGCCAACGCCAAACTTAAAAAAATGGTGTTTCGTGCCGGGACATAGGTGAGGGGAATTCCTTCGTCTCGCTCCCCTTCGGACCGGTCCATAGGAACAGGGATTTCAGTCGTGAGGGCCGAACCGCCAAATGACCGTAGATCAACCTGGAGGATCTGATGTCCTGACACACCGAAAAATTGACCAAGACGTTTCGCGCACTCCACTTCCACCCGATGTCGTTGTCCATATTCAATGGTGAGAAAATATAAATCGTACCCTTTGCTTTTGGCCACAGCCGTCGTGACACAAGAGTCTAACCCCCCGCTGGCCAAGATCACAGCGCTACTCATGAGACCAATACCATGGAACAGGAACAACAGGAGGGGGAATGACTACAATAAGACACCACATGAGAAGAAAAGCGTCAGTGAAACGCCGCCCCGTAAACATATGTGGTAAGGAAGGACCGTGATTCTGATGGCAGGCTAGGTCCGTTGTTCGGATCGCTCAATTTTTTCCATCAATTCCTTTTTCGATTGGCAGTTCACACACAACCGGGCGAATGGTAAGGCCAACAAACGTTTCTCCCCGATTTCCTCTCCACATTCAGCACACATACCGTAACTGCCTTCCTCCAAACTATCAAGCGCATCATCGATCATGCGTCGTTCACGATTCCGCATTTCTTGAAGGGAAATGCCCATTTCTCGCTCCAAGTCCACCAGAGCTTGATCTCCACTATCCATTGCTGCTTCCAATCGCCGTTGCTGCTCATCAGTCAAAGACTGTCCTAATTGCTGTTTAATTTCCTGTACCAATGCTTCTCGTTTCGCTAACAGAATTTCCTTCAGCGCCCCATAACGGTTTTCCTGGGAAGATTCTGCCGCCTTTTTGGAAGAGGCAGAAGCCTCACTCTTTTTTCCGCGAGAGGCCGTCGATTTGGTATCTTTTTTTGCCGGTCTTCCTACCATTCCAAGCTTCCTTTCTTCTTCTCAGCGATGTTAAAAACACACCTTTGTAGATATTCCAACAACTGCTCTCATGAAGAACTGTATATTGCCCCCTCACGGGTAAGCAATTAAAGAGTGGATATCACACCCATCCAACTTTTTCCGTCCTTCCAGATCCAGTAATTCCACCAAACATGCCACCCCAACAATGTGCGCTCCCAACTGACGTAACAAATGAACCGTAGCCGCAGCCGTTCCACCAGTTGCGAGAAGATCATCCACGATAAGAACCCGCTCGCCCTCCTGAATTGCATCCCGATGGATGGATAAGGAATTGGATCCATATTCCAAATTATATTTAACCTCGTAGACATCCGCTGGTAACTTGCCGGGTTTTCGTACGGGAACAAAACCAGCGCGCAAATGAAATGCCAAGGGACTCCCAAAAATAAATCCACGAGATTCGATACCCACAATTTTATCGATTCGAGCATGCCAATATTTTTTGGTGAATTCTTCAATAATGGCATGAAAACATTGAGGGTCTTTCAATAACGGCGTGATGTCATAAAAGAGGATGCCCGGTTGAGGAAAATCAGGAACTTCACGAATCAAGGCTTTATAATCCATATACACCCACTTGCTAAGAACCGTTACCTGAGGATTTGAAACCCTTCAGTTTGCCTGTTTGCCGCTCTCCAGTCAACCTGAACACTCTCCACAATGGAAAAGACAGGACCATGGCGCAAGTGCTCAAGGAGGGTCTCAATAGCCGTTTTCTCTCCTTCTGCCTCGCATTCCACCGCTCCATCCAAACAATTTCTGACCCAGCCCTTGATGTTCAAAGGTATGGCCTGAGACTGAACAAATGCCCGAAAGCCCACCCCTTGAACTTTTCCTTTCACAAGAATATGAGCACGCACGTCCTTCAGCGTCATTTTTTCACAATCCGTCTTTCTCAAGACTCACAGGTGCGTGATCTCCCAATATCCCTTGAATAGCTTCCTTTCCGGCTTGCATGCCGTCCTTGATGCAATCCGGAATTCCAATCCCTCGGTAGGCCGCTCCGGCAAGATACAACCTTGGCTTCCCTTGTAATAATGACGCAATGGATGAGAGCCGTTCTTGATGACCCAGGACATACTGGGGCATTCCCCGATGCCAACGATTCACTTCCATAAAATGCGGCTTGGCCGTAACACCAACGAGTTCAGCCAGTTCTTGTTGAATGACCTGCCCAATTTCTTGATCCTCTTTTTCTAAAATAATGTCCCTTCCACGCCCGCCCACATAGGTTCGAACCAATATCTCCCCAGCCTTTGAACGACCTTGCCATTTCAGGGAACTCCATGTTGCTGCCAGCAGGGCTCGTTGTTCTTTGCGTGGAACAACAAATCCAAACCCCCGGATCAAGGGGCGAATACTTTCCGCCTGATATGCCAATGAGACGGTTGCAGTGGAGGCATAGGGGATATCATTTAAGATGGTAGCGAATTCTGGGCAAGCCTGTTCCAAAATTTTTGCGGCGCTATAGGCAGGAGTCGTCACAATCAAAGCATCCCCAACGAGACACTGACCATCACGGAGGAAAATTCTGTGAGAATCATCATCATGGAAAGCAGGCTCAACATATTGAACAGTTTCACCCAAGCGCAGATGAACCTTCTGCGCACCCAATATCCCGGTCAAGGCTTGCGTTAATTCACCCAAGCCACCTCGTAACGACATAAACATCGTCATGGGGAATGATGATGGCAAATTTTTAGGCGGACGAGCTTGAAGTGCCCTCATCCCTTTGATCACACTTCCGTAATCTCGTTCCAGCTCTCTGAAACGTGGAAATGTCGCCTGAATACTGAGTTCCTGAGCATCTCCGGCATAAATTCCCGCCACCAATGGTTCAAGGAGATTGTGAAACGCTTCAGCTCCAAACCGGCGGGAGAAAAATTCACTCATTGATTCATCTGCGGGTAACCGGGTCGGTCGAGGCCAAAATCGTTCTGCGCCCATCCGAAGCATACCCGGAACAGACAACACCCCACTTCTCATAAAATGATCTACACGCTGAGGACGAAAAGCCAGGAGCCCCTGAGGCAATTCACGCAACTTTCCTCGACAAAAAGCAAACGTCTGATTATGTTCAGCATTTGTCGGTAACAGTCGAGATTCAAGACCCAATGCTCGACATAATTCAATGGCAGCCGGTTTCGTTGTCAAAAATGAATCAGGACCTGCCTCCATAAGCAGATCCTGAGTGGCATGGGTCAAAATTTTTCCACCCCATCGGGAGTCTTGCTCAAGAACGGTACATTGAACGGAGGCATGGGCTTTTTTAGCTTCCTCCATGACCGCATAGGCAGCTGAAAGCCCGGTAATTCCTCCACCGATGATGACCACATGACGCGGACGAGAAATCATACCATTGACCTACATAAAGTCTGAGATAGGGAAAAGAACAACCCAGCCGTTAAAAGAATTGAATAGACGAGGACACAGAAAGGAGAAGACCGACACCGTTCTCAGGTAGTCATCTGAAATAAAGAAGAAAACCGATGAGCGCAATCTATCGCAAATTCTACGTTTTTGAGAGGCGTCTGAGGAAGAATGCCGTGGCCAAGGTTAAAAATATGTCCAGGTCGACCATTTATTTGTTCAAAAATAGCCCGAATACGACGTTCAATCTCTTTTTCTGGAGCAAACAATACAAGAGGATCTAAATTACCTTGGATGGCGGTATCATACCCGATCATCCTCCAGGCCTCATCAAGACGAACACGCCAATCCACTCCTAACACATCACTCCCAGCCTTCCGCATAAGGGGAAATAATCCGGTCGTTCCAGTCCCAAAATAGATAATGGGAATCCCTTCCACTCGAAGAGCGGCAATAATGGATTGAACGTGCGGCAGAACATATTCTTCATAATCACCAGGACTAAGAGCCCCCACCCAACTGTCAAATAGCTGAATCGCCTGAGCACCAGCCCGGCTTTGCACGCGTAAGTATTCAATAACCACAGCGGAAAGCTTGGAAAGCAATTGATGCCAGACGATCGGCTGAGAAAACATTAATTGTTTTGTCCGGGCGTAATCACGGGAGCTGCCCCCCTCAATTGCATAACTTGCTAAGGTAAAGGGAGCCCCCGCAAACCCAATCAGGGGCACCCGATTTTCCAGGGCCGCCAAAGTACATCGAATAGCTTCCCCGGCATAACCAAAGACTTCACCGTCTACCGAACGAAGACCGACAATTCCGGCTTCATCCCGAATGGGATTATCGATCACCGGGCCTTTTGATTCCACAAATTCAAGATGTAACCCCATAGCTTCCAGCGGCAATAAAATATCGGCAAAAATAATTGCGGCATCAAGATTAAATCGGTTAATCGGTTGCAAAGTCACTTCGGCCGCTAAAGCCGGGGTTTTACAGACTTCCAGTATGGAATGACGCCGGCGAATCGCCTGATATTCCGCCATATAACGGCCGGCTTGGCGCATAAACCAGACCGGTGTCCGGTCTACCGGCTGACGAAGACAGGCCTTTAAAAAACGATCATTCATGAGAGGCATTCTAGTGAGGGGGGCATAAGCAGTCAACGAACCTGTCGTTTCATGAAGAAGGAATTTTTATTGAGTCCTCGCATCTGATCCCACGAGTCACCCCCTCTTATTACAACTGAGGAACCAACTCATTGTGAATTCGCAGGGAAATATCCCTAACCGCGTCTAATTCTTCAATCGTCATAATCCAAGCATCGCCAGGCTGCAGTTCAATTCGGTAATGCTGATTTTCCATAGAAAACCATTCCAAATAGGGATGAGCCGGCAAGAGGGGATGTGGATCAAAAGACATAAGACTGACCTTCCCAACTTGCGGAATGCAAAAATCAAACAAAGAATCCGCTGCCCGTTCGTCATCAATAAACTGCGGATTATGAAATCGAATTCCCTGGCCCTCTATTTCTCCACGCAGATCTCCCTGTAGACAAAAATCCACGTTCCCTAATGCAGCAAAGGTCATTTGGCCAATGACTAAGCCTGGCTTATGATTATCTAGAAATCCTTCTTTCACCCAACGACTATTGCCAAATTTCTGGGCCATATTTATGAGCAATCAAGGCAATATCAATGTGTGAATAAATCCAGCGAAGCCCAATCAGGGTTTACACAGGGGACACTTCACTTGACTGGTCGCATCGGTATTTTCCAGAGCGTCTAGAGCGGTATCCTTATCAGGATACTCAAACCACCCTCCCTCCCAAAAATCGGCTCGCATAGGACCGGAGGGAATTTCCAGGCAGCGATCTTTATGGAGCATAGCTTGATCCAAAGAACGCTTGAGATGAATCCAATAGCCCATGATGACTTCCCCTATTTACCGCAAAAAAAGAAAACAACCCGGCCACCGGGCTGAAACCCAAGGGTCATACTTGAATCATACAGAGCAACGAGGAAAGGAAGGAGTGCCAGGCAATCAATCAGGAATTAACTGCCATTCATCTTTTTCGAGGAAGACTTTTTGACCAGCTTTCAACTTAGCCAATTGTTCCCGGTCAAAAAATCGCATATATCGCTCAATTCGATCCTCATCATCAATACGCTCCTCTTGAGCTAACCCCGAGACTAACTTGTATCGACGCACTAAAACCGGCATAACACGTACCCTCCCTCTTTAACAGTGACGAATGAAATAGTCTAAAAAAACTGAATCCCTCAGTCAAGTCATATATATGAAAATCTCCATTCTCTTGGCCAGGGTTCTACCATTATGAGTATAATGCAGGAATTCAGAAAGAATCTGGTCATCGTCATCAACTCAACGGCTTTATAATCGCCGCAAAAAGGAGTTTCCCATGCCCATGTACGAATATGTATGTCGTGCTTGTGATAACCAGTTTGAGGTTATGCAATCCATCAGCACAAAACCGGAGGAGACAATTTGCCCTCAATGCAACAGACAGAATAGTCAACGACTCATGTCCTCATTTGCCTCAAAAATCGTCGGAACTCACAAACCAGGATTTGAGGAAGGCAAAGCCTATAACATGTTGAATGAGCGAATGGATAAATTTAAAAAACTTCCGCCTATCATGGGCCAACGGGCGGCTCCTACCGTTGAAAACTCCCAACCAACCGGCGGAGATTAACCCTCCTCGATTATCGAAACAGAGCCTGCCGGAACAAGCCTGTTTCTTTCGCTTGACATTTCTTCTTCTAAACGGGAAAGATGTGCCCGTTTTTAATCTATCCTAGAACTTTCCGGCACTCGACCAGGAAGGTTGCTTTTTGCGCGCGCCAGGAAGAACAGGCAGGGCCAGTGAAGAACCGAACACTTATGCCACATGTTTTCATTTCCAAACTACTGTGGGCAGCCATCTTCACGTCAACCATCCTATTCCATCCGGTCATATTGACCCAAACGCTGGCTAATACGACACCAAAGATTGCCACCGAATTCGAAAGAATTCTCATTGCCGGAAACGGACCAGAACGTCACTTACTTGAAATTCTTGCCGCCGAGTTTGAACAGAAACACCCAAAAATTTCGGTGGATTTCTTCTGGCACCCCAATGCCAAACCCATTCGAACCGTAGAGCTGCATGAAGCCGACATCGGAGTCACTGGCGAAGTGGTTTCGGCTCTTCGCTCAGTACCCATCGCACGTGACGGCATTGCCATATTGACCAATTTTTCAAACCCCGTGAAAGAAATGACGACACAGCAAGTTGCCGAGGTGTTTTCCGGAAAAATTCGTTATTGGTCAGATGTCTATGAAGAAGCTCCGCAAACCAAGATTGTCCTCATCAATCGCACACCCAATCAAAATATTCGACAAGGGCTAGAACAGATCCTGAACATTCCTCATGGAATTCCCCGCTCCGCAATACAAGCGGAATCGGAGGGGCAAGCCATTAAACTTGTCAGCGGGAAATTAGATGCGGTGACGTTTGTCTCGATGACGCCAGCCCTCCGAGCTAAGGAGGATGGGGTAGCGATCAATCTATTATTCATTGACAAAATTGAACCTGAGGTTCAAACCGTCTTGGATAAACGCTATCCGCTACAACGACCAGTCGTTCTTGTCACCCAGACAAACCCAACCTCTCAAGTCCAACTGTTCGAACAATTTATCCTGTCTCCCACCGGACAGGCTTTGATCAAAAAAGCGAAATTTTATCCATTGAATAACCCATTAGATTGAAATGAAGCCTAGCCTGAACCTTGCCCAGGCACGCCAAACCATTTTTCCAACGAATACGACATCATTATGTTCAAAAAAATCTTAGTGGCCAACCGAGGTGAAATTGCCATGCGCGTCATACGCGCCTGTCGGGAATTTGGGATTGCCACCGCTGCCATTTATGCGGAAAGCGACGCCACGGCAATTTATGTAAAAAAAGCTAACGAAGCCTATTTGGTCGGTCCGGGACCGGTTCAAGGCTATTTAGACGCCAGGCAAATCGTAGGACTGGCGAAACGTATTCGTGCGGACGCCATTCACCCAGGCTATGGATTCCTTGCCGAAAATGCCCATTTTGCTCGGCTGTGCGAAGAAAACGGCATCCTTTTCATCGGACCCTCACCTCATGCCTTGGAATTACTAGGGGACAAGGTCAAAGCTCGCGAACTGGCGATTAAGGTGGGCGTTCCAGTCGTTCCGGGCACCGATGGAAGCGTCTCGTCCTTTGAGGAAGGATTGGCGTTCTGCCAACGAACCGGTTATCCGGTGATCGTAAAGGCCAGCGCGGGCGGTGGCGGACGAGGCTTACGTGTTGTCCGATCCGATGAAGAACTCAAAGACGCGATGGAAGCCGGGTCCCGTGAAGCACTGGCGGCTTTTGGCAACGGCGAATTATTTATTGAAAAATATGTCGAACGGCCCCACCATATTGAATTTCAACTCCTGGCAGATAAAAACGGGTATATCATTCATCTGGGCGAACGAGACTGCTCTATTCAACGCCGACATCAAAAACTTGTGGAGATTGCCCCATCGTTGGTCCTCACCCCTCGGCTCCGAGCTGAAATGGGAGAAGCAGCCATCGCGATTGCCAGAGCGGCTCAGTTTCACAATGCGGGGACGGTTGAATTTCTGTTAGACCCTGACGGACGGTACTACTTCATTGAAATGAATCCCCGGATTCAGGTGGAACATACGGTCACCGAACAAATTACGACCGTGGATATCGTCCAATCACAATTATGGATTGCCGCCGGACGTCCCCTGGTCTTCGGTCAGCATGAGGTTAATTTGCAGGGCTATGCCATTCAGTGTCGAATTAATGCCGAAGATCCGCAAAATAACTTCCGGCCATCCTCCGGAAAAATTACCGCCTATTTATCTCCTGGAGGCGTGGGAGTCAGAATCGATGGAGCCGTGTATAAAGATTACACCGTCCCGCCCTATTATGATGCCCTATTAGCCAAACTCACGGTTCATGGGCGGACCTGGGATGAAACCGTTAGGCGCACACATCGCTCATTGGAAGAATTTGTCCTCCGGGGAGTGAAAACAACTATTCCCTTTCTCACAAAAGTTATGGAAGAACCTGATTTCCGTGCGGGCCGCTTTGATACATCTTATTTAGAACGACACGCCGCTCTGTATGAATATGAGGAAATGGAAGAACCGGAGGACTTGGTAGTTGCGCTATCCGCAGCCATTGCGGCTTTTGAAGGCCTCTAAATCCCACAAGCCATTGCACGGTGCTTTTGAATGGCTTTGAACTTGTGAAAGGGTTGTTATGTCCCGAAAAAAACCATTGCCCCCTAAAGCCCAAGTGGCCTCGCGGCCTTCCCCCACCAAGATTAAACAAGGAACGCCGCCAGCGTTAGACCTGGAAACTTCTCCCAAACGGCAAGTGTTCCTGACGGATGTCGCACTACGTGATGGGCACCAATCTCTCCTCGCCACCAGAATGCGAACCGAGGATTTGCTGGCGGCTGCGGAAGAAATGGATAAGGTCGGATTTTGGTCGCTTGAGGTGTGGGGAGGCGCCACATTCGATTCATGCTTGCGCTTTCTTAAGGAAGACCCATGGGAACGGCTCCGCGCCTTTCGTAGTGCCATGCCCAATACCCGTCTGCAAATGTTACTCCGTGGACAAAATCTGGTGGGGTACCGACATTATGCTGATGACGTACTGGAAAAGTTTATTGAATTATCAGCCAAAAATGGGATTGATGTGTTTCGGATTTTTGATGCGCTCAACGATCTTCGGAACATCAAGCCCGCTATGGAGGTGGTCAAAGCCTGCGGCAAACATGTAGAGGCGACCATTTGCTACACCGTCAGTCCGGTGCATAGCCTGAACCATTTTGTCGAACAGGCCAAACAATTAGAAGATCTGGGAGCCGACACCCTCTGCATTAAAGACATGGCCGGCCTCCTTCCGCCTTTTGAAGCCTACGAATTAATCAGTCGATTAAAAGCCACCGTCCGGGTACCCATTCATTTACATACCCATTACACCTCAGGCATGGCCTCCATGTCCTCCCTCATGGCTATTATTGGGGGATTGGACATTTTGGACACGGCCTTATCTCCCCTCTCGGGTGGCACCTCCCATCCCCCAACCGAATCCTTTATTGCCGCCCTGAGGAATACCCCCTATGACACAAAATTGGACTTACAACAATTGGCCCCCGCCGCCGAAAAATTGCGGAAAGCCCGAAAACGCTATCGGCAATTTGAAAGCGACTTTACGGGGGTAGATACGGACATTCTTCTTTCACAAGTGCCTGGCGGCATGCTTTCGAATCTGGCGGCTCAACTGGCAGAGCAGAATGCCCTTGATAAAATCAAGGAAGTTCTTGAGGAAATTCCCCGTGTTCGAAAAGATATGGGCTATCCTCCACTGGTCACTCCAACCAGCCAAATTGTCGGCACGCAAGCGACACTCAACGTCCTCACTGGTGAGCGTTATAAAGTGATTACCAATGAAACCAAAAATTATTTCCAGGGGTTGTATGGAAAACCGCCAGGCACACTGAACTCCAAAATCCGGCAAAAATCACTAGAGGGAGACCAACCAGTCTTGGGACGCCCGGCTGATAACCTAGACCCGGAATTAGACGATGCTCAACAAGAATTAATCGGACGGGAAGTGGCAGACGAGGACGTCGTGTCCTATGCACTCCTCCCATCCGTTGCGCTTCAATTCTTTGATGAACGAGAGCGAGGCGAACTTCGGCCTGAACCCCTTTTGGAAGAATCAGACAGCGGCCCGGCTGTCGCCCATGATTTGCATCTAGCCCCCGTAGAGTTCAAAGTCACTGTTCATGGAGAGTCGTATCACATTCGCGTTTCGGGATCAGGCCAGACCTTGGACGGAGTGAAACCGTATTACATCAAGGTCAACGACAAGCTGGAAGAAGTGTATCTGGAGCCAATCCAAGAAGTTTTGGCCGGAGCACCGGAAGCCCCAGTTTCGCCATCCGCAAAAGCTGAAGGTCGCCCCAAACCTTCACATCCGGGAGATGTGGTCACTCCCATGCCCGGACGGGTCGTAAAAGTCCTGGTTGCCCAAGGCGACAAGGTTAAGGCAGGAGACCCGCTGTTGGTAGTGGAAGCGATGAAAATGGAAAACCGGGTTCAGGCACCCATTGCAGGAACCGTGGGAGCCATCTATGCAAAAGAAGGGGATGAAGTCAATCCAGACGAAACCTTGATTCACATTGATTCCTAAGCGGTTTACCTTGTGTCTGCCTACCTGCTGACTGTTATCCTTCTTGGGTGCGTGATGTTTGGCGGCTGTACTACTTCTTCTTCCCGTCCGCTATTTCTAGAATGGGTGCATCGGATTCCCTATCACACGGTGACCGTCAATCACCATTCCATCGTGTATTCAGATGTAGGCTCCGGCCCACCGGTCATCTTCATCCATGGATTTGGTGGAACGATGTGGAACTGGGAATACCAGCACGGGGCATTCACCCAGAATCATCGCGTCATTATTCCGGATCTTTTAGGTTCGGGATTATCTGACAAACCACAAGGGCCATACAGTCCCAGTGATTTGGTTCATTTTTTTCATGCCTTTATGGATGCACTCCATATTCCCAAAGCAGTCTTGATAGGTAATTCCATGGGAGCCGGATTAGCCATGGCCATGGCTATGGACTATCCAGAGCGGGTGGAGAGCCTGGTATTAATTTCCGGTCTTCCTCCCAATCTCAAAGAAAGCGTGGCTTCCCAGAAATATCAACAATTTCTGCATCATCGCCCCCCCTTGTGGCTCGCAAAGATGGGAAATTGGTTTGCAGGACGGTCGGCCACGGAAGCACTGCTTCAAGAAATTGTTTTTCGGCAAGAGCTGATTACACCTTTGGTCATTGAACGATCTTTCCAAAATCGTCAACGAGGCAATCTGCTGGCTCCCTTGTATGCCCTACTTGATAATATCGACAAATGGGAATCACAGTATGGAGCACGAATCTCTCAGATTCGCCATCCAACATTGATCCTCTGGGGAGAACATGACCAAGTCTTTCCCGTGCCAGTGGGCGAACGTCTTTATAACCAATTGCCCCATGCGATCTGGAACATCATTCCGAACGCTGGTCATCTGCCTCAGTGGGAACAACCTGAAGTCGTCAATCAAGCTATTCGCCGATTTTTGAATGAATCACCTATAAGCGCATCCCCAAATCCCTAAGCCCGCGAACACTCCTGAGTTCGGAATGGAGGTACTCCTCATGCAGTCTCATATTTGGAAATTACTTTTCGTTGGCAGCCTGCTGTTTGCCGCAGCAGGGTGCACAACCGCACGATTCCCGACACCAACCGGTTTTTCCTATCAGAAAATTCCCGTCACTTCCGAATCTGTGGGTTCCGGCGAGAGTACGACCGTTCTGTTTCGGGGCAGTCCTCTTCCCTTAATCGGATCACCCATCACCGTGGGAGAAACACTTCGATCCGTGCCGGTCACCTCGCAGGATTTGTCCATAAAAAATATCTCCGAGGAGATTGTTGGCACCGTTAGAATCATCAGCATCGTCCCATCGCTGGACACCAAAGTTTGCGAACAACAAACCCACTATCTCAGTGAAAAAAATGGAGGCTTGGACAGCAAAGTACGGCTCATCACGATCAGCATTGATACGCCATTTGCTCAAAAACGCTTTGCGGAGGAGGCTGAAATTTCCAATGTCGAATTCCTCTCAGATTATCGTGGCGCACAATTTGGAAAAGCCCATGGTCTCTTCCTCGAAGGACCCCATGTCTTGAGCAGGGCGGTGTTGGTGGTGGATTCCCATAATACAATTCGGCACCTTCAAATCACTCCGGATCTTGGACACTTGCCTAATATGGATAAAGCTTTCCAGATTGCACAAACCCTGGTGAAATAAAGATCCGGCTCACCCTGCTTCCTAGATGGCTCGAACCTGTATCCCATGACTTTTTCCACGGAATTACGCCACCTGGCCTTACCCATTTGGCAGGCCCAACTTAATCATCCATTCGTCAAGGCTCTAGGGAAGGGAACCCTTCCACTCGCAAAGTTTCGTTACTACATCTTGCAAGATGCCCGGTACTTGGAAGAGTTGGCAAGAATCTTTGCTATTGGGGCACAACGAGCTGATGACCCGGAAACGACGATTCGGTTTGCGAAGTTGGCGGAAGACACGATCCTGGTCGAACGAAGTCTGCATGAATCCTATGGCCGGAAATGGCAACTGACCCCACAAGATATGCGACGCACACCACATTCCCCGACAAATTATGCCTACTGTCGACACATGCGAAGTGTCGCCCAGACGGGAACTCTTGGAGATATTACGGCTGTGGCCCTTCCCTGTGCCTGGGTCTACTGCGAGGTGGGCCAACATTTACTGCGGTCCGGCCCACCTTCGCCAACCAACCCCTATCGGGATTGGTTAATGTTATACAGCTCACCGGAATTTGCGGAGGTGGCTGACTGGATGCGACAGGTTCTTGATCGTTTTGCCAAAACCGCGAGCAAAAAGGAAAAGGCGCACATGCAGGAAGCCTTCTTAATCAGCTCTCGATATGAGTGGATGTTTTGGGATATGGCTTGGAGAAAAGAACAATGGCCAATTTAGATCCCATCGGGTCGATATCGGTTGGGGGCGGAAAGCCCCAACAACAAATTCATCCTCCCTTGATTCCTGGGCACTCTGCCAACCACGCAATACAAGTAATCCTGACGATGACCATCGTGTGTCTGCTGGGAGCACTCCCCAGTGTAAGTCACGCTTCCAACAATGAATCCACAATCGGCATTCAATCCCTCCAAGATCTACATGGGCGCCCCCCCTCTACGCTCGTTTCCCTACCCTACCACCCACTTCTGACCGCCCAGGAGTTGGAAGGCTATCTATCTCAACTTGAAGGTACGATACCACCCTGGCATCAACTTTCATCCCAAGATATCAACAAGCAAAGCGAGCGGTTGCTACAATTTAATCGGCAGCGGGATGAGCAGCGTGAACAAAAACACTCAATCGCTCACCAGCCTATTGCTTTTGTTTGGGCAGGAGAACTCCGAGAGTATAATGAAGAATACCAAGGATTCCAGATTGCCCTGGGACCTGAAATCATGCCGACAGCCTGGGGGCTGGTCCGCTTTAAACCCAGAGACATTCCCAATTTCATGATTGCCACTGTTTCACCGGAGCAAAAAGCCTCAATTCTGAACAATAGCCAAGCCCCAGCGAGCAAAGACATTGGTATTCTTTTCATGGGCACCTTGGTAGAGGGAGAATCCATCATGTATGCTTTTTCCCATGATGGAGATCATGAAGGTATGATCCTTCCAGTGGTAAATATCACAGCGATCAAGTACTTCATCAAATAACGCACCGATCCACATTTTCTCGTTGTATGTCGCGTACCCCTTTTTCCACTCCCTTCCAACTCTTTTGGTATTGGGGGCCAGTCCTCGCCTATGCCTTCCTCATTTTCTTTCTCTCGTCCCAGTCCACACCCAGCCAATATATTCCCGGATTGCTTCAGGGCATCAGCGATAAAATCCTCCATGCTCTGGAGTATGGGTTGTTGGCCATCCTGCTCTACCGCGCACTCACACACACTATCGATACCAAATGGCCCATGACCCTCTCTATTTTCATGGCCTTAGGCTATGGGTTATCAGATGAAATTCATCAATGGTTTGTCCCTCAGCGAGAGTCGGATATTTTCGATGTCCTAGCTGATGGATTCGGCGCGAGCCTACTCGTTTTTGCATGGGTTTTTGTCACGGAAAAATTTCACAAACCAACCAGCCCGGTGAAACCCAAACCCGATTTCAACAAATCGGAATAGGCAGACCGTGGCTCAAACCCAAAATTGACCGTCATGGCGTTTCAACAGCAAATGTCAGACATTTTAAGGCGCCATACAAAAAGACGATAAACATCAGAGACAAATTCCATCGCCATCCCGTCAAATCCATGCTGGCACAACCCACCAAATCTCATTCCTTCCGGTTGGACCGGCACTTCCCGTTGGCTAATCAAAAGGGCATGTCCTATCTTTTTGTCATGATTTTAGTCGTGATCATGAGCATCTCCCTGATGGGAGTGACCCAGCAATGGTCGGTAATCATGAAACGGGACCGCGAGGCCGAACTGATATTTCGGGGAACCCGCATCAAGGAAGCCATTGAACGATTTGTAGCGGATTATGAAATCCAAAAGGCGACTCGCCCCCATCGATGGCCACGTACACTGAAGGAATTGACTCAAAAAAATCCCAAGCGCTACTTGCAGGTCGCCTATGAGGACCCCATGACCGGAAAACCCTTTGAACTTATCAAAGTCGGTGATGAAATCCACGGCGTGAAAAGTACCAGCACCGACACTCCTTTCAATGCAGTCAAATTTAAGGGAGCCAAAACCTATCAGGCCATCCGCTTCGAATCGACTGGGGCAACCTCCGGGTGCCAACCCAATCCACTCAATCCGATGGCGCCGACCTGTTCCTCTTCTCCGTCAGGACAAGCTCCTACCGCTGGAAAAGCCCTTGACAGTCCCCCGACATCCTCCCCGGCTGACGGGACTCAGCCACCTCCTCCTGAACCGGAACTATAAACTTTTCCGTGCAATCATTGGCCCCTCATTTGATCTCGATTCAGAAATGCTTACCATATTTCATCATTCTTAATTTTGGGGTATGATTTTCCGATAATCCCAACAGATTGCACAGAACGGCAAAAATCGCTAGCTCCAACTTGTGGAGTATGATAGGGTGAGAAGTCGGTTGAGAATATTCGGCCTTCAATTCCCCCGCCAGGGTTATTCATATCCTCTAATCAATTTTTTCAATAGCGAGTACGAATCATGATATTTTGTTTTCGCCTTCTGATACTGCTATTCGTCACCAGTCTTCTCGCCTGCACCATGCAGGAAGTCAGGTTGGGTGAAGAACTGGAACAAAAAGGAGACTGGGACGGTGCCATCAATGCCTATCGGGATGCTCTTCGAAAACAACCGTTCAATAAGGAAATCGAACAGAAATACGAAGAGGTCAAAACCAAATCCGCCGAACAACACTTCTCTCGTGGGAGGGAATGGCTGAAAGAAGGCAAACTGGCTGAGGCTCTTCAGGAATTTCAAGTTGCCCTTGGGCTGGACCCTCAAAAACCCGAACACCATACCGCCTTGAATGATGCCTGGCGATTAAAAAATGCCAGACAAACCCTGATGGATGCCAAACAAATGGAGCATTTGGGCCGATATGATGATGCGTTGACCCTGTATGAATCGGCTGTGGAGTTGGATCCGTCCTTAACCGACGCGGTGGAGGGCATTACTCGGGTCGTCCAGCAACAAAAAGCTGTTCAATCTATTGGAGGTTCGGCAGAACCGGTCACCCTTCGATTCCAAAATACCCGGTTAAAACAAGTCTTTGAAATTCTGGCCCGGACGGCCAGCATCGACATTCTCTTCGACAAAGACGTGCGAGATGATCTCGTCACGATTTTCACCAAGGATACGCCCTTTGATGAGGCGCTCAACCTCATATTAACCACGAATCAATTATTCGCAAAACGAGTGGGCCCGGATCGCCTCCTGGTCATTCCCGATACCAAGCAAAAACGGGAACAATATGAAGATCTCCAAATTCGGACGTTTTATCTATCAAATTCCAAGGCCAAAGACATGGCCAACCTTCTCCGTACCATCTTGGAAACCAAACGGGTCTACGTCAATGAACCCATCAATACTGTAGTCATTCGCGATGAACCCGAAAAAATCGCGTTAGCGGAGCAAATCATTCTCTCGAATGATCGGCAAGACTCGGAAGTGGTATTTGAGCTTGAAATTCTCGAAGTGAACAAAACTCAATCTCAAAAAATCGGCTTGAACTTTGCCAAACAGGCCGGATTCGGAGTCTTTCCGGACGGCACGACCTCGTTCTCAACCAGCGCACAGTTATTTAACTTCCGCAATCTTACCAGCTTGGGCCAAAATTCGTACCTCTTCACCTTCCCCAGCAGCGTCCTGCTGGATTTTTTCAAACAAGAATCCAATGCCAAAACATTGGCCAATCCCAAGCTTCGCGTCCTGAACAATCAAAAGGCCTCCATCAATATTGGCGATAAACAACCCATTCTCTTATCCACCACCAATGTCTTACCGGGACAGGCCGCCACCGGTGCGGTGCCAACCACGTCAACCGTTACCTCGATTGAATTCAAGGATACCGGCATTAAACTAACCGTAGAACCGGTCATTCATTTAAACAATTCGATTACCCTTCGGCTGCAAGTTGAAGTTACCCGTTTGGGTGATCGAGTAGTCTTACAGGCAGATCCAGAAATCTCCCAATTCCGGTTTGGCACCAGAACCGCAGATACCGCCTTGAATATGCGAGATGGGGAAACCGTGGTCCTCGCCGGACTCATCCAGGAAGAAGACCGGAAATCCCGCGAGGCTATTCCGGGCATCGATGATATTCCTGGCGTGGGAGACCTGCTCAGCAATAGCAACACGGATAAAATCACCACGGAGGTGATCCTGGTCATCACACCGCATATTGTGCGAAATATTCAGCCACCCCAATTGGCCAAGCAAACTCTCTGGTCAGGAACCGCCAACCAATATAGTAATAAGCCGCTATTTTCACCCAATCACTCTCATGCAGTGGCGATCCCTGAACAAACGAACGGGAGCATTTCCAGACCGGCAGAAGACCAAACCGCGCCACTTCCCACTGAGCCAGTCACGGATGCTGTTCCCACTGAACCCCCACCTTCCGAGCCAGAAGAAGAGAAACCGTCCCAAGCCCCGAGCTTGGCACGCCTCCAAGTTCTTCCGGCAGCTGGAACCTTTAAAATTGGCGATACGGTTCAGCTGACTCTCCAAGGACTCAGCTTCACTGACGTGGAACGCTCATCCATGGCCATTTCATTCGATCCGGCCATCCTGACGTTCAAGCAGGCCACGGAAGGCCCATTTTGGATCAGCCAGCAGGTCCCTCCAAGCCTGGCCGTATCAGCAGTTCCCAATGCCGGCCAAATCATGTTGCAAATGGGACAAGCCGGCAAACCGGTCCAAGGTGGTGGAGTGCTGGCCACTTTAACGTTCGAGGCGACGGGAGCCGGCACTTCGGACGTCAACATTCAAAACCCGACTGTCTTGGGATCGAGTGCCCAGACAGTTCCCGTGATCGCACAACATGGCAAAATTTGGGTGGAATAACGAACACACCCAGCGTGGAGTCACATTTATTGAATTGCTGGTGACCCTGGTGATTATGTTTATTTTGGCCTCTGTGGCCTTGCCGTTTACCAAAGTCAGTGCCAAGCGGGCAGAAGAGCTGCAACTCCGTCAAACCTTACGTACTATTCGTACCGCCATTGATGACTTTCGACGAGATTGGGCAAGAGATGGGAGCACGTTATTGGGTCCCCTCTGCGTAAAAAATCAATTAACGTGCAAGGAGCATACGGGACTGACCGGCTATCCCAAAACCCTGGAAACCTTATTAAAAATCGAACTGACCGGGGGGGAAGCGCAAGTGGCGGAAAAGGCTTCCATTCGGCGGTACCTCAGGGAAATTCCAATCGATCCGATGACGGACACCAAAAAATGGAAACTCCGCTGTTATCAGGATGACCCCGATGAATCCCGTTGGTGCGGTGAAGACGTATTCGATGTCCACACGGCCAGTGAGAGCGTCGGAATTAATGGAATAGCCTATCGTGACTGGTAATGAGACATTTTGCGGTTATGCACAAAAAGGGCTACACTTTACTCGAACTCATGATTGTTGTGGCCATTGTAGGCATTTTAGTCACACTGGCCATTCCGACATTTCAACAATCGGCCATGAAGGCTAAGGAAGCGGCACTAAAACAAAATTTATTCACCATGCGGGCCGTCATCGATCAATATTATGCAGACCGTGGAGACTATCCTTCCAGTTTGGATGCCTTGGTGGAAGCCAAGTACCTCCGCGAGATCCCTGTGGATCCATTGACCAAGTCCAATTCCACATGGACGACCATTTATGAAGATCAGGAGGAGGGCGACGATTCTCCGGCTGGAATCTATGATGTCAAAAGTGGGAGTGACGAAGCGGCATTGGACGGCACTCCCTACAAAGAATGGTAGGTACAATTATGACACGTTCTCATTCATTTCCCATTTTTCTTGGTAGCTGCGTTATCTTACTGCTGGGAGCCTGCGTCCATAAACCCGTTAAGCCCGACGCAGAGCCAGCCCCCATGGCGCAAATGGCTCCTCCCCCACCGCAAACCGTGCTCCTCCAGGAAGCCCGATCCGAAGCCGAGCAATTACGCGCGGAATTGGCTTCCCTCAAAATCCTCATGGCCAAGCAAGCCGGGGAATTACGGACTCTTCAAGAGCAAGGTCAAGGGGTCCAAAAACGCGAGCAGGAGCGAGGGATCGAAATCCAGAATATTCGTTCTGAATTAATGGCTTCTCAGAGTGAGCGCGATCAGTTACACCGCCGTAATATGGAGCTGGAAGGACAAATTGGAGGATTGGCCAATACCAACCAATTGGTGACGGAAATTCAAACGTTGAGGACATCCTTTCAACAAATGATGGCCAATCTCAAAACTCTGAGTTCCGACCTGACTCTCATCAAAAAAGCCATGCATGTCACGACCAACAGCCCGAAGGCGCAACAGACCGCGTTACCTCACCAGGCACCCAGTCCGTCGGGACCATCCGGCGCAGACCACCCGAATTCTCATGGACAAGTGGTCATTCAAGAAGGAGACACGCTCTGGAAATTGGCCAATCGATACCACGTATCCATCGACCAATTGAAAGATTGGAACCACCTGTCCTCTGATCTCATTATGACCGGACTTCGCTTACGAGTCGTCGCGCCGGATACGACACAAGAAGCGCTCAGCAGTCCGGATCCCAAATTAACAAACGTAGAGGCTCCGGTTCAGGCAGAAGCCAAGGCGGCGCCTCTCAAGAATCACACTCCCGATCAACAGCTGACAACCACTCCGGGACAAACGGAAACCAAAAATTTGCTTTCCGTCTCGACCCCCAAATGAAAGTGACGTACACTCGTGTCACGGTTTCATTATAAAGCGGCCAGGGCAGATGGCACCATCATTGAAAACGACATTGAAGGGGAAACGGAACGGGGTATTCGAACACAACTAGAAGGCCAAGGCCTGCTAATCCTCAATCTGAGTGGATCAGAAATTCGGGCCCTGCCGCGATTCTCAACCTCCCGAAAGCGAGGGTTGTCCCTCCGTGAATTTCTCATTTTCAATCAAGAATTTTTGGCTTTGGTGAAAGCCGGACTGCCCATGTTGCGATGCTTCGATCTCCTAGCCGAACGGTCCACCCAAGCAGCTTTTCATCAAGCCCTTCAAGGGGTCAGAGAAAGCATTCGCGGCGGTGCGGCCATCTCTGAAGCCATGGCTCAGCATACCCATTTTTTTCCCGAACTCTATCAGGCTTCAGTCCGGTCTGGAGAACAAGCGGGCAATCTACCAGAAGTTCTCTCGCGCTATATTTCCTACCTAAAATTGCTGATCGGCGTCCGCGAAAAGGTCCTGCGAGCCCTGGCCTATCCGGCCTTTTTAGTCGTATTCGGCTTTGGCGTGGTCGGATTTTTATTGGCCTATGTGCTGCCCAGCTTTTCCGATGTCTATTCGGAAAGCCGTGTGGAACTCCCTTGGGCAACCCAAATGTTACTGAACTTTATTAATTCTGCCTCAACCTGGTTGCCCATTCTGCTTGTCGGATTGGCGGTGAGCATCGGCACGTTTGCCTGGTGGCGAACCACCCCCTCCGGCAAATGGAAACTCGACCAAATCATGCTTCAGGTTCCTCTTTTGGGTGACATTATCCTCAAAAATCAGGCTATTCGACTCACCCGGACTCTCGCCACCATTCTCGCCGGGGGCATTCCCTTACTCACCGCGCTCCAAATCACGGGGAAGGCCATGACGAATATGGTCCTGGCCCATGGCATTCAATCGGCGATTGCACAGGTTCGCGAGGGAAACAGTTTATCAAATGCGCTGAAACGAGGGGGCTTTCTTCCTCGAATGACGGTGGAAATGATTGAAGTGGGAGAAACCACTGGTTCGTTGGAAACCATGCTGCTGGAAGTTGCTGAATTTCATGAAGGCGAATTGGACTTGCAATTATCGCGGCTCACGACCTGGATCGAACCCTTGCTGCTGGTTCTCATGGGCATTCTCGTAGGGGGTATCGTCATTATCATGTATTTACCTATTTTCCAACTGGCCGGAACCACCTAAACCTCATGTCGAGGGGTACAATACCATTATGACCACTCCAGTCAAACGCATCGGATTTGATGATCTCCTGGTCAAAAAAGGCTTGGTATCGGAACGGGAAAAGCAAAACCTTCAGGAAGCCGCGCGCGCCTCGAATCAGACCGTGACGGCGCTTTTGCTGGAGCGAGGGACCCTGACGGAACCCATCATCGGCCAAGTTCTCGCCGATCAATATGGATTACCCTGGAACGATTTACGTGAGTTCCGTATTCCCACCACCTTGATGAAAATCATCCCGATCGAACTGATGCATCGATACGGATTCGTTCCCATAGACCAAGAAGACGATGTCCTGACTATCGCGATTGCCGACCCCCAAAATCTTCGCATGATTGATGAGCTGGAGCATGAATTGGGGTATGAGCTTCGCCTGGTGGTGTCATCCAAGTCCGCCATTCAAGATGCGTTGGGGAATAGTGAGGGAAACAGCCAAGTCCTGACCCGGATCAAGGCCGAGTTGGATCCGGTATTAATCAAGGAAGATGAAAAGGGAGAGGAAGTGCTGTCGGTGGAGAGGATTACGCAGGACCTCTCTCCGGTGGTCAAACTTGTCAATACCATCATCCTTACCGCGCTACAAAAACATGCCAGTGATATTCATATTGAACCAACCGAACGGTCGGTGGAAGTCAAATTCCGAATTGACGGTGTGCTGTATCTGGCCATGGATCCGTTTGATGCCGGCATTCATGGGTCACTCATTTCCCGGTTAAAAATCATGTCCGAGTTGGATATTGCGGAACGGCGCATTCCCCAAGACGGCCGCTTTAAAATGCTGGTCAATCAACGCACGATCGACTTTCGTGTCTCGATTTTACCGAGTGTTTATGGAGAATCGGTGGTCATCCGGATTTTGGATAAACAGCACGTCTCGGCCGGAGTGCAAGGCTTACGGCTGGAAGCGCTTGGCTATACAGGAGAAGACCTGGCGCGGTTTCGACGGGCGATCATTCGTCCCTATGGCATGGTGCTGGTTACCGGCCCAACAGGAAGCGGAAAAACAACGACGCTCTATGCCGCCCTCAATGAAGTCCACTCCGACGAAGATAAAATCATCACTATTGAAGACCCGGTGGAATACCAATTGAAAGGGATCGTACAAATTCCCGTCAACGAGAAAAAGGGGCTCACGTTTGCAAGAGGCCTGCGCTCCATCTTACGTCATGACCCTGACAAAATCATGGTGGGAGAAATTCGCGATTTGGAAACCGCGCAAATTGCCATTCAATCGGCATTGACCGGCCATTTGGTCTTCACCACCGTTCATGCCAACAATGCCTTTGACGTCATCAGCCGTTTCGTCAATATGGGCATTGAGCCCTACAACTTTGTGACGTCTCTCAGCTGCATTTTGGCCCAACGCTTGGTGCGCTCCATTTGTCAGGCCTGCCGAGTGCCGATTCAAATTCATCCCGACCAGTGCCAGGAATCCGGAATTGACTATGACGCCGTCAAACATGTGACCTTTTACGAGGGCAAAGGGTGCCATGAATGCAATGGCTTGGGATTTCGGGGGCGCAAGGCCATTACAGAATTTGTCGATATGACCGATTCCATTAAGGAAATGATTCTCCATGGCAAATCGTCCTCGGAAATTCGCGTAGCGGCCATGGCCCAAGGGATGACCAGCCTCCGGCAAGCGGCTTTGGAAAAAGTGTTTCGAGGAGAAACCACGTTAAAAGAAATCAATCGTGTGACACCCATTGAGGAAACCTGATGAACCTGTTGCCTCTCAGCAATCCCCACGGAGGACTCTCCATATCCGAGGAAGCTCTCTGCCTGGTGGAAATGAATCATGGCTGGCGGCATCGGTCATTCAAACAGGTGACTCGAATCCCTCTATCGAGCGGATTACTCAAACTTTCTTCGGCAAAACCCAACATTCTTCAACTCACGGAATTTAAAGATCAATTGCGGCAGATTAGGCAGTCCAAGCGCACTCCTCTCCCCGTTGCCGTCAGCTTGCCGGATTTGTGTGCGCGAACGACCATCTTTGAATTTTCTCATTTCCCCAAAAAAGTGGCGGAACAACGCGCCTTGCTCACGTGGCGATTTCAACAAGATTTAAAATTAGACACCTCCCAATCACGTTTAGCCTACGGGGTGTATGCCCCACTCCCAAGAGCAGACAGCCAAGCGCCTCACAATCCTGATCGGGTCCTCGTCTTAGCCGCCGCCATTCGAAATGAAGTGGTGGAACAATTCGAACAGGCATGTATGGATGTCGACTTGCTGCCGATTTCCGTGGGCGTGGCCGGATTGGACATTTTTGATGCATACCAAGCCACCATGCAGGATATTCTCGAGGCCGGCCAGCGCCGGACACTCACCTCGTTTCCAGGGGGCCTCTTTCTGTACTTAAGTCATTGGGGATTTTCCTTCATGGCCTTTAAAGATGGATGTCCCCAATTCCTGCGCACCAAAGCGATTACCATTCGAAAAGATACCCAAGAAATACCGTCGTCCTCTGATGATCAAGTCGGACAATCCCCCTATCCCCACTACACCATCATGAAAGTGACGAAAGAAATTCTTGCCACCATTCAATATTACCTGGAATCTTTTCCCCTTGAAGCACCCCTCCCAGCCACACTCAACCTGTTTATGATTACCGATCTGGACCAGAGCGCCAGCCTCTTGCCATCAGGGGAACAATTCAACCAGACCTTTCAGGCGTGCAATTATCAAGAAACCCGGCTTCAAGTGACCCCGCTGTCTCCGGCTGACCTCCTGAACCCCAAACGATCACTCACCCTCTCCGAACATGAAGCAGGAGCCGCCCTTCCCGGCTACGCCCGACTGAGGGTCGCCTAATGGTACCGCGTATACACATGAATCTGTCCGCTCCGGGAGTGAATTATCTCCTGCTCACACAATGGGCGCTTTTGCTCCTCACCGTAGGAGCCCTCACCGTTACGGGAATGTTCTGGTGGACCGGATCTACCCTGAATCGACAGATCGACCAACTCGCCGAACAGGTCACGACCTTAACCTTCGCCAATGAACAATTCGTTGCCCAAGCCGGTCGTGACAATATCGACCTTTCCCCTGCAGCCATCACGGGAATTCCCAAACAGATTGCCTTCGTCAAACAACTGCGAACGCGAGTGGGATTTTCCTGGACACAATTGCTGGCAGACCTGGAGGCGGCAGTCCCACCGACCATCTCCATGGATGCGATTTCCTTGGATGATAAAACCCAGACCATTCAATTGCAGGGGTCGGCTCAATCTCTGGAAGGATTGAATCGTCTCATTCATCAACTGGAAAAACATCAAGCTTTTGAACATGTCATTCTGGGACAACACGCCACCAAAAAACACAAAGATTCCCTGAAAGAATCCTATGTGGTGTTTTCCCTCAAAGTGACGTACCGGCCCCAGGCGTATCTGTCGCTGGCCAACGAGAGAACAGGGACTCCACAATGATGAAAGTACACATTCTTCAAGAATCCAAGACAACCTTAAAACTCTCGCAATACCTTATCCCGATGCTGGGTATCACCTGCCTGGCCGTGGTGTCGACGTTGGCCACCTTTGGCATGACCTTCTATCCGGCAAAAGCCCGATTGGAACAGACCCAAGCACTCCATCAGGCCGCCCAACAGACTCAAGTGCAGACCCAGACAGCCAAACAGACCCAGGAAATCCTGGCCTCCACCTGGAAAGCCCTACCTCAATACCGGGAATTTACGGACCTCAGCCTGGAAATTGCTGACTTAGCACAACGTAACCATGTCAATGTCCCAGGGATGGGATATGATTTTAAGCCCTTGGGTAACCCAATAGGCACCAAAGGCACCTTTGCCTTCGAAGCGGAAGGGGATTATGAAGCCCTCCGGAAATTCATTTATGAACTTGAAAAACGGTGGCCGTATCTTTTTATCGAAAAACTGTCCGCGGAAGACTCGAAAAAACACAATAGCGTGATTTTCAAACTCACCGTCTCCACGTTTTTGAAAGAATCCCCGGAATTGCCTAAGAAGAAGACGATCTAAATGAGCAATAAGAAAAAACTCGGATATCTGGTTGGCCTGCTGGTGCTGTGGGGCATCGTCACGTTCTTTCAATGGAATGAATTTTCCGGCTCAGAACCGCCCGGCACCTCCCCCCAAACAGACCGCCCTCCAACTCCATTGGCGAGCCTGCCGATTAAAGACCTGCAACTGGAAAAAGATTTTCCCAACGCACGTCGAGCCGTGAAATTGTCCAATCCCCGCAATATTTTTGCGCCGTTAGGGTCGGCATCCATCCAGGTGGCGAAGACGTCCCAGCCATCAACTCAGCGTAATAGCACGACTCAAGCCATCCGGAATCAACCGCCTCCCCCCCCTCCAGCTCCACCAGGCCCTTCCCCCGGAGAACTGGCCGCCCAACGAGCCCGGCAAGAACTCACTCAATTTCGCTTTCTCGGCTTTTTGACCAAGGGCGGAGAAAGCCAGGCCTTTCTGACGAATGGGCAAGCCATCTACATCGTCAAACAAGGGGAAATGCTGGAAGGCAGGGTTCAAGTACACAAAATCGAGCCGGAAACCGTGACGCTCTCTACCAAAATCTGGGAAACCGGCAATGTCATTCAAGCCGCCATTCCTCTTACTCCAGATACGAACGGATAATCTTCATAGCGCTTCCGGTTCGTATCTTGGTACACTCTCCCAAAGATAAACCGTCAGCCTTTTGGTATCAGTCATGAAGAATCCGACACGTACCATCCTTCTCATGGGTGTGCTAGGCGGAGCGGTACTGCCGTTCCACCCGATTCAAGCCGCGACCTATCAATGCCAGGACTCGTCAGGAGTTCGCATCCTGACGGATAATCCTGTCCAATTGCAGAATTGCACACTCTTTCACACGGATCCTTCACGATCGGCTCAACCGAGCTCCCCTACACATGCCTCAGGATACGAGGATTCTCCACCTGCCCCCTCAGATCAGATGGCCCAAGATCATCGACAGTCATCCAATGTCCACCAATCCGTCGAACCTGCTGAGGAGATTACGATCCCCTTAACAAAAATGGGCGGATCCCTCATCGTCCAAGCACAGCTTAACCAAGAACGTTCCGCTCAACTCATCCTGGATACCGGTGCCTCCATGACCGTTCTTTCCACGGATGTCGCCATTGATTTAGGCATTCTGGGTACTACGGATAATGAACTGATGACCGTGAATACCGCCGGCGGCCAAGTCCAGGTCAATGTCAATTACCTGGCATCAGTAGCCGTTGGCTCGGCTAAAGCCGATCATGTGGCGGTAGCTATTCATGATCTGCCCGATATTCCCACCCATATCGAAGGCCTCCTCGGCATGTCCTTCCTTAAACATTTCCTCGTCACGCTGGATGCCGAGCACGGCTACCTGATTCTTCGTCCCAAACAACAGTCGTAAGCCTTTTCAACAAATCCCGATCACTTGGGATTCAGGAGCGAGCACCTCATCCACAGCGGTGGGGTACAAAGAGAAAATCTTGCCTCTCCCCCTATTGGGAAAGGACTGGGTGGCGTGGTGCCTGATGGCATCACACTGCCTGGTGGATTGACGTTTTCAGTTCTGGAAGCTGGAGTGAGGGTGGGTTTTTCCGAAATCACCAAATGAAGAGAGCATTTCAGATTTGTCAGGGGAATAATGTCTGAAATTCTTCCAGACAATGACGAACAGCTTGATGAATTTGGGTTTGTATTTTTTCGCCACGATTTTCTATTAATTCAGGGACTGGCATGGAATGTACCCAAATTGGCCTTTTCATCGAAAATGTGCCCAACTCCTTGGGGCGTAACCAGCCCCCCATATTTGTCATTTCCGGTGGATAATGACAGGAACGCTGTTGAATAACATCAGGGCCATCAAGGTCAATAACCCGAATAATCGCCAAGTATTGAAATTGATAGAGCTCCTTTTTGGGAGGGAGAAAAGCATCGGTTGAAGATTCAGATCCACCAGGAACAATCTGCCAAAATTCAGTTTTGACATCAATAACTTTTCCCTCTGTAAGCGTTTCCTTAAGGTCCCTCAGGTCGTCATCCCCCCAGACTCCTTCAGGCAGAACAAGATTGGTGAAGAGATACTTTTTTTCTAGTGTTGCCATGATCAGGTCCCTCAGACTGTGCGTGGGATCTCGAAGCTCTAGGGGCGCGGGGAGTTCTAACCATTTTTCAACTTCCTCTAAATTTAGAGAAACTACTGCATTTGGTACTATTAAGGGAAATCGATTAAAGGAAGAATTCATAATCGTCCAAGTAAATTCCGGTGAGGGATAGTCCACGATATAAACGTGCGGTGCGTGTTTCAGTTGAGCCACCTCCTCAAGAGATAGGTGCATGTTGGCCTTTCCCCCACCGCAGCCATAGACCGCTAATAGAAGAACCAAACATAACCCTCTTTGCATTCTCACGATTGAGTTGACAATCATATGATTATGATAGAAATGTGAGGTGAGAAGTTGCCAGGCAATAGGACAACGTCCAGACTCCGGCCTTGGCTCGTCTTCTTTGGCTTCAATGTTCCCACAATGAACCGGCCCCCTGCAAACTTGGCCAGGCCCATCACCGGCGACGACAAAGGAAAGAACAGGGAAGATTCATGGAGCAGTGGTAACCGGCGGGAGAGCACCGAGGTGGGAAAACCCACCAAGATTGAGCAACGGGATGTCGGGTTGCAGGCAAAAATGCCCAGTCAGCATGACACAAGACGGAACACCCACGACGTGTGTCTGGGGGCCGTGGCAAAAAGACCGTCGGCACCACGACCACCACCTATATCGGTAAACTCTATGTCTGTGAGGGAGGAGGCTGTGCCAAGCTGCTGTATGCCGGGGGGCAGGCATCGCGATCAAAC